>NZ_JBFBBI010000002.1:530549-1560824 GCF_040682535.1 Kribbella sp. NPDC051137
GCGTCCGACCCGGCGTCCGACCCGGCGTCCGACCCGGCGTCCGACCCGGCGTCCGACCCGGCGTCCGACCCGGCGTCCGACCCGGCGTCCGACCCGGCGTCCGACCCAGCGTCCGACCCGGCGTCCGACCCGGCGTCCGACCCGGCGTCCGACCCAGCGTCCGACCCAGCGTCCGACCCGGCGCCTGACCCGGCGCCTGATCCAGCGCCTGACCCATCGGCTGACCGGAGGCATGACAAGGGATGGAATGCGGCGGGTGGGTGCCGGGATGCGGCAGACTGCGGGACATGCGGGTTTCGGCGAAGTCTGACTATGCGTTGCGAGCGCTGATCGAGATCACCCAGCGGTGGGTGGCCAACGACCATTCGGTGGTGTCGGCTGAGGAGTTGAGCCGGGCGCAGGGCATTCCGCACGGCTTCCTGCAGGGGATCCTCGCCGACCTGCGCCGGGCCGGAGTGCTGTCCAGCCAGCGCGGGCAGTCCGGTGGGTGGCGGCTGGCGGTCGACCCGAACGAGATTTCCGTCGCCGACGTGATGCGGGCGGTCGACGGCCCGATCGTGAGCATCTCGGGCGTCCGGCCGGAGAGCGTCACGTACAACGAGCATGCGGTGGTCCTGCAGCGGGTCTGGATCGCGGCGCGGGCCAGCCTCCGGGACGTGCTCGAGAACACCACGCTGACCGATCTCGCCAGGAACAAGCTCCCGGCCGGCGTCGAGCGCCGTTCGCGGGACGAGGACGCCTGGCAGGCACGGGTTCCCGGGAGCTGATCCGGTGCTACAGTCGTGACTTATATAAGCCGCGACTTTAGGAGATGGGCGATGGCCGAGCAGCAGATCAAGACGTTCCTGATGTTCGAGGGTGGCGCGGAGAAGGCGATGACCTTCTACCTGTCGCTGTTCGAGGACGCCGAGATCGTGTCGATGCACAAGTACGGCGCCGAGGGGCCAGGTCCCGAGGGATCAGTGATGGTCGCCGTGTTCCGGCTGGCCGGGCAGCAGTTCATGTGCAGTGACAGCTACCAGCATCATGGATTCACCTTCACGCCTTCGATGTCGTTCTTCGTGGACTGTGCGGACGAGGCCGAGCTCGAGCGGCTCTACAACGCGCTCGTCGAGGGCGGCGGCGCGCTGATGCCGCTGGGGGACTACGGGTTCAGCAAGAAGTTCGGCTGGGTGAACGACCGGTTCGGGGTTTCTTGGCAGCTCAACCTGCCGCACGCGTAGGCCTCACGGGCGTCTGATCAGCAGGCCGGCGGCCAGCGTGAGCGCGGCAGTCGCGGCGATGACGAGTTTCGCCGCGCGCCGATTCCGGTAGCCGGCGTCGCCGATCGGGGCCTCCATCGAGACGGCGCCCGCGCCCGAGACGGCGCCCGCACCCGAGACGGCGCCCGCACCCGCGGCCACACCCGTCGGGACCGCGCCTCTCGGGACCGCGCCTCTCGGGACCGCGCCTCTCGGGGGTGTGGCTGCGAGCGGGAGTAGGCGGACCGGGCGGTTGGCGAGCAGGGTCAGGGGATCGAGGTACTGCTTGGCCTGGAGTAGTCCCCAGTGCAGGCACGCTCTCGGCAGGCAGTGCGAGCCCACGGCGGACAGTCGCCCGATGATGGTGCCGGTCCGGACGGACGTGCCCACCGGTACCTCCGCGACGACGGGCTCGTACGTCGTACGGCGCCCGTCGTGCGTGATCGTGACGACGCCGCGGCCGGCGACGGGACCGGCGTACGTGATGGTGCCGGGGGTGGCGGCGAGGACCGGTTGGCCGGGGTGGCCGGCGAGGTCTACGCCGCGGTGGCCGGGGAGCCACGGTTTCGCGGGGAGCTCGAAGCCGCGGACGATCTCGGGGCGGGGATCCAGGGGCCAGCCGGCGACGGGTCCGGTGGGGGACGGGGCGGGGGTGAGGAAGGCGATGGTCATGCCGGAGAAGGTGCCGGTTCCGGGCCTGCGAATCGGCGCGGATCGGGGGATTGTGGACAACTGGGGCCGGTTCGCGTTGCGGGCGGGCGGTCACGTACACTTCCGGTGGCGCCCCGTGTGAGCGGGGCGACTACGCATGCCCGCACAAGTGCGTCAATCCGACGGTCCCGGAGCAGTCCGGGTGGATTCGCGCGACGGGCATCAGGAGTCACGGGTCAACCGGTCCGTGACGTGACAACCGAGTAGACCCGGAAGAGCACCCGGGTCGCCATAAGGAGACCATCTCATGGCCGTCGTGACCATGAAGCAGCTGCTGGAAAGCGGCGTGCACTTCGGGCACCAGACCCGGCGCTGGAACCCGAAGATGAAGCGCTACATCCTCACCGAGCGCAACGGCATCTACATCATCGACCTGCAGCAGTCGCTGTCCTACATCGACCGCGCGTACGAGTTCGTCCGTAGCACGGTCGCGTCGGGCGGGGCGATCCTGTTCGTCGGTACCAAGAAGCAGGCGCAGGAAGCGATCGCCGAGCAGGCGACGCGGGTGGGGATGCCGTACGTGAACCAGCGCTGGCTGGGCGGCATGCTGACCAACTTCCAGACCGTGAACAAGCGGCTCCAGCGTCTGAAGGAGCTCGAGCTCATCGACTTCGACGACGTCGCCGCCTCCGGTGTCACCAAGAAGGAGCTGCTGCAGAAGCGTCGCGAGCACGACAAGCTGCTCAAGACCCTCGGCGGTATCCGCGACATGGCCCGGGTTCCGGCCGCCGTGTGGATCGTGGACACCAAGAAGGAGCACCTCGCGGTCGACGAGGCGCGCAAGCTGAAGCTGCCGATCATCGGCATCCTGGACACCAACTGCGACCCGGACGAGGTCGACTACCCGATCCCGGGGAACGACGACGCGATCCGCTCGGTCGGCCTGCTCACCCGGGTCGTCGCCGACGCGGTCGCCGACGGCCTGATGGGCCGCTCCGGCCAGGGCTCCGCCGCCGCCGGCGAGGAGCTGGGTGCGGAAGAGCCGTTGGCTGCCTGGGAGCGCGAGCTGCTGGAGAGCCAGAACGGCAAGGCCGGCGAGGACAAGGCGGCCGAGGCCAAGACCGCCGAGGCCAAGACCGCCGAGGCTCCGGCTGCCGAGGCCGCTCCGGCCGCCGAGGCCACCGAGGCCGCTCCGGCTGCTGAGGAGACTCCCGCCGCCGAGGCCACCCCGGCCGCTGAGGAGACCCCGGCCGCCGAGGCCCCGAAGGCCGATGAGGCCCCGAAGGCCGACGAGGCCTGACAGCCACGGGTGCCGTCCGGTTCACCGCCGGACGGCACCACCGCCCGCCCATCCAGCCGCATCGAGAAGACGAGAGAACGAGGAATGGCGAACTACACCGCCGCTGACGTGAAGAAGCTCCGCGACACCACCGGCGCGGGCATGATGGACGCGAAGAAGGCCCTCGAGGCCACCGACGGTGACTTCGAGAAGGCCATCGAGGAGCTGCGCATCAAGGGCGCGGCCAAGGCCCAGAAGCGTGGCGCCGAGCGTTCCGCGACCAACGGCCTGGTAGCCGCGGCGGAGAACGCGCTGGTCCAGCTCAACTGCGAGACCGACTTCGTCGCGAAGAACGAGCAGTTCCAGCAGCTCGCCGCCGACATCGTCGCGCACGCCTCGGCCAGCAAGGTCGGCGACGTCGAGGGCCTGCTGAACGAGAAGCTCACCGACGGCAAGTCCGTCGCCGAGAACATCGAGGCGCTGGCCGCGGTCATCGGCGAGAAGCTCGAGCTCGGCAAGGTGGCCGTGTTCGACGGCCAGGTGACGGCGTACATGCACAAGCGCGCCGCCGACCTGCCGGCCCAGGTCGGCGTCCTGGTCGAGTTCGAGGGCGACAACGTCGAGGCCGCCCGCGGCGCCGCCATGCAGGCCGCCGCGATGCGCCCGCTCTACACCACCCGCGACGAGGTTCCGGCCGAGACGGTCGAGAACGAGAAGCGGATCGCCGAGGCGACCGCTCGCGAGGAGGGTAAGCCGGAGGGCGCCCTGCCGAAGATCGTCGAGGGCCGGGTGAACGGCTTCTTCAAGGACGTCGTGCTGCTCGAGCAGCCGTCGGTCACGGAGAACAAGAAGACCGTGAAGGCCGTGCTCGACGAGGCCGGTGTGACCGTGAAGCGGTTCGCCCGCTTCGAGGTCGGCGCCTGATCCCGAGAAGGATCTGAGCGCACGGGCAAGAGCACAGGCAACGAGGAGGCCGGAATCGTGACGGAAACCCTGGGTACCGAGACGAGTCCGGCCTCTTCGCCGTTCTCGCCCGCCTATCACCGGGTGCTGCTGAAGCTCTCGGGTGAGGTGTTCGGCGGCGGCAAGCTCGGCGTCGACCCGGATGTCGTGAACTCGATCGCCAAGCAGATCGCGGACGTGGCGCGGGCCGGCGTCCAGGTCGCCGTTGTGGTCGGCGGCGGCAACTTCTTCCGCGGTGCCGAGCTCCAGCAGCGCGGGATGGAGCGGAACCGGGCCGACTACATGGGCATGCTCGGCACCGTGATGAACTGCCTCGCCCTGCAGGACTTCCTGGAGAAGCTCGGCATCGAGACGCGGGTGCAGACCGCGATCACGATGGGTCAGGTCGCCGAGCCGTACATCCCGCGCAAGGCCGAGCGCCACCTGGAGAAGGGCCGTGTGGTGATCTTCGGCGCCGGTTCCGGGATGCCGTACTTCTCCACCGACACGGTCGCCGCCCAGCGTGCGCTGGAGGTCGGCGCCGAGGCGCTGCTGATGGGCAAGCAGGGCGTGGACGGCGTGTACGACTCGGACCCGAAGAAGAACCCGGACGCGGTCAAGTTCGACCAGCTCTCGTACGACGACTTCCTGGCCCGGGGTCTCCGGGTCGCCGACGCCACGGCGATCAGCCTGGCCCGCGACAACGCGCTGCCGATCGTGATCTTCGGTCTCGAAGAGGGCAACATCGAGCGCGTCATCCACGGCGAGAAGATCGGCACCGTCGTCTCGCGGGGTCAGTAACCGGTAGTAAGCCCCGTACGACTAGGATCGGGACACACGTGGCCGCGCCGAGGCGGCCCAGAGGAAGCGAGGAATGTCGTGATCGACGAAGCTCTCCGCGATGCCGACCAGAAGATGGCGAAGGCCGTCGAGGTTGCGAAGGACGACTTCGCCGCGATCCGCACCGGCCGCGCGCACCCGCAGATGTTCGCGGGCATCCTGGCGGACTACTACGGCAGCCCGACGCCGCTGCAGCAGCTGGCCGGCTTCCAGGTCCCGGAGCCCCGGACCGTGCTCATCTCGCCGTACGACAAGGGTGCGATGGCCGCGATCGAGAAGGCGATCCGGGACTCGGACCTCGGGGTGAACCCGGGGAACGACGGCGCGGTGATCCGGGTCGTGATGCCGGCCCTCACCGAGGAGCGGCGCAAGGAGTACATCAAGGTCGCCAAGACCAAGGCCGAGGACGCCAAGGTCTCCGTCCGCAACATCCGCCGGCACGCCATGGACCAGGTCCACAAGACGGTCAAGGACGGCGACGCGGGCGAGGACGAGGGCAAGAGTGCTGAGAAGCGGCTCGACGGGTTGACGAAGAAGTACGTCGACTCCATCGACGACCTGCTCAAGCACAAGGAAGCCGAACTGCTCGAGGTGTGATGGGCGTCGAGAGCACGCCCGCGCCGAGTCCCAGCCCGAGCCGCGCCGGGCGGAACCTGCCGGCCGCGATCGCGGTCGGTGTCGGGCTCGGTGCGCTGATCCTCGGATCGCTGTACTGGCAGAAGGTCCTGTTCGTCGTACTCGTGCTGGTGGTCGTGCTGGTCGCGGTCGACGAGATGATCAAGGCCCTGCGCACCGGCGGCGCGGAGATCCCGAAGATCCCGCTGTTCGTCGGGACCGCGGCGATGCTGCTCGCGGCGTACTTCGGCGGTCCGATGGCCCTGCTGGTGGCGCTCGGGATCACCGTGCTCGGGACGATCTTCTGGCGGATGCCGGGCGGATCGGTCGGGTTCGTCCGGGACGCCAGCGCCGGGGTGTTCCTGATCGGGTACGTGCCGTTGCTGGCCGGGTTCGCGATCCTGCTGGTGCAGCCGGATGCGGACGGGCCTGGCCGGGTGGTGACGTTCTTCGTCGTCACCGTGGCCAGCGATGTCGGCGGGTACGCGGCCGGTGTGCTGTTCGGCAAGCACCCGATGGCGCCGACGATCAGCCCGAAGAAGTCCTGGGAGGGCTTCACCGGCTCGGCCCTCGCCTGCATCGGCGCGGGTATCGCGGCGGTGGTCTTCCTGCTGCACGGCGACTGGTGGGTCGGCGCGATCGTCGGTGCGGTCGCGGTGCTGACCGCGACAGTCGGTGACCTGGGCGAGTCGATGATCAAGCGCGACCTCGGCATCAAGGACATGTCGAACCTGCTGCCCGGTCACGGCGGCGTGATGGACCGCCTGGACTCGCTGCTCGCCACCGCCCCGATCGTCTGGCTCCTACTGCATCTCCTGGTGAAAGCATGACAATCGCACCTGACGGACGTTCACTCGGCAACGAGGTCGTCCGCCTCGACCGGATGCAATCCTCCGACATCGACGAGTTGTACGCCGCGATCGGCAACGAGCAGGTGTACGCCAGCGGCTTCGGCGGCGGCCCCGCGGCGATGCCTGCCTCCGCCGAGGACATGCGGGCGAAGTGGATCCCGGCGGCGGCGAAGCGGTTCGCCTACGTGGTCCGGCTGGTTGCCGACGGCACAGTTGTAGGTACGTCGAGCCTCGCCGACGTGGACCTGGTGAACGAACGGACCCACATCGGCTTCACCGGCTACGCGCCGGCGGTGTGGGGGACCGCGGTCAACCCGGCGACGAAGCTTCTGCTGCTGGAGCACGCGTTCGAGACGTGCGGATTCGGCCGCGTGAAGATCCAGACCGGTACGAAGAACACCCGTTCGCAGGCTGCGATCGCGAAGCTGGGAGCGACGCGTGAAGGCGTACTGCGACGGCACATGCGGATGGCGGACGGTTCGTTCCGCGATACGGTGGTGTTCTCGATCCTGGCCGACGAGTGGCCGGACGTCCGGAAGCGGCTCGAGGACCGGATCAGTCGCTGAGTTTCGCCAGCGCCGCGTAGTTCGCGAGCAGCGCGGCCCGGTCGAACGTGTTGGTCGTGACCAGCAGTTCGTCGGCAGCCGTACGGCGTACCAGATCGGTGAGCGTCTCGTCGACCTCGGCGGGCGTGCCGTAGATCTGGCCGCGGAGCGCGTTGTCGAAGTACTCCTGCTCGCGCGCCGTCAGTTCCGCCGGTACGTCGGCCTGCAGTGGCGGGAACACGCCGCGGGTCCGCGAGTACGCAGTGGCCCAGGCCTCGGGAAGCAGCAGCTGTCGCGCGGCCTCGGTTGAGTCGGCGACCGCGGCGGTGACCGCGAGGATCACGTAGGGCTCGGGCGCCCAGGCGGACGGTCTGAAGTCACGCCGATAGTCGGCGAGCCGGCTCGGGGAGTCAGGCCGGGCTGCGAGCACCACCGGTAGCCCTAGCGCCGCTGCGATCGAGGCGCCTTCCCCGACGGCCAGGATGAACGGCGGGATCCACAGCCCCTCGCCAGGTCGAGCATGGACCGACGACGTACCGGCGAGATAGCCGAGCAGCTCCCGGACCTGCGTGCCGAAGTCGTCCGCCGCGTCCTTCTCCACCCCGAGCGCCCGCCGTACGCCGTTCGTGAAGCCGACCGATCGACCGAGGCCCATGTCGATCCGGCCCGGATACAGCGACTCCAGTACGCCGAACTGCTCCGCCACGACGAGTGGCTTGTGGTTCGGCAGCATCACGCCGCCGGTGCCGACCCGGATCTGATCGGTGCGTGCGGCAACGGCTGCGGCCAGCACCGTAGGCGCCGAGCCGACCACTCCCGGCACGCTGTGGTGCTCCGAGACCCAGAAACGCTTGTAGCCAAGCTCTTCCACCTGCTGCGCCAGGGCTACAGTCGCACGCAGTGTCTCCGCCTCCGACTCGCCTACACGTGTCCGAGAGCGGTCCAGGACTGATAGCGGTACGGAGACCATGTCGAGTCCAACCGGCCCACTGGAGACCTCATTCCCCGAGCAGCAGCCGTAGGTCGTCGCGGAAACGCTCTGGTGACGCGAGGGGAGCCAGGAACGACCGCTCGACCTCCAGCCGGACCTGCTCCGCCGCCGCGAAGGTGGACTCGCCGAGCGGCGTGAGTACGACGACGTTCCGCCGCCGGTCCTCGGCACTACGCCGGCGTTCGACGAAGCCGCGCTCCTCGAGCCCGTCCAGCAGATCGCCGATCGACGTCCGGTCCACCCGCAGCCGCGCCGCGACCTCGAGCTGGGACAGCGGCTCGCCGGACGCGACCGCGGACAGCACCGCCAGGTCGCGGCCGTTCACGCCGTGCGGCGCGAGTGCTGCCGCCTGCGCCTCGGTGAGCTGCGCGAGGACGTGTTTGAGCAGATACCCGAGCCGTTCAGACATACCGCAAATCTACCGGGAAACTGATCGTCAGCATTGCTGATCATCAGCTATCCTGACGATTATGTCACCGACCTTCGGTCTGAAGACCACCCCGATGCATGTTCCGTACGCCGACATCCGGCGCGTCTGGCTCGAAGCGGACGAGGTTCCGCAGCTCCGCGATGCCTGGCTGTGGGACCATTTCCTCCCGCTCCGCGGCCCGAAGGACGGCGACGTACTCGAAGGTTGGACGCTGCTCACGGCGCTCGCCGCGCAGACCTCCCGGCTGCGGCTGGGCCTGCTGGTCACCAACAACCGCGCACGCCATCCGGCTGTCCTCGGCAAGATCGCCAGCACGCTCGACGTGATCTCCGAGGGTCGCCTGATCATGGGTCTCGGCGCCGGCGGCACCGTGCAGGCCGCCGGACAGCACGGCATCCAGGGGCCGAATCCCGGGATCGAGGAGTACCTCGCCTACGGGCTGGAGCTCGTGCCGCCGCGAGAGGGCCTCGACCGCCTTCGCGAAACGATCGAGATCCTGCGCCGGATGTGGACCGAGGACGAGTTCGACTTCCATGGCCGGTACTACACCCTCGAGCGCAACCGGAACTCGCCCAAGCCCGTCCAGGCGGGCGGTCCGCCGCTGCTGATCGGCGGCTGGGGCGACCGGATGCTTCGACTGGTCGCGCAGTACGCCGACCAGTGGAACATCAGCGGCCCGCCGCACACCGACCTCGGCACGCTCGCCGACCGGATCCGCCGGCTGGACGCGGAGTGCGAGCGGATCGGGCGCGACCCGGCGACGATCAGCCGCTCACTCCAGCAGATCGTGTCGTACGACGACCCGGCCGCGACGCGGGCGATCGTCCGGGAGGCCGTCGGTCTCGGGTTCGATCACATCGTGCTGTCGCTGCCGTCGCCGTACCCGGAGCGGGTCGTGCCGTGGCTGGTGCGGGAAATCATCGACCCTTTCGACTGAGCTGGAAAGGGTCGGTGATTTTTTCACCATGACATAGCGGGATGTGTCAGCATCATACGCAGGATGATCCGCCCCGGTCGTCCAGTGAGGAGCTGACATGATTCCCACGACGAAGTTCAAGGCCGCTGTCAGCGGTCTCGCGCTGATCGCGGCCGCGGTGCTCCCGATGACCGCAGCGAACGCCGCCGGCGCCGTACCGGACAGCATGTCGATCGCGGCGACCAAGCCGGTGCCGAAGCTCGGCTACTCGACGCAGACCGTCAAGACGCTGACCGTCGACTTCCAGTACCAGCAGACCAGCTACTGGTGCGGGCCGGCCGCCACCCGGATCGCACTCTCCGCCCGCATCGCACCGCCCAGCCAGCAGCAGCTCGCCGACGAGCTGCCGACCACGACCAACGGCACGGACTGGATCGGCCAGGTCACCCGCGTGCTGAACAACCACGTCGGCACCGGCTGGTACGAGACCAAGGAGATGCCTGACGACCCGCCCACCCAGGCGCAGCGCGACCTGCTCTGGCGGGACATCGTGCTCGACATCGACAACAACTACCCGATCGTCGCCAACATCGTTGCCCCGGCCAACAACCACCCGCCGGGCTACCCGAACTACACGATCTACCACTACTTCACGGTGATCGGGTACGACGACAGCGACCAGACCGTGCTCATCGCCGACCCCGCCGGCTTCGCCCCGACCGCGACGTACTGGCTGACCTTCAACCAGCTGGCCACCCTCATCCCGCCCAAGGGCTACGCGGCCTAGGACCACTTTGTGCACCAGATCCGCACGGTTCCCGCCCCGCCGCACGGACCTGGTGCACAAAGAGGGTTCTGTGATGCTCGGCACGTGGGGGATGTGAATTTGTGAAGGGCCGGGGCGGCGGGCGACAATGGGGCGGTTATGTCTAGCTCCCTGCCTCTTGTCTTCGATGAGCCGCGCCGTGCCAAGAAGCCGCCGCGGCATCTGGCCGATCTGTCCGGGGAGGAACGGCGTACGGCGGTCGAGGCGCTGGGCGAGCCCGCGTTCCGGGCCAAGCAGCTGTCCAACCACTACTTCTCCCGGCTGGTGTCCGATCCGGCCGAGATGACCGATCTGCCGGCCGCGACCCGCGACAAGCTGGTCGGCGAGCTGATGCCGCCGCTGCTGACCAAGGTCCGCGACCTGGAGTGCGACAACGGCGAGACCCGGAAGACGCTGTGGAAACTGCTCGACGGTTCGCTCGTCGAGTCGGTCCTGATGCGGTACCCGGGGCGCGTGACGATGTGCGTGTCGTCGCAGGCCGGCTGCGGGATGGCGTGCCCGTTCTGTGCGACCGGACAGGGCGGCCTGACGCGGAACATGACGACCGCGGAGATCGTCGAGCAGGTCGTGGACGGCGCGCGGGCGCTGGCGCGCGGCGAGATCGCCGGCGGCCCGGGGCGGGTCTCGAACATCGTGTTCATGGGCATGGGCGAGCCGATGGCCAACTACAAGGCCGTGATCGGCGCGGTCCGGCGCTTCACCGACCCGTCGCCCGAAGGCCTCGGGATCTCGGCGCGCGGCGTGACCGTGTCGACCGTCGGGCTGGTGCCGCGGATCAACCAGCTCGCCACCGAGGGGATCCCGGTGACGCTGGCGCTGTCGCTGCACGCGCCGGACGACGAGCTGCGCGACGAGCTGGTGCCGATCAACAACCGCTGGAAGGTCGACGAGGTCCTGGACGCGGCCTGGGCGTACGCCGAGCAGACCAAGCGCCGGGTCTCGATCGAGTACGCGATGATCCGCGACATCAACGACCACGCCTGGCGCGCCGACCTGCTGGCCGAGAAGCTGCGCGCCCGCGGCGACTGGGGCTGGGTGCACGTCAACCTGATCCCGCTGAACCCGACGCCCGGCTCCAAGTGGACCGCGTCCGACCCGGCCGACGAGCGCGAGTTCGTCCGGCGGCTCGAGGCCGGCGGCATCCCGGTCACGGTCCGGGACACCCGCGGCCAGGAGATCGACGGCGCCTGCGGGCAGCTCGCCGCGGCGAGCAAGTCCTGATGCTCCGACCGCAGTTCCAGGTCCGCCGGATGGGCCAGCGGTACGACCGTGCCCAGGTGGACGCCTTGGTCGACCGGATCATCGCCACCGCCGAACGCCGGTCCGTCGGGCCGGAGGTGACGGTGGCCGACCTCCGCCAGGCCGCCTTCGGTACGCCGTTCCTCGGGCCGGGGTACGCGGTCGAGGAGGTCGACAACTTCCTGACCGAGGCCGAACGCTGGTTACCAGGTGTCCCGGATACACCCCGGACGAGCACACCGGCGGTCCCCGGCGGGCGCCCGACGCCGCGGTTCGGCCTCGTCCGGCTGCGTGAGGGGTACGCCGTGGACGAGGTGGACGACTTCGTCGACCGAGTGATGGCGACCGTGAACGGCCTGCCGGTGAGCCGCCCGGTCACCGCCGACGAGGTCCGCGGCGCACAGTTCCGCCCGGTCCGGCTCACGGAGGGCTACGACATCGTCCAGGTCGACGCTTTCCTCGACGAAGCCGAGAGCTGGCTCCGCTAACCCTCGAACACGTTCGGCCGGTCCAGGAGGCGGTCTGGGATGATCGCGTGGTGAAGATCCTCTCGATTCAGTCAGCGGTGGCCTTCGGGCACGTGGGTAACTCGGCGGCGGTGTTCCCGCTCCAGCGCATCGGTGTGGAGGTTCTGCCGGTCTACACGGTGAACTTCTCGAACCACACCGGATACGGCGCGTGGCGGGGCCCGATGATCAGCCCGGACGACGTGCGCGAGGTGCTGCGGGGAATCGAGGACCGGGGCGTGCTTCCGCAGATCGACGTCGTGCTCTCCGGGTACCAGGGCGGCGAAGGGATCGCCGATGTGATCCTCGAGGCGGTCGAGCGCGTGAAGGCGGCCAATCCGGCGGCCGTGTACTCGTGCGACCCGGTGATGGGCAACGCGAAGTCCGGGTGCTTCGTCGCGCCCGCGATCCCGGTCCTGCTGCGCGACCGGGTCGTTCCGGCGGCCGACATCATCACGCCGAACCAGTTCGAGCTGGGCTTCCTGACCAACACCGAGCCCGACACGCTCGAGTCGACGCTGGCCTCCGTGGAGCTGGCCCGCGCGACCGGGCCGCGGACGGTGCTCGTCACGAGCGTCGAGCGTCCCGACCGCGAGGACGGCACGATCGAGATGCTCGCCGTCGACGACAGCGGTGCGTGGCTCGTGCAGACGCCGTACATCCCGATGAAGGCGAACGGGTCGGGTGACGTGACGGCCGCGCTGTTCACGGCGCACTACCGCCGTACGGGCGATCTCGCGGACGCGCTCGCGCGGACGACGTCGAGCGTGTTCGACCTGCTCACGCGTACCCACGAGTCGGGGGAGCGGGAGCTGCAGCTGGTCGAGTCGCAGGACGCGTACGCCAACCCGCAGCTCCAGTTCAAGCCGCGCCAGGTCGCCTGACTAGACGGCCATCAGGAGCTTCGCCAGCGCCTCCGGCTGGGAGAGCATCGGCCAGTGGCCGGTGTCGAGCTCCACGAGCTCCCACAGCGGTGACTCGAGCTGCTCGAGGACGACGGTGGACGGTGTCGCGCCGTCCATCAGGCATTTGAGGTACGTCGTGGGCAGCTCGCCGATCGGCCGGACCAGCTCGGCCGGCTCCGTGACCGCGCGCCCGGGGTGCGGCGTACCGCGCTCCAGGATCAGCGCGATCGCGGCGTCGGTCAGGTCCTGGCCCACGTAGTCCTCGGCGGTCAGCGGCGGCCAGTACCCGCCGGTCTGCTCGAGCTGGTCCCGCAGCCACGCCTGCCCCTCCGCGGACCAGCCGTCCGCGAACGACTTCCCGTCGGTCGGAATGTTCGAGTCGACGTACACCACCCGCCGGAGCCGGTCCCCGATCCGCCCGGCCGCCTGCCCGGTCGGCACGCCCGCGTAGCTGTGCCCGACCAGCACGACGTCCCGCAGATCGTTTTCCTCGACGACCCGCACGATGTCCCGAACGTGCTCCTGCTGCCCCGCGTCGACCCCGCGCCGCTCGGCCACCCCGCTCAACGTCACCGGATGAACCGCGTGCCCGGCATCCCGCAGCACCTGAGCCACTTCATCCCACGCCCAAGCTCCCAACCACGCCCCGGGCACCAGCACAAAGCTCACCATGCCGAGCACCGTAAACCACCCCACCGACAGACTGAGTACATGCAGGTACGCCGCTACGAAGACGCAGACCACGCAGCCGTTCTGGCGCTGTCTCCTCGCCTCGCCGAAGGGGTCGCTCCGTGGCGATCACCCGACAGAGCCCTCGCCGCCGTGACCGGCTGGGTCGCGGCGCAGAGGAGGACGTGAAGCTGACGAAGAGGCTCAGGTGACCAGTTCGGCGGCCTTGTCGATGGTGGGGACGAGGTGGATCGACATCGGGCGGTCGGCGGCCAGGGACTCGAGTAGGGGCCAGACGGGGAGCTTGGTGGTCCAGTGGTCGACGTCTACCAGCACCAGGGGGATCTGCGTGGCCGCGTCGCCGTAGTAGTTCGGTGTGGCGGCCTGGAAGACCTCCTGGACCGTGCCGGCGGCTCCTGGCAGGTAGATGATGCCGCCACGGGCACGGCTGAGCAGGACGTCCTCACGCTGCGCGTTGGAGAAGTACTTCGCGATCGCGGACGCGAACACGTTCGGCGGCTCGTGCCCGTAGAACCACGTCGGGACCGACACGCCACCATCGCCCGGGAACTCCCGCCGTACGTCGAGACCGGCCGTCGCCCAGGCCGCGATCGACGGCCGGAACGACGGTACGGCGGTCAGCCGCGTGAGCACCTCCTCGACCACGGAGTCGTCGTACGCCGCCAGCGATGCCCCGAGGTTGGCTGCCTCCATCGCGCCCGGACCGCCGCCGGTGACCACCACGTGCCCGCGGCGGGCCAGGGTACGACCGAGCAGTACGGCGGACCGGTAGTCGGCGGCGCCACGCAGTACGCCGTGACCGCCCATCACGCCGACCCAGGGCCGCGAGGAGGGGAGCTCCGTCAGCGCGTCGGCGATCGCGTGGTCGTGCAGCGCGGAGGCGAGCGTACGGCCCGTGTCGCCCTTCTCGTCGTGCTGCCGGGACCACGCGTAGATCTGGGCATCCGGTGTGGCGTCGTACCCGTGCTCGAGCCCCGCGTACAGCTCGTCGGCGTCGTACAGCCGCCCGCGGTACGCGTCGAACGGCAGCTCCGGGATCGCCGGGAACACCAGCCCGCCGCCGTCCCGCACCCATGCGTCCGCCTCGTCGGCCAGCCCGCAGCCGAGGAACACCGACCCGGTCGGCTTCAGCCCGAGGAGTTCTGCCGTACGCCCGGTGAGGTCGACGGACTGGATCCGCCAACCGGCCATCGTGGTGGCGCCGGAGGCGAGCAGCCGGTCGAAGTGCTCCAGGGACTCGATGTCCACATGAGGGATGCTGGGCAACGTCACGGAGAGCACCATAGCCGCGATAGACGTGCTAAAGGTTGGACATGACACATGCGGAGCTCTGGGAGCGTCACAAGGCCGTCATGCCGGCTTGGCTCGCGTTGTACTACGAAGAGCCGATCGAGATCGTGCAAGGGTCCGGCCGCCGGGTCACCGACGGTGAGGGGAACACCTATCTCGACTTCTTCGCCGGCATCCTCACCAACGCGATCGGCTACGACATCGCGGAGATCTCCGACGCGGTCCGCGAGCAGCTCGGGTCCGGGATCGCGCACACCTCGACGGTGTACCTGATCCGTAAGCAGATCGAGCTGGCCGAGCAGATCGCCGAGCTGTCCGGGATCCCGGACGCGAAGGTGTTCTTCGCGAACTCCGGCACCGAGGCGAACGAGACCGCCCTGCTGCTGGCCACCCAGGCGCGCCGGTCCAACCAGGTCCTCGCGATGCGCAACTCGTACCATGGCCGCGCGTTCGGCACCGTGGCGATCACCGGCAACCGCGGCTGGTCCGCGAGCAGCCTGTCGCCCGTGAACGTGCAGTACGTGCAGGGCGCGTACCGGTACCGCAGCCCGTTCCGGGAGCTGCCGGACGCGGAGTACATCAAGGTCTGCGTCGAGGACCTGCGCGACGTCATCGAGACCACCACCGCGGGCGACGTCGCCTGCCTGATCGCGGAGCCGATCCAGGGCGTCGGCGGGTTCTCCTCGCCGCCCGACGGCCTGTACGCCGCGTTCAAGGAGGTCCTGGACGAGTACGGGATCCTGTTCATCTCGGACGAGGTGCAGACCGGGTGGGGCCGGACAGGCGAGCACTTCTGGGGGATCCAGGCGCACGACGTCGTACCGGACGCGATGACGTTCGCGAAGGGGCTCGGCAACGGGTTCGCGATCGGCGGCGTGGTCGCCAGGGGCGAACTGATGGACAGCATCAAGGCGAACTCGCTGTCCACGTTCGGCGGTAACCCGATCTCGACGACGGCGGCCAAGGCGACCATCGACTACCTGCTCGACAAGGACCTGCAGGCGAACGCGGCCAAGCGCGGCGCACAGCTGGTCGACGGCCTGCGCGGGATCTCCGACGAGTTCCCGGAGCTCGGCGACGTCCGCGGCAAGGGGCTGATGCTCGCCGCCGAGATCGTCAAGCCGGACGACAACACCCCGGACCCGGCTGCCACCACCAAACTGCAGCAGGAGACCAAGGACCGCGGTCTACTGATCGGCAAGGGCGGCCTGTACGGCAACGTCCTCCGGATGGCCCCGCCGATGACGCTGACCGAACAAGAGGCCGCCGAAGCCCTCGAGATCATTCGCGACTCGTTCGGCACCCTGCACTGATCATGAGGTGAGGTGCAGGACCTCCGCACGACGGCTCAGCCAGAGTTCGTTGCCTTGCCGCTCGATCGTGGGCCGGGCGGCAAGGAACGCGGCCAGCCAGCGGTCCTGCGCCTGCAGTGACGAGTCGCACGCCTTCCTGGTGGCCGCGAGCGCGCCGACGACCATTTCGTGCTTGTCGATCGACGCCTCGCCGTGCAGCGTGTTGCAGCCGGCCTCGGCCGTCACCGAGTCGGCGGTGAACGTGAGCTGGATGACCGATCCCGCGACGATGCCGCGGTTGGCGATGCTGTGCGCCACCCAGGTGGCGTCGGTGAGGTCGGACAGTTCCGGCGTGTGGCCGAGCGCGTAGGTCGCGCTGCGTCCCGCGGCGGAACCGCAGGCGGACAGCACGACCATCGCCACGACGACGCCGAGTATGCCGCGACCGGACATGTAATCAGTATGCCATTGACAGCATTGTCAGAGCGCGGGAAATTGAAGGTACAGGCCGGAATGTGGCGAGCGCCGCCGGTCGTAGGGAGTTTTGCGCAAATTCCGGATCGAGCCCGATCGCTCACCGAGGGGCGCGGATGACCAAGGCAGCGGAAAGCGTTCCGACCGCACAGAAACTCACTTTCGCAACAATGACGACGATGGTCGTCGGCAGTATGGTCGGCGCCGGCGTGTTCTCGCTGCCGGCCCGGTTCGCGCAGCAGACCGGCGTGGCCGGGGCACTGATCGCCTGGACGATCGCGGGCGTCGGCATGTTGATGCTGGCCTTCGTGTTCCAGACGCTGGCAGTCCGGAAACCCGACCTCGACGCCGGCGTCTACGCCTATGCGAAAGCGGGATTCGGCGAGTATCCCGGTTTCTTCTCCGCATTCGGCTATTGGGCGAGCGCGTGCGTCGGTACGGTGACGTACTGGGTCCTGATCATGTCCACCGCGGGCGCCGTCATTCCGGCCCTCGGGGACGGTGACACCTGGCTGTCGGCCGGTTTGTCGACAATCGGTACCTGGGTTTTTTACTTCTTCGTCAGGAAAGGCGTCCGGGAGGCCGCGGTCATCAACCGGATCGTGACGATCGCCAAGGTGATCCCGATTCTGGTGTTCGTCGTGCTGTGCCTGTTCGCGCTGCATCCGCGGGTTTTCGTGGACAACTGGAGTGGCGGCTCCGACGTCGGCGGCCTGTTCACCCAGGTCCGCGGCACGATGCTGGTAACCGTCTTCGTGTTCCTCGGTGTGGAGGGCGCGAGCGTGTACTCGCGGCACGCGAAGCGGCGTGAGGACGTCGGCCGGGCCACCGTGCTCGGCTTCCTGTGCGTGTTCGCGGTATTCGCGTCGGTGACGATCGTCTCCTACGGGATCATGCCGTACTCCGAACTCGGTGACCTGCGGCAGCCCTCGATGGCGGCCGTCCTGGAGCACGCGTACGGGCAGTGGGGCCAGGTCTTCGTCAGTCTCGGGCTGATCATCTCGGTGCTGGGCGCGTACCTGGCCTGGACGCTGATGGCGGCCGAGGTGCTGTTCGTGGCCGCCAAGGACAACGACATGCCGCGTTTCCTGAAGTCGCACAACCCGGAGACCGACGTACCGGGTGCGGCGCTGCTGATGTCGACGCTGCTCGTCCAGGTGATGCTGATCGTGGTGCTGTTCTCCGAGGACGCGTTCGGGTTCGCGCTCGACCTGACCAGCGCGCTGACGCTGATCCCGTTCCTGCTGGCAGCGGGGTACGGGCTGAAGATCGCCCTGCTGCGCGACGGCTACGAGGAGGACACCGGGCGGACCCGGGACCTGGTGATCGGGTTGCTGGCGACGATCTACACCGCGTTCCTGCTGGTCGCCGCCGGGATCCGGTTCATCCTGCTCGCGCTGGTCATCTACGCGCCGGCGACGGTGCTGTTCGTGATGACGCGGCGTGAGCAGGGCAGACGACTGTTCAGCCCGGTCGAACTGGTCATCCTGGCGGTCTCGGTCGCGGGCGCCGTGGTCGGCATCGTCGCGCTCGCGGTCGGCTGGATCGCCATCTAGAGGGAGAGAGAGGACCCACCGCATGACCGAGGCACATGGCGTTCACTCGGAGGTCGGCAGGCTGCGCAAGGTACTGGTCTGCGCACCAGGCCTGGCGCACCGCAGGCTGACCCCGACGAACGCCGACGACCTGCTGTTCGACGACGTGATGTGGGTGGAGAACGCGCAACGCGACCACGCCGACTTCGTCAACAAGCTCCGCGGCCGCGGTGTCGAGGTGGTCGAGCTGCACGACCTGCTCACCGAGACGCTGGAGATCCCGGAGGCGAAGACGTGGCTGCTGGACCGCAAGATCGTGCCGAACATCGTCGGTCTCGGCCTGGTGGACGACACCCGCGCGTACCTGGAGTCGATCTCGGAGCGGGAGCTCGCCGAGTACCTGATCGGCGGCCTCGCGGTGTCCGACCTGTCCGGCGAGTTCGGGACCGGGTACGTCGCCCTCGCCCGTGAGCAGATCGGCGCCCGCGAGTACCTGATGCCGCCGCTGCCGAACACCCTCTACACCCGCGACACGACCTGCTGGCTGTACGGCGGCCTGACGATGAACCCGCTGTACTGGCCGGCCCGGCACGACGAAACCCTGATCTACAAGGCGATCTACTCGTTCCACCCCGGGTACGTCGGATCGACGGTCTGGTGGGGCGACCCGGAGCAGGACTGGGCGCAGGCCACCTTCGAGGGCGGCGACATCATGCCGGCCGGGAACGGCGCCGTACTGATGGGGATGAGCGAACGCACCTCGCGGCAGGCGATCACGCAGGTCGCGGCCGCGTTGTTCGCGCAGAACGCCGCCGAGCGCGTGGTGGTGGCCGGGATGCCGAAGCTGCGGGCGGCGATGCACCTCGACACGGTCTTCACGTTCGCCGACCGGGACGTCGTCACGCTGTACCCGACGATCGTCGACGCGATCCACAGCTTCAGCCTGCGGCCGAGCGACAAGAAGCCCGGCCTGGAGGTGACCGACGAGGGCAGCAAACCCTTCGTCGAGGTGGTGGCCGAGTCGCTCGGCCTGAAGGAGCTACGGGTGATCGAGACCGGCGGCGACGTGTACGCCTCCGAACGCCAGCAGTGGGACAGCGGCAACAACGCCGTCGCGGTCGAGCCGGGCGTGGTGTTCACCTACGACCGCAACACCACCACCAACACCCTGCTCCGCAAGGCCGGCGTGGAGGTCATCTCGATCGTCGGCGCGGAACTGGGCCGCGGCCGGGGTGGAGGTCACTGTATGACCTGCCCCCTGATCCGCGACCCAGTGGACTTCTGACTCAGATCGTGGTCTCGCCGGTCTCCGTGGTAGGCAAGGGCGGCGGCGCACCGGTGACCTTGCGCCGCCGGCGCGAACGGCCCTCGAGATAGCGGGCCAGCAAGGACAGCAGCGAGCACAGCCCGATGTAGATGATCGCGATCACGATGTAGGTCGGGATGTACGGGAAGCCGTAGTTGAGCCGGCCGCCCATCTGCTTGCCGACGTACAGCAGTTCGGGGTAGGTGATGATGAAGCCGAGCGCGGTGTCCTTCAGCAGCACCACGAGCTGGCTGACGATCGCCGGCAGCATCGCGCTGATCGCCTGCGGCAACAGCACCAACCGGACCACCTGGTTCTTCCGCAGGCCCAGTGCGTACGACGCCTCGCGCTGACCCTTCGGTACGGCGGCGATGCCGGCGCGGAAGATCTCCGCGAGCACCGAGCCGTTGTACAGCATCAGACCGAGCACGACCGCCCAGAACGGCGTCAGGCCGAGCTTGAACTGCAGGCTGCCGTAGTAGAAGAAGAACATCAGGATCAGCAGCGGCACCGCACGGAACAGTTCGACGATGAGCGTCGCCGGTACGCGCACCCATTTGTGGTCGCTGATCCGCGCCGCGGCGAACACCGAGCCGAACAGCAGTGCGAGCACCGCGGCCAGCCCGGCCGCCTTCAGGGTGGCGAGCAGACCGTCGAGCAGCTGGTTCTGGATCGAGGTGTACTGGAACTGGATCCACCGGCGGCTCTCGAACTGGCCGGTGGCGTTCAGCCGGTAGATCACCCAGGCGACGGCGCCGAGCACCAGCAGCAGCACGACCACGTTCAGGGTCCGGTTGCGGATCTTCGCCCGCGGTCCGGGGACGTCGTACAACGTGCTCATCAGGCCACCGCCGTCCGTCGCTCGGCCCACCGCTGCAGGAACATCAGCGGCACGATCAGGATCAGGAAGCCGACCGTGATCCAGGTCAGCGTGAGCAGCTGGTTCTCACCGCGCTCGGACATCGCCGCCGGGATCGCGCCCGCCTCCGCGACCGAGAAGCCGGCCGCGATCGTGGTGTTCTTCAGCAGCGCGATCAGTACGCTCATCAGCGGCGGGACGATCGCCCGGAACGCCTGCGGCAGCACGATCACCGTGAGCACCTGGACGAAGGACATGCCGATCGCGCGGCCCGCCTCGGTCTGGCCGGGCGGGATCGTGTTGATGCCGGAGCGGACGACCTCGCAGATGAACGCCGACGTGTAGATCGTCAGCGCGACCACCGCGGACCAGAAGAACGACGGCAGTTCGATGCTCATCTTCGGCGCGCCGAAGACCAGGAACGCGAACACCAGGGTCAGCGGGGTGTTCCGGAGTACGTTCACGTACCCGGTGCCGGTGCCCCGCAGGGCCGGCACGGGGGAGACCCGGAACGTGCCCAGCAGGGTGCCGAGCACCAGGCTCAGCACGCCGGAGATCAGGAACAACTTGATCGTGGTCCAGAACCCGTGTCCGAACAGATCCCAGTTGTCGGTGAGGACCGAGAACATCGCGACCTTCCTCTTACCTTCTGCTGCACAGACCGGCCGCGGCACCACGCGGGCGCCGCGGCCGGGGACGGATCAGTACTTCTCGAGCGGCGGCGGGGTCGAGTCCGAACCCGACTTGCCGAGCGTCTCGTCGTAGATCGCCTTCCAGGTGCCGTCCGTGGCCGAGGCGGCGAGGATCGAGTTCACCTTGTCCCGGAGCGCCTTGTCCGTCAGCGGCAGGCCGATGCCGTACTTCTCCACGCTGAACGGCTTGCCGACCACCCGCAGCTCGTCGGGCGCGTTCGCCGCGTAGCCCTTGAGGATCGCGTCGTCGGTGGTGACCGCGTCGGTCTTCTTGTCGAGCAGCTGCGAGACGCACTCCGAGTAGGTCTTGAACTCGGAGATGTTGCTCGCCTCGGTCAGCTTCTCGTCCTTGACCCGCTGGATCGGCGTCGAACCGGTCGCCGAGCAGACCTTCTTGCCCTTCAGGGCGGTCTTGCCGGCGTCCATCGAGGTGTCGTCCTTGCGGACCAGCAGGTCCTGGCCGGCGATGAAGTACGGGCCGGCGAACGAGACCTGCTTCTTGCGCTTGTCGGTGATCGAGTAGGTGCCGACGTAGTAGTCGATCTCACCGCCGGCGATCGCGGTCTCGCGGTTCGCGGACGGGATCTCCTTGTACTCGATCTTGTCGGGGTCGAGGCCGAGACCGGCCGAGACCATCCGGGCGACCTCGATGTCGAAGCCGCAGCGCTTGCCGCTGGCGTCCTTGTACCCGAGGTTCGGCTGGTCGGCCTTGACGCCGACGACGACGTTGCCGCGGGACTTCGCCTTGGTGAAGGTCGGGCTGCCGGCCACGTCGACGCCGCTCGCGGTGGTGAACTTGTGCAGGTCGCCGCACGAGTCGGACGCGTTGCCGCCGCCGCCGGAGGCGCTCGGCTCGTCCTTGCCACAAGCGGCCGCGGTCAGCGCGAGCGCTGCGACGCCGACCGTGGCGACGAGGGTGCGCATTCTCATGATCTGGATTTCCCCTTCGCTTCGTTACTGGGCACAGCTGCGGGCGGTGGCTGCCGGGTCAGTGCTTGAGGATCTTGCCCAGGAAGTCCTGGGCGCGCTTCGAGGTGGGGCTGGTGAAGAAGGTCTCCGGGTCGGATTCCTCGACGATCTCGCCGTCGGCCATGAACACCACCCGGTTCGCGGCGGTCCGGGCGAAGCCCATCTCGTGCGTCACCACGACCATCGTCATGCCCTGCTTGGCGAGGTCGACCATCACCTCGAGTACCTCCTGGATCATCTCCGGGTCGAGCGCCGACGTGGGCTCGTCGAAGAGGATGACCTTCGGGTCCATGGCCAGGGCGCGTGCGATCGCCACGCGCTGCTGCTGGCCGCCGGACAGCTGGGCCGGGTACTTCTCGGCCTGGCTGGCCACGCCGACCCGCTCCAGCAGCTCCAGAGCCCGCTTCTCGGCCTGCTTCTGATCCGTCTTGCGGACCTTCGTCGGGCCGAGGGTGACGTTCTGCAGGATCGTCTTGTGGGCGAACAGGTTGAACGACTGGAACACCATGCCGACGTCGGCGCGCAGCCTGGCCAGCGCCTTGCCCTCGCTGGGCAGCGCCTGACCGTCCAGCGTGATGCTGCCGGAGTCGATCGGCTCCAGCCGGTTGATCGTGCGGCACAGCGTCGACTTGCCGGACCCGGACGGGCCGATCACGACGACTACCTCGCCCTCGTCGATGGACAGGTTGATGTCCTTCAGGACGTGCAGCTCGCCGTAATGCTTGTTGACGCCGGTCAGCGCAACCAGACCAGTTTTCGTCACGGTACCGGAATCGCTCATGGCCAGAACCTAGCGGAGCCGAGGGTGCGGTCGCAGCGGTGGGTGGTACCACAGAGGTAACGATCTGCAATAAAGCGACGCTTGGTAGCTGAGAGCCTACACAGGGACGAAATCGCAGGTTTTCCCTTGTCACTCCGGGTAGGTCCACGATCACTTCCGGCCTTCCGGGGGCGGACGTATGTTCACCTCGGCCCTCGCGCGACAGGGCTACGGGAGCGCCGCCGTGTGACGGTGACCCGTCGAACCACCCGGAGCGTGTCATGCGGATCTCGCTGGCCAAACGCAGTCGTCAAGTCCTCGCCGGCGGGCTGGGGGCCGCCCTCATCGCAGCCGGCATCGGTGCCTATGCGGGCCGGTACGAGCTGAAGGAGGAGTGGCTCAAGCATCAGTGGGCCGGCCGGCACTACAACGCCGCCGTGATGGAGAAGGCGCTGATGATCGCGGGCGGGAACCCGTCCGAGATGCAGAACGAGTCGAAGGAAGCCTTCACGATCGCCGACGAGTTCGAGCAGGCGCGGACGGCGCCGGGCATCGTCGCTCCGGGCGCCTACTCGAGCGCCTTCGGGCAGCTCGGCGCACTGCCGCACACCGCCGGTACCTGGCACGAGGTCACCAAGGTGCCGTACGACGCCGACGACGCCCGGTACCGGGACTGGTACTCGAACTCCAGCGGTGGAGCCGGCTACGTCACGGGCCGGATCACCGGTCTGGCCGCCGACAACGCGAACCACGTGTACGCCGCCGGCGCGAACGGCGGCGTCTGGCGTTCCAGCACCGGCGGCGGCAGCTGGACCCCGCTGAGCGACTCGTTGCCGTCCCTGAGCGGCGGCGACCTGCAGCTCGCCGGCGACGGCTCGCTCTGGTACGCGACGGGTGAGGCGAACACCGGCGGTACGTCGTACGTCGGATCGGGCGTCTACCGGCTCGCGAACCCGACGACCGGGAAGTTCGCCCCCTCCGACCGGGTCGGCGGCAAGGAGCTGGAGTCGACCACGATCGGGCGGCTGCGCTGGGGCGGGGGACAGGTGTTCGCCGCCACCAACCGCGGTGTCTGGTACCACGACGCGTCGACGAACGCCGGCCCCTGGAAGGTCGCGTTCTACCCGAACCCGGACTACATGCCGCAGATCAAGGACGACGCCGGCAACGTGCTCGTCCCGGCGGGCAGCCAGACCGGCGGCGCGACGAACGCGGCGTACAAGAACATCGTCAACGACATCGCGATCGACCCGAAGAACCCCAAGCACGTGATCGCCGCCATCGGCTGGCGCTCCGGTGACACCTACAACGGGTTCTACGAGACCAACGACTACACCGCCGGCCCGTCCAGCTGGAAACGGCTGAACGTGGTGCTCGGCGGCATCAGCAACAGCACCGACGTCGGGTACACCACGTTCGCCTTCAGCAAGTCGGGCGACCGGCTCTACGCGATGGTGCAGCAGCCCAGCAAGATCAACGGCAGCACCAGCCTGGCCGGCATCTTCGTCTCCAAGACCGGTAGCCCGTCGGGCCCGTGGAACAAGATCGCCGACCCGCAGATCCTGCACAACAGCGGCTCGGCCCTCGACCGTAAGGGGTACGCCGTCGGCGTGCAGGCCTGGTACAACCAGTTCCTGACCGTCGACCCGGCGAACGCCGACCACGTCTGGGCCGGGCTGGAAGAGGTGTTCGAGACGACGGACGCCGGTTCGCACTGGGCCGCCGTGGCGCCGTACTGGAACTTCGGCTTCCCCTGCTGGAACATCGACGACGCCAAGAACACCTGCCCGACCGCGCCGCACTCCGACCAGCACTCGGTCGCCGTGGGTACGTCGGGCGGCAAGCCGATGGTGTTCATCGGCAACGACGGCGGCATCTACACCCGTCCGGTCAACGGCCAGGTCAACGCGAACAAGAACGGCACCGACTGGAAGTCCCTGACCGCCGACGGGACGATGGACGCGCTGCAGTACTACTCCGTGTCGGTCGGCAAGGACACCAAGAACGGCGGCGTGGTGGTGTCCGGCGGCCTGCAGGACAACGGTGTCTCGAACCTCTTCGGTGTCAAGCCGGACGGCACCAACGGCGACACCAAGATGGGCTCGAACTTCGGCGGTGACGGCGGCGACGGCGCCGCGGACCCGGCGAACGGGTGCAACCAGCTGCAGGAGTACACCGCTCTGGCGGTGAAGATCACCAACAACTGCGCACTGAACAAGGGCGCGCTGAGTGAGGCCGACGCCAGTTCCTGGAGCCTCGACCCCGGCGACCCGAACCCGCGGTTCATCGCCCCGATCGCGGTCGACTCGGCCAACTCGAACGGGTTCATCGCGGGTGGTCAGTACGTCTACACGTCCACCAAGGGCTGGGGCATGCGCAGCGCGTCCGAGTGGAACAAGGCGTTCGACCTCGGCGCCGGGCACTCGGCCACGGCTGTCGCGATGCGCGGCGGGACCGGCTACGTCAGCTGGTGCGGTCCGTGCAACAACGCCGGTTTCGCTCGCGGCCTGGCGACCAACGCCGGTGGGACCTGGCACCAGGTGACCCTGCCGTCGGACTTCCCGAACCGCTATCTGGCAGGCGTGGGCATCGATCCGGCGAACGGGCAGCACGCGTACGTCGCCGTCAACGGCTTCTCGCGGCGTTTCACCGAGGGACCGGGCGCGGGCGTCGGGCACGTGTACGAGACCAAGGACGGCGGGGCGACCTGGTCGGACATCTCGGCGAACCTGCCGGACATCCCGACCAGTGCGGTCAAGCAGCTGGCCAACGGCGCGCTCGTGGTCGGATCCGACCTGGCCACCTTCTATCGGGCACCCGGCGCGACGAACTGGCAGGTGCTCGGGACCGGCCTGCCGACGACGACGGTGATGGACCTCGAGTCCGGCCCGGACGGCAACATCTACGCCGCCACCCACGGCCGCGGCATCTGGAGCATCACCCCACCGGCCTGACCCGAGGAAACCGACGGCCCACCCCTGAGCTCGGGGGTGGGCCGTCGGCGTACCAGCCGTCTTTGTGCACGGGATCCGTACTTCGCGCTCCTGGGCGTACGGATCTGGTGCACAAAGTCGACGCATTCAGGCCGGGCGGTGGGCGCCGCAGCAGCCGCCGGGCTTGAGGGTGGCGGCGGTGGGTGGTTCCTTGACGGCAGCTTCCACGTCGGCGAGCATCCGTTGGCGCTGGGCGGGGGAGATGACCCGGCCGCGGGTGACGACGGTGTGGATCCGCCTGGTGTTGCTGATGTCGGTCAGGGGGTCGGCGTCGAGTACGACGAGGTCTGCGATCTTCCCGGGCTGCACGGCGCCGGTGTCCGAGCCGAGGAACTTGGCCGGCTCGACCGTCGCGGCGTACAGCGCCTGCCGCGGCGTCGCGCCCGCCCCGACCAGGTGCTCCAGCTCGTCGTGCAGCGCGAACCCGGGCACGGAGTACGGCGTACCCGTGTCGGTGCCGGCCATGACCGGTACGTCGTGCGCGAACAACTCGCCGACGAACCGCTGCCGCCACGCCCACATCTCGTGCTGGTGGGAGATCTCCTCGGCGGTGCGGTTCGGGGCGTACAGGGTCTGGACGGCGTAGTCGTAGACGTCGAGCTCCTCGGCGCCCATGTACTTGACGAGCTTCGGGTCCATGCTCGTGTAGTCGACCTGGTCGAGCACGTTGTGCATGGTCAGCGTCGGGGTCACCCGGGTGTTGTTGCGGCGCAGCGTGCCGAAGACGTCGGCGGCGCGGGCCGGGCTGTACGTGTTCGCGGCGATCCACTCGATCGGGTGCATCTGCCGGAACCAGGAGTTGTAGTCGCCCTTCGCGACCTTGATCGCCAGGACCATCTGCCGTACCTCCGCCTCCCGGGTGGAGACCGCCAGGCCGAGCGAGTGGATGTGTTCGATGCTGCGCTGGCCGCGCTCGCTGACCTCCTTCGAGGTGACCTGGTCGGGACCGTGGCCGTGCACGGTCAGCCGCACCCTGCGGGCCTCGTCGATGAGCGCGAGCCAGGACTCCCGGGTGAGGCGCGAGTACGCCTTGACGAAGTCGGCGCCCTCGGCCTTCACCTGGCGTACGGCGGCCCGCGCCTGGTCGGGGTCGGCGACCACGATGACCTTCGTCAGGTTCGGGTCCCACAGGGTCGGGTCGCCGTCGACGATCTGACTGCCGACGACCATCCGCGGGCCGAGCAGCGTGCCGGCGGCGATCCGGTCACGCCACTCGTACAGCATCGGGTTCGTGCCGGCCATCTCGCGGACCGTGGTCAGGCCGTTCGCGAGGTAGAGCGCCGGCGACACGCGCTCGTCGCCGAGACTGTGGACGTGCATGTCGGCGAGCCCGGGGATCACGTACTTGCCGCTCAGGCTGATCTCCACGGCACCCCGTGGTACCGGGATCCGGCCGACGCCGATGATCCGGTCGCCGCTGAGCAGCACGGTCTGGTGCGGACGCTTACGGCCGGAGACGGCGTCGATGACGGTGACATCGGTGAGCGCGGTGAGCGCGTTGCTTCTCCCGGCCGGCGTACGGACCGCGTTCGCGGCGGTGAGGTTGCCGCCGGCGAGGAGCACGGCCCCGGCGGCGGTACGGGCGAGGAACTGACGGCGAGAACTGTTCATGGGTTCCAGTGTTCTGTCGCCGGCAGGCGTGGGCACTGGGTGCAGGACCACGCTCAGGGGTAGGGAAAGGCCCCCTGTCCTCTACTGTCTGCTCCGTGAAGATCACACGGGGAACCCTGGTCGGGCTGATTGTCCTGGCCGTTGCTGGACTGGCCGCAGTGGCGTGGGCCGTCGTCGTACCGCGTCCTGCGCTGTACGTCGTCGGCTGATCGCCTGCGCTCCGGTGATAGGCGCACTGCTGGTACGTCGCAAGCTGCTGGCGGGAGCTGTCGCAGTACTTGTGCCGGTCGCTGCCATCGCCATACCGAGAGCGGTTCTGTCGGCGCAGGTGCCATCGGACGTGCTGTGGTCCGCGCAGATCGCCGACAAGCAGCCGGAGAGCCTGAAGTTGCAGACATGGGTCGTCGGGGACCACCTGTACGTGGCTGGTGAAAACGAGCCGATGCACTCGTACGACCGGTCCAACGGCCACCTGCTTGGCACC
The DNA here is from genome assembly GCF_040682535.1 of Kribbella sp. NPDC051137. Lineage (NCBI taxonomy): Bacteria > Bacillati > Actinomycetota > Actinomycetes > Propionibacteriales > Kribbellaceae > Kribbella > Kribbella sp. NPDC051137. The sequence goes on from NZ_JBFBBI010000002.1 coordinate 558,282, forward strand.
TACCCAGCCGCCACGGTTGACCATGCTGCAGTCGCCGCTGACGGCTCGGTAGTCGGCTGGACGTCCGAGAACGACAAGCAACAGGTGACCTATTACTCGCCTGACGGAAAGGTCAGGTGGACGCGGGCGCACCAGGGGTGGACACAGATCGACAGATACCCGGCTTGGACGCCTGTGGTCGCGGCGGCTGGCGGGGTCGTCGTACTGGCGGACTGCGACGTCGCGAAGCTGCCCGTCGGGCTTTGTACGTGGTCAGGCGTGGACGCGGCAGGCAAGACCAGGTGGAGCCATAGCACGAACTGGCGCCCGGCTGAGAGCAAGAGTGCGACCCTGGTGTCCTCCCGCACGCTTCCGGTGCTGCCATCAGTAGTACTGCTCCGGGCAGGCGCCCAGTACGTCGTACTGGATGCAGCAGACGGCCGGGTTGCGCAGCAGCGGCCCTGGCTGGTCTACACGAGGACGGCTGTGCAGGCAGACCTCGCGCTGTTCGCCGAGCAGGACGGCAAGGAATGCCGACTTGTCGGCTACCGGGTGACGGGCCAGGCGTTCGCCACCAAGGGCCTGCCGTGCCTGCAGGACGGGCCGGGGCCGATGCGGGTCATCGGAGACCGCGCCTACCTCTTCACAGACTCCGCACAGGTCACAGTGAGCCTGAAAGACGGCAGTTGGCGCGCACTCACCGGCGTGTCCGGCTACACGGACCCGACAAGCAGCACAGCCTTCGGCCCCGACGTACTCGTGCGTCGCACGGACCGGACCCTGACCGCGACCGACGCAGGCAACGGTGCCGTGCTGTGGACCAAGAAGCTGCCCGGGAACGTACGGGGCGTCCTGGTCGACAACGGCGGTGTGTACGTCGAAAGCGAGCCGGCCGAGCACAACCCGATGTGGTCGCGGAGCGACCAGCGGGACAACTACAGCCAGTTGACCGCGCTGGACGCGCACACGGGCCGTGGGACGAGCAGCATCCTGCGCGGCGCCGGCCGGGTGTACGGCGGTTCGGCGATCGGCCCGGGTCTCGCCCTGGCCGAGTCGGACGACGGGCGGACGGTGTCGCTGGTCGGCGCTTTCTGACCCGCGCCCGCGAGGACGTACTCTTGGTGGCTGTCATGCGTACTTATGAGGTCCGCACCTACGGGTGCCAGATGAATGTCCACGACTCCGAGCGGCTGCGCGGGCTGCTGGAGGATGCGGGCTATGTCCGCGCGCCCGAAGGGGACGACGCCGACGTGGTCGTCTTCAACACCTGTGCGGTCCGTGAGAACGCCGACAACAAGCTGTACGGCAACCTCGGGCACCTGGCGCCGGTGAAGGCCAAGAAGCCGGGCATGCAGATCGCTGTCGGCGGGTGCCTGGCGCAGAAGGACAAGGCGACCATCACGCGCAAGGCGCCGTGGGTCGACGTGGTGTTCGGGACGCACAACATCGGGTCGCTGCCCGCGCTGCTGGAGCGGTCCCGGGTCGAGCAGGAGTCGCAGGTCGAGATCCTCGAGGCGCTCGAGGTGTTCCCGTCGACGCTGCCGACCCGCCGCGAGTCGCCGTACAGCGCGTGGGTGTCGGTGAGTGTCGGCTGCAACAACACCTGCACGTTCTGCATCGTGCCGTCGCTGCGCGGCCGCGAGAAGGACCGCCGGCCGGGCGAGATCCTCGCCGAGGTCGAGGCGCTGGTCGCCGAGGGTGTGCTCGAGGTGACGCTGCTCGGACAGAACGTCAACTCGTACGGCGTCGAGTTCGGCGACCGGTACGCGTTCTCGAAGCTGCTCCGCGCTTGCGGCACGATCGACGGCCTGGAGCGCGTCCGCTTCACGTCGCCGCACCCGCGGGACTTCACCGCGGACGTGATCGAGGCGATGGCCGAGACGCCGAACGTGATGCACTCGCTGCACATGCCGCTGCAGTCCGGGTCGGACGCCGTACTGAAGGCGATGCGGCGCTCGTACCGCCGTGACCGGTACCTCAAGATCATCGAGGACGTCCGGGCGGCGATGCCGGACGCGGCGATCACGACCGACATCATCGTCGGGTTCCCGGGGGAGACCGAGGAGGATTTCCAGGGCACCCTCGACGTGGTCCGGCAGGCGCGGTTCGCGGGCGCGTTCACCTTCCAGTACTCGAAGCGTCCCGGGACGCCGGCCGAGTCGATGGACAACCAGGTCCCGCGCGAGGTCGTCCAGGAGCGGTACGAGCGGCTCGTCGCGCTGCAGGACGACCTGGCCTGGGCCGAGAACAAGGCGCTCGTCGGGCGTTCGGTCGAGGTGCTCGTGGCCGAGGGGGAGGGGCGGAAGGACGCGTCCACCCACCGGCTCAGCGGCCGCGGCGCGGACAACCGGCTCGTGCACTTCGCCGTACCGGAAGGTGTCGAGGCGCCGCGACCGGGTGACATGGCAACGGTCGAGATCACGTACGCCGCACCCCACCACCTGGTCGCCGACGTGTTCGGGACGGTACGCCGGACGCGCGCCGGTGACGCGTGGCAGCGGACTCAGGATGCGCCGGCCGAGGCGCCCGGGGTGATGTTGGGCATGCCGACGATCGGGGCCAAGCCGCTCGAGCCCGCAGCCGGCGGCTGCCAGCCCGGATGAGCCTGCTCGCTCCGGACGCCGAGCCGTTCGCTTTCGGGCGGGACGCGGACGTCTACGCGATCGACGAGGACTGGGTCCTGCGGCGGTACCGGGACGGGATGCCGGTCCGCGACGAGGCCGACTTCATGCGGCACGTCGGGCAGTTCGGGTACCCGGTGCCGGCGGTCCGTGAGGTGGACGGCGCCGACATCGTGATGCAGCGGCTCGAGGGCCCGACGCTCGGCGAGGCCGCGATGGCCGGCGAGCTGAACGCGACCGACATCGGCCTGCTGCACGCGGATCTGCACCGGCGGCTGCAGTCGATCCCGGCGCCGAGCGGTACACCCGGGCTGGTCGTGGTGCACGGCGACCTGCATCCGCTGAACGTGATCTCGACCCCGGACGGCCCGGTCGTGATCGACTGGCGGAACGCGGAGGAGGGCCTCGCGGAGTTCGACGTCGCGATGACCGCGATCATCTTCGCGCAGGTCGCGCTCGATCCGGAGTACGCGGATCTCAGCACGCTGCTCCGGGAGGCGCTGGCGACGTACCTGGCGAACTCGATCGATCCGACCCCGGGCCTCGACGATGCCCTGGCCCGCCGGGCCGCGAACCGTACGTTGACGCAGGCGGAGCGGGAGCTTCTCCCCGCACAGGAGAAGCTCATCCGCTCCCACCTCACGCGTTCAGGAACTCCGACGGCTTGAGCGGACGCGTGACGACCCGCAGTTCGCCGATGTTGCCGGCGAAGCCCTGGTCGATGTTGTTCGCGTAGTGTCCCGCGGCGACCAGCCACGGCTTCCCGGCGGTCGCGAGTCCGTTCGACGGGGTCGCCGGGTTGCGCAGCAGCTCCGAGGAATCGACGTACACGACGCTGTGCCGGCCGTCGTTCACGATCGCAAGGTGGAACCACTCACCGGCTCGCTGCTCGTGACCCCAGTTGGTGAACGTGTCGTTCTTGTCCGCCGGGTACACCGCCCACTGCACCTGCAGCCCGCCGGAGAACCCGAGCTTCGCGGCCGGTTCGTCCGGGTCGCTGCCGGTCTTGCCCGCATCGCCCCCGGTACCGAGCCGTGTGAACAGCCCCTCCCACGAGTGGTCCTGCCCGTCGTCGGCGAGCTTCACGAACGCCTCGATCGTGTAGCCCTTCGGGAACGTCATCGCGTTGAGCGGGGCCCCGTCCGCGGTCTTGAGGTAGCCGCCGCGCGCCGGGTTCTTCCCACCCGGGAAAGCCCAGCTCGCGTGCCCCGGCTGGTCCGGGTGGTACTCCGCCGACGCCGTCGGCAGGTCGTTGCTGAGCTGCACCCGGGTCAGGTCGTTGCCCTGCCCGGACTGGTCGACCACCTTGTCCGCGACCGGCCCGTCGAACCGCCAGTACGCCGCCGTACCCGGGATCACGAGCTGCTTCGCCGGACGCGCCGGGCGGACCGGCTCCGGGGCGAACCCGGCGAACCGCCGGGCGAAGTCGATCGGGATGCCGAAGCGGTTGGTGTCGTCGCTGAGCTCGATCTCCGCCTCGGCCAGCTCGTTGCGCCGGGCCGGAGCCTGAGCCATGATCCACGGCGAGACCGTCTCGACGTCGATGGTGTTCCTGGCCAGGTCGAAGTGGTACAGCCGGACCATGCCGGACCCGCCGTAGTACCGGTCCTGGTAATTGGTGATGTGCAGGTGCACGTCGTTGCCCGCGGCATTCTTCCGGGTGACCCGGCCGGGCGGCCAGTAGTGCCCGTTCAGCGTGAGGAAGATCTGGTCGCTGTCGTCGACGAGCTGTTCCCAGACGCGGTTGCCGTGGTCGCTGAAGTACGCCACCGGGTTGCCGTGGTCGGCGTTCACCAGTTCGTGGATGGTCAGGATCACCGGCAGCCTCGGATGCTGGGCGATCACGGCGCGGGCCCAGGCGAAGCTCGCGTCCGACGGCCGCCAGTCCATTGCCAGCAGCAACCACTGCCGACCGGCCGCGCGGAACACGTGGTACGAGTTGTACCCGTTCGCGGTCGATCCGCCGTACGTCGGCATCCAGCGGAACCGCCGCGGGCTGAACGTGTCCAGGTACGGCGACGGGCCGCGGGTGTCGTCCTTCGACCCGTCGATGTCGTGGTTGCCGGCCAGCACGGAGTACGGGAAGCGGGCCCGGTCGAGGATCTTGAAGACCGGGTCCGCCTTCGCGAACTCGCTCGCCTGCGCGTTCTCCACGACGTCGCCGAGGTGCGCCATGAACACGATGTTCTGCTCGCTGCGCTGCTCGATCAGGTACTTGAACGTCGCGGTCAGCGGCGCGGCGTCACCGCGGTCCTGGTCGAACTGGTACTGCGTGTCCGGCACCACCGCGAGCGTGAACTGCGGATGCTCGGTGTCGATCCGTCCTGCCCGCGGCGCCTGTCCGGCCGCTTCTGCGCTGCCCGCGCTCAGCGTGCCCGACACGAGCACCGCACCCGCCCCGATCGCACCCAGCAACCCGCGCCGGCTCGTCCCGCCGTACTGCTCGTCCATCGCCCCACGCTCCAAGTCCGTTGACAACGTCGGCACAGTAGAGCGCGGCAACCGGCCCGCCGGTGAACTCAGGCGAAACCCTGGACGATCACCGCGGGAAGGGCTTCGGCTCGCAACGACCCGAGCACCCGCGCCTCGTGCGGCACCAGCGGGTCGGGAAGGTCGTCCAGCGAGTACCACCCGAGCCCGGCCGCCTTGTCCGGCTCCATAACGGTCGGCTCGCCGGTCCACCTCTCGGTGGTGAAGAAGAAGTCCACCCGCTCGTCGATCGGATCCCCGTTCCCACCGGTCCGGTGCATCGCGGTCACCGGCACCAGATCCGCCGGGTCGACCTCCAGCCCGACCTCCTCCTTCAACTCCCGCAGCGCCGCCGCCACCGCCGACTCGCCCCGCTCGACATGCCCCGCGGGAACCGCCCAGTACCCGTCCATGTAGCCGGTGTTGGCCCGTAGCAACAACAACACCTCGTCCCCTCGCCGCACCACCACATAAGCCGCAGGCACCACCCGAAACCGATCCATACCCCAGACCCTAATCACCGTGGCCGCAGATCTCCCGTGCGTGGTCGCTGTGCCGAGAGGGGCGTCAGAGGGTCTTGGTCATGACGCAGTGGTTCTTGCCTTTGGGGCGTTGGTAGGTGAAGCCGGCTTGTTCGAACAGGGTGCGGGTGCCGTTGTAGAGGAAGGAGGCGGTGATCTTCTTGCCTCCGGTGTCCTGGGGGTAGGCCTCGATCAGGCCGCCGCCGGCGGCGGTGATCAGGGAGAGGGCACCGGAAAGAGCGACGGCGGAGACGCCTTGACGGCGGTAGTTGCGGTCGGTGAAGAAGCAGGTGAGGCGGTAGTCCGGCAGCCGCTCCAGACCGGCCTCGTACTCCTTGCGGTGGTAGATGTTCGGCAGCTCCGAAGGCGTGCCGTACTCGAGCCATCCGACCGCGCGCGACCCGTCGAACACCAGCGCCGCATGCGCCCGGCCCGCTTCGACCAACCGCTGCTTCACCTCGCGGTTGCTGGACGCGTCGAACGTCTTCTCGTTGTGCGGTGTGTGGAACCACGTGCACCAGCACCCGCCCCACACTCCGTTGTGCCGCTCCGCGAGTGCCGCGAACGCGTCCCACGTCTCGGGCGTCAGCGCCCGGACGGTCAGCCCTTCGACCATGAGCCGAGCGTACGACGGCATCCGGACGATCCGCGTCCGGAAGTCCGGAAAACCTCACATCGTGTACGTCGCCCCAGCCTCGGCGTACTCGACAGGCCCCTCGTACCGCGTCCCGGCCCGCGCGACAGCCTCTGCGGGCGTGATCCCCGGACCGACGTGCGTCACGATCAACCGTCCCGCGCCGGCTGCGCTGACGCCGGCCTGTTCCGGCGTGTGATGGGCGGGGTCCGCCCCGTCGGCCTCGCAGAGCAGTACGTCGCACCCGTCCGCCAGTTCGGTCAGCGCCGCGCACGGTGCGGTGTCGCCGGAGTACACGAGCGAGCTGCCGCTCTCCACCCGCACCGCGAACGCAGGCAAACCATGCTCCACAGCCCGCGCGGTCAACCGGACCGAGCCGACCACAGTCGAATGCCCGTCAGAGAGTTCCGTGACGGCGAACGCCGCCTCGATCGGGCTCCGCGTCGGCCCGTTCGTCAGGAATCCCGCGAGCCGATCCGCGATCCCCGGCGGGCCGAACAACGGGATCGGCGCGCGCAGCTTCAGGTCGGCGTACAGCAGACCGTAGTACGCCGTCAGCAGGTCCGCGCTGTGGTCCGCGTGCAGGTGGGAGATCCAGATCGCGTCGAGCTCGTCCAGCCGAGTATGGCGTTGCAGTGGGCCGAGCGTGCCGGTGCCGGCGTCCATCCAGATGCGCGTGTCGCCGGAGGTCACCAGGTAGCCGGAGCACGGGTTGTCGGCGGACGGGTACGGCGTCGCGGACCCGAGGACGGTCAGCCGGAGGTCGCTCATGGCCGCGATCGTAGGTCAGTGCGAGCGACAGGGCCGCAAGCGGTGTGCTTGCGGCCCTGTGGGGAGTACGGCGTCAGGCGGACGGGTTGTCCGGGATGTCGTCGTTCTGGCCGTCGAGGTTGTCGAGGCCTTCCTTGGCCTTGCCGACGCCCGAGTCGATCTGGTCGCCGTACTTGCCGCCGGTCTTGTCGTCGACGAAGTCACCGGCCTTGTCCAGGCCTTCGCCGACCTTGTCGCCGTGGCCGTCGACCAGGTCGGTGGCCTTTTCCTTCAGGTTCTCGGCGGTGTCCTTGAACTTGTCGAAGATCCCCATCGTGCGGCTCCCATTGTGAGTAGTTGAGTGACTACTCTATGTCGCCGCCGCTGTCGGTGGTCTCACCGCCGGACTCGATGTCCCCACCGGATTCGATATCGCCCCCGGAGTCGGTGCCGTCGCCCGGTTCGGTGTCGGCCGCGAACTCGATGTCGCCGCCGCTCTTCTTGGCGGCGGTCAGGTCCTCGGCCTCCTCGGGCTGGTCCTTCGCCGACTCTTCGTCGAACGGATTCGTCACTTGATGTCCTCCCGTAGAAATGTCACGAACTCACCACACTGACATGGTTACTACCGAACAATCCGGGTCATCCACAAGACCGGTCTGCACCTCTTGGCGAACTCTGAATCCGGCACTGCCAGACTGGAGCGATGCCTGCACCACTCGTCGTCGCGGTCGTCGGTCCCACCGCGGCCGGCAAGTCCGACCTCGCCGTTGCCCTGTCCGAGCGCCTCGGCGGTGAGGTGGTGAACGCCGACGCCATGCAGGTCTACCGCGGGATGGACATCGGTACGGCGAGGATCACCGACGCCGAGCGCCGCGGCGTACCGCATCATCTGCTGGACATCCTGGACGTCACCGAGACGGCGACCGTCGCGGAGTTCCAGGAGCTTGCCCGGGCCGCGATCGACGACTGCCTGAACAGGCAACTGGTCCCGGTGCTGGCCGGCGGCTCTGCCTTGTACGTACGGGCGATCCTCGACGACTTCGTGTTTCCCGGCACCGACCCGGACGTCCGCGCGCGGCTGGAGACTGAGCTCGCGGAGCACGGATCCGGCGCCCTGCACGCACAGCTCCGGGCGAAGGATCCGCAGGCGGCCGAACAGATCCTGCCCAGCAACGGCCGCCGGATCGTCCGCGCGCTCGAGGTCATCGAGATCACCGGCGGCCCGTACGTCGCCACGCTGCCCGAGCACCGCTACGTGTACGAGGGCGCGATCCAGCTCGGCCTCGACGTACCGCGGCCGGTGCTCGACGAGCGGATCGACCGCCGGGTGGACCGGATGTTCGACGCCGGATTCGTGGCCGAGGTGCGAGGTCTGCTGGACAAGGGTTTGATTGAGGGGAAGACCGCCAACCGCGCACTCGGATACTCGCAGGTGATCGCGTTGCTGAACGGTGAGATCGACGAAGCCCAGGCAAGAGAGCGGACCGCGCAGGCCACCCGCCGGTTCGCGCGCCGGCAGGACTCGTGGTTCCGTAAGGACCAACGCATCACGTGGCTGCCGTACGATGCGCCCGATCTGGCCGCGCGGGCACTCGAAGTGATAGCCCGAGGCAACCGTGGGTCCGCCGCCGGCGTAGTCGAGGTGAACACCGGGATCGTCGATGCGAGGGGGTGACCGTGAGGCCGAGTTCCGCGAGTACCTGATCGCGGACCGCACCCGGCTGATGCGTACGGCGTTGCTGCTCACCGCGGGGGATGTGCACACCGCCGAGGATCTGGTCCAGACCGCCTGCACGCGGGTCTACGTGCACTGGCACCGGATCAAGCACGAAGGCGCCGGTCCGTACGCCCACCGGATCCTGGTCAACGCCTTCCTCGACGAACGCCGCCGGGCCGGCCGCCACCCGGAGGTGGTGACCGCGGAGACGCTCGAGCCCCGACTGAGCGACGTACCGGACCAGGCGGACACGCTGGCGGTCCGGGACGCGCTGCTGGACCTCGCGCCGCGGCAGCGGGCGGTCCTGGTACTGCGGTACTTCCAGGACCTCGACGTCGCGAGCTGCGCGCGGATCCTGGAGTGCACCGAAGGCACCGTGAAGAGCCAGACAGCGAAGGCGCTGAAACGCCTCAAGGAACTGATGACGGAAGAGACGGGGAGTAGCTGAGACCGCCGATGGACGAGGTCAAGAAACTGCTGGAGGGATTCGCGGACCGCGCGGCCGACGGGCTGCCGGACGCGGACATCGACGCGGACGTCACCCGCGGCCGGCTCGCGTTGCGCCGGATCAAGCGCCGCCGCCGGGCCACCGGGGTGCTCTGCGTCGCCGCCGCCTCGGCTCTGGTGCTCGCGATCGGCAACCAGGTGAACTGGTGGCGGAGCGGCGGCGAGGTCGCCGGCGGACCGGTCGGGCCGGAGACCGCTGCGTCGGCCGCAGGTCCTTCGACACTCCCGCCGGCGACGCCGCAGGCGAAACAGACGATCTCGGAGTTCGGCGCGCCCGTCGTCGAACTGGTCGCCAACCGGCAGGCCTGGAGCACGATCGACTGCGGCCTCGCGCCGAAGGGCTGGACGGCCGAGTCGCCGATCGCGGCCAACCATGTCGTGCTCTCGCAGCCGGAGATGCGGACCGCGGACACCGCGGCGAAGGTGATCCTGCAGGCGGCTCCGCAGGCACGCAACCTGTCGAGGCCCCGGGTCGCCGCCGCCGGCGGCAAGACCGTCCACATCGGCACCCTCGACGGCAGGCTGACCGGGCAGGTGAAGCTGTCGAGCCATTGGCTGCTGGTGTCGTTCCCGTCCGGCACCGTCGAATGGCCCGACGGCGAAGTACGCCGCTTCCTCGCCTCCTGCACCCTCCACTAGCTGTACTAGGGCCATGAACATGTGGTCGGGAACCTGGATCAACGAGTACGGCAGCACCTTGCGGATCACGGACGTCGACGACGGGCGCGTCAGCGGGACGTTCACGACGGCGCTGGGCGACAGTCCGTTCGCCGGGGCGACTGTCCCGGTCAGTGGCTTGGCCAAGGGAAACGCTCTCCACTTCGCGTTCTTCACCGCCGGCGAGCCTACGGCGATCGCCTCGTTCACCGGGCTCCTGCGCGATGGGAACCTGCACATGGCTTGGCATGTCGTCTCCGACCGTGCTGTCAAACGTCCTCAGCCGGACGCCGAGCCGGTCGAGATGAGCCTGCCCTGGGCACACGCGGTGCTGGCCAACAGCGACACCTTCCGCCGCGAACCCGGGGTGTGACGACTGGCGTGCGGGCGTTGGGTGCGGTAGGCAGGGCTTGTCCCTGTCCCTGAAGCCCGTGTGGGGGAGCTCGTGAAAAAGCTGATCGCCTCGCTGTCCGCAGGAACACTCGTTCTGACTGCCTTCACGGCAACGGCCAGCGCGCAGACGCCGGTCCGTGCACCGGATCAGGTGCAAGCCACGCCGCGGCAGCCGGTCGCGATCGGGTACGGCGGCGCGGTGTCGTCGGTCGACCCGGACGCGACGAACATCGGTCTCGACGTACTGCGCCGTGGCGGCAATGCCGTCGACGCGGCCGTGGCGACCGCGGCCGCGCTCGGCGTCACCGAGCCGTACTCGGCCGGTATCGGCGGTGGCGGGTACTTCGTGTACTACAACGCCAAGCGCCACCGCGTGTACACGATCGACGGCCGCGAGACCGCACCCGCGACGATGCCGTCGGACGCCTTCGTCGACAAGCAGACCGGCCAGCCGTACACGTTCGCGAACGCGGTGACGTCCGGCGTCTCGATCGGCGTACCGGGCACGCTCGCCACCTGGAACAGCGCTCTGAAGCAGTGGGGTTCGTTGTCGCTCGGCAACGCGTTGCAGCCCGCCGAAGGCCTGGCCGAGCGCGGTTTCGTCGTCGATCCGACCTTCCACCTGCAGACGCTGGAGAACAAGTCCCGCTTCTCGCAGGTGGTGCCGACCGCCAAGCTGTTCCTGCCGAACGGCGACGCGCCGCAGGTGGGTTCGCTGTTCAAGAATCCGGAGCTCGCCGCCACCTACAAGCTGATCGGACAGCAGGGCCCGTCGGTGTTCTACAACGGCCAGCTGTCCGGTGAGATGGCTGCTGTCGCGAAGAACCCGCCGAAGACCCCGGACGCGACGCTGCCGTTCTATCCCGGCTACCTCCGGACCAGCGACCTGGCGTCGTACCGGGCGATCGACCGCACGCCGACCAAGGTCCGGTACGACGGCCTCAGCGTCTACGGCATGCCGCCGTCGTCCTCCGGCGGGATCACCGTCGGCGAGGCGCTCAACATCCTGCAGCCGCAGCACATCGCACAGATGTCCACCACGCAGGCGCTGCATACCTACCTCGAGGCGTCCGCGCTCGCTTTCGCGGACCGCGGCGCGTACATCGGCGACCCGGCGTACGTCGACGTCCCGCAGAAGGAACTGTTGTCGAAGGGGTTCGGGGCCGAGCGGTCCTGCCTGATCGACCCGCAGAAGGCCGCGACGAAGCCGGTGCCCGCGGGATCGCCCGACGGCAGGTACTCGCGGTGTGCCAAGGGCACCACCGTCGAGCAGCGCCCGGACACCGAAGGACGTTCGACGACGCACCTGGTGACCGCCGACAAGTGGGGCAACGTGGTCTCCTACACGCTGACCATCGAGCAGACCGGCGGCAGCGGGATCACGGTGCCAGGTCGTGGGTTCCTGCTCAACAACGAACTGACCGACTTCTCCTTCGTGCCCGACCCGAAGGACCCGAACATCGTCGCGGGCGGCAAGCGGCCGCGGTCGTCGATGTCGCCGACGATCGTGCTGCGCGGCAACCGGCCGTACATCGCGATCGGCTCGCCGGGCGGTTCGACGATCATCACGACCGTCCTGCAGACCCTGACGAACCGGCTCGACCGCGGGATGACGCTGCCGCAGGCGATCGCGGCACCGCGTGCGTCACAGCGCAACACCGCGTCGGTGACGGCGGAGCAGTCGTTCATCGACAAGTACGGTGCCGCGCTGGCGCCGTACGGGCACACGTTCACGCCGGCCGGTGCGCCCGGGAGCTCGGCCGCCGAGATCGGCGCGGTCGCGGCGCTCGAGTTCCTGCCCGGCGGCGCGATCCTCGCGGCCGCCGAACCCACCCGGCGGGGCGGGGGAGCGGCCGGAGTGGTCAGAGAGCGGTGATGATCGCGGCGACCAGGGCCGCTCGTTCGGCCAGGGTCGCCGCGACGACCTGTTCGTGGACGGCGTGGGCCCCCTTGCCGACGGGGCCCAGGCCGTCCAGCGTTGGGATGCCCAACCATCCGGTGAGGTTGGTGTCGGCGGCGCCGGACGCGGGTGCGCCGCCGATCTCCTGACCGATCGACCGCCCGGCGGCGGCCACCTTCGCCAGCAGCTCGTCCGTTGCGCCGGATGGCTCCCAGGCCGGCCGGTTGGACAGCACCTGCACGCTCAACTGCGCGTCCCGCACGGGTTTCAGTTCGGTGACCGCTGCGAGGACCGCTTCTTCGGTCTGCGGGTCCACGAAGCGGAACCCGATGTCGGCCGACGCTGTTCCTGGCACGACATTCGTCCGCCCTCCGCCGCTGATCGTGCCGACGTTGCACAGCACCTTCTCGTGCCCGGCAACCACCTGTCGTACGGCGATCAGCTGGTCGACGAGTTCGTCGATCGCGGACACGCCGCGGTCCGGATCCAGCGCGGCATGCGCCTCTCGCCCGGTGACCTCGAGGCGGACCCTGGTACTTCCCCAGCGCGACGTCTTCAGGTCGCCGTTCGGATGCGGCGGCTCGAACCCGAACGCGGCGTACGCACCCTCGGCCTCGGCGGTCACCAGGGCACGTGCCGTCGGCGAGCCGATCTCCTCGTCCGCGACCACCACGATCCGCAGCGGCCGGTGGTCGCGGCCGGCGACCTGTTCGAGGGCGGTCTCCAGAACGACGAGGCCGCCCTTCATGTCGAAGACGCCCGGGCCGTGGATGATCCCGTCCGCCTCGCGCCACGGCATCGCGCCGGCGAGCTGCCCGATCGGCCAGACCGTGTCGTGGTGCGTGAGGAAGAGCAGCGGCTGCGCTGCTCGGCCGGGGAAGTCCGCGATCAGGTGGTCGCCGGTCGGCTGCGGCTCGCGCCGGACGGTCGCGCCGAGATCGGCGTACCGCGTCGCCAGCCGGTCGGCGAACGCGTTCAGTGCGGCCGCGTCACCGGTCGGCGTCTCGGTGCCGACGTACTCCCGGAGTCGCTCGATCATCATGGATAGTCAACGTATCATCATCTGACCCACGGTTGGCCAGAGTTCTCCGAGTGCGGCTATGGTCAAGATATGAATCGTATCCCTGAGGTGAGCTTTCGCGCGGTCTCGCTCACCACGGCGTCCCGGTTCGCCGAGGCGTCGGCGCTCTACCGGGAGGTGTTCGGGTATCTCGACCCGGCGTACGGGCTGAATCCGCGGCTGCTCGGGGCGCTCGCGAGCAACGGCGGCTCGGTGGTCGGGATCCTGGACGAGAGCGATCAGCTGGTCGCGTTCGCGTACGGCTTCTGCGCCACCGACCGGCGCGGGTTCTACCACTACTCGCAGTCCGCGGTGGTCGCCGCCGCGCAGCAGGGACACGGACTCGGGCGGATGCTCAAGCACGCCCAGAAAGAAGTTGCCCTCAGCCACGGGATGTCGCGGATGCGCTGGACGTACGATCCGGCGCAGATCCGCAACGCACACTTCAACCTCGACGTGCTGGGCGCCCGCGGGCGCTGGTTCGCCCCGGACATGTACGGTCCGGGCACCGACCGCGTCGTGGTCGAGTGGGACCTGACCCGCGAGCGACCGTCCACGCCGGCCCCGGTGGCCGAGTTGGCGGTACCGACGGCCGATCTGCGTGGCGCGTTCGAGGAGTTGCTGGGCAAGGGGCTCGTCGCCGTGTCGTGCCGGCGGCTGCCGGACGGGACCGGCGTCTACTACTTCGGGCCGGCCGACGATGCGTGACAACCGCGAGCTCAGCAGCCCTCAAGAGCGGTACGACGCCCGCCTGCAACGCCGCTCGTCGACGCTGCTGCAGCGTCGCGTGGTGGAGCAGGAACGTGCCTCGATCGACGAGGCGCTGGACCAGATCCTCACCGACACGTCGATCGCCCAGGCCGCCGCCCGGATCGTCGCGGCCCGGCGGCGGTTCATCGTCGGGTCCGCGAAGTCGTTCTCGTACGCGTCGCTGCTCGCCTTCGACCTGGGCGCGGGCCTCTCGCAGGTGACCCTGGTCGACGGCACCGTCGTCCGCGGCGTCGACGTACTCGCCGACGTCCGGTCGAACGACCTGATGGTGGCGTTCTCGTTCCGGCGGTACCGGCGTGACACGGTCGAGATCGCGCACCGGTTCGTCGAGGCCGGAGGGGAGCTGGTCGCGATCACGGACTTCGAGGACGCGCCGCTCGCGAAGGTCGCCGACCAGAGCATCTATGTCGCCACCGGAAGCGCGTCGTACGTCGACTCGCCGACCGTCGTCGCCTCCGTACTGCACGTCCTCGCGACGCTGACCACCGCCAGCGCGAAGGGCGCCCGCCGCCGGCTGGTCGAGCGTGACCGGCTGAACACGGAGCTGGGGCTGTATGTCAACTGAGCTGAACGTGGTCGCGGCGCGGCTGCACCGGGTGCGGATGCCGCTCGTCCATGCCTTCCAGACCAGTTCCCACCGCAAGGCGTACCTCGACCACATCCTCGTGGAACTGGAGGACGAGTCGGGTGCGGTCGGCTGGGGCGAGATCGCGTCCCCTTCCGACCCGTACTACGCCGCCGAAACGGTGGAGACCTGCTGGCACATCACCTCCCGCTACGTGCTGCCCTCCGTCATCGGCCGCCGCTGGACTCATCCTTCTCAACTCCAGGCGCACAAGATCCGCGGCAACCAGTTCGCCAAGGCCGGCGTGGACGTGGCCGCCTGGGTCCTGTGGGCCGAGGTCCAACAGTTGCCGCTGGCAACGGTCCTGGGAGGGAAGCGCACTGAGGTCGTCGCGGGCGTCTCGCTGGGGATCGAGCCGACGATCGACGAACTGCTCGTGCAGGTGCAGCACCAGGTCGACGCCGGGTACCCGCGGGTGAAGTTGAAGATCGCCCCGGGCTGGGACGTAGAACCGGTGCGGGCGGTGCGTACGGCGTACCCCGGGCTCGATCTGCACGTAGATGCGAACGGGATCTACAGTGCCGACGACCTGCCGCGGCTGCAGACCTTGGATGCGTACGGGTTGACGATGATCGAGCAGCCGTTCGCGCCTCGCGACCTGCTCACGCACGCCGAGCTGCAGCGGCGGATCAGTACGCCGGTCTGCCTCGACGAGAGTGTCGAGACCGTTGCCGACCTGGAGGCCGCGCTGCGACTGGAAGCCCTGCGGATCCTCAACATCAAGGTGTCGCGGATGGGTGGTCTGACCGCGGCGCAGGCGGCGCACGATCGGGCGCAGGCGGCCGGGATCCCGGTCTGGTGCGGCGGCATGCACGAGTTCGGCGTCGGCCGGCTCGCGAACGTCGCGCTATCCAGCCTCCCCGGCTTCACCCTCCCATCGGACGTGTCCGCCTCGGAGAAGTACTACGCCCGGGACATCGTCGAGCCCGCCGTGACCGCCGTCGGCGGGGTCGTCCAGGTACCGGATCAGCCCGGGCTCGGGCATCAGGTCGACCGGGAGTTCGTCGCTGCGAACACAGTCGGTGAACTGACTCTCCGCCCAGAACAGGAGTGACTCGATGCGCATCGCACTGACCGGCGGCCTGATCGCCGACGGGACCGGCAGCGAGCCCCGGCCCGGGACGGTCCTGGTCGAGGGCGGCCGCATCAGCGCGGTGCTGCCACCGGCCGATCCGGTCTCCGAAGCCGAGGTGATCGATGCCACGGGCAACATTGTGGCACCGGGGTTCGTCGATCTGCACTCACACGCGGATTTCAGTCTCGGTACAAGTCCGGGCGCCGAGTCGCAGCTCGCGCAGGGCGTCACGACGCTGGTCGCCGGAAACTGCGGGTGGTCGCCGTTCCCGGTCACCGACGTGGACACGTTGAAGGCCGGTACGGCGTTCCTCGGTGCGCGGCACGGGTGGTCGTGGACCGACCTGGGTGGTTTCGCTGCAACGTTGGAACCGGCGGTGAACCTGGCGTTGCAGGTCGGGCACTGCACGCTCCGGATCGCCGCCATGGGTACTGCTCAGCGGGCGCCGTCACCGGACGAGCTGCGGCTGATGCAGGATTTGCTGCGCTCGGCCGCGGACCAGGGCGCGGTCGGGTTCTCCACGGGCCTGATCTACGCGCCCGGCACGTACGCATCGGCTGCTGAAGTCGCCGCGCTGGTTGCCACGGCCGCCGAGTGTGGTCTGCTGTACTCCACCCACATCCGCAACGAAGGCGCGGGCCTGTTGGCAGCGCTGGACGAGGCGATCGCCGCGGCACGCGCCGGCGGAGCCCGCCTGGAAGTCTCCCACCTCAAAGCTGTTGGCCACGCCAACCACGGGCTGGTTACCACGGCACTAGAGCACCTCGACCGGACAACCGACGTCGACCTCGGCTGGGACGCCTACCCGTACACCGCCACCAGCACCACCCTCACCACCCGCCTCCCAAGCTGGGCCCTCTCCGACCCTCACCCCGCCCAGGGTGCTGCCCCGCCGTTCGACCGCTCGCCCGGCAACCTCACCACCCGCGCCGAAGGCGCGCGAAAGAACGCTCGGTCCCCGCTTCTGGAGCGGCTTGCTGTTCCGGCGGAGCGTGCCCGGATTGCGGAAGCCCTGCGGGCCGACGTACTGCTCTCGCCCGACACGGTGGTGATTGCCTCGCTGCCGCCTGGGCGGTACGCGGACTGTCGCGGGATGAGTCTGTCCGAGATCGCTCGTCAAGACGGGGTCGACGCCGCCGAGATCGTCCTGCGCATCCTCGAGTCGCACGATGCCGCCGTGAGCGTCGTCAACCACGCGATGCGCGAAGAGGACGTGACGACCGTGCTCCAGCACCCTCGCACGGCGATCGCCAGCGACGGCTGGATCATGGACGCGAGCGGCCCGGGGCACCCGCACCCGCGCAACTTCGGCACCTTCCCGCGGGTCCTCGGCCACTACGCCCGCGACCGCGGACTGTTCACCCTGGCAAAGGCGATCCGCCGGATGACCTCGCTCCCGGCGTCCCGCCTCGGCTGGTCCGACCGCGGCGTGATCAAGGCCGGCGCGGTCGCCGACCTCGTCGTACTCGACCCGGCCAGGATCGCCGACAAGTCGACGTACGACGACCCGTGGCAACTGTCGGTCGGCGTCGAACACGTCCTCGTCGCCGGCGAACCGGTCCTGGCGAAGGGCGCACCCACCGGCCGCCGACTCGGCCGCGTTATCGCTTGAAGCGCTTGGGCTCCGTTGGCAACGGGGCCGTCGGCACGCCGCCGCCATGTTCCCCGGGCTCGTCGTCCTCCAGCCAGCCGTCGTACTCGGCGAGCAGTTCGTCGAGCGTCGGCCGGTCCGGGTCGGCCAGCACGACGATCCACGGGTGGTCCTCGTCGTCGTCCTCCCCGTGGAAGCGCCCGCGCCGCACGACCCCACCCAGCCGCTCAGCGACCGCAGCGGCATCCTCCCGCTCCCAGAAGTACGCGATCAACTCCACAACCGCACACCGTACGCTGTGCCCATGAGTACGTTTCCCTGGTTGAAGGGGCATGGCACGGAGAACGACTTCGTGATCCTGCCCGACCCGGACGGTTCCGTGCACGGTGACCTCGACGCGGCCGTGGTCCGGTTCCTCTGCGACCGGCACGCCGGCCTCGGCGCGGACGGCGTACTGCGGGTGATCCAGGGGGACAAGCAGTCGTACGTCGAGGACGGCGGCGACTGGTTCATGGACTACCGGAACGCGGACGGCTCGATCGCGGAGATGTGCGGGAACGGCGTCCGGGTGTTCGTGAAGTACCTCGCCGAGGCAGGCCTGATCGACGGCAAACCGGTCCGGATCGGTACCCGCGCCGGCGTCAAGGAGGTCGCGCAGAACGACGACGGCACGCTCACCGTCGACATGGGCGCCCCGAAGCTCCCGGACGCGGCCGGAATCGTGGTGGAGGCCAACGGTCACCAATGGTCGGCGTTGCACGTCGACATGGGCAACCCGCACGCGGTCGCGTTCGTCGACAGCCTGGACGAGCCGGGCAACCTGTGCGACCAGCCCACGTGGACGCCCGCGGCGGCGTTCCCGCAGGGCGTGAACGTCGAGTTCGTCGTACGGCGGGGAGCGCACGACGTCCAGATGCGGGTGCACGAGCGCGGCGCGGGGGAGACCCGCTCCTGCGGCACGGGGACCTGCGCCGTGACGGTGGCCGCGGCGCGGCAGGCGCGGGACGAGCTGCCGGTGACCTACCGGGTCGGCGTACCGGGCGGTGAAGTCAGCGTCACGTGGCGTGCGGACAACCACCTCGAGCTGACCGGGCCGGCCGTCCTGCACGCGCGCGGGGAGTTCGATCGC
Organism: Kribbella sp. NPDC051137; assembly: GCF_040682535.1. NCBI lineage: Bacteria > Bacillati > Actinomycetota > Actinomycetes > Propionibacteriales > Kribbellaceae > Kribbella > Kribbella sp. NPDC051137. The sequence continues at coordinate 576,681 of NZ_JBFBBI010000002.1, forward strand.
GCCTGGCTGGCGGGAATCTGAGTTCTGCGTGGGGCGTTGACTCCTGGTAAACGGGTCGCTTGTACTTGGAGACCCGTGCCACCATGGAAGGTATATGACGACCCATTCACATGCTTTTGACGAGACCACCGACGTCGAACTTGACCTCCTTGAGGGCGAGGACTCCGGCGATTCGTTGACGGGTCACGATGACCACGAGCTGAGCACCGAGGGCCTCGACCTCGAGGAACGCCAGGCGCTCCGCCGGGTGGTCGGGATGTCGACCGAGCTGACCGACATCAGCGAGGTCGAGTACCGCAAGCTGCTGCTCGAGCGGGTGCTGCTGGTCGGCGTCTGGACCGAGGGCAGCGCCGAGGACGCGGACAACTCGCTGGCCGAGTTGAAGCTGCTCGCCGAGACGGCCGGCTCCGAGGTGCTGGACGGCGTGATCCAGCGCCGGAAGAAGCCGGACCCGGCGACCTTCATCGGCTCCGGCAAGGTGTCCGACCTGCGCAACCTGGTCGCGGCGCTGGGCGCGGACACGGTGATCGCGGACGGCGAGCTGGCGCCCGCGCAGCTGCGCAACCTGGAGGACAGGCTCAAGGTCAAGGTGGTCGACCGGACCGCGCTGATCCTGGACATCTTCGCGCAGCACGCGAAGAGCAAGGAAGGCAAGGCCCAGGTCGAGCTGGCGCAGCTGCAGTACATGAAGCAGCGCCTGCGCGGTTGGGGCGGAAACCTGTCCCGGCAGGCCGGTGGACGCGTCGGTGCGGCCGGCGGTGGCATCGGCGGCCGTGGTCCCGGTGAGACCAAGATCGAGACCGACCGGCGCCGGATCAACACCAAGATCGCCAAGCTCCGCCGGTCGCTCAAGGACATGAAGGGCACCCGCTCGACGATGCGCCAGGAGCGCCGCCGGAACCTGGTGCCCTCGGTCGCGATCGCGGGGTACACCAACGCCGGCAAGTCCTCGCTGCTGAACCAGATCACCGGTGCGGGCGTGCTGGTCGAGGACGCGCTGTTCGCGACCCTGGACCCGACGACCCGGCGTACGACGACCTCCGACGGCCGCGTGTTCACGCTGACCGACACGGTCGGGTTCGTCCGGCACCTGCCGCACGACATCGTCGAGGCGTTCCGCTCGACGCTGGAGGAGGTCACCGACGCGGACCTGCTGCTGCACGTGGTGGACGGTTCGCACCCGGACCCGATCGCGCAGATCCAGGCCGTTCGCGAGGTGCTGGCCGAGATCGACGCGACCGACGTACCGGAGATCGTGGTGATCAACAAGGCGGACGCCGCCGACCCGCTCGCGCTGGCGCCGATCCTGCACCGCGAGCCGAACGCGGTCGTGGTGTCGGCCCGGACCGGTGAGGGCATCGACAAGCTCCGCGAGCTGATCGAGGGCGCGCTCCCGCAGCCGCACGTCATGGTCGAGGTCCTGCTCCCGTACGAGCGCGGCGACCTGGTCTCCCGGATCCACTCCGAGGGCTCGGTCGAGCAGCTCGAACACACCGCCGAAGGCACCCGCATCAGCGGCCGCGTCCACCCCGCACTCGCGGGCGACCTGACGCCGTACGCGACCGTCTGAACGACGCAGAGCAGCCCCCGGAGATCACTCCGGGGGCTGCTCGCTGTCCGGCTACTTGCGCTTGCTGACCTGGACCTTCATCGAGGTGCCGGTCTTCGAGAGGACCTTGATGTTGACGCCGTTGTTCGGGACCTTGACGCTGCTCGTCGGCTGGTCGGCGGACCAGTACGACTTACTGTCGTTGAAGGTCGGTACGGCGTTCTGGCCGCGGACGTAGCTTGCCTGCCCGTTGACGTGCAGGGTGAACGAGTCCGCCTTCTCCAGCCCGAACGGTGCGTCGTACGCCGACACCCGCGGACGCCACAGCAGGCCGTCCATCCGGTTGATCGGCGTCGGGTGCGCGTCGACCGGCAGGATCAGGCCCGCGCCCGGGTGCGTGTTGGTGTTGTTGTCGGACTGCGAGGTGTCCCAGTACCAGATCAGCAGACCGTCCTGGTACGGGAAGTGCTCGACCTTGTCCGAGAGCGTGCTCGCCCAGCCGAAGTTGTACGGGCCGGTCTGCAAGTGCTTGTCGTAGGCGACGTAGTTGATGTTCGACGCCAGGTAGTAGTTGTCGTGCTGGCTCGTGTACGACGACCCGACCGAGCTGAATCCGTTCAGCGTCCAGCCGTCCGGCGACGTCTCCGCGCCGGAGTCGACCACTGTGGTGGACCCGGAGGTCACCTTGATGTCGTCGGCGAAGAACCCGATCCCGCCGGCTGCCGGGTCGGTGGCGTACCGGAACTGCAGGGTGATCGTCTTCCCGGCGTACGCCGAGAGATCGAACGTGGCCGGCTTCCAGCCGTTGCTGGTGCCGTCGATCCCGTTGCCCTCGGCATCGTTGGTGATGTTGCCCTTGACGGTCTTGAACCCGCTGCCGTCGTTCACGTCGACGTACGCGTAGTCGCAGGCCGTCGTACCGCAATCCTCGATGTCCCAGTTCGCCTGGAAGGTGAGGCTCGCAGGCTGCCCGGCCGGGAGTGTGACCTGGCGGCTCATCGTGTGCGTGAAGTTGTTGCCCTGACCGCTCCACCAGTCCTTCGTCCCGGACGGCGGCTGGACCAGTTGGTGCTCCACCTGCTTCTTCGGCAGCGTCACCACCAGGCCCTGGGGCTTCTTCGAGTTGTACTCGTGCGGGCCGAGGTCGACGGTCCGGTTCTGGCCGGCGTTCACGATCTCGTAGTCGAGCCAGCCGAGCTGCAGCTTGTCCCACGCGTTGAAGTCGGCCGCCTGCTCGCCGATCCCGCCGTCGGACGGCTTGCCGACGCGGCTCTGGGACATGATCGTCCACCAGTTCACGCCGTTCTCGACCGCCGCACCCGAGGTGTCGTACTCGTCGGGCAGCCCGAGGTCGTGGCCGTACTCGTGCGCGAACACGCTGATCCCGCCGTTCTCCGGCTGGATCGTGTAGTCACCGACGTACATGCCGGTGTCGCCGATCTGCGCGCCGCCGTTCGGGTTGGTCGCCGGGCCGCCCGGGAAACCGGCGTACCAGCGGTGCGACCAGATCGCGTCCTCGCCCTGCCACGGATCGCCGTCGGCCTGGTCGCCGCCGGAGTGCACGATCTGGAAGTGGTCGATGTAGCCGTCCGGTTCGTTGAAGTTGCCGTCACCGTCGTAGTCGTAGCGGTCCCACTGGTCGAACGACTTCAGGTCCGCGGTGATCTCGGCCTTCGTCCGGCCCTTGGCCTCCTGGTCGGCGACCCACTGGTTCACGGCATCCTGGATCAGGTTCCAGGTGTTGTTGCAGACGTTGCCGGAGCACGGGTAGCCGTTCGAGCGGCCGTAACGGGCCTCGTTGTACTTGACCTTGACCCAGTCGGTGACCTCGCCGGACACCGAGTACCGGCCCGACGACTGCTTCTCGTAGTAGCTCTTCAGCGAGTTGCCGCTGCCGAAGTACATGTCCTGGTAGTGCTGCCGGCTGTAGTCCGCCTGCCAGACCGTCGAGTTGTCGACCGAACGGTCCGGGGCCGGGATCTCGTTGTGCAGCGGGCCGTCGAAGCGCGCCGGGCCCGGGAAGTTCGGCGAGGTGTCCTTGTCCGGGTAGTTCGGGTGCCGCTCGTTGCCGAACTCCGCGAGCACGACGAAGATCCGGTCGGTCTTCTCCCGGGAGAGCTCGACGTACTGGTCGGCCTTGCGCTTGGCGGTCTTGGTGTTGTTCGTGGCTTTCGCGCCCAGGTTGACGACCGTGCTGCCGTTGCGCTGCTCCGGGGTGGCCTGCCCGTTGATGACCTTGGTCAGGGCTTCCTGCCGCAGTTCACGCCGCTTGTCCTCGAGCGGGCTGGACAGCTCGTCCGGTGCGGGCGCTGCCTCGCCGGCGACCGGCGCCGACCCTGACGTGGGCGATGTGGCGGCGTTCCCGGCCGAGGCTGCGGCGATGCCGAGCCCGGTCGTCGCCGCCAAGGCCAGGCTGAACAGCCCGGCGGGTAGCTTGCGCACGATTCCCCTCCGTGTGTGATTACGCTGCGTTGTCGATGCTCCCCCGAGCGTGAATTGGGCCCGAGATTACGGGGAAAATCCGGCAAGCTGAAGTAGAACTGAGAAAAACCTGTGAACGAGCGGGGAAACCTGCGTCCTGAGTAGAAGGGCTCACGCGTGCCCCGTGCCGGGCTTGGCAGACTGTCCCGGGTGGAGCGCCCGACCGTCGACCTGCTGCAGCCGCTGTGGCGTGCGCTGGTCGCGTTCCGGGTGCTCACCTGGGTGTTCGCGTGCCTCGGCGTGTGGTCCCGGTGGGACGGCATCGTCCGGCCGTACGGCGCGGTCCTGCAACTCACGGTGATGGGCGTCTGGACGTTGGTCTCGTCGTACGGCTACAGCATCCGCTGGGGGCGCCGGAACACGCGGCTCGCGTTCGTGGACCTGATCGTCACGGTCGGCTGCATGTACGCCACGCTCTGGGCGCAGCCGTTGCTGGACATCCGCGCGGGCGCGTCCGTGCTGACGTCGGTGTGGGCGGCGGGGCCGGTGCTCGCGCTCGCGATCGCCCGCGGGCGGGACGGCGGCCTGCTCGGCGCGGTCACGATCAGCCTCGCGTTGCTGTCGCTGCGCGGGGTGGACCACGTGTCGAAGATCCTCAGCAACGTGCAGTTGCTGCTGGTGGCGGGGCTGGTGGTCGGATACGCCGCCACCACGATGCGGCAGGCGGGGGAGCGGCTGCGGTCGGCGATCGCCGCGGAGAGCGCGACCGCGGAACGGCTGCGCCTCAGCCGGTCGATCCACGACGGCGTACTGCAGGTGCTGGCACAGGTCCAGCGCCGCGGTACGGCGATCGGCGGCGAGGCGCTCGAACTGGCCGGGCTGGCGGCGGAGCAGGAGGTTGCCCTGCGCACGTTGATGTCGTCACGGCCTGCCGTCGCCTCGGACGGTGACCGGGTGGACCTGTGCGGGCTGTTGTTGCCGTTGGCCACCACGCGCGTGGACGTCGTCGTACCGGCGCTTCAGGTGCTGCTGCCAACGGCTACTGCCACCGAGTTGGTTGCCGCGGTCAAGGAAGCGCTGAGCAACGTGACCAAACACGCCGGCCCGGAGGCTCGGGCGTGGGTCGTCGTGGAGGAGCTGGGTGACGAGGTCGTGGTGTCGATCCGCGACGACGGACGCGGTACGACGCCCGCCCGTCTCGAACAGGCCCGCGCCGACGGCCATCTCGGCGTCAGCCAGTCGATCCGCGGCCGCATCACCGACCTCGGCGGCACCGTCACCGTCCGCACCGCCCCCGGCGAAGGAACCGAATGGGAGCTGAAGATATGACCGTTGTCCTTCGATCGGGAGGTGCCCGGCGATGACCCGCGTGATGATCGTCGACGACCACCCGATGTGGCGCGAGGGCGTCGCCCGCGACCTCGGAAGCCGCGGGTACGACGTCTGCGCGACCGCCGCGGATGTGGTGTCCGCCGTCAAGATCGCCCTGGCCACCCGGCCGGACGTCGTGGTGATGGATCTGCAGCTGGGCACCGGCTCCGGCGTCGACGCCACCCGTGAGATCACCACGGCGCTGCCCGATACCCGTGTGCTCGTCCTGTCCGCCAGCGCCGAGCAGGACGACATACTCGCCGCGGTGAAGAACGGGGCCTCCGGGTACTTGGTGAAATCCGCGTCACTGGACGAGTTCGACGACGCGGTACGCCGTACCGCCGAGGGCGACGCCGTCTTCAGCGCGGGGCTGGCCGGACTGCTGCTGGGGGAGTACCGCCGCCTGGGCGCGACCGGCCCGGAAGTCCCCCACCTCACCGAGCGCGAAACAGAGGTCCTCCGCCTGGTCGCCCGCGGCCTCACCGCCAAGCAGATCGCCACCCGTCTCGTCCTCTCCCACCGCACCGTCGAGAACCACGTCCAGAACACCCTCCGCAAACTCCAACTCCACAACCGCGCCGAACTCGTCCGCTACGCCCTGGAAAACGGCCTCACCGAGTAGCACCCCCCGCGTGCCCGATCCGGGCACGTGACCGGCTTGGGGAGGACTTCCCGCCCGGATCGGAACAAGAATCCTCCCCAGGCCTGCCAGGCCACGTGGGAGGTCGACTGACGTTACGGTTGCGACACGGTCGCTTGTGTGATTGTGGGGCGTTCGTACACTGGGCGTTCCACGGCTGCGTGGATGCTCTGTGTCATGACACCTGCGCTGTGGGTGCCCACCTCCGGAGGCTTCGGTGAACCGGTCGTCCCTTGTCCGTGCTCTGCTCGCGTTCCTGGTGCTGGCGGCGTCGACGTACGTCACGCTGACCGCGAAACCACAACTGGGTCTGGACCTGCGCGGCGGGACGCAGATCGTGCTGGAGGCGAAGGACTCGCCGACGGTGAAGGCGACCAAGGAGACGACGGACAAGGCGACCCAGGTCCTGCACCGGCGGATCGACGCACTCGGGGTCAGCGAGCCGAACGTCACCCGGCAGGGCGAGAACCGGATCATCGTCGAGCTCCCCGGCGTTCAGGATCCGCGGGAAGCCGCGAAGGTGATCGGCAAGACCGCGCAGCTGACCTTCCACGAGGTCCTCGACCAGGTGGCCACCAAGCCGGCCAAACCCGCGGCGGGGGAGACCTACCTGCCGACCGAGCAAGGTCAGGGCTTCCTCCGGCTGGCCAAGCCGGCGATGACCGGTGAGCTGGTCAGCGGCGCGGAGGGCATGCTCGACCCGCAGCAGGTCGGGCAGGGCTGGTTCGTCGAGATGAAGTTCAAGGGCAACGGCGGCAAGACGTGGGCGAACATCACCGGCAAGGCAGCCTGCCAACCGGTCGGTACGCCGCAACGCCTGATCGCGATCGTGCTCGACAACGAGGTGATCAGCGCCCCACAGGTCGACCCGAACGGTGGCAACCAGCTCTGCAACCTGGGTATCTCCGGCGGTACGACGACGATCTCCGGCGCGTTCACCGAGGAGGACGCCAAGGACCTGGCCGCGCTGATCTCCGGCGGCGCGCTTCCCGTGCCGGTCGAGGTGATCGACCAGCGCACGGTCGGCCCGTCCCTCGGGCAGGACGCGATCCAGGCCAGCGCGCTCGCGGCGATCATCGGCCTCGCGCTGACGGCCCTGTTCATCATCGTGGTCTACCGCCTGGTCGGCCTGATGGCGGTCCTCGGCCTGATCGGGTACTCCGCGATCTCGTACGCCGCCCTGACCGCGATCGGCGCCACCCTCACGCTGCCCGGCCTGGCCGGTTTCGTCCTGGCGATCGGAATGGCCGTCGACGCGAACGTCCTGGTCTTCGAGCGCGCCCGCGAGGACTACATCGCCGGCCGCACCGACGGTCTGCGCCGGTCGCTCCGCAGCGGATTCCAGAACGCGCTGTCCGCAATCGCCGATTCCAACATCACGACCCTGCTCGCCGCCGGTCTGCTGTTCTTCCTGGCCGCCGGCCCGGTCCGCGGCTTCGGTGTCACGCTGTCGATCGGCGTCATCGCGTCGATGCTGTCCGCGCTGGTCGTCACCCGCGTCTTCGCCGAGTTCGTGGTCTCACGAGGCTTCGTACTGCGTCGCCCGGCGCTGAGCGGGATCGCGGGCCACGGACGCGTCCGGACCTGGCTCGAGGCCCGTCGGCCGTCCCTGATGAAGCACAGCAGGCGCTGGCTCGTCATCACCGCCGTCGCGATCGTGGTCAGCGTCGCAGGTGTCGCCGTCCGTGGTCTGAACCTGGGGATCGAGTTCACCGGCGGCCGGCTGCTCGAGGTCAGTACGGCGCAACGCATCACGCCGGACCAGGCCCGCGCAGCGGTCGCGGAGGCCGGGTATCCGACCGCCGTCGTCCAGGCCTCGGGGGCCGACGACTTCACGATCCGGACCGGGACGATCAGCGACGACGAGGCGGAGAAGATCCGTGAGTCGATCTCCCGGACCGCCGGCGACACCGAGGTGCTCCGGAACGAGAGCATCGGCCCGTCGCTCGGCAAGGAGTTGCGGAACAAGGGCCTGATCGCGCTCGGCATCGCGTTGTTCGCCCAACTCGCGTACCTCGCCGTACGGTTCCGCTGGACCTTCGGTGCCGGCGCCGTCCTCGCGCTGCTGCAGAACGTCGCGGTCGTGGTCGGGATCTTCGCGTGGACCGGGAAACCGATCGACGGCGTCTTCCTGGCCGCGATCCTGACGATCATCGGGTACACGGTGAACGACTCGGTCGTGGTGTTCGACCGGATCCGTGAGACCCGCAGTGCCCGAGCCACCGGCAACCTCGGCACGACGATCGACACCGCGATCGTGAACGTGCTGCCGCGGACCATCAACACCGGCATCTCGACGTTGTTCATCCTGGCCGCGCTGCTGTTCCTCGGCGGCGACTCGCTGGCCGACTTCGCGCTCGCGCTGCTGCTCGGCATCGTCGTCGGGACGTACTCCTCGAACCTGACCGCCGCACCGCTGCTGCTCGAACTGGAGCGCCGCTTCCCGGCCCCGCCGCCGCGCCCGAAGCGCGCGCAGGTCGACCGCGACGCCCAGCCGGACCGCGGGGCGGTCGTCTAGGTTATCCACACCCCGCGGCGTCGACCGGAAATCTGTCGGCGTCGCGGGCTAGGGTGTGGCGGTGGGTGTTGATGTCAAGGAACTGCTGGAAGCCGCCGTGTCCGGGATCGCCGGGCAGACCCGGCCCGGGCAGGTGGAGATGGCGCAGGCCGTCGACACCGCGATGCACGAGGGGTCGCACCTGCTCGTCCAGGCGGGCACCGGCACCGGCAAGTCCCTCGGGTACCTCGTGCCCGCGCTCGTGCACGCGATCGAGGACCGCCGGGTGGTGGTCTCGACGGCGACCCTCGCGCTGCAGTCCCAGCTCGTCGACCGCGACGTACCGGCGCTGCTCGACGCGACCGAGAAGCTCCTGCCGCGGCGGCCGAAGTACGCGATCCAGAAGGGCCGGAACAACTACGCCTGCCTGCACCGGATCCGCGAGGGCGCGCCGGACGAGGACGGCATGCTGGTCGACGTGCCGCCGGCCGGGGAGATCGGCCGCCAGGTGGTCGAGCTGCGCGACTGGGCCGAGCAGCAGCTCGCGGACGGCGCGGCCGGCGACCGGGACCACGCGCCCTCCCACCAGTACCAGGCCTGGCAGCAGGTCGCGATCGCCGCGCGCGAGTGCCTCGGCGCCCAGAAATGCCCGTACGGCGAGGAGTGCTTCGCCGAGAAGGCCAAGGAAGAGGCCCGCAAGGCCGACATCGTCATCACCAACCACGCGCTGCTCTCGATCGACGCCTTCGAGAACCGGACGGTCCTGCCCGAGCACGACGTGGTGATCGTCGACGAGGCGCACGAGCTGCCTGCCCGGGTCACCGGCGCGGCCGGCGACGAGCTCTCCCCACAGCTGGTGGAGCGGGCCGCCAAGCGGGCCCGCCGGTTCGTCGACGACGACAAGGCCGACGACCTGATCGACGCCTCGGACGCGCTCCGGGCCGCCCTCGACGGCACCCGGGAGGGCCGGATCGAGCCGAGCAACACGCTCGTCCTGGAGGCCGCCGGCCTGGTCCGCGACGCGGCCCGCGGGCTGTACTCGGACCTGAACAAGAAGTCCGACGACAAGGACGACCCGGACGGCGCCAAGCGGCAGTCCAAGGGTGCGGTCAAGGAGATCTTCGACGTCGCCGAGCGGGTCGCCGCGTTGAGCGACGCCGACGTGGTCTGGATGATCGACCGGGACCGGTTCGGCCGCGAGCTCCGGATCGCCCCGCTGACCGTCGCCGGCCTGCTCCGCGAGCTGGTCCTCCGGGACCGCACGGCGGTGCTCACCTCCGCGACGTTGACGCTCGGTGGCGACTTCGACGCGATCGCCCGGCAGGTCGGGCTGAAGCCCAGCGACAAGCTCGATGACGACGCCGAGATGCCGGAGCTCGACGAGGCGGACGAGCGCGGTCCGCTGCCCTGGCGCGGCCTCGACGTCGGCTCCCCGTTCGAGTACGAGAAGCAGGCGATCCTCTACGTCGCCAAGCACCTGCCGGCGCCGCACCGCGACGGTCTCGGGAAGAAGCAGTTCGAGGAGATCGTCGACCTGATCACCGCGGCCGGCGGCCGGACGCTCGGGCTGTTCTCCTCCCGCCGCGCCGCCGAGGCCGCGACCGCGGCGGTGCGCGAGGCAACGGATCTCAAGGTGCTCTGCCAGGGCGACGCGCAGCTCGGCGAGCTGGCCCGTGAGTTCGTCGAGGACCCGGAGACCTCGCTGTTCGGCACCCTGTCGCTGTGGCAGGGGATCGACGTCCCCGGCTCGACCTGCAACCTGGTGATCATCGACCGGATCCCGTTCCCGCGCCCGGACGAGCCGCTGATGGCGGCCCGGCAACGCGCGGTCGACGAGGCCGGCGGCAACGGGTTCATGTCGGTCGCCGCCACCCACGCCGGCCTGCTGCTCGCGCAGGGGACCGGCCGGTTGATCCGCCGCAGCACCGACCGCGGCGTGGTCGCGATCCTCGACCCGCGGATCGTCACGCAGCGGTACGGCGGGTTCCTGCGCGCCTCGCTGCCGCCGATGTGGCCGACCGCGGACCGGGAGAAGGTGCTCGGCGCGCTGAAACGACTGCAGTCCTCATGAGCCCGGTGACCGGTCCGCCGGTGCTGCCGATGATGGCGTCCCTGGGGGAGATGCCGTCCGGCCCGGGCTGGTCGTACGAGCTGAAGTGGGACGGCATCCGGGTGATCGCCGACGTCGACGACGGTGTCTGCCGGTTGTGGTCGCGGAACAGCCACGACGTGTCCGGCGGATACCCGGAGCTGATCGGTCTGGCGGAGGCCCCGGGCCTGCGGCTGCCCGCCGTACTGGACGGGGAGATCGTCACTCTCGACGAGCACGGTGCGCCGTCGTTCGGCCTTTTGCAGCGGCGGATGCACGTCCGCGACCCGCGCCAGCTCCGGCATCTGATCACCGAGGTGCCGGTGTCGGTCCGGCTGTTCGACGTGCTCCGCTTCGACGGCAAGTGGTTGCTGGAGGCAACGTACGACGACCGGCGCGGGCTGCTCGAGTCGCTGGACGTCGGCGACCCGTTCTGGGAGGTCCCGCCGGCGTTGGCCGACGGCGCCGAGGCGCTCGAACTGTCCGCCGCGCAAGGGCTCGAGGGCGTGGTCGCCAAGCGCCGCAAATCGCGGTACCTGCCTGGTCGGCGGAGCTCCGACTGGATCAAGATCAAACCGGTGCAGACCCGCGACGTCATCCTCTGCGGCTGGCATCCGGGCGAGGGCAACCGGGAAGGCAGGATCGGCTCGTTCTACTGCGGCGCGTACGACGGCGACGAGCTGGTGCTGATCGGCAAGGTCGGGTCCGGGCTGGACTTCGCGACCCTGGAGATGCTGAGCGCCGAGCTGACCGGCCTCGAGATCGACCGGCCGGCGTTCGACCCGGCCACGATTCCGTCGACCGACCGGCGCCGGGCGCATTGGCTGGACCCGGTCCTGGTCGCCGAGGTGACGTTCTCCGGGTGGGGCGGCGACGGCCGGCTGCGGCATCCGGTCTGGCGCGGTCTGCGGCTCGACATCGACCCGGAATCGGTGCTTCTGGACCGCACCTGAATACATTTCACGACATGCAGCCGACCCCGAATTGTTCGGAATGCGGCGAATAGCGCGCGTCGCTGCGACAATTTCCGTTCAACTGTCGCAGGAATTCACCGATTGTCAGTCGTTCGTTTTCGGCGACGGCGCCGGAACGGCCAGTGCGGCCTCGATCTTGTCGGCCAGCTTCTCGGGTGCGTGGGTCGGCGCGTAGCGGGCGATCACACCGCCGTCGCGGCCGACCAGGAACTTGGTGAAGTTCCACTTGATCCGGCCGCCGAGCAGGCCGCCCTGCTCCCGCTTCAGCCAGTTGTACAACGGGATCGTCCTCGACCCGTTCACGTCGATCTTGGCGAACATCGGGAACGTGACGTGGTAGATCGTCGAGCAGAAGTTGGCGATCTCGTTCTCGTCGCCGGGCTCCTGGTGGCCGAACTGGTCGCAGGGGAAACCGAGCACTGCGAAGCCCTGCCGGCGGTAGGACCGGTAGAGCTTCTGCAGGCCGGTGTACTGCGGGGTCTGGGCGCACTGCGATGCCACGTTCACCACCAGCAGCACCTGGTCGCGGAAATCGGCAAGAGACTGTTCATTGCCTTCGATCCGCCGCGCGCTGAAGTCATAGACAGTCGTCATGTCTCAATGCTGACACGTCACGCCGGACTTCGCTCGCCGTCCGATATGTCAGACTCGGCGCAGAACTGTTACGACCTTTCCGAGAATGGTCGCGTCCTTGCCGTCGATCGGCTCGAAGGCCGGGTTGTGCGGCAGCAGCAGGATCTCGTTCTTGGTCTTCTTGAACGTCTTCACGGTGGCCTCGCCGTCGATCATCGCGGCCACGATGTCGCCGTTCTCCGCGGTCGGCTGCTGCCGGACGACGACCCAGTCGCCGTCGCAGATCGCCGCCTCGATCATCGACTCACCCTTGACCTTCAGCATGAACAGCGTGCCCTCGCCGACCATTGCCTTGGGCAACGGGAAGACCTCCTCGATCTCCTGCTCGGCGAGGATCGGGCCACCGGCGGCGATCCGGCCGACCACCGGCACGTACGCCGCGTCCGGGTGCGCGTCGCCGGCGCCGGTCTCGTCGTACGCCGTCTGCCGCACCGGGCCGAGCGCCGACCGGCGGGCGGCCGCGTCCACCTCGCCCGGGTAGCGGACCTCGATCGCGCGCGGGCGGTTCGGGTCGCGGCGGAGCAGGCCCTTCTGCTCCAGCACCCGGAGCTGGTGCGACACCGAGGAGGAGCTGGTCAGCCCGACCCGCTCGCCGATCTCCCGCATCGACGGCGGGTAGCCGCGGCTGTCGACCGAGTCCCGGATCACGTCCAGCACGCGGCGCTGCCGCGGCGTCAGGCCGGTCGCGTCGGCCGGCCCGTCGGGAAGCTCGGCGACGGTCCGGTCGGCGTCCTTGGCCGGCTTGCCGGACGACTTGCCCGCTGCCTTGTCCACGCTCATTGCTCCTCGGGTCGGGCCGGCGAACCCGCACCGGCCGAAAGCTTGCTCGACTGAGATGACCGTAGACCGAATCTTGAGATTCTTCAAACATCTGTTCGAAGGCGTGTCGGTTCGCAAGTTTGTTCGGGTGTCGGGTTATAGGGCGTACGCGGGCAGCTTCGGTGTCAGGAATTTTCTGGGCGTGTCGCGGTTGGAAGTGGTTGCGCGACGGGCGGCTGTCGGTTAATCATTCGTACAGACGTTCGATCGAACAGGTGTTCGGGTCGGTCGGCAGGTCGCTTCCTCCGGAAATTGTCGGAGGCGGCCGATAGACAGGAACCACACCGTAGAACGTGCACCAACCGAGGTCTGGAGGACTGATGAGCACAGCAGCCGTTGCGGCCGACGCCCTGGCCCCGCGCCGCTCGACGAAGACCGAGCCACACCTCAAGCTCGTCCCGACAGAGCGTCAGATGGCGCCCCGTCGTCGGATCGAGGGTGCGACCACCGACCGGATGCCGGTGCGTGGCTGTGCCGGTGAATCGGTGGCGCGGCGAGCGCACGTCGAGCCTGCCACCCTGCGGCTCACGCGCCGCGGGCGGATGCTGCTGACGGCCGTTTCGGTGCTGGTCTTCGGGGCCGCGGTGCTCGTCCTCGGCCTGCGGATCGCCGGCGTCCTCGAGCCCGGCCCGCACTTCACCCACACCGTCCCGGTCCAGGTCGCGCCCGGTCAGACCCTCTGGTCGATCGCAGAGTCCACCAACCCCGGCCAGGACCCGACGATCGTCGTCGAGAAGATCGCGAATCTGAACAAGCTCGCGACCCCCGCCGACATCACCCCCGGTCAGACCCTGCAGATCCCGGTCGCGGGTTGAGCCCGGCGCGCCACTCGTCGGCGAGCAGCGCGTAGACGTACTCGTTCGCCCACTCGCCCTTGAACCGCAACGCCTGCAGGTGATGCGCCTCGCGCCGCATCCCGAGTCGTTCGAGCAGCCTGGCCGACGCGGTGTTCCGGTCGTCGAGCACCGCCACGATCCGGTGCAGTCCGAGCTCCTCGAAGCCGACCCGCAGCATCTCCCGCGCGGCCTCCGCCGCGAATCCCTTGCCCTGGTAGTCCGAGTGCAGCGCGAACCCGATCTCACCCTGGCGATCCGCCTCGCTGGCCCACTTCAGCAGTACCTCGCCGATCACGGTGCCGGTCTCGCGCAACTCGATCGCCAGTACGAGCCACTGACCGGCCTCGGTCAGCTCTCCCTGCGGCAGCTTCCGCTCCAGCGCGACCCGGGTCTCCTCGCGATCCCGCACCGGCCACGGCGTGTACCGCACCACCTCCGGCCGCGAATGGAAGGCGAACAGGTCGTCCAGGTCGCCCATCCGATGCGGCCGCAGCTCCAGCCGCTCGGTCAGCAGGGGATACGCGGGTCGGAATCCGGTCACGGTGCCATCCTCGGAGCTATTGTCTAATGTCGTTAGACAGTACCCCGACGGACAGCGAGATTCCATGAGTAATCGCGACCCCTCGTCCCATGCGGCGGCCGGCATCACGGTCCCAGCGATCGCCGACGCGGCGCTGACCGTGATCCGGGCGGCCGGCGTCGACGGCCTGACGATGCGCGTGGTCGCCGACCGCCTGCAGGTGCGCGCGCCGTCGCTCTATCACCACGTCCGCAACAAGTCCGAGCTCCTCGACCTGGTGGCCCGGAACGCGTTCGACCAGTTCGCCGCGGACACCACGGCGTACGGCCAACTCCGGACCGTCGACGAGTGGATCGAGCTGACCCGCTCCGGCTCGCTGGAACTGCGCGCGTTCTACGCCGAACATCCCGGGCTGGCGGGCCTGATCCAGTCGAAGATCACGCCGGACCGGGATCGCGGCGAGGGCTCGCGCGCCGAACTGGTCCGGGCCCAGATCGAGGCCTTGGTGCGGATCGGCGTACCGGAACCAGATGCTCGGCACATCTTCGAGATCACGGCCCGCTGGAGCCTGGCCGCGGTCGTCGCCGCGGACGACGTCTTCGCCGACGGCCTCGACCTGTTCCTGTACGGCGTCCGCGCCCGCCTGAACGCGCTGATCAGCTGACAGTCGTCAGCCAGAGTTCGGCGTACCGCTCGGCGTCGACCGCTGTCGCGACCTGAATCACCGGCGCCGGGCCCTGGACGTCGTTCGCCTGGTCGGACGCGGTCCGGGTGTCGACGATCGTTCGCCCGCGCGACCAGCCGCCGGACAGCTCGACGCGCACCGGGTGCGGCTCGGTGGTCAGCCCGGACGGGTCGATCACCGCGCACACCGCGCCGCCGTCGCCGATGCTCCCGCCGTCCGACTGGTACCGCTCGCTGCGCTTCTCGATCAGCTTGCGGGCCAGCTCCGCCGACGGCGAGCCGCCGAGTTTGCGTGCCTGCTCGAGTGTGACGACGACGTCGTAGAACACGTCCAGCCCGTACATGGTGACCGCGACCCCGAGCTGGTTCGCCGCGGCCAGCACGATCGCGGCCGCCTCCGGATCGCTCCAGATGTTGAACTCCGCGGACGCCGTCGCGTTCCCGATGCCCGCCGAGCCGCCCATGAAGACGATCTCCCGCAGCCCGGCCGCGGCCTCCGGATACGTGCGCAGCAGCAGCGCGACGTTCGTCATCGGCGCCAGCGGGACCAGTGTGACGAGCTCGCCCGTCGCCGCCGCGTCCCGCAGTACGTCGCGCAGCAGCTCGACCGCGTGCCGCGGATCGGTCGGCCGCGTCGACCGCGGCCAGTCGAGATCCCCGAGCCCGTCCTCGCCGTGGACGTGTCGCGCCGGACGCACCGGCTGGATCAGCGGTACGGCGGCACCGCGGGCGACCGGCACGTCGGGACGGCCCGCGGCGTCGAGCACCGTGAGCGTGTTGCGGACCACGTCGTCGATCCCGACGTTCCCGCCGGCGCAGGTCACCGCCTTCAGGTCGAGGCCCGGGTGCCGGGCCGCGAGCAGCAGTGCGCACGCGTCGTCCAGGCCGGTGTCGACGTCGAGCACCACCGGCGTCCTGGTGGTCACGAGCGCACCAGACGGGCGATCGCTGCGGACGCCTCCTTGATCTTCTCGTCGGCCTCGGGTCCGCCCGCCGCGGCGGCGTCGACGACGCAGTGCGTGAGGTGGTCCTCGAGCAGGCCGAGCGCGACCGATTCGAGGGCCTTCGTCATCGCCGAGACCTGCGTGAGGATGTCGATGCAGTACTTCTCGTCCTCGACCATCCGCTGCAGCCCGCGGGCCTGGCCCTCGATCCGCTTCAGCCGCCGCAGGTACGCGTCCTTGTCGCCGATGTAACCGTGCTGCGCATGCTCAGCGACCGGTTCCGCCACGCTCACCACATCCTCCCAGGTTCCCGCTGAACCCTACCGTCCGCGGGACCACTCTTGCGTTTCTCCTGATACCCCCCTACGGTATCCGTCGATACCCCATACCGGTAAGGAGTTCAAAATGAGCGAGACGAAGTCGTCGCGGCGGTGGTGGGCACTGGCCGTCATCGCCGCGGCGCAGTTCATGGTGATCATGGACACCTCGATCGTCGGTGTCGCGCTGCCGAAGATGCAGGGCGAGCTCGGGTTCGGTCCCGGCAACCTGTCGTGGGTGTTCAACGCGTACGTCGTGGCGTTCGGCGGACTGCTGCTGCTCGGCGGTCGGCTGTCCGACCTGCTCGGGGCGCGGCGTGTCTTCGCCGCCGGGTGGGGCGTACTGCTGGTCGGCTCGCTGGTCGCTGGCCTCGCCTCCGGCGTCGGGTCGGAGCTCGCGGGCCGCGCGGTCCAGGGCGTCGGCGCCGCGTTGATCGCGCCGTCCGCGCTGACCCTGCTGATGATGCTCTTCGGGGCGAACCCGGGGGAGCTGACCAAGGCCATCGCCCTGTACGGCGCAGCCGCGCCGGCCGGAGGTACCGCGGGGGTGTTCCTCGGCGGGGTGATCACGCAGTACCTGTCGTGGCCGTGGGTGTTCTACCTGAACATCCCGATCGCGCTCGTCGCGCTGCTCGCCACGCCGGCCCTGATGCCGCGGGCCGAGGCGCGGTCCGGATCGGTCGATGTCTTCGGCGCGCTGACCGTGACGATCGGATTGGCCGCGGGGGTGTACGCGATCGTGCGTGCCCCGCAGGCAGGCCGGGCGTCGACGGTGCTGGTCGGCGCGCTGGCCGTCGTACTGCTGGCGGCGTTCGTGGCGGTGCAGGCGAAGCGGCGGCAGCCGTTGATGCGGCTGGGGATCTTCCGGACGCCGAACCTGGCGGCTGCGAACCTGGCCCAGTTCCTGCTCGGCGCCGCGTGGATCCCGATGTGGTTCTTCCTGAACCTGTACCTGCAGCAGGTCCTCGGTCTCGGGGCGTTCCCGAGCGGCTCGGCGCTGCTGCCGATGACCACGCTGACGATGCTCGGGATGATCGTCGTCGCACCACGGGTGATCGCCAAGGCCGGACCGAAGAAGACGCTGGTCGGCGGAATGGCGGTCCTCACGGCGGGCCTCGCCGCGCTGTCCTTGATCCGTCCGGCCGGCTCGTTCTGGGGCGACGTACTGCCGGGATCGCTGCTCGCCGCGGCCGGGATGTCGCTGGCGTTCATCCCGAGCCTCGGGATCGCGCTGTCCTCGGCGCGGCCGGAAGAGGGCGGGCTGGCGTCGGGCCTCGTGAACACCAGTTACCAGATCGGCTCCGCGCTGGGGCTGGCCGCGATGACCGCGGTGGCGGCCGCGAACGGGGCCGACCTGCTCACCGACGTTGCCGCGCTGACCGACGGGTACTCGGCGGCCGTCGTGGGTGCGGCGGTGGTCGCGGCGGCAGGCGCCGTAGTGGCCGCCGTGACGCTGCGGACGCCGGGGGTGAAGGTCCGGGAGGAGGCGCTGCGGAGGCCGTAGTTTGCGCCTCGGAACGGCCCTTGTGGTGGCGCCACGCGGGACTACACCAGGTCGCGTGAGTGTTGGAATCAGAGACACGCGCGGGCAATCGGAGCGTGCTTGCAAACTGTCGGCGCAGGGATCTAGGATCCCTAGATGTAGTGGTTACAAGGGTGTAATTTTCCACAGGTAGTGGTTAGTTGCACACAGGTTCTACACAGGTTGTCCCCAGGCTGATCCACATGCCATCCCCAGGATGGCCCACGGGAGGAAGTGATCCGTCGTGCACTGTCCGTATTGCCGGCATGCCGACTCCCGGGTTGTCGACAGCAGGGTGGCCGAGGACGGCGGAGCGATCCGCCGCCGGCGGCAGTGCCCGGTCTGCGAGAAGCGTTTCACCACCGTCGAGCAGATGCAGCTCACGGTCGTGAAGCGCTCCGGCGCGACCGAGCCGTTCAGCCGCGAGAAGGTCATCAACGGGGTCGGCAAGGCGTGCAAGGGCCGGCCGGTGAACGCCGACCAACTCGCGCGGCTCGGCCAGAAGGTGGAGGACGCGCTCAAGGGCGGCGGCTCGCCGGAGGTTCCCGCGCACGAGGTCGGACTCGCGATCCTCGGGCCGCTGCGAGAGCTGGACGAGGTCGCGTACCTGCGGTTCGCGAGCGTTTACCGGCAGTTCGAGTCGGCCGACGACTTCGAGACCGAGATCGCGCTGCTGCGGGCCGAGAAGGAGCCGCAGGGCACTGAGCCGCCCCAGCCGGCCCAACAGACATAAACCGGGGGAACGGAAGTAGTTCCAGGTAGCACCCAGCAACACTCAACGGGGCGGTCCCGACAGACCGCGGTAGCAGACACAGGGCGAGGAGCAACCATGACAGAGACGGTGACCGGCCACTCGGGGTCGACCAAGAGGTCGGCGGCCGGGTTCCGCGGGCGGAAGAACGCCCCCGCGGGACTCACCATCGAGCGCGTCTTCAGCACCGAGGGCATCCACCCGTACGACGAGGTGACGTGGGAGCGTCGCGACGTCGTGCAGCAGAACTGGAAGACCGGTGAGACGGTCTTCGAGCAGCGCGGAGTCGAGTTCCCCGACTTCTGGAGCGTGAACGCCTCGACCATCGTCACCACGAAGTACTTCCGTGGTGCGGTCAGCCACGACAACCGCGAGTGGAGCCTCAAGCAGCTGCTCGACCGGGTCGTGAAGACCTACCGCAAGGCCGGCGAGGAGCACGGGTACTTCACCACGCCGCAGGACGCGGAGGTGTTCGAGCAGGAGCTCACCTGGCTGCTCCTGCACCAGTACTTCAGCTTCAACTCGCCGGTCTGGTTCAACGTCGGCACGTCCTCGCCGCAGCAGGTGTCGGCCTGCTTCATCCTCGCCGTGGACGACTCGATGGAGTCGATCCTGAACTGGTACAAGGAAGAGGGCCTGATCTTCAAGGGCGGCTCCGGCGCCGGCCTGAACCTGTCCCGGATCCGCTCGTCGAAGGAACTGCTCCAGTCCTCCGGCGGTACCGCGTCGGGCCCGGTCAGCTTCATGCGCGGCGCGGACGCGTCGGCCGGGACCATCAAGTCCGGCGGCGCCACCCGGCGGGCCGCGAAGATGGTCGTGCTGGACGTCGACCACCCCGACATCGAGGAGTTCGTCGACACCAAGATGCGCGAGGAGGAGAAGATCCGGGTCCTGCGGGACGCGGGCTTCGACATGGACCTCGGCGGTCGCGACATCGCCTCCGTGCAGTACCAGAACGCGAACAACTCGGTCCGGGTCTCCGACGAGTTCATGCGTGCGGTCGAGGAGAAGGGCGAGTTCGGGCTGCGCGCGCGGCTCGACAACTCGGTGATCGAGACCGTCGACGCACGGCAGCTGTTCGACAAGATCGCCCAGGCCGCGTGGGCCTGCGCGGACCCGGGCCTGCAGTACGACGACACCATCAACGACTGGCACACGACGCCGGAGACGGGCCGGATCACCGCGTCCAACCCGTGCTCGGAGTACATGCACCTGGACAACTCGTCCTGCAACCTGGCCTCGCTGAACCTGATGAAGTTCCTCCGCGACGACGACCTCTTCGACTCGGAGAAGTTCGTCAAGGCGGTCGAGCTGATCATCACCGCGATGGACATCTCGATCTGCTTCGCGGACTTCCCGACCGAGGCGATCGGCGCCACCACCCGGGCGTACCGGCAGCTCGGCATCGGGTACGCGAACCTCGGCGCGCTGCTGATGGCGACCGGGCACGCGTACGACTCCGACGGTGGTCGCGCACTGGCGGGCGCTATCACCTCGCTGATGACCGGTACGTCGTACAAGCGGTCCGCCGAGCTGGCCGGCGTCGTCGGCGCGTACGACGGCTTCGAGCGGAACAAGGACGCGCACACCCGGGTGATGCGCAAGCACGCCGCGGCGAACGACGCGATCCCCACCATCCACGAGATCGACAAGGACGTCCAGCAGCACGCCACCGCGGCGTGGGAGGGCGTGCTGAAGATCGGCGCCAAGAACGGCTGGCGGAACGCGCAGGCCTCGGTGCTCGCGCCGACCGGCACCATCGGCTTCATGATGGACTGCGACACCACCGGGATCGAGCCGGACTTCTCGCTGGTCAAGTTCAAGAAGCTGGTCGGCGGCGGCTCCATGCAGATCGTGAACACCACGGTCCCGCGGGCGCTGCGGCAGTACGGCTACACCGAGGAGACCATCGAGGCGATCGTCGAGTACATCGCCGAGAACGGCCACGTCGTCGACGCTCCCGGCCTGAAGCCTGAGCACTACGAGATCTTCGACACCGCGATGGGTGAGCGGGCCATCAAGCCGATGGGCCACGTGCGGATGATGGCGGCCGCGCAGCCGTTCCTGTCCGGCGCGATCTCGAAGACCGTGAACCTGCCGGAGACCGCGACGGTCGAGGAGATCGCCGACGTCTACTTCCAGGGCTGGAAGCTCGGCCTGAAGGCGCTCGCGGTGTACCGCGACAACTGCAAGGTCGGCCAGCCGCTGGCGGACGCGAAGGCGAAGAAGGCCGCCGAAGCCGCTTCGGCGGAGACCGAGGCCGTCGCGGAGAAGGTCGTCGAGAAGATCATCGAGTACCGGCCGACTCGCAAGCGCCTGCCGAAGTCGCGGCCGTCGCGGACCACGTCGTTCACCGTCGGCGGCGCCGAGGGCTACATGACCGCCGGCTCCTACCCGGACGACGGTCTCGGCGAGGTCTTCCTGAAGATGGGCAAGCAGGGTTCGACGCTCGCCGGTGTGATGGACGCGTTCTCGATCGCGATCTCGATCGCCCTGCAGCACGGCGTACCGCTGGAGACCTACGTCCAGAAGTTCACCAACCTGAAGTTCGAGCCGGCCGGTCTGACCGACGACCCGGACGTCCGGATGGCGCAGTCGATCATGGACTACATCTTCCGCCGCCTGGCCCTGGACTACCTGCCGTTCGACGAGCGGGCCGCGCTGGGCATCTACTCGGCGGAGGAGCGGTCCCGGCAGCTCGACACCGGTTCGTACGAGCCGGCCCCGGTCGAGGTGTCCGAGGCCGAGTCCCTGAAGACCGTGGAGCCGGTCGCGGACGCCGTCGAGGCGGTCGAGAAGCCGGCCGACGCGGTCGCCGCCAAGCCGGTCAGGGGCGAGGCCCACACGACCGCGGAGATGCTGGAGCTGATCACCGGTACGTCGGTCGACGCCCCGCTCTGCTTCACCTGCGGCACGAAGATGCGCCCCAGCGGCTCCTGCTACGTCTGCGAAGGCTGCGGCAGCACCTCCGGCTGCAGCTGACCAGCAACTGAAAGCACTACGGCCCCCGGGACTTCCCACTTCCCCCGGGGGCCGCGGTGCGTCTGGTGGCCTGCCCGGTCGGAGTCCGCCGCCGGCTCCCCCGTGCCGCCCACACCGGACTGAGCTGCACCACCGGTTCTGTGCTGGGTTTTGTGACTCAGTGTGACTGTCGGTGCCTTGCTTATCCGTGGCTTTCTTCGACGTACGCTGCCCCGCCACCCTGGGCCGATCACGGTCCGCACCCGCGGTTTCCGGCCGTACGACGTACGGCCGTCTCACCCCGGCGATACCCCCGCGCGAACTGTCGGGGCTGTGGTTCATGATGGGTTCCGCGGGGCGTGAGGATTTGCTGAAAAGCGTTGGAGGGGTGGGCTTATGAAGAACCGGCTGATCACTCTGGTGGACCTCGGTCTGGACAGTTCGTTCGACGCGTCGATGACCTTCGTGCAGGGCATCACCGGCAACATCAACGCCGGCTGGGACCGCCCGTACCTCGACGTGAACTTCGTCCGCACCCGGGACCACGAGACCGCCTTCTCAGCCCTCACCACCCCCTCGACGGTCCTGCACGTGATGGCACACGGTGACCACAGCGAGGAGCCGTCCTTCCTCTCCACCGACGGCGAGACCCAGGTCTCGCTGAAGTCCCTGGCCGACTGGTTCCTCGACCACCAGTGGGGTATCGCCAGCGGCGTCGTGATCGCCGACGGCTGCAAGACCGGCATCGGCAAGTGGCAACGTGCGATCCGCGACTGCATCCAGGACGACATCACCTACATCGGCACCAGCACCGTCATCGGCTGGTACGAAGCCACCGTCTTCTGCTCCGCCTTCTACGGCGCCCTGGTCCGCAACCGCGGCCTCGGCCGCACCCCCGCCGAGCAAGGCTGGGACGCCGCCAACCGAGCCATCCGCGCCTACGAAACCCTCACCGACAAACCCTGCCCCTACAAGCCCGTCCTTCTCACCCCCTCCCGCCAAGCCCTCCGCTCCCTCACCGGCTGACCCCCGACACGCATCGGCCCGCCACTGTGAGTGATCTGTGTGAGGCTTTCCGTGGCGAAACTGACGGTTCGGTGGTCTGGCGGGGGCGACGATGGCTGATGCATGGCACTACTCGTTCAGTGACCTGATCGGGGCGGACCTCTGGCGAGGACTTCTCGCGCGTGGATCGCTCCGCAGTTTCCACCCCGGTCGCACGATTCTCCGTCAAGGTGAGCCAGGTGGCTTCGTCTACGCGCTCGAGCACGGCCGCGTCAAGCTCCTTGCCCGTGCTGAGGACGGTGCCCGGCTGATGCTCACAGTCCGCGGCAGCGGTCATCTGATCGGTGAGCTGGCCGGCGACGAGTCCGGTCGTCGTACTGCAGGCGTGGTAACTATCGACCGCTGTACCGCGCATTATCTCTCGCGTCCGATCTTCGATCGCTTCATCGACGATCATCACTTGCGCGTCGCTCTGGAGCAGTACCAGCGGATCAAGTTCGACCAGGCGGTACACCGCCAGGTCGACCTTGCCCACCGACCGGCGGTACGGCGCATCGCGCGGCTCTTGTATGACGTCGTCCGCGCGGCGCCTGCGGGTCTGCCGGACGCAGAACGTATCCCGTTCACCCAGGAGGAGCTGTCGGGCTCGTTGGGTATGGCCCGCAGCACTGTCGCCGAGCAGCTCGGCAAGCTTCGTGCGGCCGGGGCGCTCACCCCTGGGCCGCAGCTCGTCGTCGCGAACCTCGAGCGGCTCGGCGAGCTCGCCGGTCTCTGATGCGGCGTGGCTCAGCTCACGCCCGCGCTGTCCGATTCCGGACAAACAGGCCAATCCGATCCCGGAACTCTGGTGTCACCGAAGACGCCGACCACCTTGGAGGTTGCTCTCATGACCACTCCACAGCACCCGGGCCCAGGAGTCAGCCCGCTGCCGCCGTACCGCTCGATGCTGGTCGTCGACATGAAGGACTACAGTGGCGCGCCGGGCCGGCAACATGCATGCGCATCTGAACGCCGTCATCCCAGAGATCCTGCAGAGTGCCTTTGCCCGCTGCGCGCTTGAAACCCTCTGGACGGAGATCTCCTTCGCCGACTCGACTGGCGACGGCTATACCATCGGCCTCCCTGCAGAACGACTCCCGTTCCTCCTCAATCCCTTCCTCGGCTCCTTGCAAGACGAACTCACCGACCGCAGCCGAACGTTGGTCGCCGCCGGGTTGTCGCCGATCCGCATGCGGGTGAGCGTCAGCGTCGGACCTGTGACCGACTCCGGCGCGAACGGGGTGTCGGACGGCGCCGGAGCGGCTCGCGTCGAGTTGCACCGGCTCCTCGACAGTGGCCCAGTACGCGATCTGCTCACCAGGTCAGGGGACGTGACTCGCGTTGCGGCGATCGTCTCGGCGCGAGCATTCGAAGACGCCGTCCTCACCGGCTACACCGAGGAGAGCCCCGAGCTGTACGTCGCCGCGCCGGTGAAGGTGAAGCGATACCAGGGTGAGGCGTATCTCCGGGTGCCGGTGCCGTCGGGTGACTTGCTCACCAGGGGGTTCCGCACAGGCCCCGAGTCGACCCGCGGCGGCAAGAAAGCCTCCGGCGAATCGTCGTCACCTGTCGCTCCCGTTGCGGGGCAGGCCGTCGACCGGAGTCGGAACCGAAGAGGCGGTATCGGGGCGATCAGCGGCACCGTGCATTCGATCATCACCGATCCGACCGGGCCGATCAACACGGGGTCGGGACAGATCTACAACAACGGTCCGCAGGACTTTCGCGAGGACCGATAGCCGTGGAGAGCCCAATAGATTCAGAGGATCAGTACGCCGGTCTGGGCAGGGAACTGCTGGTCCGGCACGGCGGACTCGGCGATCTGAGTGGCGACGTGGGCACCGTGCTGACGGATGCTCAGGGAAATGTGAATGCGGGCAGTGGCGTGCAGGTGAACTTCCACGTGCTGGAACGGTCGGGGTCGATGCGTGTTCGGCAGCCGCTCGGTGTCAAAGGAGTCTTCGGAGGTGTCGAGTTCCTGCATCGTGTGTTCGTCCGGCCACCTGGATTTGAGACGCTGCAGGAGCGCTTGCGTCAGCCAGGCAACACGGTCGTTCTCATTGGTCCTCCGGGCTGCGGACGCAGGGCAACTGCGCAGATGCTGCTGTGCCCTAGTGTCGATGATGTCCAGCCTCTGCGATTCCTGAGCAGCGCCGACCTGGTAGGAGACGAGCGGCTCTCTGCGGAGGACGTCTCCGAGGTCGACCGGCTACTGCTGGACATCTCAGATCTCGACTTCGAGAGCTTCGCAGAATGTCAGGTTGAGCTGGTGAACTGTGCCGCTATCGTCAACCAGCAGCGCGCCAGCCTAGTGATTCTGCTGCCGGACCAGTCGTACCGGCTGCTGCACGACGACCTGCAAAGCCTCCGTATGCGGATCGACTATCCCGACCGCTGGCAGGTTCTCGACTCACACCTGAGCAACGAATACCGGCTCGAACTCAAGCGCTCGTCGATTTCCTCGGAGGTACTGGCCCGCCTGAATCACTTGGCGCTTCGGGACGTCGCTCGCGTTGCGGAGTACCTCGACGAAACCCGCGGCCAGGGCTTGAATGCCGAAGAGTGGGTCAGCGGTGCGCTCACCGGACTCCAAGACCATGAGAAGACGATTGCCACCTTGCTGGGTCGGTTGCAGACCGTGGAGGACCGTACGCTGCTGCTCACCGCTGCCATGCTGGAGACGAGCAGTCTCGAGTCGGTCTACTTCGCTGAGCGCCAACTGCAAACCGCGCTCGGATATGAGCCGCCGAGCGAACAGCATCGACTCGCTCAGCCCGGGATTGCTGACCGTGTCCGTGCCGTGGGCGGCGAGCTGAAGGTGTTCGAGGGAACAGTCCGCTTCGATCGGCCCGCGCTCGGAACAGCGCTCCTGGACTACTTCTGGGACGGCTATCCCGACCTTCGGAAGCAGTTCGCCCAGTGGGTGTCGACCTCGCATACCTGGACGAGTACAGACGGACAGGATCGGGCTGCCGTCGCCAAAAGGTTCGCCGCGCAGACGGTGCGTACCCTGCAGATGGCAGACCTGTATGGGCTGGTGGAGAATTGGGCAGGTACAGGCCGCGACGAGCAGCGACGACTGGCCGTTGGCATGATGACCCAGATTCTGCTGGACGATCGCAGCGGCCCGCTGGCGCGGCAACAGCTTTACAACTGGGCGTACGGTCCGAAACTGTCGGCTCCGCTCGGCCAGATCATCATCCAGCTCTGCCGGCATGTCGTGGCGGCGAGCCATCTGAAGCAGGCGCTGATTCGGTTGCGCTGGCTCGCGGATCACGATGCGATTCGCGAAGCCGCATGCGTCGCGATCATCGGACTGTGCAGCGAGGATCGGGCGCTTGAACTCTTCGCCCACGTCCTGACCGACCGCGATCGCTTCGATCCCGAACTGTGCCGACGTGTACTCGCGCCGGAGCGGCTTGCGGCGCGACGTGGCCAGCGTCCGGCCCTGTACGTCCCTCGGCTCCGACGCTCGGTCGTTGCGGCCTGGCGCCGTGCTGTCGAGCCGTGCCCGACCGATGAGTGGTGCCTTGATTGGCTGAATCAGCACGCGCTCGTCACTGCCGCCGGAGATCTGTCCGTTTCCTCCGCCCTTCGGGCGGCTCTGATCGACATCTGTGACCGAAAGATCGCGAGGCTGGCTCAGGTGTACACGGCCAACCAGCAGTGGCACCGACAGATCGCCACCCCGACGGCTGCGACTCGACAGGCGGCCTCAGCTGTTGAAGCAGCAGTCAGGCGCTCGATTGCCGACCTCGCAAACACCCCTCGACCTGCTTAAGGAACAAACGATGAGACTGACTAGGAAGTCCGTGATCGCGACAGCCGGGGTCATCGTGGGCGTGGAAGTGGTCGCCGCGATTCTCGGGTTGTCGGCCGGATGGCTCGTAGCCTTACTCGCGGTACTTCTCGTGGGAGCAGCTGTTGTGCTCCGCGAAGCCGCGATGACGCCGGCGCAGCCGGAACCAGTCGAGTCGCTGGTCGAGCCCGTGCGCGAGCCACAGTTGCCCTCATCACGCGCGGTCTATGACGCGCGGATCCAGAGTGCCGCGTCCGAGTATCAATTCAGCTTCTCCTGCACGGTGTACTGGAATCCGATCGAGCAACCCTCACGCACCGTGGATCTCGCGGCCACGGCGGTGGCCGCGGTGATGCGCCGTGCCCGGCAGGCACTGGCACTCATGGAGCCATCAGAGGGCGTTGCTGCCAAACAGGAGATCGCCATCGCACTGGGCCGCGCCGAATCCGACGATCGTCAGCAGGTGAGGGCATGGGCGGACAACGTCCAGGTTCGGTTGCCGGAGCATTTCGCGCCGCAAGCTGAGCTCCGGGCCGAGCTCCGGCGCCGCCAGGAGGTCAACAAGTTGGAACGGCAACTGGAGAAGGACTTTCGGGAGTACCTCTCCGAAGACGCGCTGGCGACACCTGGTTCCGCGACGGTCTGGTGGCTGTCGAAGAATCCCGATCAGATCGAGCAGTGTGTCGGTCTGTACCAGACACTACGGCGGCTCTCGGACGCCGCGCACGATCGGCTGCCGGCTGACCTGTTCGGGGATCGGTTCGCACTCAGCGGCCGCATGTCCGACGAGACGTCAGACGGATCGTTCGAGCGGCCTGAGGAGCCGTGGCGGGCTCGCGACGAGGATGCCGGACGGACGGTGCTGTTCGCCGTACCGGAGCGTCCAGAGGAAACTGAACCGCCGGCACGGCCAGGTTTCGCGGAGGCTGTCGAGGCACTGCTGGACGGCCTCGAACCGGCACAACGAAAACTCAAGGCTTTTGAGCTGGCGAATCTGGAAGCGGCGTTCGACAATCAGGACGGTGCTGAGGCGATCCGCACCAACTACGACGCGTTGCCTATAGCACAAGAACTCGATGAGCCGGTCTCCGCGCCACCAGTTGCTCCTGAGGAGACCGTCCCGGCCGGGACAACATCCGAGACCGCCGAAGCGTCCGAAGACGAGCCGCTTTCCGAGAGCTCCGACCCACAAGCAACCTACCGCGAGCAGTTCTACTCGGCCGGAGCATCGCCAGGGGTAACCCCGTCGACCACCGACGGGTGATCCGTCCGCCGGTTGCGGAGCCCCGGCCGGAGCACGCCCTGGTTGGGTTCCGCAGCAAGGCGGCACAGGTACGGCGGGGGCAGCCGACACGCGTGCGGCGGCTACGGGGCGTTAGGCGTGTGAAACTTTTGGTGGACTCGCCTGCGGTGAAGGAACGGCACGTATGAAGCTTCATCGGAACTCGCTCCTGGCCGCGGCTGGGATTGTGGTGGTGTTGTACGTCGTTTCGCTCGTGGCGGGGCTGCCTGCGTGGGCTGCTGTGGTGCTGATCGTCGTGTTGCTGGTGCTGCTCGCGGTGGTGTGGAAGCAGCCGGACGAGCCGAAGCCGGTTGTCGCGAAGCCGGCGCCGTCAGTGGTGTTGCCTGATGCGGAGCCGGTGTTTTCGGGGCCGCCGTCGCGGACGGTGGCGGATGTGCGGTTGCCCTCGGCGTCGCCCGACTTCCAGTTCAGTTTCTCGGCTGTGGTGCAGTGGTCGACGGTGTTGTCGGGGTCGCGGCACGCCGATCTCGGGGCGGTCGCGGTTGATGCGTTGCTGGATCGGGCGCGCTCGTTGACCGCGCGGCAGCAGGTGACCGAGGAGTCTCTCAACCAGCATCGGCTGGCGGCGCTGCTCGGTGAGCCTGCGTTGGACGAGAAGGGGCAGGTGCGGAGCTGGGCGACCGAGGTGCGGCTGCGGCTGCCCGATGCGGATCAGAAGCATCTGCAGCAGCTTGCGGCCCTGCATCGTCGTGAGCAGACCACGCTGATCGAACGGCGGATGGAGCAGGACAAGCGCGCCTATCTGAAGGACGACGTCTTCGCCACGCCCGGATCGGCCGCGGTCTGGTGGCTGGTGAACCACCCGGGCGAGGTCGAGACCGCCCTCGGACTGCTGGACACGTTGGCGGAACTGTCGGCCGCGGCGAACGACCTCCCCGGACGGCATGCCACCGCCGAGGAGATCGAACGCCCACGGCCGACCCGTGCCGAACTCGCCTTCAGCACGGCGGTCGAAGAACTCACCGGGCCGGCGCAGACCGCGGCGGACGCGAATGGCGCCACGGCGAGCCAGACGAACCCGGAGGCGGAGTCGCACCAGCGCCCGGTCCCGAGGAAGTACCGGGAGCAGTTCTTCACCGAGTAGGCCGGCCGGGCAGGCTGTCAGCAGGGTGGGCCCGCCGGGCCGGCGATCGATACGCATGGCTACTCGTCCAGCCAGCGGATCGTGGTGCGGCCGTTGTGTCCGTGGACGGTGAGCAGAGCGTCGATCCCGTCCTGCCAGACCGTCGTGGTCGGGTAGCAGCCGCCCCAGCGCAACGCGACGGTCCCGTCGCTCCACAGCACGCCCTCCGCGACGACGCCCGTACCGCTGACTCCGGACACGTCCTCGTGCCGGAACAGCTGGAAGCAGCGTGGGCCGGAGCGGTTCGTGATGCGTAGGTGACGCCGCTGGGCGGTGCGCTGCAGCGTCGCGGTTCGTCCGCTGGTCTCGTCCATGGCCCAAGTCAACGCGTTGCCGGCTACCCGCACCAGGAACTCAACCGGTATCCACAGCGCACAAATTCGGCCCACCGACGGTCACCGAATCGCCATATTCTCATTGCACGGAGTAATCGACCTGTGACGGGAGCCGAACGAATGACGATCATCGACGAGTGGACCGGCCGGCACGCCCACGCGCTGCGTACGGCGCTGCGGCTGACGAACGAAGCCTTCGCCGAGCGACTGGGCATCTCGCCGCGCACGCTGACCAAGTGGCGGGAGAGACCCGAGTCGGTGCCCAGTCCTTGCCTCCAACAGGCCCTCGACACCTACCTCCAGCAGGCGCCGCCGGACGCGCACCTCCGGTTCGCCGCCAACCTCGGGCTGGAGAACCGCCAGGTGCCGATCGACAACGCGGTACTGACCCAGCTGAACACCGCGCTCGGCGACCTGACGCGCGCCCTGGCGCGCCTGCAGCCGGACGGGCCGGAGTGACTACGCCTCGGGCGCGATGCCGACCAGGGCTGCGGCGGCGCAGATGTGGACCGGCGTCAGATCCGTGGGGGAGACGGGCGCCTGGAGGAGAGTGCCGCGTTCGTAGGGGGTGAGCGAGATGTCGATACCGGGGGCGCCGGCCACCAGACCGCGCACGTAGGTCAGCCAGCCCATCATCGGGATCCCGCGCCGGAAGACGCCGGCCGCGGCGGCCAGTTCCGTGTCGGCGATGCTGGCCCACTGAGGCTCCCAGATCGTGACGACCGCGCGGAGGATCTGGGCGAACCGTTCCGACTGCAGCAGGGCGTCTTCGTCGCTCCAGTGCAGGGTGAGCTGATCCGAGACGGTGGTCATCGTGCCACCCATCGACAGGTCGAACAGCCACGGCAGATCACCCGTGCTCTGCAGATGCAGCCGGGTCGTGCTCGTACCGTTCGCCAGGACCTTCGTCGTGGCCTCGACCATCTCCTGCAGCGGGGTCGACCCGTCCGCCTCGAGGACGTGGTATCCCCAGCGCTCGTCCTGCGTCCAGTTGTGGACGTCGGGGAACGCGACGGCGACCGCGGTCAGCGTGCGGCCGACGCGGAGTGCGCGGTGTTCGACGGACTCGTCACGGTGCGACCATTGGGCGCGGAGCAGCCAGGATGCCATTCACGCCCTCCGATCATGAGGCGGCCGGTTCGGCGGGGACTGAGGTGACGGTACGCCGTCATACGACCGCTTGACCAGAGCTCCGGCCCCTCGCTGCGCGCGGGCACGACGGCTCTCCGGAAAAGTCACCGGACCATACTGCTGCACCCCGAGGTCCGAGGTCTGCACCGGGGTCCGCTTTTGGTAATCACGTGTCGAAATCTGGACAAGTGTCAAGCTACGTCAGGGTCGGCGACGCCAGTTCCAGGGTCGGGGTCGCACCGCGGTACGACGTCATCCACTCGCGGAGCAGCTCGACGCGGGCCGAGTTCTCCTCGTTGCCCTTCACCACCGGCGCCTGGTTGTACGGCATGGTGTCCGAGCTGCGGCGAAGCTTCACGTACAGCCGGGACGAGGCGAGGGCGTACCGCTCCATGTCGTCCTGCAGCGCGCCGATCACCGTGATGTTCCGGTCGCGGCCGATCTGCTCGAACAGCGCCACCGCCTCCCGCCGGTGCTGGGAGCCGAGGTTCCGGCCGAGCTCGTCGAGGATCAGCAGCAGCGGACGGTCCGAGCCGCCGGCCAGCGCGGCCGCGCACACCAGCTTCACCGCCTTCTCGTCCATCTGGGCGGTGTTGCCCTTCACGTTGAACGCGGAGAACGGGCCGCCCTCCGAACGCCGCCACTTCGGCGTCACCGTCCAGCGCCACGGCTTGTCCGGCTCGGCCGGCGGATCCGGCTCCGGGAACTCGAGCTTCGCGCCGTACCCGCCGTACTGCTGGTCGAGGCGGTCGAACTCCTGCGACACCAGCCGGAGGCGCGCCTTGATGCCGTCGGCCAGCGAGGCACGGTGCGCCCGGGCCGTGCTCTCCGCCTCGTCGAGGCCCTCGCGGGCACGTTCGAGCGCGGCGTTCCGCTCGGCGCGCTGGCTGGCGATCTGCTGTTGCTGCAAGCTGTCGAACGTCTCGTGCTGCGCGAGGTGGCTACTCAGCGTCCGGTGCAGCGCCGGGACCAGGCCGACGCGATCGCCGAGCGTGCCGTTCGTCCAGCCGTCCGGGCCGTTCAGGATCTCCCACAGCTCGGCCGGGATCTCCTCGCGGGACCGCGCACTCGGGAAGCAGCGCCGGATCACGTCGTCCAGTTGCGTGCAGGCCTGGTGGTTCCAGTCGGCGGTCGTCCGGCGCTGGGCGTCCTCGGGCAACGCGAGCAGGAACTCCTCGGCTTCCTCGGGCGTGCCGCCCCAGGCAGTCGTCCGGGTGGTGAGGTCGAGCGCGCTCTGCTCCTCACGCAACGCGAGCCGGCGACCGGTCAGCTCGTCGAGGACCCGGTCGTGGTCGCGCCGGGTCGCCTCGAGGTTCTTCAGCCGCTCGTCGCGGACGAGCTGCTGGCCGGCGGCGGTCTCGGCGGACTCCTTCGCCGCCTGCAACTGGGGAGCGAGCGAGTCCCGGTCGGTCTCGTGCCGGTCGACGGTCTCGCGCAGCGCGAGGATCTGCTCCTGCACCGACTCCGCGTCGGCCAGCGCGCGGGCGGCCGCCGTACGGCGTTCCGCCTGGTCGACGCGCGCCCGCGCCTGCTCCAGAGCGGCGGATGCCTCGGCACGGGCCTCGACCGCGGCCTCCAGGCGGCGACGGGCGGCCTCGATCCGCGCGGTCCGGCCGGTGATCGGCTCGTCGAACTGCCCGACCGCGACCACACCGGCGACGTCGTCGATGTTGTCCTTGGTGGCCCGCTCGCCGATCGCCGCGAAGAACGCGTCCAGCACGAACCGCTTGTCCGCCGACTTCGGCCCGCGTTTCCGGGAAGCCGCCGCATCCGGCCGGTTCGCCAGCACCAGCAGGAATCCGGCGTACCCGGCGTCGGAGAGCGCGCTCGCGGCAACGGTCGCGTCGCCGAAGTCGATGACGACGGCCTCGCGGTACGGCGCCAGCCGCGGCTCCCACTCCGCCCGGTCGGAGGCGGGCAGCTCGGTGATGTCGGTGAGCGCGCCGCACTCGATCCCGGCGTTCTCCAGGACCTGCTGCTGCGGCGCCGACACGGTCTGGCCGCTCTCCGCCTCACGCAGCTCCGCCGTCGCCTGGCCGACCGCTGAGCGTGCGGCGTGGTCGCGGCCGATGTGCTCCTCGAGCACAGCTCGGGCTTCGGCCTGCTCCTCGCCCGCCGCCGCCAGGTCCCGGCCGTCCGCGGAACGGCCGGCGTCCAGGAGTCGTCGGTGCTCCTGGCCGAGCCGCTCCAGCTGCTCGCGCACCGAGCGCTGCGCCAGGTCGAGCTCCCGGTCGCGGGCGTCCAGCTTGTCCCGCTCCTGACGGGTCAGCTGCACGTCGCGGAGCAGGTTCTCCTCGTTGCCGAACGCGTCGATCTCGGCCTCGACCGCTTCCTTCCGCGCCTCCTGCTCGGCGGCCCGCTCGTCCAGCGCCGCGATCTCCTGGAGGATCTCGGTGTTCCGGGCGGAGCCGTCGATCAGGTGCCGGGCGGAACGGGCCTGCCAGGACTCCTTCGCCGCGGCCAGGGCCTCGCGGGCCGCGGCACGCTGCAGGATGCCGGCCTCGACGGTCGCCATCTCCTGCTCCCAGCGCTGCAGGTCGGTGGTCGCCTGCTTGGTCGCCTCGCGCTGGGTGTGCTCGGCGGACCGGTGCGCCTGCTCCTGCTCGAGCTCGTGGTCGAGGCCGGTGAGCGTCGCGATCGCGTTGAAGATCCGTGCCGGGCCGAGCTCGTTGAGCGGCTCGGCGAGCAGGTTCGCGGTCGGGCTGGACCGGACGGACGTCGACAGGAACGAGACGCACCGGACCTGTCCGCCATACAGCACCTGGGAGAGCTTGTTCGCGTGGAAGTCGGTCCGTCCGTTCGAATGCGGGAGGGCGGCCCACAGTGCGTCGGCGCCCGCGGCGCGCTCGGCCTCGGTCGCGCCGTACGGGATGTGCAGGCCGTGTTTCCAGCGCAGGTCGATGTACGACGCCTTGCGGTTGATCCGGATCCACACCGTGACCGCGGCGGCCTCGATCTCGTCGAGGTCGGTCAGATCCGGGTCGGAGAAGACGCCGACGATGTAGCCGCGATCGACGTTCGACCAGTTGCCCTCCTGGCCGGCCGCCTCGGCCGTGAACAGCAGTTCCGCCGCGCCCGGCGCGCCGCTCGTCAGGCGCCACTGGTCGTCCGCGTGCAGCAGGCTGAGCGCGGCGATCCACGACGACTTGCCGGCGCCGTTGGAGTCGGTGGGGCCTTGCCCGGCGACCGTGATCAGACCGCGGCCGATCATCGGTATCGGGTGCGTGGACAGCCGGGACAGGTCGACGACCTGCACCCCGAGCAGCACTTTCGAGCCCAGGATGTCGAACGGCCCGTCGTCACTCATACTTCTTCTCCCACTTCGACAGGGACCCCGTGGCGGGCGCGGATGGCTTCGGCGATCGGGCTGGCCGGGGCGGCGGCGAGGATCAGCTGGTCCTGCAGGCGACGGCGCGCGGCCGGTGTCAGGCGCTGCAACTGCGGACCGGGGACGTACGACGGACCGCCCGAGTGGTCGCCGGACAGCTGGATCAGTCCGGCGGCGCGTAGCCGTTGCAGCGCCAGCCGCCGCTCCTCGCCGCTGATCCGGGTCGTCCGCAGTTCGTCGACCGTGGTCGGCCGGGCGGATTTCCAGCTGTCGCCGGTCAGGATGCCCTCGCTGCGCGGGATCGCGACCGAGTGGATCAGCACGAGGACGAGCACCGCGCGGTCGATCACCGACAGCGGCTGCCAGCCCTGCGCGGCGAGGCTGGCCGCGATGTCGTCGTCGTACCCCGCTGTCCAGTGGGTGCCGTCGACGTGCACGAGCGTGCGGCCGATGAGCTTGAGCATCCGCTGCACCTGGCGGCGGAGCGTGACGTCGCGCAGGCCGGCCAGCTGTACTTCGGCGACCGGGTGCGCCGCGTACTGCACCGCACTGAACGCGGCCAGCACCTCGTCGCGGGACCGGTCGCTGAGATCCTGCAGCAGCGGGTCGAACAACGCGTGATGGTCAGTCATCCGCCACCTCCCGGGCAGGCGGATCCGGCAGATGGCGGCACAGGTCGCGGAGCGTGGAGAGATCGGCAGGGCTCCAGGTGACGACGCGCGGCCCGAGGCGGACCTCGCCGGCCGTCTCGTCCCAGAGCAGCCAGTGCGTGGCGTGCAGGCGGCGCAGGCTGCCGATGATCAGCGTCATGTCGCTCGGTTGCTCGGCGCGGCCGCGCATCCCGGCGTACACCGATCTGATCTGCGCGAGCGTGCCGGTCCCGCCGGGCCAGGGCGATGCGCTGCGGTCGGTCCAGCAACAGGCGACGCAGATCGCGAGCAGGCGGGCTGTCTCGTTCGGCAGCTCGACCGGGACCGGGGGAGCGCCGAGCTCCTCCAGCACGCTGTGCCCGGCGCCCGTCGGAAGTGTCGGCACCAGCCAGACGCCGTCCGACGACGAGGCCCGGGTCAGGCCGGCGACCGCGGGAGTCTCCGGGTCGACCTCGAGCGGTCCGGCGGACTGCACCTTCGCCCACCAGAGCGCGTTGTACAGCCGCCGCTCGACAGCCTCGGTGCTCATGAGACCACCCGGCGGAACACGCCCTCGGTCGCCCACGGCGTCCCGGCCGCCGGGTCGATGCGCATGCCGTCGGACCACACCAGCTCGTAGTCGAGCTCGTCGTGCAGGTGCGCCGCCGTCAGTTCGGCGAGCACCCGGCGGGCCGTGATCCAGTCGCCGGCCTCGTCGACGACCTCGACGATGTCGACCGACAGGCGCCCCGCGAGCACCCGCTCCGCCTCGCGGCGCAGGTCCTCCCGGTCCGTCGCGGCGGCCGACTCCGGGGCGTCCTGGTCCGCGGTCGGCCGCGGCGGCGCCATCCGGGCCGTCCCGCTCCGGCGCCCGGTCTCCACCGCCTCGACCATCGTCTGCGCGGAGAAATCCGGCGCGGCGGCATCGAACAACAGTCCGTCCAGTACGGCGGCCAGCGTCTCGGGCTCGCTGCTCCGCGTGAACGTCAGCCAGGTCTCGATCGGCAGCAGCCCGAGGGCCCGCGTCGTACCGGCACGCTCGACCAGACGACCGGCGGCGAGCTGCACGGCGTCGGCGTACGCGGCGAGCGCCATCCGGAGCGACGTACAGTCCCGATGCAGCTCCGGCCAGCGGCCCAGGACCAGGCGGTGCACCTTCTCGGCCTGCTCGATCAGGCGCTCGTTGCCCCACGCGAGCTGGGCGTTCTCCCGGAGCTGCGCCGTCGTACTGGTCGAGACCAGGATCGCCAGCTCGTTGCCGAGCAGCCGGAACACCTTGGTGAGCCGCTCGATGGAGGCCTTGCCGTCGTCGGCCGTCGCCTGCGGGTCGCTGACGCTGTGCGCCTCGAGCGTGAGCAGCTGGTGCAGCTCGGCCTGACCGCCCTGGACGGACATCCGGCGCAGGAACATCAGCATCACGTACGGCGCGAACGCGGCGCGGTGGCGCAACTCGTTCGGCCGGTCGACGAGTTTGGTGATCGCGCCGTACTGCCGGAGGAGGTCGAAGCGGCGGACGATCATGTCGTGCGGATACGCCCGGCAGGCGAGGGTGGCCTGCTCGACGGTCAGGCCGTCACTGCCGGCCTCGGCGAACGCGTCCAGGATCGCCTGGTCGACGTCCAGCAGGTCGGGATCGACGATCATCGCGCCGGCTTCGCGGGCGAGCACGGCGAACACCTGCCGGTAGACGCGCAGCACGGCCGCTTCGGCCTCGGCGTCGAGCAGCGTCGCGTCCATCCCGCACTCCTCCCGTGTGACAGCGCAGGAAAGGGACTCTAACCACCCGCACCGACAGACCAAAACTCGCCCGCCGCCGGCCTGTGGAAAACCGGATGACGGCGGCTGCACGGCTGCTTACGATCCGGAGTGTGATGAGAATCCTTGGCTGACGCGGTCGGGAAGGCCGCGTCAGTACCACGACATCTACGGATGTCGCCCCGCCGGAGTGGACCGTCGTGTCCCCGGCGCGCTTGTTGATTCTCTCCGTACGGAGCCTGCACATGACTGTGCATCCTTCTGCTCGCCCTATCAGCGCGCAGCACCCCCGTGTCCGTGACCTGCTCGCCCTGCGCAAGGACGGCTCGCCCGGCCGGATCATGGTCGAAGGAACGTGGGAACACGACCGCCTGCTGACCACGACCGCCGCCATCGAGGCGTTCTTCTGGTGCCCGGAGGCCGGGATCCCCGACGTCGACCGGTACGCCGCCCGCGCGGAGGAGGTGTACCGCATCTCCGAGAAGCTGCTCGCCCGGCTGTCCCGCAGGAGCCGTTCCGACGGCCTGATCTCGATCGCCCGGGTTCCCGAGTGGCGCCCGCAGGCGTTCCGCTTCTCGGACCGCTCGCTGGTCCTGGTCGCCGACGGCGTCGAGTACGCCGGCAACCTCGGCACGCTGATCCGGACCGCGGACGCCGCCGACGCCGACTGTCTGGTCCTGACCAGCCGCCGCGCCCGCCCGACGCATCCGGCCGTGTACTCCGCGAGCCGCGGCACCGTGCTCTCGACGCCGATCGTGGAGTTCGGCGACATCCCGTCAGCGGCCGCGTGGCTGCGGAGCCACCGTTTCCGGGTGCACCTCGCCGACCCGGCGGCGACCGGGACGTACCGGGTTCCGCGGTACGACGGTCCGACCGCGTTCGTGGTCGGGTCCGAAGGCTCGGGGCTGTCCCGGGCCTGGCACGACCAGGGTTTCGACGCGGTGTCGATCCCGATGCTCGGTCAGGCCGACTCGCTGAACGTCGCACTGTCCGCCGGGATCCTGCTGTTCGAGGCACGGGCCCGGAAGGAAGGGTGGTGACTTCGTTGGCAGAATGACAGCTCCGTCGACGAGAAGGAGCAAGCCGTGCCGTTCGAACCTGGCGAGGTCGTCGCCCCGTCCGATCCGCGCATCGTCCTGGAGGGACAGTGGGGGCACCAGCCCGGCGTGGCGATCACCGTCAACTCCGGCTCCCGGATCTCCTTCTCGTACGCCGGTGAACGGCTGCAGCTGCTCTTCGACACCGACGGGCTGACGGTCGCGCCGCACCTGTGGATCACCGTCGACGACAACGAGCCGGCGCTGCACGTGGTCGAACAGCCGGTCATCGAGCTCGAAGCGTCCGACGGCCGGCACCAGGTGTCGGTCGTGGTCAAGGACGTCAACGAGCACGCGAACCGGTGGAACCCGCCGTTCGGATGCGCTGTCGTCTTCGCGGGTCTCGTCCTCGACAGCCGGTCGGTACTGCGGCTCAGTGGGCGTCCGGGCGGTCCGCGGATGGAGTTCTACGGCGACTCGATCACGCAGGGCGTGCGGTCGCTGAGCACGCACCCGGAGTCGGAGGGCGCGGACGGTACGACGTCGTACGCCTACCTGACGGCCCGCGCGTTCGGCGCCACGTCGTACCAGGTCGGGTTCGGCAGCCAGGGAATCAGCAAGCCGGGGAACGGGGAGGTGCCGGCCGGCGTGGACTCGTTCGGCTGGAACTTCGCCGGCTCGCCCGCCGAACGCGTCGAGCCGTCCGACGTGGTGGTGATCAACCTCGGTGTCAACGACCCGACGCTGGAGGTCGAGGAGTACGCCGGGTACGTGCGCCGGGTGCGGGCGGCGTACCCGACGACCACGATCGTGTCGCTGACCCCGTTCAACGGGAAGCACGCGGAGACGATCCAGACCGCGGTGAAAACCCTCGACGACCCGAACCTGGTCTGCATCGACTCCACCGGCTGGATCACCGAGGACGACTGCACCGACCAGGTCCACCCGACGGTCGCCGGCCACGCCACGATCGCCGAACACCTGGTCGCGGCCCTGGAGCAGCAGACGGCGCTACGCCGTTCTCCTTCTATTTAGTACAGAAACGGGCGCCGCGCAACAGACTGGTTTTCGATTTCTCGACCCCGCAGACTCAAGGGTGTCGAGAGGAGCTCTTCTGTGGTGACGGCAGACGATGTCGAGACGGCGACCGAGTGTGTGGTCGAGGCGCTGCGGCCGGCGGTGGACGCCGACTGGGGTGTACCGGCCGGGTCGATCGAGTGGAGTTGCCGGAAGACGGCCGAGCACATCGGGCAGGCCAACCTGCACTGGGCGTCGCAGCTCGCGGTCGGTGCGCGCACGCAGTACGTCCGCTGGTCCGCGCAGGCGCAGTCGCTCGCGCCGCCGGCCGGCGTACTCGATTTCATCGAAGCGGCCGGGCGGATCCTGGCGTTGGTCGTACGGGCGAGTCCGGCGTCGACGCGGGCCTTTCATCCGTGGGGGATCGGCGACCCGGAAGGGTTCGCCGGGATGGCGTGCGTGGAGTGGCTGGTGCACGGGCAGGATCTGGCCGAGGGGTTGGACTGCGTGCTGGAGCCGCCCGCTGACCTGTGCCATCGGGTGCTGACGCGGCTGTTCCCCCACGAGCCGCGGGTGGTGGACCAGCCGTGGCCGGAGCTGCTGCGGTTGACCGGCCGCACGTCGGATGGGCCGGAGTCGTGGAAGTGGCGCCCGACGCCGCTCGACGAACCGTGGGACGGCACGCCGGTCCCGGAGCCGATGCCGTTCGCGCCGTTGAGCGCGGCAGGATAGTCGGATGGCCGACACGGTGGACGATTACATCGCGTCGTTCCCTCCGGAGGTGCAGGAGGTGCTGGAAGAGGTTCGCCGGACGATCCACGCCGCGGTGCCGGGCGCGGAGGAGAAGATCAGCTACCAGATCCCGACGATCACCCTCGACGGCACCGCCCTCCTGCACTTCAGCGGATGGAAGTCCCACATCGCCCTCTACCCGATCCCCCCGATCGACGAGGACCTCACGCCGTACATCTCCGGCAAGGGCACCCTCAGGTTCCCCCTGGACAAGCCGATCCCGTACGACCTCGTCACCCGCATCGCGAAGGCCTTCGTTGCCGCGCGCAACAGTCAGGAGTAGGCAGGGGCGATCGCCCGCGCGAACTCGACGATCGGTTTCGGCCGCATCTCGTCCCACGGGAGCGAGACGACCTTCACGTAGGCGTCGCTGCTGGTTCTGAAGATCAGGTAGCCGTCCTCCTGTTGCCAGCCTTCGGTACCGACGGTCACACGATGCGCCAGCCCACCGGTTGCGGCCTGTTTGATCAAGCCGAAGTCCGTCGCGCTGTCGGCGTCCTCATAGGCTGCGACGGTGCGCGACGCCGAGCCCCACTCGCAGGTGAGGTGGTTGTCAACCAGGGCATCCCGTCGCAGAACGGCTTTCGCACCGAGGATCCGTTCGGCGGCTGCGGTGCCGTCGGCGCACTCCGAACGGACGACCGTGGGACGCGCCGCGGGGAGGCCGCCGGCGAGGCTGATGATGGTTCGGGCGATCGACAGGAGTTCGTCCATCGTGCCTGCGCCTGCGTTCTCGACGGTGAGTCGGACCTGGCGGCCGTCGGCGCGGAAGACGAGCCAGGGAGCGGCCGCTGCTGGGTTGAGTTCCCACGAACCGTCGCCCATCCCACCGTCGCCGACTTTGGCGGCGTAACCGCCTGCGGCCGTCGAGACTTCGTCGTCCTTGCGGAACCTCGCCGCTTGGGCAGGTGTCACGGGCAGGATCGAGACGAGTACGCGGATGCGGTGTGCGGCTTGTGCCGGATCCACCAGAGTGCAGCCGTCCGACAGCGGTGCGGCGGGACGGTACTCGCCGCGTTCGGTGATCCAGTTGCCGGGGAGTGTTGGGCGTACGCGTTCGCACAGGTCGCCGGTTGGGGGTGGAGTTACGGCCTGTTTGGTGGTGTGCGGGTCGCAGCCGAGGAGTGCCAGCAGTAGGACAGCGGTGATCGTTGCTCGGCGGCGCATTGTGGTTCCTCCCCAGGAAAGTGCTTAGAGGAGAGTACGGGGATCCGCCGCGGGCGGGCGGGTCAGGGTCCAGTCGCTGAACTGGTTGTCGAAGCGGTACCAGAGGTTGTCCTTGCCGAGCCGGAGTTGGAGTTTGCCGGCGGTGACGCGATTGGCTTCGGTGATGGCGCGGGGGAGGGCGGTCAGGGCTTCGGCGAGAGCTTCGGGGGTGACGTCGTGCGGTGCGTCGACGGTGACCGCGAGGCCGCCGGGGCCGCCGTGGCGCCAGGCGGTGGCCCAGGTGGTGAGGCGGCGGGCGGGGATGCCGGCGCGGTGCGCGAGGTCGGCGAGTTCCGGCGTACCGAGGGCTGCCGCGCCTCGCCGTGCGAGGTCCTGCTCGAACGTGAGGGAGACGCCGGCATCGCCGGACGCAGCCTCCCAGGCCCGTCGCGCCGCGTCGGTGGCGAGCGCCACGAGATCCCGGACGTCGACCCCGGACGACCGCGGCGGATCCAGCACCTTCACCGCGGCCGGCACTCCCGGAGCTGCCAACGGCCGAGGTGGCGCCGGAATCGGCGTGGTCGGTGAGTCTGCGGAGTGAGGACCGTCGGCGGCAGACAGCTGGCGGGCGAAGGCGGCGATCGCCGGGATACCCGCGGGAGCGGGCGGGCGTGGTGGTGTGGATGGCGCGGCCGTCCCGCCTCGGCGGGCTCGCAGCGCCGTGAGCAGCTCGTCTTTGCGGCGACCCCGAAGCAGCAACAGCGCGAACGGGTCGTCGTCCAACGCGTCGGCGACCAGGTAGCAGACGGCCGCGGAATGCTTGCACGGTACGGCGAAGTCCGGGCAACTGCAGTTCGTCAGCACCTCGCCCGCGCCGGGCAGCAGGTCCAGCCCGGTCGCGCGGACGTCGTCCACGACCTCGGGCGGAAGCTCGCCGTCGAGCAGCGCCGCCACCCGCCCGATCTGCGCCGACACCACGTCGAGGACGGCATCCCAGTCAGCCCCGGAGAACGCCCGGATCCGCACCGTCACCTGGTACGGCGTGACCCGGCTGCCCTGCACGACCGCCTCGACCTCGCCCGGGCTGACCGTCAACTCCAGCACGCTGCCGCGGCGTGCGTACGACCGGCCGCGTGACAGCCGCCCCGGATCGAGCTGGGCCCGCTGCTCCAGCGCCTCCAGCCACGCCCGCCCCCACCACGTCGCCCCGAACGACCGCCGGCTGCCGGGCCCGCGCGCCGCCGGCAACCCGGCGTCCTCACCCGTGCGACGCCAGCCCTGCCAGGGTGTCCGGTCCTCGTCAGCCATCGGATTTCCCAACAGCAGAAGGGTTGTACGCACTTGCCGCGCCGGACTTGACCGGCCCGCTGGACAGCTCCACCAGCTCGGTCAGCTCCGCGTCCGACAGCTCACCCAGCCACGCCTCGCCCGATCCGACGACGGCGTCCGCGAGGTCCCGCTTCGCGTTGATCACGGTCGCGATCCGGTCCTCGAGCGTGTTCTCGGTGACGAGCCGATGGACCTGCACCGGCCGGTCCTGGCCGATCCGGTACGCGCGGTCCGTCGCCTGGTCCTCGACGGCAGGGTTCCACCAGCGGTCGTAGTGCACGACATGCGTAGCGCGGGTCAACGTCAGCCCGACACCGCCGGCCTTCAGCGACAGCAGGAACACCGGCGCCGCGCCTGCCTGGAACTGCTCCACCATCTCGGAGCGTTTCCGCACCCCGATCCCGCCGTGCAGGAACAACGTCCGCACCTGCCGCGCCGCCAGATGCGCCTCGATCAGCCGGCACATTTCGACGTACTGGCTGAAGATCAGCACCGACTCGCCCTCGGCCAGGATCACGTCGAGCAGCTCGTCCAGCGCGGCCAGCTTCCCGGACCGGCGCTCCAGCGGGCCGGGCTCGTGCAGGAACTGCGCCGGGTGGTTGCACACCTGCTTCAACTGCGTGAGCAGGCTGAGCACCAGCCCGCGCCGCGCGATCCCGGACGCCTCCTCGATCTTCGCGAGCGTCTCCTTCGCAACGGCCTGGTAGAGCGTGGCCTGCTCGGTGGTCAGCGGTACGACGACGTCGTGCTCGGTCTTCTGCGGCAGCTCCGGCGCGATCCCCGGATCGCTCTTCCGCCGGCGCAGCAGGAACGGCCGCGTCACCCGGGCCAGCCGAGCGGTCGCCTCCTCGTCGTGGAACCGCTCGACCGGTACGGCGACGTCCTGGCGGAACCGGTCCAGCGTGCCGAGCAGCCCGGGCGCCGACCAGTCGAGGATCGACCACAGCTCGGACAGCCGGTTCTCCACCGGCGTACCGGTGAGCGCGATCCTGGTTGCCGACGGCAACGTCCTCAACGCGCGGGCGGTCCGGGACAGCGGGTTCTTGGCGTGCTGCGCCTCGTCCGCGACGGCCAGGCCCCACGAGACCTCTCCGAGCACACGATGGTCCTGACGTACGACGCCGTACGTCGTCAGCACGACCTCGTCCGGCGCCAGCTCGCTCAGGGAACGACCGGTGCCGTGGTACCGCCGGATCGGCACGTCGGGGGCGAACCGCTCGAACTCGCGCTCCCAGTTGCCGAGCAGTGTCGACGGGCAGACGACGACCGTGGGGCCCCGGCCCTTCAGCTGCAGGTGCAGGGCGATGACCTGGATCGTCTTGCCGAGGCCCATGTCGTCGGCGAGGCAGCCGCCGAGGCCGAGGTGCGCGAGCTGAGCCATCCAGGCGACGCCGCGGCGCTGGTAGTCGCGAAGGGTGGCGCGCAGACCGACGGGCTCGGCGAACGGCGCGGGCTCATCGGCGGACCGGAGCTTCGCAAGCAGCTGCGCCAGCGAACCGTCGGCGTCGAACGGTACGAGTTCACCGTCGACGTCGATCGTCCCGGTCAGCGCGGCCCCGAGCGCCTCGGCCCCGGTCAAGGTGCGCGTGGAGCGGTCGCGCAACCGTCGTACGACGTCGTGGTCCACGCGGATCCAGCGGCCGCGCATCCGGATCATCGGGCGCTTCGCCTCGGCCAGGGCGGCGACTTCCGCCTCGGTCAGGTCCTGGTCGTCGAGTGTCGGCCGCCAGCGGAACGTGACCAGCTCGTTCAGGTTGAAATCGGGCCCGGTGACGGCGCCGGGCGTCGGCGTCGCGACACTTGCCCGGAGCGCGAGCTGTCCGGCGAAGAGCTCGGTCGGCCAGAGCACCTCGATGCCGGCGCCCTCCAGCTCGGGACTACCTTCGGCGAGCTCTTCGAGCGCGGCGTCGTCGATCGGGACGTCCTCGGGCGCGGCGTCCCGCAGCGCCGTACCGAGCGGGGGCCAGACGCGTGCGCCGCGTCGGAGCGCCAGCAGCAGGTCGGTCTCGGCACGCTCGCCGAGGGCGGTCAGCACGGCGGCGGGCGCGTTCCACAGGTCCGCGACGTCCACCAGCAGACTCGGATCCAGCCCGCTCCGCAACTGCAGCACCGCCCGGAAATCCTCGGTCGTCTCTGGCGGCTCGATCCGCAGCACCAGCCGAGTGCCTGCCTGCTCGGCCAACGCGGTTTCGTCCAGCCAGGTCGTCGCCCCGGGGACTGCGACGGGCTCGACGGCCGCGAACGGGGCCGCCCCCGGACGGACGGCCGCGGCTGCGGCCGGAGTACGGACGAGAGCGTCGGCGAGAGCGTCCCAGAACGAGCGGATCAGCTGCGCCGGATCGACCAGCCGCACCGGCCGGGTGCCCGCGATCGGCAGCGCATGAGCGTACGCCGGCATCGCGGCGCCGAGGTTCCGCAGCCAGGCGTGGTCGATCGGGTCCAGCGGAGCCACCCGCCACGCGCCGTACCCCTCCGCGCTCCTGTCCGGAACGAGCCGGCCGCGGCCGATCAGGACCAGCCCGGCGAGTCCGGCCGCCCGCCACGCGGCCCAGCTCCTCGAAGCGTCGCCCTCGGGCTCGGTCAGGCGGCCGACGACCTCCTCCAGCGAGAGCAGTCGTGCGGGAACGGTCGTCCGGCGGACCGCCGTCCCGCGGGGGAGAACCAGTTCGACGCTGCCGTCGGCGGTCTCCCCGGACAGATCGCCGTACAGCGCCAGCCGGCCCGCGCGCGGCGGATCGGCGGGGACGAAGACGGCGTCGAACATGCCTCGCAGAGTACGTGGCACCACGGACACTATTCCTTCCCCGCCCCTCGGCACCGGGCTGGCAGAACTTGACCTGAACCAAAGTTGAGGTTGCAGGCTCGAGATTCCCGACAAGAAGGATCTGAGATGCGTGCAGCAGTGGTGACCAAGTTCGGCGGTCCGGAAGTGATCGAGACCCGCGAGGTGCCGGACCCGGTGCCCGCCGCGGGCCAGGTGCTCGTCGAGGTGGAGCTCGCGGACCTCATCTTCGTCGAGACCGCGATCCGGCGCGGCGGCCACGGCAAGTTCTTCGACGTCGAGCCGCCGTACGTCCCCGGCAGCAACCTCGGCGGCCGGGTCCGCGCGGTCGGCGCCGGCGTACCGGCGGACTGGATCGGAAAGACCGTGGTCGGCCGCCCGCCGAACTTCGGCGGCCATGCCGAACTCGCCGTGCTCACTCCCGAGGTCCAGCTGCCGCCGGAGCTCGACCTGCAGACCGCGGTCGCGGTGTACGGCGACGGCTTCACGGCGCTGATGCTCGAGGAGCTCGCCCCGTCCATGACCGGCCGGAACGTCCTGATCACCGCTTCCGCCGGCGGCATGGGCCTGCTCCTGATCCAGCTCGCGCACAAGGCCGGAGCGCACGTGATCGCGGCCGCCCGCGGCGAGCAGAAGCTCGCCCTGAGTCGCG
Organism: Kribbella sp. NPDC051137; assembly: GCF_040682535.1. NCBI lineage: Bacteria > Bacillati > Actinomycetota > Actinomycetes > Propionibacteriales > Kribbellaceae > Kribbella > Kribbella sp. NPDC051137. Next base: position 621,411 of record NZ_JBFBBI010000002.1, read on the forward strand.
CCCAAGGTGCCGACGTACTGGTCGACTACAGCAAGCCCGGCTGGGAGAAGTTGGTGCTAGAGGCAACCAACAACCAGGGCGCCGACATCGTCTTCGAAGGCGCCGGTGGCGAACTCGGCGGCACCGCGTTCACCGTCACCAAGGACGGCGGCTGGTTCTCCGCCCACGGCGCCCCGAGCGGCGGTTTCGCCCCCATCGACCCGGCCACCGCCGAACGCCGCGGCATCACCGTCAAGGGCATCATGGATCTCCGCGCCGACTCGACCACCACCAAGGTCACCGCCCAGGACGTCCTCACCCGCGCCGCCGCCGGCGACCTGCGCCCGGTCGTCGACCGCGTCTACCCGCTCGACCGACTCGCCGAAGCCCACCAGGCCCTGGAAGACCGCACCCTCCGCGGCAAGGCCCTGATCCGCGTCAGTCCTTGACGGGTTTGTCCGCGGGATGATCCGTGATCGCCGGCGGGTTCGGGCGGGCGACGATGATCTGGTTCCGCCCGGACCGCTTGGCCGTCAGCAGCGCGTCGTCCGCGGCCAGGACGAGCTGGTCCATCGTGTCCGCGACGTCGGGGTAGACCGCCGCCCCGAACGACGCCGGGATGCCGTCGAGCTTCGCCGTACCGCCGTTGGTGGTACTGACCGGGACGACGAGGCTCACCAGTCGCTCCCGGATCCGCTCCGCGATCTCGAGCACCTCGGTCTCGAGCGCACCCGGCAGCAGCACCGCCAGTTCGTCGCCGCCGACCCGTGCGACGAGGTCCCCCTGCCGCACCTCCGCGCGGATCGTCTCGCCGACTGCGCGAAGTGCCTCGTCGCCGGCCGGATGACCGTAGGTGTCGTTGATCTCCTTGAACTTGTCCAGGTCCAGCATCAGCAGGCCGACGGTACTGCGCAGGGTGTCGGCGCGGGCGAGCTCCACCGGCACGGCACTCGCCCAGTACGACGACGTCGCGAGGCCTGTCTTCTCGTCGGTCCCCGCGGCGCGCTGGTACTGCGGCAGCAGCAGGTCTCGGTGCAGCGCCAGCACGGTGACCATGAGCACCGGAACCACCCACGGGTACGACGTCTGCACTGCGGCGATCGCGATCCCCAGACCGAGACCGGCACACACGACCAGCTGGTCCGACAGCTCACCGAGCGCCTCACGTGCCGTGGCTTCGGGGTTGGAGAGGAGGATCGCTCCGATGACCAGCGCGTAGTTCACCAGCCACCAAGTGGCAGCCGCGGCGAGAACGACCAGGAGCGACCAGAACCCGGTAGGCAGCCGCGGAGCGCCGACCAGACCACCGCCGCGCAGTACGGCGGCCGCAGCAGCGCTGGCCAGGACGTACGTTGCGGTGGAGAAGACCTTGCGGTGGGCGACGGTCCGCCCGTAGACGCGAAACCACGAATACGCGTACGCCAGCACGACGAGCGGGATGACGAGCGAGAGCGGGAGCAGCAACAGGGCCGCGAAGATCCACAAGCACTTGAGATTCGTGTGCGGCGACGTGTTGGCGGCCATCTCCCGTCGCCGTTCGATCCCGCGGGCGGCCTCCAGGTGCAGGACCGATGCCGCGGCCAGGACCGCGAATGCCACCCACTCCGAATGCCGAACACCGGAATTCGGGCCGCTGACCGTGCTTCGGACCGCCAGGGTGGTTATCGTCACGGCAATCACATCGATTGCGATCACATAACCCAATGCCGGTCTCGGCAACGACCAGAGCTTCCATTGTCGGGGTGGCACCCAACTGCTCCGACCGATCAGAATCATCATGAGCCTCACACGCAAGTCGACCTGAGCGGTTCTATCGCCAGTGTAACGGCCTGTTCACTTCAGGTCACCCGCGGGTGCGGGTATTCCATCAGTTGGTCACTCCAGAAGGGTCGAAAATCATGCAGAAGACTGCGCGCGTCAACGGCACCGGCAACGACTGGTTCACCGGCGGCAACGACTGGTTCCACGGGGGGAACGACTGGTTCACCGGTGGCAACGACTGGCTCCGCGGCGGTAACGACTGGTTCGTCCCGACCGCCGCCGAAGACGGCAACGACTGGTGACGGAAGAGAATTCTTTACCCGCCTCTTACAATTCGGTGCCGGTGCGCACGAGATAAACCCGGCGGTCGCAGATATTTACCTTACTGTGATTCTGCGAAATCGCCACCCATTCGGCGGGCGCGCGCCCAGGCGGCGCCCGCCGCGGCCGCCACCAGCGTTCCCCCGACGCCCAGGACGGCGAGCGCGTAGGGCGCGCCGATCGATTCGGCGAGGCCGCCGGCGAGCAGAATTCCGGCGCCTTGACTGCCTTTCAGCGCGGTACCGGCGACACCGAACGCCTGACCGCGCCGATGGTCGGGCACCGACTGGACGAAGGCCGCGCTGGCCGGTAGGTGGTACGCCGAGGCGGCTCCGGAGACCATCCACAGGCAGAACGTCGCAATCGGTCCCGGTGCGAGCGCGCACAGCACCAGCGGCAGGCACGCCGCGACAGCCAGTGGACCAAGCAGTTCCAGCCGTCGTGCCGGTGCCACGAGAGTGATCAGCCACATCCCGAGGACGCAGCCTGCCGGGCTGGCAGCCAGCAGCAGGCCGGCGGTCGTGGTGCCGCGGCCGATCTCGTGCGCATACGGGACGGCGAGACCTTCGACGGTCACGTAGAACCCGGCGACGGTCGCCAGGATCACCAGCGCGCGGAGTTTCGGCGTCCGGATCACCAGCGAGACCCCGTCCGCGAGGTTGCGGAGGTAAGACGCGGGTGGCGCATCTGTGTCAACGGTGGGGACCGGGCGGGCGTGGACGCCGATCCGGACCAGGATCGCCGACAGTACGAAGGTCGCGGCGTCGAGCAGCAGCCCGCCGGACGTGCCGACCGCGACGACGACGGCGCCGCCGACCCCGAAGCCCAGCACCTGGCTGAACTGCACCACCATGTCGTTCGCGGCTTTCCCGAGCACGTAGTGATCGCCGGGCAGGACCGATGGCAGCAACGCACCACGGGCGGCGTTGAAAGGCGAACCGCAGGCCTGCAGTGCGATCAGCAGCAGCATCACCGCGATCAGGGGGAGGGCGTGGATCGCCATCGCTGCAACGAGAATCGCGCGGGCGGTGTCCGTGACGATCATCACGGTGCGGCGCGGGTAGCGGTCGGCGATGCCCGAGAGGAGGGGGCCGAAGAGGAGGTCGGGGATGTAGGTGAGGGCGTAGGTGAGAGCCGTCAGCCCGGCCGAGGAGGTGCGGTCGAAGACGAGGACCGAGAGCGCCACCCGGGCGATCTGGTCGCCTGCCACCGACAGCACGCCGGCCAGGAACAGCGCCCGGAACTCCGCATGCCCGAAGACGTCGCGCCAACGCGCCCGCTCGATCACCCCACCCGTCATACCTTGCACGTTAACCACATTCCGTGGTCTGACACCTCCCGACTGTGAGCAAGATGACGCGGCCGCGGCGCATCAGTGCCAAATTTCGGTCAGATCGCGGACCCGGTGGCGCGAGATTTGGATGAACGTTCTACTCTGGTGTTCTCCGGTGGCGGGGTCTGGGCGGGGCGGCCCCGACCCTGCCACCGGAGCTCTTCTTTGTGGGCCCCTGTCTGGTGCCCGGCCATCCCGAAACTGTCGGTGGCGCCCGGTAGCGTTCTCAGTGCCAGGGGCGGCTCCTGGACGTGCTTCCTTCTCCTTCACCAGGCAAAGTAGCGCGTCCGCTCTCCGCCCCTGGCGCCTTCGTCCGGACGCCCACGGGGAGACGCGATGCTCGAGCAGCCAGCGGCCGCAGTTCTGTTGCGCCGGCGTCGGCTGGTCGATGCGACGGCGTTGACTCCGCCGGTACGGCGGTCGGCGTGGCAGTGGTTGCGGCGGCCGTTGACGATCCAGGCGGGGCTGTCCGCGCTGCAGGCGGAGTTGATCCAGCGCGGGCTGCTGCTCTCGGTCGGTTTGTACCGGTATTGCGCCTCGCTGTCGGCGCCCGCGCTGGCCGGTTTCGGCGGCGCGCTGCTGGACCTGCTCGACGCCGAGTCCGGGTTCGACACCGAGCACACGCCGTTGTTCCGCGGGTTCCCGGAGAGTGTGCCGGGCAACACCGAGACGTTCTACGTGAACCGTGTCTTCGCGCGACTCCTGCAGGAGCCTGAGCAGCCGTGCGTGCTGTGCGGCGACACCAGCTCCGTGCACGCGGTCGCGCCGTGTGCGCATCTGGTCTGCCGGACCTGCTGGGACGGCTCCGACTTCAGCGCCTGTCCGCTCTGCCTGCAGCGCATCACCGCGAGCGACCCGTTCCTCCGCCCGTCCGCTGTCGAGGAGGAGGCGGAGGTTCACGTCCGCTCGGACCGCCTGCGGCTGCTCTCGCTGGCCACCGCCGACTCGGTCCGCCAGACGATCGGGGCGCTGTTGTCCCGTCGAACGCCGTTGTCCGCAATGGATCGCGCGGACCTGCGGATCCTGCTCGACGGCGCCAGTTCGGCCTGGCTGCCCGAGGACATCCCGGTGCGCGAGACCCGGGCGCTCGTGATCGCGCACTTCCTGGCGGCCGAGCCCGCGATGGTCGACCGCGCCGGCACCGCCACCGACGTACTGCGGCTGTGCTACGCGCTGATGGACGCGGACCCGGGTCTGCGTACCCCACCGGCCCGGCGGAAGTCGTTGCCTCGAGCAACGCGGCGGCTGTTGCTGGAGAGGCTGGACCGGATGCCGGTGGAGACGCTGGTCGAGGACCTGTTCCGGCACGAGCGGGCCTGGAAGCGGATCGGGGAGAACCTGCATCCGTTCGAGTTCGCGACCCGTTACCCGGTGGCTGCGCTGGCGTTCGCGATTCTCCGGCGTACCGACGTGGACCTGGGCACGGCCGCCGGACGGGCGGTGGCGGGGGAGGCGTCGCGGCATCCGTTGGTGCGGGTCGAGGACGGTCGGCTCGTGCTGTCCACGTTCGGCTCGCGGGTCGAGGGCGCGTTCACGGACGAACGGCCCGGCCAGGCGCTCGATCTGCTGCGGCAGCGTCCCGGCGAGCTGGTACGGCGTCTTGTGCAGTTGGCCCGGGCGCTGCCGCCGGAGCTGCACGCCGCGCTCGTCGAGGCGTTGACGACTGCCGTCTCGGACGTGTCGCCGGCCGTCCTCGCGGCCGCGCTCGGGCAGGTCCGGACGCCGCCGGGCGATCTGCGGCTGTTCTTCCCGCGCGGCGGGACCACCCGGATCTGGACCGCGGTCGACGACCGCGAGCCGTTGCCGGCCGCGCTTGCCGCCGGGCTGTCCGCCGTACTCACCGGCGAAATGTTGCGTAGGGCAACAGGTCTGCCGCGTTGGCGAAGAGCGTTCCTGGACGAGGAGCTGGCCCGGCTGGCGGCGCCAGGCTCGGAGCGGAGCGTGTCGGCGAGCCTGCTGCGGATGCCGCGGGGGAGCGCGGTGCCGATCCCGCAGGACGAGCTGCTGCGGTTGTTCCTGCACTGGGTCGAGCCGGCCGACCGGCGGGTCGATCTCGATCTCTCGGTCGCGGTGTTCGACGAGGAGTGGGGTTTCGTCGGGCTCTGCGACTACACCCGGCTGCGGTTCGACGAGGACGCGCTGGTGCACTCCGGCGATCTGACGTCCGCGCCGGGGCCGGGCGGCTCGACGGAGTTCGTCGACGTCGATCTGCGGGCGGTGCGCCGGGTCGGCGGGCGGTACCTGCTGCCGGTCGTGTTCAGCTACAACGACGTACCGTTCGAGGAGCTGGAGCGCGGGTTCGTCGGGATGATGCGGCAGCCGTCAGGACTGTTCGACCCGGCGGCCGTCGAGGAGCGGTTCGACCTCGCCGGGCCGGCGAAGATCCTGCTCCCGTTCGGCGTCGACCTGCACACGAAGGAGCTCCGCTGGTACGACGTGAACCTGAGCGCGGCCGGCTACGGTCACGACATCGCGCGGTACGCCGGTCAGCTCGGGCTGATGGCGGCCACGCTGGAGGAGGTCCACGGCTCCGGCGACCGGGTCAGCCTGTGGGAGATCTGCTGCTGGCACGCGGCGGCCCGGACCGACGAGATCGCGGTCCGGTGCGCGGACGGGTCGGTCGTCGGGTACCGGCGTACCGCGGGTGAGGAGCCGGCGGCCTTCGCGCGCCGGGTGACCGCGCGACTGGAGCCCGATCGCGCCTGGGACGAGGACGCGGCGGCCGGTGCGGACTTCGTTGCCGTGCTCACCGGAGACCTGGCCGCCCGGCCGGGGGCGGAAGTGTACGCCCTTCATCCGCGCCTGCTGGACGACGCGAGTGTCGCGCTGATCGATGCGCCGCACCTGCTCGCGCTGCTGGCGCCCGACAACAGGGCGCACCTTCGCTCGGGCGAGTCTGGGAGGAGCCTGAGAGGATTTTGACAATTCCGTGACGGACGCGAGTCCGGTGCTTTGGTGCGCTCCGGGCCAGGAGTACAACGGAATTGGCGAAGGGAGCCACGAATGGCGTACGACGTGGTGGTGCTCATCGAGCGGGAGATGAGCGAGGGCGACGCGCGACGCGTTGCCGCCCTGCACGCGAGGCGTGAAGAAGTCGTCAACTACCACCTGCTGATCTCCAGTCATCCGGAGAACGGCCCGAGTGGTCCGATGGCGTTACTGGGTTCGACGTTCGCGGATGTGGCCGGGCTGACCGGCTCGGCGTCCGTGGTCGGCTCGGCCACCGCGCCGTCGGCGTGGACCGGTCCGCCGCCCCAGGCCCGAACACAGACGGCGACGCTCGCGGACCCCGCGGTCGATCTCGCCTCGGTGATCGAGCACAGCGCACGTCAACTCCGGGCCGCGAGCGGGTATCCGGTGCAGGTGTCCATCACCCACGGCGAGGTGCTGCTGGCGCTGATGCAGCTGGTGAAGACGACGAGCAGTCAGGAGGTGGTCGTGGTCGCCTGGCCGGAGACGGCGGCGCGGTTCCTGTGCTCGGACTGGACCGCGAAGGCACGCAAGGTGCTGAAGGTCCCGCGGATCCGGGTCCTCGAGCACGACAGCTGAGGAGGACCGGTACCGGACGGCAGGAAGCAGGCGGTACGCCTCGAGCGGGCGGGCTCGGCGTACGGGCGCTCGGCGCCACTGCCTCCTGTCGTTCGGCCCCGGTCCTCAGTCCTCGATGAGGGCCAGCAGGGTCTGCTGCTCCGCGTCCGGCACGTAGCCGGCGTAGTAGTCGAACATGTTCTGCCGGGCGATCCGGGCGGCGGCGTGGCCGTCGCCGGTCCGGATCGCGTCGACCACCTCGGCGTGGTGGTGCAGCGACTCGAGCATCAGCGCGCGGCTGTTCGGCGCGTGCGCGATCTTGTCCGAGATCAGCCCGAGGACGACGCCGCGGACGACCTCGTTACAGGTCTGGATCAGTGAGTTCCGGCTGATCCGGGCGATCAGCTCGTGGAAGGCCAGGTCGGCCTGACTGAAGGCGTCGAAGTCGACGTCGATCGCGTCCCGCATCGCGACCAGGGTGGCCTCGAGCTCGTCCAGTTCCTCCGGGGTGCGCAGCCGGGAGGCGACCTGGATCGCGGCGCCGTCCATGATCATCCGGAAGCCGATCAGCTCACTCAGCGTGACTTCGTCGACCCGGGCCAGCCTGGCCACCTGCTTGCTCAGCGCGGCCTGCGAGAACGGGAGGATCTCCGGGCCGTTCGGGTCGCCCGGCCGGGAGCGGACCACACCGTTGCTCTCCAGCACCCGCAGTGCCTCGCGCACCGTCGACCGGCTGACCGCGAACTGCGCGACCAGTTCACGCTCGCTGGGCAGCCGCTGACCAGGGGTCAGCTCACCGCGGGCGAGCGCCTCCTCGACCTGCTCGACGATCCGCTGGTAGGCGCGCACGGGCTGCACCGGCTGGAACTGCGGAGACTTCGGCATTCGGCACACCCCCAGTCGCTTGACAGGCACCTGACCAGGGGACAAACCTAGTGGCCCATTGAGACCTAGTCCACTGGTCGGACCAGTTGGGTGCACTGGAGGAGTAGACGTGAAGTCGTTCCCTATGCGAGTGGTCGCGCTCCTCGCCTCCGCGGCTCTACTCTCCGTGACCGCGTGCTCGGCCGGGTCCGGTACGTCGTCCGGCGGCAGCTCCCCGGGAGGCGGGCAGAACCTGTCGATCGGCCTGGTCGCGGAGCCGGCCAGCCTGGACTTCACCACCACCGACGGAGCCGCGATCCCGCAGGTGCTGCTCGGGAACGTGTACGAGACGCTGGTCAAGCAGGACGACTCCGGCAAGATCGTGCCGTCGCTGGCGAAGTCGTGGACGGTGTCCCCGGACCGCAAGACGTACACGTTCGACCTGGTCGACAACGCCAAGTTCACAGGAGGCAAGAAGTTCACCGCGAGCGACGCGGTGTTCAGCATCAACCGGGTGAAGACCGCGTGGACGATCTCGCTGAAGAGCGCCATGGACGTCGTCTCCGCCGCGAAGGCCGTCTCGCCGACGCAACTGCAGGTCACGCTGACCAAGCCGAGCAACGACTGGCTGTTCCGGATGACCACCCGGATCGGCGCGATGTTCTCCGAGACCGGCGTCAGCGCGCTCGCCACTGCCCCGGTCGGCACCGGGCCGTTCAAGTTCTCGAAGTGGAACCGCGGCGACTCGATCGTGCTGGCCCGCAACGACGACTACTGGGGTACGAAGCCGAACTTCGCGCAGATCACGCTGAAGTACTTCAAGGACGCCACCGCGCTGAACAACGCGCTGCTGACCGGCACGATCAACGTGATCGGCACGGTGCAGGCGCCCGAGGCCCTGAGCCAGTTCACCAGCAACTCGAAGTACCAGGTGATCGAGGGCACCACGAACGGCGAGGTGCTGCTGTCGTTCAACAACTCCCGGCCGGTGTTCAAGGACATCCGGACCCGGCAGGCGATCCGGATGGCGATCGACCACAAGGCGCTGCTGGACACCTGCTGGGCCGGCCGCGGCAAGCTGATCGGCAGCATGGTCCCGCCGACCGACCCGTGGTACGAGGACCTGACCGGGATCGCGCCGTACGACCTGGCGAAGGCGAAGTCGTTGCTGCAGGCGTCCGGCGCGGCCGGGCAGACGCTCCGGCTCCGGCTCCCGACGTTGCCGTACGCAACGTCCTGCGGCCAGGTTGTCAAGAGCGACCTGGAGCAGGCCGGCCTGAAGGTGCAGATCGACCAGCTCGAGTTCCCGGCCGCGTGGCTCACCACGGTGTTCAAGAACGCCGACTACGACATGTCGATCATCGCGCACGTCGAGCCGCGCGACCTCGGTGCCGTGTTCGGAAACCCGAAGTACTACACCCGGTACGACGACCCGACGCTGCAGGCCGACCTGGCCGCGGCCGACGCGGGTGACGAGGCCACGCAGACCGCCGACATGAAGAAGGCGGCCCGGCGGCTGTCCGAGCAGGCCGCGGGCGACTGGCTGTTCCTGCTGCCGAACCTGATGGTCGCGGACAAGGACATCAAGGGACTGCCGACGAACGCGATCACCGAGAACTTCGATCTGTCCAAGCTCAGCCGATGATTCTCCGCCTGATCGAGCGCACCGGCGTGTTCTTGGTCAGTCTCGTGGTGAGCACGGTGCTGGTCTTCGCGTTCATGGCGGTACTGCCCGGCGACCCGGCCCGGGTCGCGCTCGGCGTGAACGCCTCGGACGCGGCGGTGGCCGAGCTGCGGCGGCAGTTCGGCCTCGACCGCCCGCTGCCGACGCAGTACCTCGACTGGGTCGGCGGTCTGCTGCACGGTGACCTCGGTACGTCGTACGTGTCGAAGGCGGCGATCGGCCCGCAGGTGTTCGACCGGTTGCAGGTCACGCTCTGGCTGGTCGTCGCCGGGATGGTCGTCGCGCTGCTCGTCGCCGTACCGGCCGGGACCGTGATGGCGGCCCGGCACCGGCAGCTCTCCGGGCTGGCGCTCTCGGCGGTCTCGCAGGTCGGCGTCGCGATCCCGGCGTTCCTCGCCGGCATCCTGCTGATCGTGGTGTTCGCGGTGAAACTCGGCTGGCTCCCCGCCAACGGCTGGACCCCGCCGGCGCAGGACCCCGCGATGTTCCTGAAACAACTGATCCTCCCCGCGCTGTCGCTGGGCCTGGTCCAAGGCGCCGTCCTCACCCGCTACGTCCGCAGCGCGGTCCTGGACGTGCTCCGCGAGGACTACCTCCGCACCGCCCGCGCGAAAGGCCTCCGCCCGTTCCAGGCGCTGTGGAAACACGGCCTGAGGAACGCCGCGGTCCCGGTCGTCACAGTTCTCGGCCTCCAACTGGCGACCCTCCTCATCGGAGCAGTCGTGGTGGAACGCGTCTTCGTCATCCCCGGCCTCGGCAGTCTTCTGCTGGACGGGGTCTCCAACCGCGACCTGCTGCTGGTGCAGGACGTGGTCATGGTCCTGGTGCTCGCAGTACTGCTGGTCAACTTCCTGGTGGACGTCCTGTACGTCGCCCTCGACCCCCGGCTGAGGACACCATGAGGCGCCGCAACCCGAGCCTGCTGGCCGGTGCCGTCATCGTCGGCGTGATCGTGCTGACGGCGCTCGTCTCGTTCGTCTGGACGCCGTACGACGCCACGCTCGTCACCCCGGCGTCCCGCCTCCTGAAACCGTCCTGGTCGCACTGGTTCGGCACCGACAAGTTCGGCCGCGACGTCCTCAGCCAGGTCATGGTCGGCTCCCGTACGACGTTGTTCGTCGGCGTCGTCGCGGTCGGTGTGGCCGCGGTGATCGGCGTGCCGCTCGGGATCCTGGCGGCGATGACGCGCCGATGGGCCTCGGAGTTGGTGATGCGCGCGAACGACCTGTTGCTCGCGTTCCCGGCGCTGTTGCTGGCGATCATGTTCGGCGCGGTGTTCGGGGCCAGCACGCTGACCGCGATGGTTGCCATCGGCATCGCTTCGGTGCCGAGCTTCGCGCGGGTGATCCGGAGCGGCGCGCTGCAGGTGATGCGGACCGAGTACGTCCTCGCGGCGCGTGCGGCGGGCCGCCGGCCGTGGCCGATCGCCGTCCGGCATGTGCTGCCGAACGTGACGAGCCTGATCACCGTGCAGGCGTCGGTGTCGTTCGCGATCGCGGTACTGGCGGAGGCCGCGTTGTCGTTCCTCGGGTACGGCACGCCGCCGCCGACGCCGTCGTGGGGACGGATGTTGCAGGAGAGCCAGGAGTTCCTGTTCAGCGCGCCGCGGCTGGCGATCTTCCCGGGGGTGGCGATCGCGATCGCGGTGCTCGGGTTCAACCTGTTGGGCGACGGTCTGCGCGACCGGTTCGATCCGAAGCTGGAGGACCGGCGATGAGTGATGTGTTGACCGTGCGTGGACTGTCGGTGTCCGTGCGGGACACGACGCTCGTGTCCGACGTGGATCTTACGGTCGGCGCGGGGGAGCGGGTCGGGCTGATCGGGGAGTCGGGGTCGGGCAAATCGCTGACGGCGTTGAGCATTCTCGGATTGCTGCCGGAGGACGTCCGGGCCGGCGGATCGGTGCGGCTCGACGGGGTCGACCACGAGCTCGTCGGTGCGGACGAGCGGCGGATGTCCCGGGTCCGCGGCCGCGACATCGCGATGGTGTTCCAGGAGCCGATGACCGCGCTGAACCCGACGATGCGGATCGGCGACCAGCTCACCGAGGCGATGCTCATCCACCGAACGTTGGCCAAACCAGCGGCCCGTACGGCGGCCGCCGAGTTGCTGGAGCGGGTGCAGTTGCCGTCCGACACGCTCCGCGCGTACCCGCATCAGCTGTCCGGTGGCCAACGGCAACGAGTTGTCCTGGCGCTTGCCCTGGCCAACGATCCGGCGCTGCTGATCTGTGACGAACCGACGACCGCGCTCGACGTCACGGTGCAGGCGCTCGTTCTCGACCTGATCGTGCGCGGCGTGGTCGATCGGTCCTCCGCGCTGCTCTTCATCACCCACGACCTCGCCGTCGTCGCCACCGTCTGCGAACGGGTTCTCGTGATGTACGGCGGCCGCGTGGTGGAGGCAGGCCCCGTCGCGGAGGTGTTCACCCGGCCCCGGCACCGGTACACGGAAGGTCTGCTGGCGGCGTCAGACGTGGAGACGAATGCGCCGCGGCTGACGACCATCCCCGGCAATGTTCCACCAGCCGGCAAGTTCCCGTCCGGCTGTGTCTTCCGCACCAGGTGCGCGCACGCGACCGCTCTGTGCGAGGAGACACCTCCGTGGACCGGAGCTGAGTCGCACGGGTTCGCCTGTCATCACCCGGTGGAGGTCACTGATGCCTGAGACTGCCATCCAGGTCGTGGACCTCGTGCGCGACTACCCGCGACCGCGGACGTCACTGGTCAGACCAGCTCCCGTCGTCCACGCGCTGCGCGGCGTCAGCTTCGAGGTCAAGCAGGGCGAGCGGTTCGGCATCGTCGGCGAGTCCGGTTGCGGCAAGTCCACGCTGCTCCGGCTGATCGCGGCCCTCGACCGCGCCACCTCGGGCCACGTGTTGGTCGAAGGCACTGACATCACGCATCTCCCGGAGCGCCGGCTGCGGCCGCTCCGCGAGAACCTGCAGCTCGTCTTCCAGGACCCGATGAGCTCGCTCGATCCGCGCATGCGGGTCCGCGACATCATCGCCGAACCCCTTGTCGTACAAGGCCATCCGGCGTCCGGCGCAAGGGTGCGCGAGCTGCTCGAGGCGGTCGGTCTGTCCGCCGACGCCGGCGACCGCTACCCGCACCAGTTCTCCGGCGGGCAGCGCCAGCGCATCTCGATCGCCCGCGCGCTCGCCCCGCGTCCGCGGATCCTGATCGCCGACGAACCGGTCAGCGCGCTCGACGTCTCGGTCCGCGCCCAGGTCCTGAACCTGATCTCGGACCTGGTCGAGGAGCTCGACCTGACGCTCGTGTTCGTCTCGCACGACCTGTCCGTGGTCAAACACGTCTGCGACCGCGTCGCCGTGATGAACGCCGGCGAGATCGTCGAGACCGGGTACACCGCGGACGTGTACGCCGCTCCGCAGCATCCGTACACGCAGCGCCTGGTCTCGGCGATTCCCACGCTGCAGCGCGCGCTGTCCGGCGCGACCACGTCCGACCTGCTCGCGAAGGGAGAGTCCGCATGAAGTTCCCCGCCGGCTTGCCGATCGGCGAGTCGTGGATCGAGGCACCGGCCACCGCACCGGTGATCTTCCCGTACGACGGCTCGACGGTGGCGGACGCCCCGGTCGGGGACGTCGCTCTGGCACGGGCTGCCCTCGACAGCGCGCTCGCCGTACGCGAGACGGTCGGCCGGATGCCGTCGTACCTGCGCCGAAAAGTCTTGCAGAGCGTGCATTCCGCGGTCCTCGCCGAGCGGGACGCGTTCGTGGACCTGCTCGTGCTCGAGACCGGGAAGCCGCTGGTCGACTGCCGGGTGGAGATCGATCGGACGCTGCTCACGCTGGAGACGTCGGCCGAGGAGGTCGCGCGGCTGCACGGCGAGACCGTGCCGCTCGATCTGTTGCCGAGCGGGGAAGGGCTACAAGGCTTCTGGGTGCGGAAGCCGATCGGTGTGGTGGTCGGGATCACCGGTTTCAACTACCCGTTGCTGCTGGCGGCGCACAAGATCGCGCCGGCGTTCGCGGCCGGCTGCCCGATCATCGTGAAGCCCGCTCCGCAGACGCCGCTCGCGACGCTGTGGCTCGCGCATTTGATGCGCTCGGCCTTGGCCGATGCCGGAGCGCCTTCGAGCGCGTTGCAGGTTGTCACGGGCGGGCCGGAGGTCGGTGCGACGCTGACCACGGACCCGCGGATCGGTGCGGTGTCGTTCACCGGTTCGGCAGCAGTCGGGCACCGGATCGCGCGGGACGCGGCGCCGACCAAGGTGCTGCTCGAACTCGGGTCGAACTCCGCGCTGGTGGTCGCCGGCGACGCCGATCTGGACGCGGCCGCGGACGCGATCGTGCGCGGCGGGTACTACGCCTCCGGGCAGGCCTGCATCTCCGTGCAGCGGGTCATCGCGGTCTCCTCGGTGCGCTCCGAACTGCTGGAGAAGCTGGGTGCGCGGCTTCCAGAGGTGGTCGTCGGCGATCCGCGGGATCCGGAGACGCGGGTGTCCGCGTTGATCAACCCGGCGTCGACGGAACGGGTCCGGCAGTGGGTCGCCGATGCGGTGCACGCGGGAGCGTCGATCGCGTACGAGGCCCCTGGGGACGTGCTCGGTCCGATCGTGCTGACCGACGTACCGGATGGCCTGCCGGCGTGGGACGAGGAGATCTTCGGGCCGGTGATCGCCGTACGGTCGGTGCCTGATGTGGACAGTGCGCTGCGGGCCGTCAACGAGACGCGGTACGGACTGCACGCGAGTGTGTTCACGTCGTCGCTCGACACCGCGTTCGCCGCGATCGACCGGTTGGATGTCGGGGGAGTGGTGGTCAACGACGTGCCCGGGTTCCGGTCCGACGTGATGCCGTACGGCGGCGTCAAGGACTCCGGCACCGGCCGCGAAGGCCCACGCTTCGCCATCGAGGAACTCACCACGACCCGGATGGCCATCATCCGCCCGCGCCCATGACAGGCGAACCGATGGACTACTCGAAGCTCTTCCGGTTGGACGGCCGGCATGCGGTGGTGATCGGCGCCGGCAGCGGGATCGGGCGGGCGAGCGCACTGGCTCTGTCCGCCCACGGCGCTCGAGTAACCTGCGCCGACCGCGACCTGGCTGCCGCTCAGGAAACGGCCGCCCACGGCGCCGCCGCCGGCGGCGGGATGACGGCGTACGCGTTGGATGTGCTGGACGACGCGGCCGTCGAGCGGGCTGCGGGGGAGCTGGATCCCGTTGACGTGTTGGTGTTCACCGCCGCGACGAACGTGCGGAAGCGGATCCTCGATTACACCGCCGACGAGTTCGACCGGGTGGTGTCGCTGAACCTGCGGGCGTCGTTCCAGCTCGTGCGTGCCTTCGGGCGCGGTATGGCGGAGCGCGGGCGGGGGAGCATCATCGGGTTCAGCTCGATCCGCGGCACGACGGTCGAGCCCGGCCAATCGGTGTATGCGGCAACAAAAGCCGGCCTCGTCCAACTGCTGCGGACCGCGGCCGCCGAGCTCGGACCGTCCGGCGTCCGCGCGAACGCGATCGCGCCCGGCGTCGTCGAAACCCCGCTGACCGCGCAGATCAAGTCCAACCAGGCCTGGTACGACGCCTACGCGCAGAAGGGCGCACTCGGTCGCTGGGCGCAGCCGGAGGAACTCGCCGGTGCCGTCGTCTACCTCGCCTCGGACGCGGCCAGCTTCGTCACCGGCAGCGTCCTCGCCGTCGACGGCGGCTGGACCGCGGTCGACGGCCGCTTCGAACCACCTAACTGAGGGGGATGTATGAGTCTCGCCGATCTGACCGCTGTCGAACTCCTCGCCAAGTACCGCGACGGCTCCTTGTCTCCGGTCGAGGTCATCTCGGACGTCCTCGACCGGGTCTCCGCGCTCGAGCCGCAGGTGTGCGCGCTGTACGCGTTGGACGCCGAGGGGGCCAGGGCCGCCGCGCAGGAGTCGGAGCGCCGGTGGCGGGACGGTACGGCGGGGGCGCTGGACGGCGTACCGGTGACCGTGAAGGAGAACATCGCGACGCGCGGAACGCCGGTACCGCAAGGGACAGCGGCGACCGCGCTGGTGCCCGCGGCCGAGGACGCGCCCGCGGCGGCGCGGCTGCGAGAGGCCGGGGCGGTGATCTTCAGCAAGACGACGATGCCGGAGTACGGGATGTTGTCGTCGGGGGTGTCGACGTTCCACCGGCTGACGCGGAATCCGTGGGACCTGACGAAGACCGCGGGCGGTTCGAGCGCGGGCGCGGCGGCCGCGGGCGCTGCCGGGTACGGGCCGATCCACGTCGGTACCGACATCGGCGGGTCGATCCGGCTGCCGGCCGGGTGGTGCGGGCTGGTCGGGCTGAAGCCGACGCACGGCCGGGTCCCCGTCGGCAACCCGTACGCCGGGCGCGCGATCGGCCCGCTGACCCGGACCGCGGGCGACGCGGCGCTGGCGTTGTCGGTGCTGCAGGGGTACGACCCGCGCGACCACACGTCGCTGCCCTTGCCGTCCGACGTGTTCGACGTACGACCGAAGGGTTTGCGGGTCGCGTTGTTGCTGGACGCCGGCGTCGGTCTCCCGGTGGATCCGGAGGTCATCGCGGCCGTGTCGTCGACAGCGTCCGCGCTCGAGAAGTCCGGCGCGGTCGTCGAGCCGATCGCCCCGATCATCACCCGCGACATGCTCGACGGCCTCGACCACTTCTGGCGGATCCGCTCCGCCACCGACATCGCCGCCCTCCCCGAGGAACGCCGCGCCAAGGTGCTGCCGCAGATCCGGGCCTGGGTGTCGACCGCGTCGGACCTCACCGCCGCCGACGTCTTCCACGGCTACAGCCAGATGGCCGCGATGGCGTCCGCCGTCACCCGGGTCTTCGCGACGTACGACGTGATCCTGTCCCCGGTCGCCCCGATCACCGCGTTCCCCGCCGAACTCGCCTACCCGACGGACGACCCCGCCAAGCCCTTCGAACACATCGCCTTCACCGTCCCGTACAACATGTCCCACCACCCCGCCACGACCGTCAACGCCGGCTGGTCCACCACCGGCCTCCCCATCGGCGCCCAACTGGTCGTTCCGCACCACCAAGACCTGACCGCCCTCGCCCTGGCCGCCCACCTCGACACCCACCACCGCCCCTGGCCGACGAACTCCGGCTCCTGATCAGTGCATGTAGAGGCCGCCGTCGACGTTGAGGGTCTGGCCGGTGATGTAGGCGGTGGGCTCGGAGAGGAGGAAGGCTGTTGCGGTGGCTATGTCTTGAGGTTGGCCTACTCGGTTGACGACGAGGTCGGCGATCAGGGCGGCGCGGCGTTCGGGGGTGAGGGGGCCGCCCATGATGTCGGTGTCGATGGGGCCGGGGGCGATCGCGTTGACGGTGATGTTGTGCGGGCCGAGTTCGCGGGCGAGGGCTCGGGTGAGGCCGATGACGCCGGCTTTCGCGACGGAGTACGGCGTTTTGCTGTAGGTGCCGCCGCCGCGTTGGGCCGAGGTGGAGGAGACGCTGACGATCCGGCCGTAGCCGTGCCGGACCATGGACTCGGCGACCCGGTGGGTGACGTAGTGGACGCCGTTCAGGTTGATGTCGATCACCCGGTGCCACTCGTCGGACGTGAGCTCGAGATACGGGACGGGGGAGCTGACGCCGGCGATGTTGGCCAGGCCCGCGAGCGGTGGCAGCGCCGCCTCGAGTTCGTCGATCGCCGTACGGACGTCTGCTTCCTGCGACACGTCGACCGCGACCGCGCGCGCCTGCACGCCGTACGTCGACGTGATCTCGGCCGCGAGCGCGTCCCCGCCGGTTGCGTCGATGTCGAGGATGCCGACGTTCCAGCCCTGCTCGGCGAGCAGTATCGCGGTGGCGCGGCCGATCCCGCGGGGCGACGCGGCGCCGGTGACCACCGCCGTACGGGCGGTCACTTGGCGGCTCCGTAGTCCTGCCCGGGCTTCCAGTCGGTGAATACGTAGTCATCCTCCGACACCTTGGCGCCGGCCGCCTTCGCCTTCTGCAGAGCCTGCGCACGATCGGCCGTCGTCGCGTCGCTGAGCTTCTTCAGCTCGGCCTTGAGGTCCTTGATCGATCCGCCGAGGTAGCCCTGCACGATGTTGCCGACATGCGGCGTGACGGGCTTGCGGAGCGCGTCGACGCGCGCCTGCGCAGGGTTCTTCACGATCGCCTGCGGCATCAGGAACACGTTCGCCTTGCAGAACTCGACGCCCTTCTTGTAAGCGTCGACCACATTCGACGACGCGACCAGGTCGAGGTTCAACGGCGGCTGGTCCATCGCCTCGATCATGCCCTTCTGGTAGTCCTCGGACATGAACGACGCGATCAGCTTCCCGGCCGCGTCCGGGTTCTTGCTGTCCGCGGAGACGAAGTACGTCGCTGCCGGCCGGCCGCGGTAGCACCACGGATGCATCCCGGGCGTCGGCACCAGGATCTGCCCGGACGCGAGCTTGTCGACGATCGGCGGCGCGAGTGCCTTCGACCCGCCGGCACACCAGATGCCGTCGATGAACGTCCCGACCGCGCCCGACGCGTACCGGGTCCGGGCGTCCACGACCCCGAAGTTGTTCGATCCGGGCATGATCAGCTTGCTGTCGTTCAGGTCCTTCAGATACTCGATCACCGTGACGTACGCGTCGTGGTCGTAGGCGTACGCACCGGTCGTGAACTGCAGACCCTGGTACCCGGGGAAGCCGGCAGCCTGGGCCAGATCGTCCACCTGGTCGCGGATCCGCCCGCCGTCCGCGCCCATCGCCAGCGTGAGCGGCTGGATCCCGGCCGACTTCAGCTTGCCCAGCGCATCCTTGAAAGCCACGTAGTCCGTCGGCAGGTTGCCCGGGTCGAGCCCTGCCTTCGACCAGAGGTCCTTGTTCGCCCACACCAGCGTCGAGCTCTGCCGGAGGCTGAACATCGGGAACCCGTACAGCTTCCCGTTCAGCCGCGTGATGCCCTCGGTGAACGCGTCCTTCGGCAGCTTCGCCTGGACGTCCGCCGGGATCGTGACCTCATGCACCCATTTCCCGCTCACCAGGGCCGGCAACGGCAGACCGATCACGTTCGAGTAGACGTCCGGCATCTTGTTGGCCTGATGCGCGAGCTGGAACGCCTGGGTCGCCTTCGACGCGTCGTAGTACGTGTGGGCGACGTTCGCCTTCAACACACCGGACTGCTGTTTCGCCCAGTCGTCGTTGAGGTGCTTGAACGAGCTGAAGTGGTCCCACCAGTCGAGCGTCCCCGCCGTACCGCCGCCGCTGGAGGTCTGCGAGGTCGAGCTGCTGCATCCGGCCGCGGCACCGACGGCCGCGAGAACCGATGTTCCGAGCAGACTGCGACGTGTCATTCCAGGCATGTTCGACTCCTTAGGACTTGACTGCTCCCGAGATTCCCTCGACGAAGTAGCGCTGCAGGACGATGAAGAGCACCACCACCGGGACGATCGAGATCACGCCGGCCGCGGCCATTCCGGACCAGTCGGTGGCGGTCTCGCCGACGAAGGCCTGCATGCCGACGCTGACGGTTCGCAGGTCGGGCCTGCTGAACGTGAAGACCAGCGGCAGGAAGAACGCGTTCCAGGTGGTGATGAAGGTGAGTACGGCGACGCTCGCGGTGACCGGCATCGCCAGCGGCAGCATCACCGAGAAGAACGTCCGGACGAAGCCGGCGCCGTCGACGATCGCGGCCTCCTCCAGCTCCCGCGGGATCTGCCGGAAGTACCCGTAGTAGATGAGGATCGCGGACACGTACGCGCCGCCGCTGAGGGCGAGGATCATGCCGCCGAGCGAATCGATCAGGTGCAGCTGCATCGAGAGCTTGACCACCGGGATGATCGTGTAGCCGGTCGGCACGAACAGCGTCGCGACCAGTACGCCGAGGAACAGCTTGGACCCGCGGAACCGATAGCGGGCCAGCACGTACCCGGCCGTCGCGCAGCGGATCGTCACGACCACGACCGTGATCACGGTGACCACCACGGTGTTGATCAGGTACCGGCCGAAGTGCGCGTCGTTCCACGCCCGCGCGTAGTTGGCCCAGACGAACTTGTCCGGCCACAGCTTGAGCCCGCCGGTGAACATCTCCAGGTTGTCCTTGAGCGACGCCGACAACATCCAGAGGAACGGGAAGATCCAGAGCACCGCGATTCCCACCAGGAAGAGCGCGGCGATCCACCAGGGCAACCGTCGCATGCTCATCGTCGTGTCCCTTTCGCCCGGCGGCTCGCGTAGACGGCCCACAGTTGTACGGCGCCGACGACCGCGACCAGCAGTCCGAAGATCACCGCGGCCGCGGACGCCTGCCCGAGTTGCGGGATCGACGCGCCGAAGGCCCACCGGTAGATGTAGATCTCGATGATCTCGGTGTGGAAGTACGGCCCGCCGCCGGTCAGCGTGTACATCAGATCGAAGTTGTGGAACGTCTCCTCGACCGTCAGCACGGTGATGATGACCAGGAACGGCTTGAGCATCGGCAGCGTGATGTACCGGAACAGCTGCCAGGTGCCGGCGCCGTCGATCCGGGCCGCCTCGTACAGGTCGTGCGGGATGGTCTGCAGCGCCGCGAGCCAGTAGATCATCGTGACGCCGAAGAACTTCCAGATGTACAGCACGGCCGCGGTCGGCAGCGCGAGGTGCTGGTCGCCGAGGAAGTCGACGCCGGTGACACCGAACTTGGTCAGGATCGAGTTGACCGGCCCGGTGCCCGGATCCAGCACGAAGCGCATCACCACTCCGATGATCGCCGTCGTGGTCACCACCGGGATGAAGAACGCGGAGCGCAGTACGCCGATCAGCGGCAGCTTGGGGGAGTTCAGGATGATTGCCACCAGCAACGTCAGCAGCACCCGCGCGGGCACCACCAGTAGCATGAAGATCAGTGTGACCTTGAACGAGTTCCAGAACAGTGGATCGGTGAACACCGCCCGGTAGTTGCTCAGACCGACGAACTTCTGGCCGCTGTCGAAACCGTTCCATTCGACCAGCGAGTACCAGTAGCTCGCGACGATCGGGTAGAGCGTGTAGAGGCCGTACAGCACCACGGTCGGCAGCAGGAAGACCCAGATCCAGGTGGTCCGCTGCAGGGATCTGCTCCTCATGACCGGCTACCTGATCTGGCTGATCGCGAACGTGCGCGGATCGTTGCCGAGCCGGTTGCCGCTGTCCAGCGCGCTGATCGCGGCCATCTCGGCGTCGGTCAGCACGAATCCGTCGAGATCGAAGTTCGTGCGGATCCGGTGCGGATCGGTCGACTTCGGGATGACGAGGTGGCCGAGCTGCAGGTGCCATCGCAGTACCACCTGGGCGGGCGTGACCTGGTGAGCGGCCGCGATCTTCGTGACATGCCGCAGGTCGTGACCTTGGCCGAGCGGGGAGTAGGCCTCGATGGCGATCGATCGCTCGCGGCAGAGGTCGGTCAGTTCACGCTGCTGGTAGGTGGGGTGCAGCTCGATCTGGTTGACGGCGGGACGAACTCCTTCGCCAACCGGTCCAGGTGCTCCGGCAGGAAGTTGGAGACACCAATGGCCCGGGTCCGTTCATCGGTGTAGATCCGCTGCAGAGCACGCCAGCTGTCGACATAGAGATCCGCCGTCGGGTTCGGCCAGTGCAGGAGATACAGATCGGCGTAGTCAAGACCTAGGCGTTGCAGCGATTCGTCGTAGGCTCGCAGTGCCGACTCGTACCCGTGCTCGCCGTTGCGCAGCTTGGTCGTGACGAACAGCTCCTCGCGGGGTACGCCGCTCGCCCGCACCGCGGCGCCGACGCCCGCTTCGTTGTTGTATGCCGCCGCCGTGTCGATGTGCCGGTAGCCGACCTCGATCGCCTGTTCGACTGCCCGCTGTGTCTCGTCCGGCGGTACCTGGAAGACGCCGAAGCCGCGCTGCGGGATCCGTACACCGTTGTTCAGCGTGATCATGGCGATCAGCTGCCCGGTTCGAGGACGAGTAACGAGGCCGACGGCAACGGAAGGGTGAGCTCGAGAGTGAGGGTTCCGTCGACCGTGAGGTTGCTCTCGGCATCGATCTCCTCGAGTCCTTGGCGGGCGTGGATCGCGGCCAGCTCGTCCGCTGTCGGGTCCTGCGGCGAGCCGAGCCCTTGCCAGACGCTGAACGAGTTGCTGTGGTCGGCGTCGATGCGCAGGTGCCGCAGGCGGTAGTCGCCGGCAGGCATGTTCCTCAGCAGGAGTTTGACCGGCGTCGGGGTATCGCTGGTTTGGTACTGGTCGTCGATATGCCGCCAGACCAGTACTGCGATGCTTCCGTCGTCGGCGCGGGAGGCGAGGGCGTCGACCTCCTCGGGCATGCTGCTGCCGTCGGTGTTCTCCAGTTCGGCCACCTGCCAGGCCGCGTCCGATGTGGTGCGGAGGCGGTTCGGGCCGAGCAGCGACAGCATGCGGTAGGCGTTGAGCAGCGGCTTCTCGACGCCACCCGCGGTCAGGAAGGAGCGGGTGCCTTCGAAGTACCGCTCGGCCTCGAAGTAGAAGCTCCAGCTCGTCGCGTAGGCGACCTGTGCGGTCTCGGTGGCGTTCAGGTCGAGGATCTTCTTCATCAGCTTCGCCTGGAACACCGGGTAATACTCGGTGTTCTGGAAGCTGTAGTTCCGGTTGTCGTACCGCCCGAAGTGCGCCGGTACGGCGGCGTCGCACTCGTCGACGATCACCGGCAGCCCGGCGTACGCGTCGTACGAACCGATCAGCCGGTTGAACTCGCGCAGGTCGTACAGCATCTTCGTCGAGGACGGGCTGAGCTCTTCGTCCGCGGGCTCCGCGAACGGCTTGTAGTCGCGCGTGGGGAAGTGGCAGCCCTTGGTGTGGTACGAGATGAAGTCGAGCGGCTCGTTCCGGCGGGACGTGTAGTCGAGGAAGCCCTTGAGGAAGTTCAGGCCGCCGCTGGTGACGGCCGGGCCGCCGACCTTGGCCTCGGGGAGTACGGCGCGGATCGCTTCCACGGTCGCGGTGTAGAGCTCGTTGTACTGGTCGAGCGTGCCGCGCCAGTAGTCGATGTCCGGCTCGTTCCACAGCTCCCAGAGCCAGGTCTTCACCTCGTCGGCGCCGTACCGCTCGACGCAGTGCTGGACTGTCGCACTGATCAGGCCGGCCCACTTGGCGTAGTCGCTCGGGGGATAGCCCCACGCGCCGGCCTCGTAGTTGGTGTACGCCGTGGGGCTGGGTACGACTGTCAGCTCGGCCGCCTCGGGCGGGAGCAGGTCACGCGGGGTGAAGCCGAGCTCCACGAGGAGGTGGTGCCCGTTGCGGACGATCGCGTCGTACGCCTGGTCCAGCAGCGTGAAGTCGTAGTACGGGTTGCCGTCGGCGTCTTCGTGGTAGACGTCGCCGGAGCTCCAGTGCGGGATGCCGAAACCGCTGCCGGAGCAGTACATGTAGTGCGGGCGCACGAAGTACCCGCCGCCGGAGAACTCGGCGAAGGTCTTCAGCAGCCGCTTGCCGGTGGGCATGTAGGTCCAGTTGAACTCGTCGTACCCGAAGCTCTCCCAGACGCGCGTGAGCGGACCTTGGACGTGCGCGGCGTCCACGTCGATCGTCGCCGCGGTGACGTGCGGGGCGTCGGGGACTCGGGGCGCGGCCGCCGGGAACGGGCCGAGTGCTGTGCGTCCGGTGTGAACTGCTGTCTCGGTGGTCATCGTCGCCATGACCTCTCTGCCGTCCTGCTGGGTGGAGGCTCCGAGTCTGCTCTGGCCCTCGTATACTGTCAATGGGTAATTGTTTACAATCTACAGAGCGCCCTGACGGGGGTTAGAGTGCATCGCACAACTTGCTCGAGGAGGTGGTCGGTGTGATCCCCGACGACGTCGTGTACCCGCTGCCGTCGCAGCGCGCGCTCGGTGATCTGGTGACCGACGTGCTCCGGGAAATGGTCACCGGCGGCAGGTTCGCGCCCGGTCAGCACCTGAAGGAGGCCGAGCTGGCCGAGGCGCTCAAGGTCAGCCGCGGCCCGATCCGGCAGGCGCTCGTCCGGCTCGAGGAGGAGGGACACGTCGAGCTGCGCCGGCATCGCGGCGCGTTCGTCAGCACGCTGACCAAGTCCGACGTCGAGGAGGTGCACACCCTCCGCGGCGCTATCGAGCGGCTGGCCGCGAGCCGCGCCTGCACCCGGATGGAGGGCGCCGGCTTCGACGAGATGGACGCGGTCCTCGAGCAGATGAAGAGCGTCGACACCAGAATCGACCCGGAGGACGCCGTCCGGCTCGACCTTCAGTTCCACGACATCATCTACGCGTACTGCGATCACACCCGGGTGCAGCGCGTCTGGGAGTCCATCCGCGGCCAGGTCACGGTCTTCCTCCGCGCCCGCAACGCCAGCTTCCCCGACTTCCTCGACGTCGGCTACAGCGAACACAAGGAACTCCGCGATGCCCTGGCTCTCGCCGATCCGCAGGCCGCCCAGGACGCCATCGACAAACACATCCTCGGCGCCTACGAGCGCCTCAAGCGCCTCAACCTCCCCGACCGGTAGCTAGGTCTCGCTGTAGGCAGGTAGGTCGAGGAGGCGGTCGACCGTGGTGAAGCTGTAGCCCTGCGCGCGCAGCCTCGGAACGAGTAGCTTCACGGCCTCGACAGTGGCGGCTCTGTCCGCCGACTTCCCGTCCCAGCAGTCGTGGAAGATGATGATCGAGCCGGGGCGGGTACCGCGGAGCGCCTGATCGGCGATCCGGTGCGGGCTGGGCTGGGCCACCTCCAGGAGGTGGCAGAACTCGCCGGACACCACGTGGAGATCGTGCTCGCGGAGAAGGCCTTGTAGCGCGGGAATGCGGAGCAACCACGGCGGTCGGTACAGCGTTGGCCGGATCCCCAGCTCGCCGAAAGCGGCGAGGCCATTTTGCAGCTCCTCGGCGAGCGTACGGCGCCTCAGGTACTGCGTGAACTCGTGAGTGTGACCGTGCAGCCCGACGACATGACCCGCCGCCACCAGCCGCTTCGTGACCCCCGGGTGACGCTGAACGGCCTTGCCCACTTGGAAGAACGTCGCCCGGATATCCTCTTGGTCGAGGTAGTCGGCGAGCTCGGAGGTGTACGGCTCGTTCGGCCCGTCGTCGAACGTCAGCGCGACGACTCGTTCGTCACCCGGCCCGCGGTAGGGGAACCGCCCGAGCGCCTGTGAGTACGGCGACATCATGAACCAGTACACCGCCCCGACCGCCGCCGCACCCGCGCCCGTCCATCGCGCCTTCATCGCTTCGCCAGCCAGGTGTTCTCGACCAGACCCGCTGCCATGATCGCGCCCGCCACGATGACGGCCAGCCAGGCCAAGCCGATCGCCCGCGCTCTGATGCGCTGCCGCCGTCGGGACTTGACGGCTGTGCTCCGGAATGCCGGTGCCGTACCGATCACCGGCCGTCCGGCGGCGCGATTCAGCATGACCGCGAGCGCGTAGTAGAACAGGAACGAAACCGCCACGTTGTAGGCCAACCCGCGCGTCAGCCGGCGCGCGGAGGTGAAGGTCGGGTTGCGCCGGTCGAAGGCCACCCGCCCACGAGTCCGCAGCTGCCGCAACAACCCGAGTTCGTCGGCGCCCTGGGTCCCGGTCAGGTCGTACCCGGACCATGCCTCCTTACGGAACGCGATGTTGGTCGCCGTCACGTACATGACCCGCCCGGTAGCCCGGTGCACGAAATGCACCAGGTCGAACAGAATCCCGGCGTACACCCGTCCCCACCAGGGTCCACCGACGTACTGACAAGGGCCGGCGACCGCTACCCGTCCCGGATCCTCCCGGAAGGTCCGATCGATCCGCGACAACCAGCCCGGGTCGAACACCGTGTCGGCGTCGCTCGAGACCACGATCTCACCGCGTGCCGCCGCACTGCCCCGATGCCGCGCGGCGCAGACACCAGGCGTGTCCTCGCTCACCACAACCGCACCGTACCCGCGCGCGATCTCGGCGGTCCGGTCGGTGCAGTTGTTGTCGACGACAACGACTTCGACCCCGCCGGCGAAGTCCTGGCCTTCGAGCGACCGCAAACAGTCTCCGATGAACCGCTCCTCGTTGAACGCGGGAATCACGACAGTGAACCTGGGCGCGCCCGGCTCTTCACTCATCATGGCGACAACGCTAAAGACCGCACCCGGTCCGAACGATGGTGCTAGCCCCCGTATCCGGCGGTGGGTTAGCCCCACTTCAGCGGACGTTGTCGATCAGCCAGCGGGACAGCGGTCGCAGTTGCGTGAAGGCTTCGAGGATCCGGTCTGCCGCGGCCGCCGTGTGGATCCAGTCCTCAGCGCCGAGCGGGCGGGTCGCGATCAGCGACTTGTGCCGCAGAAGCTCCGCTCGTGGATGGTCCGCCGGATACCCGCGCAGCGGCCGCTTCAGCCGATCGCCCGAAATCGCGTACCCGTCCCGCTCGAGCTTCCGCAGTACGCCGGTCAGCCGCCGCCCGGACGCGGACTCCGCCACCGCCGCCCGATACCGCTCGATCTGCTCCGACGGCCCGTACCACCACGCGAGCCCTACCTCCAGCCCGTCCAGATCGAACCGCACCGTCAACTCGACGTTCCGCGACAGCCGCACGTTGGCACTCTGACACTGCCACGCCCGCAGCGACACCCCGCCGTACCGCCACACCGCGAAGTCCTCGTACGCCGAATCCGCGTCGGCCATCGCATTCAGCAGCCCGATCATCGGCTGCCGAACCAGCTCCTCCCGCTCCAGCCGACATTCCCGCCGAACCTCCAGCGACGGCACACCCTCCAACCGCAACAACACATCGAACGCCGCCCGCGGCCACCCCTCAAAACCCGCGTTCACCATCAACCAACCACGGCGTCGAGCCGCGCTGCGGCCTTGCTGACGAGCTGCGCGAAAACAGCATCGGTGAGCGTCTCGCCCCAGCCTTCGATGTTGATGACGGTCCCGCCTCGTGCGGCATAGCCGAAGTATTGAGGTGCGATTGGGTCAGCGGCAGCCGGCGCCGCGGTATTGACGCGGAGGGCGATTGCTTCTGCCGAACCGTGGAGAGGCAGCCGCGAGACGGCCAATTCGTACTTCACCTGGTCCGGGCCCACCAGCGTGTACGTCGAGCATTTCGCCAGCCGATCAGTCAGCTCAGGAACGAGCGTGCGTACCTGTGTCGGCCACGACCACACAAACTCGGTGACGGACTGCAGCGGGTCCCTCGTGAAGTACTGCCCGCGGACCGCAGTGGCCGGGCCACCCAGGATGTCTGTCGGATGACGGAACACCAGGCACTCGGGTGGGTCGTACTGGCCTCGATACCCGGGAGTCGGAGTCGGATCAACGGCTACGCCGCCGTCCCACCCCTTCGGCAGGTCGGCGACCAACAGTGCTGCCTTCTTCGCCTGTGCGACCGTGAGCGGGGCCGTCGTCGGCGTTGGTGTCGCCGTGGGCGGCGGCGTCACCTGGGCGGTGCACGCGGTGAGGGTGAGTACTGCGAGGAGGGCGACCTGGAGCTTCACCTAGTACTCGCCGTAGATCTGGACCTTGGTGCCTATCGGCGTGTCCTCGAAGATCTGGTGGATCTCCGGGCGGAGGACACGGACGCAACGGTGGCTGTCCGGGTACGGCTTGACGAGGGAGTTGACCCGCGAACCATGCAGTGCGATCCCTGGGCGATCCTTCAGGAAGTACAGCGAGTCGTACATGTACGCGTCCTCGTACAGGCTGCTCTCATGCGCCCCGGCCCACTTGCGCCAGACATGGCCGATGCGGTTCGGCGTCTCGTACCCGGGGCCGCCGGTCGAGATCCACACGATCCGCTTGTAGGTCTTCCCCACGATTTGGTACAGGATCTGGCAGGTCTTGTTGACGTAGATCCCGGGCTCGCGGGTCGGGGTCGGGCGGCTGGTCGCGTTCAGGACGGAGTACGCGTCGTCGAGCGTCAGGCCGCGGCGGCTGACCGGCATCCCGTGGGTCTCGCGCCACGCGCACAACGCCTGCTTGGCGCGGGCGGTGATGTCGCCGTCGATGTCCCCGACCGGGTACCCGAGCTTGTCGAGCTGCCGTTCGACCCGGAGCGCGTAGTACTCCGGCTTCTGCTTCACCTTGGGCTTGGGCTTCACCGTGGGCTTGACGGTCGGCTTCGCAGTCGGCGTGACCGTCGGCGTACTGCTGGTGCTTTTGGACGTCTGGGTCGGCGAGGGCGTCGTCTCGCTCGCGGCGACGTCCGAGCAGCCGGCCAGGGCGAACGACAGGACGACGGCAGCGGCGACCAGACCACGGCGACGAGACACGGATTCCCCTCTCCTCAGCACTTTTCAGCGTCGCAGAACCACGCCCGGTCAGCGTGCAGCGACCCGCCGAGACTAATCCGCGAACGGTGCCATCACCGTGGGCTAAGCGGTTCCTGTCACCGAACCGTTGCCGAGCACGGGCTCCGGATCGTCCCGCAACCGGCTGTACAGGTATCCGTCGCGGAGCTTCCCGGCCCGGAACTCGCACCCGCGGATCACGCCTTCGAGCCGGAAACCCGCCTTCTCCAAGGATTTCTGCTCGGCGATGTTCTCCGGATGCGTCGCGGCCTGGATCCGTTGCACCGACGTGTGCTCGAAGAGGTACGACGTGAGGATTGCCTGCGCCCGCCACCCGATCCCACGCCCGCGGTACTCCGGCAGCAGCGCGATCCCGATCTCCCAGTACGACGTACGCCCGTCGAACGACCCCGAATGCCAGCTGACGAACCCCGCTGTCTCGAGGCCCGCTGTCGCGGAGCCCGCTGTCGCGGAGCCCGCTGTCTTGGAGGCCGCTGTCTTGGATCCCGCGAGGACGACCAGCCGCCCGTCGTCCTTGCCCAGGAACCCGTCCTCCGCGAACCGGCGTACCGGTGCCTGCGGGTCCCGGTACCCGTTCCAGTCCAGCCCGATCAGCCCCGGCTCGACCGCGAACCGCTGGAACAGGGGCAGATCGTCCTCCACGACAGGCCTCAACGTGACATCCATGCCTGCCAGACTAGGCCCGTGAAGTGGCTCGACGAGTACTCGCCCACAGCAATCGCTGACCTCGTACGGCAGGTGGTTCCGCAGCTGAGCGACCTCCCGATCGTCACTCGCGAACTCGTGAACAAGGACGAGCCCATGTGGTGGTCCTCCAGCGCCGTCCTCGGCGGGCGCTACGTCGCCAAGTTCGCCTGGTCCCGCCCCGCGGCGCTCCGCCTGGCGCACGAGGTCGCCGTACTCGACGCCCTGTCCCGCCAACCGGCAGTCCCGTACCTCCCGAAGGTCGTTGCGAGCAGCACCGATCCACTCCTGCTGGTGACCGAACTCGTTCCCGGTACGTCGTTGTTCGAGATCGTCGACGCGATCGACCGGGACGAGGCCGGCCGTCAACTCGCGCACTTCCTGGTTGAGCTGCACCGGGCAGGGGACCGGCTGGGTGAGGTCCAACCGGCAGCGCTCCAGCCGGCCACCACCGACACGTTGCGCGCCCGGATCGGGAAGTGGATCCTCCCCGAGCAGCTGCCGACAGTACTCCGATGGTGCGACTGGGCGGACGAGGTACTGGCCACGCCGCGCCCGCACGTCCTGGTCCACGCCGATCTGCACGGCGGTAACCAGGTCTGGCACGGCGGCGAGCTCCGCGCGATCGTCGACTTCGAGACGGCGGGCACCGCCGAGCCCGAGTACGACCTCCGCGCGTTCCCCGGAACGGGCCCCGGCGTCGAGCTGGTCACCGCGACGATGCACCACTACCGCGAACTCACCGGCAACCCCCTGGACACCGCCCGGATGATGGCCTGGCACCTACGAACAGCCCTCAGCGACATCCTCTGGCGCACCGAAGCCGGCACCCCGCTAGCAGACCACCGCACCCCACCATCCTGGATCAACGACCTCACCACCCGCTTCAACGCCCTGGGCCTGTAACCCGCAGGTCCCCGACCCCGCAGGTCTACGAGCGCAGGTCCACGAGCCCGCAGGATCCTGAGCCCGCGGGACGACCCGGAAGAGCGAGTTCTCTAGAGCCCGAGGTCCCGCAGGAACTCCGGCTTGTACGCCTGCAACACGACGTACCGCGGATCCGGAACCTCCATCCCCGCATTCTTCGCCGCATCCCCGGCCGCATCATGCGCCCCGACCGGCACACTCGGGTCCGTCCACTCCTGCTCAGCGGCGTTCCAGTGCGTGATGGTGGACGTGGCTTCCAGCCGCTCGGCCGCCACCAGCTCCTGAGCGGTCCGCTCCGCCTCCTGCGCGTCCTCGAGCGAATGCGTGTACATCAGCATCCGGTCCCCGTCCCGGGTAACCGTCACCTGACTCCCAAGCCGCTTCTGAGCGTCATCATCCAGATCCAGCGCCCGCAACCGATCCCAGAACGTGAGCCTGTGCCCCTCGTCCCCCAACACAACCTCAACCCGAAACTCCTCGTCCGCCATGATTCACACCCTACCGACCGCAACCTCCGCCCCGGCGCGCAGACCCGCAGGCCCCCACGCCTGCGGCTGCCCGGCGGGCTCGCCCGTGCCACAGCACTTCTTGTACTTCCGCTCGGAACCACACCAGCACGGTTGGTTGCGTCCCGGCGGCCATTGGATCTCAGCGACCTCGTTCGGATTCGACTCGTCTGCCGCAGAACGACGACCCGACGTGGCCTGGCTCTCGATGACTCGGTCCAGGAGGTTCCGAAAGGTCACCGGCTCGATGATCACGGTCTCGTCGTACTCACGGAGTACGTCCTCGGCCTCTCGGTAGTACGCGTCGACGCTGCCCGGAGCGATGCGGGTGGGCCAGGTCTCGCGGGCCGCGGCGAACTCGGCTCGACTCCAAACCCGCGCCCGGCCGTCGGCGATATCGGGCAGGCGTAAGGCGTCGAGCAGGTCGAAGTAGCTGTCGGCAGCCTCGACATCGCCGACCTCACCTACCCTGTCCACTTGGTCGAGCTCGAGCCCCATCACCGACCTGACCCGGCGCCGGCCGCTTGCCATCAGCTTCACCCACCGCGATCGGCTGATCTCCCCGTGCGCCATGTGTCGGCGCGCGCCAGATCGTTTCCGCGCGGCCGGCCTGGTTGTTCCGCGGGCGCTGCCGGCCGTCGTTCGCCGGTTCTCCGGATCGATCGGGATCGCTGTCGGGTTCTGATTTGCGGAGCTCATCCGCCAGTTCGGCTTCCATGCGAGGGAAAGTATTCGGATCGACCCAGCCGCGAACCGGCCACTTTGAGCCTGTGGATATCCCGTGCCAACATGCGGGGCCGCAGAATCGGTCTGGTTCGATCGACTACAGTTCTTAGTCATGGAGCTGAGGCACTTGGAGCACTTCGTGGCGGTGGCCGAGCAGAAGCACTTCACGCGGGCTGCTGAGGCGATGTCGATCTCGCAGTCGGGGCTGTCCGCCTCGATCCGGGCGCTGGAGCGGGAGTTGCGGGCCTCCCTGTTCGTGCGGAACACCCGCAGCGTCGAGCTCACAGAGGCCGGACGCGCGCTGCTCTGCGAGGGGCGTCGCGCACTCGCCGCGGCCGAGGCGGCGAAGGATGCGGTCGCCGCGGTGCAGGGGCTGATGCGCGGTCACCTCACGGTCGGACTGGAGCAATGCCTCGGCGTGGTCGACGTACCGGCGTTGCTCGCCAAGTTCCGGTCGGCGTACCCGGGGGTCGAGATCGAGGTGCGTCAGGCGGGCTCCACCCCGATGCTCGACGAACTCGCCTCCGGGCGCCTCGACGTCGCGTTCGTCGCGACCGCCGGCGACCCGGTCGACGGGCTCGATCTGCGGCCGCTGTCCCGCGAGTCCATGGTCCTGGTCTGCGCCCCCGACCACCGCCTCGCGAAGGCGTCCGGCGTGACACTCGACGACCTGGCGGGGGAGTCGTTCGTCGACTTCGACCCGACCTGGGGCGCGCGTTCGATCTCCGACCGCGCGTTCGCGACCGCTGGCGTCGCCCACCCGGTGACGATCGAGGTGAACGACGTACACACCCTGCTAGCCCTCGTCGCCCACGACCTAGGCGTCGCCCTGGTCCCCGAACGCATCGCCGCCAAACACGGCGACCACGTCACCGTACGACTGGCCCCCGGCACCGCCTCCGACTGGCAGGTCTCAGTAGCCGTCCCCACCGGCCCCGCCGCCTCCCTGGCCGCCGACGCCCTGATCGGCATGCTCCCCACCACGGCTGTTCACAGCTGAAGCGACCGCATCGACCGCACGCCCCAGTCGGGCGATACTTGGAGCCGTGACAACACAGCTCACCGAGCTAGTCCGCCCCGGCGCGTGACCTCGTCCAGCAATCGGCTGGGCGCGCGGCGGGGGACTGGGGAGGTGCAACGATGGCTACCATCGCGAGCGGTCGCGCCGCGGCCTGGCTCGATCGCCGGTGCGGCGTGGTGAATCGCGTCTCGGTCTCGCACTCGGCGCGTGGTTTCGCGCTTGTTGTGGAGGCGGTCCCGACCTGGAGGTGGGTGGTCGGCGCAGGTACGGAGTCGACGCTCAGCGCGCTGGGCCACCCGTGCTGCGGCCGGGGACTGGGACGTGTTCCGTTCGTGGGCACGGCCGCCTACAGGCTTCTCAGCGTGGCGGTCCGGACCGGAGTCGGTCCGGACGTCTTCTCTCGGCCGATCTCCGTCGACGAGGCGCTCGCTGTGTGCCCGACGCTCGACGTAGACCGGTTCTGCGACGCAGACGAATGACCTGAGCTGACCAGCGGCCGTCGTACACAAATTCACTGTGTACGACGGCCGGCCGCACTACCAGGCGTAGTCCTCCGGGGCGGTCTTGTAGCCCGGGAAGATCTCGTCGAGCCGGGTCAAGGACTTCTCGTCGAGCTTGATGTCGACCGCGCGTACGGCGGACTCCAGCTGCTCCATCGTCCGCGGACCGACGATCGGACCGGTCACAGCCGGCTGGTGCAGCAGCCACGCCAGCGCCAGCTCACCCGGCTCGTGCCCGAGCTCGTCCGCGAACGCCTCGTACTGCTCGATCTGCGGTCGCAGCTTCTCCAGGGTCTCCTTCGAGCGCCCCTCGAGCCGCCGTACCCCTTCGTTCTCCTTGCGGATCACGCCACCCAGCAGACCACCGTGCAGCGGCGACCACGGGATCACGCCCAGCCCGTACGCCTGCGCCGCCGGCAGCAGTTCACGCTCCACGTCACGCTGGATCAGGTTGTACAGCGACTGCTCGCTGACCAGCCCGTTGAAGTTCCGCTTCGCAGCCGCCTCCTGCGCCTGCGCGATGTGCCATCCCGCGAAGTTGCTGGACCCGGCGTACAGCACCTTCCCTTGCTGTACGGCGACCTCCATCGCCTGCCAGATCTCCTCCCACGGAGTGTTCCGGTCGACGTGGTGGAACTGGTACAGGTCCACGTAGTCCGTCTGCAACCGCTTCAACGACGCGTCGAGCGCCCGCCGGATGTTCAGCGCGGACAGCCGGCTCGTGTTCGGCCAGTCCTGCCCCATGTCGCCGTACACCTTGGTCGCGAGCACCGTCTTCTCGCGGTTCTTCGCATCCTTCGCGAACCACTCCCCGATGATCTCCTCGGTCCGCCCCGGGTAGATCTGCCGCCCGTACCCGTTTGCCGTGTCGAAGAAGTTGATCCCCACCTCATGCGCCCGCTCCATGATCGCGTGCGCATCCCCCACCTCGGTGAGAGGCCCGAAGTTCATAGTCCCCAGAACGATCCGACTAACCGAAAGCCCCGTCCGCCCAAGCTGAGTAAATTCCATACCCCCACCCTCCCGCCCCGACGGCAGCACTTCAAATAGAAGAATCAGGACAAAGCCATCACCCGAGCTTCTGAGTCAAGCTGCGCCGAGCCGCCTCAGTCGTTAGGCCTCCTCAAGCGCTGAGAACGCCCCGCGAGCGTCGAGGACCGCATCATCCCCGTCGAGATCGCCACTTGGGCAAGAGGTTGTCGACCTGGCCCACGCCTTCCCGGATGAACTCCGTTCATGGCATCGCGATCGCCAACCTTCCCTCTCGGCACCAACCACCAGGCGACGACTATGAGTTCAGTGCTGATCCCGCCCGGTAGCCGATCCTCTGAGGCATAGCACGCTTACCGATTGTCGGCGGGACAGGTAGTGGCTGGCCCTGCCGGCGGGCGTCCCACGTCAGCGCGCGCGTCAACGCTAAGCTCTGGTCTGTTCGATCCCCTGGCAGAGCGGAACAAGCCGGTATGAGATACGCCGAGTCGGCCCAGTTCGCGACTCCGCATCTGGACTGTACTGGTGCTTCTCGGCGTCCGTGTCCGGGTGGGTCATCGGATTTGACCAGGCACGCAGCCCATCTCTACACTCGAACAAATGTTCGAACTACGGGGGAGGTTATCTCGTGAGTTCATTGCGAGTAGTGGAGATCTGTGCCGGAGCCGGAGGCCAAGCTCTCGGGCTCGAACTTGCCGGGTTCGAGCATGCACTGGCTGTAGAGCTCGACCCAATGGCGGCTGCGACACTCAGGCTGAACCGGCCGGACTGGGATGTGCGCGTCGGCGACGTCGCCGACGCGTCGACCTGGAACCCTGCCGAGTTCCGCGGTGTGGACCTTCTCGCTGGCGGCGTTCCGTGTCCTCCGTTCTCCATTGCTGGCAAGCAGCTTGGTGCCAACGACGAGCGTGACCTCTTCGCTTGGGCGGTCGAGCTGGCTGGCATCATTCGTCCGCGTGCTGTCATGCTGGAAAACGTTCGGGGTCTGTCGGCGCCGCGGTTCTCGGCCTATCGG
Organism: Kribbella sp. NPDC051137; assembly: GCF_040682535.1. Lineage (NCBI taxonomy): Bacteria > Bacillati > Actinomycetota > Actinomycetes > Propionibacteriales > Kribbellaceae > Kribbella > Kribbella sp. NPDC051137. Next base: position 655,424 of record NZ_JBFBBI010000002.1, read on the forward strand.
CAACATGTACTGGATCGCTTGAAGGAGCTGGGGTACGTCGCTGACTGGCGGTTGCTGCAAGCGTCCGACTACGGAGTCGTGCAGTTGCGCCCCCGGTTCGTGCTGGTTGCTCTGAGTGAAAGCGACGCCCCATATTTCACCTGGCCAGAGGCTGCGCCGGTCCAGCGAACTGTGGGTGAAGAACTCATCGACTTGATGGCAGCCAACGGGTGGAAGCACGCGAAGCACTGGGCGAGCCGTGCAAACAAGATCGCCCCGACGATCGTCGGCGGATCTAAGAAGCACGGCGGAGCCGATCTTGGTCCGACCCGCGCGAAGCGCGCCTGGGCCGAGCTGGGTGTCGACGGCCTCGGTGTCGCCGACGCAGCACCACCAGCTGGCACGCCAAAGGGGCACAACCCGAAGCTCACCGTCGAGATGGTCGCGCGACTGCAGGGATGGGACGAGACAACGTGGCAGTTCGCAGGGCGTAAAACGTCCAGGTACCGCCAGGTCGGTAACGCGTTCCCGCCCCCGGTCGCAAGGGCGATTGGTCGTCAAATCATCGCTGCGCTGAACCACGAAGGCGAGCCGCGAGCGCGGGCCGCAGCCGTCGCGCATGATGAGGTTTATCGCGTGTTACGTCGTTCGACGACCCCACTCACGATTGCAGAGATTCACGAGCAGATCGATGGTTCGCTGGCACCTGAGGAGATTGAACTTCGGCTCAAGCACCTCATGCGCGACTTCAACATGCAGCCAGAAACTTCAGTGTCGGGCGAGAGGACGTTCAAGCTTGGCGACTTCCGAGCGTTTATAGGTCAGGATGATCACATCCGTCATGAGTACCTAGCTCAAATGCGCTCAAAGGTCAGCTAAGAGCAGCGTCGAGAACCCCTCTGACCATCTCGACCGCATCTTCGAGTGGTTCGTGCTCCCAGATGCGAATGACCTCCCACCCGTCCCTCCGCAACGCCGCGTCCGCGAGCCGGTCTCTCTCAACGTTCCGTTGTAGCTTCGGTGACCAGTAACCGGAATTCACCGTCGGCTTGCGGCCGTGCGCAGGGCAGCAATGCCAGAAGCATCCATCGACGAATACAACGACCTTGCGAGCGGTGAACACGATGTCAGGTCGCACACGACGGCTTGACGTATAGATGCTGAGATCCTTACGGAAGCGGTAGCCGCTGCGATGCAACTCGGACCTGAGCGCCACCTCCGGCTTGGTGTCCGTTCGCCTGATCGCCCGCATGTTTCGGGAGCGGCCGGGAGCCGTCGGGGTATCGCCGTAGAGAGGGGGATCGCGTGGGTCGGCCCGCTTCACTGATGACTCGCTACTCTTAGCTGTCATCGTCGCTTCCAGTCAATATCGGCGTGCCAATGCCCTTCTTTGGTTTCCTCACATCGGGCAGTCGTGGGGCCGGCTCCGACGGATTCTCGCCATTCTTGATCCGTCGCCACCAACGCCCATCGAGTTCCACTGCCCAAGCCTCGTTTTCCTGTGCGGGTGTGACACGTACGCTGAGTACCTCGCCGGGTTCTGGCACTGCGACACCTAACTGCCGCGCGACCCTGCGGTGAGCCTCGTAGTCACCTCCGGGAATCAGATAGCCCTCCCGGCGAAGAATGGTCCGGGCTCCGTTGCCGTTGTCACGAAGCCTAGCCATGTAGTCATCCTGCTGCGCCAGCGTGGCGATAGTGTTCCGCCCGATTCGTCGCTCCGTCACCTGGCGCAGCATCTCGGTAACTCGGCCCTGCCCAGACTTTGGTGCCAGGATCCTTGCGAGGGTGTCTTTGTCCAAGCCAAGAAGGACGTTGGGTGGCAAGTCAGCCTCGAACTGCAGCCACGCGATCTGTCGCCTACCATTCTGACTCAGTTGGGTCTTGCCATCGCGATTGACGCTCTCACGTCTATTGGCCTCCGTCGCCCGAACGACACCCAGACTCCACGTTCCGCGCGCGTCGTCTGCCCATGCGACCAGAAGAAGGTGCCCGAAGCACTCAGGCGGGATCATCCAGCCACCGAAGCTCTGAGAGAACTTGCAGTCGACGTCGAATCCGCGGACCGAGTAGTCGAGAGCATGGCCATCGGCGGGGTCGTCGATCACGTCATCGAACTCGCGGCGGAGGTTGATCTCGAGCAGAGTGCCGAAGTGTGTCTTCTCTGTTTTGAAGAGCTGATCCCATCGGAAACGTCCTGTGTGCTGGCCGTCATACAGCTGGTCGTAGGTTGCGCGAATCACTGCCGCGGCTCGTCTGCCGTCCGGGTCCGAGTCCCGGAAAGCCTCACACACGAGGTCACGTCCAGTGTCGGTCTCAGATGGTGTCGAGGGCACGCTAGGGAACAACACGTCGTTCACAGGAGTCGACGATAGCTTGCTGCACGCCCAGCTCACCATTGCGCCGGGAAGCTCGACATCGAGCTCCCTGGGCCTGGGCTGTGCGCGATCGTCGGCGGACGAACGGCCAAGGTGTGACCGGGACTTGCGTTGACGGTGGTCACAGAGCGATGACCGCGACTGCATAATCCGCCGCCATTCGATATTCTGCTCCCACGACTACCGGTATGGGTGTGAGAATGCACGATGCGAATGAGACTGATGGAGCGGCGCCGCTCTTGCGCCAGTTTGCTGCATGGATCGATCGTGGCGCGACTTCGAACGAGGAGGTCAGGCGGTCCTATTATGCCGACGCGATAATCGTTCCTGATGCCAACGTCCTTCTAAGCCTCTATCAATATACTCCGGCTACGCGCGGCGACCTCCTTGCTGCGCTCGGGTCCATCTCGGCGAGACTGTGGCTGCCGCACCAGGTCGGTTTGGAGTTCGTGCGGGGCCGAGCAGGGGTGATCAAGCGGCGAAACGAAGAACTTTCAAAAGCGCCTGGCGAGATCAGCCGGTCCTTCGATGCCGCTTGGAAGCAAATAGATGCGGCTGTGAATCGGGTGCAGTCGTTGATTGTCAGATATTCCGATCCGAATGGCTTCAATGAAACCGAGAGCCTGGTCACTCGTCAGCAGTTCGAGGATGCGAGCGCCCCGTGGAAGACTGTGCTGATAGAGCAGGCAAAGAAGGTTAGAGATGAGCACGACATCGACCCGAACACGCTCGCGGGAGACGCCGACGAGTTACTGAGAACGATAGCCGACCTCATTTCTGACAGAATCGGCGACCCGGTCGATGAGGCAACCCTGCGCCGGCGTGTTGAGCGTGCCATCAATTTCCGTTATCCGAACGAGATTCCACCCGGATTTTCAGATCTCGGCAAAGGGAGCGAACTTCTCGCGGCTGGAGATTTCCTGATATGGGAAGAGATCGTCGAACACGGTCAGGCGCTGCCGCGGGGGTCGAGGGTTATATTTGTGTCCGGGGACACGAAGGAAGATTGGTACCAGCCTGCCGGTCTTGGCCAGAAAAAGCGGCCATGGCCGTATCTCCTTGATGAATTTCGGCTGCGCACTGGTGGAGATATATTGATAGTTGAGACCTCGCAGTTCTATGCCGATATCAAACATTATCTTGGTACCGATATTGCTGCGAGCTCTATTGAGGAAGCCAATCGGGCAGTAGTGTCGGCAGACGAGGGCATCTTCCTGCCGACCGGGGTGCTAGCTGACCTGGATCCGCCGGATGCCCTGCTTGCCTCCGCGTATTTGTCCGTGCCACAGGCAGGTAAAGCGGCCATCGCAGCCGTGCGGCGCGGCACTGATCGGTACTTCCAGTGGTGGCTAATCGGGGTAACCAAAGATCTGGGTCTCCGGGAATGCAGCGACGATGAGCCGCGATTCGATCTCCAGGCCTTCCTTAGACCGGGCGCGGTCGGCCTGTCGCAAGACTGGATTCCGGCCGGAAGTGTGCTCAGGATGGGAGAGTTTCCGTATCTTACAATGTTTATTGCCCCTTGGTTCTTGTCGGTCCTCGAACTCTGCTCAAATGCAGATCGAAAGATATTTCTAAGTCTTGCGCATCAACATGGCCGCATGACAGGATTTGATTCGAACGAACCGCCTGCGCCGTAATGATCCGCGCTGATGTAGCGCGGGGTTTCAGTGCCGAATTTTGAGTTCTCGATGGAGGATAGATATTCGTGGCAGGGAAGGATCCCGAGCGTGAGTGGGAACATCTCCGTCCAGATGCTCTGCTCGCTATCAGAGGGCTTGCGGACTCATTGGAGGCCGGAGATCTTCCGGCGCAAGAGCTTCTGGACTTGTATGTCTATAGCAAGCGTGTGGTGGCGGAGGTCATGGGGGCTCGCTTCGACATGGAGTTCCCTGGGATGAGTCCAGAATTCCATAGATTGCGTGAAGAGCTTAGTGAGGCCATGGTGTCTCGCTACGGCGATTCGGTGCCGGCTGCGTATCTGGCGGTTCCCTATGGCTCGAAGGTTCACGAAAAGTTGTTTCATATCTTGCTCCAGCGATTCAATACCGAGGTTCCTGCTGAGTTGCTTCGGGTCCCGACTCGCGACTCTGTACATACGGAGCGGCGTGTGCGTGAACTTCGCGAATTGGGGCTGGATATTGATACGAAAAAGCTGTCAGGTATTGACACTTACAAACTCTGTTCATTGAGCCTGGATTTCTCCGTTATTCCGAAAATCATCTTCAATACCGCGCGAGATAAGAAGCATCCGTTGATGCCAAGGGTTAAGCTGGAGGAGATCCTGCAGTCTGGTTAGAGCCTTTCGCGGTGTGTTGCCGTGCGGCTAAGCCGCGTCGGGGTGATCGGCTAGTGCCGATGCGGAATGTTGTAATGCTGAGGGCACGATCAGTGGTGCAAACTTCGAATTCAGCCTGGATAGTGACGCGCTAGCTCGGCTGCTAGGAGCAGCCTGATGTGCAGCGGTGGCTCGTGTCTTGCCGAGGTCGTAGCTGAACGCCTCGGCCAGGTCGCGGAATGGATACGTGACGATCGCGTTACTTGCGGGGGTCGATCCCAGCGGCGGACCGTCTAACCTCGGCATGCTCCGGTTCTGCTCATTCAGGCCAGCTCCACGTCAGCGTGTTCCATCGAGCGAAGCCGGTCGCTGATATGCCTTCGAAATCGCTCACGCTCCAGAGTCGGCCGTGCTCCGGTGCCGACTCTGCGAGGCCGATGAGACGAAGCTGCCGAGGCCGCCAATGCGGTGCTACGACATCGAGATCGAGATAGCGCTGGACGCCCAGCAGCCCGGTGCCCCGCACTCGCCCCGCTACAACATGACCGCAAACCCAGTCGGGCTGGTAGGACTGGAGGAAAGGACCACAGGCGAGGCGGAACGGACAACTGGGGCACGTCTCCGGTCCCGGCGTGGCCTCGAGCGCTCGGCGACCGGCGGCCGCTTCATTCAGCAGCGCACGCGCGGATGCCGTCCGCCGCAGAACATCGTCGATCTCCTCGCTCCGGATGCCAAAACCGTGCGCACCCCCGTCGGCGCATCGGATTTCGGCACGCGCGGGCAGCTCGCCGAGCGACGAGTGGACTAAGGCCGCGTAGATCAGCAGTTGGTCCCTCCGATCGTCAGTCATGTCGCCCTGCCCTGTCTTGAAATCCACCACGGTGAGTGCACCACCGGAGCGTTCGACAAGGTCCGGCCTACCCCCGAGGCCGATAACGTGGTCCTCAAGCCAACGCTCACGCCAGGGAAGCCCGGGGGTCCGGTCGGCTTGCTCAGTGGCAGGGGATCGCACCAGTTGTCCGGGTGCGGCTCTGCGTGCCGGCGCGGTAACGATCGCGTTACCCGCTCTGTCGTGGACGACACGTCTGGCCACCTGGTGCTTTGTGAGCGCCCACCTGGGCCAGTTCCGCGGAGTTGGCGGCGAGGCGGGTGCCCATTCCCGCTCTAAATGCTTGTACGTTCGTGAGCTCTCCTCGGCCCACGCATCTTCGAACTCGTTCTGTGAGACGAACCGTCGCTCGAGAACTGCGTGTGCAACGATTCCCACGGCAGCACGAAGACCCATCTTGTGTAGGCCGCTGGTCACTGGATCCAGCTGAAAGCCCGCACGCAGCTGACATTGTTTCCAGGTCGCCAGAAGGCTGGGAGTGACGTGGTCCACCACTGGCGGCTGTGGCGGACGCCACGTCAGTTCAGGTAGCGCCATACCGACAGCGGATTGATGCGGAAGGAACGGACGTCCGCCCACTCCACGGTGCGGAAGGACTCCTGTGCCGCTACGTGCGCGAGTGCCTGCTGGTCGGTGAGCCAGTCAGTGTCGAGACGCCACAGCGGGTGTGCGAGGAGGACGCACCTGTCTCCGCGGCTAACAAGCGGGACTTCGGACAGGGCTCCAGTGGCGGCGCCGTGCAGGGCACTCGCCGCCGTCTCGAACTCGGTTGGATTGGACGATAGCGACCTCGTGACAGTCAGCGGCCTGCCGGTGACGAGCTCCAGCATGTCGAGTGCCAGCCGCCAGTCCAAGTGTGAGTGGCGCCGCGAGTTGTCATACGCTCGGAGGCAATCCGGGCAGGAAAGATCGCAGACCAGCCGGTGCTGTGGACTTTCCCACCGCTCTCTCACATCGGCGTAGATCCGGTGAAGCATCTCCTCGAACGTCGACGGATCACCGAGTTCCGTGGCATATCCCGCACCGTTCTCGGCTGTATCGGCGAGGTATACGGCTGCGGCTACCTGCGCCTTGGCGTTCGGCTCGTCGGCTGCCAGCAACGGAACGCGAATCGGGTTGATGCCTGACGCAAGCTCGATCGCGTCGATGTCGAGGCGGACTTGGGCGCCGCGCCGGACGATCTCGACGAATGACGTGTACGCGGCTTTGCCGGAAGGCTGGTCGTACAGTCCGACGGCCGCAGTTGGGATGTCGAGTCTCCGTGGCGTGATCAGGAGGGCGTCGGTCACCCGGATCTCGCCGATGACGGTCAGCTCAGGCATTCCCGGGCTGCCAGGCTCGGCAATCACCGTCCCATCCTGTGCGGGCGTGAACCGGAAGCCGCGGCCGAAGTTATCGTTCACGGTGACAAGCCGGCTTTGTTCGTAGAGGTGGAGGTCCACCTTGGGCAACTGCTTCTCCCGCGTGGGCTGGGACTTCACCGTGAGGATCGGACTGGAACCGCGGAGCGCGGTATCTCCGTCGCCCGTGTAGGGCCTCGCTTTGTAGTCAGTGCGGAATCCGCGTGGCTCGTGCAAGGTGAGCATTTCGAGGGTCTCGAAGCATGCTGGGCATGTGGTGCCAACTGGCTCAAGTTCGCCGCGGCCGCACTTCGGGCACCGCCCGAAGCGATGACCTGTGCCGAGTGGGTCGACGGCCTTGGCGATAGTGCCCTCCACGCGGTACGCGGCGAAACCTTCCACGGTGTGCACGAGCCCGTCCTTCACCACCTCCGCCCCCGGCGAGAAGATGGATATAGCTTGATCGAGCGACCGGTCGGACACGACCCTCGTCTGCAACCACTCCCGGCTAGTGATCCTCGAATTCCACAGGTTCCGGACGCGGGTGGGAAACCCGAACATCGGCAGGATGCCGTGTCGGGCGAGAGCCGCGCTGAGCTCGAAGTCGGTGGAGCCCGCCTCCGCTCGCACCACCGAATCGATGCTGGTGACTAAATCGTTGGTGACGTAACGGACAATGGCCGACCGCGCTTCCTCCGAGAGCTGTGTGAAGGCGGTCAGTCGGCCCACGACATCCCACACCCGCTTCTCGTCACGCAGCTGGGCGGCGACCTCGTTTCGACGCTTCTGCCACTCGGTCGTCTGGCCGAACGTGCCGTGGTTGCTGTCCGAAGTCCAGATGGGAGGGTCTGCGAGTGCGGCGAATGCACGGCGGAGACACTCGGCGGCGACTACCCGTTGGATGATCCGCGGCCGCTCAAGATCCAGGAACGGTTGCGGTGGGATGTCGCCTGTCATGCGGTCGGCGCGCTGAAAGTAGTACTCGTCATGCGAACGAGACCGGCACACTGTTACTGCGTAGCTGAAGCTGCTGCCGGAACGGCCGGCCCGTCCGACGCGCTGCTGATAGTTGAACCGCTGAGGCGGCATGTTCGCCATCATTGTCGCCCGCAAGGAACCGATGTCGACGCCAACCTCCATCGTCGTCGTGACTGACAGGGCATCAAGCTCGTCGGCAAGCGCGCTCTCGTTCAGGGAGAAAGCGCCCTTGAACCAGCGCTGGCGATCACGCTGGGCGGACAGCGGCTTGGTTTGCCCGGTGAGCTCGGCAATCGACAGACGGCGAGGTTCGCGATGCGCCAGCCATGCGTAGTAGTCACCGGAGTCCTCCTCGCGGACGGGCTCCGGGTGGAGCCCGGTCGAGAAGCACTGCCGATTGCTACAGACGCCGAGACTGGCTTGGAGGTGGACGTAGTTGCAGTTGCCGCACCGCCAGTACTCGTCGCCTCGCGGGAGCAGCACGAGCGTCGAGTCAATGGCGGAAGAGCGCAGCAGCCAGCCACTGACCGCTCTGCTGCCGGCGTCGGTGGCGAGAAGGGCCTGCAACTGCGTGGTTATGGCGTCGGCCGAAAGCCCACGTTGTTCTGCGACTTTGGTGACGTACCTCGCAATAGGTGCAGGCATAACGGCCGTCGTCTGGACACCTCCCCTGCGGCTACCTTCGTACCGGCTGAGCGTCCCGAGGATGCGTACCACCGAACCCACGAGCTGGGTCTGCTCGGCCTGGTCCAGGGGGCCTGCCACCGGCGGCAGCCCATCGATGGCCATCCGTGCGATCTGGACGGACTCCAAGTCACGACGGGCACGGTCGAACACCGCCTCCATCACGGCCTCACGCAGATCCTCCATGAGCTTTTGCTGACCCTGGGTCAGCGGCGGCTCGGGCCATGCGCCGCTGACGGGTGAGGCAAAGGCTCGATACCAGGGAGTCCTGCCATCGAGCTGATCCTCGAGGTACCGATTCCAGGGGTTGGGGCCTCCAGGGTTCGCACCGAGCCGGACCAAAGCGTCGCGGATGCGGCCGTAGAGCTGAGGCAGGGCGACCGAATTCTCGCTGCCGAGCATGGTGAGCGCTTCGCTTAGTGCCTGCTGTTGTTCGGGGGTAAGCGACATCCCAAGGTCTTGGCTCATCAGCGCCACCTTGGCCAGGCCAAGCCCTCTGGCGGTCGCCTCTGCTGTGTCCAGATCCCTGAGCCGAGGCGTGGGATCCGGCTCAGCCTGGACCTCTTGGCGCAACACCTGCCGAACCAGGTCCCGATAGTGGTTTCGCGCGACTCCGGCGGCGGTGCGCGCGGCGTCATCTCGGCCGTCGGTGAAGACGATCGTCTTCGCATCGGCGATCGATGCCCGCCCAGCTCGCCCTTCGGCCAGCGAGCGCACAAGCTGCGACAGGTAGAGCTGCGTTGCCGCAGCCGGACCTGTGGTGTGCGCACGCACCGGCGAGTTGACCTGCCCGCTAGTGAACGAGCCCGCCTTTGGCTGGACGGCAGCGTAGCCACAGCTCGGGCACCGCGTCGGCAGCGCCGGCACTCGGTCGCCAGTCTTCTGTCCCGAGAAGCTCAGCGCCACTCCCGTAGGCGCGCTGTGCGGCGGCATCGACAGCATGCCGAGCGCCGGATTCCAGGACGCCGCCGAAAATGCCAGCTTGACACCGCCGTGGGACCATTCCTTGCCCAGGTCAACGAGACCTGGGCGGTACCACACGAACTCCGTCGACGAGCGCAGGAAGACCTGCTTGCCGCTCTGGCTCTCCTCGACCGGCCCGGGGGCAAGGGCGACCTGCGATCCTTCCTGCTGGAGGACGAAGCCACCGAGGCTGATGTCACCGCACTCGTAGCAGTAGAGGAGCTCGAGCACCCTGCTGCCGCAAGTGGAGCAGTTATGCGCAGGGGCGGTGAACAGCCGGCCGATACCGCTTGGCGAATCACCGCCGGAACGGCACCTCGGGTTACTGCAGGCCCAAACACCGCGGGGCATCCGTACGAAGGCATGCGCGCGCAAAGGAATCAGCGGGTCCTCGTCCGGCTCCGCGAGCGCCAGCTGGGAGAAGACGCTGTCAAGGAGCTCCAGCTGGTCAGACTCGTGCGGGAACAGCCGGTCGGCGAGGCTGGTGACCGATGTCGCCCGCAGCCGCTCCTCCTCAGGGTCCTGGCAGGCGAGCGCTACCGCACGCGACAGATCGGCGGCAGACCTGCGGGCAGCCTCCACATCGTCTCGCGTCACCGGGGGCGGGGCCTCCAGTTGCAGTGGGCGTCCCGGGCAGATCGTGAAGCTTCTCCGGTCGATGCCGAAAAACTGCTCCAGGTAGTCCATGCTGCGGGATGACTCGTTCAGCGATGCAGACGTGCCGATGATCCTGAGCTTCGGCGAGTCAGGTGCGATGCCCAGGCGGCGCAAGAGCGAGCGGATGATCATTGCGACCTCGCTGCCCTGAGTACCGCGATAGAGGTGAAGCTCGTCGACCACGAGTGTGAAGACGCTCGCACGCTTCGCCAGCCACGCCGCCGTCTTCTCGAATATTGGATCCTCGAACTGCCGCATCATGATCGAGTTCAGCATCGAGTAGTTCGTGACCATGATGTCCGGTGGATCCGCAATCATGTCCCAGCGCGTCAGCATCTCACCGGAGCGCGGGTCCTGGAACTGGTCGAGGTCGAGCTCTTGGTGCCAGGGGGAGCCCTGTTCACGCTGGCCGCGCGCATTGGCGTTCGCCTTCCGCAAACCGGCAACGTCTTGTTCCAGCGACCTCAGTTCCGCCGCTACTTCGCTCGCCGCCCGCTTCCCCCGGGGGCGTCGGCCGGAGCCCGTTGTGCTGCCCGTGTAACGGCCGAACCAGATGGGCGTGCGCGGCGCCGACTCCCGCAAGGCCCGCACAGCACGGCGGAGTCGGGTCATCTGGTCCTCGACCAGTGCGTTGGTGGGATAGAGGATCAGGGTGCGAATGGCGGAGTCGCGCGTCTCGCCGTGGCGCATCGGCTGCCATTGGGATGACGCGGAGGACCACCACCAGTCCGCCCCAGGCTGGGCAGACCACTCGCGTGCCTCCTGCATGACCCTCAGGAGAACTGGGAGCAAGAAGGCCTCCGTCTTGCCGGAGCCGGTGCCCGACGTGACGATGACGTTGCGTCCCTCGCTCAGCTCAGGCCGGAAGCTGTGCTCGATCGAGTCAGCCTGGTGCTCCCGCAATCGCAGCTCCGACTTAGCTGCACCGGGGAAGAGGGCCTCACCCACGAGCTCGGCAACGTCGGCGTTGATTCCAGCCCGGTGGGCCACCTCCGTGAGCAGATGCGTGTTGGCGTACGGCATCACCGGCTCGATCATGAGATCACCGACCAGCGCACCGCGCGCCTCGAGCAGCGTCCTGCGTTCTTCCATCACAGCGTTGTCGTCGAGCCAGAAGGCGGTATCGAAGTACTTGAGGAAGACGTCCCGCAGGTCGCGAGCGAGCTTCGTCGGGTTCGTGGGCGCCACGTCGGTCCTCTCAGGTCAATAGCAAAGTCAGCAGGAGATCCGCAGTCTCCTGGCCGATCTCGGGATACAGCAAGCAGGAGATCTTTGTCCCGGCCACGGACACCTTCGCCCGCCGAGGCTGCTGGCCGCTGCAAAGGACTAGCGCTCGGGCGTAGAGCCCTGGCAGGTCGCAACCGAGGGGCACGAGCATTTCACGCCGGGACGGCTCATACATCGCAAGCGCCGTCCCCGCCGAGTTGCTGGCCAGATGCTTCGCCAGATGTACGGAGGCTGGAGCAACCCGCCGATCCGCCGCATCTGCGGCTGATGCGTAGCTGTACATGGTCTCGAACCCGCGACGCAGCCGATACGCGCCAGGCAACGTCAAGTCGGACGTCTGAACCCACGAGATCCGCGTCGTATCAAACCTCTCCGCCTGTGTGAATCCCGGCCTGGGCTCACGAGGCAGCGCTTGCGCCACTTCGGAGAGCGGCGGAAGGGCCCTGAGGATACGTGCCCCAGCATCAGGCACGAGCGTGACGTTTTCGGTGGGCAGCGCGTCGAGCGCGGCATCGTTCAGGCCCGTGACAGTTTTCCGCGACGGCCCCTCGGTACGCGGTTCGATCTGGAGGACGCCTCCCAAGGCGGCCGCGCGACCCGCTATGGCCACCACCTGTTCCGGCGGCCAATGTCCAACTAGCTCGACCGCTCCGCTCGGCAGGACCGCCAGGCACGTCGCGGACATCTCCCAGCGCTTGCACTCGCCTCTTGGGTTTCGTTCGACCGCTAGATGTCCCAGAGCTTCGAGGACCTGCGGGAACGCGCTTGTAAACAATGCCGTGCCGTCGATTTGGCCGGCGATCGCTGTAATGCTCGATCCCATGCCGCCACCGAGGTGCATGAGTGCGTCCAGCGCGCTGTCCCAGAGCCCCTGCTCCTGGTCACCGATCGGAGGTAGCTCGTCAACCGACACCTGGGTTGGGGTGGCGACGGTATGCGTCGCCGACCCTCCGGATCTCCAATTGGGCTTGACCCACCCTGGTGACCGCTTGACCAAGCCACAGTACTTGCAGGTGCCTTCGATGAAACGTGGCTGCTTACCGCCGAGGTAGGCCGGAAACTCCAGGTAGTGTGCGCCGGTGACGACGCACGACTTGGGATCCGGGGCGCCGACCTGGATCGGCGCAGAGACTGGCGCCGCATCCCTGGTGGGCCGCCATACCGCACGGTCCCGGGCTACCGCTGCGACCTGAATCGCGCGGACACCTTCCACAGCCGCGCCATCCACGAGAATGACGTCCTCTTCGTCCTCATGCTCACCCGCGGAGATGGCGCCCAGCGGTTCAGTTAGGTCATAGGTCAGTCGTGGGACGCTCTGCCAGCCCGGGTCGGGCGTGTCCGCGGATCGGAGGCGCAGGCTGAGTTCCTGAGCTGGCGACGATGAATCGCCGAGCAGCAAGCTGACCCTGTAGTCCCCGTCGCCAAGTCCTTCCTCGCGCAGCGGGACGATCAGGGCACCGCCTGTTCCCTTCCACTCGCGCAGGATCGTGTCCTCGTGGCTGTCGATGAGCCGGATCCGTACGATCTCCTCGCTTTGGACAGCGGCACGCAGCTCTGGTGGAGCAGTCGAGGACCACTTGCGGACGCGGGACGGAATGCGCATGCCACCGGCGATTGTCAGTTGGTCGCGTGCAAGCGGCACCAGTTCGTTGAAGCGGGTGCCGCTCAGTGCGCCGAAGAGCTGGATCGACTCAATGGCAACCCAGCCGTCTGGCAAGCCGTCAAGTTTGTTGTGGACGGTGAAACCGGGCCGGGCGCAGGTGCCGATCGTCGCCACGACCTCGTCTGCGATGCATTTGCCGTTGGCCTCGCGCTTCACCAGCAGCATGCACTGCACATTGAGCTGCAGGCGCTCCTGCTCGATGTATCCGTTTACCATGTCGTCCCATACCAGCGGGACGATTGTGCGGGGTGGGTGTTTGAGGATCGTGCCCGGTGCGTCGGTCGCTCGGACGCTGAGCACACCTTCGAGAACCGACCGGATGTCCAGCCCATCTGAGGCACCCGTGCGCCACATGCTCGCGACAGCGGGGCGGAAGCTCAATGGGATCCACGCGCCCGTGGTGGATTCGATCTCCATGGACTCCCGGCCCGCGTCGGCAGGGCGGCGCAGCGTCACGGAGATGTCGAGAGCGGTGTCCATGAAGCCGTTACGCATCTGCGCCATCAGGCCCAGTCTCTGCATCCTAGGCTGACCGGCCTGAGCCTCCGGGAGCATCCCGTCCCACTCGGCCAGCTCCACGGCCGCGACCGCGGCGATCCGCTCCTGAGCCGCCGCCTTGCGCCACAGCCGACGCAGATTCTTCGAAACCGGGCAGTGTTCCGTTTCGAACCACGCCTGCAGGTAGGGCACGAGCGCTTCGGGCGCAATGACCATCCCGCCGGCGAGACCGTACTGCGCGAAGAACTCCGGGAAGTGACGGCGATCGGCATGGCGGACGAGGGCCTGGGATATGGGCAGCCCGACGAAACGATGCTGTAGTGCATAGGCGGTCGGCAATCCACGGGTGCCGTCGAGATCGTCGAGCCACTGGTTCAGCCAGCGCCAGAAGTACTCGGCGTAGTGCGTATAGACAGTGCGCACATCGTCGCCCGGCACACCCAGCAGGTTGGCGAGCCGCGGGTAATAGGCCGTCGTGCTAAGGCTGTCATCCTGGCCCATGTCTTCGGCCGCCTGCACCGTTAGAGCTAGAAACGCTAAAATGGGTGGAGGGTCAGTTCTGTCAGTACGCTGCCACTCCCGCAGGCGCTTGTTCAACGCGGCGAGGGTGAACTTACAGCTGTCAATCACCGCATCACGGACGGCGAAGCACAGACCTTCTCGAGGATCGCCAGACCAGCCCGCACGCACTGCGACGGACGCGAGAAGGTCCTCCTCAAGATCTAGATATACCGGCGTGGCGTCGTCGACGCGAGGGTACAGGGTGTCGGCCACGGCGTGGTTCCACCGGTCATACGACGCCCAATCAACTAGCGGCATGCGACGTTCCCTTCGCACGTCTGCACCGCTGTACCAAGACGAGCGGTGCGGAACTTCAGGTTGGGATTCTCCTTGCAGCGCATGGTGCTCGGGGTGCGGACGCAAAATTCAAGCCCGGTTGGCACCGCCCAGCCTCTCTGCGGCCATAGGTCGCTCGGGCCGGACCAACTCAAGGCGCTGGTGACCCGTTCGTACGCTTCGAGCGGCAGAGCGAACGGTGACACTCTCCGCGTCCGCCCAGCAAGCCGGCGATCGGTTTCGCAGCCTCGTCGCTGCTGTTCACACCACATGTAGAACCCCCGATTGCTACATCGGCACACCGTTACGGGGCGTTACATCATCCAGTACAGTGCCCGGCGCTCGCCATCGTTGAGCGGTGGTGATTGACGATGACGAGGGAAGCTGACTGGGCCGGCCCCGTCGTCCGGGGCCGGCTCTGGACTTACAGGCTGCGGAAGAAGGTGCGGAGGTCTTCGGTGACGTCGTTGGGGCACTCGAGGGAGGCGAAGTGGCCGCCCTTGTCGAAGTTGGACCAGTGGGTGATGTTGGGGTTGTCGCGGGTGGCTAGGGGGCGGATGGTTTTGAAGTCGTCGGCGAAGACGGCTACGCCGGTGGGGGCGTGGTTGAGGGATGGTTCGGTGTCGGCGTTGGCTTCTTCGTAGTGGTAGCGGCCGGCGGTGGAGGCGGTGTTGGTGAGCCAGTAGAGGGTGACTTCGGTGAGGATCTGGTCGGGGGTGACGAGGCTGGTGCCGTTGCCGAAGTTGTTGAAGAGTTCGTTCCAGGCGAGTTGGCCGACGGGGGAGTCGGCGAGGCCGACGGCGACGGTTTGGGGGCGGGTGGAGTTGATGGCGTTGTAGCCGCCGACGGACTGGAACCACTTGAGGTGCTCCAGTGCCGCGTAGTCCTCAGGAGTGAACTGCGAGAACTCGGACGGGTCGCCCGACGGGAACGAGAACAGCTGCAGGACGTGCAGGCCGAGGAAGCCGGGCGGGTTGAGTACGCCGAGTTCGCGGGCGACCATCGCGCCGGCGTCGGAGCCGTGGGCGCCGTACGCGTCGTAGCCGAGGCGGCGCATCAGCGTGTCGAACGTGCGGGCCACTCGCGCCATCGTCCAGCCGCGGTCGACGAGCGGCGTACTGAAGCCGAAGCCGGGGATCGACGGTACGACGACCGAGAACGCGTCGTCGGGGGAGCCGCCGTACGCCGCGGGGTCGGTGAGCGGGCCGATCATGTCGAGGAAGTCGACGAACGAGCCCGGGTACGTGTGGGTGAGCAGCAGCGGGGTCGCGCCCTCGACCTCCGACGGTACGTGGATGAAGTGCACGGTCTGGCCGTCGATCTCGGTCAGGTAGTGCGGGAACTCGTTCATCCGGGCCTCCTGCGCGCGCCAGTCGAACCCGTTCTGCCAGTGGTCGACCATCTCGCGGAGGTAGTGGTTCGGGGTGCCGTAGTCCCAGTTGTCGCCGGGCGCCGCCTCGGGGAGACGGGTCCGCGCGAGCCGCTGCTGCAGGTCGTCCAGGTCGGCCTGGTCGATCGTGACGGTGAAGGGCCGGATGCTCTCGTTCGTGTTCATGGCTCTACCGTAGGATCCGTATAGGAACATTAGATTCCTAATTAGGAGCCCGATGTGCTGGAGACTTCGCAGCGGCTGTTGAGCCTGTTGGCGTTGTTGCAGACGCGGCCGGCGTGGACCGGTGCCGAGCTGGCGGAGCGGCTCGAGGTGACGACCCGGACGGTGCGCAACGACATCGACCGGCTGCGCGAGCTCGGGTACCCGGTCGATGCGGCGCGCGGCCCGGCGGGGCACTACCGGCTCGGGATCGGCGCGAAGCTCCCGCCGTTGCTGCTCGACGACGAGGAGGCGGTCGCGGTCGCGGTGGGTCTGCGTACCGGGGCCGGCGTCGTCGGTATGGCGGAGAGCAGCCTGCGGGCGCTGACCAAGCTCCAGCAGGTCCTGCCGCATCGGTTGCAGCGCCAGGTGAACGCGATCAACGACGCGATGTCGAAGGGCCCGGACAACACCCGGTCGAACATCGATCCGCCAGAGATCGACACCGTCGTATTGTCGACAATCGCCGCGTGCATCCGGGACGAGCACTACCTCCGGTTCGAGTACGCCGTACCGGAAAGGGATTCGCTCTACAAGGCCGGGTCGAGTACGACGCAGGACCTGCCGATCCTGGTGGAGCCGTACCGGCTGGTGAGCTGGCACGGGTACTGGCATCTGGTGGCGCGGGACGAGGCGGGGGAGTGGCACACGTACCGGGTCGACTGGATGTCGTTGCGGATGGCAACGGGTCGGAAGTACCGGCCGCGGCCGATGCGGGACGACGAGTACGCGGACTTCGTACTGCGGGACGTGGCGTCGGCCGGGTGGAAGGTACATGCGCGGATCACCGTGTACGCGCCGGCGCAGGAGGTGTTGTCGCGGATCCACGCGGCGGTCGGGATCGTCGAGTCGGTGGACGAGGAGACGAGTGTGCTTGTGACCGGTGCGGACTCGTACGAGCTGATCGCGGTGTACGTCGGGATGCTGGGGCTGGACTTCCGCGTTGACGGACCGCCCGGGTTGGTCGCGCATCTGGAGACTGTCGGCGAGCGGTATCTGAAGGCGATCGGCGTACTGACGGAAACTGTGAGTGCTACCCGTCCTTCGGTACGCCGAGGCCGGCGTCGCGGGCCTGGATGATGGCGGCGGCGCGGTCGGCGGTGCCTAGTTTGGTGAAGATCGCGGAGACGTTGTTCGCCACGGTTTTCGGGGCCAGGTCGAGGCGGCCGGCGATCGCGGGGTTGGAGAGGCCGGCGGCGAGGAGGTCGAGGATCTCGCGTTCGCGGGTGGTGAGTTCGGGGAACGGGTCGGCGGGCGGCGGCGCGGCGAAGAACGTCAGGACGCGCCGGGCGACGCCCGGGCCGAAGATCGCCTCGCCGGCGGCGACGGCGCGGATCGCGCGGTCGATCTCTTCCTGTTCGGCGCCCTTCACCAGATAGCCGCGGGCGCCGGCGCGCATCGCGGCGAAGACCGAGTCGTCGTCCTCGAACATGGTCAGCACCAGTACGGCGACCTCGGGCGCTGAGCGGGCCAGTTCGCGGGTGGCCGCGAAACCGTCGAGGTCCGGCATCTGCAGGTCGAGTACGGCGACGTCGGGGCGGGTGGTGACGACCTCCCGGATGGCCTCCCGGCCGGTGGCGGCGACGCCGACCACCTCGATGCCGGGGAGCGAGGTCAGCAGGGCCGCCAGACCGGCGCGTACCACCGGGTGGTCGTCGGCCAGGACTACTCGGATCACCGGACCTCCAGGCACTCGGATCACCGCACCTCCACGGAGGTCGCGTCGCTCTCGCGGTCGGGCTCCGCCCCACCGGTGGTGGTGGGCTGGGTGGGGAGTGGGAAGCGGGCTTGGACTTTGCCGCCGGTGGGAGTTTGGAGGGCGGTCAGGGAGCCGCCGAGTTCGGCGGTGCGGTCGTGCATCGCCTGGAGGCCTACGCCGGGGTGCCAGGCGCCGTTGGGTGCGCCGTCGTCGGTGATCTCGATCTCCAGTTCGGTCCCGCATCGGAGGGACAGTACGGCGGTGGTCGCCGAAGCGTGACGGACGACATTGGTCAGTGCCTCGGTCGCGATGCGGTACGCCGCGACCTCCAGCGCGGCGGGCAGCGCAGGCAGACCGTCGGCCGAGACGGTGACGCGGATCGGGGTGCCGTCGGCGCGGATCGACATCTGGTCGGCGCGTTGCTGGAGTGCGGCGACCAGCCCGAGCTCGTCCAGGGCGGGCGGGCGCAGGTCGTCGACCAGGCGGCGTACGTCGGTGATCGCGGCCCGGGTGTCGGCACGCAAGCGGGTGAGCAGTTCGACGGCTCGCGGGGTGTCGGTGGTGATGAGGTTCGCCGCGGCGTCCGCTGCGAACGCGACGCCAGTGAGCGTCGGCCCCAGTCCGTCGTGCAGGTCGCGACGTAGTCGCCGTCGCTCTTCCTCGCGCGCCGACACCAGCTTTTCCCGGGACGTCTGGAGCTCCGCCGACAAGCGTGTCGCGTGGACGGCCACTGCCAGCGGTACGGCGACCAGCGCGAGCACGCCGAGGTCCGCCGACGACAACCCGGCCTCGCCGGAGCGCGTCCCGACCTCGAGCAGTCCCAGTACTTCCTCTCCATAGGAGAGCGGTACGACGGACACCCCGGCGACCGCCGCCTCCGCCCGTAGACCGTATGCCGCAAGACCTGGCGATGCCGGTGCGGTCGGGCCGCTGGCGGGCGATGGTGGGAGGCCGTCCGAGGCGATGATCGTTCCGTTCACGCGGATCGCGGCGTACGGCAGGCGGAGTGCCGAGCGGACCGCGGCGAGCACGCCCGGCAGCCCGGCGGACAGTTGGGAGCCGACCCGGGACGCGACCCGCGCCGGGTTGTGGCGGTCGCCGTACAGGGCGCGGTCGACGAGCTGCTGCAGGCGCGGCAGTACCGGTGCGATGATCAGGGCGACGAAGACCGTGACCGCGGCCGACCGGCCCACCTGGGACGCGATCAGCGAGTCGAGTACCGCGACCAGCGCGGCGTAGATGCCGATGGCAACCAATGACAGGAGTGCCCAGGCCAGGGCGCGGGAGACCACCAGGCGGATGTCGAGGAGTTGGTACCGGACGATCGCCACCGCGACGGCGATCGGGATCAACGGGATCGCCAGCAGGACAAGGGTCGGCGTACCGGCGACGAATGCCCACGGGATGACGAACAACAGCGCGATGACCGATGCCAGGAGCAACCACAGCAGCTGGCGGCGGCCGGTCTCGTCGGCGCGGCGGTAGCGGATCGCGAGGCAGACCAGGGCGAGACCGATCGCGGCCAGGTTGCGCAGCTCGGTCGCGGTCCACAGCGGCTGCAGCGCGTCGAATCGTGGGATTGTCAACAATCCGCGGGGCAGCTCGGGGGAGACCGGCTCACCGCTGCCGGCCATCTCGAGGACGAAGAGCGGCGAGGTCAGGACGATGCCGATCGCGGCCCAGCGCCAGCGCGGTGACAACAGCCGGCCGTCCGGGAACAGCAGCAGCGCGAGCGGCAGGAACAGCCCGATGGACCACGGCCAGGCGGCCAGCGAGATCGAGACGAGGAGCTGCTGCGTGACGTGGCCGTTCACCACGTGAGCGAGAGCGTCCGCGACCGGCGTCGTGGCGTGCCCGATGCCGTCGGCGAGGAACAACCAGCCGATCGGGTTCGCCGGGCGGTACCAGGCGATGACCGCGCCGCAGAGGCCGAACGTCAGGCCCATCAGCCCGTTCGTCACGACGAAGTTGTCGACAAGCTCCTGCCAGCCCCAACCGGCGGAGACGCCGTACGCGACGGCGAAAACCACCTCGACGACCACCAGCGCGGCGAGCGCGCCGGCGAGGCCGCGGCGGTTCCCTGAGGTTGTCATACCGGCAGTGTGCTCCCGGAACGTTCCCGGCGTCTCGGGATCGCGGTCCCGGATTCGGCGGGGAACTGCCTGCGGCTCCGGGACCCCGTCCCCGGGCTGCGCGCGGTCGTGCGGCCGCACTGTGGTGCCGAACCACGACACAAGGGGGTAGGGAGATGTACAGATTCGGTCTGGTGTTGCTCGGGTTGCTCGCACTCGTGGACCTCGCGTCGCCGCTCACGACGGACGGCGAACACCCGCCGATGGGTATCGCGATCGGAGCCGCGGTCGTCGGTCTGATCAGTCTGGCGCTGGTCGGTGTCGCCTGGCGCGGACAGCGTTGGGCACTCGCGCCGCTGATCACGTTGCGCCTCGCGTCAGCGCTGCTCGCCGTACCGGCGTTCTTCGCTGACGGCGTGCCGGCGGTCGCGGTCGCCGCCGCGGGGATCGGCGTCGCGGCGACGGTCGTCGGCGTGATCGCGGTGCTGCTGCCGAAGCGCGAGCTGGCGGGTGCGCGATGACCGAGACGATCAGTCGTACGACGGCACGCGCGGACGTCCGGCCGGTCTGGCGGTGGGTGGCGGCGGTGATCCTGCCGATCGGGCCGGCTGCGGTGGCGTTGCTGCGGTTCCTGCTGCCGTACAACACGGCGGACGATACGTCGACAATCGTCAACAAGATTGTCGACAACCTGGATCGCAGCTCGCTGGTGATCTGGCTCGCGTACGTCGCGTTCCTGACACTCGTGCCGGGTGTGTATTTCGTGGGGCGGCTGACGCGGCGCGGTACACCGTGGTTGACGGGGGTCGCCTTGTTCCTGATGGTTCCGGGGTACCTGTCGTTGCCGTGGACGGCGAGCAGTGACGTCTTCACGTGGGCCGCGGGGACTGCGGGGATCGATCGGGGGTCGATCACCAAGATCGCGGAGGTCTCGCACGGGTCGATGACCCTGGCCGGGTTGGTGTTCGTGGTCGGGCATGTGCTCGGGACCGTGCTGCTCGGGATCGCGATGTGGCGATCCGGGGTGGGCGGTCGGTGGGCTGCGGTGGCTGTTGGGATCTCGCAGCCGTTGCATCTGACGGCGGTCATCATCAGCAGTCATCCGCTGGATCTGATCGGGTGGGGGCTGCAGGCAGCCGGGTTCGCCGCGGTGGGGTGGGCGATCGTCCGGATGTCGAACGAGGAGTGGCAGCCGGCCCGGTGACGGAGCCCGGGCCGGCGTGACTACCGGCGACGAGGGGGCGCGGTGTTCGCCAGGACGCTAAGCGGCGCGGCTGAGCGCGGCGCCCTCCAGAGGGTCGGCGCCGGCAAGTCGTGAACGCCGCGGCCACTGCACGACCAACACCGCCGACAACACCAAAGCGCCGCCGAACCACTGCGCGGCGCTGAGCTTCTCGCCGAAGACCGCAGCCGCCGCGACCACCGTCACGACAGGCTCGAAGATCGACAGGATCGACGCCACCGAGGCGCCGACCCGCGCCATCCCGGCGAAGAACAGCAGGATCGCCGCGACCGTGCTGATCACGGCCACCGCGGTCAGCCACAGCCAGCCGATCGGCGCGAACCCGAAGTCGGTGCCGCCGCGCAGAAACCCCAGTAATACAAAGGTTCCGAAGGCTCCGGTGCACACCAGCGCGGCGAGCGCGAGCGGCGGTACGTCGACCGTTTCGCCGATCAGGATGTACCCGGTGTAGACGATCGGCGCGCCCAGTGCGAGCAGTGCGCCGGACCAGTCGAAGTGGCCGGACAGCGCGCCGCTTAGCACCAGGCCGATCCCGAGCAGGGCGATCGCCAGCGCGGCAACCCGGCGGCGGAGCGCGGGTTCACGGCGGAGCGCGATCGCCGTACCCATGACGAGGACCGGGTACAGGTACAGGATCAGCGCGACCAGCGACGCGTCGATCCGGGCCAGCGCGGAGAAGTAAAAGGTCGACTGCGCGGCGTACCCGAAGGCGCCCATCGCGAGGCCCGTGACGACGACCCGGCGCGGCAGGTTGCGGAGCGCGCCGCGGGCGAAGGCGATGCCGAGCAGCAGTACGGCAGCCAGGCCGAACCGGACCAGCAGCAGTGCGTCCACGGACACGCCCGCGTCGTACGCGAGCTTGCCGAACACGGCCATCACACCGAAGGCGGCGGCGGAGAGAAGGCAGAAGAGGCGTCCCACGCCATCGATGGTCGGACCAGTGAACCGTTCACGTCCATCGCGGCTTCACGGATAGTATCGTGAAGCTAAGCTGAACGAATGATGGATCTGCACCGCCTCCGGCTGCTGCGTGAGGTCCACGGCCGCGGCACGGTCCACGGCGCGGCCCGCGCGCTCGGGTATTCGCCCAGCGCGATCTCGCAGCAGTTGGCGGTTCTGGAGCGCGAAGCCGGTACGCCGTTGCTCGAGCGGGTCGGGCGCAACGTCCGGCTGACCGCCGCGGGCGAGGTACTCGTACGGCACGCGGCAGCGCTGCTCGAAGGAGTCGAGGCGGCCGAGGCGGAGCTGGCGGCGGTGGCGGCAGGCCGGGTCGCCGGGGTCGTGCGGATCGGGTCGTTCCAGTCCGCGTTCATCCGGGTCGTCGCGCCGGCGATCCGGAACCTCGCGGCGACTCATCCCGACATCCGCGTCCAGGCCACCGAGCTCGAGGTGGAGGAGGCCGCGCCGGCGTTGCGGATGCAGCAGCTCGACGTGATGGTGGGCGACGAGTACGACGGCCAGCCGCGCGCCGTGCACACCGACCTGCACCGCGAGCACCTGCTCCGCGAACAGATCAGCGTCGTTCTGCCGGAGGACCATCCATTGGCCGCGAGGCGCCGAGTCCCGCTCGAACAGCTGAGCGAACTGCCGTGGGCGGCCTGCCAGCCAGGTACCGGGCACCGCGAGATGCACGTCCGCGTCTGCCGCGACCTGGGCGGTTTCGAGCCCGACATCCGTTACAGCTCGGACGACTTCCGCATCCTGCTGGAGCTGGTACGTGCGACGGGCGCCGGAGCCCTCCTCACGGACCTGGCTGTCGGGCCTGGCGTGCCTGGAGTCGCCGTCCGTCTGCCGGCCGAGGGCGACGTCGGCCGGGCGGTCTTCCTCCTGACGCGCCGCAGCCGAACTCCTGCGGTAGCCGCCGTCGCGGACGCGCTGGCGGCTGCCGCCCTTCACGCCAGGTCGTGACGGAGCAGTACGGTCCGATCGTCGAAAGAGCGGGTCTCGGCCAGGCGGAGGGTGTGGCGTCCGGTGGGCTGGTAGACGGGCTTGCCGCCGCCGAGGATCACCGGGTGCACGATGACGTGGTACTCGTCGAGCAGTCCGAGCTCGGTCAGTGCGGCCGCGACACTCGCGCTCCCGGTCAGCAGGATGTCCTTACCGGGTTCGGCCTTGATCGCCTCGAGTTCGTCGGCCGCGCGGATGATCCGGGTGTTCCAGTCCGCGGATTGCAGGGTTGTCGACAATACGACCTTGGGCGTCCGGAGCCAGACCGGTGCGAACTCGGTCGCGTGCTGGTCCGGGTTCATCGCCTCGGCATTCGGCCAGTACGCCGACATCAGTTCCCAGACGTTCCGCCCGTACAGGAACAGGTCGGCGCGCTCGGTCAGCGCCATCGAGTACGCGCCGAGCTCCGGGCCGAGCTCGGCCCAGTCGAACTCGCCGTTCGGTCCCGCGATGAAGCCGTCGAGCGACTGGTGCACGTAGTACATGATCTTCCGCATGGTGTCCTCCGGTGATGGCTGCTTGTGCCACCTGGTCGGAGCCGGTTGCCCGGGATTGACACGCGTCAGCCGATCCAGCCCAAACTGCTGATGGTGTCCCTCGTCGGCTTGTACTCGCAGGCCGCGACGCCCCGGTAGCCGGCGGCTTTCAGCGCGTCCAGGGTCGCGTCGATCGGCAGCGATCCCGATCCCGGCTCGCCGCGGCCCGGGCTGTCGGCGAGTTGCACATGAGCGGTCGGTACGGACGCCGCCGTGGCGAGCAGGTCGACGCCGTTGCTGCCGAGGTGGAACGTGTCGAACAGCAGCGACAGGTTGTCGACATCCTTCAATGGGCCTGTCAACAATCGCACGACGTCGTCGGCGGTGTGCAGCGGATAGCGGCCGTTCAGCCCTTCCGTCAGCGGCTCGATCAGCACCGTCCCGCCGACCGCCTGCACCGCGGCGGCGGCCGAGCCGATCGCGTCGACCGCGACGGCCGCCTGAGCCTCGGGCGTCCAGCGGTCGTCCAGTTGCCCGTAGAGCAGGTTGAACAACCGGCACCCGGTCCGCTCGGCGATCCCCACCATCACCTGGACGTTCGCGGCGAGTTGCGCCTGCCGGTCCGGATGTGACGCGACCCCGCGCTCCCCGCCGGGGATGTCTCCGCCGTAGAAGTTCAACGCCCCCAAGGACACACCCGCGGCCGAGACCGTCCGCACGAAGTCGTCGACCTCCGCGGCCGACGGATTGGGTACGGCGAACGGCCACCACGACTCCACGACCTGGAAGCCGGCCTCGGCCGCGGCGGCGAACCGGGAGGGATACGGCAGCTCGGTGAACAACATCGACACGTTCGCGCTCAGCTCGTGGCCGCGATACTCCATGACCGGAAGACTAACACCAGCTCTTGCCAGTCGTGCATTCTTGTCTAACAATCTTCGGACACAACGACTCCGGAGGCGCGATGCACAACTGGCCGTCGACCGCGACCCGCTGGGCCCAGATCACCCTCGCCGAGGACGATCCCGCGCATTTCGACGCGGACTTCTGGCTGGCCCTGATGCGCGACAGCAAATCCAACGCGACCTGTATCAGCGCGGGCGGCTACGTCGCCTACTACCCGACGCAACTCGAGTACCACTACCGCAGCAAGTACCTCGACGGCACCGACCCGTTCGGCACCCTCGTCGACGGCGCCCGCGGCCTCGGGATGAGTGTGATGGCCCGCGTCGACCCGCACGCGGTGCACGCCGACGCGGCCGCCGCGCATCCCGAGTGGCTGGCCCGCGACCGCGACGGCAACCCGATCGAGCACTGGGCCTACCCGGGCATCTGGCTGACCTGCGCGTTCACGCCGTACCACCGGGAGTTCGTCACCGAGGTGATCCGCGAGATCGTCCGCGAGTACGACGTGGACGCGGTCTTCGCGAACCGCTGGGAGGGGTACTACGGCATCTCCTACAGCGACGGCGCGCGGAAGTCGTTCCGGGACGAGACCGGGCTGGAGTTGCCGCTCGAGGAGTACGGCGACGGCTGGCCGGAGTACGTCGGCTGGCGTCGCCGGCATCTGGGCGAACTCGTCGAGATCTGGGACCGGGCCGTCCGCGACCTGCGGCCGCACGCGTGCTTCATCCCGAACATGGGCGCCCTCGCCGCCCGCGACCTCGCACAGGACCTGGCCGAACCGGTCGCCCCGCTGTTCATCATCGACAAGCAGGGCCGGCACGGGATCGAGGCGCCGTGGTCGGCCGGGCGGAACGGGAAGCGCAACCGCGCGGTCTTCCCGGACCGCCCGGTGCAGCTGATCACGTCGGTCGGCCCGGAGCACCCGTACCGCTGGAAGGATTCGGTCGCGCCGGCCGAGGAGACCAAGACCTGGATCGTCGACGGTTTCGCGCACGGCGCGCAGCCGTGGTTCACGAAGTTCAACGCGAGCGTGCCGGACCGCCGGTGGGTGCAGCCGGTCGTCGAGGCGTTCAACCTGCACGCGACGGTCGAGCCGGTGCTGAAGGACCTGCGGATCACCGCCGAGGTCGCGTTGCTCGATCCGACCCGGAGCGGGCAGTTGCGGGCCGGGGACAACGACCACGAGGACGGCTTCTACCACGCGCTCGTCGAGGCGCGGGTGCCGTTCGAGTTCGTCTCCGACCAGCTGATGACGCTCGAGCGACTCCGTGAGTTCAAGGTCGTCGTCCTGGCGAACGCCGAGCAGTTGAGCGACGAGCAGTGCGCCGTGCTCACCGGGTACGTCGAGGGCGGCGGGTCCCTGGTGGCGGCGTACCAGACCTCCTTGTACGACGGGAACGGCCGGCCGCGGGACGATTTCGGTCTGGGCGATGTGCTGAAGGTCAAGCTGATCGAGCCGAGCCGGCGGGTGCAGAACAACTACATCGCCCGCACCGACGAGCACCCGCTGAACGCCGGGTTCGACGGGACGACCCGGATCATTGGCGGCACCCACATCATCGGGGTCGCGTCGGACGCGGCCGCGCCGTGGCGGTTCATCCCGGACTTCCCGGACCTGCCGATGGAGGAGGTGTACCAGCGGGAGGCGCCGGACAAACCGGCCGTGGTCTGCACCGAGAACGCGAACGGCGGGCGGACGGTGTACTTCCCGTTCAACCTCGGCGCGATCTTCTGGGAGGCGCTGCAGACCGACCACGGCCGGTTGATCGCGAACGCGGTCGCCTGGGCACTCGGGAAGGCCCCGGAGGTGACCGTCGAGGGCGCCGGGCTGGTCGATGTCGCCGTACGCCGTGGTGAGCACGGTGTGGCCGTCGCGCTGGTCAACCTGACGAACCCGATGACGATGCGGGGACCGATCCGCGAGGCGTTGCCGTTGCCGCCGCAGACCGTGTCCGTCGCCGTACCCACGGACCGGGTGCGGGCGCGGCTGCTGGTGGCGGACGTCGACGTCGAGGCGAAGGTGGTCGACGGCCGGGTCGAGGTGCCGGTCCCGACGGCCGGGCTGCTCGAGGTCGTGCACGTGGATTGGAGCCGGGCATGAGGATCGGGTTCATCGGCCTCGGCGTGATGGGTCGTCCGATGGTCGACAATCTGATTGTCGGCGGGCACGAGTTGTCGGTGTATCGCGGCCGGACCGACGTCGACGCGCGGGTGTGCGGTTCGGCGAAGGAGGTCGCGCAGCGGTCCGACGTGGTGATCCTGATGGTTCCGGACACTCCGGACGTCGAGTCCGTGCTGTTCGCTCCGGACGGGGTCGCGGAGGGCCTGCGGCCGGGGTCGCTGGTGATCGACATGAGCTCGATCTCGCCGACCGCGACGATCGGGTTCGCGCAGCTGATCGAGAAGCTCGGCTGCGACTACCTCGACGCCCCGGTGTCCGGCGGGGAGCTCGGCGCCAAGGACGGCACGCTCACGATCATGGTCGGCGGTCGGCCGGAGGTTTTCGAGCGCGCCCGGCCGCTGTTCGACGTGCTCGGCACGAACGTCACGCTGATCGGCGGCGCGGGCGCCGGGCAGACGGCGAAGGTCGCGAACCAGATCATCGTTGGGCTCACCATCGAAGCGGTCGCCGAAGGACTGCTGTTCGCGGAGCGGGCCGGCGCGGATCCGGGCGTCGTACGGCAGGCGCTGATGGGCGGGTTCGCGAGTTCGCGGATCCTCGACGTACACGGCGACCGGATGGTGCGGGAGGCGTTCGAGCCCGGGTTCCGGCTGCGGCTGCACCGCAAGGACCTGAACCTCGCTGTGCAGGCGGCAGCCGAGCTGGACCTGGCGCTGCCGAACACCGCGGCCACCCAGCAGCTGATGAATGCCGCGCTCGCCGACGGGGACGGCGAGCTGGACCACTCCGCGCTGTACCGGACGCTGCGCCGGGATCATCCATGAGGCAGTGGTGGCAGGACCCGTTCCGGATGTTCCAGACCAACCTGCGCGAGATCGACGCCGGACTGGACGTCGAGGCCGTGCTCGACTACCTGGAGGAGTTCGGCGCGAACGCCTGGCTGCTCAGCGTCGGCGGGATCCTCTCGAACTACCCGACCGACCTGGACTTCCAGACCCGCAACCCGTACCTGTCCGAGCGGCCGTCCGGCGACCTGGTCGGCGACGCGGTCGAGGCCGCCGCGCGACGCGGGATCCGGGTGCTGGGCCGGATGGACTTCTCCAAGATCGACCACCGCCGCGCCGAGGCACATCCGGACTGGTGCTTCGCCGGGCCGACCGGCGAGCGGCAGGTCTACAACGGCCTGACGAGCGTCTGCCCGAGCGGCGAGTACTACCAGGCGCGGCTGTTCGACGTACTCGACGAGGTGCTCGACCGCTACCCGCTCGACGGGTTCTTCTGCAACTGGATGTCGTTCAACGAAGTCGACTACAGCCGGGTCTACCACGGCGTCTGCCATTGCGTCGGCTGCCGGCAGCGGTACGACGGGCCTCTGCCGGCCGAGCCGGACGCGGACTGGCGGGCGTTCACCAACGGCGTGCTGGACGACCTGACCGGGCGGATCCGCACGCACCTCGCAGGACGGGCGCCACTGGTACTCGGCGATCGGGCGGACATCGTGTTCCACGAGGCCAACAACGCGGTCGGCCGTCGGCTGTGGCATCACCGGACCAGCGAGAGCGTGAGCGCCGCGAAGACGTATCGACCGCAGGTCCCGGTGCTGACGAACTCGGTCGGCTTCGTCGACATGCCGTACCGGTTGGCCAGCGAGGATCCGCAGCACTTCGCGCAGTACTTGCTGCAGGCAATCGCCCGGGGCGCCAACCCGTCGACGTACATCATGGGGACGCCCACCACCACGCCGTACGCCTGTCTGGAGATCGCCGCGACACTGACCCGGTTCCATCGTGACCACGCCGACGTCTATCGGGACCTCGTACCGGCCGCGGAGACGCTGCTCGTCCGGGGTGAGTCGCGGGCGGAGTTCGAGGGGCTGTACCTGGCCCTTCTCCAGCGACACGTCCCCTTCGACGTGCTGCCGGTCGATCGTCTGCCAGACGTTGATCTACGGCGATACCAGGTCGTCGTGCTGCCGGACCTCGGCCCGGTCGACCTCGGCGAGTACGACGGGAAGGTGGTGGCCACGGGCGCGACCCAGTTGCTCCCGATCGCCAGCTACGAGACCGAGGCGACGACTCGGGGACTGCACCTGGAGGGCGGCGTACCGGTGATCGGCGCGTTCCACGTGGTCGAGGCCGAGGGTGAGCTGCGGGCGTACTCGCGGGCGCCGTACGGCCCGCCGGAGAAGTGCCACGGGCACGAGTTGCTGCCGCACCCCGGAACGGTGCGGCAGGGCAACAAGGTGTTCTTCCCGTGGACGGTCGGGCGGGCGTATCGCGAGGCCGGGTTGACCGTCCACCGGGATCTCTTCGTGGACCAGGTCGGCAACGCGACGCCGACCGATCTGCCCGAGCAGGTGGAGGTCGTCGTGGGGCGTTCGGCGGCCGGGTACGTCGTACATCTGCTGAACAGGTCGGGTGACACCGACCAGCGGTTCGCCCCGCCGCTGCCGATCGGCCCTGGGCGATTGCGGGTGCCCGACGGCGTACAGGAAGTCCATGCACTCAACGCGGGGGAGCGTCTGCCCGTCGACGATGGGTGGGTGCACGTACCGGAGATCGGGCTGTTCGAAGTGCTCGTTTGCGCGTGAGGAGAGCGAGATGGATCGACGAGAGTTTCTCAGGGCCGCCTTGACGGCAGGTGTCGCGACCGGGCTGGTGGGCTGCGGCGGCAGCGGCGGCGGGGCGTCCGGAGGCAAGGTGACGTTGCGCTACGCCTGGTGGGGCAACAACATCCGCCAGCAGAACTACACGAAGGCACTCAAGCAGTTCACGGCGGCGAACCCGTCGATCACGATCGAGCCGGAGTTCGCCGACTACACCGCGTTCCAGGAGCGGATGACGACGCAGATCGCGGCCCGGGACGTCCCGGACGTCTTCTGGATCGCGTCCCCGCAGGTGATGACGTACGCCAAGAGCAAGCTGTACCGCAACCTCGAGGGCATCTCCACGCTGAAGTGGGACGACTACAGCAAGGACGAGATCGAGAGCTTCAGGCTCGGCGGCCAGCTGAACACGCTCCCGTTCGCGATCACCACGCCGGTGATCCGGTACAACGAGACCTTCGCGAAGGCCGACGGCGTGACGATCCCGGAGCCCGGACCGGGCTGGAGCTGGGAGAGCCTGGCCGAGCTGCTGGTTGCCTACAGCAAGAACAATCCCGGGAGACGCAAGGGCGTTCCGTACGTGCCCGATCATGACCTGACCTTCGAGGCGTGGTTGCGGCAGCGCGGAGAGCAGTTGTGGACCGAGGACGGCAAGATCGGGTTCACCGTAGACGGACTGGGTAGCTGGCTCGACTGGTGGGAGAAGCTGCGCAAGGCCGGCGGGGCGCTGTCGCTCAGCGAGCAGGAGGGTATGGGCCCGGACTGGGCGCAGGTGGGGAAGAAGACGCTGGTGATGTTCGGCAACTCCAACCACATCATCGACGACGCGAAGATGTTCCCGAAGGACAAGTTCCGGCTCCGCCCGGCGCCGGTCGCCGCGGACGCGCCGGCCGGCCACAAGTACCTGTACTACCCGCGGATGGCCATCTACCAGCGGATCGACGACGGCAACGTGGACGCGGCCGGCAAGGTTCTGGACTACTCGGTGAACAGCGCCGAGATGCTGAAGACCGTCCGGCTGACGATGGGGGCCCCGATCAACCCGAAGGTCGCCGAGCAGTCCGCCGCGTTCGCCAGCCCGGACGAGAAGGAGATGCTGGCGGTCGTCGCCGAGGAGCGCAAGGCCGAGCGGAAACCGCGGTACGAGGCGCCGCCCGGATCGAGTACCTGGCGGACCACGATGTCCCGGATCTGCGAGGAGATCGCGCTCGGGAAGACCGCCGTACCGGACGGCGCGCAGAAGCTGTACGACGCGATCGGCGACGGAATCAAGCGGGCCGCATGAAGGCACGGCCGGCGTTCCACCTCAACCGCCAGGGGAGGGCCGCGCACGTCTTCCTGATCCCCTGGCAGTTGGGGCTCGTGCTGATCACCGCGGTACCCCTGCTCGCCTCGCTGTACCTGGCGTTCACGAAGTACGACATCCTGAATCCGCCGGAGTGGACCGGGCTGGAGAACTTCCGGCGGATGGTCCACGACGACCAGTTCTGGGCGTCGGTCAAGGTGACGCTGATCTACGTGCTGGTGTCGGTGCCGTTGCAGCTCGCGTTCGCGTTGCTGCTCGCGCTGATCCTGGACCGCGGGCTGAGCGGCCTGGCCTTCTACCGCAGCGCGTTCTACCTGCCGTCGCTGCTCGGCTCGTCGGTGGCGATCGCGATCCTCTGGCGGGAGATCTTCGGTGACGACGGGCTGATCAACAAGGTGTTGCGGCTGGTCGGGATCCACGGCGACAGCTGGCTGCAGAATCCGCGGACCGCGCTCGCGACGCTCATCATCCTGAACGTCTGGACGTTCGGCTCACCGATGGTGATCTTCCTCGCCGGGCTGCGGCAGATCCCGGACGACCTGTACGAGGCCGCCCGCGTCGACGGTGCCGGCGTCTGGCGGCAGTTCACCCACCTGACGGTGCCGCTGCTCACGCCGATCATCTTCTTCAACCTGATCCTGCAGACGATCGGCGCGTTCCAGACGTTCACCCAGGCGCACATCATCAGCGGCGGCACCGGCGGTCCGGCGAACTCGACGCTGTTCTACACGCTGTACGTGTACCAGCAGGGATTCGTCGCGTTCGACATGGGCTACGCGTCCGCGCTGGCCTGGGTGCTGATGGTCGCGATCGCGATCGTCACCGCCCTGCATTTCCTGGTCTCGAAGTACTGGGTCTTCTACGGAGACAGCTGATGCCCAAGATCCTGAAGCACGCCGGCCTGCTGGTGTTCGTCGCGTTCATGATCTACCCGCTGATCTGGATGCTGGTGAGCGCGTTCAAACCGCCCTCGGAGATCCTCACCGAGCCCGGCATCATCCCGCACTCGATCACGTTCGAGAACTTCAAGGAGGGCTGGCACGCACTGAACCGGCCGTTCTCCGCGTTCTTCCTGAACTCGCTGGTGGTCACGCTCGCGTCGATCGCGGGCAACCTGTTCTCCTGCTCGCTGACGGCGTACGCGCTGGCCAGGCTGCAGTTCCGGATGCGGAAGGTGTACTTCGCGATCACGCTCGCCTCGGTGATGCTGCCGTTCCATGTGCTGGTGATCCCGCAGTACATCTTCTTCTCGCAGCTCGGGATGGTGAACACGTACTGGCCGCTGCTGATCCCGAAGTTCCTGGCCACCGACGCGTTCTTCGTGTTCCTGATGGTGCAGTTCATCCGGACGCTGCCGCGCGAGCTGGACCGGGCGGCGTGGATCGACGGGGCCGGGCCGTTCCTGACGTTCTGGTACGTCGTGCTGCCGCTGATGCGCCCGGCCCTGGTGACCACCACGATCTTCACGTTCATCTGGACGTGGAACGACTTTTTCGTACCGTTGATCTACCTGACCAGGACGCAGGCGTTCACCGTACCGGTGGCGCTGAACTCGATGGTCGATTCCGAGACCCAGAGCGGAGTGGGCATGTTGTTCGCGATGTCGTTGCTGTCGCTGATCCCGATCCTGATCTTCTTCGCGGTGGCCCAGAAGTACCTGATCCGCGGCATCGCCACCACGGGGCTGAAATGATCGTTGTCGTCGGCAAGGAGAATCCGGCGTACGTCGCCGCGGCGGGCGCGCTGCCCGTGCGGTTCGTGTCGTCGCTGGACGGTGTGGACCTGGGTCAGGTCGAGGCCGTGATCGGTCATCTGCCCGGCGAGTTGCTGGCGAAGGCGCCGCGGTTGCGCTGGGTGCACAGTCCGGCGGCCGGCGTCGACGCGGACCTGACGCCGGAGATGCTCGCGTCGCCGGTGGTGCTGACGTCGAGCGCGGGCAACGGCGGCATCTCGCTCGCCGAGCACTCGATGTTGCTGATGATGATGCTGAACCGCGACGTACCGCGGTGGCTGCGGGCGCAGGCCGAGCATCGTTGGGACCATTACCGGCACGGTGAGCTTGCCGGCCGTACGGTCGGGATCTACGGGCTCGGCAACTCCGGTCTGGACCTCGCGCTGAAGGCGAAGGCGTTCCACATGCGGGTGCTCGGCGTCCGGCGCCGCCCGGACCAGCCGTCGCCGAACGTCGACGTCCTCTGCGAGCTCGACCAGTTGCTCGCGGAGTCGGACTTCGTCGTGGTCACCACCCCGCGAACGCCGTCGACGGCCGGGGTCTTCGGCCGGGACGCGTTCGCGCGGATGAAGCCGTCGGCGTACTTCGTCTGCATCTCGCGCGGCGGGATCGCCGACGACGACGCGCTGCTCCAGGCGTTGCGGAGCGGGCAGATCGCGGGCGCCGGGCTGGACGCGCACGGCGTCGAACCGCTGCCGCCGGACAGCCCGTTCTGGTCGTTGCCGAACGTCGTCGTGACGCCGCACAACGGCGCCACCAGCGACGGGACGCTGCGCCGGTCGGAGCAGATCGTCGCGGACAACCTCGGCCGGTTCGCGCGCGGGGAACCGCTGCGGAACGTGGTCGACAAGGCCGCAGGTTATTAGGCCAGTACACTTGCCTGACAGTTTTCGCCCGTTGGAGGAGGTCCCTTGAGTACCGAAGCGCGCCTGGAGCTCGGGCCGTCCTCGCTGACCGATGCGCTCTACGAGTCCATCCGGAAGCGGATCGTGAACGGCGAGATCCCGCAGGGCGAGAAGCTCACCGA
Organism: Kribbella sp. NPDC051137; assembly: GCF_040682535.1. Taxonomy (NCBI): domain Bacteria; kingdom Bacillati; phylum Actinomycetota; class Actinomycetes; order Propionibacteriales; family Kribbellaceae; genus Kribbella; species Kribbella sp. NPDC051137. The sequence continues at coordinate 688,521 of NZ_JBFBBI010000002.1, forward strand.
GGTCCGGCTCGCCACCGAGTACAACGTGGCCCGCCCGACCGCCAAGGCCGCGCTCGAGCGGCTCACCGCGCTCGGGTTGTTGCGCCGTACCGCGCACAAGACCGCGGTCGTCCCGGTCCTCGACCAGGCCGAGATCCGGGACCTGTTCTTCAGCCGGATCACGATCGAGAAGGCGGCGGTGTCCGCGCTGGCCGCGACCGGCGAGGTGCCGCCGGAGGCGGCCCGCGCCCAGGTCGCGATCGAGTACGCCGCCCGGGACCGGATGTTCGAGAACCAGGTCGAGGCGGACATCTCGTTCCACACCGCGCTGGTGGCCGCGGTCGGCAGCCGCCGGCTGGCCCGGATGCACGAGCTGATCATCGGCGAGGTGCAGTTGACCATGGGGCAGTACCAGGCGCACCGCAAGGCCGCGCCGACCACGGTCGCGAAGGAACACGCCGCGATCCTGACCGCGATCGAGGCCGGCGACCCGGCGGCCGCCGCCGAACATCTCGCCTACCACCTCGAGCAGGCGCAGGGCCGGTTGCTCAGCACCTTGCCGGCAGGGGATTGACGAAACCCTCCCGGCTTGGGAGATTCGGAGGGAACGGGCGGGTCTGGGGGAGGGCCGGCCGCCCGTCGGGGGTTCAGACGCTTTCTGGGGTTCGTGCTGTGCTCGACGGCAATGCCGGTCTGCGCGGTGTACGTGCCGATGCGTACGCCGATCTGCGACAGAACGCGCACAGGGGAGCGAACGCATGATCGAGAACCTGCGGGAACGCACGCGGGGACAGGTCTTCATCGTGGGTGACGAGGAGTACGACGCGGCGCGCCGTGTCAACAACTGGATGATCGACAAGCGACCGCAGGTCATCGTCCGGTGCGAGAACGCCGGCGACGTGATGGCGGCCGTCGACTACGCCCGGACGAACGACCTGGAGATCGCGGTCCGCGGCGGCGGGCACAGTGTGCCAGGGTTCGGCACGGTCGACGACGGACTGGTCGTCGACCTGAGCGGGATGCGCAACGTCCGGGTGGACCCGGTGAACCGGACCGCGCGGGCCGGCGGCGGCGCGACCTGGGGCGACTTCAACGCGGCGACGCACGCGTTCGGGCTGGCGACGACCGGCGGGATCATCTCGACGACGGGCGTCGGCGGGCTGACGCTCGGCGGCGGCATCGGGTACCTCGCGCGTGGGCTCGGGCTGTCCTGCGACAACCTCGTGTCGGCGGACGTGGTGACCGCGGACGGGAAGTTCCTGATCGCCAGCGAGAAGGAGAACGAGGACCTGTTCTGGGCGTTGCGCGGTGGCGGCGGCAACTTCGGCGTGGTGACCGCGCTGGAGTTCCGGCTCGCGCCGTTGTCGACAATCTACGGCGGCCCGATGTTCTTCGAGTTGTCCGACGCGGCCGCCGTACTGGCCGGGTTCCGGGACCTGATCCGGGACGCGCCCGAGCAGCTCGGCGGGTTCCCGGCGTTCCAGATCGCGCCGCCGCTGCCGTTCATCCCGGAGAACCGGCAGGGCGAGCCGTTCGCGGCGATCGTCGGCTGCTGGGCGGGTGACCTGGACGAGGGCGAGACGCAGATCTCGAAGTTCCGCTCGTTTGCCCCGATCGTGGCCGAACACGTCGGGCCGATGCCGTACCCGGCGCTGAACAGTGCGTTCGACGCGCTGGTGCCGCCCGGGTTGCAGCACTACTGGAAGGCGAACTTCGTCACCGAGCTCACCGACGAGGCGATCCAGGCGCACCTGCGGCACGCACCCGGCCTGCCGGCGGTGAACTCGACCGTGCACATCTATCCGATCAACGGCGCCTGCCACCGGGTCACCGCGGACGCGACCGCGTTCGCGTACCGGGACGCGAACTTCGCCACCGTGATCGCCGGCATGTGGCCGGACCCGGCGCAGAACGAGGCGTCGATCGACTGGGTGCGGTCGTACTACGACGACATCGCACCGCACTCCGAGGCCGGCGGGTACGTCAACTTCATGGCCGGCGACGACCAGGGCCGGATCCGGGAGAACTACCGGCAGAACTACGACCGGCTGGCGGAGGTGAAGCGCCGGTACGACCCGGACAACGTGTTCCATTTGAACCAGAACATCGTTCCGTAAGGGGTGCGGTCCGGCCGCACCCCCTGACGGGCTACTTCTTGGGGCCGAGCTTGTGGACCACGATGCCGGACTTGAACGTCGTGGTCCCGAGCAGCTCCAGGTGTGTCGGGCCGATCCCGCTGCCGAACAGCATGTTGGTGCCGTCGGCAACCACTGGCATCACCCAGAAGTGGTACTCGTCGACGAGCCTGTTCTCCAGCAACGTCTTCGAGAACGACCCGGTGCCGTACTTGATCAGGTCGCCGCCGTCCGACTCCTTCAACCGCCGTACGGCGTCGGCGGCGTCGCCTTCGAGCGGCTGGGCGTTCCACTTCCACTCGGTCAGCGTCCGGGTCGCGACGTACTTCGGCATCGCGTTGAAGACGTCGGCGAACGGATCGCCGGCCCGGGACAGCCAGGCGTCCGCGAAACCCTCGTACGTGACGCGTCCGAGCACCTGCGCCTCGACGCCCTCCATCAGGCTCTGGTTGTAGGCCAGGTACTCGTCGTCCCAGTACGGCGCGCTCCAGTCCTGCGGGTTGTCGATGACGCCGTTCAGCGTGACGAAGGTGGATTCGATCAGCTTCCTCATGGGTCTTTCCTTTCAGGGTTGGTATGGGTGCCGGTTGCGGGCGTCCCGTAGTACTTCCGCCCACCAGACGAGCTGGTCGAGCATGAGCTTGGCTGTTGCCTCGTATCCGGCCGACGGCTTCGGCCAGCCGCCGTCCGCGGTGAACTGCTCCCAATAGCAGGGCAGTGCGACGGTGTTGCGGATGGTGACCGCGTGGAGTTCGGTGAAGACCTGCCGCAGCTGCGCGGTCGCGTAGCAGCCGCCGTCTTCGCGGCCATAGCTGACGATGGCTACCGGCTTGGCGTGCCACTCCTCGTAGTACCAGTCCAGAGCTGTCTTCAGCGGGGCTGGGAAGCTTCTGTTGATTTCTGGGGTGACGACGGCGAACGCGTCGGCTGCGGCGAGCCTGGCGCCGAGTTGGCGGACCTCTTGCGGTGTCGCGTCGTCGGTGTCGGGCAGCGTGTCCGGCAGGTGTGCCGTCACCAGGTCGACAAGGTCGATCTCGAACTGCTTGGCAGCCTGCTGAGTGAGCCAGTGCGCCACTGTCGGGCCGAAGCGGCCACGTCGGGTACTGCCGATGATCACTGCCAGTCGCATCTGCCGTCCTCCTTCCGTCTGGTCAGACTCTGCAGGAACGCGTTTACGGTTTCTTTCCGGTTAGGGTTTCGTCGTGCGCTTCGGGGTGCTGGGACCGGTGACGGCGTGGACTGACGCGGGAACGCCCGTGGTCATCCAGGGGCTGAAGGTGCGTGCGCTGCTGGCCGACCTGCTGGTGCACGAGGGCCGTCCGGTTCCTGCTGACCGGCTGATCGACCACCTGTGGGGCAGTGAGCTGCCAGGCAACCCGTCGGCGACCCTGTCGGCGAAGGTGTCGCAGCTCCGGCGTGCGTTCGAGGACGCAGAGCCTGGGAGTCGCTCGCTGGTGCGGTCAGGGCCGGCTGGGTATTCCTTGGCGCTGGACAGCGCGGCTTGTGATGCTCTCCGCTTTCGTGAGCTGGCTGCTGCGGGTGCTTTCGAGGAGGCGCTGGAGCTCTGGCGTGGGCCGGCGTACGCGGACTTCGGCGACGAGGCCTTCGCCGAGACGGCTGTGGCCAGGCTGACCGACGAGCGACTTAGTGCGTGTGAGCGGGCGGACTTGTCGGTGGCTGAGCTGTCGGACCTCGTCCGTGAGCACCCGCTGCGTGAGGGCTTGCGGGCCGCGCACATGAGGGCCTTGTACCGTGCGGGACGCCAGAGCGAGGCCCTGGAGAGTTTTGACCAGGTACGGTCGCTGCTGCTGGAAGAGCTCGGCCTGGACCCCAGCCCGTCGTTGGTGGCGCTCCAGCAGTCGATCCTCACGCAAGAGTTGCCGCACGCGCGAAACAACCTGCCGGCACAGGTGACCGAGCTGATCGGGCGGGACGACGCTCTAGCCGATGTTGCTGTTGCTCTGGACACGGCCCGGCTGCTGACGCTGACCGGGCCCGGTGGGGTTGGTAAGACCCGTTTGGCCCTCGGGGCCGCTGGTGCGGTCGCTGACCGGTTCGCCGACGGTGTGGTGCTGGTGGAATTGGCTGCTGTGACACCGGACGCTCTGTCGGTCAGCAACGCGCTCACCGATGCCGTGCAGGCTGCGCTGGATCTGCGGGACACCGGAGAGGCCATCGTCGATCGTTTGGCTGCGGTGATGGGCTCCCGATTGCTTGTGCTCGACAACTGCGAGCAGGTGGTCGAGGAGGTCGCAGTACTGGTTGACCGTCTGCTGGCAGCTGCTCCGGGGCTGCAGGTGCTGGCAACGAGCCGTGAGCCGTTGGGCCTGGCTGGTGAGGTGGTGTGGAGCGTTCCGCCGCTGGCGATCCCGAGCATTGATTCCGGACCGGACGCGGTCGGGGAGTGCAGTGCGGTGCAGTTGTTCGTCGCTCGGGCCGCTGCCGCGTCACGGGGGTTCGCTTTGACCGAGGAGACCGTGGCTGATGTGGCTGTGCTGTGCCGGCGGCTGGACGGAATTCCGTTGGCGCTGGAGCTTGCGGCGACGCGAGTACGGGCTCTCGGCGTACATGGTCTGGTAGCGCGGCTGGACGACCGCTTCCGGTTGCTGGCGACCGGGCATCGGGGTGCAGCGCCACGGCAGCAGACCTTGCACGCGATGATCGACTGGAGCTGGGAACTCCTCGACCCGGCAGAGCAGTCCGTGCTGCAGCGCCTCGCAGTACATGCAGATGGCTGTACCGCGGAAGCGGCGGCGGCCGTTTGCGGTGAGGACGACGTACTGGATGTGCTGGTACGGCTCGTCGACCGGTCTCTGGTCGTACCCGTCGACGGGACGCGCTTCCGATTGCTGGAGTCGGTGACGGCGTACTGCATCGACAAGCTGCAGGGCTCCGGCGAGCTGGAGGATATGCGGCAGCGGCACTTGACGTATTACGTGTCGCTTGCTGAGGCGGCGCGGTTGTTCGGTGCTGAGCAGAGCCGTTGGTTGCAGTTGCTGGACGACGACTCCGCCAACTTCAGGACTGCGCTGGATCGTGCGGTGACCACGGGGCAGCTGGACTTGGCTGAGCGGCTTGTGGACGCGTTGGCTTGGTACTGGTTCCTGCGTGGGCGTCATTTGGAGGCCCTGCGTTCGCTGGAAGCGGTACCTGGGTCTGCGCGTGCTGGGATCTGGCGGGCCGGCTACTTGTACCTGCTCGGACGTCCCGAGGCCGTGGCGGAGCGGGACCGTTGGATCGACGCTGCCGATGCGATGGGGCAGTGGTGGATCGCGTATGCCGCCAGCGATGCAGGTGACCTGGCTGCGTGTCAGGCGTTGCTGGACAGCGCACTGAAGCGTTTTGAGGCAGACGGCGACCAGTGGGGCGTTGGCGCAGTACTGGCGGCACGGGCGAAGCATGCGCATGTGCGTGCCGACCTCCCGGCGCTGTACGACGACGCCTGTCGCAGCATCGCGATCTTTCGGGAGCTGGGGGACCGTTGGGGTGTGCTGCAGGCGACCAGCTGGTTCGGGGCCCACGCAGAGCTCGTCGGTGACTTCGACGAGGCTGAGCGGCTACACCTAGAAGGACTGGCGGCCGCTGAGGAGATCGGGCTGTGGCCCGAGCTGGCGAGCGAGCTGGGCATGCTCGGCTGGACGTCGATCCGGCAGGGGCGTTACGACGTGGCACGCTCGTACGGCGAGCGCGCGGTACGGCTTGCCACGGAGCAGGGGCAACGCGCGACTCAGGCCTTGGCGGAGATCGTGCTGGCCTTCGCGGCTCGTCGTACCGGGGAGCTCGACGAGGCGTCGGAGCGATTGCAGGCACTCATCGACGTCGCCCGCCGGCAGCATGAGGCCGTGCTGTACCTGTCACTCGTGCTGGACGAGCTCGGGTTCGTCAGAGAGCTGCAAGGGCGCCTGGCGGACGCTCTTGAGCTGCACATGGAGGCTTTTCGGGTCTCGGAGGAGTTCGACTCGCTCCGTGGCATGTGCTGGGCGTTGGAGGGGATCGCCGGGTGTCACCCGGACAAGACGCTCGCAGCGGTCCTGCTGGGATGTACGGCGGCCACCCGGGCGTCCGAGAACTACCTAATGGCCGCGACCGAGACGGAGGACCTCGACCGCGCGGTGACCGCGGCGGCCTCGGCTCCGGGCTACCAGGCGGCGTACGCGCGTGGTTCCGGGCTGACTCCGGTCGAGGCATTCACGCTGCTCGTCCGGCAGTAGATGTTCTGTAGTTGAGATTATTAATCTAGCGAAGTAGTTTTACCGCATGGATTATGGGCATGAACTGGTCTTCGGCACGTTCCTGACCCCAGCGGTCGACGCCCCGGACCGGGTGATCGCGCTGGCCCAGCTGACCGAACAGGTCGGGCTGGACCTGGTCAGCTTCCAGGACCACCCGTACCAGCCGCGGCTGATGGACGCGTGGACGCTGCTGTCCGTCGTCGCCGCGCAGACCGAGCGCATCAAGGTGACCACCAACGTGGCCAACCTCCCGTTGCGGCATCCCGTGGTCCTGGCGCGCAGCGTCGCGACGTTGGACCTCATCACAGGTGGCCGCGTGGAGCTCGGGCTGGGCGCCGGTGGATTCCTGGAGGCCGTTGCGGCGAACGCGGGACCGCGGCTGACCACAGGGCAGAGCATCTCCGCTCTGGAGGAGGCCATCGCGATCATGCGCCAGGTCTGGACGCCGGGAGGCGGTGGGATCCGGCTTGAGGGCAAGCACTACACCGTGGCCGGTGCCAAGCGCGGCCCGGCGCCCGCGCACGACGTGTCGATCTGGCTGGGTGCGTACAAGCCGCGGATGCTGGCGCTGACCGGACGACTCGCCGACGGGTGGTTGCCGAGCAGTGGGTACGCCGGGCCGGACGAGCTGGCAGCCATGAACAAGGTGATCGACGAAGCGGCTGTCGATGCCGGCCGTGACCCTGCGGCGGTCAGGCGGCTCTACAACATCGCCGGCCAGTTCAGCGGGCGTGGTGGGTTCCTGCAGGGGCCTGAAGAGCTCTGGATCGACCAGCTGACCGAGCTGACGCTGGGGGAGGGCATCAGCACGTACATCCTTGCGTCTGACAACCCTGACGACATCAGGCGCTTCGCTGAGGTTTCCGTCGGCGTACGCGAGGCGGTTGCGGCGGCTCGGTCCGGTGCGACTGTGGCGGCGGCGCCTGCGGGTGGGTTTGCCGTCGTACCGACACCACCTCCTGCTGTGCGGCGTAGCGCAGTACAGCTGCTGGACGAGTCGGAGCGGCCGACCGGGCCGGCGCATGACCCGTCCCGGACGTACACGCCGTACCAGTTGCAGTCGGGGCAGCACCTGATCGACGTACACGACCATCTGCGTGCTGAGCTGGAGCAGGTACGTGACCTGGTGGAGCAGGTCGCGGCCGGGACGCTCGGGGTCGGTGCTGCGCGGTCCCACATCAACACGATGACCATGCGGCAGAACAACTGGACCTTGGGGACGTACTGCGAGTCGTACTGCCGGCTTGTCACGACGCATCACTCGTTGGAGGACGCATCGCTCTTCCCGCACCTCCGCCGCGCCGACCCTGCGCTGGCGCCGGTCGTGGACCGGTTGCAGGAGGAGCACAAGATCATCCACGACGTACTGGAAGGTGTCGACAAGGCGTTGGTCGCGCTCGTGGACGGCTCAGGCAGCATCGACGGGCTGCGCGCCGCCATGGATCTGCTCGACGACACGTTGCTCTCGCACCTGTCCTACGAGGAGCGTGAGCTGGTGGAGCCGCTGGCGCGGCTCGGAGTGCTGTAGCTACTTGGCCTCACCCAGCAGGGAGGCGAGGATGTCGAGGAGGCGGAGCGTCGGCACCTCGCCCAGCAGGCGTGCGGCGCTGGTGGACGGTTCCGCGATCAGGCGCACCTGGAGCAGCTTGAAGTCGCGGATGTTGGCCGGGTTCACCAGGTCGTCGCGGACCGCGGACAGAAACGCGGAGCCGGCTGCCGACGTACCGTAGGTCATCCGGATGAAGCTGTCGGTCACCGGATACAGGTACGGCCGCTTCAGGTGCAGCAGCTTGGACTTCTTCGCGTGCCCGAACCCGCGGTGCCCGGTGAACTTGTCGTCCAGCGCCATCGCCGCCTCGAACAGCTCACTGCCCGGGGCCGCGTCCTCGAGCCGCGCGTCCACCGGGATCGCCGCCAGCTCCTTCTCGGTCTCGACCTCGAGCAGCCACGGGATGTCCATCGCCCGCAGGTCCGACCCGATCACCATCGTCCGGGCCAGGTCCTCGAGCGTGATCCGGTTCGGGTCCGAGCCGCCGACGGTGGTCATCCCCGGCAGCCCGTCGTAGTACTGCAGCACGGCGCCGTTCGTCTCGGCGTACAGCCGTAACTGCGCGATCGCCTCGTCGACGACGATCTTCCGGGTACCGATGTTCATGAGCCACACCCTCACACTCTTGGTGGCAGACCCGCCAGCGGGCGGACCATCATTCGAACGTTCCTCACTCTGTTCCCGCAGATCGTAGCGACTCCCAGGGGACCTGCACGCCAGGGTCACTTCCCGTTATCCACAACCTGTAAGCATCCCCGCCGCCGGAGTGGCCTCCGCCGTAAACTCTCTGTCACAAACCGACAACTGAGCGGAGGCAAACCGTGCGCCGATTCCTCGCGCTGGCCCTGTCCGTCCTCCTGCTCGTGCCCCTCACCGCACCCGCCCAAGCCGCCCGGCCCGACGCCTACTACTGCCTGCACCCCGACCTCGCCGTCTCAGCAGGCGGCCAACTACTCAGCTCTGGCGACCAACTCGCCCTCGACGGCGGCATGGCCCACGCCGGCACCGGCCTCACCCTCGACTTCCAGGCGCACACCGTCAACACCCCCATCGACCTGTGCAACCTCCGCCTCACCGACTCGCGCGTCTGGCAGGTCGACCACTGGCCCTGCACGAACGCCCCCAAACCCCAGCCGGCCCGCAGCCAGTCGCTGAGCTGGTCCGTCAACGTTCCACTCGACTGCAAGTTCATCGGCTCGCCGAACCTGCTGTCGGTGTCCTTGACCAACGGCAAGGGCTCAGCGGCGGCCAACGTGATGATCTACGCCGGCGCGCCGGGCTTCGTTCTCCCGGACAAACAGGCGCGGGCGTTCTTCGGGCCGTTCGCGATGCAGTCGGATCCGGTCAACTCGCTGACCGGCGCCTTGACCGCTGTCTCGACGGACGCTTCCGTGACGGCAGTCGGTGTGCCCTTGACGGTGAGCCGGGCGTACAACTCGAACGACACGTCCGCCGGCTCCCTCGGCATCGGATGGCGCTCGTCGTACTCGGACCGCCTGGTGCTGTCGGCGACCGGCGCACGGTACGAGACATCCGACGGCCGCGAGATCGGCTTCACGCGGAAGGGGCCCGCGTTCGCGGTGGAGCCCGGGCCTGCCCGGTTCGCGCTGGCGCGGTCGGGCTCGACGTACCTGCTGACGAGCGTCGACCAGGTGCGGATGCAGTTCTCCGCGGCCGGCGAGCTGCAGTCGATCCGCGACCGCAACGGTCAGGGCGTGACGATCTCGCGCGCTTCGGGACGCGTCCACACGGTTGAGAACGGACGGCGGTCGCTGACGTACGGCTACAACGACCAGGGGCAGATCACCGCGGTTCGCCTGTCTGGTCCGGGCGTCGCACCGCGGACCGTTCGGTACGAGTACGCGGACGGCCGGCTTGTGGGTGTCACCTCACCTGGCGGCATCCGGACGCAGTACGAATACGTGGACGGCCGCCTCAAGTCGGAGCGGGTGGGGGACGCGACGGCGTTCACCACTGAGTACGACGCAGACGGCCGCGTCGTCGCGCAGACGGATGGGAACGGCGGCCGATCCACCTGGGCCTGGGAGACCGACGGCCTCCGCGGTACGTCGACAATGACCGACCCGACCGGTGGCAAGTGGCTCAACGAGTACGAGCGGAACTGGCTGATCCGGCAGACCGATCCGACCGGCGCCACTGCGACGTTCCACTACGACGCGGACGGCAACTTGATCCGCGTCTTCGACAACCTCGGGCACGGTGCGCGGCACGAGTACGACGCGCTCGGTCGTGTGGTGGCGTCGACGGACGCGGCCGGGGCCGTGGCTCGGCGGACGTACAACTCGCGCAACGACGTCGTCGCGACGATGGACCCGCTCGGGCGGCGGACGACGTACAGGTATGACACCCGCGGCAACCCGACCGGTACGTCGTACGGCGGCCGCACGACGTCGGCCATCTACGACGCGCGCGGGTTGGTGACCGCGTCCCGTGATCCGCTCGGCCGCACCACGCAGTACTCGTACTCCGTCGACGGCGACCTGGTGCGTGTCGTGGATCCTGTCCGCCAGGTGACGCGGGTCGAATACGACGGCTGGGGCCGCCCGGTCAAGGTGACCTCTCCCCGTGGTGCGGTCAGCACGGTCTCCTACAACGACGACGATCAACCGCTCGAACAGCACGGCGCGCTCGGCGTCTCGACGAGTCAGACCTACGACGCGCAGGGTCGGGTGTCGACGTTGATCGACGCCCGCGGCGGCACGACGAAGCTGCGGTACGACGGCGCCGGGGCGATAGTCGGAGTCACGCGACCATCGTTGCCCGAGGCGACTACGACGTACGACGCCTCAGGTCGGGTCACCAAGCTGGTCGACGCCGGCGGCCGCGCGCAGAGCTTCACCTACGACGGCGCCGGCCGCACTACGGAGGCGACGTACGGCGACCGGACCTGGCGGTTCACCTACGACAAGGCCGGACGCCTGATCCGTACGACGCTGCCATCCGGCAAGACCGCGTCCTTCACACTGGATGCGCGTGGCGCACCGCTCCGGATCGCGTACTCCGACAAGACTCCTGCGGTCAGCTTCACCTGGGATGCTGCGGGCCGTCGTACATCGATGACCGACGGGACCGGCGTCACCCGCTTCGGGTACGACAACTTCGACCACCTGACGTCGTCGGCCGGGCCTGGCGGAACTGTCGGCTATCGCTGGGACGCTGTCGGCAACCTCTCCGCGCGCACTGCGGCGGGCCACACCGAGTCGTACACCTGGGACGCCGTCGACCGCCTGACCTCAGCCACCGCCGACGGCAAGCCGCTGGCGTCGTACCGCTACGACCTCGCCCACGGCGCGATCACCACGACGCAGCCGGGCGGACTGGTCAAGACCGAGCGGGTGGACCTCCGCGGCCGAACGACCTCCCTGTCCGTGACGCAGAACTCCCGTCCTGTCCGCACCATCACTTCTGTTTACGACGCGGCCGACAATGTCACCCGCTCAAACGACTCCGTCGCGGGCAAGGCATCGTACGAATACGACCCGCTGAACCGTCTGACGGCAGCCTGCTACGGCGGCGACCAGTGCGCCGACCCCATCCGCTACGCGTACGACGGAAGCGGCAACCGCACCTGGGAACAACGCTCCTCCGGGAGCACGTGGTCCCTGTACAGCGCCACCAACGAACTCCAGGCCTCGATCACCGCACCGGCCAACTATCCGCTGGCCCCGCTGTCAGCCCGTTCCTACACCTATGACAAAGACGGCAACCTGACCTCCGACGGCACCACGACGTACACCTGGTCCGCCGCCGGCAAACCCATCTCCTCGACGACAGCCGGAACCACGACGACGTACACCCACTCCGGCGACGGCCGCCGAGCCACCTCGACCACGGGCCGCCAGTCAACCCGCTACCTCTGGGACCCGCTCTCACCCGAGATCCTCAACACCACAACCGACGCCAAGCCGACCCGCTACCTCTACGGCAGCAGCCTCCTCGCCGAACAAACCGGGGCCACTCGGACGCCGCTCACCACCGCACCGAACGGCTCGCTCCTCGCCACCGCAACCACCAAGCTGACCCAGCACGACTACGAGCCCTACGGCCAAACCCGAGCCGGTCCCACAACTCCCCCCAGCCCCAGCAAGCCTTCCGGCCATCCAACCCCCGGCTACATCGGCGGCCTCAAACTCCCCACCGGCAACTACCTCCTCGGCCAACGCGAGTACAACCCCACCACCGGCACCTTCCTCACCACAGACCAGGCCGGCTCCGCCAACCCCTACGCCTACACCACCGGTAACCCCCTCAAAACCACCGATCTCCAAGGCCTGGACGACGTAGAAGGCACCCTCACCGACGTCTCCCACATCTCCGGCTACATCTCCACCGCCGCCCTGGCCGGCGCCGTCATCTGCACCCTCGCCCGCGCCTGCGCCCCCGCCATCCCCATCTTCCTCGAAATCTCCTCAGCCACCGGAGTAATCGCCGCCGGCGCCGCCGGCATCCTCGACTCCCAAGCCTGCGTCCTGAAGGGCAACTGCTCCCAACTCGTCGCAGATATAGCGGTCGGTCTCGTTGCCAGCCGCATCCCCATGGTCGGCCGCGCGCGCTCCGGTCTGGAAACGGTCACGCCTGCACTGGGTTATGCCGAAGGCGCCGGCGAGAGCGCGTTGACGCCGAACCGCCTGCAGCATGGGACCAAACATCTTGTGAAGGCGGGGTTGTTGCCAACGTGGTCGGGAAAGACCAGCCCGGAGGCCATCAAACGCGCATTCGTCCCGATACTCGAACATCCGACAGCGACTGTTGACCACCAACTCGGCAACCATCAAGTCAAGGGATTCCTCGGCGACATCAACGGACAGCGAGTCGCGATCTTCGTGTACAAAGACGGTCCGTACGCTGGGCAACTTGCATCCTCGTCAAAACCGTCCGAAAACCAGCTGAAGAAGTGGGGGATAGGGTGACGGCAAAGTGTGCCCGGGACGTTCTGGTCGTCCTAGCTGATGGTGAAGAGGTGCCTGGCATCACCGTGTACGGGCTCGCGAGCCGTGGCCGGCGACGGCCGGTGGCATTTCCCGCTGATGTGTGGATTGGTGCTCCCGCCGTCGAGGAGTTCGTACTGCATGGGGACGCCTGGGAGATCACGACCTTGGACCTGCCGATTCTCGTCTGGCCGGCTGCCAAGGAGCTGGGATCAGCGATCCACGCCTCGCTTGCTGCGCTCATTGAGGCGGGGTGCCCGGTCGCGTGGATCGGCGCCGAAGGACTTCCGTTCTGCGACCCGCCGCGTCTGTTCGACTCCAGATGTATGTCGGGGGGTGTGCTGGCCTGGATGACAGCCGATGGACAGTTCGAGTGTCAGGTGGATCCGAACGGGCCTGTTTCGCCGATCTCGGACCAGCAATTGGAGACGCTCAGACACCACGCCCAAGGCCTCGCCGACGCGACCTAGCTTGCGCCGGTAACCGCCGCAGGTGTACCGCGAGGTGATGGGGAGCGCTAACCCTAGGATGGGATCCGGTTTCCGCGCGGTCCGAGTCTGGATCAGATGTGTGCGGTCGATACAACGTCAGCCTGGCGATCTGCGAAATGGAGTAGGTGGCGGTGGAACGCTGCGGGGCTTGGGCGGCTGAGGTTGATCGGACATTGGAACGGACCGGGAGCTGAGGGGTGGTCGGAGGCTGGTGCGTTTGTGGATGGGGGGTCGGATCGGGCGGAGCGGGAGACGGAGTGGTGGCGGTCCAGGACGTCGTGGGCAGGTGCGGACCAGAGGCGCGTCTAGGATCTCGGAGCATGGAGAGCGGTGTGCTTCGGCAGGCCCGGGCGTTGTACGACGAGGGGTCGGTGGCGGTTTATCAGGCGTATTCGCCGGAGATTGCGGAGCCGGCGTTGCGGGCGGGGACGTTTGTGGAGCCGTTCGGGATGGGACGGATGACTTGGATCAAGCCGTCGTACTTGTGGATGGCTTATCGGTCGAGGTGGGGGACGAAGCCGGGGCAGACGCGGGTGTTGCGGATCCGGATCCGGCGCGACGGGTTCGAGTGGGCGTTGGGGCGTGGGGTGCTTTCGCATTACCAGGCTCGGTTTCATGAGTCCGAGGCGGCGTGGAAGCAGTCGTTGTCGGGGGCACCGGTGCGGATTCAGTGGGATCCTGAGCAGGCGGTGACGCTGACACCGCAGCCTCAGGTGCGGTCGATCCAGATCGGGTTGTCGGGGGACGCGGTACGGCGGTATGTGGACGAGTGGATAGTGGGCATGGAGGACGTGACTGCGGAGATGCAGCAGGTGCGAGATCTCGCCCGTACGTCGAGGGATGCGGCGCAGGCGGCGTTGCCAGCGGAGCGCCCGTACCCGATCTCCGACGAACTGGCTGCCCGGATCGCCGCGACCCCCGGAGCACACCCGAACCGCTGACCCGCGCGGCTGCCTGTGGTTGCCTGTGACAGGCACGGCTACGTGAGGGTGCCTGCGGCGATCGGGTGGCTTGGCAGATCCCGCGCTGGGCCCGGCCCGTTGGGGTCTCCTTGCTCGTCAACCGGGTCCGCGCGCGTCAGAAGGTTTTGGCGGTGGTGCGGGTGGTGGAGAGGGCTTCTTCGCGGGACTGGAGGAGGTCGCCGGTGAGGGTGGGGTGGTGGCGGATCTCGGTGATGTCGGTGATGCCGGTCCAGCGGAGCCAGTCGTTGAAGAAGGTGGAGTGGAAGTCGGTGCCGAAGGCGGGGCCGAGGTGGGGAGCCCAGACGCCGCTGGTGTAGATGACGGCGGCCCTCCGGCCGGTGTTGGCGAGCAGGGGTTGGTAGCCGGTGTGGGGATCCAGGCCCCAGATGGTGCCGGGCTGCGAGATCACGTCGATGAACTGTTTGAGGATGTAGGGGACGCCCGCGTTCCACATCGGGACGCTGAAGAGGAGGCGGTCGGCGGCCAGGAAGCGTTGGAGGGTTGCCTGTACGGCGTCCCAGGCCGCGGCTTCCTCGCCCTGGAGGGCTTCGCCCGCGATGAAGGTCATCTTGGCGCCGGCCGCCGCCGGACCGAACTCGGGAAGCGTGCCGTCCCACAGATTCCAGGTGACGACCTCGTCGTCGGGGTGCGTCTCGCGGTACACGTCGACGAACGTGTCGGCGATCCGCAACGACTCCGACTTGTCTCCACGGGGCGACGACGCGATGTGCAGCAGGGTGCTCATGATGATGCCTTTCAGTTTTATCGGACTGTGGTCCGGTTACACGAAAAGACGATACGGACTCCGGTCCGGTTAATCAAGTGGGCGGCAAATTGGGTTGACCGCGTCCGCATGATGGGGACATGACTACGACTCTTGGACTGTTGCGGATGGGACCTG
The DNA here is from genome assembly GCF_040682535.1 of Kribbella sp. NPDC051137. NCBI lineage: Bacteria > Bacillati > Actinomycetota > Actinomycetes > Propionibacteriales > Kribbellaceae > Kribbella > Kribbella sp. NPDC051137. Next base: position 703,719 of record NZ_JBFBBI010000002.1, read on the forward strand.
CGGCCTCGGCGGCTCGGGTTCAGCAGCAGACCGTTCTCTGGTGGGGGTCGATGCTCGGTCAGTCGTGATCGGGCTGGTGGTCGCGGGGCTCTTGGCCGGGTACGGCGTTGCCGTGCCGGTCGGGCCTGTCGGGACCTATCTGGTGGCGCTGACGGCGCGGAGTTCGTTGCGGATCGGAGCGTTCGCCGCGCTCGGGGTGGCGTCGGCCGACGGGGTGTACGCGGCGGTCGCTGCGGGAGCCGGTTCGGTGCTCGCGCCGTTGCTGGTGCCGATCGTCGGACCGTTGCGTTGGGCATCGGTTCTGGTGCTGGTCGGGCTTGCGGTGATGGGGGCGGCCAAGGCGGTACGGCGGTACCGCGAGCAGCGGATCGTCGCTCTGCAACAGGAAACCCCGCTCGGCCCGTGGACGGCGTACCTCGGGATGCTCGGGATGACGATGCTGAACCCGTGGACGGTGATCTACTTCGCGGCCCTCGTGCTCGGGGGGTCGGGCGTCGCGGGGGTCGGTGGGCGGATCGTGTTCGTGGTGGCGGCGTTCGTGGCCTCGGCGAGTTGGCAACTGCTGCTCGCGGGCGGCGGGGCGCTGCTCGGACGGGTACTGACCGGCGCACGCGGCCGGCTCGCGACGGCGTTGGCTTCGAGCATGCTCATCGTCGTTCTTGCGGTGCGGCTGGTGGTGTAGCCGAGGGCGGGCGATCGGCGACGGTGCCGAGAGGGCTTGCTGTCGGGCTTGTGGCGCGGATGGTGGTTCGGTTGGGCGGGCTGAGCGGGTGATTGGTGGAGGCGTCGGGATGGGGATGCGCTGAGTGGTCGAGGATGTGGGTGTGATGGTTCGCCGTGGAGATGTGGAGATCGCGGTGGACGACCGCGGTGGCGATGGGCCGGTGGTTGTGCTGCTGCATGGGTTGGCCGGGAGTTCGCGTGAGTTTGTGGCGACGGCGGATGCGTTGGGTGACAGCTTCCGGGTGTTGCTGATCGATCAGCGCGGGCATGGGCGTAGTACCCGGCGGCCGGCGGACGTTTCCCGGGCGGCGTACGTCGATGATGTGGTTGCTGTTGTCGAGGAGGTCGTCCCGGGGCAGCGGGTGAGGTTGGTGGGGCAGTCGATGGGTGCGCATACGGCGATGCTCACGGCGGCGGCGCGGCCGGATCTTGTTGATCGGCTGGTGATGCTTGAGGGCATCGCGGCTGGGGACGACCGGCCCGAGGAAGCTCGCAAGATCGGTCAGTACTTCGCATCCTGGCCCGTGCCGTTCGCCGATGAGGTCGCGGCGCGGGAGTTCCTCGGGGACCGGCCGTTGGCGGTTGCCTGGTGCAACGATCTCGAGCGGGCGGCCGACGGGTTGCGCCCGCGGTTCGACGCGGACGTGATGGAGGCGACGATCGCTGCGCTGCAGGAGGATCGCTGGGCGGAATGGGAGCAGCTCGAACCGCCCACGCTCGCGGTCTTTGCCGAGCACGGCATGTTCACTCGAGAGCAGCAGGACGAGTTGATTCGCCGGCGTCCGCAGACTGCGCGCGCTGTGATCGCCGGGGGAAGTCACGACGCGCATCTCGATGCGTTCGAGGGCTGGATCGAGGTGCTTCGCGGCGGTTTGAGCTAGACGACGCGCTCGACCGCTGTGCCCGGGTTGAGGAACAGCAGGATCGGCGGGCCGGTGTTGGGGAGGATCCGCGCGTACGCCTGGAGTTGCGGCGCGTAGTACGCGACGCGGCTGTCCAACGCGGCGGCGGGGATGGCGTCGGTCTTGTAGTCGACGATGGTCAGGCGGCCGTCGTCCTCGCGGTAGATCAGGTCGACGAAACCCTCGAGGACGGTGCCGTCGGGCTGCACCGTGCCGACGTACGACTCGCGCCAGTGTTCGCGGGCCGCGGCGCGTCGTACGACGTCGGACGCCAGCGCGGACCGGACGAGGGCGGTGACGACGTCGGTGAACTCGAGGACGCCCTCGGCGAGGCATTGCGTCGACACCGCGGCATCGAGGCCGGCGCCGGTGGAGAGGTCGACGACCTGCAGTACGGCGTGGACGGCGCGGCCGATCGCGGTGCCGTAGCGGCCCTTCGACCACGGCGGGAGCTCGACGTCGCGGGCGCCCTTCGCAGTACCAGGGTCGACATCGGTGAGGGTGACGTCCGGGCCGGTGCCTTCCAAGCCGGAGGCGCTCTGGGCGGAGCGGAACCGGCTGGCGGCCTGCGCGGCGGCGGCCCGCGATTCCCATTCGGTGCGGGAGATCGGCGGGGTGACGTCGGGGGCCGCGGCCGGCTCGCGGTCGGGGACCGGTGGGCCGGTGAAGAGGGTCGAGTTCGGGGCCTCGACGCCGCCGGCGGTGGCGAGGAGCTCGGCGTTGCTCGTGTGCCGGCGGTTGCCGGAGCGATGCAGCGAGACGACCAGGTGATCCCGCGCGCGGGTCGCGGCGACGTACAGCAGGCGGCGGCGTTCGTAGTCGTCCATCTGCTCGTCGACGGGCTGGACCAGGTCGAAGTCCTCGGTCTGGACGGAGGACTTGAGCTTGACCGCATACCCGCCGGACTGCGGCCACAGCACCTGCACTCCACGTTGGCGGTTCGGCGACGCGGTCATGCCGGACAGGATCACGATCGGGAACTCGAGCCCCTTCGCGGCGTGGATCGTCATCACCCGGACCGCGTCGGCGTCGGTCTCCGGCAGGACGGCTTCGGCGACGCGGGACGTCTCCTCGCCCTGGTGAGCGGCCCAGGCAAGGTACGAGCGGAGTCCGCCGTGCTCGACCTCGGACCAGGCGCGGGCCTGGTCGACGACGAACCGGATGCGCCGCCAGGCGTCGCGGGCCCGCGGGCCGATCGCGGCGACCTCGAGCATCCGGCGGTCGGCGACGATCTTCGCGAGTACTTCGCTGGGCGTGAGCCAGCGGGCCGCGTAGTACGTGCGGCGGAGCCACTCCATCGCGTCGCCGACCGGGTGCGTCAGCAGCTGGTCGGGAACCGGCGCGGTGAGGGTGAAGCTGCCGCCGTTGCGCTTCCAGGTGAACAGGTCGTCGTCGCCGCAGCCGAAGAGGGGTGAACGGAGGGTGGTGACGAGCGCGAGCTGGTCGCTCGGGTCGCCGAGGGCGCGGGCGCAGGCGAGCAGGTCGCGGACCTCGGCGGTCTGGTAGACGAGCGAGCTGGCTTCGGCGCGGTACGGGATGTCGGCGCGGTCGAGGGCGTCCTCGAGGAACGGGAGCGAGGTGCGGGCGGGGACGAGTACGGCGATGTCGCCGGCTTCGGCGGGACGCCAGGTCTCGGCGCGGTCGTCGTACACGAGCCAGCCGTCGCGGAGGGCTTCCTCGATGACGGCGGCGACGTCGGTGGCCTCGCGTTCGCGGAGGACCGAGGCTTGGGCGCGGGGGAGATCGTCGTGCGGGGTCGCGCCGAGGATCGTGACGGCGGGGCCGGCGGCGGGGTCTTCGGGGGGTGCGGCGTCGACCGGAACGTCGACGGTGTCGCCGCGCCGGCGGAACGGGAGGACCTCGGCGAGGTCGGCGAGCTGGTCGACGGTGTCGGCCGTGTCGGCGGTATCGGTCGGGCCCGGGCCGTTGGTCGAGTCCGGGGCGTCGGTTGAGTCGGGTTCGTCGAAGAGGGTGGGGTCGTCGAAGATCGAGAGTTGGTCGCCCTCGACAGGCGTCGGGTCAGGCGTCGCCGCGGCCCGGCCCGGCGCCGCGGCCCCGGGGCGGGAGACGACGCCGGGCCGGTCGCCGACGTGAGCGCGGGTGCCGGGGTGCGGCGGAGCGCCCGGTGCGCCGGGGTGCGGCGGGGCGCCCGGTCCGCCGGAGGTGGCCGGTCCCGCGGAGGTGGCTGGCGCGGCGGAGGTGGTCGGCGCACAGGAGGTGGCTGGTGGGGTGCCTGGGTTGGTGCGGTGGGGGGAGAGGGACTGGTAGGCGGGTTGGGCGGATTCCTGCGGCTGGATCAGGGTGGTGAAGACCGTGTTGATCCACTGGAGGATGGGTGGGACCGTCCGGAAGTTGGTGGTCAGAGCGACGGTTTCGCCGAGGAGTTCCTGGGCGGTGAGGTACGTCGCGATGTTGGCGCGGCGGAACCGATAGATCGACTGCTTCGGGTCGCCGACGACGAACAGCCGGCCCTCGGGGACCTCGACGTCGTGCCAGTCGGCAGCGGATGCCTCCGCGCCGCCGGCGATCCGGACGGCCAGCTCGATCTGGATCGGGTCCGTGTCCTGGAACTCGTCCAGCAGCAACCGCTCGAACCGGTCCTGCAGTTCCTCCCGTACGCCGGCGTCGCGCCGCAGCAGGTCGCGGGCCAGCACCAGCAGGTCGTGGAACTCGAGCCGCCCGTCCGCACGCCGCAGCTCGGCCGACTCCAGCACCCGCTCCGCGATCCAGTGCGAAAGGTGCCGAAGGCAAGCATCAAGGAGCAGCTCGACCAGCGAACCGGCGACCTCGACGACCTCGGTGCAGTCCGCGCGCGTCTTCGTGATGTCCGGCCAGTTCTCCTTGCGCCCGATCCGGCCGACCTTCAGCCCGCGCAGCGCCTGCAGGAACGACAGCTGCGTCTCCTGGTCCGACGCGGACTCCAGCATCAGCCCGAGCTCGCGGATCTGCACCACCTTCGGCAGCAGCCGGTCCTCGGGGTCCAGGCACGTCTCTGCCAGCCCGCCGATCTGCGCGGCCGCCGCGATCAGCCCGGTCAGGTCCGGCATCGCCACCAGGTCCGGCGGCTCGACGAGCACCCGGTCCGCGATCAGGTCCCAGTCGTTGCCGAACAGCCGCGCCAGCGACCGCAGATGCTTCAGCTCGACACCGACCGCCATCGCGAGCAGCAGCGGCTCGGCGATCGTGTCGTCGTCGAGCAGTTGCTGCTGCAGCTCGGCCCACCGCTCCTCGAACGCGACCGACGACCCGACCTCGTCCAGTACGTCGATCAGCGGCGGCAGGCCGGCCTCGATCGGATGCGCGAGCAGGATCTGCTGCGCGAACGCGTGCAGCGTACCGATCGACGCCGAGTCCAGGTCGTCCAGCGCCGTGTCCGCGAGCTGACCGACGTCCGTACGCCGTGCCTTCTCGAACTCGACCCGCAACCGGTCCCGCAGCTCCGCCCCGGCCTTCTCGGTGAACGTCACCGCCGCGATCTTCCGCAGCGGTACGCCGTCCCGCAGCACCAGAGTCCGCACCCGCTCGACCAGTGCGTGCGTCTTCCCTGATCCGGCGCCGGCCTCGACGAACAGGGTCGCCTCGGTGTCGGTGCGAATCCGCTCCCGGGCGTCCCGGTCCAGCAGTTGCTCACTCATCCGCAGCCTCCAAAGCGCTGGGGTCGACGAGGCGGACCAGGCGTTCGAGCGTCGGGTCGTGCCGTTTGCGGTCCCACCGCGCCCGCACCTCGCTGTGCCCCAGGCCGTCCGGGTTGCAGTACGGGCACTGCACCCACAGGAAGTCCGGGACCTCGGGCGCCTTCGGCGGGAAGTATCCGGCCGCGATCGAGGACACGATCACGTCCAGCGTGTCGACGTACCGCTGCTCGACCTCCGGCGTCAGCGGGACCGGGATCCGTTTGCCGCCCCGGCGGACGAACCAGTACGACGCCTCGACCGGGGTGGAGGCCTCGCCCAGCCGCGCGCGGGCGGCGTACGCGTAGACCGGAAGCTGCAGCTTGGTGCCGCCCGCGACCGGGTCGGACTCGATCCCTTCGTACCGCGAGAAGCCGCCGGTCTTCACATCGGTGACGTAGATCGTCCCGTCCGCGCCGAGGTCGACCTTGTCCGCGGAACCGCGCAGCAGGACCCGACCGGACGGCACCGGGATCTCCACCGGAGGCTCGCCGTCGAACCCGAACCGCAGCTCGCTGGCCACCACCGAAGCGTTCCGCTCGGCGCGCCACCGGTCGTCGTCCGTCAGCAGCACCATCAGATCGCCGAGGATCCGCAACCGCTCGCGCTGCCACAACCGCGGATGCCCGGTCAGCCCCTCCGCCTCGAACTGGTCCGCGAGATCCGCCCCGATCGCGAGCAACAGCGACCGCTGCTCGTCCGTCCACGGCTCCCCGTACCCGGGCAGCGAACCCGCGAGCCGTGACACGAAAGCATCCAGGCTGTTGTGGATCAGGTTCCCGATCTGCACCGGCGAGATGACCAGCAGGTCCTCCGGCGCCTCCAGCGGCTCCACCTGGAGCAGCCGCTTGACGAAGTACGCGTGCGGACAGGTCGCGTACGACTCCAACGAGGTCGGCGATGCGATCCGGTCCTCGATCGCGAACTCCGGCAGGCCCGAGACCCCCGACAGATCCCCGTCGAACCGCGTGAACGCCATCGACGCGCGGCCGCGCAACAACTCCCGCGCTCGCACGAGGACGCCGTCGTGCACCCACAGCCGGGCCGCCGCGGCCCGTGTCTGCCACTCCTGCTCGGTCGCCGGCATCGTTGCTGTCGTCAACGAACCGGCGTACGACGCGGACGTCCGCAGGACCTCTCCGTACCTGTCCCACTGGGTCGCGGGCAGCGCGTGGTCGCCGGTCAGCTCGCGCAGCGAACCGAGCAGCCAGCGCGTCGGCAACCGCCGCGACGACCGGCGCAGATCGCCGCGCGGGAACGACGCCACCACCCGCGCACCCGCGGAGAACGCGACCAGCAGATGCCGCTGCTTCTCGTCCAGCCGATCCCGGAACGACGCCAGCTCCGGCGCTGCCGCCTCCCGCACCCGATGGGGGAGCAGCGCGTCCTCGTGCACACGCCCCGGATACAGGTCCTCCGACAGACCGACGACGTACACGACGTCCGCCGACAACCCGATGCTCGCCGACAACGGCGCTACCAGCACCCCGGTGCCGAACGTCCCGACCCGCGGCAGCGACTGCTGCAGCTCCAGGTCGAGGACATCACGCAGTACGGCGAGACTCGCCGGAGTGCCGAGCTCGTCCAACGTCGACAGGCCCTTGAGCGAACCCTCGACCGCGGCCGCGGCGTACTGCTCCTCGATCGGCAAGGACGAGTAGTCGCCGAGCAGATCATGGAAGAGCTGCAGCACGCCCGCGGACAGGTCGAACCAGGTGTCGAGCGCGGCAAGGTCGGCCAGCCGCCGGCGCAACGTGGAGGCGAACGCGTGCAGCCGCTCCGCGGTGGTCGCGTTGTACTGCGCTCGCCGCACCGCGGCCGGTCGTGGATCGTCGGCCGCCTCCTCCTGGTCGGCGGTCCGCCGCTCGGACTCGGCGTACCGCGCCAACCGGGTGTCCCAGTCGTCGCCGCGCACCACACCGGCCGCGCGCGACATCCGCTCCCACTGCGGCACCGGGATCCGATCGCCACCGAAGTCCCGCGTCGGCGCGTTCGCCAGCGCCCGGAACACGTCCGCGCGGGGCAGGTCGTGATCGACGAGCGCCAGCACTTCGAGCAGTGTCCGCGCGATCGCCCGCTCGTGCACCGGGCGCGTCCCGGGCCCGTTGACCTCGATGTGCGCGGCGGAAAGGTGCTCGTGCAGGAGACGCGCGTACGGCGAGGCGGCGGCGTACAGGACTGCGATCCGGTGCGCAGGTGTCTGCTCCAGCGCGGACACCACGTCGCGGACCACGCACCGCACCTCGTCATCGGCGTCGGACGCGTTCAGGATCTCGGTGGCGACCGGGTAGTTCTTCGAGATCGACGTCGGCAGGTCGATCCCGATCCGTTCGAGCGATCGGCGGACGGTGCGGTCGGCACGGCGGACGTCCGTCAGTCCGACGATCACGGTCAGATCGGCGGCGGCGTCCCCGAGCGCGGCGACGAACGCGGCCTCGGACTGGGTCAGCTCCTGCGGAAGGTAGAGGACGAGCGCGCCCAGCTCGCTGACCGTCGCCGACGTGACGGCGGCCGCGGCGGCGCGCAGCAGATCGGTCGCGTCGTACCAGTCCGCGCCGAGCTCGGCGGTCACCTGACGGTGCAGCCGGACCAGGTCGGGGCCGAGCGCGGACGCCTCCGCCACCTTGTCCAGCGCGGGATCGCTGAGGTCGCGGAGCTCGTTGTGCGCGGCAGCGAGCGCTTGAATGGTCGACGGGTGCTCCGCGACCTCGTCGAAGATGCCCGGAGCCTTCGCCAGCGCCGTACGCCAGGTGGCGGCGACGATGGGACGGGTCGCGGGCCGGCGCGGTGCCAGTGAGCCGGCCGCGATCTGCTCGGCGAGCCGCTCGAGGGTCGCGAGGTACAGACCGCCGATCGATTCCCTGGCCAGGTGCCGGCGGGCGATCACGCCGGACAGGTTGTTCGGCAGCAGCAGCGTTACGGGTGTCATCGGGTCGTCGGCCTTGAGCCGTGCGACCACTGCCTGCAGGCGTTCCAGAGCCGCGGCGCCGTACGCCGTGCTCTCGATGCGCGTGCTGCTCATGGGCCGAACTCCCGGTCTCTCGACTGTCACCGCAGACGGTAGACCCTGCCACGGACAGAAAGCTGAAGGGGCGCGAAACGCCAAGGTTTCTGCGCGGCCCGCGGCGGCCCTCGCACAATATAGAAATGACGGGCCCCGATAATGCTCCGATGGCTGCCGCGGTGCATCACGTCGAGATCTGGGTCCCGGACCTGTCCCGGGCCGTTGCGAGCTGGGGCTGGGTCCTCGGCCGGCTGGGCTGGAAGGACGGTGACGGCTGGCCGGGCGGGATGACCTGGACGGCACCGGACGGCAGCTACGTCGTGGTCGAGCAGAGCCCCGCGATGTCGGCGGCCGAGCACGACCGGATGCGTCCCGGGATGAACCACCTGGCACTGAACGCGGGCAGCCGCGCGGAGGTCGACGCGATCGTGTCCGAGGCCGGCGCGCACGGCTGGACGCTGATGTTCGCGGACCGGCATCCGTACGCCGGCGGCCCGCAGCATTACGCCGCCTTCCTGTACAACGACGACGGTTACGAGCTCGAGATCGTCGCCCCTTGAGACGACTGATACCTGGAGTGACCAGTGGGGCCAGTGGTGTGACACGATTACCCGAGGCAAGAACGTAGTCGCGGGGCCAGGTGTGGAAGGACGATGCTCGTGACGGAGAAGCCTGACGGGAATCCGGCTGCGCCGGAGGTCCTGGAAGCGCGGATCCGCGGTTTGCAGCACGCGCTCGGGCAGTTGCTGGACAACGCGCGGCGGTTGACGTACGGCGAGCACCAGCGCGCCGTGCAGCTGCATCGGCAGCTGCAGGAGCAGACCGCGGCGGCCCGTCGGGAGTCGCGGTCGCTGGTCGATGCGAAGACTGCCGAGGCGCTGTCGGAGGCCGAGCCGAAGGCCCGGCTGCTCGCCGATCGGCTCGCGCCCGGTCTGGCCGCGGTCCCGCCGAACGACGCGCGCTGGCGTTCCCGGCAACTCGTCGGCGCCGGAGTTCCGGCGTACGTCCGGGTCGGCGAGCTCGAGGCCGGTACGCCGGTGGTCGCGCCGCTGCTGCGGACCAACGGCTGGAAGGTGACCGCCGACCGCAACGAGGCCGCCCGCCGGCTGCTGCAGAGTGTCGCGCTCCGGCTGGTCGCTGCCGCGGAACCTTTCCGGCTGCGCATCGACGCGTTCGACCCGAAACTCACCGGGACGATGGGGCTGCTCGGCCATCTGACCACGAAGTACCCGCAATTGGTGCCTAGGGCAACGCACACCGCGGAGCAGCTGCACACGGTACTGTCCGGGCTGGTCGACGTGTCGTCGCTGCGGGCCAGTCGGCAGGCGCAGCTCGGGCACGAGCGGTTCGAGGACCTGCTCAAGGAGACCGGCCAGGTCACCGATCCGTATCGGGTGGTGATCCTGTTCGACTACCCGTTCGGGATCGACACGCTCGCGCAGCGCGACCTGCTCCGGCTGGCGGCGACCGCGGGCAAACGAGGGCTGTGTTTCCTCGTGCACTACGACGCGTCCACGGCCGCCGAGCTGGACGTCGACTCGAAACAGTTGCTCGAGCTCCTCAATCCGGTTGCCGTCGTCAACGATCGGGTCGAGGTCGCGCAGCTGCCGCCGGCCCGGCTGGACCCTCCGTTCGACGCGTCCGTCGCCGCGGGCATCTGTGACGTGATCGCCGAGCAGGCCGAGATCGCCGTACTGCCGACCATCGACTTCGAGCGCACGCTGCCGGATCGGCCGACCTGGTGGCAACCGGTCAAGGACGAGATCGGCACGGTGATCGGGTACGACGACCGCACGCCGGCGCTGGTGCGGTTGCGCAGCGGCAACCCGGCGCTGCCGCACGTACTGGTCGGCGGCGCCGTCGGGCAGGGCAAGTCGAACCTGCTGCTCGTGATGATCCACGGCCTGGCCGCGCGCTACTCGCCGGCGGACCTGGAGATGTACCTGCTCGACTTCAAGCACGGTGTCGAGTTCTCCGCGCTCGGTCCCGGGCCGGAGCGGCCGCACTGGCTGCCGCAGATCCGGGTGCTCGGCGTACACAGCGACCGCGCGTTCGGCCTGGCCGTACTGCGGCATCTGTCCGATGAGCTGGCCCGGCGCAGCGAGGTGTTCAAGTCACACGGGAACGTCGCCGACATCGCGGAGCTCCCGCCCGGTCCGGAGCGGCCGCCGCGGATCCTCGTCGTACTGGACGAGTTCCAGGTGCTGCTCGAGGACGACGACGAGCTGGCGGACGAGGCCGCGAAGCTGCTGGAGCGGCTGGTCCGGCTGGGCCGTGCGTACGGCGTGCACGTGGTGCTCGCGACGCAGACGATCGAGGGCGTGAAGCGGCTGTCGACGCGGCGGGACTCGATCTTCGGTCAGGTGCCGTACCGGATCGCGCTGAAGACCACACCGGCCGACTCGCAGGCGATCCTGCGCAGCGGGAACACCGCGGCCGCCGAGCTGCAGTTCCGCGGCGAGGCGGTGCTGAACGCGAACTTCGGATCGCCCGACGACAACCAGCACGTACTGGTGAGCTTCGCGGACAAGGTCGTGCTGGACTCGTTGCGCGCGGAGCTGTGGACGCGCGCCGGGGACGCCGTACGTCCGCCGAGGGTGTTCCACCTGGCCGAGCCGGCCCGGCTGACGGACACAGCGAGCGCGGTGCAGCCCGAGCTGGGCCGGCCGTGGACCGGGTTGCCGATCGCGGTGACCGAGGAGCCTGTCGCTGTCGAAGTACGGCCGGAGCCCGGCGCGGGTGTCTTGGTGCTGGGAGACGGGCCGGTCGACGCGTTGGGCGTGCTGACCGGGTTGGCCGTGTCGACGGCGGCCGGTTCGGTGGAGCCCCCACGGTTCGTGTTCGTCGACGGGACGAACTCGGCGCCGTCCGTTGCCGAGGGCAAGGATGCGTTGGTGCAGGTGCTGCGGGAGCTCGGCTGCGAGGTCGAGACGGTGGACAAGCACGACGACATCGCGCCGCGGTTGTTCGCGCTCCGGGACCAGATGCGGAGCGGGCAGGCGGGCGGGACGTACCTGCTCGGATTCGGGTTCCACGGCGTACCGCGGATGCAGGTACATGCCGAGGGGTACTTCGAGAGTCCGGCGAACGCGCTGCAGGAGATCGTGCGGGACGGCCCCGCTCAAGGGTTGATCACGTACGGGTGGTGGAACCGGCTGCACGTGTGCACCGAGCAGCTCGGGTACGGGCGCGGGAATGTCGCGACCCACCTCTTCCTCCGGCATCCGCAGGACGGCGTCCGCGCGGTGGCCGGTCCGCTGGTGCGCTGGGCGTCCGAGCCGCACCGGGCGTTGCTGTGGGACGGGTTGCATCCGGAGGCGCAGGTCGTCGTACCGTTCGCCGCTTTGCGCGCGGACGAGGTCGAGCGTGCGGTGGAGTTGGTACGGCGATGAAGACCGACGAGCAGGTGTGGTCCGAGTACGTGCGGGCGTTGCGGACGGTCGCGATGGCGCGGACCGAGGCGCAGCAGGCGCAGGACCGGGTCACGGCGCACAAGTCGAAGGCCGAGGCGACCGCCGCGGCCGAGGCCGACGCGATGGCCGAGCGCGGCCGGAGGCTGCAGACCCGGCTGAACGCTCTCGCCGACAAGGCCGCCGAGAGCCTGCAACGCGCCGGGCTGCCCGCCGACGGCAAGCGGGCCAACCACTCGCTCCCCGAGATCCGCGCGCTGAACGACATCGAGACCGTCGCGGAACGGATCACCGAACAGCTCGCCGAGTCGGTCGACCAACTCGAAGAACTGCGGACGTCTGCCCGGCGGCTTCAGGAACTCCGCCGGCGGCGTACCATCAGCGCGGTCCTGGCGCTGGTCGGGTTCGTGCTGGTGTGGATTTTCAGCCGCTCGTTCCTGGCTGGGGTCGAGGCCGCCGCGATCGCTGCCCTGACGATGCTGGCCGCGTCCCGCGTGCTCGGCCTGCCGCGGCTACCCGTCGCGCGCTGGTGGGGCTGGGGCGGTGCCGCGTTGGTGTTCGTCCTGATGGCGGCGGGGCTGCCGTGGTGGCTCGGGATCCTGGTGCCGGTCGTGGTGGCCGGTACGGCGATCGTGCTGCCGAAGAAGCGCAACTAGTTTGGGAGTGGGTTGAGGTGTCCGACGTACTGCGGCTCAAGGAACAGCTGCACCAGGTCTCGATGGAGGCCAAGCAGGCAGCCGGGGGACTGGCCGGGTTCAAGCTCCGCTTCACCCAGCACAGTCAGCTGGTGGAGAGCCTGATCGCCGGCACCGCGACCGGTATCGACCGCGACATCACCGAGATCCTCGAGGCCGCGAGCAAGGCGGTGGAGCAAGCCGCCGAGGCGCTCGAGATCGCGTCCGCCGGCTGCAAGAACTACGCCGACCAGATCTGACCCGCACGTGCCCTCCGAGCTGCAGCGGGTCGCGCGCGGCCTGGTCGACTGCTTCGACGAGGTCCCTCGTGTGGTCGACCAGTTGGTGCGTACGGCGGCCCGCTGCCGCGAGAACGCCCAACTCGCGCTGATCGCGTCCCGGGGTCAGGCGACCGTCGCCGCCCAGCAACTCGACGCCGCCGCCCGCGCCTGCGAGGCGGCCGCCCACTACCTCTCGATGGCACCCCCCAAGGCCCGCGGCTGGGCCGAGGGCCTGATCGGCGAGGCCGGCCCGTCCACGAACCGTCCGTCCTCGGACTCGGCCAAGCGCAACAAGTCGACCAGCGGCACGGGCGTCCGAATCCGTACGACGCGGCTGACGGCGACGTACGAAGACCTGGAAGTTGCCGAAGACAACGAACCCCCACTGGTGACGGTCGCCCGCAAGGCCTTCGAGAAGTACCGCGAGGCAGACGAGCGGGACACCGAGAACCAGGAACCCCTCGAGGTCGAGATCACCGTCACCGAAACCGGCGAACTGATCCTCGAAGAACGCGACAAGAAGGAGGAGGCGAAGCGCGAGGAGCGGCTGACCCGCGACTTCGAGTTCGCGCCCGACCGCGACGACCGGGACGAGCCGCCCGAGTACGAGGAACGCGACGAGAAGGAAGAGGCGAAGCGCGAGGAGCGCCTCACGCGCGACTTCGAGTTCGTACCTGATCGCGATGACGAGGAAGAACGTCCTGAGTTCGAAGAACGCGATGAAAAGGAAGAGGAGAAGCGCGCGGAGCGCCTCACCGCTGACCACGAGATCGACGTCGCCCTCGCCGAACAGGTGCAAACCCTCCTCGCCGCCATGGCCGAATCCGACGGCCAAGCATGGCAACACGCCACCCTCACGATCACCCTGGACAAGGTCGAAGCCACCTTCGACTACGCCGAAGAACCTCATTTCGCGCCTGTCGCCGTCGATATCGACCTCCCCGAGCACCCGACGCTCGACTTCGATCCGGCGACGCACCTCGGTCCCCTGGGTGCAGACTTCGTTCCGGGCGTCTACGACCCCATGCATCGATTCCTGGACAAGGAACGTGAGATCGCGCAGCGCCTGGCAGAAGAGGGCTGGCGGATCGACGCCCGGCCTGAGGACCACGGCTCGGACAAGAAGAATCCTGACGTGATACTTCGCAGATCGGACGCCGATGAGGGGTCGATCGCGGAGTTCAAGACACAAGACCGGGGCACCTCCAACGCGGTGAAGCGGAACATGCTGGCCGCGAGCGGGCAGGCGTTCGAACTGGCGCAAGCGCTCAGTGCGCGGCATGAAGTCGTCATCGACGGCCGCGCGGTCGGTGTTTCCGAGGAGACTGCGTCACGATCGTTTCGCAGGGCCCTTGGACAGCCTGGGTCCACCGTCGCACCCGTGGTTCGTGTCATCCTCGGTGACGGTAGCCTCGTCACCTTTACCAAGGAGCAGTGATGTCGACCGACGACAACATCTTTCTCGCGGCCGATGCGCCGCTTGGTGAGGTGGCGGGATGGCTCTCTGAGGCGCTTTCGCTCGAACCTGTCGACGAACCGGACCTGAAGGACGGCGTGTACCTGTTCCGTGGCCGTGCGCGGTCCGTCGACGGCGAGCTTTACGTTGTGGTTCAGCCGAACGTGTACGGCGAGGCGGACCCAGAACCTGAGGATGTCTCAGCCATCGACAGGTATCAGAGTGTGGTCGACGTCCGGTACGCGGGCGCCAAGGACGAGGAGCTCCAGGCGAGAGAGGCGCGCGCGCTGTTCGACGAGCTGGCCGACCGGGGACACAGCGTCGCGATGGTCCTGAGTCACAACATGGCGCTGGCCGTCGCGGCGTACCTGCCGGGCGTCGGCGCTCAGGTCTTCCCACCCGGCACCAGCCTGGATGTCGAAGACGTCGACACCTGGCGACCATGGGTCGTCACCTGAGTCCGTGGCTGGTCGCAAGTGTCCGAGGAGAAAGTGATGTCCAACAGCGACACCATCTTCCTTGCCGCGAGCGAATCGCTCGACGAGACGGTCGGGTGGATCGCGTGCGACCTGCGGTTGGAGCGTGTCGACGATCCTGATCTGAAGGAAGGTCAGCACTTCTTTCGGGGGCGGGCGCGGACTGTCGACGGGACGGTTCTTCTGGTGGTTGGACCGAACGTCTACGGTGAGGACGATCCAGAGCCGGAGGACGTGTCCGCGATCGATCGCTACAGCGCGGTGGTCGACGTACGGATTGCCGGTTCCAGGAACGAGGAAAGGCAGCTGCGCGAGGCCAGTGCGGTCTTCGACGAACTCGCGGAGGCGCAGCCGGCGGTGGCGCTCGTCCTGGTACATGCGATGTCCACGATCATCGCGGCCTATCTGCCGGGCACCGGTGTGCAGACGTTCCCTGCCGACACGTCACTGGATGCGGACGACATCGACATCTGGCGGCGGTGGGTCCTCTCCTGATGTCGAGCGATGACAACATCTTTCTCGCCACCCGTAAACCGCTTCGTGAGGTGGCTGGGTGGCTTGCTGAAGCTTTGTCGTTGGAGCCTGTCGAAAACCCGGACCTGAAGGACGATGCGTTCCTGTTCCGTGGTCGTGCGCGGTCCGTGAGCGGTGACCTCTTCGTCGTGCTCGAGCCGAATGTGTACGGCGAGGCGGACCCGGAACCTGAGGATGTTTCGGCGATCGACCGGTCTGACGCGGTGGTCGGCATCCGCTGCGTGGGTACGAAGGACGAAGAGCTTCAGGCACACGAGGCGCGGGCGCTGTACGAGGAACTGGTTGGCGCACGGCCCGATGTGGCGTGATCCTGAGCCACAACATGGCGTTCGCAGTCGCGGCGTACCTGCCGGCCGTCGGCACTCAGGTCTTCCCGCCCGGCACCAGCCTGGATGTCGAGGACATCGACACCTGGTGCCGCTGGGTCGTCACCTGAGTCTGACCGCCGGCAGGTGGGTCCGCCCACTCGTCTTTGTGCACCGGATCCGCGCCGCTGCGCCGGATCGGTACGGATCTCATGCACAAAGACGAGGCTGTTCGGGTGACGGGGCGGGGGCGGATCACGCCCGATGTGGTGGATCTTGTCGTCTGGCGGGCGTGGGTTGAGGGGGATTCTCACGGGGTGTGAGATTTTTCTGGGGAATCGCGTCATGAAGCCGTGAGCCGCACGTCACTACCTGTGAACCCATCCCCACAGGGAAGTGGAAGTGATTGACGTGAAGGGTTGTCTTGCGAGGTCGCTGATGGGATCCGGCTCGACTCGGTGCCGGGTGTATTGAGATGGCCGACGGTGATTGTCCGCGGCCGGTCGCGGTACGGGTCGAGCGGCGGCGGGTGCGGGTCTGGTTCGGGGAACATGTGGTGGCCGACTACTGCGCCGAGGCCGAGCTGGCGGAGCGGTACGCCGAGGCCATGTCGCGGAGGTTCGCCGGGTTGCGGGTGACCAGCGAGCCGTTGTCCGAGCTCGATCCGGGGCCGGACCGGAGGTTGCCGGGGGAGCGGCTCTGGGAGGTGGCGCCGTCATGAGTTCGCGTCGTTTCCGGCTGATCCGGCATCAGGACGTCTCCGGTGTCAGCGGCACCGGGCCGGTCGCCGAGGGTGTGCAGTTCACCGACGGGTCGGTCGCGCTCCGCTGGTACGGCGACTATCCGACCACGACCGTGTGGGACGGCATCGAGTCCGTCGTCGCGATCCACGGTCACGGCGGGGCCACCGTGGTCGAGTGGCTGGACCCCGAGCCGGGTCCCGACCCCGACCTCCGGCTTCCGCCCCGCGAGTCCCTTCCACCCCGTCCCTGGCCGGACCTGCACTCGTCGGTCGAGCGCCAGGACCCCGACCCGTTGCACTCCGAGCGTGATCACGGCGCGGCACCGGGTGCGGCACCGCCCTGGTCGTCGCACCGCGTCTTCCGCTGAGGTATCCGATCCACCGGTGCCGGGTTTCCACCCCCCTCCCCGGCACCGGTCACCCTCGGTACGGCGTACTCCTGGGCGAGCCGGAGTACGCCGTACCTGAGGAACCTCAGCCGAACTCCATCCGGTTCTGCACGTCGAGGTTGTAGAAGGTGCCGGGCCCGTCGCACAGGGCCATCATCCGCTCCGACATCTCGGTGGTGTCGGGGCGCTGCGAGTTCTCCATCGCCTCCTCGTAGGAGTTGAACTCGATGATCGAGAAGTACCGCCCCGGCTCGTCCCGGTCGGCACAACTGGTGCCGCGGACCGGCGCCGGCCCGCTGCCCTCGGCTTCGCGTTTCGCGCGGAACTCCTCCATCAGAGCCGCCACCTCGTCCGGTTTCGAGGTCCGGTACTCGATGATCTGAACGAAACCAGCCATCTCTGCCCCCTGGTTGTGAATCGACACTCACCCCTGGGTGTCTCCTGCTCCGACAGTGCGCCCGGATCGCCTGGCTGACAAGGGCGGACGGCTTACGGTGACCTGACGAGGGCGGTGGATCACAGGCCGTTCGTTTCTGCCCTCGGCAGAGGTGCCTGGGAATTGTCGGCGCGGCCTGATTGGCTGGCCGGCATGGAGATTCTGATCCTCGGTGGTACGGCGTTCCTCGGTCGGGAGATCGCGACGCAGGCACTCGCCCGCGGGCATGCGGTGACGTGTGTGGCGCGTGGTGAGAGCGGCGCGGTCGCGGACGGCGCGACGCTGGTCGGCACCGATCGGAGCCGTCCGGATGCGTACGACGCGGTTCCAGCACGCGACTGGGACGCGGTGTTCGAGGTCTCGTGGCAGCCGGGGTTCGTGAAGGGCGCGCTGGCCGCGTTCGGGGCGCGGGCGAAGCACTGGACATACGTCTCTTCCGGCAACGTGTACGAGAAGTACGACACGCCGGGCGCGGACGAGTCCGCGGTACTGCGGGAGCCGGTCGAGGGCGACGTCGCGGAGCGGGAGCAGTACGGCGAGGCGAAGGCGGCCTGTGAGAAGGCCTCGCTCGACGCGGTCGGGGACCGGCTGGTGATCGCCCGCGCCGGCCTGATCGGCGGGCCGGGGGACACCAGCGACCGGGCAGGTGCGTGGGTCGCGCGGGCGGCGCTGGCGCCGGAGGAGCCGTTGCTGGTGCCCGACACGCCCGATCTGGCGACGGCGGTCATCGACGTCCGGGATCTGGCCGGCTGGCTGCTCGACAACGCGGAGCACGGGCGGACCGGGATCTTCGACACGTACGGGCCGGTCGTGCCGTTCGGCGAGTGGATCGCGACGGCGCGCGAGGTCGGCGGTCACACCGGGCCGGTGGTACCGGCGCCGCGGGAGTGGCTGGAGGAGCAGAAGGTCGAGCAGTACATGGGGCCGGAGTCGCTGACGATGTGGATCACCGAGCCCGGGTACGAGGGCTGGTCGGAGCGCAGCGGCGCGGCCGCCGCGGCCGCCGGGCTGACGCACCGATCGCGGAGGGACTTCATGGCGGACACTCTCGCCTGGGAGCGCGAGCTCGGCCTGGACCGCGAGCGCCGCGCCGGCCTGAGCCTCGCGAAGGAGAAGGAGTTGATCGAGGCACTGAAGGCATAGAGAGTGGGCGCATGCGCCTGACGCTGATCTCGGACACTCATCTGCCGGTGCGGGCGAAGAAGTTGCCGGCGCCGGTGTGGGAGGCGGTCGAGCGGGCCGACGTGGTCATCCATGCTGGGGACTGGGTGAGCGTCGGGCTGCTGGACGAGTTGGAGTCCCGTGCCGCCCGGCTGATCGGGTGCTGGGGCAACAACGACGGCCCGGAGCTGCGGGCGCGGCTGCCGGAGGTCGCGCGGGCGACGCTCGACGGGTTGTCGGTCGCGGTCGTCCACGAGACCGGCCCGGCCAAGGGGCGTGAGGAGCGCTGCGAGGCGGCGTACCCGGGGGTGGATCTGCTCGTGTTCGGGCACAGTCACATCCCGTGGGACACCACGAGCGCCGGCGGACTGCGGCTGCTGAACCCGGGATCGCCGACGGATCGCCGGCGGCAGCCGCACTGCACCTACCAGACCGCGACGATCACCGCCGGGCGCCTGGAAGAAGTTGCCTTGCACAACCTTTAGAACGGCAGACGGCCGGGCACGTGTGGTCGACGCCGTACCACCGAGTTACGGCGCACCCACACGTGCCCGGCCGACGTTGGCCGGGTCAGGCGTTCGCTGCTTCCTTGACCCTGGTTTTGAGGCGATCGCGGACCTCTTCCGGCGTGTACGCGCGGCGCTTCCGCTCGCCCCGCGCGACCACAACGCCCGTGGCAGCCACGCCGACGAGCCCCGCAAGCCCTACCACCTTCCATACCTTCATGACGACTAACCTAGCGACGTGAACAGCCGGATTTCCTTGGATGACGCTACGGAACTGACACGAACAGGTGACATTTGGCTGTTCCGCGGTGCGAGCGCGGCGGATCGCGCGATCCGGCTGACCACGAACAGCCCGGTGAACCACGTCGGGATGGCGATCGTCGTCGAGGACCTGCCGCCGCTGATGTGGCACGCGGAGCTGGGCCGTTCGCTGCCGGACATGTGGACCGGTACGCACCACCGCGGCGTACAGCTGCACGACCTTCGGGACGCGGTGCTGGTGTGGGGCAACAAGTACGGTCAGCGCGCCTGGTTGCGGCAGCTGGACCACCCGGTGACGCGCGACATGGAGGATTCCGTACTGAAGACGGTCGCGCGGCTCGACGGTACGCCGTTCCCGTCGACGGCGCGGCTCGCGTCGCGTTGGGTCCGCGGGCGGATGCCGGCGCTGCGGAAGGGCTCGCCGGAGCTCGAGTCGGCGTACTGCGCCGAGGTGGTCGCGCTGACGTACGAGGCGATGGGCCTGCTCCGCGGCCGGCGCCCGAACTGGTACGACCCGGGACGCTTCTGGAGCGGCGACGAACTGCAGCTCGCGCACGGCGCGAAGCTCGGCGCGGAGATCGCGGTGGAGCTGCCGGAATCCTGATCCGGCAAAAACTGTCGGCGGCCCGTGATTGGCTTGTTCCAGTCGGTCATCGACCGGAGGAGGACCTGGATGTACGCCGTCATCGACACCGAGACGACCGGCCTGTTGCCGAGCCATCGGCACCGGGTCATCGAGATCGCGGTCGTGCTGCTGGACGCCCGCGGACAGGTCGAGCGCGAGTGGGTGACGTTGCTGAATCCGCAGCGCGATCTCGGTCCGCAGCACATCCACGGGATCCTTACCGCCGACGTTCTGGCGGCGCCGGAGTTCGCCGACGTGGCGGCGCAGCTGGGTGAGCTGCTCGCCGGGCGGATGGTTGTCGGGCACAACGTCGAGTTCGACCTCGGGTTCCTGCGGGCGGAGTTCGCGCGGCTCGGTGTCTCGGTGCCGCTGATCACCGAGCGGTCGATGTGCACGATGGCGCTGGCCGGCTACCTGCATCCGGGCGCGAAGCGGACGCTCGGCGCCTGCTGTGCGGCCGCGGGGATCTCGATCGAGGGCTGGCACTCGGCGCTGGCGGACACCCGGGCCACCGCGGAGCTGTTCGCGCAGTATCTGGGCGCGTTCGCGGCGCCGCCGCCGTGGCAATGGGCTTATGAGGAGGTGCGGCGGCTGCCGTGGCCGGAGCTCCCCGGGACGAGCGCGGCGCCGGTCGTGCGGCCGGTGCACGCGGGTGGCCGGCACGGGTGGATGAGTCGACTCGTCGACCAGCTGCCCCGCGTGCCGGAGCCGCCGCAGGCCGACTCGTACCTGGTGCTGCTGGACACGATCCTCGCCAACCGCGAGATCACCGCCGCCGACGCCGACCAACTGGTGCAGGTGGCGAATGAGCTCGGCATGACCCGCCCGCAGGTGGACCACCTCCATCGGTACTACGTGTCCGCGCTGGCGGACGCGTCCTGGGCGACCGGCGTCACACCCGATCAGCGCAACGACCTCGACCAGGTCGCGGTGATGCTCGGGCAGCGGGCGTCCGACGTCGACGAGGCGCTGCTGCGCGCGAGCAACGGAAGGTACGTCGTCCCGGATCGTCCCGGGGCGCGCGGGTTCCCGCCGGGGAGCACGCTGGTGTTCACCGGGGACATGGTCGAGCCGCGGGAGGTGTGGTGGGACCGCGCGGTCGCGGCCGGGTTCGCGCCCCAGGAGGCGGTCCGGCCGGACACGACGTTCGTGGTGGCGGCGGACGTCGACAGCCTGTCGGTGAAGGCCCGGGCGGCCCGGGAGTTCGGCGTACCGATCATCTCGGCCGAGGACTTCCGCCGGTTGCTGCCGGCGGACGAGCGGGTCAGGCAGCCAGGTGTTCCCGGGTGAGCAGGGCGTGCAGGGTCAGGCCGGCCTCGGTGAGCGGGTCCGGGGTGCCGTCGTTGCGGTTGATCACGCAGACGGCATCGGTGATGGTGGCGCCGAGGGCCCGGAGTTCGTTGGCGGACAGGACGATCTGACCGCCGGTGGTGACGACGTCCTCGACGATCGTGACCCGGCGGCCCTTGGTCTCGGCGCCTTCGGCCAGCCGGCGGGTGCCGTAGGACTTGGCCTGCTTGCGGACGAACGCGCACGGCAGGCCGGTGTGCCGTCCGAGCGCGGTGACGACCGGGATCCCGCCCATCTCCAGACCGGCGAGTACTTCGGTGCCCGCCGGGACGAGCGGGACCATGGCGGCCGCGACCTCGTCCAGCAAGACCGGATCGGCCTCGAAGGAGTACTTGTCGAAGTACTCCGTGGTCGTCTGCCCGGACCGGAGTACGAAGTCGCCGGTCAGATGTGCGGTTGCGTTGACTCGGCGCCCCAACTCAGCAAGTTCCACACCACGCACCTTATCCGGCGGCGATCAGTCCTCGTCGGGCGCCGGCTCGATCTCGAAGTGCAGCTGCTTGCCGGACCGGATGCGTTCGATCGCCGACAGGCAGGCGGCCTCGCTGATGTGGACGCCGATCTCGCCGAGCTTGTGCCGCAGGATCCGGGCCGCGTCGTCCGCGGAGCGGGCGCTGGACTCGTTGATCGCCTCGATCGTGGTGGCGGTGAGTCGCTCGCGGATGTCCGGGTGGGCCTGGGCGATGTCATGCGTGATGCGGAACTCGGTCATTCACGACTCGCTTTCTTGCGCGCTCGACGCGGGCCGGCAGGGATCTCCAGGATAGTGCGCGAGACGCTACCTGAGGACCCGCTGCACGAAGCTCTCGAGTCGTGTCGCGAGCCGCTCCGCACGGACGTCGGGTGTGGCCGTCTCGCCCTGCGGTACGTCGAGCTCTTTCAGCCCGCGGATGTACAGCGAGCAGGCGAGATCGGCGCACACGTACATCCCGACCGTGTTGCCCTCGCGCCCGGCCGTGCCCGCGCGCCGGGCGGCGAACAGCGCGACGTCGCTGACATGGTGCGCGGTGTTGCACAGGTCGCACAGCCCGGCGAAACGGCGCGCCGCACCGGACGCCTGGGTGCTCACCGCGATCCCGGTGACGCCGCCGTCCCGGCGGACGACCAGGTAACCCCGGTTCGGTGCCTTGGCGTCACGCCAGCCGAGGAAGTCCAGCGACTCCCACGGCAACTCGGTGAACCGCGGCGGCAACGCCATCGCCTTGACCTGGCTCTTGGTCGAGTTGACGAACGAGCGCCTGATCTCGTCGGCGCTGAGCGGTTCCACGGTGGGTCCTCCGATCCTTCGAAGGCCCATGAGACCCGCTCGCCGGGCCGCCGCGCAACCTGTTAATCAAGTTGCCGCAAGCAACTGTCAGGCGTCGGCGTAGTGCGTGCTGCGGCTCGCGTCGTGGTTGCGGAGGTCGACGCCGAAGTCTACCGAGGCCTTCAGCCGGAGCAGCAGCGAGACCAGCTCGGGTGCGTCGTCGGCGCCGTCGGAGGCCAATGTCAGGTCGGTGCCGGCCGAGGCCGGTGCCAGCCGGAACGTCAGCGTGCGGCCGAAGTAGCTCAGCTCGTACAGCTGGTCCTGGACGGCGCGCTCGATCCGGCTCTCGTCCTTCCGGCCGTCGGCGAGCACGAACGAGATCACCCCGTCGGACTCCGCTGCCTGCTCGGCCCAGAACCGTTCGCGGCCGAGGACCGTACTGATCGCCCGGTACACGTCGCTCGCCGCCGACGCGCAGTACACCTTCTGCTCTGCCACCCCGCCACCCCTGATACCTACCAACCGTGCTGATCCGGACCAGTCCATTCTCCGGGCTGATCGGGTCCAGGACACGGACACGCCGGGGGCGGGGTGGACTTCTGCCCAGGGAAGGTGAAATCTGTACTGTGAAAAGTTCAACTAGTTAACTCTGGAGGAATCCTCGATGTCCAGCGAGTATGCCGCACTGAGCGGCGACTACACTCTCGACGCCTCCCACACCCGGATCGGCTTCAGTGCCCGGCATGCGATGGTGACCAAGGTCCGCGGTGCGTTCGACGAGTTCGAGGGCTCGTTCCACATCGACGGCGAGAACCCGGAGAACTCCTCGGGCAAGGTGACGATCCAGGCGAAGAGCATCAACACCCGCAACAACCAGCGCGACGAGCACCTGCGCAGCAACGACTTCCTGGCGATGGACGAGCACCCGGAGATCACGTTCGCGTCCACCGCGGTCAGGAAGGCGGGTGACGCGGAGTTCGTGGTCACCGGCGATCTGACGATCCGCGGCGTGACCAAGCCGGTGGACGTCACGTTCGAGTACACCGGTACGGCGACCGACCCGTTCGGCAACCAGCGGGTCGGGCTCGAGGGTTCGGTGGTGATCAACCGCAAGGACTTCGGCGTGAGCTGGAACGCGGCGCTCGAGGGCGGCGGCGTACTGGTCAGCGAGAAGGTCACGCTGGAGCTCGAGGTGTCGGCCATCAAGGCCGCCTGACGGCGGACGAGCACTGGGGACCTCGGACACACCGTCACGTGCCCCAGGTCCCCACGCGGAGCGGGTCAGGCGTGGCGGGTGGTTTGGTGGAGGAGAGCTTCGACTGCTTGGTGGAGGTCGGAGTCGTGGTGTGGACCGGACCAGACCACGATCCGGCCGCGGTCGCCGAGTTTGGTGCTGATCAGGTCGCGGGCCGGCGCCGGGTCACCCTGGTTGACGAGCACGACGAGCCGCCGGCCGTCGCGTTGCAGCCGGTCCAGCAGCGGCGGCAGCGTGGAGCCGCGGAACACGCCCGGATCGCTCTTCACCTTGGTCTCGATCATCACGCCGCGCCCGCGGACCACGAGCAGGAAGTCGGCGCGGTCCCGGGTGAACTCGCGATCGTGGTAGATCCGCGCCTTCGGCCAGAGCCGCTGCAGTGCGGCGTCGACCTCGGCGTCGTACTCCGCCGCGAGCCGGCTGACGCGCGAGCTCGTACCGCGCGGCCGCAGCGTCTCCTGGCCGCGGCCGCCGAGCCAGGACGGCAGCAGACTGCGGATGTGTGTGTCGATCATCGGTGGACCCCTCGACCTACTCGGCACTCAGAGGGAAGTCTGCCCAGGCTGGTCCGCGGGAATCCGGTGTGCGCGCGATCGTGATCGCACCGCCACAAAGTTGAGGTGATCAGCAGGCGGTCGGGGTGGTGGTGCCGCCGTCGACGATCCACTTCGAGTCCTGCGTGACGACGCGCATCTGGTCGAGCCAGCGGGTCGGGGTGGTGTTCGGCAGGACGCCGCGGCCGCGGGCGTTCACGGTGCGGGCGGAGGTCGTGTCGTAGCAGGCGCTGACCAGGACGCCGTTCGACGCGAGCGTGCGCTTGGCCCAGACGACCTTGGTGAGGCCGGTGTTGTGCAGCTTGTTGGTCCGGAAGTACTTCGCCTGCGCAGTGATCGCCTGGTACATCTTCGGCGTCATCACCTGCCGGAGCTGCTCGGTCTTGCTGCCGCCGCTGCGCATCATCACGTCGAGCGCGACGCGGTACGCGTAGTAGGCGTTGAGCACCGGGTCGTCGGAGCCGATGTCGCCGGTCGCGGCCCGGGCCGCCTTGTGGGCGGCAGGCGCCGCCGCGGCGATGCCGCTGTCGGTACCGCACCCCTGGAGCAGCAAGACCGGAAGCAGTGTGACGGCCACGGCCAGGTTCCGCTTGCGCATGAACACCTCCTGTTGGACGAAAATCCCCGTCCTCGCGCCGCCGGGGCAACCCGACCGGCACTGACCGTGTAACGCGGCGGCACGTATCGTGGTCACTGTGACCTGAATCACATCGCACCCCCTACCCGGGTACTGGTCCGGATTCGGCTCTCTGGCCGGAGGTGCCGGCGGCGCCGGATTCCTACGCTCGACCTCAGTCGTTCAGACCGAGGGAGAGACCATGACAGAGACGCTGACCGAGCCCGTCGCGAAGGTGCGGCGACACCGCGCCAGGCGCTTCGGGGGCTGGCTGGTGTACGACGCGTTGCTGCTGCCGACCGGCCTGCTGACGATGGCGGACGCCGTCCTGGGTGAGCCGGAGACGGCAGCGCGCCGCTGGAATCGCCTGGGCGCGACTGCGGCTCCGAAAAGCAAGGCACGTACCTTCGGTAACGGTCTGCTCAGCGCCGCACTTGGACTGGCGAGTCTGTTCGTACTGTTCCTGACCGTGCTGGCCGTGGTGCGTGGCCCGTTCTGGGGCCTCGTCGAGCACGGCCCGGTCGAGCCGGGCACGTGGGGCGGCCCGAGCCGCGCCGGCGCCTGGGCGACGCACGGTGTGCTCGCGGTCCCGTGCATAGTCGCGTTTCTGTTCGTACTGCGTGGTGTCGCGGGGCTGCAGGCGCTCCTGCTCCAGGGGACGCGCAAGTGGGTGCTTCCGGCAACTATCGTGGTGGCCGGCGGTACTGTCGCGTTCTTCTGGGCCTGGCTGCAGCAGGTGTGAGTAGGGTCCAACTGTGCAGATGCGGAGATGGGTTGCGGGCCTGGGCGTTGTCGCTCTGCTCTTCCTGACCGTTCTTGACCTCGCACAGCACTACGAGGTGGCTCTCGGGGCTGTCCTGGCGTTGGCCATCGCACGTGCGTTGGCCCTGAGCCTGTCGTGGCTGCGGCCTCGAGCTGCAGTGGTGGTCTCGCTTGTGACTACGGCTGTCACAGCAGCGCTCACAACCCCGGTCAGTGCGAGTGAACCGTGGCCGTGGGGTACGACGGCTGCCTTCGGTCACTCCTTTGTCATCGCGATTGCTGGAGCCCGTGGCCTCGGCCGTCGCGAGCAGGTGGGCTGGTGGGTCGGTACGCAGGCTCTCGGGCTCGTTGCGATCGCCCTGGCACCGGAGCGTGGCGGTTGGCGCGGGCTGATCACCATGGCCGTCCTGTCCGCGGTAGCGGTCGTAGTGGGCGACCTGCTCCGTTCTCGCCGCGAGACGAACCGCCTCCTCCTGGAGCAGGAGACGATCGGCAAGAGCGAGCGTGCGGAGCGGGAGCGGCTGCAGGAACGCGCCCGGATCGCCCGCGAGCTCCATGACGTCGTTGCGCACCACCTGTCCGTGGTGGTCGTCCGCGCGGACAGTGCCCCGCACCGGCTGGCCGACGTACCGGATGAGGCGCGTGCTGAGTTCGCGGGTATTGCCGATGAGGCGCGGGCCTCGCTGACGGAGATGCGGCGCGTACTGCGGCTGCTGCGTGAGCCCGTGGATCAGCCGCAGGAGCTGGGGCCGCAGCCGGGTCTCCGTGACGTTGCTGAGCTGGTGGAGAGCACCAGGCGGGCCGGCGCCGACGTACGGCTGACCAGTGAGCTGCCGAGCGGGTTCGACCCGGCCGTTGAGCTCACGGCGTACCGCGTTGTGCAGGAGGGGATCAGCAACGCAGTACGGCACGCATTGCATGCGGTGGTGGAGGTTGCCGTACGTCGTTCGGCGGGGGAGCTGGAGGTCACTGTGCAGAACGCGAAGCCGCCGCGCCCCGTCGTGCCGGCTCCTGGCAGCGGGCAGGGGCTGGCGGGGATGCGCGAGCGGGTCGCGTTGGTCGACGGGACGGTGCGCACCGGTCCGACCCCCGAAGGCGGTTATCTGGTCCAGGCAGTGATACCGGTCGGACAGGAGGTGGCGGGTGGCGATCACGGTCATGGTGGTTGACGACCAGGAGATGGTGCGGGCCGGGTTCGGCGCGCTGCTCGACGCGCAGCCCGACATACAGGTGGTAGGGCAGGCCGGTGACGGTGCCCAGGCGGTCGAGTTGGCCGCTGAGCTGAAGCCGGACGTGATTCTCATGGACGTACGGATGCCTGTGCTCGACGGTCTCGCGGCTACGCGGCGCATCCTCGCCGGGAGCACGCCTGGTGAGCCGCCGCGGGTCGTGATGCTGACAACGTTCGACCTGGACGACTACGTGTACGCCGCACTCCGTGCTGGTGCCAGCGGGTTCTTGTTGAAGCACTCGACGCCGGACGAACTGGCAGCCGCCGTACGGGTCGTTGCGGCCGGGGACGCGCTACTGGCTCCGTCTGTTACCCGCCGGCTCGTGGAGGACTTCGCTCGCGCACAACCCGTCGTACAGGTGACACCGGACCGGCTGACCCCTCGGGAGACCGACGTACTGCGGCTGGTCGCCAGAGGGCTGTCCAACCGGCAGATCGCCGAAGAGCTCGTGCTGGCCGAGCAGACCGTCAAGAGCCACGTCAGCAACGTCCTGACCAAGCTGGATCTGCGGGACCGCGCACAGGCCGTCGTTTACGCCTATGAATCAGGCGTAGTGGTCCCTGGTCCGCGACACTAGGCATATGGACGTTCTGGAACGCGTACGCAGCCTGTGCCTTGCACTGCCCGAAGTGACCGAGCGGCCGAGCCACGGTGAGCCGACGTGGTTCGTCCGGGACAAGAAGACGTTCGTGATGTACGCCGACCACCACCACGACGACCGCCTCGGCGTGTGGATGGCGGCACCACCCGGTGTCCAGGAGTCCCTGGTCGCGGACGATCCCGAGCACTTCTACCGGCCGCCGTACGTCGGCCACCGCGGCTGGCTCGGCGTCTTCCTGGACGTGGACGTCGACTGGGACCACTTCGAGGACCTGGTCGAGAACGCGTACCGCCAGATCGCCCCGAAGACCCTGATCGCCCGCCTGGACGAGGTTCAGGACCTGCCCTAGTCGTTCAGCGAGATCGACGTCTGCGGGAACCAGGAGGGTGCTGGGGTCCAGGTGCGGGCGTGTGCCGGATCGTCCCAGTCCCACCGCTCGATCTGCGCTGTGCTGCGGCGGCCGAAGATGGTGCGGAACAGCTCGTACGAGCTGGTGCGGACGGTCGCCTCCGGCTCGTCGGAGCCGGCTGAGTACGTGCCGTCCGGCGTGATGACCGTCAGCGGCCCGGGCTCGTCGAGCATCCAGTCCAGCGCGGCCAGCCACAGTTCCGCGGGCGGGCGCCCGCTGCCGATCGCGCCGTGCAGGTCCGCCTCGTGGACGGCGGCGTCGACGTACGGGTTGCACACCAGCGGATGAGACGTCGTACCGCCGACGATCACCGCTTCCAGGGCCGATCCCGCGGTCGCCCATTCGTCGAGCACCTCGGCGATCGGCAGGTTCCGTCGCGTCGCGACCTGGGCCGCGGTCCAGGGCGGATGTGGCGCCCCGGCGACCTTGCCGGCCGCGAAGTCGGCAGCAACGCCGGTGAGGTGCGCGATGAGATCTTGCACGCTCCACTGCGGACAGGCGGGCACCTGCCGGTCCAGGTCCTCCCGACTGAGGCCCCGCACCGCGGCGGCCATCCGTTCACGCCCTTCGTGGTACAGCTCCGCGCTTCGTCTCGGGTCCGTCACCGAACCATTGTCACCCCGTACGTCACCCCGTACTGCGCTCGCCGGTCTTGTGATTGCATGTGGGCATGCACCCACGCGCAGGTCAGCCAGCACAGCCCGAGGACCTCGTCGACGTCGACGCCATGCTGGCGGCGTACGGCGACATCACCCCGGACGTCGAGAACCCGGCTCAGAAGGTCGTCTTCGGTACGTCGGGTCACCGGGGCTCGAGTCTCGACGGGGCGTTCAACGAGGCGCACATCCTGGCGATCACGCAGGCCGTCTGCGAGTACCGGGCCGGCCAGGGTACGACGGGGCCGCTGCTGGTCGGCCGTGACAGCCACGGGCTCTCGGAGCCGGCCTGGCGCACCGTGCTGGAGGTGCTGGCCGGTAACGACGTACAGACGTTGGTGGACAGCGCGGACCGGCTCACGCCGACGCCCGCCGTGTCGCACGCGATCCTGCGGCTGAACCGCGACGGCGGTGCGGACGCGGACGGCATCGTGATCACGCCGTCGCACAACCCGCCGCGGGACGGCGGCATCAAGTACAACCCGCCGCACGGCGGCCCGGCCGACTCCGACGCCACCAGCTGGATCGCGAACCGCGCCAACGCGCTGATCGCCGCGGGCAACCGCGAGGTACGCCGGAAGCCGTTCGAGCAGGCGCGTCAGCACGCGGGAGACTACGACTTCCTCGGGCACTACGTCGACGACCTGCCGTCGGTGGTGAACCTGGCCGCGATCCGGGACGCGGGCCTGAAGATCGGGGCCGACCCGCTCGGCGGTGCGAGTGTCGACTACTGGGCCGCGATCGCCGAGCGGCACGGGCTCGACCTTACCGTGGTGAACCCGCGGGTGGACCCGGCCTGGTCGTTCATGACGCTGGACCACGACGGCAAGATCCGGATGGACTGCTCCTCGCCGTACGCGATGGCCTCGCTGGTCGCGCAGCGGGACAAGTACGACCTGGCGACCGGGAACGACGCGGACGCCGACCGGCACGGCATCGTGACGCCGGACGCCGGGCTGATGAACCCGAACCACTACCTGGCCGTGGCGATCTCGTACCTGTTCAGCAACCGCCAGTGGGGTGCGGACGTCGCTGTCGGGAAGACGCTGGTGTCGTCGTCGCTGATCGACCGTGTGGTGGCGGACCTCGGGCGGCGGCTGTGGGAGGTGCCTGTCGGGTTCAAGTGGTTCGTGCCGGGGCTGGTCGACGGTTCTGTCGGGTTCGGCGGTGAAGAGTCGGCAGGCGCCAGCTTCTTGCGCTTCGACGGCACGGTGTGGACCACGGACAAGGACGGGATCCTGCTGGCGTTGCTGGCGAGTGAGATCACCGCGGTGACGGGGGAGACGCCGTCACAGGCCCACGCGAAGCTCGTGGACCGATTCGGCGCGTCGGCGTACTCCCGGGTGGACGCACCGGCCACGCGCGAAGAGAAGGCCAAGCTGGCGGCTTTGACGCCAGAAGCGGTCACGGCGACCGAGTTGGCGGGGGAGCCGATCGTCGACCGGCTCACACACGCTCCTGGCAACGGTGCCGCTATCGGCGGGCTCAAGGTCACTACCGAGTCGGCCTGGTTCGCCGCCCGCCCGTCGGGCACCGAGGACCTCTACAAGATCTACGGCGAGTCCTTCAAGGGCGCGGACCACCTGGAGGAGGTCTTCACCCAAGCACGGGACGTGGTGTCCAAGGCCTTGGGATCAGGAGACATGCCCTAACGCACGAACGATTCGAGCAGCCGCTCCAGCTCCGCAGCGGGGTCCGTGGTGATCCCGCTGTGGATCGGGCCGGGATGTACGACGGTACTGCGAGGCGCAGCCAGCCACCGGAACCGCTCGCCGATCTTGGTGGCCGCTGCCGGTCCGCCTGCCGGCTCACCCGCGCAGATCGCCCTGACCTGCTCCAGGGCCGCACAGACGACATCCACGTCCACTGCAGGGTCCAAGGCGCGCAGCCGGTCCGGGTTCACGTCCCATCCAGCGCCCAGGTAGTCCAGGGCGCGGCAGTAGAGCACAGCGCCGACGTTGATGAACTCGCCGCGCTGGATACGCGGCGCCGCCCGCAGGATCACGTAGTCGAAAGGCTTCACCGCGCACCTCCCGGCACCCACGCGGACCGATGCTCCAGGCGCTTGAGCAGGTGCCCGAGGTAGCGCTCCCGGTCACCGTCCTGGATCCACTCGTTCGGCACCAGCCCGATCACTTCCGTCAGCAGTTCCGGCGTGATCGCCGCGGCCAGTTCGGCATCCACCTTCGCCACGTCCGGTACGGCGACCGAGAACACGTGGTCGGACGCGTCGTACGGCTGGCTCGCGAACTTCTCCGCGGACATCCACGAGTGGTGGAAGTACAGCGCCGCGCCATGGTCGATCAGCCACAGGTTCTTGTGCCAGACCAGCATGTTCGTGTTCCGCCACGACCGGTCCACGTTCGCGACGAACGCGTCCAGCCAGAGGATCCGCGCCATCGCGTCGTCGCCCGGGTTGCCGGCCGATCCGTCGTACCCGAAGGACCCCGGCAGGAAGTCGACGGCCAGGTTCAGCCCCGCACTCCGGATCAGCAGCTCCTGGATCTCGAAGTCCGGCTCCGACCTGCCGATCGCCGGGTCGAGCTCGATCAGTTTCAGCTCCGGCACCCGCAGCCCGAGCCGCCGGAACAACTCCCCGACGATCACCTCGGCCACCAGCGCCTTCGGCCCCTGGCCTGCGCCGTGGAACTTGATCACGTACGTGCCGAGATCGTTGCCCTCGACAACTCCAGGCAGCGACCCGCCTTCACGCAGCGGCAACACGTACCGTGTCGCGGTAACCACAGGCAAACTCACGCCCGAGAGCTTAGGGCATGGGTACTGGTGCTGCGTGAAGCCTCCGTCCTTCGGTGTTGAGGAAGAACTACTCCTCGTGTCCGCCACGGGTGATCCGCTGCCGCGGAGCAAGGCCGTGGTCGCGGACGTGGGAGAACTTGATGTCGCGCTCGAGCTGACCAGGGCGATGGTGGAGATCAACACCCCGGTCTGCCAGTCCGCGACCGAGCTCCACGACCACCTCGTGCACATGCGGTCGCAGCTGGCGGCCGCGGCGGCGGCGGAAGACGCGCGGTTGCTGGCGATCGCCGTACCTCCGCAGGGACGCGCCGCGCAGTCGATCACGAAGAAGCCGCGGTACCAGGCGCTGGCCCGCGAATGGGGTTTGCTGGCGCGGGAGCAAGGTGTTTGCGGTTGTCACGTGCACGTGGAGGTGCCGGACAGGGACACCGCCACCAAGGTCAGCAACCACCTTCGTCCGTGGTTGCCCGCGTTCCTCGCGCTCACCGCCAACTCACCGGTCTATCTCGGCCAGGACACCGGATTCGCCAGCTGGCGATGGTTGATGACGACGCGGTGGCCGAGCGCCGGCGCCCCGCCGTACCTGGAATCGGTCGAGCACTACGACGCATTGGTCGCGATGCACCTGGCGGCCGGGACGCTGATCGACGAGCAGATGGTCTACTGGGACATCAGGCCGTCGTCCCATCTGCCGACGGTCGAGGTACGGGTCAGCGACGTACCGCTCACGGTGGACGAGACAGTGTTGCTCGCGACGCTGGTCCGGGCCGTGGTGATGACCGCGCTGGCGGACGGAACGAGGGGACCGAAGCTGGAACCTGAGGTACTGCGGGCCGGGTACTGGCTGGCCGCGCGGGACGGTCTCACCGCACGAGGTCTCGACGTACTCCATGCCGAAGCGATGCCGATGCGACAGGTGATCGACCAGTTGCGTGAGAGCGTCGAGCCGGCCCTGCACGAGCTCGACGCGGTGGACCTGGTGAGCGACGGAATCGCCCGTGCGTTCAAAGAAGGGAACGGCGCGATCAAACAGCGCAAGGCCCTCCGCAGGGGCGAGGACGTCACCACCGTGACGGAGGTCAGACCCTGACCGTGCCACCTCGACAGGTAGTGCACCCGCGAGACGGTGTACGCGCGGACCGGATCACGCTCGGGTGCACTACCCAGCCGGTGGACATGTCCTGTCCGTCTGTCCCGAAGGGGTCAGGGTGCGGAGGTGATTTGACGGGTGGACTCGCTCTGAGCGGTGATGGAGCCGTCCTTGAAGGCGGGGTCCAGGGTGCCTGCGGTACGGCGGGTGAGGCTGAGGGTGACGTCGCACGTGGTCGGTGGCTTGCGGCCGGGGGTGGGGGTTCCGGTGACGGGGTGGATCGAGCCGGGCGGGATGCTGACCGACGTACGGCCTGCTTCGAGTTGCAGGCTGCCGGCCTGGATGCAGTCGCCCGCCCAGGAGACCAGCGACGGCAGGTCGGACGGGCCGCTGTCGAAGCGGACGGGGAGTGCGGCGCGGCGGGAGTACGTCGTACCGGTCTGGGGTGCGGTGAGCTTCACTCGTTCCGGGAGCTTGACCGTGGACTTGGGCGCGGAGCCGTCGGCCTTTCCTCGGGTGAGGTCGAACGTGATCTCGGTCCCCGCGGCCACCACACCGTCGAGCTGTCCGTCGTAGTCGGTGACGCCCACGGACTTGTGGTGCTTGAGCTTGACCTCCTTGCCACCGCCGGACGTCGTGACCGACTCACCGTCGCCGAGCTCGATGAAGGTGAGCGTGCCCACCCGGTACGACGCACTCACGTCCGCGACCTCGGTTGTTTCCGGGAGCGTGACGACGTAGGTGGCGGTGATTCCGCTCGTCCGCACGTCCTTCGACTGCACGGTCGAACAGCCCGCCAGTATCAGCACCATCGCACCTGCCGCAATCCGCTTCACAGCCGACGAAGCTAACAGCGCGGGGGGTTAGGCGCTTGGGTAGAACTACGCAGATCAGGTGGCCCATCGCGGTTTGGTGGTGCCGGGCCGGGAAGCGCCTCACGGCGCGTGGCCGCTCGTAGCGGCTTAATTTGGGACCCGGGGCTTGCACCGGCCCGGCACCTCGAACAGTGTAGCGGGTGCTCAAACGCCTTGTCCTGTTGGGATTTCGCGGTTCGGGACGCCATAGCATCCGTTCGGCCGACGTGCAACTACCAGAGTTGTCCGGCGCGTTCCGCCCGGGCGGCGGTCTGTAGCTGGTCTGCGGTCTCGACCAGTTTGGCGGCGGACAGGACGCGGTCGTGGCCGTCGTCGGCCAGGTGGGCGCGGCCGGTGGCGATGATGCGGGCGAAGGCGGCGGCGCGGTCCAGGGTGGTGGCGAAGTCGCCGGTGGCGACGCCGCGCAGGACGGCGTCGACCATGTCGCGGACCTCGCGCGGACCTGGGGGTTCGGCGACGCCGGCGACGACGGCGTGTACTTCGGCGTACGAACGGCCGGTGCTGAACTCGCGGGAGACCTCGTCGGCGTTCGCGTGCACCCAGGAGCGCAGGACGTACAGCCGCCAGAGTGCGCCGGGCAGGGAGTCGGCGGGGGAGTCGGACCAGAGTTCGGCGAGTTCGTCGAGGCCGTACTCGTCGGCGAGTTTGACCACCCGGGCGTGGACTTCGGCGTCCTCCGACTTCCGCACCCCGCGGACCAGCAGTTCGGCGGTCCGGTGCGCGGCCTCGGTCACGGTGGCCGGGTCGGCGGCACCGGGCAGCGACTCGAACAGCTTGTTGCCGGGCATGACCGGCCGACGCGGATTGGGCGTACTCACGGCCTCCATGGTGCCTGACGCCACCGACAGCCGCATGCCGACGCGCGAAATATCGGGTTGCGGCCACCTGGTCTACTGATCCCGTGATTCCTCTCGACACTTCGCCGGAGGCCGTCGCGCTCCGGACCGCGTACGACCAGCAGATCCGCACCCGGAAGGGCCGCGACACCGTGGAGCAGGTCGGTGCGGTGATCCGCAGTATCGGCATCGAAGGCAACGGGTTCCTCCAGTACCTCGGCGGCGTCGACGGCCCGGAGCTGGACCAGCTGATCGCCGACCAGGTCACGTTCTTCGGGGAGCGCGGGACCAAGTTCGAGTGGAAGTACTACACCCACGACCTGCCGGAGGACCTCCCGCAGCGGCTGACCAAGGCCGGCTTCGTCCCGGAGGACGAGGAGTGCCTGCTGATCGGTGACATCGCCGAGCTGGCGTCCGAGGTCGTGCTCCCGGAGGGCATCCGGCTGCGGGAGATCACGGAGTACGCCGACCTCGAACGCATGCAGGCGATGGAGGAGGAGGTCTGGGGCTACTCGCACGACTGGCTGCCGGACGCGTTGAGCGCGGACATCGCGAACGCGGACGAGCCGGGCACGGTGCTGGTGGCGGAGACCGACGAGGAGGACCCGAAGATGGTCTGCGGGTCCTGGATCCGGTTGCACCGGGGTACGGACTTCGCCTCGCTGTGGGGCGGTTCGACGCTGCCGGAGTGGCGCGGCAAGGGCATCTACCGCGCGCACGTCGCCTACCGGCGGAACCTCGCGGCCGAGCGCGGCTACAAGTACCTGCAGGTCGACGCGTCGCCGGACAGCCGCGGCATCCTCGCCCGGCTCGGCCTTCGCCCGGTGTCGGTCACCGTCCCGTACATCTGGAAGCCCGCCGTCTGACCGTCCTGGCCGTCGAGGTCTGTACGCTCGAACCATGGCAGGCGCGGGGAAAGCCAACGGGAAACTGGCCAAGAATCTGGTGAAGTACGGCGTGCGGTACGGCCCGTTGTTCGTCGAGGCGGTCCGGCACGGGCGGGAGCCCGCGCAGCAGGCGGTCCAGGCCGCCTGGGCGAAGCGGACCGCGCGCCGGAAGGCTTTCGAGCACGCGCTGACGGTCCGCGACGGGACGCTGCTGAAGGTGATCAAGGAGGGTCAGGCGATCTTCTTCGTGTTCTCCGGCGACGCGATCGTGACGACGTACCCCGCCGCACCGCAGGCCACCTACCCGGAGCTGCTGCGGCACGCCGACCTCGACAAACGCGAGACCCCGGTCGTGCTGCCCAGAAGTCGCCCGCACCTGCCGAGGATCCGGCGCAAACGTTGACGCGGGCGTAACATCCCGGACCCGGCGGGGCAACAGGCCGGACGCAGAGTGGAAAGCACGTTTCCACGAGGGAGGGCGTCCGCATGCTCTGGAAGATCAGGACCGAACTCGCCGACCGGCCCGGTGCGCTGGCCGAACTCGCTGCACGGTGTGGTGCGGACGACATCAACATCCTTCACCTGGAGGTTTTCACCTCCGAGACCGGTGCGATCGACGAACTGGTCGTCTCCACCGGTGTCGGCTGGACCGCCGACGACCTGGCCGCGCTGGTCGCGGAGGCGGGATGCGTCCGTACGACGGTCCGCCCGTGCCAGGCCGCCGTACTCCACGACGCCCCGACCCGGTACCTGCGCGCCGTACTGCGGTTGATCGACGACCCGGTGTCGGTCGACGACGAGCTCGGCGCCCTGCAGGGGTTCGACGAGTACACGCCGGCGGAGTGGGCGCGGGCCGACGTACTGGTGGAGATCGCGGGGCGGTTGGCCGAGCGCTTCGAGACGCCGGAGGGCCCGCGCCCCGGCAGCGGCGTACCGATCACCAGGATCGCGACCGTCGACGACGCCGACGCGGTCGTCGCGATGCACGACCGGTGCTCGTACGAGAGCCGCACGCGCCGCTACCACGTGCCGATGCCGAAGCTCACCGCCCGGACGGCGCGGCACCTGTCCGCTCCGGCCGGCGGCGTGTCGATCGTGGCGTGCGTCGGCGACGCGGTGATCGGGATGGCGACGGCGGCGCCGTGGGAGGAGCTCGGCAGTACGACGATGGAGGTCGCAGTGCTGGTCGAGGACGGCTGGCAGGGCCAGGGGCTCGGGCTGCGGCTGCTGCGCGAGGTGGTCGACGGGGCGCGCACCCGCGGCGCGGACCGGATCGTGTGCATGGTGCAGCCGGAGAACCACGCGATGCTCCGGACGTTGGAGCGGTTGCGGATGCGTTCGCGGGTGGTCCGCGACGGCGACAGCCTGATGGTGAGTGTCGCACTGTCCGACCGGAGCCTGTCGCATGAGGTGGATCGGCCCGCGGTGGAATATCGTCGTCATCGTGCCACCCCTTCCCCCCGGTCGGAACCCTCATGGTCTCCTGGTCAATCTGCCCGCGAGCACACGCTCGCCGCTCTTTCAGCTCTTCACGCGGTTCCTGATCGCGCTGGGGCTGCTGACCGTGATGGTGCTGATCGTGGTGGTCGACCGTGACGGGTACCGCGACAGCTACGACGACAAAGTCGGGCTGATCGACAGCATCTACTACGCGACCGTCACGCTCACCACGACCGGGTACGGCGACATCACGCCGGTGTCGCCCGGTGCCCGGCTGGTGAACGCCTTCATCGTGACGCCGCTGCGGATCGCGTTCCTGGTGGTTCTGGTCGGTACGACACTGGAAGTGCTGGCCAACGAGGGTCGCCGGATCATGCGCGACACGCGCTGGAGGAAACGGATGAAGGACCACACCATCGTCGTCGGCTACGGCACCAAGGGCCGGTCAGCGGTGCAGACGCTGATCAGCAACGGGGTGAAGCGCGACAGCATCGTGGTGATCGACCCGCGGGCGCAGGCGATCGGGGACGCGGGCAACGACCAGATGGCCGCGTTCCACGGCGACGCGACCAACAGGACGGTACTGCGGCGTGCCGAGGTGATGACCGCGCGCGAGGTGATCGTGACGACCGACCGGGACGACTCGGCCGTGCTGGTCACGCTGGCGGTCCGGCAACTGAACCCGAACGCGCACGTCGTGGTCGCGGTCCGCGAGGAGGACAACGTCCCGCTGCTCCGGCAGAGCGGCGCGGACGCGGTCGTCACCTCGTCGGAGGCGGTCGGCCGGCTGCTCGGCCTGACCTCGGTCAGCCCGAACCTCGGTGAGGTGATGGAGGACCTGCTGACGTACGGCGAGGGCCTCGAGGTCGCCGAGCGCCCGGTGCTCGGGCGCGAGGTCGGCAAGCCGCCGTCGGCGCTGCCGGACCGGGTGGTGTCGGTGGTCCGGGACGGCAAGGTGCACCGGTACTACGACTCGAACGTCTCGGTGCTTGCCGCGGGCGACAAACTGATCGTCGTCCGGCCGGCCAAGGAGAGCCCGTGGGCCGAGCGTCCGGGTGCCGAGGAAGACGAGGACTGAGCAGGCGCCTGAGCGCCCGCTGAGAAGCGTGTTCACCTATTGACAGCGGGTGAACACGAGGAATAAGCCTGGCCTTGTTGCACCGACGGCGGTCCACTAGGGGGCCCTGAGCCGTCGCCGGCCCAGCCTCGGGCCCCTGCTGCGGGGTGGAGGCACGCCGATGCGCAGATCGAGTAGTCGGTGGAGAAATCGCTGGGGCATAGGGGCCGCGGTCGTCACACTCGCGATCGCGATGCTGCCGGCTCTGGGGTGGCAGGCAACCGCCGCGGCTCCGGCCACGGTCAAGCCGAACGCGATCGGGATGATGGACTGCAACGGGTTCAGCCCGAAGTACAAGTCGGTGAAGAACGGGCTGGGCGGGCTGTGTACGGACCCGGTCGCCGTCGACAAGAACGGGGTGCCCTGGCGCTTCGAGGACAACGAGCACTACATCGGTCACGACGAACCGTCGGTCAAGTTCATCTCCAGCCGGCCGGGTAGCGCGAACGACATCAGCTATCTGATGCGGCTGTCCAGGGATCCGCACGCGACACCGACCGTGAACAGCCCGGCGGTGAGCAAGTACGCCGAGCTCAGCCCGGCGCCGTGGTTCGGGCTGCCGCTGTGCGACCCGAAGTCGTACCCGCAGAACCCGTGTAGGCCGGACAGCGACACCAACAGCTCCGCGATCGACGACCCGAACGGGGCCGGCTCCGCGTTCATGGAGCTGCAGTTCTACCCGCCGGGGTTCACTCCGTTCATCGACGCGCCGAGCTGTGACGCGAACAAGTGGTGCGCGGCGTTGACGATCGACAGCCTGTCCTGCACGTTCGGGTTCGCGACCTGCAACAACAACTGCATCGAGCCGGTGAACTTCGCGTTCCTGCAGACCGACGGCGTACCGGCCGGGCCGCCGAGTCCGCAGCTCACCGACGTGTCCACGCTGACGGGGAACCACCGGACCCTGAAGATGGGGCAGGGCGACGTACTCCGGGTGGTGATGCGCGACACCGCGCACGGCCTGCTGGCGAGAATCGACGATCTGAGTACCGGTCGCAGCGGGTCGATCGTGGCCAGTGCCGCGAACGGGTTCATGAACACCAACATCGCCGACTGCAGCGGCACGCCGTTCGACTTCCACCCGGAGTTCAGCAGCGCGCAGCAGCAGAACCAGGTCCCGTGGGCGGCGCTGGAAGGCGGCGTGCTGATGCAGGACGAGCTCGGGCACTTCGAGGCGTGCTCCAGCGTGTCGAGCCGGTTGCCGGTCAGCGCGACCTTCGCGAACGGGCAGAGCTTCTCGGATCCGACCGTCTACCAGGTCTGCAACGGTGGTGCCGAGGGCAACGGTTCCGGCGAGGGTCCGTGCGACCCGGCGACCGGGCTCTGCCAGAACGCGACCACCGAGACCGGTGCGGCCTGTCCGACCAACGACTCGGCGAGTGGCGTGAACTGTGAGTTCTCCGGTGCGAACTGCATGATCGCGGGTCCGCGGATCACGACGGTGAACGGCAAGGCGGTGGTCGATCGGTGGCCGATCGCGGGGTGCCAGGAGAACGTGTTCCAGAACGGCGACCTGGACTTCGACGGGTCGTCGTACCAGGCCGACTGGCCGGACGGTACGCGTGGTCATCCGACCTCGTTCGAGTATCTCGGGCCGTTCACCGGCGGCGGGCACACGTATCCGTCCGTGCAGTTCGAGACGAACGTCGGCGCGTCGGAGATCCTCTGCAACACCCAGACCGGGGCCGGCTGTACGACGCCCCCGCAAGGGGCCGCGTTCTACCCGTTCTGGAGTCTGGGCCGGTCGTCGCTGGGATCCGGAATCTGTACGTGGAACTTCGGCAACGTGATCAAGCACCGGACCGTGCGGGACTTCGGCAAGACCGCGCAGTACGGCACGCCGGACCTGGCCCGGTTCGGCGGCACGTCGACGAGCCCGGTACTCCCGAACCCGCAACTGAGGACGCGGTGTTGAGCAAGGGGTGAGACAACAGTTCGATCGCACGGCCCGCAGCGACGCCCGCTGCGGGCCGTGCGGTGTTGACGGGACTCGGACAGCGACCTAGGCTCTGGCCTGTAAACGATTACAAGAACGATTACAGGAGGTCGGCGTGAGTCGTCCGACGATCGCTGGGGTGGCCCGGGCAGCCGGGGTCTCGGTGGCGTCGGTGTCGCGCGTGCTGAACGGGCTGCCGGCCACCGAGGAGATGACCGAGCGGGTACGGCGCGCCGTCGCCGAGCTCGGGTACGTGCCGGACGCGCGGGCGCGGTCGCTGAAGGTCGGGCGGACGTTCCAGCTCACGCTGGCGGTCGCCGACGTCGGCAACCCGGTGTACGTGACGATGATGCGCGCGGTCGAGGAGGTCGTGTCCGCCGCCGGGTACCGGCTGGTGGTGACGACGACCGGGCCGGACGTGGTCGACGAGGTCGCGCTGGTGCAGGGGATGGCCCGCGGGTACGCCGACGGTCTGCTGATCAGCCCGATCCGCGTCGACGAGGACCTGGTGAAGGCGATCCGCGCGTGCGAGGTGCCGGTGGTCGTCGCCGGTAGCGTGCCGTCCAAGGCGGGCGTCGACACGGTGCGGGCGAACTCCCCGAAGGGCATGCTGCTCGCCGTCGACCACCTGACGTACTGCGGCCGCAGGCGTATCGCCTTCCTGAACGGGCCTGCCGACACGGTCCCCGGCGCGGCGCGTGCGAAGGGCTTCGCCGAAGCGCTGAGGGCCCACGATCTCGAGCCGATCGCAGTGGCCGAGGCCGCAGACTTCACGTTCGCCGCCGGCCGGAGGGTAAGCGGTGACGTGCTGCGTGCCAAGCCGAACGCGGTGATCTGTGCGAACGACCTGCTCGCGGTGGGTTTGATGCACGAGCTGGCGGCGGCCGGGCTCGACGTACCGAACGACGTGGCTGTGGTCGGGATGGACGACAGTGAGCTGGCCGAGCAGAGTTTCCCGCCGTTGACGAGCGTGAACCTGGGGTCCGCGGAGCGGGGGCGGCGGGCCGCCGAGTTGCTGCTGGCAAGGATCGACGACAACGACCGGACGCCGCGGCGGATCGTCGTACAGCCGTCCTTGAGTATCAGGAGGTCCACCCCGTGACGGCCACGTTGACCGCGCCGGCGCCGGTGAAGAAGAAGGCGGGGAAACCCAAGCAGAACAGGGAAGCGATCCTGCTGTTCCTGCCTGCGCTGCTGCCGGTGCTGATCCTCAGCGTCTACCCGCTGATCCGCGGCATCGCGCTCGGCTTCACCGACGCCCGCGCCGGACTGCACGTCGAGACGAACTTCGTCGGCTTCGGCAACTTCGCCAAGCTCCTGCACAACAACCTGTTCTGGGACTCGTTCCGGATCGGCGTGATCTGGACGCTGTCGGTGACGATTCTGCAGTTCGTCGCCGCGCTCGGCCTGGCGCTGCTGCTGAACACCGACCTCAAGTTCCGCGGCGTCGCCCGTACGCTCGCGTTGATCCCGTGGGCGATGCCCCCGGTGGTGGTCGCGATCATGTGGCGGCTGCTGCTGCACCCGACGAACGGCCCGGTCAACGAGATCCTGCAGAAGCTGCACCTCACCGACCACCCGATCAACTTCCTCGGCGACTTCAGCACGGCGCTGCCGGCCGTGATCGTGGTCGGGATCTGGGTCGGCATGCCGATGACCACGGTCACGCTGCTCGCCGGCCTGCAGGGCATCGACCGCACGCTGTACGAAGCGGCCGCGGTCGACGGCGCCGGCGCGTGGAGCCAGTTCTGGAACATCACGCTGCCGCAGCTGAAGACCGTGATCGTCGCGATCACCAGCCTGGACATGATCTGGAACTTCAACTCGTTCGGCCTGGTCTACGTGCTGACCGCCGGCGGCCCGGGCGGCAAGACCATGCTGCCGATGCTGTTCGCGTACAACGAGGCGTTCCGCTACGGCAACTTCGGGATGGCCGCCGCGATGGGTGACGTGATGGTGGTCATCATCATCCTGTTCCTGTTCTTCTACCTGCGGAACCGGCTCCGGAGCGAAGCATGAGGACGAGACCCGCAACCCGCTTCCTGCAGTACGTCGCGGTCGTCTGCTACCTGGTGTTCCTCGGCTTCCCGTTGCTGTGGCTGATCTCCAGCTCGCTGAAGTCGCCGCAGGAGTTCGCGAGCATCACGCCGTCGATCCTGCCGAAGCACTTCGACCTGTCGAACTACAGCGACGCGCTGAGCGAGCAGGGCCTGGTCCGCGGTCTCGGCAACAGCCTGCAGATCTCGATCTACAGCACGATCCTGGTGCTGATCGTCGCGCTCCCGGTCTCGTACGCGCTGGCCCGTTTCCGCAGCCGGCTGCGGCCGCTGACGAACGGCTGGATCCTGGTCAGCCAGGTGTTCCCGGTGATCCTGATCGTGATCCCGCTGTTCATGATCCTGCGCCCGCTGCACCTGACGAACACGATCCCCGGCGTGGTGATCGTGTACATGGTCTGGTCGCTCCCGTTCGCGCTGTGGATGCTGCAGGGGTACGTCGCCGCCGTACCGCGTGAGCTGGAAGAGGCAGCGTCCGTGGACGGCGCTTCCCGGCTGCGGACGATCGTGTCGATCGTGATGCCGCTGCTCCGGCCAGGGCTGATCGCGACCGCGATGTTCACCTTCATCTCGGCGTGGAACGAGTTCTTCTTCGCCCTGGTCCTGCTGCAGGACCCGCAGCTCAAGACACTCCCGCTGGTACTCGCCCGCTTCGTCGGTGCCGAGGGCCAGGTGCAGTTCGGCCCGCTCGCCGCCGCCTCGGTGCTGGCGACCGTGCCAAGTCTGGTGTTCTTCGCCTTCCTCCAGCGCCGGCTGACGTCCGGCCTGCTGAGCGGCGCAGTGAAAGGTTAGGAGAGGTAATGAAGAAGGTCATGACCGCGTTGTTCGCGGCGGGTGCACTGGTGGCGCTCGCGGCGTGTGGGGGCAACAGCAACGACAACAGCAGCTCGGGCGGTTCGAACGAGAAGGTCACGCTCAAGTTCCAGAGCCTCGCCTTCCAGAAGACCACGGTCGCCGCGACGAAGAAGATCGTCGACGACTGGAACGCGGCCAACCCGAACATCCAGGTCGAGTACGTCCAGGGCAGCTGGGACTCGGTGCACGACCAGCTGGTCACCCAGTTCCAGGGCGGCACCGCGCCGGACATCATTCACGACGAGTCCGCCGACATCACCGGGTTCATCAACCAGGGCTACCTGGCGGACCTCTCGCCGTACCTCAGCCAGCAGACCAAGGACGCCGTCTCCCAGGGCGTCTGGGACACGGTCTCCAAGGACGGCAAGATCTACGGTGCGCCGACGCTGCTGCAGTCGTACGTCGTGTTCGGCAACACGGCGATGCTCAAGGCCGCCGGGATCACCGCGACCGGTGACTCGCTGAGCTGGGACGACCTGGCCGCGGACGCGAAGAAGCTGACCAAGGGCGGCAAGTACGGTCTCGGCTGGGGTCTGAAGAGCCCGACCGCGACGATGCTGAACCTCGGCCTGAACTTCGACGCGAAGTACTTCGACGGCTCCGGCCAGGACGCGAAGGCGGTCGTCGGCGATGCGGAGCTCGAGGTCCCGAAGCGGATCCACGCGATGGCGTACGACGACAAGTCGATCGACCCGACCTCGCTGACCCAGGGCGGCACCGACGTACTGCCCGGGTTCTACGCCGGCAAGTACGGGATGATCGTGGCCGGCAACTACGTCGCGCAGCAGATCCTCTCCGAGGCTCCGAAGGGCTTCCAGTGGGAGGTGCTGCCGCCGCTGAAGGGCACCAGCACCAAGCAGGCCGCGAACCCGCAGACGCTGTCGGTGCCGGCCGAGGGCAAGCACGTCGAGCAGTCGGCGAAGTTCATCGACTACTTCATGAAGGCCGAGAACCTGGCCGCGGTCGGTCAGGGCGACCAGCTGATCCCGAGCACCCAGGCGGCCCGGGACGCGATCCAGAAGGCGACCGGCGGGAAGAACGGCTGGGAGCAGACGCTTGCCTCCGGCACCGAGCTCACCAAGGCGCCGTTCCAGAGCGTGGACAACTACCCGAAGTGGAAGGACCAGATCGCGACGCCGGCGTTCCAGGAGTTCCTGGCGAACAAGACCGATCTGCAGGCGTTGGGCAAGAAGCTGAGCGACGGATGGGGTCAGGTCAACAACTGATGTCCTTGATCGAGGAGAAGGCAACGGGGGTCCTCGCCGGGGCCGCGGTCGGTGACGCGATCGGTGGTGCCGTCGAGGGCTGGACCCCGGAGGCGATCCGGGAGCGGCACGGCGGCTGGGTGACCGGCATCGTCGGCCCGTGGTACGACGACTGGCGGACCGCGCGTCCGATCGCGCCGTACCACAAGGGCGACGGGCACATCACCGACGACACCTTGATGACGCACGCGCTGGTCGAGGTGTACGACGAACGCCGGACGCACCTGGACGCCTACGCGGTGGCCGAGTCGCTGGTGCCGAAGATGCTGAACGGGACCCGCTGGGTCCCGGAGCTCGAGGCGGACGCGTTGCTGCTGCAGCGGGTGTTCCTGGCCGAGAAGTGGCTGGTCGCGCGGCTGCACTACGGGCACGTCGATCCGCGCGAGGCCGGCGTCGGCAACATCGTGAACTGCGGCGCCGCGATGTACATGGCGCCGGTCGGGATCGCGAACGCGGGCGATCCCGAGGGGGCGTACGCCGAGGCGCTGGACGTCGCGGGTGCGCACCAGTCGAGCTACGGGCGGGAGGCGGCCGGCGTGTTCGCGGCCGCCGTCGCCGCCGCGATGGTGCCCGGGGCAACGGCCGCGTCCGCGGTGGAGGCCGCGGCGGCACTGGCCAAGGACGGCACTCGGAGGGCCGTCGAGGCGGTCGCCGAAGCGGCCCAGGGCATCACCGACTGGGAGCAGGCGATCCCGGTACTCCGGAAGGCGATCGAGCCGTACGACACCGTCGGCCCGAACTACCGCGAGCTGTCCATGGACGCGCGGCGGCCCAGCCGCACGAAGGCGATCGAGGAGCTGCCGGTGGCGCTCGGGTTCGTGCTCGTCTCCGAGGGCGACGTACGCCGGGCAGTCCTCGGCGGCACGAACTACGGCCGCGACGCGGACTCGATCGCCTCGATGGCCGGCGCGGTCACCGGTGCGCTCCAGGGCCTGGACGGCGTACCGCAGGACTGGGTGACGGAGATCGGTACGGCGAGCAAGACCGATCTCGTGCAGCCCGGACGGGTGATGGCGGCGGTCGCGCAGGACATCCGCGCGGCCGACGCCGAGCGCTGGGCCCGGCGGACGGCCGTGCTGGACGTGCTGGTCTGAATGTCAGTTGTCGTAGGCCTCGAGCTCGATGATCCGGGAGTAGCCGTGGTCGTTGGAGTCGTGGACGACCACCTGGACGGCGACGACCGCCATCGGTTCGAAGGTGACGGTGAGCCGGCCGGTGGTGTTGCCGCGGAACTCCTGGACGGTGGTCCACGGACCGCCCTGGGTCGCGCGGACCTGGACGTCGAAGTCCCGCAGGCCCATCACGGCCGCCGGATAGCGCCGGGAGTCGAGGGTCTGCAGGACGATCCGGCGGATCGTGGTCGGCTGTACGAGGTCGACGCCGTACGTGTCGGGGAAGACGCCCTTGGTGGCGTCGTGCCAGCCGCTGGCGCCCCATTGTTCGGAGTCGGTGTTGCCGTCGACGCCGCCGCACAGCTTCATGTCGCCGTTGGTGGACGAGGCGACGGCTTGCTCACCGAGCAGCAC
Source organism: Kribbella sp. NPDC051137 (assembly GCF_040682535.1). Lineage (NCBI taxonomy): Bacteria > Bacillati > Actinomycetota > Actinomycetes > Propionibacteriales > Kribbellaceae > Kribbella > Kribbella sp. NPDC051137. Next base: position 748,597 of record NZ_JBFBBI010000002.1, read on the forward strand.
GTTGTCCCGTACCGGCACCGGCTGGACGACGACCGGTACCTTCAGGTGGTCCCGGTCGATGCTGAGGTCGACGGTGTGGTTCGCCGGCGCGGTGCCGCGCGGAACGGTGATCTCGAGCGGCGCCTTCACCAGTTGGCCGACCGGCAGGTAGCTGGAGAACTGGTGCCGGGACAAGGTCAGTGCCAGGTCTCCGGAGACGTGCATGTCGGCGATCGTCGGCTTCCGGCCCGTGTTGGTCATTCCGAGCGTCAGCTTGCCGGACGGGAAGCACGGCAGCGGAACGACCTCGACCGGTTGCGGGGTGGCGCTGATCTCGACGTGGTCGTTGCTGCTGGCAACGGCGGCGGCCGGGACCAGGAGGGCCAGGGGAAGGGCGAGCAGGACGGTACTGCGGGGTCGGGGCATCGGCTGGTCCGTTCAGGCGAGGTGGGTTCCGGGACGGCCGTTCTCGACGACCAGGGTGGCGCGCGTGGACGCCGTACCGCCGCGGGTGGTGACGCGGTCGACGATGCGGAACTCCGACGTCCACGCGGTGCGGTCGAGCCGGCAGCTGAGGTAGCCGCGCTGCACGTTCTGGAACTTGATGTGCGGGTTCTCGGCGAGCAGTGCGCGACCGGTGGCGTCCGCGTCGACACCGTCCTTGCCGGACGAGATCGACGTCGTGACGAACTCGGTGCCGATCGCCGGCGTGGCCGGGTCCGCGAAGTTCACCCGGAGGTCGGAGGCGACGCTGCGGTGCAGGTCTCCGGTGAGTACCACGAAGTTCTGCACGTTCCGGTCGCGGACGCCGGAGAGCACGCGGTCGCGGGACGCGGTGTACCCGTTCCAGGTGTCCATCGGGAGCTCGAGCTCCGGTCCGGTCTTGCGGTCGAGCTGTGCCATCGCGACCTGCTGGGCGACGACGTTCCACCGGCTGGTCGAGCGGCCGAGCGTGTCCAGGAGCCAGCGTTCCTGGGCGTCGCCGGTGATCGTGCGCGCGGGATCGGTCGACACCTGGTCCGGCGGCAGCCACCCGCCGGTGCTCGTCTGGTCGTCGCGGAACTGCCGCGTGTCCAGGATGCTCAGGTCGGCGGTGCGTCCGTAGCGCAGGTGCCGGTACAGGCGGATCGACGGGCCGTCGGGGGACTGGTCGAGGCGCAGCGGCATGTGCTCCCAGTACGCGCGGAAGCCGTTCGCGCGGCGGACCAGGAAGTCGTCGTACGGCAGACCGTCCTCGGAGACGTACCCGGCCCAGTTGCCCTCGACCTCGTGGTCGTCGAGCGTGACCACCCACGGCGCCGCCGCGTGCGCGGCCTGCAGGTCCGGGTCGGTCTTGTGCAGCGCGTACCGCGCCCGGTACTCGTCGAGCGTGAAGATCTCGCCGGCGAAGTCCACCGGGACCGCCTGGTTCCGGACGCCGGCCGTGGGGCCGACGCCGACCTCGTAGATGTAGTCGCCGAGGAACAGCACGACGTCGTGCTCCCGCCGTACGACGTCCTGGTAGGCCGTGTAGAAGCCGTCGTAGAACGCCTGACAGGACGCGACCGCCATCGTCACACCCGGCTCGTCCGCCGGCGCCGGCGCGGTACGCGTGCGGCCGACCGGGCTGATCTGCCCGGCGGCGCGGAACCGGTAGAAGTAGTGCCGCCACGGACGCAGGCCGCGGACGTCGACGTGCACCGTGTGGGCGTACTCCGGGCGCGCGTGCGCCGTACCCCGCCGGACCACCGTGCGGAACGCCTCGTCCTCGGCGACCTCCCAGTCCACGTTCACGGCGCGGTCGTCCATGCCGCCGAACGGCTCGAGCGGACCGGGCGCGAGCCGGGTCCAGATCACCACCGCGTCCGGCAGTGGGTCGCCGGAGGCGACGCCGAGGGTGAAGAGCGGCCTTTTGTCGGTGCGGCGCGATATACCTGCCGCATCGGCGAGATCGGGGAGGTTACCGGTGAGGGCGAGCGCGGCGGCGGCGCCCGTGGCGGTCAGCAAGCTGCGGCGGGAGACAGCTGTTCGAGGCATGCCAGGGAGTATCTGCCCGTGTCGAGGCGACGATCCAGGTGTGCGTTTCGCCTGGCGCAACAGGGGAAGGAAGAGGCCCGATGAGATTGACCTGGGTGCAGCCGGAGGACCTTCTGCCGCACCAGCTGGTCCAGGCGCGGTCCGAGGGGATCGACGTCACCGATGTGCAGGCGCGCTGGCTGGCGGCCGGAGGTACGACGGACGCGCCGGTGTCGGGTGCCTCCGACGAGCCGGCCGCCCCCGCACTGCGGGCGCTCGCCCGGGAGTTGCTGGAGGTGCTCGACGCCAGGACAGGGGAATGGCGTGAGCCCACGATCCCGGAGCTGCCGGTGCTCGGGGAGCCGAGCGACCTGGAGAGCCGCACGCTGGCCGCGTGGCTCGGCCGGTGCGCCGGCAACCTGCTGGGCAAGCCGGTCGAGAAGATCCCGCGTGCGGGCATCCGGGAGATCCTGGAGAGCTCCGGCCAGTGGCCGCTCTCGCAGTACATCACCGCGGTCGGCGTGCCGGACGCGATCCAGCGGCGCTGGCCGTGGAACCGGCGGTCGAGGCCGACCAGCCTGCGCGAGGTCATCGACGGGATGCCCGAGGACGACGACATCAACTTCGCGATCCTCGCGCTGCTGATGATGGAGCGTTTCGGGCCCGGCCTGACCACCGAGGACGTGGCGCAGAGCTGGCTCGGCGACCTGCCGGCCGGCCGCGTGTTCACCGCCGAGCGTGTTGCCTACCGCAACCTCCTCGAAGGCGTCGAGCCCGCTCGGGCTGGTGTGGTCGGCAACCCGTTCCGGGAGTGGATCGGCGCGCAGATCCGGACCGACGCGTACGGCTGGGCGCATCCCGGCGACAGGACGGCGGCGGCCCGGCTGGCGCTCGTCGACGCCCGGCTCAGCCACACCGGCGCCGGTGTCGACGGCGCGCTCTGGGTGGCCGCGATGTCCGCGGCGGCCGTGGTCCTGGACGATCCGGTGAAGGCCGCGACCGCCGGCCTGGAGGCGGTCGACGCCCAGGGCGCGATCGCCCGTGCGGTCCGCTTCGGGCTGTCGCTCGCGGACGCCGGTCTCGACGAGGCACTGGACGCGTTGCATGCGGAGTACGGCGACCTGCACTGGGTGCACGCGGTGAACAACACCGCTCTCACCGCCTACGCCCTGACGGCTCCGGACTTCGGGACCGCGGTCGGCCGCGCCGTCATGGGTGGCTGGGACACGGATTCGGCCGGCGCCACCGTGGGCGCGGTTTTTGGCGCCACGCGCGGGGTTCCGGCAGAGTGGTCGGGACCACTGGACAACCGGGTGGCCACCAGCCTTCCCGGAATGAACCAGATCGCGATCGACGAGCTGGCGCGGCGGACTGTGGAGGTGGCCCGGGGTGGAGCCTGAGGTGGTGCCAGAAGTTGTTGTAGTAGGTAGCGCGAATGTCGACCTCGTGCTGCCGGTGCAGCGGATCCCGCGGCCGGGAGAGACGGTGCTCGCGGGGCCGATGACCCGCGGCCCGGGCGGTAAGGGCGCCAACCAGGCGGTCGCGGCCGTGCGGGCCGGCGCCCGTACGGCGATGGTGGTGGCGCTGGGCGACGACGAGGGCGGTGCGCTGCTCCGGGACGCGCTCGACGGCGTGGACCTGTCGCTGGCGACCACGAGCAAGGCCCCGACCGGTACGGCGATCATCACCGTCGAGGACAGCGGCGAGAACTCGATCGTCGTCGCACCCGGCGCGAACGGGGAGCTGACGCTGTCTGGCGACGCGCTGGCCGCGATCGGTCGGGCCAAGGTCGTGCTGGCCCAGCTGGAGATCCCGTTCGGCACTGTCCAGGCGGCGGCCGCGGCGGCGCCGTACTTCATCCTGAACGCGGCGCCGGCCGCGGAGCTGTCCGACGAACTGCTCGCCGAGGTCGACCTGCTGGTGGTGAACGAGACCGAGGCCGAGGCGATCGCCGGGCCGGACCGGTCCGCGCTGCTCCGGAAGGTGCCGGCCGCGGTGGTCACGCTGGGTGGCGCGGGCGCGGTGATCCTGATCCGGGACGCCGCCGAGATCGCGGTCCCCGGCGTACCGGTCGAGGTGGTCGACACCACGGCCGCCGGCGACACGTTCTGCGGGGTACTGGCCGCGGCTTTGGCTGCCGCGTCAGCTAACGACTCGGTCACGACAAGCGACCTGACGAACGCGGTCCGACGCGCTAACGTTGCTGCTTCATTAAGTGTTCAGGCCGCGGGGGCGATTTCCTCGGTGCCTCACGGGGATGCAATCGACGCGCGTTATGCGGAGGTATACCTGTGAACCCGCTCGAACCGCGGCCGATCGATCTACCGACCCTGGTGGACCCGACGGCCGACGTGTCCTTCCTGGACGACGCCAAGATCATCGGCGCCCCGGAGGACCCGGCCGAGCTGCCGCGGTGGCGGGCCACGCTCGCGGAGTGGAAGGCCGGCGCTCTCGACCGGACCCGGTACGACGGTTCGCACTATGCGGAGCCCGGTCGCGAGTGGACCCAGACGGCGTACTCGGTGGCGCTCGTCTGGCTCTGGGACGACCTGCTGTACGACGTGGGGACCGGGAGGTTCACGCCGCGGAAGTTCGTCGAGCACGGCGTCGCGGAGTTCGGCGGGTACGACGCGATCGTGCTCTGGCACGCGTACCCGGTGATCGGGATCGACGACCGGAACCAGTTCGACTTCTACCGCGACGTCCCCGGGCTGCGCCAGTTGGTCGACGACCTGCACGAGCTCGGTCTGAAGGTGTTCTTCGACTACAACCCGTGGGACGTCGGCACCCGCCGGGCGGCCCGCCTGGACGCGGACGAGTTCGCGGCGCTGGTCACCGACTACAACGTTGACGGCGTCTTCCTGGACACGCTGAAGGAGGGCGACCCGGCGTTCGCGCGGGCGATCCGGGCGGCGAACCCGGCGATCGCCCTGGAGGGCGAGTCACGGTTGCCGATGGCAAGGATCGGGGACCACGCGCTGTCCTGGGCGCAGTGGTTCGCCGACACGCACGCGCCCGGCGTCCTGCGCGCGCACCTGTTCGAGCGCCGGCACATGATGCACCACACCCGCCGCTGGAACCGCGACCACAGCGACGAGCTGCAGTCCGCCTGGGTGAACGGCGTCGGCATGCTGGTCTGGGAGTCGGTGTTCTCGGCCTGGGTCGGCTGGAACGCCCGGGACCGCGCGACGCTGCGCCGGATGGTCGCCGCGCAGCGGGCGTTCGCGCCGGTGCTGATCGACGGCGACTGGATCCAGCTGACCCCGGAGATCCCGGACAAGGCCCGCGCGCACGGCGTCTACGGCTCCCGGTTCGACCTCGCCGACATCACGTTCTGGACGTTGATCAACCGCGACGAGGAGGACTTCGAGGGCATCGTGCTGCGCTCCGAGGACCAGGTCGGGGACTGGTACGACGTGACGTCGGGCGTCCCGATCACCGCCGACGACGACGGCGTGCACCTCGTCGTACCGGGTCGCGGCGTGGCCGGGATCGTCCGGGTCGGCGCGACCGCCGGGGCCTCCTGCCGGGCGACCGCACGCCGGCTCGGGACGCTGCCGCGGGCGCACGTGCCGGAGTCCGCGTTCCCGATGCGGCCGGCCGCGCTGGTCGCCGTACCGGCGGTCTCCGGTGACGCGTCGATCGGTGCGACCGTCGACGTACCCGCCGGCCCTCGCACCTTGACGGTGAAACATCGCCGACGCGAGACCGGGCTGTACGACACCGCGCCGTACGTCGAGGAATGGAAGCCGCTGCCGCCTCGTCTGCACGACCTCCAGACCGTCACCCGCGAGGTCTCGCTGCCGGGGATCTCGGTCGCCGTGGCCGAGGTGACCAACGGGGAGTACTTCGAGTTCGTGCGTGCGACCGGCTACCGGCCGCTCGTCGCGAACCGGTTCCTGCAGCACTGGGTCGACGGCGCGCCGGAGCCCGGCACCGAGGACCGGCCGGTGACGTACGTCGAACTGCCGGACGCGCGGGCCTACGCCGCGTGGCGCGGAGGCCGGCTGCCTACCGAGGACGAGTGGCAGGTCGCGGCCGGGCTTGACGGGTTCCGGCGCCTGGACCCGTTGGTGTGGAACCTGACCGAGAGCGAGTACCGCGACGGCCGCAGCCGGTTCTGCATACTCAAGGGCGGTTCGCATTATCTGGCCGAAGGCTCCGACTGGTACGCCGACGGCGGGCCGCAGGAGCCGGAGGTCAGCTTCAAGCTCGTGCTCACCGGCGGCGGGCTGGACCGCTCGGCGAACATCGGCTTCCGGTGCGCGGGATGAGACCTGCTGCCCTCGACGGTGTGAAGGTGCTGGAGGCGGCGACGCTGTTCGCGGGACCGCTGGCGGCGACCTTCCTCGGCGACTTCGGCGCCGACGTCACGAAGATCGAGCACCCGTCCCGGCCCGATGCCGCGCGGACGCACGGCGCGTCGAAGGACGGGGTCGGGCTGTGGTTCAAGACCCTCGGCCGGAACAAGCGGCTCGCGACGCTGGACCTGTCGCGCGGTCGGGACGTGTTCCTCTCGCTGGTTCAGCAGAACGACGTGCTGGTCGAGAACTTCCGGCCGGGGACGCTGGAGCGTTGGGGTCTCGGGCCGGACGTCTTGCTGGAGGCGAACCCGCGGCTGGTGATCGCGCGGGTGACGGCCTTCGGGCAGGTCGGGCCGTGGTCGCGGCGGCCCGGATTCGGGTCGCTGGCCGAGGCGATGAGTGGGTTCGCGGCGGTCACGGGTGAGCCGGACGGTCCGCCGACGCTGCCGCCGTTCGGGCTCGCGGACGGGATCACGGCGCTGGCGACGGCGTACGCGGTCCTGGTCGCGCTGCGCGAACGGGACCGGTCCGGGGCGGGACAGGTGATCGACATGGCGATCATCGAGCCGATCCTGATGATGCTCGGCGGCGGCATCACGGCGTACCAGCAGACCGGGTACGTGCAGCCGCGGCTCGGGAACCGGTCGTCGAACAACGCCCCGCGGAACGTGTATCGGACCGCCGACGGCCGGTGGGTCGCGGTGTCGACGAGTTCGCAGAGCATCGCCGAGCGGGTGGTGACGCTGGTCGGGCGCCCGGACCTGGTCGCGCAGCCGTGGTTCGCGACCGGGCGCGAGCGCGCCCAGCACGCCGACGAGCTGGACGACGCGGTCGGGTCGTGGATCGCGGCGCGGCCGCTGGACGTCGTGATGGCGGAGTTCGAGAAGGCCGAGGCCGCGGTCGGGCCGGTGCACGACATCCGCGGCATCGTCAGCGATCCGCAGTACGCCGCACTCGGGACGATCGTCAGCGTGGACGACGACGAGCTCGGCGGTCCGGTCGAGATGCAGAACGTACTGTTCCGGCTGTCGGAGTCGCCGGGGGAGATCAAGTGGGCCGGGCGCTCGCACGGCGCGAACACCGACGAGGTGCTCGCCGAGATCGGCGTCACGCCCGACCAGCTCGCCGCATTGCGAGCAGCAGGAGTCGTGTGAGGGGGAGTTCCGGGTGCTGACCGCACTGTACGTCCCGGCCAACCGGCCGGACCGGTTCGCGAAGGCTGTTGCCGCCGGGCCCGACCTGGTGGTGTTCGACCTGGAGGACGCGGTACCGGTCGCCGACAAGGCGGACGCCCGCGGCTGGGCGGTGGCCTGGGTCGCCGCGAACGCGCAGCGGCCGGTGGAGATCCGGGTGAACGCGTTGCGCTCACCGTGGATCGCGGACGACCTGGCCGCGATCTCCGCCGTACCGTCGGTCCGGTTGCGGGTGCCGAAGGTGGAGAGCGCCGCGGACGTGCACGCCGTACTGGAAAAGGTGCCGTCGGCAAGGATCACGGCGCTGATCGAGTCACCGCTGGGGGTGGAACGGGCGTTCGAGATCGCGACCGCGAGCCCGCAGGTGGTCGCCGTCGCGCTGGGCGAGGCGGACCTCTCCAGTGCCCTGGGAGTCGACGGTCCCGCGGGGCTCGCGTGGTCCCGCGCCCGCCTCGTATCCGCCTCCCGCGCGGCCGGCCTCGGCGCCCCCATGATGTCGGTCTACCCCAACGTCAGCGACCTCGACGGTCTGCGTCGTACGTCCGCCGAAGGCCGCGCGCTGGGATTCGTCGGGCGTACGGCGATCCACCCTCGGCAGCTGGCGACCATCGTGGAAGCCTTCACGCCCACACGCGAGCAGGTCGCCGCCGCGGAGGAACTGCTGGAGGCAGTCGAGAAGGCCGACGTGTCGAACGGCGGCGTCCTGGTGCTGCCCGACGGCCGGATGGTCGACCCCGCGATGATCGGCCGCGCCCGCGAGGTCACCGCACTCGTCCGGGAGATCCGGACGTCCAGCACTCACCAACCCCCGGTGAGTGGAGGAGGTCCGCGGGACGCGGTCGGCTAAGGTCGTAGGCATGCTGCCGCGCAGTGTTGACGCCGTGGTGATCGGTTCGGGGCCGAACGGGCTGGTGAGCGCGATCACGCTTGCCGACGCCGGCTGGGACGTCTTGGTCCTGGAGGCCGCCGACACGTTCGGCGGCGCCGTGCGGTCGACCGAGGACGGCGGCTGGATCAGCGATCGTTTCAGTTCGAACTACCCGCTCGGGGTCGCCTCGCCGGTGATCCGCGCCCTGGAGCTGGAGAAGTTCGGCCTCAAGTGGGCCCACGCTCCGCTGCCGCTGGTGCATCTGCTCGACGAGGACGGCGCCGCGGCCGCGATCCACCCGGACCCGGAGGACACCGCGAAGTCGCTCGGCGCCGACCACCCGGGCGACGGCGAGGCCTGGCTGCGGCTCTACCAGCAGTACGTCGCGGTCCGCGAACCGCTGCTGAACGCGTTGCTCACCACCTGGCCGCCGGTCGGTCCGGGGCTGCAGCTGGCCCGGAAGCTCGGTTCGGCGGGGGAGCTGCTGCGGTTCGCGCGGTTCATGGCGATGCCGATGCACCGGATGGGCCAGGAGCTGTTCACCGGCCGGCAGGGTCCGGCGATTCTCGCGGGGAACGCTTTGCACGCCGACGCCCCATTGTCGGGCAGCGTCAGCGGCACGATGGGCTGGCTGCTCGCGATGCTGGCGCAGGACGTCGGGTACCCGGTCGCGACCGGTGGCTCGTCCGCGTTCTCGGGCGCGCTGGTCCGCCGGGCCGAGCGGGCCGGGGCGTTGCTGGTGCCGGGTATGCCGGTCACCGGCGTGGACGTCTCCGGCGGCCGCGCGACCGCCGTACGGACGGCATCCGGTGAAGTGGTGACAGTCGAGCGGGCGGTCGTCGCGGACACGGCGGCACCGGTGCTGTACGGCGAGTTGTTGCCGGAGGCACTCGTTCCGGCCGGGCTGCGGCGGGACCTGGACGAGCGGTTCGAGTGGGACTACCCGACGGTCAAGCTGAACTTCCGGCTCAGCGGCCCGATCCCGTGGAAGGCGGCCGAGGCACGCTCGGCGGGCGTCGTACACCTCGGCGGTACGGCGGACGACCTGGTGCACCTGTCCGCGGACCTGGACACCGGGCGGGTGCCGTCGCAGCCGTTCCTGCTGATCGGGCAGACCACGAAGTCGGACCCGTCGCGGTCGCCGGCCGGCACCGAGGCGGTCTGGGCCTACGCACATCTCCCGCGCGGGATCGCGGACGACGCGTCGGCGGAGAAGCTGGCCGGCCGGATGGAGCGCGCGATCGAGCGGTTCGCCCCAGGCTTCGGCGACCTGATCGTCGGGCGGGACCTGCAGCGGCCGTCTTCGCTGGAGTCCGCGAACGCGGCGCTCGGCTTCGGCGCTCTGGGCGGCGGGACGATGCAGCTGCACCAGCAGTTGGTGTTCCGGCCGACGATCGGTCTGGGCAGCGCGCGGACCTTCGTCGACGGGCTGTACCTCGGCAGCTCGGCGATCCACCCCGGCGGCGGCGTCCACGGCGCGTGCGGTCACCTCGCGGCGCGTACCGCACTGCGCGACGCGTCGCTCCTCGGCCCCATCACCCGGAAGGTCCCCACCGCAGTGCTCCGTCACCTCCAACGCTGACGCTCCTACACCGCCTCCAGTTAGGGTCGTGGGGTGCGATTGGACGAAGCGGAGTGCAGGGCGCGGGTCGCGGCGGCGCGGGTCGGCCGGCTGGCGACCGTCGGCGCGGACCTGCGGCCGCACATCGTCCCGGTGACCTACGCCGTCCATGGTGACTCGCTGTTCGTGGCCGTCGACCAGAAGCCGAAGACGACCACCGCGCTGAAACGGCTGCGGAACATCGCCGCCCACCCGGAAGTGGCGCTGCTCGTGGACGAGTACGACGAGGACTGGACACACCTGTGGTGGGTCCGCGTGGACGGTTCGGCTGGGGTGCCGACGGAGGAGCCGGCGGCGGTCGAGTTGCTCGTGGCGAAGTACCCGCAGTACGAGTCCGACCCGCCGCGCGGCCCGGTGATCGCGATCAGCGCCGGCGGCTGGTCCGGGTGGTCGTTCAGATGAGGACAGAGCGACAGGAGATGTCCGCCCCGAGCGGCGATACAGACGCTCGGCCGGTCGGCGGAGTGGTGCTGATCGGCGTACATGTCCTGTCGCTGTGCACGCTAGGCTCGGCGGGGTGAACGTGGAGGGGCTGTTGCGGGAGCTCGCGCCGCAGGTGCTGGGGTTCCTGGCGCGGCGGCACGGGCAGTTCGACCTGTGTGAGGACGCCGTACAGGAGGCGCTGCTGGCGGCGGCGACGCAGTGGCCGGTGGACGGCGTACCGGCGAACCCGCGGGGCTGGTTGATCACGGTCGCGACGCGGCGGCTGACGGACGCGTTCCGGAGCGAGAGCGCGCGGCGGCGGCGTGAGGACAACCTGGCGGCGATGGCCGGGCCGGACGAGCTGGTTGCTCCGGGTGCCGACGTGGACTCGGGGCCGGATGCCGACGACACGTTGACGCTGTTGTTCCTGTGCTGTCATCCGGCGGTCACGCCCGCATCCCAGGTGGCGCTGACGTTGAGAGCGGTCGGCGGCCTGACGACGGCGGAGATCGCCCGGGCGTTCATGGTGCCCGAGGCAACGATGGCGCCGCGGATCAGCCGCGCGAAGAAGAGCATCAAGGCGGCCGGCAGCCGGTTCGAGATGCCGCCGGCGGCGGAGCAGGCCGAGCGGCTGCGGGTGGTGCTGCAGGTGCTGTACCTGATCTTCAACGAGGGGTACACGGCAAGCTCGGGGGAGGAGCTGCAGCGCGTCGAGCTGACCGCGGAGGCGATCCGGCTGGCGCGGTTGCTGCGTACGGCGCTGCCGGACGACGGCGAGGTCGCGGGTCTGCTCGCGTTGATGCTGCTCACCGACTCGCGGCGCGCCGCCCGGACGACGGCCGACGGCGGCCTGGTCCCGATCGACGAGCAGGACCGTTCACTGTGGGACCGCGCGCAGATCACCGAAGGCGCCGACCTGATCCTGCACACCCTGCAACAGGGCACCGTCGGGCCGTACCAGCTGCAGGCCGCGATCGCCGCCGTCCATGCCGAGGCACCGAGCGCGGACGCGACCGACTGGCAGCAGATCCACGCGCTGTACCTGGTGCTGGAGAAGTTCGCGCCGAACCCGATGGTCACGCTCAACCGCGCGATCGCCCTCGCCCAGGTGGACGGCCCGCAGGCGGGCCTCGACCTGCTCGCGACCATCGAGGACGACAAGAACATCACCGAGACCCACCGCCTGGACGCCGTCCGCGCGCATCTCTACGAACGCCTCGGTGAGCCGCTCAAGGCTCACGAGCACTACCTGGCCGCCGCCCGCCGCACCACCAGCCTCCCGGAGCAGCGCTACCTGCAGTCGAAGGCTGACAACCTCTAGGCGGTGACGCGCCTCCCGGTGGCGTGGGACTCGATCGCGGCGTGGGCCAGTTGGAGGGCACGACGGCCGGCGCGGGCGTGGACGGGTGGTTCGGCCCCGGCGCGGAGGGCTTGGAGGACGGCGTCGACGTGGCGGTCGAAGGTGCCGGCGAAGTTGCGGGACTCGTCGTCGAAGTACGTCGACTGCCAGCGCCGCTCGACCGGATCGCCGGGTTTGCTGAAGCTGAGCGACCGGACCGTGTCGTGGATGACGAGCCGCCCCTCGGTGCCGTTGATCTCGAGGTGGTGCGTGTCCGGGTACGCGTACGACGAGTCGTAGCTGCCGAGCATCGTGCCGACCGCGCGGTTCGCGAAGTCCAGGGCGATCGCGACCGTGCTGAACGCGCCGTACGTCTTGTCGGTCAGGTGCGCGGAGACGGCGGAGATCGGGCCGGCCAGGTGCTCGAGCATGTCGAAGCCGTGGCACTGGGTCTCGATCAGGTTCGCGTGCGGGGAGCCGCCGCGGTTCGCCTCGCCGCCGAAGCGCCAGGTCGCGAAGACCAGGTCGCCGAGTTCGCCGGCGTCGATCAGTGCCTTGGCGCGTTGCACCGGTTCGGCGTACCGATGGTTGAAGTTGATCGCGAAGAAGTTGCCCCGCGCCGCGTCGAGGAGTGTGTCGGCCTCGCCGAGATCGAACACGAGCGGCTTCTCCACGAGCAGCGGAATGCCGGTGTGGACGAGCTTCAGCGTGACGTCGAAGTGGTCCTCGTTCGGCAGGCACACCGTGATCAGCTCGGGGCGCTCGCGCTCCAGCATCAGGTCGAGATCGGTGTACGGCGTGCTGCCGTACCGCTCGGCCCGCGCCCGGGTGCGCTCCGCGGTCCGCCCGACGACGGCGACCAGTTCGGTGTCCTCGCGGCGCGCGAAGATCCGGGCATGGTGCTCGCCCCATCCGCCGGCGCCGACGACCGCGACCCTCACGACGCACCCTCCTGGGTGATGACGACCTTGCCGGTCTCGCCGGCCATGAACAACCGGAACGCCTCCGCGATCTCGGACACCGGGAAGCGGTGGCTGATCACCCGCGAGATCAGCTCCTGGTGCTCCGAGAGCAGCGCCAGGTTGCCGGGCATCTCGTCGTACCGGAAGTACTCGCTGCCGAGCACCGCGTGCTCGGGACTGATCAGGTCGTCAGACACGTTCAAGGTCACGCCCTCGCCGTGGCCGACGCAGATCAGCGCGCCGCGTTTGCTGATGATGTCGAGCGCCGCCCGCCGAGCGGACTCCTTGCCGGAGGCATCGAATGCGACGTCCGGGTTCCCGGCCGCCCGCAGGTCGCCGGCCAGCAGCGGGATCGCGCCGAACGTCTCCGCGAAGTCGAGCCGCCAGCGGGACACGTCGGAGATGTAGACCGGTACGTCGGCGCCGTACGTCAGCTTGCTCATCACGGTCAGCCCGAGCCCGATCGGCCCGGCGCCGGCGATGTACACGCTCTCGACGTCCTGCCGGACCAGCGCTGCTCGGCCGAGGGCGTGGCTGCTGGTGCCCATCACGTCCAGCAGCATGGTGGCGTTGCCGATCTCGACGTCGTCGGTGATCGGGAAGAAGTTGGACTCGTGGACCAGCTCGTACGGGCCGTAACCGCCGTCGTGGGTGAAGCCCATGTCGGCGCGTTTCGCGAAGCACTGGTTGGTGGCGCCGTACCGGCAGCTGCGACACTCGCCGCAGTAGTCCATCAGGAACACGGCACCGCGCGTGCCGACGGGCGTGCTGGTGCTTTCACCGGCTTGCAGAACTGTCCCGGCGGCCTCGTGGCCGGGGACGACCGACGAGCCGCCGAAGTACTGGTGGCGGTCGGTGCCGCAGAGGGCGTTGGCCTGGACGGACAGCAGCAGCTGGCCTGGGCCGGGATCGGTGTAGTCGTGAGCCGCGAACTGGATGTTTCCGGCTCCGGTGAACTTCGGGGCGAGAGCGGTGCGCGTCATGGTGCCGGAATTTACTACGTAGCAAATCCGCGCCACAAGACGTCGCTGACGGTTGGCTCGTCAGCGGGTCGAGCTCTCCCGGATCCGGAGTTCGTACCCGGCCATCCGGTGCTGCGGGACGTGGTCCTCGTCGACCTGCTCCGCGAGCAGATCCAGCGCGCTCGCCGCGATGTCGCCGAGCAGCGGCGCGACCGTGCTCAGTGTCGGCGTGGACAGACTCGACTCGACGATGTCGTCGAAGCCGACCACCGACACGTCCTTCGGTACGTCGACACCGCCGCGGTGCAGCGCCTGCAGGACACCGAGCGCGGCCGAGTCGTTCATCGCGAAAATGCCGTCCGGCCGCAGGTGCTCGAAGGTGCGGGTGATGGTCGCGGCCGCCGCGGTGGTGGTCCAGTCGCACGCGACCAGCAGGTCGGGATCGAGCGCCGTACCGTGCTTCTTGAGCGCGGCCTGGTACCCCTGGCGGCGGAGTTGGTACGACCTCTTCGGTCCGTGGTTCGCGCCGAGCAGGAGGATCCGTCGGCGGCCGGTCTCGAGCAGGTGTGTGACCGCGGCCTGGGCCGCCTCGCGGTTCTTGATGCCGACGTGGTCGATCGTGCTGCCCGGCTCGCGGTCACCGATCAGGACCACCGGATGCGCGCCGCGCTGGTCGTCGCGGCCGAGTGCGACCGCGCTCATGATCACGCCGTCGGTGAGGACGTCGCCGCCGCCGCGGAGCAGCGCGAGTTCGGTGTCCCGGTGACCGCCGGTGGTCTCGACGAGGACCGTCGTACCGCGATCCCGGGCGGCGCCGACGACTGCCTCGGCGAGGTCGGCGAAGTACCGCTCGCGGAAGCTCGGGACAGCCAGTGTGACGGTGCCGGTGCGGCCGGTACGGAGCCGGCGGGCGGCGGTGTTCGGGCGGTAGCCGAGCGCGTCGAGGCTGGCCTGGACGCGGGCGCGGGTGGCGGGGGAGACGTGCACGTAGTTGTTCACCACGTTGGAGACGGTGCGCTGCGAGACGCCCGCGTGCCGCGCCACGTCGGACATGCTGACCGCCATTGCGTCAGGTTACCAACGTGTTGTCAACGTCGAGGCGTGACCTGGGTTGTAACTTCGGTTTACAGTAGCGGCATGAGCGTTCAAGAGCGGACACGCGGGCGGCGGGACGCGATCGGCGTCGGGGTCGCGCTGCTGAACCGGCTGGCGCAGTGGCGGGCGATCGACCGGCTCGGGCTCCGGAAGCCGGCCGAGCGGGCGGTGTTCGAGGCCACCAAGACCGGATTCCGGACGGCCGGCGCGCTGTCCCGCCGGTTCACCGCGGCGTCCAGGCTGGCCTCCCCGTCGCGGCTGCCAGCGGCCCGTGGGACCGGGCGGTTCGACCTGACACCGACCGAGGACCAGCAGATGATGGTCGAGGTCGTCCGCGAGTTCGCCGCCGACGTACTGCGGCCCGCTGCCGCCGCGGCCGATACCGCCTGTACGACGGAAGCGAAGATCCTGGACTCGTCGGCCGAGCTCGGGCTGAGCCTGATCGAGGTGCCGGAGGAGCTCGGCGGCATCGTCGCCGAGCGCTCCACGATGACCGGCGTACTCGTCGCCGAGGCGCTCGCGCACGGTGACATGGGCCAGGCCGTCGCCTGCCTGGCACCGTCCGCGGTCAGTACGGCGATCTCGCTGTGGGGCGACGAGACGCAGCAGGCGACGTACCTGCCGTCCTTCACCGGCTCCTCGGTGCCGCCCGCGGCGCTCGCGCTGCTGGAGCCGCGGGCGCTGTTCGACCCGTTCGAGCTAAAGACGCGCTTCACGGGCGGGCTGCTGAACGGCGTGAAGTCGCTGGTACCGCGGGCCGCCGAGGCTGAGTTGTTCGTGATCGGCGCGCAGACCGACGCCGGGCCGCGGCTGTTCGTGGTCGAGCCGGACCACCCGGGCGTGACGATCGAGGCCGAGCCGTCGATGGGACTCCGCGCGGCGTCCCTGTCGCGGGTGATCCTGTCCGACGTGCCCGCGGTGCCGTTGGGGACCCCGGACGACTATCGGGAGTGCGTACGGCTGTCGCGGCTCGGGTGGTGCGCGCTGGCCTTGGGTACGGCACGGGCCGTGCTGGACTACGTGACGCCGTACGTGAACGAGCGTGAGGCTTTCGGTGAGCCGATCAGCCATCGGCAGTCGGTGGCGTTCATGGTGGCGAATATCGGGATCGAGCTCGAGGGCATGAAGCTGGTCACGTACCGAGCCGGATCGCGTGCGTCACAAGGGCTTTCGTTCGACCGGGAGGTGGCGCTGGCGCGGCACCTGTGCGCCGAGAAGGGTATGCAGATCGGGACCGACGGCGTACAGCTGCTCGGTGGGCACGGGTTCGTCAAGGAGCATCCGGTCGAACGCTGGTACCGCGACCTGCGGGCCATCGGCATCATGGAAGGCGCGGTGCTGGTCTGATGATCAACCTCGAGACTCCTCGCAAGTTCAAGGCGTTCGTCAACCAGGCGCACCAGGTCGCGGCCGAGATGCTGCGGCCGAACTCGCGGCGCTACGACCTCGCCGAGCACGAGTACCCGGTCGAGCTGGACATGCTCGCGGCGATGGTCGACGGATTAGGGGCCTCCGGCACCGGTTCCGGCGCGGGTGCGTCCGGGGTACGGCGTACCGCGGCCGCCGAGGACGGCGTCGTGAACGGGTCGAACCTGTCCTCGGTGCTGTCGATCATGGAGATGTGCTGGGGTGACGTCGGGCTGCTGCTGTCGATGCCGCGCCAGGGCCTCGGCAACTCGGCGATCGCGTCGGTCGCGTCCGACGAGCAGCTGAAGCGCTTCGAGGGCGTCTGGGCCGCGATGGCGATCACCGAACCCGGCTGCGGCTCCGACTCGGCCAACATCCGGACGACGGCCCGGCTTGACGGCGATGAATACGTACTCAACGGCGAGAAGATCTTCGTCACCGCCGGCGGCCGCTGCGACGCGGTCGTCGTCTGGGCCACCCTCGACCAGTCCCTCGGCCGGGCCGCGATCAAGTCGTTCGTGGTTATGAAGGACACCCCGGGCATGACGGTCGAGCGCCTCGAACACAAGCTCGGCATCCGCGCTTCCGACACCGCCACCATCCGCTTCGACAACTGCCGCGTCCCCGCCGCGAACCTGCTCGGCACCGCCGACATCGACAAGGGCTTCGCCGGTGTCATGCAGACCTTCGACAACACCCGCCCCCTGGTCGCCGCGATGGCCGTAGGCTGCGCCCGCGCCGCCCTCGAACTGACCCGCGA
Source organism: Kribbella sp. NPDC051137 (assembly GCF_040682535.1). Lineage (NCBI taxonomy): Bacteria > Bacillati > Actinomycetota > Actinomycetes > Propionibacteriales > Kribbellaceae > Kribbella > Kribbella sp. NPDC051137. The sequence goes on from NZ_JBFBBI010000002.1 coordinate 765,505, forward strand.
CCTGCTGGCCGAAGCTGGCGTACACGTCGACTACGACCGCCCCGCCGCACTCCAGTCCCACGCAGCCGCGACCTACCTAGCCATGGAAGCCGACTGGGAAGCCGCCTACCTCCTCACCCTCCAGGCCGCCTGGATGGCCGACAACGCCCAGCCCAACTCCCTGCAGGCCTCCATGGCCAAAGCCAAAGCCGGCCGCACCGCGAACGACATAACCCTCCGCTGCGTAGCCCTCACCAACACCCTCGGCTACTCCGAACACCACCTCCTCGAAAAGTGGTCCCGAGACAGCAAAATCCTCGACATCTTCGAAGGCACCCAGCAAATCCAGCAGTTGATCGTCGCGCGCCGCCTGCTCGGCAAGACGTCGGCCGAGCTCAAATAGCCTTATTTGCAACGCATCTAGCCTGCTCTGCGTCGCCGCTCAGAACAGGCTCGGACCATCGTCGGCGACCCCGTACGTCGTGGCAGAATCCGGCCTGCTCCGTCTCTGCTCCGTCGCCCACGGAGCAACCCGCGCCAGCCGGCGATCCACGGCCTGCCGCGCTCGGTCGTACGAGGACGGGAGCAGATGCATGTACATCTGCAGCGTGAAACCTGGATCCGCGTGGCCAAGGTACTCCGACGGTCCGGCATCGCTCCGGAATTCGATGCTGACATCGTCTTCTTCGAACCGGCGGTCACACGCACCCTGCGAACGCCGACATGCTGTCCAAGGCTGGTTGGACACCTTACGACGGACGGTCGGCTCACGGACGGATCGCCCGTACGATGCTTCGAGGTGAGGTCGTCAGCGATGGCGGAACGGTTGCTGACAGCCGCTCTGGTCAGTTCATAGCCGGTCCAGGAGGCCAATGCAGGTGAAGATGCCGCGCTGCGGCGTGACTCCCATGCGGACTTGACGAACCGTACTTGCGCTGCGGCGCAAGTACGGCGTTACCTGGAGTGACTGACGGCGCTGCACCGGGTGTGCGCCTAGGCCCTCGTCGAGTGCCACGAGCACGCCTTCAGGGTGCTGGGCGGGATTGGCGTTCGGCGTCTGCCTGACACCCTGCCCACGGGAACTACTGCCCTTGGCTGAACGCCTGGGCGAGGAATCGTGCGGCTTCGGCGACAGCCTGGGCGCCGCCTTGGAGGATCCCGTGCATCGCGAAGAACCCGTGCACCATGCCGTCGTACCGGATGCGTTCGGTCGGTACTCCGGCGTCGGACAGTTTGTCGGCGTAGTGCTCGCCCTCGTCCCGTAGTGGGTCGAACTCGGCGGTGATCACCAGAGCTGGCGGCAATCCGGTGAAGTCGCCGGCCAGGAGTGGAGACGCGAGTGGATTCAGGCCATCGGCCGGGTCGGCCAGGTAGTGCTGCCAGTACCAGTCGACGGAGGTCTTGTTGAACAGGTACGGGTCGTCGCCCGCTCGCATCGAAGGCGTATCTGAGCCGTACAACGTGTTCGGGTACACCAACAACTGAGCTGCGAGTGCCGGTGCCTCGTCGCGGGCGAGGTGGGTGACAGCCGCCGCCAGGTTGGCACCCGCACTGTCGCCTCCGACTGCGATCCGCTCCTGGTCGGCCATGACCTCCTCGGCATGGTCGGCGATCCACCGCGTCGCGGCGTGACAATCGTGTACTGCAAGAGGGAACTTGTGCTCAGGCGCGAGCCGATAGCCGACCGTGATCACCTGGCACGGCGTCGCGTTGGCGAGCCGTCGAGCGATGCCGTCTGCAGTGTCGATGCTGCCCAGCGTCCAGCCACCACCGAAAAAGTAGATCAACGTCGGGAACGATACGCGGCTGGCCGGTCGGTAGATCCGCACAGGCAGCTCACAACCTGGTCCGGGCACAGTACGGTCGATCACCTCATGTACCGGCTCCGGCCGGCCGGCAGCAGCGCGGATCGACTCCAGATCGGCGATACGTGCTTCCGCCACAGTCTGCGTGTACAACTGTCGCACATCGGCGGACGCGCGCGCGGCACGCATCTTCGCTACCTGCGGATCGAACGACCTCACCGCGTACCGCCTTCCGGCTGGATCACGGCTGTCACGGCAACAGGGATTCCATTGAGAGCCGCAGTACCGGCCAGTTCGTCGAACAGGCCCGGATCGGTGAGGTCGTTCACGCTCACGCCGGGAACCGTTGTCGCCACCCCGAGGCGGACGCCCGGCCGGGTATGCCCGAAGCCGTGCGGAAGGCTGACGACTCCCGGCATGATGTCGGCCGTGGCAACAAGGTCTACCTCGACAGTGCCGACGGACGAGGAGACCCGAACGCGCTGGCCGTCCTTGAGACCACGAGGCGTGAGATCGCCGGGATTCATCAGCAGTTGATGGCGTGCCCGCCCCTTCACGAGCCTCGCGGAGTTGTGCATCCAGGAGTTGTTGTCGTGCAGGTGCCGCCGGCCGACGAGCAGCAGATCCTGACCCGCGCGACGATCGATGAGCTGTGACCGGACCTGTGGAAGTTCGTCAAGGATCAGGTCGGGTGCCAGATCGATGCGCCTGGCTCGGGTCCGCAGGCGTTTCGGGAGTGCAGGCTCCAGTGCGCCCAGGTCCACGCCGCCCGGCTGCTTGCTGAGTTGCCGGAGACTCAGTCGGTACGGACCGATCCGCAGGCCCAGGTCGACGATGCGCCGAGGCGTCAGCCGCAACGCGCCGAGTGTCATCATGATCCGCAAGGAAGTCCGACGCTTTGCCCTCCGCGCGTAGACCCGGCCGAGGTCGCGGAAGATCTCCCAGTCGTGACGGGCGTGGGCGGGCTTCGGTAGCACCGGCTCGTTCCAGCGGGTTGTGTTCCGGACCGCGAGTTGGTGGAAGAGAAGGTCGTAGTGGGCCCGTTCGAACAGCGGCGTCGGGGGCAGGATGACGTCGGCGTGGCGGGTCGTCTCGTTGATGTACGGGTCGATCGCGACCATGAAGTCGAGCGTGCGCAGCGCGTCGTCGAGGCGATTGCCGTTGGGTGTGGACAGGACCGGGTTCCCGGCGATCGTCATCAGTGCGTGGATCCGGCCCTTGCCCGGCGTCAGGATCTCGTCGGCGATCGTTGCCGAGGGCAGCTCACCGCCGAACTCGGGCAGTCCGCGCACCCGGCTGCGGTACCTGCCCAGGTGACCCGGCCCGGCGCCCCGCAGGGTGTCGACGGCGGGTCTGGGAATCATCGTTCCACCGGGTCGATCCAGATTCCCGGTCAGCGCGTTGAGTACCTGGATGGCCCACTGGCACACCGCACCGAAGCGCTGCGTCGAGACGCCGATCCGCCCGTAGCAGGCGGCGCTCCCGGCGGCGGCGAAGTCTTTCGCCACCTGACGGATCACCTCGGCATCGACCCCGGTCGCGGCTGCGGCTCGTTCCGGACTCCACTCCTGTACGGCGTTCCGGACGGCGTCCAGTCCGTCGATGTAGCCGGCAGCCGTGACGTTGTCATCGGCAAACACCTGATGGATCAGGGCGAGCAGGAAGGCTGCATCGGTCCCGGGACGGATGAAGTAGTGCTCGTCGGCGACGGCGGCTGTCTCGGTCCGGCGGGGATCGATCACGACGACGCGGCCGCCACGGGCCCGAATCGAGCGCAGCCGGCGGCCGATACCGGGTGCGGTCATGATGCTGCCGTTGGACGCCAGCGGGTTGGCGCCGAGGATCAGCAGGTACGACGTCCTGTCGACGTCCGGCACCGGGATCATGTACTGGTGTCCGTAGAGCAGGCGCGCCGCCAGCATGTGGGGCAACTGGTCGAGTGAGGTGGCGCTGAATCTGTTGCGCGTCGACAGCATGCCGACGAACGCGGGCATGTGTGTCAGCGCACCGAGGCTGTGCACGTTCGGATTCCCTTGGTAGACGCCGACCGCGTCCTTCCCGTGTTCGCGCTGAACCTCGGCCAGTCGGGTCCCCACCAGGTCGATCGCATCCGGCCAGCTCATCTCCACCCAGCCGTCCGCGGTTCGGCGTACCGGTCGCTGCAGGCGATCCGGGTCCTCCTGCAGGTCGCGGAGCGCAACGGCCTTGGGGCAGATGTGCCCCTTCGACAGGGGGTCGGACTTGTCTCCGCGAATCTCGGTCACGCGGCCGTCCTCGACGGTCACGAGCAGACCGCACATCGCTTCGCACAGATTGCAGGACGTCCGATTGACAGTCACCAGGCCTCCGTGGATCTCAGTACGAGCCGTCGATCAGGAACCTACGTCGTTCGCGATGCCGCACACATCCGTCAGTTGACCGGATTCTCCGACGACGGCCCGTCGGTACTGGTCGGTTGACAGATTCGGTTGCCGCAGGCCCCGATCTACGGTCTGTCCCGACAGTTCAGAGATGAGGAGAACAATGGTTGACCTCCCGAGCGGTCCACTCGCCGAAGTAGATCCGATCTTCGAGCAGATGGCCTTGGAGACCGGATCGCGTACCTTCGGGCTGGCCGGCACCTCCGTGCGTGAGAAGTTCCTGCAGCTCTTCGCCCACGACATCTGCAATCCCAACCTGGGCATGGCGTTCCGCATGCACCTCATGGCCGCTACGGAGGTGCACGGCGTACCGTACGGCGACATCTTGGCAGTGATCCGGTTCGTGGCTCCGTACTCCGGCTACCCGGCCGCGGCCGACGCGCTCGGCAGACTCGCCGATCTCGCCGGCAGCGTCGGGCTCGAGGCCGAATTCCCGGCTGATGCCGAGCTGGATTCGATCGACGGCGGCCGGCCGGGACAACCGGACCGGACGCCGGCCTGCTCCGATGCCTGGATGACCGGCTTCCTGGCCTCGCGAGTCGGCAGATCCTGGTCGGAGGAGCGACTCTCGATCCGCGAGCGGGCATTCGTCGCGATGACCGCCGACGTGTGTTTCCAGACGCTCGGGAACACGTTCCGGCGCCATGTGCGGATCGCGCAGCAGAGCGGCGTACCGGACGACGACATTCGTGACGCTGTCCGGTTCACGGCCGAACTCGGCATCGTCAAGACCGTCAACGCACTGGAAGAACTCGAGAAGATCCTCGGTGAGGAGCACTGAAATGTACGCCGTCATCTACCGCTACGAGACCAACGAACAGGCCGTCGCGTCGATCATGCAGTCGGTGAGCACGGACTTCGCCGACCGGGTTCCCGCGCAGATCGGCAGCCTGCTGTACACGGCGATCGACACCGGCGACGGCACCGCGACGACGATCGTGCTGTATCCCGACGAGGACGCGGCCAGGCGCGGAATGAAGGTCAGTGCTGAGGTGCGGGATGCGCTGGATGCGACGCACGGCGTCACCGAGACGGAACGCATCCATGGCGAGGTCCTGGTGCATCGGGCAACCGATGAGGTCACGAAGCGGATCGATCCGTAGCCGTTCGAACGCACCAGGGAGCGAGCATGTCGGCGATCGCGGAGCTGCCGAAGCTGTCCAAACGGGCAGCGACGTAGCCGTCAGGGCGGACCGCGATCGCCGTACCGTGGCGAGTGCGGAGCTTGCGTACGAACTGACCGCGAACGTCGATGAGCACGGGTCCGCCGACCATTTTCGGATCGGTGGTGCCCTCGTCGATGACGAGGTACGGGCGCACTGCGTCACCGTAGATCGCCGGCATCTCGGCGAAGAGTGCCCGAATACGTGCGCGGTCTCCGCCGAGCCGATCCGCCGTGGCGAACAGCAGGAGAAGGTACCCCGGCTCCCGCAGAAGCTCGTACAGTCGGACCTCGGGACGACCGGCCGCCCACAGGTCCACGTCGGGAATCCGGTCGCCGACGTCGACGGCCGGCCGGAATCCTCGCGGGGCGCGGCGAGGCGGCCGGTAGGACAACGCGATGCCGGAGATCGCACCTGCCAACTGGCGCTGGATCGCTTTCCTGGGAGTCAGCAAGCGCATCGCGACATCGCGTGCCGCCTTGGCGACGGGAGCGCGGAGGGTGAACACCCGGAACATCCGGTCGGTTGCGCGGCGGACCCGGCTGTGAACGGCATGTCGCTCCTCGTCGTAGGTGTCGAGCAACTCGGCCGTGGCCGCACCCCGCAGAGTCATCGCCAGCTTCCAGCCCAGATTCGCCGCGTCCTGCAGTCCCATGTTCATTCCCTGCCCGGCCGCGGGACTGTGCGCGTGGGTCGCGTCGCCGGCGAGGAACACCCTGCCGACGCGGAGAGTGCGCACCTGCCGGCTCGGAGCGATGTACCGGGTCAGCCAGGTCGGATCGCTCAAGGTGACGCCGAGTGTCGTGATCGCGTTCACCGACTCCTGCAGTTCGGCCAGAGTCAGCGCTTCACCACGGGTCCGGTCCTGCTGGGCGAAGTCGACAGCGAAGACCCGGACGTAGTCACCCAGGAAGGGCAGGATCGAGACAAAGCCCCTGGACGACGTGAAGTTCGTGATCCGCGAGCGAACGAGCTCGGTGTCGACCCGCACGTCGCCGATCAGCACCAGACTGTCCGACTGACCGCCCTCGAACGGCAGGTCGACGAGACCGCGCACCGTGCTGTGCGAGCCGTCGCAGCCGAGCAGATAGCGAGCATTGATCCGGGTCTCCTGCCCGTTGGCCGTACGGACGGTCGCTACAACGCCCTCGTCGTTCTGCGCCACCGCGACCACTTCTGTCCCCGTCTCGATCCGGACACCGAGTGACTCGAGACGTCGCGCGAGAATCGCCTCTGTCTCCCGCTGCGGCAGCACCAGCATGTAGGGAAAGCGCGTATCCAGACCTCTGAAGTTGACCGGGGCTGGTTTCCCTGAACGACTGAGACCGACGTCGATGCCCGGCGCGGGATAGCCACGGTCGATGAACTCACCGGCGAGTCCGGCTAGATCCATGATCTCCAGTGTGCGAGCGTGGACGACGAGTGCTTTGGACAACGCGGAACGCTCGACATCCCGCTCCAGCAGCCGGACGCTGACGCCGCGCCGGGCGAGTTCTCCGGCAGCCATGAGCCCGACCGGGCCGGCGCCGACCACGAGCACCTCGGCGGATTCCTCGATCATGGTCACAGGTCCTTCTCGGTGAGGTACTGCTTCCAGGTGATCCGACCGGTCCGATCGCTGGTGGTGGCGCCGCCGTTGCGGAAGCCTTTGCCCAGCTTTCCGGGGATCCGTACGTGCAGGATCGGCTTCCGTACGTCGCGGAGGTCCTGCCACTGCCGGATCACCTGATCGAAGGTAAGCACCTCGGGTCCGCCACATTGTTCGACGTCGAGGCTGGGGCCTTCGACAAGCTGCCGGGTGAGGCGTTTCGCGACGTCCCGCACGTCGATCGGCTGCCCAACGACTCCCCGATCGCTGACCGCGAACGGCAGCCGGGACATCGTGGTAAGCGCTTGGTCGACGAAGTCGTGGAACTGGGTGGAGCGGAGGATCGACCACGGCACCGGCGATTCCCTGATGATCGCCTCGGCCTGCATCTTGGTGCCGAAATATCCCCACGGGACGAGATCGGCGCCGACGATCGAGGTGTAGACGACATGCTTCACGCCGGCGGTCGCCGCGGCTGCCAGCAGCCTCCGAGTGCCGGCGACTTCGACCTCGTCGGTATAACCGCGCTGGTACGGGGCCGATGCAAGATGAACGATGGCGTGCGTACCTCGAACGGCATCATCCAGTCCGCTGCCGTCGGTGAGATCCGCGAGTGCTGATTCCACCCCCGGCCGTCGACGGGAGCGCCGGCTCATCGCCACGACGGCGTGCCGGTTGGCCAGCAGGTCCGAAACGACCGCCCTGCCGAGCATTCCGGTCGCACCGGTCACCAGGACTCGCATCAGTACCGTCCTTTCCGAATCGGCGCCGTACGGCGCCGAGGAACTGAAGTCACGGGTTGAGCAACAGTTCGGCGAGTTGGTCCGGCGCCAGGGTCATCACGTCGTGGCCGGACGCGATCTCCGTCGTCGGCCATCCGAAGGCCTGCGCGAATTCGGCGAACGGCATCGGGCCGTGTGGAGTGCACAAGATGGCGCGGCAGGGGATGTCCTCGACGGCTCCGCTCAGGCTGGTCCGTTGAGAAAAGGTCAGTCTGGGCTGCGGCCTGAGCCGGTCCTCGAGCCACGCTGCCTGCTGCGGGTCGACGACGCCGACCGAGCTCGCTGGTGGAACGGCGATCAGACCGCCGGACGTCGCCGAATCGATCCATGCCTTGAAGAAGGCGGGTGCCAGAGAATCCAGCGACTGACCGTCGATACCGGCCCAGGCGTCGATCAGGACGAGCTCCTGTACATAGTCAGGGAGACTGTCCGCGGCTTCTCGGACCACCAGACCGCCGTAGCTGTGACCGACGAGGACGACGTCCTCGAGGTCGTACTCGACGAGAACCTTCAGGACGTCCTCTGCGTGGGTCCGCAGATCGATCGCCTCGGCACCGGGCTCCGGTTGCTCGCCGAGGCCAGACAACGTCGGGGTGAAGACGTCATGCCCGGTATCGCGCAGCCGCTGTGCGACCCGTGTCCAGCACCAGCCGCCGTACCAGGCCCCGTGGACCAGGACAAAGCTGCTCATTGTTTCTCCTCGTGGTCGGTGGTGAGCACGATCTTTCCGCTGGTTCTCGCGGTAGCCATCAGGTCGTGCGCCTCGAGCGCGGCGGCCAGTGGGAGTTCGCGGTCGACGTGAACGCGCAGCTCACCCGCTTGGATCAATTCGGTCAGGTTCTCGAGTCCGGCGGAGTCCGGTTCGACCAGGAACGCCGTGGCGCGGACCCCGAGTTCGGACGCCTGCCGATCCATGCCGGGAGTCCAGGCGCCCTGGCTGTTGACCATCACGCCGCCCGGCCGCAGGCACGTCATCGTTCGCAACGCCTCTTCGCCGCCGAACATCTGGATCACAACGTCGACGTCCTTGACCACTTCTGACACGTCACTCGTCCTGTAGTCGATCGCCTCGTCCACGCCCAGGTCGTAGAGGAACCGGTGCTTGGTAGCGCGGGCAGTGCCGATCACGTGGGCGCCGTGGGCCTTGGCGATCTGCACCGCGAGATGACCGACGCCGCCTGCCGCCGCGGTCACGAGGACGCGCTGAGCGGCCCGGACCTGGCCGACATCAACGAGCATCTGCCAGGCCGTGAGCCCGGCCAGCGGCAGCGCGGCCGCCTCCGCGAAGCTGAGGTTCGCGGGCATTAGGGCGAAATGTCGCGACGGCGCCGTGACGTATTCGGCGTACGCGCCGGCCTGTCGGGGGAACCAGGGCATACCGAAGACCCGGTCGCCGGGCCGGAACATCGTGACGCCGTACCCGATCTCCTCCACGACGCCTGCCACGTCCCAGCCGTTGACAAAGGGAAGCGACAGGACCCGGTTGTAGGCCACGCCGAGGCGGGTGTAGTGGTCGACCGGGTTCACGCCGGCGGCCCGGACCTTCACGAGGAGCTCGGTCGGGGCAGGCACGGGCCGATCCATCTCGATCAGACCGCAGTTGTCCGGGTCGTCGCCCCACTGGCGTTGCTGGAATGCTCGCATCTTCATGATCTGTTGCTCTTTCCGCTGGGTCGGGTTGCAGCCTAGGGAGCCGAATACGGGGGTCGGATCCGTCAGATGACCTGGACCGAGACACGCCCGGGAAGAATCGGCAAGCCAGGTCGGATGACAGATGCCGCGACCCCAGCGCGTAGCTAGGCTCGGGGACTTCCCGCGCCGGTGAAGGGAGTCCGGGTGTCAGCTCCTCAGACCCCACCTAGTCCATTGGTCGCATCAGACGGCCGCGGCCTGGCGTAGCGTTCAGCTCATGCTGTACGGCAGACAAGCGGAGCAGGCTGCGATCGCGAGCCTGATCATGCAGACACGGGCGGGACACGGCGGTTCGATGATCCTGTCCGGAGACCCGGGGGTGGGCAAGTCTGCGCTGCTCGACGTCGCTACCGAGGGCGCACACGGTCTTACAGTGCTCCGCACCAGCGGTCTGCAGAGTGAGGCGGAGTTGCCGTTTGCCGCCCTCCACCAGTTGCTCCGTCCGTTGCTGTGCCGCGTCAGCGATCTGCCCAGCGCACAGTCGGCTGCCCTTCGCGGTGCGTTCGGCCTGATGCCGTTGCGGCCGACAGAACGTCTGCAGGTCGCGCTCGCCGCGCTGAGCCTGCTCTCCGAGTCTGCGAGCGAGCAGCCGGTGGTGTGCCTTGTCGATGACATCCAATGGCTCGACCGGCCATCTGCCGACGTCTTGTCGCTGGTAGCCAATCGAATCCGCGACGAGTCCGTGATGTTGCTCGCGGCAACACGTGCGTCCGATCTGGTATCGCTGCCTGGGGCGGTGGAGATCCGGGTACACGGGCTTGACGCGCAGTCTGCACATGAACTGCTGGCGGAGCGACACCCCGAGCTGCGACAACAGGTCGCCGAAAGGGTGGTCCGGGAGACCGGAGGCAACCCCCTCGCGCTGGCTGAACTTCCTGGAGCGCTCTCGGAGCGGCAGCAGTCCGGTATCGATCCTTTGGTCGGTCCGTTGCCACTGCCTGAGTGCATCCAGCGGCACTACGCGAAGCAGCTCGCACGGATCGAGGAGCCGACGCAGCAGCTTCTCCTCATGCTCGCGGCGGACGACGCCGGTGACCTTGCCGCCGCTCTGCGCGCCGCGAGGACGGTCGGGGTCGGCATCGAAGCGCTGGACAGAGCCGTAGAAACCGGACTGGTGCGGACGGAGGACACGATCAGCGGCCCTCGGGTGATCTTCCGGCATCCTTTGGTACGGGCGGCAGTGTACCGGTCGGCGTCGTTGGGTGCGCGGCTCACGGCCCATCGAGCCCTTGCTGAGGCACTCGATCCAGAACTCGAGCCGGACCGTCGAGCGTGGCAATTGGCCGCCTCCGCCGTCGGCCCCGACGAGTCCGCCGCTGATGAGCTGGAGCGCAGCGGTCTTCGGGCCCTTCAGCGGGGCGCCCCTTCGTCCGCGGCTCTGGCGCTGGAGAAGTCGGCGCGATTGACCTCCTCGATCGAGAGCCGGGCTCGGCGACTGGTCGCAGCAGCCGAAGCGGCCAACAGAGCCGGTCACCCCGCGCGGGCGGAGGCACTGGCGGACGAGGCCGAGCAAGCAGCCGAAGATGTTGTGACCAGGGCCCGAATTCGGCGTCTGCGGGCACTCGTCGCCTTCGACAGCGGCGAGCAGGCGACCGTGCACCGATTGCTGATGACGAACTGGGAACAGGTCGGGGCAGAGGACCCGGAGTTGGCGGCCGACATGCTGGTCGATGCCGCGAAGAACGCCTGGTTCAGCAATAGCCTGGAAAGGGCTTCACAGGTGTCGCGGGCGCTGTCCACCGTCGTACTCCCACCCCACAGCCCACGTCTGTCGCTGGTTCGCACGGTGCTGAAGCTCACCGATCAACTGGAGATGCTCTCCGGGGCTGGCTCGCTCCGCGGATCGACGGACGGTCGCGCCGAGGACCTGTCCGGCGAGCAAGTGGTGCCGTTGGACCTCGTACTTCGCGCCGTGGTGTCGCTGGCAGTCGCTGACGACGCGGCCGCGATCGACGCGGCCGAAGCTGCTGTTGAGAGCTGCCGCACCAGCGGCCGGCTGGATCTCTTGGTGCTGGCGCTGCAGGTGCTTGCCACTCTCGACGTACTGATCGGGCGACACCAGTTCGGGAGAGCGAACGCGACGGAAGGACTGGAGCTGGCGAATGCTCTGGGCCTGACCAACCGCAGCTGTCACTTCCACGCCCTCCTTGCCTGGCTCGATGCGGTGGCCGGCCGGACCGAGTCCTCTCATGAGCTCGCCGCCTTGGCGTTGGGACATGCCGAGGCTCGGGGGATCGCTCCGACAGTGGCATTCGGCCGGTGGGCGTTGAGTTTGCTGGCCTTGGGCCAGGGCCGGCCCGCCGAGACGTTGGACGAAGCACGGCCCTTCGTTAGCGGTTCTGCGGAGCATCCGTTGGTGACGATCATGCGTACCCCCGACCTGATCGAGGCTGCGGCAAGGCTCGGGCGCACCGACGAGGTCAAGCAGAACCTGGATCAGCTGAGCACCTGGGCGGCATCGAGCGGGCTCGTGCGCGCGAGAGCGCTCGACGCCCGGTGCCGTGCACTGGTGGCTGAGGATCTTGACGAGGCCGACCGGCTCTACGTCGAAGCACTCTCCCTGCACGACGAAGCGGACGGCACCGGCCAGTCGCGGCCCTTCGATCGAGCGCGGACCCAACTGCTGTACGGCGAGTGGCTACGGAGACAACGTCGACGTGTCGAGGCGCGCCGCCCGCTGCGCGCGGCCATGAACACCTTCGAGCAACTGGGCGCCGAACCTTGGACCCGCCGGGCCGAGAGCGAACTCAGAGCAGCCGGCAGCATTCGCAGGAGTGGTGGTGAGCGTCCGCGCACTGAGTTGACTCCGCAGGAACTGCAGGTGGCACGACTGGCCAGGAACGGGGCGAGCAACCGGGAGATCGGTGCGCAGTTGTTCCTGAGCCCGAGGACGGTCGGGTACCACCTGCAGAACATCTTCCGGAAACTCGGCATCCGCTCTCGGATCGAACTCGCGCAGGTGAGCGTCCTTGGCGACGATCGTTCCTGAGGGTCAGCGACGGACCCGAAGTCGCAGGACCGTGGCCGTCAAGAGCACCACCGCCAGCGCGCCGAGCGACCAAGGCCCACTCGCGTCGCCGCCGAGGTCCCGGTCGATGACATGCGAGGCCGCGTGGATGATCGCGGCCACCGATCCGCCGAGGAGCGCGACGAAGACGGCGTCGGGCCACAGAACCGCGCCCAGCAGCGAAGCGCCGATGCCGAGCTGGAACGCTCCAGCGTCATGGAAGAGATGCAGATTGAACGGCGGAAACTCGGCGACCGCTTCGTAGAAGTTGTGTGGCCAGAGCAATGCCCAGGTGCCGAACACCACGAAGAAGACCCCGCCGAGCAAGGTGATCCAGGTGACGACCGCTTGTGTCCCGCGCCCTTCGCCCGACGGTGCGTCAAAGGCCGCCACCGCTCACACCTCCATCGGCGCCGGCGGCAGCGGCGTCCGGCTGCACACGCTCAGCCGGTTGAAGGCGTTGTAGACCGTCACGATCCAGACAACGGCGCAGTACTGCTCGGGTGTCATCGCGACCAGCGCCTGATCATAGACATCGTCCGGGACTTCCTGCGTTTCGGACAGTCTCGTCAGTGCCTCCGCCAGGGCCAGGGCAGCGCGCTCGCGCGTCGTGTAGACATCCGCCTCTCGCCAGACCGCAAGGAGATCGATCCGCCGGTCGGTCTCGCCGAGATGACGCGCCGTTCGGGTGTGCATGTCGACGCAGAACACGCAGCCGTTCAGCATCGACGTCCTGATCTTCACCAGCTCGACCAGCTGATTCTCCACACCCGCCTTTTCGGCAGACCCGTCTGCGGAGCTGTTCAGGGCCAGCAGCAGTTCATAGGCCTCAGGCGACTCCGGAATGACCTGGATTCTCTCTGTCATGGTAGGGACCGTAGGCGTCCTCCTTCTCCGGCGGCATCTGTCCATCGACCGGACCTGCCCGATGTGTATCCCGGTCGTTTGACCGATTCCTCGCCGTGCCGACGTACCTAGTCTCGGGTACCTCGGCACGGCATCGATACGGTGACGGAGGCAACGAAATGATCTCGGATGTGGTGGTTGTGGGCGCCGGTCCGACGGGTCTCACGATGGCCGTCGAGTTGGCCCGGCGCGGTGTGGCAGTCCGGCTGATCGACGCATCGCCGGCGCCGATCTCCGACACCAGGGCGCTCGGGGTCCAGCCCCGGACGCTGGAGTTGTTCGAGCGACTGGGGCTTGCATCGGACGCCGTCGCCCAGGGAGTGCCGGTCACGGAGTTCCGGCTGTTCAGCGAGGGCAAGCAGTTCTTGAGCTTGAGCCTGCGCGACCTGGAGACGCCTCATCCGTACCTGCTCATGCTGCCTCAACCGCAGGTGGAGGCCCTGCTCCGCGGGCGTCTCGAGGAACTCGGCGTCGAGGTGCAGCACGGTGTCGAACTGGCACGGTTGGAACAGACGCCTCAAGACGTCGCCGTCACGCTTGCCCACAGCAACGGGAACACGGAGCAGGTCAGCGCTCGATGGGTCGTCGGCTGCGACGGTGCGCACAGCACAGTACGCAAGCAGCTCGGCGTGGGGTTCGTCGGTGAGGCGTTCGAGGAGAACTTCGCCGTGGCGGATCTGCGGATGGACTGGCAGCTGCCCCACGACGTCTTCCATTCCTACCTGGACCGGGGCCAGTTCGTTGCGTACTTCCCGATGCCGGGGGGACTGCACCGAATCACCATCGCCTATCCGGCCGGAAAGGCACCCGAAGGTGAAGTGACGCTCGACGAGCTGCAGGCGGCCGTCGACGTCTGCGCACCAGCCGGTGCGAAGGTGGGCGAGGTCAAGGAGGCTCGGCGGTTTCGGATCCAGCAACGCAAGGTCGCGCGACACTCCGTGGGGCGGGTATTCCTGGCCGGTGACGCCGCGCACATCCATTCCGTCGTCGGCGGACAGGGGATGAACACGGGGATCCAAGATGCCTTCAACCTGGGCTGGAAGATCGCGGCGGTCGTCCACGACCGGGCCCATCCCGAACTGCTCGACAGTTATGCCGTCGAGCGGTCGCCGGTAGCGCAGCGACTGGTCAGAGGAACGCGGCGGGCGACGCGAGTGACGTTGCTGCACAGTCCGCTCGCGACGGCGTTGCGTCGGAACCTGGCACCTCGGATCACATCGCGTCCGGCCATGCAACGCACGCTGGCGCGAGCGCTGACCCAACTGGACGTCTCCTACCGCGATTCGTCGGGTTCCGACGGGGCCCGAAAGATCGCCGTCGGCGACCGGTTCCCGGACATCCGGATGCTGGACCCGTCCAGGCACACGCTGGTCGTACCCGGGCCGGAACCGGCCGGGCTGACCGAGGTGCTCGAGGGACGTTCGGACCTGGTCCACGTCGAGCGGGTGATGAACCAGACCCGGTTGAGCGATGGCCTCGAGACCGGCCTGACCCTGGTGCGTCCCGACAACCACCTCGCGCTCGTCGGTGCCGACCTACGACAACTGTGGATGTATCTCGATGCGAACTGCCGGACGAAGGAGAGTAGATGAAGGCCATCCGAATGCATGGCTTCGGTGATCCGGACGTGCTGAGTCTGGACGACGTCGACGTCCCACGACCTGGCGCGGGGGAGGTCCTGCTCAAGGTCGAAGCCGTCGCGGTCACGTACGGCGACATCATGAAGCGCAGCGGCGCCTTCGGTCAGGAGGTGCAGCTGCCGGCCGGACTCGGGCTCGAGATAGCTGGAACGGTCGCCGAACTGGGGCCCGAGATCGCCGGCCTGTCGGTCGGCTCCCGGGTGCTGGCGTGGGTCGAGAGCGGCTATGCGGAGTACGCCGTCGCGCCCGCAGCGGCAGTCGTGCCGCTGCCGGACGGCGTTGACCTCCGCTCCGCCGCTGTGCTGCCGGTCAAAGGAGTCACGGCGTACCAGACATTGCGGCGCGCCGGTAGACTGCGGCCCGGCGAGTCGGTCCTCGTGCACGCGGCCGCGGGGGGCGTGGGCAGCCTCGCCGTCCAGCTCGCGCGCTTGCTTGGGGCAGAGACTGTGATCGGCACTGCGAGCAGTCCCCTCAAGCTCGACTTTGTTCGCGCGCTCGGCGCGATTGCGATCGACTACACCGTCGGCGACTGGCCGGAACAGGTGCTGAAGGCAACTGGCGGGCGGGGCGTGGATCTCGTCCTGGACTCGGTAGGCGGCGGCATCGCCCGGCGGAGCTTCCACTGCCTGGCCCCCTTCGGCCGGTTGGTGACCTTCGGCGCCGCCGGCGGTACTCCGGTCGCGGTGGACGCCGTGTCCTTGATGCTCCAGAACCAATCCGTCACGGGGTACTCCTTGAACGTACCGTCGCGGCCCGCGAACACCGATATCAGGGACCTGCTGGATCACCTCGGCGCGGGACGGCTCGAGGCCACCATCGACCTCACCCTCCCACTCGTGAGCGCGCCCGACGCCCACCGCACGATCAGCCAGCGGCGCACCCTCGGATCAGTACTCCTGCTGCCCTGACCGGCACGTGATCCCGCGGTCGGTATGATCACGCAACGCCCCCGATCGTATGCTCTTCAGGATCTCGTCGGCCCACCGCAGCTCACGGACCGCCCGCTTGAGCTGCGCGATCCGCTCCGCCTACGCCGTCGTGGTGCCCGGCCGAGCGCCCTCATCGATCTCAGCCTGCCGGACCCAGCCCCGCAGGGTGTCCCGGTGCATCCCCAACTGGTCAGCGATCCGCGGGATCGCACCAGAGCGCGTGGCCGGGTCCTTCCTAGCCTCGACCGCCATGCTGGTCGCACACTCAAGCAACTCGTCGGGGTACTTCCTCGGTGCTGCCATGACTCTCATCCTCCATGGATTGAGAGCCTCCAGCAGACCCGGGGCGATTCATGTCGTGGTCGCGGAACCTGGCCTGTGACTTGTGCTTGACCGGCTTGCCGTTGTCGTCGGTCTGCGCGACCCAGGTGGCGATCTCGCCCCAGGTCCCGATGGGTAGTGGTGGTCGTGCCATGTCACCCCTCCAACCGGTGAAGTGGTTGGGGGCTCAACGCTGGGCACGGTCTCGAACCGGCGAAGTCGGCAGCGATGCGAACTGATGTGATGTGACGCACAGTTACGGTCAGGTGAAGACCGCGGTAGTCGTCTCGCTGGAGTTCGCGTGCGTCAGCGAGAGACCGAGAATCGGCAAGTGGTGCGTAAGTGGTGCGTGCCGGACACGACGAAGCTTAGGTCGACGCATCGACCTGGGGCGCTGAGGCGGACCTCGAGCCGGGGGCCGGCGTATCTGGAGGCGCTGAGTGGTGTGACTGGCGGACACAGACACGGGCCTTGGCGTAGGCCCGGCGCGACAGCGAGCCGACACGTCGAAGATCTCGGCCGGCAACGGCCGCAGCAACGGCACCTCGCGGGCCGCGGCCGCGCCCACGGTCTCCGCGCGGGCATCGATCCGGCGTGCGTCGTCCGCGGTGTCGGCTGCCGCGAGCGCCTCGTTACGCCGCCGGCGAGTCGGCCTGCGAGACCCGGGCTCGGTGCCGGCGGCGGAACCGGCCGATCTCGCCTTCGACCCCGCCCTTCTCATGCGCGCTGTCCTTGCCAGGAATGCAGTAAACGAGGCGTAGCCGTAGGGGGGGCGCACCGCGACGAACCTGGGGTGCTCGAACCGTTCCCGGCCCCAACGCTACCCGGACCACCGCGGGCCTGAGATTGTCATAGCGGATTATCCCGGTTGGCACCCCGCCGAGCGCCTCGAACGCACGCACATGCCGTCCAGGAACGAACGAACGGCTGCGGCTGTGCGAGGACAGCGGTTCTCTGCGTGACGCCGCAGGACGAGTCCTGGTTAGCTGCTGTTTCTGACTACGAGGGTGTGGGGAATGACGATCTGGCGGGGTGCCTGGGATTCGCCGGCCATCCGGTCGAGGAGAAGGTCGAGAGCGGTGCGCGCGATGGTGGGCTTGTCGGGAGCGATGGTGCTAAGGGTCGGCGTGCTGTAGCGGCCGTCGTCGATGTCGTCCATGCCGATGACGGCGACATCCTCGGGCACCCGGAGGCCGCGTTCGTGGAGGGTGTGGATGGCACCGAGGGCGAGCAGGTCGTTGTAAGCGAAGATCGCGTCGACGTCGACTCCCCGGTCGAGGAGCTCAGCCGTCGCGACCGCGCCGTCGCGCCGGTGGTACTTCTTGGTGTGAACGACGAGTGCGGCGTCGTACGGAATCCGCGCTCTGTCCAGCGCCTGCCGGTAGCCCTCGGTCCGTTGCGGCGCCGTACCGCCGCCGCGTGGGTCCTGGTGGCCGATCGCAGCGATCCGGCGGTGCCCCTGCTGGACGAGATAGCCGATCGCGTCAGCGACCGCCGCGACATTGTCGATGGCAACGTGATCGAGGCCGGCCCCGGTGATCCGCTCGCCGAGCAGCACCAGGGGCGTCGTGTCGCGACGGGTCTCGTACTCGGCACGCTGGATGCCCAGGGGGCTGAAGATGATGCCGTCCACCATGCCTGGGTTCATACCGCTCAGGACGAAGCGTTCCGCCTCGAGGCGACCGTTCGTCTGATCGACGAGGACGGTGTAGCCGCGTTCTCGGGCGTCCTGGACGACGTGGCTGATCAGCTCGGCAAAATACGGCACGTCGATCTCGGGCACAGCGACCGCGATGAGTCCGCCCTGGCGGAGCCGGAGATTGCGCGCGGAGAGGTTGGGCCGGTACCCGAGCTGCTCGATCGCCCACTCGACGCGCTCCCGGGTGGCCGAGCTCACCGGGCGGTTCCCGGACAGCACGTTCGACACCGTCGTCGGTGACACCCGTGCCAGCGCGGCCACGTCACGGATGCCGACGGTGGGGCGCGGCGGTCCCGGACTCAGCATGCACGCATTCTCGCAGCATCGCGCAACCATCTCATCGACAGCCTGTGTAACGTTGTACATGGTGATCTGGAACCCTTGCAAATACCACCAATCTAGGCGGGGTTTGTCACTTCGCGGCAGATTACAACGTCAAAATGAGCTATTGCGCACTCCGGCCGGCATCGCTACTGTCCGGGGCATGTCGACCCCAGCCAGCACATCGCGCCGGAAGCTCCCCGTCGCCTTGATCGCCGTCGTGGCTTTGCTGTCCCCATCGGCTCCCGCCCTCGCGGCCGATCCGCACCCCAACGCGTCGCCGGCAGCCGCCGGTGCCGCGGCGGACGTTCGCGGCCGGGTCGTGGATGCGCACAGCGGCGCACCGATCGCGAACGCCAGCATTCATGCCTCCCGAACCAGCGTGTTCGCCAACTCCGCCAAGGACGGCACGTTCGTCCTGAGCGGCGTACCTGAGAGCAGCGCTCTGGTGATCGCAGCCAAGGAGGGGTACGCCTTCGCCTCGGCGACCGTTGCGTCGTCGGTCACTCTGAAGCTGCAACGCGACACCGCGCCGGCGCGGGCAGAGTACCCACGCCCGGACGCGGATCGGCGTCCGTTCACGGGCAACAAGTGGATGACGCTGAACGGGACATGGTCGTTCGATTTCGACCCCGGCAACGACGGCGAGAACGAGCAGTGGTTCGATCCGGCCCACTCGTTCGGCAAAGCGATCCGGGTGCCGTTCGGCTACCAGTCACTGGCCGCCTGGGGTGAGGAGGATCTGGCGACCAAGGAGGTCTTCCGCAGCGCGTTCTCCAGCTACCGCGGCACGGTTTGGTACCGGCGTACCTTCACCGTCCCGAGGAACTTCGGTCATCAGCGGACACGGCTTCGCATCGGAGCGGCCGATTGGGGTGCGGCGGCGTGGCTCGACGGCAAGCCTGTCCTCCCGTACTCCGGTGACGGGTACACCGAGATCACCGCAGATCTCGGCGCACTGGTCCCGGGATCGACGCACACGCTGACGATCCGGGTGGTCGCGCCGCCGACGACCGCGGACTCGCCGTACCCGATGGGCAAGCAGACCGGCGTTCCCGACGGCGAGAACACCGGCTGGTTCACGGATATCGGCGGCATCTGGCAGTCCGTGTGGATCGAGCCGTACGCCGATGCGCGGCTCACCCAGACCCAAGTGACCCCTGAGCTTTCGTTCGAGGGGACAGGGCGCACGCCGTCGACGGCAGCCGCGAAAGTCGACGTGACGGCGATCGGAGCTACGTCGGCGACCGTCACGATCAGGGATCCGGACGGACGACCTGCCGGCACGGCCGTCGTACCGCTCACGAACGGGCAGGGCACGGCGCGGATAGCGATCACGCGTCCGAGGTTGTGGGAGCCGGCCGATCCTGCGCTGTACACCGCCGACTTCCAGGTGGGGCACGCCGACGGCCTCCGGACGACGTTCGGGATGCGCAAGGTCGAACGCAAATGGGCGCCCGGACACACCGACGAGTACCAGTACATCTACCTGAACAATCGGCCGATCTATGTCCGCGGCGTACTCGACCAGGCCTACAACCCATGGGGTGTGTACACCTACACCGGTGTCACCGCCGGCCCGGACCTGCACACCGGGTCCGAGGCGCAGCCGGGCCGCGGATCCATGCTCCTCGATCTGAAGAACGCCAAGCAGCTCGGCTTCAACGTCGTCCGCACCCACGTCAAGATCAACGAGCCGGCCTACTACCACTTGGCCGACAAGCTCGGTCTGATGATCTGGCAGGACCTGCCCAACGCCGGCTGGAACTCCTTGGGTGACCGGGCCGAGGAACTCTACGAGGGTCTGCTGCGGACCACCTTCCAGCGCGACCACAACCACCCGTCGATCGTCATCTGGACGACTTTCAACGAGTCCTGGGGTATCAACGATCAGCCGTGGCAGCAGCCGATCCCAGCCGCTGCCTTCCCGTACGTACGACGTATGGTCACGCTGGCCCACGACCTTGACCCGTCGAGACTGGTCGTCGACAACTCCGCTTGTTGCCAGAACGGCCATCTCGACACTGATCTCAACGACTTCCACTACTACCTGTCGACGTACGACGAGTGGAAGAAGCTGCTCGACGGCTTCGACGCGCAGGTCGCGCCCGGATCTGCCTGGAACTTCAATGACGGAGTGCAGAGCGGACAGCCATGGCTGAACTCCGAGTTCGCCATCAAGTCCGGTCAGTTCCCCCACACGGCAAGCCTGTTCCGGGCCTATCCCAAGCTCGACGGGTACGTCGGCGTACAGCTGGCCGAGACCGAGCAGGAGGTCAACAGCCCCTTTACCTTCGACCGCCAGCCGAACCAGCCGGAGTTCGTCGACCATCTCGGAGCGGCGCGCGGCATCGATCTCTTCCAGGGCGACGACGCAGTCTCCTTGATGGGTACGACGGGACGCACCGTCAACCGCGGCGACACGATCGACGTCCCGGTCAAGATCAGCCACTTCAGCGACCTCGACCTCTCTCGGGCCGTGCTGCGCTGGAAGATCGGCGGGTACGACGACCAAGGCCGCTGGATCGCCGACGCCGGGCAAGGGTCCCGACCCGTGAGCCCAAGCCGGTACGGCGTCAGCGACGCCGGCACAGTATCGGTCGCGGCACCCGCGAAGTTGCGCGTCGGCTACGTGTGGATCTGGATCGAGGCGCAGGGAAAGACCACTGCCGAGAACTACTTGACGTTCGACACCCCGGGCCCGGTCGGTGAGGCCGGCTTCTCGCCTGGCAACGTGGTCTCGCAGGAGTGGACGGGTGGTGCTCAGGCGCGGACAACAGGCGGATCCGATTGGGTCACCGGATACGGTCGCGGGTACTTCGAGTACAAGGTCGACGTACCGAACGACGTACGCGACGGTGCCACGCTTGTCGCCGAGGTCGCGTCCGCCCAGGCGCCTGGGTGGTACGACGCGAACAACGTGACAACCGCCCGTCGGTATCCGACCGATCTCACGGTCTCGGTGAACGGCAAAACGTTGCCGGCGGTCGTACTGCCCGATGACCCGAACGGCCCGCGCGCCGTCGCCGGCCGCTCGCGTGGCTCCATCGGCGGCGACTATGGAAACCGGTACGGCTATCGCATCGCTGTTCCGGTCACAGCCGATCAGCTCGGCGATGCGGACACCGCCACGCTCCGGTTCGCGTCCGACGGCGGCGGGCTGTCGATCTTCGGTGCCCGCTCCGGCCGCCACGGCACACCGCCGGCCCTGGTCAGCGGCACCGTCAAGGTGCCTGACGAGCGGCCTTCGGTTCGGGCCGTCGACACCAGGTTGTCGGTGTACCAGGCTCCCGCAGTGATAGCTCCGGCGACCGGAACCGGCACCGTCATCGTCTCGGTTGTCAACGACAGCGGCCGGGCGGCGGACAACGTCCGCGTCAGGCTGATCGGTCCCGACGGCTGGACGTCGGTCGGCACTGAGCCAAGTCTCATCCGCAGGCTCGAACCGGGGCAGGCGAAACACATAGCTTTCGCCGTCCGTTCCGGCTCACCCGTGCGGACCGGGCAAACCGTTGCCTTCACCGCCACGGCCGGCTGGGGCGAGCGCGCGATCCAGGTAGCTGGCAGGTCGACCGTGAGTTTCGACCCGGACGCGTACTCCGAGGTCGGCGTCGATGACACCTTCGATGCTGACTCGAGCGCCGACTACACGGTCTACAAGGCGTCGACGAACGAAGCTCTGCCGCAGCTGACCTTCGGCGGCGGGAGTCTGCGGGCCTACGCGCCCGGTGCGTACTACGGCCTGGTCGCTCACAAGTCCGGACCGAAGAGCGCCCGCGCGGTCGTCATCGTCGACCACGACCAGTGGGCCGGGACCGGGAAGGGACAGGACGCGCACTTCAACGGACTCGTCAAGGACGCCGACAACTACGTCTTGGCGTGGACCGGTATCAAGGGCCAGCACGGCGTCGACATCAAGATCGACGGCAAGCTCACCACCTCCTGTTGTTCGAGCGCGCCGCTCCAATCCGGCGACCGCTGGGCGTTCATCCTGGACGGCAACGCCATCAGCGTCTGGGTCGACCACGGCTACGGCTGGGGCTGGTCTCAGATCATGACGACCACCACCCAGGGCCGGATCGACTTCACCCAACCAGGCGCACTCGACGGCTGGCACTACGCCACCGGTCTGCGCGGCAATGCCGGTACGCAGATCATCGGCCGCTTCGAGGGCCGGAGCGAGGCGAGCTGATGGAATCCACGGCCAGCAGAACGTTGGCGGTGTCGTGATCAGGTCGCCCGTGGTCGCGCTGCTTGCCGGGCGTGTGCTCGGATGCGAACATCACGGAGCCTCAGAACGGTGCCACACCGCGCAGATCATGCAGCCGCTGTCCAAGACTGGAACGACCTCCCGGCTGGTGATCTGACGCCGCATTGGGCTCGCACCACCGTCTGGTTGCGTCCCCAGCAGAGTCCTGCGCGGCGGCCGAGGGTTTGTCCTAGGCGAACGGTTCTCAGGACAGATCGATCACCGCGATCGTCAACGGGTCGACTTCACCTCGCAGCACGCGGTGCCAGACGTGACGGACCTGTTCGAGTCCGGTGACCGTCTCCACTGCGAGATGCTCGGCGGCCCAGACTGCGATCGACTTCTCGACGGCCTGCTCGAGCACCGCCATATTCTCCTCGCCGATCCGTGCGGCCACGTCAATCCGGCGAAGCCCGACGTTGAACTGCTCGACGGGTGGCCCCGGCAGGGAGAGTTGCGCGGAAGGTTCGCTCGACGGATGCGTCTCGCCGACTCGGAGGCTGCGAACGAGCGCCGATCCGAGGGTCCGGGCCACCGCGACGGTGATCTCGGGCCGCCCGGCGACGTCGACATACACGGTGCCCGGAATGCCCACGAGATCTCCAACCTCGTCGTAGGACAGGACCTCGTCGAAGGCCTCGGCGCGAGCAGCGGCCTTGGCGTGGTCAGCGGCGGTCAGCCCGACGACCCGCAGGCCAGCCTCCCGCAGCACAACGGCTGTGGTGAGGGCGGTACGGCTCGTGGCGCTGGAGAACACGACCTGCGCAGGTCCCGACGCCTGTATCTCATCACTGAGGTGAGCCGCAGTCTTTGCCGCTCCCCCCGTAGTCGCGAGCACCACGTCCTCGACCGGGTCGTTCATCCGGATCATGTCGCGGTAGAGCGGAAACATCTCCGACCGTTCGGGCGACGTGGCGCGCAACCCGGTGGGCAGCGGCTCCGCCTCGACCAGCACGTGCGTCGCCATCGGGATGAAGCCGTAGAACAGTTCGCCGGGCGCCGCCAGGTCGGTGTCGCCGCCGATGACGCGGGCGGTGCCCCAGGCAGGCACTCGTCCCCAGCCGTGCTCCCTGGCCGGGAACGGAGCCCAGTACCCGAGCTGGTCGCCGTAGCGGGCGTACGTGATGTTGTTCGAGCTCAGGACGAAGCGCTCGATCTTGAGCAGCAGGCTGCCCCGCGCTGGTTCGGGTAGCGGATCGGGGACGAGCCGCATGGTGTGCAGCGGATCGTCGCGGAGGAACTCGAGGGCCTGGAAAACGGGCTGTATGGACATATCAATCATGCACCTGGCCTCCGGTCAGTGGGTGAAATAGATGATGTCGTCGTCGCCGTCCAGGAAGCCCACCGCCTCGTGGAGCGGGCGGCCCATCTCGCTGGACTGGAGGTAGGCGGTGTGTGCGCCCGCACGACGGCCCTCGGTCAGACGGTGCAGCAGCAGCGCGCGGCCCAAGCCACGCCGGCGGAAGGCCGGGATCGTCCCGCCCGAGTAGACCCCTAGCCAGCCCTGGTCGTCGAGCATCGTGATCCCGGTAGCCGCGACCTGTCCGTCGACTACCGCGATGTAGACCGTGATTCCGGGGTGGGCGAGCACCGCGTTGGTGACGAACGGCTCGCCGAGGGAGGCGTCAGCTCCGAACGACTCGCCCAGCGCGCGCACGAACGCGGCGCGGTCCTCCGGCGTCCGGACCGTCCGGAAGGTCACCGACGGCATGATGCCGTCCTCGTCGGGCAAGTCCGCCAGCGGGCGGATCATCGTCGGAAACCGAAGCTCGCGCAGGCCACGGACAGCGGCCGCGGACCGCTCCGTCCCGGTGGGTTCGTGCCCGACGACCTGCATCGACCAGGCGGGCAGACGCTCCGCCGCGGCAGCCAGCGCACGGTCCAGGCCAACGCGGTCGTGTCTCGCTGCGGTCAGCACCAGCCCGTTCAGCATTGGCACTGGGACGGTGGTGTCGACGATGTCCACCCCGTGGGCGATGGGAGTCACCCCGCCACCGGGCGCGAGGGAGGCCAGGAGCGCCTGGGCGCGGACCAGGGCCAGGGAGGGTCCGTCCGGCCGGGACTGGAGCTCGTGCCGCGGCCGCATCCCACCAGGTTTCGGCGCTTCCCCGTGTGCTGTCATGTGATGTTCCTTGGGTCAGGTGTGGCGTACGCAGAAAGAGCGCACGGTCACGGCGGTCCTCAGGGTCGGTCATTGACCTTAGGGCCATGTCTCGGCCGCCTGGGGAATCTTTCAGGGGCGTAAGGAACATCTCGATGCGCTAACCGGCACCGGCAAAAGAATCGGCCATACGTCGTCGTCTGCGGATGCTGATGATTGATCCGGGCCACGGCCCGCCGCCCGGGAAGCGAGGCACCGGGAGCCGGATACCGCAGTGACCGCTCTGCCCTGGTCCCTGGCGCCACAACCGCTAACACCCAACGGCCTGCTCCAGCTGCGGCACGCCCGCCCACTGGCCTGCCCTTTCGCAGATCGCCTCGCCCGCTCCGCGGGCGGGGCGGTTTATGCGGCTACCAACGAACGCCTAGCAATGCAGCCCATCCGAGTGTCAGCCAAACCGTCGATGTCGAGGTTCTCCAGTGCGGCCCCGGCTCGCGAGCAATCGACGTGTGGAGATCTTACGGGTCTGAAACATCGTGGTCCGCTCGGCAGTTCGTCGGGTTTAGTTCTGGGCTGTCAGATGTCAGAGACCGGAGGAGCAGGCTGTGCTGGATGTTGTCGCATTGTTGACGATAATGGGGGTGATCGCGGTGGGCGCGATCAGTCCTGGGCCGAGCGTCATCGTGGTGGCACGGACCGCGTTGTCGGCGGGCCCGAGTGAGGGCCGTCTGGCGGCGGCGGGGATCGGGGCGGCCGGCCTGGTCTTCTCGGTGATCGCAGTGACCGGCCTCAGCGTGGCGCTGGTCTACGCCGGATGGCTGTTCACGGTGCTCAAAGTGGCCGGCGGGATCTACCTGGTCTACCTCGGGGTGCGGATGTGGCTGGCGCACCGGACAGGGGCGCCAGTCGAGGCGGGGGAGGTGCGCGTGGAGCCGCGGCGGGCGTTCCTGTCGGCGATGCTCACCCACCTGAGTAACCCGAAGGTGATCGTGGTCTACGGGAGCATATTCGCCACCGCGTTGCCGCACGATGCGTCAGTGGCGACGCTGGTGGCGGTGCCGATCGGCGTCACGCTGGTGGAGACGACGTGGTACCTGATCGTGGCAACGGTCCTGTCGCTGCCGGGACCGCAGCGGGTCTACGCACGCAGCGTGGGCGTGGTCGACCGGGTGGCGGGGACGTTCCTGGGCGGCCTGGGAGCGTACTTCGCCGTCGACGGGGTCCGCGCAGCCATACGCTGACGCACGCGGGGTCGCCATCCCGATGACCCGTCAGGGCCCGTGGCCCCTGCCTTCCGGCTTCCCGCCAGCGCGGCCTTGCCTGTTCCCGAGTTGTCCGGTGAGTGCGTCAGCGCCGGGGGCCTGCACCGATCTCACGGGCGAGCCCGGTGTTCGAACACGATCGCAGTCAGCCGGAGGTTTGAGGGCCGGAGGCAACGATCTCGACGCCGTTGCCGAACGCGACCCGATCCTTGATCTTCCGCGCCGGCGCCAGTGCAAGGATCCGGCCTTCGCGAGCAGCGGTTTCCATCTGGTTCTCAGCGGCGAAGCCTGGCTGATCACGCCGGACGGCCCGTGTCGCCGGCTGGCACCGGGAGACGTTGTCTTCAGCCCGGCCGGTGGTGAACACGGCCTGAGTCACGCGCCGGCCACTCTTCACCAGCTGCCCACCGCCGTGGCGAAACAAGACTTCCGCAGCAGGCCCGCGCCGACGTCGAGTTTCTCTGCGGTGCTTACTGGCTCGACCACGGCCCGGTCCCCTTCTACCTGCGTACTCTTCCCGACGTGATCGCAGTCGCACCCGACCACGGCCGTCATCCTCAGCTACGGCCGCTGTTCGATCTGGTACGAGCGACCTCGCCGACGCCGGGCCGGGCGCAGGGGTGACCCGGCCGGCCTTGCTCGATCTGGTCCTGACCCACCTGCTGCGGCAAGTGGCTGACGGACAACCGCGGAGCCGAGGCGGCGCAGGTCGACGATCCGGCGGTCGCCGAGGTGCTCCATCGCATTCACGCGGCCCCGGACAGCCCGTGGACCTTGCCGGAACTCAGTGCCATCGCCGGCCTGTCGAGGTGGCGGCGATCGCTCACGGGGTCGGCTACTCCAGCGAGTTCGCGTTGAGCCACGCCTTCCGCCGGCTGTACGGCATCGCACCGGGCGGCTTCCGCGCCACTCGCCGCCCTGCGCCGGACCAGCCGGCAGACGACGCGCGGATCAGCACCGGGCAGTGATGACACGAGCGGTCGCGGGCAGGCGATAGCTGCCGGAGACGGCTCGGTGCTTGGCGATCTCGTCGGTCATCACCTGCTGGGCGATGGCCTGCTGCCGGTCGTCGAGGGCGCTGAACAGCGGTGCGAGCGGGTGTCGTACCCCCACCATGCTGCGAAGTCCGGGTACTCGGTGTCCCAGTGGAACCAGTCAGCGGCGATGTCCCGGAAACCCGCGGCCCTGAGATGCTCCTCGAAAGCGCCGGGCCGTACCGACTCGGCGAAGGCGACCTCCAGCTCGGGAACCGCGCCGGCGGGAAGTACCTTACGCAGTACGGAAAGACCGATGCGGGTGTAAGGGCTGCCGTCCAGGTCGTCCCAGGTACCGATGCTCAGCAGCCCGCCCGGTCGAAAAATCCGGGCAGCTTCGCGTGCCGCCACCTCGAACGGCGCCGTCCCGGGCAGGAACAGACCCATCCGGGAGATGACCGCATCGACGCTGCTGTCGGCGAACGTGAGGTCGGCCATCGACATCGTCCGGAACTCGACGGACAGATTCTGCCCGGCGGCACCGGCTCGGCCCGCCTCCAACGCCGTGGGGTTGACGTCGATCGCGGTAATCCGCAGATCAGGACGTCGACGGGCCAGCGCGAGACTCAGCCCGCCGGTTCCGCACCCCAAGTGGACGACATGGGCGTCTTCTGGTAGCCCTTGCACCGGCGTGAGTAGCTGATCGGTGAGCCCGTTCAACAGCCGCATGATGGTGTTCTCGTGAGTCGTCACGGACGATCTTCCTCCGGGAAGCATGTCGGGTCGGGTACGACGGCCGTCCGGCACCCGATGGCTGAGGCAGCACACCTGCAGCCATCGGGTCCCCGTCGGCCGGCTACGGCTCGGGGTGCCGGCCGAGGGCACCGAAGAAGGTCCGCAGGCCCTGGGCTACAACCCTTGGCTGCTCCCATTCGAGGAAGTGGCCTCCACGGTCGGTGGTCGTCCAGTGCGCAACCGGGCCTCGCCGCTCGATCCAGGACCGGGGCGTCGGAAACATGTCCCGATCAGACATGAGGTATCCGATGGGCACCGTCGCGGGTTGCCAGCCGGCCGGATCCCGGAACGCCTCGTAGTAGAGACGCATGGACGACGTGACGGTCTGGGTGACCCAATAGATGGTGAGGTTCGTGAGGAAGGCGTCACGGTCGATCGCGTCCTCCACGAAACCGTTGTTGTCGGTCCAGCGTCAGAACTTCTCACCGATCCAGGCGGCGAGACCGGCTGGGCTGTCGTTCAGTGCGGCACCGAGGGTCTGCGGCTTGTTGGCGTGCACTTGCAGATAAGCCATCTCGTTCGCGTTCCACTGCTGGGCATCGGTGACGAATCGGCGCTCCTCGCCGGTCAGATCCTCGGGTAACGGTGTGGGCAGGGTCGGGTTGGTGCCGCTGGTGTGAAGACCGGCGACCACATCAGGATGAGCGACCGCGTTGGCGTTGGCGACACCGAAGCCGAGATCGCTCGCACGGATGCCGTACCGTTCGTACCCGAGCGCCTCGGTCATCAATCGATGCGTCAGGGTTGCGATGGCCGGGAAGGTCACGCCGGCCTGCCGCGGGATCTCGGAGAAGCCATATCTGGGCAGGGACACGGCGACGACGTCGAATGGTGTCCCGTCGCGCTCAGGGTGGGTCAGCATCGGGATGATGTCGAGCATCTGCACGTACGAACTCGGCCGGCCGTGCGGCATCAGCAGCGGTACCGCGTCCGGTTGCGGTGACCTCTCGTGGACGAAGTGCAGTGCCGTGCCGTCGATGGTGGCGGTGCGATTCGCGAAGCTGTTCAACCGTTCCTCAGCGGCACGCCAGTCGAAGTCGATCGCCCAGTGTTCGAGGACGTCCCGCAGATATGTTCCGTCGAACCCCAGGTCATGACCGGTGCCGGGGAGATGGTCGGGGAGCCAGGTCGAGCACAGGTTTCGGGATGTCAACGGTGAACTCTCGGACTTTCGGGCTGCCGGCGAGGTTCTCGAGATCGCGTACGAGCGCCCCGGCCGTCGGCAGGGTCACCACCTCGGATCGCCGGTTCGTGGCCTCCGTGCGGAAGCGAGGTCGGGACAGGACGGTGGCGCAGGCCTGGCGCATGTCCACAGATGCGACGGCACGGCCAGGCTTGGCAGTCGAAACTTCATGACACGCACTCAACCGTCGTGGCAGCTTGCCCGGCCATGTTCGGATGGTGCGGGTTCATGTTCGGCTGTACTCCTCCCGCCGTACCGCCGGGCACCCGTCACAGATCGCGACTGGCAGCGCCCTTCAAACAACTCATCAGAAATCACATCAGAACGCAGCACCAACCCAGCATCGGTCGTTCAACCCCGACGATTCAGCAGGCGCGGTCAGCCGCCGGTGGCGTTGCGCAATGCCTTGGCGACGTCGTCCGGGTGCGTGAGGATCGCTTCATGCGTGCCCGGCACCATCAGCGGTTCGGCGTCGATCCGCGCTGCGAGCTGCGCCCCGGGTGCGGCAAGGGCCTGGTCCCGCTCGGCCAGAAGGTAGCTCAGCGGCACACCGAGGCTCGTGAGCTCCACCTCGTCCAGCGCATCGAGCATGTACCCGCCGGGCTGTGGTAGCAGCAGGTCGTGCACGAGACGTTGGAGGGGCTCCGGCTCACCCGGCATCAGGGACTCGCGGACCGCGGCGAGATCCACGCCGATCGTCCCTTCGGCGGATGCCGC
Organism: Kribbella sp. NPDC051137; assembly: GCF_040682535.1. Classification (NCBI taxonomy): domain Bacteria; kingdom Bacillati; phylum Actinomycetota; class Actinomycetes; order Propionibacteriales; family Kribbellaceae; genus Kribbella; species Kribbella sp. NPDC051137. Next base: position 795,038 of record NZ_JBFBBI010000002.1, read on the forward strand.
GATCGAGGCGCGGACGAATGCGCCGATGTCCGGGCCCAGCGCGTCCGCCATCGACTCGCCGGGACGCGGTACGAAGGCACTGACCATGGCCACGGCGCGCAGCCTGTCGCCCAGTCGAGGCGCTGCGCCGGCGATCGGGATGCCGCCCCAGCTGTGGCCCACCAGCACCACATCGGACAGGTCCCGACGTTCCACCTCCCCGACCAGGTGATCGACGGCGTCCGCGAGGCGCAGACCTCGGGGATCGTCACCGGCCGCCAGGCCGGGCATGGTCAGGGCGACTGCGCCGTGGCCGGCAGCGGTGACGCGTTGCGCCACGGGATGCCAGGCCCAGCTGCCGTGCCAGGCGCCGGGCACGAAGACGTACTGCATGATGCTCCTCGAGTTAGATGAAGTGAGGCTCTATTCACTGCAGTGAAACTCCAATGAGTGCGCATTTCGCTCCGGCCGGCGCGGTCCGGCGGAATGTCGCGCGCTGCCCACCGATGCTCTCGCTGTTCAGCACGACCTGGACGGAGCCGGCGACGATCCGCCCCGGCCGGTGGACGCGAGTTGGCGCAGCGTACGAGACGGCCATGGCGCGGCCGGGGAACCTAGACGGTCCCGTCGGCCGGGGCGAAGACCGGTGCGATGTCGATGACGATCCGCCAGTCGGCGACCACGTCGCCCTTCCAGCGCAGGATGTCCACGCAGGGAACCGTCACGACGATTCCGTCGAGTCGCGTGTAGTCGACCTGGATGTACGCGACGGTCACATCGGGCTCCGGGTGCCAGAGGTCCTGCACGCGGTGCCGGACACCACTGATCGTCGACCAGAGCTGCGTACAGGCCGCGCGAACCTGGTCGTGGCCGGTGGCCGCCGGTGCGTTGCCGAAGGTGAGGACGACATCGGTGCTGAGACCCGCGATAAAGCCGTCGGCATCCAGCGCGTCGATCGCGGCGATGGTGTCGTCAAGGGCGCGTGCCATGAAGTGTCTCCTCTTGAGTGATGCCTGAGCAGGGCAGGCCTCGTGAGTTGCCCCCGTCTGGTTCGTCCCCAGTGTCGGTAAAGGAGGATGCCGCCGGGGGATTCTTTCGGACCCGTAACAAAACGCCCTGGTCATCGAGCTCCCGCCCGACGCGAACCGCCCCGGCCGCGAGCAGGTCCCCGTCGATACCGGGCAGAGGCGCAGCATCGACGCCAGGCCACCTCGCAGCAGGATGTGGGTGTGCTTGCCGTGGGGCACACCCTTGCGGGCTACGGGCTGCTCCGGGTACCGGTTGCGTTCGACGACCGTCACACGCGCGGCATGCTTGGCGAGTACGTGTGCCGCGGTCAGCCCCGCGACGCTCCCGCCGATGACCACGGCGTGTCCTCTGCCCTGACCGATCATCGTTCTTGTCCTCTGACCCGTGCGCCGCCGGCGCTGCTCGTGGTGACCAGGACCACGCACGGCCACGACCCTGAGCTCGCGGGTCGGCGGCCGTCGATGGGAACGGTAGTCATGCGGAGACGCCGCAGCCGAGGTGTTACAGGAGCGTAAGAACCCCACCGGGTGGGACACGGGCACGCATCCTTTGACACCTGGCTCGCGCAGGACGAGTGGACCTGCTGATCCGTACTGAGACCGTCAGCCACTGCCCGTGCAAGGGGTCGGCGTCGTACTGGACCGTCGTGGCCGGCGACGTCAGGCTGCCCGACGTGGTGTGACGAGCACGCTTCCTCTCGGTCTCGAACGCACACCGAGAGGAAGCGGTCAGCGTGCTGAGCTCGTTGCGTCGACGTTCGTTGCGTCGATCCGCGCGTGGATCTCCTCGAGCTCGTGCCACGGGATCCGCGGGCGGTCCAGTCCACGCTTGTCCAAGTACGCCTGGGCCCGGCGGCGCAGGCCGCGGGTCGTGCTGATCTGCGAGAAGATCCCCCCGGGCTGGACTCCATCGGCCACCCGCTCGGGGCGTAGCACGAGCCCGCGGGCGCTCTCGGAGAGCTCGCCGACCACGACGAAGCTTCGCTGGTTCGCCAGCAGCTCGTCGTGCCGGTGGAACAGCAGGCTCGCCTGCCCCGGCCGCGCGTCGGTGCCGGTGAGCAGCAGGCCGCCGTCGTCCGCTTCGGGAACCACCCGGGCGAGGGAGGGTTGCCCGCCGTCGCCCAGGCTCGCCAGGACTCCGCTGGGGAACTCGCCGATCCTCCGGACGATCGTCGGGGTCAGGCCCGGCACCGCCAGGTCGGAGAGCCGGGCTGTGGTCTCGGGCAGTGACGGACGCGCCGTGACGACGGTGGGCGTCACCGTGATGAACAACCGCATGTAGTAGACGTCCAGGAGGCGGCGGAGGATTCGGTTGGACGACAGGGCCCGCGACGACGGCTGCGCCTGCGCTACCCGCTGCCAGACATCCGCGTTCTGCGAGAACTTGGTCACGATCTCGTCCTTGCACTCGGCCTCGCCCTGCAGGAGGACCTGACCTGCCTGGTCGAGGCCGCTTCCCGTCGGGTCCGAGAAGAGCAGGGCGACGCGCGGGTCCCGCCGGATGTTGAACGCCTTCTGCGGGAAACCGATCGATGTCGACAGCGCGAAGGTCTGCTCGTCGGCACGCCACACGCCCGTGACCGGCCACGCGATCGGTGTGCCTGAGCGCGAGATCGTCGCGGCCTCGCACGTCAGATAGGACGACAGGACGCGGGCCGCACCCGGTTCGACCAGCTGGTCGTGTTCCATGATCACTCTCCGGTTGAAGTACTCCTGAGCGGCACGGGCCGATGCCGCACACGTCGACGGCGGCCCGTCCCGCACACAGGCTCCACCATGACGCGCCGGTGTTCGAGGTCCGGACGCAACTCGTAAGACTTCGTAAGCTTCCCCCCGCCGTACGGCGGCGGGGCGGCCGCCGCCGCCCCAGGACGGTTCCACTGAGCGCCCGGAACCGGCCACCGGAGACGACGGACGTCTACCGGCCGGGCCCGAGCTTCCACGGCTACAAGATCACGTACATGCCGGCGCTCGCAGGGCCCGCGAGCGGAGTCGGCGAGGTGCTGCGGCCCTTCCAGTGGCAGGAGCTCGAGTTCGCGCAGATGTTCGGGACCGCCTCGAGGGAGGACGCCGGAAAGTGCGTGGGCAACCTGATGATCGGCTGACGTCTTCTGGTGTGCCAACCAGGGTCGCTGTCGGGCGGACTTCTTACGGTTCCGAAAGGTTCTCGCACGTGGAGCTTCGTCGTACCTAACGTGGCCGAACATCGGCGCGTGCCTACCGTGTGCACCCGCTGTCGTTCCGTCCTGATACGTCATGAGGTGCTTGATGAAGATTGGCATCGGACTTCCCAACCAGGCCCGCGACGTGCGGCCCGCGCGCCTTCCCCGGTGGGCGGCGATGGCCGAGGAAGCCGGGTTCTCCACGCTCGGCACCACGGGCCGCATCGCCTACCCGGGAGTCATGGACACGGTCACGCTGGCCGCGGCTGCCGGTGCGACCAGCCGGATCGGTCTGATGAGCGCGATCACGGTCAGCACGGTGTGGCCCGCCACCCTGTTCGCCAAGGAGGTCGCAGGCATCGACGAGATCTCGGGCGGGCGGCTCACCCTGGGGATCGGTGCGGGTATCCGGCCGGACAACTTCGTCGTCGACGGTCTCGGGCCGGGCAGCCGTGGCCGTCGGATGGACGCAGACCTGGCGACCTATCGCGAGGTCTGGGGCGGTGCTCCGGCGGGCGGTGGCACCAACCCGGCGGTGACGAGCCAGGCGCGGACGATACCGCTGTTGTTCGGCGGGATGTCCGCGCCTGCTCTCGCGCGGATGGCACGGTGGGGAGAGGGCTACATCGCCGGTTCGGTACCCCCACCGATGGCGGAGGCCTCCTTCGACCAGGCACGTGCGGCGTGGCGGGACGCCGACCGACGGGGTGAGCCATGGCTCGTTGGTATCGCGTACTTCGCGCTCACCGACCCCGGGCTCGGACGCCGGAACCTCAAGGACTACTACGCCGACACCGAGTTCACAGACCTCGTGGTCGGAACACTGAGCGACACGCCAGAAGCGGTGCGCACCGTAGTGAAAGCCTTCGCCGACATCGGTGCCGACGAGCTCATCCTCAACTCTGCGACGGACGAGATCGACGATGTCCACCGCCTGGCAGAGCTGGTCCTGTGACACGGCCACTTCGTGCATCTCGTGCCGGGGCGCCGCGGGGGCCCGAACAGGGTAGATGCCTCGTGACCGTTGCCGACGACCCGGAGTTCGACGACCTGGTACTGCGTTCATTGGCGGGCCGGCGCAGCTGAAGGGGACGGCTCATGGACAACACCCGAGTGGCACCGACGCCCGCGCCGGCCCGGTCCGCCGGCGAGCAGCGCGTCTACACAGTGGATGTCACTGTGTCACCGCAGGAAGACGACATGATCGAGAGCCTCGAGCGCCGCTGGGACGCGCAGGTTGGCCGTGTGATCCCGATCCCGCCGTCGTCCCCGGTCGGCGCGGGCGACTACCGGATCCGCATCCGGCACAGCAAGATCGACGATGCAGTCGTCGAGGACCTCTACAGCGAGTCGATCGTGGGCGGCACCGGCGGCCGGTTCGAGCACCTCAACGACCGGGTCGTCGTCCACCTCGGCCGGCGTGGAACATGGCGCTTCACCCGTTCGGACGAGCGCGGCGACGTGATCAACATGGCGCGCAACCAGTTCGTTGCCCGGCGCAACGACCGGTCGTGGGATTTCGGGATCGGTCCACGGACCCGCTCGACCGTGCTCATCCTGCCCACGGCCGACCTCGGTTCGTTGTTCACGGACCGGGCGATCGTCGGCACCACGGAGTCCGCGGACCTCCGGCTGCTGATGGCCCATGTGACCGCGGTCCAGCAGTCCCTGACCGACCTCAGCCCGGCGGCGGTGAAGGCCGCACGCAACGCGCTGGTCGAGCTGACCAGGGCGGTGGTTTCGGGTGAGGGGCCCGACCCGTCGGAGCCACAGCTCGCCGTCGCGCTCGCCGACGCTGCCCGGTCCCTTGCCGACTCCTTGCTCACCGACGCCGAGTTGAGCCCCCACATCCTGGCGAGCGAGCTGCACGTGTCCCTGCGCACGCTGCAACGAGCTTTCGCCACCACGGGTGAGTCCGCGTCCAGCTACATCAGGCGCCGCCGCTTGGCGCAGGCCCATCAGGTCCTCACGGCAGGCGCCGGGAGCGGCTCGAGCATCTCCGAGGTCGCCGCCCGCTACCACTTCGCCGACGCCAGCCACTTCGTCCGCGCCTTCAAGCGTGAGTACGGCGAACCACCGTCGCGACTCGCCCGCCGTACCCCTGAGCCCGAGCCGCAGCAACTGCTCGGACGGGTGGATCAGACCGACGGTGCCGCCCGATCGGCGGGCGACCGGGGCAGGACGCGATCGACGCTGACCGTGACCGGGTCGTCGAGCTCTCCTTCGCCGCCAATCGGTACGTCGTGACTTTCCCCGAACCCCGGTTCACGACGTACAGGCGGCGGTTGTCGTGCGAGCGCACCGTCGAGCGCGCGCTCCAGCAGCAGGTTGTTAGTAGCCAGAAGGAGCGACTGTTCGTCGTTGAAGGAGGTGAGTCCGGCAGACTCGCGTTGCCTTCAGCCCCCAAGGTGTTGCTGTGTCGGAGGGGGCACCTTAACCGCACGTTTGCTGGTGGCCCATGCGGTCGAGGTCCGTCCGGGGGTCTCCGCCGATGTCGGCCTCTGAGAGGGGTCTGGGATGAAATCTTCGCTGCGAGTCGTCCTCTGGTTCTACGTCGCGTTCAACCTGCTGCAGGTCGTGGTCCTCACCTTCGACCCCGAGCTCACCGACCGCGCCTACCGCGGCGGCGAGATGACCCCGACACGCCATTTCCAGTGGTACGCCGTCGCCGGCTGCCACGTCCTGATCATCGCCGTCACCATCATCGCGATGACACTGTCCCGCGCCGCCGATCGGCGCAAGTTGGTCATTGTCAACGCGCTGCTGTATCTGCTCTGGGACGCGACCTCGCAACTTGCCTACTGGGGCCACGAGATCGGGATGGCCACGTCCGACCTCCTCACCAACGCGGGCGTTAGTATCGTGACCGCTCTGGTCCTCTTCGCTGTCGCCTACTGCGATCGAGATCCCAGGACACCCGCACCACGCTGACCCTTTCGGGTACGCCGTTGCGCATTGCGCGAGCTGCTTGGGGAACGTCGCGATCTGACGCGAAGGACAAGCTTCGGGAGCGGTTGAAGACTCGGATCAGGACCGAGGGCTCTGCCGTGTTGAAGTCCTCCGATCGCGTAGCTGTGGCGATCGACCCCGACTGCCGCGATGTGCGTCGTCCCGTGCATGATCAGGTGCGCCGACTGCACGGGCATTGCTCGGCAGCGCCGTAGACCACGTGACCGAGCCACCCGGCCGGGACCGAGGCGTCACGTGGTCCGTCAGCTCGCCGTGCGGGCCCTCGCCGTAGCCGCCATCCCTCAGGTGGCCGGGACCAGCGGGGCCGCCTACCGGGCCGGCTCGACCGGATGGTTCCCGCGGACCAGGTCCGCGGGGTCGTACAGGGCCTTGACCCGGCGGAGGCGGTCGAGCGTGGCCTCGTCCGCGAACGGGGCGCCGCCAGGACGTTCGGTGAGGTTCAGGTACGACGTCGCCGCTCCCCAGGGCCGCAGGGCGTCGCGCAGCCGGTCCAGGGCGAAGTGCGCCACCTTGGCGCTCAGCTCGTCGGGGGTGAGCGCGGCCGAGAAGACCACGTACCCGGCGTCGAGTCCGGTCACGGCGCCGCCCTTGGCCGGGTCCGGCGCGAAGGCCCCTCCGAGGTGCCGGATCTCGGTCCCCAGCATGGGAAAGTCCTCGCCCGGCCCGGCGACGGACAGGAAGGCGTCCAGGGCGTCGGTGGGCAGGTCCGTCAGGAGGAACCCGTCGCCGGCTGCGGACACCGGCACCAACGGGTCCATGTGGATCGAGGCGAGTTCCACCGGGCTCGATGGGCGCACAGAGTCCATCACGGGTCCGAGTGCGCGAAGCGGGGCGAGCAGCTCGTCGGTCTCCTGCTGTCCCAGGAGCGAGACCAGCTCGACCACGACGAACGACTGACCCTGCACCTCCTCCGGGATGTCCGGCACTGGTGGGAACCGCAGGATCCGCCCGATCGAGGTGACCGCGTCCGGCACGGTGGCGGTCCATTCCCGCCAGGCGTGCAGCACCTCGAAGGCCCGCTCAAGCGGGAAGAACAGGACGCCGCCGTGCAGGTCGGGTGTCCGCACGAGGGCGATCTCCAGCGCGGTCACGACGGCGAAGCTGCCGCCGCCGCCCCGGATCGCCCAGAACAGCTCGGGGTCGCTTGTGGCGTCGATGTGCCGCTCCACGCCGTCTGCCGTCACGACGTCGGCCGAGACCACGTGGTTGGCGGCGAGCCCGTGCTGGCGGCCCAGCCACGACAACCCGCCACCCAGGGTGTAACCGACGACACCGACGGTCGGTGAGGAGCCCGCCAGACCGACCAACCCGTGACGAGCGACGGCGGCCGTCAGGTCGCCCCAGAGCACGCCCGCCTCGACGCGGACGATGCCGGCCCCGGGATTCTCGGTGATCCCGGTCAGACCGGACGTCCGCAGGAGCACCGTGCCGTTCAGAGCCCCGAGAGGCCCGGCGTTGTGACCGGTCGACTGGGCCGCGACCCGCAGACCGGCCGCCCGTGCGGCGTTCACCGTCGCGACCACGTCGCTCGGGGACGCGGCGAGCACGACGGCGTCGGGCCGCTGGTCGACCGCCAGCTGAAAGGCCTGGCGCGCCTCGTCCCAGCCCGTCTCCCCGGGGAGGACAAGGCTGCCGACGAGCGCGGCCCGCAAGCCTGCGGCGTCGAGGGGGTTCGTGGACACCAAGGACTCCTGTCGGTTCACTGCGCAGTCCGCGCGGTAGGGGTGGGGTCGGTCGGGGTGGGGCCGGTCGGCACAGCATCGGTTGGTGCGCCGTTCCAGGACGCGATCCAAGCCGCGACGTCGGCGGGGAGCTCGGGCCGCTCCTGCGGCACGTAGCCCCGCTCCTGGGCCAGCAGCGACGCGATGTCGCCCGGGACGATGCGGTCGCCCGTGCGGGTGCTGACGAACCGGCGGCCCACCACGCCGCGGGTGCACAGCTCCCCGCCGCGAGTGATCACGTGCTCGGTGTAGAAGAGGCGCTCGTCCCAGCCGATCACGCGCGAGGTGATCTCGATCCGGTCCCACAGCTTCAAGGGCCGGCGGTAGCGCATCGTGGACGCCGCGACGAACCCGACCCAGGAGCGCTTGGCCGCGAGCCGCGTGCCGCCCATCTCCGCGATCTGCTGGGCAGCCGCGACGTCGATCAGCTGCAGATGGCTGCCATTGTTGACCACCATCATCGCGTCCAGGTCCTGCGGCAGCACCCGCATCCGGGTGACCACCGGGTCCAGCAGCCGGCGTCCGGGCACCGGTCTGGTCCGTACCAGCGTCCGCCAGGCGAACTGCACCATCCGTGTCATGCGTCCTCCATCTCGTCGCTGGTTCTCGACACGCCGGCTTCTTCTTTCTGTCCGGTCCGGTCTGAGGCCGGCGGCATGGGGGGAGGCAACACCCATACCGCCGACGTCCCCCGAACATAGGCACGGCCGGACTCCGGACCGGGAAGTCTTTCAACAACGTAAGAACACCCGGACCTGGACCGGCTGTGGTTACGCTGACGAGCGGGGGACCGGTCCAGCTCCATATGGCCGGGTTCAACAGGACCAGTCGCGTCTACGCGCGCAAGGCGCCGGCGGTGCTCGTGCGCTTGAGCCCAGCCCGACGGGCGGACGCTGTGGGGCCTGGCCACGCAACTGCCTGCCCAGCAGGCCAGTCAACGCCGCCGCTCTGGCCCATCGGGACGATTCGATTTCTTACGATCCCGAAGGATTTACCCGTCCGGGCGGCGCTTGCCTCAAATTCGGACAAGTCGGCAGTGCGGGGCGAAAGGCTGCAAGTTGGGCATCGAAGGGCCTTAAGCGCCCGCGCTGCTGTCGTTGGGCGGGTGCTGACACTTTCCGGCATATCCAAGGCCCATCCAGTTGATCACGCTGGCCGGAGGCCAGTCCGATGCTCAGCCGCACTCAGGGAACCTACGTCGCGGAAGGCGGAACATATGTGGAGCTGGGTCCTCTGGACGGTTGTCGGCCTGGTGGTGCTGACGCTGGGCGCGACCCTCGCGCTCGTGCTCACCATGCGCACCAAGCAGCCGCGGGCGCTCGCCGTCGTCCGCGGGTTCAACCGGCGGCTCAACAACCCCCGGATGCTGCGGCACGCGGGCAAGCCCGGAGCGGAGCTCAGTGTGCTCCGGCACGTGGGACGGAGCTCGGGCAAGCCCTACGAGACGCCCATTGGTGTGTACCCGCTGGAGGAGGGCTATCTCGTCAACCTGTCGTACGGGCAGGAGACGGACTGGCTGCGGAATCTCCGCGCGGCGGGCATCGCCGAGCTGGTGGTCGACGGCCAGGCGCACCAGGTATCGGCCGCGCGCGTCGTCGGGCGGGCCGAGGCGGCGCCCCACCTGTTCCGGGGACACACTTTCTGGGTGCGCCTCCTCGGGGTCACCGAGTTCCTCGTCCTGCAGCGCGTCCCGGTAACGTCGAGCGACGGCCGGTGACGACGTGAGGGCTCTCCTCCGCGACATCTACGGGCCCGTCGACGTGCTGCGGATCGCGATCGTCGAGCTGCCCGTCTCGGGCCCAGGTGAGGTGGTGGTTCGGGGCGAGGCTGCCTCCCTGAACAAGGCGCTCGACCGCCTGCTGGGTCGGCCGCGGCTGTCCCGCCTGGGCATGGGTCTCGTGCGGGCCGCCAACGCTACGCAGACCAGAACTGCCAGGAACTGAGTAGGTCGCGTAAACGGACGCGACCATAGCCAGAGCGCAGATCCCGCGCCAGGGGTGGCCGAATCGCGGGCGAAGGGAGGGTCACAACCGTTGACCCTCCCTTCCCAGTACCGCTTCCTGTGCGGTGCTCGTGGTCGACGAGACCGGAGACCTGAAGAAGGGCACCAGGTCGGTCGGCGTGCAGCGGCAACACACGGACCCGGCCGGCGGGTCGAGAACGAGCAGGTCGCGGTGTTCCTGACGTACGCCGCCGAGCATCTGGGCGTGGCGGGCACCGACGTTCAGGTCCCGCCAGAACCGTTGCCACAGGTTGCCGAGGGCAAATGCGCTGGAGCCGTGCAGGTCCAGCAGCAGGCCGACGGCTCGCTGGAACTGCTGCAGGACGGAGACGACCTCCATCCGGATGCTTGATCGCTGCAGGGCGGTGACGTGGTTGCCGGGCAGCTGCTCGGTGATGCGGCCCGCCAGACTGATCAGCCGGTCGTAACCACTGGTAGCCATGTGCTCGGCCTCGGCGAACACGTGTCGGGCCGACATAACCGTCTGGGAGATGATGCTCAGCGGCTGGCCGAGGGTGACGTCGGGCCTGCCATCTGGGCCGAGAGGGAACTCGACCACGCGCTCCAGTCGTCTCGTTCGAGCTCAAACGATCTTGGTGGTGAGCCCGCGGGTGGCGCCGGTGTTCCATCGATGTCGTCGCTGCGGTCCACGACTCGGCCTCTGTCCGGCTCCTAGCCTCGACCCAGGTCGTTCTGCCGGCCGCCCGCAGTGGTCCGCGGGCGTGGCCAGGCGGAACCTCCCCTCCCTGTACCGCACCGAACGAAGGACTCGAATCATGACGCACGATCGACCGTACGGCCACGCCGTTGTCGCCGGCGGCAGTGTGTCCGGCCTGCTGGCCGCGCACTGCCTGGCCCGGCATTTCTCCCGGGTCACGCTGGTCGAACGCGATCTGCTCCCGGCGAACGACCGGAGCCACCGGCGCGGTGTGCCGCAGAGCCGGCACCTGCACATCCTGCCCGGGCTGGGACGGCAGACGATGGAGAAGCTGATGCCCGGCCTGACGGCCGAACTGCTGGCCGACGGAGCCGTGTCCACCGACGTGCTGGGCGGAATCCGCTACGTGTTGGAAGGTCACCGCGCCGAGCGGGCGCCGATGGATCTGCAGGCCGTTCTCGCCGGGCGGCCGCTCCTCGAAGGGCGGATCCGCGAACGGCTGCGCGCCGTACCGAACGTCACCTTCCGCGACAGCCACGAGGTGACCGGGCTCGCCCTCGACAGCGAGACCGGCCGGGTCAGCGGGGTGTACACCGCACCCGCCGACGACCCGACCGCGAGCACGCTCCTGGAAGCCGAGCTCGTGGTCGACGCGACCGGCCGTGGCGGCCGCGGAACCGCCTGGCTGCGGGCGGCCGGACTCGGCGTTCCCGACGAGGACGAGGCCACCATCCGGATCGCCTACACGACGCGACACTTCCGGCGCTCCCCTGGAGAGCTCGGTGGCGATCAGGCCGTGATCATTACGCCTACGGCCGAGAACCGCCGCGGCGCCGTACTGAACGCGCAGGAGGACGGCACCTGGATCGCCACCTTGTTCGGGTACCTCGGCGAGGAATCACCGGTGGACCTCGACGGGTTCCGGGCGTTCGCCGCGAGCGTGCCCGCCCCGGACGTGGCCGAGGTGATCGAGCGCGCCGAGCCGCTCGACGACGGGACGCTGATCCGCTTCCCCGCCAGCCGGCGCCGCCACTTCGAGACGCTCGCCACGCTGCCCGACGGCTATGTCGCGCTCGGCGACGCGTTGTGCAGCTTCAACCCCATCTACGGTCAGGGCATGGCGATGGCCGCGCTGGAAGCGGAACTGCTCGACAGCTGTCTGGAGGTCCGAGCCGGCAGACCTTGGTCCGAAGGCGCGGGAGTCAGCCGGGACTTCTATGCGCAGGTCACGCCGATGGTCGATCTCGCCTGGGCGACGGCAGTGGGAGCCGATCTGCGGTACCCCGAGGTCGCGGGACCGCGAACTCCCGAGGTCGAGCAGATCAACGCTTTCATGAGCAGCATGTACCGGGCGGCGTCGCAGGACGTCGAGGTCAGTGAGGTTCTCGTCCGGCTGATCAATCTCGTGGCCGGGCCGGAGATCCTCGAAGACCCCGAGTTCACCGAGCGCGTGCAGAAGGCCGCAGCCCGGGTCAGTTGATCCCGCCGTCGTTCCCGGCCGGATCGGAGGTCGCCGGCCGCCCGCTCCGGGACGACCTGGAAACTTCCGGCCGACTGACGGAGATCGGCAACCCGAGCGCGCTGTTCCCGCATTTCGAGGCACTGCGCCTGGCCGTTCAGTCGGGCCAGGATCGAGGGGAGTTCCGTATCGCCGTACCGGCCCGTGGGGTCCCTGAGGTGTTCTCGGCCCGCTTCACGGACACGGTGACCCGGTGGGCCCCGCCGCAGATCGCCGACCAGCCACCACCGTTCGCACTCGGCGACGAGCTGTCCGCCAAGCTGGAGTTGATCCTCGGCGGCCTCGTCGACGACGGGGGCCGGGCGTGACGAAACACCAGCGCCCGGGCGTGGCATGAGCGGCGCCGACGCCTTTCTGGAGGCTCTCGCGACGAGTGGCCTGCCGCCCCTGCGCGGCCATCGCGGCGAACTGGGGATTCGCCGATCCGGCGCACTTCAGTCGGCTTTTCAAGGAGACCTACGGGTACAACGCGGTGACGCTCAGACCCAACAACCGTGCACAGATGGTCAATGCTTCTCCCGCCTGGTCCGCCGAGGATGGTGCCTGAAAGCGGAGCAACAGAAGGGCAAACAGATGGAACAGACGGTCGAAGCGATGGCCGCCATCCCGGCGCGGATGAACGCGGGCTGGAACAAGGGCGACGCCGCCGCGTTCGCCGCCGAGCTCGCGGACGACGCCGAGCTGGTGGACTTCGAGGGAACCATCCACCGAGGGAGCGAGGCGGTGATCGCCTTCAATCAGCCCCTGTTCGACACCGTACTGAAGGGTTCCCGAATGGTCCGGAGCGAGGTGCCGTTCGCGCGGATCGTCCGCCCCGGCTGGGGCGTGGTGCACCACCGCGTCTGCCTGGTGATGCCGGGCGAGGACGAAGTACTCTCGAACCGTTGCTTCATGCAACTACTCGCGGTCGGGTCGCGGAACGGCCGCTGGGAGGTAGCGACCCTGCAGAACGCCCGTCTGGTCACGCTGGAAAGCGCGATGACGCTGGACGCCCGGTCCGCTGGGCGTGACGTCACCAGTTGACAGCCCAGCCCTGACGATCCAGGTCGTGCAGTCCCCTTTGGCTGCGTACTTCCAGCTGAAGAGGTTTGAACAACTCTGTGCAGGACGGAGGGGATTCCAGGAGGCGGAGCCGCACAACGGAGCGGGTGGGCGGCGAGTCAGCCGGCTGGTGTCGCTGTCGTGGGCAGGGCGATGTTCAGCCGGAAGCCCTGGGGGGCGTGCTCCGCGTGGACGTCGCCGCCGTGGGCCCGGACGATGCCGCGGACGATCGCCAGCCCGAGCCCGGCACCGGGCGATCCGGCCGGCTGGACCGCGGGGGTACGGGCGGCGGTGCCGCGCCAGCCGACCTCGAACATCCGGGTGAGGTCTTCGCTGTCGACGCCGCCGCCCTGGTCCAGCAGCGACAGCACCAGCCGGTCGTCGTGCTGGTCGGCGGAGATGAGGATCTCCGATCCGTGCGGGGCGTGGCGGATGCTGTTGGTGAGCAGGTTGACCACGACCCGGGTGAGCTCGTGCGGGTCGGCCCGGAGCATGTGGCCCTCGACGTTCGCCTGGACGATCCGGATGTCCTTCGCGAGCGCGAGCTGGTGGACGTCGGCGACGGCGTCGGAGACGATGTCGAGCAGTTCGATGTTCTCGGGCCGGAGCCGGAGCTGCCCGCTCTGGATTTGGGAGAGCTCGAACAGGTCGTCGACCAGCCGGTTCATGGTTGCGGCCTGTTGGCGGATGCGGCGGATGTAGTCGGCGGGATCCTCCACGGCGCCGTCCTCGAGCGCCTCGGCCAGGGCGCTGACTCCGGTGAGCGGGGTGCGCAGATCGTGCGAGATCCACGCGAAGAACTGCCGGCGCGAGGCGTCCAGTTGCTCGATCTCGGTGCGGGCCGCCGCGAGCCTCTCGGACACGTCGGCGAGCAGGGTGGACAGTTCGGCGAACTCCTTGCCGCTGTGAGGCTGGGCGTCGACGACGTCGCCCTGGCCGACGCGGGAGACCGTCACCCGCAGGTCGTCGAACGCGCGACTCGCCGTGCGAGCGGTCAGCAGGGTCGCCGCGAGACTCAGCGCCGCGGAGATCCCGACGACCCACAGCAGCACCGCAAGATCGTGCAGGGACAGATACATCAGTACGGCGACCGCGACGGTGGAGCAGACGATGGACGCGATGGCGGCGCCGACCACCACCGTGAACTGGAATGTGATGGACCGGGGTGGGCAGTACCGGAGGATCAGCAGCGCCATCACTGTGATCACAATGGTGCAGCCGACGGCGCTGCCGAGGATGAGCAGCAGGTCGATCGCGGGAAGCCTCACGCGACGCCCTCCACCGTGAAACGATAGCCGCGGCCCCACTCGGTGAGCAGGTAGCGGGGAAATCGGGGCTCCGGTTCGATCTTCTCCCGCAGCCGACGCACGTGCACGGTCACGGTGGACGTCTCGCCGAAGCTCCATCCCCAGACCTCGCGCAGGATGTCGTCCCGGCTGAGGATGCGGTCCGGGTTCTGCAACAGGTACAGGAACAGCTCGTACTCGCGGGTTGTGAGTGTCATCTCGGTGCTGTTCAGCCAGATCGTCCGCTGTGCGGGGTGCACCCGGAACGGGCCGACCGTGAACGGGGCGGAGGACAAGTGCGGACGGCGGCTGCGCCGGACCATCGCGTCGATCCGCAGCTGCAGCTCGCGCAGCACGAAGGGCTTGGCGATGTAGTCGTCCGCGCCGTGTTCGAGTCCGTCGATCCGTTCGTCGGCCGCTCCCAGCGCGGTCAGCATGATGATCGACGTCTGCGGCGCCGCGAACCGCACCTGACGGCATAACTCGTCTCCGCTGACGCCGGGCAGCATCCGATCCAGGACCAGCACGTCCGGCCGGGCGGTGCGCAGCGTTTCCTGAGCCGTGCGGCCGTCGGCGAACTCGGTGACCTGGTACCCGCGACCGCGGAGGTAGTCGGTGACGACGGCTCGGACGGTGGCGTCGTCCTCCACGATCATCACCTCGACGTTGTCCTCCATGCCCACCACCGTAGCGGCGGCCGATCCCGGCCGGAGAATTCTTACGCTCTTGAAAGAAGCCCTGGCCGACCGGCTGAACCTCCGCTGGTCCATCTCTTACGGGACTGAAAGAAACGGGTCACGCCTGGGCCTGCCCCACTAAGTTGTCCCGGCGCGGGAACTTGGCAGCAGCACGAATCGGAAGGACGAAACGATGGCAATCTCGTATGCGGGGCCAGCTGCTGATCACCAGCAGCTGGAGTGGCTCGGTGGCGGCGTCATGCAGGTCCTGCTGGACGGTGAGCGGACCGGCGGGCAGTTCTCCATGTTCCGGTCGTCCGCGCCGGCCGGGGCGGCCTCGCCGGCGCACCTGCACACGCGCGAGGACGAGATCTTCGTGCTGCTGCGTGGCAGTGCCATCTACTGGGTCGGCGACCAGCGGTTCGAAGTGGGTGAGGGTAGCGTCGCGTTCCTGCCGCGCGACGTACCGCACGCGTACCGCATCACGTCCGACGCGGACCTGCTGGCGCTGAGTACGCCGTCCGGCCTGGAGAACTTCTTCCGGGGCGCGGGCCACGACCTCCGCACGCCGAAGCCGGAGGGGTGGAGCGTCACGCCGCAGACCATGGCCAAGGCGGCCGCGGACAACGGTCAGCTCATTCTCGGCCCGCCGCTCGGTCCGGAGGACAAGCTGCCGACCGATGTCGAAGCCGCCGCAGGTCTTGCGGCCTACGTGGCCGGGGCCGGTGAGCACGAGACGCTCGAATGGCTCGGCGGGGGACTGATGCGGGTCCTTCTCAACGGGCAGCACACGGGAGGCCAACTGTCGTTGTTCCGGTCCGATGCGTCGGCGGGTTCGGCGTCGCCGGTCTATGTGCACAACGAAGAGGACGAGATCATCGTGCTGCTGAGCGGCAGCGGCATCTACTGGGTTGGTGGGCACCGTTACGACCTGACGGCCGGTGGTGTGGTGGTCGTGCCGCGCGGTGTTCCCATGGCGTACCGCATCACCTCGGACGCAGAGATGCTCGCGGTCACAACGCCGGGTGGGCTGGAGGACTTCTTTCGGATGGCCGGCCGTGACGTGCGGCAGCCCCGGCCGGACGGCTGGCAGGTCTCGTACGACGGGCTCGGGCAGGCGTCGCGGGCCACCGGTCAGACGATCCTCGGTGCGCCCTTGGAAGCGGACCAGATGATCCCGGCCGAGCTCCTCAAAGCCTGAGGCCAGACCTGCTCGGCAAGCTGGCAGGGCGTCCCCAGGGAGAGCGCCGCTGTGTTGCCCGCCTGGCTCCGGACGCCGAGGGAATCCTCTATGCCGACATCGACCTCAACGACATCGTCGGCGTCAAGTCGCACCTGGACCCGGTCGGGCACTACTCGCGCCCGGACGTGTTCAGCCTGCACATCAACACCAAGGGCAACTCGCTCGTGCGGTACTCCGGGGACGGCAGCCGCCGCACGCCCGTGACCGGGGACGGGGCGATCTCCGTCGGTGGGGGTAAGAACCCGGCCCGGGCGGGCTCTAACCCGTGACAACTCACGAAAGGAAAGTTCGCCCATGCCGTTGCTCAACGAAGGTGATCAATTCCCCAGCCTGGTCGTGGATCGCGTAGGAGGCGGGGAGATCGTCCTCCCGGACGACCTGCGTGGCCAGTACGGTGTCGTGCTCTTCAACCGGGGCTCGTGGTGCCCGTTCTGCGTGACGCAACTCAAGGGATTCACCAGGGCCCTGCCCGACCTGGACGCCGTCGGGGCGGCCGTCGTGTCCATCTCCGCGGACCCGAAGGACGACGCGAGCACGATGGTGGACTCCCACAGCATCGCGTTCCCCGTCGGGTACGGCGCCTCGCCCGCGCGGCTCGCGGAACTCACCGGCGCGTTCGTCCACGAGGGCCCGTCGTACGTGCAGGCGACCGGCTTCATCCTCGATCCCGACGGCCGCGTGCTGCTGAGCACATACTCGACCGGAGCAGTGGGTCGGTTGAATGCCCCGGATGCGGTGGGGTTCATCAAGTACGTCCAGTCCTCCAGCTGACGAGGGCGCGGCTGCTCGCCGCACCGGACCAAGCAGCACAGGCCCGCACGGCGGTCGCCCGTCCGTACGGGCCTGTGCGCGAAGTGCACGCGCCCGGTGCCGTCACTGCCACGTCGAACAAGCGCGACATCCTCGACACCACCCGCGGTCTGCGCGAGCGCGAGGGAGACGTCTGGGTCTTCGACCCGCAACAGGTCGCCGGCGAACCGCCGCTGGCGACGAATTCGTCACGAAGCGGCCGAAACGGGTGCTAGCCGGTAAGAAGTGGCCGAAACGGGGGCGCTATCCGGTGGACCCGTTGCCGTCCGCGATCACATTGGCGCAATTCACAGCTGACCCATCGCAGCCGCGCGGGTGCCTGCCGGGAACATCAAACCCACATGAGGAGCAATGTGCCATGCCCGAAACTCCTGCCGATTCGATCGACCTACCTGTTGCTGTCCGCGCGCTGCGCGACGCGATGAACTCTCACGATCCGCAACGCGTCGCAGATTGCTTCACCACCGATTACGAGGTGGTGACGCCCCTGCAGCCGGCCATGGGCTTCGTCGGTAACGACAATGTGCTCCGCAACTGGACGCAGATTTTTGCAGGCATCCCCGACCTCCACGCCGAGGTGTTGCGGACCGCAGTGAACGGCACCGAAGTTTGGTCGGAGTGGTGGATGACCGGTACCAAGGTCAACGGCGAACCCGCGCAGCTCGGCGGCCCGGCGATCTGGACCGAGCGTGAGGGGTTGGTCGCTTCCGCCCGCTTCTATCTCCAGCAGGTCGCCTGACCGATAAGAGCACCGGCCGCGCGGCCTCGGCTCTACCGGAGCCTGGGCTGGAAGGTCGTCGCGGACATCGTCCTCGCGCGCTGCTAGATCCGGACCACGCCTGAACAGCGGTACGTCAAAGGTCTGTAAGAGCCGGGACGTCCTTCCTCGCAAGGGGTCGTCGGCGCCGCGAGTGAACTCCGCTACGTTGCCTCGGGCGTCCAACACTCAGTACGACGAAATCCCTGGCCACCAAGGTCCTCGGCGGGCGAAACGACGGGGCGTCGCCGGACCGGTGCTCGCGGCTCTCGTCCTCCTCGGGCTGGTCGCGGGCGGCGGGTGGTTCCTCACCCGGGACGGCAAGAACGCCCCGCCGGCTCCCGGCTGCGCCCGGCGTAGTCGAAGGCAGCGAGCCAGGACGAGCCGCTGACCGTCGTCACCTCCGACACCCCGCCCGTGGACGACCCGACCCCTAGCCACTCCGATCGCGACCCCCGACGCCTAGCCCGACGCCGACGCCGAGCAAGACGCCATCGAAGACGCCGGGCGCGAAGCCGACGCCGACCCGGTCGACCACGGCGCCGAGCCGTGGCACCACGCGGACGCCGAGGCCGTCGCCCAAGCCTACGCGGTCGTCGCGGAAGCCCAGCCACACCGCCACGCCGAAGCCGACCACGATCGCGATTCACGTTCCTGTCCGTGCGTTGCGAGTATCAGGACGCCTCTCAACGTAGCGCCAGCCTCATGGCCATGCGTGGAGCCTGCTCCCCGCGACGGCGGGGCGTGGTGTTCCAACTCAATTTGCCTTCGGATCGCCTTTTTGGTCTGCTTAACATATCGCGAATTCGCGATGCATAGCCAAAGGGGGATCCACATGAGATGGGGATTGATCGCACTGGCGCTGGGAGGGTTCGGCATCGGACTCACGGAGTTCGGCATCGTCGGCCTGCTGCCTGAGATCGCCGACGACTTCGGCGTGCGCGAGGACACTGCTGGCCTCCTGGTCTCGGGCTACGCGCTCAGCGTGGCGGTCGGCGCACTCGGGCTCACCGTGGCCGTGCGCCGGTTCAGCCGCAAGCCAGTGCTCCTCGCCCTGATGTGCTTGTTCATTCTCGGCAACCTGCTCTCCGCGCTCGCACCAACATTCGCGGTCATGCTGCTGGCGCGGGTGATAGCCGCGTTGTGCCACGGGGCCTTCTTCAGTATCGGTGCGGTGGTGGCCTCGCAGCTGGTCGAGAAGAGTCGTGCGGCGCAGGCGATTGCCCTGATGTTCGCTGGTCTCACGGTCGCCAACGTTCTGGGCGTTCCGGTCGGCACGTTCCTCGGCCAGCTCGCCGGCTGGCGGTCGACCTTCTGGGCGATCAGCGTGGTCGGCGTAGTCGCGATGATCGGCATCGCCGTGCTGGTGCACCCACGCGTAGACGAGCAGTCGCCAGTCGGGCTGAGCGCCGAGCTGCGGGTCGTACTGCGTGGGCAGGTCCTCGCCTCGGCCCTGGTCAGCGTCGGGGCCTTCGGCGGCCTCGTCGGCGCCTTCACCTACAGCGCCTTCACGCTCACCCACGTCAGCGGCTTCGCCACTGCGAGCCTGCCGTGGCTACTGCTCCTCTTCGGCGTCGGGAGTTTCATCGGCAACCTTCTCGGCGGCCGGGCCGCCGACCGAGGAGTCGACCGGTCCCTCGCGGTCACTCTCGCCACCATGAGCATCCTTTTCGTGGCGTTCGCCCTACTGGCCGAGGTCAAGGCCGCCGTGGTGGTGCTGATGCTTCTGCTCGGCATCGTCGGTTTCGCCTCGGCCCCGGCACTGCAGCTGCGCGTCATGCGCTTCGCCGGCGACGCCCCCACGCTGGGGTCCGGCGTGAACATCGCCGCCCTCAACGTCGGGAACGCGCTGGGAGCCTGGGTATGCGGCCTCGCCCTGACCGCCAGCTCCGCCTATGTGGCGCCGCTGTGGGTGGGGGCTGTGTTCGCTTCGGCGGCGCTGGCCGCACTCGGCGCGGCTCGCGGCATGGTTGCGTTGAACGACGCAGCGCCCAAGCAGAGTTCCAAGCAGAGTTAGCAACGCGCTCGCCAGAGTCGCATCCGTCCGCCCGACGCGGCCCGTGTCAACCGGAGAGCCACACACCGTCACGGCGGAACGGCTGCATGCGGCTCGGCGCCAGTGCCGGCGAGTCGACCGCACGCCTTATCCTCCGGCATTATGCGGCCCGACAAGCTGGGTCCAGCGGCTCTCCTCTCCGCGAGAGCTGCAGACGCTGAGGCGTCGAGTGGGGCCTGGGCGTTGGCCGTTACGGAGATCCTCGCAGGTGACTGAGAGTCCGGAACGGCTGGAGAGGGACGACCGGTTGGTGATCAGGGCGCGCGGGGCGAGTGACGTTGACGCCCTTGAGCTTGCTCGCATTGACCTTGCACCGTGGACACCCGCGGTGACCCCGGCCCCGCGGCCCTCCGATCCGGCCACCTACGAGTTCTTCGGCGAAAAGCGCCGTACGGGCGACGTCCTCGTGGCGGTGATGGGTCGGGCGTTGGTCGGCTACGTCGAGCTTCGAGGCCCCGTGTCGCCCCGACGCTGGTCTCGGCAAGCGTGTTGTCGAGCGCGTCACCGGCTGATCCGACCGAGGGGTCCACGCCGGCCTCGATCAACCTGGTTGTGAATGCCACCGACGAGAGGCACGCCAGCCGATGATCCGACGAGCGAACGCATCGGTGACGAACGCCACGTAGACCATCCCGGTCCAGGTCGGCTCGTGCCCTCCCAGCCGTTCTCGCGGTTGAGCCGCTCGATCGTGCACCGGGCGACGTCATGGCCTCGCCGCGAAGTGTGATCCACGTCTTCTTGGACCCCAGCCGCTTGTTGAGTTTGTTGCGCTCCCGCAGCTGGAGGATCGCCGTGATGATCTCCTCGTCCCGCCGCAGCTTGGCCTGTCCGCGACCGTGGCACGCCGCCGTGTTCCTGCACCCCCGCGCTGTTCGAGCCAGTCGCTGCAGGCCTTCCCCGACCGACCGGGCACGAGGTCGCTCAATGTCGACGAGCACGTGATGCCACACGTGCTCGTCGACACCGAGCCGGTTGACGCCAGCGAACCGGGACTCATCGCCAGCCACCTGCTCAATGAGTGGCTTGATCGAGAACCACACCGTGTTCCAGGTCGTGCCCAGCTGGCGGGCCACGCCGGCGACTGAGCTGTGCTCACGCCGGATCTGTCTGATGGCCCACCAGCACGCGCGCGGCGTCAGCAGTGCTCGTGGCGCGGCGAGGTTCTCGTCCTGCTCGGTGAAGGTTCCTGTTGGCAGTACGGCTCGAAGCTTCCAATCTCGTCGATGATTGGGTCTAGCTGCCGAAGGCGACCCGCTCCCCGCGCCAGCCGGTGTTGCGGACGAACTGTTCCCAGGTCAGCGTGTTGGGATCAATGCGTCGGCTCCACTGGAGGTCGCGGTCGCCGCGGAAGTATCCGAACTCCACCGCGTACTCGACCATGCCGATAGTCTCGTCGGCTGCCAAAGGGTTCACGCCCAGGAAAGGGAAGTACTCAAGAAGGCCTTCGCGCGTGTAGGCGTTGCGGTACTCGGCCTTGAGCCCGGTAACACGGGAGAACGTCTCGACCATCTCGGCCGGGGAGATCACATCACCGACGACCGGTAGCCACGCGCCGCGGTAGGTGTCGGGGTTGGAGAACACCTCCAGAACGGCGGGGCCGGCCGCGGTGAGAGGGTCCACGAACGGGACGCGGAAGTCCTCGGGAAAGTAGAAGGGCATGACCACCGTGTCACCGTCGACGTGCGGGACGTAGTACTCCAGCGCGTTGGTGTAGTAGAACGAGAGCGAGACGAAGGTGTGCGCGATCGGCAGAGTCCGAATGTGCTCGGCGACTAGCGCCTTGTCGGTGAAGTGCGGCGCCCATTTTGTGCCCGACGTCCTCTCCTCGACGTTCTCCAGGGTGCTGAAGACGACGTGACCTACTCCGGCTTCGCCTGCGGCATCAGCAAGTTGGCTCCCGATGAGGTACTCCTCGGAGTCGGGCGGCAGGAGGGGCGGCGTCATCAGGAAAGCTCCCTCGGCCGATCCGAACGCGTCCACGAGCTCGCGCTGGTGGCCCGGCGCGAGTGGAACCTCGGCGATCTCCGCTCCCAGTCCTGCCAGGCTCCGGGCCTGGGCCGAATCGGCGTTCCGGGTCAGGGCTCGCACCCGGAACCTGCCGCTCTCGAGCAAGGACGTGGCGACGCTCCTTCCCTGCTTGCTGGTGGCACCCGCGACGACGATCAGCGGCTTACTGGTGTCAGGCATTGCGCACTCCTCTTGTGTATGCCCGGCGTTCGCGGCGGCCCGCAGCCGGGCGGCCGCGACGCGACGAACTTGGCTTGCCAAACATATCGTCATATCGCGATCTGTCAACTTGTTGGCACGGAGGAAGAGCTCAATTCGTCACATCGAGATACGGTGGTGCCTCAGGGAGAGGAGACACCGTGGCGAAGGCACAGGCGATGGGCCCAGAGAGCGAGACAGGAAACGATGCCCCGCTGGATGCGGTCGAAGCCTTGAAGGCCCTGGCCAACCCTGCGCGGCTGCAGATCATGGATTGGCTGCGAGACCCCCACGGCGAGTTCGCGCAGTGGGAACCGATCGCCGACCGGGACGACGTCGGGGTCTGTGTCAGCCACCTGCAAGCCAAGTCGGGGTTGGCGCAATCGACGATCTCGTCGTATATGGCAACCCTCGAACGGGCGGGCCTCGTGCGGTCCACACGGATCGGCAAATGGGTCCACTACAAGCGCAACGAAGACACGCTGTCGCGACTAGCGGAGATGCTCCGCAGGACATAGCGACCATCACGAGGGTCACGAAAGTCACCAGCGGCATCGGGTAGCTCGACCCAATCCCACTGGGTCTCCTCACCGGGCGGGTGCTCGATGGACGCGTTCGCCCGGCCCCTCGTGGCGCTGCAGGGCTCGCAGTGCGGCCGCAGGCCCCGGGTGCGGATCTGGCGGGTGAGCGTCGAGCGCGACCGGTCGCGTCCAGATGTCGGGCAATCGCGGAGATCGTCCAGCCCTGCCGGTGCAACGCGTGCGCGTCGACAACTACACCCGCACCCGAACTCAGTAGGACCAGGTGCCGCGCCATCCTCGCACCGACAGGGCCAGGTACGCCGCCGTGCGCCGGCCCCGCGAGCTCAGCGGCCACCTGGCTGATCATCGAGTCAGTCAGGTGGTCCTAGACCAGGGGACGGATCTTATTGGCAGATGTGGAGCTTACGAGCCACCTCGCGAGATCGGTGAGCGCAACTCCGTAGTCGTGGCATCGCGCGGCAACGCGTGATTCAGCGGCCGCACCATCACCGTCGGTGCGAGGGATGAAGAGGTTGGGGCTCAGCACCTGCATCCCGAAGAAGTCGCACAGGATGGATCGGGTCGGATCGACGCCGAGGAAGTGGTGGACGGACTCGGCAGTGAGGAGCGTTCCGGCTGCCTTCCCCCGCAGCGCCGAGTTCCCGTCCCGATCTCTCGGGATGTGGTCGAGCAAAGCCTTGAGCGGCCACGCAGCTTGCCCGCGGTACGTTGGCGCGGCGAACAGCACGGCGTCCGCTTGTTCGATGACCTCGAGAAGCTGTTCGTCCACTCGTCCGTCGCCGCAGTCGAGTTGCAGAGGTTCTGCGCCCGCGGCGGAGGCGCCGGCGAGGACCATGCTGGAGTGCTGTGCGGTTCGATGGCCTCCGGGGGAGCAGACGAGGGCAACGACGCTGGTGCGCGGGGCCTCGGACGCTTGGCTCATCGGGCGGCCGGTTGGGATGTGGTCCCGAGTTCCCCGCGCAGCGACTCGACGATGCTGGGGTCTTCGACCGTGCCGGGTACAACGGTGGTTCGCCCCTCGGCAAGGTCGCGCATCGTGCGGCGCAGCAGCTTGCCCGAGCGAGTCTTGGGGAGTGCCGAGACGATGTGAACCTCGCGCAGGGCGGCGACAGCTCCGAACTCGGCGCGGACCAGTTCGACGATCTCTGTGGCTACGGCGTCGGTGTCGGGGCTGTGGCCGTCCTTGAGCACTACGATCGCATGCGGGGTCTGTCCCTTGAGTGCGTCGGCCCTCCCGATCACTGCGCATTCAGCCACCGCTCGGTGGGCCGCGACGATGGCTTCGAGGGCTCCGGTCGACAACCGATGGCCGGCAACGTTGATGACGTCATCGGTCCGTCCGAGTACGTGCAGTCGCCCGTTCTCGTCGAGGAAGCCGCCGTCGCCGGTGAGGTAGTAGCCCTCGAAGGTCGACAGGTACTCGGTGGTGTAGCGCTCCTCGTCGCCCCAGATCGCGGATGCCGGGCCGGGCGGGAGTGGCAGACGAATGCAGATGGAACCTTCGTCTCCGGTCGGCACTGGTTCACCGTTGTCGTTAAGGACCGCTATGTCGTAGCCCGGTGAAGGCTGACCGCCCGCACGGCTACTCGCTCCGGAATCGGATTCGTCGCTCGGGATGGTGACCGTGATGGGCCAGCCGGTTTCGGTCTGCCACCAGTTGTCGACGACCGGTACCTGGAGCGTACGGCGAGCCCAATCGGCCGTTTCGGGGTCGATTCGTTCGCCGGCGACGTAGAGCGTCTTGAGGCTGGTGAGCTGCGAAGCGCGGACGTGTTCTCCGGGCTCGTCGGCCCGTCTGATTGCTCGGATGGCCGTGGGCGCGGCGAACAGCCCGCGGACCTGGTGCTTCTCGCAAATGCGCCACCATGTGCCGGCGTCAGGTGTGCCGACCGGTTTGCCCTCGTAGAGGACGGTGGTGGATCCGGCGAGCAGGGGTGCGTAGACGATGTAGGAATGTCCGACGACCCACCCGACGTCGGAGGCGGCCCACCAGACATCGCCGGCCGTGATGTCGAAGATGTTTGCCATCGACCAGGCGAGGGCGACTGCATGGCCTCCGTTGTCACGCACGACACCCTTGGGCCGGCCCGTCGTACCTGAGGTGTAGAGGATGTAGAGCGGGTCGCTGCTGGATCGGTCGACGCACGGAACGTTCGCTCCGGCATGCGCGGCCAGTTCGTGGTCCCAGTCGTGGTCCCGGCCGGGAAGAAGGACTGCGCCGTGCTCGGGGCGCTGCTTGACGAGCACCGCGTCGACGGAGTGCTCGGCCAGTGTCAGGGCTCCGTTGACGAGTTCCATGTAGTCGACGACCCGGCTCGGCTCGAGCCCGCAGGAGGCCACGAGCAGGACCTTGGGCTCGGCATCGTCGATGCGAGCGGCCAACTCGGGCGCGGCGAAGCCCCCGAAAACGACCGAATGGATTGCGCCGATGCGCGCGCAGGCGAGCATGCCTACGACGACGTCCGGGATCATCGGCATGAAGATGAGTACCCGATCGCCCGCCCGGGCACCGAGACGTTGAAGGACCGCGGCGCATTCTTGGACCTTTGCAGCGAGTTCGGCGTAGCTCAGGATCTGGCTCGCCCCGTTGATCCCGCTCTCGAACACCACCGCGGGCCGGTCGCCGTGACCGGCCTGAACGTGGCGATCGAGGGCGTTATGACACGTGTTGAGGCGGCCATCGGCGAACCAGCCGCCGTCTGCAGCAGCGTCGGGAAGCGCCCGGGTCGGCGCTTGAGACCAGTCGATGAGGCTGGCTGCTTGCTGCCAGAACGCTTCGGGGTTCTCAGCGCAGATCCGGTGCTGCTCGGCAAGGTTCATCGTAGGTTCCTCTCGTGGCCTGAAGCCGGTTGTTCGTGCTGGCCCTCGTCAATGAGGACTTGCCAAACTTTCGACCCCGGGCCTGACGTTGTGGTGGCCGCTCATCGTCTGGGTGCGGAACTTCCAGCCCGTCGTGTTCACGCCGGCGCGGACCACCCGCACCCGCGCTTCTCCAGGTCCCGGCTGGGGCAGGCCACTTTCAACGACCTCGAGAACGTCGGATGCTCCCGGTTGCCGGTAGACAGGGGCTCGCGCGGTTGCCCTTACTCTCAGTAGAGCGGTCTTCAGTTGGCGGGTGGCAGCAGCCGTTGACGGATCTCGCCGATGCCGGCCGCCCAGGTCACGAGCTCGGCCCCGGGCTGCAGGTACGTCGGCGGTTGCTGCCCCATACCGACACCGGCTGGGGTTCCGGTGAAGATCAGGTCTCCGACATTGAGCTCGACCACGCGGGAGAGGCGCTCGATGATCGCGGGGATGTCCAGGATCATGTTCGAGGTTCGGTCCTTCTGCATGATCCGGCCGTCGACCGAGCAGCCGATCTCGATGTCGGACGGATCCGCGATCTCGTCAATCGTCACGAGCCACGGTCCGACAGGGGAGTAGCCGGCGAACGACTTGGCCATCGAGAACTGTGGTGGTGTGGCGGCGAGCTGGTGTTCACGGTCCGACAGGTCCTGGCCGACACACAGACCCGCGACGTGAGACCAGGCGTCTGCTGCTGCGATGTTGCGGCCGGGCCGGCCGATGACGGCGACGAGTTCGGCCTCCCAGTCGACAGTGTCCGAGGACAGCGCCACCTCGGCCAGTGGTCCTGCCAGGCTACTGACGTACTTGGTGAAGATCACGGGCTCGGGTGCGTCGGTGTAGCCCGTCTCGTCCTTATGGCTTCGGTAGTTCAGGCCGATGGCGAAGATCTGCGGCGGGTTCGGTACGACGGGCGCGATGTCGTCGAGTTCGAACGAATTGATCTGCGTCTCGAGGGCGCCGGGGGACTGATCGGCGAGCCACTTCTCGAGTCGGCCGAGCTCCGAAAGCAACTGGCGGACGCCGGCTGGGAAGGCGCCGCCGCTCGCGTGGTTGATGTCCACGCCGGTGCGGTCACCGGTCAGGATCCATGCGCGTCCGTTGACGTTGGCGACCCTCACTGCTCACCTCCTGTCTGCGCGTGGTCGTGGCGGCTGGAGTGGTTCACGAGGTGGGCTCCGGTGTCCACTTGTTGTGCTCAGTCATCCTTGTTCCGCCCTAGGTCTCGGTGTTCGTTCGGGCCAGCCCGTCGTGGGTGCCGAACTTGTGGCGCGCGTAGACAAGCGGGGGTTCGTCGCTGATCTCGGCCTGAGCGACGGTGGCGATGAGGACCGCGTGGTCGCCGCCGTCGACCAAGCGATCCACGCGGCAGCTGAGCCACGTGGCGGTGCCGGGGAACTGGGGGAGCCCGTCGCGCAGCTGCCATGTGACGCCGATGAACTTGTCCTCGCCACTGCGCGCGAATCGCATGGCCAGGTCGCCCTGGTCGACGGCCAGGACGTTGACCGAGATCCGGCGAGACGTGCGCACATGGCTCAGGAGGGTCGACTGCTTGCCCAAGGAGACGATGACCATGGGCGGGTCCAGCGACAGTGAGGTGAACGCGCTGACGGTAGTCGCGTAGGGACCGTCGAACCCGACCGTGGCCACGATGGTCACCGGCGCACAGACGCGCGCCATGGAGTCGCGGAAGGCCTCGGCGTCCACCAGGGTCGGTGAGGTGACGTCGGCCAGGTTCTCGATGAGACCGTCGAAGAAGTCCACGGTGGTCATGCCTCACACTCCAAGCGGGAAAGGCTTGCGCAGACCGCCGGCCTCGAGCTTCGGCAACACGTCGGCGTTGAACCGCTCCAAGCCGTCGACGAAGTCCACGAAGGAGAGCGAGACGCCGGTGACGCCGATCTCGGAGAGCTCGTTGAGCCGCTCGGCGATGTCCTCGGCCGTGCCGACCAGCGGATAGCCGCCGTACCCGGCCCGCAGGTGGAGGTTGAACTCCTGCCACTGCTGCGGCTCCATGGCCGAGGAGTTCAGGCCGAGGTAATGGGCGGCGGCCGCACCGGCGCTCATGTCGGCCTCGTCGACGAAGACCTTGTTCAGGTACTCCTGGGCCTCTTCGTGGGTGTCGCGCTGGATGACGTAGGCGGTGGTCCAGGTCGAGACCTCGCGGCCGGCGGCCTCGGCGTCGCCTGCGCGCTCTTCGACCAGGGCGCGTGCTGAGGCAAGGTCGTAGCCCGCGAGCAGCACGTAGCCGGAGTCGGCGTACTTGGCGATGAACTCGCGACCCGTCTTGGAGCCGCCGGCGTTCATGATCGCGGGGATCGGCGACTGGATCGGCTTGGGCTGGGAGTAGCCGCCTTCGACCTGGAAGAACTCCCCGTGGAAGTCGAACTCCTGGTCCTCGGTCCAGAAGCGCTGGACGAGCTCGAACCACTCGGTGGTGTACTGGTAGCGCCGGTCGTGGGGCAGAAAGTCGGATCCGAGCATCTTGAACTCGGGCTCGAACCAGCCGTTGACGATGTTGAGGCAGATCCGCCCTCCGCTGATGTGGTCGAGTGTTGCGACCTGCTTGGCGGCGACGGCGGGGTGGCTTGCCTGGACGTGGGCGGTGGTGACCAGGGTGATGTGGTCGGTCACCGAGGCGAGCCCGGCAGCCCAGGTGTAGGTCTCGAAGTTGCGACCGTTGAAGCCGTTCTCGCCGATCTGCTTCCATCGAGCAACGGGAACGAGGGCCTCGAATCCGGCGCGGTCGGCGATCTGTGCCACCTGCTTGGTGTAGTCCCAGGTCAGCAGTGGGACGTCGTCGGACAGCGTCATCGCGCAGCCGTGGTCACAGTTGGGGCCGAAGAGGCCGAGCTTGAGCTTGTTCTCCGAGAACAGGGCGTTGGTGGTTTGACGGTTCTTTCGCTCGCTGACGGGAACGGGGATGGGCATGACTCTCCTAGTGTGGCTGTTCTCAGGCGCGCGGCAGTGCGCGTTCGCTCGTGGGTGAAGTTCGGGTAGCCAGGATCGGCTGGAGCGCGGGTTGGATGAGAAGCGCTGAGCGCTAGCGGCTGCGGGGTGCTGCCTGCTCGGAGACGTTGCCAGAGACGTCCTCCGGGGCTCGCCGGGAGTTCTGGAGGCGACTTACGAACGCGGAGGCGTACTCAGGGACATCGATGGGGTAGCGGGCGCTGATGAAGTTGCCGTCCTCCACGACCAGCGGTGTCTCGAACGACTCTCCCCGGACGACCTCGCCGCGGGGGCCGACACCTTCGCGAACCTCGGTCTCGGTGTACTTCCAGTAGGTGCGGTACCGGCGACCGACGCGATACCAGGTGATCTTGAAGGCCCACTTCTCCAGCGGGAGGGTCAAGGTCGTGAACCGGCGACCGGCAATGATGCTTTGGTTGGTCGACGGGTCAATGGCTCGCGCCGGGATCAGGGTGCCGTGGCAGACCGCTCCGATGAGCTTCCCCGCGCGATCGAAGTCGACCACCTTGCTCTGGAGCACCGCGCTGTCGAGGTACTGCCGCATCCCCTGGGCGTGGCCGCCTCCGAGGTGGATGGCGTCGAAGTCCTCCACGTCGATGGCGCGGTAGGTGATCGGCGCCTGGAACTCCGCCGAGGCCACCATCGCGGCGTAGGCGGCGCGCGCTTCGGGGCCCGCCGGCAGCGGGTTGAACCAGCCGCTCTTGAGCAGCCGCTGGTCACAGCGGGCGACTTTTCCGGTTTCGGTCGCGAACGTGACGGTAAACCCTGCGTCGGTGAACCGGCTCCATGAGATCGCGGCTTCCGTGGTGTCGAAGTCCGTGTCCGGCAGCGGGATCAGTACGCGAGACGAGGCAGCCATGTGCGCTCTCCCTTCAGAAGGTCAGGCGCATCCTGCCTGACACCACGATCGTGCTTTTGCATGCAGTGTCTGTCAAGTGTCACGCCGAAAGACTTCAATAAGGGATGCAGTATTGGTTGACCGGCGCATTGCCTGCATGCATGCTGATGGCTGTGTCCACAATCTCTTCTGCCCATCGTCGGCTGCCACGATGGAGCGAGCTCAGGCCACTGCTTCGTCCGAAGCCGATCGAGCTTCACGGAGACCGGCGACGAGCCGCAGCCGCTGCTTCGGTGCACGATCTGCGAGCGATCGCACAGCGGCGCGTCCCTAAGGCAGTCTTCGACTACGTCGACGGCGGCGCTGAGTCGGAGCTCTCATTGAGAGCTGCACGCTCGGTGTTGGAGGGGGCCCGGTTCGCTCCGCGAACGCTGCGCGACGTGTCGCAACCCGACCCGAGCACCGAGATCTTGGGGATGCGATCCCCGATTCCCGTGGTCTTCGCCCCGACCGGGTTCACTCGCATGATGCACAGCTCCGGCGAGCTCGCTGTCGCGCGCGCGGCAGGTTCCGCCGGCATCACCTACGCACTGTCGACGATGGGAACGACCTCACTGGAGGACATCGCGGCTGAGATACCGGGATGCAGGCGCTGGTTCCAGCTGTATGTCTGGCGAGACCGCGCGCGTTCACTCGACCTGATCCAGCGGGCGGAGGCCGCGGGGTATGACGCCCTGATCCTGACGGTGGACACCGCCGTTCCTGGCGCGCGACTACGCGACGTCCGCAACGGTATGACGATCCCGCCCGCTATCGGGCTGCGCACCGTCGTGGACGGAGCGCGCCATCCCCACTGGTGGTTCGACCTGCTCACTACCCCGCCCTTGTCGTTCGCCTCTCTGGCGCAGTGGCAGGGCACGGTCGCCGAGCTTGCTGCGACTCTGTTCGATCCGACCATCAGCCTCGATGACCTCGCCTGGCTGCGTGATCAGTGGGCGGGCAAGCTGATCGTCAAAGGGATCACGTCGCTGCAAGACGCCACGGACTGCGTCGACGTCGGCGTCGATGCGGTCGTGATCAGCAACCATGGAGGCCGCCAGCTCGACCGCTCCCCGACGCCGCTCGACGTCTTGCCCCGCTTCGTGGAAGCGCTCGGCGACCAGACCGAGATCATGGTCGACGGTGGCTTTTTGTCGGGCTCAGATGTCGTCGTCGCCCTGTGCCTGGGCGCAACCGCAGTGCTCGTCGGTCGCGCC
Source organism: Kribbella sp. NPDC051137 (assembly GCF_040682535.1). Classification (NCBI taxonomy): domain Bacteria; kingdom Bacillati; phylum Actinomycetota; class Actinomycetes; order Propionibacteriales; family Kribbellaceae; genus Kribbella; species Kribbella sp. NPDC051137. The sequence goes on from NZ_JBFBBI010000002.1 coordinate 825,602, forward strand.
TACCTGTACGGCCTGATGGCTGCCGGTGAGGCGGGGGTACGTCGCACGAGCGAGCTCTTGGCCACCGAGACCGTGCGCACCATGCAACTGCTCGGAGCGCCCACGATCAAGGACCTCTCCCCAGAGCTGGTCCGCGGACTCGGAGACCTGTGAAAAGCTCCGCTAGCCTGAGAGGCATCCCGAGCGAGGAGCATGTGAGACCGGTGTCATCAGCAGACGTCGCAGAGATCGACGCCACCAAGAACCTCACCGACGCGGCCTACTACCGCATTCGCGAGATGATCCTCGACGGCTCACTCGCCGTCGGCACCTCGGTCAGCGTCGTCGCCTTGGCCGGCAAGTTCGGAATGAGCCGTAGCCCGGTGCGCTCGGCGATCGAGCGGCTCATGTCCGAACGGTTGCTGAGCCGAACGGCTAGTGGCGCGGGGGTCGCCGCACCGGATCGTCTCGACCTGCTCGACGCGCTGGCGGTCCGCGCGCCCTTGGAGGGGCTCGCGGCACGCCTCGCGGCGCCGCACATCGAGGAGCGAGCGCTGGAGGACCTCGAGGCGATCCACGCTCGGTTCGACCACGCCATGCGACAGGAAGACCAGGCCACCGCGCGGCGTGCCGACCTCGAGTTCCACCAGTACATCCAGAACCTGTCGGGCAACGAATGCCTCGCCGACACCCTTGAACGAGTGCAGACCCAGGTGGTGCTCGCTGCGTACTCCACGGCATGGACCAGCAGCAAGCGGCCGGCGGTTCTCGAGCACGCCCGCATCCTCGACGCGTTGCGGGAGCAGGACGGCGACGCCGCGCAAGCCGCAGCCGAACGCCACCTGCACAACCTCACCAATCGAGTTCTGGACGAGTGGAAACGGATTGAGGGCAGAGGGGTACGCACTCGCAGTGCCACCCGCTGAACGGGTTCGCTTCGACACTGGCCCTGCGGTTCGGCCGACGCCACCATCCCTCCGTTCGGAGGGCCGGCGTCACCGCGCGGCCGAGCAACGCTCTCGCATCGTCGACCCAGGAGGATCTCGTGGTGCGTTATGCCCGATCAACTCCCCGAGTTCGCATCATCTGCAACGAGTGCGTTCGGCGGATGGCTCCGGCGGACCGGGCCTGTTCTGCGGGAAGGCTGAGCGGGTGCCGCGGCGCCGCAGCGGCTAGGACCTGTTGTGAAAGTCCCGCCTTCCTCTCGATCGAGCGGCGGGCTCTTTGCATCAGGCGCTAGGCATACCGAGCAACCCCGGTGGGACCTGTCAGATCGCGGTCGGCAGCGCGTTTTCCAGGAGGGTCTCCGCCGCTGCCCGCGCGTGCCGGCCGTAGTTCGACTCGCCCAGCACCATGGCGCGGCTGGCGGCGCCGTCCGCGAGGGTCACGAGTTGCTCGGCGAGGACGGCGGGTTCGCGGCAGTCCAGTTCCGCTACCAGGTCGGTCACCAGCCGCACCATCAGCAGTTTCTGTTCGCGGGCGTAGGAGTGGACCGCGTTCTGGGGGTCGGGGAACTCCGCGGCGGCGTCGATGAACGGGCATCCGCGCACGGGATCCGTGCCGGTCGGGGGCGGGTCGAACAGCGCGAGGATTCGCTCCTTGGTGGGGATGTCCTCGCGTGCCAGCACGCCTTCCAGGGTGCGTCCCGTCGAGGAGAGGTCCTTGAGATGGGCGAGGACCAGCTCGTCCTTGTTCCTGAAGTGCGCGTAGAGGGTGCGCTTGGACACCGGTGCCCGCTCCGCGATCTGCTCCATGCCGGTCGCGTTGATCCCCTGGGCCGCGAACAGTCCGGCCGCGGCGGCCAGGATGCGCTCCCGCCCTCCGCGCCCCGGCCGTCGAGACGCCGTCGTCATCGTGGTCATCACGTAAGTATACGTTCTTGTTTACTTCGGAGGGCGTGGCTGGCTATAGTGCCACTTCAGGTAAACGATTCTGTTTACTTCAGCGATCCTGAGGAGAGTTCCATGAGTGGACCGGTCTTCACCCGGACACGCCCGAGCGAGGCACCTACCGGCGGGACACAGCCGGGCGGGACGCGAACGTCGGAGTACGCCGAGCTGCTGATCCGCGGGCGCCGCGCGACCCGCGCGTTCCGTCCCGACCCGGTGCCCGAGGACGTTTTGCGCGCGGTGTTCTCCCTGGCCGGCGCGGCGCCGTCCAATTCCAACGCGCAGCCGTGGCGGGTCGAGGTGGTCGGCGGCGCACGGCGAGACCGTCTGGCCGACGCCCTGCGGACGGCCTACAGTGAGCGACCTGTCACGGCTGACTACCCGTACTCCGAGGACATATACGCCCCCGTCCACCAGGAACGGCGGGCGGCCTTCGGCGCCGGTCTGTACGGAGCGCTGGGCATCGGCCCCGATGACCACACGGCCCGCGCCGCCTACGACGTGGAGAGCATGGGCTTCTACGGGGCGCCCCATGCCGCGTTCCTGTTCGTCACCGGCGACGGCGGGCCGCGACTGGCCGCCGACGTCGGCGCCTACCTGCAGACGCTGCTGCTGGCCATGACCGGCTACGGCGTGGCCAGTTGCCCGCAGGGCATGCTCAGCTTCTACGCCGACACCGTCCGCGATCAACTCGGAGTGGACGAGGGGAAGCTGCTCGTGGGCATCTCCTTCGGCTACGCCGACGAGAATGCGCCGGTAAACCGGGTCACGACCGGTCGGGCGGCCCTGGAGGCAACCACCACATTCCACACCTAGAGTCGGTCCCGAAAGCGCCCGGCCACAGCCACTCGTTGAGGGCTGCGACCAGCACGGTCGCCTCGTATCGGACGGCGAGTTTGTCGTATCTCGTGGCCCTGCGCCTGCCCAGGTAGGAGCGGTTCGCACGGGATCCGTAGGCTTTGTCGGCGCGGACCCTGTCCGGCGTGGTGCGTGGGCGTCCGGGACCGGTGCGAGGCACGCGGATGCGTTCGAGGACGGGCTGGAACTGCGGGCTGTCGTGACGGTGGCCCGCAGTGATCAGCAGGGACAGTGGCTTCTGCCCCTGCTCGGCCGCGAGGTGGATCTTCGTTGTCAGGCCGCCGCGGGAGCGTCCGAGCCCGTGATCCTCCGGCTCGGTGTCGACCCCACCGGGCGGCTCACGCTGCAGATCCCCTTTTTGCGCGCGCCGGCGGCGTGCCGGTGGGCACGGCAAACGGTCGAGTCCACACTCACGTCCCAGGCGATCAGGCCCTGTGCATCGGCTTGGACCTGCAGTTGTTCCAGGATCCGTTCCATATCCCGTCGATCAACTGCCGCCGCGCCCACGTCCGTGGCCGCCCCGACTTCTTCCCCGCCGGCAGCAGCGGCTCCAGTCGAGCCCACTGCCAGTCCGTCAAGTCCCCTCGCGCCACACCATGATCATCACAGCTCAAGATCTACTTTCGCAGCACGCCTAGTTGTCCTGACCCGACACGGCGGCCAGCAGCCCGCGGTAGTCCTCAGCACATGGCCCGCAGGCCTTCAGATGGGCCGTGACGCCCGGCAGATGCTCCTCGGGATCCTCGCCCGTGACCACGAGCTCGACGTACTGGTCGAGAAGATCGAAGAAGTGGCCACATCCCACGTCAGCGGGATCCGTGCGCAACATGGCGACGATGCGGTCCCGGGCGGTGACCTGCGGCTCTCGGGGCGCGTTCACCGCCATGTCTCCTCTTCCTTGATGTGGCCGCGCGCCACAAGGTGGCGACGTAGCTTGGCGCGGATGTCGAACTCCGCTTTGTACAGCGCGTTGCGGTTGGTCCCGAGCTCGATGGCAAGGACGTCGAAGCCCACACGACTGATGAAGAGCGCCTCGAAGATGTGGCGCTGGCGCTCGGTGAGTTCCGTGCGCACCACGTCGTGGATGGCGTCGATGAGCTCGCGCGCCGCCGTGACCTCGGTGGGGTCCGTGGCAAGGCTCTCGGGAAGCCGGTTCCAGTCGTCGGGGTCCAGCACCACCCCGACCCTGCTCCAGCGATGACGCCCGATCTTCTGGGCGACGCCCAGGATCGCGAACTTGCTCGCCCACGTGGTGAAGCGGCTGCGTCCCTCGAAGTCCGGCAACCGCCGCAGGACGCTGACGCACGCGTCGTTGGCGGCCTGCTCAGCGAGGTCGTAGAGCTCCACTCCGCGGATCCCGTGCGTGCCTGCGCGACGTGACGCTTCGGCGCGAGCTACGCGCCGCAGCAGGGCATGGAGCTCGGCGACGGCGGTGTCGTGCCGGTCTGACGTCGCGTCAAGGTCGGCGAGCCACTGCCTGGAGGTCTCGTCCAAAGAGTCCAGGGCGGACACCGTCCGACCAGCATCGTCCTCCAGCTCGAGCTGCTGCTCGGTCGGCCCCATGGGGAAATACTAGTTGGCGTCACCGCCGCTCCCAACGTCAGCGTCCTCAAGACGTTGCGCGCGGACGGCACTGAGTGCAGCCCCGACCGCGATCACGAGCACCAGGCGAGCTGGAAGACCGCTGCGGCACCAGCACGCCGATGGACGGTGTCATCCGCAACGACGGGCTTGTCCGGTGCGAGTGGTGCGCCAGTCGGACGATCGGCCCGTAAGGACAGCGCAGGTGCCGGCACGGACGGGGTGAGACTCGTCGTGCACAAGGAGGATCGCCGGACCGATGGACCCACACCCGACGACATTCGCCCTCACCTCGTCCCGAGGAACCCGGCTCGCCGCGCGGCTGGAGGTTCCCCGCGGGCCCGTGCGAGCCAGCGCGGTCTTCGCCCACTGCTTCACGTGCTCGAAGGACCTGCGGGTCGAGCGCCGACTCACGGAGGCTCTCGTGTCCGAGGGCTTCGCGGTCCTGTCCTTCGACTTCGCTGGGATCGGTGCCAGCGAGGGTGAGCTTGCGTCCGGAGGCTTTGCCGCGGACGTGGCCGACATCAGCACGGCCGCCGAGCACCTTGCCGGGACCGTCGTCCCTCCTGCCCTCCTCGTCGGTCACTCCCTCGGCGGTGCGGCCGTCCTCAGCGCAGCGCCCGCGATCGCGTCGGTGCGAGCCGTCGCGACCATCGGCGCGCCGGCCGACCCGGCTCAAGTGCAGCACGTCCTGGACGGCGACCTCGCGGCCGTGCGCCGCGACGGCGCCGGAGTCGTACGGATCGCCGGGCGCAGCTTCGAGATCTCGCGGGCCTTCCTGGACGACCTCGCCGCCCATCCTCCGCAGGCGAGCCTGGCGACGTTCCAAGGCGCCGTGCTGCTGATGCACGCACCGCGGGACGAGGTCGTCGGCATCGAGAACGCCGAGGCCCTGTACCACGCGGCTCGGCACCCCAAAAGCTTCGTCACTCTCGACGAGGCCGACCACCTCCTCAGCCGTGCGGACGACGCTGCCTACGTGGCGTCCGTTATCGGCGCGTGGGCCCGCCGCTACCTGCCGACGGCGGACCTAGCCCTCCATAAGGGGTACGAGACGGGAGGCGCGACCGCGGTCAGCTCCGATGGCTTGCGCACGGTCGTGGAGTCACGTGGCTTCGCGATGGTCCTCGACGAACCCCTCGGCGCGGGCGGCACGCAGGAGGGACCCACCCCCTATGACCACCTCGCTGTCGCCCTGGCGGCCTGCACCGTTATGACGATGCGGCTGTATGCGCAGCGGAAAGGGTGGGACGTAGGTGAGATCCGTGCTCGCGCCGCGCATGACCGGGTGCACGCGGAGGACTGTCGGGACGACGCCTCCGGCAAGGTCGACGTGCTCGCTCTGGACCTCGAGCTCCCAGCCGGTCTCGAGGCCGAGCAGCGCGCGAGCCTCCTCCGCATCGCCGGTCGCTGTCCGGTGCATCGGACGCTGTCGGCCAAAACGTCCGTGGTCACACGCCCCGAACGGTGATGCGCGCGCACGGAGGCCGAACGATCCCGGACGACGAGAGCGGGTCGCGTCCTTGGTCAGCGACGCCCAAGTGGGCGGGGAACCCTTCGTGCCAGTGCGTCTGTGCTTGAGACCGAGGGAGCGCCGACCACCAGGGTTGCCTCCGTCTGGCCCGCCCCGCCCCGCCCGCACTGGGCCACTATCTCGACGACTGCCAGAGTCCACGTCCCCATCGAACGCCCCGAGCGCGTCAATCTGCTCGATCGTGATCGGTCGCGAGAAGAAGATCGACCGCGGCGTCGGCATGGATGCGAGTCGCGTCGAGGCCGTCTCCGTGTTGGCGATGACGATCGCTTGCGCGCCGTCGTCGACCAGCGGCGCGCCACGTCGAGCACGATTGCCCGGTCGGCCGCCTGCACCCGACCGAGGTGAGTTGGCGCGCCCCACCGGTCAGGCACTCTCGGTGCCGGACCTTCGTTGGTGCCTTCGAACCAGAGGTTCCTTCCGACGTCTCGGGATCAGTGACTAGGCGTCACCTGGGGCTCTTGCGTCCGAGGAAGTCGATCATCAGGTCGGCCACCTGTTCGAGGTCCGTCTCGAGGAGGAAGTGTCCGCCGTCGAGCAGGTGGATCTCCGGCTCGTGGGCGTCCTTGGCGAACGCCTCCGCGCCTGCCGGGGCGAAGATTTCGTCGTTGCGGCCCCACGCCGCGAGGACCGGGACGCCGGACGAGCGTAGGTGGTCCTGGAAGGCGGGGTAGAGCCGCACGTTGGTGATGTAGTCGCGGAAGAGCGCCAGCTGTGCCAGGTCGTTGCCGGGACGGCCGACGAGCGCGGCGTCGTGGATCCACGTGTCCGGGCTGACGACGCTCGGGTCGCTCACGCCGTGGGTGTACTGCCACCTGATGGCGTCCACCCCGAGGGCCGGGCGCAGCGCCTCCTCGGTGTCGGGGCCGGGGGAGTCGGTGTAGTCCCAGATGCTCTGCCAGAACGACGGCACGAACCCCTCCTCGTAGGCGTTGCCGTTCTGGCTGACGATCGCCCACACCGGTGACGGGTCCTGCAGCGCCAGGCGCCATCCGATCGGAGCACCGTAGTCCTGCACGTAGATCGCGTACGAGCCGATCCCTAGGTGGGTCAGCAGTGCAGAGGTGTGGTCCGCCAGCGCGTCGAAGGTGTAGTCGAACTCGTCCACCCCGGGGGCGTCGGTCAGGCCGAAGCCGAGGTGGTCGGGCGCGATGACGTGGAAGCGGCGCCCCAGCACGGGGATGAGGTCGCGGAACATGAAGGAGCTCGTCGGGTAGCCGTGCAGCAGCACGACGGTCGGGGCGTGCGGGGACCCGGCCTCGCGGTAGAAGGTCGTGCGTCCGTCGACCTCGACCGTGCGGTGGTGGGTCTGGTGCGTGTGGTGGATGGTCAAGTCCTGACTCCGTCTTCGTCTTGGAGGGGTTGGACCTCGTCGGCGACGAGGAGACGATGCTGCGCCCACCGCCGGCGGCGAGCGCCAGGAGCGCGCCAGGAGCGCGTCAGGTGCCGCGGGACGGCGTCCCCGAGCGTCGGCTCACCAACTCACCCGGGCGCTGCGCGGCCCGCTGAACAGAGGGTTGCGCAGGTCGTCCCAGGCCTCCGGCTCCGCCAGGCGCAGGTCGGGCATCCGGTCCAGGAGGCGGTCGAGGGCGGCGTCGATCTCGAGCCGTGAGAGCTCGGCGCCCAGGCACAGGTGGACGCCGTGGCCGAACGCGACGTGCTTGCGAGCCGACTCCCGGTGCAGGTCGAACCGGTCGGCGTCGGGCCCGAATGCGTCCTCGTCCAGATTGGCGGACTCGAGGCTGACCAGCAGTCGCTCGCCGGCGTGCACGCAGGCGCTGCCCAGTCGCACCTCCTCCTCCGCGGTGCGGGTGACCCACCGGATCGCGGTGCAGTGCCGCAGGCCCTCCTCTCGGGCGAGAGCGAGCAGCGAGCGGTCGGCGCGCAGCGCGTCCCACCGCTCGCGCTCGACCAGGAGGTGGTGGACCGTCCACCCGAGCGTGAACGAGGTGCTCTCCACGCCTGCCGCGAACAGCTGGAAAGCATGGAAGGCCACCTCGCGGTCCGACATCGGCACACCGTCCACGGACGCGTCGACCAGCATGGTCAGCACGTCCTGCGGCTTGTCGCTCAGCAGGCGCCGCTCCTCGGACCGCGCCCGGAAGTACGCCTCGAGCTCGGCCCACTCGGGTGTGACGAACAGGTTGGCCGGCACCATCTCCGCGAGCGCCTGGGTGAGTTCCACCAGACGGCCGGCGTCGGCTCCGGGGACGCCGATCAGGCGGGTGATGACCGCAGCGGTCAGGGGGACACCGATGTCGCCCACCACGTCGGCCGGGCCGCCGGGCGGCAGCTGGTCGAGGAGCTCGTCGACCAGCTCGCGGATCCACGGACCGGCGTCCTTCATGGCCGCCCGGTTGAAGGCGGGACGCAGGAGGTCGCGCAGCATCGTGTGCCGCTCGCCGTCGCTCTGGGTGATCAGAAGCGGGGTGGGCTCGCTGTCCCGGGCGAGGAGGAAGTTGTCCTTCGTGCTGAGGTGCTCGTGGTCGAGCAGCGCCGTCCGGACGTGCTCGTACCGAGGCACCAGGCCCATGCCCGGCAGAGCTGTCTCGACCACCGGGGCTGCTGCGGCGCGCTGGGTCGCGAGATCCGCGCGCATCTCCTCGATACTGCGACCGATCAGGGGGTTGAAGCTATTGGTCATGGTGGTGATGTCCTCAAGCAGGTCGATGGCGGTCTCAGCTCAGTGCCCCGCCGGCCGGTTCTCCTTACCTCCACCTCGCCGGCCAGGCGGCCGTCAGTGGTCGTGGTCGTGCGGGGTGACGAGGGGACTCGACCTCTGTGATCTCCGCGTCACCGTGGCCGGCGTGGCGGGCACCGGCTGTCGCCGGGGACCCACAGGCGACGGAACTCCGCGATGTCGGTGGCGGAGGCGGTCGCGCGGGTCAGTGACCTGGCACAGGTATGGCCGCTACTCGCCGTGGAGGGCCCGGCCCACTCGGACCTACGGGAGCGGGGCGGACACGGCCACGATGCCCCCCGCCTGCTCCGCAACCTGCAGCAACCGGGCTCGCGTGGCGCGGCAGTATCACCGCCATGCGACGACGAGGACGGGGAAGAGGACGGGGAACTCGGTAGGGGACTGAGCCCTTGACCGGTGGGCTGATGTTCCGCCGCGTGAGCAATCAACTGTCTTGTCGCTGCGGTCGTGGTCGACAAGCTTTCTTGTGCGCAGCTCGAGAAGAACGCCAGGTCTCAGGCGGTGCGCGAGTGGGGCTGGTAGCTGGTGTAGCCGTCCTCGCCTCCGACGTAGTAGGTCTTCGGGTCGTCTGGGGCCAAGGGGGCGCCGAGGCGGAGCCGCGACACCAGGTCCGGATTCGCGATGAACGCCCGCCCGAAGCTGATGAGGTCGGCGCCTCGCCCGAGCCACTCGTCGGCGGCGGCGCGTTCGGTGCGCTGTGGCGCCTTCGGGTTCGACGGGTTCATGATCAAGGTGCCGGGCCAGGTACTGCGGAAGCCGTCAAGCACCTCGTCGGGGGCGCCTGTCTCCAGGTGGACGTACGCGAGGTCGAGGGCGGCCAGCTCGACCAGGAGAGCGGTGTACAGATCCGCAACGTCGTACTCCTCGATGCCCTGGAGTCCGGCCCCGGGAGAGAGGCGGATGCCGACCCTCGTGGCCCCCACTGCGTCGACGGTCGCCGCGGCCGCTTCGACGGCGAACCTGATCCGGCCGGTGACAGAGCCGCCGTAGGCATCTGTTCGCTGGTTGACGTTGCTCGACAGGAACTGGTTGATCAGATAACCGTTCGCGCCGTGCAGCTCGACGCCGTCGAAGCCGGCGTCAATGGCGCGGCGGGCGGCGACGGCGTACGACTCGACGTGCTGAGGCACCTCGGACGTCGGCAGTTCGCGCGGCTTCGATGCCGGCTGAGGGCCGGAGGGGGTGAAGACATCAGCGTCGTAGCGGATGGCCGACGGCGCCACGGGCTGGTGCCCCGTCGTCTGCTCGTGGGAGACGCGGCCCGCGTGCATGAGCTGGGCGAAGATGCGCCCTCCTGCTTCATGTACCTGGTCCGTGACGTGATGCCACGACGCGGTCTGCTCGTCAGTGTGGAGACCGGGTGTGCCGGGGTTGGACTGGCCCACGACGCTCGGATGCACCCCCTCCGAGATGATCAAGCCGGCGCTCGCCCGCTGCGCGTAGTACGTGGCCATCAGGGAGCTCGCCAGCCCGCCGGCGTCGGCGCGCACGCGGGTCATGGGAGCCATCACCACGCGGTTGGGCAGCTGCAGGCCGGAGAGGGCGACGGGATCGAAGAGCGTTTTCGTGGTCATGTCGCCGACGCTAAAATCTGACATTGATGTCAGAGGCAAGGGCAAGGAGCACAACGTGACCGAAGGCACATTGATGCGCATCGGCGAGCTCGCATCCCGCACCGGCGTGAGTGTGCGGTCGCTGCGGTACTACGAGACGCAGTACCTGCTGGCGAGCCGGCGCAGCCCCAGCGGTCAGCGGCTCTACTCCGAGGATGACGTGGCCCGCGTCGCGTTCATCCAGCGCATGTACGCCGCGGGCCTGTCGAGCCGCACTGTTTCGGACCTGCTTCCCTGCGTCGAGTCGCCCTCCGCGAGCAATGATCGGGCGGCGTTTCGCCGGCTGAGCGAAGAACGCGACAAGCTCTCGACCCATATCGACGAGCTGATCGCGACGAGAGCGGCGCTCGACGGTTTGATCGAGGCCAACCGTCGCCATCAGCAGTCCTTGGACGGCGTGACGGCGTAGCGTCACCCTGCCCCAGACGTGCGCGGATCCGGAGAGTAGCCGCGCAGCGTGGTTGTGGACGCACTCCGTCTCTCCGACGCCGGCCGCGAGGCTCGCCGGTGGTGGGCGAGGCCGGGATTTCGAGGTGCCGGGCTCACCGGCCGGGGAAGACCGCCGGGCGCTTGGCGAGGAATGCCGATGCGCCCTCGCGCATGTCCTCACTCTCGAACGCGGCCCGGAATCCCCGCGTCTCGACGTCGAGGGCGCCGATGGTGTCCCCGTTGCCTTACACAGCGCCACCGCGACCGGCGAGTTCGCCGCGGTCTCGCGGATGGATGCGGTCACCGCAGAGAGCGTCGCCTCGTAGCCGACGAAGACACGGTTGACCAGCCCGCTCCGCTGCGCCTCGGCCGCGTCGAACTTGCGGCCGGTGTAGATCAGCTCCCTTGCCCAGCCTGGCCGACCCGCCGCTGGAGCCGTACACAGCCACCGAAGCCAGGGATGAGCCCCAGCGAGACCTCAGGCTGCCCGAACACTGCCCGCTCGGTCGCATAGATGAAGTCGCACCCCATCGCCAGCTCGCAGCCGCCACCGAGTGCGTACCCGCTGACGCAGGCGATCACCGGCACTGGCAGCTGTTCCAGCAGGGTGGTGACGCGCTGGCCCAGCTGTCCGTACGCCTGTGCCGCGACCGGATCCATTGCGCCCATCTCGCGGATGTTGACGCCGGCCACGAAGGCCTTCTCTCCTGCGCCCGTCAAGATGATGCCCCGGGCAACGAATCCGTCGGACGAGGACAACCTCTCCAGGAACATTTGCAGTTCGGAGGATTTGAGCTCGGACAGCGCGTTCAATGCCTGCGGTCGATTCACGGTGAGGGTGACGACCCGACGTCGTACGCCGGCGCGGCGGGTCTCGAACTGTTCGACGATGTGCCAGGTGGTCCTCGTGTCGGAGATACGGACCGTATCGGCGTAGGCCGTGCACGCCGGCTGGAGCAGGCCCGGACAGTTTGCTGCGGGCAACCGAAGGTCCGGAACGGCAGTAGCCGACGGCGGATCCAGCCAGGTCTTTCCGCCGGCTTACGCCGCCGTCTCGTTAGGACGGTGTAAGACCCGAGCTGGTTGTTCGCGCATAGGGTCACGAACAACCCGAAGGAGCTGAGTCCATGTTCGACCAGATGAGCATGCCGGTCCTGTTCGCGATCCTGATCTCTGCCCTGGCTCTGGTCAGCCTCGGCGTCGTCGTCGGCGTCCGGATCATCGCCCAACGAGCAGACGCCGGTGGACCGGTCCCGGTGAAGCAGGACGGCACTCAGGCCGGAGAACCACCGCGGACGCCGGCCGACGATGCCACACAGCCCACGCGGCCGCGCGAAATATAGCGGCCCGCTGCCGCGCGATCCTACGCGTCCGCCGTTCCTGGCCCGGCGGCTCACGGATCGTCGTTTCGCCGGCCGATGAAGTCGAGGACCGAAGCCGGCGAGGCGATCCGTACCCGGACAGAAGCCGCGCGATCCCCGGGCGCCGGCCCCGACGGCATCATCCGATCAGTCGCGCAGTCCGTCACCAACGACATCAACAGCCCCGGCTTCCGAGGACGGGCATTCCTCAACGCCGCGGCCGGATGCCCCGACCCGGACCATCCCGTTCACCGGCCGTACTCAAGCCTCGGTACTGGTTCCTGACCACCATGACCGAACTCTTCACCACCCTCCGGAAAGATCACGAGTAACACTCACACCTGTCGCGCCGGTACGACCATACGGCGGCGCGAGTGGATCTCCATGGGTGCGCTGCACCCACGCGTCCGGCGTCGGTCCGCATTACTGTCGTCGACGTGGACAGTGAGAACAAGCTCGGTGATTACCTGCGTGCCCGGCGGGCTCTGGTCCGGGTGGAGGACGTTGGTCTGCCCGACGTTGGCTCTCGTCGGGTCCCGGGGCTTCGTCGCGATGAAGTGGCGCTGCTCGCCGGGGTGAGTACGGACTACTACATGCGGCTTGAGCAGGGCAGGGAACGGCATCCGTCCGATCAGGTGCTGCGGTCGATCGCCAGTGCACTTCGGCTGGACGACGCCGAGGCGGCGCACCTGTTCCGGCTCGGCCTGCCGGTGTTCGGGGCGGGCGCGGCGGCGTCGCTGACCGTCGCTCCGGAGCTGGTGCGGCTGATGGACGGCATGCCGGACGTGCCCGCCTTCCTGGTCGGTGCGGCGCAGGACATCCTGGGTGCGAACGCGATGGCCCAGGAGCTGTACCGCGGGTTCGCGCGGTACGACAACTTGCTGCGGATGATCTTCCTGGACCCGTACGCCAGGTCCTTCTACGGTGACTGGGACGCCGCGTCACGGCTCGCGGTCAGCAACCTGCGCGCCTCCTCCTCGCAGTTCCCGGCGGACGAGCACATCGAGCGGGTCGTCGGCGAACTGTCCTTGCGCAGTCCGGCATTCGCGAACCTGTGGGCCCGCTACGAGGTGCGCCCGCGCACCCGCGAACTGAAGCACTTCGTGCACCCGAAGGTGGGCGAACTGTGGCTGCACTTCGAGACGCTGGCCGTCGCCGGCGCTCCAGGGCAGCACCTGTCCTTCTACAGTGCCGAGCCTGGCACTGCCAGCCACGACGGCCTGATCCTCCTGCGTCGGCTGGCCGAGCAGTCAGCTGCCGAATCCGAGAACCAGGGCGAGGAGTCTGAGCTGGAGAAGGGCGACACCCGATCATGATCTCGGCTCGGACCTGGTTGGGAGTGGGCACCTTGCTCGGCGGCACACTGCTGCCGCCACTGGATTTCTTCATCGTCAACCTCGCCATCCCGTCGATTCAGGACGACCTCGGCGGGGGTGACATCCTCGGTCAGCAGGTGGTGGCTAGTTACGCCGCCACCTACGCCGTGATGCTGACCCTCGGCGGACGGCTCGGCGATCTGTACGGGCGCCGGCGGGCTTTCGTCGTCGGACTCGTCGGATTCGCCCTGGCCTCATTGCTGTGCGGGGCGGCCGGCGAGCCGTGGCTGCTCCTCATCGGGCGCGTGTTGCAGGGCTTCACCGCCGCGCTGATGGCACCGCAGTCGCTGGCCCTCATCCGCGCAGGCCTCGACGGCCGCGATCAGAGGATCGCGCTCGGCTTCCACGGTGCGACCTTCGGGCTGGCCGCTGTCATCGGCCAGTCACTGGGCGGGCTCCTCGTCACCGCCGACCTCTTGGGTCTGGGCTGGCGGGCGATCTTCCTCATCAACCTGCCCGTCGCCGCGCTGGCCCTGCTGGGCAGCCTGTTCCTGCCCGACCCACGCACCCGGGGCCAGGCGAAACTCGACTGGCGCGGCGCCATCCTGCTCTTCGCCGGTCTCGCCGGGGTCGTCCTACCGCTGGTGGAGGGGCGCGCCCTGGGCTGGCCCTGGTGGTGTTTCGTTGTCCTGGTTGCCGCGGCAGGTTTGCTGTACGGGTTCTGGCGCTACGAGACGGCGCTCGACGGCCACCGGCACCGTGGCCGCGTGTTGCCTCTGGTGCCACCCGGCGCGCTCACCGCGCCCGGAGTCCGGATCGCGCTCGCCGCGGTTGCCCTGTTCTACTCGATCGCCTCGTTCTTCCTCGTCTTCTCCGAACATGAGCAGGCCGCCGGGCGTACGCCGCTGCAGGCGAGCATGGACATCCTGCCACTGGGCATCGGGTTCCTGATCGGCCCGCTGACCGTGCCGCACCTCGTACGGGTACTGCCGCGCCGGATCGCCGCGATCGCCCTGGGGCTGGAAACCGTCGGCCTCCTCGTTTTCGCGGGACTCGTCGCCGGGTTCGGCCGAACGCCCTGGAGCGCCGTACCACTGGCCCTCATCGGTTTCGGCCAAGGCCTCGCACTGCCTTCGCTGATCCGCATCACGGTCGTCCACATCCCGCGGGCCTTCGCCGGCCTGGCCAGCGGTCTGGTCAACGCGACCCTGCAGATCAGCGCCGCCTTGTCGGTCGCGGTCATCGGCGGCGTCTACTACACCGCCGCCGGCGCGTTCGGTTCGGCTCACGCCATCACCGCGGTGTCGGTCCTGATCGCGACGCTGCTGTTCGGCGCCGCTGTGCTGTCCCTGCGAGCCGAACGCGTCCGGCCCTTGGAGATGGATGGCACATCCGACCTTCGAATGCAGGAGAGCCGTCCCCAATCGGTTCTTCACTGACCGTTGCCAGGCGTGGCGTACCCGGATGTCGGACGAGACCGATCGGACCGACAGCCGCGCCGAGCCGGCGTTCTTACAGCTCCTGGTCGCGCTGCAGCGCCGGCTGCGTGAGGGCGACAAGCTCAAGCCGGTGGGGCAGGTCATTGCCACTGATGCGGGGGCTCGGCAGATCCGGCAGGCCGTTGACGAGCTTGCTCACGCTGCACACCGGGTCGCGGCTGTTCAGGAGGAGTCGGGGCAGTGGGTGGTCGGTGCCGGCCGGTTGTTCGTTCCCAAGCCTGCGGCCGCCATCCGCGATCCAGAGTTCGACATCCGACCGTCGGTATGGCGGATGCGTCACCCACAGCCGTACTGGGTGCGAGCCACCCAGGTGTCGTGCTTCGACGAGCTACTGCCCGCCGTACAGGACGTCACGCGGCACTTCTCTGATGCGGCCAGCGCTGGCCGCCGCCTGGCTGGCACCGACGGCCAGCACAGGCCGTATGGACTGGACATCGGCAGCACGCCACGCGCGGCGAAGAAGTCGCCGGCGCGTTGGTACCAGCCGATCTCGGACCAGGACATCCCACCGATCTACGCCGAGCCTCCCGGTCTTGGCGTGTGAGCTGGCTAGAGCGGGCGGAGGTCCTTGCCCGGGACCCAGGCGAGCTCGCCGTTCTTGTCCCGGAACTTGCCGAGCCATTCGCCGTTGTGCCGGATCCAGACCTCCAGCTCGCCGGTGGACCAGGTGGCCCGCTCCACCGGCTGGGCACGACTCAGCCTGCCGCCCCGCGAATCCTCAGCTCTCGTCACTCGCGGCTTGACCTGGAGCGCCCTCCAGCAACGAGGCTGGAGCCATGAACACACCCACGATGGCCCTCGGGACGATGTATTTCGGCACGAGAGTTGACGAGCGGACCGCTTTCTCGATCCTCGACCGGTACGCCGAACTGGGCGGCGTCTTCGTCGACACCTCCGACAACTACAGCTTCTGGACCTCCGAGACCGGTTTCGGCGGTCAGAGCGAGGCGTTGCTGGGCCGCTGGCTGGCGGCCAACTCAGGGGTCCCGGTCCGGCTCAGCACAAAGGTCGGCGCTCAGCCGACCCGGGTCGGCGGGTTTCCCGACCACCTCGAAGGACTGCGCAAGGACGTCGTGCGCGAAGCCATGGCCAAGAGCCTGGAGCGGCTGGGCGTGGACAGCGTCGACCTGTACTGGGCGCATGTCGAAGATCCGGCCGTTTCGCTGGAGGATCTCGTCGACACGTTCGGTGGCCTGATCGGCGACGGACTGACCGCTCGGTGGGGCGTGTCGAACTATCCGTCCTGGCTGCTCGAGCGGATCCGGGCCACCGCCGAACACGCCGGCCAACCGCAACCCACCGCTTATCAGGAGCGCTACTCCTACCTGCAGCCCGCCGGCGGTATGGCAGTGGAGGGCCAGCCGATCCCGTTGGGGATGCTGTCACCGGACGGCCTCGACTTCCTGCGACGTAATCCGTCGTTCGACGGCTGGGTCTACACAGCCACCCTCCAGGGTCGCTACGACCGCGACGATCGCCCGTTCGAGACCGAGTACCTTCACCCTGGCACTGAACGCCGGCTGGCGGCGCTGAATCGGGTTGCTTCGGCGCGTGGACTGCGGCCGGGCCAGGTGGTGCTCGCGTGGCTGGCCTCCGGGACTCCGACGCTGACACCGATCGTCGGAGTCAGCAGCGTCGGGCAGCTCGAGGAGGCCGTGGTAGGCGCCTGCACCATCCTCACCGAGGACGAGTTGGCGGCCCTGGAAGGCGCCTAGGCGTGGGCACGGGGCGCGGGGTGTGGATCAGGTGGTTGCGTCGCCCGTGCGGCGGAGTTCCTTGCGGTACCAGTCCGCCTTCTCCTCTACGCGTGCGAGGGTCGCGTCGAGCTCGGCGATCTTCTCGCGGATCGAGGCGGCGTGCTCGTCGAGCAACGCGGCGCGCTCCGGCAGCGTGGCCTCGTCGCGGCTCAACTCGCCGTACCGGCGCAACTGCTCGATCGACATGCCCGTGTCCCGCAGGCACCGCAGGAATCCGAGCATCCAGAGATCGCCGTCGCTGTACATGCGCCGGCCGCCGGTGCTGCGCTCGATGCGGGGCAGAATGCCTTCGCGCTCGTAATAGCGCAGCGTGTCGATGCTGAACCCGGACTGTGCGGCCGCCTCGGCCGGCGAGTAGGTCGTCATCACGAGAACCTAACAGCCTGCCTCAAGCCGACTCCAGATCCGACCACACAGCCTCGCCGGTCAACCGACGCACCGCGGCTCGGAGCCATCGACGACCAACCGGCCACGAGACGACACACTGGCCATCGCCTTGATTGTCGCGGCTCGGCAGGGGCATTAGGTGCTGTCGCGACAACGACCGTCCGGGTCGCGCGGAGCGAGTCGATGTGCGGGAGTTCGTGGAGTGGCCGCGTGAGACCGGTTCAGCTGTGGCAGCGTCGGTGTTACCTCGGCGCCTTCGGAGCCGTCATGACCATGACGGGGTCCGCGCGAGAAAGGTAGCGATGTGACCGGATCAGGTCCGCACGAAGCACTGGCGGAAGCCTTCGAAGATCAGCGCGAGCGCCTCGTGGCGGTCGCGTACCGGATGCTCGGGTCACGAGGGGACGCCGAGGATGCGGTGCAGGAGGCGTGGCTCCGGCTCGCGCGACAGGACGCGGCCACGATTGACAACCTGGCCGGCTGGCTGACTACCGTGGTCGGCCGGGTCTGCCTCGACGCGCTGCGCTCGCGCAAGGCCCACGCCAAGCCGTCGTACGAGGACCGGCTTCCCGAGCTGGTGGTGACCGTGGACAGCGGGGCGGCACCCGAGGACGACGCGATACTCGCCGAATCGGTCGGGCTGGCACTGCTGGTGGTACTCGACACCCTCACACCCACCGAGCGGCTGGCGTTCGTCCTGCATGACATGTTCGCGGTGTCCTTCGCCGAGATCGGCGAAATCATCGGCCGGTCCACCGACGCGACCAAGATGCTCGCCAGCCGGGCCCGCCGGAAGGTGCAGGGCACCCCGCCGCCGGAGCAGGAGCCGCGACGGCAGCGCGTTGTGGTCGACGCGTTCCTCGCGGCGGCGCGGAACGGGGACTTCGAAGAGCTCGTACGGCTGCTCCATCCGCAGGTGACTTGGCGCACGTACCACCCGCAGGGCGTGATGACCACAGTCGGGGCAGCCGAGGTGGCTGGTCCAATCCTGCGAGGCATCCGGTCGATGACCTCGGCGCTCCCGGTCCTGGTCAACGGCGAGCCCGGGTTCGTGGCCTGGGGTGCGAAAGGCAAGGTGCTCGGCGTGGCGGCGTGCACCGTGGTCGACGGCCGGATCGTCGAGCTCCTGACAGTGAGCGACCGCAAGCGTCTCGACACCATGGGCCTGCCGGCGCGACCCGAGTAGCGCACGTCCGTCGATGTGGTTGTTACGTCTTGGCGGGGGACTTCGTCGTAGGGGTACAAGCACTCGAAGACGAAGGAGACAGCGATGGAAACCCGGATCAACCCGATGGCCGCCGGCGAGAGCACGGTGCGGATCAACCTGGTCGGGGCATGGCGGGAGACAACCGTCTACACCGAGGCTGAGCGGGCGGCGCTGGAACTCACCGAGCAGGGCACCCGCCTCGCCGACTCCAGCGGCGTCACCGACGAGGCGTGGGCGAACGCGGCGAAGTACTTCGACGAAGACCAACTCATGGCCCTGCTGACGCGGATATTCCACTCAGGCTGCCGGGCGGACACGGGATGAGTCCGGGTCCGTTCGTCACCCTTCCGACATTTGGCCAAGGACAAACTCATGAACATCGCACTATGGACCGTCGCCGGAATACTGGCCGCCGTCTTGCTGGTCAGCAGCGCCAAGCTGTTCGTGCCCAAGGAGAAGATGGCCAGCTTCGGCAGCGCGACCCGATGGGTTGAAGACTTCAGCCCCGGTGCTCTCAAGACCATCGGAGGCCTCGAGTTCCTGGCCGCGGTGGGACTGATCTTGCCCGCCGTACTCGGCATCGCGCCCGTTCTCGTTCCGTTGGCCGCTACAGGTGGGGTGCTGCTGTTCGCTGGCGCGATCATCACGCGCCTCCGTCGTGGCGAGCGAGCAACCGTCGTGGGCGACGTGTTCTACCTCGCCCTGGCCGCTTTCGTGGCGTGGGGCCGCTTCTTCGGCCCCGAGTCCTTCATCGGCTGATGCCCTCGCATGCGGGGGCGCGAGTCCCCGACACCGCAGGCCGCACCTGGATGTGAGGTTGGTCGTTGGTGACGTGGTTCGGTGCACACAAGAGCGGGGTTAGGGGTTCAGGTCCAGTTGCCGGCTCCTTCATGCGGGAGTCCACAGATCGGGACCCTTGTACGGCCGCCAGGGCCAGCTTGCTCCGTCACTGCTCCGTCAGACGTTGACAATCGACGATCAGCGACGAGCGACGATGAGCCGTAAATCCCCAGTTCAGAGGCCACATTGGGCCATTCTGGCCGCTCCCGACGCTGCGCACAGGAGAGATCCTCGACATCTTCGAGGGCCGCCGCGCACGTCGCGTCAGCCGGCCGCCGGCAACGCGTGCAGGCCGAGAGACCTGTGGAGAAGGGCCAGAAGTCCCTGACCGGGGCCTGCGACGTGCGCGACCTTCGACACAGGCATGATGGCGGAAGGAACGGACATGGGCACTGGCAACGAACGGCACGAGATCGTGGTGGGAGTTGACGGGTCCGAGCCGAGCGTTGCCGCGGTGCGTTCGAAGCACGGGCCAGGGACCGTCTGAAGGACACGATCGCGAAGGCGCTCGGGCCGACTAGCTCAGTGTCAGTTTCCTCGGCCGCAATTCAGGGACCGGCCGCTGCCGTGCTGGTCGAAGCCGCGCAGGACGCCGACCTGCTTGTGGACGGAAGCCGTGGCCACGGTGCTTTCGCGGGGATGCTCCTGGGGTCGGTGGGTCAGCACTGCGCTCAGCAAGCCAGATGCCCAGTGGTGGTGGTGCGCGATCACCACGGATGACTGCGCACTGATCGCACGTTGGTTCATACCGCGAATTCACAGTGCCGCCTTCTTGTAGTGGTCGGCGAGACGTTGCGCTCCGGTTTTCGGGGAGAGCACGTCGTTGGTGAGGACCGTGAGCGGGAACTCGATGACGCCATAAACGCGCAGCGGGGTCACCCGCCTCATGAGCGCGAGACTGGATGCGAGAATCCAGGTGGGAATATGAGTGATGTGCGGCGCCGCCCCGAGCGCATCGAATGCTTCTCGGGCGATTTCCTCGTGGGTGAGGATTTCGGGGCCGCCCAGTTCTACCTCGCTTGCGCCCGCCTCCAGGGCGTCGACTGCAGCCGCGGCGACGTCGGCACCGTCGATCGGATTGATCCGGAAGCTGCCGTCCCCGAAAAGGTAGACGCGACCCTTGCGGGCCATATCGAGGTACGCGTCGAAGTCGGAGAAGTAGCCGTTGGGCCGCAGGATCGTGTGAGCCATCCCGGAGTCGCGTAGTTCCTGTTCGAACGCCCGCTTCGCGCGGACCAGTTGCAGCTTCTCGAGGGCAGGCGCGCTGACTACTGAGGTGTAGACGAACTTGCTGACTCCGGAGTGGCGCGCCACCTCCAGAAGGTTCCGATTGGCCCCGTAGTCCACGTCCCAGCAAGTTTGCCCGCGTGCCTTACCCACGAGTCCCACAGAGCTAATGACCGCATCCATGCTGTCGCAGCAGCCGGCGAGTGTCTTCGCGTCGGTGGCGTCGGCCGTGAAGACTTCGTCGACCGCATCGCGGATCGGCTCCAATCGCGTGTGGTCGCGGGCAAGCGCTCGCACGTAGTGCCCACGGTCGCTCAGTTCCCGGACGGTGTGCCGTCCCAGATAGCCGGTGGAACCGGCGACGAGAACCCTCATTGGTCCTTCTCCTTCTGCTTCACCTGACGGGTGTTGTGGGCAGGATCGTGCTGGTGTTGCCGAAGCCGCGGCGCAGCAACGACGCGCAGTTCTCCCGCAGAATCAGCCGGGCGATTGCTCGCTGGAACTCGTGCCCGGCATGCGTGGCCGGCACCAGACTGCGGGCGAGCGATCGGGTACGACGCTGACGGCGGGTGACGACCGGTCGTAGGCGTGCCTCATAGGCGGCGAACGCGGCCGCGTGGTCGTGGAGATGCTTAGCGAGCGCTTCGGCCAGCAGGTAGCCGCCGGCCATTGCGAGTGAGGCTCCCTGGGCGGAGGCGAGGGTCAGGGCACCACAAGCATCACCGATCAGCGCGACCCTGCCGACGTGCCAGCGGGGCATCTCGATCTGAGTGAGGGTGTCCATGAAGAGGTCGTCGTCAGGCGCATGCGCGAGTAGTTCGGGCGTGTGCCATCTGGAGCCGGTGTAGATCGTCCGCAGCCGTGCAGCCCGCTCCGCGCGTGCGACGTGATGTGGTGCCGAATCCCGGTAGAGGAACAGTGCGATCGATGTGCCGACATTGTCCGTCGGGTACAGAACGGTTTGGCGACCAGGTTCCGCGAAATGGGTACGCACATCCGTCAGGCCCGCGATATCTGGCACCGGGTAGCACGCCATGGTGAGGCCCAGATGGCGAGCCCACTGTGATTCGGCGCCGAAGGCGAGTTCGCGGGTGCGCGAGTGCACACCGTCGGCGCCAACCAGTACGTCGAATTCCTCCTGGGTGCCATCGGCGAACGTCACGAGAACGCCGTTGTCCTGCTCCACTTCGGCGATGCTCTGTCGATGGCGGACCTCGACACGGTCCCGTACGGCATCGGCCAGGACGGCTTCGAGCGTGGTGTGCATCAGGGCGAGATACGGGCCGCGCAGTACCTTCTCAGCCAACGGTCGATCCAGGCGCCCCACCACCCGGCCGGAGGCATCCACATACGCGATCGAGTCCGAGCGCAGCGGACGCTCCGCGAGCCGCCCGAGGATGCCCATTCGCTGAGCGATGTCGTACCCGGTCCCGGAGAAGTCGATGCCGTAGCCGCCTAAGGGGCCAGCTTGGCCACGCTCAACAACGACGGGCGTATGACCCGCCTGATCCAACCAGTAGGCACAGGTGAGGCCAGCCACACCACCGCCAGAGACGAGCACCCGCACGCGACACCTCCATTCATGTACCAGTTGGTCTATGAATAGCCCACGTTAGCACTCGGCGAGAACATCCGGCTGTCGATGCGCTCGCACGCGACCCGTGCGAGCCGCGAACAGCGCGGCTGAGGCGCTCACCGTTGCTCGATGAGACTGCGTACCAAAGCTATGGAACGCTCCGGTGCGAGGGGGCGCTTATGGTCGATGGCCCAGCGGTCGAGGGAGCGCAGTACCGCCAATGTGAGTTCTGTGAGAAGTTCGTAGGGGAGATCGTTGCGGATGACACCGAGTTCTCGGCCCCGCTTGAGCGCCTGTCGTAGCCATTGGTCGACCTGATCGCGCACATCCTGCAGAGCTCCGTCATCACGGTCGGCAGGTCGGTGGAACATCTCGCCGAGGAACCGCGTCTCGGGTCGACGTTGCCCTGCCTGATGGAGTCGCTCGGCGAGCTCGGTCATCGCCGGCCAGAACTGAGTGGCTGACAGAGTCTTGACGTCGGGCGCTTGGACCTTCTGGGTGAGGCGTGCCGCCAACGTGCGAACTACATGGTCGTGCAGCCGGCGCTTGTCCGAGAAGTAGTGGTAGAAGGAGCTCTTTCCCCAGTCGGCCTCGGAAATCACCGTGTTCAGCGAGGTGCCGGTGTACCCCGCGGCAGCGAAGTGGCGTGCGGCCACCAGTAGCAGCAGTTCTTCGCGTTCCGGGGCGAGTGGCTTCGGTGTTCTTGCCATGGTGTTAGTCTACCCATTCGTGGACCATGTGGTCCGCGAATGGAGGCGCATCGTGAACGTCATGGTGCGGCTCGAGCGCACGGTGCAGCGGGCAGCCGACCGCGGGGCACGCGTTGACGTACGGGAAGAACGCCCCCTTCTCGCGATCAGTAGGTCGGGTTCAGTCGGCTTCGGCTCTGGCCTCGACGTCCTCGATGTCGCTGGGCCTGCCGGCGCGTGTCCATCGCAGGTACAGTGCGCCGGCGATCAACACGGTGCCCAGCAGGGAGAGGATTGGCCAGCCGCGTGTGAGATTGACGGCCAGTGTGAAGGCGACGGCGGCCGCAGCGGTTGCGTTGACGATCGCGAGGGTAGGCTTGCGTTCTGCGCGGGCGAAGCGCGTCATCGCGATCAGGCCTACCAGGAAGCTGACGAACACCGCCACCGCGTAGAACAGGACGAGTTCCTGTTCCTGCCCGGCGGCGGCCACGATGATCAGGCCGGCGGCGAGAAGGTAGACCACGACCGCGAAGTACGGGGTGTGGTGCTGGTTGGTTCGTCCCAGCCAGGCGGGCAGGACGCCGGGCCGCTGGTCGGTGCCGGCGAGGGCTTTGAGCAGGCCGGGACCGGCCTGGAAGGATGAGCTCGCGGCGGCCAGCAGCAGTAGGGAACTGGTGAGTTGGAACGCGGCGTACAGCCAGCCGGGACCGGTCGCGGCGTGAGCGATGTCGGCGATCTGCGTGGAGTCGTTTGCGGGTATGCCGATGTGCAGTCGCCCAGCCAGTGCAGTCAGCGCAAGGGTCAGGCCGCCGACGATCACGACCAGCAGGACGAGCGTGCCACGCCCGAAGCGCCGTCGTGCGGTGTTGTCGAGCTGACCGAGCTGCGCAATGGCGGTCGAGGGCGCTTCGACCCCGGTAGCCAGCGCCATCGCCACTGGAAATGCCAGTAGGACCGCCAGCGTCGCTGAGTGTGCGCCGGGGTGCGGGGTGGCCGGGGCGTGTCCCATGGAGTGTGGGGCAGCGAAGCCCATCAGCAGCACCGCCAGCGCGACGAGGACGAAGAGGGCGGTCATCAGCGCGAAGAGGAGTCGTCCGCCGTGCCCGAACCATGTTAGCCCGGCCACTATTACCAGCAGGATCAGCGCAAAGGCGATGCGCCATGGAGCCAGGGCCGGTGCCAGCGCGATGACCGCGCTGGCAGCGGCGGAGATGGAGATGCCGATGGTGAGGACGAAGTCGACGACCAGAGCGCCGATCGGCAGGAATGTCCATCGGGGTCCGAAGGCCCGCCCTGCGGCCGCGGCGGCGCCACCGCCGCGTGGGAAGCGCGCAACGAGTTGCCAGTAGTTGGCTGTCACCACTGTCACCAGTGCGACTACCAGCGTCATCGTCGGCAGCAGGCGGGACAGGTCGCCGTGCAGCGCCCGCAGGGCAGCTTCGATGGCGTAAGCCACGGAGGAGACCGGGTCGGCGATGACTGCGAAGGCGAAGGCGAAGAACAGCACCCAGCGTGGTGGCACTTTGCGCGCGTGCACCTGTGCTGTGGCGGTTGCGGATGTCGGCGGTTTGGGCATCACAAGTTCCTGACACTGGGTATGGATGTGCGTATCGCCGACCAGACTTCCCGGCACACCGAGAGGGAACCTTACACCTGGCACGGCGCGCGCCGGCACTGCCCCACCTCCTCCGCCGACGTGCTCTGCGACGTCGCGACGTGACCAAGACCTGGTTGACCTGTCTGTTGCCGCTGGTGGGCGGCTGGCTGGCCGCGATGATGGGCTTCGTGGCCAATCAGTTGCTCAGGGCAATGGACGGGAATCCCGCGGTGGCCGGGGCGTCGTGGCCGTCAACGTGTGCTGCAGTCGCATTCGGCTCGGGTGTCGTCGATGCTGTCCGGGGCGATGCTCTCGATCGTTCGTGTGATCAGTCGGCAGCGCCGGCCCGGGCCTGGTCCTTGGCAGATTGTGCCCACATCTGCGAGGCAGTCGCGCATCCGGCGCAGGTCTGCGATCCTGCGGTCGAGGTCGGCCAATCGTGCGGCGGTGATGGCGCGGGCCTCGGCACAGCTCGCCGCGCCGCCGTCGGCGAGGTGCAGCAGGTGTTCGATGTCTGTCAGTGAGTACCCGAGGTCCTGGGAGCGTTTGACGAACCGGACCAGGTTGACGGTCCAGTCCGGGTAGTCCCGGTACCCGGACCGCGTCCTTTCGGGGTTGTCGTACCGGTGGTGCTGACCCTGGCGGTTCTCGTGCGTGGCCGGAATGCGCCCAGGCTTCACCTCGGCCATGGTGCGGCCTGCGCGGTGACGATCGGGGTCGTCGCTCTCGCGCGGTTCTATCCCGTTGCGGTCTTCGTGGCCGTCTCTGCGCCGTTGCTGCTGCTCGCGATTGTGGGGCGCGGCGGCTGTGAGCTGCTCGCAGTACCGAACCTGGTACTGCGTCGCAACGACTACCTGTTCTGTCTTCCGTTCAGCCCGATCGACGCCTGGGAACGTCGGCAACGAACTAGGCCGGTTGGTGCAGTCGAGGGATGATGCAGGTGTGACTGAGCAAGCCGAGACGGTTCGGGCGGTGACGCCCAGGTGTTGGTGCTGCGGCGGTGAGTTCGCCGAGCGCGAGTTGGTGCGGTTGGGGTCGCACCCTGAGGTCGGCGTGTGTCTTCGCTGCGTTCGGTTCCTTCAACGGCGCGCGGCGGAGCGGTACGACGCGCAGCAGCCGTCTGCTGGTCGATGGCTTCGAGTCGGTGTCCGTCGTGCGCGGGCTTGGTTCGTTGCCCGCGGTTGGCACCAGTTGCCGCTGGCCGGCTGGATCCTGCGCCGTATCGACAGGCATCTGCCCTGACGTGAGCTTCGGTCACGCGCATCGGGTAGAAGGCTTCTGTACCCGGTTGATGGACGCCGGCGACGGCCGCCCCTCAACGGCCGCCGGCCGGGCGTCCACTCGGCCTGAGTTCGCGCCAGGTCTGTCGGGCCTGTGGGCGACGCTAGAGCAGGAAACGGAAGGTCTCCAGCCAGAGATGACCTCTCCGGGGAACGTCAACAAGTCTCAATATCTGCGTCAACGGCCCGACAAGGGCCATCAGCGAGTGCACGGCTTACGGCCTTGGCGGTGATGTGCGGCCGAGGCTCATGGGCAGGATGGCGGCCACGATCATTGCCAGCCCGACCAGGGCGTGCAACACGCCGTCGGCCGGGCCGATTGGTACCAGGTGGGGAAGAGCAGGCGCGCTGTCGATCTGGCTGTAGATGGTCAGCGTCATCATCGCAATGCCTGCGCACATCAGGAATCGTTGGGAACCTCGGTACGAGCGTGCGCTGAGCAACGCCGCCGCAGCGAGCAGAAGGTGCAAGCAGTTGTGGACCACCGAGACGTCGAAGAGTCCGAAGAGACGTTCGCCGAGGTCGAGGCTCTCGACCTGACCGGCCAGCAGGGTAAGGAATCCGAACCAGGCGAGGGTCAGTAGTGCTCCCGCGATCCAGAGGCTCATCTCTTGGGTCGGTGTCGCATTGGTGCTGGGCGGTTGACGTTCCACAGACGCTCCTTCTCTGGGCCGCCAAGGCACGGTGAGTCCGCCAGGCAGAGGGCTGTGTTCGGCCCTTGACTATAGGTGGATCGGTGCCGCGGCCGACGAGATGCGCAGGAACCGTCATGAACTCTCAAAGTGAGACCCGTCGCCGGATGGGTGTGAGCGCCGGCGCTCGTCGGTCAGTCGGCGACGTGCTCGATTGCGTGCACGTGTGTGGCGCCCAGGTAGACGGACAGTTGGTCTTTCCACTCAGGCATCGCGAACTGGGGGTAGCGTCCCGGATCGACAACGAAGATGGCATCTTGGCTTCCCGTAGCGTTCATCAGGGCTCGGGCGCCGGCGAGCATGTCGCCGTGGGCGATCGACACGGTGACCTCGCCGCCGCAGGCGGATCTCAGGTGCTCGGCGCTTTGTGCCATGAGCTTTCCGAGGTCGGAAGCGGCCGTCGCGTCGTCTCCGGGTACTTGGACATGCATACGCCGGGCGAGTGCCTCGGAGCCGAACGTGTCGCCAGGCCGCACACCCAGCATCGCGAGGCCCCTCGTCGGGGGCGCCTCCCTCGTGGCGATGAGCAGGTGACAGTCCACGCGGCGCCCGGTCGCACACTGGGCAACGGCCGCCGACGCATCGTGAGCGGACAGCTCACCTTCCACCGCGACAACCACCTGATGAGTCATTGTTCACTTCCCGTACCCAGAGGATCGCTTCGGTAACAACCGATCGGACTCGTTCAGCCGATCGCAATGAACACCCATGTCTGCGTGACCGCGCTTCACCGCTCGATGAGGTGGATAAGGGGGATGGTCACCCGGGCGCGTACCTGCGATGCAAGGTCTCGGTGGAGCAGCGTCGCCAATCGGTGCCGCCTCGTCACGATCACCACCTCCTGGCTCCGGGTCGTCGCGACAACCTCGAGCAGGGCCCCGACCGGCTCCTGTTCGGAGACGACGCCAGTGACCGGCGCCTGAAGAGCCTCCATACGCTCGACACTCTTCTGCATGAGGCGCTCAGCGTCTTCGCGAAGGCCGTGTGTGCGTGCCGAGGGGTCTCCGAGAGGCCTGACGAGGTGGTACCGAAGCGAGGTGTTCTTGATCTGGTAGAGCTCGGTCATCCGCCGAGCGGAGCTGCTGGACAATTCGTTCTCGACCAGTACGGCGACGTCGAACCAGTCGCCGGTGCCGCCCGTCGTGTTGTCAGCTTCCTGAAATGCTTCTCCGGGATGTGGAGATTTGTCGAGCCGAGGCATTGCCGGTCTCCTCTCGCCGTCATGAACCTGGCTCCAGATCTACCCGCCGGTCCGTCGTTGCCAAAGAGGACTGCCGCAATCGTCAAGAGAACGCAAATCTCGGCTAGAGGGCGGTCACGTCGCTTGATCCGAGCCGGGACTGGCCGCAGGCCAGGCGGATGTGTTGGTGCACGCAAATATTGCACACGGCAATTCATTGGCTCGGCGGTGACCGCCCGGCGTCATCGGATCGTAAAGAGGGTGATCGGGCGATCTCAAAGCGCGGTGGAGAAGGTTGGGGGAGTCCCGAACGGAAGGATGTTGATGGCGGAGCGTGTCCACAGTCTGTCGACGTGCAGGATTCCGCTCTCCGCGCTCACGCACTACCATCGGCCTGCTCGTGGCGCCTCGACCTGAGACGGATGTGGTTGCTCCGGATGATTGGTTTCTCGAGGTCGCCTGGTCGGGTGGCTGGGAGACGTACAGGCCTGCCGGTGGTCTCTCGTTGCACAGTGCGGACCGTGCTCATGTCCTCGATGAGCTGGACCGGGCCGGCTGGAAGTTGCTCGAGAACAGCGAGGGCCTGATCGAGCCGGCCGGACGCACGGCCGACGGTCGGCAGGCGCCGGGTACATCGACGTGACGATCGTGGAATTCACCGCCCACACGGCGTACCTCGACCCACTCACCGGCATCGGACATTTGCTGACGCCATGCCCCGGCACCGACATCGGCGCGTTGTGGACCCTCTGGTCGACGCTGCCTGGTCCGAGAGGCTGCACGATCTGGAACGGCCGATGCACCTGTCGCTGCACAGCGCCGATCGCGTGTATGCGCTCGCTCAGCTCGGGGAGCCAGGCTGTACGGCGAGTAGGGCTGCGGGTCGAGATCGCCAGCAGTACAGCCGACGGACGCCAGGCCCCGTGCGTCTACGGCGAGCCCACGGCTGAGAACCCGACGCTCGAAGTGCTCGACTGCGCGACCGTCGCCCTCGACATAGCCGCTGACCTCGCCTTCGACGCGCGTCCGGACTGACTCAACGCGTCGTATCTCTCGCACTTTCGCTGCTGACCAGCCGGATGCCGGCGACGGCGTCCCCCCACCAGTCGACCGTCACCGGCATCCGGGTCCGCACGACCGGCTGGTCCAGGACAGGTCCGGAGTGGCTGCGAAGTTGATTCGAGCAGGACACCACCCGCTCGAATGCCACCGAGACCTCACCCGCTTCTAGCCGACGGTGCCTGCACAGACTGTAGCTCAGTGCGGCATCGCAGTCGTCGGGCCGGAAATGATCGTCATGAACTCTCAAACTGCTGCGCTCGGGCGTGTTGCGGTGGAGGACACCCGACTCCACGCTTGCACCAGGCCCGCCAAGCACGGGAACGTGGACTTGACTTCGTACGCATCCAAAGCGATGTTGCTGGGAGCAACTGGCTCACGATCGTACGCCGAACGGACCGACGTATCACCCGACGTTCGCGGTCATCTTCGTAAGGTTCGCCGGAGACCTCGCCACGAATCATCAGACAGCTTCGTCGCCGAGAGGACGAAAGGCACCCGGTGCAGAGGATCTTGGTGGTAGTCGCCCTCCGGCCGGCGCGCGGACCGGACTACACGACGGAGTACACGTCCTCGTTGGCTCTCCGACGGGGGATCTGTGAGCGACAGAGGGGGTCCAATCCGTCACCGTCTGAATCGGGCAGCTTAGTGTTGTCACGGACTCGGAACCTGGCAGAGAGCCAGAGGGCGGAGGACAGTGGATGTACGCGGGCGTGGTGTATCTGGGACTCGTTGCCCTCGCCGGCGTTGCGGGAGTTCGGCTGCTGCACCGGTTGACGTCCGAGGAGGACGTCACCGGTGCGTTGCCGTTTCTGTCGGGCTGGCGGCCGGAGCAGCATGCGTTGTCGAGGTTTCACGTCCGGTGGTATCTGGCGACTTTGGTGTTCTTGGCCTTCGATGTCGAGATGCTGTTCATGTATCCCTGGGCAGTCGTGGTGGCCGAGTTGGGTGCGAGTGCGTTGTGGGAGATGTTCCTCTTCCTCGGTGCGCTGGTCGTGGCTGTCGTCTGGGCCTGGCGTGAGGGAGCGTTCCGATGGGTATGAAGTCGGGGCTGGCTCGGATTGCCGTACGGCGGTTGCATGTGCTTGTTGCCGAGGTACCGGGTTTCTGGTTGTTGCGGGTGATGACCGAGCGAGCGATCGTCGCGCGGGGGTGGGTGCGGGCATTGTCGCCTGCCGAGGCTGACGCGCTCGTTGTCTGTGGGATCCCGGGATCTGAGCTTTCTGGGGCGATTGACCTGGTTTGGGAGCAGTTGCCCGGGCCTCGTGCGCGAACCGTTGTGGAGTCTGGTGAGACGCTGCAGGTTGCGCTGGATTCGCTCGTTTTGATTCTGCGTGATTCGCCGCCGGAGACGAGAGCAAGCACTGAGACCGTCGAGCACGGCAAGCAGTCCTCGCCCGACCACGGAGCGATGGATCACGAGGCGATGAGCCACGGCGCGATGGATCACGGCGCGATGGGCCACGGCGCGATGGGCCACGACGCGATGGGTCATGGCGGGATGGCGCCGGCGGGGATTCGGCTGGCGCGGGGGCGTTCGGATCGGGATGGGCTCGAGATGGACGTGCTGCACGTGCCGCTCGGTCCGGTGCTGCCGTACTGGCCGCCTGGGCTCGTACTGCGATGTGTCCTGCACGGAGATGTGATCGCCGAGGCGGTGCCGACCGTGCTACCGGGCGGCGTACCTCCGATCGGCCCGGATCCGGCGTCACCGCGTCTGCGTGCCGCCAGGTGGTGCGACGTCGTGACCGGGGTACTGGCGCTCGCCGGTTGGCAGCAGGCAGCCGCCGATGCACGCCGAGTGACCCAATCGCTCGCGGCAGCAGAAGGGAACCGGATGGAGGCATCTCTCGTGCGGCTGCATCGTCAGGTCTCGCGGTCGCGCCTCTTGCGCTGGTCGCTGCGCGATCTCGGCATGGTCAATGCGCCGCACGCACCCACACACCTGGTCGGCGATGTGCACGAAAGACTGCTTGCGGCGCTGCTCTGCGCTCGTGACGAGCTCACGGGGGAGCGACGGGGGCCGGCCGGCGCGCCGTCGGACATGCTGCCCAGTCTCGTCTCTGGTCTGGACTTGGGGGCGGCGCGGCTGGTCATCGCCAGCCTCGGTCTCGATGCTCACTCCGAGACGGCCGCTCATGGCTGAGCCGCCACTCACAACCGTGTCAGGTCCATGGGCGATCGTTGCCGCTGGGATTCTCCTAGGCCTGTCGGTGGTTGCCGCTGCGCTCGACACCATCTTGGCAGCGCGGTCCGAGGGAGCTGCGATGGGACCTGCAGTACTCGCCCCGCTCCGCGACTCCGCGCGGCTGCTGCGGCAGAACCGGCGTACGACGGTTGCTGCCGACAACTTGTTGTGGCGGGTCGGCAGCAGTGGTCTGATCGTGGTCGCGCTGCTGATGATCGCGGTGATCCCGCTGGGACGATGGACCCTGGCCGACCTGAGCGTCGGTGTCGTCTGGTTCAACGCGATGGACGTCTTCGTCTGGGCGCTCGTGTGGCTGGTCGGCTGGGGACCGAACGCCGTGCACTCGCTGGTTGGGGGTTACCGGTTCTTGGCCCAGGCACTGGCCTACGAGTTGCCATTGATGTTCGCCCTCGTCGCTCCGCCGGTCGCGGCCGGCAGCTTGCGGGTCGGTGACATCGTCGCGGCCCAGAGCGGTCTGTGGTTTGTCACCTGGATGCCGGTGGCGTTCGTGGTCTACTGCCTCGGCGTCGCCGGCTTCGCGGTCTGGGGACCGCTTGGTCCGGCACGGGGGAGCGATCTGGCGGGCGGGGTCGAGTCAGAGCTGTCGGGGGTTGATCGCCTGCTGTTCGCGGCCGGGCGCTACGCGTTGCTCGCCGCTGGTTCGGCGTTCGCGGTGCCGATGTTCCTCGGCGGTGGTGCTGGTCCGCTCCTTCCGCCCTGGGGATGGACCTTGTTCAAGACGCTCGCGTTGCTGGCTGCCCTGGTCTGGCTGGGACGCCGGTTGCCGCTGTTGCGCGCGGACCGGCTCCTCGAGGTGGCCTGGGTACTTGTTCTGCCACTGGTTCTCGCGCAGGACCTGCTCGTTGCCGTGATCGCGATTTGGAGGGGCTGAGATTGCTCGTCAACATTGTCTTCTGGGTACTGGCTGTCGCTACGGTGCTGTCCGGGGCCGCCGTCTTCCGGGTGAACTCGATGGCACGGGCGACGTACGCTCTGGCGATCTCCTTCATCACCGTCGGCATCGTCGTCGTCCTCCTGCACCAGGACTACATCGGCCTCGTCACGATCCTGATGATGGTGATGGAGATGGCGGTGATGGCGGTCTACATGGTCATGTTCATGGGCATGAACCCGGCCTTGATGCCGATGAAGATGGTGCACAGCAAGCGAACGGCCGTGATCGCGGCTGGTGCGACGTTCGCCGTCCTCGGCGCGGGCGCGCTGCTCGTACCCTGGCCGTCGCGCCGGGGGACACCGCCGGCGGACACGGCCCGAGCGCTCGGTGAGGCCTTGATGGGATCGAAGATGCTCGTCATGGCGGTGATCGCTCCGGCGATGGTGGCGACGATCGTCGCGGGCGTCGTACTCGCGGCCCCGCGCGGACGGTACGACCGGTACGGCGACGACCTGAAGCGCTCGAGGCCGGACGATCCGCAGCCAGGAGGTGTCGGCCGATGACCTTGCAGACGGTACTGCTCGTCGGGGCTGCCCTGTTCAGCGTGGGGTTGTACGGCGCCCTGTCGCAGCAGGTGGTCGTCATGGTGATGATGGGCCTGGAACTCATGATCAATGCGGTTATCCTGATAGCAGCGGGACTGTGGTGGTTCCTCGCACCGAACACGACCGGTCAGGTGCTCCTGCTGGTGATCATCGCCGCGATGACCGTCGAGATGACGATGGGGTTCGCCATCGCGACATTGTTCCATCGCGAGCGATCGCTGGACATGACCGACGCGGCCTCGGAGCTACGGCAATGACGAGTCCTGCCCAGATCGCGTTGTGGACTCTCGTCCTGCTTCCGGCAGCAGTCGGCGGTGTTCTCGCACTCACCTCCCGGGCCGAACGAGTGGCGGCACCGATCGCTGTGACGACCGCTGGGCTAGGGCTGGCTGCAGCCGGCGTCGTGGCGGTGGAGCGGCCGCGGACGTCGGTGCCGTTCGTCCACGGTGCCGAGTTCGGTCTGGCGGTCGACGGACTGGCCGCGTTGGTCGTGCCAACCATCGCTGTCGTAACGTTCCTGGTCCTGATGTTCTCGGCCGCCGACATCGCCGAGTCCAGGCCGAGATTCCACGGCCTGATGCTGCTGTTCGCCGCCGCTGCGATGCTGACGGCGATCGCCGCGACGTTGCCGGCGCTGCTGATCGCCTGGGAGGTGATGGGCGCGACGTCGTACGCCTTGATCGGGTTCAGATGGCATGACGAGGGCAAGGTGTCGGCGGGGCTGACCGCGTTCGTGACGACACGCGCGGCGGATCTGGGTCTGTACGTCGCTGCGGGGGCCGCGCTGGCGGGCGGTGCCGGCATGCGGCTGGCGGATCTGCCTGCGGCGAGTGGTGGGTGGCGCGATGTCGCTGCGCTCGGAATCCTCGTCGCCGCCTTGGGCAAGGCAGCACAGTTGCCGTTCTCGTTCTGGTTGTCGCGGGCGATGGAGGGACCGAGCCCGGTCAGCGCGCTGTTGCACTCGGCGGCGATGGTGGCCATGGGCGCCTACTTGCTGCTGAGGGTAGATCCGCTGCTGACGGCGACCGGTTGGGCCGGTCCGCTGGTGGCGTGGGTGGGAGCGGTGACCGCGCTCGTGCTGGGGGCGGTGGCAGTGTGGCAGTCGGATCTCAAACAACTGCTGGCCGCCTCGACAGGCGCCCAGTTGGGTCTGGTGGTCCTGGCTGCCGGCGTCGGCTCAGTGAGCGGTGGAACCGTCCATTTGATCGCCCACGCATTCACCAAGGCCCTCCTCTTTCTGGCGGCCGGCGCGTGGCTGACCGCACTGGGGACCAAGCGATTGGACGGTCTCGCCGGTGTCGCTCGCCGGTGGCGGATGGTCGGCGTGGCGGCGACGGTCGGTGCGCTCTCGTTGGCGGGTGTGGCGCCGTTGTCGATGTGGGTGACGAAGGACGAAGTGCTGGCCGCCGCGCGGCATGACTCGATCGCCCTCTATGTGGCAGGGCTGGCCGCTTCCGCATTGTCGGCCGCCTACGCCGGAAGGGTGTTTGTGGTGATCTGGCGATCCCGGACCGCGGCCGCCGATGCTTTCGCCGATGAGGAGGAGACGGGGATACGCCATGTCGAGCGGCTTCAGCAGGTGCCGCTGGTGATTCTCGCCATCGGAGCCGCTGGACTTGGTGTGCTGAGCCTGCCGCTCCCGGCGGTGACTGCTGCCGTCGGCAAGGGACCAGGGGCAACGATCGCCGAGTTGGTGGTATCCGCGGTGATCGCGGTGGCGGTGGTCCTCTTGATGACGCGCCTGCGAGTGCCGGCACCGCGCTGGGCCGTGAGCTGGCTCGGTCTCGAACACGCCGCCCGGTACCTCGTCGTACGGCCGACGTACCGGCTGGCTGATGCGCTCGCCCGCTTCGACGACCGCGTGGTCGATCAATGCGTGGAGAAGACTGCGACCGCGTGTCGACGGACCGCGCGAGCGCTGTCCCGCTTTGACGCCCGGCGGATCGACGGGGCTGTGGAGGGTCTGGCGAGCGGGGTGCGCCGACTTGGCCGGTTGGCTCGGATGCCGCAGACCGGGCAGCTTCATGAGTACTACGTCCAAGCCGTGGCGGTGCTGGCCGTCGGCGTCGTCCTCCTCCTCGTGGTGAGGTGACCCGTGCTCAGTCTGATCGTCTTCCTGCCGCTGGCCGCAGCCGCCGTGCTGGCCTTCTGGACGCGCCTTGGAGACAAGACGGCCCGTTGGAGTTGGGTCGTCGTGAGCGCGGTCGTGCTCGGGCTGGTGGTTGCGACCTGGATCGGATACAGCGATCCCGGCCCGGGCCGGCTCGCGTTCGAGGAACAGATCCCGTGGATTCCCGGGGTGAACAGCAGCTACCACGTCGGCGTCGACGGTCTTGCGTTGCCGCTGGTCGCGATGACCGCGATCATCTTTCTGGCCTGTTCCGTCTACGATCTGAGCGCGCAGCGGCGGCCGCGGGTGCGGGCTGCGCTGTTCCTCCTCCTCGAGAGCGTGAGTCTTGGGCTCTTCGTCTCGGCGGATCTGATCCTGTTCTTCGTCTTCTTCGACCTCTCCATCGTCGGGATGTACTTCGTGATCGCCGGATGGGGACATGGCAACGCGGCTCGCTCGGCGCTGAAGTTCTTCCTGTACACGTTCCTCGGCTCTCTCGCTCTGCTGGCCGGGTTCATCGGCCTGTACGTCGCCTCCGACCCACACACGTTCGACATGGTGCGGCTGGCGGCGACCACTCCGCTGGCCGGCAACGGCCTGGCGGGCGGAGCGGTGCTCGGAGCGATCCTGCTCGGACTGGCGGTCAAGACCCCGACGTTTCCGTTCCACACCTGGCTTCCGCCCGCGCACACGGATGCTCCGGCGTCGGGGTCCGCAGTACTCGCCGGAGTTCTGCTGAAAATGGGCACGTACGGCTTCGTCCGGATCGCGATGCCGATGCTCCCGGGCGCGTGGCGGTCGTGGGCGTGGGTGATTGTCGCGGTCGGTGTCGTGTCGGTCCTGTACGGCGCTCTGGTGGCGCTTGCCCAGAGCAACTTCAAACGCATGGTCGCGTATACATCGGTCAACCACATGGGCTACATCGCGATGGCGGTCGGTGTCGCCGGGCTTGTCTCCGCGACGGATGCCCAGGCTCGCTCGGTGGCGGTCACCGGGGCGGTGACCCAGATGGTGAGCCATGGATTGGTTACCGGGGCACTGTTCCTGGTGGCGGGTGTACTTCAGGACCGCGGGGCGTCGTACGACCTCGATGCCTATGGTGGACTGGCCGGTCCCGCACCGAGGTACGCCGCGGTGTTCGCAGTCGGTGCTTTTGCGTCATTGGGGTTGCCCGGCCTGTCGGGGTTCATCGCGGAGTTCCAGATCTTCGCGGGGAGTATCGCGGCCGCTCCGGCGACCGCGATCAGCCTGATCGGCATCGTGATCACGGCGGCGCTGTTCCTGAAGGCTCTGCAACGACTCTTCACCGGCAGAATGTGCGGTCTGTCGGACGGCTTCACCGACCTGCGGCCTGCCGAGCTGTGGTCGGTTGGTCCGCTGCTGGTGCTCTCGCTGGCTATTGGCGTGTTTCCTCGACCGCTGCTGGACGTGATCGAGCCGGCCGCGAAGGCCGCTGTCGATCTGGTCGGGAGATGAGCAGATGACATCGGGGATGGAGCCGCTGCGAATGCTGCCTGAGATCCTCATGTTCCTCGGCGGGCTGGTTTCCCTGATCAGTGGTTCCTTCCTGCCACGGCGCGGGCAGTGGATCACCAGGGTGGTCGCCGTACTCGCGCTGATTGCCGCGGTCGCCGTCTCGATCGCACAGTTGGCCGGGCCTGATCGTTCGGCGTTCGACGGGACCGTCGACGTCGACACCGCGACCGGGCTGGTTCGGATCGCGGCGGCGGTCGGAGCTCTGCTGGTGATCGCGGCGGCGACGGAGGAGATGGCGGGTTCGCCGCGAGAGAGCGAGTTCTACGCGCTGTTGCTGTTTGCTACCACCGGCACTGTTGTGCTCGGAGGCGCTGCCGACCTGCTGGTGATCGCGGTCGCGTTCCTGCTGGCCAGCATCCCGCTCTATGCACTCATCGGGATGGTCCGCGGTCCTGGTGGGGTCGAGGCCGCCCTCAAGACCTATCTGCTCGGTTCACTGTTCGGCATCCTGCTTCTGCTCGGCATCACCATCCTCTCCGGGCTGGGCTCGAGCAGCAGGTACGCCGACCTGCCGAGCAGCCTCGCGGACGCACCGGCCGCGGGCGTGGCGGTCGGGTTCATCGGCGTTTTGGCCGGTCTGATGTTCAAGGCCGGTGGTGTCCCGGCACACTTCTGGGTGCCGGACGCGGCCCAGGGCGCGGGAGGCGCCGCTGCCACTTTCCTCACGACTGTGCCGAAGATCGGCGCCCTGATCGCGGCGTACCGACTCATCGGCGCGATGCCCCACGGGACTGACTGGGGTCTGCTCGTGGCGGCGCTCGCCACCGTGAGCATGACGCTGGGGAACCTCGCCGCGTACTGGCAGAACGACCCGCGCCGCCTGCTCGGATGGTCGACGGTCAGCCAAGCCGGATTCCTTCTGGTGCCGGTCGCGGCCGCGGGCCGGAGCGACCTGGCACTCCCGTCACTCTTGCTGTACTTGGGAGGCTATACGGTCACGAACATTGCCGCCTTCGCCGTGACGATGGCCTTCCCGGATCGCCGCGACCTGACGTCGTACCGCGGACTTGGCCGGACACACCCAGTACCGGCCGGAGCTCTCCTGGTGGCGCTGCTGGGGCTTGTGGGGACGCCGCCCACGGTCGTGTTTGTCGGCAAACTCACCACCGCCACCGCAGCCTGGGACGGCGGACTGCGATGGCTCGCACTCGTTGTCCTCGGCAACTCTCTGATCAGCTTGTTCTACTACCTGCGCTGGATCATCCAGGTCTTCCAGTTCGGCCGGCCGTCGGAGGAGCCAGCTCCAGTGACCGCTCAGGCCCTCACCTGGCCGCTCCGAACCGCCGCCGCTGCCGCCGCCCTCAGCCTCATACTGGGTCTCGGGGCCGGCGTCGTGCTGTCCGCACTGTCCTGAGCCAGGCGTACGCCGTGGACGTGCTGGGGCCGGCGTACCGGACGGCGTCGGCGTGTAGCTGGGCGCCGTGCCCGCAGACGCGGTGCGTGCTATGGCGCGCGGGTGGTGGCTTTGACCAGGTCCGCCTTGTCGACGTTGAGGTGTACGTTGTCGTCCTCGACTCTGTCGATCTGGTCGGCGGACACGTACTTTTCGCGCTCGAGGGCGCCCTTTCCGTCGACTTTCAGGAAGCCCTTCCGCAGCAAACGGGCGGCCAGCGGTTCCGGTATGTCCGGCTCGGCGCCACCGATCGCGCGACGCAGTACGCCGATGATCCCTCCAGCCGTCCCTTCGCCGGTCTGACCGGCAGTCGTCACCGCCTCCGGATCGCCCATCTTGACCAATTCGACACTGCCCAACTCCGCGCCGCTGCGATCGAGAACACGCATGTTCTCGCGGACCCCGTCGAGCGGCTCACCCTCAGTACCGACAATTGGCTCGTCCATCGGATACCACTTCCTTCGTGTCCTCTGCCCGGTTGCCCTCACGCCGGCCGGACAAACCACGTGGAAGGTACACAGCGTCGTTGCCCGCAGCCCGGCCATCGAATGATTGCGGCGAAACGCCTTGGGTGCGATGCGTCGGTGCAGCCGGTGACTGGTGAGGTGGCTAGGAGTGGTGGCGGGCGACGTGGTCGGCGAAGCGATTGAGGATGTAGGGCCAGACGTCCTTGAAGTTCTCGCGGTACTGGTCGGCCGCCGTACCGTGTCGTTCCCAGCAGCGGTGTGTGATGCTGACTCTGTTGTCACTAAAGGTGACGGCGACCTCGGTTGCGTCCTCGGCGCGTGGTACCGGAACACGATCGGGCCCGATCTGCCAGCTGAACACCAGTCGGCGACCGGGTTCGGACGTGAGCATGCGGCCCCAGTCCCACCGCAGGCCGTGAGGTCCGATCTCGTACAAGACGTCGTCGCGCAGACCGATTTGGACGAGGAAATCGGCGCTCGACCACGAAAACTCCGGCGGCCACCACTGCCCCATCTGCTCGGTGAACGCCCGATAAGACTCCAGGGAGCCGGCCCTGACGGCGACCTCGGCGGTGAGCTCGTCCATGTTTCCTGACTCCTTTCATCAAAGGGGTTCGGAGGTCCTCGTACGTTGTCGGCGGCGTCGGGCTCGCTGCTGGCCGCCGCAGCGGTCGCCCAGTACCCGATTCACCGACCCACATGCCGGTGGCCGCTGCTCGTGCCTCGCCGTCGTCGCTGTGGTGCGCACCGTCTACCTCACCTGTCGCAGCAAGGTGGACGGGGCGGCTGGTCCCGGTGTGTTCGCACCGAGCACGGTGCAACAATCATGCCGCTCGCTCGTCCGGAATAGGCCCGATGCGATCGTGGCACCTATGTCAGCCGGCTTGTTGTGACCACACGCGCGACTAGCGGGCCAGGCCGTGGCGGTGTGCCCAGACGGCTATTTGGACTCGGTCGCGGAGGCTGAGTTTGGTCAGGACGCGGCCGACGTGGGTTTTCACGGTGGCTTCGGACAGGAAGACGCGCTCGCCGATCTCCGCGTTGCTGAGGCCGGTCGCGACCAGGCGGACGACCTCGAGCTCGCGGTCGCTGAGTAGCTCCGCGCCAGCCTGTCGCAGGGCAGGGTCAGGGGCGAAGGCCAGCAACTGCTCGACCACTCGGTGTGTGACCGACGGTGACAGTACTGAGTCTCCGCGATGGACGGCCCGGACGGCGCTCGCGATTTCGCCGACCGGCGCGTCCTTCACCACGAACCCGGATGCACCGGCGCGGAGCGCGGCGTACACGTACTCGTCGGCGTCGAACGTCGTCAGTACGAGGATCTTGGCCGGTCGCTCCGATCCGACGATCCTCCGGGTCGCCTCGATCCCGTCCAGGAGCGGCATCCGGAGGTCCATCAGTACGACGTCGGCCCGGGTACTCGCCGCACCGCGCACTGCCTGCTCGCCGTCGGCTGCCTCGCCCACCACTGTCATGTCAGGCTGTGCGTTCACCGTCGCGACAGCGCCGGCCCGGACCAGATCCTGATCGTCGGCGACGAAGACCTTGATCACGCCGGCTCCGCGACCAGGTACGGCACTTGGGCGATGACGATGAAGCCGCATTCGTCGCGGACCACCAGACGACCGCCGACGGCCGCGAGTCGCTCACGCATGCCGACCAGGCCGAGTCCGGGTACGCCGGGGGCACGGTCCTCCGGCGCGTTGTTGCTGAGCGTCATCGTCACTCGGTCAGTCTCCCAGTGCTCGTGGAAGCGGACTTCGGCGCCAGGGGCGTGTTTCGCGGCGTTCGTCAGACCTTCCTGGACAAAGCGGTACAGCGCTAGCTCGGAAGACGGGCTGAGCGTGCGCGGTGTGCCGGTGACAGTATGTGCTACCTGCTGACCGAGGCTGGACATCTGCGCCAGCAGTTGCGGCAGCGTCCCCTGGGGTTGAAGCGTTGTGTCGCGGAGCGACCGCAGCGTCGACCGCAACTCGCTCAGCGAGGCGCGCGCGGTCGACTCGATAACGTCGAGGGCAGCGTCCGATTTGGAGGTGTCGAAGCGGACCACTCGGGACTGACCGACAATGACGGTCAGCGAGTGGGCCAGGATGTCGTGCAGATCGCGCGAGATCCTGGCCCGTTCCGCCGCCACCGCGCGGCTTTCGCGGTCCCGGCGTTCGTACTCGGCACTCTCGACGGCCAGTGCTGCGGCATCCAATTGGGAACGGCGGAGCAGCCCCATGGTCCAGGCGACACTCACCACGGCACCGAGCAGCAGGAACAGCATCCACGGGGCAGGCCCGAAACCGGAGCCCGCCACGTCGGGATCGATTGCATAGCGCACGGCGGCTGCGCCGGCGCCCGCGAGCCCGACGGCGAGAGCGGCCACCCGACTCCCGTACGCCGCCGCGGCGTAGATCACGAGCAGTACGACGAGGGTGGACGGGAACAGGAAGAACAGTCCCGTGAACACGGCCTGACCGGCAACGGCGGTAGCGACCAGCACCAGCGCGAGTGTCGGGCGTGTACTGCGCCAGGCGACGGCTGCGTGGGCAGCCGCGGCGAGCGCGGTCACGGCGCAAGCTATTGCTAACGGCAACGATTGGAACGCCATCACCGCCGTGAAGGGCAGCAGTACGACAGCGGCGACGATCGCGATGACAGCCGAGCTGAACTTCACACTGCGACCTCATTTCGCCTGTGCGCCGTGAATGACAGCGTAGACGCCAGCATGACAACACCGAGTGCCAACCAGCAGCCGTACACCCCGAACACGATCACCGACGCGGACTCGCTGCCGAAGTCGACAGCCTCGCTCGCCAGCCCGGTGAGCTGCGACAGCATGCCGAAGACCATCAGACCGCCCATGCTCAGGAGTGCGAACGAGGACAGCCAGCCTCCGATCGTGAGAACGAACCTGGGCAGTCGACCTCCGGCCGGCGTAGTGAGCAGGACGACCCAGATCGCCGCCGCGCCGAACGAGACCAGTTCCATGATGGGGAATCCGACGCTCGCGTGACCCTGCATCCACCAGAAGAACTTCAGCAGCGGGTAGGGCACCGACAACACCACCCCTCCCCAGGCGAGCATCCGCCGTCCGCCGGCGCGCACCGGCGGCCGGGCCGACTGCGAGGTGAATAGTACCGTCGCGAAGGCGGCGACGAGGTAGATCGCCCGGCTGACCGCGCCAGGCCAGTCGACGGTCGAGAACTCACCCGCCGGGATACCGGTCACGGCGAAGAAGGCGCGAAACACGTCGAGTATCACCCCTCCGGAAGCTCCGAAGAACACGGCCGTCGCCGCCCATCCGAAGCCTGAACGCCCGCACCGCACCGTGACAGACGCGGCCGCAAGAGCCGCCGCGACCAGACCCAGCCACGGCGGCGGAAAGATCCGCGCATAGTCCGCGCCAGGCCCGACGATCAGACTGAGCACCGACGCAACCCCTGCCGCCAACAGGGCAACCACTGTCAGATATCTGCTGTTCATGGACCCACCCTGGCGGCCGCGAGCCCGCCACCGCATCGTCTTCAGGTCGCGCTCACGAGCGACGTAAGGCGCGCGAGGGCCATGCCGCCCATCTCGGTCTACTTGACGCAGGGGATGGTGCTGCCGGAGAGATCGCTGAGCGGGTAGGGGCGGGCCTGAGCGACCGCCCGCGATGGCGTCGACGGAATGCTGACTGTGAAGGATGGGCAAATCCAGCAGTTGATCGTCGCGCGGCGCCTGCTCGGCAAGACCTCAGCCGAGCTCAGACAGCTCCACGGGCTATTGCATCGTT
Organism: Kribbella sp. NPDC051137; assembly: GCF_040682535.1. Taxonomy (NCBI): domain Bacteria; kingdom Bacillati; phylum Actinomycetota; class Actinomycetes; order Propionibacteriales; family Kribbellaceae; genus Kribbella; species Kribbella sp. NPDC051137. The sequence goes on from NZ_JBFBBI010000002.1 coordinate 866,810, forward strand.
GTAATGGATCGGCGAGGATGCTGCGCAACGCTGCATGACCCGGGTTGCAGAGCAGTGGTCGTCCGCCCCCCGCCCAGAGAGGATCTGCAAACCATGCTGAACCAGTTACGAGGATTCGCGAGGACGGTGGCGCGGATATTGCCGGCGGTCGTCCTCGTCGCCACGGCTTGCGTCGCCGGTGGCTCGCCTACTGCGTCCGGTGTTCCGGCCGTGTCCTCGGTTGCGCCGGCCGCCGTCGGGGACGGCGCGGGCGGTACCTTGCTTCGCGACGGAGCGGGGCTGTATCCCCGGGCGATCCGGTTGCAGCACAGCGGTGCGGCGAATGGCCGGATCCTGGCCGAGGTCGTCACGTTCGTCGGGAACGGCGACGGGCTCGGCGCGATCTACGAGAGCAGCGACGAGGGTGCCAGTTTCCGTCAGGTCGGCGCGGTCGCCGACCCGGAGTCCGCGGACGGTCAGGGACTGTGCTGCGCCACGTTGTACGAGCTGCCGCGGGCGGTAGGCGACCTGCCGGCCGGGACGCTGCTGTGGTCTGCCTCGGTCGGGGCTTCGGACCGGCCGATGTCCTTGCGGATCTGGCGCAGCAACGACCTGGGCAGGACGTGGTCGTACCTGTCCGACTGTGCGGACGCGACGAACACGCGCGGCTTGTGGGAGCCGGAGTTCTCCGTCGCGGCCGACGGTCAGCTCGTCTGTCACTACTCCGATGAGACCGACCCGGCCCAGAACCAGAAGTTGATGGAGGTCCGCTCGGCCGACGGAGTGCACTGGACCGATCGGAGGGCGACGGTGACCAGCGACGATTCGCGGCACCGCCCGGGGATGCCGATCGTCCGGAGGCTGCCGAACGGCAGCTATTTCATGACGTACGAGATCTGCGCTCTCGGCGGCCAGTACGACTGTGCGGTGTTCTCCCGGACGTCGCGGGACGGATGGAACTGGGGCGACCCGAAGGATCGGGGTGTCCAGCCGCGCACCGCTGACGGGAAGTACTTCACCCATACGCCGACGATTGCCTGGAGCGCCAACGAGGGCAGGCGTGACGGCAAGCTGCTGCTGATCGGGCAGATCCTCCAGAACGCGGACGGCTCCGTTGCCGACGGCAACGGCAGGACGATCCTCGTGAACAGCGACAACGGCACTGGCCCCTGGTACGAGATCGCCGCGCCGGTCGAGGTGCCGAACCCGTACAACAACTTCTGCCCCAACTACAGCTCGCCCCTCTTGCCGTCCGAGGACGGCCGGAAGGTCCTGGAGATCGCCAGCGCCTGGGCCTCCGACGGGGAGTGCAAGGCGTACTTCGACACCGGCTCGAGCGTCGGCACCGGCGACGACGCCGGGGTCCGTGACGGGGCCACCTCGTCACTGACCAGTGCAGCCACCGCACTCTGTCTTGGCATCGCGGTCGGCACCGACCATGCCGGCCAGGGGAGTTGCGACGCGACAGCGGTGCAGCGCTGGCAGGTCAGCAAGCTGGGTGAGGGTTCGTACGCCGTCCGCGCCGCCGGCGATGCGTGTCTGAAGATCGACGGCCGCGTGGAGCCCTGCGACAAGGGCGCCGGCGAGACCTGGAACCTCGTCAATGCGGGCGTCGGCTACTACCAACTGAAGGCCGACGGTCGCTGTCTCACCGCCGACGGATCGACCGCCCGCCCCGGCCCGATCACCGTCCAGGCATGCGACAACAACCAGCACCAGGTCTGGAAGGCGTCCCTGAGCTGAACCCGATGTTCGGGAGGTTTGACCCACCGACCCTCGTCGGTGGGTCAAACCGCAGCGTTGGGTACGCCGGTGGCGCTCGTAATTGTGTGGACGGCCGACTGGGCAGGTGTCAGGGTGGCGTGAGTACTGTGCGGCCGGGTCCCTGTGCCGAGCGAAAGGATTCTCCGATGAATAACTCCAGGCGAGGTTCCGTTTCCATCGCTCGGTGTGCGTTCGAGGGACGCACCGGATTCGCAGGAGTTGGTACCAACGTTGACCCCATTTGGGCGGGTCGTCGGAGGCGTGGTCGGTAGTGCGCTTCTGACAACGGCTTGTGCATCGTCTTCCGACAACCAACCGCACACCTACACGAGCGGCGACCAGAACCGCTATGCCGCCAGTCCTGATCCGTTTCCAGGACGAGCTGTGGGTGTGCCTGACACCATCGTTCACATTCCGCCTGACGAAACCGTTCTGACGATCAGGTCCGGTGCCGGTGACAGCCGGACTCCGATTGCCGTCCCCGCGGATCCGGACATCATGCTGTATTCACGGTGCAGCGGAGGCCGAGTCGGGCTCGAGGGACAGTTCGGCGACGACATGCAGGTTCCGTGTGGCCTGGTGCAGATTCGCCGCCAGCTTGTTGGTGGAGACCTGATCAGCGTGGCCGGAGCTCCGTCGGCTCGCTGGACCGTTGTGGTCACGCGCCGCACTGGCTGAGCGTGTGCCACTCGAACGTCCCCGGGTGGACCCGGAGTTCCGGTTGGTGGACGCCGGCCGCGGTCGCCCCTCAACGGCCGCCGGCCGGGCGTCCACTCGGCCCGAGTTCGCGCCAGGTCTGTCGGGCCTGGTGCGACGCTAGAGCAGGAAACGGCAGGGCTCCAGCCGGAGGATGGTCTCTCCACGGAACGTCAACAAGTCTCAATATCTGCGTCAACAGCCCGCCGTGTGGGCCAGTTGGGTGAACGCTGATTCTGTTGGCGAACCAGGAGCGGCGCAGTAGGTGATGAGGCGCTGGCCGGTCTCGGCGATGTGCAGGACCTGGCACTCGAACTCCAGCGGCCCGGCCTGCGCGTGGCTGACACGCTTGAGCATCGGCCCGCGGACCTCCACGTCGTACTCGTCCCACATCTGCGCGAACCGAGGGGAGAGCGCGAGCATCTCGCTGACCAGGCTGTCGATCTCGGGATCCCCGGGGTAGCGGGCGTAGTTGGCCCGCAGGTCGGCGACCATGGACCTGGTGAAGCGCAGGAAGTGCTCGTCGTCCCACACGAGGTCGGCCGGTGACCGCCGGAACGTCCATCGGATCATGTTCCGGTCCGCGTGCCCGGTCAGGTTGCCGATGAAGTGGATGGCGAGGGCGTTCCAGGCCAGGACGTTGTACGCGGCGTCGACCACGTATGCCGGTGTGACCGGCATGCTGTCCAGGAGGTGCCGGATACCGGGAGTGGTCTCGCGGCTGGGCCTGACCGGCTGCGCCACGGCCTCGCCCGCCATCCGGAACAGGTAATCTCGCTCGTCCCCGCTGAGCATCAACGCCCGGGCAAGCCCGGACAGCACCTGCCGCGATGGCCGCGGCCCACGGCCCTGCTCCAGCCGGATGTAGTAGTCGATGGACATCCCGGCGAGCTGGGCCACCTCCTGGCGGCGCAGCCCCGGCGTCCGCCGCCGCCCCACTTCGGGCAGCCCGGCGTCTCGCGGCGATACCCGGGCGCGCCTGGCCCGCAGGAACGCCGCCAGCTCGTCCCGGTTCACGGTTGTCATATGTCTACCTTGCCGCATACCGCAGCCAACAGGGTGGTATCGCCAGTCCCAGGCTCCGCCGGTCTCTCCCCGCAGCGGGGCGGTCGCCGTAGCGTGAAGCAATGGCATCGAAGATCGCCCTCATTACCGGGGCCAACAAGGGAATCGGATACGAGACCGCACGCCAGCTCGGCTCACGGGACACGACCGTGCTGGTCGGCGCGCGTGACGCCGGGCGCGGCCGCGAGGCGGAGCAGACACTGCGTGACGACGGCGCGGACGCCCACTTTCTCCATCTCGACGTCACCGACGCCAAGTCCATCCAGCAGGCGGCCGAATGGATCGAGTCGGAGTATGGCCACCTCGACATCCTCGTCAACAACGCGGCCACCGCGAGCGTCGCCCGCCGACGCTCCCTGCCGAGCGAGACGTCGCTGGAGGACATGCGTGCGGTGTATGAGATCAACGTCTTCGGCGTGGTCGCGGTGACCAACGCGATGCTGCCGCTGCTGCGCCACGCACCGGCTGCGCGGATCGTCAACGTCTCCAGCGAGGTCGGCTCGATCACCGCGCAGAGTGATCCCGCGCACCCGCTCCGCCAGACGTCGGTGACCATGCAGTACCCGTCGTCCAAGGCCGCGCTCAACATGATCACCGCGATGTACGCCAGGGAGTTGCAGGACACGTCGATCAAGGTCAACGCGGCCAACCCCGGGTTCACCGCCACGGACTTCAACGATCACCGCGGCTTCCGCTCGGCGGCCGAAGGCGCGGAGCCAAGCGTGTACCTCGCGACCCTGCCGGACGACGGCCCGAACGGCATCCACTGGGGCTACATCTGGAACGCCGACCGTACTGGCGGCTACGGCATCATCCCCTGGTAGTCAGCCTCGTGATGACAATCCCTTGGCGGAGACCAGAAATTGGCCCAGTGCGGGCACGAAATCCAAGCGATCTCAAGCATTGCCCTTGGTCAGTCCATGACGTGCTGGACCGCGTGCACGTGTGTGGCGCCCAGGTAGGTGGACAGCTTGTGTCTCCACTCGGGCATCGCGAACTGGGGGTAGCGTCCGGGGTCGACAACGAAGACGGCGTCCTGGCTGCCCGTGGAGTGCATCAACGATCGGGCGCCGGCGAGCATGTCTCCGTGAGTGATCGAGACGGTGACATCGCCACCGCAGACTGATCTCAGGTGCCCGGCGCTTCGGGCCATGAGCTTTCCGAGGTCGGAAACAGCCGAGGTGTCGTCTCCGGTTGCTTGCACATGCATGCGACGGGCCAACGCCGCAGAGCCGAAAGTGTCGCCGGCCCGCCGCAATCAATACTTGGCTCGGTGGCGACCGCTCGGTGTCATCGGATCGTAAAGAGGGTGATCGGGCGATCTCAAAGCGCGGTGGAGAAGGTTGGGGGAGTCCCGAACGGAAGGATGTTGATGGCGGAGCGTGTCCACAGTCTGTCGACGTGCAGGATTCCGCTCTCCGCGCTCACGTACTACTACCGGCGGAACTTGACCGGAGACGCTGCGCCGAGTCGTGAACCGCAGATCGTCGGGCGTCGGCGTACCGTCTGTGTCGCGTTCGACGGCGTGCGAGCGGAAACGGTCGTGACGGTGGCTGAGTTCGCTGCGTACGTGGCCTATCTGGAGCCGTTGACGGGCATCGGCCTGCTCGTGGCGCCTCGACCTGAGACGGATGTGGTTGCTCCGGATGATTGGTTTCTCGAGGTCGCCTGGTCGGGTGGCTGGGAGACGTACAGGCCTGCCGGTGGTCTCTCGTTGCACAGTGCGGACCGTGCTCATGTCCTCGATGAGCTGGACCGGGCCGGCTGGAAGTTGCTTGAGAACAGCGAGGGCCTGATCGAGCCGGCCGGACGCACGGCCGACGGCCGCCAGGCGATGTGCCTGAGCGCCGGGCCCGGCGCCGGTCGTCCGCTGGTGCTGGAAGACCTGCAGCACGCGATCACGGCTCTGCACGTAAGTGCCGACCTGCGACACGAGCGGTGAGTGCATCATTGAGAGTTGTGCTCAGCTGTCGTGCAGCAGAAACCTCGGCGGTTCGCCGTACAGGATCGCGTCGGAGGCGAGCCAGGAAGCCGTTGCCGCGGGATGGCGGCGTTCGATCTCGGCCAGCAGGTACCGGCGAGCCTCGGCGGCCGTGCCGGTGTGGTCGGCCTCTTCGGTGCGCAACGCCTTGAGCAGCTCCACCGCGGTCGCGCACCAGACCTTGTAGAGCTCGGCGTCCGTCCAGTCCGACAGTACGCCGTACTTCGACGAGTCGGGCTGGGTCCGGGGGCGTCCTTGGGTGAGCGATCGCGCCGCCGCGGCGAGTATCGAGCGGATCGTACGGCGAGATCCCATCTTCAGCTCCACTGCTCCCGCCTGTGCCTGAAACCGCTCCCACGATCCTCTCGCCACCTGTCTAGCTCGACAGACCGGGATACGTCCCGCCGGCGGTGCCGAACGTCATCCGATCTCAAAGTCTCCGCAGTGTCGTCGCCAAGTCCGGCCAGGCAGCGAGACGGTTGGGGTTGGCGAGACCAACTGTTGCAGAATGCAATTCATGCCCGCTGACCTGACCGCCGAGGCCTTGGTTGGTCACCGCGCGCGCAGCGATGCGTAGTCTGCTGCCGTCAACGCGTCGGTCGTCAGCGCGCCGTCGGCGAGCAGAGCCTCGACCGGCACTCCGTCTCTGGAGAACGTGACCTCGTCGACGGACGGCAGTGCGGTCGCGGAGAGGACGATCTGACCGACCGCCAGCACGTTCTCGGTCGCCGAGCGTCCCTCGGTGTCCCCGGAGAGTTGGAGGACGACCCTGGTGCCCTGCAGCTCCACGATCGAGAGCGTGAGGCCGGGCGGCAAGGCAGTGGTGATGCCGTTGGCTTGTTCGGTCTTGGTCGGACCGGCGATCAGGTCCTTGATCACCGTCGAGAGACGATCGGCGGGTGTTCCGGCAGGCTCTTCTCGCCGGATGCTGACCAGTTGGTTGTTGCGGACGAAGTTGACTTGCAGCGGGAGCTTGTGCGTCGTCGCGGACGGCTGCGGAGACGGGGTCTGTCCGCCGTCGCGGAGCTCAGAGGGCACAGATCCGGGCTCGACGGGCTCCGGCGTGGACTGGACGGGAACGCCGCAGGCCGCAAGCGTCACGATCGCAGTGAGCAAGCCGGCGATCGCTTTCGACACGGTTCTCATGAGGTTGCCTCCGGCAGCGGCTGGGCCTCGGGGAGTCGTACGACGAACCGGGCCCCGCCGCCGGGTGCCGCGGAACACCACACGGCACCGCCGTGGGCGGCCGCGGTTTCCGCGACGAGTGCCAGACCGAGGCCGGTGCCCGACGAGGAACGGCGTTGGGTGGCGCCGGTGGCGAAACGCTCGAACACGCGCTCGCGCTCTTCGGGCCGGATTCCGGCACCGGAGTCGTCGACCAGGATCAGTACGTCGCCGTCGGCGCGGTTGACCTGCACGCTCGTGAGGCCGCCGCCGTGAGTTTCCGCGTTCTCGAAGAGATTGCGGAACAGGCGGCTGAGCCGCGGTTTGTCCGCGGCAACGAGGACTTGCTCGGCCCCGTCGAGGACCGCCGGCTGGCAGCCGACCTCGCCGAGTACCTGTCGCAGCAGTTCGTCGAGATCGATGAGGGCCGTCGGTCGTCGGTCGAGGCCGGCATCGGCGCGGGCGAGCTCGAGGAGGTCGTCGAGCAGCCGCCGGAAGCGTTGCAGGTCAGCAGTTACCAGGTCGAGGACACGTTGCGAGCGTTCGGGCAGTTCGTCGCGCCGCGCGTTCAGGAGGTCGACGCTACCGACCAGGGTGGTCAAGGGGGAGCGGAGCTCGTGGCTGACGTCCGCGGCGAGCCGGGCGTCGCGGTTGATCCGCTGTTGGAGTGTGGCGACCATGCTGTTGAACGATCCGACGATCGTCGCGAGCTCGGGATCGTCGGTCGTCGCGAGCCGGCTGTCGAGCTCACCGCCGGCGATCGAGGCGGCCGTGGCCGCGACCCGGTTGAGCGGAGTGACGACGGACCGGCTGGCCCACGCGCCCAGTACCCCGCCGGCGGTTGTCGCCAGCAGCGCACCGCCGATCAGGATGCTGCTCAGCAACCGCAACGTCCCGTCCAGCTCCGTCAACGGTGCGATCTCGTAGAAGTCGGCGCCGACGGCCGGCACCGGTACGCCGATCACCATCGCCGGACCGTCACTGTTCCGGAACCGCTGTACGGCCGCCTGCCCGTCGCCGACCTGCTGCCGCACACCTGCCGGCACGACGTCCCGCCCCTGATCCAGCGCCGAGGCGTACCACTGCCCGCGCCACTGCAGGATGATCGTGTGCCCGGCCGGCGTACCCGACGCGGTCAGGATGTCCGACACGTCCGCGCCCGCACTCTCCAGCCGGCGCTGGACGAAGATCGCGTCCGCGAACGCCTGGTGCCGTACGACGCGCTCCCGCTGCGCGAGCAGGTACCCGCGTGCCAGCAGGTACGTACTGGTCGCGAACACCGCCGACACCAGTAACGCCATCAACCCGAAGGCGAGCGTCAACCGGCGCCGCAACCCGAGCCTCATCGGGGATCCAGCCGATAACCCATCCCGCGGACCGTGACGACGATCTGCGGCTTGCCCGGGTCGCGCTCGATCTTCGTGCGCAGCCTCCGGATGTGGACGTCGACGATCCGCTCGTCACCGTAGTACCCGTGCTCCCAGACCGACTCCAGCAGCGACGGCCGGCTCAGCACCCGCCCGGTCGGCTGCGCGAGCTCGGCCAGCAGCCGGTACTCCGTGACGGTCAGTGGGACGTCCTTCCCGTCGAGTACGGCGGCACCGCGCGCGGTGGACAGCACCAGGTGGTGCTCCGGGTCCCGGTCGAGGACGATGTCCGGCTCGACCGGGTCCGTACTCGTCCGCAGCCGGCGGCGCAACGCCCGCAGCCGTGCGGTGATCTCCTTGACCTGGAACGGTTTCGTGACGTAGTCGTCCGCGCCCGCCTCCAGGCCGGCGACGATGTCGTGCGTGTCGGAACGCGCGCTCACGATGATGATCGGGATGTCGCTGATCCGCCGTACCTCCCGGATGCAGGTGTATCCGTCGACCTCGCCGAGCATCAGGTCGACCATCATGAGGTCGGGCGGCTCGGCGCGGGCCAGCTCGAGCGCGGTGGGCGTGTCGGCGGCCTCGGCGACCCGGTACCCCTCGTCCTCCAGGGCCAGCCGTAGCACGGTACGGATACGGTCGTCGTCCTCGACGACCAGAACGTGCATCGACATCGTCACATCCTCGCAACTCGGCGCGGCTTTTCCGGGCCCCCGGCAGTCATGTCATCCGATCGTAAAGAAGGGCCGCGGTACGACGTCATCCGATCGTCAACTGCGCGCAGCCCTGATCTCAAAGTCGGACCTCCACAGTGGTACTACGACGCCCGGAAAGATGTCCGGAAGGATCCGCGATGACCGACACCGTCCACAGCCCGCTGCCGCCGCGGGCGATCGTGACGCTCCCCGGAGCTGACGTCAGCGACGGGCCGGCCGCGCTTCGCTGGCGCCTGCGTGATCTGGTGATGGACGGGGTCTGCCTGGTGATCGTGGATCTGTCCGATGCCGACCAGATCTCGTCGACGGTACTGGCCGCTCTGCTCGACACGCACCGCGTGTGCCGGCGGCGGGGCGGCGGAGTGGTGATCCGGCACGCGAGCAAGAAGATGGGCGACGTCCTACGTCGTACCGGCCTCGACCGGGTGTTCGACGTCGAAGCCGCCTGATCGAGAAGCTCCGTTCGACCAAGAACAGCTGAGGACATGAACCCCCGCGACAACGAACACGCCGTACCGAGGTATGTCGACGTCACGATCGTCGAGTTCGCGGCGCACACCGCCTACCTCGACCCGCTCACCGGGATCGGATATCTGCTGACGCCGCGCCCCGGGACCGATGTCGAGGCGTTGAGGGACCCACTGGTCGACGCGGCCTGGTCGGACAGACTGCACGATCCGGAGCGACCGGTACACCTGTCGCTGCACAGCGCCGATCGCGAACATGCGCTCGCCCACCTAGGGGAGCAGGGCTGGGCGCTGCTGTACGACGAGGACGGCGGCGTCGAGATCGCCGGCAGAACGTCCGACAGACGCCAGGCCCTGTGCATCTACGGTCAGCCGACGGTTGAGAATCCGACACTCGAAGCACTCGACTGCGCGATCATCGCCCTCGACATCGCCGCCGACCTCGACTTCGACGCGCCCGCGGACTGAGCCCACGCGTCGCTTCTGGCGCACCGGCAGGCACGGCCGTCGTTCTCCGGTCGCTCGGGGCCGGCGGTGGGCCGCATGTCGGGGGAGCGGGTCCTCAGGTGGTCGCGATGCCTTCGGTGCCGGCTGCGTGGGGGACGACGGTGGTGCTGAGCTTGCTGAGGGAGCCGTCGGGCTGGATCCGGAAGGCGTCGACAGCTCCGGTCTTTCCGGTCTGGACGTAGAGGTAGCGGTTGTCCGGGGTGACGGCGGCGTCGACGGTGCCCTCGCCTGTCGCGGTGTTGCCGAGGGCGGTAGGTGAGCCGTCGCGCTCCGCGTGGTAGCCGGACAACGAGTTGCTGCCCGCGTTGGACAGGTAGTAGTTGCTGCCAGCAACGGCAATCCAGCAGGTCGCCGTCTGGCCGGTCGCGGTCCGGTTCAGGAGGCGAAGGCCATGTTCACGATCGACGGCGTACGTCGCGACCCCATTCGTGCCGGCCTCCGCCACGGCCAGGTGGCCGAAGCGGTCGAAGACCGCGGCGAACGGAACGTTGCCGGCGTCGTCGACGACGGTGGGCCACTTCGTGAGCCGGGCGAGGCCGTAGCGACCGAACACGAGCAGGCTGCTGCCTGCCGCCTTGGTCGTCACGATCACGGAGGAACCGTCCGGAGTCACGACAATCTGGCCGGGGGTGTGCGTGAACTCCTGCGCGCCCGTAGTGACCGGAAGGCCGAGAGCGCGATGTTCGTTGTGCAGTGGAACCAGGCGGCCGAGAACGCTGAGATACCCCTGTACGGCGCCGCCTGCGCGCGCGTTCAGGATGTACACCTCAGCGCCGTGGATGGCGATGCTGACGGGGAACGTACCCCCGGAGCTGATGACCTGGCGACGGACGAGCCGGTCGCCGACGACCCCGAACACCGTCACGGTGTTGCTGCCCGCGTTGACGACGTACAGCGTGCGATGTGCCTCGTCGTAGGTGAGCGACCCTTGCGAGGCGAGCCGGTCGACGACTGCGCCTTCGAGGCTTCCGCCGAGGCCGCCCGTCGGGTACGTGCCGGCCTGGTGCAGGGATCCGTCGGCGGAGCGCTGGTAGGCCACGACCTGGTTGCCGCCTGCGGGATCGTCGTTCTGGACGAAGACCATGCCTTGGGACACCGAAGCAGGTGACGCGGTGGCAGGGGTCGTGACGAGTCCGATCGACAAAGCAAGGCCCGAGACGGCCGCGATCGCGAGAGCGTTTTTCATGGTTTCTCCTGTGCTCAGACGAAGGTGAAGAGTTCGTCGCTGTCGAATCGGGAGATCGGGTTGCTGTAGTGCTTCTCGGGGTCCGGGTAGCCGAGTGCCAGCAACACTGTGGTGGAGTGTCCGGTTTCGCGGATCTTGAAGGCCTTGTCGACGCTGGCCGGGTCGAATCCCTCGAGCGGCATGGCCTCGACACCGAGCTCGGCGGCGGCCATCATCGTCAGGCCCAAGGCCATGTAGGTCTGCTTCTCCATCCAGTGGTTGACGTCCTTGAAGCCGTAGTTGCGCAGGCTCAGGAAGTCGCGGGTCATCGACTCCCACAGCTCCTGTTTCGCCGGTGCGTTGTCCTGGAACCGCTCGCCGAGGTTGTCCGCCAGTTGCTGCTTACCTTCCGGTGTGGCGATGACGTAGAAGTGGGTCGGCTGGATGTGACGTGCCTTCTTGTTGCGTCAGCGGGTGTGGTGCCCATCGTTGGTGTCCGGAGCGGGTTGGTTCTTACCGCTGCGATTGCCCGGCTGGTGAGGAAAGGTCCGGTGGCCGCCGTGACACCAGAGAGGTATGACTATGGAATCTGTTGCCAACTCGGTGCACTTGCCGCCGTTGGAGAACCCGAATGAGCGCGCGGCAGTCGGCGCGGAGCTCCAGGTCGTGCTCCAAGACCTGATCGACCTGTCGCTGCTCGGCAAGCAGCTGCACTGGAGCGTCGTCGGAGCGGCTGCCCACGGCGTACACGTGTTCCTCGACGAGTTGGTGGGGGAGTGGCGCGAACTCGCGGATGTCGTTGCCGAGCGTGCGGTGACCTTGGGCGTCGTACCCGATGGACAGAGCTCGGCGGTGGCCGCCGGATCGCGGGTCGAACCCGTCCGGGTGGGGTCGCTGCCTGATCATGCAGTGGTGTGGGAGCTGGGTCGGCGGGTTGCGGCCGTGGCGGAGCGGATCCGTGAGCGGCTGGGTTCGGTCGGCGCCGCGGATCTGGTGACACAGGACGTACTGGTCAGGGTTGTCGCGACGCTGGAGAAGCATCAGTGGTTGCTGCGTGTTCAGCTCGGTGAGAAGGCCTGATGGCGGTCAGCCGGGGATTCGTCGGCCGGCGTCCGGCGGAGTCGTCGCGGGTTCCGCCCGGGCAGTACGTGACCCGGGACTTCCCGGTGCTGTCGGCCGGACCGACGCCGTACACGCCACTGGACAAGTGGGACTTCATGATCCGTGGACTCGTCAATCGACCGGTCTCGTGGTCGTGGCAGGCCTTCCGGGCGTTGCCGCACGAGAAGGTGACCGTCGACATCCACTGTGTGACGAAGTGGACGAAGCTGGACACGACCTGGTCGGGTGTCTCGCTCGATACCCTGCTCGATGCCGCGCCGACCCAGGCATCGCATGCGCTGGCGTTCTGCGACGGCGGCTACACGACGAACGTCCCGCTGGCGGATCTGCGCGGCGGGAAGGCCTGGATCGTCGACGAGTACGACGGACAGCCGCTCGACCCTGAACACGGCGGCCCGGCACGACTTCTCGTACCGCATCTGTACTTCTGGAAGAGCGCGAAGTGGATCCGCGGTCTGGAGTTGCGTGCTGCGGACCAGCCCGGCTTCTGGGAGATGTTCGGCTATCACAACTATGGAGACCCGTGGAAAGAGCAGCGCTACCAGGGCGACTGACCTGGCAGACCGGAACGGTGGTCTCGATGACCGTCGAGACACCGCGGGTGAAGACCATCACGCTGGAACTGCAGGACTGGCCCGGGCACCGCGCGGGCCAGCATGTCGACGTACGCCTGACGGCACCCGACGGGTACCAGACGGAGCGGAGCTATTCGATCGCGTCGGCGCCTGAGGACGCGTACGTGTCGCTGACCGTCGAGAGACTCGACGACGGCGAGGTGTCGCCGTACCTGGTGGACGAGTTGCGGCCAGGCGACGAACTCGAGTTGCGGGGTCCGGTCGGCGGGTACTTCGCCTGGGACGAGCAGTCCGGTGGACCGTTGTTCCTGGTCGCCGGCGGATCAGGACTGGCCCCGTTCCGGTCGATGCTGCGGCATCACCGAGCGAGCGGCAGCAGCGTGCCTGTCCGTCTCCTGTGCTCGGCACGCTCGCTCGAGCTGTTGATCTACCGTGAAGAACTCCGCAAGCTGGCCGCGGACGACCTCGTCGAGGTCTCGATCACGCTGACCCGCGACGCTCCGGACGACTGGCAGGGCTATCGCGGGCGTATCGATCCGATGCTCTTGTCGACGACCGCGTGGCCGGTCACGGAAGACCCGCTCACCTATATCTGCGGGCCGACCGCGTTCGTCGAGACGGCAGCGGCGGGCCTGGTGGCTCTGGGACACGACCCCGGACGGATCCGGACAGAACGCTTCGGCGGGACAGGAAGGTGACGTACGCGCGTCCGGGCCCGGCACGGTCGCCCGGTGCAGGGACTGCGACACGATCCTGCTGATGCTCAGCGAGCGGCACGGCATGTACTGCATCGATGCGCCAGGAATCGCAGTGCCGATGCCGCCGCCGGCATAGCTCCTTGCTGTTTCAACCCCTCCAATGGAAGGCACCAGATGACGATCCAGACCCCGCCCGACCCGACCGCGGACGAGCTGGCCATGCAGCTGCCGCACGCGATCATGAGGTTCCTGCGTGAAGCGGATCCGCAGCACAAGGCGAACGCTCACGACCTGCTCGCGGCTTTCGCGCCCGATGCCACCGTGATCGACAACGAGAAGACCTACACCGGTCACGACGAGATCCACCACTGGCGCGAAGCGGAGTCCGGCAAGTACACCTACACGGTCACGGCGACCCACGTGGAGAAGTTCGACGACGGCCACTACGTCGTCACCAACCACCTCGAGGGCGACTTCCCAGGCGGTGTCGTCGATCTCATCTACCGCTTCAAGCTCGCCGACGGCCTCATCACCCGGCTCGAGATCGCTCCCTGATGCTGCGCGTAAGATTCCGAGTCAGGCGACCACTAACAGTTATCAGAACGGGCTGCTGATCACAGACAGATAGAGGTGAACGGTCATGACCGGGTCGCGAGAGAGGCTCGAGCGCTTCCTGGCCACCGACCCGGGCGACGTCGGGTGCGATGCGGCCATGGCCGTCATGCACCTGTACGCCGAGTTGCTGGCCGCCGGCGTCGACGCCACCGAGCGATATCCAGGGGTGGCTGCACACCTGGCGGCCTGTGGACCGTGTGCGGAGGATGTGGAGGGGCTACTGGCCCTGGTGCAGGAAGACGAACTCCCTCCGAAGTGAGACCGCGGTCACAGCTGGTTCCGCGGAACGCGGGACCAAATCAACCACCTGTGATGTTGTGCATGGTGACGGCGCAGCCAGCGGCGTCAGAGAGGGAGGAATCGTGTCTCACGACTACCGGAAGACTTCGGAGGCGCTCAGTCGCCTCACCGACAAGCAGTTCCGGGTCACTCAGGAGGGCGGCACCGAGCCCGCGTTCCGGAACGAGTACTGGGGCAACCACGAGGCCGGGATCTACGTGGACGTCGTCTCCGGACAGCCCCTGTTCTCGTCGGTCGACAAGTACGACAGCGGCACGGGTTGGCCGAGCTTCACCCGGCCGATCGCGGCGGACGCCGTCCGGACGGAGACCGACAGGACGTACGGGATGATCCGCACGGAGGCACTGTCCACCGGAGCCGGCAGCCACCTGGGTCACGTGTTCGACGACGGCCCGGTCAACGCAGGCGGTCAGCGATACTGCATGAACTCCGCCGCACTGCGGTTCGTCCCGGTGGCCGAGCTCGAGGCACAGGGCTACGGCGAGTACCGGTCACTGTTCGAGGCCACCAGCACGGAGGAGCACGCATCGTGACCAGTGGAATTCACGACACGGGAGAGATCACCCGTAAGCCCGGCACCGAGACGGCGGTTCTGGCCGGAGGGTGCTTCTGGGGTATGGAGGACCTGATCCGCAAGCAGCCGGGCGTCCTCGACACGCGCGTGGGCTACACCGGCGGGCGGAACGACCACGCGACGTACCGCAACCACCCCGGGCACGCGGAGGCGGTCGAGATCGTCTTCGACCCGGCGCGTACGACGTACCGCGACATCTTGGCGTTCTTCTTCCAGATCCACGACCCGTCGACGCTGAATCGGCAGGGTAACGACGTCGGTACCAGCTACCGGTCGGCGATCTTCCCGCTCACGCCTGAGCAGGAGAAGACCGCCCGCGAGACGATCGCGGACGTCGATGCGTCCGGGCTGTGGCCGGGCAAGGCTGTGACGACGATCGAGCCTGCGGGTCCGTTCTGGGAGGCCGAGCCGGAGCACCAGGACTACCTGCAGACCTACCCGGCGGGCTACACCTGTCACTTCGCCAGGCCGAACTGGGTTCTCCCACGTCGCGGCACCGCGTAAGTACCTGACACCTGAGGGCGTGTCCATCGCTGAGGCGGTGGGCACGCCCTCACTCTTTGCCGGGGTCCCGCGGAGACTCGCTGACCAAGCTCCTCGCGACCTGTGCCAGCGCCATCTCGGCGGCGATCTCGAGTGGGGTGATGCTGCGGGTCGTCAGCGACAAGAGGTAGCCGCCTTGGAGCGCGGCCGCGAAGGCTGTGGCCAACGCTGCCGGATCGGCGCCGCAGACCAGCAGATTGTTGCGCTGGAGGCTGGTGAATCCGGCCGAGAGGTCATCCCAGATCCGAAGCGTCCGGGCGGCGGACAAGGCATCGATGCCGGCAGGATGAGTAGGGGACGTGTGCCGGACAGGTCCTGTCTTCGAGTCCAGGTGCCGCCGGTGATGGGCGACGAGACTGTCGGCCCACTCGGCCAGTTGCTGCGGTGAATCGAGGCAAGGCACGGTGGCCTCGTCGGTGGGCTGGTCCGGGATCATGGTGTTCCTTCAGAAGACATCGGAGCTGGTGGAGGCCTAGCGAGGTGTCCGTCTCTCCGCCGGTTCGTGGAGCGCCACTCGGCGTCCTGACCCGTCCTTCTTCGCGCCCGATCGGAGGATCCCCGTCCGCGAGTCGAACCACTCGACCGCTGTGGGGAGTTGCTGGTCAGCCATGGCGTGCACCTCTGAGTGCGGGTCATCAGTTGGGATGAAAGAACTATATCGTCCTCTTATCGCCCACATGCTGTCGCAGGTAGTCTTATTATGAGAAGGTTGCTGCACTCAGAACAAGGACTAGATGGTCCAGTATGGTGTCAATGGAAGGTGCTGGTCGCGATGACTCACGTACTGCAGGGAATCTGGGCTGAGGACGGCGCGGCGGTCGCGGCTGCTGACATCCCGAAGGCTGTGACCGCCGGACGGTTGGTGTACGCCGACGGGGCGGCCCAGGTCTTCGCCGGCGACGGGAAGACGACCTACACCGAGCGCGGCGGCGACAGTGCGGGGGAGTGGTACGTCGACGACCAGGGGTGGTTCTGCTCGTTCTGGCCGCCGTCGTACCGGGCCTGCTACGCGCTTCGCTGGATCGTCGAGGACACGCGGATCGTCGGACTTCGGTTCACCGGGCTCAACGACGGCGTGACATTCGACGGCCGGTACGAGTAGCGACCAGCGCACGGCCCTCCGGTGGAGGGGGAATCGGGAGGGGATGGATGGCGGCGACGATCGGCATCGTGGGCTCAGGTGCGGTGGGGCGAGCTCTGGCCGCGCATGTCGTCGCGTCGGGCCAGGACGTCGTACTCTGCAACAGCCGTGGGCCGGCCACCCTGGAATCCCTCGTGCAGGAGCTCGGGCCAAGGGTGAGCGCGCTCGAGACGAGCGAAGTCGCGGCTGCGGATCTCGTCGTGCTCGCGATCCCCTGGCCGGTGGTCATTCCGCTGCTCGAGCAACTGCCCCCATGGCACGGTCGGATCCTCGTGGACGCCACAGCACCTGCGAGCCGCCTGCGACTACCGGAATCACGTGACTTCGGCAGCCTCACGTCGAGCGAGGTCGTGCAGGCGTCCGCTGCCGGCGCGAGGGTGGTCAAGTCTTTCTGTACGTTGTCTGCAGCTGTGCTGGCCCTGCCTCCCGTGACCACGACCGGGCGGCGGGTGATGTTCCTGTCCGGTGACGACGCGGACGCCAGAACGGAGGTCGGTGCCCTCATTGACGGCATCGGCTACGCATCCGTTGACCTGGGTGGCTTGGCGACCGGCAGCGCCTTGCAGCAGCCCGGTGGTCCCCTGGCTGGTCTGGATCTACGGCTCGAGCGTTGCGCCTCCGTCGAATAGGACGATCTAGACCTGTTTGACGAAATCCCTTGACCGGTAGTCGCCTATTGAATCGGGCGATTGCACAGGTTGGACGAAGCGTCTAATGGACTATATAGTCCAAGTTATCGACCATCGGTCGGTGTGCTGATCGCGGGAGAGTCCAATGAAGAGAGAGAGTTCCGAGTCCTTGACGCAGGTGCGGGTCGTCTCTCCAGAGGTTGCAGGGGAGAACCAGCTCTGGGTTCGCGACCTGAGTAGCGACGGGGATCGGTGGGAAGCCGCGAGTCGTCGCCTGTACGACGTTCTCTTGAGGGCGGCACGGTCCGAGGCCGGGCGCCGTGCCGCCCGGCTGCGGCTCGGCGGCCCGGAGCTGGACGACATCGCCCACCAGGCCGCCGCGGACGCGCTCCTGACGATCTGCGGCAAGGTCGGCACCTTCCGCGGCGACTGCAAGTTCACCACGTGGGCGTACAAGTTCGTGATCTTCGACGTGGCCGCCAAGGTCAACCGGCACTTCTGGCAGCGCGGCGGCGTCGCGTTCGACGACGAGGACTGGGAGCGTTTGCCGGCCCGGCTCGGCATCGAGCCGGAAGCGCATGCCGAGAGCCGGGATCTCATGCAGGCCGTACATCGCGCCGTCAACGAGACTCTGACCGCCAAGCAGCGGATGGTCTTCGTCGCGCTGGTGCTGAACGGGATGCCGACGGATGTGCTCGCCGATCAGCTCGGATCGACGCACAACGCGATCTACAAGACGATGTTCGATGCCCGCCGCAAGCTGCGGACAGCTCTGGTCGAAGCCGGCTACCTGCCGGAGCAGCAGGTCGCATGACCGGCAGTAGGACCTGGCGGTCTACTCGAGGGCTACTCGGGTGGTGTCGAAGGCCACGTACGCCGTGAAATCGTGTCCGACCGTTTCGATCGCGGATCGCTTGGGATGCGGATAACTCCAGGCCGCGTCGACGTACTCGTGGTGCGGTGTCTCGACGCTGTAGTAACGAGCCGCCCCCTTCCACGGGCAGACGTAGGGAGTCGGGCTCTCCTTCAAGGTCCCGATGGTCAGTGAGTCCGGAGGGAAGTAGTGGCTCCCTTCGATCGTGATGATGTGTTCCGGGGAAGCGTCGGCGATCAGAACGCCGTCGATCGATGCACGCACTGTGATTCCTTTCAGAACGGTCCGGCGGCCGCGCTCGTCCGAGTGCGGCCGCCGGAGTTGTCAGTTGCGACCGGCCATGACGCCGCCGTCGACGTTCAGGATCGCGCCGGTGATCCAGCCGGCCTCCGGGGAGAGGAGGAACACGATCGAGGACGCGATGTCCTGGGCGGTTCCGACCCGTCCCAGCGGGTGGAAGCCGTCGAAGCTCTTCACGGTCTCCTCGAGTTTGTCGGCGGGAACGAACCCTTCGTACAACGGCGTAGCCACCACCGCGGGAGCCACCGCGTTGACGCGGATACCGTCGGCCGCCAGTTCCATCGCGAGGTTGTGTGTCAGTGCGTGCAGGCCGGCCTTCGCCATCGAGTAGCCGGTTGCCGGCGTCGCGGCGATCGCCTGATGGGCCCACATACTGCCGATGTTGACGATCGCGCCGCCGGAACCCGCGGCCTGCATTCCCCGTACGACGGTCTGCGTGAGGAAGAAGGTGGCCCGGCTCAGCTCCAGGTACGAGTCGTAGTCCTCGCCGCTGTAGTCGAGGTATCCCTTGGGGATGAAGAACCCGGCCGCGTTGACCAGCAGCGTCGCGTCGGAGTGTTCGGCGGCGAGCTGGTGCTGCACCTCCTCGACCTGCCGGCGATCGGCCAGGTCCGCGGTGATGCCCCAGGCCTTGCCGTTCTTGCCGAGCTCGGCGACCGTCGCGTCGACCTTGTCCTGCTGACGCCCGACGATCACCGCCTCGCCGCCACGCGCGACGACGTCCAGTGCCGTCTGCCGGCCCATCCCGCTGCTTCCACCGACCACGATGAGCTTGCGCCCTTCGAAGTAGTCATTCATGAGTTTCTCCTTGGTGAGTTGTGGTGCCGTCGTCCGGGGTCCCGAACAGGTAATGGGAGAAGGCCGAGTGCTGATTGACGGGCTCGACCGGTTCGGTCGGGAGCCCGCGTCCTTCCAGCTCGTCCCACGTGGAGTCGGCGATCCGCCAGAGCTGACGCGCGACCCGTCCGGCGACACCGGTGTGCGGCGAGTTGGGGTGCGGTCGCGTCGGCGAGCTCCACTGCCGTTGCGCCAGCGTGCGGGCCAGGTCGGTCGCGTGGTCGGTGCCGTGGAGCTGCTCGAGACCGGACACGATCCGCGCCTCCGTCGATTCGTGCTCGGTCAGGAGGCGTTCGGCTTCTTGCCAGGTCTTGGCGGCGCTGAGATTGAGGAAGCGTGCGTCGCCGTACGCCCTGCCCTTGAGCACTCGCAGCGCCTGCTCGAGCTGTTTGAGATTGCCGAGCAGGACCGCGGCATCCTCACCGGCGGACGTCCGGGCGGCGGCGAGCAGTACGTCGGCGACGGCCGCTGCATGCTGTGCGGCGACGGCCGTGAACTGGTCCATGATGCGACGCTGTTCGAATCGGTCGACGTTCGGATCTTGGGAGCGCGCAGCGAGTTCTCTGAGCCTGGAGTGCTGTGCGTGGACGAGCTGCTGCAGCGGGGCCTGCTGCTTGTGGTCCGCCGCTACCGGCGGGTGGGCCGGATCGAGCACGACGACGTACTCCGGGTTGACCTGGAGGAAACGCTCGACCGCGGGACAGTAGTTCGTGACCCGGACGCCCGTGGTGATGAGGTCGTCCAGGACCGCCTTGATCAGTGCTGTCCCGAGTCCGCGGCCGCGCTGATCGGCCGCGATCTCGGTATGCCCGAGGACACGTCGCCGGCCGAGGAGGCGGAAGTCGAGGGTTCCTACCGTCGTGCCCGCGGCGAGTAGCTCGTACCTTCGCAGTTCGTCGTTCTCGAGCACGGTCAGGCTGCGGGCGGGGTCGTTCGTCAGCGTTCTCATGAGTCGAGCTCGTCGAGTTCGAACGGTTCGTCGTCCACGACGTGGATCGCCGCTTCTTCAGCACTCGCGGCGCCGCCGTCGATGCCGACGTCGGCGGCGACGAGCTCTTCCTCGAGGTCGAAGTGCGACCCCTCGTCCGGAGCCACCAGCCGGCCGGCGCGATCTCTGCCGATCTCCGGGCCGTCCACGTCCTCCGGCGGTACGGCGTACGGATCGATGTCCGGCTCCTCCTGCGCGAGCCGCTGCTCGAAGGTCTCACCGCGAAGCGCCTCCGCCGCGGTCGTACCGAACCCCTCACCGGCCGACCACTTCTCCGGCGGCGAGTAGCCCTCGTCGAGCAGATCGGCCACTCCACGCCCGTCGAGCGTGTCGGAGGACTGCAACTGGTCCTCGTCGTCCACGCTGTAACTGCCGTAATACTCCCGGCTGACCTCGCTCATTCGTCCTCCTACCGGCAACCGGCGACATGCCGGGCTCTCAGGAGGGTTGGTGGCGGCCGGAGCGCCGATACTTACGCCGGTTTCCAGTCGTGCGCACCCGTTGTTCGTGACCGAAACGATAAGCTCGTCCTGTGTCCGAGACCGTGAACGAGCTCGATCGCCGCCTCACCGCTCGCGGCGCGGCCACCCGAGCCCGGATCGTTGCCGCCGCCGATGAGCTGATGGGGCTCAAGGGCGCGGCGGCGACCACGCTCGACGACGTCACGACGGCGAGCGGGACGAGCAAGTCACAGTTCTACCGGCATTTCAGCGACAAGTCCGCGTTGGTCCAGGCGGTGATCGCGTTGCGGGGCAGCCGGGTGCTCGAGCGCGAGGAGCAGTACTTCCGCCGGGTCGACTCGTTCAGCGGGCTCGATCGGTGGTGCCGGGCCATCCTTCAGCGGGTCACGGCTCGCCGTGGCGCCATGGGGTGCGAACTGGGCGCGCTGTCGACAGAGCTCTCCGACCATGACGAAGCCGCCCGCATCGATCTCGACGCGCACCTGACCGCCTGGATCTCGCTGCTGACCGACGCGCTCGAGCGGATGAAGACCAACGGCACGCTGACTGCGGACGCCGAGCCGAGGAAGCTCGCGACCGGCATCATGGCGGCACTGCAGGGCGGATATGTGCTCGCCCAGGCGGCCCGTGACCCCGGGCCGATGGAGGTCGCGCTCACGCTGGCGATGGACTCGGTCCGCGCGTACGCCGCCGAATAGCAGGGAGCGCTCGGCCGGACCCGATCTTCAGCGGTCGGCGAAGGTTTCGATGCGGTCCAGCGCCATGTCCAGCGCGTCGGCCATCAGTTCAGGGCTGTGTCCGTTCTGGGCAAGGATGTATCCGCCCTGCAAGGCGGCGAGGAGGCCGGTCCCGAGTTTGCGCGGGTCGAAGTCGCTGGTGAGGACGCCGAGATCGCGCAGCCGGGTCAAGGTCTCGACGAGCAGCTGTTGCCAGGTCCGGAACGCAGCGGCCAGTGCTTCGCGGGACCGTTCGTCGTTGTCGGACAGTTCGCTGGACATGGCGCCGAGAGCGCATCCGTACGAACCGTCGTGGAGCATGTTCGACTGGACGAGGGCATCCCGCCACCGCCGCAGCCCGGACAGATTCCGTACACCTTTCAGGCGGCCTGCTTCGCGGGCGAGCACCGATCGTGACTGTACGTCGATCACCGCGTGAATGAGCGTGGTCTTGTCCGGGAAGTGGTCGTACAGCTGCGACTTGCTGGTGCTGCTCGCCGCGCGTACGTCGTCGAGCGTGGTCGAGCCGACGCCCTTGACGTAGAAGAGCCTGGCGGCCGAGTCGAGGATGCGCTCGCGAGTCTGCTGGCCGCGTTCGGTTCGGGCAGACGTTGCTTCGGAACCATTCAGGTGGTTGCGGTCCGACATGACGTCACTCACTCTGACGGGCGGCCCGGACCGGCCGGAGCAGGTCGCCGTACTGTGGGTTCTTCTGGACGAAGTGGTCCACGACCGGGCAGTAGTTCGACACCTCCAGCGATCTCGTCCGGATGTCGTCGAGTGCGCCGCCCACCAACGTCCACGAAAGTCCGCGGCCGCGGTAGGTCGGTTCGACCACTGTGTGGGTGATCGACAGCCGCGAGCCGATCACGTGGTACACGAGGAGTCCGGCCTGTTCGCCGTCCACGAGCAGTTCGTAGTACTCGTCGTCGGCATGGTGGACCACGCTCACCGCCGGCGCGGTCGGGCTCCTGTCCGCACTGTCGACACTGTCGATCGTCATCAGGTCGGCCAAGGGAGCGAGCCAACCTGCTTCGAATGCTTCGGCGGGAAGGGTCGCCTGCCAGGTCAGACCCGATCCCGAGTGATTGCGGAAATGCAGGACGACCCGCCAGGTTCCTTCCGCGTCGTGAAGTTCCGCTGCTGTGCGCAACTGCACCCGCACACTGCTCGGAAGCGAGCTGAGCACCAACGGCTGCGTCCGCAACGGCAGGACCGTACAGCCATCCTGTGATCGCGCGCCATCAGCCTGTTCGGTGCTCCAGCTCGCCAGCACCACATCCATCTCGGGATCGCCGAACAGGCCCGCGGTGACACTGAAGTCCACGGGCCGGCCGCCCGCGATCGTCTGCTCGGCGGCACCGGTGACCGCCAGCTCACCGCCGGTGAGGTAGAAACCCGTTCCTTCGGCCCGAAGAACCTGATCAGTCATCACTGCTTCCCGTGTGCTGTTTGTCGGCGTCGCCGCCATCAATAGTGGACTATATAGTCCATTGCCGGATTAATGTACCCCTTCGACAGCGTCCGCAGGTGTATCTCGCGGGTCCGGGGCTGGTCGCGCCGTTCGGGTTGGTTGCGACGATGGTGTTCGCCGGAGCTGTTGTTTTCAGCAACGTCCGCCGGACCGGCGGTCGGCGTCGGCCCGCGCGTGCGGTGGTCGTGATCGCGGCCGGTGCGGTGGTTCTGGCCGGACTGCCGATCGTGATGAAGCTGGTCAACGTGTCCGCCGAACAGCGGCGGATCGAAGCGGTCGTCGCGCGGCCGCTGCAGCCTCGCCTCGACGACGCGTCCTGGTCGGGCGTGCGCTACTCGGATGCGGGCATCGACTACGTCGTGACCGTGCAGGCGGTAGGTGGCTCACGGTCCGCGGACGTCAACGTCACGACCCGCAGGCTCGCCGACGACCAGGAACCGTGCACCGGTTTCACCGACCGCACGGACGGTTCGGTCACCGGGTGCGCCGTGCTGGATTCCGACGTGTGGAAGGCGCAGGGTGCCCACGGTGAGGTGCACTACTTCGTGCGCGCCGAGGCTGGTCAATGGGCGTACGTACGATCCGAACGGTACGACTACTTCCAGCAGTGGCACGACGCGCAAGCCGCGCGGATCGCCCGCTCCCTCGAAGCAAGGTCGACCTGGCCGCTGGCCGCCGACGCCGCCGACTGCGAGTACTGCCAGTGGTTCACCTGACCGGTCACCGGTTAATGCCTTTGTTCGACGGACTGCCGAGGTCGAGGATGGGGCCATGGCAACTGGTATCTCCCCGGCAGTTCGTTTCGTCGATATGACCGGTACGGCGCTGAGCGCGTTGCTGGCCGGCGACCGCCCCGCGGCAGAGGCGGAGCTCGGCTTCGCCCTCGGCGACGAATTCCTCTCCGACCGGGCCAAGTGGCTCTGGCAGTACCGTCTCGATCAACTGGCCGGGGATCCCAGCGCCTTCGGGTGGCTCGTCAAGCTGGCCGTGGTCGATGACGTCGTCGTCGGCTATGCCGGTTTCCACGGTCCACCGGACGCAAACGGCATGGTGGAGATCGGCTACACGGTCGACCCGCCGTACCGGCGACGAGGTCACGCCCGGTCGATCCTGACCGCCCTCCTGGAGCATGCGGCCGCCGAACCCGCCGTACGGACGGTGCGGGCCACGATCAGCCCCACCAACCAGGCGTCGCTGGCCACCATCGCGGGCTTCGGCTTCGTCGAGAACGGCGAGCAGTGGGACGAGGAGGACGGCCTCGAGCTGATCTTCGAACGCCCGAGCCGGGTCACGACAGTCAGCAGTTGAAGTACTTCGAGCTCTGGAAGCTGCCATGTCACAGCCTTCCAGGGACCACTGTTTGCGGGGGGAGACCGGACGGTGGTTCAACCTGTGCCTGCCCCCGTTCCTGACCGGCTGCCTCAGGAGAGCTCGATGACTGCTTTGACGAAGCCGGGGGGCTTCTTCTCGAGCAAGGTGAAGGCATCGTCTGTTCGTTCCAGTGGGAAGCGGTGGGTGACCAGCCGGGTCAGGTCGATGCGGCCGGCGGCGATCATGTCGAGTCCGGCCGCGATGCTGGTCCGGAGCAGGGAGCGGTCGCGGACGTGGGCGTTGATGACGTCGATGGCCTTCCAGTTCCAGGCCTGGAGGTCCACCTGCCGGGTTCCCTGGTGGTAGCCGAGGACGGAGATGCGGCCGTGCGGGCGGACGAGTTCGGTGGCCAGGTCCAGCCCGGCCTGACTTCCGGACGCCTCGATGACCAGGTCGACGTCGGACAGCCCGGCAGGTAGTCCCGTCGGTGAGTAGGCGTCGACGACGCCGATCTCGACCGCGGTCGCGCGCGCGTCGTCGCGCAGGTCGATGCCTGTCAGCCGGGCCGCGGGCGTGCAGGCCAGTAGCTGGGCCATGCACAGTCCCATGAATCCGAGCCCGATGATCACCACTCGCTCGCCGAGCCGGATCGGTGCGCGGCGAAGTGCTTCGGCGACGCAGCCCAGTGGCTCACCGAGAGCCAGATCCTGCGGAACCCCCGTCGGCAGCGGCACGATGTCGGCCGGTTCGGCGAGGACGAAGTCGGTGTACGAGCCCACGAAGCGACCTGTTACCGAGGATCCGAGGGTCAGTTCGACGCCGGCACCGATCTCGACGGCAGTGCCTACCGGCTCGTGGCCGATTGTGCCCTGGCCGTCGCGCCACTGCGACAGATCGCTCGCGCACAGGCCGTTGGCATGGACTTGCACCAGGACCTGCCCGGCGCCGGGCGCAGGCACCTCGGTCGATGTGACCCGTCCGCGGCGCGAGGCGACGAGTTCGTACTGTCGGTTTGCTGTCATTGAACTCATCCTTTGACTCCTCCTGAGGTCACGCCCTGGATGAAACTCCGCTGCAGCAGGACGTACACGATCAGGGCCGGTGTGGTGACGATGAACGCCGCGGCTGCCAGTCCGGGCACGTCGGTGACGTGCTCTCCGAAGAAGAACGCCAGGCCGGCGGGTGCGGTCTGGACGGACGGGTCGGACGCCAGGACCAGCGCCAGGAGGAACTCGTTCCAGCTCCAGATGAAGAACAGCACCGTCATCGTGGTGATCGCCGGCATCGCGCCCGGGACCAGGATCCGCCAGAGAGTCGTCCAGGAGTTCGCTCCGTCGAGGCGCGCCGCCTCGACGAGCGCACGGGACGTGGACAGGAACTGCGCCCGCATCCAGAACGTCCCGAAGCTCACGAACAGCGCAGCCTCCGGCAGAATCAGCCCGGGGTACGTGTTGCTGAGTCCGATCGCGCGCAGGTCGTAGTACAGCGGGATGATCGTCGCCTCGAACGGCATCAGCAGCCCGACCAGGAACAGTACGAACAGCGGCTTCATACAGCGGAAGCGCATCGTCCCGAACGCGTAGCCGGTCAGGATGCAGATCAGGCCGGCGAGCGGTACGACGACGAGCGCGACGATCCCGCTGGATCGCAACAGCGTCGAGAAGTTCGCGACATTCCACGCGCGGGCGTAGTTGCCGAAGTTGATCGTGTGCGGCAACGCGAGCCCGGTCGGCGCCTGGTCCGGCGGGTACAGCGAGATCAGTCCGATGCTGACGAACGGCAGGACGGCCAGGACGCCGCTCAGCAACAGCAACGCGTGCGTGCCGACGCGGGACGCGGTTCCGTTCCTCATGCGGGCTCCTTCGAGAGTCGGCCGATCAACGCGGTGATCGCGAAGATCAGGACGGTCAGGACGACGGCGAGACTCGACGCCGAACCGACCTGCCCGCGGCTGAAGGCGCGCTCGAAGATCTCGAGGCCCGGCACCGACGTGGAGGTACCCGGTCCGCCCTTGGTCAGTACGTACACCAGGTCGAAGCTCCGTAGACCGGCGACCACGGTCAGCGTCACCGCGACCGAGATCTCCGCCCGCAGCCCGGGCAGCGTGACGTACCGGAACTCGTCGACCGGTGAGGCGCCGTCGATCCGCGCCGCGGCGTACAGTTCCGGATCGATCTTCTGGATACCTGCGACGAACAGGACCAGGCACAGCCCGGTCAGCAACCACGACCCGATCAGCCCGATGGCCGGCAACGCCCACCCGAAGTCGCCGAGCCACGCCCGACGCGTCCCCAGGACCGCGTTGACGATGCCGTTCGGCGCGTACATCCATTGCCAGGCGACCGCGATCACCACGAGCGACACCGACTGCGGTACGAACAGCACGGTGCGGTACGCCGTCATCCCGCGCACCGGCCGGCGCGTCATCAGCGCCGTGATGAACAAGCCGAGGCCGACCGGAATCACCGAGTAGAAGACGATCAGTACGGCGCTGTGCAGGAAGAGTTCGCGCAGTCGTGCGGCGGCGAAGATCTTCTCGTAGTTGGCCAGGCCCACCCACTGCCCGACGGACGCGCCGTCCCACTGGAACAGCGACAGCCAACCGGTGTGGATCAGCGGGAGCAGGACGAACAGAGAAGTGAGCAGCAGGCCGGGCAACAGGTACAGGTATGCGATCCGTCGTGGTTCGCCAGGTGGTGCGTCACGACCCGGAGTGGTAGTCATTCCAGTTCTCCTGCACAGTGTGGGCGAAGGCCGTGGGCTGGAGCTTGCCGGCCATGACGGACTGGATGGCGGGGAAGGCGGCGTCGCCCAGGGAAGGTGTCGCGAAGTCGAGATAGGGGACAAGACCGTTGTCCTTGATCGCGGCGCGCCAGGCTGCCGTCACGTCGCTCGCGGTCCGCGACTGCCGGAAGCCGGCCGGCAGGTCGCCGAACGGAAGGAATCCTCCAGCCACCGCTGTGGTGGTGCCGGCCGGACCGCCGAGGTAGTCGAGGAAGAACGCCGCCAGATCCGCCTTCCGCGATTTCGCCGAGATGGTGTACGGATTCGCGAGCCAGCCGGTGGCCGCGGCCGGCCCGCCGGCGGTCTTCGGTGGCAGCAGGAAGAAGCCTCCGTCGTCCTTCAGCGCGGCCGAGATCCTGGGAATCTGCCACGAGCCGGTGATGTAGAACAGGCCCTGTCCGGCGCCGAAGTCCGCGATCGAACGGTCGTTCGTGACGCCGTTGGCATTGGCCGGCAGATAGCCCTTCTGCTCCCAGTCGCGCAACGTCTGCGCGGCC
The DNA here is from genome assembly GCF_040682535.1 of Kribbella sp. NPDC051137. NCBI lineage: Bacteria > Bacillati > Actinomycetota > Actinomycetes > Propionibacteriales > Kribbellaceae > Kribbella > Kribbella sp. NPDC051137. The sequence continues at coordinate 894,123 of NZ_JBFBBI010000002.1, forward strand.
GCCACGATGCCCGGCGTCTCGAAGGTCGCACCCGGCTTGCCCCGGATCCAGTCCCGGACGACCTGTGGGTCCTCGGTGACGTTCATCAGGGTGGACAACACATGGTTGGCCGGCCACTGTTCGAGGTTCCCGAGTTGGACCGGGAGTACGTCGTTGTCCTTGGCAACTTGCAGGTCGCGCTCGAATTCGCCGTACGTCCGTGGGACGCTCAGGCCGAGCTTCTTCAGTGTCGCGGCGTTGTAGTAGACGCCGACCATGTTCCCGCCGATCGCCTGGCCCCAGTACTTGCCGTCGCCGAGCGTCTTGCCGTCGGGCTTCGCGCGGAGCAGGTCGAGAACTGACGACGGATAGCGGCTCCTCCACGCGTACGCGTCGTAGTACCCGTCCAGAGGCCGGACCAGTCCGGCCGGCACCAGGGTGCGGGCCATCACCACGTTGGCCTGCGCTATGTCCGGTGCGTCGGCCTCGGACAGCGTCAGCTTGATCGTCTTGCTGTAGCTGTTGAAGTCCTTCGACGTACGGTGCACGGTGACATTGGGGTACGCCGCATGGAACTGGGCGACGAGCTTGTCGAGGGCCGCGCCGAGTCCCTGCCCGGCCGGGTCGAAGTCGGTCATCGTCAGCGTCACGTCGCCCAGGGCGCGAACCTCGTCCGGCGTCAGCTTCTTGATCGTGGCCGGCTGATCCGGCTTCCCGGCACTGCTGCTGCCCGGTGTCAACGAGCTGCACGCTCCGACGGCCAAAGATGCCGCCAGGATCGCTGCACCTGCTCCGAGCCTCCGTCGCTGCTCTTTCATGTTGCTGCCTCCGGTTGTGTGGATCGTTCCACATGTGGAACGATCCACAAGGTAGAAACCGATCGGCGGCGCTGTCAACACTTCGGGATAGGTTGGCCTCGGAAGGAGGGACCGGTGGAGGAGATCGAACGTTCGGCGAAGCCGCCGACACTCGCGATGGTGGCGGCGCGGGCAGGGGTCGGGCGGCAGACCGTGTCCTACGCGCTGAACATGCCGCAGCGCGTGGCGCCGCAGACGCTCGCCAAGGTGCGGGCCGCGATCGACGAGCTCGGCTATCGGCCGAATCGCGTCGCGCGCTCACTTCGAACCCAGGCGACCAGGACCATCGGTTACCGCATCCAGCCGACGCCGCACGGCGTACCGAGTCCGGTGCTGGACCGGTTCGTGCACGCGCTCGCGGGGACGGCGCGCCGGCAGGGCTACAACATCCTGCTCTGCGCCGCCGAGGACGACGGTGAGGAGCTCGAGGTGTACGACGAGCTCATCCGGACTGCCGCCGTCGACGCGTTCGTGCTGTCAGACCCGGTCTACGACGACCCGCGGCCCGCCTGGCTGGCCGAACGCGGCGTACCGTCGGTGTCGTTCGGCCGGATCTGGGGGCGCGAGCACGCCAGCGCCTGGGTCGATGTGGACGGTGCCGCCGGCACCAGGGCGGCCGTCGACCACCTGGTGGAACTCGGGCATCGGCAGATCGCGTTCCTGGGACGGCCTGAGGACCGCGCCACCGTCGACGACCGGTTCCGCGGGTGGAAGTCCGCCGTACAGGACCACGGCCTGAGCGTTCGCGGGCGCGTTGTCCGTGGACCTGCCGAGTCTCTGGGGCAGGCGCGCGAGGTCGCAGCAAGGTTGTTCGGGGGAAAGCGGCCGCCGACGGCTGTCGTCGCGTCGCACGATCTCCTCGCGATCGCCTGCTACCACGAGGCGACGCGTCGCGGGCTGCGCATCGGCGACGACCTGTCGGTCGTCGGCTTCGACGACAGTCTTCCGGCCCTGATGGCGCAACCCGCACTGACCAGCATCAATCAGCCCTTGGAGCTGGTCGGGCAGGAGATCGTCCGCCTCGTCGTCGGCATTCTCGCCGGCGAACTACCGCCCGACCACGAGGTGGTCCTCCAGCCCAGCCTCGTCGTACGCGAGAGCACCCGCCCGGCCACGCCACACCACTAGGGCGGCCTTCCAGCTACCTCGGCTTCTTCACCAGGGACTGGGTGCCGCGGGGGAGGGTTGCCTTCTCGCCCAGGTGGTCGGTGATCACGTCGCGCAGCGCTCGTACTGCTCTGGTCGGCTTGACGTCTTCGCGGTAGGCGAGGCGAACGACCCGGCTGAGTCCGGGTGCCTCGAATCGCGTGACGCGGAACCGGTCCTTGACCACGGTGCTCGGCACGATGGCGATCCCCATGCCGGCGTCCACGCACTCCAGGACCGCGTCCATCTCACCGCCTTCGATCGCGAACGACGGCTCGAATCCTGCGGAGCGGCAGCCGTCCACGGTGGCGTCACGCAGGTCGTAGCCGCGGCGGAACATCACCAGCGGCCGGTTCTCGAGGTCGCGGATCCGCATTCTCGATCGCCGTACCGGTGCCGGTCGGTGCTTCGCCGAGATCACGACGAGTTCCTCGATGAACAGCGGTTGTGCGGCGAGCAGGCGCTGCTCGTGCAGCCGGGAGTCGACGATCATCGCCAGGTCCAGCGTCCCTTCCGCCACGTCGTTCTGCAGATCCCGTGAGCCGCTCTCGCGCAGTACGAGGTCGATCGCGGGATAGGCGGTGCGGAAGCCGGCCAGAATCGTCGGCAACAGCCCGGTGCACAAGCTCGGTGTGGCGCCCAGGCGTACCCGGCCTCGCGCCAGCATGTCGAGCTCCCGGACGGACTGGTACGCCAGTTCGGTGTCCGCGAGGATGCGCCGAGCGATCGGCAGGAGTGTCTCGCCGGCCTCGGTCAGCGACAGGTTTCCCCGGATGCGATGGAAGAGTTCGGCACCGACGTCACGCTCGAGGGCACGCACCTGTTGCGAAATGGACGGTTGGGCGACCCGCATGAGCTCGGCGGCCTGGGTGAAGTGCCGGGTGTCGGCGACGGCGACGAAGTAGGCGAGCTGGTGGAGCTGCATGATGCCATCATAGGCAGCGTCTATCGTACTGAGATCGAACTGCTCTTTGCCCTCTGATCATCGATCGGCATACCGTCGAGGACGTGTCCACGGATCTGGCGGTAGAGCCTCGAAAGCGAACGTCGGCCGGCCGGCTCTGGTCCTCGACGATCGGGAAGAAGGCGGTCATGGCAGTGACCGGCCTGGCTCTGGTCGCGTTCCTGTTCGCACACATGCTCGGGAACCTCAAGGTCTTCCTCGGTGCCGCCGCCATGAACGACTACGCGGCCTGGCTGCGCACGATCGGTGAACCGGTGCTTCCGGCCGGGGTGTTCTTGTGGATCCTGCGTGCCGGCCTGGTCGTCGCGACCGCGTTGCACATCACCGCTGCCGTCCAGTTGTCCCTCCGGAGCCGGCGCGCGAGGCCGGTCCGGTACGTCCACCGTCAGCGGATCCGCGGCCGCTCCGTGACCGGCACGATGCGATGGGGCGGCGCCACTTTGGTGGTGTACGTCGTCTGGCACATCCTGGACCTGACCGTAGGTGTGGCGAACCGCGACTACGTCGCGGACCAGCCGTACCACAACGTCGTGGCCGACTTCGGTGTCTGGTGGGTCAACCTGGTCTACATCGTGGCTCTGGTGATGCTCGGCCTTCATCTGAACCACGGCTTCGCCAGTGCGGCCCGCACACTCGGAATCGCCGGCCCGGTGACCCGAGCTGTCGGCCGCGGGTTGGCTGTCGTGATCACGGCCGGATTCCTGGCCGTCCCGATCGGTGTGATGACCGGATTGGTTGCCTGAAATGACGGAGTATGTCGTTGGTTCCCCCATCGCCGACACGAAGGCGCCGGACACCGAGCTGGAACGGCGATGGGACGAACGGAAGTTCCGGGCGAAGCTGGTGAACCCGGCCAATCGGCGTAGGCACCGGGTCATCGTCGTCGGTACCGGGCTCGCCGGCGCGTCGGCCGGTGCGACCTTGGCCGAGCAGGGATACCGGGTCGCACAGTTCTGCTTCCAGGACTCGCCGCGCCGGGCGCACTCGGTCGCCGCGCAGGGTGGCATCAACGCGGCGAAGAACTACCGGAACGACGGCGACTCGGTCTACCGGCTGTTCTACGACACGGTGAAGGGCGGAGACTTCCGCTCCCGGGAGAGCAACGTGTACCGGCTGGCGGAGATCTCCGCACAGATCATCGACCAGGCCGTCGCCCAGGGTGTCCCGTTCGCACGGGAGTACGGCGGCCTCCTGGACACCCGGTCCTTCGGCGGGGTACAGGTGCAACGCACGTTCTACGCCCGCGGTCAGACCGGTCAGCAGTTGCTGCTCGGCGCCTACCAGGCGCTGTCGCGGCAGATCGACGCCGGCCGGGTGGAGATGCATGCGCGTACCGAGATGCTCGACCTGGTCGTCGTCGACGGGCGCGCCCGCGGGATCGTCGCACGCGACCTGATTACGGGACGGGTCAGCACGCACCTGGCCGATGCCGTCGTACTGGCGACCGGTGGCTACGGCAACGTCTTCTACCTGTCGACGAACGCGAAGGGCTCGAACGCGAGCGCGATCTGGCGCGCACACCGCCGAGGAGCGTACTTCGCGAACCCTTGCTTCACACAGATCCACCCCACTTGTATCCCGCGCTCCGGCGATCATCAGTCGAAGCTGACCCTGATGAGTGAGTCGTTGCGCAACGACGGCCGGATCTGGGTGCCGAAGCGGCCGGGGGACACCCGCGAGCCCGGCCGGATCCCGGTGGACGAGCGCGACTACTACCTGGAGCGGATGTACCCGAGCTTCGGCAACCTGGTGCCGCGGGACATCGCGTCGAGGGCGGCGAAGAACCGCTGCGACGCCGGCTTCGGCGTCGGCCCCGGTGGACTGGGCGTGTACCTGGACTTCAGTGACGCGATCGGCGAGCTCGGCCGGCCCGCGATCGAGGCGCGCTACGGGAATCTGTTCGAGATGTACGAGCGCATCACCGCCGAGGACCCTTATCAGGTGCCGATGCGCATCTATCCGGCGATCCACTACACGATGGGCGGTCTCTGGGTCGACTACGACCTGCAGAGCACGGTTCCCGGACTGTTCGTGATCGGGGAGGCCAACTTCTCCGACCACGGCGCGAACCGGCTGGGTGCGTCGGCGCTCATGCAGGGTCTGGCGGACGGCTATTTCGTCGTTCCCACGATGATCAACGACTACATCGGCAGCAACACGCTCGAGGAGGTTGCCGCGCGTCATCCGTCCCTGATCCAGACGCAGAACGAGGTACGGACCCGGTTGGACCGTCTCCTTGGGATCAACGGGACGCGCACGGTCGATTCGTTCCATCGCGAACTGGGTCTCCTGCTGTGGGACGAGTGCGGGATGTCACGCAACGCCGCTGGGCTGCGGTCCGCCTTGAAACAGGTGCCTGAGCTGCGGGCGGAGTTCTGGCGGTCGGTCCGCGTTCCCGGGCAAGGGGCGGAGCTGAACCAGGAACTCGAGAAGGCCAATCGGGTTGCGGACTTCCTCGAGCTGGCCGAGCTCATGCTGCTGGACGCCCTGGTGCGCGAGGAGTCGTGTGGCGGGCACTTCCGGGAAGAGCACCAGACCGCCTCCGGCGAAGCGCAGCGGGACGACGCGCGCTTCGGACACGTCGCCGCCTGGGAGTACGGCGACACCCCGGTGCTGCACCACGAGGACTTGATCTTCGACCATGTTCATCCGACGCAACGGAGCTACACGTGAAACTCACGGTCCGCATCTGGCGCCAGTCCGGCCCCGAGGACCCGGGACGGATGATCTCGTACGCCGTGGACGGCATCAGCCCGGACATGTCCTTCCTGGAGATGCTCGACGTCCTCAACCAGGACCTGATCGCCCGCGACGAGGTACCCGTCGCGTTCGACCACGACTGCCGGGAAGGCATCTGCGGTGCCTGCGGAGTCGTCATCAACGGAAGACCGCACGGATCCGAGCAGACAACGACCTGCCAGCTTCACATGCGCGCCTTCCGCGACGGGGACGTCATCGATGTCGAACCGCTACGGGCCAAGGGTTTTCCGGTGGTCAAGGACCTGGTGGTGGACCGGTCCGCGTTCGACCGGATCATCCAGGCCGGCGGCTACATCACCGCACCGACGGGCAGTGCGCCGGAGGCCCACGCGACGCCGGTCGCGATGAGCGATGCCGAGGTCGCGTTCGACAACGCGGCCTGCATCGGCTGCGGTGCCTGCGTGGCGGCGTGCCCGAACGGGTCGGCGATGCTGTTCACCTCGGCGAAGGTGGCGCACTTGAACGTCCTGCCACAGGGCCTTCCCGAGCGTGAACAGCGAGTACGGAACCTGGTCGCCGCCATGGATGCCGAAGGATTCGGGGGCTGCACCAACACCGGAGAGTGTGTCGACGCGTGCCCGAAGGGGATCCCCTTCGCCAGCATCGCGAGGCTCAACCGCGAGTTCTTGCGCGCGTCGCGCTAGAGGCCTTCGGTGATGCGGAAGTCGCGTTCGACGCCGTCGGACAGGGCGAGCAGCGCCTGCTGGTAGGCCTCGCTCGCGTGCGTTGCGACGGCCTGTTCGAAGCTGTCGAACTCGATCAGGACAACGCGCTCGGCGATGCCGTCGTCGTGGGCAACTACCCGCCCGCCGCGGACGAACACCCGTCCGCCTCCGGCCGCGACGGCCGGACGGGCCAGTTCGTTGTAGGCAGCCAGCTTGTCGGGGTCGGAAATGCTGCGATAGACGCTGACCCAGTAGCCCTTGGCCACGAGAACCTCCAGTGTTCGGAAAGTGTGCGTCGGAAGAAGATCAGTGGGCTGCCGCGAGATCGTGCTGCTGGACGGCCGGACGGCCGTCGTGATCGAGGCGTACGGCGAGGTGACCGCTCCACTGTTCGTCGGGGTGCGGGTGATCCGATCGCCAGTGGCAGCCGCGACTGTCCCGCCGCGTGCTCGCCGCGGCGACAACGGCTCGCGCGACCGTCGCCAACGGGCCGCTGCCGAGCGGCTCGAGTTCCTCAGCCGCTGTCTCCAGCTGTAAACCGTCCCGACGAATGCCGGCGGACCGAGTCAGCACCTCGCGGATCCGCTCCGGCTCGTGGTCGCGGCCGAGCAGTACGGTCTGCGACCGGCCAGTGGTGGCCCGCCGGAGTTCGAGAGTCAGCGCCGTTGCGACCCGTCGGCCGAACACCAGCCCCTCCAGCAGGGAGTTGGACGCGAGCCGGTTGGCTCCATGTACGCCGGTTGCCGCGGCCTCGCCGACGGCGTACAGACCTGGTACGTCGGTCGCGCCGTCGCGGTCGGTGCGAATACCGCCGCAGAGAAAGTGCTCCGCGGGCGCGATCGGAATCTGGTCGGTCAGCATGTCGACGCCGATCCGTGCACAGGACTCCAACACGGTCGGAAACCGCCGCCGAAGGACGTCCGGCCGGATCGCCGTGGCGTCCAGCCAGACGTGGTCCGTTCCGTCGCGGCGCATCGTCGCCTCCACCGCCCGCGCGACGATGTCCCGCGGTGCCAGGTCCGCCCGCGGATGCAGACCGGCCATGATCCGCCGGCCGTCGTTGTCGCGCAGTACGGCGCCCTCGCCGCGGACGGCCTCGGTCACCAGCGGCAGCTGGCCGCCGCTTGCGCCGGTGAAGAGCACGGTCGGGTGGAACTGGACGAACTCCATGTCCACCAGCGAGGCACCGGCCCGGAGTGCGAGGGCAAGTCCGTCGCCGCTCACGGCGGGAGGGTTGGTGCTCGTCAGGTAGGCATTGCCGATGCCACCGGTTGCCAGTACGACGGCCCGTGCGTCGACCTGTTCGACTCCCTCGCCGTCGTCGACGAGGACGCCGACGACATGCCCGTCGTCGGACTTGATCAGGCCGGTGACGCGTCCCTCGACCGTCCGAACGCCTGTGCGCTGTACGGCGCTCCGGAGCGCGCGATGGATCTCCGCGCCGGTGGCGTCGCCGCCCGCGTGCACCACCCGGGGACGGCTGTGGCCACCCTCGAGAGTCCTCGACAGGGATCCGTCCGCGTCGCGGTCGAAGCGTGCACCTTGCGCGATCAGCTCGGCGACTCGCTGAGGACCCTCCTCCACCAGCATCCTGACAGTGCGGGGATCGCAGAACCCTGCGCCCGCGATCTCGGTGTCGTGCAGGTGCTCGTCAGGATCGTCGTCTCCGAACGCGGCCGCGACCCCGCCCTGTGACCACGGCGTGCTCCCGTCGCCGGCGCTGACGAGAAGCACACTGCGAGTGGCTGCCAGTCCCAACGCGGTCGAGAGACCCGCGACGCCGGAACCGATGACGACGACGTCGGCCGAGAGGGTCATCGAGCACCTGCCGGCTTGCCGATGGCAACCATGCGTTCGACCGAACGCCGGGCACGCTCGACGATGTCTTGTGGAAGCTGGACCTCGTCGCGCCCCTCGCGCAGGCACCGCAGCAGCAGGTCCGGCGTGGTCATCTTCATGAACCGGCACGAGGCCTTGGGGTTCACGGGGACGAAGGAGGTCTGCTGGTTCACCTTGCGGAGTTGGTGGAGCATGCCGATCTCCGTTGCGACCAGCGCGGTCTTCGCGGTCATGTCGCGGGCGGCGTCCAGCATGCCGGCGGTGGAGAGGATATGGGTCCGGTCTGCCGGCAGATCACCGACGCCGGCGAGCCAGATCGCGGACGACGCGCAGCCGCACTCGGGATGTACCAGGACCTCGGCCTCAGGGTCGGCCGCGACCTGGGTCCGCAGCTCGGCCGCGGTGATCCCGGCATGCACGTGGCACTCACCCATCCAGACCTCGATGTTGTCCCGGCCGGTCTGCCGCCGTACGTGGTTACCCAGGAACTGATCGGGCAGGAACAGGATCGGTCGATCCGCGGGGACGGAGTTCACCACCTCCACCGCGTTGGACGACGTACAGCAGATGTCGGCCTCGGCCTTCACGGCTGCGCTGGTGTTGACATAGGCAACAACCACGGCGTCGGGATGCTGCGATTTCCAGGCTCGCAGTTGATCGGCGTCGATGGTGTCCGCCAAGGAGCAGCCGGCCCGAGCGGTGGGGATCAGGACGGTCTTGTCCGGGCTGAGCAGTTTGGCCGTCTCGGCCATGAAGTGCACGCCGCAGAAGACGATCGTCGAGGCGTCGGTGCCGGCGGCGATCCGGGACAACGCGAGCGAGTCGCCGACGTGGTCGGCGACGTCCTGGATCAGTGGGTCCTGGTAGTTGTGGGCCAGGATCACGGCATCTCGTGCCCGGGCGAGTCGGCGTACCTCGTCCTGCCAGCTCCCGGTCAGGTCGTGAGCAACGTCCATGGTGGGTCCCCTTGGTCGAGGTTTTCGCCTATGAGTCGATAACTAGGGTGACGGTATCATCGCCGGCATGCCCGAAGCCAAGAAAGGTGATCCGGTTAACGTCCCCAGTTATCCTCACGAGGTACTCGCCGTCGTCCTGTCCGTCCGTGACGACGCCCTCTGTGTCTTGCTGTGGAAACGTGGCCGGAGCCCGTTCCGGCACCGCTGGGCCCTGCCAGGGGGAGGCGTCGAACCCACCGAACGGCTCCGGGAAGCGATCACCGGTCACCTCGCGGCGAAGGTGGACGTCCGGGACGTCGCCCACCTGGAGCAGCTCGCTACCCACAGTGCGATCGATCGTGATCCGCGTGCCCGTGTCCTGGCGACGGCCTATCTCGGTCTCGTCCCGTCCGACGTACGGCCCAACCTGCCGGCCGACACCGCTTGGCACCGGGTGGACGAGTTGCCGGGTACGGCGTTCGACCACCACTTCTTCATCGAAGCGGCAGTGGCGCGGCTCCGCGCGAAGCTGTCCTACACCAACATCGGATTCGCCCTGGCCCCGCCCGAGTTCACCATCGCGGAGCTCCGCGACCTGTTCAGCGCGGCGCTGGGCTACCAGCTCGGTGCGACGAACCTGACCCGCGTCCTGACCAGGCGGGACGTGATCGTCCCGACCGAACGAACCGCAACCCACGGGCAGTCAGGCGGCCGCCCGGCCACCGTCTACAAGTTCGTCGCCCACGAACTGACCGTCACAGACCCCTTCGCCGTCCTACGCCCACGCCGCTGACCGATCGCCGCCGTCCTCACCCCGTGGTCTCGTGTCTGTTCTGGGGCGTGGGCAGGCGGAACAAGCCCTTCAGGCTGCGAAGTGCGGCCCGGTCGCCAGTGGCCGTGGCGGTGCCGGTCTTGATGGCGTCGGCGAGGGTGAGGCGGCCTTCGGTCACGTGGACGAAGGTGTCCTCGCTGATCGTGATGACGACGTCCGGGCGCTGGGCCGGTCCGTGCTGGGTTTCGAGGGTGCCGTTGTCGACAGTGGCGTGGAGGATCTCGTCTTCTACCCGGAATTCGTACACGGCGCGGAGATCAGCCGCGTTCTGCGCGTCGAAGCACGCCTGCAGCCCGAGCACAGCCCAGCCGGGGTGGAAGGTCTCATCGGCCTGACGTTCGCCCATCGCCCACTTCAGGCCCCAGCGCGCCAGTTGCAGCACCACCGGCCCGAGTTCCTCACCTGCCGGGGTGAGCGCGTACGCCGCCGTACGCGCGGGTGCCGGAAGTGTGGTCCGGTAGGCCAGTCCTTCGCGCTCCAGATACTTGAGGCGAGCGGCGAGTAGCCCTGTTCCGAGTCCACGGAGGCTTGCCTGGAGGTCGCTGAACCGCCGTGGGCCGGTGAGCAGTTCGCGGATCAGCAGCAGGGTCCAGCGTTCCCCGATCAGGTCGAGCGTCCGCGCGGTCGCGCAGTACTGGTTGTAGGTTCGTTGTTCCACCTCAGGCTGCCGCTTCCAGCAGCGACCGCGCGACTCCTTCGGGATCGGTGAGGATCACGCCGTGCGGTCCTTCGATCGTTGCCGTGCGGTAGCCGACCGACTGGCCGAAGCCCAGGAAGTCGTACGTCGGCGGCGTGCAGCAGACGGCCGTCCCGGGGACTCGGTCCACGCCCCCTCCGAGCCGGGTCGCCTCGCTGAACGTCCGCAACGGCTGCGGAACGAGACGCTCCGCGAGCCAGGCGGCAGCGTCGGAGTCCACGACACCGAACGCGGCCGGCGGCGGCGCCGGTATCTGCGATCCGTCCCCGTTCGTGTGGGCCGACGCCCGCATGGCCTTCTCGAAGCTGCTCGGCGCGAGGTCGAACAGGCTCGCGCCGTCGGGAGCCGCCCAGCCGTCCACCAAGACGACCTGCCGCACGAGGTCGGCCCGCGCGTCCGCCGCCTCCCGCACAGCCAGGCCTCCGTAGCTGTGCCCTACCAGTACGACGTCGTCCTCGCGCGCGAGCTTGTCGAGAGCGGCGATGACGGTCGCGGCGTCGTCGTGGAGTCCGCGATCCGTCGGTGCGTTGAGGTCGGGAATCACGGTGCGCGCCCCGGCGCCGAGGAGCTACTTCCTGTTTTTGAAGTAATAGATTCAAAACAGGAAGCTAATTGATGATTTCGAGGTCGAGTGCGGTCGGGTCGTCGGCGGCTCTCGTGAACCGGAGTTCGGTGGAGGCGAACCGCTGTGTCCAGATGCCTGGTTGCCCGAGCAGCGGGCTGACCGTGTCCGCGACGTTCTCGCTGTCGAGTTGGTCGGTGACGATCCACCGACCCGCGCCGACGCGTTCACTGCGCGTCCACTCGCGGCTCGTGAGCCAGTCAGGTACGACGACCGTTGCGCCGGTCTCGGCCCGCTGCCGCACCAGCCGGAGCGTGTCCTCGGGGAGCCGGCTGCCGGCGACAACGATCAGTTCAGGTTCACCCAGCCGGTCAGCGCCCACCGTTTCGTCGTAGACGACGGTGTTGTGCAGCGAGTGGAACAGGGGGTGGGCGGTGGTCGGCTCCGGTACGGCGGCGGTCAGCGGGAACTGCGACCGGGGGACGTCGTTCAGCCGGGCGCGGGGTGACTCGAATCCTTCGATGTGCATACAGGTGCCGTGCCGCGGGATGCTGCCGTGGCTCAGTAGGTGCCAGGCGTGGAAGATGCTGTCGGACCGCTCGTCCGCCGAGCGATCCCGATCGCCGAACGGGCGGACGCCGCGTCCGAAGTTGCTGTCCTCGGCGTGAATCAGGACGGTGCTCGGACGGGCGTCGCGAAAGGTCCATCGCAACGGGTGGTCGCGGACGTAGCGACTCGTGAACTCATGCCACACCTCGCCGAACTCGGTACGCCGGAAGCCGCGGCCGTCGTACCGCGCCAGCACGTCGACGGCCTCGGTGAACAGCCGCGTCGGCCCGAACGCGTACGCCATCGACAGTGCCGCGGAATACTCCCGGGGAGAGTGGCCGGGGAACCCGGGAGCGCGGGTGAACCACGGGCCGATGTCGGGTCCCCAGAGATCGGCGCAGATCCACAACTCGCGGCCGTACTGCAGCGCGGCGCCGAGGGCGGTGGCCAGTTGCAGCGGTTGGAACGACTCCTTCATCACCTTCGGGCACGGCGTCATACCGGCCCGGGCGAAGGTATGGAACATCACTGGGAAGACGTGTTCGGCCAGGACCGGTGTCGCGGTTCCGGTCACGGACTGGATCTTCCGCACCCGGTCGGCGATGACCTTCACCAGGTGCTCTGTGGCGGCAGCGGAATCGAGACCGCCGGTCGACCCGAAATGCGGCAGGTAGTCGTCCTTGCGGTACTGCGCGGCGTTGATCTGGAGATGCTCCGGTTCGTCGTAGAGCACGCCCGCCAGGACGTCGGCGGCCCCGGACAGTGCTCGATCCGGTACGTCGTACCTGTTGGTGCCGGGTACGTACGGACCGTTCACGTTGCCGTACTCGTTGCCCAGCACCACCTCGAGCCCGGCGTCGCGGACGTCGTCGACGAGTTGTTGCTGGCCCTCAAGATCGGGCATCACGTGGTGGAGGTAGAAGTCGGCGCCGAGTTCCTTCAGCAGTCCCAGGAATGCCTCGGGTGGTACCCATCCGTCCTGCGAGGCGATCGGGATCCCGGTTCCCGTACGCATGATCGCGTCCGAGGCGTCGCCGGCCCACGGGTCCTGCCAGGCGACCACCGGTCCTTGGACGCCGAGCCGCGGTTGCGGTGTCTCTGTCATGGTGCCTTTCGCTCAGGCCGTCGTGCCGGCGGGCGACTGATGTTATCGAGATGTCCTTGTTCACAGGCGGTGTGATGACCGGAGTCGGCCAAGCGTCAGCTTCGGTCGGTCCAGTTGGTTCCTCCGGGGCGGTACTGCGAATCGCACAGGGTGCTGTCGCCGGGTTGCCACGTGCACAGGTAGATGTGGTTGCCGTCAGGGTCGGACAGCACCCACGTGGACGGCGCGCCCCGGTCGCTGACGAGTGTGCCGCCGGCGGCCAGTGCCGCGTCGATCCGTGGTCGAACCTGACCCGGGTCGACCCACACGTGCGGATGCCACGCCCGTTGGGTCGAGTCGGCGGTCCGGAACCACAGCATCGGAAGCCCCGTCCGCGGGTCACCGACGTCCCCCCAGGCCTCGGTGCCGATGACGTGATGGGAGTCCAGCACCGCCGCCCAGAACGGCGCGATCTTGTCGTACGCCGGTGTGTCCAGGCCGAGTTCGATGCGGGTGATGCTGCCGCATTCGAGCTCAGCGCCCTCGGCGGCAACCAGTTCGCCGATCTGGCGAGCCAGGATCACGTCGGTCTCGGTGACGCCGCCCCCGTCACGGCTGGACAGCCGTACGTCGATCTGGAAGGGCCGCAGGTCGAGCTCGGCGTGGTGACCGAGCGCCTCAGCAGCCCGTCCGATCGACTGTACGAGTCGCAACCCTTGGGTGAAGTTCTCGGTGTGGATCCGGGTTTCCAGGCCGCCCTGCCCGAACGACAGCAGCAGGGCCCACCCGTCCAGCCCCGCGGCGGCGATCTGCTGCCCGGTCAGCACTTGAGTAGTCATAGACCGACCGTACGAAACAAAACCGGCCACCCCTCTGTCCTGTTTCTCTGCTAATTTGCGGTTATGCGCGCCGAGCGCCTGGTGGCCATCGCGCTGCTGCTGCAAGCGCACCGGAAACTGACCGCGCCCGAGCTGGCGCGGCGTCTCGAGGTTTCCGAGCGAACGATCCGCCGTGACCTGGACGCGCTGCTGCTCTCCGGCCTGCCGCTGTATTCCGAACGCGGTCGCGGTGGCGGATGGGCGCTGCTCGACGGTCCCGCGATCAACCTCTCGACACTGACCGCGCAGGAGGCGCAAGCACTGTTCGTGGTCACCGGCCCCGAGCTGCTGGCAGGTCTCGGACTGGAACAGGGCGTCACCTCGGCGGTCCGCAAGCTGCTCGCGGCACTCCCGGCCACCACCCGCGAGCAGGCCGACCGGACCCGGCGGGCCATCCACATCGACCCCACCCGGTGGGGGCGTCCAGCACAACCCGCGCCTGCCACGCTCGTTCCGTTGCGGGACGCGGTGATCGCCGGGTTCCAGGTCGACCTCACCTACGCCCCGCCCGGAGCCGATGCGGCGGTTCACCGCGTCCATCCGTACGGATTGGTGTCCAAGAGCGGCATTTGGTACCTCGTTGCCGGCGCGGACGCGGGTCTGCGAACCTTTCGCGTCTCCTGGGCCACCAACGCCGACGCCACCACCGAACCCGTCGAGCGCCCCGAGGACTTCGACCTCATCCGGGCGTGGGAGGACGTCAATCGCCGGCATGTGCCGTGCTCGAGTTACCGCGTCGAGGTGGTGTTCCAGGTCCGCTCGGAGGATCTCGGCCGGGTCCACCTGGCGCTCTCGGAGGACACGCATCTCCGGCCGGTCGACGGCGGGCCCGGAACGGCACGCCGGTTCACCGCGACCTTCACCTCGGTGCACGAGGCGGCGTGCGAGTTGATCTACCTCGGCGCCGGCGTGCAAGTCCTCGAACCCGCCTCCGTACGCGCCGAGCTGGTGCGCATCGGCCACCGCCTGATCGAGGCCCACGCCCCGAAATGGTCCACGACCCTCGGAGCTTATGCTGTCCGGCATGACCAGGGGTGACGCCGTACAGGAAGAGCTTGAGCGGCTGCGGGACAGTATCGACAACATCGACGCGGCTGTCGTTCACATGCTTGCCGAGCGCTTCAAGTGCACGCAGCAGGTCGGGCGGCTGAAGGCCGAGCACGATTTGCCGCCGGCCGACCCCAACCGGGAGGCCGCTCAGATCGCGCGGCTGCGGCGGCTGGCGGAGAGTGCGAAGCTGGATCCGGCGTTCGCCGAGAAGCTGCTCGGGTTCGTCATCAGCGAGGTCATCCGGCACCACGAGCAGATTGCGGCCGACGCGGAGGTCGGCCGCAACTGAGGCAACTGAGGAAGATCAGCCCTGCTTGTCCTTGGTCAGCCAGACGTTGGTCGGGTCGTAGTTCTGCAGGCTGGGTACGTAGACCGCGTTCTGTACCTGTGCGGCGTGGTAGTTGGCCTGCTTGTTGCTGGTCAGTGGGTAGAACGCTGCCTGTCCCATGACGCGGGCGTCGGCCTTGGCCCAGATCGGGGCCGCGGCGTCGGCGGTGGGCGCCTCCAGGGCCTGCTGGATCAGCTTGTTGGTTTCGGGATCGTTGTAGAGGCCGTAGTTGCTGCCGACCGGCGGGAACGACGGCTCGCCCGAGAACAGCGGCTTGAAGAACGACAGCGCCGCGTTGCCGTACCAGTCAGCGCCCCAGCCGGCCAGTGAGATGTCCCAGACACCGCGCTTGGCGACGCTCGGGACCTGCAGGTACTTCACGTAGAAGTCCGAGTTCGGCGACGGTACGCCGACGACCTTGACGCCGATCTTCGAGAGATCCTGCTGGACGGTCTGGAAGGTCTTGTTGCTGCCCTCGGTCGCGTTCCGGTACAGGAACTTGAGCGTCAGGTGCGGGTAGCCCGCGGCGGCCAGCATCTGCTTGGCCTTGTCGGGGTTGTACGGATACGGGTCGAGCTGCTTCGAGCCGGTGATCACGTCCGGGAGGACATGGGTCAGCGGCGGGTTCAGCGTCTTGCCGCCCAGCACCTGCAGGATGTTGTCCCGGTTGATCGCGTAGCTCAGCGCCTGCCGCACCTGGACGTTGGCCATCGCGCCGTTCTCGTTCGGCGAGACGGTGTTGAACAGGATGAACGGGTTCGAACTGGCGGTGTCACCGATCGTCAGGTTCGGGTCCTTCTTCGCCTGCAGGGCGGGGATCTGGGACGCCGGCGGTGCCAGGTCGAAGTCCATGTCCGCGCTCGGCGTACCGGTCTGCAGTTGCTGCTGCACCGAGTCCTGCGTGAGACCTTCGGTGACGACGACCTTGTCGACGTACGCCTTGCGGACCGGATCGGAGGCCGCGTCCCAGGCCGGGTTGCGGGAGTACTTGATCGACTTGGTCGGGACCCAGGAGTCGACCTTGTACGGACCGTCGGACGGGAAGTGGTTGCCGAGCTCGGTGCTCGCCGGCAGGTAGTCGAGCGACTCGATCGGAGCCGGGGACAGGGCCGGGAGCGTCATCTCGTCGGTGAAGTAGCTGGCCGCCTGGGTCAGGTGGAACACCACAGTGTTGTCGTTCGTGGCGACCACCCCCGGCAGCGGGGTCTTCTCGATGTAGTCCTTGATCCCGGCGACCGTCTTCGGCGCCTTCGCGAAACCGTCGGAGAACGCCTTGTACCCGACGATCAGGTCGGCGAAGTCCGGCGTACCGCCGAACGGCTGGACCGGGTTCGCGGTCCGCTTGACGCCGCGCACCACGTCGGCCGCGGTGACGGCGCGGGCCGGCGACGTACTCCACTTGACCCCCGGGCGGAGATGGACCGTGTACGTCTTGCCGTCGGCGCTGATCCCGCCGTTCGCCTCGGTCGGGACCTGTGTTGCGATGTCCGGGACCGGGCTGGTGTTCTTGCCGCCGGCTTCCGCCGGGTACGTGAGCAGCTGACGGCTCCAGAGCCGCAGGTTCAGGTAGCCCACCGAGTAGTAACTGATGTTCGGGTCCATGTAGTCGACGTCCTGGGATCCGAGCATGTTCAGGATGCCACCGGCGACCGGGGTGCCGGCCGTGCCGGATCCGGACGGTGTTGTTCCGCCACTGCTGCAAGCCGCGAGCGTGATGCTCGCGACGGCGGCAAGGGTGACTGCCGCCAGCCGTCGTCTGGCCATTGGTCCTCCTCCAGGGCTCGATAAGCCCCGAAGCTAAGACTTCCGGCCCAGTCCGGAACCCCGGTCACGCAACCGTCAAGGAGTTGTCACCCGGCACCCGCCGCGACATGACGGAGTCATGACAACCGTTACCGGGAGCCGGTGTCTCGCGTGCTGGTCCGGCCCGTGCTGCCGCGGACGATGAACTCGACCGGGGGGAGGTCCACCGGGGGAGGTTGCTTGCCTTCGACGAGTGCGACCAGGGTCTGGGCGGCGGCCGTTCCCCAGGCGACGACGTTCTGCCGGACGGTCGTCAGGGGCGGGACGGTGTACGGCGCGAGCGGTATGTCGTCGAAGCCGACGACGGACAGGTCGTCCGGCACGCGGAGACCGCGGTCTGCCGCGACCGAGATGCCGGCGATCGCCATCAGGTCGTTGCCGTACACGATCGCGGTCGGGGGCTGCGGGAGATCGAGCAGTTCGTGGGTCGCCCGAGCGCCGGACGCACCGGTGAAGTCGGCGGTGACGACGGTTCCGATCGGTAGCCCGAGCTCTTCGAGAGCACCCTGCCAGGCGCGCCGCCGGGCCTCGGTGTGGACGTAGCCCGCGGTGCCCATCACGTGCGCGATGTGCTGGTGCCCGAGGGAGTGCAGATGGTGTACGGCGCGCCGTACGCCGGCGTCGTCGTTCATCCCGATCGTGGGATCGCCTCCGGGTTCCGTGCCTTCCGGAGCGACGATGACGGCGGTCAGCCCGAGTTCGCGGAGCTCCTCGGGCCGGGTGTCGTGGATGCGCAGGTCGGTGAGGAACACGCCGTCGGCCCGGGACTCGCGGGCGAACCGCCGGTAGGCGGCACGCTCGGACTGCTCGTCGCCGACGACCTGCAGGACCAGGGAGTACTCGCGCGCGGCGAGCCCGATCTCGATGCCTGCCATGAACTGCGGGAAGAACGGGTCGGTGCTCAGGAGTTCGGGGTCGCGGCGGATCACCAGCCCGACAGCCTGGGTCCGGTTGCGGGACAGCGCGCGGGCCCGGGCACTCGGCTGCCATCCGAGGGCCGCGGCTGCGCGGAGGACCCGGTCCCGTGAGGTCGCGCTGACGCCGGGACGCCCGTTGACGACGAACGACACCGTGCTCTTGGAGACCCCGGCTCTTGCCGCCACGTCGCCGATCGTCGCCCGCTTGGACGGGCTGGACTCGACTCCGGCGGTCGACGTGGGGGATGGCTCCGCTGTGCTCACCTCGCAAGGATAGTCGGTGTAAACCGGTTTGATGACGATATTCCGGTCCGGCTGCGCTCGTCGCCTGGCGCGCCGCAACCTATTGACCCACATCATTCAAACCGGTTTAATCCCGATGACGACAAGCGGGCCCCGGGGGTCCGGGCGAGGAGATGGGCGCGATGAGGCGTGTGGCGACTGCTGCGACAGCGACGCTGGCGGTACTGGCGGTACTGGCGCTGGCGGGGTGTGGGTCCGGGAGCTCCGGCGGCGCGACGGCGACCGCGCTCACCAGCGGACCGATCGACATCTGGTACTCGACCAACAAGCAGGAGATCACCTGGGCGGGCAAGGTCGTGAAGGCCTGGAACGATCAGCACCCGGACCAGAAGGTCACGGCGCAGGCGATCCCGGCCGGGAAGTCGTCCGAGGACGTCATCGGGGCGTCGATCACGGCAGGAAACGCGCCCTGCCTGGTCTTCAACACCGCACCCGCGGCCGTCCCGGCGTTCCAGAAGCAGGGCGGCCTGGTGAATCTCTCGAGCACCTTCGACGACGCCGAGAAGTACATCACCGCCCGCTCCGGAGCCGCGGCGGACGGCTTCCGCAGCCCGGACCACGGCCTGTACCAGGTTCCCTGGAAGACGAACCCGTTCATGCTCTATTACAACAAGGACGTCTTCAAGAAGGCCGGCCTCGACCCGGCGCACCCCAAGCTGGCGACGTACGACGACGTACTCGCCGCCGCGAAGGCGATCAAGGACTCGGGCGCGGCGGACGTCGCGATCTACCCGCCCGCGACGGCCGACTACACGAACGTCAACTTCGACTTCTACCCGTTCTACCTGGCGAACTCCGGCGGGACCCAGTTGATCAAGGACGGGAAGGCCACGTTCACCGGTGAGCAGGGTATGCAGACGCTGAAGTTCTGGCAGACCCTGTACGCGAACGGGTACGCCTCCGCGGAGGCCTACAGCGGCGACATGTGGGCGGGACCGTTCGCCGACGGTGTTGCGGCGATGGGAGTCGCCGGCCCGTGGGGCAAGGCGCAGTTCGACGGCAAGGTGAAGTACGGCGTCGTGCCGATCCCGACGGCAGCGGGCAAGGCGGCGGATGCGACGTCGACCTTCGCCGACTCCAAGAACATCGGCCTGTTCACCGCCTGTAAGAACAAGTTGACCGCGTGGGAGTTCACGAAGTTCGCGACGAACGACCAGAACGACCTCGCGCTCCTCGAGACCACCGGGCAGTTCCCGACCCGCACCGACGTACCCGAGCTCGCGGCCGCCTTCCTCGGCAAGAACGCCTTCTTCGAGCCGTTCGCGGCCGCGGTCCCGCGCGCGGTCGATGTGCCGAACGTCGACTCGCTCACCGAGCGGATGCAGACGTTCCGGGACGCGTGGACGAGTGCCGTCCAGTCCGGCAAGGGCGATCTGCCCAAGACGTTCGGCGACGCGGCCGGCACGATCGATGGGCTCTAGGGCATTGCCTGCCGCAAGCCGTCCCGGCCGCCGGCTGCAGCGCCTGCTCGGAGAACATCCGCTCGGGTTGGTCCTCAGCACGCCGTACACGGCGTTCGTTGTCGCGGTGCTCCTGGTTCCGTTCGGGTTCGGGGTCTGGATGGCGTTCCACGACTTCTTCTTCACCGCGCCCGGGGTTCGGGTGCCGCATCCGTTCGTGGGGTTCGACAACTTCCGCCGGGTGATCGGCGACCGCGCGGTTCGGCAGGCCTTCGGCAATTTGCTGCTGTTCCTGGTGATCAACGTCCCCCTGACCGTCGTACTGGCGTTGCTCCTGGCCACCGGGCTCAACGCCGTCACGCGCTGGAAGGCGTTCTTCCGGGTCGCGTACTACATCCCGTACGTCACGGCGTCGGTCGCGACACTCGCCGTGTGGATCTTCCTGTTCAACAGCAACGGGGTGGTGAACAAGGCGCTCGGCGACCTCGCCCCGGATCCCAGCTGGCTGGCGAACCGCGGCCTGATCATGCCGCTGATCGCGGTCTATGTGACCTGGAAGAACCTCGGGTTCTCCGTGCTGCTCTACCTGGCGGCGCTGCAGAACGTCCCGGCGGAACTGCACGAGGCGGCGGAGATGGACGGCGCCGGCCGGTGGCAGCGGTTCCGCGCGGTGACGCTGCCCGGCGTACGGCCGGTCACGTCGTTGATCGTCCTGCTCGCGATCATCACCACCGGGCAGATCTTCACCGAGCCGTACCTGCTCACCGGTGGCGGACCGCGGGGTGCGTCGATGACGCCGGCGCTGCTGATGTATCAGAAGGGCATCCAGCAGGGACAGCCCGACATCGCCGCGGCGATCGGCATGCTGCTGGTCGCCGGCGTGATGATCCTGACGCTGGTCTCCCGGCGTGTGACCGAGGGGAGGCGCTGACGTGCTGAACCGACGGCGTAGTGTTCCGGCGGCCGTGCTGCGCTTCGTTGTCCTGCTGCTCGGTGCGTTGCTCGCGCTGGTGCCGTTCTACTACCTGATCATCGGTGCGCTGCAGAAGAGGCGCGACACCGGCATCCTCGGACTGTTGCCGTTACCGCGCAATCTGACCCTGGACAACTTCGCCGGTGTCGACGGCTCGATCAACCTGATCCGGTCGTTGCTGAACTCCCTGATCATGACCGCCGGCGTCGTCGGTCTCACGCTCGTGTTCGGTCTGCTCGCCGGCTACGCGCTCGCCGTGCTGTCGTTCCGTGGTCAGGGTCTGGTCTTCGCGCTGGTCCTGCTGGTCCAGGCGATCCCTTTCCAGTTGCTGATGATCCCGCTGTACGTCATGGTCGTCCGCTACTTCGGCCTCGCCGACAGCTACTTCGGGATGATCCTGCCGTTCGCGGTCAACTCGGTCGCGGTGCTGATCTTCCGGCAGTACTTCCGCCAGATCCCGCCGGACGTGTTCGACGCTGCCCGGATCGACGGGGCGGGCGAGGTGCGGATCCTGATCTCGGTCGCGGTCCCACTGGTCCGGCCTGCGATCCTGACAGCGATGCTGGTGACGTTCATCGGTCCGTGGAACGAGTTCCTGTGGCCGTTCCTGGTCACCAAGGACGCCTCGATGCAGCCGCTCGCGGTGAGCCTGGCGAACTTCTCGCAGGCGAACTCGACCTTCCAGGCCAACCCGATGGGCGCCGTCCTCGCCGGGGCGTGCGTGCTCGCGATTCCGGCTGTCGTCCTGTTCGTGCTGTTCCAGCGGCACTTCACCTCCGCCAACCTCGGCTCGGCCGTCAAAGGCTGACCTCTACCGAAAGCCAGGTCATGACCCAGATCTCCGATGTCTCGACGGTGCCGTACCGGCTGCGCCGGCTCGGCCCGATCATGCGCCCCGAGCCGGGCAACCCGCTCGAGGTCGAGGGTGTCCTCAACCCGGGAACGGCGCGCGGGAGCGACGGCGAGCTGTACCTCTATCCCCGCCTCGTTGCGCAGGGCAACGTGTCGCGCATCGGCCGGGCCCGGGTCGTCGTCGAGGACGGCGTACCGGTGGGGGTCGAACGGCTCGGGGTCGCCCTCGCCCCGGACCAGGGCTGGGAACACGGCCGGCTGAACGCGGGCGTCGAGGACCCGCGGATCACCTATGTCGCACCACTCGCGCTGTACGTCATGACGTACGTCGCGTACGGGCCGCTCGGCCCGCGCCCGGCCCTCGCCGTCTCGCGCGACACCGTCGACTGGCACCGTCTCGGGCCGATCCGGTTCGCCTACCAGCCTGAACTGGACACCGACCTCAATCTGTTCGCGAACAAGGACATCACGTTCTTCCCCGAGGCGGTCCCCGGACCGGACGGACGGCCGGCGCTCGCCCTGCTGCACCGGCCGATGTGGGACCTGGACTGGCTGCGCCCCGGCGCGGGTGCACCGACGCCGGCCGGCATCGACGACGACAGACCGTCGATCTGGATCGGGTACGTCGACCTGGACCGGGCGGCGCGCGATCTGACCATGCTGACCCTGGTGCACGGGTCGGACCTGCTGGCCGCGCCCGAGATGCCGTTCGAGGCGTCGAAGATCGGCGCCGGGCCGCCGCCCGTGCGGGTACCCGAAGGCTGGCTCGTCCTGCACCACGGCGTGACCGGAGCGGCGGTGAAGGGCTTCGAGCTCGCGCACGGCGCGCGGTACACGGCCGGTGCGATGCTGCTGGACCCCGCGGACCCGCGGCGCGTCCTGGCCCGGACGCCGGAGCCGCTCCTGGTACCGGAGACCGACGAGGAGTTGCAGGGCACGCTGGGCAACGTCGTCTTCCCCACAGCGGTCGAGAAGATCGGCGATCGGCATTTCGTCTTCTACGGCATGGCCGACTCCCGGATCGGCGTCGCCGAACTCGAACACTGTCAGAAAGGGAGCTGGACATGAGACACCTCAGGTTCCTGATTGCCATGACGCTGACCGTCGTGGTCGTGGGTAGCGGCCTGATGGCCGTCCCGCCGGCGTCGGCGGCCTCGGCGGCGTCGGGCAAGAACGATGTCGCGACGATCGTCTCGCGCCTCCAGGAGTACTACCTGGACCAGGGTGACGAGATCAGGATCGCCAACGGGATCTACCTCGGCCGGATGTCCGAGGCCGTGCAGTACGCGGAATCCATGGCAGCCGACGGCTCGTGGTCCGATGTCGACTACACGGACACGACGAGCTCGGCGAACGGGGCGGTGTGGTCGGCGTACATCGCGCTGTACCGGATGCTCGCCATGGCCCAGGCCTACCGTGACCCGAAGGCCAGCGGGTATCAGAGCCCCGTCGTGCTGAACGCGCTCGAGCGTGCACTGAAGTACTGGGACGTCGCCGACCCGAAGAACAAGAACTGGTGGGAGACCGAGATCGGCGAGTCGATCGCCATGGGCCGGATCTCCATCTTCGTCGGCGACGTGCTGACCCCGGAGGCGCTGGACGTCGCGCTGCGGCACAACACCGGCAAGCTGGATCCGGTCGGCGCGAACGGTGCCTGGCGGACCACCAACTACCTCTTCGAGGCACTCGCCACCCACAACGACGCGAACATCCGCGCCGGATTCGACACCATGGTGCAGACCGTGACCGTCGACAACTCCGGCGCTGTCCACGAGGCGGTTCAGCCTGACGCCAGCTTCTGGGCCCACGGCGCCCAGCTGTACAGCGAGGGCTACGGGATGATCCTGTTCGTCAACGTCGCGCTCTGGGCCGACGCGGCGCGCGGCACCGGGTTCGCGTTCAGCCGGGACAACCTGGACACGATCGCCAACTACATCGTCAACGGGACGCGGTGGATGATCCGCGGCGAGATCGGCATGCTGTACCTGGGCTACCGGCCGCCGAAGACCATCGCCGGCGTGACGAGCCAGAGCTCGGAGTTCATCGAGCCGCTGACCAAGATGGTCCGCACCGATCCGTTGTACGCGAGCGCGTACCGCGGACTGCTGGACAGTATCCTCGGCAAGACCCGGTCGAACGGGCTGGTGGGGGACAAGTACTTCTGGCGCTCGGAGTTCTCGTCCCACCTGCGTGACGGCTACGGAATCTTCACCCGGCTGAACTCCAGCCGGACCGTCGGCAGCGAGTACCGCTCCACGTTCCGTCCGGAGGTCGGGAACGAGATCGTCTGGAACAGCGCCGGCGCGACCGCGATCCAGGTCAACAACCACGAGTACTCCGGCCTCGCACCGGCCTTCGACTGGTTCCACTATCCCGGAGTGACCGCGCCGTACGTCAAGGAGCAGACCCAGGGCTCGACGGGGAACGGAGGAGCCTTCACCGGAGGAGTTTCCGACGGAACCTACGGCGCAAGCGTGTACAGCCTCGATCGCGCCGCCACGAAGGCGAACAAGAGCTACTACTACTTCGACGACGAGATGGTCGCGCTCGGCTCAGGCATCACGTCGACCTCCGGCGCGCCGATCCACACCACCGTGAACCAGGCCGTCGCGAAGGGCAACGCGTCGGCCGACGGCAAGCCGGTGCCGGCCGGGACCGACTCCGTCGAGAACCTTTCCTGGGCCTACAACGACGAGGTCGGGTACGTGTTCCCGGCCAAGCAGGGCGTGCACGTCGCGAACAAGAACCAAACGGGCAGCTGGCTCGACCAGGACCCCGTCAGCCGGCAGGCGTTCACGCTGTACGTCGATCACGGGGTCAAACCGCAGGACGCCGGCTACGAGTACGTCGTACTGCCCGGGAAGAAGCCCGACCAGGTGCAGGCGTACGCCGCGAACCCGGCGGTGAAGGTGCTGCGCAACGACACCGACGTCCAGGCTGTCCAGCATTCCGGGCTGCATCGGACCATGGCGACGTTCTACCGTCCGGGACGGCTGGAGCTAGGGGCGGGGCGAAGCCTCGAGGTGAGCCAACCGAGCATCGTGATCCTCGACGAGTCCGGTGCAACTCCGGTCGTCAGCGTCGCGAACCCCAGCCGGCCAGGACTCATCGTCAACGTCACTCTCCACGACACGAAGCAGACCGCGCACGGCAGCTTCGCGCTCGGCTCCGGTCCGAACCTCGGCCGGACCGTCACCGCGGCATTGGTGCCGGGGGAGAACTCCGACTACACCGCGAGCACGTCGACGGCCGATGGCAAGGCCGCCCTGGCCGGCGACCAGGACGAAGGGACGGCCTGGCACTCGGCGGGAGACGGGTCGGCGTGGCTGAGCAAAGAGCTCGAATCCGGATCGTTCCTGACCGGCGTATCGATCTCCTGGGGTGACGATGCCGCGAAGCGCTATCTGCTCCAGACCTCCCTGGACGGCAAGACGTGGACCGACCAACGGTTCGTCCGGGACGGCAGCGGCGGACGGGTCGACCTGACGACGGCGCCGACGCCGGCCACCTACGTCCGGCTGCTGATGATCGACAGCACGACGGGCCGCGGGTACTCCGTGAAGGAGTTCGGGACCGAGACCAGCATCAACCGCGCGCTGGGCAAGCCCGTCCAGGCTTCTGGTTCGTCGGGCGGCACCGCTGGAAGCGTCACCGACGGAAGCATGGACACGCGGTGGAGTGCGAACTCGTCCGTCACCGCGTGGGTACAGGTGGATCTCGGCTCGGTGCAACGGATCCGTACGGTCCGGCTGTGGTGGGAGGCGTCGTACGCCAAGCAGTACGCGATCCAGGTGTCCGACGACGGTCAGACCTGGCGGGACGCGTACGCCACCAGCGGCGCGGGCTCCGACGGGGGGACGGATCTCGTCAAGGTCGACGAGACCGCACGGTACGTCCGCATGCAGTCGCGTCAGCGCAGCACCAGCCAGTACGGCGTGTCGCTGTGGGAACTGGAAGTGTTCGACGACGAGCGGATCACCGACGCACCACCCTCGTCCGGCGGCCGTGAGAACCTCGCGCTGCACCGGCCGGTCAGCGCCGACTCGACCTACAACGCCAGTCTGAACGCGGCCAATGCGAACGACGGGAACCCGACCACGCGGTGGGCGTCGCAACGGCAGGCAGCGCCGTACACCACCGAACGATGGCTCCAGGTCGATCTCGGGAAGGAGCAACCGGTCAACCAGGTCGTCGTCGCCTGGGAAGCGGCGACCTCGAACGACTATCGCATCGAGGGATCGGTCAACGGCCAGGACTGGACTGTGCTGGCGCGGGTGCAGAAGTCGTCGGCGGAGTTGCGGAACGTCGTCGACTTCGGCCAGTCGGTGGCCCGCTACGTTCGCATCGTCGGCCTGCCGGCCACGCAGTACGGGCTGTCGATCTTCGAGTTCGAGGTGTACGGCGGGTACACCCTGCGCTGCGGGGCAACGCCGTTCAGGGTGGACCCGCGCCGGAAGACAGTTGTCACGGGCACCATCTCGCCCCGGGATCCTGACGACGAAGTCGGTGTCACCTCGCTGGACGAGACCGTGGCGTCGGTCTCCGGCACTCCCCGCGTCGGCGCCGACGGCGGCATCGCCGTCGACCTCACCACCGGAGACTCGGGGTCGACCTCGCTCCTGTTCACCCACGCCAAGGGCGACGAGTACGTCCTGTGCCCGGTGACGTTCACCGTCGCGACGTCGAAGCTCGAGCACCTGATCGACCGCGCGAACACTCTCGACAGCGAGCTCTACACACCGGCGAGTTGGCGGCCGCTGCTCCCGGCACTGGAGGCCGCCAAGACGACACTGCGCTCGACGGACTCGACACAGGCGGAGGTCGAGAACGCCACCGCGTCGCTTGCCGCAGCGATGCGGCACCTGGCCAGACAACACAACTCCTGACTGCGGCCGTGCGCTGGACGCAGTCAGCGGCGGCGGTCGACCAGATGGGGCTGGACCGCGTGGGCGACCTTTTCGAAGGTGGCGAGGGAGCGCTCGAAGCTGTGGTTGGCCACGGCGACGAAGATCAGGTCGACCAGGAATAGTTGGGAGTGGCCGGCGGCGAGGGCTTGGGAGCGGAAGAGGGAGCCCTCGTTGACGGCCGTGAGGAGGCAATGGTCGGCGGCGGCCGCCAAGGGGCTGTCGGTGGAGTTCGTAATGGCGACGGTGACGGCTCCGGCGGCCGCCGCGGTCTGCAGGACCTGGACGGCTTCGTGCGTGCGGCCGCTGTGCGAGAAGGCGACCAGGACGTCGCCGGGTTCGAGTGCGGCGGCGGCGCCGAGGCCGTCGTGGACGTCGGACCAGGACCAGGCGGGCAGGCCGATCACGTTCAGGCGGTGCCGCATCTCGGCGGCGGCCAGTGAGCTGCCGGAGACGCCGTACAGGTGGATGCGGCGGGCCGCGGCAAGGGCGTGGACGACGGCGGCGAGGGTCTTGACGTCGAGTTGGTCGACGGTCTGCTGGATCGCCAGCATGTCGCCGCCCGCGATCACCGCGGCGGTGCGTTCGAGGGAGTCGCCGGGCTGAACCTCGGAGCCGATCGCCTGCTGCCAGTTGGCCTGTTCGGCGCGGCCGTTGTCCGTGGCGACGGCGACCTTCAGTTCGGCGTACCCGGTGTAGCCGAGCCGCCGGCAGAACCGGTTCACAGTCGCCGGGGACGTGTGGCTGAGATCGGCCAGTTCGTTGATCGTCGCGCCGACGGCACCGGCCGGGTCGGAGACGATGTACGACGCGATCCGGCGCATCCCCTCGGGGAGGTCGTCGGCGGCGGTGGCCAGCTGGGACAGAACGCTCACGTCGTCATCGTGTCGGCGGATGAGACGGTCCGTCAAGCGCGCTGAGTGAAAATTTTCACTCATGATCTTGACACTCATGGTCTGAGATGAATGATTCTGTCTCATACATTCGCGGGAGGCGAACCGGCGGCCTGCGATGGACTGTCCGCTCAGAAAGGACCTGTGATGTCGAACATCTCACGTCGCACCGTGCTGGCCGCAGGCGGCGTCGCTGCCGCCGCGACGATGGTGCCCAGGACGGCGTACGCCGGATCGCCCACGCTGGAACTGGTGCACAAGGGGGCGCCGAAGTACAAGATCTACCACGGGCCGGGGGAGGGACCGGTCACTCGGCAGGCGGCGCGGGAGTTGGCGGAGACGATCGGTGCGATCACCGGTGTCAGTCTGCCGATCCTGGTCGGCGCGCAGCCTCCGGGTGGCGGCGACCGGCTGATCGTGCTCGGCCGGGAGAACCCACTGACCGCCGGGCTGCGCCTCGACTACGAGAAGCTCGGCGACGACGGCTTCGCGCTCCGGACCGTTGGCCAGACCATCTACCTCACCGGGCCGATCCCGCGTGGCACGTTGTACGGCGTCTACTGGGTGCTCGACCGGTTGTGCGGCGTGCGCTGGTGGTCACCGGACTTCACCAGCATCCCGAAGTCGCCGACGCTCGCGCTCGCGGTGAGTGCGCTGAACGGGGACCAGGTCCCGCGGTTCCGGTTCCGGGAGTACGCCGCCGGCGACGGCAAGGACGCGGCGTACCGGCAGCACAACCTGCTGAACGGGTTGCGCGGCCAGGACGAGTTCGACACGTTGCCACGGACGCCGGGGATCGACACCTGGTCGCGGTACTGGCCGGAGGACAAGCCGGAGTTCTTCAACACGATCCTGCCCGAGTCGAAGTGGGCGTCCGGCGGGCAGCTCGCGATGATGGACGGCACCACCCGGGCGACCGCGGCCGACCGGCTGATCGCGGGTATCCGGCAGCGGACGGCCAACGGCGAGCCGCCGACCGCGGCGTTCGCGCAGAACGACCAGCCGTGGACGATCGACCCGGCCAGCAAGGAGTTCGCCGATCTGCACGGCGGTGCCTGGTCGGCGCCGCTCGTCGACATGATGAACGACCTGGCGACCCGGGTCACCAAGCAGATCCCGGACGCGATGCTCGAGACCGAGGCGTACACCTGGAGCTTCACGCCGCCCACCGGGATGAAGGTGCACGACGCGGTGGTGATGACGGTCGCGCCGATCCTCGCCGACTTCGGCAGGTCGCTGATGGGCCCGGGCAACGCCGATGTCGACGCCGGGATCCGCGAGTGGGGCCGGATCGCGAAGAACATCGTGATCTGGGACTACCTCTGCGACTTCCACGCCTACCCGCAGCCGTTCCCGAACTGGTGGGCGATGTGCGAGTCGTTCCCGGAGTTCGCCAAGATCCCGTCGATCCAGGGGTACTTCGGCGAAGGCGCGTGGAACGTCCGCGGCGCCGAGTTCGCGCATCTGCGGATCTGGGTGCTGTCCCGGCTGATGTGGAACCCGGCCGAGGACCCGGACGCGCTGATCCGCGAGTTCCTCCAGGGGTACTACGGTCCCGCGGCCGGGCCGCTGTACGACTACATGAAGCTGATGGTCGATGCCGTCGCCTCCACCAACACCCGGCTGACGTGCTTCGTGCCGGAGAACTCGCCGTACCTGAACTTCGAGTCGCTGACCGCGGCCGACGTACTGCTGGACAAGGCGCAGGCGCTGGTGCAGGACGACCGGGTGCTGTCCGCGCACCTGGCCGGCGTACGGCTCGGGGTCGACTTCCAGATCCTGATCCGGCGGGACGAGTTCGGCCGGTACGCGAAGGCGCACGGGATCGACTGGGACCCGGACACCACGCACCGGCTGGCCCGGTTCAAGACAGAGATCATCCAGTCGGGGTTGACGCAGTACACCGAGACCGGCGGCACGCTGCAGCAGATGATCGATCGCGCGACCACGGTCGTGGAGCGGGTGCCGGCACCGGTGCCGCAGGTCGCGCTGGGGCTGCCGGCGGGGGACTGGTTCGAGATCCAGGACTTCGACTTCACGATCTCGACCAAGACAGCGGCGATCGTGCCCGACGACCTCGCGTCCGACCACGGCACCGCACGAATGGTTGCCACTGGCAACACCGACTGGGCGGTCATGTTTCCGCTCGACAAGCTCCCGGCGGAGGGCACTTGGAAGCTGTACGTCGCCGCCCGGATCCCGGCCACTGCCGCGGACGGCACCAAGCAGGCCCTCGCGACCGGCGTCTGGCCGCCGTTCGGCAACGTGGCCTTCCCGACGGTCGAGTCGATGCGCGACGGCCAGTACCACGAACTCGCCATCCCGGGCAGCTACCAGCGCGACACCGACCCGAGCACCATCCACTGGTTCTGGATCGCGCCGGTCGACAACCCGGACGTCCCGTACCTGTACGTCGACCGGCTGATCGGCGTACGGGCGTAGCTCGGCGTACTGCTTCAGACGGAGATGAACTCGGTGAGCATCGCCATCGCGCCCGGGCGCCCCGGGCCGATGGCGAACCAGAGGAGGGCGATCGCGAGTTGGTCGAGGTCGCCGGCGGGGGCGGCGTACTTCAGGTGCAGGCGGCCGAAGACGCCGCTCTTGGCGACCGCGATCCGGGTGCCGGCGCGGTGGAGTTCGGTGCGCATGCGGCGGAAGTGGAGGACCTGGTAGGTGCGCCCTGCCAGGTGCAGCGTCCCGTTGTGGTCGCGGCGGCGTTTGCGGGTGGGGGCGCCGAAGGTGATCAGCGCCTCTTCGGACGGGGCGTCCGGGTAGTAGACGGTGACCGGGTGGGTCTGCAGCATGTACGGGATCAGCGTGGTGGTGGCCGGCGGTTCAAAGGGCAGTGCCTTGCCGCCGCCGGTCCAGCGCAGGAGCTGCCAGGTTGCGCGGACGTGGCTGCTCGGGTCGCGCAGTACTGCGAGGCCGGTGTTGTCGGCGGTGGCGGTCCAGCCGAAGGGGGACTTGCGGGTCACGGTTGGTTCGGCCACCGCTGGATCCTTCCGGGGAGTCCGCGGGTGTTCGCGTGGTGTTCGTTCAGGAGGAGGTCGAGGGCGGTCTTCAGCGTCCGCGCCTGCGGGCTGAGGAGCAGCGGCAGGCTGACCGCCGGGGCCGGTTGTCCGTCGGGGTGGGTGCGTTCGGCGATCACATAGGTGTACGTCGCGCGGCTCTGGGCGACGCCGATCCGGAACTCCGAGATCTCGGCCCACGCCACCCGCCGGCCGCGCACCGTCAGCCCGTCCCGGTCGGCGACCACCCGGACCCGGGGGATCAGCAGCCACGCGATCCAGATCGCGACCCCGAGCACCGGTCCCGCGAACACCGCACCGATGGCGACCGGCATCGACGGATTCGGGCTGGTGAACGAGTACGCGAACATCCCGACGAACGGCAGGGTACACGCGACGATCCCCGCGACGGCCCTCAGCGATGTCCGCACCTGGAACGCCCCGGTACGGCGGAACTCGTCCACGAGCCGCTCCGCCGCCGGTGGAAGCTCCCAGGGGAGCGGAGGATGCGATGCCACGGCGCGAGAATACGGCACTGCTCCGATCCGCAACGAATCGTGAAGGATCTGCCTTAATCCTGCAATTTTGTATGCATCGTGGCATCATCTGGTGATGGTGCAACGTCGGGTGCGGATGAAGGATGTCGCTGCGCATGCGGGGGTTTCGCCGCGGACAGTGTCCAACGTGGTGAACAACTACGCGTACGTCAGCGACGAGATGCGGGCACGGGTCCAGGCGTCGCTCGACGAGCTCGGGTATCAGATGGACTACCTGGCCCGGGGGCTCCGGTCCGGGCGGACGGGGTTCGTCGCGCTGGTGGTCCCGAGTCTGGCCGAGCCGTACTTCGCGGCGCTGGCCGAGAGCGTGATCCGTGCGGCCCGTGAGCATCGGCTGAGCGTGCTGGTGGAGACGACCGGGAACGCTCCGGAGATCGAGCGCGAGGTGCTACAGGGGTCGCTCACCCGGATGGTGGACGGGGTACTGCTGAACGCGGTGGCCGGTCCGGCGCCGGGGATCGCGGAGCTGCCCGCGGTCATCCTCGGTGAGTCGCCGCCGGTCGCGAACGCGCCGCAGGTCGGGATCGACAACGTCGCCGCCGCGCGGACCGTCGTACAGCATCTGATCGACTGCGGGCACCGGCGGATCCTGGCGTACGGCAACCAGGACACCGAGACGGCGCGGTTGCGGTTCGAGGGGTATCGGCAGGCGATGACCGAGGCGCGGCTCGGCCGGCTGCTGAACCTGGACTACGACAGCGGGCCGTGGTCGGCCGAAGGGGCGTACCGGGACGTCGCGAAACTGCTCCGCCGCCGGGCGCGGCCGCCGGAGGCGATCTTCGCGTTCAACGACAGCCTGGCGCACGGTGCGCTCCGGGCGATCCGCGACCACGGCCTCGCGGTACCGGGCGACGTGGCGGTCGCCGGGATCGACGACATCGCGATGAGCGCGTTCTCCGAGCCGCCGCTGACGACCGTCGCCCCGGACCTGGACGAGCTCGCGCGGCAGGCGGTCGGGCTGCTGGTCGACCGGATCGACGGGCGGCCTGCGGCGCACGGCTTCACCCGGATGCTGACGCCGTTCCGGCTGGTCGTCCGGGGGTCGACAGTCGCCTGAACTCTTGCATCGATGCACAAGACGGTGCCAGAGTGTCCGGGCACGATGCCCGTCGGACCCGCCTTGCTGAGGAGCAGATGATGCACGTTTCCCGGCGTTCCTTCGTCACCGTGGCCGCGGCCGGCGGTGCCGCCGCAACCCTCCCGCTGCAGTCCGCGGGGGCCACGACCGCAGCAGGACCGGTCAAAGGACCGGGCACCGGACCGATCACCGGACTGACGCTGGAGAAGATCCCCGCCGCCGACGCCGCCCGGACCGGGATCCGCGCGGTCGCCGGCGGCCAGGTCGTCTGGGAGTGCAAGGACCCGCTCCGCCTCGACGTGAAGGTCGGCGACGCCCCGGCGAGGTCGGCCGCCGGCTACACCTCGCTCAGTATCTCGGGGAGTACGGCGACCGGCACCGGCGAGGTCCGTACGCCGACCGGCGGCCGCTACACGTTCCGCGACGACTGGCGGATCGCCGGCGCGGCGGTCACCCTCACCCGATCGGTGACCGCCGCCGCCCCGAATCCGCTGCAGGAGATGGGATTCGGCTCCAGCCTCGAGATCAGCCCGGCCGATCCCGGACCGCTCGCCGACCAGGACCTGCTGCTGCCGGCGATCCGCACCGGCAGCACGACCGGCCTCGGCGGCGGGATCGCGGGCAACGACGCCGCCGAATGGATCCTGGTCCGGGAGATGCGGCTGAGCCTCCCGTTCGCCGCACTCCGCAACCGCCGCAGCGGACAGACCCTCAGCCTCGCGCACGTCGACGCGGCACCCGCCACGGCGACCAACGGACTGTACCCGGAGGACTCGAACGCCTGGTGGATCCACGGAGACGTCCAGTTCGCGTCCCTCGGCGTACATCAGACCGCGGGCAAGGCCGCGTTGGCGATCGCGTATCCCGGGAGCGAGGGCGACGTCACCTACCTCGGCGGGCAATGGACCCGCCGCAGTCACCCGGCCCGCGCCGGGTTCACCCACACGTACCAGGTGCGCATCGCGGCCGCAGCCTCCGACACGTTCGCGACCGCGGCGCGCGACGCCTGGCGTGACCACTGGAGCCTGTTCAAGGTCGCCCCGCTGCGGGACCGCAACAGCGCCGTACACGCCTCCGGTCTGGCGCTCCTGGACAGCCAGGTCGCCAGGTACAACGGCAAACCCGGGCTGCCGTTCAGATCCCGCCTGGACAGCGGTGAGGCCGACGCGGTCAGCTACATGATGGGTTTCGTCGGGCAGCAGGTTCCCGCGGGTTACCAGTTGCTGCGCAGCGGCCTGCTGGACGGAGACGCCGCGCGACTCGCCAAGGGCAAGGCCATCCTCGACTTCTGGGCGACCGAGTCACCGCTGCCCAACGGGCTGGTCCGGCTGTGGATCGACGGCGACCAACCGCGTTGGCGGGACTGGTACCAGATCTTCGTCCGGGTCGCCTCCGACGGGATGGACGGCATGGTCGACGCCTGTCGGCTGATGCGCGACCGCGGCGAACCCGTCGCCACCTGGGAGAAGGCGGTCACCGGTTTCGCCGACTTCCTGGTGAGCAAGCAGTACGCCGACGGCTCGTTCGCCCGCTCGTACACCATGGACGGCTCGGTCGCGAGCGACGCCCGGACCAACACGTCGCACCCGATCCGGTTCCTCTGCCACACGGCCGCGCTGACCGGCGACGGCAAGTACCGCAAGGCCGCCGTCGCGGCCGGTCAGTGGTACGTCGCGAACACGAAGGACTGGCAGTTCATCGGCGGCACGGCCGACAACCCGAACGTGCTGGACAAGGAAGCCGGCGGGATGGCCTTCAACGCGGCGCTCGCGCTGCACGACCTGACCGGCGAGGACCGCTGGCTCGAGCTGGCGAAACGGGCGGCGGACTTCACCGAGACCTGGCTCGTCGGGTGGCGGTGGCGCATCGACACACCACGCCGTTCGTATGCCCGGGACGGCGCGTTCGGCCTGTCGTTCATCGCCTCCGGCCACTCGGGGATCGACAACTGGATCTGCTACCAGAGCTGGAACTTCTACCGCCTGTTCCTGTTCACGGGCGACACTCACTACCGCGACGTCGCGACGACCATCCTCACTGCCGGAGTGCGGACGACGGAGCTCACCGGCCAGTCACAGGGGTACGCCGTACCCGGCCTGGTCGAGGAGGCCGTCGGGCTGAGCGACCTGGTCGTCAACGGCACGAACGTCTGGCTGCCGTGGTGCACGGTGGCCGAGGTGGAACCCCTGTCACGGTTCGCCGACATGTTCGGCACCGTTGACCTCCGCAAGCTCGAGGCGATCCCGCTCGCGGACCGGCAGCGCGCCAACCAGACTGCCCGATGACCGGCCGGCCGTGCTCTCCCGGATCGTCAGCGACCACGGTACGTCGACCTGTACGCCGTCGTCGCAGCCGTCGATCAGGAGCCCGACCGCGCTGCGGACCAGCGCCTCCATGTCGGGCGTGATCGTGGTGAGCGACGGCGTACTGAACGCGGTCTGGCGGTTTCCGTCGAACCCGGCGATCGCGATCTCGTCCGGGACCGCGACACCGGCCTCGTAGCAGGCCCGGATCGCGCCGAGCGCCATCAGGTCGTTGAAGCAGACGACGGCGTCCGGACGTTCGGCCCGCTCGAGCAGCGTCAGCATCGCGCGACGGCCGGACTCCTGGTCGTACTTGCGGACGCCCAGCAACAGTTGCCGGTCGAACGCCAGCCCTGCGGCGTCGAGAGCCTCGATGACACCGCGGAAGCGCAGCAGCCCGGTGCCGATGCTGTGGTCGTGCTCGTAGTGCCCGATGACCGCGATCCGCCGGCGGCCGGTGGCGATCAGGTGTTCGGTGACGGCACGCGACGCCGCCACCGAGTCCACCGCGACGCGCGACCAGCCGGACGGTGGTTCGCGTTCGCCGAGCAGCACCATCGGCTGGCTCGGCGAGCGTTCTGCCAGCTCTGAGCCGGACAAGCTGAGCGGTGAGAACAGGATTCCGTCGATCATGTGCGTCTGGGCGCCGCGCAGTACCAGCTGCTCGTGCTCACGGGTCCCGCCGGTGCTCTCCAGCAGTCCCAGGTAACCACGTTCGACGCACACCTGCGTGAAGAGCGCGGCGAGTTCGGCGAAATACGGCGCCTCGAGCTCGGGGACGACGAGCGCGAGGAACCCGCCGCGGCCGTACTTGAGCTGACGCGCGGAGAGATTCGGCCGGTACCCGAGCGCGGTGATCGCGTCCAGGACCCGTGCCCGGGTCACGGGCCGCACGTGCGGTTTCCCGTTGACGACGTTCGAGACAGTTCGCACCGAGACGCCGGCCTGCAGCGCGACATCGCGCAATGTCACGGCCATACAGGGATTCTAACGATGAAGATTTCTGGGTGGCGAGCCGTTGACAGCGTGTTTGCACCCGTTGCAAACTTCCTCCACCGCGGGCGTTACATCGTTGGAACTTCCTGTGAGGACTGCCTATGCCCACGTCCACGATCGACCCGGCGTTCAGCGTCGGCGAGCTCAATCCCCTGTTGTTCGGAACCTTTGTCGAGCATCTCGGCCGCTGCGTCTACACCGGGATCTACGAACCTACCCACCCCACCGCCGATGCCGACGGGTTCCGGGGTGACGTCGCCGCGCTGGTGCGCGAGCTCGGCGCCACCGTCGTCCGTTACCCGGGCGGCAACTTCGTCTCGAACTACCGCTGGGAGGACGGTGTCGGGCCGCGCGACCAGCGGCCCCGGGTGCTCGACCTGGCCTGGCGTTCGATCGAGACCAACCAGGTCGGCACCGACGATTTCCTTGCCTGGTGCAACCGTATCGGCATCCAGCCGATGCTCGCCGTGAACCTCGGCAACCGCGGCCTGTCCGAGGCGGTCGACTACCTGGAGTACGTCAACGGCGCGGCCGGCACCCGGTACGCCGATCAACGCGTCGCGAACGGCTACGGCAAACCCTGGGACGTCCGGCTCTGGTGCCTCGGCAACGAGATGGACGGCCCCTGGCAGATCGGGCACAAGACGCCGCTCGAGTACGCGCGCCTCGCGCAGGAGGTCGCGCGGGCGTACAAGACCTTCGACCCGGATCTCCAGCTGGTCGCGTGCGGCTCGTCGAACACCACGATGCCGACGTTCGGCGAGTGGGAACGGGTTGTCCTCGAGCACTGCTTCGACGACGTCGAGCTGATCTCCGCGCACGCGTACTACGAGCCGGTCGGCGGTGACGAGGCGTCGTTCCTGGCTGCCTCGACACACATGGACCGCTTCATCCGGGACGTGGTCGCGACCGCCGACCACGTCGCGGCGATGCGGCACTCGGAGAAGCGCATCAAGGTGTCGTTCGACGAGTGGAACGTGTGGTTCGCCGCCCGGCACGGGGAGCAGGAGGTGCAGCGGACCGAGGCGTCCGAGGCACCCGAGCTCATCCAGGACGTCTACAACGCACTCGACGCGGTCGTGGTCGGATCGTTGCTGATCACGCTGCTGCGCAACACCGACCGGGTCGGCGTGGCGTGCCAGGCGCAGCTGGTGAACGCGATCGCCCCGATCCTCACCGCCGAGGGCGGACCGGCGTGGCGGCAGACGATCTTCCACCCGTTCGCGCTGACCGCGAAGCACGCGCGCGGAACCGTCCTGATGCTCGCCGGCGACCACGGCCGGATCGACACGCCGGCGTACGGCGAGGTCGAACAGGTCTGGGCGGTCGCGACGTACGACGCGGAGTCCGGCGACCTCGCCGTCTTCGCGGTCAACCGGTCGCTGACCGAGTCGACCTCGTGGACGGTCCGGCTCGGGGCGTTCGGCGACCTCCGGGTGGTCGAGCACCTGACCGTCGCCGAGGACGACCGGTACGCCGTCAACTCCCAGGACGCGCCCGACCGGGTGGTCCCGCACCCGGGCGTCTCCGAAGTTGCCGGCGGCAACCTCGAGGTCACGCTGCCGCCGGCGTCGTGGCACTGCATTCGGCTCACGAGCCGTTGATCCCCTCAGAAAGGACCTGACCATGAACGCACCAGATCCTGTGCGGCTCGGCCGCCGGACACTGCTCGGCGTTGCCGGCGCGGCCGCGGCCGGCCTGTCGCTCGCGGCCTGCGGCGGTAGTCACGGACCCGGCCAGGCCGGGACGGCGCCGGCCACCGGAAAGGGCGGCGCGGACGGGTACGACGGCCCGAACGTCGAGCTCCAGTACTGGAACGGACTGACCGGCGGCGACGGCCCGGTGATGAAGAAGCTGGTCGCGAACTTCATGGCCGCGAACCCGAAGATCAAGGTCACCACCACCTCGATCGCGTGGGCCGACCTGTTCCAGAAGCTGCCGGCCGCGGTGCAGAGCGGCAAGGCCCCGGACATCTGCCTGATGCACACCGCGGACATCGCGACCAACGCCGCCCGGCGGGTGATCCAGCCGATCGACGACGTGGTGAAGGGCCTCAACCTGACGGCCGCGGACTACGCGGACGCGGTGTGGAAGTCGGCGCACTACAAGGACTCGCAGTACGCGATCCCGCTCGACATCCACCCGGCGGGGCTCTACTACAACAAGAAGGTGCTGTCCCAGGTCGGCGCGGATCCGGAGAAGCCGCCGACCACCAAGGACGAGTTCATGGCGATCCTGGACAAGTGCAAGTCCAAGGGCGTCAAGGGCTACTGGGTGAGCGCGCTGAGCGTCGGCGGGCTGATCGCCCAGTCGATGATCTTCCAGAACGGCGGCTACATGATCAGCGATGACGGCACCAAGACCGGCTTCGGCGATCAGCCCGCGATCGACTCGATCACGTTCTTCAAGAGCCTGATCGACCAGGGGTACTCACCGCAGAACGCGGCGGGCGACGGCGACTGGGTGTCGTTCAGCAACAACAAGGCCGCGTTCATGATCGTCGGCCCGTGGATGGTGACGCCCTGCAAGACGGCGAAGGGCCTGGACTGGGGCTGCGCGCCGATCCCGGTGCTCGGCTCCCAGCAGCAGACCTGGGCCGGTTCGCACTGCTTCACGCTGCCGCGCCAGGTGCAGGACGACAAGAACAAGGCGGACGCGTCGCGGTTCTTCATCAACTGGATGAGCCAGCACTCGGTCGGCTGGGCCGAGGCCGGGATGGTGCCGGCCCGCAAGTCGGTCCGCGAGTCGGCGGACTTCCAGAAGTACACCGAGGTCAAGCAGTTCGAGAAGATGATCGACTGGGCGCACTTCCCGCCGAACGTGCCGGGCATGGGCGACACCGACCCGGAGTGGTCGAAGGCCGTCAGCCTGGCGATGACGG
Organism: Kribbella sp. NPDC051137; assembly: GCF_040682535.1. Lineage (NCBI taxonomy): Bacteria > Bacillati > Actinomycetota > Actinomycetes > Propionibacteriales > Kribbellaceae > Kribbella > Kribbella sp. NPDC051137. The sequence goes on from NZ_JBFBBI010000002.1 coordinate 932,116, forward strand.
GCAAGAAGCCGGTCGACCAGGCGCTCCGGGACGCGGCCCAGAAGGGCGATCAGATCTTGACGTCGAACAAGAAGAAGTACGGGTGAGTCGGGGCCATGAGCCGGACCGCGCTGCGCCACCACCGCCCGTGGACGCCGTACCTGTTCGTCGCCCCGTTCGTCGTGCTGATGCTGACGTTCCTGATCTGGCCGGCGATCCGCGGTGTCTGGATGAGCCTGCACAACTGGGACTTCATGCTGCCGGGCAAGCCGTGGGTGGGGTTGCAGAACTACCGTGACCTGTTCAACTCGGGGTCGGTGATCTTCCAGCCGTTCTGGAACGGGATGAAGAACACGTTCCTCTTCGTCCTGATCAGCGTGCCGTTCCTGGTGGCGATCCCGCTGCTGCTGTCGCTGCTGCTGAACCGGCAGTTCCCCGGCCGGACGTTCTTCCGCGCGGTGATCTTCACGCCGTTCGTGCTCGGGGTCGCGGTGGTCGGGGTGCTGTTCGGGTATCTGTTCGACCCGGAGGTCGGCCTGGTCAACGGGCTGCTCTCCGGGATCGGGCTGCCGAAGGTCGCGTGGCTGTCGAGTCAGCCGGAGGCGTGGATCACGATCCTGGTCACCACGATCTGGTGGACGATCGGCTTCAACGCGGTGATCTTTCTGGCCGGGCTGCAGTCGCTCCCACCGGAGCTGTACGAGGCAGCCGAGCTCGACGGCGCCGGCCGCTGGGGCCAGTTCCGGCACGTCACCGTTCCAGGGCTGCGGAACGTGTTCGTGTTCGTGCTGACCACCACGATCCTGGCCAGCGCGAACCTGTTCGGCCAGCCGTACCTGCTGACCCACGGCGGGCCGGGAGACAGTACGACGACGGCGATCATGGCGATGACCAACGAGGGTCTGCGGGGCTTCCGGATGGGTACGGCGTCCGCGATGAGCTACGTGCTGGCACTCGTGCTCGCACTGGTCTCGATCGCCAACTTCCTGCTGATGAGGGAGCGCAAGTGACGACGACTCTTCAGGACGTAACGCCGACCGCGACGCCGGACGACAGCGGTACGGGACGCCGGCGACGGGCCTATTCGCGGCACCGGGTCGGACCGCTGACGTACGTCGCGATGACGGTGATCTCGCTGATCTTCGTCCTGCCGCTGCTGTGGATGCTGCTGACGACGTTCAAGACCGAGACCGACGCCAGGTCGATCCCGATCCACATCCTGCCGGGGCAGTGGACGCTGCGTGCGTACCACATGATCTTCGCCGACGCGGCGAACCCGGTGTACCTGTGGCTGGCGAACTCGCTGATCGTCTCGGTCCTGCACATGCTGCTGGTCGTCACGGTCGCCTCGATGGCGGCGTACGCGTTGTCGCGGATGCAGTTCGTCGGGCGCAACCTGCTGTTCGGCGCACTGATCGCGACGCTGTTCGTCCCGGGCTTCATCTTCTTCATGCCGAACTACCTGACGATGAGCACGCTCGGCTGGCTGGACAGCATCTGGGCGCTGGTGGTGCCCGGAGCGGCCAACGCGTTCGGGGTGTTCTTCCTCCGGCAGTTCTTCCTGGCGATCCCGCGGGAGCTGGAGGAGAGCGCGCTGATCGACGGGGCGAACTCCTGGACGATCTTCACCCGGATCGTGCTGCCGCTGTCGAAACCGGCGCTGGTGACGCTCGCGGTGCTGAGTTTCCTCGGCGCCTGGAACGACTTCGTCTGGCCGGTGTTCGTGCTGTTCAGCCCGGAGAAGATGACGCTCGCACCAGGTCTGGCGACACTGCAGGGTGCCTACACCACGGACTACCCGGTCGTGATGGCGGGCGCGACGCTGGCCGCCATCCCGGTGCTGATCCTGTACGTCGTCGTGCAGCGCTACGTCATCGAGGGGGTCGCCAACAGCGGACTGAAGGGCTGACCGGTCACGGCACCTGGTGGCCGGCCGCCTTGAACAGCTCGTACCACTCGGCGCGTGTCAGCGGGACGTCGGAGCCTTGCGCGGCGCCCGCGACACGCTCGGGTGTGGTGGTGCCGAGGACGACCTGCATCTGCGCGGGATGCCGCGTGATCCAGGCGGTGGCGATCGCGATCGGCGGTACGCCGTACTGCTTGCCGAGGCGGTCGATCACCGCGTTCAGCTCGGGGTAGTCCGGTGAGCCGAGGAACGGACCGGTGAAGAAGCCGGCCTGGAACGGGGACCACGCCTGCACCGTGATGCGGTGGATGCGGCAGTAGTCGAGGACGCCGCCACCGTCGATCACGGCGGACTGGTCGAGCCCGGCCATGTTCGCGGCGACGCCCTGCGCGACGATCGGCGCGTGCGTGAGCGACAGCTGTAGCTGGTTGACGACCAGCGGCTGCCGTACGGCGGTCTTCAGCAGCTCGATCTGCAGTGGCGTGTGGTTGGACACCCCGAACGCCCGGACCTTGCCCGCCGCCTCCAGGTCGTCGAACGCCCGCGCGACCTCGGCCGGTTCGACGAGTGCGTCGGGACGGTGGATGAGCAGGACGTCGAGGTAGTCGGTGCGCAGCGCCCGCAGCGAGTCGTCGACCGAGCCGACCAGATGCTCGTACGACGAGTCGTACCCGGCCGCCGGGTCGATGCCCGCCTTGGTCTGGAGGGTGATCTCGGCACGCTCGGACGACGTCAGCCGAAGCGCGTCGGCGAACCGTTCCTCGGCGCCGTGCAGCGCACCGCCGTACACGGCGGCGTGGTCGAAGAAGTCGATGCCGGCGTCACGCGCGGTGCGGACGAGGGTGCGGATCTCGTCGTCGGTCTTGCCGCCGATCCGCATCACGCCGAGGGTCACGTTCGGGACGGCGAGGCCGGTGGCGCCGAGGGGCACGCTCTTCATCGGGCATCCTTTGGGTCGTGGTGCGTCAGGAACGCGGTGAGTTCCGCCAGGTACCGCGGGCGGTTGTCGCGGTGTACCGAATGGCCGGCTTCCGGGATGTGTACTGCGTGGAACTCGCCGGCGGCGGCCTGCGCGCACTGCTCGGCGTACTCCGGGGAGATGAGTCCGCCGCGGTCGGTGTCGCCGTGGATCAGCAGGACCGGGCAGGTGATCGCGGCGAGCAGCTCGGTCAGCGGGCCTGCTTGCTGGAACGTCAGGTCGAACAGGTGCGGGTTGACCTGCCCCTTCGACACGGCCCACGGTTCGAGCTCGTCGTCGGGCCAGCCCGGGTCGTTGGCCCGGCCCCGGGCGATCCGGTCCGGCAGCTCGAGGGCGCGGAGCTCGGCGAGCCACTCCGGCTCGGACCACGGCTCGTCCTGATGGTTGCCCGGGGCACCGGTCGGCGGATCCTCCAGTACGACGGCCCGCACCAGGTCCGGCCGCGACGCGGCCAGGTAGGCGGCGGCCATCGCGCCCATCGAGTGGCCGACCACGACGACTCCGCCGTTCTCCGGCTGGTCCGACAGTACGAGGGCGGCGTCGTCGCGGTGGGCGGTGTAGCGGATCGGCTCGTCGGGAAGCCCGGACTCGCCGTGTCCGCGGGCGTCGATCGCCAGGGTCCGGACGCCCGGGAGCGCTCGGATCACCGGATCCCAGCACTGCGCCGAGTCGGTGAACCCGTGCAGGAAGACGACCTCAGCCGCTGCCTCATCGGTCCGGTACCAGGTCAGGTGGTCCGTTCTTCCGCGCATGCCGAGCATGATTTCACAGGTGGAAGACCCCGGCCCGCGCGGCCGCGAGAGCGATGCCGGCGGCTTGTTCCGCTGTGTGTTCGTCGACGGGTTCGGACACGACCGTGAGCTGGAAGTAGATCGGCGCGATCAACGTGCGGATCACCGCGACCGGGTTCGTGCCGACGGGCAGTTCGCCGCGGGCGACGGCGCGCTCCACGACGAGCTTCGCGCGGCGGGGGCCGTACTCGAACAGGTCCCGGCGTACGTCGTCGATCTCGGTGAAGCGGGCCGCGTCGCTGTAGATCGCGGTGAAGATCATCCGGCCCGGCGGGCTGGTCACCCAGGCGACGAAGGCCTGCGCGAGCGCGCGCAGGTCGTCGGCCAGGCTCCCGGTGTCGGGGATCGGGAAGTCGGTCGTGAGGTGCTCGCCGAGTACGTCGGCAACCAAGCGCTCGCGATTCGGCCACCGGCGGTAAACCGTCGTCTTGTGCACGCCGGCCCGCCGGGCGACCTTGTCGATCGTCAACCCCGCGTATCCACCGTCCGCCAACTCGGCCAGAGTCGCATCGAGCACAGCCGCCCGCACCTTCGGCCCCCGCCCGGGTGCTCGAGGTCGCTCAACTCCCGTCACTCTGCCAGCGTATCGCAACTCAGAGTTGCGATACGCGAAGGGGTGTGTCACGCTGGAGATCGCAACTTGGAGTTGCGATGGAGGGGTGGAGATGCGGATCAAGGACGTGCTGTACAAGTTCTCGACGCGGCTGCATGTGGCGGTGTTCTTCGGGTCGAAGGGGCGGGTGTTCGGCCGGGCGTTGGGGATGCCGGTGGTCGGGCTCGTGACCGTCGGGCGGAAGACCGGTCAGCGGCGCACGACGATGCTGACCGCACCGATCGCCGACGACGAGCGGATCGCGCTGGTGGCGTCGTTCGGCGGCGACGACCGACACCCCGCCTGGTACCGGAACCTGCGCGCGAACCCCGACGTCGAGGTGCTGCTCCGCGGCCGCACCCGATCCGTCCACGCCCGCACCGCGACCGGAGCCGAGCGGGAGGCGCTGTGGGCGAGGATCGTCAAGATCCACGCAGGCTACGAGCGCTACCAGCGACGTACCGATCGCCAGATTCCCGTCGTGGTACTCGAGCAGCGCAGCATGAAGCCTTTGCCTTAATCCTAGGTAGTTGCTCTCGGCCCGTTGTTACGTTCCCGGACATGAGATTGAAGAGCAGGATTCGGACGACCGTCGCAGCGCTGGCACTAGGTATCACGGGTACCGCGGTGCTGGCGCTGCCGGCGCACGCAGGGACCGAGCTGAACGGGTACTTCCCGTGGATCAAGGGCTGTACGAGCGACCAACAGGTGATCCACTCCACGGGCGTCTGGGACAAGTACGGCCGGTACGTCGGACAAATGCGGATCTACTGGTCGCCCCGCTGCGTGACCAACTGGGTGCAGGTCGCACCGAGCAACCCGAACGGGATGGGGATCGCGGCGAGTATCGACGGTCGTTACGGGTCGTCCAGCACGTCGGCGAAGGACTACGCCGTCGGAACCAGCGGGATGCTCTACTCCCCGGCCTCGGCCCCGTGCCTCGGTGTGCACATCATCGTGAGCTCGGGTCCCTGGTCCGACAGCTACAACGATCCGGCTCCCGAGTACACCGTCTGCTGACGGTCGCGTCGGCTGGTGCTCGTGACGGCGAGTACGACGAGTGCTGCCAGCGCGGCGATCACGTAGGCATTGCCGAGGAGTTGCTCGCCGACGGTCCAGGAGAACTCCCGGCCGTCGGCGCGCGGCACCCAGCGGTACGGTGCGAAGATCAGGTAGCCGAACCAGACAACAGCCACCGCGACCCTGGCGAGCGGCCGGTCGACGGGCACGACCTTCGTGAGGGCAACGCCGAGAGGGATCATCCACACCCAGTGGTGGTTCCACGAGATCGGTGCGCAGAGCAACCCGATCGTGGCGCACACCGACAGGCTCGCGAGCGGTTGGCCCTGGTTGTACAGGCGGCGGCTCAACCAGAGGCCGGTGATGACTGTTGCCGGCACCAGGACCATCCAAACGGTTCCGCCGGAGGGTGCGCCGAGTCTGACGAGCAGCCCGTTCCAGGACTGGTTGCCGGCGAACGCGGGCGGGCCGATCCGGCCCGCGTTGAACACCAGCCGCGTCCAGTACTCCCACGACGCGCTCGGTGCCGCGACGAAGCCGATCAGGAGGGTGCCGCAGAAGGCTCCGGCCGCATACCTGAGGGCACGCCACTGCTTGGTGACGAGGAGCAGCGCGAGGAAGACCAATGGCGTCAGCTTGATACCGGCCGCGACCCCGACCCAGCTGCCCCGGCCGGGGTGCTTCCCGTCGAGTACGTCGTACATGACGAGTGCGCAGAGGAACAGGTTGATCTGACCGTACGACAAGGTCTCGCGCACCGGCTCCACCAGGAGGCACCCGGCGACTGCCACCAGCACGGCCGCCGTCCGTAGCCGCTGGTCGCGCAGCGAGTACCGGACGATCACCCACAGCGCAACGATCGAGCAGGCGATCGAGACGCCGTACGCGAGCGGCCAGGGCAGCAGCGCGAACGGTACGAAGACCAGCGCGGCGAACGCCGGATAGGTGAAAGGCAAGGAGATCACCGGCAGCCGGGCCGAGTAGAGCGCCGACGGTTCGCTGAGGATCGTGTCGCCGCCGAGACGGTAGACCTTGAGGTCGGCGCCGGTGTGGTCCCACAACAACGGCAGCAGGACACACGCCGCCGTACCGGCGAGCACCGCCGCAGCCCACATCCAGCGGCTCGACGGCAGTCCGATACCGCTCGGCCGCCGATCGTCAGTCAACCCGGTCCTCCCCCCCGTACCGCCCTTCTCCAGCATCCGACTCCACCCGAACCCGTGCCAGCGCGGTATTGGAGCGACCGCGTTACAACCTGTTAACGGCGACGTCCGTGGCGGTTGGGGTTCAGCGGCGGGGGAGGGCTTCGCCGAACATCAGTTGCAGCAGGCTCGGTGCGCCGTCGGAGGTCGTCACCGCGACGTTGCGGTGCACCCATTGGGTGGTGTCCAGTTGGGCGAGGACGGACGCGGCCAGGTCGGCGCGGCTCGTCCGGAAGCCGTCGGTGCGATCTTCCTCCAGTCTGTACGCCGTCACACGGTCGGCGTCGTAGAGCCCGGCCGGGCGGACCACGGTCCAGTCGAGCGTCGTGGCCCGGAGGTCTGCCTCCATCCGGCGCATGTCGGCGTACGTCGTCCTGCCGATCGTGGCGGTGACCAGCGGCTGGATCACCTTGTTCATCAGGAAGCCGGCCTCGCCGTGCGGGTGTGGGTCGGTGGAGACCGAGCTGATCACCACGATCCGCTTGACGCCGTGGCGCTCCATGGCGGCAACGATGTTCGCCGTACCGCGGCTGTAGACCGTGACCGGTCGCCGGGTGAACGGGACGCCGAGCGCGGACAGCACCGCGTCCGCACCCTCGACGGCCGCGGCGACGTCCTCGACCTCGTAGACGTCGCCGCCGGTAACGGTCAGCCTCGGATGAACGACCGGAAACTCCCCAGGCCGCCGCGTCACCGCGACCACACCATGCCCGAGCTCGAGCGCCTGCCGGGTCAGATGCAGACCAGTCCCACCATGTGCTCCGAACACCACCAGTTTCATGATGTGTATGTCGGCTGCCGCAGCAGAGATGTGACAGTCTTCAGCCGCGGGACGGCTACTTCAGGCCGGCCAGGCGGACGCCGTTGACGATGTAGCGCTGGAAGATCAGGACCAGGACGATGGTCGGAAGGGCGGCCAGCGTGGAGCCGGCCATCAGCATGCCCCAGTCGTTGCCGCGCGAGGAGCGGAACGTGGCGAGGTACTGCATGATCTGCGTCAGGTCCGGGTTCGACACGACGAGGACCGGCCAGACGTACGAGTTCCAGTACGCGAGGAACGAGCCGATGCCGACCACGACGTACGGGCCGAGGGACTGGGGTACGAAGATCTGCAGGAAGATCTGCCAGCGGGTCGCGCCGTCGATCAGGGCGGCCTCCTCCACCGCGGCCGGCATGTTCAGGTAGAACTGGCGGAGGAAGAACATCTGGGCGCTCGACGCGACACCGGGGACGATCAGCACGGCGAGCGTGTCGAGCATCCCGAGCTTGCTCACCACGACGAACGACGTCAGCAGGATCGCCATCGCCGGGATGAACATCGGGGTGATGCAGACGATCCACCACAGCCGCTTGCCGGCGAACTCGAGCCGCGCGAACGCGTACGCGGCCGTGGAGTTCACCACCAGGCTGGCGACCGTGAAGAGCACGGCGCCGAGGAACGTGATGCCCATCGCCCGGACGAACGCCGGGTCGGCGAGGATCAGGCGGTAGTTCTCCACCCGCCAGACGTCGGGGAAGAACTGGAACGGGCTGCGCAGTACCTCGGTCCGGCTCTTGAAGCCGGACATCGCCATCCACGCGAGCGGGAAGAGCGCGGTGAGGGCGATGCCGGCGACCAGCAGGTACGACAGCAGCCGGCGCGGGGCGTACCACGAGCGGTTCATCGAAAAGGTCCTTTCGGTGACGCCTCAGGCGTCCGACGACTTCTCGGAGCTGACGACCCGGAAGATGATGATCGAGATGGTGCCGATGACGATGAAGAGCAGCAGCGCCGCCGTCAGCGAGTAGCTCGTCGCGTACGGCGTACCGTCGCGGAAGCTGTTGAAGATGTACAGGTTCGGCGTGTTGGTGGCGTCCACCGGGCCGCCGTTCGTCATCACCAGCGGCAGCTGGAACTCCTGGATCGTCAGCGTCAGCCCGGTGACCAGCAGGAACAGGATGACGTTGCGCAGCGACGGGACCGTGATGTACCGGGTGCGCTGCCAGAAGTTCGCGCCGTCCAGCCGGGCCGACTCGAAGTAGCTCTCCGGGATGTCGAGGATGCCCGCGAGCATGATCAGCGTCGAGACGCCGAACCCGAGCCAGACCGCCGGGATCGCCACCGCCGGCAGCGCCGTACCGGCCGTGTTCAGCCAGGCGACGGGCCCGTGGCCGAACAGCCCGATGAACCAGTTCGCGACGCCCTCGTCCTGGTAGATGAAGACGAAGATGATCGCCGCGACGACGCTCGAGACGACCGCCGGCACGTAGACGGTGGTCTTCATGAACGCCGCCAGCCGCTTCGACAGCGTCGCGATGAAGCTCGCGAGCAGCAGCGCGAGGACGAGGATCGCCGGTACGACCATGATCGCCAGCTTGAGGCCGACCCACAGCGACGCGTAGAAGTCCGGTCGGTCAGCACGTACTGGTAGAAGTCGAACCCGACGAACTTCGCGTCCTTGTAGAAGCTCATCTCGAAGAAGCTGAGGTAGAACGCGTAGACGAGCGGCCAGATCACGAAGATCCCGAGCAGGATCACCATCGGCGCGATCATCAGGTAGGCGGTCAGATGGGCCCGCAGGTGCCGCGGCACCTGCTCGGCGACCTTCCTGCCGCGGCGGGTCCGGCGCGACGGGCCGGTCACCTGGGTGACCCGGCCCGTCGGCTGTGTGGAGGTGTCGAGCATCGTCCGGTCAGCCCTTCGGTGCCGTGCCCTTGAGGTGCTGCTGCTTGATCACCCGGTCGATCGCGTCACTCGCCTTCTGGGTCGCGGCCGGGATGTCGGACTTGCCCTTCATCACGGACTCGATCGCGGTCGCGAAGGCCAGCGAGATGTCGAACGGGTAGGCCGGCTCGGCCTTGCCGGTCGCGACCACCTTGTCGCTGATGATCTTCATGAACGGGTCGGAGGTGGCCGCCGGGTCACCGGCCAGCGCCTTGTCGACCGACGTACGGACGGTGTACTTCGAGAAGCCGCTCTGCCGGAAGAAGTCGGCCATGATCGCCGGGTCGCCGGCCAGCAGGTAGTCGATGAACTTGGCCGCGGCCTCCTTCTTCTTCGACTTGCCGTCGACGGTCAGCGTCCAGCCGCCGAGCGTCGCGGTCGGCTTGCTCGGGTCGCCGTCGACGGACGGGAACGGCGCGACCGCGGTGTTCTTGATCATCGCGGGGAAGCTCTGCTTGAGCTGCCCGACGGCCCACGAGCCGTCCGCCATCATCGCCACCTGGCCCTGGCCGTACGGCGACGCGTCGGCGTACCCGACCTTCGGCTGCTGCGGCATCCAGCCCTTCTGGAACAGGGTCTGGTACAGCTGGAAGAGCTTCGTGTAGCACGGGTCCTTCGCGTTCGCGGCGGACCAGTCGTCGTTGATCGGCAGGTGGCCGCACGCGTTGTACTGCAGGCCCCAGCTCGACCAGCCGAGGTCGGGGGCGACGGAGGCCATCGTCATCCCCTTCACGTTGCCCTTGGTCAGCTTCTGGGCCCAGGTGAGCAGCTCGTCCCAGGTCTTCGGCGGCGAGTTCGGGTCGAGCCCGGCGGCCGTGACCAGGTCCTTGCGGTAGTAGAGCACGGTCGAGGGCTCGACCAGCATCGGGTACGCGTAGTGCTTGCCGTCGACCTTGACGAAGCCGGCGACGTTCGGCTTGATGTCGTCCCACGCCTTGTCCGGGAGCAGCCCGTCGAGCTCGGCGAACTGGCCGTTCGCGACGCCCGCCGGGATGCCGCCGTAGTTCGTGGTCGCGACGTCGGGCTGGGTGCCGGCGGCCTGCGCCGCCTTCAGCTTCTGCGTCCAGGTGTCACCGGGAACCACCTGGTACTTGACCTTGACGGCGGTCTGCGACGCGTTGAACTTGTCGACGTACGTCTTGAACCACTTCTGCTGGTACGGCTCGAACTGCTGCTGCCAGAAGGTGATCTCGGTCGTCCCGCCCTTACCGCCGGAGCCCCCCGAGTTGTCGGACGAGCCGCAGCCGGCGAGGGCGAGGGTCGCGGCCACGGCCGAGGCGACGAGAATCCTGAGTCTCCGGTGACGCATGTTCCTGCTCCTTGTGATCTGTGATAGATGGTGCCGGGTGCCGGTCACTTCGACTGCTTGACGAGGTCGGCGCGGTACCAGAACACGTTGTAGGGACCCCACTGGGAGATCGAGAAGTAGATCGTCCGGCCGCCGTTCGCGACGTACCCGGGATGCAGGTACGGCGAGTAGACGCCGGGCAGATCCTCCTGGGTGACGAGGGGTTTCGGGTCACCCCACGGACCCCAGGGCGTGATGCCTTCGCGGATCGTCGAGCCCAGGCCGGACCCGTCGGTCGAGGTCATGATCCAGCGGCCGAGGTACTCGCTCCACATCACCGAGAGCTCACCGACGGTCCCGTCCGCGATCTGTGCGGCCGCGGCCGGGTCCTTGCCCCAGGTGGGCTTGCCGTCGCGGACGCCGGTGAAGTACTCGTACGCCTTCTGGTGCTCGACGTCCGCCTCGGCGACCCGCATCAGCGCGACGCCGCCGAACCGGCCGTGCGTGACACCCCAGAAGTACAGCGTCCCGTCGAGGTTCGTGACGCTGACCTGGACGAAGTTGCTGTTGCCGTCCCAGCGCGGGGACTCCAGCGTGGTCCAGTTCTGGCCGTGGTCGGTCGACTTCGCGAGACCGGCGTAGTTGGTCTCCCATTCGCCGGGGTCACCCCAGTGCCGCACCGACATGTACGCGAGGTACATCGCGCCGTTCGCGGCGAAGCCGTACGTCGGGATGATCGTCATCTCGTCGTTGTCGATCTTCTTGCCCGGGATCAGCTCTTTCGCCCAGCCGGTGTCGTCGGTGACATAACCGCCGAAGGTGATGCCGTCGGCCGGGTTGCTGTCGGTGGTCCAGGCCATCGTGTTCGAGCGCCACTCGGTGCCGCCGCCTCCGGTGTGCCCGTCCTCGCGCTGCCCGAACGTGTCGCCGAACACGAACCAGGTCTTCCCGTCGGCGTCGAACATCGACCCGAGGTCCTGCCCGACCACCTCGACGGATCCGGTGTGGTTGATCGAGTCGTGGCCTGTCAGCTGCGCTACCTTCGTCACGTGCTCGACGCCGCCGAGCCGGAACGGCGCCTTCTGGTCGCCGCTCAGGCGCGGATCGTTCGTGGCGGGCACCCCGCCGCAGGCGGTGGTGCTCGACAGGGCCAGGCACGCCAGCCCCGCCATCACACCGACCCTGCCCACGCTGTTCATGCCGGGGAGTGTGGCAGAAATCGATTTCCCGCACAATGGGTCAAGGAGCGATGCGGAGGCAACGATCTGGGCACGACGCCCCGCCGGCCCCGGGCGGCTGCGGAGCGGATTCGTAGGCTGACGCGGCGTGTCTAGCGGGCGCCGGCCTCGGTCATCACCTGGCGGGCCTCGGGTGGGAAGTTGCCGTCGGTGATCTGGGTGTTGCCGATCACTTGGTTGTTGTAGCCGGGGCCCTCGGGGTTGCGTTCCGGGCCGACGTCCCACCAGTTGCCGGTGACCAGGTTGTCCTTGGTGTTGAAGGTGTCCGGGTTGCCGGCGTCGGAGTTGATGTAGACCCAGCGGCTGCTGCCGAGGAACACGTTGTCACGCATCACGACGTACCGGGTGCCCTGGTCGATCAGCGCGCCGAACGTCACCTGGCTGTCGTACACGTAGTTGCGTTCGATCACGGCGCCCGGGCTCGCGGAGAGCGTGTAGATGCTGCCGCCGTCGTGCATCGCCTGCTTGGTGTCGTGGATCAGGTTGTACGCGACGTAGTTCTCGCGGAACGTGGTCGGTGTGTCGTAGATCGGCTGATAGTTGTACAGCCCGGCCTTCAGGTAGTACTGGTTGCCGCCCGGGTCGTTGATACCCCATCCCCAGCCGATGTCGACCCCGTCGTACGGCAGATCCGTCAGCGTGTTGTGGGTGATCGTCGCCCGCGTGACGTATGTCGACAGAATGCCGGCGTTGTCGCGGTACTCCTTCGAGACGCCGACAATCCTGTTGTTGACAATCCGCACGTCGTGGTTCGTCATCCGCGGGTCCCGCGGGTGGTGGGCGTCCGGCTGGACGCCGCCGACGACGATCGCCGAGGCCGCGCTGTTCGTGAAGCTGTTGCCACGGACATCGATCTCGGCGGCCCCGTACCCGGTGCCGGACGCGTGCGCGTTCGGGTCCATGCCGAGGCCGAGTCCGACGGATCCGAGCTGCTCGAAACTGTTGCCGTCGAAGCTGACGTGCGCGGCGGCGGACACCTGCACGGCGGCCGGGATCTGGTGCCACTCGTTACGGGTCTTCTCGAACTCCGGGCAGCCGTTCTGGCAGCTGGTCAGGAAGTCGGCGGGCTTGGCGTACTCGCCGACCGCGTGCGCGCCGCTCTGTTGGTCGACGTAACCCTGCGGCCCGCTCGGGAAGTTCCAGGTGCTGTGGGCGAACGTGATGTTGCTGAAGGCAAGGTTCTGGACCGGATCGGCGTAGCTCCCGCCGATCTGGACGAGCGACTCGAGCCGGGGGAGCCGGACGTCGGCCGCGGCCATCGACCGGCCGTCGGCGGGGCGGTAGAAGAGCTTGCCCTTCGCGGAGTCGAGGTACCACTGGTTCGGGCCGGAGATCAGCTCGTACGCGTTGTTCAGGTAGATCGCGCCGCGGGCGTACGGCGACTTGAGGGTGTCGTACCCGAAGTTGTTGTTGTCCCAGGCCGGCTGCTCCATCACCAGGGTGTTGCCGTCGACCGAGTGGACGGGGGAGTAGCGGTCGGTGAACGAGCCGAGCTCCTCGATCTCCAGCGCGCCGGGATTGGACAGGGCGGCGATCTGCGCGGCGAGGACCGGATCGTTGACCGTGAGCCCGCGTTGGCTGAACACCAGGCTGCCGCGGGTCTTCTTGGACTCGGCGAGGAGCAGTTGGGTCCGCTGGGCGAGTTTGCCGTCGACGTACAGCTGGCGCGACCGGGTGCCGGCCGGGACGTCGGCGGACCAGATGTTCTTGGCCGGGTCGGTCAGCTTCCAGTGGGTGATCCTGGTGCCGCCGGAGAGTACGGCGCGCTGGCCGGGGACGCTCTGCCAGGTGACGGTGTGGCCGTTGCGGCCGCCGTCGCGGGTGCCGAACTGTAGCGGGGCGGTCAGCTCGTAGGTGCCGCCGGTGAGGAGGACGCGGACGTCGGTGGTCGCGCTGCGGGCGCGGACGAGGGCTTGGGCGGCGTCGAGGGTCCGGACGACCTGGTCGGCGTCGAGGTTCTGAGGCTTCTTGCCGTCCGGGGCGACCAGGATGACGTCGGTGGGGCGCGGGGCGGCGAAGGTCGGGGCGGTGGACGAGAGGGCAGTGAGGGCGGTGAGGGCGGCTGCGGCGAGCACGCGAGCCGGACGATGTCGGGGCATCCAGAACTCCTATGTCGTCTGTTGTCTGTCATCTGTCAGCGGCAACGTAGGAGTCCCGGACAGGGCCGTCAAGACCTGACGACCGGATCCGGCAACCGGCGGCGGAGCGTCAGGCGGGCGGGAGCGGGCGGCGGCGCTGCCAGGCGGAGCGGATGTGGTCGGTCATCGCGGCGGCGGCGCCGGCGGGGTCGCGGGCGAGGATGCGGTCCAGGACGATCCGGTGTTCGGAGTTCGTCGTACGGACGTCCTCGACGCTCGGGTGGCCCTGGTACCGCATGCTGGTCCGCGCCTGGCTGTGCACCGTGCTGACGATCGACCGGGCCAGCCGATTCCCCGACGCGGCCATGATCCGGTCGTGGAACTCGACGTCGGTCTGGATGAAGACCTCCGGCCGGGCTGTGTCCGCCTCGAGCCGATGGAAGACCGCCTCGATCGCGGCCCGGTCCTCGTCGGTCGCGTACTCCGCGGCCAGGCCGGCCAGGTTCGACTCGAGCGCGATCCGGACCCCGACGAGCTCGTCGAGGATCGTCAGGTTCGCGTCGTTGCGCACCGCGGACGCGAGCACGTCGGTGTCCAGCAGGTTCCAGCTGGAGTCGTCCTTGACGACCGCGCCGACCCCGCGCCGGACCTCGACCAGCCCCTTCGCCTCGAGCAGCTTCACCGCCTCGCGGACGGTGATCCGGCTGACCTGGAACTGCTCGGAGAGCGCCGACTCCGGCGGCAGCGCGGCGCCCGGCGGGATCGACCCGGACACCACCCCGTCGAGGATCGACTCGACGACCAGGTCGGCGAGTCGTGCCGGGCGGCGCGCGGCCGCCGCGGGTGCGAGTCGCACGGTTGCCTGTCCGGGGTCCGACGTCACCTGTGCCTCCCAGCTCGATGTCCTGACGCGTACACGGATTGTCGCCCATCTGTCAGCAGTCAACAAACTCTTGACAACAGACAACAGACAACTAACATCTTGCCACAACGAGAGCCCCAACGAACTCGAAGAACGAAGGAGGGCGCGATCATGTCGAGCGCCTCAGGCCATCTCTGGCAATTCCGCCGCGGCTGGGTCGCCGCCGCGCTCGTCCCGGCGCTGGCGCTCGTCTCCGCCGCCTGCGGAGCGGCCGCTCCGCAGAGTCAGGCGGGCAGCGGTGCCAGTGCGGGCGGTGCCGGATCCGGCAAGCTGGTCGTCTGGGACTGGCACTCCGGCGACGCCACGACGAAGGACTACTACGCGAAGGCCAAGTCCGACTTCGAGGCCAAGCACCCCGGCGTGCAGGTCGAGTTCGTCGCCCAGCCGTACGACCAGTACTACACGATCCTCGGTACGGCGATCCAGGCCGGCAAGGGCCCGGACATCTCGATGTTCAACGGCGGCGCGCAGCTGCGCGAGCGGGCCTCGGCGCTGCTGCCGCTCGACGACAAGCTCGGCGACCTGAAGGACCGCCTCGTCGGCTGGGACGCGTTCCGCAAGGACAAGACGACGTACGCCGTTCCGGTCACACTGCAGGGTTTCCCCTTCTACTACAACAAGGCCGTCTACAAGAAGGCCGGCCTCGACCCGGACAAGCCGCCGGCGACGCTGGCCGAGCTGCAGACGGACTGCGCCGCGATCAAGAAGTCCGGCAACGCCTGCTTCAACCTCGGCAACAAGGAGGGCCTCGGCATCGAGTTCTTCCTGTCCGGCTTCGGCCCGGGCGTGTTCAGCCCGGCGCAGTACGACGCCTGGCTGGCCGGAAAGCGGGACTGGAAGTCGCCCGAGGTCCGGCAGATCTTCGAGCTCTGGAAGAAGACCAACGACGAGGGCTGGTACAACAAGGGCGTCAACTCGACCGCCATGTTCAACGACCAGTTCACGATGTTCTCCGGCGGCAAGGGCGGCAACGTGATCGGCCTGATCTCGGACACCGCGCACTGGAAGTCCTTCGACGAGTTCCTCGGCCCGGACCTGGGCGTCTACAAGCCGCCGATCTCGGACCCGGCGAACGTGAAGTCGACCTTCCTCCCGGCCGAGGGCGGCATCGGGTACGGCGTGATGAAGTGGACGAAGGACCCGGCGCTGGCGATGGACCTGGTGAAGAGCCTGGCAAGCTCCGACGCGGAGAAACTGTTCTTCGAGAAGGCCGGCGCGATCGCGGCCGACAAGACCATCGACACCAAGGCGGTCGACGTACCGGCGGCCGGCGAGATCGTGTCCTGGCTCCCGGACAGCAAGCCGCTGCTGCACACCGCGCTGTCCGCGAAGACGCTCGACCTGATGCACCGGCTGTCGCAGCAGCTGATCAGCGGTGACGTGACTGTCGATCAGGTCCTCACCCAACTGGCGGCGTCGGACAAGTGAGCGCTTCCGGAGAGCAGACCGTGGCGGTGCCCGCGGCCCGGCGTACGACGGCCGTACGCCGGTGGCGGCTCAGCGAGCAGAAGATCGCCGCGCTGGTGCTGGTGACGCCGGCCCTGCTGATCATCGTCGGGTTGCGGGTCGTGCCGCTCGTCCTCGGTGCGCAGTACTCGCTGACCGGGGACGGCGACCGCAACGGCGTCTTCGTTGGCCTGGCCAACTACAAGACGCTGGCCTCCGACCCGGTCTTCCGGACCGCGGTGAAGAACGTCGGGCTGTTGTTCCTGGCGCTGCCGGTCGCGGTCGCGGTGCCGGGGATCCTGGCCACCTTCCTGTTCCTGAAGGTCCCCGGCCACCGGTTCTACCGGAGCGTGTACTTCTTCCCGGTCGTGCTGTCGCCGGTGATCATCGGCGCGATCTTCAACATCCTGCTGTCCGTGGACGGGCCGCTGAACCAGTTGCTCGGTGTGGTCGGCCTCGGCCCGGTCGACTGGCTGGGCAACTCGCACCTGGCGATCGTGTCGGTGATCGGCGTGCACATCTGGGCGACGTTCGGGATGGCGCTGGTGATCTTCATGGCCGGCTTCTCCACACTCGACCAGTCGCTGCTCGACGCCGCGCGATGCGACGGCGCGAACCTGACGCAGACCATCCGGCACGTGGTGGTCCCGGAGCTCAGCCAGACGATCCAGTTCGTCTTCGTGACCACGATGATCGGGATGCTGACCGGCATGTTCGGCCTCGTCTACGTGATGACCGCGGGCGGCCCGGGCGGTGCGACGTACCTGCCGGAGTTCTACATCTGGGTCACCCAGGGGCAGATGAACAGCCCGGCGCTGGCGTCGGCCGCGTCGATGGTGCTGTTCCTCGTGATGCTCGTCGTCGGGCTCGCCCAGATCCGGCTGATCAAGCGCGCCACGAAGGAGGTGTGACCGATGCGCGAACGCGGTTTCACCCGGCGGATCGTCGCCGTACCGATGTGCCTGCTGGCACTGGCCACGATCTACCCGATGCTGTTCACGCTGAACGTCGCGATGAAGTCGCGCCGTGAATACGTACTCAACCAGTTCTCGCTGGCCGATCACCTGACCGCGGCGAACATCGCGGACGCGTGGAGCTCGTCCGGGCTCGGCCGGTACACGTTCAACTCGATCGTGGTCACGGCCGGCGCGGTCGTGCTGTTGCTGCTGCTCGGCTCGATGGCCGGGTACGCGTTCAGCCAGGTGACGTTCCGCGGCCGGAAGTGGCTGTTCCTGGTCTGCCTGGGCGCGTTGATGATCCCGTTCCAGGTGATCATGGTGCCGTTCTTCCGGGTGCTCGGCCAGGTGCACCTGCTGGATACGTATCCAGGCCTGATCCTCGCCTACACCGGGCAGTTCCTGCCGTTCACGATCTTCCTGATGACGAGCTTCTACTCGCGGATCCCGGCCGAGGTGGTCGAGGCCGCCCGGGTCGACGGCAGTACGACGCTCGGCGTGTACCGCCGGATCATGCTGCCGCTCGGCCGCCCGGCGCTGCTGTCGGTCGGCATCCTGAACGCGTTGTTCTGCTGGAACGACGTCCTGATCTCGTTGCTCGTGATGCAGTCCGAGCAGCACCGCACGCTGATGGTCGGAGTGACCGCACTGCGCGGGCAGTACTCCGACAACATCCCGCTGTTCGCCGGCGGGGTACTCGTCGCCGCGGTGCCGGTGATCGCGATCTACCTGTTCTTCCAGCGCCAGATCACCGACGGTGTCACCGCCGGCTCGACCAAGGGATAGCCATATGCGCATCACGGGATACCGCACGCTCACCACGGTGCACGACTGGGGCAGACCGATCGGTGACGCCAATGGGACGGTCGGCTCCGGCCGTACGTCGGTGCCGATCGTCGTACTGACCACGGACACCGGGCTCGAAGGGATCGGGCTGGGCTCGCACGAGGGGATCGACGCGCTGTTCCCGGCGCTCGACGGGCAGGATCCGCGGGCGGTCGTGGCACTGTACGACCGGATGCTCGCGTGGGTGTTCAAGCGCGGGCACACCGGTGCCGTGTTCGGTGCCATCGGTGCGCTCGACATGGCGTTGTGGGACCTCAAGGCGAAGGCGGCCGAGCAGCCGTTGTGGCGGTTGCTCGGCGCGCGCGATCACGTCGTACCGGCGTACGCCTCGGGGCTGGACGGGCCGTTGCCGGACGACGAGCTGAGCCGGCTGCACAAGCAGTTCGCGGAGCGCGGGCTGCAGGCGGTGAAGCTCAAGGGCGGGCTCGACGTGGCCGACGACCTGCGACGCCTGGACCTGCTGAGCGAGTTGTACCGCGAGCAGACCGGGGCGGCGCCGGCGCTGATGCTGGACGCGAACGAGTCGTGGGCGCGGAAGGAAGCGGTCCGGCACATTCGGCGGATCGAGGAACATGCGGATCTCGCGTGGGTCGAGGAGCCGGTGCGGCGGTGGGACGTCGACGGGCTCGCGATGGTGACCCGGTCGGTGAAGGCTGCCGTTGCCACGGGCGAGAACCTGACAGGGCTGGAGCAGTTCCGGCCGTTGCTGGCGGCGAATGCCGTCGACATCGTGCAGACGGGCAGCGTCTGGGGGATCACGCACTTCTTGCGGGTGTCGGCGTTGGCGCATGCGTTCGATCTGCCCGTCAGCCCGGTCGGGTACGACGTGAATCCGCTGGGCCATGCGGCGGCCGTCGTACCGAACCATCTGTCGATCGAGATCCAGGATCTTGGGATGCCGGTCGGGATCAGCGCGGACCAGGAGGTCGCCGACGGGCATCTGGTGCTGGGGGAGGCGCCGGGGCTCGGGTACGTCGTGGACGAGGACGCGATCGCGCACCTGGCCAGCTCCGGCAGCTGGGACGACGACGCCGGACCCCACGTCCGCCCCGACCGTGCCGGCCGCCGCCTCGTGGTCAAACCCGCCATCCGCAACGGAGACGTCCGATGAAGTCAGCTGTGGTGACCGGGGCCGGGGGTTCGCTCGGGCGGGCGATTGCCTTGCGGTTGGCCGGTGACGGGTACGGGGTGGCGTTGCTCGACCTGCCGGGGGACGGGTTGAGTGAGTCGGAGGCTGAGCTGAAGTCGGCCGGTGCCACCGTCCGCGTGCTGCCGGTCGACCTGCGGGACGCCGGCGCGATCGTGGACACGATCACCACTGCCGAGGACGCCCTCGGCCCGCTGGACGTCCTCGTGAACAACGCCGCGATCTACCCGGCGACGCCGTTCCTCGACATCCCGCTCACGGAGTACGAGGACGTCGTCGCGGTCAACCAGCGCGCGTACTTCGTCGCCGCCCAGACCGCGGCCCGCTCGATGCGCGCCCGCGGCACCGGCTCGATCGTCAACATCGCCTCGATCACCTGGCACGGCGGCTGGGACAAACTCGCGAGCTACGTCAGCACGAAGGGCGCGGCCGTCTCGCTGACCCGCGCCCTCGCCCGCGAGCTCGGCCCGGAAGGCATCCGCGTCAACGCCGTCTCACCAGGCGCGTTCCCCACCAAGGCCGAGACGATCCACGAGAACCCGGAGGCCTACACCGCGTTCGTCCTCGACCACCAGGCGATCAAGCGCCGCGGCAGACCTTCCGAGATCGCCGCGGTGGTGTCGTTCCTGACCGGCCCGGACGCGTCGTTCGTGACCGGGCAGACGATCAACGTCGACGGCGGATGGGTGATGGAGTGAACATCTTCGGATCCGAGATGTCGGCGGCCGCGTTGCGGGAGCGGACCGGGGACCTCACGAGTGTCGCCGGGGTCCGGGAAGTTGTCCTGGGCAACGGAGTCGAGCGCGGCGTACGAGCCGTGCAGTTGCGTAGTGCCGCCGGGCTCGAGGTGGAGGTGCTCGTGGACCGGGCACTCGATCTCGGGAGTGCGCGGTTCCGCGGTGTGCCGTTCGGGTGGCGGTCGGGGAACGGTTTCCGGCACCCGGGGCTGCACGAGCACAACGACGAGGGTGGGTTGTCGTGGCTGCGGGCGCTCGACGGGCTGCTGGTGTCCGGCGGCCTCGACCACACCCTGTTCGGGGACGAGGTCGACGCGACGCAGTACGGGTATCCGCCGAAGCAGACCGTCTCGCACGGGCTGCACGGCCGGCTCACCGCGATCCCCGGGCGGCTGCTCGAGGCGGGCGAGGTGTGGGACGGCGAGCACTGCACGTTGCGGGTCCGCGGCGAGGTCGTGCAGGCGACGTCGTTCGGTGAGCACCTGCGACTGACCCGGACGATCGAGGTCGACTTCGACGGGCTCGAGGTCCGGCTGTACGACGTGGTCGACAACCTCGGGTACGAACGTACGCCGCACATGTTCCTGTACCACCTGAACTTCGGCTGGCCCGTGATCGACGCCGGTACCGAATTCGTCGCGCCGATCGCCGGTACAACCTGGCAGAGCGATTCGGCCGCCGGGCAGGGTGTCTCGTACCGTGTGCTGCCCGACCCGCGGCCCGGGTTCGTGGAGCAGGTGTACGAGCACCGGCTGGTCGCCGACGAGGACGGCCGGCACCGGGTCGCACTGATCCGCGGTGACAGTACGTTCGGCGTCGAGGTGAGCTGGGACGCGGCCACCATGCCGTGCTTCTTCGAATGGCAGAACCTGCGCAGCGGCCAGTACGCCGTCGGCCTCGAACCGTCGACGCATCACGTGACCGGCGACGCGGCCGCCCGCGAGGACGGCTCGATGACCTGGCTCGAACACGGCGAGTCCCGCTCGTACCGCACCACGATCCGGGTCCTCGACGGTGTCGAGGCGACCACTGCCGTCCGGGACGCCGTCCGCCGAGTCGCCGGCCAACCCGACTGACACGATGGGAGAACAGATGGGCATCCTCGACGGGTACCGCGTGCTCGACTGCTCGATCGCGATGGCGGGTCCGTTCGCCGCGCAGCGGCTCGGCGACCTCGGCGCCGACGTGGTCAAGGTCGAGCCGGTCACCGGCGAGTGGCAACGGCACGCCGCCGCGGGCGGGGCGCAGGGAAACGCGATCAACGTGTCGTTCCTGTCCCTCAACCGGAACAAGCGGTCACTGGCCGTCGACCTGAAGTCGGCGGCCGGGAAGCAGGTGCTGACCCGGCTGGTGGAGACCGCCGACGTGTTCCTGCAGAACTACCGGCCCGGGGTGGCGGAGCGGCTCGGCGTCGACTACGCGACGTTGTCCGCGATCAACCCGCGGCTGGTCTACGTGTCGATGTCGGGGTACGGCGAGGACGGGCCGCACCGGAACCTGCCCGGGCAGGACCTGTTGCTGCAGGCAAGGTCCGGCGCGATGCTGTCGACCGGCCGGCACGGTGAACCGCCGCAGCCGGCCGGGCAGTACCTCGTCGACGCGGTGACCGCGTCGACCGCGTTCGAGGCGGTGCTCGCGGCGCTGCTGCATCGGGAGCGAACCGGCGAGGGGCAGCTCGTGAAGGTGAACATGCTGGATGCGATCACCACGCTGCAGATGCAGGAGTTGTCGGTGTTCACCGCCGGCGGGGTCCCGCAGCAGCGCGGGGCGGAGCCGCACGCGCATGTGTACATCAGGGCGCCGTACGGGACGTTCAAGACCGCGGACGGGTTCCTCGCGCTGGCGATGCCCGATCTGCCGACGCTCGGGCGGGTGATCGGCGAGGACAGCTTCCTGGAGCTGGACTCCGAGGTGCACGGCTGGACGCATCGGGACGAGCTGTTCCGGTTGACGGCGGAGCGGCTGCTCGTGCGTACGACGGACGAGTGGCTGACGGCGCTGACCGAGGCGGGGATCTGGTGCGGGCCGGTGTACGACTACCAGCAACTGGTCGACGATCCGCAGATCCGGCACAACGGCACCTTCGTCGAGTACGACCACCCGACAGAGGGCCACGTGAAGACCCCCGGCTTCCCGTACACCTTCGAGAAGACGCCGGCCACTGTCGTACGAGGTGCCCCCCTGGTAGGCGAACACACCCGCGAGGTGCTGACAGAGGCAGGTTTCACCCCGCAGCAGATCACGGATCTGCTGCACGACGGAGCGGTCGCAGAAACCCGTCTCGCAGACGTCGCCCCACGCCCTGCGGGCGCTCGCACGCACCCACTGGAAGCAATCCGGGACACCGCGAGCGCTCCCGCGGATGGCGCGCACCCGGAGACAGCTCCGCTCTCTACGAACGCCCGCCCCGCGACGGCGGACGGCAAGAACGGCTTGGCAGACTCCGGCGCCGCACCGCGAACCGTCGGCGAGGTGCGGTGATGGGTTCCTACCGGGGGTTGACCTGGGATCATCCGCGGGGGCGGGATGCGCTGGTCGAGGCGTCTGTGCGGCGGGGGATCGACTTGGTGTGGGAGGTGCAGCCGTTGAGTGGGTTCGAGTCGACGCCGATCAGCGAGCTGGCCGAGCGGTACGACGTGATCGTGCTCGACCACCCGCACCTCGGGGACGCCAAGGAGCACCTGCAGCCGGTGGACGAGCTGCTCGAGGGCGAGTTCGTCGGGCCGAGCGTGGCGTCGTACCGGCTCGACGGGCACCTGTGGGCGCTCCCGCTGGACGCGGCTACCCAGGTCGCGGCGACCCGCACCGACCTCGCCGGTCCGCCGCCGCGGCTCTGGCGTGAGGTGGTGGAACTGTCTCGTGCGGCGCCGGTCGCCCTCTCCGTCGCCGGTCCGCACGCGCTCCTCACCTTCTCGTCGATCTCGGTCGCACTGGGGGAGGAGCCAACCTTCGCACCGACCGACACCGCCCACCGCGCGCTCGAACTGATGACCGACCTGACCACCCGCGCTCCGCGGCACACCAGGTCGCTCGACCCGATCGCCTTGCTGGACACGATGGTCGCGGACGACACCATCGCGCACTGCCCACTGATCTACGGCTACGTGAACTACGCGCCCACCGTGACCTTCACCGACGCGCCCTCGGAGCGCCCAGGCTCCAGACCCGGCTCGACGATCGGCGGCACCGGCCTGGCGATCACCCGCCGCTGCCGGCCCACCGCCGAGCTCCTCGACCACCTCCGCTGGTTGCTATCAGCAACAGCCCAGGAAATGTTCGTCCCGCAATACTCCGGACAACCGGCACGACTCAGCGCGTGGACCTCGGACGCCGTCAACGTCCGGACCGGAGACTTCTACCGAGGCACGCTCCGTACGATCAGCGAGGCCTGGGTGCGCCCGCGGCAGCCGGGCTACATCGAGTTCCAGACCGCGGCGAGCGAGGTGGCCCGCGACGTCGTGTACGGCGAGGTGACGGCCACGGCAGGCCTCGACCGGATCGCGACCCTGTGGAAAGGCATCGGCGATGAGTGACGAAGTACTGTTCGAGCAGCACGGCCAGGTCGCCGTCATCACGCTCAACCGGCCAGCGAAACTGAACGCGGTCACCGCGGACATGTCCGACGCGCTCGTCGAGCTGGCCCGGCACTGCAACGACGCCGACGACATCCGCGCCGTCGTGTTGACCGGAACCGGCCGCGCCTTCAGCGCCGGCTCCGACATCGCCGAGCTGGACAAGTACGAGACCCCGTGGGCGTTCCGGAACCGCGCCGACTACTGCGACGCGCTCAAGGTGCTGCGCAAGCCGATAGTTGCCGCGGTCAACGGATTCGCCCTCGGCGGTGGGCTGGAGACCGCGCTGATCTGCGACATCCGCCTGGCTTCCAGTACGGCGGTGTTCGCGGCGGCCGAGGTCAAACTCGGCTGGATCGGCGGCGGCGGAATGTCCGCGCTCCTGACCCACACCGTCGGCCCGGGCAACGCCGCCATGATGCTGATGACCGGGGATCCGATCGACGCCCGACGCGCCCTCACCTGGGGCCTGGTCAGCGAGGTCCTCGAACCGGACGCCCTGCTGCCCCGCGCCCTCGAACTCGCCACCACGATCGCCTCCCGCGCCCCGATCGCCGTCGAGACCGCGAAGGCGAACGTAGCGGCCGCACTGAACATGCCGCTGGAGCAAGCAGTCGCCTACGAGCGCGACGTACAAACGATCTGCTTCGCCACCAACGACGCCGCCGAGGGCCGCGCCGCCTTCGCGGAGAAACGCGAGCCGAAGTTCACCCGTACCTAGATGATTGCTGTACGGCGATCTCGGCGGTCCACCGCAGACGCATGGGTGCACCGCTGGACATCGGGTGCCGGCCCGTGGCTGACACCACCGGAACGACTCCCGGAACTTGCAGCCCTCATCCGTGACGCGCTCGTCGGCGCGGATGGCGCGTGTTTACCGCCGGTGACACGAGCTGTTCGTGTCAGAAGGGCGGTGGGTCGTCCGGTGGCCACGGGGCTGGAGGTGGTTGTGGGGTGATGGGGCCGCGGGCTGGTGGGACGGTTGTGTAGCGGTGGCCGGTCGGCGTGGTCAGGGTGACGGAGCCGTTGGGGTGGTTGATGGTGGACCAGCCCCAGGCAGGGGTGTCCTTGATTACGTGGTGGTATTCGCAGAAGGGTGCGAGTCCGGCCAGGCTGGTTTCGCCGGATCGGGCGAACGGGGTGCCGTGGTCGCGGTCGCATTCGCGCGAGGTTCGGTTGCAGCCGGGCCAGGCACAGACAGGGTGTCTGGCGAGGAGGGTTTCGGTGACCATCGCGCCGGGATCGTGCCGCGTGGTGGAGGCTTCCACCACGGTGCCGTTGGCAGGGTCGGTCAGCAGACGTCGCCACGTGCCGCCGGTGGCGATGCGGCGGGCCATGGCGGCGGGGATCGGACCGTAGCCGGCCAACTCGGTCGGGTCGTCGTCCATCCCGAGCAAGGTGGTGATCGGGATCAGCACCTCGATGTGGGGTCGTCGGCGGTGTTGGTCGGGGAGTCGGCGGCCTAGCCAGTCCAGTCCGTTGTGGAGCATGTGTTCGAACAGATCACTCACCGCGTCAGCACGCCGTTGTGGCGCGATCCGCTCATCCTTCGCCGGTCCGGCCGAACCCGTGGCCCCAACTGCCCCCGCCGCACCACTCAGTCCGCCGACTCCGGAGACGCCGGCCGCCCCGGTCATCCCGGCCGCCCCGGTCGTCCCGGCCGCCCCGGTCGTCCCGGCTGCCCCGGTTGCCTCGACGGTCCCGGTGTTCCCGTTGAGCTCGGTGGACGTCGCGGGGTTGGCCTCAACTGCCGGGCTGGCGGACTCCTCAGGGTTGAGGTCAGCCGCAGGGCTGCTGAGGGTCGTGCCGCGTTTGGCGAGGTCGGCCATGGCTTGGATGACGGTCCACATTTGCTGGATCTTGTCGGCGGTGTGGACGACCCATAGGCCGGCCATGCCGTCGGCCAGGGGGACGATTTTGCAGGTGCGGTCGCGGACGGCGTCGCGGTGGCGGTCGGTGTCTTCGCGGGTGGTGTGTTTGGCGACTTGGCGGCGCAGGGAGTTGTTGAGGTTTCGGTGGGTTTGGCCGGGGGCGCGTTTGAGGACGTGGGCTTCTACGGCTTGGGCTGCGGTGGGTGGTAGGGCGCGGGTGGCTTCGGAGATGGCCAGTGCCTTGGAGAAGGTGAGGGCGCCGCAGCGTAGGGCGGTGTGGGTGGCGGTCAGGGTGCTGGTGAGGTGGAGGGCGGTGTCGACGTGCCGGGCCGCGGTGTTGTGGGACAGGTGCAGGGCGGCGGCGATCTCGGCGACCCAGGAGCGTTCGGGGTCGATCGGGCGGCCCGAGGAGTCGATCTGGGTGGGGCGGGGCAGGTCGACGGCTTGGGCTTTGCGTTGCCGGACGAAGGAGGCTTGGGCGGCGGTCTTGATCGACGCGGCCCAGGCCTCCATCCGGGCGGCGGCTTTCATGGCCTCGATCAACGCGACCGGTGACTCGCACTGCGGACGGAGCTCTTCCAGCGCCGCGGCCAGTTCGGCGCCCGGGGGCAGGAACACCCAGGGCGGGGCTTTGAGGCGGAGCATGGTCCGTTCGGCCTCGTCCTGGTCGACACCGGCCCACTCTTCCCAGTCCAGTTGGTCGACCCGGGACATCGGCGGGAGGTCGTCGTACAGGTCTTCCTCGGACAGGTACCGCGACGGACACGAACCGTCCACGTCGTACAAAGAGTCCAGGAAGTCGGCGTCATACGCATCATCAGGCGGCTGGTCGGGCGGGCACCGATCGGGCGGCAGCGGGAGGGCGGACAGCAGACCTGCCGGCTCGCCCGGAGAACCTTGCTGCGAGGCAGTCTCCGGCCGCGCGGCGAAGGGTTCGACCATCACTACCGTCATGTGACTATATTAGAACATGTGTTCGATGGATTCAAATTGGACTCCCGCCGGTGTGTGTGTGTGATGTCTCAGGGTCAAACGTGATCAGGCTGAGCGAGACCACGCATGCATTTGGCCGCGGCGAGTGCACCTAGTCCAGTGGCGGGCAGGCGATCCGGCATCCCGGCGAGGGGGACTCGCGCTGGTCGTGGTCGAACTCGTAAGCACACTCGCCGCACATGCCTTCGAAGTCGTTCCCGGTGCCGGGATGCTCACACCACGGATGACGACACTCCGCACAGACGCCCAGCTGCCGGAGTCGCCGGGCTCGCTCCCGACGCTCCCGATACCGTTCCAGGAAGCTGCTCACGGCAATGAGGATGCCTCAATTCGCGTCCGGACATGCCGCGTTCAGACCACGAATCTCGGGTCTGTGTAGCCCATGTCGCGGATCTTCGTGGCCGAGAAGACGATCATGATTTCGTCGCCCGGAATGAACACACGCTCCATCGCCGGTATTGCGGGATCGCCGCCGCGAACCGTTCGCGCTGTCGTGAAGCGGAGAGCGGCAAGCCCGATATTGTGCCTGCCGAGCCAGATGGTCAGACGCACTCAACTGCCGCTGAGCGAGCACGTCCGGTCAGACCGAGTAGATGCCGTGAGTGTCCGATGTCTCTTGAGAGATCGAGTGTCACCCATGCCCTGACACAGAGCTGTCACCGATTTCCCGAGACAGCAGGTCGGCCTGACGGTTGTTCCCGTAGCGCGACAGCTGCACCGGACCTGCCTGGACAGCACACCTAGACGGCCAGATTGCGGCGGATCCAGTTCTCGATGCCGGCGACGTGGGTGAGGGACAGGGCGGCGGCGAGGGTCGGCTGGCGCTCGCCGATGGCCAGCGCGATCGCCCGGTGTTCGCGCTGGGTCTGTTCGAACGCGTCCTCCTGTGTGACCGCTCGCCACGCCCGCGCCTGGTGCGTCCGCCCGGCCACGCTGTCGATCAGCGAGCAGAGCACGGGGTTGCTCGCCCCCGCCGCGATCCGGTGATGGAACTCCAGGTCGTTCGCGACCAGGTCGCCGATCGGGCTGTCCGGGTCGACGGCCTCGGTCAGTGCCAGCAGCTGTGCCGCGTCCTCGCCGGCCATCAGCCGAGCCGCCTTCTCGGCCGCCATCGGTTCGAGGGCCCGGCGTACCTCGAACAGGTCGAGGATGCTGGAGTCCTGGTGGAAGTCGATGATGAAGCTCATCGTCTCCAGCAGCAGGTCGGGTGTCAGGCTGGTGACGTACGTGCCGTCGCCGCGCCGTACGTCGAGGATCCGCAGCATCGACAGCACGCTGACCGCCTCGCGCAGCGGGCTCCGCGAGATGCCGAGCTGCTCCGCGAGGTCGGCCTCGCGGGGCAGCTTGTCACCCGGCTTCAGCCGGCCGTCGAGGATCATCGTCTTGATCTTCTCGATCGCGACGTCGGTCAGCGCCATCTGCTGCCTTTCAGTCTTCCTTGGACCTCAGTCTTCCTTGGGCCGTAGCCGCAGACTAGCCATTCCGCCGTCGACGGCCAGCGCCGTACCCGCCGTCGAGCCGGACGAAGGTCCGGCCAGGTAGACGATCGCGAGCGCGACCTCCTCCGCCGAGACCAGTCGGCCGTGCGGCTGGCGGGCGTCGAGCGCGGCCCGTTCGGCGACCGGGTCCGGCGCGGCGTCGAGCAGGCGCTGCACCCAGGGCGTCGCCGCCGTACCGGGGTTGACGCAGTTCACCCGCACGCCTTCGCGGAGGTGGTCGGCGGCCATCGCCATGGTCAGCGACTGCACCGCGCCCTTCGTGGTCGAGTACAGCGCACGCTGCGGGATCCCCGTGGTCGCGGCGACCGAGGCGACGTTGACGATCGCGGCGGCCGGCGACTTCCGCAGGTACGGCAGGGCCGCGCGGCTGACCCGGACGGCGCCCATCACGTTGACGTCGAACACCTTGTGCCACTGGTCGTCGGGGTTGTCCTCGACCGTGCCCTGCGCGCCGATGCCGGCGTTGTTGACCAGTACGTCGATCCGGCCGAACGCCTCCAGCACCTGCTGCACCGCCGTACGGACGCTCTCGTCGTCGGTCACGTCCGCCCGGATCCCGAGTACGCCCTCGGGAGCGCCGGCGGGGTCGAGGTCGAACGCCGCCACCCGCGCGCCGCGGGCGGTCAGTTCGCGGGCGGTCGCCGCGCCGATCCCGGACCCGCCGCCGGTCACGATCGCCACCAGGCCGTCGTATTCGGAGGCGCTCATCGGCCGGCCTCCCAGGCGACGTACTCCTGCCGCTGGCGACCGAGGCCGTCGATCTCGACCTCGACGACGTCACCCGGCCGCAGGTACGGGAACCGGCCGGAGAGCGCGACGCCTTCCGGCGTACCGGTCATGATCAGGTCGCCCGGGTCGAGCACCATGTATTGACTGAGGTGGTGGATCACGGTCGCCACGTCGAAGATCTGGTCGGCGGTGCTGGAGTCCTGCCGCGGCTCGCCGTTCACGAAGCTGCGCAGCGTGAGCTTCTGGTGCTCGACCTCGTCGGGTGTGACCAGCCACGGCCCGACCGGGCTGAAGCCGGCGGCGATCTTGCCCTTGCTCCACTGGCCGCCGGACTGCTCGATCTGGAACGCGCGCTCGGACAGGTCGTTCGCGACCACGAAGCCGGCGACGTGGTCGAGGCTGTCCGCGGGGGAGTCGAGGTACGACGCGCGCTTGCCGATCACCACACCGAGCTCGACCTCCCAGTCGGTCTTGGTGCTGCCGCGCGGGATCGTCACCGGGTCGTTCGGGCCTGCCAGCGTGTTCGGCGCCTTGAAGAAGACCACCGGCGTCGCCGGCGGCTCGGCGCCGGACTCGGCGGCGTGCGCGGCGTAGTTCATGCCGATGCAGACGATCGCGCCCGGACGGCCGATCGGGGCACCGATCCGGAGCCCGTCCGCGTTCTCGACCGACGGCAGCTCCCCGGCGGTCAGCGCGGCGGCGACCCGGACCGGTCCGTCGGACTCCCAGAACCCGGCGTCGAGGTCCGCGGTGATGCCGGTAAGGTCCCGGACCCCGTCGGCGGTGACGACGACCGGCACCTCCGCACCGACCGGACCCAAGCGGGCGAACTTCATCGCGACTCCTTAGATCTTATCTTTGCCGGACTATTCCGGCTCTTTCGGCGATCAGCGGTAGCTTGACACGCTAAAGATATGATGTCTAGCGTGCTGCCGTGATCGACGTTCCACGGTTCGGGCTCGGCTGCGCGCCGCTCGGCAACCTGTTCGAGGAGCTTTCCGAGGAGCAGGCGCACGCGCTCCTGACCGCCGCCTGGGACGCCGGCGTCCGGTACTTCGACACCGCTCCGCACTACGGCCTCGGCCTGTCCGAGCAACGCCTCGGCCGCTTCCTCGCCGGCAAACCCCGCGACGAGTACGTCGTCTCCACGAAGGTCGGCCGGCTGCTCCGCGAGAACCCGTCCTGGGACGGTACGGCGCTGGACGCGACCGGCTTCGTCGTACCGGCGGGGCTCCGCCGCGAGCTCGACTACTCGCCGGAAGGCGTCCGGGCCTCCGTCGAGGACTCGCTCACGAGACTCGGCCTCGACCGGATCGACATCCTCTTCGTCCACGACCCCGACCTGTCGGGCGACCCCGGCGCCACGGAGTCCGCCCTGACCGCCCTGGCCGACCTCCGCGCCGAGGGGATGGTCGCCGCCATCGGCACCGGCACGCTCGGCATCGACGCCCTGCTCACAACGGCCCGCAGCGGACTCGCCGACGTACTGATGGTGGCCAACCGCTACACGCTCCTCGACCAGAGCGTCGCCCCCGACGTGCTGTCAGCCTGCGACGACCACGACGTCCGCATCATCGCCGCCGCCGTCTTCAACAGCGGCCTCCTGGCCACGTCCCCGACCCGGGACGCCAAGTACAACTACGCCGACGTCCCCGACGACGTCCTCGACCGAGCCATCCAGCTCAACACGATCTGCACCACCCACGACGTACCCCTCCCGGCCGCAGCCCTCCGTTACCCGCTGGAGGACCCGCGCGTCGTCGCCGTGGTAGCAGGCGCCAACACGCCGGCCCAACTCGGACAGAACCTCACCCACCTGGACACCGAGATCCCTCCGGCGCTCTGGCAGGACCTGGCCGACCGCCGACTGGCGCCTCGGCCGAGCTGATCAGTCGCGGGGGCCGGCGGCTCGGCGGAGGCGGTTGGCTATGGCCAGGCCGAGGCCGGTCTCGTCGGGGAGGGTGGCGAGGATGAGGTCGCAGCCCTGGTGGTCGAGGTCGCGGAGGTAGCTGAAGAGGCCGCGGGCGTAGTCGGGGAGCGAGTCGGGGAGTTGTACGACGGCGTGGGCGTCGACGGCGGTGCCGGACAGGGCCGGCGGGAGGAGGACTCCGACCTTGTGGTCGGCGTACCGGTGTGCCTCGGCGGCGAGGTCTTCCGGTGCGACCAGTACGACGCGGGCTCGTGGGGCGTAATGGGACGGGTGCTGGCCGGGAACGCGGACCGTGCTCGTCGTCGGTACGGCGAGCGCCCGGCCGAGGGCTGCCTCGAGGTCCTCGCGGGTCACGCCGCCGGGACGGAGGACGGTCGGTGCCGGGCCGGTGACGTCCACGATCGTGGACTCGACGCCGACCCCGCACGGGCCCCCGTCGAGCACGTAGTCGACGTCGTCGCCGAGCTCGAGCCGGACGTGCTCCGCGGTGGTCGGGCTGACCGAGCCGAAGCGGTTGGCCGACGGGGCGGCGACCGCGCCGCCGAACGCGGTCAGCAGTTCCAGCGCGACCGGATGGTCGGGCACCCGGATCGCGACCGTCTCCAGGCCGCCGGTGGTCGCGAGCGGCACCCGCCGGCCGCGGCGCAGGACGAGCGTCAGCGGCCCGGGCCAGAACCGCTCGGCCAGCAGCCGCGCGGTCTCCGGTACGTCGTCGGCCCAGTCGTCGAGTTGTTCGGCGCTGCCGATGTGGACGATCAGCGGATGCGACGGCGGCCGGCCCTTGGTCGTGAAGATCCGGCCGACGGCCTGCGGGTCCTCGGCGTCGGCGGCGAGCCCGTAGACGGTCTCGGTCGGGATCGCCACCAGGCCGCCGGCCCGCAGTACCTCGACGGCTTTCTCGATCTCACTGGCTGTTACCGACACACCTGCCATCGTCTCACGATGCCCCGCCTGAAAGGGTGGGGGCATGACTGATCGCCCGGTGCTCGTGCCGCCCGCCGGTGTGCGCGGCGAGAATCTGCAGGTCTGCTACGCCGCGGCGCTGCACAACCTGCTCGACGTCAACACGATCCCCGACGGCGGTTCGGCGTACGTCCGGGCCGGCGGCGGGTACTCCGACCCGTGGACGCGGGACGCCGCCATCAACGCGTGGCACGCGGCGAGCCTGCTCTCGCCCGAGGTCGCCGGCTACACGCTGCTGAAGGTCTGCACCGACGGACTCATTGCCCAGGACATTCAGTGGTGGGACCAGATCATCTGGGTCATCGGTGCCCGCCACCATCGGCTGGTGACCGGCGACACGGCGTTCGGCGCCGAGGCGTTCCGGATCGCGTCCGCCTCGCTGGAGATCCTCCGCCGGGACCGCTTCGACGCGTCGACCGGCCTGTACCGCGGCCCGTCGCTGATGCAGGACGGCATCGCCGGATTCCCGGAGCCGCCGTACCAGCCGGGCAACCCGTCGTCGTTCGTCCTCGACCACCCGGGCGCCGCCGAACTGCGCTGCCTGTCGACCAACGCCGTGTACGTCGGGGCGCTCGGAGCGCTCGAACAACTCGCGGCGGACGCCGGCGCGGATCCGGCGCCGTACCCCGCGCAGCGGGCCGAACTCGTTGCCGCCGTCAACGAGCACCTCTGGTCGGACGAGAGCGAGCAGTACGGCTACTTCCTCGGGCCGGACGGTCTCGACCCGCACCAGGAGACTGCCGGGCTCGCGCTGGCCGTCGAGTTCGGCATCGCCGGGCCGGAGCGCGCGGCCGGGTTGGTTGCGGGCATCCACCACGAGCCGTTCGGCGTGGTGAACGTCTGGCCGCACTTCCCGCGGTTCGACGCCGACCACCCGGGCCGGCACAACGCGATCTGCTGGCCGATGGTGATGGGCCTGTGGGGGTACGCGGCCGCCCGGGCCGGGCAGGCGGCGGAGTTCGGCCGTACGGTCGACGACCTGGTCAGGCTGTTCCGCTCCAGCGGCGACGAACTGTTCGAGCTCTACAACGCGACCACCGGCGAGGTCGACGGCGGCTGGCAGGTGGGTCGGCAGTGGGAGTCGTTGCCGCACCAGACCTGGTCAGCCACCGCACTGCTTCGGCTGGTGCACGAGGGTCTGTTCGGGCTCAAGTTCGGCGCCGAC
The DNA here is from genome assembly GCF_040682535.1 of Kribbella sp. NPDC051137. Lineage (NCBI taxonomy): Bacteria > Bacillati > Actinomycetota > Actinomycetes > Propionibacteriales > Kribbellaceae > Kribbella > Kribbella sp. NPDC051137. Next base: position 964,669 of record NZ_JBFBBI010000002.1, read on the forward strand.
GGCATCACGCTCCGCCCCACGGTGCCGCCGTCGTACGCCGGTGAGTGGTCGCTGCGGTCACTCCGCTACCGGGCCGCGACGCTCGACATCACCGTGCGGGGTGAGGGCACCGAGGTTCGCTCCGTCCACCTCGACGGGCAGCCCCAGGACGCCCCGCACGTACCGGCCGCGCTCAGCGGTCACCACCAGGTCGACGTCGTCGTCAGCTGACCACCGTGATCTCAGGCGGTCCGGTCACCTCGGTCGGGCCGCCCGCCACCGCGCGAACCTCCAGCGGGCCGTACGGCGTCGGCACCGAGGCCTGCGCCCACTCGAGACCGCCGAGCTGCGGCGTGACCCGGACAGTCGTCATCCCGGGCGCCGTCGGCCGGACACCGAGCAGCGTCGCGGCGTAGTGGTACAGCGGGTGCGCACCCCATGCGTGACAGTCGCTCCGGGTCGGCTCGGGGTGCTCGATCACCGTACGCAGGCCGCGATCCAGCAGCCCGTACCAGAGCCCGAGCCGGTCGAGCAGTACGTCGGTCCGCCCGATCCGCTGCAGCGCCTCGAACAGGTAGTGGTCGAAGTACACCGTGGTCCGCGCCAACGGTTCCCGCAGCATCGTCCGGACCGCGGTCTCGCCGTACTTCGCGCCCGCGAGCAGCGCCAGCGACTGCGCGTGCTCGCTGAAGGCCGTGTGCTCCAGGTCGTCGGCGTACAGGCCGCGATCGACGTCGTAGAAGGCCCCGTCGGCGGCGTCGAGGAGGCGATCGGCCAGTTGCGCGTACCCCGCGCCGGACCCGCCCGTCCAGGTCTCCAGGTCGGAGGCCTGCCGCGCTACCAGCGCCAGTTGCAGGTGCAGCACTGCCGACACGCCGTGCCCCGGACCCGGCCAGTCGGCGTGGACCTCGCCGTCCTGGACGATCCCGGGCGGGCAGCCGGCTTCCCAGCCGGGCACCCAGTCGGTGAAGTTCCAGCCGTGCAGGGCGTGGAAGACCCCGCGGTCGTCGACGGTACGGCGGTGCGCGTCGAGGGCCGCACGGACACCCGGCATCAGCTCGGCGACGAAGCCGAGATCGCCGCGCCACAAGGCGAAGTCGTGCACCATCGCGACCCACCAGAGCGTGAACGGCGGGATCGGCGACGACTGACGGGACGGCGTGCGTGACAACACCAGCCCGTCGTCCTGCTGGCTGCCGGCGAAGGCGCGAAGGGCCTGCCGGGCGAGGGCGTCGTCTCCGGTGGTGGCGTACGCGATCAGGCATTGCAGGCGGGTGTCGCCGGTGTACTGGAGCTGCTCGTAGTACGGGCAGTCCATGGTGGTCTCGTGACTGCACGCCTGCAAGGTCCGGAAGGCCAGGGCGCCGACCTGGGCGAGCCGCGGATCGCTGGCGGTGAAGCGGAGCCTGTCCTCGTACGGGTAGTGGGTCTCTTGGAAGCGCAGTCCGGTGATGGTCAGCGGCTCGGCGGCGGTGGTGACGAGGACCTCGACGTACCGGCCGGACTGCCACCACAGGGTGCTGTGCTGTTCCGGGCCGCCGCCGGCGATGAAGAGGTCGCCGATGCCGTCCTCTTCCAGTCCTGGGCGGCCGAAGAGCTTGCCTTTGACAACGTCTCGATGGCCCTTGCCTGCTTGGGGATCCGATTCGTAGAGGGATTCCTGCCAATGCAGTCGTACTTCGGCGTCGCGGCCGGCGTCGAGGTCGAGGACAGGGTAGGCGCAGACATACTGGTCGAGGTCGATCAGTACACGGCGAGTGGTGCGGGGCGGCAGGACCAGCGGCGTACCCTCGAGGAGTTGTTGCCATGGGCCCGCTTCTGCGTCGAGGTGATCGGCCGGGTCGATGACGCGGTCGCGGGTCGGCTCGCCGGCCGGATGCTCCGCGACATGACGGACCCGTGCGCCCGACGCCCAGCCCTGCACCGGGGCCGCCAACCGCGCCGGCACCAGCAGCCGTTCACGAGCAGCACCGTCCCGGGCCCCAGGTCCGCTGTCGCCAGGCCGCGAGGCGTCCCGGCCACTACGTCCGGGATTCCCGGCCGGAGCTGCCCGCCAGGTGAGGTCGTCTGCGGCGGTCTGCCAGCCCCACGGGTACGAGCGGCCGTCGCTCACGTGTCTGGCGCCGCAGCCGTACCCGTCGCCTTTCGAGCGGCGGCCGTGGCCAGGGAGTACGGCCGCCTGCCAGTCCGCCGTACCGGTGTCGAGGTCGAGGCCGGACGAGGCGAGCAGGAAGGTCGGCCCGTCGCCGAGGCTCAGCTGTGCCAGCGGCGCGTCCTCGCCGAGGCTCCACACGCGGGCGGCGAGCCAATGCCCGCCCGTCCCGAGCCGCAGGCGGTAGCTCTCGAACGACCAGTGGCCGACCTCGCCCCGCGACGGGCCACGGCCGACGAGTTCGCCGTCCAGCCACAGCTCGTACCGCTCGTCCGCGGACACGTGGACCACGGTCTCGGCCGGCTCCGCGCACTGGACCCGGAGCCGGAACCCGACGACGTCACCGCCCTCCACAGCTCGGATCCAACGCGCCGGCCAGGCGCCAGGGAACGGATGGTCGTCGAGCTGCAGCCAGTCGATCGTCACCGGTCAATGGTGACAGTGTCCCCGGTCCGAGGGGTAGCCTGATCGCTGCCAGGCGAGCTCCCGACGGAGAACGGCTGTGGAGGTGCGATGCGACTGGACGGCAAGGTCGCGTTGGTGACCGGCGGATCGGCGGGGATCGGCGCGGCAGTGGTCGACGGCCTCGCCGCGGCCGGTGCCCGGGTGATCGTCCACGGCCGCGACAAGGACCGCAGTACGGCCGTGGCCGACCGGGTCGGCGGTGCCGTCGTACTCGGAGACCTGGCCGTGCCCGGCGCGGCGGCCGAGGTCGCCGGCGCGGCGCTCGCTGTCCACGGGCAGGTCGACGTACTGGTCGCGAACGCCGGCGCCGGCTGGTCCGGTCCGTTCACCGACGTGGGTAGCGCGGAGCTCGACCGCCTGGTCACGCTCGACCTGCTCGCCCCGCTGCACCTGGTTCGTTGCCTTCTGCCCCCGATGGTTGAACGACGGAACGGCCACGTCGCCCTGGTCGGCTCGATCGCCGGACGTACGGCCGTGGCCGGTGAGGCCGTGTACGCCGCCACCAAGGCCGCGCTCGACATCTTCGCGGAGAGCCTCCGGCTGGAACTTCGTGATACAGGTGTTGGTGTGAGCCTTACCGTCCCCGGCGTCGCGGACACCGGGTTCTTCATCGCACGCGGCCGGCCGTACGACCGGAAACGCCCGCGACCGGTGCCTGCCGCCGCGGTCGCACAAGCCCTGGTCGATGGCATCGCCAACGACCGTGCCGAGACCTGGGTGCCGGGCTGGCTGCGGGTCGCGCCGGCGGTCCGCGCGCTGACCCCCGGCCTCTACCGCCGCCTGTCGGCGAGGTTCGGTGAGCGGGTGTGACCGGGATCGTGGTGCCGTCGGCCGACGCGTTCTTCCTGCACGTGGAAGGAAGCGGCGCGGCGCAGCACGTCGGCGGGGTGGTCGTCCTCGAACCGACCGATCGGCGGCCGTCGATCGAGGAGGTCCGCGCGCTGGTCGCCGACGGATTCGCCCGGCTGCCGAGGATGCACCAGCGACTCGGACCGTCGTCACGCTGGCGCCGCCTGCGCTGGGTCGAGGCCGAGCACGTCGACCTGGACTGGCACGTCATCGAGCACCGGTCGCCGGACGGCCGGGCCGGGCTGCTGCGATACGTCGGTGAGCTCGCGGAGCAGCCGATGCCGCGCGACCGGCCGCTGTGGCGGATCGTCCTGGTCCGCGACATCGGCCCGGGTGGCGCCGACGCGCTCGTGGTGCTGCTGCACCATTCGATTGCCGACGGCATCGGTGCGGTGCTGCACACGTTCAGCCTGTTCGAGCCGCGCCCGAAGATACCGGTGCCGGCCGGCCCGATGCCCGGCCGGCTCGCCCGGGCGGTGGCCGTCGCCGCGGGCCTCGCCCAGCTCGCGACGGACGGCGTCGCCCGGCCGTTGCCGCCCGGTTCGCCGCGGCGTGCCTACGGCGTCGCCGAGGTCGAGCTGGACGTCGTACGGCGAGTCGCGGCGGCCCGCGGTGTCCGCGTGACCGACCTGTTGATCGCCGTACTCGCCGACGGGGTGCACGCCGTCTCGACGGGACTTCCGCGGAGCCTGCGGATCTCGGTGTCGACGGTGGTGCGAACCCCGGGCACAGCGGTCGAGGGCAACGCGATCGGCGCGAGCATGGTCCAGGTGCCCGTCGACGGGCGTCCCTTCGAGGAGCTGCTGGCCGAGGTGGCCGCCCGGCGGGACCGGCTGCGCCGTTCGACGCGGGCGCTGGGCGCGCGCTTCGTGATGGCGACCGGTCTGCGCGCGGTGCCGGAGCCGGCCGTCCGCTGGTTCGCGCAAACCGTGTACGGACCGCGGTTCCTGCACGGAGTGGTGTCGAACATGCCCGGGCCGACGGTGCCGATGACGTTCCTCGGGGTGCCGCACCACCGCGTCTACCCGATCCTGCCGCTGGCACCCGGAACGCCGCTGTCGGTGGGTGCCCTGAGCTGGGGAGGTGTGCTCGGGATCGGGCTGGCGACCGACCCGGAGCTGATCGACGCCGCCGCGCTGTCCGAGCACGTGAACCGCGCGCTACGGTCCGGGCCACTCGAGGGCGAGGAAGAGGCGAGCGCGTGAGTCGGGGTCGTCCAGGCGGTCGCCGTACAGGGTCCTGAGTCGGGCCATCCGGTAGCGCACGGTCTGCGGGTGGATGCTCAGCTCCTGGGCGATCGCCTGCCGGTCGCCGAAGTGCCGCAGCCAGCTGGCGAGGGTCTCGGCGAGACGTTCGCGGGCGGCGTCGGTCTCACCTTCGAGCGGCGCGAGCATCTCGTCGCGGAGCGCGGCGACCAGCGCCTCGTCGCGCCACACGATCAGCGCGTCCAGATGCTCGTCGGCGAACACCGGGTCGCCGGAGAGTACGCCGGTGGTCCGCAGCCGGACCGCGATCCGGGCGATCTCCAGGCTGCGCGGCAACTGCGCCAGTGCCACGGCGTTGCCGACCACCGCGCCCATCCCGGCGAGTTCCCGGCTGAGCTGCAACCGGCGGCCGGGACCGGCCGGTTCCGGAACGATCGCGCCGACCACGAGACCGTTGCGCCGGATCGGCAGCGCGCCCGGTTCGAGCCGGGCGACCAGCGTGGTGGCGGCCTGGTGGTCACCGCTGCGCTCGCCGCTGTAGATGACGACCGCGGCGGTCTCCGGGATCCGCCAGGCCGCCTGCACCGCGGCGCTGCGGAGCGCCTCGCTGGTCGCGCTGCCGGCGAGCAGCAGGTCGGCGAGCTCCTCGCGGCGGCGCTCCCGGGCCACCGCGTCCTCGATCTGCTCCTGCAGATAGCCGTTGGCGGCCGAGAACGAGAGCTGGTTGACGAAGACGAACACCGAGTCCGCCAGTGCCGCGAGGTGGTCCGGTGCGAAGTCGAGCCGGAGCGCGGTCGCCGCGACGTGCCGCCAGGCGACCCGCGCGCCGAGCTGGAACGCGGTCAGCAACCGGGTCAGGTCGTTGCCCTCCCGGAGCTGGGTCCGGCCGATCTCCTCGAACACCGCGCGGACGGCGGCGTCGGCCTGTTCGAAGGTGGTCTGCTCGGGGTTCCGGAGATTCGCGAGCGACATGTCGAGCAGCCGGTGCACGAACAGCTCGGCCGGCCCCAGGACGGCGTCCCGGTCGGTGTCCAGGAAGGCCGCGTAGTCCGGCCAGTGCTCGGCCAGCCGGTCGCGCACCTCGGCGAGCAGGTCCGGCAGATCTTCGAGCAGGGCCTTCTCCAGGCCGGCGCGGTCGAAGGTGGGGATGGTCATGGGGCCTCCCGGCCTGGACTGAGGAGCGGAGGGAGCGCAGCGACCGGAGCGACGAGGGAAGGCCGGGAGGTCGAGCCCCATGACCCGCCGCGACGGAGTCGTGGCATCAGCATGGTCATGGGGCCTCCGGCACCAACTGTAACGCCGTGACAATTTCCGGCCGCCGGAATGTTCTCCAGCGGCGCAGAGTTGGCAGGAAACCGCTTCACATCATGGAGATGTGCATCCAGACGGACTGCAAAGTGAACTCGGCAGGAGGGAACACGGGGAAAACTTCCCTGTTGCGTTGAAGGTCCTCCCCGGTGGACCGCGGGAAGGACTGCACGCCATCTACGCCTATGCCCGTACGGTCGACGAGTTGGGCGACAGCTACGAGGGAGATCGGGCCGCCGCGTTGCAGGCGTTCGCGGGCGACCTGGAGCGGATCTGGTCGAGCGGGCAGCCGGCGCATCCTGTCCTGCGCCGGCTGGCCCCGGTGGTCCGCGCCCACGACCTCCCGGCCGCCCCGTTCCACCGGCTGATCCAGGCCAACCTGCAGGACCAGACGGTGACCCGCTACCAGACCTTCGACGACCTGCTCGGGTACTGCCGGCTGTCCGCCGATCCGGTCGGCCGGATGGTGCTCGGTGTCTTCGACGTCAACGATCCCGAGACCGAGCGGCTGTCGGATCTCGTCTGTACCTCGTTGCAGCTGGTCGAGCACTGGCAGGATGTCGGCGAGGACCGCCGGGCCGGACGGATCTACCTGCCACAGCAGGATCTGGCGACGTACGGCGTTGCCGAGAGTGATCTGGACGAGCCCGAGGCATCCGCGGCGCTGCGGCAGTTGATGATTTTCGAGACCGAGCGGGCCGCACAGTTGCTCAGCGAAGGGTCGGCGATCGTACGGCGGTTACGCGGGTGGGCCCGGGTGTCCGTGGCCGGGTTCGTGGCCGGCGGGCAGGCGACGGTCCGGGCGTTACGTCGTACCGGCGGCGACGTGCTGGCCAAGGAGGCGCGGCCGTCGAAGGCGGACACGATCCGGTTGCTGGTCAAGGCGGTGGCGCGATGACCGTGACAGAGGCCTATGAGGCGTGCCTGGACATCACCAAGGCGGAGGCGCGCAACTTCTACTACGGCATCCGGCTGCTGCCGCCGCCGAAGCGCAACGCGCTGTCGGCGTTGTACGCCCTGGCGCGGCGGATCGACGACATCGGCGACGGCGACCTGCCTCTGGCGGACAAGCGCACCGCGCTCGCCGGAGTACGCAAGGACCTCGGCCGGCTCGACGACCTGACCGACCCGGTGTACGTCGCGGTGGCCGACGCGGCCCGCCGGTACCCGGTCCCGCTCGGCGCCTTCGAGGAGCTCGTCGCGGGCGTCGAGACCGACCTCGGCGACGTCCGGATCGGCGACTTCGACGAGCTGGTCGTGTACTGCCGCCGCGTGGCCGGGTCGGTGGGACGCCTGTGCCTGTCGATCTTCGGTACGGCGGACGCCGACTTCGACACGCTCTCGCAGTACGCCGACCAGCTCGGCATCGCGCTGCAGCAGACGAACATCCTGCGCGACATCCGGGAGGACTTCGGCAACGGGCGGATCTACCTTCCCGCCGACGAGCTGGAGCGGTTCGGCGCCCGGATCGCGCTCGACGAGCACGGCGTCCTCGAAGACCCGCAGGGCCGGCTGGCCGGGTACATCCGGTACGCCGCCGGCCGCGCGCAGGACTGGTACTCGCTCGGCTGGCGGTTGCTGCCGTACCTGGACCGGCGCAGCGGTGCGTCGTGCCGGGCGATGTCGGGGATCTACCACCACCTGCTCTGCCGGATCGGCGCGAACCCGGTGCTCGTGTACGACCGCCGCCTCTCGTTGTCGACGGCGGAGAAGGCCCAGGTGGCGCTGACGTCGCTGGCGGGAGTCCGGTCATGAGGCGGGTCGCGGTCGTCGGCGGCGGCTTGGCCGGGATCACCGCGGCGCTGTCGCTGGCCGACGCGGGCTGCGCGGTCGTGCTGCTGGAGGGGCGGCCCAAACTGGGCGGGCTGACGCATTCGTTCGAACGTGGCGGGCGATGGATCGACAACGGACAGCACGTGTTCCTCCGGTGCTGTACGTCGTACCTGCGGCTGCTCGACCGTCTGGGAGTGCGGGACCAGGTGCACCTGCAGCGGCGGCTCGACGTACCGGTGCTGAGCGGTCGGCACTCCGGGGCCGGGCGGATCCGGCGCAACGGCATGCCCGCGCCGCTGCATCTCGGGCCCGCGTTGATGTCGTACCGCTGGCTGACGACGGCGGAGCGGATCGCGGCCGTGCGCGCGGCGCTGGCGATGGGGCGGGTGGATCGGGCCGCCGCGGCGACGGACGCGCAGTCGTTCGGGGACTGGCTGGCCGCGCACGGGCAGGACGCGCGGGCGGTGGAGGCGTTGTGGGAGCTGATCGGGATCGCGACGCTCAACGCCCGCGCCGACGAGGCGTCGCTCGCCGTGGCGGCGACGGTGTTCCAGCTCGGACTGCTCGAGCGCAGCGACGCCGCGGACATCGGCTGGTCGGCGGTCCCGTTGCAGCAGTTGCACGGCGACGCCGCTGCTCGTGCGTTGCGGGCGGCGGGTGCCGCGGTACGGCTCCGGGCGCGGGTCCGGGCGCTGGACGAGAAGGCGGGCGGATGGGCGATCGAGGGCGAGACGTACGACGACGTCGTACTCGCGGTGCCGCCGGGTGATGCGGCGGCGTTGATGCCGGACGACGCGGTGGAGCTGCCGGACGGGTGGGCGGAGGCACTCGGTAGCTCGCCGATCGTCAATGCGCATGTGGTGTTCGACCGGGTGGTACTGGACGAGCCGTTCGTCGCCGCGGTGGACAGCCCGCTGCAGTGGGTGTTCGACCGCGGCGCCGAACCGGGCGGTCAGTACGTCGCGGTCTCGTTGTCCGCGGCCGACGCGTTGATCGACGTACCGGTCGCTGACCTCCGCGAACTGTTGGTACCCGCTCTCCGGCAGCTGCTTCCCGCGGCTGCCGACGCGCGTGTGAAGGAGTTCTTCGTGACCCGAGAACGCAATGCGACCTTCCGGCCGGCGCCCGGCACCGGCCGGTTCCGGCCCGGTGCGACCACGAGACGCGCCGGCCTGCACCTGGCCGGCGCCTGGACCGCGACCGGCTGGCCCGCCACGATGGAGGGCGCCGTCCGGAGCGGCGAGGCGGCCGCCGCCTCGGTGCTGGACGCCGCCGCCGTACCGGTCCCGGACGCGGCCTCATGACCGCCGTCGAGCCGATGCCCTCGGCAACCAAAGCGCCGGAGCTGCTGGCCCGGGGGCGGGACCTGGTCGAGCCGTCGCTGCGGAACGTCCTGAGCCGGCTGGACGACCACACCCGGCTGATCGCGTCGTACCACTTCGGCTGGTGCGACACGGACGGCCGGCCGATGACCGGCAGCTCCGGCAAGGCGATCCGCCCGGGCCTGACGCTGCTGGTCGCCGAGGCCGTCTGCGGTACGCCGGAACCCGGGATCCCCGGCGGCGTCGCGGTCGAGCTGGTGCACAACTTCTCGCTGATCCACGACGACCTGATGGACCGCGACACCCGGCGCCGGCACCGGCGTACCGTCTGGTCGGTCTGGGGCGACGCGACCGCGATCCTGGTCGGGGACGCGCTCGCCTGCCTCGCCGACGAGGTGCTGGACGAATGCGACTCGCCGTACGCCGCCCGCGCCGGCCACGCGTTGGCGGTCGCGACCCGGGAACTGATCCGCGGGCAGGTCCTCGACCTGGCGTTCGAGCAGCGCGACGACGTCGGGATGGACGAGTGCGTCGACATGGCGCTCGGGAAGACCGGCTCGTTGCTCGGGGCATCGGCCGAGCTCGGCGCGATCCTGGCCGGCGCCGACCCGGCCGTGTGCGAGGAGTTCCGCAGCTACGGGCGGGAGCTCGGGCTGGCGTTCCAGCTCGTCGACGACCTGCTGGGGATCTGGGGCGAGCCGGAGAAGACCGGCAAACCGGTGTTCTCGGACCTGCGGGCGCACAAGAAGACATTGCCGGTCGTGTGGTCGCTGGAGTACGGCGGGACGTACGGGCAGGAGCTGGCCGACTGGTTGGCGAAGCCCGGCGTACCGTCCGAGGACGACGTCCAGCGGGCCGCCGTACTCGTGGAACGCGCGGGCGGGCGGGAGTGGGCGCTGGCCGAGGCGGGGGAGCGGGTGCGGAGGGCCGGACGGGCCTTGTACCTGGCGGGTGTGGACGCCGCCGGACGTGCGCCGTTCGACGAGTTGTCGCGGTTCGTGGCGGAGCGTCAGCTGTGACGGCCTCGCGGGTGGACGCATCGCTCGAGGTCCGGGTGCGGGAGTGCCTGGACGCGGCGGTGGCATACCTGCGGTCCCTGCAACACGACGACGGGTGGTGGAAGGGCGACCTCGCGACGAACGTGACGATGGACGCCGAGGACCTGATGCTGCGGCATTTCCTCGGCGTCGCGACGGAGCGGACCGATGCGGAGACCGCGCGGTGGATCCGGTCGCAGCAGCGCGCGGACGGGACCTGGGCGACGTTCCCGGGCGGGCCCGGTGATCTGTCGACGACCGTCGAGTCGTGGGTCGCGCTGCGGATGGCCGGTGATCCTCCAGGGGCGACGCACATGCGCAGGGCCGCCGCCTTCATCCGGTCGGGCGGAGGTGTCGAGAAGGCGCGGGTGTTCACGCACATCTGGCTGGCGCTGTTCGGGCTGTGGCCGTGGGACGACTGCCCGGACCTGCCGCCGGAGCTGATCTTCCTGCCGAGCTCGGCACCGCTGAACGTCTACAACTGGGCGTGCTGGGCGCGACAGACGATCGTCCCGCTGACCATCGTGAGCGCGCACCGGCCGGTGCATCCGGTCGAGTTCACGGTCGAGGGGCTGCGGTCGGGTACGCCGCCCCGTGCGCATGCTCACCTGTGGACGTTGGACGGGGCGTTTCAGCGGCTTGACGTCGTACTCAACGCCTATACACGCTGGGGCCCTCGCGGGCCGTTGAAATGGCTACGCCGGTTGGCGATGCGGCGGGCGACCGAGTGGATCGTGGCGCGCCAGGAGGCGGACGGCGGGTGGGGCGGCATCCAGCCGCCGTGGGTGTACTCGTTGATCGCGCTGCGGTCGATGGGGTATCCGATCGACCACCCGGTACTGGCGGCCGGGCTGCGCGGGCTCGACGGGTTCACGGTGCACGCGAAGACGCCCGACGGTCCGGTGCGGTGGCTCGAAGCGTGTCAGTCGCCGGTGTGGGACACCGGGCTGGCGGTCGCGGCGCTGCTCGACGCCGGCGTGCCGGCCGATGACGAAACGGTGCTCAAGGCAACGGACTGGCTGCTCGCCGAGCAGATCGACGCGCCGGGGGACTGGCAGGTACGACGGCCGGGGCTGGTGAGCGGCGGGTGGGCGTTCGAGTTCGCGAACGACGGGTATCCGGACACCGACGACACCGCGGAGATCGTGCTGGCCCTGCGGCGGGTCGCGCACCCCGAACCCGAGCGGCTGCGGGCGGCGCTGGACGACGCGGTGACCTGGACGACCGGGATGCAGTCGGCCGACGGAGGCTGGGGCGCGTTCGACGCGGACAACACGGACACGACCGCGCTGCGGCTGCCGTTCTGTGACTTCGGCGCGGTGATCGATCCGCCGTCGGCCGACGTCACCGCGCACGTCGTGGAGATGCTGGCCGCGGAGGGGAGGACCGAGACGGACGAGTGCCGCCGCGGGGTGCGGTGGCTGCTCGCCACGCAGGAGGACGACGGGTCGTGGTTCGGTCGCTGGGGGACGAACCACGTGTACGGCACGGGGGCCGTCGTCCCGGCGTTGATCGCGGTCGGCCTCCGGGTGGACGATCCCGTCGTACGGCGCGCTGTTCGCTGGCTGGAGAACCACCAGAACCCGGACGGTGGGTGGGGTGAGGACCTGCGGTCGTACGCCGATCCGTCCTGGATCGGTCGCGGGGACTCCACTCCGTCGCAAACGGCCTGGGCTCTGCTCGCGCTGCTCGCTGCTGAGCCGGGTGGGGAGGCCGTGCGGCGGGGGCTGGCCTATTTGGTGGAGACACAGCGCGCGGACGGCGGGTGGGACGAGGATCGGTACACCGGGACAGGGTTCCCGGGCGACTTCTACATCGGTTATCACCTGTACCGCTTGGTCTTCCCGATCTGGGCCTTGGGTCGTTATCTCAGGAGCACCCGATGACCGGCGTCGTGTACACCCCGCTGTACGCCGAGTGGCTCGCCCTCCACGCCGTCCACCCTGTTCACACCGGCCGATCCAAGGGCGTACGCCACGACGGTCCCCGTCTCATCGCCGGAGTAGCAGGCGCACTGGTCGACGGAATCAACCCAGGAGACGTGGTCGTCGCAACCGAGATCCAATCCGTCGTCCCAACTCCTCGGGACGGGCTCGCCGCCCCCGAACCCACCACCCGCGACGCGGGCGTCGGCTGGGGGCCGACTGTCAGGTGTGAGGCGGCCGCTCTTGTGGCGGGGGAGTTGCGGAGGCGGGGGTTTGTTGTTCATGTGGGCCCGGTTGTGACTGCCGATCATGTGGTGGACTCGGTGGCGGAGCGGGCGGCGTTGGCGGCTCGGGGGGCCGTGGCGGTGGACACCGAGTCGGCGTTGCTGGCGGGGGACGACGGGCAGACCGTGGTGGTTCGGGTGGTGGTGGATACGCCAGGTCAGCCGCTCTGGCGGGTTGGGACGATCGGGCGGGGCGTGCGGGCGTTGCGGGAGTTGCGGCGTACGACGGACGTGATCACCGCGTGGAGCGCCGCCGCGGGTGAGCGGGAGGTGCTGCTCGCGGCGCCGCGGTCGTTCTGTGCCGGCGTGGAGCGGGCGATCGAGACGGTCGAGCGCGCGCTGGAGCAGTTCGGCGCGCCGGTGTACGTACGCCGCCAGATCGTCCACAACCGCCACGTCGTTGCCGGTCTCGAACGCCGTGGCGCGATCTTCGTCGAGGAGGCCGACGAGGTTCCCGACCGCAGCGTCCTCGTACTCGCCGCGCACGGCGTCGCTCCGGCCGTCCGCGCACAGGCCGCCGAGCGCCACCTCCGCGTGGTCGACGCCACCTGCCCCCTGGTCGCCAAGGTGCACCAGGAAGTACGCCGGTACGCCGCCGACGACAACACCGTCGTACTGATCGGCCACGCCGACCACGAAGAGGTCGTCGGCACGATCGGCGAGGCACCGGACCACGTCCTCGTCGTCTCCGACCCCGCCGAGGCCGAGACCGTCGACGTACCCGACCCGTCCCGGGTCGCCTACGCGATGCAGACGACCCTCGCCGTCGAGGAAGCCGCCGAGACCGCAGCCGTCCTCCGGCAGCGCTTCCCCGCACTCAAAGGCCCACGGACCGACGACATCTGCTACGCGACCAGCAACCGGCAGGCAGGCGTCCGCGCCATCGCCCGGCGATCCGACCTGGTGATCGTCCTCGGTTCCCAGAACTCCTCCAACTCCCGTCGCCTCGTCGAGGTCGCCGAGGCCGCGGGCGCCCCCGCCGTCCTGGTCGACGACGCCGGCGAGCTTCCCCTCGACCGCCTGGCCGGCGCCGGAACCATCGGAATCACCGCCGGCGCCTCCGCCCCGCCCACCCTCGTCGACGACCTCGTCCGCTGCCTGTCCGGCCTCGGCCCGCTCACGGTGACCGAGACCGGCGAGCCGACCGAGGACGTCCGGTTCGTGCTACCGAAAGAGGTGACCCACCCGTGAGCATGCCGTTGCGGCAGTCCGTCCGCCTTGGCGCCTATCTGATGAAGCAGAAGCTCCGGCACCGGGAGAAGTTCCCGATCCTGCTCGAGCTGGAGCCGCTGTACGCCTGCAACCTGAAGTGTGCGGGCTGCGGGAAGATCCAGCAGACCCACGACTGGCTGAAGCAGCGGATGCCGGTCGAGCAAGCGGTCGCGGCGGTCGAGGAGTGCGGCGCGCCGATGGTGTCGATCGCCGGTGGCGAACCGTTGATGCACAAGGAGATCGACGAGATCGTCCGGCGGTTGCTGGCCCGGAACAAGATCGTGTTCCTGTGCACGAACGCCGTACTGCTGCCGAAGCACCTGCACAGGTTCACGCCGCACAAGAACTTCGCGTGGATGGTGCACATCGACGGTCTCCGCGAGCGGCACGACCGGTCGGTCTGCAAGGACGGCGTGTTCGACCAGGCCGTGGCCGCGATCAAGCAGGCGCAGGCGGCCGGCTTCCGGGTGATGACGAACACCACCTTCTTCGACACGGACAGCCCGCAGGACGTCATCGACGTCCTCGACTACCTCAACGACGACCTGCACGTGGACAACATGCAGATCTCCCCGGGGTTCGCGTACGAGAAGGCGCCCGACCAGGAGCACTGGCTCGGGCCGGAGGAGACCCGGCAGCTGTTCCGGAAGGCGTTCGGGGACGGACGCCGGAAGAAGTGGCGGCTGAATCACTCTCCGCTGTTCCTCGACTTCCTGGAGGGCAAGGTCGACTTCGACTGCACGGCCTGGGCGATCCCGCTGTACTCGCTGAAGGGCTGGCAGCGTCCCTGCTACCTGATGGACGACGGGTACGTCGCGACGTACCAGCAGCTCCTCGACGAGACCGACTGGTCGAGCTACGGCCGCGGCAAGGACCCGCGGTGCGCGAACTGCATGGCCCACTGCGGCTACGAACCGACCGCCGTGGTCGCGACCCTCGGCTCCCTGCGGGAAACCTTGCGCGCTGCAGTTGGCTGATCCCGGGCGGTCACCAGGGGCACCTGTCGGGGCAGACCTTGTGCAGCGAGTAGCCTTGACCGTTGGACTGGCGGACGGCGCGGTGGGGTACAGGGACGGATGTTGATCGGCGAGCGGTACCGGCTGGGCGCGTCGTTGGGGCGTGGCGGCATGGGCGAGGTGTTCCGGGCGACCGACCAGTTGCTCGGGCGCGAGGTCGCGGTGAAGGTGATGCTGCGGTCCGGCGACGACACCGCGGCCGCCGAACGGTTCCAGCGCGAGGCCAGGGCCGCGGCCCGGCTGAGTGACGCCCACATCGTCGCGGTGTACGACTTCGGGCAGTACGACGACAACTTCTACCTGGTGATGGAGCTCGTCGAGGGCCGCACGGTGGCGGGCGAGATCGACGAGGACGGACCGGTCTCGTGGGACCGTGCGGTCGACATCGTCGAGCAGGCCGCGGCCGGTCTCGCGGCGGCGCACGCGGAGAACGTCGTCCATCGCGACATCAAGCCCAGCAACCTGATGATCTCCGCCGACGGCGTCGTGAAGGTCGCGGACTTCGGGATCGCGGCCCTGCCCGGCGCCGAGACCAACGAGCTGACAGTCACCGGGCAGATCATCGGCAGCCCGCTCTACCTGTCGCCGGAGCGCGCACGGGGGCAGAAGGGCGGCCCGGAGTCGGACGTGTACGCGCTGGGTTGCGTGCTCTACCAGCTGCTCACCGGCCGCCCGCCGTTCATGGGTGACCACCCGACCGCGCTGCTGTACCAGCACGTCGACACCGAACCGGTGCCGCCGAGCCGGCTGCGCCCGGAGCTCGGCGGACCGTACGAGGCCCTGCTCCTCCGGATGCTCGCCAAGGACCCGGCCGACCGCCCGACCGCGGCGGAACTCACGTCGTTCAGCGCGGCTGCCGAGCGCTATCCCGCGGCCGCCGAGCCAGTCCTGCCGACGCAGCCGATCCTGCCGACCCGGCCGATCGCCCAGCCGGCGGTCGCTCCGCTTGCTGCCGCGCCGAATCGCGATCTTCGCAAGCCCCTGCTGATCGCCGCCGTCGCGGTACTCGCCGTCTGCGGCGCGGTCGCGGCCGGCATCGTGCTGCAAAACACCGGCGCCACGAACTCACCGACTGTCGATGTCGGCCCCCAGCCGAGCAACACCTCAGGTACGCCGACCACCACGCCCACGAGCAGCCCGACCCGCTCCGACGGCGCGACCAACGCCACCCGCAGTACGACGGACACTCCGTCGACGACCCCCAGCTCCACCCCGAGCACCACCCCGTCGTCCACTCCGTCCACGCCGACGAACACCCCGTCGACGACGCCGAGCTCCACCCCGACGCAGTCGACACCGACGCCGACCCCCACCCCGACGAAGACGAGCACGTCGACGACCCCGTCGAACACCCCGAGTTCGACTCCGCCGAGCACGTCGACGACTCCGACCGCGTCCACCACGCCACCACCCTCGAACACCCCGACGCCGTAGGCGCCCGCCGGGGGAAGCGGGCGCCTACTCGGGGGAGGGGCTACGTGGGGAGGGACTACTTGGCGTCGGTGACGAAGTCGGTGGTGTAGGTCTTGGAGAGGTCGATCTTGTCCTTCTGGGACTTGACGGTGTCGCTGAAGGTGCCGAGGACGTCGAGGACGGTCTCCGGGCCGCCCTTGGGCATCACGCCGTCGGTGGTGAACATCGGTGACGAATCCTTGATCGATTTGACGTACAACGCCTTGTCGGCGCCCGCGTAGTCGGCCGGCATCTTGTCGGCGATCTCCGCGGCGGAGTGCGTCGAGATCCACTTCATGGTCTTCACGAACGCGTTGACCACCTTCTGTACGGCGTCCTTGTTCGCGTCGACGTACGAGCAGTCCATGTAGAGGGACGCGGCCGGGTACAGCCCGCCGAGTGCGGCCTTCGTACCTTCCTCGGTGCGCATGTCGATCATGACCTTGCCGAGGTTCTTCGAGGTGATCGTCGCGATCGTCGGGTCGGTCGTCATCCCGGCGTCGATCCCGCCGTTGGTGAGCGCGGCGACGAACGTCGAGCCGGCTCCGGCCTTGACCGTCGTGTAGTCCTTCGTGGAGACGCCGTTCTTGGTCGCGAGGTACTGCGTCAGGTAGTCGGTCGACGAGCCCGGCGACGTCACGCCGAGCTTCTTGCCCTTGAAGTCCTTGGCCCCGGCCAGCGGCGCCTTGTTCGACACCACCTCGGCCTCACCGGGGACCTTGGCCAGCTGTACGACGCTCTTGATGCACTTGCCCTGCGCCTGCAGGGTGATCGTGTGGTCGTAGAACCCGACGACGCCCTGCACCTGGCCGGAGACCAGCGTGTTCTCGGCGCTGGCGCCGGACGGCTCGTCGGAGAGCTGGACGTCGACGCCGGCGTCCTTGAAGTACCCGAGCCGCTGGGTCAGCATCGCGGGCAGGTAGATCACCTTGTTGATCCCGCCGACCATGATCTTGACCTGCGGAGTGCCGTCGGCGGACGTGGTCGCGGCGGATCGGGAATCGCGGCAGCCGGCCAGGGCGAGCGCGGCGACGGGGAGGAACGCGACCGCGGCAACGGTCAGTCGATTGAGACGCATGCGAGTTTTCCTTTACGAAGCAGGGGATCAGGCGGTTGCGGTCTGCGACACGCTGGAGGGACGCCAGGCGGTCAGCCGGGCCTCGGCCTTGGAGATGAGCCACTCCGCGCCGAGTGCGATCACCGTGGTGACGATCATCCCGGCGTAGATGCCGGCCGCGTCGAAGTTGCCCTGGGCATGGTTGATCAGGATCCCGAGACCCTTGTCGGCACCGGTGAACTCACCGACGATCGCGCCGATCAGCGCGAACCCGAAGGCCACGTGCATCGAGGCGAGAATCCAGGACGTGGCGCTCGGCAGGATGATCGAGCGCATCAGGTCCCAGCGCGAGGCGCCGAGGATGCGGGCGTTGTCCACCAGCACCTTGTCCACCTCACGGGCGCCCTGGAAGGCGTTGAAGAACACCGCGAAGAACACCAGCACGAAGGCGGTCGCGACCTTCGAGGACAGCCCGAGGCCGAACCAGATCACGAACAGCGACGCGAGCACGATCCGCGGGATCGCGTTCGCCGCCTTGATGAACGGCGCCAGTACGTCGGCCAGGAACCGGCTGCGGCCGAGCACAACACCGAGGACGATGCCGGCGACGGTACCGAGTACGAACCCGACGACGGCCTCCTCGAGCGTGACCGCGATGTTCGACCAGATCGAACCCTGCGCCGTGCCGACGGTGAACCAGTCCACCAGCTTGGCCCAGATCTTGCTCGGCATCGAGTAGTAGAACGGGTCGATCACGGTGCGCGCGGCGAGCTCCCAGGATCCGAGCCAGGCCGCCACCAGGACGACCCGGACGACGTGCACCAGCCACTTGGGCTGACCGGTGCGGCCGCGCAGGAACGCCCACGCGCCGGTGTTCTTCGGTACGGCGTCCTGCGCGGCCGCGGGCGGCGTACGGGTGTCAAGCGACATGGGAGGCTCCTCGGGCTCGGGTGATCTCGACCTCTTCGCGCAGGCTGTCCCACACACGCCGGTAGAGCTCGATGAACTCCGGCGTCAGCCGGATGTCCTCGACCTTCCGCGGCCGCGGCAGGTCGATCGCGACCTCGTCCTTGACGGTCGCCGGGCCGGCGGTCATCACGACCACCCGGTCGGCGAGCGCGATCGCCTCGGTCAGGTCGTGGGTCACGAACACCACGGCGGCGCCGGATCCGGACCACAGCCGGAGCAGTTCGTCCTGCATCAGCTCCCGGGTCTGTACGTCGAGCGCGCCGAACGGCTCGTCCAGGAGCAGGAGTGAGGGCTCGGTGATCAGTGTCTGCGCCATCGCGACGCGCTTGCGCATGCCGCCGGACAACTGGTGCGGGTACCGGTCCTCGAACCCGGTCAGGCCGACGCGGCCGATCCAGTCCTGGGCGCGGCGTTCGGCGTCGGCCTTCGCGACGCCGCGGTACCGCAGCCCGAGCGCGACGTTGTCGAGGACGTTCTTCCACGGCAGCGTCGCATCGGTCTGGAACATGTAGCCGACGCCGTCCGGGATCCCGGAGACCGGCTTTCCGTGGACCAGCACCTCGCCCGACGACGCGGGTTCGAGGCCGGAGACCAGGGACAGGGTGGTGGACTTGCCGCAGCCGGTCGGGCCGACGACGGTGACGAACTCGCCGGCGCCGACCTCGAGGTCGACATCGGTGATCGCCGTGAACGCGCCCCGGTCGCGGGTCGCGAAGCGCTTCGTGGCCTGCCGGAGCGCGATCGCCGGGGCGACGGCCGGGGCGGCGGTGCCCGTGCTGGGCTTCGGTGTGACAGGGGTCATGGCGGAAGACCGTAGAAGCGCGCCGCCGACGCCGGAACCCTTGCGCTCGTTGTGGTGGCTAGCCGCACAACTCGCGTTCTGCGCATTCTGCTCACGAGTCGTATGGTGGACCGATGGCCACCGTAACAGCCGGTTCGACGCGGCACGGTCCGCGTTCCTGGCGACTGCGGACCCAGGCGATCGTGTTCCAGGCGGCGCTGCTCACGATCATCCTGCTGCTCTGCCTGGTCGTGTCCGGCTTGCTGCTGCGCAGCGACCTGGAGCGCCAGTACGAACAACGCGCCCTCGCCGTCGCCCGCTCCGTCGCGCAGCAGGCCGACCTCGCCGGCCTGGTCACCACGACGAAGCCGAGCCGGACCGGTCCGGTCCAGGTCGCGGCCGAGCGGGTCCGCGTCGCGACCGGCGCGCTGTACGTTGTGGTGACCAACGATGCGGGCATCCGGTACAGCCATCCGACGTTGAGCGAGGTCGGGCAGCGGGTCAGCACCGACCCGTCCGAGGCGCTGTCCGGCCGCGACGTGGTCGTCGTACAGCAGGGGACGCTGGGGGACTCGGCGCGCGGGAAGGTTCCGCTGCGGGCGGCGGACGGACGCGTGGTGGGGGAGGTCAGCGTCGGCATCTCGATGGACGACCTGAACGTGCGGCTCCGGCAGTTGGTGCTGTTGCTCGCGCTGATCATGGTCCCGGTGCTGGCGCTGGGCATGGTCGGCGTGGTGACGCTGGCCCGACGGCTGCGGCGTACGACGCTCGGCCTGGAGCCGGAGGAGATGGCCGATCTGCTGCGTGAGCACGCGGCCGTCCTCGGCGGCGTGCGGGACGGGGTGCTGGCGATCGACGACCGGGAGCGGGTCACAGTCGCGAACGACGAGGCGATCCGGCTGACCGGCGGCGGTCCGATCGTGCGCGGGCGGCCGCTCGACGCGTCGGGCGCACCCGACGAGATCGTGGAGCTGTTCCGGCTCGAGCAGGCGCCGACCGGGGCGCTGCGGGTGATCGGCGACCGGGTCGTCCTGGTCACCCGGCTGCCGGTGCGGCGGGACGGTCGCGATCTCGGGCAGGTACTGATCCTCCGCGATCGGACTGACCTCGACGAGCTGGGCCGCGAGCTCGAGGCGACCCGAGCGCTGACGGACGCGTTGCGCGCGCAGGCCCACGAGTACACGAACCGGCTGCATTCGCTGGCGGGCATGTTGCACGTCGGGCACGTCGACCAGGCGCTCGAATACCTCGACGACCTCCGGGTCTCCGCGACCCGCCCCGACGGCGTCACCGATCCGTACCTGGTGGGCCTGCTGACCGCGAAGACCGCGGCCGCCTCGGAAGCCGGTGTCGAGCTGCGCACCGGCGACTCCACCTGGGTCGACGGCCGGCTGCGACGCCCGCTGGACACCGTGACCGTGGTCGCCAACCTGGTCGACAACGCGATCCGCGCCGCCGCCGAGACCACTCCGGCCGATCGTCGCCCCGCCCGGGTGGAGATCACGCTCGCGTCGTCGGGCGAGGACCTGATCGTGCACGTCCTGGACAGCGGCGCCGGCGTACCCTCCGGCGCGGACATCTTCGGGTACGGCGTGACGTCGCGGGCGGCGGCCGACGGACACGGCATCGGCCTCGTGCTGGCCCGGCAGACGGCCCGGTCACACGGCGGCGACGTCCTGCTGGTCGATGCCGGAGGCAACGACCACGGCGCCGTCTTCACCGCCCGCCTACCAGGCGTGATCAACAGCCGGGAGGCCAGATGACGGTGCACATGCCGCGACTCCGTCGCGGCGGGTCATGGGGCTCGACCTCCCGGTCTTCCCTCGTCGCTCCGCTCCTCAGTCCAGACCGGGAGGCCCCATGACCGAGATCGGAGTACTGGTGGTCGACGACGACTTCCGGGTGGCCGGGGTGCATGCGTCGTACGTCGAGCGGGTGCCCGGGTTCCGGGTGGTCGGGGTCGCGCACACGGCGGCGGACGCGATGCGGACGGCCGAGGAGACCGAGCCGGACCTCGTACTGCTCGACGAGTACCTCCCGGACGCGCCGGGCTCGGCGATCATCCGGACGCTCGGCGCGGCGGTGATCGTCATCAGCGCGGCCGACGACGCGGAGACGGTACGCCGGGCGGTCGCGCTGGGGGCGATCAACTACCTGGTCAAGCCGTTCCCGCCGCAGGTGCTGGCCGACCGGCTGACGGCGTTCGCGCGGTTCCGGCAGCAGGTCGACGGCGACCGCCGGCTCGACCAGAACGCGATCGACCGGGCGTTCGGCGCCCTGCGCGAGGGTGACTCGTCGGCCGGGGCGCTGCCCAAGGGACGGTCCGCGGTCACCGCGGACGCGATCCGGGACGCGCTCCGGAGCGCCGACGAACCACTGACCGCGGCGGCGATCGCAGACCTCACCGGCGTTTCCCGCGCCACCGCGCAGCGCTATCTGTCCGACCTGGTCCGCGCAGACCGGGTCGAACTCACCCTCCGCTACGGCAGCACCGGCCGCCCCGAACACCGCTTCGCCTGGCGCGGCCGTTAGACGATCACGATGCGCTGGATCCCGGGCGGCCGATGGACGACGATCCGCGCCGGTTCCTCGGCCCACGTCGTACTGTGCCGCACCTCCAGCGTGTCGCCGTACCGCCGGAACCGCAGCGTCATCGGGCCGAACAGCGTCGGCATCGGTTCGAACACGGTCTCCTCGTCAGGGGAGATCCACGCCCGCGGGCAGAGCCGGAGCAGGTGCAGCTCGCCGGGCACGATCGCGTCGTCGATCACCGCGTGCCGCGCCGCCCAGACGATCAGCGGCTGGACGCCGACCATCCCGTACATCCCGTGCCGGTGCTCCCCGGCGATGTAGGTCTGCGGCGAGATCGCCCCGGTGATCAGGCCGTAGAGCCCTTCGAGGAAGTGCTCGCGGTCACCCAGTTCCCAGCTGTGGAAGAGATTCCAGCTGTAGCACGGCTCGCCGCTGCTCTGCTCGTGGTCGAGGACGACCCGGTCCAGCGCGGTGTGGTGTGCTGAGTCGAAGTTCGCCGTGTTCGGGCCGACCCGGAAGAACTCCACGAACGACCGCATCAACGGATCGTCGGCCGGCATCAGCCCCGCCCACACCGACATCAGCGCCCCGCCGTCGAACAGTTCCAGCTCCGGCCAGGCGCTCTCCGGGCCGTAGAACTTGCTCGGCAGCACCGGCCACGGCGTACCGTCCGGAGCCGTCCACGTCGGCGCGTCCGCGGTCCGCAACGCCTCGACGTACGCCGCCCGGAACCGCTCGCCGAGCTCCGCGAACTCGACCGCCCGCGGATGCCCGATCCGCCGCAGCAGTTGCACCGCGCTCATCAACCCGCGGTACGTCCACGCCTGGATCGACACCGACTGCTGCTCGACGCCGGTGTCGTTCGCCTTCGCCGGCGGCATCAGGCCGGGCACCGCCGGATGTTCGACGTACGCGCACGACCGGGCGATGAAGTCG
Source organism: Kribbella sp. NPDC051137 (assembly GCF_040682535.1). Taxonomy (NCBI): domain Bacteria; kingdom Bacillati; phylum Actinomycetota; class Actinomycetes; order Propionibacteriales; family Kribbellaceae; genus Kribbella; species Kribbella sp. NPDC051137. The sequence goes on from NZ_JBFBBI010000002.1 coordinate 986,923, forward strand.
CACGCCTGCACGATCGGCTCGGTCCACCGCTCGACGAACGCCTGGTTGCGGCTGAGCAGCGCGTGCCTGGCGACCGCTTCGAGGATCGCGCCGTGATCGCTCAGCCAGTCGAACGACTGCAGGCTCGACGGCGTCGCGAAGAACCCGGCGTTCGAGATCCCGTCGTACGCCGTTCCCGGCGGCTGTCGCACGCCCTGCGACGCCCGGTACAGCTCGAGGTGCGACGCGACCAGGTCGTGATGGCCGAGCAGGTCGAGGAACATGTGGCTGACCATCGACGTCGGCGTGCTCCACAGCACGTCGTACCCGAACGATCCGGTGAGGAACGTGGGCAGACCGGTGTCCGGGCTCTTCTCCGCGATGATCTCGGCGAGCTGCACGCTGCGCCGGAAGAACGAGTTCACGTACTTCTCCGGCGTCCGGATCACCGCCGCGGTGCGCGGTTCCCAGTACGACTCGGCCTCGGCCAGTGCCCCGTCGTAGCCGAGCCGGACCTCGTCGTCGACGTCGCCCGGGAGCATCGGGAGCAGCACGTCGACGGACGCCCCGACCCGCGCGTCGAGGATGATCTCCAAGTCGTAGACACCCGGCGCCACCGGGCTGAGCCTCCCCGGGGCGACGAGCCGAACGTTGCCATCGGCATCGACAATCCGGTCGCCGCACTGCTCCAGCGGACCGTCGAGCGGAGCGGCGGACGGCGTCACCTGCATCGTGATCCACGCTTCCTGCTGCTCCGGCGGATCGACGACGTGCGTCAGGAACACCTTGCTCAACCGCAGTACGAGCCGGAACTCGTCTGGTGGCCGTACGTCGTTCACCTGCTCGACGGTGAACCGCGTCCACGCGTAGATCGGCTCCAGCGCCGTCTCCACGTCGCGTCCGCCGGCCACGTGCGCGAACGTCGACTGCCGCAGTACGAGACCCTCCTGCCGCCGGTGCTCGGTCCACAGCACCGGCGTCGCGGTGTCCTCCCGCCAGCCCTGGATCCCGACGCCGAAGTCGGTGCGATGCAGGTACTGCGGTGCGCTCGGCGGCGGCGGGATCCGGCCCCGGTCGGGCATCACCACGGTGACCTGGAAGTCGCGGCCGCGGTACGGCGCGAGGTACGGCTTGAGCGCGGGGGAGTCGCTGGGCGGGAGCGCGACCGCGGGCTGGCAGACGATCGTGCCGTTATAGAACACGTCGAACCGGAACAGGTGCGACGGCCACCCGACCGGCGTCCAGACCTGGCGCTGCGGCGCCCACCAGGTGAGCGCCTGTTCGGCATCCGGTTCCATCAGGCTTCTCCTTCCGGTATCCAAGAAAAGTCTTCGGGATACCGGAAGAAGATGCAAGGCCTGCGGCTACTTCTTCCGGACGTCGATCGCCAGGCTGATGCTGAACGCGGCGATCAGCAGCAGGCCGCCGAGCAGCGTGAGCGCGGTGTCGTTCAGGGCGCCGGTGAGCATCACGACCACCAGGACGGCGAGCGTCGTGACGACCGCGGCCGCGATCTTCCAGTCGTCGCCGATGATGAAGTCGTACCAGAACTGGCCGAAAGCCTTCAGATACTTCACTTCCGCACCTCCACGGCGACGGCGGGGGACCCGACGGCAGGCTTGCGCAGGGCCGCGACGAAGACCCGGCTGAGGATCAGCCAGGCAGCGATCAGCACCAGGATCATCAGGTCGTGACCCGGCCAGCCGAGGCTCTCCCTGCCATGCCGGAAGATGCCGATGCCCTCGACCGCCCAGTACGTCCCGAAGGACGCGAGCAGCAGCCCGACGCCGTACTTCAGCAGGTTCTCGTTGATCATCGACAGTGGCCGCCGGAGCGCGACGGCGATCGCCAGTACGACGACCACGGCCGCGGCGGCGCCCGCGCCGGCGACCGGGATGTTGTTCGCGTTCAGGCCGAAGGTGAGGACGATGAACACGACCTCCATGCCTTCGAGGAAGACGCCCTTGAACGACACCATGAAGCCGAACAGGTCGATGCCGCCCTTGGACTCACCCGCCGCCGTTGCTGCCTCGACCTCCTCGCGGTAGATCGCGTCCTCGTCGTGGACGGCCTTGCGTCCGGACGATCTGAGGATCGCTTTGCGAAGCCATTGCAGGCCGAAGATCAGCAGCAGGCCGCCGATCGCGAGCTGCAGCGCCGACTCCGGCAGCCAGGTCGCCAGCGCGTAGCCGGCCGCCAGCGTGACCACCGCGAGCACCGCCAGCGCCGCGAACGTCCCGGCCATCGCCGACCGCCAGCCCCGGGTGTACCCCATCGCCATGACGATCGTGGTGGCCTCCACCATTTCCACGAAACACGCGACGAACGTCGCGATGATCAGTCCCCACGTTGCCGCGTCCATCTCTCACTTCCTCCAGTGCAGATGAAACATATGCTGCACGAAACGATAGTTACAGTGAAATGAGGTGTCAATGGAACGCAGAAGACCCGGCCGAACATGTCGGCCGGGTCTTCCGGTGGTGCCGGGGGAAGCGGTCAGGCTTCGCCCTGGGTGCGTTCGTAGACGTCGGCTTCGAACTCCTCGAGCAGGCGCTCGCAGTCGGCGACCTTGGTACGGGCGAGGTCCTTGCCGTCGGCACCCATCCAGTCGCGGCCTTCGACCTTGGCGAGCCAGCGACGGAGCTTCTCGAGGTCCTGGCGGATCTCCTCGGCCTCCTCGAACGTGTAGTTCTCCCGGAAGCGCTCGAACTCGATCTCCTTGACGAACTTCGTGTCGCACTCCTCGACGATCTCGGCGTACTCCTTGGCCGACTGGTCGCGGAAACCCTCGACGAACTGCTCGCGGACGTCGTCCTCGACGTCGTTGAGGGTCAGGAACACGCTCGACCCGCCGAGCTCGGTGACCCGGGCGCGGACCTTCTCCATCCCGGCGCGCAACTCCTCGCGGTCGGGCAGCACGCAGACCGCCTGCTGGACGTAGAACCCGCCGAGCCGTTTCAGTTCGCGCCACACCGCGACCCGGGCCCGCGACGAGTCGCTGGGCACCTTGTAGATCAGCAGCAGCCAGCTCTCCGGCTTCTTCGGATTCGTACGTCGGGTCGCCATCAGGTAAGCCTACCTAGGACAGGCCTGTTCCCACTGCGAGGCCGATCGCGAACGTGACCGCCGCCGACAGCCCGCCGAGCAGGAGTTGGCGACCGCCGCCGTACCAGAACGGGCGGGCGGTGATCTTGCCGACGATGCCGCCGGTGACCACCAGGCCGAGCGCGCTCAGCACCAGCGCGGGCAGGATGCTGCCGGCGCCGAAGACGAACGGGAGCAGCGGGATCAGCGCGCCGACCGCGAACGCGGCGAACGACGACCCGGCAGCGACCCACGGCGACGGCAGGTCGTTGGGGTCGACGCCGAGCTCCTCGCGGACGTGGACGTCGAGCGCGACCTCGGGGTTCGCGGTCAGCTCGCGGGCCACCTCGGCGGCCAGCTCGGGACGCAGTCCCTTGGCCTCGTACATCAGCGCGAGCTCGCGCTCCTCCTCGGCCGGGTGGATCTCCAACTCGCGCTTCTCGACGGCGATCTCGGCCTGCATCAGCTCGGTCTGGGACGAGACCGAGGTGAACTCGCCGGACGCCATCGAGCAGGCGCCGGCGACCAGCCCGGCGAGGCCGGTCATCAGCACGACCTTGCCGGTCGCACCGCCGCCCACGACACCGGCGACCAGGGCGAAGTTCGACACCAGACCGTCCATCACGCCGAAGGTCGCGGGTCGCAGCCAGCCGCCGGTGACGTCGCGGTGGGAGTGGTGGATCTCAGGGGACTGCTCCGCGAGTTCCGCGGTCATGGATACATCCTTTCGGACTGAGGTGAGCCTTGCCGAACTGAGGTTTGCGTAACCTCAGTTAATTTGCATCACCTGTTACATCAGTCTATTCGTTACCGAAATCATCGGCAAGGAAGCTCACCTCACCGGCCACCAGCGTGGCCAGGACGGGGAGCGCCCGCAGGTCGGCGTTCGACAACGTCGCGGGGTCCTCGGGGACCAGGACGAGATCGGCGGGGTCGCCGACGGTCAGCCGCTGCCGGCCGCCGGCAGCGGCCTTCAGCGCGGCGGGCAGCGGGATCGCCTGCTCGACGTGCCACGGTGGCCGGTCGTCGTCGGTGCGGTGTACGGCGTCGGCGATCGCGTGCCAGGGATCGGGCTCGGCCACCGGAGCGTCCGATCCGAGTTCGAGGGTCGCGCCGGCCCGGAGCAGCGAGCCGTACGGGAACGCGTCGCGGTCCGGCCAGTGCCGGTCGGCGACGTCGCGGTCACTCATCGCGTGCTGCGGCTGGATCGACGTGATCAGGCCCGGCCGGGCGAATCGGGTCGCGTCGGCGGGCCTGATCAGCTGGGCGTGCTCGATCCGGCCGCGGCAACCGACCCGGTCGAACGCGTTCAGCGCGATCGTGTTCGCGTGGTCGCCGATGGCGTGCACCGCCGGGTCGAGTCCGTTGCTGGAGGCAAGAGTCATCAGGGAGACCAGCTCGTCCTCGCCGATCAGCAACAGTCCGTGCCGTTCACCGGCCCCGGCCTCCGGATAAGGGTCGTGACAGTACGCCGTCCTGGTGTTCAGCGAACCGTCCGCGACGAGCTTGAACGGGCCGACCTCGATCAGGCCATGCCCGCCGGGCACCGCGTGACCGGTGCGGAGGCCGAGGTCGATCGCCTCGTCCAGCCAGGGCCGCCAGATCGACGTCTTCACCCGGACCGGGACCGGACCCTGCTCGGAGCGGCGTACCCAGTCGGCCCGGTTGTCGGCGTACTCGAAGTCGATGATCGAGGTGATGCCGCGCCGGGCGGCGGCGCGGGTTGCCTCGAGCACCCATCGGTCGACGAGCTCGTGCGGTACGTCGCGGGACAACTCGTAGTTCACCCGGATGCAGTCCTGCTCCCGCAGTACGCCGGTCTCGTCCTCGCGGCCGAGGTGCTGGAGCAGGGCAGGGCTGAGCCAGATCGCGTGGAGATCCTGGCTGATGACGGCGATCCGTACGCCGGGCAGCGCCGCCTCCAGCATGTCCTTGTGCGGTGGGGTCGTCCACAGGCCGTCGCGGAAACCGTGGGCTGTCACGACATCGCCGGCCGATAACGGCGGACGGTCCTTGAGGGCGCTGGCCACGAGTTCGACGACCTCGGTCGCGGACCGGGCGCGTTGGACGTCGATCCGGCGGCGGCGTTCGGCCCATTGTGCGGTGTGCACGTGGCCGTCGATCAGCCCGGGCAGGAGGGTCGCGCCGCGGTGGTACAGCACGTCGTCGCCGGTCTCCGGGACGACTTCGCCGATCGCGGCCAGTCGATTGTCGACGATACGCACGTCGACAATCCGACTGTCACTGCCCAGCCGGACCTGCCGCAGCACGACCGGCTTCATCGGCCGACCCCGAAGGAGCGCATGGTCGCGGCGAGCTCCGGATTCCCGTGCACCTGATCGCTGTCGAGCCCGGCCAGTACGCCGGCCTGGTCGGCGGCGGGTTTGTCCTGGCTCAGCTTGGCTTTGGCGACGACGCGGGACGGCACCAGCCGGAACCCGGTGGTGTGCGGTGCGAGCTGCTGGGCGTACTCCGTCACCTGGTCGAGCCGGAACGGGTTCGGTCTCGCCTGCTCGTAGTGGTCGACGGTCCGGCTGAGTACGTCGTACGTCTCGTCCGCGGTGAGGAGTTCGGGCCGTCCGTGCAGATGGCAGACGACGAAGTTCCAGGTCGGGACGTACGGACCGCCGGCGTACCAGTCCGGCGTGACGTAGCCGTGCGGGCCCTGGACGATGACGACGACGTCGTGCTGCCCGAGTTCGTGGTTGTCGGCGTCCACCCGGGCGAGATGGCCGACGATCGACTGGTCCGGTTCGGCCAGGATCGGGGCGTGCGAGACGACGAGTCCGGTCGGCAGGTGACTGACCAGTGTGACCCAGGAGTGACGGGTGACGAGGTCCTGGATGCGGGCGGGATCGGTCAGGGCGTAAGCGGGGTTCTCCAGCATGCGAGAACCGTAGGTTTCCGGCCCGGGCCCCGGCTTTGTCGCGCGGCAACGATTGTCGGCGGGCGGTTGTCGGGGACGACAGGTCAGTCGATCAGGCGGAGCAGCCGCAGTTGCAGCCAGGTGGCGAGGATCTGGTCGCCGTCCTCCAGGGAGAGGTCGAACATCGTCTCGATCCGCCGGATCCGGTACCGCATGGTGTTCTCGTGGATGTTCAGCGCCTCCGCCGCCCGGACCGCGTCGCCGAACGAGCTGAGGTAGGTCAGCAGGCTCTCGGCGTACTCCGTCCCGTGCTGCTGGTCGTGTTCGCGAATCGCGCGCACCGGTCCGAGCAGTTGCCCCTCGACGGCGGCGCCCTGGTTCGCGACCATCCGCAGCACCACCTCGGTGCGCACCTGCTCGACGCTCGCGACCCGGGGTGTCGGCTCACCGCGCGACGCCCGCCCGGTGAGCACCGCGAGCACCCGGTCCGCCATCGCCCGTGACTCCGGTACGTCGGCCAGACCGGCGGCGCAGGACCCGATGCCGACCAGTACGTCGAGATGCCCGGAGCGCTGGATGGTCGCCGCGAGATCGTCGGCGAGTTTGAGCAGCCGCGGCGACGGCTCGTCGGTGGTCCGGGTCGGGAGCAGCGCGTAGACGAGGCCGGAATCCGTGACGCACAAGGCGCTCGAGTGCCAGGCCTCGCAGTACAACGTGACCAGGTCGACGATCCGGGACGCGGCCAGGATCGGCTCGACGTCGTCGCCGACCGGCGCGATCACCAGCACCACGCTGGGGGTGTCCGGCTTGATGCCGAGTTGGGCGGCAGCGCTGCGCGGCGCGACCGCGCCGTCGAGCAACAGCCGGAGTGCTTCGGTACGCCGGGCCCGCTCCGGATCACGTTGCCCGCGCGCGCGGAGCAGGTGTAGCGTGGTCGCGCGGGCGGCGTCGACGAGGACGCGTTCCGCGCGGGCGACGACCGGCGGCCGGTCGGTCAGCACCCAGATCAGCCCGAGCGCCTCGGTGCCGGCGCGGACCGCGATCGCCATCCGGCTCGCGTACTCGGGCGCCGGGCTCTCGAAGTACACCGGGCTCTCGGAACGCAGGACGGCCTGGTACTCCTCGTAGTTCGTCGGCCGGTCCGGGGTCTGCCGGCCGAGGATGCCGAGCCGGCGGATCTCGTCGATCTCCTGGTGCGGCAGGTTCGAGTACGCGATCACCCGGCCGGTCGGGTCCTCGATCGTGATCGCGCCGCCGACCGAGGTGGCGATCGCGTTGGCCAGCGCGAACAGGTCGCCGAGCCCGATCGCGGCGAACCGGTCGGTGGCGTCGGACAGCGCCGGCTCCTTGCTGGAGCTGATCAACGCGTCGAGGTGCCGCCAGGCCATCTCGTCCGGCGTGGTCAGCAGCGCGATCCGGGCCTTGTCGGCAGCGTGCGCGAGCCGGGCCAGATCGTCACCGAACGCCTTCACCACGACGGCGCGGTAGCCCGCGGCCGCGGCCCCGTGGACGGTGTCGGCGGCCTGCGTCGACGGGCTGCCGGTGAGCAGCAGGATGCCGGCGTCGGCCGGCGGCAGCGGCTCACCCGGGCCGTGCACCACGACCTCGCGGACCTTGTCCGACAACCGGCCGCCCGCGGTGATCACGTGCAGCGCGTGCGGACCGAGGTTCTCCACGATCCGGTCCAGGGTCCGGTCCGGCGCGTCGGCGGGCGGTTCGACGGGCACGACAAAGGTCGCCGACGGAATCGACGACTCGGGGCTGGACCGACCGTGCATACAGCGACAATAGACGTCCTGCCGGAGATAGCCTTGTCGGATCCGACAAAGCAACGGATCAATCTGGTCGGCTGGACCAAGGCCCACCGGCCCGTCGCCGACCCACCATGAGAGCCCCGTCCGGACGATCGAGGAGGCGACCCGGGTGCTGCCCGCGTGGCTGGAGACCGAGCTGCAAACCGTCCCGGAGATCGCGGTGTTCAGCACTGCCGACGAGCTCGTCGCGGGGCTGACCCACCTGCACGATCTCCACCCCGACCTGACCTCGCTGCGCCGGATCGGGACCTCCCGGCTCGGCGACCCGCTGCTCTGCCTGACGATCGGCTCCACCGGCCCGGACGCGCTGGTGTTCGGACTGCCGCACCCGAACGAGCCGATCGGCGGCCTGACCGCGCTGCACCTGGCCGCCCGGGTGTGTGCGGACGAGACGCTGCGGGAACGGCTCGGGCATCGTTGGCACATCGTCGCGTGCATCGACCCCGACGGGCTACGGCTGAACGAGGGCTGGCTGAAGGGGCCGTTCACCCGCGAGCACTACGCCCGGAACTTCTACCGCCCGGCCGGCGACGAGCAGATCGAGTGGACGTTCCCGCTCGACTACAAGACGGCGTACTTCGACCAGGTGCTGCCGGAGACGACGGCGTTGATGCGGCTGATCGACCAGGTCCGCCCGCGATTGATGTGTTCGCTGCACAACACCGAGGTCGGCGGCGCGTACTACTACCTGTCGCGGCCGGAGCCCGAGCTGCACGGCGTACTGCAGGAGATCCCCGAGCGGCTCGGGCTGAGCCTGGACCGTGGCGAGCCGGAGTCGCCGTCGATGGAGCGGTTCGCCGACGGGATCTTCCGGATGCCGGACATCGAGACGCTGTACGACTACTACGTCGAGCACGACGACCCGCTGCCGGAGAAGTTCGGCGGGAACAGCAGCCACTCCTACGCGCGCCCGTACGGCACGTTGACGCTGCTGAGCGAGCTGCCGCACTGGGACGACGCGCGGGTGAGCGACGCGTCGCCGACCACGACGACGTACGCCGAGGTGCTGCGGGAGCAGGCGGCCGGGTTCCGCGAGCTGGTGGAGTGGATGGAGGAGATCCTCGCCGCTACCGGGGACGAGCTGACGGCGGGTTCGGCGTACGTGCGGGCCAGCCGGTACTACGCGCGGGTGATGGCACCCTCACCGGACGCGATCGAGAAGCGTGCGACCGACGCGGGGGCGCAACGTCCGGCGACGGTCGCCGAGCTGGCCTCGCTGCGGGACTCGGTGCACATGTTCCGCCTGCGGTACGCGGGGATGCTGCTCCGCGCGCTCGACGGAGAAGTTGCCATCGGCAATGCGACACCGGCGATCCGGGAGGCGCAGCGGCGGTTGGCCGCGCAGTACGACGCCTGGCTCGCGGAGGCCGCCGAGGGAGCGTCGACGGTGCAGATCCCGATCGGATCGTTGGTGGCGTCCCAGTACGCCGCCCTCGCGGCGACGGCCGAGTACCTGACTCGTGCCCACTAGCCCGCGGATCGAGCAACTCCGCCAGGACCTGGCCGGCGGACCGGTGGACGGCGTACTCGCGCGCTTCTGGGCCGAGGTCGCGTTGACCGGCACACCGCTGATCGAGCCGTACGACGAGGACCAGCGACTGGTGACGTTCCTGTGGAAGGAGGAACGTCCGGTCGAGACGGTGGCGGTGATCGGCGGACCGGCGTTGTGGTGGGAGATCCCCGGCAACCAACTGGAGCGGCTCGACGGTACGGACGTGTGGTTCCGGACCTACCTGGTGTGGGCGGACCACCGAGGGCGGTACGTCCTGTCGCCGGACGACTCCCTGGAGCCGCTGGCCGTCGCCGGTACGCCGGAGGCCGTCGCGCGGGCGTCGACGTTCGTCCCGGACCCGTTCAACCGGTCGCCGTTCACGCTGCCGGGTGTCGCGGGCGACCCGGTGAGCCCGCCGCAGCACTTCTCCACCTTCGCGCTCGACCAGGCGACGCCGCGGGACTGGTGTGCGCCACGGGCCGGGGTACGCCGTGGGGTGATCCGCGAGGAGACGGTCACATCGGACGTGCTGGGGAACGAGCGGACCGTCTGGCTCTGGGAGTCCGCCGTACAGGGACCCGAGCCGGCGCTGCTCGTCCTCCTGGACGGGCGCGACTGGAACGAGGCGCTGCCGATCTTCCCGACGCTCGACAACCTGGTCGACGCGGGCGAGCTGCCGCCGCTGGTCGCCGTCCTGCCGGACAGCGTCGACTTCGCCACCAGAGCGCGTGAACTTCCTTGTAACCAAGGGTTTCTGCGGCTCCTGACCGACGAATTGTTGCCGTGGGCGCGCAAGGTGACCGGGGCGACGAGTGATCCACGCAGGACCGTGATCGCCGGGAAGAGCTACGGCGGGTTGGCGTCGGTGTACGCCGGTCTGCGGCGGCCGGACGTCTTCGGGACGGTGATCGCGCAGTCCGGCTCGTTCTGGTGGAGCCCGCCGGATGAGGAGCCCGAATACCTGCTCCGGCAGGTCGACCGCGAGCTGCCGGTCCGGTTCTGCCTGGACGTCGGGCTGCAGGAGGGCGACTGGATGATCCCGCAGACCCAGCGCCTCGCCGACGCGCTGGAGGGGTACGCCGACGAGGTCCTCTACCGGGAGTACAACGGCGGCCACGACCTGAACTGCTGGCTCGCCGAACTACCCTCCGAACTCCGCTGGGCCTTCACGGGCTAAGCCCACCAGTCCCGCCCGCCGATCGTTCCGACGCGGCGCTCGTTGTCCCAGCGGAACACTTCGCGGCCCTGCTGGTACGCGAGTTCGACGCGCTGCATCGGGTCGAGCGGGTCGCCGGACCAGACGCACAGATCCGCGTCCTTGCCCGGGGCAAGCGATCCCAGACGGTCCGCGATCCCCAGCACACGGGCCGGGTTGAGCGTGACGGCGCGGAGCGCGACGTCCCGGTCCAGCCCTTCGCGGACGGCGTACGCAGCCTGGACGATCAGCAGGTTGGCCGGGATCACCGGGTGGTCGGTGACCAGCGACAGCTCGATCCCGGCCTCCGCGAGCAGCCGGGCGTTCCGGAACGCGCGGTTCCGGAGCTCGACCTTCCCGCGGCCGACGATCAGCGGACCGAGCAGCACCGGGATGTTGCGTTCGGCAAGGAGCTCCGCGACCAGATGCGCCTCCGTGCCGTGGTCGATGACCAGGTCGTACCCGAACTCGTCGGCCAGCCGGACCGCCGTACGGATGTCGTCCGCGCGATGGCAGTGCTGCCGCCACGGGATCTCCCGCCGCAGGACCCGGCCGAGCGCCTCCTTGCCGAGGTCGGCCGGCGTACCGTCGTACTGCCGCGCCTCGGCCAGCGCCTGCCGGATCACCGCGGCGATGCCCATCCTGGTCGCCGGCAGCCGGCCGGCGTCACCGTGGTACCGCTTCGGGTTCTCCCCGAGTGCGGACTTCATCCCGGCGGGGGAGCGCAGCACCATCTCGTCCACGGTGCGGCCGGTGCAGCGGACCGCGACGGTCTCGCCGGCGATCGGGTTGCACGAGCCCGGGTTGATCCCGACCGCGAGGACCCCGCCGCCGACCGCGTCCCGGAACCCTTCGTCCGCGGGGTTGATCGCGTCCAGCGCCCGCAGGTGCGCGGTCACCGGAGTGGTTGCCTCGTCGTGGTCGTCGCCGGCCCACCCTTCGCCCTCCTCGAGCGTGCCCATGTGGGTGTGCGCGTCGACCAGACCCGGCAGTACCCAGCGGCCGCGGGCGTCCACGACCGTGGCGTCCTCCGGTACGGCGACCGTGGCGCCGACGGCGACGATCCGCCCGTCGCCGATCAGCACCGTCCCGCCCGGGATCGGAGGTCCGTCGACCGGGACCACGGTGCCACCCTGGACTGCCAGCATCGTCATGTCCTGCATCCTGTCCGGACCGACCCGCTGTGAGGCTGTCGATCTCGACAACATCGGCGCGCCGAATCTGAGCTGTCCGATAAGGCTGCGTGTCAGTCGCCACACCCAGGATGGGCGGACCGATCCCCTGGAGGCCCCTGATGACCGGAATTCCCGCCAGTTCCGCGGCCCGCGTACGGCGGCGTCTCGTCGTGGTCCTCGCCGCCGTCTCGATGACGGTACTCGCCGCCTGCGCCGGGAAGAGCTCGGCCGGTGACGGGGACCAGAGCTTCGCCGTCGGCGTCCCGGCGTTCTTCGTGCAGAACCTGACGCCCGGCAGTTCCGGCAGCAGCTACGTCGACTACGCGATCTGGTCGCCGCTGACCAGGGTCGACGGGCAGAGCGGCAAGCTCGAGATGCTGGTCGCGGACTCGATCGAGTCCACCGACAACCTCAACTGGACGATCAAGCTGAAGCCCGGCTGGACGTTCCAGGACGGCAGTCCGGTCACCGCGCAGTCGTTCGCGGACTCCTGGAACGCGACCGCCCTCGGCGCCAACGCGCTCACCGGGAACGCGTCGACCTCGATCTTCGCCGGGTACGCCGCGATGAACCCGCCGAAGGGCAAGCCGGCCGCGAAGACGTTGTCCGGCGTCCACGTGGTCGACAACTCCACGCTCAAGGTCACACTGGTCAAGCCGAACGCGCTGCTGCCGTACATCCTGTCCTCGACCACCTTCGCGCCGCTCCCGGCGAACGCGACCAAGGACCTGAAGGCCTTCGGCACCCACCCGATCGGCAACGGCCCGTTCAAGACCGGCGGCTGGGACACCGGCGCGCAGGAGATCAAGCTCGAGCGGTACGACGGGTACGGCGGCACCAAGGCGGTTGCCAGTGGCATCGACCTGCACGTGTACCAGCAGACCGGTGCGATCTACACCGACTTCCAGGCGGGCACGATCGACCTCGCGCTGCTCGACGGCTCCGACCTCTCGAAGGCCAAGAAGGACACTCCGGACCAGGTCGTCGACGTCCAGTACCCGGCCGTCGTGTACCTGAGTTTTCCCCTGTACGACAGCCGGTTCGCGAACCCGCAGCTGCGCAAGGCGATCTCGATGGCGATCGACCGGGACGCGATCGTCAAGTCCCTGCTGGCCGGGAACGCGAAGGCCGCCACGGGGCTGGCGCCGCCGACGCTCACCGGCGGCGGTGACGCGAAGTGCGACGCGTGCAAGTACGACCCCCAGGGAGCGAAGGCCGCGCTGCAGGCGGCCGGCGGCTGGAACGGCCCGATGACGCTCTACACCTACCAGGACCCGACGAACGAGAAGGTGCTGCAGGCGATCGCGAACCAGCTCCGGACGAACCTCGGCCTCCAGAAGGTCAGCTTCGAGTCGCAACCGATCGCGCAGCTGTACCAGGGCCTCGGCGGCAAGTCGATCAAGGGTCCGAGCCTGCTGTACTCGGGTGCGCCGTACCCGCACATCTACGCGCTCGCGGATCAGATGTTCTCGGCGGGCGCGCCGCTGAACGTGACCGGGTACGACTCGAAGACGTTCGCCGGCCTGATCGCCCAGGCGGCGTCGAGCAAGGACGCGGACTCGACGACGAACTACTCCAAGCAGGCGGCCGAGCAGGCGCTCACGGACCTCCCGGTGGCGCCGCTGTACTGGCCGGTCGGCGGGCTCGTGCATTCCGACCGGCTGAGCGGAGTCGTACCGGAGGTGCTCGGCGGCGCCCGGCTGTCGGTCGTCAAGGTCGGCTGATGGCCGGCTACGTGCTCCGCCGGCTGGCGGGGATGGTCCCGGTCGTGCTCGGTACGACGCTGCTGATCTTCGCCGCGGTGTACGCGCTGCCGGGCGATCCGATCAAGGCGCTGGCCGGCCCGGGGCGGGTGCTGTCGCCTTCGGTCGAGGAGGCGTTGCGCGAGCGGTTCCACCTGGATCAGCCGTTGTGGGCGCAGTACGGGCACTATCTGGGCGGCCTGGTGCGCGGCGATCTCGGGATCGACCTGCAGGGCCATGAGGTGTCGGACCTGGTCGTCCGGGCGTGGCCGTACACGTTGCAGCTCGGCCTCACCGCCTGGGCGATCATGGCCGTGGTCGGCATCACGCTCGGAACCTTCGCCGGGATGCGCCAGGGCGGTACGGTCGACTGGATCGTGCTGACCGCGACGACGGTGGTGGTCGGCGTACCGTACTTCGTGATCGCGTACGTCGCGCAGATCCTGCTCGTGGTGAACCTCGGCTGGTTCCCGACGTCCGGCGTACGGGAGGGGTGGCCGGCCAGCTACCTGCTGCCGGCCGCGGTGCTCGCGCTGTTCGGCATTCCCGAGCTGGTCCGGCTGACCCGCGCCAGCATCATCGAGAACCGGTACGCCGACTACGTGGACACCGCGATCGCGAAGGGCCTGCCGCAGCGGATGATCGTGGTCCGGCACATCCTCCGGAACTCGCTCGTCCCGGTGGTGTCGGTGCTCGGACTCAGCCTCGGGTACATGGTCAGCGGCACCGTGCTGATCGAGGGCATCTTCAACATCCCCGGACTCGGGTACGTCGTGTTCAACGGCATCTCGCAGCAGAACGGCCCGGTCGTGGTCGGCGTCTGCAGCCTGCTGGTGCTGGTCTACCTGATCATCAACCTGCTCGTCGACATCGTCTACGGCCTACTGGACCCGAGGATCAGCCTTGCCGGCCGCAAGTGAGGTGCTGGCGGTTCCGCGGTCCCGGCGGCGGGTGTTGCGGAAGCCGCGGATTGCGATCCCGCTCGGGGTCGTCGTACTGATCCTGGTCGTGGCCGCCGTACCGGGAGTGTTCGCACCGGTCGATCCGCGGGCGTGCGACCTCAGGAACAGCGGGAACGGGCCGGTCGCGGGGCATCCGTTCGGGTTCGACATCCAGGGCTGCGACCTGTACAGCAACGTGGTGTACGGAACGCGGTCGTCGGTGACGATCGGCTTCACCGTGACGGCCGGGTGCGTGCTGATCGCGTTGCTGCTCGGGTGTCTGGCGGCGTACTACCGCGGCGCGGTCGATGCCGTGATCAGCCGCACGATGGACATCTTCTTCGGCTTCCCGGCGCTGGTCGGGCAGGTCGTGATCCTGAACACCTTGCACCAGCGGAACGTCGTCGTGGTGTCCGCCGTACTGATCCTGTTCGCCTGGCCCGCGATGACCCGGCTGATGCGGTCGGCCGCGCTGGCGACCGTCGACCTCGACTTCGTGAAGGCGGCCCGCGGGCTCGGTGCCGGACCGGTCCGGGTGATCGCCCGGCACGTATTGCCGAACTCGTTCGCCCCGATCCTCGCGGTGGCCAGCCTCGGCGTCGGCGGGATGATCACCGCCGAGTCCGCGCTGACTTTCCTGGGCGTCGGCCTGCGGGCGCCGTCGATCTCGTGGGGCGTGCAGCTGAACCAGGCGCAGGACTCCTTCCGCGATCACCCGCATCTGCTGCTGTTCCCGTCCCTGTTCCTGTCCGTGACCGTGCTGTCGTTCGTGATGCTCGGCGACGCGTTGCGGGACACCTTCGATCCGAGGTCGCGATGACAACGTTGCTGGAGGTCTCGGACCTGACGGTGGAGTTCCGGACGTCGCGCGGCTGGAACGTCGCCGTCGACGGCGTCGACCTCTCGCTGACACCGGGGCGGACGCTGGCGGTGCTGGGGGAGTCCGGGTCGGGGAAGAGCGCGACGGCGCGGGCGATCATGGGCGTCCTGCCGGCGGGAGTCGGCCGGGTCGGGCGGGGGCGCGTGGTGCTGGACGGTCAGGATCTGCTGCAGTTGCCGGCGGAGCAACGGCGTACCGTCCGGGGTGCTCGGGTCGGGATGGTGTTCCAGGACGCGCTGTCGGCGTTGAACCCGGTACTGCCGGTCGGGTACCAGGTCGGCGAGAGCTGCCGGGTGCACCTGGGGATGTCGCGGCGCGCGGCCCGGCGGCGGGCGCTGGAGTTGCTGGATCTCGTCGGCATCCCCGACGCGGCGCGGCGGATCGACGACTATCCGCACCAGTTCTCCGGCGGGATGCGGCAGCGGGTGATGATCGCGACCGCGCTGGCTGCGGACCCGGAGATCCTGATCGCGGACGAGCCGACGACCGCGCTCGACGTCACCGTGCAGGCGCAGATCCTGCAACTGCTCGCGTCCCTGCAGGCGGACCGGCAGATGAGCCTGATGCTGATCACCCACGACATGGGCGTGGTGGCCGGAATGGCGGACGACATCCTGGTGATGTACGCCGGCCGCGTCGTCGAGCAGGGCCCGGCGGACGACGTCTTCGAACGGCCGGCGCATCCGTACACGCGGGCGTTGCTGGACTCGATCTGTACGGCGGACCGGAAAGGCCTGCCGCTCCGGGTGATCAGCGGACAACCGCCCGACCTCGGCAACCTGCCGTCCGGGTGCGCGTTCCGGACCCGTTGTGTGCAGGCCGCGGACGTCTGCCGGACGGCACCGCCGGTTGCCGCCGTTTCGTCGGTTCACCAGGCTGCTTGTCACTTCGCCGGAGGTGCAGGATGACTGTGGTACTTCAGGCGCGCGACGTGCGGCGTACCTTCCGGATCGGCGGGCTGCTCGCCGGGCGGCGGGGGACCGTGCACGCGGTGGACGGGGTGGATCTGGAGCTGCGGAGCGGCGAGACGCTCGGGATCGTCGGCGAGTCGGGGTCCGGGAAGTCGACGCTGGCGCAGTTGCTGGTCGGGATGGAGCGGCCGAGCTCGGGCGAGATCGAGCTGCTCGGCGAGCCGCTGCACACGATGCGCGGGCGGCGGTTGCGGCGGGCGCGGCGCGACATCCAGCTGGTGCACCAGGATCCGTACACGTCGCTGGATCCGCGGATGACGATCGGCGCGATCGTCCGCGAACCGCTGGAGATCCACCCCGACGTCGTACCGCGGGGCGACCGGGCCAAGGCGGTGGCCGAGCTGCTGGAGATGGTCGGGCTGAACCCGGATCAGTCGGAGCGGTTGCCGCATCAGTTCTCGGGCGGGCAACGGCAACGGGTCGGGATCGCGCGGGCGCTGGCGCTGCGGCCGAAGGTGCTGGTGTGCGACGAGCCGGTGTCGGCGTTGGACGTGTCGGTGCAGGCGCAGATCGTGAACCTGCTCGAGCAGTTGCAGCGGGAGCTCGGGATTGCCTACGTCTTCATCGCGCACGACCTCGCGGTGGTACAGCACATCGCGGACCGGGTCGCGGTGATGTACCTCGGCCGGCTCGTCGAGGAGGGAGACTCGGTGCGGGTCTACGCCCGGCCGCGGCATCCGTACACGAAGGCGCTGCTCGCGGCGGCGCCGGTGCCGGACCGGTCCGCACGGCACCGGCCGCCCGAGATCGTGCTCCGCGGCGAGCCGCCGAGCCCACTGGATCCGCCGTCGGGCTGCCACTTCCGCACCCGGTGCTGGCTGGCCGAGGACCGCTGCGCGTCGGACGATCCCGCGCTGCTGCGGGTGGGCGCCGGCGCCGTGGCGTGCCACTTCCCGCTGGCCGAGCCGTTGCCGGAGGCAACCCATGCCGGATGATGGGGGCCTGACCGCGGCGGAGGCAGCGGCCCGGTCGGCCGTGCTGTCGGTGACGTCGTACGACGTGACGCTGGACCTGACCGGGCTGCCGAGCGGGGAGCACTTCGAGTCGCGGAGCGTGGTCGAGTTCACGTACGACGGGACCGGCGGGCCGGGTCTCACGTGGATCGACCTGGTCGCCGAGCGGGTCGACGAGGTGGTCCTCGACGGCATACCTCTGGATCCGGACGAGGTGGTCCGTGGCGACCGTCTCCGCCTCGGTCCCCTGGGCGGGACCCACCGACTGGACATCCGCTCACGCCATCGCGCCGGGTCGGGACGCGGCCTGTCCAAGTCTGTCGATGACGGTGTGTATGCGTGGACGCAGTTCCAGCCGTTCGATGCGCGGCGGGCGTTTGCGTGTTTCGATCAGCCGGATCTGAAGGCGACGTTCGCGTTCCAGGTGCGGGTTCCGCTGGACTGGCACTGCGTCAGCAACCGGCGGGAGACGGAGGTCGCCGAGGACGGGGACGTCGCGGTGTGGAGGTTCGCGCCGACACCGCGGCTGCCGACGTACGCGACAGCTGTGTGCGCCGGGCCGTTCCACGTTGCGAGGTCGGAGCGGATGGCCGTCTTCGCGCGCCGTTCGCTGGCGGACGCTCTGGACGCGAACGCCGACGAGCTCTTCGACCTGAGCCGGCGTGCTCTGGCGCTCTTCGAGGACGCGTTCGGCGTGGCGTTCGACGGCGACTCGTACGACCACGTGTTCCTCCCCGACCAGCCCGGCGCGATGGAGAACCACGGGTGCGTCACCTGGAACGACCAGGTCCTCTACCGCTCGGAGCCGACCGCCGAACAACGCCGCCGGCGGGCGCTCGTCCTGCTGCACGAGATGTCGCACATGTGGTTCGGCAACCTGGTGACGCCGCAGTGGTGGGACGGCCTGTGGCTCAGCGAGTCCTTCGCGGACTGGGCCGCCCTCTGGGCCGCTGCCGAACTCGGCGTCCTGGACCGCCGCTGGTCGGTGGCGACGGCGCTCGAGAAGGAACGCGCCGCCGACGCCGACCTGCTGTCCTCCACCCACCCGGTCAGCCGCCCGATCCCCGACATCGCCGCCACCGAAGCGAACTTCGACGCGATCACCTACGCCAAGGGCGCGGCCGTACTGCGCCAACTGGTGTCCGTCGTCGGCGAGGACGCGTTTTTCGAGGGCCTACGCAAGTACTTCGCCCAACACTCGGGTGGGAACGGCAACCTGCCCGCGTTGCTCGCCGCCGTCCAGCCGTTCACACCAGTGGCCCTGACCACGTGGTCAAGGCTCTGGCTGGAGTCGAGCGGGATCAACACGCTGTCACTCGAAGACGGTGTGCTCGTCCAGGACGGCGTACTGCGTCCGCACACGATCTCGATCGGCGTGTACGCCGGTTCGCCGCTCGCGGAGGTCGCCCGGGTAGGGCTCGCGGTGACCGAGGCCCGCACCGAGGTTCCGCTCGACGGATCCGGGTTGCTGCTCCTCGACGACCGCGACACGACGTACGCGATGTTGCTGCCCGACGCCGAGTCGATCCGCACGCTGGTGACGTCCGGCGCGGGCCTGACCGACCCGGTCGCGCGCTTCACGGCCCGCCGTACCCTCCGGGGCCTCCTGCTCACCGGCCACCTCGCAGCCGCCGACATCTACACCTACGTCACCGCCTCCGTGCCCACCGAACCGGACCCCATCCACCTCCAAGCGCTGACCAACCTCGCCGCCGAGGCAACCATCTACGCCGACCCCGCCCAGCGACCAGCCCTCGAACATCACCTCGCCGCCGCCATCACCACCGTCCTCGACCCCTCACAACCCGTCCTGGTCGAGGCACTCGCGGACTGCGCCGGAACCGCGGACCACCTCGCCCTGGTCGACTCACTCCTGGCGAGCACCGATCAACCCCAGCCGATCCGCTGGCGCCTCCTCACCCGCCTGGTTGCCCTCGGCGCCGCCGACCACGACCGCATCAACGCCGAGCAGACCCGCGACCCCGACCCGGACGCCCGCTGGCGAGCGGCCGCAGCACGCGCGGCCATTCCCACCGCGGCCGCGAAGACCACCGCCCTGGATCTCCTGCTGACAGCCCCCGGCATCCCGGCGGCCGAACTGCAAACCTTCGGCGCAGCACTCTGGCATCCCCGCCACGACA
Organism: Kribbella sp. NPDC051137; assembly: GCF_040682535.1. Taxonomy (NCBI): domain Bacteria; kingdom Bacillati; phylum Actinomycetota; class Actinomycetes; order Propionibacteriales; family Kribbellaceae; genus Kribbella; species Kribbella sp. NPDC051137. The sequence continues at coordinate 1,006,156 of NZ_JBFBBI010000002.1, forward strand.
CCGACCACGCGATGTCGTTCCTGGAGCGCCTCGTCCCCTTTGCCCACACCACCGACTGGTTCGCGGCGGCCCGCGTCGCCCGTTACGCCTTCCCGGCCACCGCCGACCTCCCGTTCCTCGACAAGGTCCGCGAGGTCGCCACCGCCGTACCACCCGTCCTGTCCCACCCCCTGCACGACCAGGAGGAGACGGCCCGCCGCGCCGCGACTGCCCGTGGGAACCAGGCGATGCGGCCATGGTCTGGATGGACGGTTTGCTCCTGAAACAATTGCTACACCTACGCGGCCCTCGGGAGGCGTAGCGTGCGGGTGTGGATGGAGAGGTCGAGCGACTGCGGGCGCTCTTCGAGTTGTTCGGTACGACGCAGGCCGCCGGGCGGTCGCCGGTGTACGAGGCGTTGAGTGCGGCGATCCTCGACGACGCGGAGCTGCTGGGCCTGATGCTCGGCACCCCGCCTGTGCAGCGGAAGCCGAGTCTGCTGTTCGCGTGCGTGAACGCGCTGCTGGCGGAGCATCCGGACGAGCCGTTGGCGGCGTACTACCCGACGCATGGTGGCCGGCGCGATGTCGACGGTCAACTGATGCCGGCGTTCCGGGCGCTCTGCCGGACGTACCGCGATCCGCTCGTGACGCTGCTGCGGACCCGGTCGACGCAGACGAACGAGCCGCGGCGGGCGATCGCGCTGCACCTGGCCGTGAGTCACCTGGTGCGGAAGTGGAACAGCCCGGTCGCCGTCGCGGAGGTCGGCGCCAGTGCGGGGCTGAACCTCTCCTTCGACCGCTACACGTTCGGCACCGAGCTCCTCGACGGTGACCTCGAGGACCTGCTGTCGCCGACGCCCCAGGTCACCACCCGACTGGGGATCGACGCGCATCCGGTCGATCTGCGCGAGCCGGTGCACCGGGCCTGGCTGGAGGCGTTCGTCTGGCCCGAGCAGGTGGACGATCTCGCGATGTTGCGCACGGCAACGAACGTGACGCTGGCCGGCGGGATCCGGGTGGTCGCCGGAGACGCCGCGCGGGACGTCGAGCGACTGCTGTCCGCCGTACCGGGCGACGAACCGCTGGTCGTCTTCACCGCGTCGCTGCTCAGCTATCTCACGCCGGACGACCGGAGCGCTTTCCTCGCACAACTTGACGTTCTCGCCCGGCGCAGAACTGTCGCCTGGGTGTTCGCCGAGGCCCCCGGTCTGCTGGCCCGCGCGGGGATCGAGGTCCCGCCCGAGCTGGCCGGGCGCAACTCCAGCTACCTCGTCGGGACCCAGCCTGACGGCGAGTTGCTCGCCCTGGCCGACCCGTACGTCCGCCGGCTGGCGCCCCGCCGTACCCCGGACGACGACTTCGCCTGGGTGCCCTGATTACTCGCCGGAGAGCGTGCGGGCTTCGGCGAGGAGCTCGTTGGCCCGCACGCCGAGGCCGTCCCCGCCCCACCCTCGGCCTGCAGTACCAGAATGCGCACAGCAGGCGAGTGTATTCGAACGATCGAAGTGGCTGCCGCTAACGGAAGATGTAGAAGCCGGTCACCGCGGTCGGAAGGATGCCGAGCACCACCCAGAGCGAGAGCGGGCTCCGGCGGTGGATGGCGAGGATGCCGACCGCGGTCATCACGCCGATCACGCCGGACATGATCCACAGGCCGACGCCCTTGCCGAAGTCGCCGTGCGAGACGCCGATGCTGTAGACCGCGAGCGTGACCGCCGGGACGGTGCCGACGTGGAAGAGGACCGCCGAGACGACCCAGCGCTGGACCGTCTCGATGTTCATCGGCCGCGGCGTCCGGCGGCGGATCGGCCGCCGGGGCCGCGGTCGCGGGTCGGCGTACGGTGCCTCTTCCATCAATCCTCACTTCTTGGTGCCGGCCCGGCGTTCCGCGCGGCGGCGATGACGTGGGTCAGGCGTTCGTGGAGTTCCGTCAGTTCGTCGATGTCCAGACCGAGCCGCGCGACGACGGCCGGCGGCACCTTCAGTGCCTCGGTGCGCAGCGCGCGGCCCTTGTCGGTGAGCGCGACCGCGAGCGAGCGCTCGTCCCGGGTGTCGCGGTCGCGGCGCAGCAGGCCGGCGCTCTCCAGTCGCTTGAGCAGCGGGGAGAGCGTCGCGGGCTCGAGCTGGAGCATCCCGGACAGGTCCTTGACCGAGACCGGCTCGAACTCCCAGAGCGCCAGCATCACGAGGTACTGCGGGTGTGTCAGCCCCATCGGCTCGAGCACCGGGCGGTACAGCGCGATCACGCTGCGGGCGGCGATCGCCAGCGCGAAGCACACCTGATGCTCGAGCGCGAGCGGATTCTCCGGCAGGGTCTGTCGTGCGGGCATACAGTTAGTGTAGCAATAGTTAGCACACTAACAATTCGCGTCAGCTCCGCGTGATCCGCTCCGGGATCCGCTCGATCCGGGTCCACCCCCTCCAGCCGCGCTCCTCCATCATCGCGAGCAGCCGCGCGGCTTCGGGGGCGGATTCGATCATGACGGCGTCCAGCAGTTCGACGAGCCGGTCGTCGAACGGCTCCGCGCCGAGCTCGCCGGCCTCGGCCGCCCGGATGTACAGGCGTTCGAGGAGGTCGGCGATCTCGACCAGCAAGGCCTCGTCGCCGTCGTTGTCGACCGCCTCGCTCACCAGGCTGTAGAGCTTCTGCGCGTCCGGATCCTCCAGTTGCTCGTGCTTCGCCGCGATCACGGCGTCGATGACCTCCGGCACCTGCACGGCGATCATGATCCAGGCGCCGCGTTCCATCTCGATGTAGCGCTCGCTGACGCCGTGCGCGCGCAGCCGGTCGAGATAGCCCACGACGCTCGGCGGGAGCGCGAGGTGGTCGCCGGCCGCGAGTCTGGCGAGTCGCCGGCGGCTGTCCTGCAACCGCCGGATCTCCGCTCGCAGGTCCTTGTCGATCCGGTGTACGCCGTCCTCGAACTCCTCCGGCGTCGCGTCGAGGAGCTCCTGGACCCGGGCCAGCGGTACGCCGGCCTCGGCCAGCGTGTGGATCCGGATCAGCCGGACGACCGCGGCCGAGCCGTACGACCGGTACCCGGAGCGGTCACGGTCGGGCTCCGGCAGCAGCCCGATCTTGTGATAGTGCCGCACCGCCCGGACCGTCACCCCGGCGTACGCCGCCAACTGGCTGATCGTGAGCATGGGTCCAGCCTGCCTCAGGCGGCCTTGCGTCGATAGGCCATCATCGCCAGGACGTACGCCACGACGAGCACGCCGACGCACCAGGCCAGCGCCGCCCAGATGTCGTTGCCGACCGGTTGCTGGGCGAACAGCGCCCGGATCGTGTCGACGATCGACGTCACCGGCTGATGCTCGGCGAACCACCGCACCGGTCCGGGCATGGTCTGCGTGGGCACGAAGGCCGAGCTCAGGAACGGCAGGAAGATCAGCGGGTAGGCGAACGCGCCCGCGCTCTCCACCGATCCCGCGGTCAGCCCGGGGATCACCGCGAGCCAGGTCAGCGCCAACGTCGACAGCAGCAGGATGCCGGTCACCGCGAGCCAGGCCAGGACGCCGGCGCCCGAGCGGAAGCCCATCAGCAGCGCGACACCGATGACGATCACCAAGGCGATCACGTTGGCGACCATCGACGTGATCACATGCGCCCAGAGCAGGCCCGACCGGGCGATCGGCATCGACCGGAAGCGCTCGAGGATCCCGGTCTTCAGGTCCATGAACAGCCGGAACGCGGTGTAGGAGATCCCGGACGCGATCGTGATCAGCAGGATGCCGGGCAGCATGAAGTTGATGTACTTCGATCCGGTGTTGATCGCGCCGCCGAACACGTAGACGAACATCAGCATCAGCGCCACCGGAGTCAGCACGGTGGTGATGATGGTGTCCAGGCTGCGGGTGATGTGCCGCAGGGTCCGCACCGTCAGCGCGGTGGTGTCGCTGAGGAAGTACCGGTTCATCGCTGGTCTCCAATGATTGCCAGGAAGATCTCCTCGAGCGTCGGCTGCTTCTCGACGTACTCGACCTTCGCGGGCGGCAGCAGCTGCTTGAGTTCGGCGAGGGTGCCGTTCGCGATGATCCGGCCCTGGTGCAGGATCGCGATCCGGTCCGCCAGTTGCTCGGCCTCGTCGAGGTACTGCGTGGTCAGCAGCACCGTCGTACCGGAGCCGGCCAGCTCCTTGACCAGCTGCCACACCTCGATCCGGGCCTCCGGGTCCAGGCCCGCCGTCGGCTCGTCGAGGAAGATCACCGGCGAGTCCCCGAGCAGGCTCATCGCGATGTCCAGCCGGCGCCGCATGCCGCCGGAGTACGTCGCGACCCGGCGGGCGCCCGCCTCCGTCAGCGAGAACCGCGCCAGCAGGTCGTCCGCGACCTTGCCCGGATCCGCGAGATGGCGCAGTTTGGCCACCAGTACGAGGTTCTCCCGTCCGGTGAGGATCTCGTCGACGGCCGCGAACTGACCGGTCAGGCTGATCGACCGCCGTACGTCGTCCGGCTGCCCCGCGACGTCGAAGCCGTTGATCGCCGCGGTCCCGGCGTCCGCCCGCAGCAGGGTCGCGAGGATCCTGATCGTCGTGGTCTTCCCCGCGCCGTTGGAGCCGAGCAACGCGAAGATGCTGCCCCGCGCCACCTCGAAGTCCACGCCGCGCAGGACCGCCTGTTTGCCGTAGGACTTCTGCAGCCCTTGCACCCGGATAGCTGGATCGGTACTCATGGCGATCAGGATGAAGGGTTGACCCTGCGTCAAGGTCAAGGCAGCACTTCTGATCAAGTGCACGCGACGGACGATCAAGCGCGCGGAGGCCGGGGTCGCGAGGCTTGGAGGGTGTCTTCTACTACTACGTCTCGCGCGGCAGCCCGCCGTACCGGACTGTCGTCTCTGATTGCTCTCGATCTTGGGATCTGCCTGCTGGTGGCGAGCGAGTTCTTGCCGGCCAGCGTGCTGCCCAGGATGGCCGCCGACCTCGGTGTCTCCGAAGGGACGGCGGGGCTGGCGGTGGCCGCCACCGCGATCGCTGGTGCGGTCACGGCGCCGTCCATCGCCGTGGTGTTGCCGCGGACGGATCGGCGGCTGGTGCTGATCGGGCTGTTGGCGGCGGCTGCCGTATCGGATCTGGCGGTGGCTCTTGCGCCCGCGTTTGTCGTTGTTCTGTTGAGTCGGCTGGTGCTCGGGGTTGCGATCGCGGGGTACTGGTCGTTCGCGTTCGGGGCCGGCGTACAGGCGATGCCTGGTCGGGAGCGGTTGGTGTCGACCAGTTTGTCGGTCGGGGTCAGTGTGGCGACGATCGTCGCGATACCGCTGGCCTCGGTCGGGGCGGACACCGCGGGGTGGCGCGTTGTGTTCGGGGTCGCGGCCGGGGTCACCGTGGTGAGCCTGGGGTTCCTGGTGGCGGTGTTCCCGGCGGTGCCGGCGCATCCGTCGGCGGGGCTCGTGATGATGCGGAGCGCGTTGCGCAATCCGTTGCTGATCGCGGGTCTGGTGATGATCGTGCTCGCCGCACTGGGGAACTTCGTCGCCTATCCGTACATCCGGTTGGCGATCATGCGGGTGACGCCGGGGGACTCGGCCTGGTTGTTGCTCGCGTGGGGATTCGGCGGATTGCTCGGGAATCTCGCGGCCGGCGTGTTGGCGACCCGCCTGCGGTTGGCGTCGGCGGTCGCACCGCTGTTGCTGTCGGCGAGCCTGGCCGTGACCGGGTACGCCGTGGGTGTGCCGATGCTGGTGGTCGGGGTGGTGTGCTGGGGGATCGCGTTCAGCATGATCCCGGTCGCGACCCAGCTCTGGGTGGCGCGGGCCGAGCGTGAGCACACCGAGTCCGCGATGAGCCTGCAGGTGACGGCGTTCCAGACCGCGATCACGATGGGCGCGGCCGTCGGCGGGTCAGTCGTCGACGGTCACGGCGTCGCGGCGGCGCTCACGGTCGGCGCCGTCTGCGCAGCACTCAGCGGGATCGGCTTCGCCGTCCTCCGCCCGTCCTGAAGGCCAGTCGGCTCCGCCGGCTTCGCTGTGCTGGGGTCGTCGTGCAGGGCATGGGACCGCCAGGATTGGGGGGAGGAGCCGTGGTCAGCGGCGAAGGCGCGGCTGAAGGCCGCGATCGAGCCGTAGCCGCAGCGGGCGGCGACGGCCTCGACGGGGAGCAGGGGGTCGGACAACAGCCGGCGCGCTTCGCCCATCCGGACCTCCCGCAGCATCCGGACCGGGCTGCGGCCGAGCGCCTTCTGGAAGCGTGCGCTGAGTGCGGACCGGGACAGGTGTACGAGTCCCGCCAGCGACTCCACGCTCCACTTGTTCGCCGGATCCGCGACCACCGCCTCGAGCACCCGCGTGACGAGCGGATCGCCCGCCTCGGGGACGGGCCCCTGGTCCTGCTGCCAGGAGTCCGTCATCGCGGCCCCGATCAGCGTGCCGTACCCGTCCGCGAACACCGTCGCGCGGCAGACACCGTCCAGCGGACAGCCTCGCACCAGGTCGGCGACCCCCGCGTGCCGGTCGGCGAACCCGCGCACGAGCAGCGGACTCGGCACCGGCCGCGTCGCGACCACCACCCGCAGATCCCCGATCGCGAGCTTGGCGCCCTCGTCCGACGCGATCGCGAAAGCGGTTCGCGCGTCCACCCAGGCCGCGTCCCCGACCGCGAGCGGCGTACTCCCGCCCGCCGTCTCGAGGTACGCCGTACCGTCGAGCACCAGGAACCACTGGGGTCCGGGAACGCTCAACGTCTCGCGCCTGCCGAGTATGTGGTGGTTGAGCTGACCGAGGTCGAACCGGGCCGCGGTACGCCGAGAATCCGCCATGAACACGAGAACAGCCGAGGCGGGGCGGCCTATTCCACACTGCTTGCTGTCGATCGGGACAAGTCCTGTCCGCGGCAGGGCTTCGCTCGTTAGTCTCGAACGATGGAACAAGATCCGGATGAGGTGGCCGACGACGCGGCCGAGGAGCTGGCGACCGCGGAGACGAGTGACGCCGAGGACCCGACCTCGACCGAGGCATTGGAGGCGGGCCTGGAGAATCTGCGGGGCGCCGCGAAGGCGTTGAAGGAGGACTGATCAGCGGCTCGGACTGAGCTGTACGGCGTACCAGGCGCTGGCCAGCTCCGCGGCGTCGTGCGGGTCCGACAGCGTCCGGCCGGTGAGGTCCTGCAGCCGGCGGAGGCGGTAGCGGACGGTGTTCGCGTGGCAGTGCAGGGCGCGCGCCGCGTGCTCCGCCGAGCCGTCGTGGTTCAGGTACTCGTGGAGCGTGTCGAGCAGGACCGTACGGTCGTCGGCCGGCAGCGCGAGCACGCTGCCGAGGACGGCTTCGGCGATCCGCCGGCCTTCGTTCGGGTCGATCGCGATCAGCGCGGCCAGCGGGCTCGGGTCGAACCGGCGTACCTCGGCGCGCCCGACCGGGACCGTCGCCATCGCGGTTCGTGCGAGCTGGAGCGCTCGTGGGGTGTCCGACAGGTTCGAGTACAGCGGGCTCACGCCGGTACGGGCGCTGACGCCGTCGCGGAGCAGGGACAGGGCGAGCTCTTCCTGACCGGAGGCGACCGCGATCAGGCCCAGCTGCAGCGCCGGTGTCAGCCGCCAGCCCGAGACGACGCCGCGCTCGGACAGCCGACGTTCGATCCCGGGCAGGCTCTCCGCCGCCAGCGCGCGGGTCTCCGCCGCGACGACGAGCAGTTGGCCGCCGGGCGGAAGCCCGAGCAGTGACGCGGCCTCCCACGGGCCGCCGTCCGGGCCCGGCTGACCGGTCAGCAACGCCTCGACCAGCGCGGCCCGGCGCCGTTGCCGCGCCAGCATCAGCTCGGCGGTGGCGGCCCGGTACGCCTCGGTGACCGCGAGCGCGTGCTCGTCGGTGACCTGCCAGATCAGGCTCGCGGCCGACAGCAGCGCGTCCGGCGCGGACTGCGCGCCGGTCTCCCGGGCGTGCGCGAGCAGCGCGTCCCAGAGCGTCGCGAAGCTGATCCGGTACGCCTGCAGTACTTCGGGCAGCGGCGCCGACTGCTGCGCCCGGCGGCGCCCGGTCTCCCGCGGCGCGTCCAGGTCGAGCGGCGCCTGCGGCTCCCGGATCGCGCCGACCAGGAAACGCAGGTTGTGCCCGACCGAGCGCCGCAGTTCCGCGATCGAGACGACCGCGCCGGTCCGGTAGAACGGCATCTTGGCGACGATCGCCGTACAGGCCTGCTCGGCGAGCTCGGGGAGCTGTCCCTCCGCCCAGGCCGCGAGCTGCGCGAGGTCCGGCTCGGTGTCGGTCATGTCCTCATCTCAGCACACCGGCGGCGTGCTGACAGCGGCCCGCGACCCGGCGGCTGGTGGTTCGGACAACCCGGTCGGTCGCTTCGGACAAAGACCCGGGCGATCCGCCGCCGGCGTCGCGGCGCGGCGGTAGCGTCCGGCACGTTCCCGGCGTACGGCGGTTCCCGGCCGGCCGCCCGGGCCGGTACCGGGTCGGTGCAGGGCCGGTGCCTTGGGCAACGACCGCGCCGGGGAACGGACCGAGCACGGACGGAGGCTGAGATGGCGAAGGCGGTCGGTATCGACCTCGGGACCACCAACTCGGTGATCGCGGTGGTAGAGGGCGGTCACCCGACGGTGATCGCGAACGGCGAGGGATCCCGGACGACCCCCTCGGTGGTGGCGTTCACCGAGGACGGCGAGCGGCTGGTCGGCCAGCTCGCCCGGCGGCAGGCGATCCTGAACCCGAAGGGCACGATCTACTCGGCGAAGCGGTTCATCGGCCGCCGGTACGACGAGGTCAGCAGCGAGCTGACCGCGGTCTCGTTCGACGTGGTCGACGGCCCCGACGGGTCGGTGCGGTTCGACGTCCGGGGCAAGCTCTACGCGCCCGAGGAGATCTCCGCGCTGGTCCTGCGCAAGCTCGTCGAGGACGCGTCGAAGTTCCTCGGCGAGAAGGTCACCGAGGCGGTGATCACGGTTCCGGCGTACTTCAACGACACCCAGCGGCAGGCGACCAAGGACGCCGGGAAGATCGCCGGGCTGGAGGTGCTGCGGATCATCAACGAGCCGACCGCGGCGGCGCTGGCGTACGGGCTGGACAAGAAGGAGAACGAGACCGTCCTGGTGTTCGACCTGGGCGGCGGGACCTTCGACGTCAGCATCCTGACGGTCGGCGACGGGGTCGTCGAGGTGCTGTCGACCTCGGGTGACGGGCACCTCGGTGGCGACGACTTCGACCGGCGGCTGGTCGACTACCTGGCCGACGAGTTCAAGAAGGCCGAGGGCGTCGACCTCCGGGACGACGCGCAGGCGCTGCAGCGGCTCTTCGAGGCGGCCGAGAAGGCCAAGGTCGAGCTGTCGTCGGTGACCCAGACGCACGTCAACCTGCCGTTCGTGACCGCGACGTCGACCGGGCCGAAGCACCTGGTGGTGACCGTGATGCGGTCGACGTTCGACGAGATCACCCACGATCTCGTCGAGCGCTGCCTGGGGCCGGTGCAGCAGGCGATGGCCGACGCGAAGGTGACCGCGAACGACCTCGACGAGGTGATCCTGGTCGGCGGCTCGACCCGGATCCCCGCCGTTCAGCAGCTGGTCCGGCGGCTGACCGGCGGCAAGGACCCGAACATGACCGTGAACCCGGACGAGGTGGTCGCGATCGGTGCGGCGACCCAGGCCGCGATCATCAAGGGCGAGCTGAAGGACGTGCTGCTGCTCGACGTCACGCCGCTGTCGCTCGGCGTCGAGACGCTCGGCGGCATGATGACCAAGGTGATCGAGCGGAACACCACGATCCCGGCTCGGCGGACCGAGACGTTCAGTACCGCGGAGGACGACCAGAACGCGGTCGACATCGTCGTACTGCAGGGTGAACGCGAGCGGGCCGCGGACAACCGGGTGATCGGGCGGTTCCGGCTGGAGGGGATCCGGGCGGCCGGTCGCGGCGAGCCGCAGATCGAGGTCACCTACGACATCGACGCGAACGGGATCCTGAACGTGTCCGCGAAGGACAAGGACACCGGCGCCGAGCAGGCGATCACGATCACCGAGAGCTCCGCGCTGGACTCCGCCGAGGTGGACCGGATGGTCGCGGACGCCGAGCAGCACCGTTCCGAAGACACCCGGTTGCGGGCGGACGTCGACGCGCGGAACGAGCTGGACGCGGTGGCGTACCAGGTCGACCGGCGGCTGGGCGAGCTCGGCGAGGCGGTCGCAGTCCACGAGAAGGCCCGCGCCGAGACGCTGGTCGCGGATGCGCGGCAGGCGGTCAAGGACGGTGCCGGGGCCGATCGGGTACGGCCGCTGACGCAGGAGCTGCAGCAGGTGTACCAGAGCCTGCTGGCGAGCCGGCCCGCCGACCAGCCGGGCCCGGCCCCCGATGACGACGACGTGATCGACGCCGACTTCACGGTGGACTGATGTCCGGCGAGGAAGCGCTCTCGGACAAGGTGAGCGAGGCGGCGTTCGCGGACGAGTCGGACAAGGGGCACCCGGAGACGCCGGGCGAGGCAGAGATCGCCCGGCTCGACGACCAGCTGCGCCGTACGGCGGCCGACCTGGACAACCTGCGCAAGCGCTACCAGCGCGACCTGGACCGGGAGCGCGCCGCCGAGCGCGCCCGGGCCGCGGCCGGCTGGCTCCCGGTCGTGGACAACCTCGAGCTGGCGCTCCAGCACGCGGGCACGGGCGCCGAGGCGGTCGTCGAAGGGATCAAGGCGGTCCACCAACAGGCCGTCGCTGCCCTGGACCGCCTCGGGTACCCGCGGTTCGACCCGACCGGCGAGCCGTTCGACCCCGCCGTCGACGAGGCCGTCAGCATGCTGGCCGATCCGAACGCGGAGCCGGGCACGGTGATCGCCGTGGTCCGGGCCGGTTACGGGACGGCGGACGCCTTGCTCCGGCCGGCGTCGGTCGTCGTCGCGAAGCAGTAACGCCATGGCCGATTTCTACGAGTTGCTCGGGGTCGGCCGGGACGCGTCGGCCGACGAGCTGCAGCGGGCCTACCGGAAGCTGGCGCGGCAGTACCACCCGGACATCAACAAGGACCCCGGCGCGGAGGAGAAGTTCAAGCAGGTCTCCGAGGCGTACGACGTACTGTCGGACCCCGCGCAGCGGAAGCGGTACGACGCGTTCGGCGACGACTTCCGGCGGGTGCCGCCGGACGTCGACCCGGAGTCCTGGGCGCGGTCTCAGCGCGGGCGCCGGAGTGCTCCGTTCGATGCCGGAGACATCGATCTCGAGGATCTCTTCGGTGGGATGTTCGGCGGGCGGCGTGGCTGGGGCCCGATTCCGGGCGCGGACCAGGAGGCGGAGCTCGAGCTCTCGATCGTCGAGGCGTACCGGGGCGGCCACCGGCGGTTGACGATCGGCGGCCGGACGATCGAGGTGACGATCCCGGCCGGAGTGACCGACGGGCAGCGGATCCGGCTGTCCGGTGAAGGCGGCCGGGGGAGTGGCGACGCGCCCGCCGGCGACCTGTACCTGATCGTCAGGCTCCTTCCTGACCAGCGATACCGGGTTGAGGGCCGCGACATCTACGCCGACCTCCCGGTGTCGCCGGCGGAGGCCGCGCTCGGCGCCCGGCTCGCCCTCGACACTCCCGGCGGCCAGGTGAAGCTCCGGGTGCCCGGCGGTACGTCGAGCGGCAAACGTCTGCGTCTGAAGGGCCGCGGCCTCCGGAACGGCGACCTGTACGCCGAGGTCCGCATCATCCTCCCGGAGAAGCTGTCCGACGAAGAACACCGCCTCTACGAACAGCTCGCCACGCTCGAACGGGGGAAGTCGCGATGAGTACCGCGCTGGCCCGGCCGCTGCTGCTCGATCTCGACGCGTTCGCCCGGTTGACAGACGTACATCCGCAGCTGATCGGTCGATTCGTGGCGCTGGGTTTGCTCGAGCCGGCGCGGGTGAGCGGCGGCCGGGTGTGGTTCGAGTACGGCGACGTCGCGGTGGTCGCGCGGATCCAGCGGCTGCGGGCGGCCTTCTCGCTCAACTACGCGGCGATCGGGCTGGTGCTCGACCTGCTCGACCGGCTCGCCGCCCAGGAACCAGCACTCCGTACCCGACACTTCGGAGACCGGACATGGATCTGAACCACCTGACGCAGAAGTCGCAGGAGGCGCTGCACGACGCGCAGACGAAGGCACTCCGCCACGGGCACACCGAGGTGGACGGCGAGCACCTGCTGCTCGCGCTGCTGGACCAGCCCGACGGCCTGGTCCCCAAGCTGCTCGCGCAGGCGGGCACCGACCCGGACCGGCTGCGGGCAGACCTGGAGGCCGATCTCGACCGCCGCCCGAAGGTGACCGGCCCGGGCGCGCAACCCGGCCAGGTGTACGTGACGCAACGGCTGTCGAAGCTCTTCGACACCGCCGAGCGGGAGGCCAGGCGGCTCAAGGACGAGTACGTCTCCGTCGAGCATCTCGTGATGGCGCTGCTGGAGGAGGGCGCCGACACCGCGGCGGGCCGCCGGACCCGTGAGCAGGGGTTGACGCGGGACAAGTTCCTCCAGGCGCTGACCGCGATCCGCGGCAACCAGCGGGTCACCTCGGCGCTGCCCGAGGCGTCGTACGAGGCGCTGGAGAAGTACGGGCGGGAACTGGTCGCCGACGCGCGGACCGGGCGGATGGACCCGGTGATCGGCCGGGACCAGGAGATCCGCCGGACGATCCAGATCCTGTCCCGCAAGACCAAGAACAACCCGGTGCTGATCGGTGAGCCCGGCGTCGGGAAGACCGCGATCGTCGAGGGCCTGGCGCAACGGATCGCGAACGGCGACGTACCCGAAGGGCTGAAGGACCGTGCGGTGTTCGCGCTCGACCTCGCCGCGCTGGTGGCCGGGGCGAAGTACCGCGGTGAGTTCGAGGAGCGGCTGAAGGCGGTGCTCAACGAGGTCACGGCGGCCGAGGGCCGGATCCTGCTGTTCGTCGACGAACTGCACACGGTGGTCGGCGCCGGCGCGACCGAGGGCGCGATGGACGCCGGCAACATGCTCAAGCCGATGCTCGCCCGCGGTGAGCTGCACATGATCGGCGCGACCACGCTCGACGAGTACCGCAAGCACGTCGAGCCGGACGCGGCGCTCGAACGCCGGTTCCAGCCGGTGGTCGTGGACGAGCCGACGGTCGAGGACGCGATCTCGATCCTGCGCGGGCTGCGGGAGCGGCTCGAGGTGTTCCACGGCGTGAAGATCCAGGACGGTGCGCTGGTCGCGTCCGTGGTGCTCAGCCATCGCTACATCAGCGACCGTTTCCTGCCGGACAAGGCGATCGACCTGGTCGACGAGGCGTGCGCGATGCTGCGCACCGAGATCGACTCGATGCCGGCGCACCTGGACGAGCTGACCCGGCGGGTACGGCGACTGGAGATCGAGGACGCGGCGCTCGCGAAGGAGGACGACCCGGCGAGCAGGAACCGGCTCGGGGAACTGCGCAAGGAGCTGGCGGAGCTGCGCGCCGAGTCGGACGCGATGCGGGCGCGGTGGGAGGCCGAACGCCAGGTGGTACGCCGTACCCAGGAGCTGCGCGGGCAGATCGAGCAGGTCCGGCAGGACGCCGACCAGGCGGAACGCTCGTACGACCTCGACAAGGCCGCCGAGCTGCGGCACGGGCAGTTGCCTGAGCTGGAACGGCGGCTGCTCGCCGAGGAGGAACAGCTCGCGACGAAACAGGGCGCGGGACGGTTGCTGCGCGAAGTCGTGACCGACGAGGAGATCGCCTCGATCGTGGCGCGCTGGACCGGCATCCCGGTCAGCCGGCTGCAGGAAGGCGAGCGGGAGAAGATCCTCCGGCTGGACGACGTACTGCACGAGCGGGTCGTCGGCCAGGACGAGGCGGTGCAGCTGGTCGCGGACGCGATCGTCCGGGCCCGGTCCGGGATCAAGGATCCGCGGCGGCCGATCGGGTCGTTCATCTTCCTCGGGCCGACCGGGGTCGGGAAGACCGAACTGGCGAAGGCGCTCGCGGCGGCGCTGTTCGACTCCGAGGACAACATCGTCCGGATCGACATGAGCGAGTACCAGGAGCGGCACACCGTCAGCCGGCTGGTGGGCGCGCCGCCCGGGTACGTCGGATACGAGGAAGGCGGCCAGCTGACCGAGGCGGTACGCCGGAAGCCCTATTCGGTGGTGCTGTTCGACGAGATCGAGAAGGCGCACGCGGACGTGTTCAACACGCTGCTGCAGGTCCTCGACGACGGCCGGCTGACCGACGCGCAGGGGCGGACCGTCGACTTCCGGAACACCGTGATCATCATGACGTCGAACCTCGGGTCGGCGTACCTGCTCGACGGGGTGACGCCGGACGGGCAGATCACGGAGGACGCCCGGGAGGCGGTGCTGACCGATCTGCGGCACCACTTCCGGCCGGAGTTCCTGAACCGGGTCGACGAGATCGTGCTCTTCAAGCCGCTGACGCTGCCGGAGATCGAGCACGTCGCCGAGCTCATGTTCGGGGACCTGCGGACACGGCTCGCGGACCGGCAGATGACGCTGGTGGTGTCGCCGGAGGCACTCCGGTTCATCGCCGAGCAGGGCTTCGACCCGGTGTACGGCGCGCGCCCGCTGCGACGCTTCATCTCCCGCGAGGTCGAGACCCGCGTCGGCCGGGCGCTGCTGAGCGGCGAGGTGCTGGACGGCGCGACGGTCGACGTGACGCTGTCCGGCGACGGCACTCTGGCCGTCCGGTACGAGAACCCACCCGCGGTGACTGGAGCAGCAGATGAGTGACGACGAGTTGCAGCGTGATGTCAACGACGCGATCTTCTACGATCCGAAAGTCGACAGTGTCGCGATCGTCGCGACGGTCGAGAAGGCCGTGGCCACGTTGCGCGGGACGGTCGGGTCGCTGCGCGAGAAAGTCGAGGCGGAGAACGACGTACGGCACGTCGCCGGGGTCGTCGAGGTGCGTAACGAGCTGGTGGTGACGCCGCTGGATGCCGGGCGGCGGGACGACGCGGACCTGCGCGGTGCCGTACTTCAGGCGCTCGTGCTGGACAGCGGCGTACCGTCGACTGTCGACGTGAGGATTGTCGACAGTTGGGCGACGTTGAGCGGTACGGCGAGCTGGCAGCATCAGCGCGCCGAGGCGGAGACCGTGGTCAGCCGGATGGAGTCGGTCAGGGGCGTCACGAACGACATCCGGTTGGTAGCGGCGGAGCCGCTCGCCCTGGACGTGCGGCAGTCGATCGTCGACGCGCTGGAACGTAACGCCCGGGTCGACGCGAAGGGGATCACGGTCGAGATGGACGGCACCACGGTGGTGCTCGGCGGGACCGCGACGTCGCTGGCCGAGCGGCTCGAGGCCGCCGCGGCCGCGTGGGCGTCGCCGGGTGTGACCGAGGTGGTCAATCAGATCGAGATCGTGAACTGACCGCCGCGGACGACCGTTAAGGGTTCGGCTTCAACTTCTCGTGGCGGCGCCTGGGGTCTGCCACACTCGCGGCACCCGTCAGCCCGATCAGAAGGGTCCCGCCCATGCCCTCGAAACTGTCCCGCAGGACAACCGTCGCCACCCTAGCTCTCGTCACCCTGCTCCTCGCCGCCCCGCCTGCCACAGCATCCACCCCGCCGGCGGACGCGGTACAGCCTGGTGCCGGCGTCACCGTGAAGCTGCCCGCCGCGGTTGCCGGGGCCCTCGGCGCCGGTGGCAAGTCCCTGGTGGATACGGTTGCCGCTGGCATCCTTTCCCGATCCCACGACGCCAACGGTCTCGCCCCAGCAGTTGCCGTCGGCAAGCTCGCCGCCGAGGGGCGCAGAGTGGTCGTCGACGTCCGCACTGCCACCGCCGGGTGGGCCCGCGGTGTCGCCTACGTCGAGGCGCCCCGCACCGCCGAAGGCAGCCCGGAAGGCTGGCTCTACATCGCCCGCAATGTCAACGGCCACTGGGTCGCCGGCCTCGAAGGCGACCGCACGTTCGCCGGCTACGTCGCCACCTCACCGCTCGTCGGACCAGCAGAGCGCCAGACGATGACGGCGTACGCCGACCACAAGGCGAACCTCGCCGCCGTATCCAACACCGGCGGACTGCTGCTCCCGTGGATGCCCGACTACTACATGACCCTGACCGGGGGCCCGCACGCGAACGACGGC
The DNA here is from genome assembly GCF_040682535.1 of Kribbella sp. NPDC051137. Classification (NCBI taxonomy): domain Bacteria; kingdom Bacillati; phylum Actinomycetota; class Actinomycetes; order Propionibacteriales; family Kribbellaceae; genus Kribbella; species Kribbella sp. NPDC051137. The sequence goes on from NZ_JBFBBI010000002.1 coordinate 1,022,128, forward strand.
GCGACCGGCTACTGGAGCAGCCTCGACTTCTCCGGCGGCAACGCGAGTGGCCGGGTCCGTTCGTCGGGCAGCGGGACCGCGACCTCGATGTGCGGCGCGGGCGGTGGCTGGACCCGCGTGATCCACCCGAACGGCTTCTCGACGGACTACTACCACATGTGGAATGCGACGTACTACAACGCGACGGCCGTCGGCAGCAGCGCACTGCTCGGCAACATCGGCACGGACACCTGCGCGGGCGGTTCCGCGACCGGCGCCCACGTGCACTGGAGCCTCCGGACGTACGACGCCAACTACAACGGCACGTACACCTGGCTGAACGGCCGCACCATCGGCGGCTGGACGTGGTGGAACGGCTCCAGCCAGTACACCGGATGCGCGACCCGGCTGGGCGTGACCGCGTGCCCGGGCAACGACATGTACAACCGCGTGAGTTGATGCCCACGGGGACGGCGCGTGCCTAGAATCTGCTGTGGCGCGCTATCAGCTGGAGCCGGGAGACTACGGGCTGGTGCGCTTCGTGGTGTCCCCGCTCACCGAGCTCGGCAACTCGCTGCGAGCGCTGCGCGCGCCGTCCTCGTACCCTCTGCAAGCACCCTGGTACGCCGCCGTCTGCGGTGTCCGCGACCAGCTTCCGCTCGACGTACTACGCGGGTTGATCGGGCCGACGTTCGACACGCCGGACCTGTTCAACCCGCGGGTCGGTGTGCCGCTGACGATCAACGCGCAGCTCGCGTACCTGCGTGACCAGGACCTGGGGACGCTCGGCGCGGACATCGAGTCCGCGGTCGGCGGCGTACCGCGGGGGCTCGGGGTGTGCGGCCGGTCGTTCGGTCACCGGCTCGCGGACGCGCTGGCGGCGTACTGGCGGTTGGCGTTCCAGCCACACTGGTCGCGGATGCAGGCAGTGCTCGACGCGGACGTCGCGTGCCGGGCCCGATCCCTGGCGGCGGAAGGCGTGATCGCCACGCTGAACGGCTGCGGTCCGGGCGTTCGCGCGGACCGGACCTCGATCACCGCGCACATCCTCGGCCGCGAGGACGACGACCTGGTGCTGACCACCCGCGGGCGGCCGCTGTTCGCCGTACCGTCGCTGTTCACGCTGAGCAGCTCGACGCCGCTGACCGACTCCGACCCGATGGTGATGTACGGGGCGGGCAACCAGCGGTCGATGTGGACCGACCCGGGCGAGCCCGGCGGCACCGCGCTCCTGAGCCCGCGCCGCCTGCGCTACCTGCGGGCCCTCGGCAGCGGCCGGACGACGACCTCGCTGGCGGAGCAGTTCGGTGTCTCGCCCTCGGCCGCGAACCAGTCGCTGCGCGCGATGACCGCCCAGGGCCTGGTCCGTGCCCGTCGCGACGGCCGCACCGTCGTCTACGAACGTACTCCGCTGGGCGACCAGCTCGCCGATCTGCCCTAACGTCCGAGCAGTTTGCCCAGCCAGCTGCCGCCCTCGCGCTCCGCCTTCGGATGGCCTGGGCACCACAGATCGGCGGGGACGGACGCCTTGACCTGTGCGACGTGCTGGCCGCAGCCGGCCCAGGTGGTCTTCGAACAGGTCTTACACGTGACCGGTCGGCACATGCTCGTTCTCCTTCATGGTCAGGCCGATCTTCACGGCATTCTCGAACTGGTCGTCGACGGCAACGAGCTGCCGTCCGGCCGCGTGCAGGAACGACGCGGCGATCGACGCGCGGTAGCCGGCGGCGCAGTGTACCCAGAGCTCGCCCGGCGGTACGTCGGCGATCCGTCGCGGCAGGTCGTGCACCGGAACGTTGACCGCGCCCACGATCGCGGACGACCGGTGCTCCTCGGCACGCCGGACGTCCAGCACGACGACGTCGCGGTGGTGCCGGACCTGCTCGAGGTCGGCGAACGTCGCCGTCGGGAACGACACGGACCGGTCGGCGCTCCACTGGCCGGGGTCGCCGGTGGCGTGCGCCGCGGGGTCGACGCCGATCCGGACCAGCTCGCGCTGGGCCTGTGCGACGTCCGCCGCGGATGCCCCGAGCAAGGTGACCGGCGTACCCCAGGGGATCAGCCAGCCGAGGTACGTCGCGAACGCGCCGTCGAGACCGAAGTTCAGCGTGCCGGGCGCGTGTCCGGCGGCGAAGGCGGTCCGGGTGCGGAGGTCGACGACCCATTCGCCGGCGTGGATCCGCCGTTCGAGCTCGGCGGCGTCGGCGGGCTGGGGGAGCGACAGCTCGGGTGCGTCGGGGCCGGCGGCGTTGGCCGGGGCCATGTGCGCGTAGTACGCGGGCCAGGCACCGAGACCGTCGAGAAGGTCGCGGACGTAGTCGGCCTCGTCCTGGGTGAGTGCCGGGTTCTGCCGCTTCTCGGTGCCGATCGTCGACGCGGTCGCCGCGGACTGGGTGGCCGAGCAGAACGAGCCGAAGCCGTGGGTGGGGAAGACCTCGGTCTCGTCCGGGAGCGCCTGCGCGAGCTTGTGGGCGGAGTGGTGCTGGTGGCGCACCAGTGCCTCGGTGTGCTCGGCGCCGAGCAGGTCGGGCCGGCCGGTCGCGCCGTACAGCAGTGATCCGCCGGTGAACACGGCGATCGGCAGGTCGTCGTCGGTGAGCGCGTAAGACAGGTGCGTGAAGGTGTGGCCGGGGGTGTGGATCGCGCGGATCCGCATCCGGGCGCCGATCCGGATCGTGTCGCCGTCGCGGAGCGGCGTTCTCTCGAAGGAGACCTGGTCGTCGGCGTTGATCAGGTACGCCGCACCGGTGGCACGGGCCAGCGCGAGACCGCCGGTCACGTAGTCGTTGTGGATGTGCGTCTCGAAGACGTGCGTGAGCCGGACGTCCTCGGCGCGGAGCAGGTCCAGGATCCGGTCGATGTCCCGCTGCGGATCGACCACGAACGCCACCTCGCCGTCGTGCACGAGATAGCTGCGGTCGCCGAGCGACGGGGTCTCGACGGTCCGGATCGTCAGGCGGCTCATCGGCTGGTCCTCACTGAACGGCATCCCCCTGGGGGGTTCGAGAGACACCGTAGCACATCCCCCCGGGGGGATGTAGAATCGGCCGTATGGACCTCGATCCGCAGGAGATCAAGCCGATCATCACCCGGATGAAACGCGCCCACGGCCACCTGGGCAGCGTGATCCGGATGCTGGAGGAGGGCGCCGACTGCGAAGCCGCCCTCACCCAGTTGGCCGCCGTCAACAAAGCTCTGTCCCGCGCCGGATTCGCGATCGTCAGCACCGGCCTCCAGCAGTGCCTCACCGACGAGGACAGCGACCTCGACCCCGCCAAACTGGAAAAGCTGTTCCTATCGCTGGCCTGAAGCCTTCCGGAGGCGCAGCTCGGGGAGTACTTCGGTGCGGTAGAGGTTGAGCATGTCCACGGAGTACGGGCCCATGTTGGCGACGTACACCTCGTCGAAGCCGGCCTGGAGGTATGGCGTGAACGCCTCCAGGTGAGCCCCCGCGTCGGGGCCGCAGGCAACCGACCGGGCGCTGGATTCCTTGCTGACCAGCTGGCTCGCCTGCTCGAAGTGGCGTGGGGACGGCAGCACCTGGGCGAGCTCACCGGGCAGACCGGAGTTGGCCCAGATCCGGTGGGCCTGCTCGGCGCCCTCGTCCGCCGTCGGTGCGTAGCTGACCTTGAATCCGGCCTGGGCCGGCTTGTCGCCGCCGCCGTGGTCCCGGAACCTCTGCAGCAGCTCCGCATCCGGCGAGGTGGTCAGGTACCCGTCCGCGATCCGCGCCGCGACATCGGTTGCCTCCGGCCCGAATCCGGACATGTAGATCGGCAGCGGCTCGTCCGGCCGGGTGTAGATCCGTGCGGTGTCGACCGTGTAGTGCTTCCCGTGGTGGTTGACGAATCCGTCCTCCGTCCACAGCCGGCGCATGATCTCGACCGCCTCCTCGAGCATCTCCAGCCGCACGTCGACACTCGGCCAGACGGAGCCGAGGATGTGCTCGTTGAGCGCCTCGCCGGTGCCGACGCCGAGCCGGAACCGCCCGTTCAGCAGCACCGCGCTGGTCGCGGCCGCCTGCGCGATCACCGCCGGGTGGATCCGCACCGTCGGGCAGGTGACCGCGGTCGTCACCGGCAGCTCGCAGACCTGCGAGATCGCGCCGATCGTCGACCAGACGAACGCGCTCTGGCCCTGCTCGTCGTTCCACGGGTGGAAGTGGTCGCTGATCCACAACCCGTCGAACCCGGCCTCCTCGGCCAGTCGCGCCTGCTCGATCAGCTCGGCGGGCGTGTACTCCTCGCTGGACAGGAAGTATCCGATCTTCACCTGCACCCTCCGATCAGTAGGTCTCCCTTCCCGGGTGCCCGCCGCCGGGTCCTGCAATCGCCCCGATTGCCGATGATCGCGACGGGTACCCGGCAGGTGTGCTGACTCTGGACGGACGAGTGATCTATCAACTTGCGCCGGGCGCCTTCGCCGACGGCGGCCTGAGCGGTATCCGCAGGCGGCTCGACCACATCCGGGCGCTCGGCGCCGATACCGTGTGGATCCAGCCCTTCTACGTCTCGCCGTACCGCGACGGCGGGTTCGACGTGGTCGACCACCGCGGCGTGTCGCAGCGGTTCGGGACGATGGCGGACTTCGACGAGCTGGCCGACCGCTGTCACCAGCTCGGGCTGCGGGTCGTGATCGGGCTGGTCATGCAGCACACGTCGAGCGCGCACCCGTGGTTCCGGTCGGCGCGCGAAACCCCGACGTCGCCGTACCGCGACTTCTATGTCTGGGCGCACGAGCCGCACGAGGACGAGGTCGTGAAGCAGCCGGTGTTCGCGGGTGTGGAGGACTCGATCTGGGCGTACGACGACCACGCCGGCATGTACTACCGGCACGCGTTCTACTGGCATCAGCCCGACCTCGACGTCGGGCACCCGGATGTCCGCGCGGACATCGGGAAGACCGTCCGGCACTGGCTCGACCACGGCGCCGACGGGTTCCGGGTCGACGCCGTACCGCACATGGTCCGGCAGGCGGCGGTCCGGGACGGACGGGACGACGGGTTCTGGATCCTGGACGAGCTGGCCGGGTTCGCGGACGGCGCGCCGTTGATGGGCGAGGTGGACTCGCCGCCGTCGTCGTACGACAACTACTTCGGCAACGGCGACCGGCTGTCGGGGATCCTGGACTTCTGGACGAACAACCTGCTGTTCCTCGCGCTCGCCCGTCGCGACGCCGAGCCGCTGCGCCGGGCGATGCGTCAGCAGCCCGAGCCGCCGGACGGCTGCACGTACCTGAACTGGCTGCGCAACCAGGACGAGCTCAACCTGGCCCTGCTGGCCGACGACGAGCGCGCCGAGGTGATGGCGGCGTTCGCGCCGGACGAGAACATGCGCGCCTACGGCCGCGGCATCCGGCGCCGGATCGCTCCGATGCTGGACTTCGACGTACGCCGGATCGCGATGGCGCACGCCACCATGATCTCGCTGCCCGGCGTGCCGATCGTCCGGTACGGCGAGGAGATCGGGATGGACGAGGACCTGTCGCTGCCCGAGCGGGAGGCGGTCCGGACGCCGATGGACTGGGCGGCCGCCGAACGGCAGGAGCTGGAACCGGGCTCGCTGCTCAGCCGGATCGCACAACTGGTGCGGTCCCGGCACGAGCTCGGCGGACTGCCGCAGCGGCACGCGGAGCCGGTCGCGTTCGACCAGCCGTCGGTCTTCGGCGTCCTGCATCGTCGCGGCGAGGACGCCGTACTGATGCTCGCGAACCTCGCCGACGAAGAGGTCCACCTCGAGATCGAGCACGAGGCGGACCTGCTCGCCGATCAGACGTACGAGAAGACCGAGAAGGACGTGGTGCTCGGCGGGTACGGCTATCGGTGGCTGCGGGTGAAGTAGGCGGCGGTAACGGCCGCCGCGGCGGCCGCACCGCCGAGCAGGCCACGGTGGCGGGCGGCCCAGACCTGGTAGCTGCGGGCGGTGGAGCGGTCGTCGAACACCCCGTGAGCGCCGTAGTCCCGGCCGCGGTTGTCCGCGGGATTCCAGAGGTTCGCGGCCTGCTCGTTCGGCAGATCGGTCTGCTGCGACGTGTAGCCGGTCCGCGCCAGGTAGCGGTCGAGGAGGCCGGCGGCGAACTTGTTCGCCATGATGGTCAGAGCCGTCGGGCCGCCGACCCAGTACTCGCGGCGTCCCGGATGGCCGGCTGCGTAGACGACCGCGTCCGCGGCGACCTCCGGCTGGAAGATCGGCGGTACGGGCTGCGGATGCTTCGGCAGCCGTGACAGCACCCAGGAGAACTGCGGTGTGTTCACCGCGGGTAGTTGCACCATCGTCACGCGGACCTGCGACTTGTCGTGCATCAGCTCGCAGCGCAGCGAGTCGTGGAAGCCCTGGATGGCGTGCTTCGCCCCGCAGTACGCCGACTGCAACGGGATCCCGCGGTACGCCAGCGCCGACCCGACCTGCACGATCGTGCCGTGGTCACGGGGTTTCATCCGGGCCAGCGCGACGCGGGTCCCGTACACGTACCCGAGGTAGGTGACCTCCGTGACCCGCTTGAACTCGCTGGGGTCGATCTCGTCGAACGGCGCGAACACCGACGTGAAGGCGACGTTCACCCAGACGTCGATCGGCCCGAGCTCCTTCTCGACCTGATCGGCTGCCGCCTCGACCTGACCGTAGTCCGCCACGTCGAGCGGGATCACCAGCGGCACGCCGCCCGCGTCCGCGACATCGCGCGCCGCACCTTCCAGCCCCTCGCGCCCCCGGGCCAGCAACGCGACCCGGTCCCCGCGCCGCGCGAACTCCACCGCGGCCGCCCGCCCGACGCCACCGCTGGCTCCCGTCACCACCACAACCCGTCCCATACCCACCGGGTGCCCCATCCGCCGCACAAATAACGCGGGGCTCGGTGAACAGCGGTTCAGCGGACGATGCCCGACTCCCAGGCCCAGACAGCGATCTCGGTCCGGTTGCGGGCCTGGATCTTGCGCTGGACCGAGGCGAGGTGTGACTTCACCGTCGACAGCGAGATCACCAGTTCGTCGGTGATCTCGGCGTTCGTCCGGCCGCGAGCGACCGATCGCGTCACCTCGAGCTCACGTTCGGTCAGCGGCGGTACGGCGCGGCGTGTCCTGCCGCTCGGCGTACCGAAGTGCCGCAGCAGCCTGGTTGTGATCGACGGCGACACCAAGGAGTCGCCGTTCGCGGCGGCGTGCACGGCTTCGACGAGCAGCCGCGGGCCGGCGTCCTTCAGCAGGAAGCCACACGCGCCCGCGTGCAAGGCCTCGTGCACGAGCTCATCCAGGTCGAAGGTCGTGACCACCAGCACGCGTAGCGGATCGGCCACCTCCGGTCCGGCGAGCAACCGGGTCGCGCTGATGCCGTCCAGCTGCGGCATCCGGATGTCCATCAGCGTGACATCCGGCCGCAGCTCCCGAGCGAGCGCGACCGCCTGCTTGCCGTCCTCCGCCTCGCCGACGACCTCGATGCCGGCCTCGCGTTCCAGGATCAGCCGGAAGCCGGTACGGACCAGTGCCTGGTCGTCCGCCAGCAGGATCCGCAGAGTCCGCGATGTCACAGTGCCGTTCCCTTCTCCGGTTCCGCCGCTCCATCAGGAAGCGGGAGTTCGGCGCGGACGCGCCACTCGTCGTCCTCGGGACCTGCGGTCAGCTTGCCGTCCAGTGCGTCGATCCGCTCCCGCATGCCGACCAGCCCGTACCCACCGGCCGGGCGTCGCGGCCGAACCCCGTCGTTCCTGACCTCTACGCGGAGTAGAGGTTCGCCCTGCCCGGTCGTCGGCTCCACCGTGACTGTCACCGTCCGTGCGTCGGGCGCGTGTTTGCGGACATTCGTCAACGATTCCAGCACGACGCGATGCACGGTCGACACCGTCTCCGGTGTTACGGTCAGGTCGTCCAGGTTCGGCGCCAGCCGCAGGTCAACGTTCGGGTGACCGTCGGCGGCCGCCTCGACAGCCTCCACCAGACCGTCGGAAGTGAGTGGCACGGTCGGCTCAGGGCTGCGAAGCATCGTCACGAGGCGCCGTACGGCGGCCAGTGCCTCGGCGCCGGCGCCCTCGATCTCGCGCAGCAACTCCTGTTCGGGGCCTTCGGCAAGTACTACCTGGGCGGCCTGGGTCCGGACCACCACTCCGGTGATGTGGTGGGCGACCAGGTCGTGCAGCTCCCGGGCGAGGGCGAGCCGCTCCCGGTTCCGCGCCGCCGCCAGCGCCGCCTCGCGGCGCGCGTCGGCGTCCCGCAGCATCAGCCCGATCGCGACACTGCAGCCCCACAGGATCGTCCAGAACACCGCGAGCGTGAGCGTGGTCGAATCCCTGCCGTAGCGGAGCATCGGCGCCGTGACGAGCGCCAGTCCACCGACTGTCGCGACTGCCGCCGCCGGCAGCGATCGGAGCCGATGGCAACCGGCTCCGATCAGCAGCGCCAGCGCGACGGTCTCGGCGTCACCGCCGAACGGCGCGGCCGGCTTCACGAAGAAGCCCACCGCGCTGCAGATCAGCGAGACTGCGAACGCGGACGCGACGAACTGCGCGATCGCTCCGGGGTACCGGCGCCGCAGCAGCGCCAGCGCGCTGATCACCGCCCCGGTCACGAAGAACGCGATACCGCCCGGCGTGGCCTGGTCGTGCAGGAACAACCGGCGTACCGCTTCGTCGCCGTTGAAGCCGACCAAGGCCACCAGCTCGAGGCCGATCAAGATGCGGCCCAAGGTCCGGTTGGTACTTCCGATCACCGGGTACGTCGCCTTCCTTGTAGAACGGAGTATCAGCGGGGTGCTGCGTCCGCCGAGCAGTGGTAGTCGCGCTCCGGCAACCGGCCGGTCAGCAGGAACGATGTCGCGGCCGTGTTCGCGCACTGGTTCTTGTTCAGCAGGTAGACGCCGTGCCCGCCCTGGTCGGCCGTCACCATCCGGGCGCGGTCGCCCAACGCCTTCCGCAGCTGCTCGGCGCCTGCCAGCGGCGTTGCGGGATCGCGGAGATTCTGCACCATCAGCACGTTCGACGGGCCGTTGTCGCCGATCCTCACAGGTTCCTCGACCGGCTTCGGCCAGTAGGCACACGGGTTGACGTTCGCTCCGGCCGCACCAAACAGCGGGTGCCGGATCCGGTCGATCGCCACGTTCCGCTGGTACGACTGCAGGGACGTCGGCCAGTGCGAGTCGTTGCAGATCATGTAATAGCGCGCGGAGATCAGGTTGTCCGCACCGGCTGCCGTCGCCTTGGCGTTCTCGCTCGCGGGCAGCGGCGGAGGAGGCTGGTTCGCCTCGAGCGCCTTGAAGACCCCGGCAAGGGCGGGCTGCTGCGTCGCGGCGTACGAGTAGGCGAACGTGATCAGCCGGAACAGGACCCCGTCCCACACCACATCCGGACCTTTGACCGGCGTCCTGTCCAGGCGCGCGGCGAGCTGCAGGTACTTCGCCTTCACCTGTGCCGCCGTCCGGCCGAGGCCGTACTCGCGGTAGTTCGCGGCGACGTACTTCGCGAAGTCGGGGAAGCGGTCATCGACCCCCTGCGACCACAGCCGCTGGCTCTCGTAGTCCCAGCCGGCCGGGCCGAGGTTGCTGTCCAGGACGACCCGGTCGGTGCGTTCCGGGAACATCGTGGCGTAGACGGCACCGAGGTACGTACCCCAGGACGCCCCGAGGTACGACGCCTTCTGCTCGCCCAGCGCGGTCCGGATGCTGTCCAGGTCGCGCGCAGTGTTCTTGGCGCTGACGTACGGCAGCATCCAGGCGGTGTCCGAGGCCGCGCACTGCTCGGCGATCTGCTGCGACTGCTCGGCGCGCTTCGCGACGTCGGCCGTGTTCCGCGCGTACGGCGGGATGTTGCCGAAGAGCTGCTGTTCCTCGGTCAGATCACACTTCACCGGCGTACTCCGGCCCATCCCTCGTGGGTCGAAGCCGATGAGGTCGTAGCTGTCCAGCACGGCCTGCGGCATCTTCGCCGCCACCAGGACCGCCTGGTAGCCGAGACCCGGGCTCGGACCGCCCGGGTTGATCAGCAGGATGCCGCGGCGCTTCTCCGGGTTTTTGCTGGGCAGCCGCGAGACCGCGATGTCGATCGTGCGGCCCTGGGGCTTCTGGTAGTCCAGCGGGACCTTCAACGTCCCGCACTGCATTCCCTCCGGCAACGGCAGCCCGTCGCCGACGTCCTTGTCACACTCGCCCCACTTGATGTTCTGCACAGGCGTCGCAGCGTTCACCGTCCCCGCTTGCGAAACCCCCGAGGTCGTCGCTGTTGCCACTGCGGCAGCCGCGACGGCGATGGTCACAACCTTTCGCATCCTGACTTTCCCTCCGGCCGGTACGCGTCTCTGACAGCAGTCACTCTGCCGATCAGCGCCGTCCTCCCACATCAAGCGCGCGGCTGATCCACACCCTGGCCGAAAGTACTAGGCGCGAACTTCTCCGTCGACGGAGGTACGAACCAGATCTGACCGTCAGCGAAGCGTCGGCGGCGTACGCTGCAGGGTCGGTGCCGCGCCACGACAGCGGGCTCGGCGAGATCGTCGAAGATCGGCCGCCAGAGTGCCGAACGCACGCCAGGGGCCGAGTTCATCGGTAGCTGTCGAGGAGCTCCGCCAGCTCGGTCGGTCGGCTGAGCGCGACGCAGTGGCCGGCGGTGATCTCGTCGGGGACGATGCCGAGACGGTCCACCGCGAGCTTGCGCAGGAAGTCCGGCGGGAAGCAGCGGTCTTCGGTGCAGAGCACGAACCTGGTCGGGATGGCCGGCCAGGCCTGCAGCGGCCACGGCTCGGTCCTCCCGGCCGGCGACGGGTGCTCCCGCGACCTCCGCATCGCCTCGTCGGCGAGTGGGCGCGGTACGTCGTGGAGGAAGCCTACGTACGGATCGGAGCTGCCGGTGAGGCCACCATCGCGGGCGGCGGCCGCTCGCACCGCCTCGGCGTATCCGGTGGTACGTCCCCAGTCCGCCGGAGATTCACCGGGTGCGGGGATCATCGCGGCCACCAGCACCAGCAGGTCGGCACCGAGTCGATCGGCGACGAGTGGTGCGGTGTATCCGCCGAACGAGTGCCCGACGACGACCAGGCCGTCCCGGTTGCCGACGGCATCGATCACCGCGTCGGCGTAGTCGGTGAACGTGGCGGACTCGTCGCCGGGCAGATCCGGAGCCACCACCTCGTGTCCGCGGCGCCGGAGCTCGGCGGCGACCAGGTGCCAGGACCAGCCGACGTCGCCGCCACCGTGGATCAACACGTACGTTCTCATCTGGGTCATGGCACCACGCTAGGGCCGTCGGTGAATCACGAAAAGCGATGATTTCCGATCGTATCGATCGTCAACGCTTATGCTAGGTCCGTGGCCGACGTCGAACTGCGGTACCTGCGGACCATGGCAGTGATCGCCGAGGAACGAACATTCGGGCACGCGGCGGCCAGGCTCGGCTACACCCAATCGTCGGTCAGCCAGCAGATCGCCGCGCTGGAGAAGGCCGTCGGTGGCCAGGTCTTCGACCGGCCGGGCGGACCGAGGGCTGTCCGGATCACCCCGCTGGGCGAAGTGGTCCTCGCCCATGGTCGCGAGCTGCTGGCGAAGGCGGAGGCACTGACCAACGCCGTCGACCGCTTCCGGGCGGGCAACGGCCGGATCGACATCGGCACTTTCCAGAGCGTGTCGAACCTGATCCTGCCGGCCGTCATCCGCCGGCTGCTCGACGAGCATCCCGGCTGCGACATCAGGCTGTCGGAGGTGCCCCCGGACGATCCCCGGATCGGGGAGCTCGACCTGCTGTTCCACGACGGCCCGGTCGCGGGCGAGGTCGAGCAGATCAAGCTTTTCGAGGAGCCGTACCTCCTGGTGGCACGGTCAGGCACGTTCGCCGACGGCCCGGTCCGGGCGAAGGCGCTCGACGACGTTCCGATGGTCGGCTGGCCGCTCACCTATCACCAGCGATGGCTGGAGCGGACGCTGGCCCGCGCCGGCGCACAGCCGCGGTTCGTCTTCCGTACGCCGGGTCACGAAACCATCCTGTCGATGGTCCGGGTCGGCATCGGCTGGGCGGTGCTGCCGTGGCTCGCCCTGCACGCCGCCGGTGCCTGGGCCGACGACGAGCTCAGCATCCACCCGCTGAAGCCGTCGCCGTACCGCGAGCTTTCCCTGTACTGGCCTGCCAACCGCACCGAGTCCCCACTCGCACTCCGGACACGAGAGATCGCGATCGCCGTCGCCCACGACCTCGCCGGCCTGATCCAGTAGTCATGCCAAGGATTGCGGCCTGCATGGTGGTGGATTCCGGGACATGCACGACCTGGTGCTCACGTCGCGGATCTGAACTCGCGCAGTTGATCCAGGAGTACGTCGGGTCCGCCCGCCAGTTGGTCTTGGATACCCGGTCGCCGTAGGGTCAGCCGGCCGTCCGTGTCGACGCGGATGATCGTGCTGGCGCCGTAGGTCGTGGCCGGTGTACGCCGGTCGTCGGCATCGACGATGACCGTGCCGGCCGGAAACTGCGCCCGGGCTTCGGCCGCGGAGGCGGCCGGCGAGCCACCGGTCCGGTTGGCGCTGCTTCCGTACAGGAACGGGAAGGAACCCCACAGCGGCCAGAGGGGTCCCCAGGATCCGTCGAAGAACAGCACCCATCCGTCACTCGTCGCAGGCGCCAGCCACTCGGGCATCGTCGGGTCCGGCCGGATCGGTGCCAGCACGGTGATCCGCTCGGCGAGCGCGAAGTCGACTACCGCGAGGGCGTCGGTGGTGAGGTCCAGGTACCGGAACAGCTGATCGCGAGCGGCTTCGGTGTGCACCGAGATCCCGACCGGCTGGTCGACCGGACGACCCTTCAGAAGGTTCACCGCGTGGGCGTCGCGGGCGACCACGCCGTACGTCATCGGACTGGGATTGGTCACGACGACCGCGTGGCCCTCGCGGAGCAACTCGATCGCGCGCAACTGCGCGCGATCGAGCTCAGGTGACAACTCCATTGCCCAAGTATCGCCTGCTCAGTGCGCGGGCTGGTGCTGGTGTGCGGCCTGACGTTCGAAGATCTCGGTGATCTCCTCGACCGACAGCTCCTTGGTCTCCGGGATGAACGAGTTCACGAACAGCAGCGCGACCGCCGACAGGACGGCGAACAGCACCATCAGCCAGGCGAGCCCGAAGCCGTTCAGCATTGTCGGCACCAGCAGGATCAGTGCGAAGTTGGCGATCCAGTCGGCCGCGGCGCCGAGTGCCGCGGCGCGGCCGCGGACGGCGGTCGGGAAGTACTCACCCTGGATCAGCCAGCCGGTGCCGCCGACGCCGATCGCGAACGCGGCGATGAAGATGTTCAGGCCGAGCATGATCAGGAGGATCCGGGTGAGCCCGCCGGTGAACGCGACGCCGGCCGCGCCGATCAGCATCGCGACCGACATCACGGCGTACCCGCCGAGGGCGAGCTTGCGGCGGCCGACCCGGTCGACGAACTTGAAGGCGAAGTACGTCGCGACGACGTTGACCACACTCATCAGCGCGGTGACGGCGACGGCCGCGACCGCTGCCTGCACCTTGTCGCCGCCGCTCTGCAGATAGGGCTGCAGTAGCTTCGGACCGTAGTAGAACGTGAGGTTGATCCCGGTGATCTGCTGGAACGCGAAGAACACGCACACCACGATCAGCGCCCGCTTCACGCCGCGTGTCCAGTTCCGGGAGCTGCGGCCGGCCTGTGCCTCCTGCCGCTCGATCTCGTGGGCGCTGCGCTCGATCTGCTCGGCGCTGACGTCGATGTCGAGTTTGGCGAGCGCGTCGTGCGTGTCGTCGTACCGTCCCTGCCGCATCAGCCAACGCGGCGACTCGGGCATCCGGGTCCGCAGCACCAGCGCGAACAGGGCCGGTACGGCGCCGAGTCCGAGCAGCAGGCGCCAGTCGAAGGACCGGGCGTGCTGGGGGAGCGGGACGAGGACGGCGAGCGCCACGACGTACGAGATCAGGATCCCGACCGTGATCATCCACTGCTGCAGAATGCCGAGCGCGCCGCGCCGCGCCTTCGGGGCGTATTCGGCGATGTACGCCGTCGCGATCGCGGAGTCGGCGCCGATCGCGAGACCGATCAGCGTGCGGGCGAACAGCAGCACCCAGGCGTCCCACGCGAACGCGGACAACAGCGCGCCGACCGCGTAGATGGCGGCGTCGACGATCAGCAGCGACTTGCGGCCGAGCCGGTCCGAGGTCGGTCCGGCGGCGAGCGCGCCGACCGCGGCCCCGATGGAGGCGCCGGCGACCAGGTAGCCGAGGGCGAGCGAGCCCAGGCTCCAGGGCAGGAAGTTGACGACGGACCCGATGTTCGCGGTGTCGTACCCGAACAGGAACCCGCCGACCGTGGCGAGCAGGGTCAGTGACCAGTAGAACGATGTCGGCACCCGGGTGTCGAGATGATCCAGCACCCCGGCGGCCGATTCTTGCTGCGGCGCCATGCTGAACGCGCCTCCTCGATCGATCGGCTTGTCGTTCCCCGGTGACCACTGGAAACCGCACGAAACGCGTTTGCTGCGATCCGCCCCGGGTACCGCAGTCCGCGGTCGAGGTCTGGAGGTTGCCGGTGGTGGCAGACGTGGAGGTCGACAGCCCGCGCACGCCTGAGAGGCTGGCGAGCGCGCTGGCGGTGGCGGTCGACGGCGAGGTGCGGTTCGACGCGGGGTCGCTCGCAACGTACTCGTGCGACTCGTCCAACTACCGTCAGATACCGCTCGGGGTGGTGGTGCCGCGGACGGTGGACGCCGCGGTGGCCGCTGTCGAGGTCTGCCGGCAGGCCGACGTGCCGGTGCTGTCGCGTGGCGGCGGTACCAGTCTGGCCGGGCAGACCACCAACGCCGCGGTCGTGATCGACTGGACGAAGTACTGCAACCACCTGCTCTCGGTCGACGTGGACGCTCGGACGTGTGTGGTCGAGCCCGGGATCGCCCTGGACGACCTGAACCGGGCGCTCGCGCCGGACGGGTTGATGTTCGGCCCGAAACCGTCGACGCACCAGAGCTGCACGATCGGCGGGATGATCGGCAACAACTCCTGCGGGGCGAGCGCGCAGGCGTACGGGAAGACCGTCGACAACGTGCGCCGGCTGGAGGTGCTGACGTACGACGGCGTCCGCATGTGGGTCGGGCCAGCGGACGAGGCGACACCGGACGACGACCGGCAGGCCGAGATCTACCGGCAGCTGGCCGCCCTGCGCGACCGGTACCTGGGCGAGCTGCGCACGGGATACCCGAAGATCCCGCGCCGGGTCTCCGGGTACAACCTCGACTCGCTGCTGCCGGAGAACGGCTTCGACGTCGCGAAGGCGCTGGTCGGCAGCGAGGGCACGCTCGTCACGGTGCTGCACGCGGAACTCGAGCTGGTCCGGGTGCCGAAGTACCAGGTGATGGTCGTGCTCGGCTACCCGAGGCTGGAGGACGCCGGTCGCGCCGTACGCCGGATCCTGCCGCACAAGCCGTGGCAGCTCGAGGGGCTCGACGAGATACTGATCGAACTCGAGCACAACGAGCACACCGTCGACACCGCGATCGAACGGCTGCCGGAAGGCCACGGCTGGCTGATGGTGCAGTTCGCCGGCGACACCTTCGAGGAGGCGGACCAGGCCGCGCACCGGCTGATGGACGACCTGAAGGACGGCGATGCGACGATCAGCTACCTCGACGATCCGGGCCGTGAGCAACAACTGATCGAACTCCGGGAGGCCGGTCTCGGCGCGACCGCCCACCCAGCCGCGAAGCACGAGAACTGGGAGGGCTGGGAGGACTCCGCCGTACACCCCGACGACCTCGGTGACTACCTGCACGATCTGCGCGAGCTGCTCAACAGGTTCGGGTACGACGAGACCGAGACGTCGCTGTACGGGCACTTCGGTCAGGGCTGCGTGCACACCCGGATCCCGTTCGAGCTGCGCACCGCCGACGGCATCGCGCGGTACCGCGACTTCGTGGAGCAGGCCGCGCGGATGGTGAAGCGGTACGACGGGTCGCTGTCCGGGGAGCATGGTGACGGGCAGTCCCGGGGCGAACTGCTGACCACGATGTTCGGGCCGGACCTGGTCCGGGCGTTCGGCGAGTTCAAGGCGATCTTCGACCCGCGGAACCGGATGAACCCGGGCAAGATCGTCGAGCCGAACCCGCTGGACTCGCACCTGCGGCTCGGCACGTCCTTCGCGCACCCTCCGTTGCCCACCGAGTTCAGCTATCCGCGCGACGACGGGAAGTTCAGCAAAGCGGCGATGCGCTGTGTCGGGATCGGGAAGTGCCGGCAGTCGTCGTCGGCGGAGGGCGAGGTGATGTGCCCGTCGTACCTGGTGACGCGCGAGGAGGAGCACTCGCCGCGCGGGCGGTCCCGGCTGCTGTTCGAGATGGTGCGCGGGGAGGTGATCCCGGACGGCTGGCGGTCGACCGAGGTACGGGACGCGCTGGATCTGTGTCTTGCCTGCAAGGGATGCAAGGTGGACTGCCCGGTCGGGGTGGACGTGGCGACGTACAAGGCCGAGTTCCTGTCGCACCACTACCGGCACCGGCTGCGGCCGATGGCGCACTACTCGATGGGCTGGTTGCCGGTTGCCGCGCAGCTCGCGAGCCGCGCACCGAAGCTGGCGAACGCCGCCACTCAGACGCCTCGGGTCGCGAAGCTGCTGAAGCGGGCCGGCGGTATCGCCGACGAGCGCAGGTTGCCGGCGTTCGCCGAGCAGTCGTTCACCCGCTGGTTCTCGCAACGCCCGCCGACGCCCGGCCGCCGGATCGTGCTCTGGCCGGACACCTTCACGAACTTCTTCCATCCTTCGGTCGGCCGCGCCGCGGTCCAGGTGCTCGAGGCGGCGGGCTACCACGTCACGATCCCGGAGCGGCCGGTGTGCTGCGGACTCACCTGGATCTCGACCGGCCAGCTCGGTACGGCGAAACGCGTGCTCCGGCGGACGATCGACGTCCTGCGCGACGACATCCGCGCCGGCGTGCCGATCGTCGGGCTGGAGCCGTCGTGCAGCGCGGTGTTCCGGTCGGACGCGCCGGAGCTGCTGCCGGAGGACGAGGACCTGCGGCGGCTGTCGGCGCAGTTCGTCACGTTCGCCGAGCTGCTGAAGGACTGGGATCCGCCGCGGCTCGACGTGCACGCGATGGTGCAGACGCACTGTCACCAGCACGCCGTACTGACGTCCGACGCGGACCTGATGGAGCGCGCCGGCATCGACCGCGAGCAGTTGGACTCCGGGTGCTGCGGGCTGGCCGGGAACTTCGGGTTCGAGCGCGGGCACTACGACGTCTCGATGGCGGCGGCCGAACGCGTGCTGCTGCCGAAGGTACGGGCCGCGGGCAACGACACCGTGATCGTCGCCGACGGCTTCAGTTGCCGAACGCAAATAGAACAGGCCACCGACCGGCGGGCCGTACATCTCGCCGAACTTCTGGCAGGAGGGTTGCAATGAGCACGACAGTTGCCGATTTCGTACTCCAACGGCTGCGCGAATGGGACGTGGACCACGTCTTCGGGTACGCCGGGGACGGTATCAACGGACTGCTCGCCGCCTGGCAGAAGGCGGGGAACGAGCCCCGGTTCGTCCAGGCCCGGCACGAGGAGATGGCCGCCTTCGAAGCGGTCGGCTACGCGAAGTTCACCGGCCGGGTCGGCGTCTGTACGGCGACCAGCGGGCCGGGCGCGATCCACCTGCTGAACGGGCTGTACGACGCGAAGCTCGACCACGTGCCGGTGGTGGCGATCGTGGGTCAGACCGCCCGCAGCGCGATGGGCGGCAGCTACCAGCAGGAGGTCGACCTGCAGACGCTCTACAAGGACGTCGCGTCCGCCTACTGCGAGACCGTGATGGTCGCGGAGCAGCTGCCGAACGTGCTCGACCGGGCAATCCGGATCGCGGCGGCGCGCCGTACCGTGACGGCGCTGATCATCCCGTCGGACCTGCAGGAGCTCGAGTACACGGCGCCGTCGCACGCGTTCAAGATGGTGCCGTCGAGCACAGACCTGAACTGGTCGGCACCGGTGCCGGCAGCGGACCAGCTGTCCCGTGCCGCCGAGATCCTGAACGAGGGCTCGCGGGTCGCGATCCTCGTCGGGCAGGGTGCGCGCGGCGCGGTCGACGAGGTGACCGAACTGGCCGAGCTGACCGGCGCCGGGGTCGCGAAGGCCCTGCTCGGCAAGGACGTGCTGCCGGATGCGCTCCCGTGGGTGACCGGCTCGATCGGACTGCTCGGCACCCGGCCGTCGTACGAGCTGATGATGGACTGCGACACGTTGCTGATGGTCGGGTCGAACTTCCCCTACACGCAGTTCCTGCCGGAGTTCGGGAAGGCCCGGGCGATCCAGATCGACCTGGACCCGACGATGATCGGGATGCGGTACCCGTTCGAGGTGAACCTGGTCGGGGACGCCGCCGGGACGCTGCGCGCGCTGATCCCGCTGGTGCAGCGCAAGCAGGACCGGTCCTGGCGGTCGGGCATCGAGAGCAACGTGCGGCGCTGGTGGCAGGTGATGGACCGGCGGGCGCACACGTCCGCGGATCCGATCAACCCGGAGTTGGTGTTCCACGAGCTGTCGGACCGGTTGCCGTCGGACGCGATCCTGGCGTCGGACTCGGGGTCGGCGGCGAACTGGTACGCGCGGCACATCAAGATCCGCGGCGACATGCGCGGCTCGCTGTCCGGGACGCTCGCGACGATGGGACCCGGTGTGCCGTATGTGATCGGCGCGAAGTTCGGGCTGCCGGACCGGCCGGCGTACGCGCTCGTCGGCGACGGCGCGATGCAGATGAACGGGATCAACGAGCTGATCACGATCGCGAAGTACTGGAAGGACTGGGCGGACCCGCGGCTGGTGGTCGCGGTCCTGCACAACAACGACCTGAACCAGGTGACCTGGGAGCTGCGGGCGATGGGCGGGTCGCCGCAGTTCCTGCCGTCGCAGGAGCTGCCGGAGTTCCCGTACGCCGGGTACGCGAAGCTGCTCGGGCTGCACGGGGTGACGGCCGAGAAGCCGGAGGAGGTCGGGCCGGCCTGGGAGGAGGCCCTGGCGGCGGACCGGCCCTGCGTCGTCGAGTTCCGGACCGATCCCGCCGTACCGCCGATCCCGCCGCACGCGACCTGGGAGCAGATGGAGAAGGCGCTCGAGTCGATCGTGCGGGGTGACAGCGATCGGGCCGCGATGATCAAGGAGGGCGTGAAGTCCAAGGTGCAGGAGTTCCTGCCCGGCAAGTCGTGACCGGCCCTGTCATGATCGGCCTGTCATGATCGGGAGCGTCAGCGCATCGGCGTACACGATCCCGACCGACGCGCCGGAGGGCGACGGGACGTTCGCCTGGGACAGCACGACGCTGGTCCTGGTCGAGGTCTCGGCCGACGGCGCGACCGGGACCGGCTGGACGTACGGGTCGCCGGCCTGCGCCACCGTGGTCAGCCATGATCTGGCGTCGGTGGTGCAGGGTCGGGACCCGATGGACGTCGGCGGATCGTGGAACGCGATGCGGTCCGCGCTGCGCAACATCGGCCGCCCGGGCGTCGGCGGGATGGCGCTGTCGGCGGTCGACTGCGCGCTGTGGGACCTGAAGGCGCGGCTGCTCGGGTTGCCGTTGCACCGGTTGCTCGGCGCGGTGCACGACAGCGTGCCGGTGTACGGCAGCGGCGGGTTCACGACGTACGACGACCGGCAGCTCGCGGACCAGCTGACCGGCTGGGCCGAGCAGGGGATACCGCGGGTCAAGATCAAGATCGGGGAGAGCTGGGGGACACGCGAGAACCGGGACCTGGCGAGGGTCGCGCAGGCCCGGGACCTGATCGGCGCCGATGCGGAGCTGTACGTGGACGCGAACGGCGGGTACACGGTCGGGCAGGCGTGCCGGGTGGCCGAGCGGCTCGCGTCGTACGGCGTGACGTGGTTCGAGGAACCGGTGTCGTCGGACGATCTCGCCGGGCTCGGGGTGGTGCGGGACCGGACCGGGATCGACGTGACGGCGGGGGAGTACGGGTACGACCTGGCGTACTTCGCCCGGATGTGTCCGATGGTCGATTGTCTGCAATCCGACGTGACGCGCTGCGGCGGTATCACCGAGCTGCTGCGGATCGCCGCTGTCGCCGAGGCCCATGGCCTGCAGCTGTCGGGGCACTGCGCCCCGGGGCTGCATCTGGCGGCGCTGTCCGCCGTACCGAACCTGCGGCATCTCGAGTGGTTCCACGACCACACCCGGATCGAGTCGATGCTGTTCGACGGCCTGCCGGCACCGGCCGGCGGTACGGCGACGCCGTCCGAGTCGCCGGGGCACGGCATGACGTGGCTCCCGCTCGCGGCCGCGACGTACCGGGTCGCGTAAGGATGTAAGGATCAGTCGCCGAGTAGCGAGCCGAGCGGGCCGAGGTCGAGGTTCAGGTCCTCGGGGGTGAGGTCGAAGCGCGTCCGCAGCGACGTGACGGCCTCCTCCAGGTGCATCAGCCCGAGGCCGAGCTCCTCGATCTGGTCGGCGGACAGGCCGCCGTCGTCGATGCGGCGGACGGCCTGGCGCTCCATCAGCTGGCGGATCAGCTCGACGATCGTCAGCACGAGGCGGAACAGTTCGCGCTCGACGGTCTCCGCGTCGGCTTCGATGCGTTGCTTCATCGGGCAGGCTCCTCGGTGATCGTCCGGATCAGCGCGGCCAGGCGGATCTCGACCAGATCGACGTCGGCCATCGAGATCACGACATCGCCGGCCAGGACGACGCCCGCGCCGAGCAAACGGTCCAGCAGGTCGACCAGCGCGACTTCGCTCACGCCGACTCCAGCGACGTGAACGAGTACGGCGGCCAGGGCCCGTCGACCGTGAGCCGGACGTCGGACAGGCCGAGGGCGAACGCCTCGACGGTCGACCGGAACCGCTCGCCTTCGCGGTCGTCGACCAGGTAGGCGCCGTTCAGGATCATCGGTTCGTCGTACCCGGTCAACCGCCGGTCCTGCGGCGGCAACCGCCGGCACGCGTCGGCCGCGCCCGCGAACCGTCGATGGATGTCATCGGCAACCGCCTGCGCGTCCACGGCCGCCTGTCGTTGCTGATCGAGCTGCTCACGTCGCCGCATCAAGTACGTCGTACCACTCGTGGCAGTGCTCGTTCCGGTGCCGGCTCCGGCGCTTGTGCCGGACACCAGTGGGCGGAACGCCTTGACCGTCCACTCGCTGCGTCCGGCGACCCGGTCCAGGGCGGCCGCGAGTTCGTCGTACCGCGTGGTGAGCCGGATGCGTACGGCGTCGTCGGTGGTGCAGATCGTCGCGAGCCGGAAGGGCGCCACCGCGCCGGTCGCGGACCACACCGCCCGCACGACGCGGTCGTGACTCCGCGCCACCTCCTCGAGCCAGCCGAGGTCCTCCAGATGTTCGCGAAGCGGCGCCTCGCCGAACTCCTGCAGGTCGACACTGCTCACGATCGCGTCCAGGCCGCCGCAGCGGACGACCCGCAGCGGGGCGTCGCGCAGGCCGCGGATGCCGGACAGCTCGCCGACCGCGCGGCCGGCGGCGTACACGTACGAGGCGGTGTCACTCATGGTCTGCCTCCAGCTCCTCGACACGGCGGCGGAGCCGCTCGAGTTCCTCCTGGTCCGCCGAACCGGACAGCATCGGATCACGGGTCCACCAGTCGATGCCCATCTCGGCCGCCTTGTCGACCGAGACCAGCAGCAACCGGATCCGGATCGTCAGCAGCTCGATCTCGAGCAGGTCGACGCGGATGTCACCGGCGATCACCACACCCTTGTCCAGAACGCGTTCCAGCAGATCTGCCAGGCTGTCGGCCTGCGGCCGGGTCGCCGCGTACCCGCCCAGCGGCTGCCTCTCAATGGTGCTCATCGCTGTCACTCCTCGAAACGCCCGCGGACATAACGGCTCAGCCGGCGGTACGACAGCAGCTCACCGTTGCTGCCGGCCACCAGTTCGTAGATGGCGAGGATGTCGGTCGTCTCCGGGATCCGGTGCGACTCGACGACCTCGACCTGGACCCGCCACTGCCGGTCGTCGCCACCGTCACCGTCCAGCTCGACGGCCACGACTCCTTCGGGTTGCAGCCCGATGAGTTCGGCCAGCTCACCGGTCGAGCGCAGTACGACGTCCCGCAGCCGCGCACCGTCCCTCGAGGGTGCCGCGGCCGCGGGACGCGCCTTGGCCGGCGCCTTCCTCGCCCCCGTACTCTTCGCCGCCGTGCTCTTGGCCTCTGTGTTCTCGGCCCCCGTGCTCTTCGCCGCAGAGCGCTTCTGCGCCGCACTGCTGTGTGTCGCCGACTTCTTCGCCGCCGTCTTCCTCGGCGTCGTGCTCTTCCGCGGGGCTGCCACGACCGATCACCCGAACCCTTCGGATCTGCCCTCGACCAGTCGGTCGATCAGCTCCTCCTCGAGCGCGTCGGCCTCGGCGTCGGCGAGCGTTCCGTCCGCCCGCGCCCGGTCGATCTCGTCGAGCTGCCGCCGGATCCGGTCCGGGTCGTAGTACTCCTGCAGCGCCTGCTGCCGCAGCTGCTCGGCGACCGCGACCGTCATCCGGATCGGTGCCAGCGGCAACGAGAGCACTCCTGTCAGCAGTCCCATGCGTCAGAGCTCCGTGACGAAGTCGTACGGCGCGGTCGGTCCGACGAGCTGCAGCCGGACCCGTCCGTGCAGCGCCCGGGCGACCGCCTCCGCGGCCTGGTCGAACTGCTGCGTCTGCCGGTGGTCGACGAGGAACGCGGCATCGACCAGCCGCTCGACGTCCGTGGTCGGCCGCCGCACGCTGTGCGCCACCGCATGTTTCGCGATCGGCTCCAGCACGACCGGCGCGTCGGCCGCCCGCTTGTGCTCCAGCGCCGCCGCGACGAGCTCCCCGAGCCGCAACCTCGCACTCAACGTCGTGTCGTCCGCCGCACCGCGGGTCTGCCGGTGCAGGTCGGCGATCTGCGGGTCCTCGGCAACGATCTCGGCCAGCACCTTCTCCTCGTCGTACCGTGCGTGCAACGTGAACTGCGCCGTGTCGGCGAGGCTGTCCAGCAGCGGCACGAGGCGGTCCTCGGCGGCATCGAGCAGTTCTACGGCGGCTGAGCGCGTCTCGACCACAGTGCCGAACCGGAGCGGAACGATCGGGGACTGCCGCGCGACCGTGTCCAGTACCCGGCTGTGCGCCAGCAG
Source organism: Kribbella sp. NPDC051137 (assembly GCF_040682535.1). NCBI lineage: Bacteria > Bacillati > Actinomycetota > Actinomycetes > Propionibacteriales > Kribbellaceae > Kribbella > Kribbella sp. NPDC051137. Next base: position 1,045,156 of record NZ_JBFBBI010000002.1, read on the forward strand.
CTGCCGGCGCCGCCCGAGCCGGTGGCCGGTGCCGAGCCCGCTGACGACGGCGGCCAGCCGCCCGCTGCGCACCAGGTCGACCGGGCTGTCGTCGAGCCCTTGGAGGTCGTCGGGCAGGCCCACGTCGTCGTACGTGACGCCGTAGACGTAGAACAGCTCGTCGGTCATTCGCCGGACCTCCTCCGGCGGGAGGTCGACTCACGGGACCGGCGGCGCGGCCTGCGCGGCTCGGCCTCCTGCTCTTCGTCCTCGTCCTCGTCGTTGTCGTCGCCGAACAGGGCATCCTTCGCCGCGTCCTTCGCGCCGCTCAGGATGCCGCGGGTCCGGCCCTCGGCGCCGCGGTGCTGCATGTCCTGGACCGCTTCGGGCAGACTCTCGCCGCCCTGCTGGTACAGGTCGAGGCGGTTCGTGGCCTCAGCGAACCGCAGGTAGGTGTCGACGCTCGCGATGACGATCCGGGCGTCGATCGTGACGAGTTCGATGCCGACCAGGGAGACGCGCACGTACGCGTCGATCACCAGGCCCTTGTCGAGGATCGTGTCGATCACGTCGGCCAGACTGCTCGGTGCCGGCCGTTCGAGATAGCCGCCGGAGCGGCGTTGTCCAACCGCCGAAACGGTCATGGGTACCTACCCCTTCCAGTCGATCGTCGGTGTCAGCTCGCCCGGCGGCCGCGCCGCTCGCGCTCGTCGCCCTCGTCCTCTTCGTCGTACTCGTCGTCGCCGTACTCGTCCGAGTCCTCTTCCTCGTCGCCTTCGTCGTACTCGTCCGCGTCGCCTTCGTCGCCTTCGTCGTCGTACTGGTCGTCGGCGTCGTACTCGTCCTCGTCCTCGTCGTACTGGTCGTCGGCGTCGTCCTCGTCGTCCGGTTCGGGTTCGTCGTGGCCGCGGACGACCTGGGAGTCGTGGATCTCTCCACGCCAGCCCTCGAGCTCGTCCGGGGCGAGGATGGTCCGGGTCATCACGTGCCGGCGGAAGTGCTTCAGCTCCGCCCGGGCCCGGCGGCCCTGCGCGCGCCAGATGTTCCCGACCCGCTCGAACAGCCCCTGCGGGTAGTACTCGAGAACGACCAGGATCCGGGTCAGGTTCGGCGCGAGTTCGTGGAACGTGACCGCGCCGTCGACGTGCCCCTTCTGGCCGTTGGACCGCCAGACGATCCGCTCGTCCGGCACCTGATCGAGGATCGTCGCCTCCCAGGTCCGGTGCGACCAGACGATCTTCGCCCGCCAGGTGAGCTTCTCGTCGGACTCCTGCTCGACGCTCTCGACCTTCTTCATGAAGTCCGGGAAGTCCTGGAACTGCGTCCACTGGTCGTACGCGACGTCGAGCGGCACGCCGACGTCGATCTGCTCGATGATGTTGGTCGCCTTGGTGGCCTTGCCCGCGCCGTTCCCGGAGGAACCGCCGGTGAGCTTGTCCTTGACGTTCTCAAGCCCGCCTTTGAGGGCTCCGGCGACCATCGACCCCTTCAGCCCGCCGCCGGACTCGCCCTCGGATCCGCCGCCGAAGCTCTCCCGGAGGCTGCCGCCGTCCGCGACGTCCGTGAGCCGCTCGGTGAGATCGCCGACCTTGCCGGTGGCCGCCTCGATCGCCCGCTCGACCACTGCGGAGAGGGCGTCCTGCAGTTCGCCCTTGAGCCTGTCGACCGGCAACTCCTCGAGCAGCGACGCCACCTCGAGCCCGCCGCCACCGTTATGGCTGCCACCGCTACGGTCGGCCCCGCCACGACCGCTGCGTGTGTTCTGTTCGGCCATGACAGGTCACCCACGCTTCCGCGAGGTGCTGCTCGCCTTCTTCGCGGCGGTCTTCTTCGCCGGGGTCTTCTTCGCGGCCGTCTTCTTCGCGGGCGGCCGGCCCGTCGCCTTCTTCGCCGCGGTCTTCTTTGCCGCGGTCTTCTTGGCGACAGCCTTCTTCGCGGCCGGGCGCTTCGCCGTACCCGAACCGCTCGCGCGCTTCGACGTACCCGACCCGCTCGTCCGCTTCGCGGTACTCGAACCGCTCGCCCGTTTCGACGTCGACGCCGCGGTACGGCGCCGTCCCCGCCCGCCGCCTTCTCCGCTGTCCCGCCCGCTGTCTTGTCCGCTGTCCCGTCCGCGGCGCCGTCCGGCCGACGGCCGGGACCGGCGGCCTCCGCGGCGCTCCGGCTCGTCGGCGGCCCCCGCTTCCTCCTCGTCCCCAGCGTCTTCCTCGTCGGCCGCGTCTTCCTCGTCCCCGACGTCCTCGTCGTCCCCGGAGTCTTCCTCTTCATCCTCGTACTCGTCGTCGTACCCGTCCTCGGGTTCGTCGTCGTACGGTTCCTCCGCCTCGTCGTACTCGTCGTCCGGCTCGTCGTTCCCGGAGCCGCGCGACAGCAGCCGGCCGGTGCGATCGTGGATCGAGTCGCTCACCCGGTCGAGGCCGTGGCTGGCCGCGGCGACGGCTGCCTCGCGTCCCGCCTGCAGCAGCTTGCCGCGGACCTGCCCCGACAACCGCGACAGCTCCGGGTTCCGCTCCACGAGGTCGGTGAGTTGCCCCGCGATCGCGGCCGGATCGGCGGCGATCCGCTTACCGGCCAGCATCCCGCCCATCAGCACTGCCAGCCGAAGCTTCTTGGTCCGGCCGAGCAGGTACCCGCCGGCGACCGCCGCGGCGATCTTCGCGGTCGTGTTCATCGGATTCTCCCTCACAAGTCGTTGCCCCGTGACCCGGACCGGCGGTGCCCGCCGGAACCCCACCGAAACACTTCCCGGAACGGAAATGCGGAGCGTCACCGGACGTATTCCGGCGGCATTTTTAATTCATACGATTGTTTCGCCAGAAACCGATCCGAATATCCGCGTGATTGAATGTTCCGGGCATTGCGCCGGCCAGTCGCCGACGGGTGTGCGGGTCGACGTCCAGCTGGTACCGCGCCGCGACGTGGTCGACAGCGGCGCTCGCGGTCAGCAGTACGACGTTCCGCCCCGGGCACCCGGCCGGCCCTTCGCTGAACGGGATGATCGGCCACGCCCCGTCCGTCCGCCCGTCGAGCCACACGGCCGGCTCGAAGTCGTTGGCGAACGCGAGCGCCTCGTCGTCGCGATGGAACACCGAGCTGACGATCGCGAACTCCGTCCCGGCCGGCGCGACCCGGTCCCGCCACACGGTGGGCTCGCTCGCCTGCCGCAGTACGACGAGGGTCGTCGGCCAGAGCCGCAACGATTCCTGGACCGCGGCACCGGCCTGCGCGAGCAACGGTGAGGTCTCCGGATGGCGCGCCTCGGCAACGATCGGTTCGAGCAGCTCCGGACGGGACCCGATCACGGCCAAGAGCCGCCAGAGCGCGATACCGGCCGCGTCGAACGCGAACAACCAGTGCGGTACCTGCCCGGCCGGGTCGAGTGCCTCCTGCCCGCGATCGAGAGACGCGACGAGGCTCCCGGGCTCGGCCTTTTCGACGTACTGCGCGATGTTCGTGAGGAACCGGCTGCGGAGAACTTCGTGATCCGGACCGAATTGCGCCCAGTTGGCGTCGGCGCGCAGGCGGTCGAGTTGTGCGGTGATCTCCAGGTCGTCGCCGGCGGTGTCGCCGAGCACGATGCGCCGTACGACGCGGGACCAGATCGCGCGGAACTCGTCCCAGCCGACCGTGGCGTGCAGTGCGTCGAGTTCCTCGCCGACCACCTCGACGAACCGGTGGCCGTGCCGATGAACGGGACGGTGGCTGTCGAGCGCCTGCTCGTTCAGTTCGCGCCGCCCGGCGCGCAATGACGAGTTGGTGACCAGGACCGCGTGCGGCTGGAAGTGCGTCAGCGCGCCGACCTTGTCACCGGCCGCCGCCGCGAACGGCTCGGGCGTCTCGGCGAGCAGCCGGCGGACGTCCTCGGGAGCCAGCACGAGCCCGATCGTGCGCCCCGCGACCCGGAGCAGCACCGGGCCGTCGCCGTACCGGGCCCGCAGCCGCCGGACGCGGCGCAGCGCGCGGTCGTCGACGTTCAGCCGCTCGGCCAGCGTGCCGATCCGGGGTCGCCGGAGAATGGCGCCTTGGGCGACCATCGGGCCGAGTATGTCGCGCAGGATCCGGCCGCTGTCCAGCGCCGATGCGGATGGCAGAAGATTCGACATGCTCCTCCGGTGTCCGCGCATTCCGCACCGAAACCCCTGGGTTTGAGTACGGCCGCCACGGGCACCGGCAGATCCGGCACGGGTATTCCGCCGGGCAGCGTCCCGGCTCATTCAAGGGGAGCGATCATGGAATTCATTCTGTGGATCATCGCGGTGATTCTGGTGATATCCGGAATCGTGTCGCTGTTCCGCGGTGCAGTGCTGTGGGGCATCGCCCTCATCGTCATCGGGCTGCTCGTCGGTCCGGGCGGCGTCAGCATCTTCACCTGACCACCGATCCAGGCGCCCCCATGTCGTTCCTCCGCATGGGGGCGCCTTCTCAGGCGTGCCCGCCGTCCAGGAGTTCGTGGATCTCGGCCAGCGCCCGCTGGATGTCCGGATGGTCGTACTGCGCGGCCCGCGACTCGGCGCTGATCACGCCGCAGCGGTGCACCCGCCGGAAGTCGCCGTACGGGAACTCGTAGTGCCCCTTGGTCTCGTCGTCCATCTCGGTGTCGACGCCGAGGAACCAGAGCCCGTAGTCCCGCCAGCCGTGCCGATCCAGATAAGCGTTCTGCTCGTCGGCCGTCGGCGCGTGCTCACTCCAGTCGTCCCGTTCGTCCTTGGTGGTCTGCCCCTTCCGCACCAGGTACTTCGCGTGCTCGAACGCCTTCTCGTTCAACTTCACGGTCATGGCCGCCCGGTGCCCGGCGCGACGCACTCCAAGCGCCTCCCGTGCGGTTGCCGCCGCGCGCCGTGGGCACCGATCCGCGCAAAGGAGGCCATATGAAGGCGCTGACCTGGCAGGGCAAGCGTGAGATCGGATACGGCGACGTACCGGATCCGCGGATCGAGGAACCGACGGACGCGATCGTGAAGGTTACGTCGAGCGGCATCTGCGGGTCGGACCTGCACCTGTACGAGGTGATGGGTCCGTTCCTGGACGTCGGCGACGTGCTCGGTCACGAGGTGATCGGAGTCGTCGAGGAGACCGGGTCCGAGGTGGGCCGGCTGCCGCCGGGGGACCGGGTCGTGGTGCCGTTCCAGATCGCGTGCGGGTCCTGTTTCATGTGCACGCAGGGGCTGCAGACGCAGTGCGAGACGACGCAGGTCCGCGAGCAGGGCATGGGCGCCGCCCTGTTCGGCTACACCAAGCTGTACGGGCAGGTGCCGGGCGGGCAGGCGGAGTACCTGCGGGTGCCGCAGGCGCAGTACGGGCCGATCAAGGTACCGGACGGTCCGCCCGACGACCGGTTCGTCTACCTGTCCGACGTGCTTCCGACCGCTTGGCAGGCCGTCGAGTACGCCGGGATCCCGGACGGCGGCACGGTCGCCGTGCTCGGGCTGGGCCCGATCGGCGACATGGCGTGCCGGATCGCGCTGCACCGCGGCTACCGCGTGATCGGGGTCGACCTGGTGCCCGAACGTCTGGGCCGAGCCCGGACGTACGGCGTCGAGACCCTGGAGTACGGCGACGACGTCGCGGACCAGGTCCGGGACCGTACCGACGGCCGCGGACCCGACGCGGTGATCGACGCGGTCGGGATGGAGGCCCACGGTTCGCCCGCGGGGCGGATCGCCCAGCAGGCGGCGGGACTGCTGCCGAACGCGATCCAGCGCTCGTTCATGCAGAAGGCGGGCGTGGACCGGATGGCCGCGCTGCTGCTCGCAGTCGACATGGTCCGCCGCGGAGGCACGATCTCACTGGTCGGGGTGTACGGCGGTGCCGCCGACCCGCTGCCGATGCTGACGATCTTCGACAAGCAGCTCCAGCTCCGGATGGGGCAGGCGAACGTACGGCGCTGGAGCGGGCAGATCATGCCGCTGCTGACCGACGAGGACCCGCTGCACGTCGACACGTTCGCGACACACCACCTGCCGCTCGCGGAGGGCCCGAAGGCGTACGAAACCTTCCAGCAGAAGGCGGACGGCGCCGTGAAGGTGTTGTTGCACCCATGAACCACGGCTGAGGGCGTGTGCCCGGGGTTCTCGGGTACCGGTGGGGTGATCCGAGGAAGGTGAGAAAGCAGTGAGGTTCATGACGTGGAACGTCTGGGGACGGTTCGGGGACCGGTGGCTGCGGAGGCAGCGGGCGATTGCCGAGACGGTGCGCGCGCAACGGCCCGATTTCGTTGCTCTGCAGGAGACTTGGCGCAGTGACGACCAGGCGCAGCCCAGGCTGCTCGGGTTCGAGTTGGGCATGACGTCGGTGTTCGCGCCGTCGCGGATGCCGCGGGATCCGGATCCCGACGTACATCTCGGGCTCGGGATTCTCAGTCGCTTCCCGCTCTGGCATGTCGAGCGGCACACGCTCTCGACGGGAACCGTCGCGCTGCGGGCCGAGATCCGGTTGGGAACGGAGAGCCTGCACTTCATCACGAGCTGCCTGGACTGGGAAGAGGACCACCAGGAGCAGCGGTTCGCCCAGGCGACCTCACTTGCCGAGCTGGTGTCCGAGCTCAAGGCCCGCGGCGACGGGGTGATCGTGGCCGGCGACCTGAACGCTCCGCCCGGTGGTCCCGAGCTCGAGCCGCTGCTCGCCGTCCTCGAGGATTGCTGGCAACGGCAGTCGTACGACGGGATCACGTACAGCTCCCGCAATCCCTACCTGGGCAGGGGAGAGTGGCTCGAGGACCACCGCATCGACTACATCCTCGCGAACGCCGACCCCGTCACCTCCCGCCTGACAGGCTTCGACGAGGACCACGGCTCCCCACCGTCCGACCACTACGCCGTCGTCGCCGACGTCCCCGTCGCCTGATGGCGGGGGCTGCGCTCGTCGTGCATACGCGTGTACGGCGTGGGCACCGAGGCGGCTCGATCGCTAGCTGGGAGGTGCACATGGCGGTGTGTGAGGTGTGCGGTAACGAGTACGACGGATCGTTCGCGGTGATCACGACCGACCGGCAGGAACACATCGTCGACAGCATCGAGTGCGCGTGACCGCGATGCTTACCTATCGCTGGATGTGGCGAACCGTCGCCGGTGGACTCCTGCTGCTCGCGGTGATCCTCGCGGTGCTGATCCTGCCGGCGGCGATCTGGATGATACTGGCGTCGCTGGCCGTCCCGTTCGGGCTCATGCTCGCGATCGGGACCGACAACTCGCGATCACGGCGTCGCCACGTCGTGACGGTGACCGTCGTCGGCTTCCTGGTGGCCGCCGGCGAGGTGGCGTTGATCAGACTGCTGGGGTTCGGCGCCCTGGCGATGTTCGGCGTACTGCTCGCGACCTCACCGCCCGCGCTCCGGCTGTACGGCGTCCGCGTCCACGACAGGAAGATGCCCGACGCAACGGTCGGTACGCGCCAACTGTGCCGCCAATGGCTGGACAGCTACGACGAACTGCACCAGGCACCGACGGCGAAGGCGCGTCTCCGCGTGGTCATGGCCCGGCAACGCTGCCTCGACGAACTCGAACGCCGCGACCCCGACGGACTGCAAGCCTGGCTCTTCTCCTCCGCGAGCGCCGGCAGCGACCCCCGCCGCTTCCTGACCGACAGCAACTGAAGAGAGAGAGCGGTCAGTCGGCGGCGACGTTGATGACGCAGAACTCGTTGCCCTCGGTGTCCCGCAGTACGACGAAATCGTGTTCTGCGGGGTACGGCCAGTGGTCGGGGCGGGTGGCGCCGAGCTTCAGGAGGCGTTCGATGTGGGTGTCGCGGTCCGCGGTGTACAGGTCGAGATGCACCGGGGTCGGCGAGCTGGGGATCGACTCTGCTCGCTGCAGAAGAACAGTGGGACCGGTACCGTCCGGGTCCTCCAGCTTGGCGAACTGGGCGTTGTCGCGGATCAGGTCCGGACGGCGGTACCCAAGAGCCGCCGACCAGAAGTCCGCGGCGCGGTCCATGTCGGTCGCGTTCACACAGACCGTGGCCAGTCGAAGGTCTCCGATTGCGTCAGGGCGTTTCGTTGGCATGCCCGGCCGGTTCCCCGGTGTAACGGTGTCCTAACGGTGTGCCAGTTCGCGTCCGAGCCGTCGGTTTGTCATGGTGGGGAGCGGGCACCGGAAAGTCATGATGAGCAGAGCATCGCGAACGCTGGCTGCAGCGGCTCTGCTGGTGATCGCACTGGCGCCCGCTGTGGCCGGCCAGGCGAACGCCGCGTCGTCGGCCCCGAGTTCGACGGCCGCGCCGTCGCCCACACCGACCCTGGGCTCGAACACGCCGGCACCGAACCCGCCCGGCTCAGCGAACTCCAGCCCACGCGACTACAACGGCTCTGCCTGGGTCGTGGGCGCGATCCTCGTGGTCGCCGCCATCGTCGGCGGCGGCACCCTGTACCTGACCCGCACCCACCGCCTCGATCTCACCCAACTCAGCCCACCCGACGAAGACGACACGCAGAACGGACCACCTGCTGTCGCGGAGACCCGCTCCGATTCCGATGAGCCGGGAACGCGAAGCGGCGGCGGTGAGCGGGATCGGCCGCCGATGCCGTGACCAGTCGGCGGCCGATCACCGGCCTTGAACTGCTGTCAGTTGTCGTGGGGGAGTTGCTCGTCGGGGTCCTCGTCCGGGTCGGGCTCCGGGTCCGGGGACGGCGAGGTGTCCGGGTCGTCCGGGTCGGTTGGGTCGAGACGATCCGGGTCGCCGAGCGGCGGCACCGGGCCTTGCGGCGTCGGAATCGAGCTCATGTCAGCCTCCTCGCGAACAGAGTTGGTCTCGCACCGGTGCCCCGCACTCATCCCGGTCACACGCATCCGTCACTCGGTGGGCCGGAGTGCGGGAGACCCGGTTCTCGTGCTAACCGCACTCGACGCATTCCGGCTCGACCGAGCTGACACCCTCCGGTTGCCGGCGCCGGGTGGCGGCGCGGAGGACGTGGCTGCCGCGACGAGCTTCCGGCGGCCGCCGGGCGTCCATCGACGCCACGGTGAGATCGCGGTCGGCCCTACCGTGAAGTTCGTCCATCAGGTCCTTGCGGACAACGGCGACCCCGCGCTGCTGGAGGGCTGTTCGCCTCCATCTCACCTCCGGATCGGCCGCACGTCAACCCGGCATCGTTGTCAGAAAGCAACGAATGCGGCGCTCGGTTCACGGGTACCACTTGGACGGCGGAAGGAGTGCGGATGACCACGCGCACGAAGACGGTCGGGGCGCTGACCTTCTGGTGCTACCTGGTGTGGCTACTGCTGACCTCACCACCGACCGTGGAGTCGGCCGCGATCGGATTGGTCGTCAGCCTGCTGATCGCGGGCTCGCTCGTGCCGCTCGGATCGGTTGTTCCTCCGTGGCGGGCGGTGCGGATGCTGCGGCTCGTCCCGTTCGTCGCCTACAAGATACTGCGGGCCAATCTGTCGCTCGCCCGCCGGATCTGGACGCCCTCGTTGCCACTGGCAACAGGCGTGGTGGTGGTGCGGAGCCGGTTCGGCGATGCGGATCGGGTGGCCGCGGTGGGGATTGTCAGCTCTCTGATTGTCGACAATCAGATCATCGACCTCGACCGGTCGCGTCGCGAGCTGGCCTACCACTGCATCGCCGTCCCGCCCCGGGACCGGCGGTACGAGGACATCATCGGCCCGCTCGAGCGGCGGATCGCCGCGCTGACGGGGGACCGCGATGGCTGACATCTTCGGATTGTCCGCCATCGCCGAGTTCGCGGTGGTGGGCCTGCTCGCGGTGCGGCTCGCGATCGGGCCGTCGGTCACGGACCGGGTGGTGGCTCTGAACGCGGTGTCCACCCAGGCGACGCTCGCGCTGCTGTTCTTCGCGGCGTTCGCCGATCGGACCATCTATCTCGACGTCGCGTTGTGGATGGCCTCGTTCGGCTACCTCGGCGCGCTCGTCTGGGCACGGTTCCTGGAGCGTGGTCTGTTGTGAGGGCGGCGATCGTGGTCGTGTTGTCGCTGGTCGGGCTGTTCTTCTCGCTCTCGGGCGCGGTCGGCGTACTGCGGATGCCGGACGTCTATTCGCGGATTCAGTGCACGTCGAAGATGATCACGATGGGCGCGGTGCCCGCGTTGCTCGCGGTTGCCGTCGGCAAGGGCGTGCTGTCGCAGTACGGCGTACACGCGCTGCTGGTGGCGTTCCTGCTGCTGGTGCTCAACCCGGCGGCGTCGCATGCGCTCGGCAGGGCGGCGTACAAGACAGGTATCCGTCAGTGGGCGGGCGCGGTCGTCGACGAGCCACGGGAGCGATCGTGACCTTCTGGGTGCTCGACTATCTTTGTCTCGCTGTGGTGCTGGGCGGCGCCGTGCTGGTGGTGCGGCTGCGGAATCTGGCCGGCGCCGCGATGGCGTTGTCGTTGGTCGGTACGGTGCTCGGCCTGCTGTTCGTCGTCCTCGGCGCTCCGGACGATGCCCATGCCCAGGTCGTGGTAGGAGCGATCGCGCTGCCGACGCTTTACCTGATCGCGATCGGGAAGGTCCGGACCGACGTCGAGGACCGGACCGAGCTCGGCGAACCCGCCGACGAGCCGGACGAGCGGTCATGAGGACGCTTGTCGGCTGGGTGCTGGGTGGTGCGACGGCCGGGGTGCTCGCGCTGGGTGTCGTCGATCTGCCGCGCGAGGGCGCCGGGCTGCCGCAGATCGCGAGGGAGGCGCTGAGGGTCGCGTTGCCGCAGTGGCATACGACGGAGCCCGTGAGTGAGGTCGTGTACGGCACCAGGGCGTTCGACACGTTCGGCGAGACGTTCTTGTTGCTGGCGGCGGTTGTCAGCGTGCTGCTGCTGGGGCGTCATCGTGAGCGCCGGCGGGAGTACTTCGGGGAGGAGGAAGCGGGCAAGGAGGAGCAACAGTACGAGAACCCGGGCGACGAGCCCGTCGGCCCGTCCGAACGATCGGCCCGGGAGGCCGACGCCCGGGAGAGCGGAGGCCGGCCGGCCGCGGCGGTGACGCCGGATGCCGAGAAGGTAGGGACGGCCGCACCGGAACCGGCGTGGGGGATGACGGCGGTGGTCCGGCTCGCGGTGCGGTGGGTGGTGCCGGTGCTGGCTGTGGCGGGGCTCTATCTGATGTTGCAGGGGTACTCGCCGGGTGGTGGCTTCCCGGCAGGGGTTGTGCTGGTCGGGCTGGTGTTGCTCGTGTACGCGGGCTTCGGGTATCGCCGGATCGCCCGGGTGGTCCGGCCCGGGCCGTTGGAGGTCGTGGAACTGATCGGTGCGTTGCTCGTGATCGTCGTCCTGGCACTCGGGTTCCTGCGCGGCTCGTTCGGGGCGAACTGGTTGCCGTTGGCACCGGAACGGACATTCCGCAGCGGGGGCACGATGCAAGCCTTCTCCGCGGCAGAGCTGATAGAGGTCGGCACCGGCCTGACGATCGTGATCTTCTCGATCCTCGCCGTCCGCCACGACTGGACCCCCGCGAACCCCGACGACAGCGACGGGAAGGACGAACAATGATCGTTGCCAACTACCTGGTGGCAGGGGTGGTGTTCGGACTCGGGGTGGTGGTGATCCTGACCCGGCGGAATCTGGTCAAGATCGTCATGGGCCTCTCGCTGGTCGAGTCGTCCTGCTACCTGTTGCTGTTGTCGATGGCGTACCGGCGGGGCTCGACCGCACCGGTACTGCTGGGACCACCGAAGGGAAACTCCGAGCAGGGCCTCGCGACCGGCAACGTCGCCGACCCGGTGCTGCAGAACATCTGTCTGACAGCGATCGTGATCGGCGTCGCCGTGACCGCCGTACTGCTGGTCACCGTCGTGCGGATCGCGCAGCACTACCGAACACTGGACGCCGATCGGGTCCGCGACCTCTGCGGGTGACGGTGAACCCCGCGCTGCTCGCGCTGCCGATCGTCCTTCCGATCGGCGGCGCCGTCCTCGCGCCGCTGCTCAGCCACCTCTCGTCCCGGGTCCCGCTGATCGTGTCGTTGCTAGCGCTCGGCGGTGCATCGGCCGTCCTCCTGCTGTTCGCTCCGGACGTATACGGCGGGCAGGTCCTCGGCCACGCCCTCGGGAATGTCGGCCCGATCAACGGGCGGCAACTCGGCATCACCCTCACCGCCGAACCGTTCGGACTGACCTACGCGCTGCTGACCGCGGTGATCGGCACGCTGCTGCTGCTCTACAGCCTCTCGGAGCTCGGCGGATTGGGCGCTCACGAGGCCGGGTGGTACGCATGCCTCGCACAACTGTTGCTCGCAGCAATGATCGGTACGGCGCTCAGCGCGGACCTGCTCAACCTGTTCGTCTGGTTCGAAGTCGCGGCGCTGGCGAGCTACGGCCTGACCGGCTTCTTCCTCGAGCGGCCGTGGGCACTGGAGGCGACGTTCAAGATGATGGTGCTGACCAACCTGGCCGGCTTCTTCGTCTTCGTCGGTACGGCGCTCCTCTACGCCCGGCACGGTGCGCTGAACCTCGGGCAGCTGCAGCACACCCTGACCGGCAGTACGGCGGACCTCGTAGCGCTCGCCCTGCTCCTCGCCGGGTTCGGCACGAAGGCCGGCCTGATGCCGTTCCACGGCTGGCTCGCCGACGCCCACTCGGCGGCGCCGGGCCCGGTGTCCGCGCTGTTCTCCGGCCTGATGGTCAACCTCGGCGTGGTGGCGATCGCGCGCCTCGCGCTCGACGTGTACGCCGTACACCGCGCTGCGCTGCCGGCCATCCTGCTCGTCCTCGGCCCGCTCTCGGCGATCGCCGGCGCCGCACTCGCCCTCGGCCAGGACGATCTCAAACGACTGCTGGCCTACGACACGGTCTCCCAGATGGGAGTGCTGCTGACGGCCGTCGGCGCCGGTTCGATGACCGCGGTCACCGGGTTCGTCTACCACCTGATCGATCACGCCCTGTTCAAGACGCTGCTCTTCCTGTGCGCGGGAGCGATCGTGCACGCGACGGGGATGACCAGGCTGTCGCAGATGGGCGGCCTGGCGCGGCACCGCCCGCTGGCGACGGCGGCGTTCCTGCTCGGTACGGCGTCGATCGCGGGCGTGCCGCCGTTGAACGGGTACGCCTCGCTGGGCCTGATCCACGACGCGCTCCGGTCGGACCACCCGGCCGCGTTCGGCGCGGTACTGGTCGCGCAGGTCATCACGGTCGCGGCGCTCGGCCGGGCGGCGTACCTCGCGTTCTTCCGGCGGCGGGACGACGACTACGACCCGCTCGAACGCAGGCGACCCGGCGCGCTGATCGCGTTCGGTGCGCTGGCGGCCGGCTGCGTGCTGTTCGGCGTCGTCCCGCGCTTCGTCGTCGACCACCTTGCCGCCCCGGCCGCCGCCGTACTGCTCGACCCGAACGGATACGCCGCCGCGGCGCTCGCCGGCCAGGCGCGACCGCACCCGGCCCCTCCGCCGTTCAACTACTTCGCACCGGACGAACTGCTGATCGCGATCGGCTGCATCGCGGCGGGGCTCCTGCTGTGCGCCTGGTACGTACGCCGGTCCGCGGAGCCGCGGGTGATCACGTTCCTCCGGCGCGTGCACACCGGATCCGTGAACGACTACGCGGCGTATTCGATCGTCGGCCTCATCACCTGCGCCGCCGTACTGCTGGCCCTGGCCTGAAGCATCAGACGGACGGGAGCCGCCGGCTGTCGATGAGTTGCTGGGCGACGTCGCGGAGCTTGGTGTTGGTGTCCTGGGAGTAGCGGCGGAGGACCTGGAAGGCCTGGTCGCCGGTCAGGTTGTAGCGCTCCATCAGGATGCCCATCGCCTGCCCGACCAGCTTCCGCGCGTCGACCGCGACCTTCAGGTGCTCCTCGCGGCGGGCGCTCGCGACGGCGACGGCAGCGTGCCGGGCCAGGATGTAGGCGACCGCGATCTCGTCAGGCCCGAAGGCGTCCGGCTGCCGGCTGTACAGACCCAATACGCCGACGGGTCCCGCCGAGGTCCACAGCGGCACGTCGAGAACGCTGCGCACCCCGAGGTCGAGGACCTTCTTCGCCCACTTCAGCCACCGTGCGTCCTCCACGACGTCCGGCACCAGAACCGTCGCCCGCTCCTGCATGCACAGGACCAGCGGGCCGTCCCCGCCGGCGGTCTGGAACTCGTAGATCCCGGCCACTACCGGATCGGTGACCGCCGGGATCTCCAGACCGCCGCCGGCCGTGCGCAGCGCGACGCCCGCGTACTCACAGGTGAGCGCCTGCAGAGCGAAGTCGACCACCATCTGAATGGTCTCGTCCATGCTCTGGGCCTCATGCATCTCCATCGCCAGCCTGGAGAATGTGTCCGCGGTCTGCCCGAAATCCTTCCGCGCGAAAGGATCGTCCGTGAGTTCTTGTTCGGTGTCTGCCACGAGCCCATCATGCACCGCAGCAGGTGGTTAGCCCAGACTGCCGTGTCACGCTGACAGCGCGAGTTGCAGATGACCGATGATGTTCCGCAGGCGCCGTGACACCTGCATCTGGCTGACGCCGATCTCGGCGCCGATCTCGGCCTGCGTGCAGTGGTCGACGAAGCGCCGGCGCAGGATCAGCCGGTCCCGCTCCGGGAGGTTCTCGACGACCGGGCGCAGCGAGTGGACCTGGTCGACGAGCTCGTAGGTGTTGCCCGGTTGCGCGACCTCGCGGACGGACGCCGGGGCGCCGGAGTCGGTGGTCCGCTCGGCGTCCAGCGACGACGGCTGGAAGCAGCCGCGGGCCCGTTCGGCCTCGACGATCTCCTCGACCTCGACGCCGACCGCCGCAGCCAGCTCGGCGTGGTCGGGCCAGTGACCGAGCGTGACCGCGAGCGTGGTCTGTACGGCGTTCACCCGGGACTGGATCTCCTGCAGCCGGCGCGGGAGCTTGATCGCCCAGGCGTTGTCGCGGAAGTGGTGCCGGATCCCGCCGCGGATCGTCGGTACGGCGTACGACCGGAAGTCCGAGCCCGGGGTCGGCCGATAGTTGCGGACAGCCCGGATGAGGTGTTCGACGGCGATCTGCTCCAGGTCCTCGGTGTCGACGCCGCGCCCGCGGTACCGGCGGGCGATCGTGCGGGCCAGCGGCATACCGCTGACGATCGCCTCCTCGCGGAGCCGGCCGCGGCGTGGATCGCGGCTCGCGTGCGCGGCCCGGAGCAGGTGCTCGGTCCGCGCGGACTGTTCGGCGTGGGACGCCTTGACCGGACTACTCGTTGTCATTGCGGGTTGTCCTGCCTTTTGCCCGTTCCGGCAGAGCGGCGCATGGTTGGACCGCAACCGGGACCACCTCCGGGTACCCGGAGTTACCGAGCTGAATCATCGGTGTTTGTGCCGGACGTACGCCGGGAGCGCCAGCCAGAACGTCAGGAACCACAGCAGCACGCCGGCGACCACCGCGACGGCGGCACCGCGGGGGAGGACGACGTCCAGCGCGATCAGCAGCCCGCCGCAGATCGAGGCGACCAGAAACACCATTCCCGCGCGGGCCAGCCGGTCGGAGATCCGTACCAGGTGGTCGCGCAGACCCTGCCGGTAGAGGGACCGGTGAAAGGCGACCGGGGCCAGGAACAGCGCGACCGCGAGAGCGGCGGCGGTCAGCGTGCAGGCGTACACGGCATGAGTGAACCCGTCCGTGGTGTGGAACTGGTTCTGGAACGCGATTCCGAGCAGGAAGGCGAACAGGATCTGCGTGCCGGTCTGCACGAGCCGCAACTCCTGGAGCAACTCGTTC
This sequence comes from Kribbella sp. NPDC051137, assembly GCF_040682535.1. Classification (NCBI taxonomy): domain Bacteria; kingdom Bacillati; phylum Actinomycetota; class Actinomycetes; order Propionibacteriales; family Kribbellaceae; genus Kribbella; species Kribbella sp. NPDC051137. Next base: position 1,060,732 of record NZ_JBFBBI010000002.1, read on the forward strand.
CAGTGCCTGTCGAGGCGCTCGCCGGACGTCTCGCCTTCGCGCTCGTACGAGAGCCTGTCCATACCTGCTCGTACCCCGGCGGCACCACGCGCATGCAGGACGGACGGCCGGGCACCGGACGCCCGACCAAGGGAGGTCATGATGCGGGCGTTGGTGCTGAACTGCACGCTGAAAGCGTCGCCGGAACGGTCGAACACCGAGCAGCTGGCCGGGATCGTGGCGGACGGGCTGCAGCGCGAGAAGGTGGAGGTCGAGTGGCTACGACTGGTCGACCTCGCGATCAGCCCCGGGGTGACGAGCGACGAGGGCTCCGGCGACGAATGGCCGTCCGTGCACGAGAAGCTCCTGCGGAGCGAGATCCTGGTGGTCGCCACGCCGACCTGGCTGGGTCGGCCGTCGTCGGTCGCGCAGCGGATGCTCGAGCGGATGGACGCGATGATCTCCGAGACCGACGACGGGCGGCCGGTCGCGTACAACCGGGTCGCCGGAGTCGTGGTCACCGGCAACGAGGACGGCGCGCACCACGTGATCTCCGAGATCGGCGGCGCCCTCGGCGACATCGGTTACACGATCCCCGGGCAGGCCTGGACGTACTGGAACAGGGGCCCCGGCCCCGGTCCGAGCTACTCGGAGACGGCCGAGGGCCACGACTGGTCCGCGCGAACGGGCCTGGCGATGGCGGCGAACCTGGCCGCGGTGGCGCGCGCCCTCGAAGCCCACCCGATCCCGAAGAACGGCTGACCGCGATGGGGACGATCGATCGGATCGCGGAGCCCTGGGGGACACGGGCGGCGTACGGACCGGGGGAGGACTGGCCGGTGCGGGTCGACCTGCGGCTGGACGACGGGGTCGGCCCGGACGAGGTCGACCGCTGGGTGCAGTCGGCGGCGATCCTGCACTCCAACGGCGACGGGCTGGACATCGCGGTCAAGGACGGCCGCATCGTCGGTGTCCGCGGTCGCGCTGTCGACCGGGTGAACCACGGCCGGCTGGGGCCGAAGGATCTGTTCGGGTACCAGGCGAACAACTCCGCGGACCGGCTGACGGCACCGCTGATCCGCCGGGACGGGGAGCTGGTGGAGACCGACTGGGACACCGCGATGTCCGCGGTCGCCGGGCGGACGAAGGAACTGTTCGCCGAGCGCGGTCCGAGCTCGATCGGCTTCTACACGACCGGCCAGCTGTTCCTCGAGGAGTACTACACGCTCGCCCTGATCGGCCACGGCGGCATCGGCACCAACCACCTGGACGGCAACACCAGACTCTGTACGGCGACCGCGGCGGCGGCGCTGAAGGAGACGTTCGCCTGCGACGGCCAGCCGGCGTCGTACACCGATATCGACCACGCCGACGTGATCGCGCTCTACGGCCACAACATGGCGGAGACGCAGACGGTGCTGTGGACGCGGATCCTGGACCGCCTCGCGGGCCCGAACCCGCCGAAGATCCTCTGCGTCGACCCACGCCGTACGCCGGTGGCCGAGGCTGCGACGATCCATCTCGCGCCGCGCCCGGGGACCAACGTCCCGCTGATGAACGCGATCCTGCACGAACTCATCGAGAACGAGTGGGTCGACCGCCAGTACGTCGACCAGCACACCGTCGGGTACGACGAACTAGCGAAGCAGGTGGCGGGCTGCGACCCGGAATGGGCCGCCGAGCTCTGCGACCTCCAGCCGGGGGACATCCGCGACGCGGCACGGCTGCTCGGTACGGCGGAACGGCTGCTGTCGACCGTCCTGCAAGGCTTCTACCAGTCGCACCAGGCGACCGCCGCCGCCGTCCAGGTCAACAACGTCAACCTGCTCCGCGGCATGCTGGGCCGGCCTGGTTGCGGGATCCTGCAGATGAACGGCCAGCCGACCGCGCAGAACACCCGTGAGTGCGGCGCGGACGGTGACCTGCCGGGCTTCCGGAACTGGGCGAACGACGACCAGGTCGCCGACCTCGCGCGAGTCTGGAACATCGACCCGCAACAGATCCCGCACTACTCCGAGCCGACCCACCTGATGCAGATGCTGCGGTACGTCGAGGACGGGTCGATCCGGTTCCTGTACGTCAGCGGGACGAACCCGGCGGTGTCGTTGCCCGAACTGCACCGGATCCGGAAGCTGCTCACCCAGGACCGGTTGTTCCTCGTCGTCCAGGACATCTTCCGGTCGGAGACCGCGGAACTCGCCGACGTGGTGTTGCCCGCGGCAACGTGGGGCGAGAAGACCGGGACGTTCACGAACGCCGACCGTACGGTGCATCTGTCCGACAAGGCGGTGGATCCGCCGGGCGCCGCGCGGGCCGACCTGGACATCTTCATCGACTACGCGCAGCGGTTGGAGCTGAAGGACAAGGACGGCGGGCCGCTCGTGAAGTGGACCGACGCCGAGGGCGCGTTCGAGGCCTGGAAGGAGTGCAGCGCCGGCCGGCCCTGCGACTACACCGGGATGAGTTACCAGAAGCTGCGCGGCGGCAGTGGGATCCAGTGGCCGTGCAACGCCGAGCATCCGGACGGCACCGAGCGCATCTACGTGGACGGCGACTTCTGGAGTACGCCGTCGTACTGCGAGAGCTACGGCAAGGACCTGGTGACCGGGGCGCCGGTGGATCCGGTCGAGTACCAGGCGCTGAACCCGTCGGGGAAGGCGGTGCTGAAGGCCGCGGAGTACGTGCCGCCGCACGAGCCGACGACGCCGGAGTACCCGTACCTGCTGACGACCGGGCGGACCCTGTACCACTTCCACACCCGGACGAAGACGGGCCGCGTCCGCCAGCTGCGGAACGCCGCGCCCGAGGTCTGGGTCGAGCTGTCGGCGTACGACGCCGAGCAGCACGGGTGGGACGAAGGCGATCTGCTGCGGGTCAGTACGCCGCGGGGGAGTGTGCAGGCCCGGTTGCGGATCAGCGGGATCCGGCCGATGACGCTGTTCCTGCCGTTCCATTACGGCTACTGGGACGCTCCCGGCGGGCCGCCCGAGCGGGCCGCGAACGAGCTGACCGTGACGGACTGGGACCCGTGCTCCAAGCAGCCGTTGTTCAAGTGCGCGGCCGCGCGCGTCGAGCGGGTCGCCCTGGGCAACGCACCCTCGGCCGCGCCGACCACGACGGCGTCCAAACCGGTCGGCGGCGGCATCCGCCCGACTGTCGGCGGTATCGACGCGACCGTCGTCGAGCACTTCGAGGAGTGACACGCATGACGAACAAGGTGGGCCTGGCGATCCGGGAGCTGCACCGCGCCGAGAACGACCTGGCCGCGGAGCTGCTGCAGGCGTCCAGCCGGCACAAGGCGGACCACGACATCTTCTACCTCGGCCGGGATCTCGCCCGGTGGTCGCAGGAGCATGTCCGGGAGCTCGCGAAGCACGGCAAGAACTACGGCGTCGAACTGGACGCCGAGCCCGCCGACGAACCGGGGCTGCTGGCCGCGGTCCGGCAGAAGGGTGCCGAGCTGATCGGCGGGTACCACGATCCCGCGCTCCTGCTGCTGAAAGACCTCCGGGAGATCCACCGCAAGGCAGCCGGCGTGTCACTCGACTGGGAGGTGCTGGCGCAGACCGCGCAGGCGCTGAAGGACTCCGAGTTGCTCTCCCTGACGAAGGCCAGCCACCCGCAGACTCTCCGTCAGCTTCGTTGGGCCAACGCGTCCCTGAAGACCAACGCAGCGCAGATCATGGTCACGCCTTAGGCGGATCCTCCGGGTGCTGTTCGAGCAGGTGCAGCACCGGTACGCCGAGGTGCCGGCGGGCCTGGGCCGACCAGTCGACGTGGAGCAGCTCGGCGATGACGTGTGGACGGGTCAGTACGACGACCTCCTGGCCGTGCATGTCCTTCAGCGCGTCGATCGGTGGACGGTGGGTGATGCTGCCGTCCGCCTCCCGGCCGTGCGAACGAAGCCGGCCGACGCCGCGTTCGACGGCGGCCGTCGCCTGCGCGTCGACCGCGTGTTGTGCCTCCTCCGCGGCCCGGCGGACGTCCTCGTCCGGGCGCATGGCGTACCGCGGTCCCGTCATCCCGAACACGTCGGAGCCCGCGATGCCCGCCAGCGAGGCTTCGACCTGGGCCTGGGCGTCCTCGCACGGGACGATCAGGTGGAACCGGACAGGTTCCGGCGTACCGGCGTACAGGTCGACCAGCCGCTCCGCGTCCGGGGCGCTCAGTTCTTCCTCGACGAGTACCAGCACGTCGTACATCAGGTGCCTCCCGCCGACGTCGGCAGTTGGGTGCCCTTGGACAGCGGGGCATTGCCCGCGGCCGCCTGGGTGAGCCGGTCGAGGGCTCTTGTCCAGAAGACGTCGTAATGGTGGACGCGGCCGGGCGAGATGCCACCGTGCGTCAGGATCAGGTGCGAGCCGGTCCGCGCCGGAACGACGTCCACCAGGACCGTGCTCGGCCCGTGCGGCGGGTTGTCGAAGTCGGCCTGGAAGTAGTGCGGCGGGTCGCACGTCGTGACGAGCCCGGTCTCGTGCTCCTGTGGGCCGGTCGCGACCAGGAAACCGCCGTACTGCGTGTCGCTCAGCTGCGTCGAACCGAGCCAGCTGCCGAGGAGTTCCGGTCTGGTGATGAGGTTCCACAGGCGGTCCGCGTCACAAATCAGCGTCCTGACATACCTGAGTTGGGGCGCCCGAACCGTCCGTCCTGGGTGTGTCGTTGTACGCGCCATACACACACCAGTGCCCAAGGTTCGCCACGGGTAGTCGTGGCTACCAGGGATCCCGGACGTAGTTGATGTAGCCGATCGTGCTGCCGACCAGCAGCGTGGCGGCCAGCACGAGGATCAGGATGTCGCGGAAGCGTTCGACGCCGAGCGACGTGGTGTAGAACGAGTCCGGGTTGCGCTGGTCGTAGACGACGTCGACCTTGTCGCCGATGTGCCGGGCGCGGCTCCACAACTGGACCGGTTGGGTGGTGGTGTGGAAACTTCCGTCCGCGGACCGGAAGCCGACGGTGACCTCGGTGCCGCCGCCGGTGCCCTGGGGCTCGTGTGGAAGCTTGCGGGTGGCGACGATCTCGCCGCGGGCACGGGCCTGGTGGTCGGCCAGGTCACCGAGGTCGTTGATCCGGTGGACGCCCCAGATCAGCGTGACGACACCGGCCGCGAAGAGGCCGACGGCCATCGCGGTGAACACGATCCAGGTAACGGCGGCGCCCAGTCGCTTCCGGCGGGTCAGCCGCCGCGCCGAGTACTGGGTGCTCACACCTCTCAAGAGAACTCAGCGGTGGTGTTCTGTCCACTCGAACCGGCGCGCCGCGCCGCCGTTGTGACTGTCTGAAGATGCCTGTCTTCACCCCTTGACGAGCAGTTCTGCGCAATGGCTAACTGTCGGCACCCGCCTGCCCGAGGAGACTCGATGCGCCTGCTCCGGTCTGCTGTCTGCGTGCTCGCCCTGGCCGCCCCGTTCACACTCGCGCCACCGGCCGGCGCGACCCTGCCACTCGCACCGAAGGCTGCCGCTCCCGCGGTCTCACCCGCGCCGCAGCAGCTCGTGCAGCGCTCCGACGGCTTCCCGATCACCCCGGTCGTCGGCCTCGTCCGGACCGCGCGCACCGACGCCGACGCCGAGCGCGTCGTACGGCAGGCACTGTCCCGCGCCGGCGTGACGACGATCCGGACCACCGACGGCACCGACCCGGGTACGCCGACCACGATCTGGCTCGGCCGCGACACGGCGGTGCTCTCCGCGCTGCACGTGGCGGACAGCACCGGTCTCCCCGCCGAAGGGTACGTACTCGCGGCCGGCCGGGACGGCGACGACCGCGCCCAGGTGGTGCTGGACGGCGTCGACGGCGACGGCACCTTCTACGCGGCGCAGTCGCTCGCGCAGCTGATCCAGGACGGCTCCGGCGTGGCCGGCCGCGACTGGTTGCCCGGCGTCGCGATCCGGGACTGGCCGACGATGCGATACCGCGGCGCGATCGAGGGCTTCTACGGTACGCCGTGGTCGCAGGCGGACCGTCTCGACGAGCTCAGCTACCTCGGCGAGCACCGGATGAACACCTACGAGTACGCGCCGAAGGACGACCCGTACCACCGAGAGCAGTGGCGTGACCCGTACCCTGCGGACAAGCTCGCGCAGCTCGCCTCGTTGGTCGCTCGGGCCCGGCAGAACAAGGTCGATTTCACGTTCGCGCTGTCGCCAGGGTTGTCGATCTGCTACACGTCCGAGACCGACTTCCAGGCGCTGATCGCGAAGTTCCAGGCGCTGTACGACGTCGGCGCGCGCTCGTTCAACGTGCCGCTCGACGACATCGACTACAACACCTGGCACTGCGACGCGGACAAGGCGAAGTACGGGACGGGCGGTGGCGCCGCAGGGCGGGCGCAGAGCGACCTGCTGAACCGGGTGCAGCGCGAATGGGTCGCGTCCAAGCCGGACGTCGCCCCGCTGCAGATGGTGCCGACGGAGTACTACAACGTCAGCGAGACGCCGTACAAGAAGGCCCTGCGGGAGCAGCTCGACAGCCATGTGGTCGTGCACTGGACCGGGATCGGGGTGGTGCCGCGCACGATCACCGCCGCACAGGCCGCCCAGGCGAAGGCGGTGTTCGGTCACGACATCCTGATCTGGGACAACTACCCGGTCAACGACTACGCGGCCGGCCGGCTGCTGCTCGCGCCGTACACGGGCCGCGAACCCGCGATCGCGGACAGCGTCGCCGGCGTCGTCTCGAACCCGATGAACCAGGCCGCGGTCAGCAAGGTCGCGCTGTACTCGTTCGCCGAACTCGGGTGGAATCCGGCGACGTACGACCCGCAGGCGTCCTGGCGCCGGGCCCTCGCCGAGCGGGCGAGCGGCGACCCGGCCGGGACCGCCGCACTCGAGGTGTTCGCCGACCTCAACACCTACGACGGCACGCTGCACCCGGAGAGTGCGCCCGTGTTCGCGGCCGCGGTCGACCAGTTCTGGCAGCTGTGGCGGTCGGGCCGGCGCGCCGACGCGATCGCCGTACTGCGGCCGAAGGTGGCGGCGATCGCGGCCGCCCCGGCCACGATCCGCGCGAAGGTGGTCGACCCGGCGTTCGCCGACCAGGCGGAATCGTGGCTGAAGGCAACGGAACTGTGGGGCCGGGCGATGGACCGCGCGCTCGACCTGCTGGCCGCCCTGGACGCCGGTGACGGAGCGGGCGCCTGGGCCGCGCGGCAGCAGGTGAACGCACTCGTCGTCCAGGCGAAGGCGATCCGCGACAGCCGGCTCCCGCACAGCGGCACCTACCCGCGGATCGGCGAGGGGGTCGTCGACGAGCTGATCGCCGAGACCGCCCGCGTCCACGACCGCTGGCTCGGTGTCCAGCCCGGACGGACGGCGACGACCAACCTCGGCACGTACCAGGACAACGTGCCGGCCCGGATGCTCGACGGCGACCCGAACACGTTCTACTGGAGCAACGGCGCGCCGAGCACCGGCTCCGAGGTGCGCGTCGATCTCGGTCAACTGTCGACAATCGGATTGATCACCCTCCTGATGGGGAAGACGTCCAGCCCGAACGACTACATCCACTCGGGTGTCCTGGAGTACTCGCCGGACGGCACCCGCTGGACCGAGCTCACCCGCGCGACGACGGCCGAGGTCCGCGCCACTGCTCCGGCGGGCACGGCCGCGCGCTACGTCCGGTACCGCTCGTTGAGCGCGAGCGACTACTGGCTGGTGGTTCGCGAGTTCACGGTCGAGACGACCGGCGGGCGGACGACCACACTGACCGCGAGCGGTGCGCCGGCCCCGGCGGCGGGCTCGGCGTTCCGGCAGGCGGTGGACGGCAACCTCGACACGGCGTACGTGCCGTCGACCGCACCCGTCGCCGGTGATCTGTTGACAATCGGATTGTCGGCACCGCGGGAGCTGGCCGGTCTCACGATCCTCCAGGGGAGCGTCGGTTCGGCGGACGTGGAGGTCCAGGTCGGGGGAGTGTGGCAGCGGATCGGCACGGTGTCGTCGGCGTACGCCGAGCTTCCGGTGCCGGACCTGAAGGCGGACGCCGTACGGCTGGTGTGGACGGGCGGTACGCCGACCGTGGCCGAGGTGGTGCCGCTGTGGTCGGACACCCCGCTCGCCGCGCTACGCGTCGACGAGAACCGCGCCGACGTGATCCGCGGCGAGACGTCGACCTTCACCGTGGACGTGGCCGCCGAGCGCGGCGTGGACGTCGACGGGACCGTCGCCGTCACCGCGCCCGCGGGCTGGACGGTCGACGCGCCCTCCACCGTGACCGTCAAGCGCGGCTTCACCCAGTCCGTCCCGGTCAAGCTGACACCGCCCGCCGACGCACCCCTGGCCGACGTGGACATCCCGATCAGACTCACCGTCGGCCAGACCGGCTTCGACGCCGTACTGCGAGTCGCCGTCCGCCCGCGCACCTCGACCACGAACGTCGCCCTGCACCGCCCGGTCGTTGCCTCCAGCACCGAACCGGGTACGTCGTTCACCGCCGACCTGGCCGTCGACGGCGACACCGGCACCCGCTGGGCGTCCGGCTACGACGACGCCTCCTGGTTGCAGGCCGACCTCGGTACGCCGACCCGCCTCGGCAAGCTCGTGCTTCGCTGGGAGACGGCGTACGGATCGGCGTACCGGATCCAGGTGTCGGACGACGGGACGACCTGGACCACCGCGACCGAGGTGACGAACGGTGACGGTGGCGTCGACACGCTCTGGCTCGACACCACCGCCCGCTACGTCCGCCTGCAAGGCGTCCACCGTGCCACGCAGTACGGCTACTCGCTCTACGAGCTGGAGGTCTACCCGGCCGTCTGACAGGTGCCCAGTCCGGCCACTCGACATGAGAGGACGCTGAGAGGCGTGTGTGTGCCGCGGCACGGCGATCTACGGTGGAGGAGTGGGCACGGGGCAAGGGGTCCGGCAGCTGACGCGTTTCCTGGGCGTCAGTGCGCTCGCCGGTGCGCTCGCTGCCGGTCTCGCGGTGCCGATCGCGGGTTTCGTCGGCGTCGGCAGCAAAGCGGTGGTGGACACGCTGAACACCCTGCCGAAACCGTTGAACAGCCGCCCCGCGGACGTCGGGACGCGGATCCTGGCCGCGGACGGCAGCCTGATCGCGAACCTGTACGAGGAGAACCGGGTCCCGGTCGGGCTGGACAAGATCGCGCCGGTGATGCGCCAGGCGATCATCGCCACCGAGGACTCGCGGTTCTACCAGCACGGTGCGATCGACCTGCAGGGCACTCTGCGGGCCCTGATCCGCAACCACGCCGAGGGCACCCAGGAGGGCGGCTCGAGTATCACCCAGCAGTACGTGAAGCTCACGCTGCTCGAGGACGCCCGGACGCCGGCGGAGCAGCGCGCCGCGACGGCCCCGACGTACCAGCGGAAGCTGCTCGAGCTGCGGTACGCGATCGCGGTCGAGCAGCAACAGTCGAAGGACCAGATCCTCGACGGATACCTGAATCTCGCGAACTTCGGGGACGGCGCGTACGGCGTCCAGGCGGCCGCCCAGCACTACTTCGGCGTGAACGCCGCGAACCTGAGCGTGCCGCAGGCCGCGATGCTGGCCGGGCTGGTGCGGAACCCGAGCGGCTACGACCCGGTCTACCACCCCGCGGCGGCGACCGACCGGCGCGCGACCGTGATCCAGCGGATGCTCCAGCTCGGCAGCATCTCGGTCGCGGAGGCGAACTCGGCGCTCCGGTCACCGGTCATCGACCTCTCCCGGATGCACCTGGTGCCGAACGGCTGCGGCAACTCGGTGTACCCGTTCTACTGCGAGTACGTCGCCTCCAAGCTGCTGGCCAACCGGGCGCTCGGCGACACCGTGCAGGCGCGCGACCGGTACCTGAAGACCGGCGGCCTGACGATCCGGACGTCGCTCGACCCGCGGATCCAGGCCGCCGCGCAGAAGTCGATCGACGAGCAGAGCAGACCGAACGACAGCACTGTCGCCGCGATCACCGTCGTCCAGCCCGGGACCGGCCTGGTCAAGGCGATGGTGCAGAGCAAGCCGTACGGCGAGGGCCGCCACCAGACGGCGTACAACTACAACGTCGAGAAGTCGTACGCGGGCGGGTACGGCGGGTTCCAGAACGGTTCGACGATGAAGGCGTTCACGATCGCGGCGGCGATCCAGCAGGGCATCCCGATCGACTACAAGATCGACTCCCCGAAGCAGATCGACCTGAGCATGGTGCCGTACCGGACCTGCAAGGGATGGACGCGGGACCAGAACTACCAGCCGAAGAACTCGACGAAGAGCGGCAACTTCACCATGGTCGACGCCGCCCGGTACTCCGTGAACACGTACTTCCTCCAGCTGTCCCGCAAGACCGGGCTGTGTTCGATCGCGACGATCGCAGGCAAGCTCGGCATGTACAACGCGCAGACCCTAGGCCCGCTCGACCAGGTGGTCTCGATGACGCTCGGCGTCGGGTACGTGACCCCGCTGATGCTGTCGAACGCGTACGCGACGTTCGCCGCCCGCGGCGTGTACTGCCAACCGCTGCTGATCACCTCGATCAGGGACGAGAACGGCAAGTACCTGTCGACGCCGAGCCAGTCCTGCAAGCAGGTCCTCGAACCGTGGGTCGCCGACGGCGTCAACCGGGTGCTGAGTGCGGTCATGCAGCCCGGCGGCACCGGCGGCCACCTGAAGTTCGGCAGCTGGGACCTGGCCGGCAAGACCGGCACCATCAACCAGAACCTGGCCGTCTGGTTCTCCGGCTATACCCCGGACCTGGCCGCCGCCGCGGTCGTCGCCGACGCGACCCCGCCGTACCAGAACCTGATCGGGCAGACCCTCGACGGCCAGTCGATCTCCGACCCCACCGGGTCCGGCACCGCCGGCCCGCTCTGGGAGGCCGCCATGCAAGGCGCCCTCGAAGGCCTGCCCCACGACCACTTCACCAGACCGCCCTCCCGCGTCCTCGGCAGCCTCGGACCGTAGCTACGCCGTCGGGTCCGGGCCGAGGGCGCTGTCGAGGAGGGTGCCCAGCTGGTCCAGCTGGGCGGCGGTGAGGGGGTCGAAGGAGTTCTCGAGTACGGCGTCGACGGCTTCCTGGCCTTCGGCGCGGAGCTCTTCGCCCTTCGCGGTGAGGCGGTGTTTGACGGCGCGCCCGGGGCCGGGCACGCGTTCGATCAGGTCGCGGTCGGCCATCCGGGTCGCCAGCGAACCGAACGACTGGTCGGTCTGGAACGTGAGGACGGCCAGGTCGTGCAGGGAGGCGTCCGGGTTGCGGTGCAGGTGGCGGAGGGTGTCCCACTGCACGAGCGAGAGCCCGAGCGGGGCGAGTGCGCGGCTCAGCGCGCGGTGGTGACGGTACTGCAGGCGTTTGACGGCCAGGGCGACGTCCGCGGGCTGGTGTTTCATGCCGATCACTGTATCAGGTTGCTTATATCAAGATCCGGATCTAAGGTTCCTGATATAAGCAACCTTGTGAGGGAGTAAAGATGAGCACGCCGATTCCGGCCGGAAGTCTCCGGCCCGTACGAACCCTGACGACCGCCGCCGGCCTCACCGTCCAGGACCGCGACCGCACCCGGCCGTTCCTGTTGCTGCACGGTGGTGGCGGCGTCCTGACGATGGCCGGCTTCGCCGACCTGCTCGCCGAGCGCACGCATTCGCGGGTGCTGCTGCCGACCCACCCCGGCTTCGGCGGTACGCCGCGAAGCGCCGGGCTGACGAACGTGCGGGACCTCGCCGCGGCGTACGTCGCGATGCTCGAGGAGCTCGACCTCGCCGATGTGACCGTGATCGGGAACTCGTTCGGCGGCTGGCTGGCGGCGGAGATCGCGTTGCGGCACAGCCCGCGGGTCAGCGGTGCGGTGATCGTGGACGGGATCGGCATCGAGGTCGAGGGGCAGCCGTTGACCGACGTCAGCGGGTTCTCGGCGACCGAGATCCAGAAGTTCTCCTGGCACGACCCCGGCAAGGCGCCGGTGCCGGCGACCGCGGGCGGGACCGGCCCGAGCCCGGACGTCCAGGCGCTGATCGGGTACACCGGGCCGACGATGTCCGACCCGACGCTGGCGGAGCGGCTCGGCGGCATCGACATCCCGGTGCACGTGGTCTGGGGCGAGAGCGACCGGATCGCGGGGCCGGAGTACGGCAAGGCGTACGCCGACGCGATCCCGCCGGCGACGTACACGCTGCTGCCGCGGACCGGTCACCTGCCGCAACTGGAGACGCCCGAGGAACTGCTCGGCGCACTGCTCGGACTGGGGGCGTGATGACGACATTGACCGTGACGCGGATCGGGCATGCCTGCCAGCTGATCGAGATCGGTGACCGCCGGATCCTCACCGATCCGTGGTTCACCCAGACGGCCACCTATTACCAGGGCGAGCGGGTGGCGTCCCAGGTCGCGGACCTCGGCCGGATCGACGCGGTGGTGGTCAGCCACGAGCATTACGACCACTGCGATCTCGACGCGCTCGTCGACGGCGGCTTCGATCTCGGCGTACCACTGGTCGGACCGGGGACGGTGGCGGCGATCGCCCGGAACAAAGGCTTCCGGGACGTCCGCGCGATCGAGGCGTGGGAGGCGACCGCCGTCGGCGATGTGCGCGTGACCGCGGCGCCGGGGAAGCACGGCGTGCACGAGATCACGTTCGTGATCCAGAGCGGTGGACGGACCGTGTACTTCGGGGGCGACTCGCTGCGGGTGCCCGAGCTGGACACGATCCCCGAGCGGTTCGGCCGGATCGACCTCGCGATCCTGCCGACGAACGGCCTCTGCATCCGGCCGATGAACCTTGAGCAGGTCGTGATGGACGCCGAGGAGGCGGCGGAGCTGACCGCCGTACTCGATCCGACCGTCGCCGTCGCCCAGCACTACGCGTTCCACAGCGGCCGCCTCGGCGACCAGATGATCACCAAGGGGGACCAGGATCCCCGCCACTACGCCGACGCCGTTGCCCGGCTCGCGCCGCAGGTCGACGTACGACTGGTACTGCCAGGTGTCCCGGTGACCGTCCGATGAACCGCAACTTCGTGCCTGCCGTCGCCGACGACCTCCCCACCGGCGAACGCCCGATGATCGCCGTCGTCCGCGCGATCCCCGGCCACGAGGATCAGTTGGCCGCTGCGATCACCACCCTCATGACCGCGGTCCGCGGCGAGCCCGGCTGCCGCGAGTTCCGCTCGTTCCGCAGCGTGCCGGACCCGGGCACGTTCTACTTGTACGAGATCTACACAGACACAGAAGCCTTCCGCGCTCACCTCACCACAGACCACGTGGCGCACTTCTTCACCGAACTCGCCCAGCACAGCACCTCCGACGCCGAGGCCTTGGTGCAACTCGTCGAACTGGCTTGACCCCCGCCGCTTGTTCAGCGGGTGACGCGGTCGACGCGGTGGCCGGTGTGGTCGAAGAGGTGGATTCGGGTGGTGTCGACGGCGAGGTGGACGCGGGTGCCGCGTTGGAGTTCGGTGTCGACGGGGAGTTCGACGACGAGGTCGGCGCGGCGGTGGGTCGGGCCGTGGGGCTCCGGCTCGGGCTCCGGCGGGGTGCCGAGGCCGAGGCGGGCGCGGAGACGGGTGAGGAGGGACGGGCCGGCGGCCTCGGCGGGTATGGCGTGCGCGGGCGCCGGGCGGCCGATCCGGTCCGGGTTGACGACCTCGATGCCGCACTGGACGAACGCGATCGACTGCTGGCCGTGGAACTCGAACGCGCGGATCGTCCCGGTCAGCTGATTCGGCGCGTCCTCGCCTGCGATCAGGCGGAACGCGTTCGAGCGGGCGCCGACGATCACCGGGGCGCCGTGGTGGTGCCGCAGGATCAGCGAGCGGCGGTCGGTCGGGTCCAGGCCGATCGACTGGCCGCCGAACTCGAGCCGGACCCGGTGGTGCGCGGTCACGTTCACGGTCGCGGACAGCAGGTTGATCCGCGGCGTCCCGAGGAAGCCGGCCACGAACGCGGTCGCCGGGTCGTTGTAGACCTGCGTCGGTGTGCCGACGTCCTCGATCCGCCCGTCGCGCATCACCGCGATCCGGTCCGCGAGCGTCAGCGCCTCGACCTGGTCGTGGGTGACGTACAGCGTGGTGACCTTCAGGTCGCGGGTCATCGCGCCGATCTCCTGCCGGAGCTCGGTCCGCATCGTCGCGTCCAGGTTCGACAGCGGCTCGTCGAGCAGGAACACCTGCGGCCGCCGGACCAGCGCCCGCCCGATCGCGACCCGCTGCCGCTGGCCGCCGGACAGCGTCCGCGGCATCCGGTCCAGGACCGACTCGATACTGAGGATCTGCGCCAGCCCGGCCGCGGTCGTCCCGGCCTCGGCATCGCCCTGCCCGGCGATCTGCAGCGGGAACATGATGTTCTCCTGGACCGTCCGGTTCGGGTAGAGCGCTCCGGTCTGGAACACCATCGCCACACCCCGGTCCCGCGGCGCCATGTCGGTGCCGTTGGTCCGCCCGAACCACACCTCGCCCTCGGTCACCCGCTCGAGCCCCGCGATCATCCGCAACAGCGTCGTCTTCCCGCACCCGGACGGCCCGAGCAGCACCATGAACTCGCCGTCCCCGATCTCCAGCGACAGCTCGTCGACGGCCACGTGTTCGCCCTCGAACACCTTGGACACCGCCTCGAGCCGGATCGCCGTCATGTACGCCTTATACGGGAAGGACAGGGCCACCGGCAAGAACTACTGCAGCTAGCTGCAAGTTGTTGCTGAATGCTTGACTGTTGCCTGTGGCAACTAGGCGTTGATGGTTGAGCCGTTGACGACCACCGTACCGAGGGTGCCGAGCGGGTTCGACGCGTCCGGGGCGAACAGCAGGAGATCGGCCCGGGTGCCAGGTTCGAGGCGGCCGCGGTCACGGAGGCCGAGGAGGTTGGCCGGGGTGGCGGTGGCCATCGTGACGGCGACGTCCAGTGGGAGGTGGGTCGCGGCCCAGCGGAGGCAGTCGAGGAGTGAAGCGCCGCTGCCGGCGAGGTACGGCGTACCGGTCAGGCGGAGGCCGCCGTCGGGGGTCACGGTGACCGCGCCGCCGACCGCGGTCCGGTAGTCGCCGGGGGCGCACCCGGCCAGCGCCGCCGCGTCGCTGGTGAGGACGCAGCGCCCGGCGCCTTTCGCGCGGACCAGCGCGACGAACGTGTCGGCGGGGAGATGGTGGCCGTCAGCAATCAATCCGGCGGTCAGGGCGTCCTCGGCGAGCTGCGGCCAGATCGGGTTCCGGTGCCGGTCGATCTGTGCCGGCAGCCCGTTGCCGAGATGCGTCGACAACCGTCCGCCGGCGGCCGCGAACGCGTGCACGTCTTCGGCGCTCGCCAGCGAGTGACCGACGGACGGCAGTACGCCGTTCGCCGCGAGGTGCCGGGTGAACCCGATCGCGCCGGTGCGTTCCGGTGCGATCGTCATGATCGCGATCGCCCCGTCGGCCGCGGCCTGCCAGCGGTCGAACTCGTCCGCGTCCGGGTCCCGGATCACGGCCGGGTCGTGCGCCCCGCGGGCGCCCTCCACGGACGAGATGTACGGACCCTCCAGATGCAGGCCGGGGACGCCGTACCGCACGACCGGGTCGTTCGCGCGGGCCGCGGCGGCGGTCTTCACGAGTGTGGTGGTGGTCGCGTCGTCGGCGGAGATGATCGTCGGGCAGACCGTGGTCACGCCCTGCGCCCACAGCGTGCGGACGAGCGCGGGCAGTGCGTTGGCGGCCGGGTCGTTGACGTCCAGGCCGGCGTACCCGTTGAGCTGGACGTCGACCAGGCCGGGGATCAGCAACAGGTCCGGCGCCGACGGGTGGTCGGCGACCTCCTCGATGCCGGCGGGGGAGTACCGCACCCGCACGCCGCGGCCGTCCGCCGTACGGCCTTCCAGGACCTCACTCGTCACAGTGCGCCTCCACGGGCTCGGGGTACCGGTCCAGATAACTACATCTTGGGACTGACGGCAAAACCTGCTACTTTGCTGCAAACGTTTGTAGCCTATCCTGCCGTCCCGAGGAGCGCATAGTGCCTGTCACCCAGATCGAGGATCTCCGCCTCGAAGTCTTCGCCGCCACCGCCGACATGGCCGCCGCGGCCGCCGCCGGTACCGCCGAGCTGCTCACTCGTGCGGTCGCCGAGCGCGGCACCGCCCGGGTCGTGATCGCCACCGGCAACTCGCAGCTCGCGTTCGTCACCGCCCTGGCCGGGTACGACGTCCCGTGGTCGAAGGTCACCGTCTTCCACATGGACGAGTACGTCGGTATCGACGCGAACCACCCGGCGTCGTTCCGGCGCTGGATCCGGGAGCGGATCGCCGAACCGTTCGGCCCGGCCCGGGTCGAGTACATCGACGGTGAGGCGGCCGACGTCGAGGCCGAGTGCGCGCGGTACGAGGCGTTGCTGCGGGCGGCGCCGATCGACCTGACCTGTATGGGGATCGGCGAGAACGGGCACCTCGCGTTCAACGAACCCGGGCAGGCGGACTTCGACGACCCGCGGTGGGTCAAGCAGATCACGCTGACCGCGGAGTCGCTGCGCCAGCAGGTCGGCGAGGGACATTTCCCGGACATCGCCGCGGTGCCTCCGACCGCGATCTCGCTGACGGTGCCGGCCCTGCTCAGCGCCCGCGAAGTACAGGTGGTCGCTCCCGAGCAACGCAAGGCCGCCGCGGTCCGCAACACGCTGACCCTGCCGATCGACGCCACCTGCCCGTCGACGATCCTCCGCCGTACGCCGCACGCGAAGCTCTACCTGGACGGCGCCTCCGCCGGCGACTCCCTCGACCTGCTGCCGGCCTGACCACACGAACGGATATCCACCGGGCTTGCCGGTTCTCCCGCCTTGTCACGGGGGGAGAACCGGCGACGCGAGGGGTTATCCGTTCGCGTGCTCAGGGGGTGAGGAGCGCGGGGAGGTTGACGGGGCGGTGGGTGGTGGCGGACTGGGCCAGGGCGTCGCCCATGGCTACGGCGTACGCCGCTTCCGTGCTGGTGGCGAGCAGGCCCAGTTCGACGGATTCCGGGCTCGGGCCGGCGAACAGGTCGTGGCGCATCCGCGGGTCGGCACCGCCGTGGCCGCCCTGTTCGGCGGCGACCTCGACGACGCGGGTCGGGCCGAAGAGCTCGGCGACCCGGATCCGGTCCGAGTCGGGCAGCGGGGCGCCGTCCACCGTGCGGCCGTGCAGCAGGTCGATGGAGCCGTGCGTACCGGCGATGCTCAGCCGGAAGCCCTCCCAGGTGCTGGAGAAGTCGATCGAGTACGTCAGCATCGCCCCGCCGGGGTAGCGCGCGACGGCGCTGTAGGTGTCCTCGACGTCGATCTCGGCGTCGTAGAGGTAGAGCGGCCGATCCGCCGGATACTGCCCCGGGTAGTGCAGCCCGAACAGCCCGGCCCGTACCTGGGAGTCGGCCGGGAAGACCCCGGATCCCTGCTGGGCAAGGAAGTACGGATCCTCGGCCCGCGCTGCCCGATGCGGGCTGGACGGGCCGTAGTAGTTGAGTGCGCCGTACCCGAAGATCTCCTCGGGGGCCTCGCCGATCCACCAGTTGAGCAGGTCGAAGTGGTGTGACGACTTGTGCACCTGCAGCCCGCCGGACAGCTCGCGGCGACGGTTCCAGCGCAGGAAGTAGCTCGCGCCGTGCCGTAGGTCGACGTGGTAGTCCATCACCACGCGTGTGACCCGGCCGATCGTCCCGCTCTGGATCAGCCGCTTCACTTCGCGGTGCGCGGCGACGTACCGGAAGTTGTGCGTCACTTGCACGCCCCCGCCCGACGCGCGCTCGGCGGCGAGCACCTCGCGAGCGGCAGCGGCGGTGGTGACCATCGGCTTCTCGCTGACCACGTCGATGCCGTGCCGGAGCGCCCCGAGGATGTACTCGGCGTGCGTATGGTCCGGAGACGTGACGATCACCGCGTCCGGTACGACGGTCTTCAGCATCTCGTCGTAGTCCGCGAAGTACGGGATCGGCGTCTCGAGTGACGCGTTGAACTCGGCGACCCGGTCCGCGTCGGTGTCGACGATCGCGACCACCTCGGCGTACTGCGAGAGGTCGTCCACGTCGACGCCGTACCCGAAACCCCCATCGGCGGTTCGGTCGCTGAGGCCGAGGATCGGGAGGACGAAGCTGGCGAGGCCGCGGGCGGACAGACCGCACACGGCGTACCGGCGGATGGCGGGCATCGGGGCTCCTTCAGTCGAGCAGCCGGCAGCAGGCGCTGTCGGCGGCGAACAGGCCAAGACTCTCGAACAACGTGCGTGCGATCACCCGGTGGCCGCGGCCGCTCGGGTGCGTCGGGTCGGCCATCCACTCGGCCGGCGCCCACCCGTCGCCGGCCGCGGTCCAGTGCGCGAAATGGTCGACCAGCAGGACGTCGTGCTCCGCGGCGACGGCGCGGATGGCGTCGGCGTACGCCGGGAGGTGGTCGCCCAGGTGGTTCCGGCAGGTGCGCAGGACCGCGGTGGGCGTCTGCGCGACGACGAGCGCGCCGGTCTCCAGAATCGTTGTCAGCAAGGTGCCGTAGCGCTCGGCGAACCGCGCGACGCCGTCCGGTCCGGCCTTCGCGTCGTTGGTGCCGACACCGATCACCACCAGGTCGGGCGCGAGGTCGAGCGCGGCCGGGAGGCGGCCGATGGTGTCCTCGGTGGTCGCGCCGGAGACGGCCCAGCGGACGAACGAGTCGCCGTACCGGGTGAGCTCGTAGCGGACGCGTTCCTCGAGCAGTTGCACGTAGTCACGCTCGGCGCCGGTCCAGTGCGCGCCCTGGGCGATGCTGTCGCCGATCGTGGACCAGCGGATCGGTTCGTCCGACCGCAAGGCGGCCACGAGCCCGGTGGGATTTGGCATGGCGACCACGATAGCAACATTCTCTGCTATTGCGACAAACGTTTGCAGTCCGTATCGTCCAGCGCATCCCCTCCGCCGCAGAGGAGTCCGCCATGAACGACGTTCCCGCTGTCACCCGTCGCAGTCTGCTGGCCGGTACGGCAGCGACCGCCTTCCTCGCCGCAGGTACGACGACCCCGGCCCGCGCCACGTCGTCCGCTCTCACCCTTCCGAACCCACCCGCCGACGGGATCGGCCGCGGGCAGGTCTTCGACAACTCGATCCCGGACCGCTCGGTGTACGCCGGGCTCGTCCAGTTCGTCTGGGGAGCCTCCAGCCTCGCGCAACCGGCCGGCGCGGTTCCGTCGGCGTACATGCCGGCCTTCCGCGACTACGACAAGACGCACACGCTCGCGTGGTACCAGGCGAACCACCCGGAGTGGGTGGTGTACCTGGCCGATCGGACCACGCCGGCGTGGGAGTTCGGCAACACGACGTACGTGCCGATCGACTTCCAGAACCCGGACGTCCGGACGTACTACTGGAACGCGTTCGTCCAGCCGAAGATCGACGCCGGCTACCCGATCATTGCCCTGGACAACGTCGGCACCTTCAACGCGTTCCTGAGCGCGGGACACTGGCAGGGCAGCACCTGGATCCAGCAGTACTCCGGGGAGCGGGTCGACACCGCCTGGTCGAGCGCCGTACTGGACTGGCTGTCGTACCTGTCCGGCCGGCTGCACGGGCTCGGGATCGGGCTGGCCGCCAACATCACCTGGAACGGGTCCGTCGTGCTGTCCGACATGCTCGAGGCGGTGAGCCTGGTCGACGTGTACGTCGACGAGCAGGGCTTCACCGTGCACCGGCCCGGGAACTACAACGACACGGCCTGGCTGGACAAGTACAACTTCACCCGGCAGATCGCGGCACAGACGCTGCACTTCGCGATCAACCAGACGACCGAGGAGACGCTCGCCACCGCGACCCAGGAGCAGCTCGACTGGGCGGTCGCGAACTATCTGCTGTATCGCGAGCAGAAGAGCATGATGACGCTCTGCGGGCTCGGCGAGTACCACGTGTGGGTGGACTGCCCGCAGTTGCACACGAACATCGGCGCCCCGTCGGCCGCGCCGGTGCACGACGCGTCCGGTGCGTACACGCGTTCCTATCAGCGTGGCCTCACCTTGGTGAATCCCTCGTCCACCGCGACCGCGGTGGTCTCGCTTCCTTCCGGGACCTGGACCGATCTGCACGGCGCCACGGTCTCCGGCCAACTGTCGCTCCCGCCCAACTCGGGCAGCGTGCTGGCTCACTGAAAGGACCCTTCATGAGACTCCGCCGAATGTCCTCGGCCGCGGTGATCGTCGCCGTCGGCCTGGGAATGCTCACAACGACCGCGCAAGCGGCCGAACCCGACAGCGCAGGCGGTAGCTGTCCGCCGCCGGCGTCCGGCGTACCGCTGCCGGTGACGCGGGATCACGGCGTACTGCAGGCACAGGTGTTCGACCGGCAGGTGCCGGATCCGTCCGTGTATGCGGGACGGGTCGGGTTCGTCTGGGGCGCGTTGAAGGCGGCGCAGCCGGCCGGGGTGCTGGCCAGTTCGTACGTGACCGCGTTCCGGAACGCGCCGGCGCGGCAGTACACGCCGGAGTGGTTCAGGACGAACCACCCCGACTGGATCGAGTACACCGCCGACCGGACGACGCCGGCGTGGGAGTTCAACAACCAGGTGTACACGCCGATCGACATCAGCAATCCCGAGGTCCGGCAGTGGTTCACGACGAACCTGATCGATCCCGCGCTCGCCGCCGGGTTCACGACGATTGCCGTTGACAACATCGGCGTACGGAACGACTTCCATGTCAGCGGGCACTACGACAAGGACGGGAACTGGGTGCAGCAGTTCGGCGCCGACCCGAAGGACCCGGCGTGGGTCGCGGACGTACTCGACTGGCTGCGGTACCTCCGCGACTACGCGCACGCGCACGGGGCGTCGGTGGCGTTCAACCTGACGTTCAACGGGAGCCTGCACGACGAGTTCCAGGACAAGTCGCCGGAGTACCTGGCGGCGCTGGACCAGATGATCGACATCTCCGACATCTGGCTGAACGAACAGGGCTTCACCGTGCACCGCGTCGAGAACGTCGTCGACGACGAGTGGCAGATCATGTTCGACCTGCTCCGCCGGCACCGCTGCAAGCCGTCGGTGATCATGAACAAGCTCCCCACCGACTACTGGTACCAGTCGACCCCCGAACAGCGTCAGTGGGTGGTGGCCAACTACCTCCTCTATCGCGAGTCTCCCGCGATGCTGGAGTCCACCGGCCGCAAGGACTACGCCGGCTTCAACGAGATCCCCGAAATGTCGGCCGACCTCGGCACCGCGATCACCCCGCCGGTACGTCGCGGCCCGATCCTGTGGACCCGCCTCTACCGCGACGGAATCACGATCGTGAACCCGTCCTCGGCCCAGCCGTCCACCGTAGACCTCCCGGCCGGCACCTACACCGACCTCCATGGCGTCCACTACACCGGCACCATCACCGTCCCCGCCAACACCGGCCTCGTCCTCAAACGCTCCTGATCCAAGCACGCACCGCTCCCTTCCGGGGAGCGGTGCGTGCTCACCGGAGGTTTTCCGGGGGGATGCCGGTGGAGCCGCGGATCACCAGGCGGGTTTCGAGTTTGACTGTGGTGGTGGGGGTTTCGTCGTCGTGGAGCTGGTTCAGGAGGAGGTCCACGGCGGCGGAGCCGAGTTCGGCGGCCGGGACGTGGATGGACGTCAGCATCGGGTGGGTGACGGTGGACAGCGGGCTGTCGTCGATGCCGATGACGCTGATCTCGCGGCCGACCTGCATTCCGCGTTCGGTGAGGCGGGACATCACGCCGAGGGCGATCAGGTCGTCGTACGCGATGGCGGCGGCGACCTCCGAGGACTGCAACAGATCCGCGGCCCGCATGCCGGCCTGGATCTGGGGCTCGAAGGGGCCGAGCTCGCGGAGCTCCACGTCGTTGTCGGCGCACGCCTTGGACAGGGCGTCGCGACGTTGCTGGTTGGACCACGAGCGGCGCGGACCGGCGAGGTAGGTGATCCGGCGATGACCCAGCGAGACGAGGTGCTCGACGGCCTCTTGCATTCCCTCGTTCTCGTCGATGACGACACTGCCGGCGCCTTCGACCTCGCGGTTCACGAAGACGACCGGGAGCTGCTGGGCGAGCCGGGTGAGCTCGGCGGGAGCGGTCCGCGGTGACGCCAGGATCAGCCCGTCCACCTGGCGGCTGAGCCCGCGGGCGAGCTCGAGCTCGTCCGCCACGTGCTCGTCCGTGTCCGCGATCAGTACGGCGTACCGCTTGTCGCGGGCTCTCGCCTGGACGGACTTGATGATCGGCGGGAAGAACGGGTTCGCGATGTCCGGGACGACCAGGCCGACGGTGTCGGTGCGTCCGGACACCAGCGAGCGGCCGGCCCGGCTCGGTGCGTAGCCGAGCTGCCGGGCGACCCGCTCGATCCGGGTCCGGGTCTCGGCGTTGACCTTCTCTGGATCGGTCAGCGCCCGTGACACGGTCGACGTCGACACGTTGCAGGCCGCGGCCACCTCCGCCAGCGTGACAGCCAAGGCAAGCTCCCCAAGTCGCGTACGGATAGATCTTGGCATCGTAGCGCAAACGATTGCCGCCGCTCTGCACCCTGATTGTAACCACTTGGACGAGTTTCGACTGCAAACCGTTGACTCTTGCTGCAAACGTTGGCAGTCTCATCTCACCCCGGCCGGTCCGGCCGGGGATCGAAGGGAGATCCCGTGCGCTCCAGAGTGAAACTGACAGCGGTCGTGGCCGGTCTGGCCTTGCTGTCCTCGGTGACGGCCTGTTCCGGAGGCGCCGCGGGTGGGGCCGCCGCGAAAACCCCGCCGCTGACGGTCGCGGCGTACTCGCAGCCGACCTTGCAGCCGAACTTCAACCCGTTCTCGGTGAACGCCCTGCGCGGCACCATCGGGCTGATCTACGAGCAGTTGTTCGACTTCAACACCGCGCACGAGAACGAGTTCATGCCGAGCCTGGCGACGAAGTACACGTGGGCGCCCGGCGGGAAGGCGATCGACCTCACGCTCGACAACCGCGCGAAGTGGTCCGACGGCAGTGCGCTGACCGCCGACGACGTGATCTTCACGTTCGGCTACCTGAAGCAGCACGACCTGCTGGCGCTGCCGGTCGACAAGGTCACCAAGACCGCCGACGGCGTGCACCTCACGTTCACCAAACCGGCGTACGCCGCGATCCAGGACCTCGGGCGGACCGTGATCGTGCCGCAGAAGGTGTGGACCGGCAAGGACCCGGACACCGACACGAACCTGAAGCCGATGGGCAGCGGCCCGTACTCGCTCGGCCAGGTGACCGGCCAGCAGGCCACGTTCACGGCGCGGGACGACTACTGGAAGCAGAAGGTCCCGGTCCCGCAGATCACCTACGTGACCACGAGCAACACCAACCTGCTCGCCCAGCAGCTGGTCCGGCACGAGGTCGACCTCGCGTACGCCGGGATCCCGGACGTCAAGAACCAGTACGTGCAGAAGAATCCCGCGCAGAACCACCTCTGGCCGGTCTACGCGAGCATGAAACCGCTGATGCTGAACCTGAAGCGCAAGCCGTTCGACAACGTGCACGTCCGCAAGGGCATCGCGCTGTCGATCGACCGGCAGGCGGTCACCGACGCGTACAACCCGGGCGTCTACCAGCCGGTCGGCCCGACCGGGCTGTACCAGGGCACCTGGTCGAAGTGGATCGACGCCAAGGACCGCGACCCGGTGAAGCCGGACAAGACGGCCGCGCTGGCCGAGTTCGCGCAGGCCGGCTACCAGGAGCAGGGCGGCAAGCTGATCGGTGCCGACGGCAAGCAACTGAAGTTCCAGATCCTCACGGTCAGCGCATTCGCGGACGGTATGGCGTACACGCAGGAGCTCGCGTCGCAGCTGGCCGCGGTCGGCATCGACGCCACGGTCAACGGCGTACCGTCGGCCGCCTACACCGGTGACGAGGACAAGCGCGACTTCGACGCGATCTACGGTGACGCGTTCACCTTCGGGACGAACCCGTACACGTTCTACAACAAGATGCTGTCGAAGAAGTCGAAGACCAACGTGGTCGGCTGGGACGACCCGGCGACCGAGGCTGCGCTGGGCACCCTCGCCCAGGCCGCGCCGGAAGCCCAGCTGCAGGCGTCGAAGCCGCTGCAGCAGATCATGCTGACCCAGCTCCCGGTGGTCCCGGTGTCGGTGAAAGGTACGCCGTACATGTACAACACCGAGCACTGGACCGGCTGGCCGAGCGCCGAGGACCCGTACACGACGCCGGATCCCGGGGCGATCAGCGGGGTGTTCGCGGCCACCATGTTCCTCTCGTTGAAGCCGGCATGACCCGGTTCCTCGGTACGCCGTTCGTGCAGCGGATCGGGTTCTACCTGATCGCGGCCTGGTCCGCTGTCACGATCAACTTCGTCCTGCCGCGGTTGATGCCGGGCGACCCGGCGTCGGCGATCCTGTTCAAGATGTCCGAACTCGGGCCGGTGTCCGAGCAGCAGGAGGAGTTGGTGCACCGGCTGTTCGGCGGCGCCCGCGGGCAGTCCTGGTGGCACGAGTACCTCGGCTACCTGAACGGGATCGTGCACCTCGACTTCGGGCGGTCGATCTCGTTCTACCCGGCGACCGTCTCGGCGGTGGTGAAGTCCGGGTTCCTCTGGACGCTGCTGCTGGTCGGCAGTGCGACCGTGATCGCTTTCGTGCTCGGCACCGGCCTCGGGATCGTGGCCGGCTGGCGTCCGGGGCGGGCGCTGGACTCGGTCGGCAGCCTGGTGTCGATCTTCCTGCACTCGATGCCGTACTTCTGGGTGGCGCTGATCCTCGCCTACGTGTTCGCGTTCACGCTCGGCTGGTTCCCGCTGTCCGGCGGCGCCGACCTCGGACTCGTGCCCGGGTTCGGCCCGGACTTTCTGAGCAGCGCGGTCCGGCACGCGATGTTGCCGGCCGCAACGATCGTGCTGACCTCGGTGAGCGGGTGGATGATCCACATGCGCAACATGATGGCGTCGGTGGTGAACGAGGACTACGTCCTGCTCGCGCAGGCGAAGGGCCTGCCCGGGCATCGCGTGGTGTTCTCGTACGCCGCACGGAACGCGGTACTGCCGAGCATCAGCGGCTTCGCGGTGTCGATCGGGATGGTGGTCGGCGGCTCGCTGCTGACCGAGATGGTGTTCAACTACCCCGGCCTCGGCAGCCTGCTCAACCAGGCGATCGTGAACGTGGACTACCCGCTGATGCAAGGCCTGTTCCTGATCATCTCGCTGACCGTGCTGGCGGCGAACTTCGTGGTCGACTCGCTCTACGTACTGGTCGACCCGCGCACCCGGGAGGTGTCGTGATGGCCCGCGACCGCAAGGTGACCGTCGGACTGGCGATCCTCGGCGTGATGCTGCTGATCGCGATCCTCGGTCCGTACTTCGTCAGCGGTGTGCTCGGCCGGTCGCCGACCAAGCTGCACGCGGGTCCGCCGATGGCGGGTCCTTCCGGCGAGCACTGGCTCGGTACGACGTCGTCCGGCGTGGACGTGTTCGCGCAGTTCATCACCGGGACCCGCGTTTCGGTGTTCGTCGGCCTCGTCGGCGGGACGATCTCGACGTTCCTCGCCGTACTGTTCGGACTCGTCAGCGGGTATCACAAGGGCAAGACGGGCGCCGCGCTGACCGGATTCGTGAACATCTTCCTGGTCATCCCGGGGCTGCCGTTGCTGCTGCTGATCGCGAGCTACACCAGGGGCCGCGGCGGTTGGCCGGCGGTCGCGCTGATCATCGGCCTGACCAGCTGGGCCGGAGGCGCGCGGGTCAAGCGGGCGCAGACCTTGTCGCTGCGGAACCGCGACTTCGTGGCCGCCGCGCAGTACTCCGGCGACAAACAGACGCGGGTGCTGTTCCTGGAGGTCGTCCCGCATCTGGCGCCGGTGATCGCGTCGACGTTCCTGTTCGCGGTGGTCGGGTCGATCGCCGCGGAGGCCGGCCTGGACTTCATCGGCGCCGGCAACACGAACACGGTCAGCTGGGGCACGATGCTCTACTGGGCGCAGTCGCAGGGCGCGCTGCAGACCGGCGCCTGGTGGTGGTTCCTGCCGCCGGGTCTCGGCATCGCGCTGGTCGGTACGGCGGCCGGCCTGGTCAACTTCGGGATCGACGAGCTGTCCGACCCACGGCGCCGTACCCTCCGTACCCTCCGTACCCTCCGTGGCCGCCCGAAGCGGAAGGTCGTGACCGCATGACGTTGCTGGAAGTACGAGACCTCGTGGTGGAGTACAGCGAAGAGCTGCGGGCGGTCGACAAGGTCTCGTTCGACGTCGGACGTGGTGAGATCTTCGGCGTGCTGGGGGAGAGCGGCAGTGGGAAGACGACGCTGATGACCGCGATCACCCGGTTGCAGCGTCCGCCCGCGCGGATCGCCGGCGGCACGGTCACCTACCGGCCCGCCGACGGCAGGCCGGTCGAGCTGGTCGGCTGTACGCCGCGTCAGCTCCGGGAACTTCGCTGGGAACGGCTGGCCGTCGTGTTCCAGAGCGCGATGAGTTCGCTGAACCCGGTGATGCGGGTCGGTACGCAGTTCGCCGACGCGATCCGTGCGCACCGGCCGATGAAGCGCGCCGCGGCGTGGGACCGGGCCGGGGAGCTGCTCGAACTGGTCGGCATCCCGCGCGACCGGGTGCGCAGCTACCCGCACGAGTTGTCCGGCGGGATGCGGCAGCGGGCCGCGATCGCGCTGTCGCTCGCCTGCGAGCCCGACCTGGTGGTGATGGACGAGCCGACGACCGCGGTCGACGTGGTGATGCAGCGGCAGATCCTCGACAACCTGAAGGAGCTGCAGGCGACCTTCGGGTTCTCGGTCCTGTTCGTCACGCACGACCTGTCGCTGCTGGTCGAGCTCGCCGACCGGATCATGGTGATGTACGCCGGTCGCGCGGTCGAGATCGCCGATGCGCAGGACATCTACCGGGACCCGAAACATCCTTATACCCAAGGGCTGCGGGACTCGTTCCCGTCGTTGCACGGTCCGCGGCGGGAGCTGCGCGGGATCGGAGGAGCGCCGCCCGACCTGCGCCGGCTGCCGACCGGGTGCGCGTTCGAGCCGCGCTGCCCGCAACGCGTCGACGACTGCAAGGAGACACTTCCGTTGCTGATCGAGCGCGACCGTACGCAGGCAGCCTGCCTGCTCCTCGACCGTCAGGAGGTGGGCCATGCTGGAGGCCATTGACGTCACCAAGCGGATGGCGTTGCACGGCAGGCGGCACGGTCAATGGTTCACTGCGGTGGACTCGGCTTCGCTGAAGCTGGAGCCGGGCAAGGTGGTGGCGCTGGTCGGGGAGAGCGGGTCCGGCAAGAGCACGCTGGCCCGGATCCTGACGCTCGGCGACGAGCCGTCCGAGGGTACGATCCGGCTGGCCGGCAAGGAGGTCAGCGGCCGGCGGCGCGCGGACCGGCAGGCGCACTTCGGCCAGGTGCAGCTGATCATGCAGGACCCGTTCGCGTCACTGAACCAGCTGCACAAGGTCCGCTACATCCTGGGCCGCCCACTACGGAACTTCGGCGCGCGCGGCGACCTGGACGCGCGGATCGTCGAGCTGCTCGAACGGGTGAACCTGTCGCCGGGGGAGCAGTACGTCGACAAGTACCCGCACGAGTTGTCCGGCGGCCAGCGGCAGCGCGTCGCGATCGCCCGCGCGCTGGCCGCGGACCCGGCCGTCCTGATCGGCGACGAGCCGGTGTCGATGCTGGACGTCTCGATCCGGCTCGACGTACTGAGGCTGTTCGCGGACCTGTGCGCGCGGGACGGGCTCGCGATGCTGTACATCACGCACGACATCGCGAGTGCCCGGTACTTCGCGGACGAGATCAACGTGATCTACGCCGCGCGGATGGTCGAGGGCGGCCCAGCGGAGCAGGTCACGCAGCACCCGCGGCACCCGTACACGCAGCTGCTGCTCGAGTCCTCGCCGGACCCGGACCGCGTCGGCGAGCGCGGTAGATTGCCGATTGTCGACAGTCCTACGGAGCCGGCCGACCGGGAGCAGGAACTCGCGGGCTGCCCGTTCGCGGCCCGCTGCCCCCACACGATGCCGATCTGCACCGAGAAGCCACCCCCGGCCACCACGTTCCCCGACGGCCACTGGTCACGGTGCTGGCTGCACGAGTGAGTGGCGGATCAGGTGATGCCTGAGGTGCGGTGGATCAGGTCGATCCAGTGCTCGAGTTCGCCGCGGAGGTGCCGCAACGTCTCGGCATGCTCCGCGCGGTCGGCGAGGTCTTCGAGTTCGAAAGGATCCGCTTCCAGGTCGAAGAGCTGCACCGCACCGTCCGCGGTCGACAGCAGCTTCCATCGGTCGGCCCGGACCATCCGGCGGCGGCCGGACTGGGTGATCTCGTTGACTGTGTCGACCGCGAGATCGCCCGAGGGTGTCTCACGTACTCCGGGCAGTCGGCCCGCAGGCTCGGCCTGGAGTATCGGAGTTCCGTCTCCCTGTTCGGCGTAGACACTCGTGAAGCCGTCAGCTTCCGGATCGCGGAGCAGCGGAACGAGACTGCGGCCCTGCACGCCGGCCGGTACCGGCTCGTCGAGGAGTTCACAGATCGTCGGCAGGACGTCTGCGATCGACACGTGGGCGTGGCTGGGCCGCGGGGCCGGCCGGACGCCGGGCCCGTGGAAGAGCAGCGGGATCCGTGCGAGTACCTCGGGCAATCCCGGGCCTTTGCGCATCAGGCCGTACTCTCCGGCGAAGTCGCCGTGATCGGCCAGGTGCACGAACAGCGTCGTGGCCAGCCGCCCGGTCCGCCGGAGGTGGTCGACCAGCCTCGAGAGCTGGTCGTCGACCAGACGCAGCATGCCGACGTAGTTGGCGCGTGCCCGCGCCAGGACTGCCGGCGCGGCCTCGCCGCTGAGCTCCGCGAGCCGACCGGCGTAGCGCCAGGCAAAGTCACGGTCGGCCAGAACGGCGGACGTTGTCGCGGGTGGCGGCACGGTGTCCGGCCCGTAGCCGGAGAAGTACGGTTCGGGAACCTGGTAGGGAACATGCGGTTCGGGGATCGACAACCAGAGGAGGGAGCGGTCGTCGGGACCGGCCGAGTCCAGCCAGTCGATCGCCTCGTCGACCAGGCGGACCGGTAGTTGCTGCGCGAGGGCGAACGGCGTCGGCGTAGTCGTCGTACCGGGGTTCGCGCGCAACCAGTCGTCGAAGTCGCGGTCGGCGCCGGTCGCGGCCGTCGGCGGGATACGGCCGTAGTGGCTGTACTCGGCCCAGTGGTCCATGCGGTCCGGCGTCAGGTGCGAGTGGTTCTTGCCGATCAGTGCGGTCCGGAACCCGGCGCGTCCGACGACGTCGACGAGGTCGGCGCCGCGCGCCGGGTCGTGGTACCCGGTATTGCCGAGGACGCCGTGCGCGCTCGGGAACCGGCCGGTGAGCAGGCTGATCCGAGCCGGCACGCAGAGAGGTGTCGTGGTGTAGGCGCGGTCGAACCACCGGCCCGTGGTGGCCAGGTTGTCGAGGGTGGGTGTGCAGTCCCGGGGGAATCCTTCCCGGGCAGTCAGGTCCGCGCGTTGCTGATCGGTCAGGACGAGAACGATCTGCCGCGGTGCGCGGTCATCCACCGGTGCTTTCCCGGACCTCGAGATGGAAACCGGCCACGAACTCACGCGGTGCGGACGAGAAGCTGCCCTTCAGCCGATCCGCGAGCAGCCCGACCGCGGTCTCGGCGATGTGCTGCTTGTCCGGGGCGATCGACGTCAGGCTGGGGCGGGTGTAACGGTTCGCGGCGATGTCGTCGATACCGACCACGGCGACGTCCTCGGGGACCCGGACGCCGTTGTCGAAGAGGGCTCGCAGCGCGCCGTGTGCCAGCAGGTCGTTCGAGCAGAACAGGGCATCCGGCGGGCGGCTGAGGGCCAGCAGATGCTCGACCGCCTCGACGCCCTTGTCCTGCCGCCAGCGCTCCTGGGACCGCACCAACCGCGCCGCGGGCCGCAGACCCGCGGCGACCAGTGCGTCGTAGTACCCCTCGTAGCGGCCGCGGGAGACCGCGTCGCCGCTGGGCGTGGCACCGATCACGGCGATCCGCTTCCGGCCGAGGTCGATCAGGTGCTCGGTGGCCGCACGACCCGCGGCGTAGCTGTCGATGGCCACCCGGTCGGCGACCCTGGTCAGCCGCTCGCCGAGCAGGACCATCGGTGTGGTGTCGGTCCGGGCGGCGAAGTCGTCCGCGGTCAGCCGGCCGGGCACGAACAGCAGTCCGTCGATGAGCTGCGACCGGATCCCTTGCAGGACGAGCCGTTCGCGCTCCGGGTTCGCGTCGGTCTGATCGACCAGGACCGTCCACCCGTAGCTCTCGGCCGACTTGACGATCAGCTCGGCCAGTTCGGCGAAGTACGGGTTGCCGATCTGCGGTACGGCGAGCGCGATCACGCCGGACCGCCCGCGCCGCAGGCTCCGGGCCGAGACGTTCGGGCGGTACCCGAGCTCGTCGATCACCTGCTCCACGCGTTGCCTGGTCGCTGCGCCGACCCGGCCGGTGCCGTTGACGACGTTCGACACGGTCTTGATCGACACGCCCGCCCGCGCGGCGACATCGCCGAGTGTTGCCGCCATCGGCACCTCCCATCGCCAGGATCTGTCGCTGCGACGATACAACGTTAAATCCTGTCGCGCCTGAATCCGAGCGGCGTTCGGCCGAGCTCTCGGCGAGATCTGTACAGCTGGGTTACGTTCCTGGTACAACGATGAATCATCAAAGCGGGCCAGGTGATCCCCAGGGAGGATCCATGATCAGCAGGCGAAGATTCTTCGGCGCGTCGGCCGGTGGCGTGATCGGTGCGCTCGCGGCCGCGGCCTGCAGCACCGCACCGGGGGGAGGTGGCGGTGGCCAGGCGGCCGGCGCGAAGACGCTGCGGGTCTGGGACCACTTCCAGCCTCGCGAGGACCTGCACAAGAAGCTGTTCGCGGACTTCCAGAAATCGTCCGGAACCGTTGTGCAGTACACGGTCTACAACCCGAACCAGCAGGGCCAGGCGCTGCAACTGGCCTTCGGGAGCAAGCAGCTTCCGGACGTGTTCACGACGGCCGGCGTGAAGCTGCCGCAGCCGCGATTGCGCAAGGACGGCTGGATCGCGCCGATCGAGCTGAGCAAGGAGGATCTGTCGGCGATGCCGGCCGACGCGTTCCTGAACGGCTTCACGCACTTCGACGGCAAGCTGTACTCGCTGCCGATGGTGAATTACCGGCAGTACGGGACGCTGACGTGGTACAACGTGGAACTCGCCGAGAAGGCCGGCCTGGATCCGGACCGCGATCTGGCGACCTGGGACGGCTTCCGGGCCGCGGCCGCCAAGATCAAGTCCGCCGGCGGCGACGGGATCTCGGGATGGATCGCTCCACTGCAGTTCGCCCAGCGTCTCGGTGAACACGTCTCCGACCTGGCGATGGCCGCCGGCGGCGTCGGCGCCACCGACCCGCGCACCGGCGCCTTCAGCTACGGAACCGATCCGTACGTGCACGCCATCGACTTCCTCGGCGCGTTGAAGAAGGACGGCCTGATCTTCCCGGCGTCGTCCTCGCTGGACGCGCGGACCGCGCGCGCTCGGTGGTCCACCGGCGTGGCCGGCCTGTTCTTCGACGGTCCGTGGAACATCGGCGTGATCAAGGACCAGTTCAAGGCGTTCGTCGACAAGGTCGGTGTGGCGTCCGTCCCGTCGTCCGAGGCGGGCCGGCCGGTGGTGCTCTACGCGCCGCCGAAGGCGGGCGACTACTGTGCCGCGGCCACGTCCAAGGAGCCTGAACTTGTCGCCAAGCTGCTGAAGATCTTCACCACCGAGGAAGTGATGCTCGCCGAGACCGAGCAGATGGACGGAATGCCGGTCGACCTCGCGCTGGTGAACAAGGCGAACGTCCACCCGACCTACAAGAAGGCGGCCGAGCTGTTCGGCCGGCAGATCCGGCTCCGGCCCGCGCCGGAGGTCCGCAACCCCGGAGTCAGCGAGGTGGTGGCGGAGATGAAACAGGTCGAGCCGGACCTCGGCGGAATCGTGCAGGGCGTGCTCAGCGGCCAGCTCCCCGACGCCCGGAAGGCGCTGTCGGAGTACGACCGGAAGCTCACCGCGGAGCGCGCGCGGGCGATCAAGGCCGTGGCAGCGAAGGGCGTGAAGGTCAGCGAGAGCGACTGGGTGTTCGGCAACTGGACGCCCGGTGAGGACTACGGCCACGACAAGTACAAGACGTCGTGAGGAGCGTGCCGAGCCGTGACTGTCACCGTTGAGGGCCGGGCGGACCGCCGTACCGACCCGGCAGGCCGGTCGCCGAGACGCCCGCAGCCCCCGCGGCAGGGGCGCAATCGGCTGTGGATCTGGCTGTTCCTCACTCCGACCGTCGTCCTGTACGGCGTCTACACGATCTACCCGGTGCTCGCGAGCTACTGGTACTCGTTCGTCGAGTGGAACGGGTTCGACGAGGCGAAACACTGGGTCGGACTGGCGAACTACCGGGCCGTGCTGGCCGACCCGTTGTTCTGGAACTCGTTCAAGATCACCGTGCTGTTCATGGTGGCCGTCGTGCCGGTGAAGGTGCTGTTCACCCTGCTGCTGGCGCTCGTACTGAACTCGCCCAAGCTGCCGATGCGGACGTTGTTCCGGACCGCGTTCTTCCTGCCTGTGGTGACCACGACGGCGATCGTCGGGATCGTGATGCAGTTCGTCTTCGACCCGGCGTCGGGTCCGGTGAACGTGGTTCTGCGCAAGCTCGGTCTGGTGGCCGACGGCATCAACTTCCTGGGCGATCCGAAGACCGCGCTGTGGACGGTGGTCGGGGTCTATATCTGGAAGTGGTTCGGCGTCACGCTGATCTACTGGCTCGCCGCGCTGCAGACGGTACCGGACGAGGTCTACGAGGCCGCGGCGATCGACGGGGCCGGGCCCTGGGGGTTGCTGCGGCATGTGACGCTGCCGCTGCTGAAGCCGTTCGCGGTGATCATCACGCTGCTGACCCTGGAAAGCACGCTGAAGGTCTTCGACCTGATGCTCACCATGACCAACGGAGGTCCCTTCTACGCGACCGAGGTGGTCGAGATCTACATCTATCGGTGGGCGTTCGCCGCGACGGTTCCCGAGCTGGGCTTCGCCTCGGCCGCGGCGGTGATCTTCGGCTTGTTCGTCGGCCTGATCGGAGTCCTGCAGTTGCTCGGGATCCGGGCCGCCCGGAAGGCGAGGGGTACGGCATGAGTACGGCGGACGAGGTCGCGGCCGGCCGGCCGAACCGGTGGAACCCGGCGCGTGTGCTGCGCCGCCTGCCGTGGTGGTGCGCGGCGGTGGTGATCGGCATCGGCGGGCTGCTCTGGATCTACCCGTTCCTGTGGATGATCGGTGCGTCGCTCAAGGACCCGCTCGAGGTCTTCACGTCCGGGCTCTCGCTGTTGCCGAAACACGCCCGGTGGGGCAACTACGGCCGGGCCTGGAGCGATGCCGGGTTCGGTCAGTACCTGTTCAACACTGTCGTGGTCACGGTGACGACCGTCGTGCTCGTCGTCGTGCGGTGCGCGATGGCGGGCTACGTCCTGGCCCGCTACCGATTCTTCGGCCGGAAGATCGTCATGGGTGTGCTGATCGCGACCCTGTTCGTGCCCACCGGATACACGATCATCCCGGTGGTCGAGATCTCCCAGCGGCTCGGGCTGCTCAACTCGCTGACGGGCATGGTGCTCGCCCTGTCGGGTGGCGCGCACGTCGCCTCGGTCCTGCTGTATCTCGGCTACTTCCGCCAGTTGCCGCGGGAACTCGAGGAGTCGGCCGTCATCGACGGCGCCGGGTTCCTCAGCATCTTCGGCCGGATCATGCTGCCGCTGGCCAACCCGGTGACCGCGACCGTCACGCTGCTGACGTTCCTGGGCACCTGGAACGCGTTCTTCCTGCCGCTGGTGTTCAGCTTCTCGCGGCCGGATCTCCGGACCCTGAGTGTCGGCATGCTCGCCTTCGTCGGCGAGAACTCGACGGACTGGTCCGGCATGGCCGCGGCCGCGTCGATCTCGCTGCTCCCGGTGGTCGTGCTGTTCGTCGTACTCCAACGCTACTTCGTCGAGGGAATCGCAGGAGCCGTCAAGTCATGAGTGAACGCCCGAACATCCTTCTCATCTGTACGGATCAACAGCGCTACGACACGCTCGGTGCGTACGGCAACGAGCATGTCCGGACGCCGAACCTGGACCGGCTGGCCGCGGAGGGCGTGCTCTTCGAGAACTGCTACGTGCAGAATCCGGTCTGCTCACCGTCGCGGGCGTCGCTGATGACCTCGAGATACCCGCACGCGCACGGTCTCTGGGCGAACGGCGTCCAGTTGCCGGACCACGAGGAGTTCTTCACCAGGACGCTGGCCGACGAGGGCTACGACTGCGGCCTGGTCGGCAAGCTGCACCTTTCGGCCTGCAAGGGAGGCCGGTTGGAGCCGCGGCACGACGACGGCTTCCGGGTCTTCCGCTGGGCGCACGACCCGTATCCGGGTTCGTCGGAGAACCAGTACCACCGCTGGCTGCAGACGGCGTACCCCGAACTCGCGGCGCAGGCCCGGGAACCTGGCGGCCCCGGGTTCGACAACCTGCCGACCGAGGCGCACTACAGCCGGTGGATCGGGAACGAGACGATCGACTTCCTGCAGGCGTCACGGGACCGGTCGAAGCCGTTCTGTTTCGTCGCGAACTTCTTCGACCCGCATCACGGCTTCGGTGCTCCGGCGGAGTACCTGGAGCGGTACCGGGCCGAGCAGTTGCCGCCGCCGGTGACCCGTCCCGCCGAGCTGGACGACAAGCCGCCGATCCTGACCGAAGCGTCGAAGGAGTCGTACGCCGGGCACGCGCGCGGGTACCTGTCGTACACCGAGGACGAGTTGCAGCAGGTCAAGGCGGCGTACTGGGCGATGGTCACGCTGGTCGACGACGAGGTCGGCCGGATCCTGGCCGCGCTCGAGGCGGAAGGCCTGGCGGACAACACGATCGTTGTGTTCACCAGCGACCACGGAGAAATGCTGGGCGACCATCAGTTGATGCTGAAGGGCCCGATGATGTACGACTGCGCCGTCCGGGTGCCGTTGATCGTCCGCTGGCCGGGGCAGCTGCCCGCAGGCACGCGCCGGCCGGAGCTGGTGCAATGGGTCGATCTGGCGCCGACGTTCCTGGACGCCGCCGGGGCACCGGCGCTGCCTCGCGGCCAGGGGAGCAGCTTGCTGCCGCTGGCCCGCGGGGACGCCGGCGCGGTCGGGCGCGGCTGGGCGATCAGCGAGTACCGGAACAGCGGGCATCCCTACGATCCGCCCGTTCACACCACGATGCTGCGGACCGGGCAGTGGAAGCTGGTCGTCTACCACGGGCGGCCGTCGACGGATCGTGATCGTGCCGGGGAGTTGTACGACCTGGAGGCCGATCCGCAGGAGCTCGAGAATCTCTGGGATGCGGCGGACCAGGCTCAGGTGCGGCTGCGCCTGCAGGAGATGCTGCTCGACGTGCTGGTCGCCACCGAGGACCGGAGCCAGCCACGCGTCGACGACTTCTGAGCCGCTCAGGTCACGGCCGACGTCAGGGTGACGTCGACCGTGGTGCGGTTGATGTAGTCGGTCCAGGCCTGGGACAGGCGGGCGACGCCCTGGGTCAACGTTGCCGGGGGCAACGCGTACGGCAGGCGGGTGTGGTGGTCGGTGCTGCCGTCGGCGGAGAAGACCGCGCCGGGGAGCAGCGCGACGCCGTACCGGAGCGCGATCTGGGCGAAGTGGGTGGCGTCGCCGTGTGGGAGGCGGACCCACAGCGACGCGCCCGCCTGCGGCTCCTGCCAGCTCCAGTCGGGGAGGTGCCGGCCGAGCAGCTCGGTCAACGTCCGCAATCCGACGGGCAGTGCCGTCCGGCGTTCCGCCTCGGCGTCGGCGCGGTGGTCCAGCAGCCGCAGCGCGACCTCCTGCGCGACGAGCGAGCTGCCGAGGTCGGTGATCCCGCGAACCTGCGCGAACCGGGAGACCACCTGCGGTACGGCGCGGATCCAGCCGAGCCGCAGCCCGCCCCAGAACAGCTTGCTCATCGAGCCGATCGTCACCAGCCGCTCGTGCGTCCCCAGAGCGGCGGGAGTCGCCCGGCCGTCGAATGCCGTACCGGCCAATGAGGTGTCGTCGACGAGCACCACCTCGTGCTGGTCGAGCAGCTTCGCGAGCCGCTGCCGACGGTCGTCGGACAGGACGACGCCGGTCGGGTTGTGCGCGGCCGTCTGCACGTACACGAGCCGTGGCGACTCGTTCGCGAGCAGCCGCTCCAGCGCCGCCACGTCCAGGCCGTGCTCGTCGATGCGGACGGTCCGCAGCCGGCTGCCGGTCCGCGCGAACGCCTCCAAGGCCCCGCGGTACGTCGGTTGCTCGACGACCACGCCGTCGCCCGGCTGCAAGCACCCGCGCGCCACCAGTTCGAGCGCCTGCTGGGCACCCGACGTGATCAGGATGTCCTCGGGCACGGTCGGCGTACCGGCGTCGCTGTACCAGCGGGCGATCCGCTCGCGCAGTGCGGGCAGGCCGCGCAGGTGGTAGCCGTGATGGGTGCTGGTCAGCCGGAGGTAGTCGTCCCGGGTCAACCCGGCGGCAACGTCGGCGACCAGGTCGAGACTCGGCAGCGCGGCGGTGGCGAAGTCGATCGTTGCCAGCGGCCCGTTCAGGAACTGGCTCGCGGCGTGGTCGCCGCCCAGTCCCGACACGGTCTCCCGGTTGCGGTCGAGCGCGACCCGCGTCCCGCTGCCCTGCCGCCGCTCGAGCTGCCCCTTCTCGCGGAGCGCCTGGTACGCCGCGACCACCGTCGTACGGCTGACCGTCAACGCGGTGGACAGCGCGCGCTCCGGTGGCAGGGCGGCGCCCGGCGGCAGCTCGCCGCGCTCGATCAGCTCGGCCAGGCTGTCGCTGAGCTGCCGGTACAGCGGGCCGGACCGGGCGCCGGTCCCGACCAGCATGCGAGCGAGCTCATCCGCTGAGAATCTACGGGAATCTGAGGCCATTACCGTCCTGGATCACAAACAGAGTCCAATTTCGTCGCTGTGGCTATAGATGGCATCGGGTTTCGAGCGCCAATCTAGGGCGCCATCGAGCCTATTGGTCTGTGAGGTGGGGCGCAATGAGATGGATCTGGATTGCCCTGCTGCTCGTCCTGCCCGGGTGTGCCACGGTCGCCGCGCCCGGCACCGGAGCGCTGAGCGCCGACGGCCCGCAGGACACGTCGCGGACGATCCGCATCATGGGAGCGGACTTCCCGTACACCGATGCCACGGTCGCGGCGTTCGAGCAGCAGCATCCCGACATCAAGGTCGAGTACGTGAAGGGAGCGATCTCGTTCGAGCAGGGCAGCGTGCAGACCCTGCTGCGGTCCGGCAGCGGACCGGACCTGCTGCTGGTGAACTCGGGTCCGGGCCGGGTCGGCATGCTCGCCAAGGCGGGACTGATCTGGCCGTTGGACGAGGTCTTCGCGACCAACGGGCTGGCCGGCCGGTTCCAGCCCGAGGTGGTCAAGCAGACGAAGGCGAGCACCGGCAAGATCTACGAGATCGTCGAGGGCCTGGACGTGTTCCAGGTCTACTACAACAAGAAGATCTTCGCCGCGCACGGCATCGACGTACCGCGGGACTGGCAAGGGTTCCTCGGCACCTGCCAGAAGTTGAAGGACGCCGGGGTGAAACCGCTGCTGGCCGGCGCGCGGGACAACTTCGCGGGCGGCTGGTTGCTCGGGGCCCTCGTACAGGCCTCCGCCGGGCGGCAGAAGATGAGCCAGATCATCAACGGATCCGGGTCGTTCGCGGATCCGGACGTGGTTCGCGGCGGGCAGATGCTGTCCGACCTGATCGCGAAGGGCTGCCTGGACGGCGGCCAGGCGGCCGCGCTCGACGGAGGTCAGGCGCAGGCCGCGTTCTGGAAGGGCGGCGGTGCGATGACCGTCGTACCGCAGGGGTCGATGGCAGATGCGCGGCACGACGGGATCGACGTCTCGCAGTACGGCGCGTTCCCGATGCCGCCGGTGGACGCCGGGCAGGAGGCGTTGCCGACGGCCGGGCTGGCGCTGAGCTGGGTGGTGAACAAGAGCACGAAGTCCCGCTCGGCGGTGGTCGAGTGGCTGCGCTGGCTGGCGAGTCCGGAGTACCTGAAGCTGACCGCGGCGAAGGGTCGCACACTGGTCCCGGCCCAGGTGGTGCCGCCCGGCACTGTGCTCGATCCGGCTGTCCAGGACGGGCTGGAGAAGGTTGCCAAGGGCACCGGGTTCAACCCGAGCGTGTACCTGCCGGACGCGGCCAAGGAGGCGTGGTACCAGGCCGTTCAGGGCCTGCTGACCCGCCGTACGACACCCGAGCACGCGATGCAGGGCGTACAGGACAAGATGGGAGCCGGCCGATGAAGGGGACGCGTCGTACGACGCTGATCACGCTCATGCTGCTGCCGTCGCTGGCACTGCTCGCGGTCTTCCTGTTCCTGCCGCTGCTGCGTGGCGTCGAGCTGAGCTTCTACCGCTGGGACGGTGTCGCGCCGGTCATGCACAGGGCCTGGCTGGACAACTACGCGCACGTCTGGTCGGATCCGTTCTTCCTCCGGGCGCTCGGCCGGACGGTGATCTGGTGGGCGATGCACCTGTGCCTCGCGGTCGGTGGTGGGCTCGTGCTCGCCGCGCTGATCAGCGAGATCCGGTGGCGCCGGGCGCAGACGTTGTTCCGCAGCCTGGTGTTCGTGCCGCACATCATGTCGCTCGCCGTCGTCGGCGTGATCTGGAGCCAGCTGTACCACCCGACGATCGGGTTGCTGAACGGCTTCCTGCACGCGATCGGATTGGGACGGTTGACCGAGCCGTGGCTGGGCAGTACGACGTTCGCGCTGCCCGCGGTCGGGATCGCGAGCGCCTGGCAGGCGTACGGTTTCTACCTGGTGATCTTCCTCGCCGCGATCCAGGCGATCGATCCCGCGCTGCACGAGGCGGCCGCGATCGACGGCGCCGGCGCGTGGCAGCGGTTCCGGAACATCACGGTGCCGTCACTGCACAACGCGATCAGCCTGGTCGTCGTACTGGCGTTCATCAACGCGCTCAAGGGCTTCGGCACCGTGTGGTCGATGACCGAGGGCGGCCCGGACCGGTCCACCGAGCTGGTCGCGGTGTACGCCTACCGTCAGGCGTTCGGGCTCGGCGACATCGGCGCGGCCAGTGCGGCCGGGCTGAGCATCGCGGTGATCGCGGTCGTGATCACCGTCTCCTTCAACCGCTGGCGCGACCGCGCCGCCCTGGGGAGGTGACCGCATGCGTACCGTCACCCGCTGGCACCACGGACTCGTGGTTCTGGTCGCGCTGATCGCCGGCGCGACCATGGTCCCGGTGCTCTGGGCGCTGCTCAGCGCCTTCAAGAACAACACCGAGATCTACGGCGACGCGCTCGGCCTGCCCGTGCACTGGCGGTGGGAGAACTTCCGCACGGTGTGGACGAGCGGCGCCTTCAGTACGTACTTCGTGAACAGCGCCGTGATCGCGATCGCCGTGACCGCGTTGACCGTGCTCGTCACGTGCCCCGCGGGATACGCGTTCGGCAAGCTGACGACCGGGCGGAGCAACGGCATCTTCTACGCGTACCTGCTGGTGATGACGCTGCCCGGTGAGGCGATCATGGTGCCGACGTTCTACCAGCTGCGCGAGATGTCGCTGGTCGACAGCCGGGTCGGGCTCGGGTTGATCCTGGTCGCCGGCGGGGTACCGCTCGGGGTGTTCATCGCCCGGAACTTCTTCCGCGACCTGCCGGACGAGCTGATCGAGTCCGCGCGGGTCGACGGCGCGGGCGACTGGCGGATCTTCCGGAGCGTGATGCTGCCGCTGGCGAAGCCCGCGGTCCTCGCGGTCGGGGTGTTCAGTTTCCTCGGCGCGTGGAACGAGTACCAGCTCGCGCTGTTGCTGTTGTTCAGCCAGGAGAAGCGGACGATCCCGCTCGCCCTGGTGCAGTTCCAGGGGCAGTACAGCTCCGATTCAGGTGCCTTGTTCGCCGGCATCGTGCTGGCGATGATTCCGTCCGTCCTGGTGTACGTCGTGTTGCAGCGGTCGTTCACCCGGGGCCTCGTGGCTGGAGCCTTGCGATGACCGTGACCTATCAGTTCGAGTACTCCGAGCGGCTGCGCGTCGCCTTCGTCGGCGCGGGCGGACACTCGTACCGCAACGTGTATCCGGCGTTCCAGTACGCCCCGGTCGACCTCGTGGCCGTGTGCGACGTACAGCTGGATCGGGCCGAGACGTATGCGCGCCAGTTCGGGGCCGCGGCAGCGTACGACGACCATCGCGAGATGTTGTCGGTGGAGCGGCCGGACGCGGTGTTCATCGTGACGTCGTACACGTCCGAAGGGGACGTGCAGGCGACGGCACTGGCCGAGGACTGCGTGCGGGCCGGCGCGCACGTGTGGATGGAGAAGCCGACCGCGGCCGGGATCGCGCAGCTGGATCGGCTGCAGGCGGCGGCCGAGGAGACGGGCCGGACCGTGATGACCGGGTTGAAGAAGATCTTCACGCCGGCGACCGAGAAGGTGAAGGCGATCATCGGTACGCCGGAGTTCGGGGCGGTGTCGTCGATCTCGGTGCGGTACCCGCAGGCGTTGCCGGCACCGGAGGACCGTCCGGACGACGTGAAGATGATCGGCTTCCTGGATCACATCTTCCATCCGGCGGCGGTCCTCACGTACCTGATGGGGCCCGTACGGCGGTTGAGCTACGAGTGGGAGCCG
This sequence comes from Kribbella sp. NPDC051137, assembly GCF_040682535.1. Taxonomy (NCBI): domain Bacteria; kingdom Bacillati; phylum Actinomycetota; class Actinomycetes; order Propionibacteriales; family Kribbellaceae; genus Kribbella; species Kribbella sp. NPDC051137. The sequence continues at coordinate 1,101,214 of NZ_JBFBBI010000002.1, forward strand.
CGGACCGGGGCGAGTGTGTCGAGTCTGCTGTTCGAGTCGGGGGCGGTCGGCACGCTGCATCTCGCGGCAGGGTCGGCGAACGGGGCGCCGCTGGAGCGGGTGGAGGTGATCGGGGACGGGGCGAACGTCGTGGTGGAGAACGGTGTACGCATCACGTACTACCGCGCCGGAGCCGACCTCGGTTACGGGCGGTCCTCGTCGTTCGTGACCGACGACGCGGTGGCTCCGCTGCACTGGGAGCCGGAGTTCTCGCTCGGGCAGCTCTACAACAAGAACTTGTTCTACCTCGGGTATGTGCCGGAGATCGTGCACTTCTGCGAGAGCGTGCTGGCCGGGAAGCCGGTCGGGAAGGGCACGCTCGGGCAGGTGCGGGAGATCCTCAAGCTGTACGAGTTGTACCGCCGGCTGCCTGCCGGTACGTCCGCGACGATGGGGAGTTGAGCATGGGAGAGAAGAGCCGGGTGACGGCCGCCGACGCGGTGACGGTGGAGGAACAGCCGTGGGGGCGACTCGAGTGGATGGTCTCGGCCGCGCTGGGCAACTCCAGCACGATGACGGTCGGCCGTTGCTACATCCGCCCGGGGGAGCAGAACCCACGCCACTACCACCCGAACTGCGACGAGGTACTGCACGTGCTGCAGGGCACGATCGAACACACGGTCGACGACGACAAGGTCAGGATGGGTCCGGGCGACACGATCAGCATCCCGACGGGTGCACTCCACAACGCGCGCAACGTGGGGGAGGACGAGGCGGTCTTCGTCATCTGCTTCTCCACTCCGAACCGCGAAACGGTAGGTGAGTGAGATGCCGACGGTCGTGTTGGTGGGGACGCTCGATACCAAGGCCGACGAGTACGCGTTCGTGCGGGACCGGCTGCTGGCGGCTGGGGTAAGTGTGGTTGTGGTTGATGTCGGGGTGCTGGGGGATGCGGGGATGCCCGCTGAGGTGGGGCGGGAGGTCGTGGCTGCCGCGGCGGGGGTCGAGCTGGGGGAGTTGCGGGCGGCGGGGGACCGGGGGGCCGCGGTGACTGCGATGGCGCGTGGGGCGGCGGTGGTGGTGCGGGGTTTGTACGACGACGGGCGGTTGGACGGGGCGTTGGCGTTGGGTGGGACCGGGGGTACGTCGATCGCGGCGGCCGCGTTCCGGGAGTTGCCGTTGGGGGTGCCGAAGGTGATCGTGTCGACGGCGGCGTCGGGCGACACCTCGGCGTACGTGCGGGAGACCGACCTCGTGCTGATGCCGAGTGTGGTGGACGTCGCCGGGGTGAACCGGTTGTCGGCGAAGATCCTGGCGAACGCGGCGGCGGCCGTCGCGGGGATGGTGCTCGCCGGGCCGGTGACCACGGCGACCGACGTACCGTTGCTGGCAGCAAGCATGTTCGGAGTGACCACGCCTGCGGTGAACACGGCGCGGGCGCGGCTGACGGAGCTCGGGTACGAGGTGCTCGTGTTCCACATGACCGGCGTCGGCGGCCGCACGCTGGAGTCGCTGGCGGGGCAGCTCGCCGGAGTGCTCGACCTGACCACGACCGAGCTGGCGGACGAGCTGGTCGGCGGCGTGTTCTCGGCCGGACCGGACCGGCTGACGGCGGCCGGCCGGGCCGGGATCCCGCAGGTGGTGTCGGTCGGCGCGCTGGACATGGTGAACTTCGGGCCGATGGAGACGGTGCCGGAGAAGTTCCGGGACCGGAAGCTGTTCGTGCACAACCCGTCGGTCACGCTGATGCGCACGACCCCCGAGGAGTGCGCCGAACTCGGCCGCAGGTTGACCGACCGACTCAATGCCGCCACCGGGCCGACCGCCCTCCTGCTGCCGCTCAAAGGCATCTCGGCGATCGCGGTCGAGGGCGGCGTGTTCCACGACCCGGCCGCCGACGCCGCCCTGTTCGACGCGATCCGCGGCACCGTGGACCGCTCGGTCGTCGAGCTCGTCGAGATCGACGCCGCGATCAACGACGCCCAGTTCGCCGAGGCGGCGGCGGACAAGCTCAACACCTATCTCACGAAGGAGAACCGATGAACCGCGACGCCATCCTGGAACGCCTGCGGGCCAAGCGTGCGGCCGGCGAGCTGATCGTCGGCGGCGGCGCCGGCACCGGCCTGTCCGCGAAGTGCGAGGAGACCGGCGGCATCGACCTGATCGTGATCTACAACTCCGGCCGGTACCGGATGGCCGGCCGCGGGTCGCTCGCCGGACTGCTTGCCTACGGCAACGCGAACGACATCGTCGTGGACATGGGCCGCGAGGTCCTGCCGGTCGTTGAGCACACCCCGGTGCTGGCCGGCGTGAACGGTACCGACCCGTTCTACCAGCCGACCCAGTACCTGAAGCGCCTCATCGACCTCGGGTTCTCCGGCGTACAGAACTTCCCGACCGTCGGCCTGATCGACGGCACGTTCCGGGCGAACCTGGAGGAGACCGGCATGGGGTACGCCGAGGAGGTGAAGATGATCGCGGTCGCCCACGAACTCGGCCTGCTGACCACGCCGTACGTGTTCTCCGGCGCCGACGCGGTCGCGATGACCGAGGCGGGCGCGGACGTGATCGTCTGCCACCTCGGCCTCACCACAGGCGGGTCGATCGGTGCCGGTACGGCGCGCACGCTGGACGACTGTGCCCCGCTGATCAACGAGTGGACCGCGGCGGCCCGCGCGATCCGGCCGGACATCTTCGTGCTCTGCCACGGCGGCCCGATCGCGGAGCCTCCCGACGTACAACGGATCCTCGAGCTGTGCCCGGACATCGACGGCTTCTACGGCGCCTCGTCGATGGAGCGGCTGCCTACCGAACGGGCGATCACCGCGACCACCGCGGAGTTCGTGAACCTCCGCCGCGGCGTTCGGTAACAGTTTCCTTCTGGCGGAAGTTAATGCCGGACGAGCGGTTGACACACCCGTCCCGCGCAATTAACTTCAGCTGGAAGTAAACCCGTCGAACCGACAAGGTGGGACGTGTGGACAACCGTCTGAACGTGCTGGTCGTGATGGCCGACGAGCAGAGCTGGAACACCCTGGGCTGTACCGGAAACCCCGCCGCGCGAACGCCGAACCTGGACGCGCTGGCGGAGGCGTCGACCGTCTTCGACGCCTGCTACACGCCGTTCCCGTTGTGCTGCCCGTCGCGTACCAGCCTGTGGACGGGGCTGATGCCGCGGCACCACGGCGTACTGGGGAACTGGCGTCCGATCGAGCCGCGACTCCGCGAGGCCGGCGTCGCACAGGCGTTCGCCGCGGCCGGCTACCACACGCACTACAACGGCAAATGGCATGTCCCCGGCACGACGCCCGAGCGGATGGGCTGGGCGGACAGCAGCGCGATTCCGGCCGTACTGCGAGGTCAGGACCGCGGGCGCTACATCGAGGACTACCGCGCCTGGGCGGGGAAGCGCGGGTATCCGTTCGACCCCGACCACATCGAGAACCTGACGCCGACGGACCTCGCCCAGCTGAAGGCGAAGCCGTACGCGACGTCGAGCGTGCCGCTGGACTCGTTCCTGGAGACCTGGCAGTGCGACACGTTCCTCGAAGGACTCGACCGGCGTCCGCGCGACAAGCCCTGGCTCGCGGTCTGCTCGATGAACGCACCGCATTTCCCGATGCTCGTCCCGAGCCCGTACGACCGGCTGATCGACCGCGCCGAGGTGCAACTGCCGGAGAGTTGGAAGACAGGTACGGCGACCAAGCCGCGGGAAGTCCGCGAGTCGCACTTCGCCCGCGACTTCGAGAACCTCGACGAGCAGAACTGGATCGAGGTGACCAGCCACTACCTCGGGCTGTGCGCTCTCGTCGACGCGCAGTTCGGCCGGATCCGCCAGTACCTCGAGGACGCAGGCGAGTGGGACCGGACGGTGGTGGTGTTCACGTCCGACCACGGCGACCTGATGGGCGCACACCGGCTGATGGAGAAGGGCCATTGGCTGCACTACGAGGAGGACCTGCGGGTCCCGCTGATCGTGCGGCACCCGGACGGCCGGCAGAGCCGGAACGCGAATTTCGTGTCGATGGTCGACGTCGCGGCGACGTTGGCGGAGCTGGCCGACGTATCGTGGCACGACTCGCACGACGGGCGGTCGTTCGCGGCGATGGTCGGCGACAGCACGGCGGCGCCGATCCGCGACTACGTGACCGCCGAGACGATGCTGCACGACGGCAGACCCGGCGGGAACGGCGACCCGTTCCACGCCGCCGACTGGCAGTACCCGCGGGACAGCCTGAACCTGTCCGTCCGGACCGCCGGTCATCGGTACGTCTTCCGCTCCCACGACGAGGCGGAGTTGTACGACCTCGCGGCTGATCCCTGGGAGCAACACAACCTCGCGGCCGACGACGGACCGACCGCGGCACGGCTGGCGGAACTGCTCGCCGACGAGGTCTCCGACGTACTGCCGGAGGCCGCGGCCCTGGTCCGTCGACGCATTCCCGCCACACAGGCACCGAAAGGCTGATCATGACCACTCAGTTCTCCCGGCGGCGGCTCCTGCAGTTCGGGGCCGCGGCAGCCGGCGTCACCGCACTGTCGTCCTGCACCCGCGGGCTCGGCGGCAGCAACAACACCTCGAGCGGCGGCGGGTCGAAAGGCGCGCTGGACGTGATGTTCTGGGGTGAGGGCGACCAGAACAAGAAGCTCATCGAGGCGCTCGACCTCTACCAGAAGAGCTCCGGCGCGGCGAAGGTGAACCCGCAGTACTCAGGTTTCTCGGGGTACTACGACAAGCTGGCCACCCGCGTTGCCGGCGGCAACCCGCCGGACGTGTTCCAGATCCACCTGCCGTACCTGATGGAGTACATCAAGCGCGGGGCGGTGGCGCCGCTGGACCAGTACAAGGACGACCTCGGCCTGGACAAGATGCCGGACTACGTCGCGACCACCACGAAGGCCGACGGCAAGTACTACTTCGCGCTGCTCGGCGCCGCGACCCAGCCGGCCATCATCGTCGACACGACCAAGCTGAAGAGTCTCGGCCTGACCGCGCCGAGCCCGGACTGGACCATCGACCAGTACAAGTCCGCGATGGCCGACGTCTGGAACAAGAGCGGCCACAAGCTCGCCGGTACGGCGGACCTCGGCGGCAATCCGATCGCGCTGGAGTCGTTCCTGCGCGGGCGCGGGAAGGCGCTGTTCGGCGACGGCAGCACGCTCGGGTTCGCCCAGGAGGACCTGGCCGCGTGGCTGCAGCTCTGGCAGGACCTGCGCGGCAACGGGTCCGCCGTACCGATGCCGGTCACCGCGGCCGCGACCGGCTTCCAGAACGACCCGGTGACGGTCGGCAAGGCGGCGTACACCGGGACGGCGACGTCGCGCGGGCTGCCGTCGATGCAGAGTCTGACGAAGGACACGCTGAGCCTCGGGACGTTCCCGTCCGGCGGCGCCGGGTCCGCGCCGGGGACCAACATCATCCCGGCCGGCTGGTTCGCGATCTCGCCGAAGTCGAAGAACATCGAGGGCGCGGTCTCGATGCTGAAGTACCTGACCAGCCGGCCGGAGGCGGCGCAGGCGATGGGCCTGGCGCGCGGCGTCCCGATCCCGGAGAACATCCGGGCCGACGTGGCGAAGACGGCGACCGGCCTGAACAAGCTGGTACTGGACAACTACGCGCTGATCGCGTCGAAGGGACCGGCCGCGCTGCAGATGTACCCGCCCGGCGCGAGCAAGTTGCTGCAGACCTCACTGCCGAACGCGAACCAGGTGGTCGGCTTCGGCAAGAGCTCGGTGTCGCAGGCGGTGACCAAGTTCTTCTCCGATGCGAAGGCCGCCTTGCAGTGACGGCCGAAGTGCGGCAGCAGAACTACTCGGCGATCCTGCGGACGGTCATGCGACGCGGCCCGATCGCGCGGTCGGAGCTGTCCGAGCTGACCGGGATGGCGACCGGGACGATGACCAGGCTGACCAGCCTGCTGTGCTCGGCCGGGCTGCTGCGGGAGCTCCCCGCGGAGGCGGCACACCGGGCGCTCGGGCGGCCGCGGACGCCGATGGCGGTCGATGAGCGGACGTATCGCGTCGTCGGCGTGCACTTCGGACTTCGCCGTACGACGGTGTGCCTGCTCGACCTGCGCGGGCGCTTACTGGCCGAGGTACGGCTGCCGCACCGGGGGAGGCGGGCGTTCGAGCCGCTGGTCGCGCAGGCGGTCGAGGGGATCCGGGACCTGGTCGCCCGGCACGGTGCGACGGTGCTGGGCGTCGGTGCGAGCACCGGCGGCTGGGTGGACCGGGAGGCCGGGGTGGTCCGTGCTCATCGGGTGCTGGGCTGGCGGGACGTGCCGCTGCGCGACGTGCTCGGCGGCAGTCTCGGGCTGCCGACCGAGGTGGACTCGAGCTTCCGGGCACTGGCGATGGCCGAGCGGTGGTTCGGCGGCGCTCAGGGCGTCGACGATCTGGTCGGGCTGTTCGTCGGGAACGTGGTCGGTGCCGGGTTCGTGCTGGGCGGCCAGGTGTTCCCGGGGTACCGCGCGGCGGCGGGAAGCGTCGACCACCTGTCGGTCGGCGTACAGGCTGCCGAGGTGTGTTCGTGCGGGCGACGTGACTGCCTGCACGTGGCCGCGAGTGATCTCGCCGTCCTCGCCGAGGCTCGGCAGGCCGGACTGATCGGCACGCGGGGGACGTTGGAGCAGTTGGTGCAGGCCGCGCGGACGGGTTCGGCGGACGCCGACGGGCTGCTCGTCGCCCGGGCGGAGTTGGTCGGGGTCGCGGCCGGGACGTTGATCGACATGCTCGATCCGGAGGTGCTGATCGTCAGCGGCGGTGTGGTCGATGCGCCGGAATACCTGCCGGCCGTGCGGCGTGGGGCGTGTGCGTACCTGGGCGACAAGCGCGCGGTGGACGTGGAGTCGGTGGTGCGGCTGAGCGTGTTCGGGACCGACGGGGTGGCGGTCTCGGCGGCGAGCGTCGTCCTCGACCGGATCTACGCGGCGCCGGCGGCCTTCGTCCCCGGCCTGCTAGAGCTGCGGTACGGATGATCGAGTCGGCATCGGTGTGGACGCACCGCCCGTCGTCGCGGAGCACCTGGGTGCTGGCCGAGGTGGTTGCCGACGGCATCCACGGCGTCGGCGAGCTGTCCGACGGTGGTCCACTCGACGAGCTGCTCGCGGCCGCGGAGTCCGTCCGTACGTCGCTGGTCGGGCGATCCGTCGCGCAGGCCAGGACCGAACTCGGCCGGCCCGCGGACAGTTTCCTGTCCTCGACGGTGCGCGGCGGGTTCGCGGCGGCGGTCGCGGATCTGACGGCGCGGCTCGAGGGGCGGTCGTTGTCGGAGTCGCTCGGCCTCGGCGCGCCGCGTCCGGTACGGCTGTACGCGAACCTGAACCGGCGGTTCGGTGCGGACGGCGCCGAGACGATCGTCGCGGAGGCGTTACGGGCCGTGGGCAACGGGTTCACGGCGGTGAAGGTGGCGCCGTTCCTGGACAATCATGCGCGGGGGCTGACCGGGACTCGGCTGATCGACGCGGGGCTGGAGCTGGTGACGAAGGTCCGCGCGGCGCTTCCGGACGACGTACGGCTGATGGTCGACTGTCACCACCTGGTGCCGGCGGCGGACGTCGTACCGGAGTTGGCGGCCCTCGAGCTGCACTGGGTCGAGGATCTGGTGCCGCTGGGTGATCGCGCCGCCGTGGAGTCAGCCGTCGCGGCGGGGCTGTCGCTGGCGGGTGGCGAGCACGTGTGGCAGCCCGCTGTGGCCGCCGCCTCGTGTGGCGGATTGGCCTATTGGCTGGTGGATCCGAAGCACGCGGGCGGCCCGGACGGGGTACGGCGGATCGCGGAGGCGATCGGGGAGACCCAGCTGACCTTCCACAACCCGAGCGGCCCGGTCGGTACGGCGCACGCCGCGCAGCTGGCCGGGTTGATGGGTGCGGACGGGTGGCTCGAATACGCGTGGGGTGAGGCGGCTCCGGTGGGCGGCACCTTGCGGCCTGAGGGGCCCGGGATCGGTCCTGTACGACGAGTCGGAGAGGAGTGAGTTGTGGCTGTTGCGTTTCCGGCGATGCGTGGCGGACGGCGGACTCGGTACCAGAACGGGTGGGCGTTGCTGTTCCTGGCGCCCTGGCTGATCGGGTTCCTGGCGTTCACCGCGGGGCCGATGCTGATGTCGTTGTACCTCGCGTTCACCAAGTACGACCTGCTCACCGCGCCGAAGTGGATCGGGTGGGGCAACTTCGGGCGGATGTTCGGTGACGACCCGCTTTTCCTGCAGTCGCTGAAGGTGACCGCGATCTACGTGTTCGTCGGGACGCCGTTGAGCCTGTGCTTCGCGCTCGCGGTGGCCGTCGTACTGAACCGTGGGCTGCGTGGGTTGGACTTCTACCGGTCGGCGATCTACCTGCCGTCGCTGTTCGGCGGGAGTGTGGCGATCGCTGTGTTGTGGCGGAAGGTGTTCAACGGCGACGGCCTGGTGAACCAGATCCTCGCGCTGGTGGGTATCCACGGGCCGTCGTGGATCTCCGAGCCGCACACCGCACTCGGCACGCTGATCGTGCTCGAGGTGTGGCAGTTCGGCGCGCCGATGGTGATCTTCCTGGCCGGGCTGCGGCAGATCCCGCGGGAGTTCTACGAGGCCGCGCAGGTGGACGGGGCGAGCAGGGCCCGGCAGTTCTGGAGCATCACGATGCCGTTGCTGAGCCCGATCCTGTTCTTCAACCTCACGCTGCAGCTGATCCGGTCGTTCCAGGCGTTCGCGCCGGCGTTCATCATCAGCGACGGCTCCGGCGGGCCGGCCGACTCGACGCTGTTCTACTCGCTGTACCTCTACCAGGAGGGATTCGTGAACTTCGACATGGGCTACGCCGCCGCGATGGCGTGGATGCTGGTGCTGCTGGCCGGCGCCGTGGTCGCCGTCAACTTCATCTTCAGCAGGTACTGGGTGCACTATGAAAACTGACAGGCGAGCTGACAAGAAGCGGTTGTTGGCGCATTTCGCGCTGGTTGTGGTGACGTTGGTGATGTTGTATCCGCTGGTGTGGATGGTGGCCAGTTCGTTCAAGCCGACGTCGGAGATCTTCTCGCAGCCGGGGTTGATTCCGCGGCACTTCGAGCCGTCGAACTACTCCGAGGGATGGAAGGGCGTGTCCAACGCGTTCTCGATCTTCCTGGAGAACTCACTGTTCATCTCGGTGCTGGCGATCGTCGGGAATGTCTTCTCGTGCAGCCTGGCCGCGTTCGCGTTCGCCCGGTTGAACTTCTTCGGCCGGCGGATCGCGTACGCGACGATGCTGGTCACGCTGATGCTGCCGACGCACGTGACGCTGGTACCGCAGTACATCCTGTTCAACAAGCTCGGCTGGGTGAACACCTTCTACCCGCTGTTCGTCCCGCACTTCTTCGCGGTCGACGCGTTCTTCGTACTGCTGATGGTGCAGTTCATCCGCTCACTGCCGCGGGAACTGGACGAGGCCGCGCGGCTGGACGGTTGTTCCCCGTGGAAGATCTACCGCCACATCGTCTTCCCGTTGTTGCGGCCGGCTTTGGTGACGACGGTGATCTTCACATTCATCTGGACCTACAACGACTTCTTCAAGCAGCTCATCTACCTGAACGACAACCAGCTCTTCACGGTGCCACTCGGTCTCCGGCAGTTCCTGGACTCCACCGGCGACTCGTCCTGGGGTCCGATGCTGGCCATGAGCACCGTCGCGCTGCTTCCGCCGTTGGTCCTCTTCATCACGTTCCAGCGCCGGATCGTCGACGGCGTCGCAACCTCCGGGCTGAAGGGATGACGCCGGTTGCCGTCGTCACCGGGGCTGCCGGTGGCCTCGGCTCGGCGGCGGTCGCCGCCTTGGCACAGCAGGGTTGGGGGATCGTCGCGGTGGACCTGGTGGAAGGCTCGGGCACCGGTGAGTGGGTGCAGGGGGACGTGCGGGACGACGCAACCCTGCGCCGCGCGCTGAAGGTGGCGAGCGAGTTGGGGCAGCTCGGCGGATTGGTGACGGCGACCCTGGCCGAGGGGAAGGCGCCGCTGGAGGAGCTGGACACGCGGGTGATTGCCGACGTTCTGGAGGCACAGGTAGGCGCCGCGTGGGCCTGGACGGCGGCGGCGGTCGAGGCCGGGGCGTCGTCGGTCGTGCACGTCTCGAGCGTCCACGCCCAGCGGGCGAAAGCCGGTATGGCGGCGTACGCCATGGGGAAGGCGGCGCTGGACGCGCTCGTGCGCGCGGCAGCCGTGGAGTGGGGCCCGCGCGGTGTGCGGTGCAACGCCGTACTGCCGGGCTTCGTCCCCGTCGAGCGCAACCGCGCACGCTGGTCCGACCCGGCCGCCGCCGAGGAACTCCTGAACCACCATCCGCTCCGCCGCTTCGTCACCGCCGCGGACGTCGCCGAGGTCGTCGCGTTCCTACTCGGCCCGCAGGCCCGGGCCGTGACGGGCGTGTCCCTCCCGGTCGACGGCGGCATGCTCGCGCAGCTGCCGGACTGGGCCTGACCACCCAGCGACACAACACCGACACACACCGAACAGCGAGGTCTTCATGCGTCCGAACGTCCTGATCATCCTGGTCGACGACATGGGGTACTCCGACATCGGCTGCTTCGGCGGCGAGATCGGAACCCCGAACATCGACCGCCTGGCCGCACACGGCGCCCGGCTGACGAACTTCTACAACACCGCCCGCTGCAGCCCGTCCCGCGCCTCGCTGCTGACCGGCCTGCACCCGCACCAGACCGGGGTCGCCGAACTGGTCAACAACGACGGCCCCGGCGGCTACCCGGGAAGCCTGAACGACCGCTGCGCGACTCTCGCCGAAACGTTCCGCGCCGCCGGCTACCACACGCACATGACCGGCAAGTGGCACCTCGCGAACGAGCGTGAGCAGCCGTCGGACACCTGGCCGACGCGGCGCGGCTTCGAGCGCTTCTGGGGCACGATCAGCGGTGCGGGCAGCTACTTCCAGACGACCACGCTGCACGACGGCGAGACGCCCGTACCGCTGTCGGCGCTCGGGCCGGACTTCTACTACACCGACGAGATCGGCGCGCACGCCGCGGCCGCGATCCGCGAGGCCGAGCGGCCGTTCTTCGGGTACGTCGCCTTCACGGCGCCGCACTGGCCCCTGCACGCCAAGGAGGCCGATCTGGCGGAGACCCGCGGCGCGTTCGACGAGGGGTGGGACGTACTGCGGACCCGTCGGCGGCAGCGTCAGCTCGACGCCGGGATCTGTGCCGAGGACGCCACGCTCGACCGCCGGGACCCGGCGGTGCCCGCCTGGGACGACGAGCCCGAGCAGAAGTGGCAGCTCGAGCGGATGGAGGCGTACGCCGCGCAGGTCCGGGCGATGGACCGAGCCGTCGGCACCATCCTGGACGCACTGGACGAGACCGGGCAGCGGGAGAACACGATCGTCGTGTTCCTGTCCGACAACGGCGGCTGTGCCGAGGAACTGCGCAGCGACCCCGAGGGCGCGGAGCAGTTCCGGCGGCATCACCTGATCATCCCGCCGAGCGCGCCGGACGGTACGCCGATGAAGATCGGGAACACTCCCGAGATCCGGCCGGGGACCGCGGACACGTACACGAGCTACGGGCGGGCGTGGGCGAACCTGTCGAACACGCCGTTCCGGATGTACAAGCGGTGGGTCCACGAGGGCGGGATCGCGACGCCACTGATCGTGTCGTGGCCGGCCGGCGGCGTGAGCGAGACGGTGCTCGACGCCCCGAACCAGCTCACCGACATCGCGCCGACGTTGCTCGAGGCAACCGGCGTACCGGCGCTGACCGAACGCGAAGGGATCGAGCTGACGCCGCCGTCGGGACGGAGCATGCTCGGACTGCTCCGGGGCGGTCCGGCGGACGAGCACGACCTGTTCTGGGAACACATCGGGAATGCCGCGGTGCGTTCCGGCCGGTGGAAGCTGGTGCGCGAGTACGAGGGTCCGTGGGAGCTGTACGACCTGACGACCGACCGCAGCGAGAGCCACGACCTGTCCACCGAGAAGCCGGACCTGGTGAAGGACCTGTCCGAGCGCTGGCAGACCTGGGCCGACACGGTCGGCGTCATCCCGTACGGCGACGTACTCGCAGCCCGGGCCGCGATGCCGACCCAGCCGGCCTGACATGGCAGCCGGTCGGCCCAACATCCTGCTCGTGATGACGGACAGCTCCCGGCGGGACACCCTGTCCTGCTATGGAGCTGCGCACGCGGTGTCGCCGTGCCTGGACCGGCTCGCGGCGGAGGGCGCGCGGTTCGAGCAGGCGCACACGTCGGCGCCGGTGTGCACTCCGGCGCGGGCGAGTCTGCTGACCGGTACGCATACCCCGGTGCACGGATGCGTGGAGAACGGGATCGCCCGGCGCCCCGACCTGGTCACGTTGCCGAAGTTGCTGGGCCGGGCCGGCTACCACACGATCATGGTCGGGAAGACCCACTTCGGGGGACCGGCCGCGTTCGACGACGAGAGTGTGCTGGGCGGGGAGAAAGGCGCCGAGGTCGAGGACGACTATGCGCGGCACCTGGCCGCGCACGGGTTCGGACGGGCCTCTGCGCATCCGAACCCGATTCCGCCGGACCTGTTCTGCGACGCCTTCCTGGTGGACCGAACCATCGAGGGGATCTCCCGGCACCGCACCGAGCGGCCGGCACAACCGTTCTTCGCGTTCTGTTCGCTGCCCAGTCCGCACTCACCGCTGGATCCGCCGGGGGAGTGGGCCGCGTTGTTCGACGGTGTGGACCTACCACGGCTGAACTACACACCCGGCGAGGAGGACCGTCGACCCGCGCACCTGGAACAACTGGTCGGTCGGCGCGGCGTCGAGGCCGAGCAGCAGGACGGGTCGCTGGACCTCGACGCCGTCGATCGGCAACGGCGGTTGTACTACGGATCCGCCGCGTACTGCGACGCGCAGGTGGGCCGGCTCGTCGGTTGGCTGGATGCCAACGAGCTGCGCGACGACACCCTGGTCGTCTTCACCACCGATCACGGGCAGCAGTACTACGACCACGGCTTCAACGACAAGCACACCTTCTACGACGAGTCGTGGCGGATCCCGTTGATCGTGCGCCTTCCCGGCGTGATCGCGGCCGGGTCGGTCCGCGACTGGGCGATGACGACCGATCTGACGGCCACGTTCGCGGCCGTCGCGGGTGTCGACGCGCCGATGCTCCAGGGGTTCAACCTGCTCGGCCCGCCGGCCCGGACCTGTGCGGCATCCGTCCTGCACCGGTCGTTGGCCTTGGCAACCGACGAGTGGAAGCTCGAGTACTACCCGGAGCACGCGACCGGCCGGCTGTTCGACCGCCGGACCGACCCGCACGAACAGCACGACATCTGGGCGGAGCGGGTGGAGGTCCGCCGGCAGTTGCTCGAGGCACTGCTGGCGTGGCGCGCCGATCTGACCGATGTGCAGTACCTGCAGGAACACACCCATCACGGCGGGCCGGTCGCGCAGCGGGTGGCCGCGCAGACGGCACGCCGTACCGGTCTCGACGCGGAGTTGCGGCTCAGCCGCCGCGTCCGAGCTTGAGAGGACACAGCTGTATGGAGGCACGTCCGGAGTACCCCAGACCGCAGTGGCGGCGGCAACGCTGGCAGTCGCTCAACGGCGCCTGGGAGTTCGAGATCGACCACAGCGACACCGGGTTGCAGCGCGGTCTGCGGAGTATGCCGTACCGCCGCGAGATCCTGGTGCCGTTCGCACCGGAGTCGGAGCTGTCCGGCATCGGGAACACCGACTTCATGGACGCGGTCTGGTACCGGCGCGAGGTCGTCGTCGACCCGGCGTGGAGTGGACAGCGGATCCTGCTGCACTTCCAGGCCGTGGACCACGACACGACCGTTTGGGTGAACGACATCGAGGTCGGGCGCCATCGCGGCGGATCGACGCCGTTCTCGTTCGACATCACCGAGGCGCTGGACGGCGACACGGGGACGATCGTCGTACGGGCCCGTGATCCGCGCTCCGGCGTCCAGGCACGCGGCAAGCAGGCGACCTGGTACGAGAACACCGGGTGCTACTACACCCGGACGACCGGGATCTGGCAGACCGTGTGGATCGAGCCCGTCGGCCGCTCGTACCTGGGACGGCCGCGGATCACGCCGGACGTCGCGAACTCGCGCTTCGTCGTCAGCACGCCGATCGACAACCCCCGGCGCGGTCAACGGCTGACCGTCGAGCTGACCGACGCGGCCGGGGTGGTCGCGTCCGAGGTGGTTGCGATCGGCACCGACTTCGCACCGATCTGCGTGCTGCCGATCGGGCCCGATCGCCGTCGGCTGTGGAGCCCGGAAGATCCGCATCTCTACGGACTGCGGTTCGTGCTCGACGACGGGGACGTGCTCGACGAGGTGGAGAGCTACGCGGGCCTGCGCTCGGTGGCGATCGAGGGCAACCAGGTCCTGCTGAACGGCGCGCCGTACTTCCAGCGTCTCGTCCTCGACCAGGGTTACTGGCCGGACGGCATCATGACCGCGCCGACCGACGAGGCCCTGGTCCGGGACATCCAGCTCGGACTCGAAGCGGGCTTCAACGGTGCCCGCCTGCATCAGAAGGTGTTCGAGGAGCGGTACCTGTACCACGCCGACCGCCTCGGCTATCTGGTGTGGGGCGAGTTTCCCGACTGGGGCGCGCAAGGACAGGGTCCGAGGGGCAACAACCAGCAGCCGACCACGGCGTACGTCGCCGAGTGGCAGGACGTCGTGGCCCGGGACTACAACCACCCGTCGATCATCGGCTGGTGCCCGCTGAACGAGACCCACCAGGACCTGCACGACCACGAGACGCAGCTCGACGACGTCACCCGGGCGATGTTCCGGGCGGCGAAGACGGCGGACCCGACGCGTCCGGTGATCGACGCCTCCGGCTACAGCCACCGCGTGCCGGAGACGGACATCTGGGACAGCCACTCGTACGAGCAGGACCCGGAGGCGTTCGCGCTCCAGCAGGCCGGCCTCGCGAAGAGCGAGCCGTTCGGCAACGTGAGCCGGGAAGGCGCTCAGCAGTCCCTCCCGTACCGCGGGCAGCCGTACATGGTCAGCGAGTACGGCGGCATCTGGTGGAACGCGGAGGCCGCGTCCGCGAGTGGCAGCGACCGGCGGGAGTCCTGGGGCTACGGGCAACGCGTCGGGTCGGTGCAGGAGTTCTACGAGCGCTTCGAGGGTCTCACGCGCGTACTGCTGGAGGACCCCGACATGTTCGGCTACTGCTACACACAGCTCACCGACGTGTTCCAGGAACAGAACGGGATCTACGGCTTCGACCGGACCGCCAAGTTCGACGTCGAGCGGATCCGCGCCGTACAGCTGGGTCGGAGGGAGTGGTGATGAGGAAGGGTGTGGGAGTAGTGGCCGCGGTCGCGGCCGCGCTGATCCAGGTGCCGGCCGCGGCGAACTCCGAACCCGGACGGGTCGGGATCCGCGTCGACGACGCACCGCTGATCATGGCGGACGGGACGGCCGCGCCCGCGGTCACGCCGGAGATCTTCGGCGCGAACGCCCGCTGGATCGACAACGAACTCGGGGCCTGGGATCCGGCGGCGCACGGAGCGGCCGGCGGGTTCGCGGCGGCCGCAGCTGCGGCGCAGCTGAAGCTGATCCGGTATCCGGGCGGCACGGTGGCGAACTTCTTCGACTTCAAGAAGGCGATCGGGCCGGTCGCGGAGCGCGGGTGTCAGACGTCCGGCGGGTTCGCGGCGGTGCGCTTCGGCAACCTGCCCGCGGCCCGCAACGGGTTCGGGCCGGACGAGGAGGAGGCGCTCGTCTCCCAGCTCGGCGCGAAGACCATGGTGATGGTCCCGTCGATCAACCAGACCGCGCAGGATGCCGCGGACTACGTCGAGTACATGAACTCGCCGAGTGACGGTACGGCGACCAACCCGAACGGCGGGGTCGACTGGGCCGAAGTACGGGCAGCCAACGGGCACCCCGCGCCGTACGGCATCAAGACCTGGGAGTACGGCAACGAGCCCTTCCTCGACGGGCAGCGGTACTGGCGGGACGAGGACCCGCAGCTGCGGGTCCGTCAGTTCATCGACGGCGGCTGGAGCCGGCAGACCGCGACCGATCCGACGTACCAGGACGACGACGGGCTGTTCACGGGTTGCGATCTGGTCAACCGCAAGAGCGGTACCGGGGCCGCGGACCAGACGTACCGCACGCGGTACAACCCGGTCGCCCTGCCCTCCGACGCGACGGCGGCTTCAGGTCCGATCGCGGAGCCGGTGCTGACCGTCGGCGGCGTACCGTGGCGCCGGGTGGACTCCCTGGCGACGGCCGGTCCGGGCGATCAGGTGTATCAGCTCGGCAAGGCGCAAGGGACGATCACGTTCGGCGACGGCACGCACGGCGCGATCCCGGCGAAGGGCGCCGCGTTGAGCATCGAGTACACGACCGGCCGCCAGGACGGCTTCGTGGACTTCGTCAAGGCGATGAAGGCGGTCGACCCGAAGATCACGGTCTGCTCCGGATGGGGCAAACCGGAGTTCGTCGAGGCCATGGGCAAGCGTCCGTACGACTGCATCGGCATCCACTCCTACACCAACCAGTACGGCGGCGACGCGAACGGCGCGTACACCGCGACGCAGCTCTACCAGCAGCTGATGAACGCCAGCGACGGGCCGACCCAGGAGCTGGCCGAACTGCGCAAGGACATCGCGCGGAACTTCCCCGATCCGCGGAAACGCCCCGCGCTGACCGTGACGGAGTACGGCACGATCAGCCAGAACGGCCCGACCGGCGTCAGCACGCCGGCCAACTTCGCCGCGATGCAGATGCACAACGTGTACGAGACCACGATGCTGATCGGCCAGATCGGCAACGGCGTCCGGCTCGCGATCAACTCGAACCTGAACGGCGGCCCGAACGCGGACCCGGCGAAACGGGACTGGGGCAACATCCTCGGATCGCCGCCCGGCTTCGGGATCACCGGCCGGTCGCTCTCCTTGACGTTGGCAGCGCCAATGATTGGCGCGGCGCCGCGGAAGGTGTCGACAGTCGACAATCCGACGATCCCGGGACAGCGCTACACGGCCGTGGTCGCTGCCGCGACGCGCACGAGTTCGGGCGTGCAGCTGCTGGTGGTGAACCGCAGTCTCGATCAGGCGATGCCGATCACGGTCGACCCGGCCGACGGACCCGCGGTGCGGTCGGCGATGCAGACGACGGTCACCGACGCCGACATCACGGCGTACAACAACGACCAGGCGCAACCGGTGCAGCGGACCACGACGACGCTCGCGCCGGGCCGGAAGGTCCGGGCCGAGCTGCTGCCGCACTCGGCCAACCTGATCGAGCTCAGGTACTAGACGGTGTCAGCGCCGAGACGTACGCCTCGGGGGAGCGGTAGACGGCGTCGAGCATGATCGCCGCGGCGGCGATGCCGAGCGCGTGCGGGCCGAAAGCGCTGGCCCGGACCCGTGCCGGCGCGTCGCCGCCGCGGTCGACCGCGAGCTTGGCCAGCGCGGCGTCGCGCAACACCGGGACCTGGTCGAACGGGGCGGTGATCCCGCCGCCGATCACGACCAGCTCCGGATCCAGCAGCTCGATCAGCGTGGCGGTCGCGCTGCCGACGAGGGCGGCCCGGTCGTGCAGCAGGCGGCGGGCGCGCGGGTCGCCGTTCACCGCCAGCGCGAACACGTCGTACACCTCCTGGTCGTCGGTGATGAGCCCGGCCGCGTGGGCCCGCCGGGCGACCTCGAGGTCGCCGCCGACCATCGCGAAACAGTTCCGGCTGCCGCACGTGCACGGCTCGCCCGAGCGGCCGGCGACCGGCAGGTGGTCGAGACCGCCGGCGGCGGAGTAGGCACCGCGGTACGGCGCGCCGTTGAACACGTAGCCCGCGCCGATGACGTTGCCGACGAAGAGGTGGACGAAGTTGTCCACGCCGGTCGCGGCGCCGAACCAGTGCTCCGCGAGCGCCAGCGCCCGCACCTGCGAGTCGACGATCACCGGCACCTCGACCAACCCCTGCAGGGCGGCTGCGAGCGGCGCGTCGTGCCAGCCGAGGACGGGCTGGCTGTGTACGACACCGCCTGCGCTGTCGACCCACCCGCCGGTGCTCGCGCCGATCCCGAGCACCGTGAGGCTGTGGCCGTCGATCATCTTCCGCACCGAGCGCGCCGCGCTGCGGACGAGCCGGTCGAAGTCCGTGGTCCGTTCCGACGTGTGCGCCTCCGCGAGCAACTGCCCGCGGAGGTCGCTCAGGCAGATGTTGACCCGGTGCAGCCCGAAGTGCACCCCGATCACGCCGTACGTCGACTCGTCGATCGCGACCGGCACCTTCGGGCGTCCGGTGCCGCGCTGGGTCGGCTCGGGGGACTCGCGGACCAGCCCGGAGCGGACCAGCGCCCCGGTCAGCCGGGTGACCGAGCCGGTGGACATCCCGATCGCGGCCGCGAGGTCGGTGCGGGCGGTCGGGCCCGAGCGCATCAGCTCACGCATGATCGTCGAGTAGTTCTGCTGCCGGATGTCGCCGATCTGGGCAGAACGCGTGAGCTCCTTCATAGGAACGGTTCTAGCATGCCGGGACCGGCCGGACCCGTTGACACCCTCGGCGTACGCTCATTATCTTCAACTCAAAGAAAACTAGCGGAAGGATGCCGGCCAGTGGGCACAGAGGCGACGTTCACACTGCGGGGGACGGTCGACGGGACGATCCGGCCGGAGATCTACGGGCAGTTCCTGTCCCGCCGCCGGTGGGTCGCGGACGAGGCGCTGCACCACCCCGGCCACCCGGACGCGGGCGCCGACGGACTGCGCCGTACGGTCGTCGACGCGATCGCGGAGCTCGGCGCGCCGGTGGTCCGCTGGCCGGGCGGCTGCACCGGGACGTCGTACGAATGGGAACGCGGGGTCGGCCCGGACCGGGAGCGGACCGTCGACTGGCACTTCGGGTACGACGTCGGCAACGGCTTCGGTACGGCCGAGTTCGTCGCGTACTGCCGGCGGATCGGGGCCGAGCCGCAGATCAACCTGACCACCGGCACCGGCTCGCTCCGCGAGGCGCTCGCCTGGGTCGAGTACTGCAACGGCACCGGCGACTCGGTGTACGCGAACCTGCGCCGCTCACACGGGTACGACGAACCGTTCGACGTGCGGTACTGGCAGATCGGCAACGAGGAGTGGGGCAGCTGGGAACTCGGCCAGGTCGACGCGCAGCAGAACGCCGTCCGCTGCCGCGAATGGGCGAAGGCGATCAAGCGGATCGACCCCACGCTGAAGGTGCTTGCGATCGGCTGCTTCGAACCCGCCCAGGCCGTCGACTGGAACCTCGCACTGCTGCGGGAGGCGTGGGATCACATCGACTACCTGACCCTGCACACCTACTGGCAGTTCGACCCGACCACCGAGGACGGCGACTACACCCGCGTCCTCGCCGGCCCGTACCGCGCGGAGGCCGACATCGTCGCGATCCAGGGCCTGATCGACCTCGTCGCCCGCGAGAAGCCCGGTACGCCGAAACCCGCGCTGGCCTTCACCGAGTGGAACTGCGCCGACGCCACCCGCTTCGAAATGAGCCCGAAGTGGCGCCCTGGCGAGACCCGCTACCGGACCGTCGACGCGCTCGCCGTCGCGTCCTTCCTCAACGTCATGCAACGCCGGTCCGCCTTCGTCACCCTCGCGAACTTCGCCCAGACGATCAATGTCGTCGGCGCCCTGGTCGTCACCGACGACCAGGTAGTCCGCGAGACCGTGTACTGGCCCCTGCAACTCCAACGCCACCACAGCGGCACCCTCTCGCTCGCCGGCGACACCCACTACACCGCACCGCCCGGCGACCTCCCCGCCCTCGACATCAGCGCCTCGACGAACCCCGGCAGCACCACCGTCTGGCTCTCGATCGTCAACCGCGACCGCGG
The DNA here is from genome assembly GCF_040682535.1 of Kribbella sp. NPDC051137. NCBI lineage: Bacteria > Bacillati > Actinomycetota > Actinomycetes > Propionibacteriales > Kribbellaceae > Kribbella > Kribbella sp. NPDC051137. Next base: position 1,120,985 of record NZ_JBFBBI010000002.1, read on the forward strand.
CCCGGCCCACCTCACGCTCAACCTGGGCCGGCCGTTGCTGACCACCGTCGTGAAGCTCCACCAACTCCACACAGAAGACCCCTTGGCGAAGAACTCCACGACCGACCCCGACCGCGTACGACCCCACACCGAGCACACCAAACTCGACGACAACCAGGTGCTGAAACTCCCGGCAAGCTCCTACACCATCGTCGAAGTCACCACCGCCGCCCCGCTCGTGCCTTAGCTGGGGCGGATGTCGTGGTAGCTGCGCATGTGGTTGACCATGGCGACCTCGGTGGGTAGCCGTTCCATGCTGGAGGCGCCGAGGAAGCCGACGATGCCGTCGACCTTCGCCAGGATGTGGGCGGCGTCGGCCGGGGTGGCGATCGGGCCGCCGTGGCAGATCACCAGTCTGTCCGGGTCGACGGCGAACACCGCGTCGCGCAGCCGGGTCACCAGGTCAACCGAGTCGTCGAGGGTGAGTGCGGTCTGCGCGCCGATCATGCCGGACGTGGTGAGGCCCATGTGCGGGACGAGGATGTCGGCGCCGGCCTCGGTCATCGCGGTCGCCTCGTCCTCGCTGTGCACGTAGGCGAGCGTGACCAGCTCGCGTTCGCGGGCCGCGGCGATCATCTCGACCTCGCGGTAGAAGCCCAGTCCGGTCTCCTCGAGGTTGGCCCGGATCATGCCGTCGAACAGGCAGACGGTCGGGTAGTTCTGGACGCCCGCGAACCCGGCCGCGCGCACCTGGTCGAGGAACCGTGGGATGTCCCGGAACGGGTCGGTGCCGCAGACGCCCGCCATCACCGGCAGCTGGTCGGTGACCGGCAGCACCTCGGTGCCCATTTCCATCACGATCGCGTTCGCGTCGCCGTACGGCATCAGGCCGGCCATCGAGGACCGGCCGGCCATCCGGTAGCGACCGGAGTTGTAGATCACGACGAAGTCCAGCCCGGCAGCCTCGGCGCACTTGGCGGACAGGCCGGTGCCGGCGCCGCCGCCGATGATCGGGCGTCCGTCGGCGACCTTCTGGCGGAGGCGGGCGAGCAGTTCGGTGCGTGACTTGGTGTTCACGGTGTCTCCTTCTCCAGCCAGCTGGCCAGCAGATCCACGGCGGTACCGGACACCGCCGGGTCGTTGATGTCGGTCTCGAATTCGTGCAGCTCGATGCCGGGTCGCAGCCCGTGCTTCAGGGCCCGGTACAGCGCGTCGTCCGCGTCGGGGTCGTGGAACACCTCGCCGGGTACGGACAGCTGGGACAGGCCGCGCCATGGGAACAGGACCGCCACTGGGGCGGTCGACGGGTTCAGCCGGGCCGCGATCGTCCGCCCGAGTTCGGCGCACTCGGCAGGCGTCGTCCGCATCAACGTGACGGCCGGGTTGTGCGGGTACAGCCTCCGGTCGGCGAACTCCGGCGGCACGCTGCCGGAGAGGTTGACCATGTCGAGTGCGCCGACGCTCACCACCTGCGGTACGCCGGAACTCGCGGCCGCGGTCAGCCGCTCGGGGCCGGCCGAGCAGACTCCGCCGACGAGCTCGTCCGCGAGCTCGGTCGTGGTCAGGTCGGCGACGCCCTCGACCGTGCCGTTGCGGATCAGCGACTCCATCGTCCGGCCGCCGACGCCGGTGCAGTGGAAGGTCAACGCTTCGAGGCCGCGGTCCGCCAGCCCGCGGACGACCGAGGCACCGGCGGTCGTGGTGACGCCGAACATGCTGATCGCGACGACCCGGACGGTGCCGGGCGGTTCGGCGTACCGCCGGCTCGCCATCCCGACGCAGGCGTGGGCGGCGTTGGCGAGGACGGGGCGGCTGAGCCGGTTGAGGCCGTTGATGTCGACGACCGGGTACATCAGCGTGAGGTCGGTGTCCCGGATGTACGGGCGGGTGTCTCCGGCCGCGACGGTCGAGACGAGAACCTTGGGGAAGCCGAACGGCAACCGGGCGCAGACCTCGGCCATCACGTACGCCGCGTTGGACCCGCCGACCATCAGCACCCCGTCGACGTGGCCCTCGGCAACCAACTGCGCCACCACCTGCGCGGTGCCGCGGGCCATCACGGTCATTGCCGCGTTACGGTCCCGCCGCTCCCGCAACTGGGCGAGTGAGCCTCCGCCGCTCCGGGCGACCCGCTCCGCGGGAAGGTGAACCGAGACCGCGGCCAGGTCGGGACGGCCGAGGACGCTGATGTCGATCAGGACGGGAGTGGCGCCGAAGGTCTCTATCTGGCCGGCCAGGAATGCGTACTCCGCCCCTTTGGTGTCGAGGGCACCGACGAGAGCGATCGTCGGCATCAGCGCGTGCCGTAATCGGGCACCCGGATCTCCGCACCGCCCTGCAGCGCGGACCGGTGCGCACAGATCCCGGGCGCGGTCCACGTCGCCGCCGTCCGGGCATCGACGCGAGGCATGCGGTTCTCGACGATGCTGGACACGAACTCGTGCACCAGGTGCGGATGCGACCCACCGTGCCCACCGGACGTGAATCCCCGCAGCACGTCCGGCAGCAGATCCGGCGCACCGGCCGGTTCCACGTCCACGACATGCACCTCCCGCCCACGCCGTTCCCCAGTCAACGGTGGCATCCGGAACTCCTTCATCGGCCCGCCCTCCAACTGCGGCCACTCCAGCGCACCGGCGTCGCCGTACACCGAGAAGCCTTCGAGGTAGCTCCGCCCGAGCTGGAAGAACGACATGGTCACGTTGGCCACCAGCGCCTCGTCCCCGGCCAGCTTGAACAGCGCCGCCTCGGTGCCGAACCCGTCGCCCGCAACGCCGACGTGCTCCGGCGTCAGCCGACTCGACCCGAGACAGCGCACGGACTCGACCCGCGTAGCGGCCAGCGCGAGCGCGGGGGAGAGCGCGTGGGTGACGTAGTGCATCGGCGGATACCCGCGCCAGTACTCCGGGAACCCGTCGAGGTTCTGCAGATGGTCGCCCTTGAAGTAGCTGAGCCGTCCCAGTACCCCGTCGTCGAGGAGCCGCTTGGCGTGGAAGAACTCGCGGGAGTACACCGCGGTCTCCATCATCATGTAGTTGCGCCCGGACTCGTCCTGCGCCGCGATCAGCGCGTCCAGGTCGTCCAGAGTCGTTGCCATCGGCACCGCGGACGCGCAGTGCCGGCCGGACCGCAGGACCTGCTGGACCTGGGCGGCGTGGAACCGCACCGGCGTCAGCAGATGTACGGCGTCCCACCCGTCGGCGGCCAGCGCGTCCTCGAGCGACGCGAACCGGTCGGCGATCCCGAGCCGGTCCGCGACGGCGGCCGTCCGGTCCGGATCCGCATCCACGACCGCGACCCGGCCGACGTCCGGATGCGCCTGGTAGATCGGTGCGAAGTCGGCCCCGAACCCCAGCCCGACCACGATCACGTCGATGCTCATACCGGCACCTCCCGCTCCTCGCCGAACAGGAACACCGCGCCACCGGTGGCGAAGTTCCCCAGGTCATGGTTCGCCGCGATGCCGGCCTTGGAGTTCAGCACCAGCTCCAGGTCGGCGCGGCTGTCGGTGTAGAGCTCTGCCTGGTAGTGGTACCGCGGCGGCGTCCCGTCGGGTGCCGGGTCGAACCGGCACACCGTCCACCGCTTCAGACCCCGCATCTGCTGCGCGATCGGAATGTGCGTCTGGTCGTAGTACCGGTCGAAGTCTTCGGTCGAGTCCGGCGGGCCGTAGAGGACGGTCACCTTGTACATGGGGGACATGTCAGCCTTTCAGTCCGGTCAGCGCGATGCCCTCGACGAAGTATTTCTGCGCGAAGGCGAACAACAGCACGATCGGCAGCAGCACCACGGCCGCTGCGGCCATCAGGTACCCCCACTGTGCCGTGTAGGTGCCCTGGAACGACGCCAGCCCCATCGCCAGCGTGTACTTGTCGGAGTCGTTCAGGTAGATCAGCGGCCCGAGGTAGTCGTTCCACACGCCGAGGAAGGTGAACACCCCGACCACGGCCAGTGCGGGTTTCGACAGCGGCAGGATGATCCGCCAGTACACCTGGAACGGCGACGCACCGTCGATGTACGCCGACTCGTCCAGTTCGTACGGGATCGACAGGAAGAACTGCCGGAGCAGGAAGATGTTGAACACGCCGGTGCCGAACCAGTGCGGCAGGATCAGCGGTACGTACGTGTTCACCAGTCCGAGGTGCTGCCAGAACAGGAACGTCGGGATCAGCGTCACGGCGTACGGCAGCATCACGCCGGACATCAGGACGCCGAAGACCAGGTTCTTGTGCTTCCACCGCAGTCGCGCGAACGAGAACGCCGCCAGCGAACAGGACAGCATCGTCCCGGTCAGGACGCCGGCCTCGATGATCAGCGTGTTCAGGAAGTACCGCGCGAACGGGACCTGGGTGAGAGCGCCGGAGAAGTTGTCCCAGGCGAACGGCTTCGGGATCCACTGCGGCGGCGAGACGAAGATCTGCCCGGAGTCCATCAACGCGCTGCGGACCAGCCAGATCAACGGCAGCAGCGTGGGCACCGCGCCTGCGATCAGCAGCGCGTAGACCAGGATCTTCTTGCCCAGGCCTTTCGGAGCGAGCGGCCGGGACGCCCGCGCCGCTGTCGCGACGGTCCGAGGTTTCTCCAGTACGGCGGTCATCGCGCGCTCCCGGCCTCGTAGTACACCCACCGGCTCGAGTTCCGGAACAGCACGACGGTGATCGCCATGATGACCAGGAACAGCACCCACGCGAGCGCGCTGGCGTAGCCCATCTCGTTGTTGGTGAACGCGGTCCGGTACAGGTAGTAGATGTAGAACAACGTCGAGTCGTTCGGGCCGCCCTCGGTCATCACCGCGGCCTGCACGAACACCTGGAGCGCGCCGATCACGCTGGTCACCAGGCTGTAGAAGATCGTCGGCGTCATCATCGGCAGCGTGATGTGCCGGAACTTCCGCCAGGCGCCGCCGCCGTCCACCGCGATCGCCTCGTAGAGCTGTCGTGGCACGCCCTGCAGTCCCGCCAGGAAGATCACAGCGACGTTCCCGAAGCCCCACACGGACATCAGGATCAGCGACGGGATCGCCGTACTCTCGTCGAAGATCCACTGCGACCGGGGCAGCCCGGCCTTCCCGGTCAACGTGTTCAGCAGGCCGAAGTCCGGGTTGAACAGCCAGATCCACAGCATCGAATTGGCCACGATCGGGACGATCGCGGGCAGGTAGTAGATCACCCGGAAGATCGCCTGCCCGCGGACCGGCTGGTTCAGCAGCAGCGCCGCGAGGAACGCGACGATCAGCAGCAGCGGTACGGCGCCCAGCGTGTAGTAGAGCGTGGCCCACAACGACTTGTAGAAGCTGTCGTCAGCGGTGAACATCCGCTTGTAGTTGGCGAAGCCAACGAACTTCGGAGCGGCGCCGATGGTCCAGTCGGTCAGGCTGATCACCGCGGACGCGATCATCGGCAGGAACGTGAACGCGACGAACCCGATGATCGCCGGCAGGGCCAGCAGCACACCCCACCGGGCTTCCTGTTTGAGCGGCGAGGCCATCAGAGCGCCTGACTGGGCCATTTGCCCTGCAGCAGCGCCTGCATCTTCGGCTTCAGCGCCTTGACGATGTCGACCGGTGCGCCCTTGTTCAGGCTGATCTGCTCGATCGCCGGGTCGAGCACCTGGTGGATGCGTTCGGCGTTCTTGATCTGCTGCCCCCAGTCGGTGACGCCGTTCTTCAGCGTGGTGTCGACGACCGCGGTCCGGAAGTTCGGCGGGTACTGGTCCTTCAGCACCCACTTGTCGATCTCGGACTGCTCCGTGTAGTACTTCTTCTGCAACGGCGCCCACAGGCCGTCCTTGAACAGGTCCACGTGCTCCGGATCGTTGTAGTACAGATAGAGCTCGATCGCCTGCTCCGGGTGCTTGGTCTTCGCGAAGATCACCCCGGCCGCGCCGCCGGTCATCGTCAACGGCTCCTGGAACTTCGGCAGTACGGCGACCCCGAACGGCACCTTGCCCTCCATCAGGTCGAGCATCTGCCAGTTCCCGTCGATCACCATCCCGACGCGCTTGGTCTGCAGCTGCACCGCGGTGGTCGGCGCGTTCTTGCCGAGCTGCGCGGGCGTCGGCGCCACCCGGTGCACGTAGATCAGGTCCTGGACCTTCTTCAGTACGTCGATCGCCGCCGCCGAGTCGAGCGCGAACTTCGTGCCGTCCGCGTTCACCATGTCGGCGCCGTTGGACCGCAGCAGACTGTAGAGCGGCGCACTGCCGAACGGTGCGATGGTGCCGAACTGCTTCACCTGGCCGGCGTCGAACCCGTCCTCGGAGGGGTGCTTGCCGTTCTGGTCCACGGTGAGCTTGTCGGCAGCCTGGACGAAGTCGTCCCAGCTCCACGCCGTCGCGGCGGTGAACGGCGCCGCGTCGAGGCCGGCGGCTTTGAAGGCATCGGTGTTGTAGTAGAGGATCTGAACGCCCATCGCGAGCTGGTTCGCGGCGAGCTTGTCCTTGCCGTACCAGAAGTAGCTGCTCGGCAGCCGGTCCTTGAGCGCCGGGTACTTGTCCAGGTACGGGAACAGATTGAGGATCAGGCCCTTCTGGGCGAGGTCGTACATCTGGGCGGTGCCCAGGTAAGCCAGGTCGGGTGGGGTGTTGGCCGCGACCAGGCTCGACACCTTGGTCGGGTAGTTGGCCACCGGCACGTACATGGGGTCGACCTTCGTGCCTTTGTGCTCCCCGGCGTACTGCTTCAGCATCTCGTCGATCGCCTTCTTCTCGAAGGCCGATCCCCAGTACATGAAGGTCAGCCGGCCGCTGTCGCCGCCGGCGTCGCCGGAACCACCGCAGGCGGCCAGCGCGGCCGGTCCCAGCCCGGCGGCGAGCGCGGTCGCGCCACCGGCACGCAAGAGCTGACGCCTGCTCGTGCGGGTGCTCCCGATCTGCTCGGTCATGGGGTTGCTCCTCGCTCGGTCACGGTCCGTCCGTCATCCCCCGGGCGGCGGGCCGGCTTCGTTTCGGTGAGCGTAGGACCGTTTATGTCGATGGTCAACAGAAAGATGTCGAATCTGGCATAATTAAGCCGTCGTACGCTGACACATCGCGGTTGCAGAGGAGAATCGATGAGCAGCACAGAGCCCGCCCGGAGGCGGATCCCGCCGTCCCGCATCGTGCGCGCCGGCGAGATCCTCGAGCTCGTCCGCCGCGGCGACGCGAACACGACCGGCCAACTGGCGGACCAGCTCGGCATCGCCCGCTCGACGGTGAACGACCGGCTGGAGCTGCTGCTCGCTTCCGGGATGCTGACGCTGGACGGCCCGACCGCCGTCGGGTCCCGCGGCCGGCCGGCGTCGACGCTGAGCTTCAACCCGCGATCCGGTGTGACGCTCGCGGCCCAGCTCGGGATCTCCGGTGTCCGTACGGCGGTCACCGATCTGTCCGGCGAGATCCTCGCGAGCCGGATGACGGATATCGACGTGACGAGTGGAGCCGTACCGGTGCTGGGCGTGGTGATCGAGGACTTCGGGCGGCTCCTCGATCAGCTCGGCGTCGAGACCGCCAAGGTGCACGGTATCGGGGTCGGGATGCCCGCTCGGATCGAGCTGGCCACGAACGCGCCGGGCGCCGACTGGTCGGGGGAGGCAGTACAGGATGTGCTGGCGGGCTGGCTGGCGGTGCCGGTGTTCGTCGATCACGACGTGAACCTGCTGGCGTTCGGTGAGCACTGCGCGCGGACCGACGAGCCCGAGACACTGATCAGCGTCAAGGTCGGCACCGTCATCGGCTGCGGGATCGTTGTCAACGGCAAGGTCGTCCAAGGGGTCTCGAAGCTGGCCGGCGAGATCGGGCACACGCGTGTCGGCGGCTCACAGGAGCCCTGCAGCTGCGGCAACGTGGGCTGCCTGAACGCCGTTGCCAGCGGTGCCGCACTGGCGAAACAACTGCGGGCACGGGGCCTCGACGCTCCGAACGCGCGCGCCGTCGCCGCACTGGCCAGGTCCGGCGACGTCGAGGCGGGTCACGCCGTGCGGATGGCCGGGCGGGACCTCGGGGAAGTGCTGGCGAGCGTGGTGAACCTGCTGAACCCGGGCGTGATCAGCCTCTGGGGCTATCTCGCCGAGGCCGAGGAGCAGCTGATCGCCGGGATCCGGGAGAGCATCGCCCGCTCGGCGCAGTCCGGCCCGGCAGGCGACGTACGGATCGAACCGGCCACGATGGGCGCCGACGCCGGTCTGTACGGCGCGGCGATGGTGGTGGTCGAGCACGCGTTGAGCCCGTCCGCGGTGGACGCCTACCTGCTCACGCTGCAGTCCGCGTAGGGGTTACCGCGCGAGGGCCGTGCGGAGTTGGCGGCGGGAGGTGATGCCGAGTTTGGCGAAGGTCTTGCGGAGGTGCCATTCGACGGTGCGGGGGCTGATGAAGAGCTGGGCTGCGATCTCCGGGTTGGTGAGGCCGTCGCGGGCCAGGCCGGCGATCTGGGCTTCCTGGGCGGTCAGGTCGTTGGTGGTCTCGGGGGTGCGCTTGCGGACCGTTTCACCGGTGGCGAGGAGTTCGTGGCGGGCGCGGTCAGCGAAGGCGGCGGTGCCCATCGCGGTCAGTTGTTCGTGGGCGGTGCGGAGGTGCACGCGGGCGTCCTGACGGCGGCCTTCGCGGCGGAGCCATTCGCCGTACAGGAGTTCGGCGCGGGCCGTCTCCAGGCGGAGCGCCGTACGGCCGAGATGGTCGATGGAGGCGCGGTACGCCGATTCGTCGTTGCTCAGCAGCGCCTGGGCACGGGCCCGCATCCCGAGCGACCAGTCGGTCGGGACGGCGGCCACCCGGTCGGTGAGCCAGGTGAGCGTGGTCTCGACGAGTTTGGTGTCGCCGGTCCGGGAGGCGGCTTCGGCGAGTTCGCCGACGACGAGTGCGCCGTACGCGACGGGGTCCTGTTCGAAGACCTGGAGTGCGGCGTCGCGGGCGGTCTCGTAGCGGGCCAGTCCGTTGTTGAGGAGGGCGCTGGTGTACGTCGCGATCGCGGTCATCCGGCCCTGTTCCTGGGCGCGGGCGTCGCGGATCATCGCGTCGACGAGGGGCTGGGCGGCGGACTCGTCGCCGCGGAGGGCTTCGAGCTGCATGGCGCCGATGCCGAGGACGCGGTTGCCGGAGGCGATCGCGAGCCGACGTTCCTCGTCGACGTACGCCGCGGCGGCGGTCAGATCGCCGGTCATCGAGACGACGTTGGCGCGGAAGTTCAGCGCCCACTGGAGTTGGACCAGGGCCCCGCTGTCGCGGGCGGCGCGTTCGTGGCGGGCGGCGAGTTCGAGTGCGGTGTCGAGGTCCCAGAGGTCGATCGCGACGATGCCGCTCGCCCGGTTCCCGGCCAGCCAGAGCCAGCCGTCTTCCGCCTCGCCTTCGCGGGCGTGGTCGAGTGCTCGCAGCAACTGCGGCGCGGCTTCGGCGTACCCACGAGTGAAGCGAACGGCCAACGCCTGCAGCAGCAGATCGCCGGCCGGAGCGAGGGAACTGTGCGGCGCCGGGGCCGCGGTGGCGATCTCGGTGAGGATGCCGGGGGTTTCGGGTCCGCTGGCCCAGATGGCCGCCGACATCGCCTCGAGGTACGCGACGCGGGCCTGGTCATGGTCGTGCGGCTCGAGTCGTTTCGCGGCTTCGACCAACGTACGGGCGGCCTCGACGGCGTGCCCGCGGTCGAACGCGATCTCGCCGCGCAGTCGGGTGATCTCGGCCTCTCGGACCGGGTTCGCCGGACCCGCGGCTGCCCCGCCGAGGAGGTCGAGCGCGGAGTCGAGCGCGCCCGCGGTGCGCTTCGCGGTCGCGGCGGCCAGCACGCGGTCGGCCCGCCGGTCCGGGTCGATCGTCAGCGCGGCCGCGCGTTCCAGGAAGATGCCGGCGGCAAAGAACCCGCCGCGGGCCCGCGCCCTGGCCGCGGACCGCTCCAGGTCGGCGGCGACGTCCTCGTCCGGCGTCACCGCCGCCTGCGCGCGGTGCCACGCGCGCCGGTCCGGGTCGGTCTCCGGGTCGGTCACCGCCGCGAGCGCCCGATGGACCGCGAGCCGCTGCTGCGGAGTCGCCGTCCGGTACGCCGCCGACCGCACCAACGGATGCCGGAACCGGATGTGCTGGTCGAACTCGATCAGCCCGGACTCGATCGCCTCGGCGGCCGCGTCCGTACCGATCCCGAGTTGCTCGGCGGCTCGCCACAACAGGGTCGGGTCGCCGAGCGGCTCCGCGGCCGCGGTGAGCAGGAGGAGGCGGGTCTCGGTCGGCAGGGCCTCGACGCGACGCACGAAGCCGTCTTCGATCCGCCCGGTGAGCGTGCCCGTGACCAAGCCGTCGGCCAGCTCGGCCGCGGTCCAGGCGCGTGGGAGCTCGAGCAGCGCGAGCGGGTTGCCGCGGGTCTCGGCGACGATCCGGTCGCGGACGCGCGGGTCGATCGGCCCGGGGAGCACGGACTCGAGCAGCGCCCGCGCGTCGGCGTCGTCCAGGCCGCGGACCGGCAACTCGGGCAGACCCTCGAACTCGTGCGCGATCCCGTCCCGGACCGCGAACACCATCGCCACCGACTCGGCCGCGAGCCGGCGCGCGACGAACGCCAGGATCCGCGCGGACATCAGATCCAGCCACTGCGCGTCGTCGACCACACACACGACCGGCTGCTCACCGGAAGCCAGCAGGTTGAGTACCGCGAGCCCGATCAGGAACCGGTCCGGAGTAGGTCCGCTCCGCAGGCCGAACGCCGTACCGAGCGCGTCCCGCTGCGGATCCGGCAACCGCTCGAGGTTGTCCAGGAAGGGCAGGCAGAGCTGATGCAGCCCGGCGTACGCGAGCTCCATCTCGGACTCGATCCCGGCCGTCCGCGTGACCCGGCACCCGTCGGCTGCGGCGACCAGCGCCTCCAGCAGCGCCGACTTCCCGACCCCGGCCTCGCCGGTGAGCACCAGCACCTGACTACGCCCACCCCTGGTCTCACCAACCAGCGCGGCCAATACCTCGGTCTCGTGCCGCCGCCCGCGAAGCCCTTGATTCCCCACCACGCCCGCCAGCGTAAACGGTCGGGCCCACGGGTCAGACCAGCACCACCGGGCCGCGGGCGAGCCGGGAGACCCCGCCGTCGTCGCGGAGTGTCAGCACGGTCAGGGCGGCCGCTGCGGATTCGACGAGTACGGTGCCGGTCCCGTCGTCCGTCCTGTGCCGCACGTCGACCTCCGGATAGACCGTCTGCCATGCGCTGACGTCGTCCGGACCCACCACGGTCAGGCCGGTGCCTCGGCGACGCGCCGCACCGAAAGCGAAGCCCAGGGCGTCGGAGTCACCGTCGACGGCGACCACGACCCGGCCGACGGACGGGCCGGTCGTACGGTCCCGGGTCAGCCCGACGACCGCGAGCGAGGCCGTCGTACGGCGGGCCAGCCGGCGGGCGAGCTTCCGCTCGTACCGTCGCCCGTGCCCGATGACCACCAGCGCCCCGGCGGTCTCACGCGCCTCGTTGAGGAGCGCGGTCAGCGGGCGGCCCGGGAACACCGTCGAGGAGACATGCAGGCTCGGGAACAGGCCCCGGACGTACTCGACGGCGTCCCGCACGACTGTGTCGGCCGCCTCCAGGTCCCGTTCGTCGACCGACAGCTCATCGAACGCGTCGAGCGGGTGCGTCCAGGGGAACGCGTACACAACGCGGAGCTCGGCGCTACGAGCCGCTGCCTCGGCTGCGGCCCAGTCCAGGGTGTCCTGGCTGTCCTGCTCGACTAAGACCACCACGCGCGTCATTGGGGTGCCTCCCTTTCGTGTGGCACCACCGTCTCGTCGCAGGTGGGTGCATCACACCAGGGAGAACCACGGGCGGACTCACGTGTCCAGCAGTTGCAGGGCCTCCGTGATGGAGCCAGTGACCGGTGCTCCCGTGGCCAGCAATGCCTCGCGGGTCATCGCGCCGGTAGTCACCAGGACACACTGCGTACCGGCTGCTTGGGCCGCGTTGGCGTCGTCGACGACGTCACCGATCAGTACGACGGACGCCGGGTCCAGCTGCTGCTCCTGGAGGTGCCGGGCGAGGCTGTCCGCCTTGGAGCCGCCGCCCACCTCACCGGGCAGGCCGTCGACGCGGGTGAAGTACTGCGTGAGCCCGTACAGCTCCACGGTCGGTGTGAGCCGGGAGTGGAACCACATCGACAGCAGCGACTGTGTCCGCCCGCCGGTCGCACAAGCTCGCAGTACGTCATGTGCGCCGGTTGCGAGGGCACACGTGTGCAGGAGCGCGTCGTACCGGTCGTGGTAGAGCTTGTCGACCTGTGCCCACTCCTCCTCGTCGAGCGTGCGCTCCAGGACCTGCTCGTACGAGAGCCGCATCGGGCGCGCGTACGCGGCCTGCCACTCGACCCACGTCAGCTCGGGCCGGCCGAACCCGGTACACACCTCGTTGACCGCTGCCAGCACCGCGTGGTTGTCGTTGAGAAGCGTCCCGTTCCAGTCCCACACCACATGCGAAATCACGAGCGCCACTGTAGTGCGGGGTGAAAGGATGGTGCGCATGGCTTTCCTCCCCGCACAGGAGCTGTCGGCTGGGTTCTACGCGGACGTAGTCGCCCCTGTGCTCGGCAGCACCGGCCATGCGGCCGGTTTGCTCGGCTGGGGATCCGACGTGCTCGGCTACGACACCGAACGCTCGATGGACCACGACTGGGGTCCGCGGCTGGTGGTCCTGGTGGACGAACCGGAGACTGTCCGCAAGCAGATCGAGGCGGTGCTGCCGGACGAGTACCGCGGCTACCCGGTCCGGTTCGGGTCCTCTGTGCACGCTGTGGAGCACCGCGTTACCGTGGCACGGCTGAGTGACTGGTTGTGTGGACATCTCGGCTTCGACGCGACACAAGGCATCGGTGTGGACGACTGGCTGGTCACACCGCAGCAGCAGTTCCTCGGCGTGGTCAAAGGGCAGGTGTACGCCGACGACGGCCGGCTCGCGCCGGTGCGTGCAGCGTTGGCCTGGTATCCGGACGAGATCTGGCGCTGGCTGATGGCCTGCCAGTGGACCCGGATCTCGCAGGAGGAGCCGTTCATGCAGCGGACCCACGAGGTCGGCGACGAGCTGGGGTCCCGGATCGTCGCGGCCCGGCTCGCCCGGGAGGTGCTGCGGCTCGCGTTGCTGCAGTCCCGCACCTATGCGCCGTACACGAAATGGCTGGGTACGGCGTTCGCCCGGCTGGGGCATCCGGACGGGCTGGACCGGGCGCTCGCGGAGACGGTTGCCGCGGGCAACTTCGCGGACCGCGAGCGCGCGCTGGTCACGGCGTACCGGCTGGTCGCCGAGCGGCACAACGCGCTGGGGATCACGCCCGGGCTCGACCCGGAGCCGCGGCCGTTCTTCGACCGTCCCGCACTGGTCCTGGACGCCGCGCGGTTCGCGGAGGCGTGTCATGCGACGGTGTCGGACCCGCGGCTGAAGCGCGTCGGGCCGATCGGGTCGATCGACCAGTTCGTGGACAGCACCGACGTACTGAGCAACCCGTCCGCCTACCGCCGGCTCGTGGAGGTCTTCCAGTGACGTTGACGAAACACACCATCAGCTCGGTCACGACCGTACGGCTCGGGTACGAGTACCTGCGGACCGTCGGGCGGAACTCCTTCCTCGGTAGCCACGGGAGCGGCGGCAGCTTCACGGCGTACGTCGTCGAGACGGACCGCGGCGCGACCGGCTGGGGGCTGCCGTTGTCGGACGGGGACCCCGGACCGCTGATCGGCCGGCCGCTGGCGGAGCTGATCGACCCGGAGCGCGGCGTGGTCGACCCGGCGGCGGAGTTCCTCGACTACCCGCTGCACGACCTGGCGGCACGGATCCTCGAGCTGCCGGTGTACGCGATGCTCGGCGGCGCCGGGTCGCCGCGGGTGCGGTGCTACAGCGGCGGCATCTACTTCGACGACCTGGACGGCGGGCCAGACAGTGGGCCGGACGGCGGGTTGGACGCGATCCGCGCGAACCTCGCGCAGGACCACGCGTTCGGGTTCCGCGACTTCAAGCTGAAGATCGGCCGCGGCCACCGGTGGATGGACCCGCGGGCCGGACTGCGGCGCGACATCGAGGTCACCCGGCTGACCCGCGAGCTCTACCCCGACGCAGCGATCCTGGTCGACGGCAACGACGGCTTCACCCTGAACGGCCTCTTCGAGTACGTCGACGCGGTCGCGGACTGCGGCCTGTACTGGATCGAGGAGCCGTTCCCCGAACGCCGCCCCGACCTGCAGGCCCTGCGCGAACACCTGAACGGCGGACCGATCCGGATCGCCGACGGCGAGTACGACCCGGACGTCGACCACGTCGTCGCCTTGGCAGCCGAGGGCCTTGTGGACGTCGCGCTCATGGACGTCATCGGCCACGGCCTCACCGCCTGGCGCCGGACGATGCCCCTGCTGAAGTCCGAAGCCTCACCCCACGCCTGGGGCCTCCCACTCAAGACCCTGTACGCCGCCCACCTCTCCGCCGGCCTCGGCAACACCCCCATCGTCGAAGGCGTCCCCGGCCCCGGCGCCTACACCCTCGAAGACGGCCACGTGGTCCTCACCGACGACCCGGGCTTCGGCCTGGAGTTGCCGTAGTACTCAGTCGGTCCAGGGCCAGGTCGGCGCGGGTGTCGACGGGCCTTCGTACGGCAGGTCCGCGTAGTGCTGCTGCAGCTCGGCCAGTTGTGCGGTCAGCGCTGCGCGCGTCTCGGCGTACGACGGGTCGTCGGCGACGTTGAGGAGCTCCTCCGGGTCCTTTCGCAGGTCGTACAGCTCCCACTCCGGGTCGAACACCCGGTCCGACGAGCCGGGGACGCCCATGCCGGCGCCGTAGTAGTGGATGAGCTTGTGGTCCTTGGTCCGGACGCCGTAGTGCGCGGGAGCGTGGTGGTTCGGGTCGTCGTGTTCCCAGTAGCGGTAGTACATCGCCGTCGGCCAGTCGGCGACCTTCTCGCCGCGCAGCAGCGGCAGGAAGCTGCGGCCCTGCGACGTCGGAAGGACCTCGGCCGCGGCGAGGCCGGCCATCTCCAGGAAGGTCGCCGCGAAGTCCACGTTGGTCACGATGTCGTCGCAGGTGGCGCCTGCCGGGATGACCGACGGCCAGCGGATCATCATCGGCATCTGCAGCGACTGGTCGAACATCAGCCGCTTGTCGTACCACCCGTGGTCGCCGAGGAAGAACCCCTGGTCGGACGTGTACACGACGACTGTGTTGTCCGACAGCCCCTCCTCGTCCAGTACGTCGAGCAGCCGGCCGACGTTGTCGTCGATCGACTGCACGCACTGCAGGTAGTCGCGGAGGTAACGCTGGTACTTCCACCGGATCCGCTCGTCACGGTTCTCGGGTCCCTCCAGCTCCGGCGGCGTCGGTTCGCCGAGCTCGGTCTCGTCGAGGTCGTCGGCCACGGACATCGTCACCGCGCGAACGGCCTTGCTGCGCGTCGAGTAGTCGTCGAGCAGCGTGCTCGGCTCCGGGATCGACCCGACCGGGTACAGGTGCTTGTGCTTCTCGTCCGGGACCCAGGGCCGATGCGGCGCCTTGTGGTGGACCAGCAGCATGAACGGCCGGTCCGGGTCTCGCCGCCGGAGCCAGTCGATGCTCTGGTCGGTGACGATGTCGGTCGCGTAGCCGGGCACCGTCTCGGGCCCGTCCGGCCCGATCATCACGGGGTCGACGTACTCGCCCTGGTCCGGGAACACCCGCCAGTCGTCGAAGTGCCGCGGCGCCGCCTCCGGCCGCTGACCCAGGTGCCACTTGCCGAACAGCGCGGTCTGGTACCCGGCGTCCTGCAGCACCTCCGCGATCGTCGGCACCCGGTAGTCGGTCTGGGTGTAGATCGACGCGACCCCGTTCACGTGGCTGTACGTCCCGGTCAGGATCGAGGCCCGCGACGGCGAGCAGATCGAGTTCGTGCAGTACGTCGCGTCCATCCGCACGCCGTCGCGCGCGATCCGGTCCAGGTGCGGCGTGCTGTTGACCTTGCTGCCGTACGCCGAGATGGCGTGCGCGGCGTGGTCGTCGGACATCACGAAGACGATGTTCGGGGTCGGCATCGACCCACCGTAGTACAGCCGCGACCGGATCTGGACACCGCTTTCCTGCGGGTGCCCGCTGGGCGTAGGTTTACCGGTCATGGCCATGTTCGACCTTTCCCTCGACAAGCTCCGCGAGTACCGGCCCGAGGTGGCCGCGCCCGCCGACCTGGTCGACTTCTGGCGCCGCTCGATCGAGAAGGCGCGCACCGACGACCTGTCCGCCACGTTCACCGCGATCGACAACAAGCTCGCGGTCGTCGACACCTACGACGTCACCTACGCCGGCTTCGGCGGCACTCCGGTGAAGGGCTGGCTGCACGTGCCGGCCGGTGCCGAGGGACCGCTGCCGACCGTGGTGCAGTACCACGGCTACAGCGGCGGGCGCGGCCTGCCGCACTCGACCACCCTGTGGGCACAGGCCGGGTACGCGCACTTCGTGATGGACACCCGCGGCCAGGGCTACAGCCAGGGCGGCTTCGACAGCACCCCGGACGACACGCCGTACGCCGGTCTCAATCACACGCCGGGGTTCATGACCGCGGGCATCACCGACCCGGAGACGTACTACTACCGCCGCGTGTACATCGACGCGGTCCGGGCGCTGGAAGCCGCGAAGGCGTCGCCGTTCGTCGACCCGGAGAAGCTGGCGGTCAGCGGCGGCAGCCAGGGCGGCGGCATCTCGATCGCCGCGGCCGGCCTCGCTCCGCTGGCCGGGATCGACCTGGTCGGCTGCGCCCCCGACGTACCGTTCCTCTGTCACTTCCAGCGTGCGCTGCAGATCACCGACAAGGACCCGTACGGCGAGATCACCCGGTACCTGAAGGGTTTCCGGCAGGACGTCGACGCCGTGCACAACACGCTGAGCTACTTCGACGGCGTGAACCTCGGCCGGCTGGCGACGACGCCCGCGCTGTTCTCGGTCGCGTTGATGGACGCGACCTGTCCGCCGTCGACCGTGTTCGCCGCGTTCAACAGCTACGGGAGCGAGCAGAAGAGCATCGAGGTGTACCAGTACAACGAGCACGAGGGCGGGCAGACCTACCAGCAGGCCGTCCAGCTCGACTGGTTCGCCGGGATCTTCGGATGAAAGCGTCCCGTTAGCCTGCCTTCGGCCGTCCGGACCGCTTGACCCCCTAGTGTGGTCGGCATGCTCGGACTACCCACGGGGATCCAGGCCTGCTTGTTCGACCTGGATGGCGTGCTCACCGATACGGCTGCCGTCCACGCTGCGGCGTGGAAAGAGATGTTCGACGAGTTCCTCCGCGCGTATTCGGCGCGGCACGGCATCGCGTTCGTGCCGTTCGACGCCCGCGCGGAGTACGACGCGTACGTGGACGGCAAGCCGCGGGCCAGCGGCGTCCGGGACTTCCTGGCCGCCCGGCACATCACGCTGCCGGACGGCAGCCCGGACGACCCGCCGGCGGCGATGACCGTGAACGGCCTCGGGAACCGGAAGAACGAGGCCGTCCAGCGCCGGATCCGGACCGAGGGCGTGCACGTCTTCGAAGGCTCCCGGCGGTACCTCCAGGCCGCCGTCGAGGCAGGCCTGCGGCGGGCCGTGGTGTCGTCCAGCGCGAACACCCGCGAGGTCCTCGACGTCACCGGTCTGGCGCAGTACGTCGAGGAGATCGTCGACGGGATCACGATCCGCACCGAGGGGCTGCGGGGCAAGCCGGCGCCGGACACGTTCCTCGCCGCGGCCGAGCGGTTCGGGATCGAGCCGTCCGCGGCGGCCGTCTTCGAGGACGCGCTCGCGGGCGTGGCCGCGGGCCGCGCCGGGAAGTTCGGGCAGGTGGTCGGCGTCGACCGGGTCGGCCAGGCCGCCGACCTGACGTCGCACGGCGCGGACGTCGTGGTCAAGGACCTCGCCGAGCTGCTGGAGGACCGATGATCGATCGAGGTCACCATCCGGTCGAGCCCTGGCGGCTCCGGGAGACCCGGCTCGCGATGGACAAGCTGGCCCAGTCCGAGTCCCTGTTCGCGTTGTCGAACGGGCACATCGGCCTCCGCGGCAACCTCGACGAGGGCGAGCCGTACGCGATCCCGGGCACGTACCTGAACTCGTTCTACGAGCAGCGCCCGCTCCCGTACGCCGAGGCCGGCTACGGCTACCCCGAGTCCGGCCAGACGCTCGTCGACGTCACCAACGGCAAGCTGATCAGGCTGCTTGTCGACGACTCGCCGTTCGACATCCGGTACGGCTTCCTGACCAAGCACGAGCGCTCACTCGACTTCCGCACCGGCATCCTCGAGCGCGACGTCGACTGGACCTCGCCCGGCGGCAAGCGGATCAAGGTCCGCACCCGCCGCCTGGTCTCGCTGACCCAGCGGGCCGTCGCCGCGATCGAGTACGTCGTGGAGCCGGTCGACCAACCCGCCCGGTTCGTCATCCAGTCCGAGCTGGTCGCGAACGAGACACAGCCCAAGCTGTCCGACGACCCGCGGGTCGCCGCCGTACTGGACAATCCGCTGCACCCGGTCAGCCACGACGGCGGCGAGCACGGCACCGTGCTGATCCACCGCACCAGCCGTAGCCGGCAGCTGATGGCCGCCGCGATGGCGCACGAGGTCGACACGTCGGTGCGGTACGCGATGGACCAGGACGTCCGCGAGGACTGGGCACGGACCACGGTGATCTGCCAGCTGCAGCCGGGCGAGAGCCTCCGCGTGGTGAAGTACCTGGCGTACGGCTGGTCCAGCCTGCGCTCGGAGACCGCGATCCGGGACCAGGTCGCGGCCGCGCTCGCCAGTGCCCGGTTCTCCGGCTGGGACGGGCTGACCAAGCAGCAGATCGAGTTCCTGGACGACTTCTGGGACGGCGCCGACGTCGAAGTACAAGGCCATCCCGAGCTCCAGCAGGCGGTGCGCTTCGCGCTCTTCCACGTACTGCAGGCGGGGGCGCGCGCCGAGCGCCGGGCGATCCCGTCGAAGGGCCTGACCGGTGCCGGGTACGACGGGCACACGTTCTGGGACACCGAGGGCTTCGTCCTGCCGGTGCTGACCTACACGATGCCGGACGCCGCCGCGGACGCGCTGCGCTGGCGGCACTCGACCTTGCGGATGGCCCGGCAGCGCGCCGAGGAGCTGGGCTTCAAGGGTGCGGCGTTCCCGTGGCGGACGATCCGCGGCCAGGAATGCTCCGGGTACTGGCCGGCCGGTACGGCGGCGTTTCACATCAACGCCGACATCGCCGAGGCGGTGATGCGGTACTACCGGGCCACCGGCGACGAGCACTTCCTCGACGAGGCGGGGCTCGAACTGCTCGTCGAGACCGCCCGGTTGTGGATGTCGCTCGGGCACCACGACCGCGACGGCCAGTGGCACCTGCCCGGAGTCACCGGCCCGGACGAGTACAGCGCCGTTGCCGACGACAACGTTTTCACCAACCTGATGGCCGCCCGGAACCTGAGGTCCGCCGCGGAGATCGCCGCGAAGCTTCCGGCCAGGGCCCGTGAGCTCGGCGTGGACAGCGAGGAGGAGGCGTCCTGGCGGGACGCGTCGGCGGCGGTCTACGTGCCGTACGACGAGGCTCTGCGCGTGCATCCGCAGTCCGAGGGCTTCACCGGGTACGCCGTGTGGGACTTCGAGGCCTACAAGGGCAAGTACCCGCTGCTGCTGCACGCGCCGTACTTCCAGCTGTACCGGACCCAGGTGGTGAAGCAGGCCGACCTGATGCTGGCGACGTACTGGTGCGGTGACGCCTTCACCGCCGAGGAGAAGGCGCGGAACTTCGACTACTACGAGCGGCTGACGGTGCGGGACTCGTCGTTGTCGGCGTGCGTGCAGGCGGTGATGGCGGCCGAGGTCGGGCATCTGGACCTGGCGTACGACTACGCGTACGAGGCCGCGCTGATCGACATGCGGAACCTGCACCACAACACCGGCGACGGGCTGCACATGGCCTCGCTCGGCGGTGCGTGGAGCGCGCTGGTGGCCGGATTCGGCGGGCTGCGCGATCAGGGAGGCATCCTGTCGTTCGACCCCGCGCTGCCGATCGGGCTGGCCGGGTTGAACTTCACCGTCCGCTGGCGCGGCGTCCGGCTGAAGGTGGCGATCGATCCGGTCGCGGTGAAGTACAGCGTGCACGACGGACCGGACGCCTCGATGACGTTGCGGCACGCGGGCGAGGTGATCACCGTGACCGCGGCGCAGCCGGTGGTCCGGACGTTGCAGAAGCGCCGCCCCCTGCTGCCCCGGCCGCCGCAGCCGCCGGGCCGTGAGCCACGGCCGGCGATGGCGGTCAACGAGGACGGCTGAGGACGGCGCTTCGCGTCGTCAGTCCTTGCTCCCGGTCAGTTCTTGCTCTTGGCGGCGAGCGACTCGGCGGTCCCGACCAGCAGCACGGACGAGATCACCGCGACGACGAAGCCGAGCACGTTCAGCTCGAAGATGCCGCCGGTGCCGAGGATGCTGGCGATCGTGCCGCCGATCACCGAGCCGGCCAGGCCGAGCAGCAGCGTGGCGAGCAGGCCGAGCTTCTGCTTGCCGGGGGTGAACAACCGGGCGAGTGCACCGATGATGAGACCGGCGATGATGAAGCCGAACATGGCTGGGATCCTCCGAGGTGTCGAACGGTATGTCTCGAGTCTCCCGGCGGAGCGCGGTTCGTGGCAGTGGAGTTTCCCCTGACCGGACCCGGACCGGACCCTGGGCCGCGGGTTCGGAATACTGTCCGGGCGGGGCCGTAGTCTCGGGGTCGTGACTGTTCATCAGCTGTCGAAACGCGACGCCAGACGGCTGGCCGTGCGCGCGCAGCTGCTCACCCGCGAGCGGCCGGCCGACCTGTTCGAGGTGGTCCGCGGGCTGAACGCGGTGCAGCTCGACCAGACGGCGTACGTCGCTCCGAATGCGGACCTGGTCGCCTGGAGCCGGCTCGGTTCGTCGTACGACCCGGCCGAGCTGGCGGACGCGCTCGCGTCGCTGGAGCTGCTCGAGCTGCGCGGATTCGTCCGGATGCCGGAGACGCTGGCGTTGTACCGCGCGGAGATGGCCGCGTGGCCGGCCGACGGCGAGCCGCTCGACTGGCAGGAGTACCGCCTCGACTGGGTCCGGGCGAACGAGGGCTGCCGGCTCGACATCCTCGAGCGGCTGCGCCAGGACGGCCCGTTGGTGATGCGCGAGCTGCCCGACACCTGCGTGCGGCCGTGGAAGTCGAGCGGCTGGACCAACAACCGGAACGTGTCCCAGCTGCTCGAGTTCATGATGCAGCGCGGCGAGGTGGCGATCGCCGGCCGCGAGGGCCGGGATCGCCTGTGGGACCTGGCGTCCCGGGTCTACCCGGACGATCCGCCGGTGCCGCTCGCCGAGGCGGTCCGGACCCGGGACCGGCAACGGCTGCGGTCGATGGGCCTGCTGCGCGCGAAGGGCCCGGCCTGCCCGGGCGAGCCGCTGGACGCCGGCGAGGCGGGGGAGCCCGCGGTCGTGGACGGTGTCCGCGGCGAGTGGCGGATCGACCCGGAGCTGCTCGACCAGCCGTTCACCGGCCGGACGGCGATCATCTCGCCCCTCGACCGGTTGGTGTACGACCGCAAGCGGCTGACCGAGATCTTCGAGTTCGACTACCAGTTGGAGATGTACAAGCCGGTCGCGAAACGGCGCTGGGGGTACTTCGCGCTGCCGATCCTGCACCACGACCGCCTGGTCGGGAAGCTCGACGCGATGTCCGACCGCAAGGCCGGCATCTTGCGGGTCGCCGCGATCCACGAGGACGAGCCGTTCTCGAAGACCTTGACCGCCGCCGTCCACCGCGAGCTCCGCGACCTCGCCAAGTGGCTACGCCTCGAGCTGGTCATCGGCTGAGCCGCGCCCGGCCTCCGCTCCGGTCAGGCCGAGCCGCCGTTGCTCTTCAGGAGTTGGCCGTTGATCCATTGGCCGCGCGGGGACAGAAGGAAGTCGACGAGGTCGGCGGTGTCGGCCGGGGTGCCGAGACGGCCGAGGGGAGTGCCCTGGGCGCAGGCGATGCGGAGTTCCTCGGTCATCCAGCCGGTGTCGATCGGGCCGGGGTTGATCACGTTCGCGGTCAGGCCGAGGTCGGACAGTTCCTGCGCGGCGGCGAGTGTGATCCGGTCCAGGGCGCCCTTGCTCGCGCCGTACGGGAGGTTGTGGACGGTGTGGTCGCTCGTCAGCGCGACGATCCGGCCGGTGCCATGCGGTACGGCGTACCTGCGGGCGTACTCGCGAATCAGCAGCCAGGTCGCCCGCGCGTTCACCGCGAAGTGCCGGTCGAAGCTCTCGACGGTGGTGTCGCGGATGCTGGAGTCGACACTCTCGCAGTGGCACATCACCAGCGCGGTCACCGGGCCGAGCCGGTCCGCCGCGGCGGCGAAGATCCGCTCCGGCGCGGCCGGGTCCGCGAGGTCCGCCTCGATCGGTACGGCGGTCACCCCGAGCCCGGTCAGTTCCGCGGTGATCTCAGCGGTGGCGCCGTCCTGCACGCCCCACGTCATCCGCTCGTCGTACGCGGTCCAGTACGTGAACGCGACGTCCCACCCGGACTCGGCGAGACGGCGGGCGATACCCGCGCCGATCCCGACCGTACGGCCGACTCCGGTGACGAGCGCGACAGGTCGTTCGAGCATGCCGGCGATCCTGCTCGATCGCGCGGCCGACGGCAAACCAATTGCCGGCTGCTACCGCCGCTCGCCGCTGTGCACGATGTGCGCGTCCGGGCCCGGGAAGAACAGCGTGTCGGTGTCGGTGTCCGTCCAGTGCACGCGGTACGGCGGTGCGCCGTTCGGATCGGGCACTTCGACGATCTGTCCCTCGCGGCGGTGCGCCGCCAAGTGACTGCTCTCCACGACGACCTGGTCGCCTGCTACGGCTTTCACCACACCCACCTCCTTCATCACCCAGCTTGATCCCGCCAGGCGCCCGGCACCACCCCCTGCGGTCAGTTCGGCAGCGAGACCGTGGCGATGGTGCCGCCGGACCGGGCCGGGCCGAGGGTGATGGTGCCGTGGTGGGCGCGGGTGATCTCGCGGGCGATGGACAGGCCGAGGCCGGAGCCGCCGCTGGCCCGGGAGCGGCTGGTGTCGAGTCGGACGAAACGCTCGAACACGCGCTGCCGGTCCTCCTCGGGGATCCCGTCGCCGTCGTCCTCGACCGTGATGACCGCGGCGCCGTCCTTCTCGGCGGTGGTCAGCCGGACCGTACTGTGCGCGGCGCGGGCCGCGTTGTCGACGAGGTTCCGCAGTACCTGACTCAACCGGGCCGGATCGCCGGTCACCCGCACCGGGTGGACGTCGCCCTTGACCGTCAGCTCGGGCTTCGAGCTGCGCAGCCGCTTGATCTCCGCCTCGACCAGGTCGTCCAGGTCGACGTCGGTCTGCCGCATCCGGATGCCGGTGTCGTCCGCCTTCGCGAGCAGCAGCAGGTCCTCGACGAGCTGCCGCATCCGGTCGGTCTCGGTCTGCATCACCTGCCGCAGTTCGCGCCACGCCTTCCCGGAGGTGTCCGCCTCGATCACCTCGAGCGCGGCGGTCAGCGTGGCGAGCGGGGACCGCAGTTCGTGGCTGGCGTCCGCGACGAACGCCCGCTGGGTCGCCTGCCCGGTCTCGAGCCGGTCGAGCATCTCGTTCATCGTGACCGCGAGCCGGGCGATCTCGTCCCGCGTCTCCGGGACCGGGACCCGCTCGGTCAGGTCCCGGCTGCCGATGCCCTGCACCCGCGAGCGGATCCGCTCGACCGGCCGGAGTGCCTGCCCGATCATCAGCCACCCGGCGACCCCGACCACGAGCAGCAGCACCGGGAACCCGATCAGCAGGTACTGCGACACCGTCGCCACGGTCTGCCGCTGCGTCTCCACGGACGACGCGACCACCACGGTGTACGTCGTACCGTGGTACTCCGCGCCCTGCGCCACGATCAGGAACGAGTGGTCGTCGTCGATCAGCGGCATCTCGCCGACCTCGGCCCGCAGCAGCGCACCGGCCGGCGGGCGCAGGTCGGTGAGCGGCGAGTTGTCCACCCGGGACGACGAGGCGGCGACGATCTTCCCGCCCGGATCCAGGACCTGGATGAGCTGGCTGGCGCGGGTGGTGTTGGCCAGGTCCTCGCTGAGGCCCTTGGTGCCCTCGGTGCTGACCTGGCGGGCGACGTCCGCCACCCGGCCCTCGGCGGCGTCGGAGACCTCGGCGATCAGCGCCCGTTGCAGGAGCAGCAGCAGCGCGGCGGCGCCGATCAGCAGCGCGACCGCGACCACGATCACGGCAGCAGCGGTGGACCGGCTCCGCACACTGGCCTGACGCAGGCCGCCGGCGGTCCGGTACCACCCGTCAACGCGACGTCGCACGACCGTGCTCACCCCACCAGTTTCGCAGGTCTCGCCTCAGCTGCTTCTCAGCCGCCCTCGGGGTTCATCCGGTAGCCCATGCCGCGGATGGTCTCGATCGCGTGCCGCGCGAACGGCGTGTCGATCTTCTTCCGCAGATAGCGGACGTACACCTCGACCACGTTCGGGTCGCCGTCGAACGCCGGGTCCCAGACGTTCTGCAGGATCTCGGTCTTGCTGACGGTGTCGCCGCGGTGCCGCATCAGGAACTCCAGCAGCCCGTACTCGCGCGGCGTCAACGTGATCTCCCGCCCGTTCCGTTCGACCCGCCGCCGGGCCACGTCCAGCGACAGGTCGCCGGCGGTCAGCACGACGGGACGCTCCGGGCCGCCGCGCCGGATCAGCGCGCGCAGCCGGGCGACCAGCACCAGGAAGCTGAACGGCTTCGTCAGGTAGTCGTCGGCGCCCAGGTCGAACGCGTCGGTCTGGTCGTACTCGCCGTCCTTCGCGGTCAGCATCAGCACGGGCGTCCAGATCCCGCGGGCCCGCAGCAGCTCCAGCACGCGGTACCCGTTCAGCTTCGGCAGCATGATGTCCAGCACGATCACGTCGTAGCTGTGCTCGGTGGCCGCCCAGACCGCGTTCTCGCCGTCGTGCACCAACTCGACCACGAACCCGGCGTCGGTCAGTCCGCGGTGGACCGTGTCGGCCAGCCGCAGTTCGTCCTCGACCATCAGCACTCGCATGCCGACAGTGTCACCGCCGGGGGCTGAGAGTCCGCTGAGAGGCCTCCGGATTGACGGCCCGGGCCGCCGCGCCTAGCGTTGTCGAAGCGCTTCGACAATCCCTCTGGAGGCCGGCGACCATGAAGTTCACCGACGGGTACTGGCAGCTACGGCCCGGGTTCGGCCGGCTCCGGCCGGCGACGGTCGAGAGTGTCGAGGCGGGGGACCGCGAGCTGACCGTGTACGCGCCCGCGAAGCGGATCGAGCGTCGCGGCGACACGCTCAACCAGCCGCTGTTCACGGTCACGTTCAGCTCGCCGGCCCGCGGTGTGATCGGCGTCCGGATCGCGCACCACGTCGGCGGTCTGCCCGGTCGTCCGGCGTACCGGCTGAACACCGACGAGCGGCATCCCGTGAAGGTCGAGGTCGGTCCCACCGAGGCGCGGCTGACCTCGGGCGAGCTGAGCGTCGTGGTCGGGCTCGACGGGGCGTGGGACGTCCGCTTCGAGCAGGACGGGCGGCCGCTGACGAACTCGGGGGAGCGGAGCGTCGGCCTGGTTACCGGTCCGGACGGGCGGCGGTACGTCCACGAGCAGCTCGCGCTGGGCGTCGGCGAGACGATCTACGGCCTCGGTGAGCGGTTCGGTCCGCTCGTCAAGAACGGTCAGATTGTCGACAGCTGGAATGCGGACGGCGGTACGTCGAGCGAGCAGGCGTACAAGAACGTCCCGTTCTACCTGAGCAGCAAGGGTTATGGGGTCCTTGTCGACAATCCTGCGATGGTCTCGTTCGAGGTCGGCTCGGAGGTCACCTCCCGCAACCAGTTCAGCGTCGAGGGCGAAGAGCTCCAGTACTACGTGTTCGCCGGCCCGACTCCCAAGGACGTGCTGCGCCGGTACACCGGGCTCACCGGCCGGCCGGCGCGGGTGCCCGCTTGGTCGATGGGGTTGTGGCTGTCGACGTCGTTCACCACGGACTACACCGAGGAGACGATCACGTCGTTCGTCGACGGGATGGCCGAGCGCGACCTGCCGCTGAGCGTCTTCCACTTCGACTGCTTCTGGATGCGCCAGTTCCACTGGTGCGACTTCCTCTGGGACCCGGTCGCCTTCCCGGACCCGGCTGGCATGCTGCGCAGGCTGAAGGACCGCGGGCTGCGGATCAGCGTGTGGATCAACCCGTACATCGCGCAGCGCTCGGTGCTGTTCGAGGAGGGCCGCCGGCTCGGGTACCTGCTGAAGCGCCCGGACGGCTCGGTCTGGCAATGGGACATGTGGCAGGCCGGGATGGCGATCGTCGACTTCACCAACCCGGACGCGACCGCCTGGTACCGCTCGAAGCTGCAGGCGCTGATCGACATCGGGGTCGACTGCTTCAAGACCGACTTCGGCGAACGCATCCCGACCGAGGACGTCGCCTGGTACGACGGCTCGGACCCGCAGCGGATGCACAACTACTACGCGCAGCTCTACAACGCCGCCGTGTTCGATCTGCTGGAGGAGAACCGCGGCGCCGGCGAGGCGGTGCTGTTCGCCCGTTCGGCAACGGCCGGCGGTCAGCAGTACCCCGTGCACTGGGGCGGCGACTGCGAGTCGACGTTCGAGGCGATGGCCGAATCGCTCCGCGGGGGTCTGTCGCTGGCCGCGTCCGGTTTCGGTTACTGGTCCCACGACATCGGCGGCTTCGAGGGCACGCCGGATCCGGCGATCTTCAAGCGCTGGGTCGCCTTCGGTCTGCTCTCGTCCCACTCCCGCCTGCACGGCTCCTCGTCGTACCGCGTCCCGTGGGCCTTCGACGACGAGGCCGTCGACGTGCTCCGCAGGTTCACCAAGCTGAAGCTGTCGCTGATGCCGTACTTACTGACGGCCGCCGAGGAGGCCCACACCGACGGCGTCCCGATGATGCGCCCGATGATCCTGGAGTTCCCGGACGACCCCGCGACCGCCTACCTGGACCGCCAGTACATGCTCGGCCCCGACCTCCTGGTGGCCCCCGTGATGAGCGCCGACGGCAAAGTCTCGTTCTACCTGCCCGCCGGCCGCTGGACCTCCCTCCTCACCGGCGAGACCCACACGGGTCCCACCTGGCTCCAGCAGACCCACGCTGTCGACTCGCTGCCGCTGTTCGCTCGCGAGGGCTCCCGCGTCCTCGAGATCTACGAGGTGGCTCCGGTGTAGCGCCGTACGCCGAGCCTCCACAGGAGCAGGGTCGCGGACGTGAATCCGGCTCCGAGCAGAACTGCGCCGATGAGCACGCCGGCGTCGGGACCTCGGGTGAGGGCCAGCGTCGGCCAGGTCGTGAGAGCGGCGACCGGGAAGACGAACGTCAGAAGCCGTTTGAGCCAACGCCCGTAGATGTCGACCGGGTACCGTCCGGTCTGCCAGGCGGCCGAGTGCAGCACGCCGAGACTCAGTCGGGGTGCCCAGAACGCCAGCGCCGCCAGGCCGACCGAGGTCGCCCAGCCGATCGTCAGCCCGATGAGGGTTAGAGCCGCCCATCCGACTATGGCGCCCGGTGACGGCATGGTGCCCAGTTGGCGCAGTCCGGCGACGATCACGCCGAGGCCGAGCACGCCTTGTACGAGGGCGAGTGGTGCGTGCCGGGTACAGGTCGCGAGTACGACGCTACTTGCCGGCCGGAGCAAGTACGTGTCGAGCCGACCGTCACGGATCTGCGGTGCGAGGTCGGCCAGGCTCGGATCGAGGAACGTCGACCGGAGGCTGGTGATGAGTGCATACGTCCCGGTGAGAGTGAGCACCTGGCCGGCGGTCCATCCGGCGAGCAGTCCCGTGCTCGCGAAGACGATGCCGACGGCCGAAACCGACGCGGTCAGCTCGACGAGCGCCAGCAGGGCGTCGAAGAACAAGTTGGTCCGGTAGGCGAAGGCGCGGCGCAACGACAGCGAGAACGCCGTACCGAACAGGCGCACGGATCTCATCACGCACCCACCGTGCTGTAGCGGCGGACACCGAGCCGCCAGGCACCGACCGCACAGGCGCCCAGGACCACGGTCCACGCCGCCGAGACCGCGTACCCCGCGGAGGCAGCGGCAGGTGTCAGGGTGCCGATGGCCAGTTCGGCGGGAAAGCCGAGCATCGAACGGAACGGCAGGACCTGGGCGATTGTCCGCAACGGGTCGGGGAGCAGCGCGTTCGGGGCCGCGGAACCGCCGAGCAGGAAAACCAACACGGTGCCGAAGGCAACCACTGCGTGCACGCGTTCGGTCCAGAAGGCCGCCATTGCCAGTGTCCACACGAACAGGAACTGCAGGACGGCGGCAAGGACGAGCGCCGGTACGGCGAACAGGACGGCCGTCGGCGCGAAGCTCACGCCGGTGGCGAGACCGGCCGCCGCGAGCAGCGGGATGCCGAGCACGAACATCCAGAAACGGATGGCGAGGTTCTCTCCGAGCGGCCCGATCACCGCGGGCTGCGGGCGGAGAAGAGCGGCCGCGACCGTCCCGTTGTAGATCGACTGCGCGAACGTGTGGTTCTCGAACGAGGCGGTCAGCAACGTCACACAGATGACCGCCAGGTAGTAGCCGGCGATGCCCGGGTCCGCGCCGGGGACGTGCCGCCAGACGAAGAGACCGAGCAACGGTGCGACCGCCTGCCCGAGGATCAGCGTGACGATGAACCACCACGCGCCGGACCAGCCGATAACCTGACGCCAGATCTCCAGCCGTATCAGTCGGAGGACGCGGCTCATGACACGAGGTCCGTCGTACGGCGAAGGCGTTGATAGGCCTGATCCATCACGCTTTCGAGCGAGGGCTCCTCGACGGACAGATCCGCGACCGCGAACCGCGAGAGCAGCCGCGCGGTGGTGGCCGGCACCTCGGCGCGCCCGACCCGCAGCAGCCATTGGTACCCGTCGCGCTGCAGCACCTCGCCGTACGGCGTCAGGTCCGGCTCGTCGTCGGTCACGGTCACCCGGATCAGCTTTGCCGGTGCGAAGAGTGAGCCGAGCTCGTCGCGCCGGCCGTCGAAGGCGATCGCTCCGTCGTCGACGAGGACCAGCCGTGGGCACAGCGACTCGACGTCGGCCATCGCGTGACTCGTCAGCAGGACGGTCGCGCCGGTCCGGGCGGAGTACTCGGCGAGGAAGGTCCGGATGGTCCGCGCCGCCGACACGTCGAGCCCGATCGTGGGCTCGTCGAGGAACAGCACCTTGGGCCGGTACACCAGCGCGAGTGCCAGGCCGGCTCGCATCCGCTCACCGAGGCTCAGCGCGCGGACCTGACGCTGCAGGATGCCGCCGAGGTCGAGGAGTTCGCTGAGCTCGGCCAGGTTGTGCTCGAACTGCGCAGCACCGATGTCGTAGAGCACCTGCTGGTAGTGGAAGGAGTCCATCACGGTGAGCTCCGGTGCGTCGCCGATCGGCTGGCTGCCCCGGATCAGCGCAATCTCACGGAGGTAGTGGTTACGCCGCTGCCACGGGACCTCCCCGAGGACGCGGACCCGGCCGCCGGTCGGGTGCAGGATGCCGGCCAGGATCTTCAACGTCGTCGTCTTGCCCGCGCCGTTCCGGCCGAGGAATCCGACGACCTGCCCGGCCGGGATCCGGAAGCTGACGTTGCGGACCGCGTGAACGTCGCGGTGCTGCCGGCGTACCAGAGTGCGGGCGGCTGCGAGGAGCCCGCCGTCACGCACAGGCACGCGGTACGTCATCGAGAGGTCATCCACTTCGACGGCATCCATGCTTAAAGTTTATCGTTGAAGTTATGCTTGACTGTTTGTCGCTTAACGATCTAGGAGTGCCGTGCCGAAACCCTCAAGCGGTGCGTCAAAGACCGTCCGTGGGGTCGTCCTGGCCCGGGAGGCCGGGATCTCGGTCCAGCAGGTGCGGAACTACGAGCAGGCCGGGTTGTTGCCGGCGGCCCGCCGCTCGGCGGCCGGCTATCGCGAGTTCGACGAGTCGCACCGGCAGGCGCTGACTGCGGCGCGGGTGCTGGTTCGCGCGTACGGCTGGGACACCGCCGCTGCCATCCTGGCGGCCGTGCACCGCGACGACCTGCGCACAGCCGTGGCGTGTGTCGACGAGGCCCACGCGGCGCTGCACCAGGAGCGCGACCGGATCCAGCAGGCCCTCCGGGCCTTCGAGGTCGTAGTGACGCATCCGCTCGACGCGGATCCGCGGATGGCGTCCGCCCTCGGGCAGATCACCCGGCAAGGCGCTCCGTTGCGGGTCGGCCAGTTGGCGAACCTGCTCGGCGTACGACCGTCGGCGTTGCGCTTCTGGGAACGCTCAGGGTTGATCCGCCCCGTTCGCGAACGCACGACCGGCTACCGCAGGTACGACGTCGGCGCCGCCCGTGACGCGCATCTCGTGCGTCTCCTCCGCGAAGGCAACTTCCCGATGACGATCATCCGCGCCGCACTCGACGAGATGCACTCCTCACCGGACGGCCGCCCCGAACGCGTCGGCGCCGAACTCAACCGCCGCGATGCCCAGCTGCACAGCCGGAGCCTGGCCCGGCTTCGTGCCGACGCCGCCCTGGTCAGCTACCTGGACTGGCGCGCTGCAAGCGTTCCAGGATGACGTTCGGTGCGGAGAACACCGCGTAGAGGGTGTGGGTGCCGGGGCGGGCGGTGAGCGTGATGGGGATCGGGACAAGGGTGTCCGTGGGTGGGATCTCCAAGGTGCCGAGGAGATCGCCGTGGTGCGGGTCGTCGAGGCGGAGTTCGACGCTGGCGGGGTGAAGGGTGGGGTTGGCTGCTCGGGCGTGGAGGGTGCCGGTGGGCACGAGTACGTCGTCGAACGCGAGCCATGCTTGGGATTCGAGGGAGACGACGGCGTCGCCGGGCTCGCCGGGTGCCGCGGTCAGGGTGACGGCGCAGTAGTCGTCGAAGGCTGTGGCGGGTAGGCGGTCGAGGGTGCGGGGTGGGATGCGTTCGCCCTCGACGTCCAGGGTCGTGGTGAGGCGGATGTCGGCGCTGGAGCGGCCGATCATGAGCGTGTGGCGGGCTGCTTCGACGCAGTGACGGTTGCGTGTGACGTCCCAGAAGCCGAGGTCGGCTGTCGCGAGCGTCAGTTCCAGGTCTGCTGACTCGCCGGGCTGCAGGGAGACCCGACGGAAGCCGCGGAGTTGGCGGAGGGGTTGCTTGACCCTGGAGTTCTGCTGGCGGGTGTACAGCTGGGCGAGTTCGGTGCCGGGGCGGTCGCCGGTGTTCGTGACGGTGAAGGTCACCCGGACCTGGCCGTCCGACGGTTCACTCAGCCTCAGGTCGCCGTACGCGAAAGTCGTGTAGCTGAGGCCGTGGCCGAACGGGTACAGCGGCGTGCCGCGGTAGTACAGGTACGTCGCGTCGGTGGCGATGATGTCGTAGTCGAGGAGGCCGGGCAGATCCGCGGCCGAGTGGTACCAGGTCTGGGTGAGCCGGCCGGACGGGTCGTGGTCGCCGAGCAGTACGTCGGCCAGCGCGCGACCGTACTCCTGCCCGCCGTGGGCCGACCACAGGATCGCCGGCAGGTGCTCCTGAGCCCATCCGATTGCAAAGGGGTAGCTGCTGCTCAGCACCAGGACGGTGCGCGGGTTCGCCGCATGTACCTGGCGGATGAGACGGTCCTGCGCGGCCGGCAGGTCGAGGCTCTCCCGGTCCTCGGTCTCGCGGCCGTTCACCAACGGGTGGTTGCCCACGACAACGATGGCCACCTCGGCACCGGCCGCGAGCTCGGCGGCCGCGGCAGCGCCGTCGACGACCACATCCACCTCGAAGGCGGTCCCCTCGAGACCGAGGCCGACCGTGCCGGTCGCTCCCACTTCCAGATATTGGTCGGTGTGCAGGTGCCGGATCAGGAGTCCGGCGGACGTGCGTACGAGGCCGAAGGTTTGTTTGACCTCCCAGCCGTTCGGCCCGGACTGATCCGCGACCAGCTCGCCATCGTCGGTGACGCTCAGGTGCTGTCCGTTGCGGACCGACCGCAACGCCAACGCCTCACCGCCCCAGTCGAACAGGTCGAACTCGCCCGCCGTGGTGCTCGTCCGCAGTACGGCGTCCTCGCCGACGGTCAGGTACGACGACGAACCCGCGACGCGCAACGTGATCCGGTCGACGCCTTCGCAGTACTCGACGTGCTCAAGCCGCTCGGCGATCCCGTCCTTGGCCGTGACCTGGTACGGCAGCGTCCCGGCGTACCAGTCCTCGGAGAGCGTGCCCGCGAGCGGGCCGACGACGGCGACGCGGGTGGAGGTGGTGAGCGGCAGCACTTCGCCGTCGTGTTCGAGCAGGACGATCGACCGTCGTGCGGCGTCGTGCGCGAGGCGGCGGTGGACGGGGCCGTTGACCAGCTCGGGTTCGAGCCCGCGGTACGGATCGAGCTCGTCGAACTCGCCCAGCCGGAAGCGGATCGTGAGCGACCGGCGTACGGCGGCGTCGATGTCGGCGACGGTGATCAGGCCTCGGTCGAGTGCCGTCCTCAGTCGGTCGACGGTCGGAGCAGTGTCGGTGCCGTCCTGCGTGAAGCTGTCGACACCGGCGCGGAGTGCGGCGGCGTACGCGGACGGGCCGTCGGGGAGGTGGTGCTGCAGGCCGAAGAGGTTGCCCGGTGCGTACGCGTCGCTGACGACCAGGAGCTCGTCACGGGTCCAGGTCCGCAGTACGTCGTTGATGAGTGGCGTGAGGTGTGCGGGGCGGCCGTTGACCAGGTTGTACGACGGCATCACCCCGGTCGCGGCGCCGGCCTCGATCGGGGCGCGGAAGGCCGGAAGCTCGTAGTCGTGGAGGACCCGCGGCGGGAGGTTGCTCGACGTCGTACAGCGGTCGGTCTCGTTGTTGTAGGCGAGGAAGTGCTTGAGCGTCGGCGCGGTCTTCAGGTACGTCGGGTCGTCGCCGGCCAGCCCGTGTCCGTACGCGGTCGCGATCACGCCGGTCAGCCAGGGATCCTCGGCGTAGCCCTCCTCGTTGCGGCCCCAGCGCGGGTCGCGGAGCGGGTTCACCACGGGCGCCCAGACGTTCAGGCCGACGCCGGCCGGGTCCTTCCGGTGGAACACCCGGACCTCGTCGCCGACCGCGGATCCGACCGCGCGGACCAGGTCGGGGCTCCAGGTGGTGGCGAGGCCGATCGCCTGCGGGAAGACTGTCGCAGGGCCGTGCCAGGCGACACCGTGGAGCGCCTCGGTGCCCGTACGGAAGCCGGCGACGCCGAGCCGGGGGACGGGCGGCTGGTACTGGTGCAGCAGGGCGATCCTCTCGTCCCGGGTGAGCCGG
Source organism: Kribbella sp. NPDC051137 (assembly GCF_040682535.1). Classification (NCBI taxonomy): domain Bacteria; kingdom Bacillati; phylum Actinomycetota; class Actinomycetes; order Propionibacteriales; family Kribbellaceae; genus Kribbella; species Kribbella sp. NPDC051137. Next base: position 1,154,119 of record NZ_JBFBBI010000002.1, read on the forward strand.
GCGAGCAGGTCGTCGACCCGCTCGTCGAGCGGCCGCGCCGGATCGCGGAACGGGTACTGCGGTACTGGAGCGCTCATCGGCGATCGACTCCACGGACTCGGAGTCGAAGCGCTTCGACGATACAGCGGGAATCAGGATCGAAGCGCTTCGACGGATCGGGCGTGAACAGAGGGTTGCATCCCGCGCGCTCACGGTCAAGACCTCGGCGGCGGGACGGGCAGGCGCTTTCCCGGCCGGTCTCAGCCGGCCGGTAGGCGGCCCTGGGTGAGCGGTGTGAGGGCCTGGGCGGTGGCGCCCAGGGGAGTGGCGGTGGACGGGAACGCGGACGCGACGATCGTGCAGCCGCCCGCGTCCGGGGCGATCGTGGCCTCACGGAGCGCCTTGTCGATCGCCGGGGTGAGGTGGTCGGCGAGCAGTGCGTAGGCGCCGCCGAGGATGACAGCCTCGGGGTTGAGCAGGTTGACGATCGCCGCGATGCCGTGGCCGAGATGCATGCCGGCCTCGGCCAGGGCGTCGGTGACCGCCGCGTCCGCGGCGTCGGCGCGCCGGATCAGCGTGTCGAGCTGGTGCTGCGGATCGTCGTCGATCGTGCCGTCGACCCGGGTGAGGATCGCCGGCAGGCTCGCCAGCGCCTCGAGGCATCCGCGCCGCCCGCACCCGCACAACGGCCCGTCGGGGATCAGGCGCAGGTGGCCGATCTCCCCGACGTACCCGAGATTCCCCTGCAGCGGGCGCCCGTCGACGATGATGCCGGCGCCGACGCCGGTGTCCCCGGTGAGCTGGACGAGGTTCGCGGCGCCCGCGAGCGGCCCGTACAGATGCTCGGCCAGCACGCCCAGCGAGGCGTCGTTGTCGGCGGTCACCGGAATGTCCGGCCGGCCGAGCGCCGCCGCCAGTTCGGCCCGCAACGGCACGTCCCGCCAGCCGAGCCCGGCGGCGAGTACGACGCTGCCCTCGCGGTTCACCAGCCCCGGTACGCCGACCGTGATGCCGAGGACGCGCCGCCCGGAGGACTGCACGGTGCTGATCGCCCGGCGGGCCAGAGCGGCGAGGGCGGCGATCGTCTTCGCCGGCCCGGCATCGACGCCCGGCCCGGCCCGGTGCCAGCGCAGTATCTGCTCGCCCGCGGTGTCGCAGCCCAGCGCGGTCAGCCCGCGTGCGCTGATCTCCAGCCCGATCGTCGCGTACGCCGACCCGTCGAGCACCAGCAGTGTCGCCGGGCGGCCGACGTGGTTCTGGGTCTGCTGGGTCTCGCGGACCAGGCGGCGGTCCAGGAGATCGCCGACGATGCTCGTCACGGTCGCCTTGTTCAGCCCGGTCCCGGAGGCGATCGCGGCCCGCGAGCAGGGCGCCTGGCGGCGCAGATGGCCCAGCACCGCGGCCAGGTTGGTGGCCCGGATGTCGGTGTGGTCCGCGGTCTGTGTACTCAAGGTCCGTCCCGTCGAAGAAAAGTTCTGGGTCAGTTCTACACCTTGTCGAGCTGTCGGCTCTGCGTTAATTTGTTTGGCTACCAGCCCAACTAAGTCTAGGGGATGCGACGTGACTGGACCAGAGATCGGCGGAGCCAGCCGCCGGACCTTCATCTCCCTGCTCGGCGCCGGCGCGGCAGCCGCGGCCGGCGGGGTCACGCTGACCGGGTGCTCCAAGGGCGGCTCCGGATCCAGCACCAAGGGTCGGGCCGAGACCGAGGACAAGTTGTCCGGCCTGCTGCCGAAGTACACCGCGTACGAGCCGGTGAAGCCGGACATTCCCGGCGTGGACGGTGCTTCACCCGGCTTCTCGCACTACCCGGCCGAGCTGAAGCGGGCGGTGCCGGACAAGATGGTGCCGAGCGGCAAGGAAGTGACCGCGATGACGCCGCTGTGGAGCCCGATCCCGCCGCTGACCAACAACTCGTACTTCGACGCGAACAACGAGCGGATCGGCGCCCCGGTCAAGTTCAACATCCTGAACGGCAACGACTACGGCGACAAGCTCGGCCCCATCCTTGCCGCCGGCAACATCCCGGAACTGCTCTGCATCCCGGGCTGGAACATCTCCGGGCTGACCCGGTTCGCCCAGGCCGCGGACAAGCTGTTCGAGGACCTCACGCCGTACCTTGCCGGTGACAAGGTGTCGGCGTACCCGATGCTCGCGAACCTGCCGACCCGCGCCTGGGCGTACGGCGTCTGGAACTCGCAGCTGAAGGCGGTACCGTTCCCGTCGGACGGCTTCCCCTGGGCGCTGTTCTACCGCAAGGACATCTTCGACCAACTCGGTGCGGAGCCGCCGAAGAACACCGACGATCTCCTGGCGCTGGGCAAACAACTCACCGACCCGAAGGCGAACCGCTGGGCCTTCGGTGGGGTCGCGGACGAGATGGCCCGGGCGTTCGGGGCTCCGGCGGACTGGCGCAAGGACTCCAGCGGCAAGCTGGTGAACAAGATCGAGACCCCGGAGTTCGCGGAGTCCGTCGCCTTCGTCCGCAAGCTGTTCCAGTCGGGCTATGTGCACCCTGAGGTCGTGGCCAACTCCGGCGGCGACGAGAAGGCGCTGTTCGAAGGCGGCAAGCTGCTGATCCGCCAGGACGGACTCGGCGGCTGGGCCGAGTCGCTGCAGCGGCAGCTCACCAGCAATCCGAAGTTCAACCCGCAGCCGGTGGCGCCGTTCGCGCATGACGGCGGTACGCCGATCACCTGGGGCGGCGACCCGGCCGGCATCTTCACCTTCGTCAAGAAGGGGGTCGGTGCGGACCGTGTGAAGGAACTGCTCGGGGTGCTGAACTACACCGCGGCGCCGTTCGGGACCGAGGAGTACCAGCTCTACAACTACGGGGTCAAGGGCAAGCACTACACCCTGGAAAGTAGCGGTGCGCCGAAGTTGACACCACTGGGGCAGAAGGAGGTGTCGCAGACCTACATCTTCCTCGGAGGCCGGCCGACGGCCATCACCCAGAGCGAGTACCCGGGCTACGTGCAGTCGATGTGTGCCTGGGAGAACGCGGCGATCAAGGTGCGGCAGAAGAGCCTCTTCGACGGCATCCGGGTCGAGCAGCCGGCCAAGATGGCGGCACTGGCGCAGCCGTTCGACGACGCGCTGCAGGACATCTTCCGCGGCCGGCGACCTGTCAGCGAGCTGCAGACGGCCATCAAGCAGTGGCAGACCAACGGCGGCAACGAAGGCCGCGACTTCTACGCCAAGGTCCTCAGTGACAACGGTCGGTAGGGTCCGCGTCCGCGGCGCCCGGGTCCGTGCGACCCGGGCCGGCGGGATGAGTTTCCGGCATCGGTTGCGGCGGGACTGGCCGTTGCTGGTGATGGTGGCGCCGGTGGTCGTGCTGCTCGGGGTGTTCCACTACTTCCCGACACTCGGCAACGTGATCGCCTTCCAGGACTACTCGCCGTACGCCGGGATCCGCGGCAGCGACTTCATCGGGTTCGGGAACTTCCAGCGGATGTTCGCCGAGCCGGCGTTCTGGCAGGCGGTCGCGAACACGCTGTCGATCACGGCCGTCCAGCTGATCTTCTTCTTCCCGGTCCCGATCGCCCTGGCGTTGCTGCTGAACAGCGTGCTGTCGGCGAAGATCCGGAACATCGTCCAGGGTGTGGTGTACCTGCCGCACTTCTTCTCCTGGGTGCTCGTCGTCTCGCTGTTCCAGCAGATGATCGGCGGCGCCGGACTGCTCGCGCAGACGTTGCGCGACCACGGTCACCAGGCGGTCGACCTGATGACGAAGCCGGACACCTTCATCCTGCTGGTCACCGCACAGGCCGTCTGGAAGGACGCCGGCTGGGGCATGATCGTGTTCCTCGCCGCGCTGTCGACGATCAGCCCGGAGCTCTACGAGTCCGCCGCGGCCGACGGCGCGAACCGCTGGCGCCGGCTCTGGCACATCACGCTGCCCGGCCTGCGTCCGGTGATCGTCCTGCTGCTGATCCTGCGCCTCGGTGACGCGCTGACCGTCGGCTTCGAGCAGTTCATCCTGCAACGCAGCGCCGTCGGCGGCGGTGCGGCCGAGGTCCTCGATACCTACGTCTACTACCAGGGCCTGCTCGTCGGCGACTTCGGCTACGGCGCCGCCGCGGGTCTGTTCAAGGGCCTCGTCGGTCTCGTTCTCGTCCTGGTGGCCAACCGCTTCGCGCACATGGTGGGCGAGCAGGGGGTGTATTCAAAGTCATGACGGCAAGAGCTGTCTGGGAAGAAGAACCGACCATTGTCGGCCGGCTCGGCAGGCCGTTGGTGCTGACGTTGATCGCGCTCGCGGTCGCGTTCCCGCTGTACGTCGTGGTGGTGACGAGCCTTTCGACCACAGAGGCCGTGACGCGTGCGGGCGGGCTGGTCGTCATACCGCGAGAGCTGACCGCGGCGGCGTACGTGCAGTTGCTCTCCGGTGGTGTGGTGACTCGGGCGTTGCTGATCAGTGTCGGGATCACCGTGATCGGTACGGCGTTCAGTCTCGGGATCACCGTGCTGGCGGCGTACGGGCTTTCGCGGCCGGGATCGCTGTTCCACCGGCCGCTGCTGTTCGTGGTGCTGCTGACGTTCTTGTTCGGGCCCGGCATCATCCCGAGCTACCTGGTGGTGAACTCACTCGGGCTGATCGACCACTACGCCTCGCTGATCCTGCCGGCCGCGATCTCGGCGTTCAACCTGATCGTGATGCGGTCGTTCTTCATGGGTATCCCGGGCGAGCTGATCGACAGCGCCCGGATCGACGGCGCGGGGGAGCTGGCCATCCTGCGCCGGATCGTGCTGCCGCTGTCGAAGGCTGTGGTCGCGGTCGTCGGCCTCTTCTACGCGGTCGGCTACTGGAACGCGTTCTTCAACGCCCTGCTGTACATCAACGACAACAGCAAGTGGCCACTGCAGATGGTGCTGCGGACCTACATCGTGCAGCAGGCACCGCTGCCGACCGGCGCGGGCGGTGTGGCGAACGTCGGTCTGGGCCTGGCACCGGCACCCGGGCTGGCGATCAAGATGGCGATCGTGGTGATCGCGATCGTGCCGGTCCTGCTGGCCTACCCGTTCATCCAGCGGCACTTCCAAAAGGGCGTCATCATCGGCGCGGTCAAGGGATGAGGTCACGATGAGTCTGGCACGGCGGCATTTCCTGGCCCTCAGCACCGGCACGGTGCTCGCCGCAACCGCGGCGACGACCGCTTCCGCGGTGGAGTCCTCGACCCGGTACCGCTGGCGCAACGTGGAGATCGTCGGGGGCGGCTTCGTCACCGGGATCGTCCACCATCCGGGCCGGCAGGGCCTGGTGTACGCACGGACCGACATCGGCGGAGCCGTGCGGTTCGACAACCGCACCCGCCGCTGGGTGCAGCTGCTGCACTGGGTCGGCTGGGACGACTGGAACTGGACCGGGGTCGAGAGCCTCGCGCTCGACCCGGCGGATCCTGACCGGCTGTACCTCGCGGTCGGTACCTACACCAACGAGTGGTCGCCGATCAACGGTGCGATCCTGCGATCGTGTGACCAGGGGCGGACCTTCGAGCGGACCGACCTGCCGTTCAAGCTCGGCGGCAACGAGCCCGGCCGCTCGATGGGCGAGCGCCTCGTCGTCGATCCCCACGACGGTCGCGTGCTGCTGTTCGGTACCCGCAACCAGGGTCTGTGGCGGAGCTCCGATCGCGGCGTCACCTGGTCGCGGGTGGACAGCTTCCCGGTGACCGGGAACTCCGGGATCGGCATCGGTTTCGTCTTCTTCGACCGGCGCGACGGCACGATCTACGCCGGCGTCGCGGATCCGGCGAACCCGCTCTACCGCAGCACCGATGCGGGTCGCAGCTGGGTACCGGTCCCCGGACAGCCCACCGGCCTGTTGCCCCACCACGGCGAATTGGGGGCCGACGGCAACATTTACGTCACGTACGGCGACCTGCCCGGGCCGTACGAGATGTACGACGGTGCCGTCCACAGACTGGACACCGCGACCGGCGACTGGACCGACATCACCCCGTTGCGCCCCAACTCCGGTGCCGAAGCCGGGTTCGGGTACGCCGGTCTCGCCACCGACCCACGAAAGCCCGGCACCGTGATGGTGTCGACGATGGGCCGGTGGGGCCCGGTCGACGACGTGTTCCGGTCCGTCGACGGCGGCCGGACCTGGCACTCCATCGGCGAGCGGATCGTGCTCGACACGTCCGGTGCGCCGTACCTGGACTTCCACGGCACGCCGAAGCTCGGCTGGATGATCGGCGACATCTCGATCGATCCGTTCGACTCGGACAAGGTCATGTACGTCACCGGCGCGACGATCTTCGGAACCGACGACGTGACCGAGGCCGAGGCCGGCCGCGGTACGCACTGGTCGGTGCGTGCGCAGGGACTCGAGGAGACGGCCGTCCTGGACCTGATCAGTCCGCCCTGGGGGCCGCCGTTGATCAGCGCGCTCGGGGACATCGGGGTCTACCGGCACGACCGGCTGGACGTCGTACCGCCGGACGGGCAGGCGTCGAATCCGGTCAGCGGGACGTCGCCGAGCCTGGACTACGCGGCGCTCGCGCCAGGCTTCGTCGTCCGGCTGGCCAACGCGAACGCCGGCGAGCGGGGCGCCTACTCGACCGATGCCGGGAGGAGTTGGCAGCCGTTCGCGAGCGAGCCGTCCGGGATGACCCAGCCGGGTCACGTCGCGGTCGCTGCCGACGCGCGAACGATCGTCTGGGTGCCGGGTGATCTGGTCGCGCACTACTCCCGCGACCGTGGCGTGACCTGGATCCCCGTCACCGGCTTGCCTACCGGCTCCGCGCTGGCCGGCGATCGGGTCGACGGGCGGGTGTTCTACGGATTCGATCCGGCGACCGGAACGGCGTACCTGAGCACGAACGGTGGGGCCTCCTTCACGGCGACCGCGACCGGTCTGCCGACCGGCGCCGGGAAGCTCGAGACCGTGCTGGACCGGGCCGGGCACTGCTGGCTCGCGGCCGGCGCAGGTGGGTTGTACCGATCGGTCGATCGCGGGTCGACGTACGGGCGGGTGTCGTCGATCGAGGAGGCGTACACGATCGGCTTCGGCAAGGCGGCCCCGCGACGCGCGGAGATGGCCGCGTACACGTCCGGCAAGGTCGCCGGCGTCCGCGGCATCTACCGATCGGACGACAGCGGTGGGTCCTGGGTGCGGGTGAACGACGACCGGCACCAGTACGCGTCCACGGGTGAGGCGATCGCGGGCGATCCGCGGGTCTACGGGCGGGTGTACCTGTCCACCAACGGATTCGGCATCCCCTACGGTGAGCCGGTATGACACGACTCTGGTACGGCGGCGACTACAACCCCGAGCAGTGGGATCCAGGGATGTGGAAGGAAGACATCGCCCTGATGCGGCAGGCCGGAGTGAACCTGGTGACCGTCGGCGTGTTCTCGTGGTCGTCGCTGGAGCCCGAGCCGGGACGGTACGAGTTCGGCTGGCTGGACGAGGTCCTGGACCTGCTGCACGACGGCGGGATCAGCGTGGACCTCGCCACCCCGACCGCCTCGCCGCCGCCGTGGTTCAGCCGGTTGCACCCGGAGGCAATGCCTGTGACGGCGGAGGGCGTGCGGCTGACGCACGGCAGCCGGGACACGTACTGCGCGTGCGCGCCGGCGTACCGCGACGCCGCGCAGGGGATCGCCCGCCAGTTGGCCGAGCGGTATCACGAGCACCCTGCGTTGGCGATGTGGCACGTGCACAACGAGTACGGGACGACGTGCTACTGCTCGCTCACGGGGGAGCGGTTCCGTGAGTGGCTGCGGGAGCGGTACGGATCGCTCGAGCGGCTGAACGAGGCGTGGACGACGGCCTTCTGGAGTCAGGGGTACGCCGACTGGAGGGACATCGAGCCGCCGCGGAAGACACAGTACCTGGTGAATCCGGCGCAGTACTTGGACTTCCGGCGGTTCTGGTCGGACGAACTGCTGGCGGCGTACCGCGAGCAGAAGGCCGTCCTGCGGGAGTTCTCCGACGTGCCGGTCACGACGAACTTCGTGTTCGGTGGCTGGGTGCCGGTGAACCACGCGAAGTGGGCCGCCGAGGTCGACGTCGTTGCCATCGACCACTATCCGGACCAGGCCGGGATCGGCGCGGAGGAGCAGACCGCGTTCGGTGCCGACCTGGCCCGCGGCTGGGCCGGCGGGAAGCCGTGGCTGCTGATGGAGCAGGCTGCGGGCGGCGTGAACGTCGGCAGCCGGTGGCATCCGAAGGAGCCCGGCAGGATGGCGCGGCACAGCCTCTCGCACGTCGCCCGGGGCTCCCGGGGTGCGCTGTTCTTCCAGTGGCGGGCTTCGCGCGGTGGGGCGGAGATGTTCCACCCGGCGATGGTTCCGCATGCGGGGCCGGACAGCCGGATGTTCCGGGAGATCACCGAGCTCGGGTCGGTACTGCCGCGGCTGGCTGAAGTTGCTGAGAGCAACGTTGTGGCGGACGTCGCGATCCTGTGGGACGTCGAGTGCTGGTGGGCGATGCAGGGGACGCACCTGCCGTCGTCGGCGCTGGACTATCTCGCCGCCGTACGGTCCGCGCACCGGCACTTCTGGCGCGCCGGCGTGACCGTCGATTTCGCGGCACCGGACACGGACCTCTCGTCGTACCGGACCGTGGTGGTGCCGTCGCTCTACCTGGTCTCCGACCAGGCCGCAGCGAACCTCACGGCGTACGTCGAGAACGGCGGGCAGCTGGTGGTCGGGTATTTCAGCGGGACGGTCGATCCGGATCTCCGGGTCCGGTACCCCGGCGCCTTCGCGGAACTGCTCGGCGTCCGCGTCGACGAATTCCACCCGTTGCCGATCGACGGTGAGGTCGCCCTGGCGTCCGGCGGGCGCGGACGGGTCTGGAGCGAGGACGTACGGATCGTGTCGGCCGAGGTGATCGATCGGTACGCCGGGGGAGTGCTCGACGGAAAGCCCGCGATCACGCGTCATGAGGTCGGCGCGGGCGTCGCCTGGTACCTGTCGACCGACGTGGACGACGAGACCGCCGGTCGGTTGCTGGGCCTGCCGGCGTCACCGGTGGAGACGGTACGGCGGCGGTCCGGTGACACCACGTGGACGTTCCTGCTGAACCACGGTGACGCGGAGGTCGCCGTACCGTCGGAAGGGAGCGAGCTGGTCGTCGGCGAGCTGCCGTTGCGGCCTGGTGGTTATGCGGTGGTGAGGTTGCGATGAGGGGCCTGGCAACTGCTTTCGCGCGCGGTGAGCGCGGCCGGCAGCAGTGTCAGCGCGGCCACGTCGGCGCCCTCGAGCTTCGAGATCAGCGACTCGACCGCCTGGCCGCCGATCCGCTCCGCCGGGATGGTGACCGAGGACAACCGCGGGACCTGTCGCTCGGCGACGTCGTCGGCGCAGATCGCCACCAGCGACATGTCCTCGGGAACCCGGCGGCCGAGCCGGCGCAGGACGTCCAGGAGCGGTCCGATGATCGGCTCGTTCTGCACCACCAGCCCGGTGATGTCCGGATGGTTGTCGAGCAGCCGCTGCACCGTGTGCAGGACCGCGTCGAACGTGTGCTCACACGGCGTCTCGACGCCGAGCACGCCGCGCCGTTCGGCGGCCTCCTCGAATCCCGTCAGCGTGCGTTGGGCGAAGGCGGTCTGCCGTTCGTACACCGTGGTCGGCGTACCGAGCAGGGCCAGCGAACGGTGGCCGAGGTCGGCCAGGTGGTCGACGCACCGTGCGCCCGCGGCAACGAAGTCCAGGTCGATGCAGGTGAGTCCGTCCGCGTCGTCCGGGTAGCCGATCAGCACCGACGGCATCGGCAGTTCTCGCAGCACCGGCACCCGTTGGTCGTGGAGCTCGATGTCCATCACCACGAGCGCGTCCACGAGCGAGCTCTGCGCGACCCGCTCGAGCCCTTCCGGTCCTTCGTCGGCGGTCAGCAGCAGTACGTCGTGGTCGTACCGGCGGGCCGTGGTCACGATCGCCGCGGCGAACTGCATCATCACCGGGACGTGCATGTCGGTGCGCAGCGGAATCACCAGCGCGAGCACGTTGGACCGCTGGCTGGCGAGCGCGCGAGCGCTGGCGTTGGGGCGGTAACCGAGTGCCCGGACGCTCCGCTGCACACGCTCGCGGGTGTCGGTCGAGATCGCCCGCTTTCCGCTGAGCACATACGAGACCGTGCTGGCCGCCACCCCGGCGTGCCGCGCGACGTCCGCGATCGTGACCATTGCACTTCCCTTCCCGCGATTCCCCAGTTCTACCCTAGTCGAAGCGCTTCGACACCCCCTTCTTTCCCCTGCGTTCGCCCAAGGTCCGGCCACCGGCCGGGCTCGACGAGAGGAAACGGAAATGCACAGATGGTGGAAAGCAGCAATCGCGGTACTGACACTACTGGCCGCCGGCCTGGTGACCGCGGCACCGGCCCAGGCCGCGGTCTGGTCGTCGTCCGACAAGTACGGTAGTTGGTCCAACGGCGGCTACACGGTCCGCAACGACGTCTGGGGCAGCGGTGCCGGGCCACAGACCATCTGGGCCAATTCCTACAGCAACTGGGGTGTCTGGGCCGACCACCCGAACACCGGCGGCGTCAAGTCCTACCCCCACTCCGCCCGGAACATCGGCAAGCAGATCAGTGCCCTCGGCACCCTGACCAGCAGCTTCAACGTCTCCCGGCCCGGCAGCGGATCGTACTCGTCGACCTACGACATCTGGGCCGGCAACAACGCCTACGAAATCATGCTCTGGATGAACAAGACGGGCGCGGTCGGCCCGATCGGCAGCAAGCAGACCACGGTCGGCGTCGGCGGGCACACCTGGGACGTCTACCGCGGCAGCAACGGTGCGAACGCGGTCTTCTCGTTCGTCCGCACCTCCAACACCGACTCCGGCTCGGTCGACATCAAGTCCGTCCTGAATTGGCTCCGCGGCCAGGGCTGGATGGGTGATGTCACCGTCGGCGAAGTCCAGTTCGGCTTCGAAATCACCTCGTCGGCCGGCGGCATGAACTTCACCAGCAACTCCTACTCGGTCACGTCCAGCTGATTCGGCAGGCTCCAGGAGGGTTTCCCGCCAGCCGGGGCAAGACCCTCCTGGGGCCTCGTTCGGGGTCCGCGCCGGGGTAGGCTCAGCGTGATGCCGAGCAGGACCAGCGCGAGTCCGAGGAACTGGCGGGGGACGAGGACGTCGCCGGACACCAGTACGCCGAGCAGAACACCGGTCACCGGGTTCAGTAGCCCGATCAGGCCGACCTTCGCCGCGCTCAGGCGCTGCAGACCGGCGAACCATGCGGTGAACGCGAGCGCGGTCGCCACCAGGCCGACGTACGCGAATCCGGCGACGGCCGGAAGGTCGAGGTGCGGCGGCGCGCCCTCGAACAGGACCGCGAACGGGATCAGGACCAGACCGCCCGCGATCAACTGCCACGACGTCGACGCGATCGAGGCGCGACCCCACTTCTTGGCCAGTACGTACCCGAACGACGACATCGTCAGCGCCGCAGCCGAAGCGGCGACTCCGCGTACGTCGACGGCGGCCGGTCCGGCACCGAGCAGCAGTACGACGCCCGCGATACCGGAGGCCGCTCCGGTCAGGACGAGAACGGTCGGGCGCTCGGCCAGCAGCCCCCAGGCGAACAGGGCCATCGTGAACGGCGCCGCGGACATGATCGTCGACGCGAGGCTGACCGGGAGCAGTTGGGACGCCAGGTAGATCAGCGCGAAGAACGCGCCCATGTTGCAGATCCCGAGCACGAGCGAGCGCCACCACCAGACGCCCTGCGGGAGTTGCCGGGCGAGGGCGAGCAGCAGGAGTCCCGCGGGCAGCGCCCGGAACACCGCGCCGTACAAGGGATGCCCGGCCGGCAGGTACTCGTGGGTGACGAAGTAGTTGGTGCCCCACGCGATCGGCGCGATCGCGGTGACCAGCGTCCAGCGGAAAGTATCTTCCATGGAAAACACTATATCTTCCCGGGAAGATATAGTGGAATCCGTGGACCACGTGGCGAGAATCCAGGCGGAGTGGCGGGCCGAGCGGCCGGACGTCGACACCGCGCCGCAGGGCGTGATCGGCCGGCTGCACCGGATCGCCAACCAGTTGACGGCCGAGCTGACGCTGCTTTACGCGCAGTTCGGGCTGACCGAGGGGGAGTTCGACGTGCTCGCGGCGCTGCGCCGGGCGGGCGCGCCGTACGAACGGGCCCCGGGGGAGATCGCGCTGCACACGATGGTGACCACCGGGGCCGTCACGAAGCGGGTCGACCGGCTGGAGGCCGCCGGTCTGGTACGGCGGCGGCGCAGCGACGCGGACGGCCGCGGGCGGGTGGTCCGGCTGACTCCTGCCGGGCGGCGGTTGATCGACAAGGCGTTCACCGCGCACATGGCCAACGAGCAGCGCCTGCTGAGCAGTCTCGAGCCCGCCGAGCGGGCACAACTGGAGGCCTTGCTCACGACCTGGCTCGGGTACCTCGAGCCGCCGGACCGAATCGACGGGGGGACACGTGCGGCAGAAGTGCGCCCTCTTGCATAGAGGTCGTATATTGCCTGCTCAGGGTCACCGTACAACCGGGGTCCCCTTGAAGTTTCAGGAGAGTGAGTGGGCGGACCACATGTCGTCATGCTCGTTGCGAACGACATCACCAACGACACCCGGGTACTGAAGGAAGCCGCCGCTCTGGGGAAGGCGGGCTACCGGGTGACCCTGCTCGGCGTGACGACCGCCGGGCGTACGTTGGTGGACACCATCGAGGGCGGGGTCGTGATGATCCGGCTGCCCGGTCGCTTCGTGCTGCGCGACGAGCGGAACCGGCGACGGTTCGCGCGCCGCAGCCGGCGACTGCTCGGAGTCCAGGCGGACCCGGCGCGTTCGGCCCGGATCGCGGCGCGGGTCGCGGATCTGCGGGCGGAGTCCGGGCGGGCGCTGGCCGGCCGCCGGGCCGGCGAGATCGGCCGGGTGGGCTTCCAGGCCGGCCGGGTCGCACGTGCCGTACGCCGCCGCCGTTGGCAGCTGGCCCAGACGGCGTTGGCCTCCGGGGCGTGGCTGACCGATTACGAGAGCCGGAAGGCCTCGGACCTCTGGCAGTGGTGGGACGGCTGGCTGCCGGCCCGGCGCGGGATGGTGAACTGGCGTTCGGTCATTCCCGAGGCGGACGACTACGAGGCGATCTTCGCCGAAATCCTCGACGACCTGCGCCCGGACGTCCTGCACGCCCACGACATGCACGTGATCGGGGTCGCGTCCCGCGCCGCCGGGCGGGCCGCGCTGCGCCGCCGTACCGTCAAGGTCGTGTACGACGCCCACGAATACGTCGCCGGGCTGTCGGAGTACGGCGGGCGGACGCCGCGCACGATCGCGGCCTGGGCGCAGCACGAGCGGGAGTACATCAAGACCGTCGACCGTGTGGTCACGGTCAGCCCGGAGATCGCGCGGACGCTGCACACGCGGTACAAGCTGGACCGCGAGCCGACCGTCGTGATCAACAGCCCGCAGCTGTCGACGGACGCCACGTCCGGCACCGACATCCGGACGGCGGCCGGCCTTCCGGACGACGTACCGCTGCTGGTTTACAGCGGTGGAATCACCCGGGCGCGCGGTGTCGAGACCGCGGTCGCGGCGTTGCAGTCGCTGCCCGGTGTCCACCTCGCCGTCGTCTGCGTGCCGCACGCGGGGACGCGTCCGGTCGCGGAGCTGCGCGACCAGGCGGCCGGGCTGGGCGTCGAGGACCGGGTGCACTTCCTGGATCCGGTGCCGACCAACGAGGTGGTGCCGTTCCTGAGCACCGCCGACATCGGCCTGATCCCGATCCTGCGGTACCCGAGCCACGAGATGGCGTTGCCGAACAAGGTCTTCGAGTACACGTTCGCCGGTCTGCCGGTCGTCACCAGCGACATGCCGACGCTGGTGGAGTTCGTCGGCAAGACCGGGATCGGCGAGGTGTTCGAGGTCGAGAACCCCGACGACCTCGCGGCCGCCGTACAGCGGATCCAGCGCGACCCGGCGGCGTACCGGGAGCGGACCACGGATCCCGGGCTGCGCAGAGAGATGTCCTGGGAGGCACAGGCCGGACACCTGCGCGAGCTGTACGCCGAACTGGTCGGCGCGCCGGATCTCACCGAGAAGCCGACCAAGCTGGTGATCGGGCCGATGGGCGCCACCGCTGCCGAGCAGTGGGCCCGCGAGCTCGGCCCGGTCGCGAGCATCCGCGAGAAGCTCACGCTCCGCGACCTGGACGGCATTACGCATCTGCTGATGGAGGACTGGCAGTCGATGCTCGAGAGCGAGCAGTTGGTCACCGATCTGCCGATGCTGGCCGCCTCCCGGGTCAAACACGCGGTCGTGGTGTACGGCCGCGTCGACCGGGAACAAGTCCGCCGGAAGGCCAGGGCGTACGGCGGAACCGTTTTCGTCACCGATCGCGTCATCGCGGACGCCATCGCCGGCACTCGGTGGTTGCCGGCGGGGCCCGAGGGGACCGAAGTACTCCGGGCCTTCCTGGCCGAGTGACACGCCGGGACCCGGCCTGTCGCCAGGTGAGCCGATAGGAGATGATGCCGACCGTGACCGGACCACAACGCGAGCTCGCGCCGACGCCGTCGGAGGCCGATCCGGCCGTCGCCGGCCTGACCGTCGGGCTCGGCGGACCGTCCGGCCGGTTCGCCCGGCCGGGTTCGTCGTGGTGGACACCGCTGCGGATCGCGCTCGCCGTCTGCACGATCACGTTCGGTCTCGGCGTGCTGCAGAAGGCGCCGTGCATGGAGGCCGGCTGGGACCGGCAGAGCTGGCGGCCGTTCAAGGCGCTCTGCTACTCCGACATCGGGTTCCTCTACCAGGAACGCGGTTTCGCGGAGGGCAACCGGCCGTTCCTGGATACCGGCAACTACCCGGTCCTGGAGTACCCGGTGCTGACCGGCGGATTCATGGAGGTCGCGGCGCGGATCACCTGGCTGATGACCGGCGACCCGAAGAAGGACATCACCGTCGAGCAGAAGCGCGACACGGCGGGTGTGTTCTTCGTGGTCAACACCGTGATGCTGTTTCTCTGCGCGCTGGTGATCGTCGGTCTCACGGTCGCGACCGCGCGCGGCGTCGCGACCCGCCCCGGCGCGGCCCGCGGGCAGCCGCTGAACGCGCTGTACGTCGCTGCCGCACCGGCGCTGGCGTTGACGTCGACGATCAACTGGGACCTGTTCGCGGTCGCGTTGACGGCTGGGGCGATGTGGGCCTGGTCGCGCGGGAGACCTGTCTGGTTCGGCATCTTGCTGGGGCTCGGGACAGCGGCGAAGTTCTATCCGTTCCTGCTGCTCGGGCCGTTGCTGATCGTGTGTCTGCGCGGCCGGAAGCTGTGGCCGTGGTTCCAGGCGACGATCGCGGCGGGAGTCGCCTGGGGTCTGGTGAACGCGCCGATCTACCTGCTGGCGAAGAACGAGTGGCTGTCGTTCTGGCAGTTCAACGACCAGCGGGAGAGTGACTACGGCTCGATCTGGTACGTGCTGAAGCTGGCCAAGCACGAGGTCACGGACGTCAACCAGCTGAACATCGTGATCTTCGCCGGGCTCTGCCTGTCGATCGCGATCCTCGGGCTGATGGCGCCGCGGCCGCCGCGGTTCGCCCAGCTCGCGTTCCTGGTGGTGGCGGCGTTCCTGCTGATCAACAAGGTGTACTCACCGCAGTACGTGCTGTGGCTGCTGCCGCTGGTGGCGCTCGCGCGGCCGCGGCTGCGGGACTGGCTGATCTGGCAGGCCTGTGAGTGCTTCTACTGGATGCTGGTGTGGATGCATCTGGCGCAGTTCCTGCAACCGGGCGACCCGAACGTGCCGGACCGGATCTACTGGTTCTCGGTGATCCTGCGGATGGCCGGCACACTCTGGCTGATGCTGGTGGTAGCCCGCGACATCCTGCTCCCGGAGAAGGACCCGGTGCGACGCGGCGACCTGGTCGACGA
The DNA here is from genome assembly GCF_040682535.1 of Kribbella sp. NPDC051137. Classification (NCBI taxonomy): domain Bacteria; kingdom Bacillati; phylum Actinomycetota; class Actinomycetes; order Propionibacteriales; family Kribbellaceae; genus Kribbella; species Kribbella sp. NPDC051137. The sequence continues at coordinate 1,169,951 of NZ_JBFBBI010000002.1, forward strand.
TCCGAGCGACGGCGTACCGTCGCGTGACCGAGGCAGGCTGGCTACTGTGCTGGATCCCGCTTAGAGCATCAGTTTCGACACGTCGAGGTTGCCGCCGCTGACGACAGCGGCGGTGACCGTGGCATGGTCGAGCTGGATGCTGCCCTCGAGTAGTGCGGCGAACGGGGCGGCTGCCGCGGGTTCGAGTGCGAGCTTGGTGCGCGACATGACCAGGCGGGTCGCGTCGAGCAGGGCTTCCTCGCTCACGCGGACGACCTGGTCGACGTACTGCTGGACGAGCGGGAAATTGCGGGTGCCGCAGACGGGCGCGGCGAGGCCGTCGGCGATCGATCGGGCTGTGCCGAGTTGCTGCGGCGCGCCGGCTTCGAGGCTGCGGCTCACCACGTCGGCCTGCTGGGGTTCGATCCCGATCACACGGATCTCCGGCTTCATCAGCTTGAGCGCCGTCGCGACCCCCGAGATCAGCCCACCGCCACCCACCGGCACCAGGACGGTGCCGAGGTCGGGCCGGTCCGCCAGCAGTTCCAGCCCGAGGCTGCCGTGCCCGGTGATCACATGCTCGTCGTCGAACGGATGAACACCGGTGAGCTGCCGCTCGTCCTTGATCCGCTCGTAGTGCGCCATCAGGTCACCTTCGACGAGCTCCACGGTCGCGCCGTACCCGCGCGCCGCGTCGATCTTCGCCTGTACGGCGGTCCGGGCCATCACAACCGTGGCCGGAACGCCGGCGTCCCGCGCGGCCCAGGCGAGCGCAGCGGCCGCGTTCCCGGCCGAGACCGTGATCACGCCACGCTCTCGCTCCGTGGCGCTGAGCCGGAGCAGCTTGGTCAGCAGGCCGCGGACCTTGAAGCTGCCCGTCTTCTGGAACAGCTCGGCCTTGAGCACCAGGTCGGCGCCGAAGCGCTCGTTCAGCGCCGAGGAGGTCAGCATCGGCGTGCGGTGGATGCGTCCCTCGAGCTCCCGGGCGGCCTGGCGGATGTCATCGAGTGTCGGCATACCTCAGACCTTAGAAGCTAGAGCCTTCCGGCGACGGCTGCCGCGAGTTTGCCGACGGCGGCGGGGGACTGCGGGAAGAACAGGTACGGCTCGATGAGCTCGATCTCCATCAGCAAGAACCGGTCGTTGACCACGACGCCGTCGACCCGCGCGTAGACCGGTGCCGGTCCGGCGGCGGTCAGCGCGGCGTGGGCGCTCTCCAGTACGGCGGCCGGCGGCTCGGTGAGGGAGGTCCGGCCGCCGTAGAACTCCTGGACCCGGTAGTCGCCGTCCGCGGGCCGCTTCACGACCGCGTGGCTGAACTCGCCGTCGAAGAACAGCAGCGACCACTCGCCCTCGGACTGGATCTCCGGGACGAACGGCTGCACGAGGTACACGAGGTCGGGCAGTTCGGCGAGCGCCTGCTCGAGTTCGGGGGAGCCGGCGACGCCGCGGACCGTGTGCAGGGCGTTGCCACTCACCGTCGGCTTGACGACGATCTGCGTGCCGGTCAGCCCGGCGACGACCTCACGCAGACAGGCGCCCGCCGCGACCTGTGACGGGACGATCGACACACCGCGTTCGCGGAGTTCGAGCAGGTACTGCTTGTCGCTGTTCCAGCGGACCAGACCGGTGTCGTTCAGGACCGGTACGCCGGCCTTGTCGAGCTGGCCGAGCCACTCGGTGAACTCGGCGTACAGCTGGAAGTAGTCCCAGACCGTGCGCAGCAGGACCGCGTCGTACACGGACCAGTCGACCGACGGGTCGGTCCAGACCTCGACCACCGGCTCGAGGTCGTGCGCCCGCAGCGCGTCGAGCAGCGGGCGGTCGTCAGGGTGCAGCTCGGCGAGTGCGGCCGAGGTTGCGAGGGCGATGCGTTTCGTCACGCCCGCCAGTGTTCGTGGGCAGGGGGTGTCCGGTCAAACCTGAATCGGCAACGACTCGGTGACGGACGGTGGTCGCGGTGACAACGATGACAACGGCGGCGAGGTAGATCAGGCCCTGCCGGGTGTCGTGTCCGTAGCTCGCGTAGGCGAGGTAGGCGGCGAGCGGTACGGCGATCCACTCCGGGCGCCGGGCGAGTGCCGCGAGCGCGATCAACGGAAGCCCGTACCACGGGTACGTCGGAGTCGCGATCAGCAGCGCGGCGCCGTACAGCCAGCAACAGGTGAGTGCGATCGGGTCGGTCCTGGTGCGGTGGAAGGCGACGGCGGCGACGACGAGCGCGAGGGCGGCGGCGACCAGCTGGCGGGCCTCAGGAGGCAGCAGAAGCGCGAGAATCGCCGATCTCGAGCTGCCGTCCTCGAACCCTTCCTGGTTGAGGTAGCCGGGGAGGAAGCCGAGCACCAGGGTGCCGACGGCGAGCAGGTGCGGGAGGTAGCTCGCGATGAAGGTGCTCACGGCAACTATCGGTTTCCGGCCGCGGAATGCCGGGAGCAGGAGCAGGGGGAGGAGCTTCACACTCCCGGCCGCGCCGAGGAGGATCGCGGCGAGCCGCGGACGGCGTGCGGTGGTGATCACGGCAGCCGTGATCAGCAGGGCGGCGAGGACGTCGACGTGGGCCGCGTTGCCGGCCTCGAGGACGACGATCGGTGACCAACCCCACAAGGCGGCCCAGCGGGGACTCTGTACGGCGAGTAGCCAGGTGAGCGCGATCGCGATCAGTGCGGCCGCGATCTGGAGGCCGAGCGTGCCGGCGGACCAGGGCGTGAACAGCGCGACGGCGGCGAAGTACGCCTCGGCGACCGGCGGGTAGATCGTCGGCACGCCGGGCCGGTTGATCCGCGTCCGCGGATCGTCCACCGGCGACTGCGACGGATCGTCCGATCTCCCGCTGACGCCTGACCGCTGCTCCGGCGACAACCCCGGGAACAGGACCGGATCCCGCAACTTCGCGAGCGCATCGTCCAGCGGCACATACCGGTACGGCGAGTGCCCCGCCAGCTGCACCCGCCCGTCCCACACGTACCGGTAGGCGTCGGTACTGGTGATCGGCGTGTGCAGAACGCCCGGCACCTGACAAGCCGCCGCCACAACCACCACGATCCCAACGCTGAGCCCCCGCCTGAACCTCCACACCAGTCCACCGACCACCAACGTCCCCACCACCAACATCACATCCGCCCACCAGTGCGCCCGAGCGGCAGCAATCACCCCGACACAAACCCCAACCACCACCAGCCCACCCACACCCGCGCCGACACGCGGAGCCCGACCGCGACCGTGCGTTTGAGGGGTTGTCCGTTCGTGTTGCCCGGGGCGTGGGGCCGGGTTGTGGGGGGTCATGCGGTGCGCCGGAGGGTGAGGAAGGCGCGGTGTGGGGTGCGCCAGTCTTCGGTGGGGTGGAGGGGGGTGGTTCGGGCGTGGCGGAGCAGGGTGCGGGTTCCTACTCTTGCCCAGGGCAACGGAGTGGAGCGGCGGCCGGTGGAGGTGTGCAGGATGATCGGGGTGCTGTCGTCGAGGTCGTCGTCCGGGTCCACCTCGACCAGCACGAGTCCGTCGGGGCGGACCAGCTCGGCGCAGCGGCGGAGCAGGTCGGCCGGGTCGCCGCCGATGCCGATGTTCCCGTCCATCAGCACCACGCTGCCCCAGCGTCCCTCGCCGGGCAGCGGTTCCTGCACCGGCCGGTGCAGCGCGGCCGCCCCGCGCGAGGTGGTCAGCGACACCGCCCGCGGCGACACGTCCACCCCGAGCGCGGGAATCCCGCGCTCCGCCAGCGCCGTCACGATCCGCCCGGGACCGCACCCGATGTCCAGCACCGGTCCCTCGCACCGGCTCAACGCGAGCCGGTCCACCTCGTCCGCCGGCGCCGACCACCGGTCCAGCTCGGACAGCGACGGCACGGCCCGCCCATCGATGCCCGTGGCAACGACCCGCGCCGTACCGCCCAGCGCCTGCTCGAACAGCAGCCCGGGATGCGCCGAGTGCACCACTCGCGCGTACAACCGGGACACCCGCAGCTCCGGGAACTCGGCCGCCAGGTACGCCGCGTCCTTGGGCGTGTCCATGTCCCGCAGCGTCGGCAGCATCCCGACCCGCAGGCCGAGCGCCCGCAACCGCCGCAGCTGGTCCCGCCCGGTGTGCTCGGTCGACATCGGTACGCCGGCCAGCGCCCGGCGATCCGGCGTCCGCAGCCCGAGGCACCAGTACCCGCCGTCCTCCGTCAGCCCGAGCACGGCGTCGTACTCGCCCCACTCGAACCCGAGCAACTCCGGCACCACCTGCGGCGTGTCCATCCCGATCAGCAGCATCGGCGAACCGTCGTACGCGTCCTCGAACGCCGCCGCGATCCGCTCGCCCAGCCCGTCTCCGCGCTGGGCGACCACCTCGAGCCCGTCCGGCAGCCACGACCCCGGCGACCCCTCCAACGCGATCACCCCCCGCGCTCCGGTCGCCCGTACGGCGCTCAACGTGTCCATCAGGGAGGCGCGCGCCAACGCGGCCGCCTCCCGGGGCGTGAACTCCGCCTGCAACCGCGTCTTCACCCGCCCCGGCACAGGCTCCTTCGCGATCACGATCACCGTGCCGTTCACCCGGCCAGCACCTTTGACATGTCCAGTACGGCGCGGGCGGCGCCCAGCGGCGTGCCGGTGACCTTCGAGCGTCCTGAGCGCGGCAGGTAGTCGACGTCCACCTCGGCGATCCGCCAGCCGGCGTCGGCCGCTCGTACCACGGTCTCCAACGGATACCCGGACCGCCGGTCGGTCAGCTCCAGACCGAGCAGCGCCGTACGACGTGCCGCCCGCATCGGCCCGAGGTCGTGCAGCGAGACACCGGTGCGGCGCCGGATCCGCCGGGACAGCTCCGCGTTCGCGAGCCGCAGATGCCACGGCCAGGCGTCCCGCGACACGGGACGGCGACGCCCGAGGACCAGGTCGAGGCGCCCGCTCTCGACCGGCGCCGTGACCCGTACCAGTTGCCGCGGATCGAGCGACGCGTCCGCGTCCATCACCGCGACCACCTCGGCCTCGGCCGCCTGCAGCCCGGCATGGCAGGCAGCGCCGTACCCCTTGACCTCGCAGGCCACGACCGTCGCGCCGAGGCGTGCGGCGACCTCGGCCGAACCATCGGTCGAGCCGTTGTCGACGACGATCGCGCGGACGCCGGACGGGAGCCGTTCGAGGATCCAGGGCAGCGCGGCCGCCTCGTTCAGGCAGGGCAGGACGACATCGACGGGCATGCTTCGACGGTAAGGAGGAACCCGCCCCGCCGGGGCCGCAACTCGGCTACGGGTCGCTTACGGCGTACTGCGTTCCGGTGCCGGTGCGGCTCCGGGCCACGCCGAGGATCTACGCTCGGGGCGTGGCTACTCGTGTGCTCGTCGTCGACGACGACCCGACCGTGTCCAATGTCGTCTCGGCGTACCTGACCAAGGCCGGGTACGACGCCCGCGTGGTCGCGGACGGCCTGTCCGCGGTCGAGGTCTGGCAGCAGTGGAAGCCGTCCGTCGTGGTCCTGGACGTGATGCTCCCCGGGCTGTCCGGCCTGGAGGTGCTGCGCCGGCTGCGCGCGGCCGACGACGGCGCCGCGGTGATCATGCTGTCCGCGCGCGGCGAGGAGGAGGACCGGCTGGTCGGCCTCGAGGTCGGCGCGGACGACTACGTGGTCAAGCCGTTCAGCCCGCGGGAGCTGACCCTGCGGGTGCAGGCGATGGTCCGGCGGGAGGAGCGGCTGGCCGGGCTCGACCTGACGCCGACGAAGCTCAGCGCCGGACCGGTCACGGTCGACACGGCGGCGCGGCGCGCGTACCTCGGCGAGGACGAGCTGTCGCTGACCCACCGGGAGTTCGACCTGCTCGCGTACCTGGTGTCGCATGCCGGCAAGGCGTACACGAAGGCTGAGCTGCTGCGCCGCGTGTGGGGCTGGGACTTCGGCGACTCGTCGACGGTCACGGTGCACGTACGGCGATTGCGCGAGAAGATCGAGGCCGATCCGTCGGACCCGAAGCTGGTGCTGACCGTGCCGCGCACCGGGTACCTGTTCGCGGGTGACGCCTGATGAAGGACATGGCGACGATCCTCGCCCTCACCACGCTGTGGACGCTGGTGGTCGCGGCCGTCGGGGCCGTGGTGCTGTGGCGGTTCCGCCGCCGGTCGCTGCGGATCACGATGATCGTCGTGGCGCTCGCGCCGATGGCGGCCGCGCTGGCCGCCGTACTGCAGAGTGTGCGGGCGATGTTCATCTCGCAGCACGACTCGTGGGTGGTGCTGTGGACGCTGGCGTTCGCGGCACTGCTCGGGCTGGCGATGTCGGTCCTGCTCGGGCACTGGATCAGCACCGGATCCCGGGACGTCGGCCGGCGGCTGCGGCATCTCGGGACGTCGTACGAGGCGCCCGAGATCGCCGGCGGTGCGGTGCCGGCCGAGCTGGCGGAGCTGACGGACGAGCTGGAGATGACGCGGAAGAAGCTGGCCGCGTCGCACGAGCGGGAGCGGGCGCTGGAGACGAGCCGGCGGGAGCTGGTCGCGTTCATGTCACACGACCTGCGGACCCCGCTCGCGGGGTTGCGGGCGGTGTCCGAAGGGCTCGAGGACCGGGTGATCGACGACGTACCGGGCGCGCTGCGGCAGATGCGCTCGACGGTGGACCGGATGACCGGGCTGGTGGACGACCTGTTCGAGCTGTCCCGGCTGTCGGCCGCACCGCCGCCGCGCCGCCGGGCCGCGGTGAGCCTGCGGGAGCTGGCGGAGGACGTCGCGGGGGAGAACAACGAGCACGCGCGGGCGGAAGGCGTACGGCTCGCGCTGTCGACACCGGACGGGGACGATCGGCTCGCTGTGCAAGGGGATCCGGACGAGTTGACGCGCGCGGTCACGAACCTGGTCGGCAACGCGATCCGGCACACGGCACCAGGTGGGACGGTCACGCTGTCGGTCGACCGGGAGACCGACGGCCGGGTGCGGCTCGCGGTCACCGACGGGTGCGGCGGGATCCCGGCGGACGATCTGGAGCGGGTGTTCGACGTCGGCTGGCGGGGCGACGAGCAACGGACGCCGCAGGCCGCGGCGGCCAGTTCCGGTGGCGGCCTCGGCCTGGCGATCGCCCGCGGCGTCGTCGAGTCGCACGACGGAAAGATTGCCGTCAGCAACGTCGACGGCGGCTGCGCCTTCGAGATCGACCTACCGCCCGTGCACTAGTTCGGTCAGGCCGGTGGTGAGGTCGTACGCCGGTTTCCAGCTGAGGTCGGACTTGATGCGTTCGGACGAGGCGGTGATGTGGCGGACGTCGCCGAGGCGGTACTCGCCGGTGACGATCGGCGGCGGGCCGGCGTACGCCTTGGAGAGTTCGGTGGCGACCTCGCCGATGCTGGTGACGGTGCCGCTGCCGACGTTGTACGCCGTGAAGGCCGGCTGCTCGGGGAGTGCGGCGGCGGACAGGACGACCGCGGCGGCGACGTCGCGGACGTGGACGAAGTCGCGGCGCTGGCGGCCGTCCTCGAAGACGCGGGGTGCTTCGCCGCGTTCGAGCGCGGACCGGAAGATCGCGGCGACTCCGGCGTACGGCGTGTTGCGTGGCATGCCTGGTCCGTAGACGTTGTGGAACCGCAGCGCGGTGACCCGGCCGCCGGTCTCCCGGGCCCAGGCCGCGGCCAGATGCTCGCCGTTCAGTTTGCCGGCGGCATAGGCGTTCCGCGGGTCGAGCCGGGCGTCTTCCGGGACCAGGCCCGGCGTGAGGGGCTTGCCGCAGTACGGACAGGGTGGTTCGAAGTGTCCCGCCTCCAGGTCCTCCACGCGCCGCGGACCCGGCGCGACCGGGCCGTGCTCGTCGCAGTCGTAGCGGCCTTCGCCGTACACGACCATCGAGCTCGCATACACGAGGTTCCGGATCCGGCCGAGCGACTTCAGCAGTACGGCGGTGCCGAGGCTGTTGGAGGACACGTAGTCGTCGATGTCGTTCAGGTCGACCCCCAGCCCGACCTTCGCCGCGAGATGCACCACGGTGTCGATCCCGTCGTACGTCCGCTCGTCCCGCACGTCGCCCACGATCAGCCCGTCCCGTGGCTCGGGCCTGCTCGTATGCACATCCGGCCGGAACGAGTCGAGCACCACAACCTCGTGGCCTTCCCCAGTCAGCTCCCGGACGACCTGCCGCCCGATGAACCCGGCCCCACCGGTCACCAGCACCTTCATCGTGCAACCGCCGTTCCGTCGAGCGTGTGGCGGCACGGGCAGTCCGTGTCCGGCTTGGGGAGTTGGGTGATGACCGTTCTGAGGAGTTCCTGCAGGCGTTGGATGCTGTGCTGGAAGGCTTCGAAGACCTCCGACTGGGTGACTCCGGTGCCGGTCTCGACACCGGCGTCGTGGTCGGTGACCACGGCGATCGACGTGTAACAGAGGGCCAGCTCGCGGGCGACGGCAGCCTCGGGAGCGCCGGTCATGCCGACGACGGACCAGCCCTGGGCGGCGTGCCAGCGGGACTCGGCGCGGGTCGAGAACCGGGGCCCGTTGATCACCACCATCGTCCCCTCCGGTACGACGTTGCCGCTGGCAATCACGGTCGCCCGGCCCGCCGGACAGTACGGATCGGCCGCGTCGACGTGCACCACCTCGTCGTACACGGCCTGTTCCCGTCCCCACGTGCGGTCGACGTACTGATCCGGCACCACGAATGTCCCCGGCGTCAGCTCCGGCTTCAGCGAACCGACCGCGCACGGAGCGAGCACCTGCCGTACGCCGAGCTCACGAAGCGCCCACAGGTTCGCGCGGTAGTTCACACGGTGCGGCGGGAACCGGTGGTCCGCGCCGTGCCGCGGGATGAACGCGACCGACCGCCCGTCCAGCTCCCCGACCACCGGGGCCTCGCTGGGTGCGCCGAACGGGGTGTCGACCTCGACCCGCTCCGCGCCGGACAGGAACGAGTAGAACCCGGATCCGCCGAGTACGCCGATATCAGCCATGGAAGCGACGCTAGTGCCGCCGGGCGCGCCGACTACCGGATCCGGCCGGACCGTCAGCGCTCCGTAAGGACGTAAGGAATGGTCGAATGGGACCGTGGAGATCTCCTGGGTGCTGCTCGCGGTGGGTGCCGTGCTGCTGCTGTTCGGCGCCTACACGAGCTGGACCGCGGGCCGCCTGGACCGCCTGCACCAGCGCGTCGAGCTGGCCCGCGCCGCGCTGGAGACCGAGCTTGCCCGCCGGGCCGCGCTGGTCGCGGAGCTGGCCGGCAGCGAGATCCTGGACCCGGCGTCCGCGCTGCTCCTCGTCGACGCCGCGCATCGTGCGCGCGCCGCGGCGCTCGCATCGGTCGAGGTCCACGAGCAGGCCGAGTCCGCGCTGACCCGGGCGATCCATGCCACCGGCACCGATGTCGAACCGTGGGCCGGGGAGCTGGGCCTGGCGATGCGCCGCGTCCAGCTGGCCCGCCGGTTCCACAACGACGTGGTGGTGTCGACCCGTGATCTGCGTCAGCGGCGGTTGGTGACCTGGTTCCGTCTCGCGGGCCACGCACCGATGCCGACCACGATCGAGCTCGAGGACTAGGTACGCCGCATCCGGTCAGCGACCCAGCGGACGATCTCGATCAGCACGATCCCCACCGCACCCATCACGAGCCCGCCGAGCACCCGCCGCGGGCTGACCTCGAGCAGGAAGATCCCGTGCCCGATCGCCGGCACCAGGACCGCGACGGCCGCCAGCACGGCCATCGCCGCCACCAGCCCTGCCTTCCATGGCCGGAACGGCCGCGCCTGGATCGACAACGTCCACAACGACACCACGAGTACGACGACGGTCGTGACGGTACGCGCCTCCGCGACCGTCGTGGCCGGGTCGAACACCCGCACCAGCCGGTAACCCGTGAAAGCGCAGACCGCGGTGACCACACCGACAGGTACGGCGAAGCGCAGTACCCGGCCGAGGAATCCCGGGACGTAGCGCTGCTTGTTCGGGCCGATCGCGAGGAAGAACGCCGGGATGCCGATGGTCAGGTTCGAGATCAGCGTCAGCTGGATCGGGGCGAGCGGATACGCGACGAGCGCGACCGCGGTGGTCATCGTCAGCAGCAACGAATACACGTTCTTCACCAGGAACAGCGTCGCCGCCCGCTCGATGTTCGCGATCACCCGCCGGCCCTCGGCGACCACGTCCGGCAGATGCCGGAACTGCCCGTCGAGCAGGACCAGTTGTGCCACCGCGCGGGTCGCCGGGGAACCGTTGCCCATCGCAACACCGATGTCGGCGTCCTTCAGCGCGAGCGCGTCGTTCACGCCGTCGCCGGTCATCGCGACGACGTGCCCGCGGCGCTGCAGCGCCGCGACCATCGCCCGCTTCTGCTGCGGGCTGACCCGCCCGAACGCCGACTTCCCGTCCAGTACGGCGGCCAACTCGTCGAGGTCCTCCGGCAACGTCCGCGCGTCCACCGCATCGTCCGCCCCGCCGACCCCCGGTACGCCGACCGCGGCGGCGACCGCGCCGACCGTGCGCGGGTTGTCGCCGGAGATCACCTTCAGCTTGACGCCCTGCTCGGTGAAGTACCGCATCGTCGGGGCAGCGTCCTCACGGATCCTCTCGGCGAGGACGACGAGGGTCACCGGTACGAGCTTCACCGGCAGCTGGTCGCCGTCCTGCGCCGTCCCGCGGGCCAGCACGAGCACCCGCCGGCCCTGCGCGGCGATCTGGTCGGCCTGCGCGCGGGCGTCCGCGATCGCCGGGTCGGCGGTGTCGGTCAGGACCATCTCGGGAGCGCCGAGCACCCACGTGTCGGTGGCCGTCGTCACCGACTGCCACTTGCGCGCGGAGGAGAACGGGACCCGCGCGAGCGCGGTCATGGACGTGTCGGCGTACGACGCCGTGATCGCCTTGCCGGTGGCGTTCGGGGTGTCGCTGACGGCGGCCAGGGCGAGTGCTTGGGCGGTACGGTCGTCCGCGCTGAGCGGGACGAGGCGGTCGAGGACGATCTCACCGCTGGTCAGCGTGCCGGTCTTGTCCAGGCAGACCACGTCCACGCGCGCGAGCCCTTCGACCGCGGGCAGTTCCTGGACGAGCGTGCGCCGCCGGGCCAGCGTGACGATCGCCAGCATGAACGCCAGCGACGTCAGCAGCACCAGCCCCTCGGGGATCATCCCGACGAGGCCGGCGACCGTGCCGGTGACGGCGTCCTGCCAGCCGTGGTTGTCCTTGCTGCGGAACTGCGCCCAGAGCAGCAGCGGGCCGACGACCAGCAGGATCAGCGAGATCCGGCGGAGCAGCAGGTTCGTGCCGGCCACGAGTTCGGACGTCGTCACCTGGTAGCGGCGGGCCTCGGCCGCGAGCTTGGCGGCGTACGTCCGCGGGCCGACCGAGGTCGCGGTGAAGTCGCCCTCGCCGGCGACCACGATCGCGCCCGAGCGGACCTCGTCGCCGGCCCGCTTGTGCACCGGGTCGGACTCACCGGTCAGCAACGACTCGTCCAGCTCGAGGCCCGCGGAACGCAGTACCGGACCGTCGGCCGGAACCTGGTCGCCGCTGCCGATCCGGACCAGGTCGTCCTGGACGACGTCGGCGATCCCGACCTCGTGGACCTCGCCGTCGCGGACCACCCGCACGTGCGTGACGTTGAGCAGCGCGAGCCGGTCCAGGGTCCGTTTGGCGCGCAGCTCCTGGAAGATGCCGATCCCGGAGTTCGTCAGGATCACGAAGCCGAAGAGGGCATTCTGCCAGCTGCCGGTGGCGATCACGGCGACCAGCAGCGTGCCGAGGAGCCCGTTGAAGAACGTGAACACGTTCGCCCGGACGATCTGCCCGAACGTCCGGCTGGTACGGACCTGGACAGCGTTGGTCCGGCCGTCGGCGACACGCTCCGCGACCTCCGCGGCGGTCAGCCCACTGCCCATCAGACGTCCTCCTCGGCGCGGACCAGCGTACCGGGGCGAACGTCGGATTGAATGGACGTCGTGGACGGGTTCGAGGAGGAGGCCGAGCGGTTCCGGCACGAGCTGCGCGTGCACTGCTACCGGATGCTCGGGTCCTTCGACGACGCCGAGGACGCGGTGCAGGAGACCCTGCTGCGGGCGTGGCGCGGCCGGGAGGCCTTCGAGGGGCGCTCGTCACTGCGGGCGTGGCTGTACCGGATCGCGACCAACGTGTGCATCGACGACGTACGGCGGCCGCGGCGGGTGCTGCCGTACCAGCTGGAGCCGGCGTCGTTCCCGGCGACGGCGCTCCCACCGCGGGAGGACGTACCGTGGCTGCAGCCGTTTCCCGACGTACTGCTGGACCGGGCCGAGGAACCGGACGCGACCGTGATCCGCCGGGAGACGATCGAGTTGGTGTTCCTGATCGCGATCCAGCACCTGCCGCCGCGGCAGCGCGCCGTACTGATCTTCCGCGACGTCCTCGGCTGGTCCGCCCGCGAGACCGCCGCGGCGACCGATCTGTCGGTGGCGGCGGTCAACTCGGCGGTCCAACGCGCCCGCCCGGTACTGCGCGAACACCTGCCGCCACACCGCTCGGAGTGGACGGCCCGCGACCCTTCCGACGAAGAACGCCGGCTCCTCGCCCGCTACGTGACCGCGTGGGACAACGCCGATCCCGAGGCCCTGGCAGCGCTGATGCACGAGGACATCCGCATCACGATGCCGCCGTACCCGTTCTGGTTCCAGGGGCGGGAGGACGCCCTGCGCTCACTGGTCCCCAACCTGACACCGACGTACCGCGGCCACTGGCGCTTCCGCCCCACCACCGTCAACCGGCAACCCGCCCTGGCCGCCTATTTACAATCCCCAGGTGGAACCGCGTACCGTTTGTTCGCCCTGGATGTCTTTCGCCTGGAATCCGGCCTGATCGCCGAGATCACTGCATTCGAAACCACCGATTACGGGCGCTACGGGTTACCCGGGACCATTTGACGGCCCGGGCCGGCGGTCACATCTCCAATTTGCTACGTCCCCTGGCCACGCGGGCAGCTTGGCGCCCAGAGATGCGGCCGTTTCCTTCCAACGCGGCGTTCGCCGCCATGTTGGCGCGACTGATCTTGCGATCTTCCCTGCTCATCTGCCCCGGTTTGGGCGCCCTCTTGGCGTCCTTGGCCGCTTTGGCGTCGGCCTTCCTCTTCTCCTCGGCTGCAGCCTGCCGCGCTTCGATGCTGCCAGGCATCGGGCGGCCTTTGCGGCCTTGAGTCATCCCAGGACGATCGTCCTTGGGGTCTTGACGGATCCCGAATCTACCGGCCACAACCAACCTCCGAATGTCGGTGACGGAACGCTGCTCGGTTCTATCTGCCGAGTCGGTTCTGGCTCTTCGCGTACCGCTTGGCTTCCTTCCAGGAGACCTTGACCGGCTCGCCGGACTCGATCTTCTCCTTCGTCTTGGCTTCCTTCTTGGAAACTTCGCCTCTGCCGAACTTGCGGGCCATGCCAGCACTTCCTCTCGCCAGGCCTGGATTTTCGCCTTCCCGAACTCCGGGCGTCACTGAACATACAAGTGTGAGAGGCCAGGTCCAGCTATTCGGTTCCCATGGAAAGCTCCGTCGGCGAAACTATTTCGCGTCCGCGTAGACCTGCACGGTCGCGGTGGTGAAGGCGAAGTTCGTGGGCGTTGGGCCGAAGGTGAGGGTGCCGGCGAGGTCGCCGGCCCGCTGGATGGCGGCGGCTACCTGGTCGGCTTCGTCCGCCGGGCAGTGCACGATGACCTCGTCGTGCTGGAAGAAGACCAGCTCCGCCTTCAGAGGTGCGAGCGACTGCCGGAGAGCAGCCAGCAGCAACAGCGCCCAGTCGGCAGCGGATCCTTGGACGACGAAGTTGCGGGTGAAGCGGCCGCGGGCGCGGGCATGTCGCGGGTCCGTCGCCGGGACGTCCGCGGGCGGTCCTTCGAGCATGGCCTCGTCGAGGGGGTGCCCGCTCGGCGGGCAGGTGCGGCCGAGGTACGTGCGGACCAGTCGCCCTTCCTCGCCGGCCCGGGCCGCGTCGTCGACGTACCCGACCGCCTGCGGGAACCGCTTCCGCAGCATCGCGAGGTTCTTCAGCCCGTCGCCCGACGTCTGCCCGTAGATGGCGCCCAGTACGGCGATCTTCGCCTGCGCGCGGTCGCCGGAGAAGGCCCGGTCCGACACCGCCTTGTACAGGTCGCCCGGGTCGCTCGCGACCTCCATCAGAGCCCGGTCCCGGGAGATCGCGGCCAGCACCCGTGGCTCGAGTTGCGAGGCGTCCGCGACGACCAGCCGCCACCCGGGATCGGCGACCACCGCCCGCCGGATCACCTTCGGGATCTGCAACCCGCCGCCGCCGTTGGTCACCCACCGGCCCGACACCGTCCCGCCCGGCAGGAACCCGGGCCGGAACCGCCCGTCGTGGACCCAGTCGTTGAGCCAGCTCCACCCGTTCGCCGTGTAGATCCGGTAGAGCTTCTTGTACTCCAGCAGCGGCGCGACCGCCGGATGGTCCAGGTGCTCGAGCTCCCACTTCCGCGTCGACTTCACCTCGTACCCGGCCTGCTTGAACGCCTTCAGTACGTCGGCCGGCAGCTCCGGCCGCACCCGGTGCCCGAACGCCGCCGAGATCTCGTCCGCGAGCTCGGTCAGCCGGCGCGGCTCGCCGGAGCCGGCGAACCGCTCGCCGAGCAGCTCGCTCAGCACCGCCCGGTGCGCGTCCGCGCTCCACGGCAGGCCGGCCAGGTCCATCTCGGCCGCGATCAGCATCGCGGACGATTCCGATGCCGTGAGCAACCGCATGCGCTCCGGAAACTCCGTCAGAGCGTGCCGCCGGAGCTGGTCGGCGTACACCTTCAGCAACGCCCCGAACGGGACCGGCTCCGCGGCGATCTCGAACAGCGACGACTGCTCACCCGGCACGACGGCCCGCAGCGGCGGGTCGGCCGGCACCGGGCCGCCGCTCAGCCGGCCCCACGCGGCCGCCGCGGACCGCGGCTCGCCGAGCCGGCCTTCGTGACCGAGCAGCAGGCCCTCGGTGTTCTCGATGTCGTAGCACCGCTCCACCCGGACCCCCGCCGCGAGCAGCCGCGGGTAGACCTCCGCGGTCGACCGCCACACCCACCGGGCCACGTGCGGTCGCGAAGCCACGGCCGCGACCAGGTCCGGCTCGTGCCGGATCTCCCCGGCGGGCTGCCCGTCCGGGTGCAGCGCGACAAGCGTCGCGCCTCCGCCCTCGGCCGCGGCGATCGCCCACCGTTCGTCCATACCCGAATCCAAGCACCCACGACCGACAGCCGACGACTATGAGGCCAGTTGTGGGAAGCTGGACTTATGTGGCGGGTGGGGGATCTGGATCCGGCGGACGGCACCAAGACCGAGCAGGTCGAGGGGGTGGTGCTGCGGCGGATCGAGCGTGGGGACCTGTCGATCGGGTCTCGGCTGCCCTCCGAGCGGGTGCTTGCGGAGCGGCTCGGGGTCAGTCGGGTGACTGTTGTGCGGGCGCTCGAGAACCTTCGGCGGGACGGCGTACTGGAGACGAAGCGCGGCTCGGGGACCGTCGTGCGGCCGTTGGACCGGCTGCTGGATCCGGTCGCGCCGGCGTCGACGGTGACCGCGGGGGACCGGCCCGTGCTGGACCTGCGGTTCGCGACCACGGCCGCGCCGCACGACGTGGCGGAGGCGGCGGCGCAGATCGTGCAGGACGGGTTGCCCCAGGCGATGGGTGGCGACGGTCCACCGCCGGGCGGCTCCCAGGAGCTCCGCACCGCGCTGGCCGAGCGGCTCACCAAGGAAGGCGTTCCGACCGAGCCCGATCAGCTCACGTTGACCGTGGGCGCGGCCGCGGGCCTGAACGCGGCGCTGGCCGGACTGGACCTCGGCCCGGGCGTGGCGATCACCGAAACACCGACGTACCCGGCGGCTTTCGACCTGCTGCGCAAACACCGACTGGACGTGGCGGGCTGGCCGGCGGGAGTCTGGGACACCGACCAACTGGCGCACCTTTGCCGACGGCATCGACCGAAGGTCATCTACCTGCAGCCGGACAACCACAACCCGACCGGCCTGAGTCTGCCGGCCGATCGGCGGCAGGCGGTGGTCGAGATCGCGCGGAGGTACGGCGCGGCGCTGATCAGTGACGAGACGATGCGGCCGCTGTGGCTGGCGAATGGCGAGCAGGCCGAGCCGCTGAGCCGTTATCCCAGAACTGTGAGTGTGGGATCGCTCTCCAAGATTGTCTGGGGTGGGTTGCGGGTCGGGTGGGTGCGGACGGGGAAGCAACTGAGGCGGCGGATCAATACCGCGGCGCAGTTGAGTGTCGCGTCGCCCAGTGCACTGGACGATCTGCTGGCGCAGGCGATCGTGCCCAAGCTCGACAAGGTGATCGGTCGGCGGCGGACCCGGTTACGGGCCAACTTGAACGCCTTGGAGACCGGTCTGCGGACACTGGACGGTGTGGCGTGGGCCACGCCGACGGGCGGCATGACGCTCTGGCTGGAGCTCACCGAGACCAGAGCACGACGGGTGCTGGAGGCCGCCAGGGAGCGGGCGTTGCTGCTCGGCGCCGGGGACCTGTTCACGCCCGAGGCGACCGATCGCCGGCACATCCGGATCCCGTTCACCGCACCACCAGCGACGCTGCGGCTGGTGGTCGCCCGGCTCGGCGAGGCGCTTCAGTCCACTTGATCCGCAGTGGACTGAAGTTGGGTGCAGTGCACCTCCTAACCTGGAAAACGAGCCCCACGACCAGGAGGATGCAGTGAGCCAGGACAACCAGACCGGCACCGCGAAGGTGAAGCGCGGCATGGCGGAGATGCTCAAGGGCGGCGTGATCATGGACGTCGTCACCGCCGAGCAGGCGAAGATCGCCGAGGACGCCGGCGCGGTCGCGGTGATGGCGCTGGAGCGCGTCCCGGCCGACATCCGCGCCCAGGGCGGCGTCTCCCGGATGAGCGACCCGGACATGATCGACAGCATCATCAGCGCGGTCTCGATCCCGGTGATGGCCAAGGCCCGGATTGGTCACTTCGTCGAGGCGCAGGTGCTGCAGAGCCTCGGCGTCGACTACATCGACGAGTCCGAGGTGCTCACCCCGGCCGACTACGCGAACCACATCGACAAGTGGCAGTTCACGGTGCCGTTCGTGTGCGGCGCGACCAACCTCGGCGAGGCGCTCCGCCGGATCACCGAGGGCGCGGCGATGATCCGCTCCAAGGGCGAGGCAGGCACCGGCGACGTCTCCAACGCGACCACGCACATGCGTCAGATCCGCCAGGAGATCCGCAAGCTGCAGAGCCTTCCGGAGGACGAGCTGTACGTCGCCGCGAAGGAGCTGCAGGCGCCGTACGAGCTGGTGAAGGAGGTCGCCGCACTGGGCAAGCTGCCCGTCGTACTGTTCACCGCCGGCGGGATCGCGACCCCGGCGGACGCGGCGATGATGATGCAGCTCGGCGCCGAGGGCGTGTTCGTCGGCTCCGGCATCTTCAAGTCCGGCAACCCGGCGCAGCGCGCCGAGGCGATCGTGAAGGCAACGACCTTCCACGACGACCCCGACGTGATCGCCAAGGTCTCCCGCGGCCTCGGCGAGGCGATGGTCGGGATCAACGTCGACGAGATCCCGCAGCCGCACCGGCTGGCCGAGCGCGGCTGGTAAGTAGGCCAATGTAAGTAAGTACAAATCCAGAAACCCGATCACCGGCTGCACGCCGATGATCGGGTTTCTGTATTTTCGAGCAGCTCTCCACTTGCCATGAGGTTACGAAATGGGATCGGATTCGGCGCGTCGGTCGCGGAGCGGGTGCAGGAGGGCAAGCGTGGGGGCGTGTATTTGCAAGGGGTTCAGGGGTGGAAGCCCGTCGATCGGCGGGTCCAGGACTCGCCGTCCGAAGGCTTGACGCCGAACGACTTTGGCAAAGACAATGCGAAACTACTTGAGCGGGGGTACGCGTTCGAGTGCGTACCGCTGTCGAGCGCTGGCCGCCTACGGACCGGGGGACGCTCAGCACAAGGGGCAGGTGCCAACAGCACCGTCGGGAATCTAGTGAGAAGAGGCAGGACCACATGAGCGAGACCAGCAAGATCGGACGCCGGAGTCTCCTACGGGGGAGCCTGGCGGCGGCCGCGGTGCTTCCCCTCGGCGGCACGCTCGCCAGCTGCGCGAGCAGCGGCAACACCGGCAGCAACAACTCCGGCTCGACCGGGACGAAGAGCGCCGACAACCCGTTCGGGATGGCGGACAAGTCCACCGTCGACGCGGTCATCTTCAACGGCGGCTACGGCTACGACTATGTGCAGTTCGCGGCGGACATCGCGCAGAAGAAGCACGCGGGCTCGACGTTCAAGGTCGCGCCGTCCACCCAGATCGCCCAGCAGTTGCAGCCGCGATTCGTCGGCGGCAACCCGCCGGACCTGATCGACAACTCCGGTGCCGGCCAGATCGGCTTCAACACGATCCTGGACCAGCTGGAGACGCTGGACGACCTCTTCGAGGCCAACAACTACGAGGGCACGAAGATCGCCGACACCCTGTACCCGGGCGCGAAGAACCCGGGCACGTTCGACGGCAAGTTCGTCGCGATGAACTACGTCCTCACCCTGTACGGCATCTGGTACTCCGACAGCCTGTTCAAGGAGAACGGCTGGACCCCGCCGAAGACGTACCCCGAGCTTCTCGACCTCGGCGCCAAGGCCAAGGCGAAGGGCAAGTACCTGTTCGTCTGGGGCAAGGAAGCCGCGACCTA
Organism: Kribbella sp. NPDC051137; assembly: GCF_040682535.1. Classification (NCBI taxonomy): domain Bacteria; kingdom Bacillati; phylum Actinomycetota; class Actinomycetes; order Propionibacteriales; family Kribbellaceae; genus Kribbella; species Kribbella sp. NPDC051137. The sequence continues at coordinate 1,188,508 of NZ_JBFBBI010000002.1, forward strand.
CTACCACACGATGGCTGTCGACGGCGCGATCAAGGAGGGTGGCGACGAGGTCCGGCTGGCGCTGGAGAACCTGAAGCCGAACGCGTGGTCGATGCCGCAGTTCCAGGGCATCTTCAAGGCCCTGGAGACCATGGTCAAGAACGGGTACTTCGTCCCCGGTGGCGCCGGTACCCAGTTCACCGCCGCGCAGGCGAAGTGGAGCAACGACCAGCAGGCCATCCTCTACCCCTCGGGCTCGTGGATCGAGAACGAGATGAAGAAGGCCACCAAGGCGGGCTTCGACATGAAGGGCGTCCCGGAGCCGACGCTCACCGACAGCCCGAAGCTGCCGTACGCGTCGCTGCGCAGCGCGGCCGGTGAGCCGTACATCGTCCCGTCGAAGGGCAAGAACGCCGCCGGCGGCAAGGAACTCCTGCGGGCCATGCTGTCCAAGGACGCGGCGACCAACTTCGCCAAGACGCGGCTGGCGCCGACCATCGTCAAGGGCCTCGTCCCCGCCGACGGCTTCGGTTCGACCGCGCTGCAGTCGCAGACCCAGATGCTGGACGCCGCCGGCACGAACGTCTTCGACTACCAGGTGTTCGGCCTGTACGGCATGAACACCGACCAGCTGGTGGTCTGGAACTCGTTCCTGTCCGGCCAGCTGGACGCGGCCGGCCTGACGAAGGGCCTGCAGCAGATCATGGACAAGGTCCGCAACGACCCCTCCGTCAAGAAGATTCCGGTCACGAAGTGACCGTGACGCAAGATGTGGTGCCGGGTGCCGGATCCAAGCGATCCGTCACCCGGCGGCGCCGGCCGCTGACCTTCGACCGGGTCAGCTTCATGGTCGTGTTCCTCGGCCTGCCGCTGGCGATCTTCGTGATCTTCGTGGTCTCCCCGTTCGTGCAGGCGCTGTACTACTCGCTGACCGACTGGTCCGGGTTCAGCTCGGGGATGAACTTCGTCGGCTTCGACAACTACGTGAAGCTGTTCCACGACGACATCTTCCTGAAGGCCGTCCGGAACAACGTCGAACTCGCGATCGTGGTGCCGATCGTCACGATCGTGCTGGCGCTGACACTGGCCACGCTGGTGACGACCGGCGGCTCGGGTACCGGGACAGTCCGTGGGCTGAAGAACTCGAGCTTCTACCGGATCGTCTCGTTCTTCCCGTACGTCATCCCGGCGATCGTGATCGGCCTGATCTGGGCGCAGGTGTTCACGCCCGGCTCCGGCATCCTGGACGCCGTGCTGTCGAAGATCGGGCTGCACCAGATGGCGAACTACGCCTGGCTCGGCGACGCGCGGACCGCGATGCCGGTCTCGATGTTCGTGATGATCTGGGGCGGCGTCGGCTTCTACATGGTGCTGTTCATCGCGGCCATCCGCGGTATCGACCCGGAGGTCTTCGAGGCCGCCCGGATCGACGGCGCCGGCCGGTTCCGGACCGCGGTGGGCATCACGCTGCCGCTGATCCGGGACAACGTGCAGACGGCGTACATCTACCTCGGGATCGCCGCGCTGGACGCGTTCGTCTACATGCAGGCGCTGAACCCCGGCGGCGGCCCGCAGAACTCGACCCTGGTCATGCCCCAGCAACTGTTCACCACCGCCTTCACCAAGGGGCAGTTCGGCTACTCGACGGCGATGGGCGTGGTCCTCGCCGCCGTGACGCTGCTGTTCTCGTTCATCGTCTTCCTGGTGAACGCCCTGACCGGCGGACGTGAGCGAAAGGTACGCCGATGACTACGACCGCCGAACCGGTCACCGCCTCCCGCCCTCAGGTGCACGCGGCCCGCGAGGGCCGGGGCGTCGCCGCCACCGCCCACGTCGCGCTGATCATCTGGTCACTGCTGGTGGTCCTGCCGCTGGTGTGGACGCTGATCTCCTCGTTCAAGTCGACCCAGGAGGTGCTCGGCAACCCGCTGTCGCTGCCGAGCAAGCTGCGGTTCAGCAACTACGCGAACGCCTGGACGACGGCCGGTATCGGCCGGTACTTCCTGAACACGGTGGTCGTCGTCGGGTGCGCACTGGTGCTGGTGATGGTCCTCGGCGCCATGTGCGCGTACGTGCTGGCCAGGTTCACGTTCCCCGGCAACCGGCTGATCTACTACGCGATGCTGGCCGGCCTGACCTTCCCGGTCTTCCTGGCGATCGTGCCGCTGTTCTTCGTGCTCAAGAACCTCTCGCTGCTGAACACCTTGCCAGGGTTGATCATCACGTACGTCGCGTTCGCGCTGCCGTTCACCGTGTTCTTCCTGCACTCGTTCTTCAAGCAGTTGCCGGGCGAGGTGTACGAGGCGGCGCAGATCGACGGCGCGGGGGAGTGGCGCTCGTTCTTCTCGGTGATGTTGCCGATGGCACGGCCCGGTATGGCGTCGGTTGCCATCTTCAACTTCCTCGGTCTGTGGAACCAGTTCCTGCTGCCGGTCGCGCTGAACACCGACTCGAACAACTACGTGCTCTCCCAGGGCATGGCGTCGTTCGCGTCGCAGGCCGGGTACGCGGTGGACTTCGGCGCGTTGTTCGCCGCCGTAGTGATCACCGTGGCGCCGGTGCTGGTCGTCTACATCGTCTTCCAGCGCCAACTGCAGGCCTCCGCCACCGCCGGCGGTGTCAAGTAGGCCGTAGGGCAGGTCGCCCTGCACTACGCTTGGTGGTATGCGCGTCGACGAGCGGACCGCCCGGGAACTGCGCGGCCTGGCCCGCGTCCTGGTGCGGTCCGGATATGCGGACCATGCGGCGATCACGGCGGCGCTGACCGAGGCGGTGCAGGAGGACGCGCCGGCGATGGACGCCGCCGCGCTGGTGCCGCTGCTGCTCGGCGAGGCCGTGATGGACCTGGACCAGGAGGCCGCCGGCTGGCCCGCGATCACGGATCCGGACCGGCTGGACGACGTCCTCGGTGAGTTGGAGGCGCAGGGCCTGGTGGTGGTCCGGTACACGACGGACCACCACGCCGCCCGGCAGGCGCTGGAGGCCGCCGACGACCCGAAGGGGCTGGTGTTCTTCACCGACACCGACGTCTGGCACGCGGTCGACTTCGGGATGCTCGAGCTCAAGCTCTGGCATCCCGACACCGCCAACGTCGCGCCGGGTGAGCCGCTCCTCGAGGACGTGCTCGGGCTCCTGCACCAGCACGACCTCCCGGCGGTGTATGACGAGGGCCGCATCGAGGTCACCCTCAACTGGCAACGGAGAGTGACGTTGTGACGACCATTGGTGTGTTCGCCCTGCAGGGCAACGTGCGGGAGCACCTGGCGATGCTGACGTCGGTGGGTGTCGAGGCGCTCGCGGTACGGCGGCCCGCGGAGCTCGAGCGGGTCGACGCGATGGTGCTTCCCGGTGGCGAGTCCACCACGATGTACAAGCTGGCCCGCTCGTTCGAGCTGTTCGAGCCGCTGCAGAAGCGGATCGCCGACGGGATGCCGGTGTTCGGGACCTGCGCCGGGATGATCATGCTCGCGGACGAGATCACCGGCGGCATCAGCGGCCAGGAGACGCTCGGCGGGCTGGACGTGACGGTCCGGCGGAACGCGTTCGGGCGGCAGGTCGACTCGTTCGAGGCCGACCTCGAGTTCCCGGACCTGGGCCCCGGGTTCGACACGCCGTACCACGCGGTGTTCATCCGTGCACCGTGGGTGGAGCGCGTCGGTCCGGGCGTACAGGTACTCTCGACGGTGAGGTCGGGCCCGGCCGCAGGTAGGATCGTCGCGGTTCGCCACGATCGGCTGCTGGCCACGTCGTTCCATCCGGAGATGACCGGGGACGCCAGGCTGCACGGCTACTTCGCCGAGCTGGTCCGCGGCCTCTAGACGCTCGTAGCAGTCAGAAGGGTTGGGTTCGCCATGTCAGGCCACTCCAAGTGGGCCACCACGAAGCACAAGAAGGCCGTCATCGACGCGAAGCGCGGCAAGCTCTTCGCGAAGCTGATCAAGAACATCGAGGTGGCCGCCCGGATGGGCGGTGGCGACCCCGGCGGGAACCCGACCCTGTACGACGCCATCCAGAAGGCCAAGAAGTCCTCGGTCCCGAACGACAACATCGACCGCGCCGTCAAGCGCGGCTCCGGTGCCGAGGCGGGCGGCGCGGAGTACCAGACGATCATGTACGAGGGCTACGGCCCGAACGGCGTGGCGATGCTGGTCGAGTGCCTCACCGACAACCGGAACCGGGCGGCCGCGGACGTCCGTACGGCGATGTCCCGGAACGGCGGCTCGCTCGCCGACCCGAACTCGGTCGCCTACCTGTTCAATCGCAAGGGCGTCATCGTCCTGAACAAGGAGCAGGACGGGAAGTCGCTGTCCGAGGACGACGTGATGGAGGCCGTGCTGGAGGCCGGAGCCGACGAGGTGAACGACCTCGGCGAGTCCTGGGAGGTCGTCACCGAGGCCACCGACATGGTCGCGGCCCGGACCGCGCTGCAGGAGGCCGGCATCGACTACGAGTCCGCCGACGTCCAGTTCGTCCCGTCGATGACGGTGGAGCTGGACGCCGACGGCGCCGGCAAGATCTTCCGCCTGATCGACGCCCTCGAGGACAGCGACGACGTCCAGAACGTCTACGCGAACTTCGACGTCTCGGACGAGATCATGGAAGCCGTCAACGCCTGACCTTCGAACCCGAGGGCCTCTCCGGTCGATCAGCTGACCGACCGGCGAGGCCCTCGGCGTTACGGATTGACGATGCTGTCCCCGACCAAAGCCAGGGTTTGGATGGCTGCGAGTCCGTACAGCGCCGTCGTGTTCGTGGAGACCCACTTGGCGGCCTTGCTCGGGTTGAGCGTGGTGGTGACGTCCTCGGCGGACCAGGGGAGCGTCGGCGCGTAGCCGTCGCCGGTGTAGAACTCCTTCCAGGCGCGGGTTGCCAGGTCATCGCGGTTCAGGCGGACGGCGGCGTACGCCGTCAACCGCGCGTGGCCCTGCCGCAGGATGAGGTTGCCGAAGTACGCCCCGCACTCGGCGGTCTGCTCCGCACGGGTGGCGTTGAACAGCCGGCAGTACTGCAGCCACGCGCTCTCGAACGCCGGCATGTCCACCAGGTCGATGAGTTCCGCGCAGATCTCGACCTCGCCGAACATGGCGCTCAGGTGCGACACGCTGACGGTCTTCGCGGTCACCGGCGCGAACCGCCCGGTGTCCAGGTCGTACAGCCCGCTCCCGGTGACGAACCCGTTGGGCATCGCCCCGATCGTCTCCATCGTCCCGAGCAGCTTGGCCTTCGCCACGTCCGCCTTCGGTCCCTGCCGCTCCCACTCGGTCAGCCAGGCCGCCGCCAGGCCGCTCCAGTCCGTGCCGAGGCCGATCGACAGCGCGTGCGGATCAGGCGTGTACGGCTCGGTGCGGATCTTCCGCAGCGGGTCCAGCACCAGGAAGGTCTGGTCCGAGTCGACCAGCTCCGACAGCAGATCGCCCGTACGCTCGTCGGCCGTCAGGTAGTAGTAGAACCGCCGGTACGCCGCCGTACTGATCCGCTGCTGCTTCGCGCTGTCCGCCCAGTGCTGTACGCCGTGCCGCGTGCCCAGCCCGGCCCACTTGCCCAGGTGATACACGTCGACCTCGCCGGTGTGCCGGGTCATCGCCTCCGCGAAGCGGAAGATGTCGGCACGCCCGGACCGCAGAAACGCGTACCAGAGCCAGAGGTCCGGTGAGAGCTCGGAGTTGTCCCACGCGTACCCGCCCACGTCGTACCGCCACACCAGCCGGTCCTCGTCGAACGTGTGCATGATGTCGCCGTAGTCCCAGAACCCGTACCAGTGCCGCGACTCGACCTGCCCGCGGTAGTAGTCGAACAGGAAGTCCAGGTGGTCCTCGATCGCCTTCTTGGCCGGCACCGAACGGTCCACCGGCGTGAACAGCCCGCCGAAGACCTTCGCCGACACCAGGTGATCCACCGGGTTGATCAGCTGCGGCGGCGTCCGCACCTGGTCGGCCAGGTCCCCGAGCCGGGCCGCGGTCGGCGTCGCTGCGAGCGCCCAGAAGGTGAGCTCCGACGTGCGGGCGATGCCGTACGGCGTACCGAAGCCGGGCTCGTAGTCCTCGTAGGTGATCTCGAGGGCGTCCAGCTGCTTCGGGTATGTGTCCTCGCCCATGCCGTCGTGGTAGAACCGCGTGTCCATCGCTCCGGCAGCCGGCGACCACAGCCACACGGTGACCTCGGCGTCGTCGCTCGCCGCGTTGCGGATGTCGAGCTGGGTCGGGTGCCGTTGCCAGAAGTCCCTGAGCCCGAAGGCGAACCCGCCGCTCACGCCGCCGACGTACCCGAGCCCGGACGCACGCTTGCCCTGGTCGACCGAGATCCACCCGCGGCCGGTACCGGTCCGTTTGCGGACGGTGAACCCGTCCGCGGTCAACTGACTCAGCGAGTAGTCGCTCCATTGTGGGATCCACTGCAGCCGCGTCGTCACGCGTTGGTCCCAGGTCGCCGGATCGGCCAGCTTGGTCCCGGCGATCTGCGCGGCCCGCACGGTGGCGCCCGGATCACGCCGCAGCCCGGTGATGCCCTGCACGGCTTCGGACACCATGCCGTGCCCCTCGCCGACGAACCGGACGTGCCGGTCGTACGCCGCGTCGCGCATCGGCACCGAGAACCGCACACCGAGCCCCGCGACGTAGTCCTTCTGCCCGTCGCGGTCGTACACGAACGTGTGCACCATCCGTACGTTCTCCGCCCCGGCCACGAAGTACAGCCGGACCGAGAACGGCAGCCAGGTCACACCCTTGCGGGACTTGTGCCGGCCCTCGATCCGCACGACGGCGCGCACCGGACCGGACTGCTCGACGGTGACCTTCGTGATGTCGCTGTCGAAGCGCTCCCGGACGGCACCGCCTTCCTCGTCGTCGGCGATCTTGTCCTGCTTGAGGTTGATCAGCCGGCCCTTGTGCGCGATCAGTACCTCGCCCCGCCAGATGTGGCTGATCAGATCGGTCCCGCTCTTCCGGATCCGTACCTTGATCACACCGGTGTTCACGTCGACGTACAGCTTCTCGTCGTCGACCGTGACAGGCTGCGCCGGCGCGGTCGACGTACCGGGGCCGAGCGTGTAGGACTCGGCGGGTGCGTCCACGGCGATCGCGTGGGCGCTCCACTTGAGCGAGCCGTCCGGCCAGTACGCCGTCGGCCAGCTCTGCAGCGGTACGGCGGCGCCGTCCGCGGACGTGAGCGCGAAGGACTGGTTCGCCGGTACGGCGCCCTTCGGCCACGGCGTGCCCCACGTCGTGACGGCGGCCGTGGTGGGCTTGCCTTCGAGCCAGCTGAGCTTCACGTCCGGAGCGCCGGCTGCTGTGGCTGTGGCGGGTTGGATGTTGTCGAGCAGGGACACCGCAGGTACGGCGGCCATCCCTGCTAGGACGGTGCGTCGGGAAACCTCCATGCCGTTCCACCTCTGTCGTTTCGGTGTTCGGGGATCAGGGACAGGTTCTGGATCGCTGCGAGCGCGTACTGCGCTGCGCCGTTGGTGCTGATGAAGGCGGCCTCGTCGACGGGCATCAGGCAGCCGTCGACGCGGGTGGTCTTCCATTCGGCCTTGTCCACAAGGAACTTCCGCCAGGCGAGCCGTGCCAGCTCGGGGTCGCCGGTGCGCGCGGCGGCGTACGCGGCCAGGCGGCTGTGTGCGAGCTCTTGCGAGATGCCTTGCAGTGGCTGACCGAGCTCGGCGGCCTGCTCTTCGGGTGAGAGCAGGTAAAGCCGGCAGTAGTCGAGCCAGGCTTTCTCGAAGCCCGGTACGTCGAGGTCGAGGTCGATCAGCTCGGAACAGAGTTCAGGGAGCCCGAAGAGGCTGGAGAGGTGCGAGACCGCGATGCCTCGCCGGCTGGTGTCGAACCGGCCGGTGGACAGGTCCAACCGGGCGTTGCCGGTGAGGAAGCCATAGTGCAGGGCGGCTATGTCGGCCATGGTCCCCAAGAGCCGCGCCCGGGCGCGCTCGTCGCCGTACCGCTCCCACTTCGTGAGCCAGGCGGCCGCCAAGGCACCCCAGTCGACGCCGAGCTCGATCGACAGCGCATGCAGGTCGGGGGAGTAGACGTCCGGCCGCACCTTGCGTTGGGGATCGGTGGTGAGGAACGTCTCCTCGATGCCGTCGAGTTCGTCCAGCAGGTCGCCGGTCCGCTCGTCGGCGGTCAGGTAGTAGTAGAAGCGCCGGTAGATCGCACTGGAGATCCGGACCTGCTTGCAGCTACAGCCCCAGTGCTGCACGTTGTGCCTCGACCCCAAGCCCTTCCACCGGCCCAGATGGTGTACGTCGACCTCACCGGTGTGCCGGGTCATCGCCTCAGCGAACCGGAACACGTCCGCGCGGCCGGTCCGCAGGTACTGGTACCAGAGCCACAGGTCGGGGGAGAGCTCGGAGTTGTCCCACGCGAAGCCGCCCACGTCGTACCGCCAGGTGTGCCGGTCGGCGTCGTACGTGTGCATGACGTCGCCGTAGTCCCAGAACCCGTACCAGCGTCGCTCCTCGCGCTGTGCGACGTAGTACTGGAACAGAAAGTTCAGCCGGGCCTCGATGTCCTGGTGGTCCGCGGTCGGCAGACTCCAGGTGCCGAACACGCCTGCCTCCAACAGCCGCGCCGGGGCGACGGTCAGCAGACCTGGGGAGTTCAGCAGCGATACGTGCTCGGCCAGCTCGGCCGCCGACGGCGTGGTGTCGTGAACGCGCAGTCGGAGCTCATGCGTACGGGCGATGCCGTGCGCGTTGGCGAAGCCCGGCTGGTAGTCCTCGTAGGTGATCTCGAGACCTTCGAGTTGCTCGGCGTACGTTTCCTGGCCCATGCCGTCATGCCAGGAACGCACGTCCATCGGCGGTGCGCTGGGGGACCACATCCACACCGTGGCGCTGGCTACATCGGTTGCGGCGTTGCGGATGTCCAGGCGGGTCGGATGTAGTTTCCAGAAGTCGCAGAGGCCGAAGGCCAGCCCGCCGCTCGCGCCACCGACGTATCCGTAACCGGGTGCTCTGGTGCCGGACGGGATCGTCACCCACGCGTGTCCGGGGCCGGTGCGTTTGCGCAGCGTGAAGCCGTCGGCGCTGTTCTGGTCGAGCGTGTAGTCGTTCCACTGCGGGATGAGGTGCAGGCGGTCGGCCACCTCCGGGTTCGGGATCTCGTCGACGGCCTCGCCGGCCACCTGCCGACGGCGTACCTCCTCGCCCGGGTCGCGCCGGAGGCCGGTCAGGCCGCGGACCGCCTCGGTGAGGAACCCGGACGGGCCGGCGAGCCGGATGTGCCGGTTGTGCGGCTCGTCGCGCATCACCACGTCGGCGCTGATCCCGAGCCCGGCCAGGAAGTCCCGCTCCGGATCCCCGTCCCAGACGAAGCTGTGCACGACCCGTACGTCGGTGGCACCTGCGTAGAAGTACAGCCGCACGGAGAACGGCAGCCAGTCGCGGTGCCTGCCTTCCAGCCGGACGACGGCCCGCACCGGCCCGTCCTGTTCGACAATGAGATTGTCGACAATCCCCGTCGTCTGCTGCCCGTCCCGGATGCTGACCGGCCGCACCTCGCGGACGATCTCCCGATCGCCGGACCTGATCGACGCGATCAGGTACGGCGTACGCAACGTCCAGGTGAGGTCCCCCGTCCGCACGTGGACCTCGCCGTCCGCCTGCTCCACCGTGACCGGCCGCGGCGGAGTGGCCGGCTCCCCGGTGATCAGCTCGTACGACGGCTCCGGCCGCTGCGCCGGGCCGATCGCGTGCGCCGACCACTTGACCGACCCGTCCGGCCAGGTGGCGGTCGTCCAGCTCTGCACCGGCGTACCGTCGGCCAACGCGAACCGGGTGCCCTCGGCAACCTTTCCGCGCGGCCACGGCACTCCCCAGGAAACGCCCTGTCTACAAGGAGTTTCCAGCCAATGAAGTGTGGTCATTCCTTCACCGAGCCGATCAGTACGCCCTTCGCGAAGTGCTTCTGCAGGAACGGGTAGAAGAACAGGATCGGCAGCGTCGCCACCACCACGACCGCGAACTTCAGGCCCTGCTCGGGGAACGTCACGGTCTCCAGTTGCTGCAGCACGTTCGCCGAGTCGGCGTTCGCCGCGGTCAGCTGCCGGACGATCATCTGCAACGTCCACTTGTGGCTGTCGTCGATGTAGAGCAGCGGCGACATGTAGTCGTTCCAGATCCCGACCGCGTAGAACAGCGAGAACGTCGCGATGATCGGCTTCGACAACGGCAGCACGATCCGCAGGAACACGTTCAGCTCGTTGCACCCGTCGATCCGGGCAGCCTCCTCGAGCGCCTCCGGCAACTCCTGGAAGAAGCTCTTCACGACGATCAGGTAGAACGGGTTGATCGCCAGCGGCAGGATCAGCGCCCAGTAGCTGTCCAGCAGCCCGAGGTCGCGCACCACCAGGTACGTCGGGATCATGCCGCCGCTGAACACGAGGGTGAAGATCACCAGGTTCAGCACCAGCGCCCGCCCCGGCAGGAACCGCTTCGCCAGCGGGTACGCCATGGTCAGCGTCAGCACCAGTTGGATCACCGTGCCGACCGCCGTCACCAGGACGGTGGTCAGCAACGCCCGGACGAACGTGTCGGTCGAGAAGATGTAGTGGTACGTGTCGGTGACGAACTTGTGCGGCCAGAGGAAGAACGGCCGCGAGCTGATCTCGGACTCGGTCGCGAACGACCCGGCGAGCACGTAGAGCAGCGGGAGCACCGTCACGAGCGCCAAACCGGTCAGGAAGACCACGTTGACGACGTCGAAGACCCGGCTACCGACGGAGTCGTAGTACCGCACTCGTTGTTTCATTTCGCCTCCTCAGAACAGGCCGCGCTGGCCCATGCGCTTGGCCAGCAGGTTGGAGCCGAAGATCAGGATCACGCCGACGACACCCTTGAACAGACCGACCGCGGTCGCGTAGCTGAACGAGCCCTGGGTGATGCCGATGTAGTAGACGAACGTGTCGAACACGTCCGCGACGTCACGGTTCAGCGAGGTCGTCATCAGCCAGATCTGCTCGAACCCGGAATCCATCAGGTGTCCGGAGGTCAGGATCGCCATCACCACGATCGTCGGCCGGATGGCCGGCAGCGTGATGTGCCAGAACTGCCGCCACCGTCCGGCCCCGTCCACGCGGGCCGCCTCGTACAGTTGCGAGTCCACCCCGGCCAGCGCGGCCAGGTAGATGATCGTGCCCCAGCCCGTCTGCTTCCACAGCAGTTGCAGCACGATCAGCGGCCGGAACCACGCCGCCTGCGCGACGTAGTCCGTCTTCTGCCCGCCGACGATGCTGTGGATCCAGTTCGCGATCACGCCGAAGTCGACCGAGAACAGCAGGTAGGTCAGCGACGCGACGATCGTCCAGCTCAGGAAGTGCGGGATGTAGACCAGCGACTGTACGGACCGCTTCAGCACATTGACGCGCAACTCGTTCAGCAACAGCGCGACGACGATCGGCGCCGGGAAGACGAAGAGGATTGTCAACAATGCGAGCAACAGGGTGTTGAACAGCAACCGTCCGAAGTCCGGTCCGCTGAACAGCTCCTGGAAATGCTTCAGCCCGACCCACTCGCTGCCCGAGTAGCCCAGAAACGGTACGTAGTCCTTGAACGCGATCGTCAGGCCGTACATCGGCAGGTACTTGAACACCACGAAGTACACGAGGCCCGGCAACAGCAGCAGGTACAGCCAGCGGTAGCGCCAGAGGTCACGCCCGCGAGTACGGCGCTTCGGGGTGGGGGCCGGCCGCTTGTCGTCAGCGGCCGGCTGCACCACCTCCGGTACGAGGTCGGTGGCCATCGGTCAGCCGCCCGCCTTGGCGGACAGGTCGTTGACCTCCTTGGCGATGTCCGTGCCACCGCTGTCGTACCAGCGCTTGATCTGCGCCTTGAGCTGGTCCTCGGTGATCGCGCCGGACAGGTACTTGATCCGCGCGTCCGGGATGATCGTGTCCAGGGTCTGCCCCTTGGCGATCGCGGTCGGCGCGATGATGCTGAGCGCCGGGTTGAACACCGCGGTCTTCAGGTCCTCGTTCATCAGCACGTCGAACTTCTCCCGCATCTTCCGGCTGGCCTCGTCGTTCGGCCGCAGCGCGTAGGCGCCGAGCCCGACCGACGCCCGGGTGCCGAGCTGGATGAAGCCCTTGTCGACGTCGTTCTGGATCGCCTTCACCTTCGGGTCGTCCTGGTTGATCGGCACCGCGTAGTTGCCGTCGACCTTGAAGTTGCGGCCCTCGATCCCGTTGGTGAGCAGGATCGAGCCGTCCTTGGACTCGAGCTTGTCCAGCGTCTTCAGTACGTCGTCCAGCTGCTGCTCGGTCCGCACGTGCTGCTTGGAGATCGCGATCACCATGTTGTAGCCGGTGAACGGGTACGAGTGCTTCTGGCCGTCCTGGCCCTTCAGGTTGCCGACCAGCGTGACCTTGTCGAAGTCCTTCGGGTTCTTCTCCTTGAACAGGTCGAGCAACTGCGTGGCCCGCACGTTCACGTCGATGATCATGCCGCCCTTGCCCTGCACGAACGGGTCGTTCCAGTTCGCGCTGTCCAGGGTCGCGAAGTCCGGGTTGACCAGGCCTTCCTGCACCCATTTGCGCAGCCACTCGTTGGCCTTCAGGAACTCCGGCGTGTCGAAGCCCGGCACCAGCTTGCCGTCCCGCTCGCCCCAGCCGTTCGGCGCGCCGAACCAGGTCTCGATCACGTCGTACGGGCTGGCGCTCGCGTAGCCGCCGGGCCACTTCGGGATGATCAGCCCGTAGGTGTCCTTCTTGCCGTCGCCGTCCGGGTCCTTCTCGGTGAACGCCTTCGCGATGTTGTACAGGTCGTCGACGGTCTCGGGCTCCTTGAGGCCCAGCTTCGCCAGCCAGTCCTTGCGGATCACGATGCCGGAGCGGAGCAGCGGCCGGACGCGGTAGATGCCGTACGTCTTGCCGTTGGTCTGCGAGTTCTTCGCGGTCTGCTGGTCGGCTGGCTTCAGGTTCGGGTACTTGTCCAGCTTGCCGGTCAGGTCCCAGAACGCACCGGCCTCGGCCGCCTTCACGAACGACGGGCTCTTCTCGTTCGCGACCATGATGTCCGGGATCTTGTCCGAGGCCAGCGTGACGTTCGACTTGTCGCCGTACTCCGCGTTCGGCACCCAGGTGATCTGCAGCTTCTTGCCGATCAGCTTCTCGACCGCCTGCTGCAGCTCGCCGTTCGGATCCGGCGCGGTGCCGAACAGCGGTGCCATCACGGTCAGTTCGTTGCTTGCCTCCTGGCCCTTGGAGTCGCCACCGCCGCCGGAGCAGGCTGATGCGGCGAGCAGGGCCGTGGTGACTGCGGCGACGGCGAGCCGCCGGGGAGAGAAGATGGTCATTGGTTCCCTTTCAGTTACTACTGGGGTGCAGGCGCGCGTCGTTCTCGGCGAAGAAGCGCAGGCAGAGCCAGGTGTCGAGGCGGATCCACGCGCCGCCTGCGAGCACGATCCCGAACACCGGGAAGCGCGCCGACAGGTAGCCGACGGAGACCGCCACGAACAGCAGGACCAGGGACGACGCCGGCCGCGCGAGCGCGAGCAGCGATGCCTTGGGCAACAACAGGCGGACGCCGAGGTCGAAATGCACGGCCATCGGGAACGCGTAGGCGGCGATCAGCCCGAGCGCGACGAGCGCGAACAGGCTGGCCAGGCGGGGGAGCGCGGCCCCGAGCGCGGCGAAGTACAGGTAGTTGCCGACCAGGACGACGGCGACCGCGACCAGGGGGAGCACCAGGACCGTGCCGCGCCGGAACTCCTGGCGGAACGCGGCACGGAAAGCGGGGAACGCATGAAACGATTCATCGGATGACCTGCGTCTGGCCAGTGAATATGCGGCAAGCGTGGCCGGGCCGATACCCAGTGCGATACCGCCGGCCAGCGTGAATAGGATCCACAGCGCGTTGAGCTTGATCGTCCAGACGACCTCGTCCGCAACGCCGTACAGCTTGATGGCCCACCCAGTGCCCATGCCGGTTCCCGCCCTCTTCAACGGTGAAAAGTGGTGTGACCGTATGGTTGAATCGTCTCAATGTCAAGACGTTGGAAAGCGTTTGTCAGGGACCGGTCACGAGGAGATTCGCGCGCCGCGGCGGCAGCTCAGTGCCGGCTGACGCGCAGGTTGGCGTACTCGCCGATCAGCGGTGCCATCTGCCGGAAGCCGAGTTTGCCGCCGGCCAGCGGGTGTTGGTCCTGCCAACGGAAGCTGACCAGATCGTTGATCGCAAAGGAGATTTCGCCGTTCCGGACGGTGAGTTTCAGGCGGTACGGCCCGTCGGCGTCCGCGACGTCCGGGATCGGGTCGGCGCCCTGCGCGACCAGGTGGAACCCGTAGCTCTTGCGCAGGTTGCAGGTGTGGAACGCCCGCTCCTCCGCCCAGCGCCTCCGGAAGTACGAGACGTGGTACGTGTCGAGGTCGCCGTGGTGGTACTGGTCGTACGGCCCGGTGCGCGGTCGCAGGTCGAACAGGTCCTCACCGGCGCGGCCCCGCGCGTGGAAGAACAGGATGCAGAGGCCAGGCTCGCGGACCGGCCAGAAGTCCCACTCGACGGTGATGTCCGGCGGGAAGTCCTCCGGGCACCAGAGCACCACGTTCGCGTCCGGCTGCAGGCTCTCCAACCGGAGTCGGCCGAGCGGGAACGACGTCGTACCGTCGCCTTCGAGCCGGAAACCGCCGAGGTCGTCCGCCGAGGCGAGAGGGTTCTCGTAGAGCACGGCGGCGGACGCGTGTTCGTCGTCGGGCGGAGTCGGCGTCATCGACGGCGTCGGAAATCGCTCGACTCGCGGACGATCAGGTCCGGCTGGAAGATCACCTGCCGGTGCCGGTGCTGCTCGGCGTCCTCGACCTCTTCCTGCAGCAGCTCCATCGCGGACCGCCCGAGCAGCTCGGCCGGCTGCCGCACCGACGACAGCGGTACGGCGGCGGCGCGGGCGAAGTCGATGTCGTCGTACCCGACGATCGCCATGTCCCGCGGGACCCGCAGGCCGGCCACCGCCATTCCCTGCAGGAATCCGAGCGCGAGCAGGTCGTTCGCGAGGAAGGCTGCCGTCGGGCGGGACCGGGCCGGCATCGCGGCGATCCGTTCACCGATCGCGCGGCCCTCGACGACGCCCATCACGTCGACCTCGTGGCACTGCAGCTCGACGCCGTCCGCGCCCGCGACCACCGCGCTGATGCCTTGCTTGCGGTCGGCAACCTGTTGCATGCTGAACGGCCCGCCGACGAAGGCGATCCGGCGATGCCCGCACTCGATCAGGTGGCTGCCGGCGAGTCGCCCGCCGAGCTGGTCGTCGACGGACACCGAGCACAGCCCGCGGTCCGCCGTACGGTCGACGAGCACCACCGGCGTACCGCGCTCGACCAGCGCGCCGAGCTGCGGGTCGTTGCTGTCGAACGGGGTGATCAGCACGCCCATCACGCGTTGCTGCTCGAGCTGGTCGAGGTGGTGCATCTCGCGCACCGGGTCGGTTTTGCTGTTGCACAGCATCACCACAGTGTCGTCCTCGTACGCGAGCGACTCCGCCCCCTCGGCGAGCGAGGTGAAGAACGGGTTCGTGACGTCGAGCACCACCAGCCCGACGGTCCGGCTCCGGCCCGCTCGCAGATGCCGCGCCGCCTCGTTCCGCACGAAGCCGAGCGCGTCGATACTGTCCTGCACCCGCTTCCGCGTCGCCGGCGCCACGATCGCCGGCCGGTTCAGGAAGTTGCTGACCGTCCCCACCGACACCCCGGCCTGCCGCGCAACCTCCTTGATGCTGGGCGTCGCCATCATCCCCCGTCCAGCAGCCGACTCGGTCCCGGGCAGTCTAGTCAGCCCCGATTGAATCGTCTAAATCCACCAGGAGCCGGCTGGTGCTGGAGCGGGTGATCAGCTGCGGATCCAACGTCAGATGGCTGACGGTGTCTCGCGCCTGGTCGTTGATCAGCCCCAGGAGGATCTGTACGGCGAGTTGGCCGACCTGGCGGCGCGGTGGCGCAACCGCGGTGAGTGCGGGGTGTGCCAACGCTGCCAGTTCGTCCTCGTACGCAACCACCGACAAGTCGCCCGGTACGTCGACGCCGCGGGCGCGGGCGTGCCGGAGCAGGGTCAACGCGTCCTCGTCGCTGTGGCAGAGCAGACCGGTGACCTCCTGGTCACGGAGCTGGTCGAGGATCAGGTCGAGATCGGCGGTACTCCAACCCGGCCAGTCCAGCGCGCTCTTGCCGGCCAGAAACGGGACGTCCGCCGGGAGGTCGAGCTCCGCGATCGCGTGCTGCCAGCCGTGGTGGACGAGCTCGGCGGTCTGGGTGTCGGTGCGGGCCAGTAACGCGATCCGGCGATGGCCGAGTTCGGACAGGTGTCGGACTGCTCCTGCGGCGCCGCGCTCGTGGGCGGTCCGGATCGAGCTGGGGCCGTCGAGGAACATGCTCGGCAGCTCGCGCTCCATCAGGACGGCCGGAACCGGTAGCTCCGACAGCCACGCTTCGTACTCCCGGACGGCGGCGTTGTGCTGCTGCCGGCTGCCCAACGCGGGCAGCAGCAGCAGGCCGTTGACGCCGGACTCGATCAGTCCGCCGATCAGCTCCCGCTCACTGCCGACGATCGACTCCAGTGTCGGGTCCGTGCCGCGGCGGGAGAGCGCGAGGTTCACGGTCAGGCCGGCGTCGGGGTCGTCCGCCCGGTCGCGGATTCCGTCCAGGATCCGCGGGTAGTACGCCGTCGCGGCCGGGATCACGACGCCGACCTGGATGGCCGCGGTGACCGGTCCGGCAGTGCTCAGCGTGGCACCGCCGTACACCTTGTCGAGCAGCCCGTCGGCGACCAGGGAGTCCAGGTCGCGTCGCACGGTCGCCTCCGAGACGCCGAGGGCGCCGGCGATGTCGGTGACCCGGACCGCGCCGGAGCGCCGGGCCTGCGCGATGATCCGCGACCGCCGCTCGGCGGCTAGCACGCGAGCAGCCGTTCGTGCTTCGTCATGCAGTGGACTCTAGCCTATCTCGCAACATCGCTCAAACTCCTTCAACATATTGACGAAACGCCAACACCGCGCAAACCTGTCCATCGGAAAGCGTTTGTCGGTCGGTGAGGAGAGGGTTCTATGACGGAGGTCGTCAGAGCGGCCGCGGTTGTCAGAGCGGCGCCGCGACCACGGCGGCGCCGGTCCGGGTGGTTGATCTACCTCGGGCTGTTGCCGACGTTCGCCGTACTCGGCGTGCTGCAGTACTACCCGGCGATCAGCGGGGTGCTGCACTCGTTCTTCGACTGGCGACCGGGCTTCAGTTCGCCCTTCGTCGGGCTGGAGAACTACCGGACGATGTTCGCCGACGACCTCTGGTGGCGGTCGTTCCGGAACCTCGGGGTGATCTTCGCGGCGTCCGTGACGCTGATGTGGGTGTTCCCGCTGCTCGCCGCGGAACTGGTGATCAGCCTCCGCAGTGAGCGGCTGCAGTTCGTCTTCCGGACCTTACTGATCGCCCCGCTGGCATTCCCCGGTGTGGTCACGACCCTGGTCTGGTCGTTCATCTACGACCCGAACAACGGCGTACTGAACAGGGCGTTGCAGGCGATCGGCCTGGACAGCCTGGCGCTGAACTGGGTGGGCGACCCGCGGACCGCGCTCGGCGCGTTGCTGATGATCGGCTTTCCGTGGATCGCCAGTCTGCCGTTCCTGGTCTTCCTTACCACGCTGCAGAACATCCCGAGAGAGGTGTTCGAGGCGGCAGCGCTGGACGGTGCGTCCCGGTTGCGGCGGGTATTCGTCATCGACCTGCCGCTGCTGGCTTCGCAGATCCGGCTGCTGTTCTTCCTCGCCACCATCTCTGTACTGCAGTACGGGTTCGCCGCCTACCTGGTCACCGGCGGCGGTCCGGACAACGCGACGCAGGTTCCGGTACTGCGGATGATCGGTGTCGCGTTCCAGGGCAGCGACTGGGGGTACGCGACGACGCTGTCGACCGCGCTGTTCGTCATCACGCTCGCGCTCAGCGGCGTGGTCATGGCGATCCGCAGGCGGGAGGCCCGCGATGTCCGCGGTCACTGAGGCTCCGGCCCGCGGACGGCGCCGCCAGCCGATCGTCGTCGCGGTGCTCAGCGTGCTCGTGCTGGCCGGGTTGTTCCCCTATCTGTTCATGATCATGACCTCGGTCAAGACCGACGAGCAGTTCACGGCCAGCTACTGGATGCCGTCCTGGCCGCTGGACCTAGGCAACTACGCGGTCGCCTGGCGGCAGATCGAGCCGTACTTCGTCACGTCGGTCGTGGTCGCCGCGCTGTCGATCGTCGGGACACTCACGTTGGCGTCGGTCAGCGGCTTCCTGTTCGCGCGCTACGCCTTCGCCGGCCGGAACCTGCTGTTCGGCATGATCGCCGCGCTGATGATGGTGCCGAACATCAGCAGTCTGATCCCGCTGTTCGTGCTGATGCGCGACCTGCATCTGCTGAACACCCTGCCCGTCCTGGTGCTGCCACACATCGCGGGCAGCGTCGTACTGGCGACGATCCTGATGCGGACGTTCGTCCAGCAGATCCCGCAGGAACTGTTCGATGCCGCCCAGGTCGACGGGGCGGGCGGGTTTCGGCTGTTCGTGTCGATCATGCTGCCGCTGTCGTTGCCGGTGATCGGCACCGTCGCGCTGATCACGGTGATCAGTGTCTGGGGCGAGTTCTTCTGGCCGCTGCTGGTCATCACCGACGACTCGTTGCGCACCATCCCGGTCGGGTTGTCCTTCTTCCAGGGTCAGAACGCCACCAACTGGGGGCCGCTGTTCGCCGGCTACACGCTGGCGAGCCTCCCACTGTTGCTCGTCTTCACCTTCTTGTCCAAGTGGTTCCTGGCCGGCGTGCAGGGCGGTCTGCCCGGCACCGGCAAGTGATCACCACACCCTCACGAGAGGACCGTGTCATGAATCCCGTCAGCACCCCGTTCGGCCGGCGTACCTTGCTGCTCGGCTCGCTCGGCGGCGCGTTGGCCGGCACCTTCGGCCTGAGTGCCTGTTCGTCCGGCAGCGGTAGCGGCAGCGACCTGCAGATCACGCTTGCCGGTCCGAACCAGTGGAACTCCGACGGTGCCAGCTTCGGCAAGCCGTGGGAGGAGCTGATCGCCCGCTTCCACGCCGACGAGCCGGGCATCTCGATCAAGACCGTCGTACTGCCGCTGAAGGAGTTCAAGCAGACCCTCGCCACCCAGTTGTCAGCCGGCAGCGCGCCGGAGCTGGTGTTCAGCCAGGCGGCGCACGAGCCGCACATGATCTATCCGCTGACCGACGCACTGAAGAAGCCGAACCCGTACGTCGAGGGCAACAAGGAATGGCTGGACCTGTTCGACCAGCGGTACTTCGCTCCCGGCCTGCCGAACGTCGTCAGTACGACGTCCGGCGACTTCGAGTACATTCCGTTCAACCTGGTGGCGGTCGGGGTGTACTACAACACCGAGGCGTTCGCGAAGGCCGGGGTGACAGCGCCGATCGCGACGTTCGCCGACCTGCTCGCGGCATGCCCGAAGCTGATCGCGGCCGGGTACACCCCGTTGGCGATGGACAACTCCGACCTCGGCGTCGGCTGGACCGTCAAGACCATCGCCAACATGATGCTCGACAAGTACTTCGACAAGATCAACAAGTACGATGCCAAGGGCAACGAGGGTCAGGCTGAGTACCTGTCGCCGAAGGGCAAGAGCTGGGCGCGGGCGATCCTCACAGGTGACATCAGTGCGCACGGTACGCCGGAGGTCGCCGAGTCGCTGCGGCTGCTCAAGCAACTGTTCGACGCGGGCGCGACGAAGAACTGGACAGGTGTCGCCAGTTCGTCGGGTTCGGTGGTCAACCTGCGGGACTTCCAGGCGGGCAAGGCCGCGATGGCCTGGGGCGTGCCGTTCGGGTACGGCGCGCTCGGCGACCTGCAGGGGAAGGTGTCGAGCATGCCGTTCCCGACCATCACCGCGAGCAGTTCGCCGCTGTCGACCGGTGCGCCGGCACGGTTCGGCACGAGCGTCGGCGGGACGTCGTACATGATCCCGTCCACCCTCGACGGCAAGCACCGGGACGCCGCGGTCAAGTTCCTGCAGTGGATGAGTGTGCCTGCGAAGATCCAGCCCTGGCTGGACGCGACCGGCGGGATTCCCGCGGTGAAGGGCGCGAGGGTCCCGAAGGGCGTGGCCGGAATGATCAGCGGTGTCTGGAGCGAGCCGATGCGGATGGGCGGACTGCCGAGCGGCCCAGCCGGCACCACGGAGCTGAGCTTGTACGACGGTTACCTGCTCGGTACGAAGCCCCTCGACCAGGAGCTCGACCACCTGCAGGACATGTGGACCAAGAGCACACGTGAACTGGTCAAGAAGAACGGCTGGGACAAAGAAGACTGGGCGAAGGCATGAGGCGCCGCAGCCTGGCGGCGCTGGTCGGCGCGGCGCTCGCCGGTACTGCGTTGACCGCGCCGACTGCGACAGCTGTCGTTGGGACGACCTACTACATCTCGGATCGCGCGGGGTGCAGCGACACCGGACCCGGGACGTCGCCGGAACAGCCCTGGTGCGGCTTCGGACCCGCGAACGCCTTCGATTTCGGACCCGGGGACCAGTTGCTGCTCGAGCGAGGGTCCAGCTTCTCCGACGGCCTCACCTTCAACGACTCGGGTACGGCGGACGCACCGATCACCATCGGTGCCTACGGCACAGGAGTGCGTCCGAGGATCACTGACAGTACGTCGAAGACCGGTCTGACGCTGACAAACGTCGACCACGTCCGGGTGCGCGATCTCGACGTCGGCTCGAAGACCGACACGGGCAAGTCGCGGATGACCTACGGCGTCCGGCTGGACTACAACACGCCGGGGCACCAGGACGTGGAGTTCTCCGACATCTCCGTGCACGACAACTCGAATGTCGGGCTGCTGGTCACCAACGCCGGCCCGTACACGTTGACGGACTCGGTACTGGACGGGCTGCGGGTAACCCGCGTGGAGTCGAGCCACAACGCCCACGGCATCCTCACGCGCAGCCTCACCTCGCCGACCGACCTACCCGCCGACCCTGGGCCCGGTACCGCGGGAGAGAACGCGTTCATCCATGCCGTTTTCGACCGGCTCTACTTGCACGACGACGACGGCAACAATCCCGGCCCCACCCCGACACAGGTCGGCAACGGCTGTCCCGACGCGCTGGCACTCGGACGGGTGCAGGACGCGATCGTGATGAACTCGATCTTCGACGACGAGGTGAGCTGCCGGACGACGTACGGCACCGCGGGGATCTATCTCGGCGGCGTCCACCGGCTGCTGATCACCAACAACCTGTTCGTGAACACGCCGAACACGATGAACCCGGACATGGTCGCGATCGACCACGAGATCCGGACCAGCAACGTCGAGATCCGCGGCAACTACTTCGGTAACAACTACGGCGGGGCCATCGAGTACCTCGCCATCCACGGCGCCCGCGACGTACACACGGCGAACGTCACCGCGGACAACGCGTTCGCCGGCAACGGCGGCGGCTCCCGCATTCCCTACCCGGCCGGGGCTTCCGTGGGGCAACTGGGCGGCAGCGTCCCGGTCCATGCGGCCGTCGACGGCAACCTCTACTCCGAGCCGCACGCCTTCCTGGAGGCCAAGTTCGGCGGTACGACGGCGAACTTCACGGTCAGCGACAACATCGAGATCGCCGATCCGGGCGACCTCCACAACGCCGCCGCCGAGTACGGCACCGAGTCCGGGTGGGGCGCCCAGCGGTTGACGTCGGAGTGGCAGGATCTGCCCCGCGACCAGGCGACCGGTGACTACCACGACGGTACGGCTGGCGTCGATCGCTTCACGCTCACCGCCGGAGAGGCCGCCGCGGTCGCACGCACCTGGACGGTGCCGCACGACGGCGTGATCACCATCCGCGGCAACGCGCTGACGACGACCGGCGCCGCCGCGGTTCGGGTGACGATCGGCAACCGCACCCTGCTGCAGAGGGCCGTTTCGGCAACTCAGGATCAACCCACTTCCGTCGACGATCTTCGCGTCCGGGCGGGCGAGCAGATCCGGTTCGAGGCGAGCGGCGACGGCACAGTCAGTTGGGCGCCGAGCATCGGCTACTCCGCCGCGACACGATCCTCCGACCCGGCCGGCGAGTGGACGTTCTCGGTCAACGGTGACACCCAGGGCTGGCACAGCGACGACAAGCTCACGGTCACCCGCGGCAAGCTGGAGGTGACCGGTGCCGGCAGTACGACGACACTGCGCTCCCCGGCCAACCTGGGAATCGACGCCGCGGACCACCGATCGATCCACGCGCGGATGCTGAACAGCACGCCCGCCACACAAGGCGTCCTCACCTTCCGTACCTCCACCGGTCGCACCGGGCACGAGGCATTCGCCGTGAACGCCGCGCAGCCGCAAGGAATCACGGTCGGCTACACCGACTATGTGATCCCGCTGACAGACAACCCGGACTGGCGGGACAGGATCGACCAGATCTCACTCGAATTCGCCGGTGCCGACGGCACCATCTCGGTGGACAGCGTCTCCTTCGCTGCCGCGCCGAAGTACTCCTGGGACTTCGCCGCCGCCGACGGGTGGCGGATCAACCCGGACAACAGTTGTCCAGCGGCCGGGACGCCGGCTGCACAGCTCAGCCCGGCGATCGACAACAGCACCGGTACGTTCGTCAAGCACGCCGACATCGTGTGGTCCACCGCGCGGGCGCAATCGTTCCAGGTACCGTCCGGCAGCCTCGCGCGCCTCGATCTGTGGGCGTACAAGACCGGCACACCCGCGAGTTGCCTCTTCCTCCAGGTCGTCCGGCTCGACGACAAGAACCAGATCGCCGACTGGCTGTTCACCGGTGCCGTCCCGGCAGCTCAGGTCAGCGCCGCAGGTGGCTTCGTCACGATCAATCCGAACCTGCACGGACTCGACCCACAGGCGACGTACGCCGTCCTCGTGTCTGCGCCGTACCTGACGCCGGGCGGATCGACGTACGGCATCGGCTACAACGACCAGGGCCTCTACCCGTCCGGCGGAGAGTTCTACACCGTCGACAGTGGTGCGCTGCTGCGCGGCCCGGAAGCCAGCCGCAAGCGCAGCCTGCGGTTCCGCACCTTCAGCAGTGCCGAGGTGGTCCAGGAACCGGACAAGACCATGCCAGTGGCAGTTGCCGATGGCAAATTGACCGCGAAGACCGGGTACGAGCCGATGCTCTACTCACCAGCCGGTCTCGGCATCGACGCCGGTGAGCACCGCTACGTCCGGATCAGGATGAACAACCCGGAGAACCGGCCGACGGCGTACCTGTTGTTCACCACCACGGAACACCCGCGGTTCGATCGGCCGGCGACGGGGTGGCCACAACGCAACGAGGACGGCGGCAAGGGGCTCACCTTTGCTCTGACACCGGGAGCCGGGTACGTCGAATACGTGCTCGACATGGCCGACGTACCGGGGTGGACGGGAACGGTGGACCAACTGCTGGTCCAGCCACTGAACCGGTGGAGCTACCGAATCGGCTCACTGTCGATGACCTGGACCGGCGGCATCGACTACGTCCGGGTCGACTGAGGGGCCGACGAACCGAGGAGGATTGCGATGAGAACCAAGACCGTCGTCACCTTGGCGGTGGCGCTCGGGTCGGCCTGCGCCGGCCTCGCCGTGCCGGCACAGGCCGCCGGGACGACCTACTACGTGGACAATCGCGTCGCCGGCTGTGACGACAGCGGCGCGGGTACGTCGAGCGCCCAGCCGTGGTGCGGGTTCACGCCGATCACCGCCCGGACCTTCGCGCCGGGCGACCGAATCCTGCTGGCCCGTGGCGCCTCCTGGCGCGAACGGGCCCAACTCCAGGGCACAGGCAGGGCCGACGCTCCGATCACGTTCGGTGCGTACGGGTCGGGCGATCGGCCCCTACTGCTCAACTCCGGGCTGGGCTGGGGCATTCGGATGATCAACCCGTCGCACTGGCAGGTCAGCTCGATCGAGGTGGACGGCTCCGGCACCGACAAGCTGGATGCGGGGATCCAGGTGCGCTTCGACGGCGACGCCGGAATCGGCAACGAGGACCTGCGGTTCTCGGACGTGTACGTCCATCACAACCAGATCGGCATCGCGATCACCGGGACCGCGGCGCCGGCCGCGGACCAGTGGGCAATCAAGGACCTGACCATGGCTCGTGTGGAGGGCGCGCACAACGAGGTGTCGATCGCCTTCGGCAACGCTTCGGCGCCGAGGCAGTTCCTTCAGGAGACCACCCTCACCGGTCTCTTCCTGCACAACGACGACGGTGCACCCGCGGCCGAGGTGGGCTGTGCCAACGCCCTGACGCTGCAGAGCATGACCGGCGTCCTGCTGACGAACTCCGTCATCTCCGACGCGGGCGGCTGCCCGGTGACGACCGGGACGACCGGGGTGTACGTCGGGAACGTCGCGAACACCACGATCATGAACAACATCATCGTCAACACCGACCAGACCGCCTCGCCCGACCAGACCGGCGTCGATCTCGAGGGCAACACCGACAGCGTCGCGCTGCGCGGCAACTACATCGGCAACAACGTCGGATGGGGAGTCGAGGACCTGGCCATCCACGCCACGGCGAACACCCGGGCGAGCATCGTGTCGAACGCGATCGTCTTCAACGGCAAGGAGCCGATCGCCACGGTGGGCTCCGCGTCTACTCCGACCGGTTCGATCGGAGGCAATCTGTGGCAGGGAAGCGCACTGCTGTACGCCGGTGACGGCGGCAGCTTCGACGGCTTCTGGGTCGGGCCCAATCCGGGACCCGTCACCAGCACACGCGTGTGGTACGCCGCCCGTGACTGGGCAACCGGTCAGGGACAGTACGGCTGGCGGTACGAGTACTCCGGCGACTCCGGCACCACCTGGTCTGCACTGACCTACCAGCCGGCAACAGAGGATTGGCGACCGGCAGCCGGAGCGCTGCCGTTGATCAGCAAGTGGAACTGGCATCCCGCCGGACCGGGATCGTTGGTCGCTCGGTCCTGGACAGCACCGACCGACGGAACCGTCGCGATCGCCGGCCAGGCGGCCAAGGGCGTCGTCGGCGGCGACGGCGTCCGGGTCCGCATTCTCGACAACAGCACGACCGTGGTGGCACCGACCGACGTCGACGGGACCGACCTGGTCGGGATCGGTACCGACATCACAACTCTGCAGGTGCAGGCAGGCGACGTCATCCGCTTCGCCGTCGACGCCGGGTCCGCCGGCGCGAACTCGTACGACACCGTCAACTGGACACCGGTGATTGGATACCTGTGAAGTCATTCATCAGCTGTGACGCCCGGACCGCGCATCTCGACATCGACGGCAGTCATCTCTCGCACTGGGGAGGCGCCGCGCCCGACGGCCGGTTGCTGGCGGCGAACAACCATCACCTGACCCTGGACGGTGAGCCGCTGGCGATCGTCGCGGGCGAGTTCCAGGGGCAGCGGTACCCGCGATCGGAGTGGCGCGAAGGCATCCGTGCGCTCAAGGCGGCGGGTTGCACGATGGTGTCGTCGTACTGGTTCTGGAGTCTCGTGGAACCGAGTCCCGGCACTTTCGACTTCACCGGGACGAACGATCTCGCGGCCTTCGCCCGACTGTGCGCCGACGAAGGACTTTGGCTGCAGGCGCGGATCGGCCCGTTCAACAACGCGGAGTTCTTGCTCGGCGGCCTCCCTCCCTGGCTGTACGGCATGCCACTCGTGGAGCGGTCGAACGACCCTCGTTACCTGAAGCTGGTCGGCCGGTACTACGGCGCGCTCGCGGAGCAGTTGGACGGGCTGCTGTGGCGGGACGGCGGCCCGGTGATCGTCGTACAGCTGGAGAACGAGCTCAGTCACGCGCCGAACGACTGGCGGACGCTGTTCGGCTACACCGCGACCGATCATCGCGGGCCGGAAGGTGCCGAGTTCGGCCGGCACATGTCGGCGCTGCGCCGGCTCGCGATAGACAACGGGATCGAGGCGCCGTTCTTCGCGATGACCGGCTGGGGCACAGCGGGCGAGTTGCCGGGCGACGAGTTCCTGCCGACGTACGGCGGGTACATGGACCTGCACCATCGACCCGGGCCGAACGCCCGGCTGACCACGTTCGAGGGCGCACAGGACTACCCCTGCCGCGGGCGACTGCCGATCGCGTTCAGCGAGCTCGGGACCGGTTCACCGAACCGGGCGGCGTACCGGCCGATGTCGCCGCCGGAGATGATGATCAGCACCGCGCTGACCCGGCTCGGCGGGACCGAGTCGATCTTCCTCGGGTACTACCTGTTCCACGGCGGCACCAACCCGACGCGAGGTGACGGGTTCGGCTGGCTGACGAAGGAGAACGCGTTCGGGCTGCGGTCGTACGACTTCTGGGCGCCGGTCGGCGAGTTCGGGGACCGGCGGGCGTCGTTCTACCGAGCGGCTCCGCTGAACCTGTTCGTCCGCGAGTTCGGCACCGAACTGGCGCGGCAGCAGGCGATCGCGGTGGCGGATCCGGTGGTCGACCCGGATGACGACCGGCTGCGGGCGGTCGTCCGGTCCGACGGTGGAAGCGGGTTCGTGTTCCTGAGCAACTACGGGAACAACACACCGCTGAGCGCCCGCGACGACGTTCGCGTCGAGGTGGCGCTCGCCGGCGGGCAGGTCCGGTTCCCACGTGAGAACCGGCTCGCCGTGCCGTCCGGCGGCTGGGCGATCCTGCCGGTACGGCTGGACCTCGGGCACGGATACACGCTGGTCTCTTCGACAGCGCAGCCGCTCGCCCGGCTGGGCAACTCCTTGGTCTCGTTCGCGCCGAGCGACCTTCCGGTCGAGTACGTCGTGTCCGGTCCCGACGGCGACGAGGAGGTGCTGACCAGCGCCGGGCGGACGCTGACCGTGGGCAGCAGTCAGTTCGAGCTGATCACGCTGGACCGTGGCGCGGCCGAGCACGCGCAGATCGTCACGCGGAACGGCCGTAAATGGCTGATGACCGGCCCGGACGACCTGACCGAGACACCGGCCGGGATCCGGATCTCGAGGTTCGTCGACCTGGCGGATCCTGACCGGTCGCCGGCCGGGGTCCGCGTGCTGCCGGGCGCCGCACGATTGGCCGCCGAGTTGCCGGCGCCGCGGCTCGCGGCGGACGATCTGCGGATCGAGCGGCTCTCGGAGTCTCGCCTACTGCTGCGGGTCGCGGACGGCCGCGTCAGCGACCCGGACGATCTGTGGGTGGACATCGCCTACACGGGCGACCTGTGTCGGGCCTTCGACTCCCGGACCGGGCAGCTGATCGCGGACGACTTCCATCGCGGCATCCCCTGGCGGGTGAAGCTCGGCCGGTTCGCGGATGCGCTCGCGGCGGACGGGGTCCAGTTGCGCGTCGAGCCGCTGATGGCGTCGTCCCGCGCCCGGGAGGACGCGCCGATGCTGCTCGACAGTCATCAGGAAGTGCTCGGAGAGGCGCGGATCGACCGGATCCGGCCGTTCGCCAGGCAGTCGGCGATCGTCCGGCCGATAGGGTGGAACTGATGTCCAAGACACTGCGTGACCTCATGCCCCAATCCGTGTTGCGCGAGGCGTTGAGCGCCGCCGAGCTGACCGGGTTCCTGCCCACTGTCACCGACCGCGCGGCGTGGTCCGCCGTTTCGGACAAGGACCGTACGGCGCTGCTCGCCGATGCCGCTCGGCAGGCCGCGGGGGAGTGGCCGGTGCTGCTGGCCGGCGATTTCGCGCGCTTCCATCGCGGCGGTGATCGCAGCCGCTACGAGAACCCGTACTTCGAGCGGCGGCGGCGGGTGGTGACGAGTGCGTTGGCGGCGTTGCTGACCGGTGATGCGGAGTGGGTGGCGGATGTCGTCGACGGGGTGTGGTTGTTGTGTGACGAGGTGACCTGGACGGTTCCGGCGCATGCTTCGGCGGCGATCGGGCGGGGGTCGGCCTTGCCGTGGCCGGGGGACCGGGACCTGGATCTGTTCTGTGCGGAGACCGGCGGGCTCCTCGCATGGGTGGATCATCTGCTGGGGCCGGTGCTCGACGAGGCGACCCGGCGGCGGATCGCGGTCGAGGTCGACCGGCGGGTGCTGGCGCCGTTCCTGGAGGTCCGGGACTGGCGGTGGCTGGTTGGGTTCACCAACAACTGGAACCCGTGGATCCACTCCAACGTCACCGCCTGCGCGCTGCTCGTCGAGAGGGATCCGGTCCGGCGGGCGCAGATCGTGGACCTGGTCGTGCAGGGGCTCGACGTGTTCCTGGACTCGTACCCGGACGACGGCGGGTGCGACGAGGGCGCCTCGTACTGGACGCGCGCGGGTGGTTCGGTCGCGGACAACCTGCTGCTGCTGTACGACGCGACGGACGGGGCGCTGGACGGGTTCGGGCACCCCAAGCTGCGGGCGATCACGGCGTACCTGCCGGCGATGCACATCGCTGACCGGTGGTACGTGAACTTCGCGGACTGCCCGGCGCAGCTCGCAGATCCATCGGCGGCCTACCCGCTGTACCGGCTCGGCGTGCACACCGACGAGCCGTCCGCGCGAGGGCACGCGCGGGTGATCCGGCATCGCGACGATCCGCTGGTGCCGCGGATCCCGTCGATGCTCCGGGTGGTCGGCGCGTTGCTCGAGCCTGGTCTGCTTGTCGACGAGCAGATTGTCGACAAGCAGAATGTCTACCTTCCGGACACCGAGGTCGTCGTCACGCGGACGGACAAGTTGCTGCTCGCCTGGAAGGGCGGGCACAACGAGGAGTCGCACAACCACAACGACGTCGGGACCTTCGTGGTCGCGGCGAACGGCGTACCGCGGGTGATCGATCTCGGCGTCGGCACTTACACCCGGCAGACGTTCTCGGCGGACCGGTACCAGATCTTCACGATGCAGAGCGACTACCACAACCTGCCACGGATCAACGGGTTCGCGCAGCGGCCGGGGCGGGAGTTCCGTGCGACCGGAATGACGGCGGAGGGCGCCGACCTGGCGCGCGCGTATCCGGAGGAGGCCGGCATCCGTTCGTGGCACCGCCGCCTGGTGCTGCACGACAGTGTCGAAATGGTCGAGCTGACCGACACCTGGGACCTCGAAGCGGATCCGACCGAGCTCGTGTGGCACCTGATCCTGCACGGTGCCCCGACCCAGGACGCCAACACGATCATCGTCAACGATCTGACGATCCGTCACGACGACAACCTCACCGCCGTGCTCGAGCCGCTTCCACTCCCCGACCCCAAGCTCGCCGACATCTGGGGCGACCACGTCACCCGGGTCGTGCTGACCGCCCGTCCGCAGCTGTTGCGGCGCACGGGCGCGATCACGCTGACGTTCGCCTGACGCGGCGGGCGGACGGGCCCACCGCGCCAGGCTCCAGCTGATTCCAGCTGCCTCAGCGAACGTCGTACGCGCGAAGGACGGTCTGCGTGACCTTCGCTCCGTGCGAGTCGGTGAGTTCGATGCGCAGGGAGACCTGCTTGCCGGTGTCACCGGAGTGGTTCACGACCAGGTCGGCGCCGCTCCTGGTGAGCCTGGTGCTGCCCTCGGTCCAGGTGGTGCCGTCGTCGACGGAGGTCCAGACCTTCGCCGCGGTGAGCGCGCCCGCGTCGTACCCCGGGTTGGCGCGGAAGCGGGCCGGGATCGTCAGACTGCCGGCTGCGACCGTCTTGAGCCCGTCGGCCGGCAGATCCAGCCGCGGCAGAAGCAGCGGCAGCGCGCGGCTGAAGACGGTCGGCTCCTGGTGCGAACGGAACGCCCACGTCGTGGTCGTCGACACCGACCGGCTCCAGATCTTCGCCGGAGCACCGATCTTCATCGTGTTCATCGTCAGCTCGTACGCCGAGTCGTCGGCCGGGACCGTGAAGACGCCCGACGGCCACCCGCTGGTGCCGAGCGAGACTCCGTTCCGCTTGAGCTCGAGGTTGCCCAAGTCACCGAAACCGCCCTGGTCCGCCCAGTGGCCCGCACTGTCCGCCCACATGGTCGGCGCGAAGCCCATCAGCTCGCCCTGACGCTCGGCGATCAGCTGCGGAGCACCATCGCTGCCCGCACGCACACCTGGTGCGACCACACCGCCGTACCAGCTGTCGGCGACGTGCTGCCCCGGCTCGAACGTCCGGTACCGGTCGCTCATCACCTCGCCCCACGGCATGCTCGAGATGACCGACTTCAACCACGACGTACCGTCCGCCGAGAAGTACTCGGTCTGCCCGCTCGGCACCGCGACCGCGTCCAGACTGCCGACCGCGAACGCCACCCCGGACGGCCGCAGCCCGGTCGTGAAGCCGCCGAAGTTCGTCTTCACACCCATGCTGTTGTACGTCGCGGTGATCCGGCCGAGCGACCTGTCCGAGACGTTGTGCCGCTGCGCCGTGGTCACCTGCTTGTCGTTGAAGAAGCCGAGCGTGTAGGCGTACGGCGTACTCGCCGAAGCCGACCAGGTCAGCGTGACGGCACCAGCCGTGAGCTTCGCCGCCAGAGCCGCGCCCTGCGTGTTCGGAAGGCTGTAGACCGGGAGCGGATTCGGTGCGAAGCCGACCGACGGCAGCCAGTTGTAGGCGTCGTCGCGGTAGACCAGCAGCGCCTTGACGCCGGCCTTGGCCGCGGCTGTCTGAACGCTGGAGTCGCTGGCACCGGCCGCGAGATGAACCAGCGCGACCTTGCCCGCCGCGTTGGCCAGCTCGGCGGCGCTGCCCGCGCCGCCGTCGACCAAGGTGCCGCTGCCCTTGCCGTCCAGGTTGCTGACACCGGCCTGCGGCGCAGACGGTGTCAGGGTGAGACCGTCAGTGGTCCGCATCGAGGAGACGACCGGTGCGATCCGGTGCGTCCAGTGCCCGAACTCGAAGGATCCGTCGCCCTTGGCAACCGTTCCGATGACGTCCGCGTAGGCCTCCTTGGTGAGCGAGCCCGTCGTCATCGAACCGCTGTGCAGCCAGGACGTCGGCCACTGCCGCTCGAAGGTCAGGGTGGTCGATCGCAGCTCCGACGGCCGTTGCGTCGCGACGGTCAGCGGGTGTGCCCGCCGCGCGTCCAGCACGATCGCAGTGTCGCGGGTGATCATCAGCTCCGGACGGGCGAGGTAGCTGACCGACGCGGGCGCCGCCGTGGTCGGCGCGCCGGCCTGCGGCGTCAGCGCGTAGCCGCCGAGGTAGTAACGGCCCGGTCGTACCTGGAACACCTGCTCGGCCGCGCCCGAGTTGAACCGCCGCTCACCGCTCGCGGTGTCGGTGTTGATCAGGTCGAGCGACGACGAACCGGTCGCGGGGTTGCCGTTGCGGTCGATCACCGAGACCTTGACCGCCACCGTCTGCGGCTGCAGGTACAGGTTGAACGCCGTGGAGACCTGCTGGCCGTTGCTCGTAGCAACGATCCGCGCGGTCACGTCGCCGAGCACCGACCCGGCCAGCTTCTGTCCGGGCCGAACGGTGACCGGCACGGTCGCGATCGACTTCGCCGGTACGACGACGTGCTGCGGGACCCGCACCACCGGCGCGTTCAGGGGGCGCCCGTCGTTCCCGGTCAGATGCTCCACCGACAACCGGAGATCGATCGGGGTCGAGCCACTGTTGGTGTAGGTCAGGCCAACGGTCTTGTCGGCGGTACCCGCCTGCGGCCACGCGTACGTACCGCCGTACACCGAGGACGGGCCGGTGACCTTGGTGGTCAGCAGCTTGGCGATGTCGAGCCGCCCGGCGCCGACCTCCTGGACGTCGCCCGGGACGCTCGGGTCGGCCGACGACACCAGCAGGTTCTTCAGCTGGGCGCCGCTGAGTGACGGGTTCGCCTGCTTGGCGATCGCGGCGGCGCCGGAGACGTGCGGCGTCGCCATCGACGTACCGGACATCGTCTGGTAGGCGTAGACGCCGCGGCCGCCCGCGTTCGCGGCCAGGATCGCGACGCCGGGCGCGGCCAGCTCGGGCTTCTCGATGTGCGTCCCGGAGACCGGACCGCGGCTGGAGAAGTACGCCGTCTCGTCGTTCGCGTCGACCGCGCCGACGGTCAGCGCCTCGGGCGCGCAGCCCGGGCTGGAGACGGTGCCCGGTCCCGCACCCATGTTGCCCGCGGCAATCACGAACAGGCTGCTGCTGGAGTTCGAGAGCCGGCTGACCGCCTGCGCGATCGGGTCGTCGCAGGTGGTCGCCGGGACCGGCGAGCCGAGGCTCATCGAGATGGCGTCGGCCTTGTTGTCGACCGCCCACTGCATGCCGGCGATGATCTCCGACTCGGACCCGGTGCCGTCGTCGCCGAGCACCTTGCCGATCAGCAGCCGGGTCCCCGGCGCGACACCGCGCTCCTTGCCGTTGCTCTCCGCGCCGGTGCCGGCGATCGTCGAGGCCACGTGCGTACCGTGGCCCATCGTGTCGTCGGTGCCGTACGCCGAGCCGGTGAAGTCCTTGCTCTGCGCGATCCGCCCGGCCAGGTCCGGGTGGCCGGCGTCGACGCCGGTGTCCAGCACCGCGACCGTCGAACCGGTGCCGTCGAGCCCGGCGTTCCACGCGGTCGGTGCGCCGACCTGCGCGGTCGAGTCCGCGAGCGTTGCCTTCAGTGCGCGGTCCAGCCAGAGCTTGGTGATCCCACGCCCGGACCGGGACCTGGTGTCGGTGAGCTCGGCGAACGCGGTGTGCGCCTGCTCCTTGCTGACCGGGTACGCCACCGAGCCGACCGCGGGCAGCGCCTTCGCGGCCCCGGTCGCGCCGGGAGGGGTGGGCGTCGCGGCGAGGGCGGTCCGCGCGGTGGCGCCGTACTGCGCGATCACCGGGATGGTCTGCTGGTGTGCGTCGTCGTACCCCTGCGCGACCAGACCGGTCACGTCGAAGAACTCGGGGTCGATCAGGCCGGCCGACAGTGCATGGGCCGCCGACGACGGGTAGACGTACACCCGGTCGCCGGTGCGGGAGGTCTCGTAGTCGGGCGTGACGCCGTCGGCGCCGGGCAGCAGCTGTACGACGGGCCGGCCGTCGCCGGTCCGGGTCAGCCGCGCGCGGTCGCCCGTGATCAGCGTGACGGTCGCGGACGGGCCGGAGGCGGCTGCTTCGGCGGAGCCGACGATCGGGCGGCTGTCGGCGCTGCGCGCCGATGCGGGTGCGGGGAGGACGGTCGCGGCGCACAGGAGTACGCCGGCCGCGGCCACCGGATGACGCCATCTCGGGCGCATGGGGGACCTCCAGGGTCTTCCGGGCTGGTCGGCCCGGGAAAGCGGACGGGATTGGCACAGAGGGTGTCAGCGCGGTCACCTCTGGAGGAACGAATCGCGACGGCGGAGAATCGACGTGACGTGTTCTCGACAGGAAGGCCGCGCTGCGGATGAATGGCATCGAGTTGACCGCGCTCGGCCTGAACCGGT
Organism: Kribbella sp. NPDC051137; assembly: GCF_040682535.1. NCBI lineage: Bacteria > Bacillati > Actinomycetota > Actinomycetes > Propionibacteriales > Kribbellaceae > Kribbella > Kribbella sp. NPDC051137. Next base: position 1,221,679 of record NZ_JBFBBI010000002.1, read on the forward strand.
CGGAGGAGGCGCACTATCGCTCGCTGGTGGTCGACGGCGGTGCGGCCGCGGAGGTGCTCGGCTCGCGAGTCGGGTCGACCGCCGCCGAGGCGCGGGAGGTGCTGGACGCGCTGGCCAGGCTGGGGCTCGCCGAGACGGTGCCGTCCGACGACAGCGAGCCGCGGTGGTTCGCGGCACCGCCGGACGTGGCGTTGCGCGGGCTGCTCAATTCGCGGCGGCACGAGCTGTCGGTCGCGGAGACCTCGGTCGCGCGGCTGGCGGCGATCTTCCGCAGCGATCTCGGCCAGGCGGTGATCGGCGATCTCGTCGAGGTCGTGCTCGGGTCGGCCGCCGTACGGTCGCGGTTCCTGCAGATCCAGCGTGCCGCGCGGCACGAGGTGTGCGCGTTCGTGGACGCGCGCCCGGTGGCGCTGTCGGGGCAGGAGAACGAGGCCGAGGGCGAGGCGCTCGGGCGCGGGGTGCGGTTCCGGGTGGTGATCGAGCGGTCCGCGTTCGAGGCGCCGGGGACGGTGAACGACGCGGTCGAGGCGATCGAGTCGCATGCGCAGGTACGAACGGTGGACCGGGTGCCGACCAAGCTGGTCGTCGCGGACGGGACGGTCGCGCTGGTGCCGTTGGCGGTTCGGGGCTATCAGACGGCGGCGCTGGTGATCCGGGCGGCCGGTCTGGTGCAGTCGTTGATCGCGTTGTTCGAGTCGATCTGGTCGTCCGCCGTACCCATCGGCCTCGGACCGGGCGGCCCGATCGAGGAGGCGGCGGCGGGTCCGGACGACGCGGACCTCGCCGTACTCGCGCTGATGCTGACAGGGCTCACCGACGACGCCGTGGGCAAACAACTGGGGATGAGCGGCCGGACCGTCCAGCGACGGCTCCGGGTGCTGATGGATCTGACCGGGTCCACCTCCCGGATGCAACTCGGGTGGGAGGCTTCCGAGCGCGGCTGGGTCACGCGGCGCTTCACAGCGAATGTGACTCGTGAGTAACATGTCGGCATGAGCCAGGTGCTGGGGTTGTGGGAGCGGTTGCGTGGGGTGCCGGGTGGGGAGCGGGTGTTCTCGTGGGGGTTCGCCTGGAAGGCGCCGTACTTCTGGTCGGTGCGGCCGCGGTTCGTGCAGGTGAGTCCCAACTACGCGGCACTGACGCTGCCGAAGCGGCGGGCGGTGCTGAACCACATCGGGACCGTGCATGCGATTGCCGTGTGCAACGGTCTCGAGGCGGCGATGGGCGCGCTCGCGGAGGCGACAGTGCCGGCGGGGAAACGCTGGCTGCCGAAGGGGATGGAGGTCGCGTACCTCGCGAAGTCGACGTCGGACCTGACCTGCTCCGCGGAGACCGATCCCGCGACCTGGACGGCCGGGCCGGACGTGCCGGTCAAGGTGAAGGCGACGCGGGACGACGGCACCGTGGTCGTCGAGGGAACAATTCACCTGTGGGTGACGGACCGGAAGACGTAGGGTCTCCCGCGTGACTGAGCTGCGCGTGGTGGATGTCGCCGAGGACCATCTGGACTCGGTGTGGCAGGTACGGATCCGGTCGTTCGGCCCGGGCGGTGACCGGGAGAAGTGGCAGCAGAACGCGCGGGCGTTCATCGAGGACGGGCGGCTCCTCGGGGTCGTCGACGGTACCGAACTGGTCGCGGCGGCGCGGATCTGGCCGTTCGAGCAGTGGTGGGGCGGCCGGCGGGTCCCGATGGGCGGCGTCGCCGGTGTCGTGGTCGCTCCGGAGTACCGCGGTCGCGGGGTCGGCAGCCTGCTGATGCGCGGGGTGCTGCGGCGCTGCGCCGAGAAGGGCTATCCGCTGACCGGGCTGTATCCGGCGACCACTGTTCTCTACCGGCATCTCGGCTACGAGTTCGCGGGCAGCCGGTACAAGTTCTCCTTCCAGGCAGCCGATCTGCGGACCCTCGGCGGCCGGGGTACTGCGGTACGGCGGGCCGGGGTCGCCGACGCGGACCGGTTCCAGGAGCTGGCGTCGAAGGCGCACGAGGACCGGCGTTCGAGCGGTCCGCTGATCTGGCCGCGGTCCGAGATCGTGTCCTGGCTCGAGGACGAGGACACCTTCGCGTACGTCGCCGAGGACGGCTTCGTCGTCTACAACTGGTCCGACGGGGCGCTGTCCGTCGACGAGCTGATCGCGGGCTCGGAGGAGACCGCGCGGGCGTTGTGGGCCACCGTCGGCTCGGGGTCGTCGATCGCGCGGACCGTACACGCCTACTGCCCGCCGTACGACCCGATCCACCTGCTCGCCGAGCACGAGGCCGACGGCGACACCAAGATCAACCGCTGGATGCTCCGGCTGATCGACGCACCCGCGGCGCTGGCGGGGCGCGGTTACCCGGAGGGCGCCGTTCTCGAGGCGGACCTGCGGATCGACGACCCGGAACTGCCGGCGAACACCGGCGACTGGCACCTCTCGGTCGCCGGCGGCGTGGCCGAACTCAAGCCGGCCGAGCCGTCACCGGACGCGCTACGCCTCGGCCCGCGGGGACTGGCCGCGCTGTACGCCGGTACGCCGGTCCAGGCCCTCCGTGCGGCCGGCCTGGTCACCGGAGAAGCGGGCCTCGACCCGGTGCTGGACCTGACCTTCGGCGGCCCGGCGCCGTACATGCTCGACTACTTCTAAGACCGGCGCGTCGATTTCGGGAGTCCCGACGCCTCCGACTAGGGTTGTCGAACAAACGTTCGGAGGTGGTCCATGCGGGTGCTCGGCGTCGACCCGGGACTGACCCGGTGCGGCCTCGGCGTCGTCGAGGGTACGCCGGGGAAGCCGCCGGCGATGGTCGCCGTCGGGGTGATCCGGACGCCGGCCGAGCTGGACGTGGCGAAGCGGCTGGTCCGGATCGAGGCCGAGCTCGACGAGTGGATCGGGCGGTACCAGCCGGACGCGGTCGCGGTCGAGCGGGTGTTCGCGCAGCACAACGTGCGGACCGTGATGGGTACCGCGCAGGCGTCCGGGATCGCCATGGTGGTGGCCGCCCGGCGCGGGCTGCCGGTCGCGCTGCACACGCCGAGCGAGGTGAAGGCCGCGGTCACCGGATCCGGCCGCGCTGACAAGGAGCAGGTCACCACGATGGTGACCCGGATCCTCAAGCTCAGCGAGCGGCCGACGCCGGCCGACGCCGCCGACGCATTGGCGCTGGCGATCTGTCAGGTCTGGCGTGGCGGGGTGGCGAGCAAGCTGCAGCAGGCCGCCGCCGGCCGGGCCAACCTCGAAGCGGCCGCGCAGGCGCAGTCACGGCTGCAGATGGCGAGGCTCCGGGCCGCGGTGGCGGCCCAGCAGGGCAAGCGGTGAGCACGGGAACGGGAGGTTGGCGATGATCGCCTTTGTACGTGGACCGGTGGCGGCTGTCGGGATCGACAGTGCCGTGGTCGAGGTCGGCGGCGTGGGCCTGCAGGTGTACTGCGACCCCGGCACGCTGGCGGGTCTGCGCCCCGGGCAGGAGGCCCGGATCGCCACCTCGATGGTGGTCCGCGAGGACTCACTGACGCTGTACGGGTTCGCCGACGACGACGCGAAGAACCTGTTCGAGCTGCTCCAGACCGCGTCGGGCGTCGGCCCGAAGCTGGCCCAGGCGGCGCTCGCGGTGCTCAGCCCGGACCAGCTGCGGCAGGCGGTCGCGACCGAGGACCTCGCCGTACTGGTGAAGGTCCCGGGGATCGGCAAGAAGGGCGCGCAGCGGATCGTGCTGGAGCTGAAGGACAAGATCGGTGCGCCGTCCAGGACCGTGACGGGCCGGCCGCTGCAGGCTCAGGAGGCGTGGCGCGATCAGGTGCAGGCCGGTCTGGTCGGGCTCGGCTGGTCCGCGCGGGACGCCGAGGATGCCGTCACCGCGGTGTCGCCGCTCGCCGCCGACAACCCGAACCCGTCGGTTCCCGACCTGCTGCGTGCCGCGTTGCGCGTGCTGTCGAAGGCGTAGCCGATGGAGGAGAACAACGTGCGCCCGCTGGTCTCCGCGGACGCGGTGGACCTCGAGGAACGCAAGATCGAGTCCGCGCTCCGGCCGCGCTCGCTGGCCGAGTTCGGCGGTCAGCGGCGGGTGAGCGAGCAGCTCGAGCTCGTGCTGCACGCGGCCCGCGGGCGCAATCGCGCACCCGACCACGTGCTGCTCTCCGGCCCGCCAGGACTGGGAAAGACCACGCTCGCGATGATCATCGCGAGCGAGATGTCCGCGCCGCTGCGGGTCACCAGCGGTCCGGCGATCCAGCACGCGGGCGACCTGGCCGCGATCCTGTCCGGGCTGGGCGAGGGCGAAGTCCTGTTCCTGGACGAGATCCACCGGATGTCGCGACCCGCGGAAGAGCTGCTCTACATGGCGATGGAGGACTTCCGGGTCGACGTGATCGTCGGCAAGGGGCCGGGCGCGACCGCGATCCCGCTGGAGATCCCGCCGTTCACGCTGGTCGGCGCCACCACCCGCGCCGGGCTGCTCCCCGGCCCGCTGCGGGACCGGTTCGGTTTCACCGGGCACCTGGAGTTCTACGACGCCGCCGAGCTGGAGAAGATCGTGAACCGCTCGGCCGACCTGCTCGAGGTCGACATCACCCCGGAAGGCGCCACCGAGATCGCGTCCCGGTCCCGCGGTACGCCGCGGATCGCGAACCGGCTGCTCCGCCGGGTCCGCGACTACGCGGAGGTGCGGGCGGACGGGATCATCACGCTCGCGCTGTCGAAGGCGGCGCTCGACCTGTACGAGGTCGACAAGATGGGCCTGGACCGGCTGGACCGGTCGGTCCTGGACGCGCTCTGCCGCCGGTTCGGGGGCGGCCCGGTCGGTCTTTCCACGCTGGCGGTTGCGGTCGGCGAAGAACGTGAGACCGTGGAGGAAGTAGCGGAACCTTTCCTGGTCCGATCGGGCTACCTGGCCCGGACGCCGCGCGGCCGCGTCGCGACGCCCGCCGCCTGGCGGCACATCGGCCTGAAGGTTCCGAAGGGCGCGACCTTCGCGGACACGCTCTTCGACACCGAGGACGACTGAGGAGAACAAACCCAACTGAAGAGCCGGGAACCACTGCCGGCGCCGGTACGTAGAGACTCCGTAGTGAGTAACTCAAACGTGACCCGGCGTCATGAGGCAGTTGTTGACGCTCAGGGTTAGACTCCCCGGTGGCCTGGCCTCCAGGTCTATTCCACTGCCTTGACAACTGACCCCGACGAAGGATTCTGAGACCAAATGCAACTCCTCGCCGTACCGATGGCCTCCTCCGGGGGCGGCGGCATCACGCTGCTGCTGCCGCTGATCCTGATCGTCGGAATGATCTGGTTCATGAGCCGCACGCAGAAGAAGCAGCGCCAGCGCCAGGCGGACACCGTCGCCAAGCTGTCGCCCGGCACCAAGGTGATCACCACCAGCGGCCTGGTCGGCATCGTCGAGGAGACGGACGACGACTACGTCACGCTGGAGATCTCCGAGGGCGTGCTGGTGCAGGTCGTGAAGGCCGCGATCGGCCGGGTGATCCCGGAGGAGGACGCCGCCGACGAGCCGGCCGCCGCCGCGGACGACGACGCCGAGACGACGGCCGAGGCGACGACCCCGGAGAAGGTCGACGTACCGGACGCCGGCGGCGAGAAGGCCGACGGCAAGGTGCAGGACACGCCGAAGCTGCCGCCGACGCACACCGAGAACTGATTTCCGTCCCAACGGCCTGCGGCGCGTCGTGCGGCGTCCTGTGAGACATCCAGTGACGGTACGGCGCGCCCGGAAGCACAAAGGTTTGAATCTGACGTGGCAACTTCGACTTCCCGCCCCGGGCGGAGCCTGATCACCCTGCTGGTGGTCGTGGTTCTGTTGTTCGGGATCATGGCGCTGACCAAGACCTGGAAGCCCAAACTCGGTCTGGACCTGCGCGGCGGCACCACGATCACGCTGACCGCCAGCACCCTGGACGGCAGCGGCAAGGTCGCCGCCGACCAGCTGAACGAGGCGAAGAACATCATCAGCCAGCGGGTCAACGGGGCCGGTGTCGCCGAGGCCGACATCACCACGTCGGGCGCGAACCACATCAACGTGGCCGTTCCGGGCGCCACGAAGGAATCGCTGGTGTCGCAGGTCGGCCAGACCGCCTTGCTGTACTTCCGGGTCGTGTACGACGCGCAGACGGTCGCTCCGGCCGCGACGCCGACCCCGACGACGACGCCGACGACGACGCCGAAGCCGGGTACCACGCCGAGCGCGACGCCGAAGCCGAGCCCCAAGGTGACGCCGAGCGCCACGATCAAGCCGACCAGCACGCCGAAGGGCCGCGCCTGGTCGAGCGCCCTGGGCCAGGCCACGCCGACGCCGACCGCGACGCCGAAGGCCAGCACGACGCCGAAGGCGAGCACCACCCCGAAGCCGAGTACGCCGGCCGCGACGCCGTCGACCCCGGCCGCGAGCAAGGACCCGCTGCAGTACACGCCGGACGCCGCCACGCAGGCGAAGTTCGCGGCGTTCAAGTGCGGCGACCCGCAGAAGAACGACCCGAACCAGCCGCTGTTCTCCTGCGACAAGACCAACCAGAACAAGTACCTGCTCGGCCCGGCGATCATGGCCGGTACCGACCTGTCGGACGCCACCGCCGGCATCCCGCAGAACGGCCTGCAGTGGCAGGTCAACCTGAAGTTCACCGGCGAGGGCGGCAGTAGGTTCCTCAAGGCCACCACGGCGATCTCGCAGCGCGGCTCGGGCAACAACCTGTTCGCGATCGTGCTCGACGGCGTGACGATCTCCACCCCGACCGTCGACAACCCGATCCCGGGCGGCCAGGCGCAGATCACCGGTAGCTTCACCGAGGCCGAGGCCCGCGACCTGGCGAACGTGCTGAAGTACGGCTCGCTGCCGGTCAAGTTCGACATCTCCTCGGTGGAGACGGTGTCGCCGCAGCTCGGTGGCGACCAGCTGTCCGCCGGCATCTGGGCCGGTCTGATCGGCCTCGCGCTGGTGGTCGTGTTCTGCTTCCTGTACTACCGCGGCCTCGGACTGGTCGTGGTGCTCTCGCTGGTCGCGGCCGGCGTACTCACCGGAACGCTGGTCATCCTGCTCGGCAAGGCGATCGGGTTCACCCTCACGCTGGCGGGCATCGCGGGTCTGATCGTCGCGGTCGGTATCACCGCGGACTCGTTCATCATCTACTTCGAACGACTCCGGGACGAAGTGCGTGAAGGCCGCAGTCTGCGCTCGTCGGTCGAGACCGGCTGGGCGCGGGCCAAGCACACGATCATCGCCGCCGACTCGATCTCGCTGCTGGCCGCGATCGTGCTGTACGTGCTGGCGATCGGCAGCGTCCGGGGCTTCGCGTTCACGCTCGGCCTGACCACGCTGATCGACCTGGTGGTGGTCTTCCTGTTCACCAAGCCGGTCGTCACGCTGCTGGCCCGCACCGACTTCTTCGGTCACGGCCACAAGCTGTCCGGCCTGGACCCGGAGCATCTCGGCGTCGAACGCCTGCCCGGACAGACGAAACCGTCGGCCCGGCCGCGCCGGACGCCGTCGACGCGCAAGCCGGTCGGAGGGGAGGTCTGATGTCGAAGCTCGGACAGATCGGTGCCAAGCTGCACCGCGGTGAGGTTTCGTACGACTTCATCGGCCACCGCAAGTTCTGGTTCAGCCTCTCGGCGATCCTGGTCATCATCTCGCTGGGCGGCCTGTTCGCCCGCGGCCTGGCGCTCGGTATCGAGTTCCGCGGCGGCGTCGAGTACGAGGCCAAGGTCAAGGTCACCAGCAGCACGGTGCAGGACTTCGGCGACGCCGTGAAGGCGACCAACGCCAAGGGCCTCGGCGACCCGGTGGTCACCACGATCAACAACGAGAAGGTGCGGGTCCAGACCAAGCCGCTGGAGCAGGCCGACATCGGCCGGGTCCGGGAGGCGATCGCGAAGGAAGCCGGCGTTCCGGCCGACCAGGTGACGTCGCAGCAGATCGGCGCCTCCTGGGGGAAACAGATCGCCGACAAGGCGATCTGGGCGCTGGTTGTGTTCCTGGTGCTGGTGTTCGCGGTGATCTGGCTGTACTTCCGTGAGGCGAAGGCGTCGACGGCGGCGATCATCGCGTTGGTGCACGACGTGACGATCACGGTCGGTGTGTACGCGCTGATCGGCTTCGACGTCACGCCGGCGACGGTGATCGGCGTACTGACGATCCTCGGTTACTCGCTGTACGACACGGTCGTCGTGTTCGACAAGGTCCGCGAGAACACCCGGGGCATCACCGGGTCGAACCGGTTCACGTACTCGGACGCGACCAACCTGGCCGTCAACCAGACCGTGGTCCGGTCGATCAACACCACGGTCACCGCGCTGCTGCCGGTCGGGGCGATCCTGGTCGTCGGCACCGTGGTGCTCGGCACCGGTCCGCTGAAGGACCTGTCGCTGGCGCTGTTCGTCGGTATCGCGGTCGGTGCGTACTCGTCGATCTTCATCGCTCCGTCGCTGCTCGCGGTCTTCAAGGAGCGTGAGCCCGCGATGCAGGCGCTGAGCAAGCGGGTCGCGGCGAAGAAGGCCCAGGTCGCGAAGGCGGCGACCGCTCCGGCCGAGCCGGCGACCGCCGGTGCGCCGGCGGACGCGGCGGCGCGTTCGGCCGTCCAGGACACGCCGCGGAAGGCGGACCGGGCGACCGGTTCCGCGCCGGCGGCGTCGACCCGGCCGATGAAGGCGGCGGCCGCCGGGCGTCCGCAGCCGACCCGCAAGCCGCGCTCGAAGCGCGGTAAGTGATGCGCTCGCTGGAGCAGGTGCTCGCGGACGGTATCCGCGACATCCCGGACTACCCGCAGGAAGGGGTGGTGTTCAAGGACATCACCCCGCTGCTGGCCGACCACACCGGTTTCGGCCAGGTGGTAGAGGCGCTGGCCGCGTTCGGCACCGACGACGACGGCAACCCGGCGGTCGACAAGGTGGTCGGGATCGAGGCGCGCGGGTTCATCCTCGCCGCCCCGGTCGCGCTCGCCCTCGGCGCCGGGTTCGTCCCGGTCCGGAAGAAGGGCAAGCTGCCGTCCGCGACGTACGAGGAGTCGTACGCGCTCGAGTACGGCGAGGCGACCATCGAGGTGCACCAGGACGCGTTCGCACCGGGGGACCGGGTGCTGGTCATCGACGACGTGCTGGCGACCGGCGGGACCGTCGAGGCCTGCCTGCGGCTGATCCGCCGCTGCGGTGCCGAGGTCGCCGGTACGGCGGTGCTGCTGGAGTTGTCGTTCCTGCCGGGCCGCAAGCGCCTCGACGGCGAGCAGGTCGGCGCACTGCTGACGGTGTAGGAACGGATACACTCTCCGCAGCCGTCGGGTGACCCGGCGTGTTGTCCACAGGCGGGTCTGCCTGGCTGGACGTAGGCCTCTAGACTGGTGGCCTGTCGGCGGAGGGACACAACGTGGGCGAAGACCCGGCGATGACATCTGCGGTACCGAACGCCGTACCGCAGGAGCCTCCGCGCGCGCCGTCACCGGTGCGGCCGGCTCCGGCGTCACCGCCGCCTCCTGCCACCCAGCCGCCGCGGATCGCGCCGGCCCGGGTCCGTGCCCGGCTGGCCCGCCTCGGCGGCACCCGGCACCCGAACCGGGCGCCGATGCTCGAGCCGCTGTTCCGGGTGGTCCGCGCGACCCACCCGAAGGCCGACCTCGGGATGATCGAGCGCGCCTACCGGACCGCGGAGAAGTACCACACCGGCCAGATGCGCAAGTCCGGTGACGCGTACATCACGCATCCGCTCGCGGTCGCCACCATCCTCGCCGAGCTCGGTATGACCGCGACCACGCTGTGCGCCGCGCTGCTGCACGACACCGTCGAGGACACGCCGTACACGGTGGAGGACCTGACCCGCGACTTCGGCGAAGAGATCGCCATGCTGGTCGACGGCGTCACCAAGCTCGACAAGGTGCGGTACGGCGAGTCCGCGCAGGCCGAGACGATCCGCAAGATGGTCGTCGCGATGTCCAAGGACATCCGGGTGCTGGTGATCAAGCTGGCCGACCGGCTGCACAACATGCGCACGCTCGGCTCGCTGCGCCAGGAGAAGCAGGAGCGGATCGCCCGCGAGACGCTGGAGATCTACGCCCCGCTGGCTCACCGGCTCGGTATGAACACGATCAAGTGGGAGCTCGAGGACCTGGCGTTCTCGACCCTGCACCCGAAGGTGTACGACGAGATCGTCCGGCTGGTCGCCGAGCGCGCGCCGTCCCGCGACGAGTACCTGGCGACCGTGATCGACCAGGTGCACGAGGACCTGCGCTCGGCCAAGGTGAAGGCCACCGTCACCGGGCGGCCGAAGCACTACTACTCGATCTACCAGAAGATGATCGTCCGCGGCCGCGAGTTCGGCGACATCTACGACCTGGTCGGCATCCGGGTCCTGGTCGACTCGGTCCGGGACTGTTACGCCGCCCTCGGCATCATGCACGCGCGCTGGAACCCGGTCCCCGGCCGGTTCAAGGACTACATCGCGATGCCGAAGTTCAACATGTACCAGTCGCTGCACACGACGGTGATCGGCCCGCAGGGCAAGCCGGTGGAGCTGCAGATCCGGTCGTTCTCGATGCACCGGCGCGCGGAGTACGGCATCGCCGCGCACTGGAAGTACAAGGAGGACCCGACCTCCGCGGCGCCGGCCACGCCGAGCACGGACATCGGCGGGCCGAACGACATGCCCTGGGTCCGGCAACTCGTCGACTGGCAGCGCGAGACGTCGGACCCGTCGGAGTTCCTGGACTCGCTGCGGTTCGAGATCAACAACACCGAGGTCTACGTCTTCACCCCGCGCGGCGACGTGATGTCGCTGCCGACCGGGTCGTCGCCGGTCGACTTCGCGTACGCCGTTCACACGGAGGTCGGGCACCGCTGCATCGGTGCCCGCGTCAACGGTCGCCTGGTGCCGCTGGAGAGCACCCTCGAGAACGGTGACGTCGTCGAGGTCTTCACCTCGAAGGCACAGGGCGCGGGCCCGTCCCGCGACTGGCTGACGTTCGTCAAGAGTCCCCGCGCGCGGAACAAGATCAAGCACTGGTTCTCCAAGGAGCGGCGCGACGAGGCGATCGAGCAGGGCAAGGACGCGATCGCGAAGCAGCTCCGCAAGGAGGGCCTGCCGCTGCAGCGCCTGCTGTCTCACGAGACCCTGACCGCGGTCGCCAACTCCCTGCGCTATCCGGACGTCACCGGGCTGTACGCCGCCGTCGGCGAGCAGCACGTCAGCGCACAGGCCGTCGTACGGCGCCTGATCGAGACGTACGGCGGCGAGGAGGGCGCTGCCGAGGACCTGTCCGAGGGCGTCCGGCTGCCCGCGAGCCGCGAGCGGCGCAAGCGGACGGCCCGCGGCGACGCGGGTGTCATCGTCAAGGGCGCGACCGACGTGCTGTCCAAGCTGGCGCGCTGCTGTACGCCGGTGCCCGGGGACGAGATCATCGGCTGGATCACCCGCGGTGCCGGCGTCTCGGTGCACCGCGCCGACTGCGCGAACGTGGAGAACCTGAAGACCCAGCCCGAGCGGATCGTCGAGGTCGAGTGGGCGCCGACCGCCCAGTCGGTCTTCCTGGTCGCGATCCAGGTCGAGGCGCTGGACCGGGCGCGGTTGCTGTCGGACATCACCCGGGTGCTGTCGGACTACCACGTGAACATCCTGTCCGCGGCGCTGACCACGACGCGGGACCGGATCGCGAAGTCGCGGTTCACGTTCGAGATGGGCGATCCGACGCATCTCGGGCATGTGCTGAAGGCGGTGCGGTCGGTCGAGGGTGTGTTCGACGTGTATCGGGTGACGCAGTAGATCTCCGCCCGGCTTGGTAGGGCGGGGACACTGCGACTATGAGGCGTCGTGTGTTCCTGATCGCGGGTGCCGGGCTGCTGGCGGGGTGCAGCAACTCGTCGGCACAGAACCATCCGAGTTCCACCGGAACGTCCAGCGCCCCGCCGTCCAGCCCACCCGCCACCAGCCCGTCGGTCACCACTCCTCCCACGTCCGCTACGACGGCCCCGACACCCTCCGCCTCGCCGTCGGTTGCGCTGCCGGCCGTCCGGTCGTGGGCTCCTGGCCCGGGCGAGCTCGAGCCCGAGGTCAAACGCCTTGCTGTGGCGGCGGTGGTGAAGCTGCTGCGGCCGACCGGGCCCCAGGCGGTGGTGGACGTGATCGATGCGCAGTACGGCGGACTCCTCAGCGACTCCGCCAGCGTGCTGGTGCCGTGCCAGGTGTACTCGGTCCGGGCGAACCGCCTGATCACCGGCGGTACGACGGTCGACGTACGGCTGAGCAAGTCGGCGCAGGGAAACTGGCGGGTGACCGCGACGCACCCGGCGCAGCCCGGGGCGCCGGCGACGAGTCTTTCGCGTGCGGCGCGGCAGGTGCTGGGCAGTCCGCGGATCACGTTGCCGCCGGCATCGGCCGCGGACATCCGGTCGGGGCAGGTGCACGACAGCGTGCTGACGACGATGCTCGAGCTCGCGAAGACGTACCGGATCGGGATCAGCGTGATCCGCTCAGGGCATCCGATCGACGTGTTCGGCACCACCCGGCCGAGCGATCACCCGAAGGGCCGCGCGTTCGACACCTGGCAGATCGACGGCCGCGCGGTCGTCGCGCCGTCCACGCCGCGCTCACTCGTCACGTCGTACATGCGAGCCGCGGAATCCCTCGGCTCCTACAACGTCGGCGGCCCCTATCAGCTCTCGGGTGCGGCGTACTTCTCCGATCGCACTCACCACGACCACGTCCACGCAGGCTTCCAAGTCTGAGCCGCAGCTCCTGCAGCGCGTCAGTCCCATTCCCAGGCGATGCCGACCGTGCCGGCGTCCGCGGACGGCTCGATGACGTGGACGCGGCCGTCCGGGGTGAGCATCAGTTCGCGGTCCACCAGGTTGGGGCCGAGCGTATGCCCGCGGCGGATCTCGTACACGCGGACCGGTAGCGCGGACCGGTCGAACTGTACCTCCAGCACGTAGTGCATCCCGCCCCACTCGCTGAACCGCTGGTAGTCCGTTGCCGGCAGCCCGTTGCGGTCCTCGACCTCGTACCTGACGACGGCGGTCTCGCCGACCGCGAGCACCCGGTCGAGCAGCAGTTCGCCGAGCAGCGCGCCGGCCTCGGGGGAGCGGGCGACCCGGCCGGTACGGCAACCGCTCAGCGCGCGGAGCGCGAGCCGCTCGGCGTCGCTCCCGGGCTCGCCCTGGTGCGCGATGATCAGCCGGTCCACCGGCTGTACGGCGACCACGCTCTGGCACACCCGCCGGGTCCGCGCGCTCCGCTCCGCGTCGACGTGGACCTCCTCGAGCACCGTGACGTTCCGCAGCCGTCCGTGGGCGTCCCGGCGCAGGCGATCGAGCAGCCGGGTCAGAGTCTCCGCGTAGTCCACGACGGCATACGGCTGGATGTCCGGCTCGGTGCGCGGCGGTGGGATGCGTACGGTCAGCCAGCCGGGCGGCACCTCCAGGAGCTCCTCCAGCGCCGTCACCGTCGCGAGGGAGTCCTCCCGCGGGATGCGGCGTCCGCTCTGCCAGGTGCTGAGCGTGGCCACGCCGACCTGCAGCCCGCGATCGGCGAGATGCGTGCGGATCCGGTTCAGGGCCAGGCCGCGGCGGGCGATCGCCTGCCGGAGCGCGTCCGCGAACGACGCCTCCGGTGCCACCGCAGGGACCGATGCTTGGACGGATTTCACCATGGGCCCTCCCTGCCGTGGATTGTAAACGTTCACACCACAGTGCGGCACTGGCTGATCACACACTGTTCACGCGAGCATGCCGTTCACACCGCCGTACGGCCGTTCGCCGAACGCTTGCCGCGGCGCGGGCGCCTCCTGACGATGGACTCCGCCCATCACGCACGCAGTACCTCGCGAAGGAGGAACCATGCGCAGGCTCCGCCCCAGCCGCTCCTGGTCGTTGCTTCTGGCCACGATCCTCGGGCTGGCCGTGCTGGCACCGTCCGCACCGCCGGCCACGGCCGCCGCCCCGTCCAGCTACTACCTGAACGTCACCGGCCAGTCCCAGCAGAAGACGAACTGGTGCTGGGCGGCGAGCGGCAACAGCATCGCCGCGTTCTACGGCTACTCGTACAGCCAGAACCAGTTCTGCAACCTCGCGTTCGGCTACTCGATGAACGGCACCTGCCCGAACAACCAGGCCACCCTCGGCAACGACCAGACCGCGTTCCGGGCGATCGGGATCAGCACCGGCAGCTACGTCTCCGGCACGCTCGCCTTCGGCACCCTGGTCACCGAGATCGCGTCCGGCCGCCCGGTGATGACACGGATCGGCTGGACCTCGGGCGGCGGTCACATGATGGACATCATCGGCTACGACTCCTCGAACTCGACGATCGAGTACTACGACCCGTGGCCGGACGACCAGCGGTACAACTACTCGACGTACAGCTGGTACCAGTCCAACTCGCAGTTCACCTGGACCCACTCCCTGTACCGGATCGGAGCCTGACATGCGCCGCCCTCAGAACATCCTGCTCCGGTGCGCCGCCGTAGTCGCCGCCGGTCTCGGATTCACCTTCGCCGCGGCCGGACTGGCCGGTGCGGCCGGCCCGCAGCCGGTGGCGCCGAACGAGTTGTCCAAGGCAACTACTGCGGCTCGGTCGGAGACTGCGCTGAGTCTGCTCGAAAAGGCCGGTGGCACGGCGAAAGCGAGGCCGACGGTTGCTCAGGACACGCATCCGATCTACGCGCTGAACCCCGCGTTCGTCCGGGACGCGACGGCGCCGGTCGCCACCTTCTGGTACGCGGCGACGAGCGCGTCCGCCGGCGGTAAGCCGGTGACCGTCTACACCACGCCAGACGGCCACGGCTCGTGGCAGGCGGTGAATGTTGCGTCGGGCAACACTGAGTCCCGGATGGTCGCCGCAGCCAAGGGCGCCACGCTCTTCACCGAGCCGCAACTGGGCGCGTGGTACGCGCTGACGGCCACTCAGGTGCGCCCGCTGAACCCGGCCGCGGTCAAGTCGATCGGGTCGAAGCCGGTCGCGATCACGGCGTACCAGGACCTGGTCTCACACCGCTACTCCGACAAGCTGCCGGGTTCGAAGTACAACGACCAGGGTGTCGCTGGTGGCTACGACGCCGGCTACCAGGACTCCGTGGCCGCGGAAGGTCACAGCCCGGTCGTCCCGATCGCGCTGGCAGGCGGGGTGCTTGCGGGCGGGGTCCTGCTGGTCGTACGACGCCGGCTGAAGGTCCACTGAAGAACCGGGCGGCTGAGACGATGGCGGAATGCCATTTCCGGACGAACTGGGTGCTGGTGTTTCCGTCGTCGAGTACGACCCTGCATGGCCGGGGGAGTTCGCTGTCCTCGCCGAGCGCATTGAGGCTGCGCTCGGCGAGCGGGCGCTGGCGGTCGACCACGTCGGCTCGACCTCCGTCCCCGGCCTCCCCGCGAAGAACTGCATCGACGCACAGGTCCGGGTCGCGGACCTCGGACCGGACCTGATCGACCTGATGGAGTCCGCCGGCTTCCGCTGCCGGCCCGAACCGTGGAACCGCACCGAAGTCTCGTTCGGCCAGGCCTGCGACAAGCTCGTCTTCGCCCCGCCGATCGGCGAACGCCTCACCAACATCCACCTCCGCCGCGCCGACACCCCCAACACCCGCTTCGCCCTGCTCTTCCGCGACTACCTCCGCGCCGACCTGGCGGCTCGTGATGCCTGGGGCGCCTTCAAACAACGCCTTGCCCAGTCGGTCCCCGACCTCGCCGACTACGGCCAGATCAAGGCCCCGGCCACGACCCTTCTGATGCTCACGGCCGAACGTTGGGCAGCTGAGTCCGGCTGGACCCTGTAGACGTAGTGCTCCGTCAGGAGATGAGGTTCTTCTCCGTGACGAACGCGTGCTCGCCCAGCTCGTCCTTCCAGTAGACGAGGGTCGGCGAGGTGCTGGCGTCGGCCGGCGCCTCGAGCGCCTTCCGGGTGGCTCGCGCCGACTCGACGAGTGAATGGAACTCGCTCATGATCGCCCGCTCGCTCTCCATCGTTTCCGTGTATGCGCGGACTCGATTCGCCAGTGCCTTCCCGACCGTGGCTCCCTCGCCGCGTGGCAGGTTGCGCTCCGCCCAGTTCATGCCCTGGAGCTTCGCCTCGAGCTGACCGATCTGCTCCTTGAGCACCCGCGAACGGTCCTGCAACTGTTGCCAGAACACGATCCCGTCGTCGATGACAGCTTTCAGACGATCGATCGAGGAGGCCACCGATTTCGGATTCTCCTGCATGTCGACACAGACCCGGAGATAGGAGACCCGGAGCTCCACGAACGAGGCGAGCATCGCACTGTGGGCGTCGTAGTTCGCCCGCTGGATCTCCTCGACGTCGTCGAAGTTCGTCGTACTGCGGGCTTCGACAAGCTGCCGGAACCGGGCGGCCAGGGCACTCGCGTCCCGCTCGGCGAGCGCGAGGCGGATCAGCATGTCGTTCGAGAAGGACCCGTCGAGCCCGTACTGCCGGTAGATGTCGTCGACCGTCCTGGAGGCGGCGAGGAGTTCGCCCGCGTGCGTCGCCTCGATCCTGCCGATCGCCTTGTCCAGAGCGCCTTTGATCGCATCGAGCTTCCGATCCACCTGCTTGAACTGCTGCATCATCACCGCGGTGTTGAGCGCCTGCATCGCGAGGATCGGCGCGACGACCGGAAGTGAGCTCGCCACCGCGATGAACGGCGCCTGCCCGACGATCCCGCCGGCTCCCATCACGGCACTGCCGACGCCGTTGCCGATGCTCATCAGCGTGGCGGGATTCGCGGTCGCCATGTAGAGCGTCGACGAGAACGCGGCCGACAGCGCGGTCGCTCCCGTCGCCGCGCCCGCTACGGCCAACGACATGGCGCCTTGCGGAGAGACGGCCTTCGCATCCGGGACGTAGCTCCCGGTCGCCAGGTACCCCTCACGGAGACTGGAGATCATCTGCTCCCGCAGCTTGCCCTGGAACTCGAAGACGGCGAGCTCCGATCCTTCCTTCCCCAACCGCCGAACCGCGACTTCTTGAGGTACCTCTTCTGGTGTGTCCATGACCCCCCTCAGGCCTGCTTCTCTGCGGCGACTTTAGCCGAGTTCGCACTGGTTCAGGCCACAGCCTCACCAGCGGCGGGGGAGGCGTGGTTCTTGGCAGAGGAAGCTGCCGATGGCGAGTTCCAGGGCGGGGTAGCGGCCCCAGAGGTCGGGACGGCGGACGGAGATGATGTGCCAGCCGAGGGCGTCGAGTTCGGTACGGCGGGTCTTGTCCTTGAGCTGTTGGCCGGTGGACGAGTGCCAGGCGTCACTGTCGTACTCCAGCCCGAGCCGCCGCCCGTCGACCGGCCGGTCCGGGTATCCGAGGTCGAGGCGATAAGTGCGGCCGTTTCCTTCGACGCGGACCTGTAGTTCGGGGCGGGGGAAGCCGGCGTCGAACAGGCGGAGCCGGAGCCACGATTCGCCGGGGGAGGCGGCGCGGTGGTCGGCGAGGCGGAGGATCTGGGCGGCTTGGGAGTTGCTGTTCTCGGCGAAGTACGTGACTGCCGCGTTCCTGAGGGCGGTCGGCGACGTGCCTGAGCGCAGGAGTGCGTCGATGGCCGAGAGCGCGAACGGGCGGGGCAGCAGTTTGGCCAGTTCGACGGCGGAGGCCTCGCGGGTGGTGACCTTCAGACCGAGAACCTCGGTACACGGCCGGTCTGTGAAGGTCCATTGCGGCCGGAACAGTTCCTGGCCGAGCGCGGTCGTCTCGATGCCGTGCAGCCAGGCGGCGGCCTGTCCGCACACGGTGGCGTCGGGCGGTACGACGAGCCGCAGGGCGTCGGCGCGCAGCTCAGGAGTGTCCGGCACGCGGGTGTCGACGTACACACCGGAGATCAGTTCGCGGATCTCGCCACGGGCGAGGAGCCATTTGAGTTTGCGGCCTACCTGGTGAGTGCGGAACGGGAGGCCGCTCCAGTAGTAGGGGAGGTCAGCGGGGAGCATCGGACCAGGATGACTGAAATCCCTTGCGGGAGTGCGGAGTTGTCCACAGGGGTCAGCTGAAGTCGGTCAGCGCGTTCTGGGCCTGGGTGAGCCACTCGCGGCGGGCCGCGATGGCCTCCCGGGCCTCGGTGGCCTTGCGGGTGTTGCCCTGCGACTCGAACTTCGCGGCCTGCTTCTCCAGGTCGGCGATCAGCGACTGGAGCTGCTTCACGGTCGCCTCGGCGCGGGCGCGGGCCTCCGGGTTGCTGCGGTTCCAGACCTCGTCCTCCGCGGACTTGACGGCCTGCTCGACGGCGCGCAGCCGGCTGTCGATCGCGCGCATCGAGTCGCGCGGGACCTTGCCGATCTGGTCCCAGCGGTCCAGGTAGTCGCGCAGCTGCTCACGGGCGGTCCGCGCGTCCTCGACCGGCAGGATGCCTTCGATCTCTACCAGCAGTGCTTCCTTGGCCTTGAGGTTCTCCACCTGCTCGGCGTTCTCCTCGGCCTGGACGGCGTCGCGGGCGCCGAAGAACAGGTCCTGCGCGGCCCGGAAGCGGGCCCAGAGCTTGTCGTCGACCTCGCGCGGCGCCGGGCCGGCGGCCTTCCACTGCCGCATCAGGTCCCGGAACCGGCCGGATGTCGGGCCCCACTCGTTCGACGACGCGAGCGACTCGGCCTCCGCGGCCAGCCGCTCCTTCACCAGCGCGGCCTCCTCCCGCTTGGAGGACAGCTCCGCGAAGTGCTGCTTGCGGTGCCGGGTGTACGTCGTCCGCGCCGAGGAGAACCGGTGCCACAGCTCGTCGTCAGACGACTTGTCCAGCCGGGGGAGGGCCTTCCACTCGTCGAGCAGCTCGCGCAGCCGGGTGACGCCGTGCCGCCAGTCGGTGCCGGCCGCGATCGTCTCGGCCTCGGTGGCGATCTTGGTCTTCGCGGACCGCGCCTCCTCGACCTTCGCCGCCCGCTCGGCCTTGCGGCGTTCGCGCTGCTGCGCGACGAGCGGGGTGAGCGCGTCCAGCCGGGCCCGCAGTCCGTCCAGGTCGCCGACCGCCTGCGCGTCCTCGAGCGAGCTGCCCACCTTCTTGACGGCGGCGCGTGCGTCGTCCGGCGACACGGTGCCGGCCTGGACCCGCTGCTCCAGTAGTTCGACCTCGAAGGCCAGCGCGTCGTACCGTCGGGTGTAGAAGGCGAGCGCCTCCTCGGGGTTCGCGTCCGGCCACTGGCCGACCGCCCGTTCACCGTCCTTCGTCCGTACGAAGACCGTTCCGTCCTCGGCTACCCGGCCCCAGTTCTCTCCGGCCACAACTCGCCCCTTCCGGCGGTATGCACTGCGCTCGTGCCCATTCTGGCCAGTCCCCGGTCCAACCGCGTGACCAGGCCCTGCCCGGGCGCGTCGAGCCGCATTCTCGACGCTTATCCCTGAACAATCACAAACTCCCAGCTCAGGCGCAACGGGGTTGGATCACAATCCGGTTCGATATCGGTGGATCCCGACCGGTAGCCTTGGTGGGTCCCGAACCCCGTTCCAGGAAGGTCTGTCGTGCTCATCGCCGGGTTCCCCGCGGGTGCGTGGGGTACGAACTGCTACGTCGTCGCCACCGGCCAGGGCGCGGAGTGCATCGTCGTCGACCCCGGGATGGAAGCAGCCGCGGGCGTCGAGCAGGTCGTCCGGGAGAACAAGCTGAAACCGGTCGCGGTGCTGCTCACACACGGTCACATCGACCACATGTTCTCGGTGCTCCCGGTCTGCGGCACGTACGACGCGACCGCCTGGATCCACCCCGACGACCGGCACCTGCTCGCGGACCCGATGGCCGGCGTCAGCCCGGAGACCGCCCGGATGCTGCTGGGCGGTGCGCACGAGTTCGCCGAGCCCGACGACGTGGCCGAGCTGAAGGACGGACAGTCCCTGGAGCTCGGGGGCCTGCGTTTCACCGTCGACCACACGCCCGGGCACACGAAGGGCTCGGTCACCTTCACCACGCCGTACGACGGGCCCGAAGAGGTGCCCGCGGTGCTGTTCTCCGGTGACGTGTTGTTCGCCGGGTCGATCGGCCGGACGGATCTGCCAGGCGGCGACCATCCGGCGATGCTGCATACCTTGGCCACCAAGATCCTGCCGATGCGCGACGAGATCGTCGTCCTGCCGGGTCATGGTGGCCAGACCACGATCGGCCGGGAGAAGGCGACCAACCCCTACTTGCAGGACCTGGAGATTCCACAGAAATGAGTAAGGTGACCCCGCTGAGCGGGTTCCCGGAGTTCTTGCCCAGTGACCGGATCGTCGAGCTGCAGTTCCTGGACACGATCCGCGAGACGTTCGAGCTGCACGGCTTCGCGTCGATCGAGACCCGTGCGGTCGAGCCGGTCGAGCGGCTGTCCAACCAGGGCGAGGACGCCGACAAGGAGATCTACGGCGTACGGCGGCTGGCCGCGAACGCGGACGAGGACGCGGCGCTCGGGTTGCACTTCGACCTGACCGTGCCGTTCGCGCGGTACGTGCTGGAGAACAGCGGCAAGCTGGTGTTCCCGTTCCGGCGCTACCAGATCCAGAAGGTGTGGCGCGGCGAGCGCCCGCAGGAGGGCCGGTACCGCGAGTTCACCCAGGCCGACGTCGACATCATCGACAGCGGCGAGCTGCCGTTCCACTACGAGGTCGAGCTCCCGCTGGTGGTCGCGGACGCGTTCCGCAAGCTGCCGATCCCGCCGTTCCGGATCCAGGTGAACACCCGGCAGATCCCCGAGGGCTTCTACCGCGGCCTCGGGATCGAGGACATCGTCGGCACGCTCCGGATCGTCGACAAGCTGGACAAGATCGGCCCGGACAAGGTGACCCAGCTGCTGACCGAAGCGGGGCTGTCCGCGGAGACGGCCAAGCAGGTGCTGCGGCTCGCCGAGATCTCCAGCACCGACGCGTCGTTCGCGGACCAGGTGCGGGCGCTCGGGGTGCAGCACGAGATCCTCGACGAGGGGCTCGAGCGGCTGTCGCAGATCATGACGGCGGCCAACGAGCACGCGCCCGGGCTGCTGGTCGCGGACCTGAAGATCGCCCGGGGGCTCGACTACTACACGGGCACGGTGTACGAGACCCAGCTGATCGGGGACGAGGGGTACGGGTCGATCTGCTCCGGCGGGCGGTACGACTCGCTCGCCTCCGACGGGAAGACGACGTACCCGGGGGTCGGGATCTCGATCGGTGTGTCCCGGTTGGTGCACCGGCTGATCAGCAAAGGTTTGCTGAAGGCGAGCCGGAGCACGCCGACGGCTGTGCTGATCGCGCTGAACTCCGAGGACGACAGGGCCGAGGCGATGCGGACAGCGATCCAGCTGCGCGCCAGGGGGATCGCCGTCGAGGTCGCGCCGGCTGCCGCGAAGTTCGGCAAGCAGATCAAGTTCGCCGACCGGCGGGGGATCCCGTTCGTCTGGTTCAGCACCGAGAACGGTCCTGAGGTGAAGGACATCCGCAGTGGCGAGCAGGTCGCGGCCGACGCCGCCACCTGGACCCCGTCCGTCGAAGACCTACGTCCAAGCATCATCACAGAGGAGAAGTCGTGATCCGTAACCGTTCCGCAGGTTCGCTGCGCGCATCCGACGCCGGCGAGACCGTCGTCCTGGCGGGCTGGGTGGCGCGGCGGCGCGATCACGGCGGCGTGGCGTTCATCGACCTGCGCGACTCGTCCGGCACGGTCCAGGTCGTCATCCGCGACGAGGACGCCGCGCACGGCCTGCGCTCGGAGTACTGCCTGAAGATCGTCGGCGAGGTGTCGCCGCGCCCGGAGGGCAACGCGAACCCGAACCTGCCGACCGGCGAGATCGAGGTGATCGCGACCGAGGTCGAGGTGCTGAACGAGGCGGCCCCGCTGCCGTTCCCGGTCGAGGAGCACCACGCGACCCCGGTGAACGAGGAGATCCGGCTCAAGTACCGCTACCTCGACCTGCGCCGACAGGGCCCGGGCTCGGCGATCCGCCTGCGCAGCAAGGTGAACCAGGCCGCGCGTGCGGTGCTCGCGGAGCACGACTTCGTCGAGATCGAGACGCCGACGCTGACCCGCTCCACGCCGGAGGGCGCCCGCGACTTCCTGGTCCCGGCCCGCCTGCAGCCCGGGTCGTGGTACGCGCTGCCGCAGTCGCCGCAGCTGTTCAAGCAGCTGCTGATGGTGGCCGGGATGGAGCGGTACTACCAGATCGCCCGCTGCTACCGGGACGAGGACTTCCGCGCGGACCGGCAGCCGGAGTTCACCCAGCTGGACATCGAGATGAGCTTCGTCGACCAGGACGACGTGATCGCGCTGGCCGAGGAGGTCCTGACCGCACTGTGGAAGCTCGTCGGGCACGACGTGCAGACCCCGATCCCGCGGATGACGTACGGCGAGGCGATGGCCCGGTTCGGCTCGGACAAGCCCGATCTGCGGATGGGCCTCGAGCTCGTCGAGTGCACGGAGTACTTCAAGGACACACCGTTCCGGGTGTTCCAGGCGCCGTACGTCGGCGCCGTCGTGATGCCGGGCGGTGCGGACCAGCCGCGCAAGCAGCTGGACGCGTGGCAGGAGTGGGCCAAGCAGCGCGGCGCTCGCGGGCTGGCCTATGTCCTGGTCGGACAGGACGGCGAACTGGCCGGTCCGGTCGCGAAGAACCTGTCCGAGGAGGAGCGCGCGGGCATCGCCGACCACGTCGGTGCGAAGCCAGGCGACTGCATCTTCTTCGCGGCGGGTCCGGTGAAGACGTCGCGGGCGCTGCTCGGCGCGGCCCGGCTGGAGATCGGCCGCCGCGGCGGTCTGATCGACGAGTCGGCCTGGTCGTTCGTGTGGGTCGTCGACGCGCCGCTGTTCGAGCCGGCCGACGAGGCGACCGCGGCCGGTGACGTCGCGGTCGGGTCCGGCGCCTGGACCGCCGTCCACCACGCCTTCACGTCGCCGAAGCCCGAGTCGCTGGAGACGTTCGACACCGACCCGGGCTCGGCGCTGGCGTACGCGTACGACATCGTCTGCAACGGCAACGAGATCGGCGGCGGCTCGATCCGTATCCATCGCGAGGACGTGCAGAAGCGGGTCTTCAAGGTGATGGGCCTGACCGACGAGGAGGCGACCGAGAAGTTCGGCTTCCTGCTCGACGCGTTCAAGTTCGGCGCGCCGCCGCACGGCGGGATCGCGTTCGGCTGGGACCGGATCACCGCGCTGCTGGCCGGTACGGAGTCGATCCGCGACGTGATCGCGTTCCCGAAGTCCGGCGGCGGATTCGACCCGCTGACCGCGGCGCCGGCCCCGATCACGCCGGAGCAGCGCAAGGAAGCGGGAGTGGACGCCAAACCCGACAAGGGTTGAGCAATCCGGGGTTTGGGAGGAAACTGGCCGTGTCGTGAAGATGCTTAGTTAGCTTTTCACGGCACCGCCCCCTTCTCCTACCGCCCCGGGAGTTGCTCGATGCGTCGCCTTCTTCTTGCACTGCTCGTAGGTTTCGGTCTCACCGTCGCCGCGGTCACCCCGGCCTCCGCGACCGGTTTCCAGACGTACGGCAGCGGCGTCAACGTCCGCGCCGACGCCTATCTGTCCTCCGCCGTGGTCCGCACGCTCGGCGGCCCGACCTCGATCGACGTCGACTGCCAGAAGCACGGCGACCGGGTCAGCACCGCGGACGGGACCAGCGAGTGGTGGGCGCACGTGCCCGCGCTCGGCGGGTACGTCACGGTCGTCTACATCGCGGTGCCCGAGGACAAGCTGCCCGGCGTACCGGAGTGCGGCGGCGACAACCCGCCGCCGGCCGGTGACGACATCACGCTGGCCGACGTACAGGCGATGTTCGGCAGCCGGATCGCGAACCCGTCGATCGTCGAGACCGGTCTGCCGTCGCTGAACCAGGCGATGAAGGACGCGCAGATCAACACGCCGTACCGGAAGGCCGCGTTCCTCGCGACGCTGGTGCACGAGTCGCGGCTGGAGTACAACATCCGCGAGATCGGCGACACCCGGCTGTACGGCGGCCGCGGGTACATCCAGCTGACCGGCGACTTCAACTACGGCCCGGCCGGCCAGTACTTCGGCATCGACCTGCTCGGCAACCCGGACCTCGCGCTGTCGCTGCAGTGGAGTGCGCCGATCGCCCGCTGGTACTGGACCGTTGCCCGGAACATCAATCCGTACGCCGACAACCTGGACATGGGCCGGGTGAACGCCGCGATCGGGTACCCGGCCGGCGCCGAGGACCAGCGGCGCTGCGACTCGTTCAAGAGCGCGCTGCAGTACCTCACCGGGTCGGTCCCGGCCGGCGTCATCTGCATCCGTCCGGCCGCGCTCAAGGGTGATACGAGCAAGCTCAGCCGGACCCAGTTCGATTCACTTGCCGAGCAGGGCGGGGGGCTGGGCTAGAGCGATATCCGTGAACTGCTCGGTGCGCAGCAAGCGGCCGTCCTCGGCGAGGGTGCTGAACGCGCGGATCTCGGTCACGATCGGGCTGCCCTTGCGCATGGTCGCGGTCAGCGTGTAGCGCGCGGCGGCATGGCCGTCGCCGACGACCGCGTCGTGCACCTCGACCTCGACGGCCGTCGCGCGTTTGCGGGCCGGGCGTACGTGGGCGATCAACCGCTGCCGATCGAGCGGGACTCCGTCGTTGACCATCAGGAAGTCCTCGCAGTGGTACCGATCGAACACGACCTCCGGTGGTTCGGAGCCGAAGGCGACGTCGACGGGGTACCGGGTCAGGTAGCCGACGAGATCGGCTTCGGTACGGATCGGGATTATCTTTGACATGTATGTCAAGGTAATCCCGATCCGCTAAAGTTGACAAGCATGTCCAGGAAAAAGCGCGAAGATGCCCAGGCGAACGCCGCGGGCATCGTCCGCGCCGCGGAGGAGTTGCTGGCCGCCGGCAAGGATCCGTCGCTGGCCGACATCGCCGCCCGCGCCGGGGTCAGCAGGCAGACGCTGTACGCGCACTTCGACCGCCGCAGCGACCTGTTCGACGTTCTCGTCGAGCGGTTGACGCTCGAGGTGGCGGCGCAGGTGGGTGGTACGCCGCTGCCGGTCGAGCCGCGGGCCGGAATCGCCGAGTGGGCAGCCAGGTCGTGGCGGGTGATCGAGGCGAATCCGGCGCTGCTGAACCCGGCGCTGTTCGCGCACCGGGAGAGTGGCGCGGATGGGGAGACGCATGCGCCGATCACCGGAGGGCTTCGGCAGGTGCTGCGGCGCGCAGCCGACGCGGGGTTGCTGGCGCCTGGGGCGACCGTCGACTGGCTCGTCGTGGCGGTGCTGTCCGTCGGTCACGCGGCGGCCGGTGAACTGGCGGCCGGCCGGATGGCCGCGGGCGCGGCCGGCGCCGCGTTCCAGGACGCCGCGGTGCGGCTGTGTCTCAGCTGAATCCCTCGCACCGGTCCCCGACTCGGGGAGCCGTCGCCTTCAGTCGGTCGTGGCTCGGTCGAGCCGTGCTCTGACCCACATCCGGTCGGGCGTGAGGTAGCCGCTGAGTTGCAGGCCGGCGTCCGCCAGTTGAGCGGTCAGTTCGTCCTCGGACAGGTACTTGGTGACAATCCGCTGCGACCATGAGCGGCCGTTCACGACGTGGGTCAGCGTCGCGGCCTGCGCACCGCCGGGCAGGTCCTCGACGTCGGCGATCACCAGCTTGCGGCGTTCGTTCTCGAGTACGGCGGGGGCGTGGCGGGCGATCTCCTGCTGGAGGCTGACCGACCCGCCGGGCCGGACGTGGTGCGCGCACGTCCGCAGCAGGCGGAGGCGCTCGGCGTCGTCGGCGACGTTGATCAGGAACGACATCATCAGCACCACGTCGAACCGGCGGTCCAGGCGCAGCTCGTCGATCGTGGAGCGGATCGTCTCGACCGCCGGTGATCCCTCCGCGACCCGCGCGAGCATCTCGGGAGCCTCGTCGACGGCGACGACCTGGTGCCCACGGGCGAGCAGCGGGCGGGTGATCCGCCCGGTCCCGCAGCCGAGCTCGAGGATGCTGCTGCCCGGCCCGATCGCGGCGTCGATCAGCTCGTCCTCGCCGTGCGCCGGCGTGACCTCGTACAGCTCGACCGCACTGCCGTCCCGCGTATGCGCGCCCGGCCCAGTACCGCCCTGTCCGACTCTCATACACCGCATGCTCCGAGCGGTGCTGCGACGCCGCCAGTCTTTCGGCACCGGCCGAAAGTACCTAGGGTTTCCTCGTGAGCGCAGTACCGACCGAGCTGTTGCCGCATCTGCGCCGGGCGCGCGACGTTGCCGATCGCAACTATGCGGAGCCGCTGGACCTCGCGGCCCTGGCGGCCGCCGCTGGGGTGTCGAAGTACCACTTCCTGCGCTGTTTCGCGGCGACGTACGACGAGACGCCGATGCAGTACCTGACCCGCCGCCGGATCGAGCGCGCGACGGACCTGCTCCGCGCGACGAACCTTACCGTGACCGAGGTGTGCGGTCTGGTCGGGTACTCCAGCCTCGGCTCGTTCTCCCAGCGCTTCACCGAGCTGGTCGGGATGCCGCCGGCGCAGTACCAGCGGACCCAGACCGGGGCGCGGATCCCGGGGTGTTTCGTGTTCATGCTGGGACTGAACTCCGCAATTCCGGAGAAGCCGGCCGCGGATCCGGAGGGCTAGCGTCGGTACCAACGACGTTTGGAGGAGCCTGTGATCACCAACATCAGTCTGGTGAGCGTGTTCGTGAACGATGTCGACGAGGCGAAGGTGTTCTACACCGAGAAGCTCGGGTTCGCGGTGAAGGACGACATCACGCTGCCCGAGTTTCGGTGGTGCACCGTGTACCACCCGAATCATCCGGAGCTGGAGCTACAGCTGGCGGTGCCTGGGCCGCCGCTCGACGAGGAGGGTACGGCGGCGATCAAGCGGATGATGGCGAAGGGGACGATGCACGGGTTCGGCATCGCCACCGACGACTGCCGCAAGACGTTCGCGGAGCTGACCGCGAAGGGGGTCGAGTTCATCCAGGAGCCGGCTGACCGTCCGTACGGTGTGGAGGCTGTCCTCCGGGACAATTCGGGCAACTGGCTGGTGCTGGTGGAGCAGAAGGCGTACTCGGCGGAGGACTTCTCCTGAGATGCTGGGCGGATGGACATCACGGTCGACCCGGTCGGGCTGACGCCGCCGTACGAGCAGGTGCGTTCTCAGATCGAGGCGCTGATCCGTGCCGGGGAGCTGGCGCGCGGGACCCGGCTGCCTACCGTGCGGCAGCTGTCGCTGGATCTCGGGCTCGCGGTCAACACGATCGCCCGGGCGTACAAGGAACTGGAGGCCGGCCAACTGGTCGAGACGCGTGGGCGGAACGGGACGTTCGTGCTGGCGTCCCGGAGCCAGATCAACGACGCCGCGACGCATACCGCGGCCGCCCAGCTGGCAGCGGCGGCGCACGAGGCGGGCATGTCGCTCGCTGAGGCGACCGCGATCCTTCAGAAGGCCTGGTAGCCGTCCTTCACCCGGCTTGGTAGCTGACGCGCAGGCCGCCGTTCGGGTCGGGCTGGATGGTCAGGTCGGCGCTGTGGGCGCGGGCGACGGCGGTGGCGATCGCCAGGCCGAGGCCGTGGCCGTCGGACTGGGCGCGCTGGAACGGTTCGGTCAGCGTCCGGAGCTCGTCGGACGGGATCTGGCGGCCGGTATTGGTGATGGTGAGGCGGCCGTCGGCGGTCGTGACGTGGACGGTTCCGCCGGGGAGGTTGTGCCGGATCGCGTTCACCAGCAGGTTCGTGATCAGGCTCGCGGTCAGCGGTACGTCGCCCGTGACAGCGGTCGGCGCCAGCGTGGTGCGGATGTCGACGTGGCGGGCGTCCGCATCGGGCTGATGCTCTTCGACGATCCGCGCGGTGAGGGCCGCCAGGTCGAAGGCTTCCCACCGGTCGATGCCGTCGTACCCGGTCGCGAGGGTGAGGAGAGCGTCGATCAGCTGTTCCTGTTGACGGTTGAGGTCGAGCAGTTCTTCACACGCGGATCGGAGCGCGTCCGGCGACGGATCGTCCAGGGCGAGCTGGAGAAGCGTCCGCTGCACGGTCAGCGGCGTACGCAGTTCGTGGGACGCGTTGGCGACGAACTGGCGCTGTGCGGTGAACGACTCGTGCAGCCGCCGCAGCAGGTCGTCCAGCGTGCCGGCGAGCTCGGTGAACTCGCGGTACCCGGGCGGCACGGTCAACCGGGTCTCCAGGTCCTGAGCGGACAGGCTCCGCGCGGACCGGGTGATCGCGTCGAGCGGACGCAGTGCCCGGCCCGCGATCAGCCACCCGACGGCGATCGAGACAACTGCCAGAAGTGCGAGCGCGACCCCGGCGTACCGCAGTACGTCGGAGAGGTTGCTGGAGGTGTTGCTGCCCTGGAACATGCCCAGCGCAACGACCGCGACGACAACGACGCAGCACGTGAACGCGAGCGCCGTGTGCAGCACCGCGAGCCTCATCCGGAGGCGGGGAAGCGCTGTCATGGCGCATCGATCCGATAGCCGCCCTCGCGGACGGTGTGGATCGCCGCCGGTTCCCCGAGCTTGCCGCGCAGTCGGCCGATCGTGGTCTTGACCGTCGTCGTGAACGGATCCGCCGCCTCGTCCCAGACGCGTTCGAGGAGCTCTTCGGCCGGTACGACGCGACCGGCGGCGGCCAGCAGATGTTCGAGGACCGCGAACTCTTTCGGGCTGAGGTCCAGCCGCCGCCCGGCGCGGAACGCGACCCGGCGGTTCGGGTCGAGGCTCAGGTCGCCGTTGTCGAGGACGGGGGGAAGCGCCGGCGCGGACCGGCGGCCGAGTGCCCGGACCCGGGCCACCAGCTCGGCGAGGTCGAACGGTTTCGGCAGGTAGTCGTCGGCGCCCAGCCCGAGCCCTTCGACCCGGTCGCGGACGGTTCCGGCCGCGGTCAGCATCAGGATCCGCGACGGCGAGCCGTCCGCCACGATCCGGCGGCAGACCTCGTCGCCGTGGACCTCGGGGAGATCCCGGTCCAGTACGACGACGTCGTACCGGGTGCTGATCATCCGGTCCAGCGCGTCCCGACCGTCGAGCGCGGTGTCGACCGCCATCGCCTCCCGGCGCAGACCGGTCGCGATCAGCCGGTTCAGCGTCCGGTGATCCTCCACCACGAGCACCCTCATCCGCACAGCTCCTCTCGGTGCACCAACGGTGCCGGGCACGCGGTGACAGCCAGGTGACAACGGAACGCACCGGGACGTCACCGCGGTCCGCGTACAAAACCATGCCATGACATCGATCGAGGTGAGCGGACTGCGGAAGCGGTACGGCGGAACGACCGCGCTGGACGGGATGACGTTCACGGCGCGTGCGGGACGGGTGACCGGGTTCGTAGGGCCTAACGGTGCTGGGAAGTCAACGACCATGCGCATCATCCTGGGGCTGCAGAGGGCGGACGCAGGGGAGGCGCTGGTCGGTGGGAGGCCGTATCGGTCGCTGCAGCACCCCCTGCGCTCGCTGGGCTCGTTGCTGGACGCATCTGCCCTGCACCCGGCCCGGAGCGGCCGGAACCACCTCCTGTGGCTCGCACAGACGCAGGGGCTCGGGCAGGGACGGGTCAACGAGGTGCTTGAGTTGGTAGGCCTGACGGGGGCAGGGCGGCGTACTGCCGGTGGCTACTCGTTGGGGATGCGGCAGCGGCTCGGGATCGCGGCTGCGCTGCTGGGCGATCCGCCGGCGATCATGCTGGACGAGCCGTTCAACGGGATGGACCCGGAAGGCATTGTCTGGCTGCGCGGCTTCCTGCGTGCGCTGGCCGAGCAGGGGCGGGCTGTGCTGGTGTCCAGCCACCTGATGAGCGAGCTGCAGGACATGGCCGACCACGTGGTGGTTGTGGGCCGCGGGCGGGTGTTAGCGGACAGCGGTGTGGCTGAGCTGATCGCGGCTGTCTCGGGAGATCGCGTACGGCTGCGGACGAGCGCCCCAGCGCAGGCGGCCGCAGTACTCGCCGCTGCGGGCGCTGAGGTGGCAGACGGCGTCGTACGCGGGCTCGGGGCCGAGGAGATCGTGGCTGTGCTCACCGGCCACGGTGTGCCGTTCTCGGAGCTCGCGCCGCACCGGGCGACGCTGGAGGACGCGTACCTGGAACTGACCGCCGGGTCGGTCGAGTACCGGGGAGCGACGGCGTGAACCTGTTGCGAGCGGAGTGGACCAAGTTCCGGTCGGTACCTGGCTGGGTGCGGGGGGTCCTGGTGGCCGGGCTGCTGATCCTGCTGCTTCCGGTAGCCGGCTTGGGCGGTGGGCCGGGGGAGAAGACGCCGCGCCCGAGCGGGCCGCCGGTCAACGACGCGTACTACTTCGTCGGCCGCCCCTTGACGGGCGACGGACAGCTCACCGTGGCCGTGAACAGGCTGACGTCCGAGCGGGACGGGCCGTGGTCGAAGGCGGGACTGATCCTACGGGCCGGTTCGCGGTACGCCGCGATCATGGTGACCGGGCAGCACGGCGTGCGGATGCAGCACGACTACTTCGCCGACAAGGCAGGGCCGGACGGTCGGTGGCTGCGGCTGACGCGCTCGGGCGACACGGTGACGGGTGAGGTGTCGGCCGACGGCACGCGATGGAGCGTGGTCGACCGGGTGCAGGGGCTGGGCGGTGTCGTGCAGGCGGGGTTGTTCGTTGCCTGTCCGTCGCGGATCAATGGTGTGAGCATCGCGGATGACACTGCGACCGCTGTCTTCAGTACGCCTCAGGTGTCGGGGGCCTGGCCGGACGCCAGCTGGTCCGGTTCGGGCCAGGGGAGCGCGGTCGGCTTCACGTTGAGCGGTAGCGGTGACATCGGGCCGGCAACGCGGAGCGACGTACCGACGGCGGCTGCTGCGGGGGATGTGCTGTTCGGGACGTTCCCGGCGTTGATCGTGATTGTTGTCGTGGGCACCTTGATGATCACCACGGAGTACCGGTACGGGTTGATCCGCAGCACCTTGAGCACTGGTGGTGGCCGCGTGCGCGTGCTGCTGGTGAAGGGCGTTGTGCTTGCTGGTGTGACGTTCGGGTGCACCCTTGTCGCCAGTGTGATCGCAGTGCCTGTGTGGTTGCGGGTGCTGCGCGGCCTTGGAGCGTACGTGTTCCCGGTGGGGTGGCTGGCCTTGCTGCGGATGGAGGTGGGCACGGCGGCGGTGCTGGCGATCACGGCTGTGCTGGCGTTGGGCGTAGGCGTGATCCTGCGACGTAGTGCGACGGCGGTGACGACTGTGGTGCTTGTGACGGTGTTGCCGTATCTCCTGGCGCTCACGCCGTTCCTGCCGCCTTCGTTGGCGTTGTGGGTTACCCGGTTCACCCCGGCCGCCGCGTTCGCCGTACAGCAGACGCTGGTGCGCTATCCGCAGGTCGACAGCGTTTACACGCCGGCGAACGGGTATTACCCGTTGTCTCCGTGGGCTGGTGTGGGTGTGCTGTGTGCGTACACCGTTGTCGCTCTGGGCGTTGCGACCGTTCTGCTGCGCCGGAGGGACGTGTGAGAGCCGAGTGGACCAAGCTGCGTACGACGAGCGGTGCGGCGTGGCTGCTAGCTGTTACGGCGATCGTCAGCGTTGGGTTGAGCGTTGCCGTGAAGACACCGTTGATTGGTGTGTACGCAGGCCAGGCGCCCGTTGCAGTGCTAGGCGTTCTGGTGGTGAGCGGCGAGTACAGCAACGGTCTGATCGGCACTACTCTCACCGCGGTCCCAAGCCGTGCTGCGGTGCTGGCAGCCAAGGCGACGGTTGTAGGTACTGCGGTCGCCGGAGCCGCCAGCATGCTCGCGCTGGCAGCCCTTATGGCGGGAGCGGCCCCTCACGCGACAGCCAGAGCAGTTGCCTACCTGACCCTCATCTCAGTCCTCAGCGTTGGGACAGCGGCCGTAGTCCACGACTCCGCTGTTGCCATCGGGTGCGTGCTCGGGTTGCTCTATGTCCCACCGGTCGTCGCTCCGCTCGTACCGCATGTGGTCGAAAAGCTCGCGCCGATGACAGCAAGCCTTCCGGTACTCACGTCCTGGGCTGCGGGGGCGCTGCTGTTGGGGACGCGGCTGTTGCGATGACGTTGCCGCCGTCCTGCGAGACGACATGCAGGCCGGCCCGCTCCAGCTCGGCACGGAGACCGTCGGCGCGCAGGTGGCGGCGATGCGGGAGGTACCAGGTTCCGTCGAGCCGGATCGCGTCCGGTGACTGCGCCGTGGTCTCCTGGTAGCAGATGCCGGTACGGGCGTCGTACCGGAACTCGCCGTCGTAGACCCGGTCCGGGTCGTACATGGCCGTCGACAACACGTAGTACCCGCCGGGTTTCAGGCGTTCGCGGACCGCGCGGAGGACGTTCTCCCGGTCGGCATCCGTGACGATCGACTGAAGGCAGTAGCTGTCGAGGACCACGTCGTACCGCTTGCTCCCAGGCGGCATGGCGCACACGTCCTGTACGCCGAAGTTCACCTCGAGGGCCCGCTCCGCCGCGAGTCGCCGGGCCATCGCGATCGCCTCCGGGATCAGGTCGATCGCGTCCACCCGAAAGCCCCGCGCCGCCAGGAAACACGCCGCCGGGCCGGTTCCGCACCCGTACTCCAGCACCTCACCACCCGGCACCAGCCGGCCGAGCGCACTCTCCAGGAACGCGCGGTTCGGGAACTCCTCGAACGTCCAGCTCTCCCCGAACAGGTCGTTCCACTGGGTGAGCCCGTCCTGCAGGAGCTGTCGGTAGGCGCTCCGATGCTCGGCGTAGTAGTACCTCACGGGCCCTACTATTGCTCGCCATGGACGACGAGATCGAGCGGATTAAGGCCGAGGTCGAGGACGCGACCTCCGACCCGGCCGCTCAGCAGGAGTGGATCCGGCAGTCCAACCTGACGTACGGCGGACTCGGCGCCGCGGGGCTCGTGGTGGTGCAGCCCTTCCTGACCGCGAAACCGCTGGACCTGACCGCGACGATCTGCGTGGTCGCGTTCGCGGTCTCGATCCCGCTACTGGCCGCCCTGCTGGTGCTCAACCTGCAGGAGGAGTACCGCCACCGGGTGAGCAGCTCGCGACTCGTGGCGTTCGCGAAGGCGATCGCGCAGGGGTCGGCGTTCGTCGGCATCGCCGCGGCGTTCTGGCACATCTCTGTGATCGCCGGGATCGTCTTCGTGCTGGTCGCGTTCTTCGCGGTCGGCGTCCACTCGTCCGGGTACATGCAGCTCGAGTACGACGGGACCTTCCGGTCGCGGTTCCCGCGCCGCAAGACCTGACCCCTGTATCACCGGCGCCACCACGACACTCCGCGAGTTAGGGGTGTTCGTTGGGGGCGCCGCTGTGTAAGGGGGAGTGATGGCTGACAGCATGACTGTGCTGCGGAAGGCAGGACCGCCCGGCGTGAAGCGGAACATCGCGGTGCTGGGGGACGGGTTCACCGCGCTGGATCAGGTCGCGTACAACAGCTGGGTGCAGACGACGCTCATCGACGGCGTCTTCGGGCACGACTACTACAGCGAGGACGCGTCGGCGTACAACATCTACCGGGTGAATCTGGAGTCTGTCGACTCCGGTGTCAGCACCCGGACGTACGACGAGCACGGCACGCCGACCGACCCGTCGGACGACACGATCTCGGCGGAGACGATCCACGACACCGCGCTCGGGATGATCTTCAGCGGGTCGTGGGCGCACTGCTGGCTCGAGTACGGGACGGACACCGAGGCGCGGATCCAGGCCGCGCTGAACAAGTGGGTACCGGACTGGAACGAGCTGCTCGTCGTACTCAACAACCCGAACTACGGCGGCTGCGGAGGCGGCGGCCGGGCGCACGTCCCGATGGGCGTGAACTGGACCGTGATCGCGCACGAGTTCGGCCACGGGATCGGCGGCTTCGCGGACGAGTACTCGGCCGGCGGCGCGTACACCGGCGGTGAGCAGGGCTGGATCAACCTGACCACGATCACCGACCGGGCGACCACCAAGTGGGCGAACCTGATCGCGCCGACCACGCCGCTGCCGACCGGCACCGGGTCCGCCGCGAACTACAACAACGGCCCGCGCCCGGCCGACTGGAACAGCGACACCGACGTCGGCCTGTTCGAGGGCGGCGGCACCAACGACACCGGCATCTACCGCCCGGTGGAGAACTGCCGGATGAACAGCAACACACCGGCGTACTGCCCGGTCTGCTACACCTCGATCAAGACCGCGCGCGACCACGAGACCGAGCACACGTTCCGCAACGCGTACGCCGGCCGCTTCTACGGCACCGGCCGCAGCGACCTGCTGCTGCACCACGGAACGTCGATCCAGCTGTTCCGCGCCGACGGCACGGCCCTCGAGCACAGCTTCAGCGCCGTCGAACGTGTCCCGGGCTCGTGGCAGTTCATGCCGAACGACCAGGTGTACGTCGGCGACTTCGACGGCGACGGTACCGACGAGGTCGCGATCTTCAACGGCGTCGACTGGGTGATGCCGTACCTCGGGCTGCTGAAGTCCGACGGCGCCGGCGGACTCCGGCTGGTCGCGCGCTACGACGGCGACATCCGCGGCTGGGGCGGCTTCGCCGCGCACGACCGGTTCCTGGTCGCCGACCTGAACGGCGACGGCCGCGACGACCTCGTCGTGGTGAACACCGACGACTGGTCGATGCCGTACGTCGGCCTGCTGCGCTCGACCGGCAACGGGTTCTGGGTCAGCCAGCGCTACGACGGCGACATCCCCGGGTGGGGCGGGCTGGCCCGGCACGACGAGTTCTTCGCCGGCGACCTGACCGGCAACGGCAGCGACGACCTGGTGATCTTCAACGGCGACGACTGGTCGATGGCGTACGTCGGCCTGTTCGGCGCGAGCGCCTCCGGGTACTCGATGATCCACCGGTACGACGGCGACATCCCCGGCTGGGGCGGTCTCGCGCAGCACGACCAGCTGATCCTCGGCGACTTCGACGGCGACGGCAAGTGCGACGTGTTCGTGTTCAACGGCCTGGACTGGTCGATGCCGTACCTCGGTCTGTTCCGGTCCACCGGGTCCGGGCTGGCGTACGCGCACCGGCACGACGGCGACGTACCGGGGTGGGACGGGCTGGCGCGGCACGACCAGTTCTTCGCCGCGGACATCGACGGCACCGGGCGCTGCGACCTGTGGGCGTGGAACGACCAGGACTGGTCGACGGAGTACCTGGGCCGGATGCTCAGCTCGGGCACCGAGCTGAAGGCCGACTACGTCGGTGACTGGGTCGGCGAGTGGAACCTCGGCGCGGCCGACCGGTTCGCGCCGGCCCGGATGACCGGGCGCAGCGGGCAGCCGCAGCTGTACGTCCACAACACCGACTGGTTCGGCGTGATCAACGGGCGCCGGGGGATCGCGCTCGACCGCATCTACTACCGCTGGATCCACAACTACCGCCACGGCCGGAACTGGTAAGGGGGCCGACGATGAAACACGCCAAAGGCACACAGACGGAACGGCCGGCAACGCGAGACCGCCGTCCGACCAAGACGCCGGCCGGAGAGACCCGACGGAGGCACGCCGCGGTACCACCGCACGCCGGCCCCACCAAGCCGGACCCGAAGCAGCCCCGTGCGGCCGCGGGTGGCCCGGATGTGAGCCGGGCGGCGAAGCCCGCGTTCAACCGGGAGGCGGCGAGCCGGGAGTCGGCGGAGCAGCAGCCGCCGGGCGGATACCCGGACCAGCAGGCCGCGCGCCCCCGCCGTACCGGCGCTCCGGCCGAGCAGTACGTCCGGCTCCGGATCCGGGTCCGCGGCGACCGCCTGACGGTCGTCGACAGCCACCTCGTCGACGGCCCGCTGGCCCAGTCGACGACGTTCCACGGCGCCAACGCGTACGAGGTCACGTACCAGGACCGGCTACTGCACGCCGGCACCGTCGCGGACCCGAACACGCAACGCTCGTTCCCGCTCCCCGAAGGCCCCGAGGGCCACCACGTCACACCGCGGGAGATCTACGAGTTCACCGCCCGCATCCCGGCGTCCGACGTCACGCCGGAGACCCGCACAGGCATCCACGTCCGCCTGCACCGCATCGACGAACCGACCACCACGGAGCACATGGGAGCCGCCCCGCTCGCCACCCAGTTCGAGGGCCGCCTCACCACGGTCGCCGAACTCACCGGCCTCCCCGAATCCGCCCTCCCGTCCGCCATCGAATCCCGCGGCGCCCGCACCGGCCAGGGCAACTGAACACATCCGACGGGGGCCGTGAACAGGGCACAGCTTGTTCGCGGTCCCTGTCGCCTGTCGCTATCCGACCCCCGCGCTGGACCGCCTGACCCGGCAAGCTTGACTCTTCATCGCAACTGACACCTTGAGGAGCTGCCGTGCCCGATCCGTCGACTGTGGTGACGTGGCCAGCTGTTGTGACGATCGCGCTCGGCTCGTCCGTCGTCGGAACGGTCTTGAGCAAGGCGCTCGAGCGTGGCGCATCGCGGACCGAGACGCTCCGTACCGGGTACGCCGACGCGACCCGGGCGCTGAACGCCTGGGGCCAGTTTCCGCTCCGGATACAGCGACGAACCGACGACGAACCGGAGACGCTGGCACGGCTGGAGGCGCTCGGCGCGGAGATCCAGTCGGCACTCGCGTATTCCACCGGGTGGGTCGGTGCGGAGAGCGCCGAGTTGGGCGAGCTCTACAACCAGTTGCTCCAGGTTCTCCGTGCCGAAGTCACCGTCCACGCGCGCCTCGCCTGGTCGACCGCCCCGGCGCGAACTGGTGAGGCGATGAACCTCGCTGGGCCGAGACCGCAGCCCGACACCGGCGACTTGCGACCCGGAGAGCTCCCAGCCGAGTGGCTTGTCGTGCAGTTGTTCTCCTCCGCCATCCAGTACCGAATCGGATGGCGGAGGTACCTGTGGATCCGCCCGCTTCTGCGTCGGCGGCTGTCCCGCATGGGGATCGTGGCCAAGGCCGAGGACGCCTTCGGGGTTCGATCCGCACGAAGGTTGAACGCCCGGCAGGACTGACCATTGCCCCAACCTCGGCGGAAACGATTCCAAGTGAGCTATGTACACACCGTCGCGGGGTTGCTACATTCCCGGCAGATTTGACATCGATGTCAACCTCAGGGAGTGGTCGCGATGGTTTCGAGACGTGCGTTCCTGGCGGGTAGCGGTGCGGTGACGGCGGGGCTGGTGCAGCCCTTCGCGTTGCCTGCAAATGCTGCAGTTTCATCGACGTCCGGCAGCTCCGCTCGGCTGCTGCCGGTGTTCAACCGCCCACGACACCTGGACTACGCCGACGTCAGCAAGCTCCGCGGGGAGGATCAGACCCTGCTGACAACGTTGCAAGGCGTCGTCAACCGTACCGAGCCGGAGTTGTACTTCATCTACGACACCGGGACCGAGAGCGTGCCGGACGCCAAGTGGCTGTCCGACATGACCTTGCCGAAGAAGCTCTACAAGAACCCGCTGGACCTGGTCGCGAAGTACCGGGGCCGGGTCCGGGGCGCGATCGTGTACGACGACGCCGTACCGGACTCGCTGAACGTCGCCACGACGCTCGCCGGGCTGGAGAACGCCGTGGTCGCGAACGCGGACCAAGCGAAGGCGTACGGCCTGAAGATCGTGAAGGACCTGCGCGGGATGTTCGACGACGACCGCGTGAAGACGTACCGGTGGCAGCTCGACAATCTGTTCCCGCTGGTCAGCAAGCAGTTGCTCGCCGGTCTGCCGCCGACCCGGGTGGTCGACGTCGAGGGCGTGCAATGGCTGGAGATCGCCCGCGAGACAACGCAGATCCGCGACTCGTCGAACCGCGGCACCTACAACCTCGACGTCTCCGCCAAGCTCGGGAAGGAGGCCGTGTACGTCAAGTTCGGGGACTCGTTCACCGACGACGGCTGGGGTGCCTCGGTGCGGCATGTCTCGATCAAGGCGAACGACACCGTGATCGCCACCTTCGAGCCGAACACCCCGGAGGAGGCGCCGTACCTGTTCGACGGCTCGCACTCGTCGATCGGCGGTGAGGGCAACAGGTTCGCCGACGGCGGGAACTACTGGATCTACCGGATCGCGCCACCGGCCGGTACGACGTCCCTCGTCGTCACGGTCGAGATGTGGAACCAGTACGTGGTCAGCGCCACCGACACATCGCCGACCCGCGTCGAGCCGTTCCCGTACTTCCGCGACTACGTGGTGGCCACCAAGGCCCTGGTGAGCTGGCTGCCACCCGGCGGTGCGACAGGCGACCTGCTGATCGAGCACTACGCGAAGTGGCCGACGCTGGCGCCGTACATGGGCTGGTTCGCGAACGACGTCTCCGGTGAGTGGGACGGCGTCGACCTGGCGTCGAAGGGCGGCTCGCCCGTGGTCGCGGCCGACTTCTACATGAACGGCACCGTGCACGCCGGCCTCGCGTCGCCGATCTCCGACAAGCCGAGGGCGACGCGGCGGATCGACAAGCCGCAGAACAAGGTCTACCTGACGCTCACGTTCGGCGAGGGCGACAACATCCAGTACTGCCAGCGCCGGCTGCGGGAGATCTGGGACGACCCGAAGCGCGGCGAGGTGCCGACCAACTGGACGATCGACCCGCTGCTGGTGGAGACGGGCCCGAACATCTACAGCTACTTCCAGCGGACCGCGACCGCGAACGACCTGCTGGTCTGCGGGCCGTCCGGCGCCGGCTACACCTATCCGGCGTCGTGGAAGCCCGACGAGCTCACGCAGTACCTGAAGATGTCGGGCGGCTTCATGCGCCGTACCGGGCTGGAGGAGGTGTACGCGTACAGCGGCCGGCAGGACAACACCTGGGTGCTGCTGTCCGAGGAGATCGCCAAGGGGTACGCCGAGTACACGCCGACCAAGGGCATCATGCAGACGTGGGACGGCGACACCCTGACCGCGAAGGTGGGTGGCATCCCGATCACCGGAGGCTGGGGCGCGCCCGGCAAGGCGGCCGAGTTCAAGGCCGCGCTCGACCAGCGGATCGCGAGCTGGGACGGTTCCAAGCCGCTGTTCATCTCCGGTCTGATCGGCGCCTGGTCGTGGTCCCCGTCGGACATGGCCGAACTCGGTCCGCTGCTCGGCGATCCGTACGAACTGGTGCTGGCGAACACCTTCTACGACCTGCTCAACCGCGTGCTGCCGTAGACAGGTGGTGGCGGTGGAGCACGATGGGCGAATGACCCCTGACGAACTGCTCGACGTGTTCCACCGCCGCATCCGGTTGCCCGACGCCGACGCGATTCCCGGCTGGAAGCAGGAGCACGTCGGGCTCGTGCACCGGTCGTACGTCGAGGGGCCGGACGGTGCCGGGTTCGTCGAGGCGCCGCGCGGGCTCGGCGAGGACCCGGACGCGGTGATCGTCGGCGAGGTCGCGTTCTTCCGGGAGCGCGGCCTGCCGTTCGAATGGAAGACGTACGCGTACGACGAGCCGGCCGATCTGGGGGACCGGCTCGAGCGGTACGGGTTCGTGCGCGACGATCCGGAGACGCTGGTCCTCGGTGAGGTGGACCGGGTGCTCGCGCGGCCGTCGGCGCTGCCGTCGAAGGTCCGGTTGCGGGAGGCGGACGGCCCGGAGGACTACGAGCGGATCGCCGTACTCACGGATTCGCTGTGGCACAACGGCACCGAGCGGATCGTGGAGCACCTGGCCGGCGAGGCGCGGATGTTCCCGGACCGGTTGTCGGTGTTCCTGGTCGAGGACGTGCTCACCGGCGGGCCGGTCGTCTCGGCGGCGTGGATCCGGTTCCACCCGGGCACCGGGTTCGCCAGCCTCTGGGGCGGCGGGACGCTGCCGGAGTGGCGACGGCAGGGCCTGTACTCCGCGCTTCTCGTGCACCGCGCCCGGCTGGCGAAGGACCGCGGGTACGAGTTCCTCCGCGTCGACGCGTCCGCGGACTCCCGCCCGATCCTGCAGAAACTCGGGCTGCACGCGGTCACCGTTACAACGCCGTACCACTGGCGACCCTGAGAGGCGGAACGACCGGTAAAGGCTGTACGTTGCCTGCATCATGGCCCTGAAAATCGCTTCCCGCTTCCGCCGGCTGCTGCAGCGCCCCGGCTCGATCGATCTCGGCCCGTACGAGCGGCTCACCCAGCTGGTCGGCGAGGCGGAGGAATCGGTCCTCCCCCTGACCGACGAAGAGCTGACCGAGGCGGTCACCGAGCTGCGCACCACCGGTGGGCTGCACGAGGACGAGCAGATCGAGTACCTGGCGCTGGCCAGGGAAGCCGGCAAGCGGGCGA
Source organism: Kribbella sp. NPDC051137 (assembly GCF_040682535.1). Taxonomy (NCBI): domain Bacteria; kingdom Bacillati; phylum Actinomycetota; class Actinomycetes; order Propionibacteriales; family Kribbellaceae; genus Kribbella; species Kribbella sp. NPDC051137. Next base: position 1,261,590 of record NZ_JBFBBI010000002.1, read on the forward strand.
TCGGCGAGCGGGCGTTCGACGGCCAGGTGGTCGGCGCGCTGGCGATGCTGCAGGGCCGGATCGTCGAGATGGCGACCGGTGAGGGCAAGACGCTGGCCGGCGCGATCGCCGCCGCCGGGTACGCGCTCGGCGGCCGCAAGGTGCACGTGCTGGCGGTCAACGACTACCTGGCCAAGCGGGACGCCGAGTGGATGGGGCCGGTGTACGAGCTGCTCGGCGTGACGGTGTCGCACGTCGGCCAGGCGTCCACGCCGGAGGAGCGGCGCACGGCGTACCAGGCCGAGGTCTGCTACGTGCCGGTGAACGAGATCGGTTTCGACGTACTGCGGGACCGGCTGGTCACCGACGTCGCGGACCGGGTCACCGCCGAGGCGGACGTCGCGCTGGTCGACGAGGCCGACTCGGTGCTGATCGACGAGGCGCGGGTGCCGATGGTGCTGGCCGGCGCGACCCGGAACGAGGCCCTCGACGACGACGTCGTCCAGCTGGTCCGGACGCTGCGCGCGGGTGTCGACTACGAGATCGACGGCGACGGCCGGACGGTCGCGCTGACCGACCGGGGCACCGACAAGGTCGAGGAAGCCCTCGGCGAACGCGCCGCCGCCGCAGCCCAGGCAGCAACCACGGCCGGCACGGACGCGGAGACAGACGACGCGGAGACAGACGACGCGGACACAGACGACGCGGAGACAGACGAGGCCGCGGACGACGACGCCGACGACGAGGCTGTGGACGAGCCGGAGCGGCCGAAGTTCAACCTGTACGACGACGAGAACCTCGACCGTCTGACCCAGGTGAACGTCGCGCTGCACGCCGAGGTGCTGCTGCGCAAGGACGTCGACTACCTGGTCCGCGACGGCAAGGTCAGCCTGATCAACAACAGCCGCGGCCGGATCGCGAAGCTGCAGCGCTGGCCCGACGGTCTGCAGGCCGCGGTCGAGGCGAAGGAGGCCGTCCCGGTCAGCGACTCCGGCGAGGTGCTGGACAGCATCACGGTCCAGTCGCTGATCAAGCGCTACAAGTCGCTGTGCGGGATGACCGGTACGGCGGTCGTGGTGGGCGAGTCGCTGCAGGAGTTCTACGACGTCGAGGTGGCCGTCGTACCGCCGAACAAACCGAACGTCCGCAAGGACGCCGAGGACCGGCTGTACCTGACCGTCGAGCAGAAGAACGAGGCGCTGGTCAAGCACATCGCCGAGGTGCACGAGACCGGACGGCCGATCCTGATCGGCACCCACAGCGTGGAGGAGTCGGAGCAGCTCAGCGACCGGCTCGAGGCCGCCGGGATCCCGCACGTCGTGCTGAACGCGAAGAACGACGCCGAGGAGGCGGGGATCATCGCCGAGGCCGGCGTACCGGGCACGGTGACCGTCTCCACGCAGATGGCCGGCCGCGGTACCGACATCCGGCTCGGCGGCAAGGACGAGTCGCACGACAAGGAGAAGGCGCTCGAGCTCGGCGGGCTGTACGTGATCGGCACCGGCCTGCACGCGTCCCGGCGGCTCGACGACCAGCTCCGCGGCCGCGCCGGCCGGCAGGGCGACCCGGGCGGCACGCTGTTCTTCGCGTCGCTCGCCGACGAGCTCGTCACCCGGTACTCCGTGTCGTCCGGCCTGCGCCCGCACCCGGACGAGACCGGCCGGCTCACCGACCGCAAGTCGATCGGCATGCTCGAGCACGCGCAGCGGGTCGCGGACGGCGCGAACGCCGAACTGCACCGGACCACCTGGCAGTACAACCGGCTGACCGGCCAGCAGCGGGCGATCCTGCTGGAGACCCGCGAGAAGGTGCTGACCGAGGACCTGGCCGCCACCGAGCTCGCGGAGCGGGCCAAGGAGCGGTACGACGAACTCGTCGACGAGGTCGGTGCGGACGTGGTGAAGGCCGCCGCGCGGCGGATCGCGCTGGGCCATCTGGACCGGCGCTGGACCGACCACCTGGCGTACCTGGCGGACCTGCGCGAGGGCATCCACCTGCGGTCGCTGGCCGGCGGGATCGTGCACCTGAAGCCGATCGACGAGTTCAACAAGTCCGCGATCGCGTCGTTCGAGACGCTGATCGAGGACTCCTGGAAGGACGCGGCCGCGACGTTCGGCGAGGCCGAGATCACCGCCGACGGCCTGGACGAGGAGGCCAGCGGGATCCCGCGGCCGACCGCGACCTGGACGTACCTGGTGAACGACAACCCGTTCGGCACCGAGGCGGACCGGATCCTCGGCCGGCTGCGGAACGCGATCAAGCCCGAGTCCGTCGCCGAGTCCGAGGAGATCCTCGCCGAGGAGTTCGACGAGGACGACCTGCCCGAGGAGCTCCGGGACGCGGACGACGAGGAGGAGCCGGACGATGAGCCGACGAAGGGGAAAGCCGAGTGACCTTGTCGGCGTCCAGCAGACCCTGACGCCGGTCCTGAAGGCGAAGGCGCTCGACAACCGGCTGCCGGACCCGATCCTCGGTGACGAGTACGCCGAGTTGGCCATGCGCCGTCTCGACCCCGACTACGACAGCGGCCGGTTCGGCACGAGCCAGCTCGGCCTGTCCGCGGTGGTTCGCGCGAAAGCATTCGACGACTGGGCCCGCAGCTTCGTCGCGGATCACCCGGACGCGGTGGTCCTGAACCTGGGCTGCGGCCTCGACGCCCGGGTGTTCCGGATCGACCCACCCGCAGGCGTCGACTGGTACGACCTGGACTACCCCTCGGTCGTCGACCTGCGCCGGCAGATCCTGCCGGCGCGGGAGAACTACACGCTGATCGGCGCCGATGTCACCGAACTGGCGTGGCTCGAGGACGTCCCGCGGGACCGGCCGGTGCTGATGATCGCCGAGGGACTCGTGCCGTACCTGACCGAGGCCCAGGTCTGGCAACTGCTGACCACCGTCGTCGACGCCTTCCCGTCCGGCCAGACAGCGTTCGACACGGTGTCGGTCTCCGCGTGGCGGATGTCGAAGTGGGATCCCGTCGCGCGGAGGTACAACGCGCGCTTCGAGTGCGGCTTCGACGACCCGGCCGCGCTGGCCGACTGGCATCCGCGGCTCGAGTACGTCGACGAGGCGCCGATGAACGACGCACCCGAACTGCTGGCGAAGGCGCCCACCGGCGTACGCCGTCTGTACCGGGTGATGAACCTGCTCCCGGGCTTCCGGCACTCGTCCCGGATCGTGCGCTTCCGCTTCTGACCTCAGACACCCTCTCAGACTTTGGTCTAGGGGTGGACAGCCCTCGGCTCGATGCGGGCCGGCCGGCTCCTCGGCGAACCTTCTCGCATGTCCACCGGTAAAGGCCCTTGGCTGCTCGTCGTCGACATCGGCGTCCCGCTCGCGCTGTACTACGGCCTGAAGGCACTCGGCGCGAGTGACCTGACCGCGTTGCTCGCTGGCGTCGTCCCCGGACTCATCAGCTCAGCGGTGTCCCTGGCGCGTACCCGTCGTACCGACCTGCTGGGGATGGCGGTGGTGGTCAGCATGGTGGCGAGCGCGGTGGTCGCGGTGCTCGGCGGGGACGCGCGGCTGCTGCTGGTCCGCAACGCGTGGATCAGCCTTCCGTTCGCGGGCATCACACTCTGGTCGCTGCGCCACCCACAGCCGATGACGTACGTCGTCACCCGCGCGATGTTCGCGCCCCGCGCGGCGCTGATGGACGAACTGTGGGAGACCGACGCGCGGTTCCGGCATGCGTGGAAGTGGATCACGGTGTGGTGGGGGATCGCGACGATCGTCGACGGTGTCGTCCGGATCGTGGTGTCGTACACGCTGCCGATCTCCGTCGTCCCGGCGACCGACCCGGTGATCACCGTCGCCACGATCGTCGCACTGCAGGTCCCGACCATCGTGCTGCTCCGCCGCAGCGGTTCGTGGCACCGCGTCTTCGGCCCCCGGCGCCCCTACAGTCGGGTAGGTGACTGAGCACATTTCGCAGGACCGTATGGGCGAGCTGATCGACAGCGGCGCCGCGAAGCCGATGCTGCAGGGCATGGAGGTCGGTCCGACCTTCTACCAGGACCGCTGGTGGTACATCCCGACCGAGGCCGCCGACGACGCCGACTACGAACCGGCCGACGCCGAGATGTCCGAGCGGTTCGCCGGCCTGCAACGCCGGGCGGACGCGATCGAGCGCGTGCAGGCGGAGCTGGACGGCCGGGGATGACCGGTCCGCTGGCGAAGTGGACCGGGGCCGGGATGCGGGCGCCGAGGCGCGCCGAGGCCGAGCAGGAGCCGAGCCGCGAGGAGGTGCTGGCCGCCCAGCGGGTGGTGGACCTGTTCGCCACCGAGGCGCTGCTGGCCCTGGACCGGTACGAGCAGTCCCTCCCCGCGGACGCGTCCGACAAGGCCCGGCGTACGGCGGACCGGTTCGCGCACTGGTGGCACAAGCTCGAGCTGGACGGCGTACGGCTGGACCGCGCGGGGACCGACGCCGAGCAGGTCTTGGCGCAGGTGTCCGACCTGGCGCTCGACCCCGACAACGAATGGGGTGTCAGCCTCGAGGAGGCCTCCGGTCTCGCGGCGAGCGAGGCCGCGATCGCCGGGCGGCCGGTCCCGGAGAAGGGGATCGCGGACTTCCGGAAGGAGTTCGAGCAGGCGTACGGCGGACATGCGGGTGAGCCGTCGAACGACGCCTGGCTGGCAGATTCCCTGACCCGGTTCGCCCGGGCGAGCCTGCTCCGCGACGTCGTCGAGTCCGGCGCCAAGACCCGGGTGAGCGGACCACTCCGCGCGGCCGCCGACGACCTGGTCCGGCAGGGGAGGCAGCTGATCGACGACCGCGGGAAGCTGGATCGGAGTATCGGCCGGCGGCCCGGCGACAAGGTCGCGCTGCGCGATGCGGAGGAGAGGCTCACGGTGCCGTACGTGCTGCTGAGCGTCGGCCTCCAGGCGGGCTCCGCGCCGCTCCCGCCGATGGTGGGTGTCGCGTCCCAGGCGGTGGTGCTCGGGATGTACCTCAACAACCTCCGGCAGGTTCGCCGCGAGCATCGGGAAGCCGCAGCCACCCAGGTCGATCCGGCGGCCCAGGACAGGCTCCTGCTCGACCGCGAGGGCCTGGTCGACACCCTCGGCATCCCACCCCCGGCCACCCGCCGCGACATCCGCACTCTCCGAAACGCCACCGAACGCCGCAACGGCCCGAGCCGCTAGCCGACCGCTGAGCCGCCAGCCGCCCGGCCAGGCTGACCGCCCGGGCCGACCTGAGGGGCGGCGCGCCTGGGCTGACCTGCGGGGCGGAGCTGCCGGGCTGAGCTGCGGGGCTGACCTGGCGGGCTGGGCTGCGGGGCTGACCTGGCGGGCTGGGCTGCGGGGCTGACCTGGCGGGCTGGGCTGCGGGGCGGTTGTCGGGTGCGGGGGTTGTCGGTGGGGCTGGATAGGCTGCTGGCGTGAGTGATGGGTTGTTCGATCTGCCGGGTGCGCCGGCGCCTGCTCGTGGGGGCGGGAGTCTGGCGGACGTAGACCATACGGCGGCTCCGCTGGCTGTGCGGATGCGGCCGCGGAGTCTCGACGAGCTCGTCGGGCAGCAGCATCTGCTGGCGCCGGGATCGCCGCTGCGCCGGCTGGTGGAGGGCGACCAGCCGATGTCGTTGCTGCTCTGGGGGCCGCCGGGGACCGGGAAGACCACGATCGCCGCCGTGGTCTCGCACCAGACCAACCGGAAGTTCGTCGAGCTGTCGGCGGTGACCGCCGGGGTGAAGGACGTCCGGCAGGTGATCGACGGCGCCCGACGCGACCTCGCCCGGCCGGGCGGCGCCGTCGAGACCGTGCTGTTCATCGACGAGGTGCACCGCTTCACCAAGGCCCAGCAGGACGCGCTGCTGCCTGGCGTGGAGAACCGTTGGGTGACGCTGGTCGCCGCGACTACGGAGAACCCGTTCTTCTCGGTCATCTCACCGCTGCTGTCCCGCAGTCTGCTGCTGACCCTGGAGTCGCTCACCGACGACGACATCTCCAGCTTGCTCGACCGTGCGCTGACCGACGAGCGTGGCCTGAACGGCGAGGTCGAACTGGCCGCCGACGCCCGCGACCACCTGCTGCGGATGGCCGGCGGCGACGCCCGCCGAGCCCTCACCTACCTGGAGGCCGCGGCCGGCGGCGCCCGCGCCAAGCACGAACAGGCGATCAAACTCGCGGCAGCCACCCGCCCCGACCAAGCCGCCCGAGACACCACCGCCCCGATCGGCCCGAGCTCTTCGACCGAATCCGCCGAGCAGTCCCCGGCGCGCGAGGGCGCGGAGCAGTCCCCGCGCGGGAGCGTCGAGCAGTCCTCGGCGGGCGGGGCTGCTTTGCCCGGGCGGGCCTTGATCGACCTGGTCACGCTGGAGACGGCTGTCGACCGGGCGGCGGTGCGGTACGACCGGGCCGGGGACCAGCACTACGACGTCGCGTCGGCGCTGATCAAGTCGATCCGTGGGTCCGACGTGGACGCCGCGATGCACTACCTGGCGCGGATGATCGAGGCGGGGGAGGACCCGCGGTTCATCGCCCGCCGGCTGGTGATCTCGGCCAGCGAGGACATCGGCATGGGCGACCCGACCGCGCTCGGCGTCGCGGTCGCGGCGGCCGAGGCGGTGCAGTTGATCGGCATGCCGGAGGCGCGGATCAACCTCGCCCAGGCGGTCGTCGCGCTCGCGCTGGCGCCGAAGTCGAACGCGGTGATCATGGCCGTGGACGCCGCGATCGCGGACGTGAAGGCCGGCAAGGTCGGCCCGGTCCCGCCGCACCTGCGGGACGCGCACTACGCCGGCGCGAAGAAGCTCGGCCACGGCTCGTCGTACCAGTACTCGCACGACGACCCGCGCGGCGTCCTCCCACAGCAGTACGCACCCGACGTGATCGACGGCACCGACTACTACAACCCGACCCGCCGCGGCGGCGAGGCGTCGTACGCCGATCGGGTGACCGCGATCCGCAAGATCCTCCGCGACCGCACATGAGCCGGCTGGCCGAGCACGTCGCCGCGTTCAACGCGGCGGTGCGCAGCGGCGACTGGGACACGTTCGCCGGGCGGTTCGCGGTCGACGCGTCGATGCGGTTCACCGGTATTCCGGTCTGTCCGTTCGAAGGACGGACGGCGATCGCCGCGGCGTACCGGGAAAGTCCGCCGGCCGAGACCATGACGTTGCTCGAGGACGACGGCGATTCGGGACGTTTCCGCTGGTCAGGCGGCGGCACCGGGTCGATGGACGTGCGCTGGGCACCCGACGGAGCCGTCCAGGTACTCATGGTGAGCTTCGACTGAAGCGCTCGAATGGGTAGGCTGCCTCTCGGCCTGGGGGTGAAGGGTTAGTCAGTGAGGCAGCTCCATCTAGGTCGACATGCACGGAAGTTCAGGGCGCGGCACAGCCGGCGGCGCCTGCCGGTTCTGAAGCTGGGCGGGCTCGCGGCGCTCGTTGTCGCATTGGCCGCGGTCTGGTTCCTCGTACCGTTCGGAAGGCCGGACCCGGCCGACAGCCAGGCGACGCAGAACGCGTCGGTTCCCACGGTCGAGCGGACGGACGGTACGACGCGTTCGAGCGCCCGCCCGTCGCTCCCGGCCGGCAGACCCCTGGTCCCGATCACGCCGTCGCTGCTGCCACCGGCCGCGACCGCGACCCCGAACGCACCCACCTGGGCCGCACCGCCGGGAACAACCACCAACAGCTCGACACCGGGCGGTTCGACGACATCAGGTCCCACGACCACAGACCCGTCGACGACAGGCCCCTCCACAGGCGGAACAACCGCCGGCCCGACGACAGGCGGCCCGACCACAGCGGGCCCGACCACAGGGGGGCCGACGACAGCGGGGCCGACCACCGCGGGGCCGACCACCGCCGGGCCGACCACTGCCGGGCCGACGACCGCTGGGCCGACGACCACCGGACCGACGACCACCGAGCCGACGTCCGGGCCGACGTCCGGGAGTTCCACGACCGGGACGCCGACGACCCCGAGCACCTCGCCGTCCGGCACCCCGACCTACTACAAGGACTGCGCCGAGGTCCGCGCCGCCGGCAAGGCACCGCTCTACCGCGGCGACCCCGGCTACTCCCCGGCACTGGACCACAACGGCGACGGCATCGCCTGCGAACGCGGCAACTCCTGACCCCACCAACGCCCACACCGCCCGTCACATCACCCGCCGTACACCCCTCGCGCCGGTTTGGTGAGCGACTGTGATGTGCGGGATGGTGTCCTGGAGCGGAGTGCGCTATGGCCGCGCGATAAGGTCGGGCGGTCCATAAAGTGGGCACTAGCTCGCACGAGGTCGCTACGGAAGGTGGATCGTCTCCATGAGCGTCGGTGAAGTCGCGGGGCTGATAGCCGCCTGCGCGCTGCTCATCCTGGTGGGCCTGCTGGCCTATCCGATCCTGAAGCTCGGCAAGGTGTTCGACGAGACCCGGATCATGGTGAAGGGCGTCTCCGACTCCAGTGTCCCGCTGCTCGGCGAGGTGACCACCACGGTCGCCACCACCAACGCCCAGCTGGCGAAGGTGGACACGATCACCGACAACGCGACCACGGTGACCACCAACGCGGCCGCGCTGATGTCGCTGTTCTCGGCCACCGCCGGCGGCCCGCTGGTGAAGGCGGCCGCGTTCACGTACGGCGTCCGCCGCGCGCTCGGCGACCAGCAGCGCAAGGACGTGGCCAAGCGCGTCAAGGACGAGATGAAGGCCGAGCGGAAGGCGCGGAAGCGGTGAAGCGGATCTTCTGGCTGATCATCGGGATCGCCGTCGGCGTGTACGCCGTCACCAGGCTGAAGAAGCGGGCGCAGATCCTCGCTCCGGAGAGTGTCCAGGAGTCCGCGGCCAAGCTGGCCGCCGCGGTCCGGCACTTCGGCGACCAGGTCCGCGAGGGCATGGCCGAGCGGGAGACCGAGCTGCGCGACGCGCTCGGCATCGAGAACACCCACGATCGTGAGGACTACCGGTAACACCCATGGAAACCAGTGAGATCAGGCGGCGGTTCCTGCAGTACTTCGAGGACCGCGGCCACACCGTGGTGCCGAGCGCGCCGCTGCCGTCGCCGGACCCGAACCTGCTGTTCAACGTGGCCGGCATGGCCCAGTTCGTGCCGTACTTCGTCGGCCAGCAGACCCCGCCGTACCCGCGGGCGACCAGCGTCCAGAAGTGCGTCCGGACGCTCGACATCGACGAGGTCGGCAAGACCACCCGGCACGGCACGTTCTTCCAGATGAACGGCAACTTCTCCTTCGGCGACTACTTCAAGGAGAAGGCCATCGAGTACGCCTGGGAGCTGGTCACCAAGCCGCAGAACGAGGGCGGCTACGGGTTCGACGAGTCCGTGCTGTACGCCTCGGTGTACTACGAGGACGATGAGGCGATCGACCTCTGGAAGCGGGTCGCGGGGCTGCCCGACGACCGGATCGTCCGGCTCGGCATGAAGGACAACTTCTGGTCGATGGGCATCCCGGGTCCGTGCGGCCCGTGCTCGGAGATCCTGATCGACCGCGGCCCGGAGTTCGGCGCCGACCGGGACTGGGAGGCGGGCGACCGCTACCTGGAGTTCTGGAACCTGGTCTTCATGCAGAACATCCGCGGTGAGGGTGGCGGCAAGGAGGGCTACCCGATCCTCGGCGAGCTGCCGAAGAAGAACATCGACACCGGCCTCGGCCTGGAGCGGGTCGCGTACCTGCTGCAGGGCGTCGACAACATGTACGAGATCGACGAGATCTACCCGGTGATCGAGAAGGCGTCGGAGCTGACCGGCCGCAAGTACGGGTCCGAGCACGACGACGACGTCCGGTTCCGGGTCGTCGCGGACCACGTGCGCAGCGCGCTGATGCTGATCGGCGACGGCGTCACGCCGGGCAACGAGCAGGGCGGGTACGTGCTGCGCCGGCTGCTGCGTCGGGCGATCCGTTCGATGCGGCTGCTCGGCTACGAGGACCCGAGTCTGGTCGAGCTGCTGCCGGTGAGCCTGGAGCAGATGAAGAAGTCGTACCCGGAGCTGGTCACCGACTTCGGCCGGATCAGCCAGGTCGCGTACGCCGAGGAGGAGGCGTTCCGCCGTACCCTGACGGCCGGTACGACGATCTTCGACGTGGCGGTCCGCGACACGAAGGCGTCCGGCGCGCACCAGCTCGAGGGCGCGAAGGCGTTCCAGCTGCACGACACCTACGGCTTCCCGATCGACCTGACCGTCGAGATGGCGGCCGAGCAGGGCCTGAACGTCGACACCGAGGGCTTCAAGAGCCTGATGAAGGAGCAGCGCGAGCGGGCCAAGGCCGACGCGCGCGCCAAGAAGGCCGGCCACGCGGACACCTCGGGCTACCGGGAGCTGCGTGAGAAGGGCGTCACCGAGTTCACCGGCTACCAGGAGCTGGCGACGGACTCCCAGGTCCGCGGCCTGCTCCGCGACGGTGCGGTCGCGCCGTTCGCCGAGCAGGGCGAGACCGTCGAGGTGGTGCTCGAGAAGACCCCGTTCTACGCCGAGTCCGGCGGTCAGATCGCGGACGAGGGGCTGATCGTCGGCGACGGCCTGAAGCTCAACGTGCTGGACGTCCAGCGTCCGGTGAAGGGCCTGATCGTGCACCGCGTCGAGATCCTCGAGGGCGTGCTGCGCCCCGGGACCGACGTGCACGCCGAGGTCGACCACGACTGGCGGATCTCCGCCTGCCAGGCGCACTCCGGTACGCACGTCGTGCACGCCGCGCTCCGCCAGGTGCTCGGCCCGAACGCGCTGCAGAGCGGTTCGTACAACAAGCCCGGCTACCTGCGGCTCGACTTCGCCTGGTCGTCGGCGCTCGACCCGGCCACCCGGTCGGAGATCGAGGAGGTCGCGAACCTCGCGGTCCGCAAGGACCTGCCGGTGTCCGCGCAGTACATGACGTTGCCGGAGGCCCGGGACTGGGGGGCGCTGGCGCTGTTCGGCGAGACGTACGACGAGCAGGTCCGGGTGGTCGAGATCGGCGGCCCGTGGTCCCGCGAGCTCTGCGGCGGTACGCACGTGAAGCACTCGTCGCAGGTCGGCGCGCTGACCGTCACCGGTGAGTCCTCGGTCGGCGCCGGCGTCCGGCGGATCGAGGCGTTCGTCGGCATGGAGGCGCTGCACTACCTGGGCAAGGAGCGGGCGCTCGTCCGGCTGCTCAGCGAGAACCTGAAGACCCGCCCGGAGGAGCTGCCGGCCAAGGTCGCGGACCTCGCGGAGCGGCTGCGGGCCGCCGAGAAGGAGCTCGAGCGGGTGCGGGCCGCACAGGTGCTGCAGGCCGCCGCCGAGCTGGCGAACAGCCCGAAGGACGTCTTCGGCGTCCAGTACGTCGGCCACCGTGCGCCGGACGGCGTGAACGGCGGGGACCTGCGCAAGCTGGCCCTCGACGTCCGCGGCCGGATGGGGAACGACAAGCCGGTCGTGGTCGCGATGCTGAGCGTGAACGACGGCAAGCCCGGTGTGGTGGTCGCGCTCAACGACACGGCCCGCGAGTGGCGGCTGAAGGCCGGTGACCTGGTCCGGATCGCGGCCGAGAAGCTCGGTGGCCGGGGCGGCGGCAAGGACGACGTCGCCCAGGGTGGCGGCACCGACCCGGCCGGCGCGGACGACGCGCTGAGCGCGGTCGAGCACGCCATCGGGCACCAGGTGACGGGCTAGATGAGACGAGGCGTGCGGATCGCGCTGGACATCGGAGACGCGCGGATCGGCGTCGCCAGCAGCGATCCGCACGGCATCCTGGCCACACCTGTGGAGACCGTACGACGTGGACCGGGCGATCTGGGTAGGATCGCGGAACTCGCCGCCGAACTGGAGGCGTTCGAGATCGTGGTCGGGCTGCCGCGTTCCCTGTCCGGGGGCGAGGGACCGGCCGCGGTGAAGATCCGGGAGACGGCGGAGCAGGTGCGGGACAAGGTGCGCGAGACGAACACGGCGACGACGGTGCGGCTGGTGGACGAACGGTTCACCACGGTCACCGCCGAACGGATGTTGCGGGAACGGGGAAAGAAGGGCAGTAAGCGACGGGCTGTGGTCGACCAGGCCGCGGCGGTCGTCATTCTCCAGCACGCGCTCGACTTCGAGCGCGAGACCGGCAACCCACCCGGGAGGCCCCTGTGAACGGACCGTCGGTGGACGTGAACGACAGCGATGGCCTCGAAGGCGAGGATCGGCGCGCGGACGATCTCGGCAGCGGCCTGGGGCTGCGGGCCGAGACCCGCGTCGAGCGGCGGGCGAGCCGTCGTCGGTCCCGCGGCCGCCAGGCGTTCGGCTGTTTCGCCGGCCTGGTGTCGCTGCTCGTCGTCGGCGCGCTGGTCGCCGGTGCCGTGGTCGGCTTCGGCAAGGGCAAGGACGCGCTGGCAGGCGTGTTCTCGGCGCCCGACTACCAGGGACAGGGCACCGGCTCGGTGGTCGTCGAGATCACCGCGGGCCAGAGTGTCTCGTCGATCGCCGACACCCTGGAGAAGAAGGAGGTCGTGAAGAGCGCCCGTGCCTTCGAGCGGGTGGCCCGCGACGACCCGCGCTCGCTGCAGCTGCAGGCCGCGACGTACACGCTGCACAAGCACATGTCCGCGAAGGCCGCGCTCGACCTGATGCTGAACACGCAGCAGTCGGTGCTGGTGACCCGGATCAGCGTCCCGGCCGGGAAGACCAAGGCCGAGGTCGCGATGATCCTGCAGGGCTCGAAGATGAAGCTGCCCGCGGGAGCGGCCGCGACCGCGCTGGGCAAGCCGGCCATGCTCGGCCTGCCGGCGTACGCGCACGCCAACGCGGAGGGCTTCCTGTTCCCGGGGACGTACGACATTCCGAAGAACGCGACGGCGTACACGATGCTCAAGCTGATGACGGCCAACTACGCGAAGACGGCCGCCTCGCTGAACCTGGAGAAGACCGCGGCCCGCAAGGGCCTGGACCCGTACCAGGCGGTGATCGTGGCGAGCATCATCGGCGCCGAGACGAACCGCCAGCAGGACTACCCGAAGGTCGCGCGGGTCATCTACAACCGGCTCCAGGCCGGGATGAAGCTGCAGATGGACTCGACGATCCACTACGTGGTCGGCAAGAACGGCGGCGTCTTCACGACGCCCGCGCAGCGCAAGAACCCGTCGAAGTACAACACCTATCTGTACAAGGGCCTGCCGCCGACGCCGATCAACTCGCCGACCCGCGACGAGCTGAGCGCGGCGATCAACCCGGCCCAGGGCTCCTGGCTGTACTTCACGCTCGTCAACCTGGACACCGGCGAGACCGCGTTCGCCAGCACGGCCGCCGAGCACCAGGCCAACGTCAAGAAGCTCCAGACCTGGTGCCAAGCGCACAAGAACCGGTGCTGAGATGACCCGCTGCGCCGTGCTCGGGTCGCCGATCGCGCATTCGTTGTCGCCGGCGATGCATCGGGCCGCGTACGCCGCGCTCGGGCTGGACTGGACGTACGACGCGTTCGAGGTCGCGGAGGACGAGTTGGCGGGCTTCGTGGCGTCGCTCGGTGCGGACGTCCGCGGGCTGTCGCTGACGATGCCGTTGAAGCGCGTCGCGATCGACATCGCGGACACGGTCGACCCGGTCGCGGAGCTGATCGGTGCGGCGAACACGATGATCTTCGAGCCGGACGGGTCGCGCGCGGTGTACAACACCGACGTACCGGGACTCGTGAACGCGTTCGCCGAGCAGGGCATCACCGCCGCGGAGACAGCTGTCGTGCTGGGCGGTGGCGCGACCGCCGCGTCGACGCTCGCGGCGCTGCGCGGGATGCAGGTGCGGGACGTGACTGTCGTCGTCCGAGACGTCGCCAAGGCCGAGCGGTTGCGGGACCTGGCCGCGGAGCTGGGACTCCGGACGTCGGTCGCGGACTTCTCGCAGGTGGAACAGATCGGCGGCTTCGACCTGTGCGTGTCGACGCTGCCGGGCGGTGCCGTGGACCCGTGGGCGGAGCACTTCGCCGGGGTCGCGCCGGTGGTGTTCGACGTCGCGTACCACCCGTGGCCGACCCGGCTCGCGATCGCGGCACACCGGATCGGTACAGAGCTGTTGAACGGACTTGACCTACTCGTGCATCAGGCGACCCTCCAGGTGGAGATGATGACAGGTAGGTCGCCGGCTCCTCTGGCGGCCATGAGGACTGCTGCCCGTGAGGAGCTGGGGGATCGTGAGCCTGCTTGACCGTCGTACGGTCCTGATCGCCGGAGCCGCCGTCACGCTGGCCGGCTGCGGCAACGCCAACAAGGACGCCGGCGGTACGACGCCCTCGCAGACGCCCAGCCCCACGCCCACGTCGGCCCCGTCCAGCACCGCGCCGGCGACCACCACCCCGCCACCTAGCACGGCAGTCCCGACCAAGACGCCGAGCAGCACCCCGAGCACGTTGGCCCCGACGCTCACCGCGGCCCCGAACTGGAACACCTTCGCCCGTTCGCTCAAGGGTCGCCTGTACCTTCCGGCCTCGTCCGGGTACGCGGCCGCCCACCAGCTGTTCAACCCACGCTGGGACAGCGTCCGCCCGACCGCCGTCGTGAAGGCCGCCGCGCCGTCCGACGTGCAGCAGGCGATCCAGTTCGCCCGCGCCCACAAGCTCGTCCTGGTGCCGAAGAGCGGCGGCCACTCGTACGTCGGCGCGTCCACGATCGCGAACGGCATTCAGGTCGACGTCGGCGGCCTGAAGAGCATGAGCTACTCGAACGGCGTCCTCACCGTCGGCGTCGGCGCCCGGCTGTACGACGTCCACGCGTTCCTCGACCGGTACGGGCGTTCGCTGCCGACCGGGACCTGCCCGACCGTCGGTGTCGCCGGGCTGACACTCGGCGGCGGGATGGGGATCCACACCCGGACGTACGGGCTGACCTGCGACCGGGTCGTGTCGATGGGCGTGATCACCGCGGACGGGAAGGCGCGCACCGTCAGCGCGTCGTCCGAGCCCGAGCTGTTCTGGGCGTTGCGGGGGAGCGGCGGTGGCAACCTCGGCGTGGTCACGTCGTTCCAGTTCAGCACGATCCCCGCGACCAAGCTCGGGTTCTTCCGGCTGACCTGGCCGGAGTCGCAGGCGGCGGCGGTGGTCCGAGGCTGGCAGAAGTTCGCGCAGACCGCGCCGGCCACGTCCTGGGGCAACCTGCACATCGATGCCAAGAGCAACGGAACGCTGTCGATCCACGTGCTCGGCGTCTCCACCACCGGGAACGCGAACGCGGCCGCCGCGCAGCTGGAGTCGTTCGTCGGCACGAAGGCGTCGGCGCGGACGATCTCGGTGAAGTCGCACCTGGAGGCCGTGAAGTACCTCGGCGGCGGTACGACGAGTCCGCGGCAGGGCTTCCTCGCCGGGTCCGACGTGCTGAAGGGGCCGATGGACGCGGCCGCGATCAGCGCCCTGCTCGGTGCGGTGAAGGCGGCGGCGCGGGCCGGGACGCCGGCGTCCGCGATCCTCGATCCGCTCGGCGGGCAGGCGGCCAAGCAGCCGGCCGGCGGTTCTTCGTGGCCCTGGCGGAGCGGGCTCTGCACGGTGCAGTGGTACTCCTCGTCGCAGAACTCCGGCGCGAAGACCTTCATCGCGAACGGGCACCGCGCGGTCCGCTCGTACTCGGCCGGTGCCTACGTCAACTACCTCGAGGCCGGACGGCCGGTCAGCGCGTACTACGGCGCGAGCTGGGCGCGGCTGCGGTCGGCGAAGGCGAAGTACGATCCGGCGAACTTCTTCCACGGACCGTTCGCCATCTAGTCTTCGCCCGTGAAGCTTTGGCGGGTGGTCGCGGGTGTGCTGGCGGTCGGGTTCGTTGCGGCCGGAGTCACGCCCGCCTGGGCGTGTGCGTGCGGCGGGTACCTTCCGGACGCGCAGTCGCAGGCCCGGGCGTACGGCGAGACCGCGCTGGTCCGGCACACCGGCGGCACCGAGGAGATCACGCTCTCGATGGCGGTCCGCGGCGCCTCGAAGAAGGCCGCCTGGATCATGCCGGTGCCGTCCGCGGCGAAGGTAGAGTTGGGCGACAGCGACCTGTTCTGGCGGCTGGACCGGATGACGCGGCCCAAGCGCGTGGTGAAGAAGACGTACTGGCCGTTCCGCAACCTCGGCATCATGAGCGGCCGCGGCAATTCTGTGGGCGCTGCCGCCCCCGGGTCCGGCGTCAACGTCCAGCAGCAGATGGTGCTCGGCCCGTTCGCAGTCACCCGGCTGACCGGCACCAGCGGTACGGCGGTCACGGACTGGCTCGGCAAGAACGGGTACGTCGTACCGGCGACGCTGGCCGCGAACCTGACGCCGTACCTGACCGAGAAGTGGGAGATCGTCGCGGTCAAGCTCGCGCCGAAGAAGGCCGGCGAGAGCATGTACGGCGCGACGCCTCCGCTCCGGCTGACGTTCGCGTCCGAGCGGATCGTGTACCCGATGCGGCTGAGCAAGGGCGCGACCACGGCCCAGACCGTGACCGTCTACGTGGCCGCGGAGCATCGCGTGGACGCGACCAAGACGCCGTACGACGGAGTCGAACCGGAGCTGCTGTTCGCGGGCCGGGTCGAGGACAAGGCGCTCCCGAAGCCGGCGGACTACCTGACCGCGTACACGGCGTCGTACAGCGACCCGGGCCGGATCACCGACGACTTCACGTTCGCGCCCGCCGCCAACGACGACCCGTACCAGCGGATCACATACGTCACCGAGAACGACGGGCTGCTCAGCACGTTCCTCGTGCTGCTCGGTGGTGTCCTGCTGCTGGGCGGCGGCGCGGCGGTTCTCGCGCGGGTGCTGGTCAAACGCTCGGCTGCCGAACGCTAGGCTGCACGATCGTGCCGGCTGAGAACGCGTTGATCGCTGCCGGGATCGGTGCTGTCGTCTGCGGTCCGACGGCGTACGTACTCGGTCCCTGGCTGATGCGGCGCATTCCGGAGCCGGTACTGGAGGAGGGCGAGACCAAGCCGTCGTACGCCTCGCTGGCGGGCAAACGAGCGGCGTACTGGTGTGGAGGCCTGGCTGCGGTCGCCGGTGGGTTCCTGGGCTGGATGCTCGGCCTGGACGCAGTATTACCCGCCTGGCTGGTGCTGGCTGTTGCCGGTGCGGTGCTCGGATACATCGACGCGCGGACGCGGTACCTGCCGTCGATCATCATCTGGCCGACCTATTTGGTGGTCGGTGTGGGACTGCTGGGCGCGGCACTGGGCACGGGGGAGTGGGGCTCGCTGTGGCGGGCGCTGATCGCGGGAGCCATCGGATTCGGGGTCTTCTACGTGCTCTGGTTCGCTTTCCCGCGCGGCGTCGGGTTCGGCGACGTACGGCTGTCGGGGCTGCTCGGGCTCGCACTCGGGTGGCTCGGCTGGGGGCAGTTCGTGTCCGGGCTGTACGGCGGGTTCTTCCTCGGCGCCGTCGTCGGGATCGCGTTGATCGTGGGGCGGGTGATGACCCGCAAGCAGATGGTCCCGTTCGGTCCGTTCATGCTCGTCGGCGCGCTCGGCGGCGTGCTGCTCGGGATGCCGTTGGAGCGGTTGTACGCCGGATAGGGGAGTCCACCACTCCACCAGATGGTTGATGTGCCGACAGGCTCACTCTTCCTAGGGTCGAAGCATTCGATCTCGGGAGGGAATTTCATGCCAGTCAGTCGTCGTGGCCTGTTGGCCGGAACGGCAGTCGCAGGTGTAGCGCTCGCAGTCCCCGGTACGGCGTCCGCCGCTCCGGCGGACGCGAGTACCGGTAGCAGGATCGGCCCGGACGACGCGCGGTACCAGGACCTCGTGACCCGCGGGCAGAACCGGCGCTTCGTCGGCAAACCCGACTACATCCGGGTGATCCGGTCGCCGCAGGACGCCGTCGCGGCGGTGCAGGACGCAGTACGCAACGGCAAGCGGATCGCGGTCCGCGGCGGCGGGCACTGCTTCGAGGACTTCGTGGACAGCACCGACATCGAGGTCGTGCTGGACATGTCGGCGAACACCAAGATCAGCTGGGACCCGCAGTACCGGGCCTTCTCGATCGGGTCCGGGGCGATCCTCGAGAACGTGTACAAGGAGCTGTTCTTCGGCTGGGGCGTGACCGTGCCGGGCGGCGGCTGCCTCGGCGTGGGCGTCGGCGGCCACTTCGCCGGCGGCGGGTACGGTCCGCTGTCCCGGAAGTACGGCTCGGTCGTCGATCACCTGTACGGCGTGGAGATCGTGGTCGTCGACGCCCGCGGCCGGGCGCGCGCGGTGGTCGCGACCCGCGACAACGCGTACCGCGACCTGTGGTGGGCGCACACCGGCGGTGGCGGCGGGAACTTCGGCGTCGTGCTGCGGTACCTGATGCGCACCGACGGCGCGACCGGCCGGACGCCGGAGGAATCGTTGCCCAAGGCACCCGCCGCGCTGTTGTCCAGCGTGCTGTTCTACGACTGGTCGAAGGTCACGCAGGCGGACTTCCACCGCACCGTGCGGAACTGGTTCGACTTCTTCGAGCAGCACAACACGCCGGACTCGCCGTACGCCACGCTCTACGCGCCGTTCATCCTCACGCATCAGAAGGCGGGCCAGTCCCTGCTGTCCACCCAGATCGACGCCGCCGCGCCGAACGCGCAGCAGTTGATGGACGACTTCAACGCCGCGATCACGGCCGGCGTGAAGGTCAAGCCACAGTTGTTGCCGGTCCCGGCCGGGCCGTTCCTGCACCTCACGATGGCGAGGTCGATCGGCGAGACCGCGTCGCCGAGCCGCGCGAAGTACAAGGCCGGGTACCTGAAGAAGGGCTACACCGACGCGCAGATCGACGCGATGTACCGCGGCCTCACCGACGCGTCGTACAACGGGTCGGAGTCGTCGATCCTGCTCGTCCCGTACGGCGGCAAGGTGAACACCGTCCCGTCGAATGCCACCGCCGCCGCACAGCGGGACGTGGTCGCCAAGATGGTGCTGGCCGCGTCCTGGGAGTCCGCGACCGACGACGCGACACACCTCGCGTGGGCACGCAAGGTGTACGCCGACATCTACCGCGACACGGGTGGCGCGCCGGTGCCGAACGCGGTGAGCGCCGGGTCGTACATCAACTATCCGGACACCGACCTGGCGGATCCGGCGTACAACAAGTCCGGGGTGCCGTGGCACGATCTGTACTACCTCGGCAACTACCCGCGGCTGCAGCAGATCAAGGCGAAGTGGGACCCGCGGAACGTGTTCCACCACAAGCTCTCGATCGAACCCGCCTGACGCTTACCCGCCGGGATAGCGGGTCGTCCACGCGGTGAACGGCCCGTAGTCCCCGTGCAGGCGCTGCTGCTGGGTGAACTCCAGGGCGAAGTCGTCGGCGAGCTGCAGGATCGCCGCGCGGCCCTCGAGGGTGAAGACGAGCTCTGCGGGGAGAGCCGTCTCGCCGTGCAGGGCGCCCAGGATGTTCCCGCAGATCGCGCCGGTGGAGTCGCTGTCGCCGGAGTGCGTGACGGCCAGCGCCAGCGCGTCCAGGAACTGGTCAGGTTCCGGGTATGCGAGGGCGGCGTAGACGGCGATCGCGAGCGCCTCCTCGGCGATCCACCCGCCGCCGAGGCGTTCGACGGTGACCGGGCCGGCCGGTGCGGTGGCGGCCAGCTGCCGGGCGAGCTGCAGCGCCGTACTGGTCTCCTCGTGGCCCTCGTGCCGGATCAGCAGGCTGGTCGCGCGGGTGATCGCGTCGTCGAGACCGGCACCGTCGCACAGCTCACGGACGATCGCGGCCAGCGTGCCGGAGGCGAGCTTGCCGGTCGGGTGTCCGTGCGTGTACCCCGCGGCCTCGGCAGCCTTGTCGAACACCCAGTCGATCGGGGCCTCGGCAGGCAGCAGCCCGAACGGCGCGACCCGCATCACGCCGCCGCAACCCTTCGAGTCGTTGACGGCCTGGCCGCCGTACTGCGGGATCCGCGGGCCGCCCTTGCGCGCCTCGGTCAGCGCGGTCAGGCAGGTGTTGCCCGGCGCCCGGCGCGCGTACAGCCACTGCTCGCCCTGCAGCCAGCCGTTGCGCTCACCACTCGGCCCCGGCAGCGTCTGGGTGTCCAGCCAGCGGTCGTACGCGCCGTGGACGACCCCAACGGTGAAGCCGAGCCCGCGGTCGGTGCGTACACCCGCACGGATCAGCCCCTCGACCGTGAACAGCGTCATCTGGGTGTCGTCGGTGATCGTCCCCGGCGGCCACCCCGGACCGCCGTCCACGTAGCTCCGGACACCGTCCGGGTACTTCGCGAGGATCGTCCGGCCGTCCTGGAACTCCACCGGCCCGCCGAGCGCGTCGCCGATCGCCCCGCCCAGCAAACACCCGCGCACCCGCGCCCGCCACGCCTCTTGCTCCTGCCGCCTCATGCCAGGACCTTAGGTCATGTCTGGTGGTCCATCGATGGTGGTGCCAGCGCTACCCCCAAGACGGGATCTGAGGCCAGTTCGTGAGGAGCCTGTTCCTTCTACTGTCGTTGTTACAAGCAACCGATGGTTGAGAAGGAGCACACGATGACCACCGCATTCCGTCGTACCGCCGGGCGTCTGGCCGTGGCGGCGCTCGCCACGACAGCCCTCACCGGCGCCGCGATCGCCGGCGGTCAGGCAGCCGAGGCCAGCACGTCCTGCAAGTCGTCCCCGATCGTCAAGACCTTCAACGCGGTCCTTGCGGTGCGCACCGGCTCGACCGAGGACAGCAACGCCTGCCGCTGAGTCTGAGACCGGTGTCTGTAGGCATCCGCATTCGTGAAAGAATCAAGGCATGCTGCGCTGGCTCACCGCCGGCGAGTCGCACGGACAAGCGCTCGTCGCCGTACTCGAAGGTCTTCCCGCAGGCGTTGAGGTCACCACGGACGACGTGGCCGACGCCCTGGCTCGTCGTCGGCTCGGCTACGGCCGCGGCGCCCGGATGAAGTTCGAGCGGGACGAGGTGACGTTCCTCGGTGGCTTCCGGCACGGGCTGTCCCTCGGCAGCCCGGTCGCGATCCAGGTCGGCAACACCGAGTGGCCCAAGTGGGAGCAGGTGATGAGCGCCGACCCGGTCGACAGCGAGACGCTGGCCGGCCTCGCGCGGAACGCCCCGCTGACCCGCCCGCGGCCCGGTCACGCCGACCTGGCCGGCATGCAGAAGTACGGGTTCGACGAGGCCCGCCCGGTGCTCGAGCGGGCCAGCGCCCGGGAGACCGCGGCCCGGGTCGCGCTCGGCGAGGTCGCGGCCCGGTTCCTCCGGCAGGCGTACGGCGTGACGATCGTCAGCCACGTCGTCGAGCTCGGCACGGTCAAGGCGCCGTACGGCGTGATCCCGGCGTACGGCGACGTCGCTCGCCTGGACGCGGATCCGGTCAGGTGCCTGGACGCGGACGCGAGCAAGCAGATGGTCGCCGAGATCGACGCCGCGCAGAAGGCCGGCGACACCCTCGGCGGCGTCGTCGAGGTGGTCGTCGACGGTCTGCCGCCGGGTCTCGGCAGCTACGTGCACTGGGACCGCCGGCTGGACTCGAAGCTGGCCGGTGCGCTGATGGGCATCCAGGCGATCAAGGGCGTCGAGCTCGGCGACGGCTTCGAGCTGGCCCGGACGCCGGGGTCGAAGGCGCACGACGAGATCGTCGCCGAGGACGGTGCGGTCCGCCGGACCAGTGGCCGCTCGGGTGGTACCGAGGGCGGCATGAGCACCGGCGAGACGCTCCGGGTGCGGGCCGCGATGAAGCCGATCGCGACCGTTCCGCGGGCGCTCCGGACGATCGACACCGCGACCGGCGAGGCCGCGTCCGCGCACCACCAGCGCTCGGACGTCTGCGCCGTACCGGCGGCCGGGATCGTGGCCGAGGCGATGGTCGCGCTCGTGCTGGCGGAGGTGTCGCTGGAGAAGTTCGGCGGCGACTCGGTCGGGGAGACCGCGCGCAACCACGAGTCGTACCTGGCGAACCTGCCGAAGACCATCACCCCGCGGGAGTGGGAGTGAGCCCGGTCGTCGTCCTGGTCGGCCCGCCCGGATCCGGGAAGTCGACGATCGCCGCGCTGCTCTCGCAACGGCTCGGGGTGCCGCACCGCGACACCGACGCCGACATCGAGGCGACGGCCGGCAAGCCGATCTCGGACATCTTCGTCGACGAGGGTGAGCCGCACTTCCGTTCGCTCGAGCGGGCCGCGATCGTGGCCGCGCTGCAGGGCGCGGGGGAGGTGCTGTCGCTCGGCGGCGGCGCGATCCTGGACGCGGACACCCGCGCCGACCTGGCCGGCCACACGGTGGTCTTCCTGGACGTCAGCCTGGCCGAGGCCACCAAGCGCGTCGGCCTCAGCGTCGCCCGCCCGCTGCTGCTCGGCAACGTCCGCACCCAGCTCCGCAACCTGATGGAAGCCCGCCGGCCGCTGTACGGCGAGGTCGCCAAGCTCACCGTCCTCACCGACCACAAGACGCCGGACGAGGTCGCCGACGAGATCCAGGAGCACCTGGGATGACCGACGAGCAGACCCCGGCGGCCGATCGCGGTCCGGCGGGCGCCACTCGGATCCGCGTGGCCGCGGCGGCGCCGTACGACGTGGTGATCGGGAACAACCTGCTCGGGGAGTTGCCGGGCCTGCTGGGCGAGGGTGTGCAACGGGTCGCGGTGATCCACCCGCGGGCGCTTCGGGAGACCGGGGACGCGATCCGCGACGACCTGACCGCGTCCGGGTTCACCGCGCACGCGATCGAGATCCCGGACGCGGAAGAGGCCAAGACCGCGGAGGTGCTGGCGTACTGCTGGTCGGTCCTCGGGCAGGCCGGGTTCACCCGCTCGGACGCGATCGTCAGCGTCGGCGGCGGGACCACTACCGACCTGGCCGGCTTCGTCGCGGCGACCTGGCTGCGCGGCGTGAAGGTCGTGCACATCCCGACGACCCTGCTCGGCATGGTCGACGCAGCGGTCGGCGGCAAGACCGGGATCAACACGGCCGAGGGCAAGAACCTGGTCGGCGCGTTCTGGGAGCCGGCCGGTGTCCTGTGCGACCTGGCCGCGCTCGAGACGCTGCCGAAGAACGACTACGTCAGCGGCCTCGCCGAGGTCGTGAAGTGCGGCTTCATCGCGGATCCGGTGATCCTCGACCTGGTCGAGAAGGACCCGGCCGCGGTCACCAGCCCGTCGTACGACGCGACCGCCGAGCTGATCGCCCGCTCGATCCAGGTGAAGGCCGACACCGTCGGAGCGGACCTGCGCGAGCGGACCACCACGGCGGGCGGCCGGATCGGCCGCGAGGCACTCAACTACGGCCACACCCTCGGCCACGCGATCGAGCGCGTCGAGCGGTACAAGTGGCGGCACGGTGCCGCGATCAGCATCGGCATGGTTTTCGTCGCGGAACTGGCCCGCGCCGCCGGCCGCCTGGACGACGCCACCGCCGACCGGCACCGCGCCGTACTGGAATCCCTCGGCCTCCCGGTCAGCTATCGCGCCGACGCCTGGCCGCATCTCCAGGACGCGATGAAGCTCGACAAGAAGACCCGCGCCGACCGCCTCCGCTTCGTCATCCTCGACGCCCTCGCCAAGCCCACCATCCTCGAAGCCCCGGACCCCAGCCTCCTGGTCGCGGCGTACGGGGAGATCGGTTAGGGTGCTGGAAACGCCTCGGAAAGGGCTTTCCGGATGAGTGAGAAGTACAGGATCGCGATCGTCGGTACGGGTGGGATCGCCGGTGCGCATGCCGGTGCCGTGGCGGCGCTGGCGGATCGGGCCGAACTGGTCGCGGCTGTCGACGTCGATCTGGATCGGGCGAAGGAATTCGCCGCCCGGTGGAACATCCCGGCGACGTACTCGACCCTCACCGAGCTGCTGGCCACCGGCCAGGTCGACCTGGTGCATCTGTGTACGCCGCCGAGCACGCACGTGCCGCTCGCGACGGAGTGCCTGGCGGCGGATGTCGACGTGTACCTGGAGAAGCCGCCGACGCTCTCGCTGGACGAGTTCGACGCGCTGATCGCGGCCGAGGAGAAGTCCGCGGCGCGGATCGCCTGCGTGTTCCAGCACCGCTTCGGCTCGGGCGCGGTCCGGCTGCGTGAGCTGCTCGCGGACGGCGTGCTCGGCCGGCTGCTGGTCGCCCTGTGCAACACCGTCTGGTACCGCGACGACGAGTACTTCGCGGCGCCGTGGCGGGGTACGTTCGACGTCGAGGGCGGCGGCCCGACGATGGGGCACGGCATCCACCAGTACGACCTGATGCTGTCGATCCTCGGCCCGTGGCAGAAGGTGACCGCGCTCGCGGCGCGACAGGCCCGTCCGACGCAGACCGAGGACGTGTCGATGGCCCTGGTGACGTTCGAGAACGGGGCGGTCGCGTCGATCGTCAACTCGCTCGTCTCCGCCCGGCAGACCTCCCAGCTCCGCTTCGACTGCGAGAACGCGACGGTCGAGCTGGAACACCTGTACGGCTACCAGAACGCCGACTGGACGATCACACCCGCGCCCGGCCACGATGCCGTCGAGGCCGCCTGGTCCGCGGACCTGCTCGACGTCCCCAGCGGCCACACGGCGCAACTGACCGCCATCCTCGATGCCAAGGCCGCCGGCGAACCAACTCCTGTGTCCTTGTCCGAGGCCCGCAACACCCTCGAACTGGCCGCTGCCATTTACGCCTCCGCGTTCACCGACAAGCCCATCCACCGCGGCGACCTGGCCCCCGGTACGCCGTACGCCACCCGCATGGGCGGCCCCGGCGCACCGTGGTCCGCCTAGGCTCCGTAGCCGTCGACCTTGATGATGCTGGCTGATCCGTTTCAGATCAGTCGTTGCCCAGTAGCAGGCGGAGGGTGAACTCGAATCGGTCGGGTCCGGTGCCGGAGGTCAGCGCGGCGGCGTGCCGGCGAGTCTCCGGGAACTCCTCCGCGGGCAGTGCGGTGAAGCGATCCAGTAGTTCGTCCCCGCTGAGCACCCATTCCTGGTCCTGGGCGCGGCGCCGCAGCCGGACCATGGACTGCTCCAGCGCGTAGGCGCTGACATAGAGGGAGAGCGCGTCGCGGGTCCAGCCCGCGGTGCGTGGTTCGAGGCCGCCGGCGAGCAGGATCGCGAGGATCCCCTCGCCGACCCGCAGTGTCTCCAGATTGGTCGACACCACCGCCAGCGCGGCGCGGGAGACGCCGGGGTACTTGAGGTACAGGTCGCGGATCTGCGTGTAGACCCCCAGGAGTTGCTCGCGCCAGGCGGCCGGGTCGGGCTCCGGGAGTACGACGTCGGCGTACAGCCTGCCGATCAGCAGCTCGTCGAGGTCGTCCTTGTTGACGATGTGCGCGTAGAGCGAGGACGGGCCGGTGCCGAGTACGGCGGCGACCCGGCGGATCGTCAGCGCGTCGTACCCCTCGGTGGCGACGACTTCCAGGGCCGCGTCGGTGATCCGGTCGAGG
The DNA here is from genome assembly GCF_040682535.1 of Kribbella sp. NPDC051137. Lineage (NCBI taxonomy): Bacteria > Bacillati > Actinomycetota > Actinomycetes > Propionibacteriales > Kribbellaceae > Kribbella > Kribbella sp. NPDC051137. The sequence goes on from NZ_JBFBBI010000002.1 coordinate 1,286,770, forward strand.
GTGATCGGCGCTTTGCGGGCCGCGCGGCGCTGGTGGGGATCGGCGGGCATGGCGGTCACTATAGCTTGACGCGAACTAAGTTCGTTGAGTAGAACTAAGATCGTTGAAACGAACTTAGTTCGTCACAAGGAGGTGTGATGCGGGTTTTCATTGCGGGTGCGGGGTTGGGCGGTCTGGCCCTCGCGCAGGGTTTGCGTGGTGCGGGGATCGAGGCCGAGGTGTACGAGCGCGATCCGGGGATCGTCGCGCGGTTCCAGGGTTACCGGCTCGTGCTGAACCCGATCGGCTTCCAGGCCGTGCGCGACTGTCTGCCGCCGCGCTGGCATCCGCTGCTCGACGAGATCGTCATGGAAGCCTCCGCCGAGCAGCTCGTCCTGGACCCGCAGTTGCATGAGCTCGGCAGGCTCGGAGCGAGCCGGACCGGCATCGTGGTCGATCGGCAGGTACTGCGACACCTGCTGCTGACCGGCCTCACCGTGCACACCGATGCCGCTCTCATCGGCTACGACGCGCTGCCCGACGGCACGGTCCGACCGCACTTCGCCCGCCACAACCCGGCGAGCGCGGCGCCGGCCGGCGGTGCGGAGGTTGCCGTCGTCCCGGCGGCTGCTGATCTGCTCGTCGGTGCCGACGGCATCACGTCCGCCGTCCGTGGGGTGCTGTCGCCGCAGACCGTGCCGGTCGATACCGGCGTTCGCTTCGTGATCGGCCGTACCGCGCTGACCGACGAGTTCGCCGGGTTGTCCAAGGCGTTCGGCTCGAAGATCGCCGGTGACGGGGTCAGTCTGCTGCTCGGCGCGATGCGCTTCCGGACGCCGCCGAAGCAGGCCGCCGAGCAACTGGCCCCGGAAGTCACTCTGCCGGACGTCGGCGACTACGTGCGTTGGGCGATGATTCTCCCGCCGACCGACGCGCCCACGGACCTGACCGCGCCGGAGGCGGTGCTGTCCAGGATGGACGGGTGGCATTCGCAGCTGCGCGCGCTGATCGAGCAGGCCGACCCGGACAACAGCGCGCTGCTGTCGATCCGAGTGGTGAAGCCCGCTGAGCGCTGGGCGCCCGGCCCGGTCACGCTCCTCGGTGACGCGATCCACGCCACCTCACCGACCGGCGGCAACGGCGCGAACACCGCGCTGCGCGACGCCGATCTGTTGCGCCGCAGTCTGATCGCGGCCGACGAAGGTCGCCACGATCTGCTCGGCGCGGTCGACGACTACGAGCGCCAGATGTTCGAGTACGGCGCCGAGGCCGTGCGCAGCAGCCTCGAGAAGCTGCCCGCCTTCGCTCCCGGGGCGAAGCTGTAGTCAGCAGAGCTCGGGTGGCATGGCCTGCTGGTGCAGGATGTCCAGCCGGGAGACTGCCCGGGTGAGGACGACGTAGAGGCGGTTGAGTCCGCGGGGTTCCGACGCGACGATCTCGGCGGGCTCAACGGCGATCACGTGGTCGTACTCCAGGCCCTTCGCCAGCGTCGCCGGGACGGCCGTCACGCGGCCGTCGCCGTCTGCGTTCGACACGTCGATGTCGGCGGCCTTGAGTGCGTCGGCGAAGGCGGGGAGTTGGTGGTCGGCGGCGATCACCCCGATCGAGCCTTCCTGGGTGAGTGCGCGGCGTACGGCGGCCACGCAACCGGTGGCGAGGTCGTCGGCCCGGGTGATGGTCAGCTCGCCGTCGGAGCGGAACGAGCGTGTCGGCGGCACGTCCACGGCGAGGGCCCCGAGTAGCCGGTTGGCCAGCTCGACCACGGTCGCCGGGACGCGGTAGCCGGTGCTCAGGGCAACGATCTTGGCGTCCGGCTTGCCGAGGTGGATGAGCTGTTCCCGCCAGTCGGTGGCGGCCCAGGGTGTCGTCCCTTGGGCGAGGTCGCCGAGCACCGTGATCGAGTTGTGCTCGCTGCGCCGCGCGATCGCCCGGCACTGCATGGGGGAGAGGTCCTGCGCCTCGTCGACGATCACCTGCCCGTACGTCGGTCCGCGCTCCAGCAGCGCGCCGAGCTCGTCGAGCAGTACGGCGTCCGCCGCCGTCCACCGCGCGCTCTTCGCCTTCCGCGGTCGGGGCCAGGCGATCGCCTGTCGCTCCTCAGTCGTGAGACCTGCCGCCTCGCGAGGATCGCTCAGTAGCGAAGCGAGCACCTCGTCGGCCTTGAGCAGCGGCCACACGGTCTCGACGTACGGCGTGACGGCGCGGGCCATCCGCCGCAGCCAGACGCCGTTGCAGTTCTGCCCGCGGGCCTCGGCCTGCCGTTGCAGCGCGGCGACGATCCGCGCGATCACCCGCTCGCGACCGGTGAGGTACGTCGTCGCGTCGGCCCGCGTCTCCGCGACCATCTCCGCGAACTCGTGCTGGTTCACCCGCCACTTGTACGACTCGTCGGTCACCACGACTGCCTGCTCCGGCTGCCCGATCCGCCGGTACACGGCCTCCCGCAGTACGCCGGCCATCCGGGCGTCGTGTTTGACCGCGGCCGCGGCCGGATCGTCGGTCGCGCGGACCTCGCGGTCCAGCAGTCGCTCGATCGTGGTCTGCTCGACGTCGACCTCGCCGAGCGTCGGGAGCACGGCGGAGATGTAGTGCAGAAAGGCCTGGTTCGGCCCGAGGACCAGGACGCCGTTGCGTTGCAGCCGCGCGCGGTGTGCGTACAGCAGGTACGCCGCGCGGTGCAGGCCGACCGCGGTCTTGCCGGTCCCCGGAGCGCCCTGGACGCAGACCGAGACGTCGAGGTCGGTCCGGACCAGGGTGTCCTGCTCGGGCTGGATCGTCGCGACGATGTCCCGCATCGGCCCGACCCGGGCGCGCTCGATCTCCCGCCGGACCAGGTCGCTCGCCCCGGCCGGGGCGCCGGTCCGCAGGTGCTCGTCCTCGAAGCTGGTCAGCGCGTTCGCCGACCAGCCGAAGCGGCGCCGGGTGTCGATCCCGCGCGGCTCGACGGCCGACGCCTGGTAGAACGTGGCCGACACCGGCGCCCGCCAGTCGATCACCATCGGCGGGCGGCCGATCGCGTCCGAGATGTGCCGGCGGCCGAGGTGGTAGGTCTGTCCCGTGTGCTCGCCGGCGTCGGACCCGTAGCGGATCACGCCGAAGAACGGCGGGTTGTCGCCCTCCTCGCCCAGGTCCCTGGCCAGCGTCTTCAGGTAGTACCCGAGCCGCTCGGCCGTGTACCGGTCGCCCCAGGTGTGCTCGCCGACGGCGACGTTCTCCCGGACGCCCGCGACCATCCGGCGGAGCGCCGCCCGGCAGCGGTCGGCGTACGCACGCTCCTCGTCGAGGTCTCGCATCGGGGCTCCTCAAAACATTAACCCGGTTAATCTTTTGCCTAGGTTAACATAGCGCCATGGCCGGACTTCGCGAGCGCAAGAAGCAGCAGACGCACGACGCCCTGTCGGAGGCGGCGATCGAGCTGTTCGTCAAGCACGGCTTCTACTCCGTCCCGGTGACCGACATCGCGGCTGTCGTCGAGGTCTCGAAGCCGACCCTGTTCAAGTACTTCCCGAGCAAGGAAGACCTGGTCATGCACCGGATCGAGGACCACCGGCGGGAGGCGGCCCGGGTGGTCGAGGCGTCGTCGGCGCCGCCGGCCGCCGCGCTCCGGGCGTACTTCCTGGCCGGGCTCGCCGACCGCGAGCCGACCACCGGGCTGAACGACCTTCCCGAGGTCGTTGCCTACTACAACCTCGTGTTCGGTACGCCGGCCCTCGCGACCAGACTGCGCGAGTTCATGGACGACGACGAGCGTGCCCTCGCCGAGGCGCTGGGTGGTGACCTGGACGCCGAGCTGCTGGCCGCGCAGCTGCTCTCGACCCGCCGCATCCTGGCGTACCGCAACTGGGAGGCGATCTCGCACGGCCAGTCCGCCGACGACCGCTACCCGGCCGCGGTCGCCGAGGCCGAGCAGGCGTTCGACCGACTAGGGCATGTCTCCTGATCCCACGCCTACTGCGGGGCACTCGGCACGGCATCTCCTCGCTACGGCGTGGGATCAGGAGACATGCCCTAGGGTGAGCGCGTGAGTAAGCGAGTGCTGGTACTGAACGGGCCGAACCTCGGGCGGCTGGGGTCGCGGGAGCCGGAGAAGTACGGGACGACGACGTTCGCCGAGCTGACCGGGGTCTGCGAGAAGACCGGGGCGGAGCTCGGCTTCGAGGTCGAGGTACGGCAGACCGACGACGAGGCGGAGCTGGTCGGCTGGCTGCACGAGGCCGCCGACGACCGGACACCCGTCGTACTCAACCCGGCCGCCTTCACCCACTACTCGTACGCGCTGCGGGACGCGATCGCGCAGCGGACCGCGCCGCTGATCGAGATCCACCTGACGAACCCGGCCACCCGCGAGGAGTTCCGGCACACCAGCGTCGTCGCCGGGGTCGCGACCGGGACCATCGCCGGTTTCGGCCTGGACTCGTACCGGCTCGCGCTCCGCGCACTGACGTCGCTGGATTCATAACCAACGTGCCTCATCGGGCATCAGGGTGAGTGTGGAGATCACTCGGCGGTGCGATGGGGGACGAGGATGACGATTCCGGTCTGGGTGCAGACGCTTGACCCGCTGTCCCGGTTCGGCCTGGTGCATGCGCTGGAGAACAGCCCGGAGGTCTCGCTGACCTCCGAACCCGGAGCGGACGTGGTGGCGCTGGTCGCTGTCGACGCCGTGGATGCGGTCGCGGTGCAGGTACTGCGCGGCGCGGCGGACCGCGGGTGCCGGCGGATCGTCGTGATCGGCAGCTCGATCGACGACGAGGGGCTGATGACGGCGATGGAGCTGGGCGTGTCCGGCGTACTGCGTCGTACCGAGGCCACCGTCGACCGGATCGTGCACCTGGTGCAGGCCGCGGCCGCGGGTGACGGCAGCCTGCCGACGCAGCTGTTGAGCCGTCTGCTCGGGCAGACGCGGCAGGTCAGCCGGCTGCCGCACGCGGGGCTCTCCGACCGCGAGACGCAGGTACTGCGACTTGTTGCTGATGGCAAAGACACCCAGGAGATCGCCCGCGAGCTGTCCTACTCGGAACGCACGGTCAAGAACGTCCTGCACGCCGTGACCACCCGCCTGCAACTCCGCAACCGCTCGCATGCGGTCGCGTACGCCCTCCGCCAGGGCTTGATCTAATACGCGACGGTGAACCGCTGCCGGACGTGCTGCGCCTGCTCGGCTTCGTCGACCAGTGCGACGGCGAAGTCCTCCATCGAGATGCTCGAGCCGACGAGGTGGTCGTAGCCCTTTCGGTAGCGGCCGGTGCGCTCGCCCGGCTCGAGCAGGGCCGGCGGGCTCACGTACGTCCAGTCCAGCCCGTCGGCTGCGCGCACCAGCTCGTACTGTGCCGCACACGCGCGAGCGATCGGCAGCAGCGCAGCTGGGAAGTCAGGCGCGTCCATCAGTAGCACCTCCTGCCCGGGCAGCAGCAGACTCGCGGCCCCGCCGACAAGGATCAGCCGCACGCCCGTGACCTGTAGGCCGATCAACAGTGCCTTGGCGGCGTCGACGAGTTCGCCCTCCTGGCCGTCACGCGGGCGAGTCGCGCTGATCACCACGTCGTACCCGGCGCTCAACCGCACCACGTCCTCGGCGTTCGACGCGTCGCCGCGCAAGTACGCCGTACCGGATCGTCCGACGCCGTCGACGTGATGCCCGCGGGTGGCAGCTTCCCCGACCACCCGGCTGCCGACGGCACCTGATGCACCCCACACGAGAATCCTCATCCGACGAGCACCCGCGGCTTCTCAGTAACGACAGGCGTACGACGGACCTGTGCGCCGACGAGTGCTGCCAGCACGATGAGACCGCCGAGCGCCTGCAGCCCAGTCAAGTGCTGGTTGAGAACCAGCCAGCCCAGTGTGGTCGCCACGACCGGGCTGAGCAGGCCGAGAAACGTGACTTCGGTCGGAGCGAGCTCCCGGAGCCCCCGGAACCACAAGGCATAGGCGACCGCCGAGCCGAACAGTGCGAGGTATGCATAGCCCGCAACGTTCCGCAGGGTGAAGTCGGGCAGGGATCCTTCGACCAGGAAGGTGATCGGCAGCAATACCAGTCCGCCGGCAATCAGCTGCCAACCGGTAGTAGCCAGTAGGGGAGCAGGCGAGGTCCAGCGCTTGCTGAGTACGACGCCGAACGCCATCACGACCGCACCGCCGACAGCAGCCAGCACGCCCCACCCGTCGAGCCGCGCACTCGCGCGCAGTACCAGCAGGCCGACGCCGAAGATGCCGGCTATCGCAGTGAGCACGGTGTGCAGAGACAGGCGTTGCCGTAGCAGTGCTGCGGACAGGAGTGCGACCAGCAGCGGCTGGATCGCGCCGACCGTCGCAGCGACGCCGCCAGGTAGCCGGTAGGCGCCGACGAAGAGCAGGGCGTTGAAGGCGCCGATGTTGAGCGTGCCGAGAATCAGCGAGCGCCACCACCAACTGCCGCGCGGCAGCACACGGGTGATCGCGACCAGCAGCAGACCGGCCGGCAGTGCCCTCAGAAGGGCGGCCAGCAGCGGACGGTGGGGCGGGAGCAGCTCAGTGGTGACGAGGTACGTCGTACCCCAGAACATCGGCGCGATGGCCGTGACCAGCAGGATGAGAGTTCGTCGATTGCTTAGCACTAAGACAAACTATCTCAGCACTAAGATAGTTTCAAGTCTCTCACCGCTAAGTGATCTGGCGCTAGGCTGGGCAGATGGCAGATCACGTCGACCTGGTGCTCGAGCAGTGGCGCGCGCGCCGGCCGGACCTGGACGCGTCGCCGATGGGGATCATCGGCCGGATGAGCCGGCTCGGCGCGCTGTTCGACGCGGAGCTCCGGCGGAACTTCGCCAAGCACGACCTGGACCGCGCGTCTTTCGACGTGCTGGCGACGCTGCGCCGCAGCAACCCCGAGCACAGCCTGACGCCGGCCGGCCTGATGCACTCCTCGATGGTCACCTCCGGCGCGATCAGCCAGCGGCTCGACCGGCTGGAGGCCCGTGGCCTGGTCACCCGCGCGCCCAGCGAGACCGACCGCCGCGGAGTCCAGGTCACGTTGACGCCGAAGGGGCTCGAGCTGATCGACAAGGTGCTGCCGACCCACGTCGACACCGAGTCGCAGCTGCTCGCCGGCCTGTCGAAGGCCGAGCTCGATCAGCTGGCGGGGCTGCTGCGGACGTTGCTGGAGTCGCTCGGGGACAAGCGGGACTGATCATGACCCGTGCGGACTCGTTGCGGACCGCCCTCGTCCGGCAACTGACCTCGCTCGGGACGATCCGCGACCCGCGGATCGCGGCGGCGTTCCAGGCGGTACCGCGGCACCTGTTCGTGCCGCAGGTCCCGTTGGAGACCGCCTATGCCGACGACGTCGTACCGATGAAGCAGGACCGGGCCGGGGTGCTGACGAGTTCGGTGTCGCAGCCGAGCATCATCGCGTTGATGCTGGAGCAGGCCGCGATCCGGCCGGGCGACCGGGTGCTGGAGATCGGGTCCGGTGGATACAACGCCGCGCTGCTGCGCGAGCTGGCCGGTCCGGACGGTGCGGTCACCACGGTCGACATCGACGCGGACGTGACCCTGCGGGCGCGGGCGTTGCTCGACCAGGCCGGGTACGGCGATGTGGCCGTCGTTCAGGCCGACGGCGAGTTCGGGGATCCCGCGCGGGCGCCGTACGACCGGATCGTGGTGACGGTGACCGCGTGGGAGGTCGCGCCCGCCTGGGTGCGGCAGCTCCGGCCTGACGGACGCATCGTCGTACCGCTGCGGGTTCGCGGGCAGACACGATCGGTGGCGTTCGATCTGGTGGGGGAGCACCTGGAGAGCAGGTCTACGACGATGTGCGGGTTCGTCAGCATGCAAGGGGCGGGGGCGCATTACGAGCGGTACGAGGACGGGCTGACGTACGACGAGGACCAGCAGGACGAACCCCACCCGAAGGGCGCCGTACTGAAGCTGCGACGCGAGCGGAAGTGGTCAAGGCTCGAGGTGCATCGGGAAGAGCCGTTGCTGGACCTCTACCTGTGGCTGGCGTGCAACCTGCCCGGCTACTGCGTGCTCGACGGTGAAGGGGTCGCCGCTGTCGCGACCGCGGACAGCCTGGCCTACCTGTCGAGGCGGGCCGGCCGGGGCAAGTCGCACGTCGAGCTGGGGTGTAGCGCTCACGGACCGGAGGCGCACGTGTTGATCGGGCGTGTGCTCGAGCAGATGCGTCAGTGGAAGGGGCAGCATCCGACGTTCCAGGTGCACCCGATGGGTGCCGAACTGCCGCCGGGCTTCCACATTGCCCGGCGGCACGGTTACATCACTGTGCAGTGGGAGGTGTAGGCCGCGGCGGGTTGCTGACGGTCTGCCAGAGCTCGTCGATGTCGGACCGGTCGTCGGGCTCGGGTGTGTCCACCCAGCCGCTGGCCCAAACGTTCTCGTCGCGGTCGTCCAGGTTGAAGATCGACTCCGCGAACGCGGCCGAACCGACGTACCGCCCGTCGTCCTCGTCGGGCTCGTCCGGCTTCTCCGCCGTGCCTGACGCGGCGGAGGTCTGCGGCGTGACGAGGGACCGGGCGTACTGCTGTGCTTCGAGCAGCCCGAGCCCGCGTTCCTCACCCAGCAGCCGGACGGCGCCGACCTCGTTGCCGGCGTTCATCAGCTCGCGCACCCTGGCGTCCAGGTCCTGCTTGGTGGAAGGCAGGTTGTTCTGCGGCGGCCGGTGCGCCGGGGGCTGGTACGGCGCCGGGTTGTACTGCGCTGGGTTGTACTGCGTTGGGTTGTACTGCAGCGGGTACTGCGCGGGCTGGAACTGGCCGGGTGCCTGGTACGGCGCGACCGGCTGCGCGGGTGTTTGACCCGGGGGAGCCCACTCGCCGGGGCGGGCCGGCTGGCGGCCGTTCTGCAGGAGTTGCTGGAGGATCGCCGCGGCCTGCTGGCTGCCCTGCGGGTTGCCGGCCTGCGCCGGGAACGAGGACTGTCCGGCCGAAGGCGCCGGCGGCGGGCCGCCCGGTCCGGCGGCCTGGGTGAACTGTCCCTGGAACTGGATCGGCTGGTTGCCGCCCTGCTGTGCCTGGATCTTCTGCACCATCGCCTGCATCCGCGCGTTCTGCTTCGCGTTGCCGTTGCCGTTGCCGCGGCTGGACTGCTGCCGTGCCTTGGTGATCAGGCTCAGCACGATCATCACCACGACGAAGATCACGAACTGCGTCATCGCCCGGCCTCCTGCCCGTCGCGCGGTCTGGGTTGCCAGCCTAAGCCCACCGAGGTCCGCCGAATCGGAAGAAGCCGGGTCCGACCGCTACAATCCGGTGTTACCGCTGATCGAATTCGAAGGGCATACCCGCGTGGCAACGACGAACGACCTCAAGAACGGCATGGTGCTCGACCTGGACGGGCAGCTGTGGTCCGTCGTCTGGTTCCAGCATCACAAGCCGGGCAAGGGCGGTGCCATCGTCCGGACCAAGCTGAAGAACGTGCTGTCCGGCAAGGTGGTGGACAAGACCTTCAACGCCGACGTGAAGGTCGACGTGGCCACGGTCGACAAGCGTGACATGACGTACCTGTACAACGACGGCTCGGCGTACGTGTTCATGGACAAGTCGACGTACGACCAGATCCAGCTGCAGCCGGACGTGGTCGGCGACGCCGTGCACTTCCTGCTGGAGAACCAGGACGCGATCGTCGCCGTGCACGACGAGCTGCCGCTGTACGTCGAGCTGCCGGCCTCGGTCGAGCTGGTCGTCGAGTACACCGAGCCCGGCCTGCAGGGCGACCGGTCCAGCGGCGGCACGAAGCCGGCCCGCCTGGAGACCGGGTACGACATCCAGGTGCCGCTGTTCCTGACCACTGGCGAGAAGGTCAAGGTGGACACCCGGACGGGGGACTACCTCGGCCGCGTCAACTCCTGACGACCGGAAGCCGGCAACCACACATGTCTGCCCGTAGCAAGGCCCGCAAGCGCGCGCTGGACGTGCTGTTCGAGTCCGAGGTCAGGGGGCTGCCGGTCGGCGGCACCCTGGCCGACCGGGTGGCGGACAACGACCCGCCGGTGAACGAGTTCACCGTGGCGCTGGTCGAGGGAGTGGCGAAACACGTCGAGCAGATCGACGAACTGCTCGAGACCCATTCGGTGGGCTGGACGCTGGACCGGATGCCGGCCGTCGACCGGAACATCCTCCGGATCGGTGCCTACGAGCTGCTGTACGACGACCAGGTCCCGGACGTGGTCGCGGTGAGCGAGGCGGTGGCGCTGGCGCGGGACCTGTCGACCGACGAGTCCCCGGCGTTCGTGAACGGGCTGCTGGCGAGACTGCTGCAGCTGAAACCGACACTGGGTCTCTGAGACCCCGAGGGGGCGAGTCCCTCTCTTTCCTGGTGCTACCTGGCCCGGTGACCGTCTCGGTACGGTCCCGGGCCGCTTTGTGCGGGTGATGCGATCTGATGCGATGCGATGCGATGCGGTGGTGCGTGATGGGAAGGCGGGCGGCCGCGGGCCAGCTGCTACAAGCCCCGACCGTCGAGTGCCTTCACCTGGCGATCAGGCGCCGGCTGCCTCGGACGACTCCTCGACGTCACCCTTCGCCTCGGGGTTCAGGACACCCCAGGAGATGAAGCGCTCGGTCAGCGTCGTCGGCGACTCGTCGTAGATCACCGCGAGCGTGCGCATGTCGTCCTGACGGATCGACAGCACCTTGCCGTTGTAGTCCCCGCGCTGAGCCTGGATCGTGGCCGCGTACCGCGTCAGCGGACCGGCCTCGCTCGCGTCGAGGTGTTGCAGGGCCTCCAGGTCGAGGATCAACCGGGGCGGAGCGGCAGCCGCAGCGGCCGCGCTGGCGTTTCCAGGGAGCAGTTCACGGATCGGTACGCCGTAGAAATCGGCGAGTTCCGCGAGCTTCTGGACCGTGACGGCCCGATCGCCGCGCTCGTACGAGCCGACGACGACCGCCTTCCAGCGACCCTTGGACTTCTCTTCCACACCATGCAGCGACAGCCCTTGCTGCTGGCGGATGGCGCGCAACTTGCCACCCAGTGTCTTCGCGTATTCGCTAGGCACGCTGGTTCTTCCCTCCAACTAGTTTCGTTCGGTCCGGCCTGCCGGAACGGGCCGGGTCTTGAAACCCCCCTCGATTACACAGAGTAACAATATTCCGGAGCGTAGGCCAGCGTCAAGACGGCGTGTCACTTCGGTTACCATGTCAAGCGGTCCGAACGTCCTTTAAAGACCTGTCCAGAGAGGCAGGAAAGGAGGAACGGTAGCGATGAGCCCTGCCCAGCGCGCAGAGCACCCCGAGATCACGCAGCCGCCGAATCGCAGCAGCCGCGAGGTCCTCGACGCTTCCGACATTTCCCGGGCACTGACCCGGATCGCCCACGAGATCCTCGAGCGGAACCGCGGCGCCGACCCGGTCGTCCTGCTCGGCATCCCCACCCGCGGCGTACCGCTGGCCCAGCGGGTTTCCGCCCGGATCCAGGCTGTTGAGGGGCAGAGCGTACCCACAGGGTCACTCGATGTGACCATGTACCGCGACGACATCGGCCTCAAACCTCCCCGCGGCCTGGAGCACACCGACATCCCGGCGGACGGGATCGACGGCAAGGTCGTCGTGCTGGTCGACGACGTGCTGTTCTCCGGCCGGACGATCCGCGCGGCCTTGGACGCGCTCGGCGACATCGGCCGCCCGCGCGCGGTCCAGCTCGCCGTGCTGGTCGACCGCGGCCACCGCGAGCTGCCGATCCGCGCCGACTACGTGGGCAAGAACCTGCCCACCTCTCTTGTGGAACGCGTCACAGTGCACCTCACCGAGTTCGACGGGGAAGACGCCGTACTGATCGCCGACAAGGGGGAGAAGTGAAGCATCTGCTGAGTGCCGCGGACCTGAGCCGCGACGAGGCGCAACTGATCCTCGACACCGCCGAGGAGATGCGGTCGCTGGCCGACCGGCCGATCAAGAAGCTGCCCGCGCTCCGCGGCCGGACCGTGGTGAACCTGTTCTTCGAGGACTCCACCCGGACCCGGATCTCGTTCGAGGCGGCCGCCAAACGGCTGTCCGCGGACGTCATCAACTTCTCCGCCAAGGGCTCCAGCGTGAGCAAGGGGGAGAGCCTCAAGGACACCGCGCTGACGCTGCAGGCGATGGGTGCGGACGCGGTCGTCTGCCGGCACGGGTCGTCCGGGGCGCCGCACCTGCTGGCGAAGTCCGGCTGGATGACCGGCTCGGTCGTGAACGCCGGCGACGGCACTCACGAGCACCCGACCCAGGCGCTGCTGGACGCGTTCACGATGCGCCGCCACCTCGGTTCGCTGGAGGGCCGCCGGATCACGATCGTCGGCGACGTCCTGCACTCCCGGGTCGCCCGGTCGAACGTGCTGCTGCTGTCCACGCTCGGCGCCGAGGTGACCGTGGTCTCCCCGCCGACGCTGCTGCCGGTGGACATGAGCAACTGGCCGTGCGTCACGTCGTACGACTTCGACTCGGTGCTGCCGAAGAGCGACGCGGTGATGATGTTGCGGGTGCAGCGCGAGCGGATGAACGACGCGTACTTCCCGAGCGCCCGCGAGTACAGCCGCCGGTACGGCCTGGACCGGTACCGGATGGCCCAGCTGCCGGACGACGCGATCGTGCTGCACCCGGGCCCGATGAACCGCGGCATGGAGATCAGCGCCGAGGTCGCCGACTCCACCCGCTCGGTGATCGTCGAACAGGTCACGAACGGCGTGGCCATCCGGATGGCCGTCCTTTATCTGATGTTGTCGGGCAGTAACGAAGAGGAGCAGAAGGCATGACCGCATACCTTGTCACCGGCGCGCGTGTTCTTGGCGGTGAGGTGGCGGACCTGCTGATCGACGACGGCCGGATCGTTGCCGCCGGCACCGGCCTGGAAGCGCCCGAGGGTACGACGCGGATCGACGCCGACGGCCTGATCGCGCTGCCCGGGCTGGTCGACCTGCACACGCACCTGCGGGAGCCCGGCCGGGAGGACGCCGAGACCGTGTTCACCGGTACCCGGGCCGCGGCCAAGGGCGGGTTCACCGCGGTGTTCGCGATGGCCAACACCGACCCGGTCGCCGACACCGCCGGCGTCGTCGAGCAGGTCTGGCGGCTGGGCCGCGACGCGGGGTACTCCGACGTGTACCCGATCGGCGCGGTCACGGTCGGCCGGAAGGGTACGCAACTCGCGGAACTCGGCGCGATGGCGGACTCCGCCGCCCGGGTCCGGGTCTTCTCGGACGACGGCGACTGCGTCTGGGACGCCGCGCTGATGCGCCGCGCGCTCGAGTACGTGAAGGCGTTCGACGGCGTGATCGCCCAGCACGCGCAGGAGCCGCGGCTGACCCAGGGCGCGCAGATGAACGAGGGCGCGCTGTCCGGCGTCCTCGGCCTGACCGGCTGGCCGAGCGTCGCCGAGGAGGCGATCATCGCCCGCGACATCCTGCTGAACGCGCATGTCGGCTCGAAGCTGCACGTCTGCCACCTGTCCACCAAGGGCTCGGTGGAGATCGTCCGCGCCGCCAAGCGCCGCGGCCTGGAGGTGACCGCCGAGGTGACGCCGCACCACCTGCTGCTGACCGAGGACCTGGCCGCCTCCTACAACCCGGTGTACAAGGTGAACCCGCCGCTGCGCACCAAGGAGGACGTCGAGGCGGTCCGCGAGGGACTGGCCGACGGCACCATCGACATCGTCGCCACCGACCACGCGCCGCACCCGGTCGAGGACAAGGACTGCGAGTGGAGTGCGGCCGCCTTCGGTATGACCGGCCTGGAGACGGCGCTCAGCGTCGTACAGCACGCGATGGTCGACACCAAGCTGCTCAGCTGGGCCGACGTGGCGGACCGGATGAGCTTCCGCCCGGCCGCGATCGGTCAGGCCGCCGACCACGGACAGCCGCTGGTCGCCGGTGCGCCCGCCAACGTCGTGCTGTACGACCCGCGCGTCGAGCAGACCGTCGTACCGGACGCGTCGGTGTCGCTGTCGCGGAACACGCCGTTCGAGGGAATGACGCTGCCGGGCAAGGTGGTCGCGACATTCCTGCGCGGCGTGCCGACCGTGCTGGACGGTGAGCTCACTCGGTGAAGGCCTTTTTGGGCATTCTCGGCACGCTGCTGGTCCTGGCGGCGGGCTACTTCGGGATGTACCGGGGCTGGCGGAACCGCCAGGCCCGGCAGGCCGACCTGGCGCCGTTGCCGACGGCACCGGACAACGGCACGCGCGGAGTCGAGGGCGTGTACGTCGCCACGACCAGCGCCGGCGACTGGATGGACCGGATCGCCGTGCACGAACTGGGCGTCCGTAGCGTCGCCGACCTGGCCGTCAGCGCGGACGGCCTGATCTTCCACCGGCAGGGCGCGGCGGATGTCTTCATCCCCGCGGACCACCTGACCGCCGTCCGGACCGACCAAGGCATCGCGGGCAAGGTGACCGCCGAGAAGTCGGGTCTGGTGGTGGTCACCTGGACCCATGACGGCCGCTCGCTGGACACGGGGTTCCGGCCCCGCCGCAAGGCCGATACCGCCGCCCTGACCGCAACCATCTCAACCCTGATCGGAGCACAATGAGCCAGCCAGCGCTGCTGGTCCTCGAGGACGGCCGGGCCTTCGCCGGTACGTCGTACGGGGCGACCGGAGAGACCTTCGGCGAGGCGGTGTTCACCACCGGGATGACCGGCTACCAGGAGACACTGACCGACCCGTCGTACCACCGGCAGATCGTCACCCAGACCGCGCCGCACATCGGCAACACCGGGATCAACGACGAGGACGACGAGTCGCAGAAGATCTGGGTCGCCGGGTACGTCGTCCGCGACCCCGCCCGGGTGCCGTCGAACTGGCGCGCCACCCGTTCGCTCGACGACCGGCTGAAGGCCCAGAACATCGTCGGGATCTCCGGCATCGACACCCGCGCGCTGACCCGGCACCTGCGGGAACGCGGCGCGATGCGGGCCGGGATCTCGACCGAGATCCTGGACGCCGACGAGCTGCTGAAGAAGGTGCTCGAGCAGCCGCCGATGGTCGGCGCGGACCTCGCCTCCGAGGTGACCACGTTCGAGCCGTACGTCGTGCCCGCGGTCGGGGAACGCCGCTTCACCGTGGTCGCCCTCGACCTCGGGATCAAGTCGATGACGCCGACGCGGATGGCCGAGCGTGGCATCGAGGTGCACGTGATGCCCGCGACGACTTCGCTGGACGACATCCTCGCGGTCGACCCGGACGGCATCTTCATGAGCAACGGCCCCGGCGACCCGGAGACCACCGAGCACCCGACGGACCTGCTCAAGGAGCTGCTGCGGCGCGGCAAGCCGTACTTCGGGATCTGCTTCGGCAACCAGGTGTTCGGGCGGGCGCTCGGGCTCGGGACGTTCAAGCTGAAGTACGGGCACCGCGGCATCAACCAGCCGGTGCTCGACCGGGCCACCGGCAAGGTCGAGATCACCGCGCAGAACCACGGGTTCGCCGTGGACGCGCCGATCGAGGAGACGGTCGAGACGCCGTACGGGACTGCCGAGGTGTCGCACGTCTCGCTCAACGACAACGTCGTCGAAGGACTCAAGCTGACCGGCCACGACGGCCGGGTGCTCGCGTTCTCAGTCCAGTACCACCCGGAAGCGGCGGCGGGTCCCCACGACTCGGCGTACCTGTTCGACCGCTTCGTAGAGCTGATGGAGGGGCGGGCCTGATGCCACGTCGTACAGACATCGAGTCGGTCCTGGTGATCGGGTCCGGCCCGATCGTGATCGGCCAGGCCTGCGAGTTCGACTACTCCGGGACCCAGGCCTGCCGGGTGCTCCGCGAGGAGGGCTTCCGGGTCGTCCTGGTGAACTCGAACCCGGCGACGATCATGACCGACCCGGAGTTCGCGGACGCGACGTACGTCGAGCCGATCACGCCGGAGTTCGTCGAGAAGGTGATCGAGAAGGAGCGCCCGAACGCGCTGCTCGCCACCCTCGGCGGACAGACCGCCCTGAACGCGGCGATCGCGCTGCACGACAACGGCGTACTGGAGAAGTACGGCGTCGAGCTGATCGGTGCGTCGGTGGACGCGATCCAGCGCGGCGAGAACCGGCAGTCGTTCAAGCAGATCGTGGAGAAGCTCGGCGCCGAGGTGGCCCGGTCGCGGATCTGCCACTCGCTCGACGACGTGCTGGGCGCGGCCGCCGAACTCGGCTACCCGCTGGTCGTCCGGCCGTCGTTCACGATGGGCGGCGTCGGCAGCGGGATGGCGTACGACGAGGCCGACCTGCGCCGGATCGCCGGCGCCGGGCTGCACGCGTCGCCGACCACCGAGGTGCTGATCGAGGAGTCGATCCTCGGCTGGAAGGAGTACGAGCTGGAGGTGATGCGCGACAAGGCCGACAACGTCGTGATCATCTGCTCGATCGAGAACGTCGACCCGATGGGCGTGCACACCGGCGACTCGGTGACGGTCGCGCCGGCGATGACGCTGACCGACCGCGAGTACCAGGTCATGCGGGACCTCGCGATCGGCATCATCCGCGAGGTCGGCGTCGACACCGGCGGCTGCAACATCCAGTTCGCGGTGAACCCGGCCGACGGCCGGCTGATCGTGATCGAGATGAACCCGCGGGTGTCCCGCTCGTCGGCGCTGGCGTCGAAGGCGACCGGCTTCCCGATCGCGAAGATCGCCGCGAAGGTCGCGATCGGCTACACGCTGGACGAGATCCCGAACGACATCACCAAGCAGACCCCGGCCAGCTTCGAGCCGACGCTGGACTACGTGGTGGTGAAGGTGCCGCGGTTCGCGTTCGAGAAGTTCCCGGCCGCGGACGCCACGCTGACCACGCACATGAAGAGCGTCGGCGAGGCGATGGCGATCGGCCGCAACTACACCGAGGCGCTGCAGAAGGCGCTCCGGTCGCTGGAGAAGCCGGAGGCCCGGTTCTCCTGGGCCGGTCAGCCCTCCGAGCTCGGCCCGTTGCTCGAGACCATCAGGACGCCGCAGGACGGCCGGCTGCGGATCATCATGGACGCGATCCGCGCGGGCGCGACGCCGGAGCAGATCTTCGAGGCGACGCGCATCGACCCGTGGTTCGTGGACCAGCTCTACCTGATCCACGAGACCGCGCTGCAGGTCGCGGCCGCGCCGCGGCTGACGCCCGAGGTGATCAAGCTGGCCAAGCGGCACGGGTTCTCGGACCTGCAGCTGGCCGAGATCCGCGGGCTCACCGAGGACGTCGTCCGCGGTGTCCGCCAGGCGCTGGGGATTCGCCCGGTGTACAAGACGGTCGACACCTGTGCGGCCGAGTTCAAGGCGGAGACGCCGTACCACTACTCGTCGTACGACGAGGAGACAGAAGTTGCGCCGCGCGAGACCCCGGCCGTGCTGATCCTCGGCTCCGGGCCGAACCGGATCGGCCAGGGCATCGAGTTCGACTACTCGTGTGTGCACGCGTCGATGGCGCTCCGCGAGGCCGGGTACTGCACGATCATGGTGAACTGCAACCCGGAGACGGTGTCGACCGACTACGACACCTCCGACCGGTTGTACTTCGAGCCGCTCACCTGCGAGGACGTGCTCGAGATCGTGTACGCCGAGATGCAGGCCGGACCGGTCGCGGGCGTGATCGTCCAGCTCGGCGGGCAGACGCCGCTCGGGCTGGCGCAGCGGCTCGCGGACGCCGGCGTACCGATCGTCGGGACGTCGCCGGAGGCGATCCACCTGGCCGAGGAGCGGGGCGCGTTCGGGAAGGTGCTCGCGGACGCGAACCTCCCGGCGCCGAAGCACGGTACGGCGATGTCCGCCGCGGCGGCGCACGAGGTCGCGGAGGAGATCGGGTTCCCGGTGCTCGTCCGGCCGTCGTACGTGCTGGGTGGTCGCGGGATGGAGATCGTGTACAGCTCGGCCGAGCTGACCGCGGCGCTGGACCGGCTGAGCGCCGGCTCCGGCTCGTGGGAGCACCCGGTGCTGATCGACCGGTTCCTCGACGACGCGGTGGAGATCGACGTCGACGGGCTGTACGACGGGAACGAACTGTTCCTCGGCGGCGTGATGGAGCACATCGAGGAGGCCGGGGTGCACTCCGGCGACTCGTCGTGCGCGCTGCCGCCGATCACGCTCGGGAACGCCGACATTGAGAACATCCGGCGTTCGACCGAGGCGATCGCACGCGGGGTCGGCGTCCGCGGGCTGCTGAACGTGCAGTACGCGCTGGCCGGCGACGTGCTGTACGTGCTGGAGGCGAACCCGCGGGCGTCCCGGACCGTGCCGTTCGTGTCGAAGGCGACCGCGACGCCGCTGGCGAAGGCGGCCGCCCGGGTGATGCTCGGCGCGTCGATCGCCGAACTGCGGTCCGAGGGGCTGCTGCCGGCCTCCGGCGACGGGGGCACGCTGCCCCCGACGACGCCGATCGCGGTGAAGGAGGCCGTGATGCCGTTCAACCGGTTCCGGACCATCGACGGTTCGTCGGTGGACACGGTGCTCGGGCCGGAGATGAAGTCCACCGGCGAGGTGATGGGCATCGACGACACCTTCGGTACCGCGTTCGCGAAGTCGCAGGCGGGGGCGTCGCAGCCGCTGCCGGCGGACGGGAAGGTGTTCGTCTCGGTCGCGAACCGGGACAAGCGGCACATGATCTTCCCGGTCAAGCGGCTCGCGGACCTCGGCTTCCAGATCTACGCGACCGAGGGCACGGCCGACGTACTGCGACGCAACGGCGTCGAGGCGGTCACGGTCCGGAAGAGCAGCCAGGGCCCCGGCCCGAACGGTGAGCCGACGATCGTCCAGATGGTGCAGGACGGCGAGCTGAACCTGATCGTCAACACCCCGATCGGCATCACCCAGGGCGGCTCGCCGCGGCTGGACGGGTACGAGATCCGGAGCGCGGCGGTCGCCCGGAACATCCCCTGCATCACCACGGTGCAGGGCCTGGCGGCCGCGGTCCAGGGCATCGAGGCCCAACGCACCGGCGACATCGCCGTCCGGTCCCTCCAGGACTGGGTCCCGAGGATCCACGGTGCCTGAACTGGTGGCGCGGCCGCGGCGGTCGGCGTACGAGCGGGTCGTACGGCCGGTGCTCTACCGGCTGGGTCGCGGGGATGCGGAGGTCGCGCACGAGCAGACGCTCGCCGGCCTCCGCCTCCTCGGCCGGATCCCCGGCGCGGCCCGCGCCGGGGCGCGGTTGTACGGCGCGATCGGCTCGACTACGCCCCGCACCGTGTTCGGGGTGCGGTTCCCCTCGCCGGTGGGACTCGCTGCCGGGATGGACAAGAACGGGGTCGCGTTGCGCGCGTGGCCGGCGCTCGGGTTCGGGTTCGTGGAAGTCGGCACGGTGACGGCGTACCCGCAGCCGGGGAACGAGAAGCCGCGACTGTTCCGGCTCGTGGAGGACGAAGCGGTCATCAACCGGATGGGCTTCAACAACCTCGGCAGTGCCGCTCTGGCCGACCGGCTCGCGGCGTACGGCGAACTCGGCTACCCGCTCGGCATCTCGATCGGCAAGTCCAAGATCACCCCGCTGGACCAGGCGGTCGAGGACTACGTCACCTCGCTCCGCCGCCTGTACCGGTACGGCGACTACTTCGCGGTGAACGTCAGCTCCCCGAACACCCCCGGCCTCCGCGAACTCCAGGACGCCGGCCACCTCCGGGAACTCCTCACCGCCCTGCACACCGAAGCCGCCACCCTGACCGTCGCCGGCCTGGCCCGGAAGCCGATCCTGGTGAAGATCGCGCCCGACCTGACCACGACGGCGATCGACGAACTGCTCCAGGTCTGCACCGACACCGGCGTCGCCGGCATCATCGCCACCAACACCACGATCGGCCGTCCCGGCGTCGAGTCCCACCCGTTGTCGGGGCAGACCGGCGGGCTGTCGGGCCGTCCGCTGGCGGAGATCTCGGCGAAGATCGTCGCCCATATCCACCACCAGACCGGGGGAGCGCTGCCGGTGATCGGGGTGGGCGGAATCGTCGAGCCGGCCGACGCCACCCGCCTGTTCGACGCCGGCGCGAGTCTGGTCCAGGTGTACAGCGGCCTGATCTACCGGGGCCCCGGTCTGATCCGCACGATCAACAGGAGTTTGCCGTGAGCAACGAAATCTTGGAGAGCGACATGCGCAACAAGCCTTTCGGGACGCGGCTGCGGGCCGCCATGGATGCCCGCGGCCCGCTCTGCGTCGGTATCGACCCGCATCAGCACCTGCTGGATTCCTGGGGCCTCCCGGACACCGCCGAGGGCCTGGCGTCGTTCACGTACGGCGTTGTGGACGCGCTCGCCGACCGGGTCGCGGTGTTCAAGCCGCAGTCGGCGTTCTTCGAGCGGTTCGGCTCGGCCGGGATCGCCGTCCTCGAGCAGGCGACGATCCGGCTCCGCGAAGCCGGCGCACTGGTGATCATCGACGCGAAGCGCGGCGACATCGGTACCACGATGGCCGGGTACGCGTCGGCCTACCTGTCCGAGAAGGGCCCGCTGGCGTGTGACGCGCTGACGGTCAGCCCGTACCTGGGGTTCGGCTCGCTGCAGCCCGCGATCGACGAGGCGCGCGAGGCGGGCGCGGGCCTGTTCGTCCTCGCGCTCACCTCCAACCCGGAGGGCCCGCAGTTCCAGTCGGCCCGGACCGCGGACGGCTCGACCGTCGCGGGCGCCGTACTGGACGGCCTGCGGGAGCTGAACGCCGGCGCCGACGACCTCGGCTCGTTCGGCGCGGTCGTTGGGGCCACCATCAGTTCGACCGAGGAGAACCTGGACATCAAGGGCCCGCTGCTCGCCCCCGGCCTCGGCGCCCAGGGAGGCACCGCCGAGGGTCTGACGAAGGTCTTCGGGACGGCGGTCCGCAACGTCGTACCGTCGAGCTCCCGCGAGATTCTCGGCGCCGGTCCCGACGCCAAGGCGCTGCAGGAGGCGGCCGAGCGCGCGAACGACGCGTACCGGGCGGTGCTCGGCTACTGAGTACCCTCGTCGGATGACGCCAGGGCTGGAGCTGTGCAAGCGGTTCTACGACGAGGTTGTGCGGCACGTGGTCGACGTGCCGCACAGCGCCGCTCTGATGGGTCGCGGCTCGGAGGTGCTCGGGTACGACGACGCCATGTCGACCGATCACAACTGTGAAGCGCGGGTGCTGCTGTTCGTCGACGGCGATCTCGACGTGCGGGTCCCGCCGGAGTTCGAGGGCCGGGCCGCGTTCGTCGAGGTACACACGATCCGCGGATACTTCCGGCAGCAGCTCGGCTGGGACCCGGTCCAGGCGCCGACGGTGGCGGAGTGGTTCACGTTCCCCGAGGCGAACCTGTTGACGCTGACCGCGGGCGCGGTGTTCCGCGACGACCTCGGCCTGCAGGACGTGCGCGACCAGTTGGCGTACTACCCGGACGACGTCTGGCGCTACCTGATGATCGCCGCCTGGTGGCGGGTGCATCCCGAGATGAACATCGTCGGCCGGATCGGGTACGTCGGCGACGAACTCGGCTCGTCCGTCCTCGGCGCGCAACTCGTACAGGACCTGATGCGGCTGTGCTTCCTCGTCGAACGCCGCTACGCGCCGTACTCCAAATGGTTCGGTACGGCGTTCAGCCGGCTGAGCTGCGGCCCGTCGCTGACGCCGTTGTTGCAGGACGTCCTGCGTACGACGAGCTGGGAGCAGCGCGAGCAGGCGCTGATGGCGGCGTTCCGCGCGGTGGGGGAGCTGTCCAACCAGCGAGGGATCACGCGACCTGTGGAGCTCGCGGTCGGCCGGCTGTGGGACCGGCCGTTCGAGGTCGTCTGGGGCGACTTCCCGGCGGCCCTCGCCGAGGACATCGAGGATCCCCACGTACGGCGCATCGCCGAGCGCTGGCCGGCCGGCGGGATCGAGCAGGCCCGCGCCCTGCTGTGGCGGGTCGACGACCGGCGTCAGCTGCTCCCACTGCTCGAGTAGATCGCCGTCAGCAGCTCCACCGCGGCGTCCGTCGCCGGATGCGGGTCCGCGCGCTGCCAGATCAGGTGGACGTCGACCGGCGGCGCATCCCGCACCGGCCGGTACGTGACGCCGTCCCGCCGGTACTGCGTCGTCGTGGCCTGAGGTGTCATCCCGACGCACCGCCCCGACGCCACCGCGGCGAGCCAGTCGTCGACGTCCTGCGTGTACTCGATCGCCGGACGCGCGTCCTCCGGCCACAGATCGGCGGTGGTGCTCCCGGTACGCCGGTCGATGACGAGCGTCCTGTCCCGGAGCTGGTCGAGCGTGACGGTCCGCTTCCGGGTGAGCGGGTCGTCGGCGGGCAGCGCGCAGTACCGCTGCTCCTGGGTCAGCAGGACGTGCGCGAAGCGGCGGAGGTCGAGGTGGCTGCGGACGACCGCGAGGTCGCACAGCCCTTCGGCGAGGCCGCCGGTCGGGGTGTTGGTGCGGATCAGCTGCAGCTCGACTCCGGGATGCTCGGCCGCCCAGCGGCGCTGGAACTCGCGCGTGTGGCTGCCGAACGCCGACCACGCGTGCCCGACGCGCAGCCGGCTGTGTCCGCTGGTCGCGTCGGCCACCAGTTCGTCCAGCTCCGCCAGGACGTGCCGCGCGCGGGCGAGGACCCGGACGCCGACGGTGGTCGGCGTCAGCGAGCGGCTGGTGCGGTGCAGCAGGCGGACGCCGAGTTCGCGCTCCAGTGCCAGCAGGTTGCGGGACACCGCGGCCTGTGAGATCCCGAGCTCGATCGCGGCGTCGGTGAACGTGCCGGAGTCCACGATCTCCACCAGGCACCGCAGCTGCCGGATATCCATGACTCCAGCGTATAGATCCGCCGTACGCCGCATTTTGCGCCGGACCGCGGGGAGCGGATCCTCGGGAGCGTGAGGCGAGATCGGTGGGTCGGTGTGGTGATGATGCTCGGCAGCGGGCTGTCGACGCAGGTCGGTGCGTCGGTGGCGGCGCTCGCGTTCCCGGTGATCGGCCCGGCCGGTGTGGTGGCGATCCGGCAGTGGGTCGCCGCCCTGCTGCTGCTCGCCGTCGGCCGCCCGCGACTACGCACGATCACGGCCCGGCAGTGGCGCACGGTGATCGCACTCGCCGCGGTCTTCGCGGTCATGAACCTGTCCCTGTACACAGCCATCGACCGCGTCGGTCTCGGCCTGGCCGTGACCCTCGAGTTCCTCGGCCCGCTCTCCGTCGCGCTGCTGGGCTCGCGGCGCCTGCTGGACCTGGTGTGTGCACTCGTCGCCGCCCCCGCCGTCGTCCTCCTCACCCGACCGCAAGCGACAACGGACTACCTGGGCGTCGGGCTGGGCCTGCTGGCCGCGACCTGCTGGGCGTTCTACATCCTGCTGAACCGGAAGGTCGGAAGAGAGTTGCCGGGCGCAACAGGTGCCGCCGCGGCCGCCGGCCTGTCCGGTCTGGCCTACGTACCCGTCGGGATCGTCGTACTCATGCATCATCCCGCGACGCTCGCTGCCGCGACGTACGCGTTGGCCGCCGGTGTGCTCTCGTCCGCTGTCCCTTATTTTGTGGACGTCCTGACACTGCGCCGGGTGCCGGCCCAGTTCTTCGGTGTGTTCATGAGCGTGAACCCGGTGCTCGCGGCCCTTGTCGGGCTCGTCGTACTGCATCAGCGGTTGGCCGTGCTCGACTGGTTCGCGATCCTCGTGATCGTGTCGGCGAACGCGGTGGCGATCACCTTCGGCGCTGACGCAGTACGTCACAAACGGGTTCCAGTCGCGGAGTGCGACGTTCTTCACGGCGTGCCGGAGCTTGCGGTGACCCCGGCGTTCGGAAAGGTGTCGGCGGACGGGGAGCCACGGACTTCCCGCGTGACACAGTGAAGGAACACGATGCGGAAGCTGGCAGCCCTCGCGGCGGTTGTGACGATGAGTGTTGGCGCCCTGACGGCCTGCTCGGGCGGCAACTACTGCGACGACCTGAAGAGCTACGTCGACACCGGCAAGAACCTGGACACCAAGAAGTCCGAGGACCTGGACAAGATCCTGTCGGAGTCGAAGAAGGTCGAGAAGTCGGCACCGAAGGACCTGAAGGACGACTGGAAGGTCGTCGTCGAGTACATCGGCAAGGTCAAGGACGCCAACGGCGACACCACCAAGCTGGCGGAGCTCGCGAAGACCGAGCTGCCGAAGATCCAGTCGGCGCAGGAAGCCATCACCAAGCAGGCGAAGGACTCCTGCAAGATCGACATGAACAGCGGTAGCTGACCCACCGCGGGTGACGTCGGTGGGACGGCTCTGCCCGTTCCGTTCCACCGGCCCGCCCGGGTAGTAGCGTGACCGTCCGTGAAGACTCTCGCCGTTCTCGCGACCGTTGCTGTTGGTGCCGGTCTGCTGACCGCTTGTACCGATGACCAGGCGTACTGCGTCGATCTGGCCAAGTACGCCGCCAAGGCGGTCGACGTCGACCCGCAGAAGCCGGTCGACTACGTGAAGATCCTGGACCAGGCGAAGAAGCTCCAGGGCTCCGCCCCGAAGGACGTGAAGGACGACTGGGGCGTCGTCGTGGCGTTCGCCGAGAAGGCGAAGAAGGCCGGTTCTGACAAGGTCGAGCTGGCGAAGCTGAGCAAGCAGACCGGCGCCGTGATGACCGCGTACAAGAACATCTCCGGGCAGGCGAAGGACAGCTGCAAGGTCGACCTGCCCAACCTGAACTGACGACTCGACCCGACGTCGGCCGAACCTCGGGCTGAACCCGTGTTAGGTTCCCTTGCGAAGCCATACAACGGGACAGGTGAAACGGTGCCACTTCCTACTTTGACTCCGGAGCAGCGTGCGGCAGCTCTGGACAAGGCCGCGGCGGCGCGGCGTGAACGAGCCGAGGTCAAGAACCGGATCCGGCACTCGGGAGCGTCTCCGACGGAGGTGCTGCACGAGGGGCAGACGAACGACGTGATCGGCAAGATGCGGGTCAGCCAGCTGCTGCAGTGCATCCCGGGCGTCGGCAAGGTCCGGGCGCAGCAGATCATGGAGCGCGCGGGCATCTCCGAGACCCGGCGGGTCCGCGGTCTGGGCTCGAACCAGATCGCGGCACTCGAGCGCGAATTCGCCGAGTGATCCAGGTGAGCCAGACCAAAACACTGACTGGCTCGTTGGACACTGGTGTGACGATGACCACGCACCCGAACGACTCTGCTCCGACCGGCACGGCCGAGCGGCCGCCGGCCCGGTTGACCGTGCTGGCCGGGCCGACCGCGGTCGGCAAGGGCACGGTCGCCGCCGACATCCGCGAGCGGTACCCGGACATCTGGATCTCGGTGTCGGCGACCACCCGGAAGCCGCGACCGAACGAGGTGCACGGCGTGCACTACCTGTTCGTGTCGGACGCCGAGTTCGACCGGATGATCGCCGACGGCGAGCTGCTCGAGTGGGCGGTCGTGCACAAGGCGGCCCGGTACGGTACGCCGCGGCAGCCGGTGCTGGACAAGCTCGCCACCGGCCGGCCCGCGCTGCTGGAGATCGACCTGCAGGGCGCCCGGCAGGTCCGCGAGACGATGCCGGAGGCACAGTTCGTGTTCCTGGCACCGCCGAGCTGGGACGAGCTGGTCCGCCGGCTGGTCGGTCGCGGCACCGAGACGCCGGAGGAACGCGAACGCCGGCTCGAGACCGCGGTGCTGGAGCTCGCGGCCGAGAAGGAGTTCGACGTGACGCTCGTGAACGCCTCGGTTCGGGAGGCTGCCGATCAGTTGGTAAAGTTGATTCGATCACCCCACATCTCTGGAAAGAGCTGAACTTGTCTGGCAACCAGCCCGTCGCCATCGGTATCACCTCCCCGCCGATCGACGACCTGCTCACCCACACCGATTCCAAGTACAAGCTGGTGCTGTACTCGGCCAAGCGGGCGCGGCAGATCAACGCCTACTACTCGCAGCTCGGCGAGGGCCTGCTGGAGTACGTCGGACCGCTGGTCGAGACGCACGTCCAGGAGAAGCCGCTGTCGATCGCGATGCGCGAGATCAACGACGGCGTGCTGACCTGCACCGACATCGACCCCGAGGCCGAGGCGGAAGCCGCCGCGGCCGCGGAGAAGTCCGAGTAACAACCTCCGACGACTGACCGGGAACGGAGTCCGCGTAGATGTCCGCAACCGGTGACCAGACCCCCGGTACGCCGAGTGCGCCGGGGGCTGACGTCGTACCCAGACACAAGCCCAACGTCGTCCTCGGGGTGGGCGGCGGGATCGCGGCGTACAAGGTCTGCGACCTGCTGCGGCGGCTGACCGAGTCCGGGCACAGTGTCCGGGTGGTGCCGACCGCGGCGGCGCTGGAGTTCGTCGGCGCGGCGACCTGGGCGGCGCTGTCCGGGCAGCCGGTGACGGCGGACCCGTTCGACGACGTCCAGGAAGTGCCGCACGTCAGGATCGGCAAGGCCGCTGAGCTGGTCGTGGTGGCGCCCGCCACCGCGAACCTGATCGCCAAGGCCGCGCACGGGCTGGCCGACGACCTGCTCACGAACACGCTGCTGACCGCGCGGTGCCCGATCCTGTTCGCGGCCGCGATGCACACCGAGATGTGGGAACACCCGGCCACCCAGGCGAACGTCGCGACGCTGCGGTCGCGGGGGATCACCGTGCTCGATCCGGCGGTCGGGCGGCTGACCGGTGCGGACACCGGGCGCGGGCGGCTGCCGGAGCCGTCGGAGATCTTCGCGATCAGCCAGCTGATGCTCGCCGACGAGGCGGCGCGGACCGCCGGGCAGTCGGTGGCCGACCTGACCGGGAAGCACGTACTGGTCAGCGCCGGCGGGACCCGGGAGCACCTCGACCCGGTGCGGTTCCTCGGCAACTCGTCGTCCGGGAAGCAGGGCTACGCGCTGGCGCGGATCGCCGCCGCCCGGGGCGCGAAGGTGACGCTGGTCGCGGCCAACTCCGAGCTTCCCGACCCGGCCGGCGTGCAGGTGGTGCCGGTGGTGTCGGCCCAGGACCTGTACGACGAGATCACCGGCCGGGCCGCCGACGCGGACGCGATCGTGATGGCCGCGGCGGTCGCGGACTTCCGCCCGGCCGACGTCGTCGAACACAAGATCAAGAAGACCGCCGACGGCGCCGTCCCCGCGGTCGACCTGGTGCAGAACCCGGACATCCTGCACACGATCTCGCACGACCGCGCCCGCCCCGGCCAGATCATCGTCGGCTTCGCCGCCGAGACCGGCGACGCCGACCACACGGTCCTCGACCTCGGCCGCGCCAAACTCGAGCGCAAAGGCTGCGACCTCCTGGTCGTCAACGACGTCTCCGGCGGCAAGGTCTTCGGCAGCGACCTCAACGAAGCAGTGATCCTGGACCGCGCCGGCACCGCCCTCCCCGTCCCCTCCGGCTCGAAGGACGCCCTCTCCGGCGTCATCTGGAACCTGGTCGCCGCCCACTGGTCATGACCGTGCGAGTCGAGCTCGCCACGGCTGCCGACGTACCTGGGATTCTTGCCCTGGCCGGCGAGGTCGAGCACTGGTTCGGGCCGATGGTCGCGGAGCCCGGCTTCCACCGTGCGCTGGACAAGCACATCGCGGATCGGCGTGCTCTGGTGGCATTCGGAGCTACTGAGGCGCCGCTGGGAGCTGTGCTGTTCGGAGGGGCCTCGCCTCGGTTCGCCGTGCACTGGTTGGTGGTGTCGGGCCGGGCTCGCGGCGCCGGCGTGGGGCGTGCGTTGATGGCGGCCGTTGCCGAGCGGTGGGCGCTCGCGGTGGGGGATGTGGTCGAGGTGGTGACGTTCGGCATGGACCACCCGGGGGCTGTCGAGAGTGGAGCTCGGGTGTTCTACGAGCGGTTGGGGTTCGCACCGGCGGAGCCAGCTGAGAATGGGCCGGAAGGTGGATCCCGGCAGGTGTTCCGCTACAAGAGGACGGAAGCTGTCCGCTTTCCGCCCTAGGGTCTGGGGATATGGAGATCTCCTGGGGTGCGGTTGTCGCGCGGCGGATGTGGCGGCACGGGTTGGTGGAGCCGGTGGGGGCGCCGGTGGAGGCGGTGCGGGCGATGTGTGGGGCGCATGCGCAGATCGCGGCGGCGGGGGAGGTGTCGGTCGCACTGCGGGTGGGCGGGGCGGACCGGGAGACCGTGCAACGCGACGAGGAGCTCGTGAAGACGTTCGGGCCGCGGGGGACCGTACATCTGTTGCCGTTGGACGATCTTCCGATGTGGACCGGGGCACTGTCCGCGATCCCGGGGAACGGGCAGCAGCCGGAGCCGATCCGGATGACCCCGGACGAGATCGACCAGGTGGTCGCCGCGATCGGCGAGGCGCTCGCGTACGACGACCTGACCGTCGACGAGCTCACCGAGGAGGTCGTACGGCGTACCGGTGAATGGGCTCGTACTCCGACCATCCCCGCGTTCCAGGGCGCCTGGGCGCGGTGGCGGCAGGCTGTTCACGTGGCCGCGCACGCCGGCGTCCTCTGTCACGGGCCAATGCGCGGCCGGCTCACGACGTACTCGAATCCGCACCGCCTGCGCCCGTTCGACCCGCTGCCTGCCGAGAAGGCCCTCACGGCGCTGCTCCACCAGTACCTGTACTCCTACGGCCCCGCCACCCCGCAACAGTTCGCCCGCTGGCTCAAGGCGACGCCCACGCTGGTCAGGCCGTACTTCGAGGACCTTCCACAGGTGACGCTCAACGGCGAGACGGCCTGGGTGGCACCGGGGGACGAGGACTTCCCCGACGACCGGGTCGACGGCGTACGGCTGCTGCCGTACTTCGACGCGTACGGCGTCGGCAGCTACCCGAGGGAGTCGCTCTTCCCCGGCAAGGCATTCGAGCGCGCGACCGCCCGCGGCCAGGCCGGGAACTACCCGCTGCTGCTCGTCGACGGCGTCGTCGCCGGCGTCTGGCACCAGAAGAAGTCCGGCCGGACGCTGCAGGTCACCGTCGAGGCGCTGAGCCCGCTGAACCGTCGGCGCCGGAAGCTGCTCGACGCCGAGGTGGACCGGCTGGGTGCGATCCTCGGTGCTACTCCCTCGCTCACACTCGGCGACGTGACGGTCGGCGCGCACGCCTGAATCCTGACCGTCTGTCCAAGATATGGTCGACGGTCTTGTATGCCGGACGAATTCGGAGCGTCGCCGGGATCCCGGGGGAAACTGCTGGCATACTTCCCAGATGCATCGCCAACCGCCGGTGCATTGGGGGGATCGCACGGCCAGACCCATCAGCCGGGCGGCACACGAGGAATCCGAGGGAGAACTGTGGCGAGGCGCCTTTTCACGTCCGAGTCCGTGACCGAAGGTCACCCGGACAAGATTGCTGACCAGATCAGCGACTCCATCCTCGACGCGTTGCTGGCCGAGGACCCGAAGAGCCGGGTCGCGGTCGAGACCCTGATCACCACGGGTCTGGTCGTCGTCGCGGGTGAGGTGACCACGACGGCGTACGTCGACATCCCGGGGATCGTGCGGTCGCGCATCCTCGAGATCGGCTACGACTCGTCCCTGAAGGGCTTCGACGGCGCGTCCTGTGGGGTGCAGGTCGCGATCGGGAGCCAGTCGCCGGACATCGCCCAGGGCGTCGACACGGCGTACGAGACGCGGTCGGACTCGTCGCAGGACGCGCTGGACCTGCAGGGTGCGGGCGACCAGGGGCTGATGTTCGGCTACGCGTCCAACGAGACGCCGGAGCTGATGCCGCTGCCGATCACGATCGCGCACCGGCTGTCCGAGCAGCTCGCCGAGGTCCGGAAGAACGGCACCCTCGCCTACCTGCGCCCGGACGGCAAGACCCAGGTCACCATCGAGTACGACGGCGACAAGGCGGTCCGGATCGACACCGTGGTGGTGTCCAGCCAGCACGCGGCCGACATCAACCTCGACACGATGCTGACGCCGGACATCAAGAAGCACGTCGTCGACCCGGTGCTCGAGCAGTTCGACATCGACGCGACCGGTTACAAGCTGCTGGTGAACCCGACCGGCCGGTTCGAGATCGGCGGCCCGATGGGCGACGCCGGGCTGACCGGGCGGAAGATCATCATCGACACGTACGGCGGGATGGCCCGGCACGGCGGCGGCGCCTTCTCCGGCAAGGACCCGTCGAAGGTCGACCGCTCGGCCGCGTACGCGATGCGCTGGGTGGCGAAGAACATCGTCGCGGCCGGCCTCGCGGACCGCGTCGAGTGCCAGGTCGCGTACGCGATCGGCAAGGCGGCGCCGGTCGGCTTCTACGTCGACACGTTCGGCACCGAGAAGGTCGACGCCGCCAAGATCGCCGACGCGGTCCGGGAGGTCTTCGACCTGCGGCCGGCCGCGATCATCCGCGACCTCGAGCTGCTCCGGCCGATCTACGCCCAGACCGCGCGGAACGGCCACTTCGGCCGTACCGGCGAGGACTTCACCTGGGAGCGGACGGACCGCGTCGAGGCGCTCAAGGCCGCGATCAACAAGTAGGCGCGGGCGACGGCCCGGCGCGGCGGCCGGGCCGTCGCTTGTCCACAGGCGGGCGTCGGCCTCCGGCGGAGTGTCGTCGCGGCCGACTACAGTTTCCCGGTGACGTCGAACGGAGACTCCCCGGAGCAGCTGACGCTGCTGCGCGACACCGTTCGCAAGTCCCGCACGAAGGTGCCGGCCGAGATCACCGCGACGTTGCCGGTGGCCCGGATCGCGGTCGATGTCTCGTTGCCGCATCTGGACCGGCCGTTCGACTACCTGGTTCCGGACGACCTGGCGGCGACCGCGCAGCCCGGTGCGCGGGTGAAGGTGCGGTTCGCCGGCAAGGACCTGGACGGGTTCGTGCTGGAGCGGCTGCAGACCTCCGACCACGACGGCAAGCTGGTCCGGCTCCGCAAGGTGGTGTCCGGGGAGCGCGTGCTGACGCCGGAGATCGCGGACCTGTGCCGTGCGGTCGCCGACCGGTACGCCGGGGTGTTCGCGGACGTCACCCGGCTGGCGGTCCCGCCGCGGCACGCGAAGGTCGAGGGCGAGGCGCTGTGCTGCGACCAGCCGCCGCGGCCGCCCGCGTCGACGTCCCGCTCCGAGTGGTCGCCGTACCCTGCTGGTTTCCTCGACGCGATCGCGCGGTCGGAGGCGCCGCGGGCGGTGTGGACCGCCGTACCGGGGGCCGACTGGCCGCTGGCGTTCGCGCAGGCGGCGGCTGTGTGTGCTGCGTCGGGCAGGGGTGCGTTGCTGCTGGCGCCGGACGCGCGTGACCTGGAGCGGTTGGCGGCGGCGTGCAAGGCCGTGCTCGGGGAGACCGGGTTCGTCACGCTGTCGGCGGATCTCGGGCCGACGGCTCGTTATCGCGCCTTCCTGTCCGCGTTGCACGGGCGGGCGCGGGTGGTGATCGGGACGCGGGCGGCGGCGTTCGCTCCGGTGGCGGATCTCGGGCTGGTGGCGATGTGGGACGACGGCGACGAGTCGTACGCCGAGCCGCGTGCGCCGTACCCGCATGCCCGGGAAGTCCTGCTGCTGCGGGCCTTCCGGCAGAAGTGTGCGGCGTTGCTCGGCGGGTACGCGCGGTCCGCCGAGGCGGCGGCGTTGCTGGAGTCCGGGTTCGCGCACGAGCTGATCGCGGACCGGAAGGTGATCCGCGCGGCGGCGCCGTCGGTGCACATCGCGGGGGAGTCCGACATCGACCTGGCCCGGGATCCGTCGGCACGGGCGGCGCGGTTGCCGCACCGGGCGTTCGAGATCGCGCGCGAAGGGCTGCGGTCCGGGCCGGTGCTGGTCCAGGTGCCGCGGGCCGGGTACCTGCCGAGCCTCGTGTGCCAGACGTGCCGGGCGCCGTCCCGGTGCGCGACCTGCGGCGGTACGTTGCGCCGGACCGGGGGAGCGGGGCCGGCGAGCTGCAGCGTGTGCGGGCGACCGGCCGCGGACCACCGCTGCCCGGAGTGCGGCGACACCCGGATGCGCGCCGCGATCATCGGCGCCCGTCGTACGGCGGAAGAACTCGGGCGGGCTTTCCCCGGGGTCGTCGTGCGTACGTCGGGCGGCGACAACGTGCTGGACGTCGTGTCGGAGGCGCCGGCGTTGATCGTGAGCACGCCAGGTGCCGAGCCGGTCGCCGAGGGCGGGTACGCCGCGGCGCTGCTGCTCGACACCTGGCTGTTGCTGTCCCGCCCCGACCTGCGCGCGGCCGAGGAAGCCGTACGCCGCTGGTTCAACGCGGCCGCGCTGGTCCGCGCGGGCGCTCCGGTGATCCTGGTCGGCGACCCGTCCGCCCTTCCGCTGCAGGCGATCGTCCGCTGGAGCCCCGAAGGGTACGCGCTCCGCGAGATCGAGGAACGCCGTACCGCCCGCCTCGCCCCGGCGGCCAAGCTCGCCGAACTCACCGGCCCGCCGGAGGCTGTGAACGACCTGATCACCCGCCTCCGCGACCTGATCCCGCCGTCCGCCGGCCTGGAGGTCCTGGGCCCGGTGGACGTCGACGACGAGACCGCGCGCGCCGTGGTCCGCACCCCTCGCGCCCACGGCGCCGCGCTGGTCCGCTCGCTGAAGGAAGCCCAGTCGGCCCGCACCACCAAGAAGAACCCCGGCACGGTCCGCCTCCAGGTCGATCCTCCGAACTTCGGCTGACCTACCGGCGGAACGCTCTCCTGGTCGCCGCCGCGGTGGTCGTGAAGTACTCGGCCGGCTCGAGGAACCACCATTCGTCGAACGGCGCACCGTTGGTGAGGTCGCGCCGGTAGCCGAAGCAGACCAGGTAGAGCGGCCTGATGTACATCACGCCTTCGAGCCGGTCGAGTTCCTCGTCGGTCAGCTCGACGTGTTGGCGGTACGCCGCGACGACCGCCTCGACGCGCTCCTCGTTGGTGCTCCGGGTCGGGGCCCAGTTCCCGGTACCCCACAGCAGGTAGGCGAGGTCGGACAGCCTCGCGCCGCGCCCGGACGCCTTCCAGTTGATTGCCAGCGGCCCGTTCTTGCCCATGATCGCGTGATCGGGCGCATGCAGGAGATTGCCGTGCAGCAGTCCCTCGGGCAGACCTTCGGCATCGTCCGCGGAGCGCACCTGATCGAGCAGCCGCTCGAACCGCTCGCGGTCGGCCGCCCCGACCTTCGTGTCCACGGCGTCGAGGAACGCCAATCCTGCCAGGAGATCCTGCCGAGGCCTCCCCATCCGGCGCGGGTCCTCACCGCTCGCCCCACCCGGCCGGCTGACGGTCTCGTCGTACGGCAGCGCGTGCAACCGTCCGAGCAGGTCGGCCATGATCTCGAAGCCCTTTTCGGCCGGCAGCGGGGTGCTCTCGACGTACTCGGTGACAAGCACCGCGCTGCCGTCGAAGTCGGACACCGCGTCCTCGGCCGCGAGCCGTTCCGCGGGGTAGTCGTGCTTCTCGAGGAACCGCAGTACGGCGGCGTCGCCCTCGACGTCGGCCCGGGAGCGGGCCGGCGGGAACGCGCGCGCGATCCACGGCGGACCGTCGTTCCGGTCGATGCGGAACACGTACGTCTTGTGCACGCTGAGCTTCGTCGCCGCGACCGCGTCGATCCCGTAGCGGTCCCGAAGGTGCACGAGCAGCCGATCGCCGTCGGGCTGGTGGTAGATGCGGTCGTTCAGGCCTTCGAGATCGGTCAGCGCCTCGGTGTACCGCTGGCCGGTCTGCTCGGCGTGCCGGCGCACGACCTTCTTGAAATTGCCGTCCTTCGTCATCACAAGCCTCCTCGTTGACACCCTCGTCCCCCAGTGACGTGGTGTACGGAGTTGGCCTGCTGGCATCAACGACCGAGAGGGCTGATTCCCCTTCGCCCGATGGAACCCCGACTGGGGCGGATGTCCCACGGCTCGGCGACCGGTCGGCGCCGTACGCCAATCTGGTCGATGCCGCCGGGCCTGTCAAGCAGTCGTTGCCAGCGAGGTCGAGGCCGCGAGCAGCTGACTGCCGAGGGACGTGCGGTGGTAGAGGACGGTCCGGCCGTCGCGCCGGGAGGCGACCACGCCCGCGTTGCGGAGGATGCCGAGGTGGACGCTGAGGGTCGGAGCGGAGACGCCCAGCTGGTTGGCCAGGTGGGTGGTCGACATCGGCAGGTCCAGGTGGCTGACGATGGCGGCGCGGGTCCGGCCGACCAGGTCCGCGAGCGGGGAGTCGGTGGCGTCCTGGCGGTCCTCCCAGAGGCGGCCGAGACCTCGCGGCGGGTACGTGATCGTTGGGACGTGCGGTGCCGCGGTGACGGCCAGGCCGGCGGGCCAGGTGAACACGCACGGGACCAGCAACACGCCCTGGCCGGTCATCGGCTCGCCGTCGCAGCAGTACGGGCGGTCGATCTCGATGCGGTCGCTGCGGTAGTGGATCGACGGGTGCAGGTTGCGGAACAGGCGCTCGAGGCCGCCGCTCGCCAGCTCGTCAAGCCGGAACGCGAGGTCTTCCTGGAGCAGGGCGCGCATCCGGCGCCAGTCGGGCTCGATCGCGCGACGCCAGTACGACTCGAGGGCTTCGGTGATGCGCTCCAGGCCGGCTTCCGGGTGCGCGATCAGCTCGGGCAACAGCGGGTGCGGCGTGTCCGTGTGCAGCCTGCCGAGTTCGTCGGCCACGAGGTCGAGGGGAGTGGCGGCGACCGCGGCCAGACCCGACTCGAAGCTCGTCGACCGCCGCGGCGGCGCGGGCGTGAGGAAGTCGGGGACATAGCCGTACGGCGGGATCAGGGCCTTGAGCAACGTCAGGTCGTCGCCCTCGATGGTGGGCCGGACCTTCTGCAACCACGGGCCGTGGACGCTCCGCGCGGTGTTGTTGCTCAGCGCCCGGACACTCGTCATGGTCTCCCAGAGCGGTGACAGCGCGAACCGGATCCGCCCGACGTCCGCGGCGTTCAGCCTGATCGTGATCACCGGCCCAGATTAGTCCTGAGACTAATCGTCGACAATGTCCCGGCGACCCCGGACAGTTGGTCCCATGAGTGCGATCGCCGTCGGCAACTCCCGGCCTACCGGCCTCCCGCGGGCGTTCTGGGCGCTCTGGGTGTGCCAGCTGGTCAACCGGCTCGGCAGCTTCGTCCAACCGTTCCTGGTCCTCTACCTCACCCACGATCGCCACCTCTCGGCCGGTACGGCGGGGGCCGTCGCCGCGGCCGTCGGCGCCGGGACCGTGACCGCCCAGCTCGCCGGCGGCTTCCTCGCCGACCGGATCGGCCGCCGCCTGACGATGCTGATCTGCTTCTTCGGCACCGCGGCCGCGCTGATCCTGCTCGGCTCGGCCCGCGAGATGGCGCTGATCTGGGTGAGTGCGTTCCTCGTCGGCCTGCTCGGCGACCTGTTCCGTCCCGCCGTCCAGGCGACCGTGGCGGACCTGCTCGACCCGACCGAACGGGTCCGCGCGTACGGCCTGCTGTTCTGGGCGATCAACCTCGGCTTCTCGGTCTCGACCGTCAGCGCGGGCGTGCTCGCCTCGGTCGGGTACGGCCTGCTGTTCTGGCTGAACGCCGGTACGTCGGTGATCGCCGGCGTGGTGATCTGGGCACTCGTCCCGGAGAGCCGCCCGGTCCTCGACGAGAGCACGCCGCGCCGGCCCGTGCTCGGCGTCGCACTCCGGGACCGGGTGTTCCTGGCGATGATCCTGATCCAGATCGGCTACGCGACGATCTACATGCAGGGCTACTCGACGTTGCCGCTCGCGATGTCGGACGACGGCCTGAGCTCGAAGACGTACGGTCTGGTGATCGCGTTGAACGGCGTGGTGATCGTGCTCGTGCAGCCGTTCCTTGCCCGCTGGATGGTGAAGCTCGACCGCCCGAAGCTGCTCGCGACGTCCATGCTCGTCGTCGGTCTCGGCTTCGGCGTCGGCGCCGTCGTGCACAGCTGGTGGGGGTACGCGCTGTCGGTCGTGGTGTGGACGCTCGGCGAGATCGGGTTCGCGGCCGTGATCGGCGCGGTGTTCGCGGACCTCGCGCTGATCGACCTGCGCGGGCGCTACATGGGCCTGTCCGGGATGGCGTTCGGTGTCGGCACCGTGGTCGGCCCCCTGGCCGGCACGAACGCGCTCGAACACCTCGGCCCGACCGTCACCTGGCTCGGCTGCGCCGTACTCGGCGTCGCGATCTTCATCGGCCAGTACTCACTGGCACCCGCCCTACACGCCCGCGCCGCGACGAACGCGACCGCATGAGGTGCGCGGTCGCGACCGTCACGACGATGGTCGCGGCCGCCACCCACACCGGTCGGTCGATCGCCTGCGGATGACGCAGGAACACCGACCCGAACACCGCCACCCCGAGCGTCCCGCCGAACTGCTGTACCGCGTTGAGCAGTCCGGCCGCGGATCCGGTCTGATGGGGCTCCACCCGATGCAGCGCCTCGGTGAAGAACGAGGTCGTGAACAGTCCGACCCCGGTGCCACCCAGCGCGAGCGCGGGCAGCAGCGCGTACGGCACGAGCGCCAGACCGGCCAGCAGTACGCCGAGTCCGACGTACATGAGCCGCGAACCGAGGCGTGCGACCAGCCACTGGCCCGCGAGCAGCGAGGCGATCCCCGACGCGGCGGACCACGGCATGAGTACGAGACCGGAACGCATCACGGTGTGGTGCAACGTCAGCTGCTGATGCAGTACGACGACCAGCGTCACGCCGCTCAGCACCGCGAAGAACAACGCCGAGGTCAGCAGTGCGGGGGCGAACCCACGGTGCGCGAACAGGCTCACCTCGATCAGGTCCTTCCGCAGGAAGCACAGGCCGAGGAGGACAGCGCCGGGCGCGAGCAGGTACCACGCGTGCGACTGCAGGATCGGGTAGACGATCAGCGCCGTACCGCCGGTCAGCAGTACCGCTCCGACGAGGTCGATCCGTTGCGGTGAAGCCGACTCGGGGAGCAGGTGCGACAGCGCGAGGACTGCCAGGCCGAGCGGTACGTTGACCAGGAAGACCGCCCGCCACGAGCTGGCCTCCGTGATCACGCCGCCGAGCAGCGGACCCGAGATGCCGGCCAGCCCCATCACCGGGCCGATCGTGCCGAGCGCCTTCGCCAGCGCGCCGCCCGTGAAGGTCGTCTTGATCAGCCCGATCGTCTGCGGAATCACCAGCGCGGCAGCCGCCCCCTGGACCGCCCGGAAACCGATCAGCAGCGACGAGGTCGACGCGAGCGCACACGCGGTCGACGCCAGGACGAACACGGCCACCCCGATCCGGAAGCAGCGCCGTCGCCCGAACCGGTCGCCGAGCCGGCCGCCGGTGATCAGCAACGCCGCGAACGGCAGCGTGTACGCCGCGTTGAACCACTGGATGTCGGCGGTCCGTCCGCCGAGGTCCGTGTGGATCACCGGGGCGGCGACCTGGACGATCGTCGCGTCGAGCAGGTTCATCGCCTCGGCGACCAGTAGGGCGATCAGCCCGATCCACTTCTTCTCCATGGCGCCCACGATCGGCGCTCCGCAGCCGATCTTTCCATGTATCGACGGAGATCTGCTGGAATCTTCCATTCAGGTGGCCTTGGCGCCATGATCGTCACCATGGTGGACGCGATCGACCGGGCTTTGGTCCACGCGCTGCAGCTCGCCGGCAGGGCGCCGTACAGCCGGATCGGGGAGGTGCTCGGGGTCTCGACGCAGACCGTCGCGCGGCGTTTCAACCGGCTTCGCGCCGAGGCCGGGCTGCGGGTGGTCGGGCTGCCGGATCCGCAGTTGGCCGGGCGCTCGCAATGGCTGCTCAGACTGACTGCGACACCGCGGGTCGCCCAGGATCTGGCCGGCGCACTGTCACGCCGCCCGGACACGAGCTGGATCAAGCTCGCGTCCGGCGGTACCGAGATCGTCGCGACCGTGCACAGCACACCGTCCGACGGGAACGCCCTGCTGCTGAACGACATCCCGCGCACCAGCGGCATCACCTCGGTGTCGGCGCACTATCTGCTGCACCAGTACGTCGGCGGTCCGATCGCCTGGCGAGGTCGCGCCAACAGCCTCACCGCCGAGCAGGAGGCCGCGCTCCTGCAGACAGGCATTCCGCGGACTCCAAGCCCTCAGTTGGTCGACGGTGCGTCGGTCAAGGTGCGGGCCAGTGACGGGAAGCTGCTGCAGGCGCTCGGGGAGGACGGGCGGGCGTCGCACGCGGATCTCGCCGTACGGACGGGATGGTCGACGGCGACCGTCGCGCGCCGGCTCGACGAGTTGCTGCGGAGCGGCGCGATCTTCCTCGACACCGACGTGGACCCGGTGGCGCTCGGCTTCACCACCAGCGCGATGCTCTGGCTGTCCGTGCCGCCCGCACACCTCGACGCCGTCGGCCGGGCGCTGGCCGAGCACGACGAGCTTGCCTTCGTGGCGGCCACCACCGGCCGCACGAACCTCGTCACGCAGGCGATCTGCGCCGGCCCGGACGCGCTGCACTCGTACCTCACCGAACGTCTCGGCGCGATCGAGCACATCACCGCGATCGAGACCGCGCCGATCCTCCGCACGGTGAAAGCCGCGTCCCCCGGTCTCGTAGGGTGGCGGGTATGAGTGAGCGGACGGTCGACGTGGTGGTTTTCGACATCGGTGGGGTGCTGCTGGACTGGAGTCCGACGTACCTGTACGCCGACCTGATCCCGGACGAGGAGGAGCGCACGCACTTCCTGACCAAGGTCGCGACCCCGGCGTGGAACCACAAGCAGGACGAGGGCCGGCCGTGGGCCGAGGCGGTCGCGGAGCTGACCAGCCTGCACCCGGAGCACGCCGAATGGATCGAGGCGTACGACACCGGGTGGCTGCGGATGGTGAAGGGCGTGTTCGAGGACACCGCCGGCGTACTCACGGAGCTCCAGCGCGGTGGCGTACCGACGTACGCGCTGACCAACTTCTCCGGTGAGAAGTGGGAGGTGGCGAAGGAGGCGTTCCCGGTCCTCACCCACTTCGACGGTGAGGTGGTGTCGGGGGTCGAGCAGACCGCGAAGCCGGACGAGAAGATCTACCGGATCCTGATCGAGCGGTTCGGGCTGGATCCGGCGCGGACGTTCTACACCGACGACATGGCGTACAACGTCGACGGCGCCCGGGCGGTCGGCCTGGACGCCGAGGTGTTCACCGGCGCCGCGAACCTCCGCGCCCAGCTCCGTGACCGCGGGCTCGCACTACAGTAATTCGGTGACCTCCGAAGAGCGCTCGCCCGCGATCGGCGACGTCGACCGGAACGCGGCTGTCGAGCGCGTGCAGGCGGCGTACACCGGCGGGTATCTCACGCACGACGAGATGCAGCAGCAGCTCGATCAGGTGCTGTCCGCCCGGACCCGCCTCGATCTCGAGGTGGCCGTCGCCGCGCTCCCGGCCGTGCCGTTGGGGAGTACGTCGACGATCAACGCGGCGTCCGGGCGGATCGTCCGGCGGGGGAGCTGGCGGTTGCCGCGATACCTGAAGGTCGTGTCGATGTACGGGCGGGTCCGGCTCGACCTGTCGCAGGCGCAGTTCGAGGACGGCGCGGTCGACATCGACCTCAACGTGATGCACGGCGGCGTCAAGATCACCCTGCCCCGGAACGCGGTCGTCGACTTCGACGGGGTGCACACGGAGTGGAAGGACAGCCGCTACAAGCCCGCCCGCAACTCGACCGGCAACGGCCCGCACGTCCGCCTCACCGGCGTGATCGGCTTCGGCCGCCTGAAGATCCGCCACGCGCGCCACTAGAGGCGCCCCCACGCCGACCGCGCGGCACCTCCCCGTGCGGGTGGTGCATCTTTGTGCACGAGATCCGTATGGTGCGGCGCCTGGCATACGGATCTGGTGCACAAAGTCGACCGGGGCTGGGGCGCTCGGCGGGTGAGCCGAGGTGGGACATCAGAGCGCTGCCGAGATGGTTTCGTTGTACGTCGGGGTGGTTGCCAGGTGTGCTGCCTCGACGTAGATCGTGTTGTCCTGGCAGGTCATCGGGGTGAGGGCCACGCCTGGTTTCCCGGCGTACATGATCTGTGACTTGGTGAGGCCCGGGCGCCAGCGGTTGATCTGGTAGGTCTCCTCGCCAGTGCTGCCGACCGTGCGCGTCTCCCAGAGGATCCAGTTGCCGCAGGCAAGGATCGTGTCGGTGACGACAATGCCGAGCGGACGGGCGGGGGAGTCGCCGGACTCCCGGACGTATGCCTTGCTCTGGTACTGGTCGGGGTCGGAGGCGCCGACCTCAGACCAGACCGTCGCGCCGGCCAGGGTGGCGCCGCTCCACTGGATGCAGTTCGTTGCCGCAGGCACCGGTCTCGGCGTGCCGCCGGACAGTGCGGCGGTGAGGACGCGCTTGCAGCGGCGGGCGGTCCCGGGGGCGACGATCTCGCTGAACGTCACAGTGTCGGCGGACACGACCGGATCGGCGACGTACCCGGGCGCCGGGACGCAGGTGACAGAGCGGGACTTCAGCGTCGCGAGGTCGGCGACGATCAGGCAGGAGCGGTTCTTCGCGTCGGTCGAGCTGTACGCGAACGTCCCGTCGTACGCGCCGATCTCCGGCTCGGACACCGGCGGGATCGCGGGCGTCGTGCCCTTGCCGGTCGTCAGGTCGTAGCGCAGCACCTTGATCTGCGGGTCCGGGCCGTCGGAGCGGACGTCCTCGACCAGCGCCCAGCGGTCGTCGATCACGACCGGGGACTGGGCGACGAACCCGGCGGCGGGGACGTGCCGGACGACGACCTTCTTGGAGGCGCGACCGGCGATCGTCGTCGTACCGGCCTCGTCGCTGCCGCGGGTGACGACGTACGAGCGTTGCCGGGTGACGAGGTGCTGGCCGTCGACCGGCTGGCGGAGGACGTTCGCCCAGGTCGGGATCGCCGTACCCACGTCTGTCGGCTTCGACGGTGCCGGGGTGGGGGACGGCGACGCCGATTCGGTCGGGGTGCTCTCCGGTGTGGTGCCGGAGCAGCCGGCGAGCAGCAGGACCAGGGTGCCTACGGCAACGGTACGACGGCGCATCTACAACCCGATGTTCTGGAAGGAGTTGGCCAGGGTGGCGTTGAAGAGCGCGCTTGCCGGGATGTTCTTCGGGCCGTCGGTGACGTTGCCGCGGCTGTTGAAGCGGTGCTCGTTGAACACCTCGAAAATCGCGATCGTGCCGTTCTTCTTGTCGTAACCGCGGCCGACCTGGTAGTGGCCGCTGTGGTTGAAGGCGAGGTACGGGAAGTACCGCTTGAGGAGCTGCACGTGCTCGATCACCGGGGCCTTGTAGACGCCGAGGTGCTTCTCGTGCACCTGGAGGAAGGTCTGCGCGTTCCAGGTGGAGACGCTCTGCACGATGTAGCTGCCGGCCGTCTTGGTCCAGCCGGTCTTCAGGTTCGTCTGCCGCACCATCGCGGAGATCGCCGTACCGCCGGTGGTCGAGCCGAGGTCCTTCGCCCAGGACGCCTGGGTGTCCTTCTGGTTGTCGTCCGCCCAGTCGATCGACTGGAAGGTGGCGGGGCCGCACCAGTACCCCTTCTCCTGCGAGGTCTGATACCCCTTCATGATGTACGCCGAACCCGGCACGACCACGGGCGCCGCCGGAGTGGCCGGCGTGCTGGTGGGGGAGCTGGTCGGCGTCCCCACGGTGCTCGGCAGGGTCGTCGGTTTACCCGTGGGTGTTTCGGTGGGTGTTTCCGTGGGCGTGCTGGTGGGGCTGCTGCTCGGGGTGGTGTCCGAGGTTGGTGCCGGGTTGGGGTGTGGGGTGTTGGCTTCGGCGAGTTCGCGCAGTTCGCGGGCCTTCTCGCGGCCGTTCCACGCGGCCTGCATCTCGTCGAGCTCCACTGTGACGCGTTGGCTCTTCGGAAGGGCGGCGCGCTGGGCGACGAGCGCGGCCGGCGTGAGGTCACCCGTGGGGATGTCCTGCTCAGCACTCGCGTCGGCCGTCCGCAGGCTCGGCTGCTCCATCAGCGCGTGCCGCTGAGCCCCGGTCGGCACCTGTTCGACGAACCCGAGCCCGAGGCAGTAGTTCTCGGTCTCGAGCTTGAAGCACCGCAGCATCGACGCGGCCTGCGCGGACACATCCGCTGACCGCAACTGCACATCACCAGGCGAGGTCTCCGTCACCTCCTTCACCACATCACTCCACGACCGCGCCGCCGGCGGCTCGTCAGCAGCCGGCGTCGTACTGGGCTCCGTCGGAGTTGGAGCAGGTGGTGTGGACCGGTACGGCGAGTCGTCCGGTTGGTAGGCCTGGGCGGTGAGGGGTGCCTGGGCGAGCAGTGCACCCAGGAGGACCAGAGTTGCCCCCCGTGCTGCTGTGAGCATTGGGTCTCCCGAGCGGCGTGTGACGGCAGTGACTGTAGGTACGCCTGGGACCACAGTACGTGCTTGTGGCAACAAACGGGAGGGGCCTCCCGCCGGGAATCTCCGGCACGGGCCAACTAAACTGTCCCGGTCCCGGTTCATGAAGCGTGTGGAGTGTCTGTGTCGGTCCAACCCATCCGCCTGTTCGGCGACCCCGTACTGATCACCAAGGCCGAGCCCGTCGTCGACTTCGACGCCGAGCTGCGCCGCCTGGTGGCGGACCTCACCGACACCATGCAGGACGCGCCCGGCTCCGGCCTGGCCGCACCGCAGATCGGTGTCGGCCTGCGGGTCTTCACGTACCACGTCGAGGGCGAGCTGGGTCACCTGATCAACCCGGAGCTCTCGCTCTCCGTCGAGGAACAGTTCGGCCCCGAAGGCTGCCTGTCGATCCCCGGCCTGACCTTCGACTGCCGCCGCGCCCAGTCGGTGATCGCCAAGGGCTTCAACATGTACGGCGACCCCGTGGTGATCGAGGGCTCCGACCTGCTGGCCCGCTGCATCCAGCACGAGACCGACCACCTGGACGGCGTCCTGTTCGTCGACCGCCTCGACCGCGAGACCCGCAAGGCCGCCATGAAGGCCATCCGCGAGTCCGAGTGGTCCGGCCTGGCCGGCCCCCCACAGATCAAGGTCTCTCCCCACCCTACGAACGGATTCGGCCTTTGAGAGTCGTCTTTGCAGGTACGCCGGAGCCCGCTGTCACCGCGCTCGAGGCGATTGTTGCCAGTCGCCACGACCTGGTCGGGGTCGTCACCCGGCCGGACGCGCCGGCCGGACGCGGGCGGAAGCTGGTCGCCTCGCCGGTCGCGCAGTACGCCGAGGAGCTGGGCGGGGTCGAGATCCTCAAGCCGGTGAAGCCGAGCGACCCGGAGTTCCTGGCGCGGCTGCGGGAGATCGCGCCGGACTGCTGCCCGGTGGTCGCGTACGGCGGGTTGCTGCCGCAGGCGGCGCTCGACATCCCGGAGCACGGCTGGATCAACCTGCACTTCTCGGTGCTGCCCGCGTGGCGTGGCGCGGCGCCGGTGCAGCACTCGATCATCTCCGGCGACGACGTGACCGGGGCGAGCACGTTCCGGATCGTGAAGGCGCTGGACGCCGGCCCGGTGTACGGCGTACTGACCGAGCCGATCGGCCCCGAGGACACGTCCGGCGACCTGCTGCACCGGCTCGCGGTGTCCGGGGCGAAGCTGCTCGTCGACACGCTCGACGGGATCGAGGCCGGTGTGCTGGAGGCGCGTGAGCAGCCTGCCGACGGCGTGACGCTGGCCCCGAAGCTCACGGTCGAGGACGCCGAGCTGGATCTGAAGGCGCCGGCCCAGCGGGTGGACCGGCTGGTGCGCGGGTGCAACCCGGCACCGGGTGCATGGACGACGTTCCGGGGCGAACGGCTGAAGGTCCTCGCCGTGCGGCTGACGTCCGAAGAACTCAAGCCGGGCGAGTTGCAGGCAACCAAGTCCGCGGTCAAGGTCGGGACCGGCAGCAAGGCCGTCGAGCTGGTGACGGTCCAGCCGCAGGGCAAGAAGCCGATGGCGGCGGCCGACTGGGCGCGTGGTGTGCGGTTGACCGACGAGGACGTCCTGGGGTGAGCGATCGTTCACCCCGGAACCGCGGGCCGCAGCGAGAGCCGGATCGGGTACGGCGGGTCGCGTACCAGGTGATCCGGCAGGTGACCGCCGAGGGCGGTTACGCGAACCTCGCCCTCAACAAGGCGCTCCGCGAGGCACGGCTGTCGGGTCGCGATGCGGCGTTCTGCACGGAGCTGGTCCACGGGACGCTGAGGTGGCAGGGCACGTACGACGTCTTCCTGGCGCGGAGCGTGTCACGACCGCTGGCCGAGCTCGACCCGGAGCTGCTGGACATGCTGCGCCTCGGCAGTCATCAGCTGCTGAACATGCGGGTGGACTCGTACGCCGCGGTCTCGGAGATGGTCACGCTCACCCGTGCGGTGCTCGGCCAGAAACGCACGGGTCTGGTGAACGCCGTACTGCGCAAGATCAGTCAGCGGACGCTGGAGCAGTGGATCACTACCGTCGCCCCGGCGTGGGAGGACGATCCGCTGGGGCACCTGGCGATCGCCGAAGCACATCCGCGGTGGGTGATCGACGCCTTCGACCGCGCGCTCACGGACGGGCCGGGTGCCGCCCCGCCGGGGGATGCGACGAGAGAGTTGGAGCGGTTGCTCGTCGCGGACAACGAGCCGCCTCGGGTGACGCTGGTGGCCAGGCCCGGCGTGTCGGAGGTGGACGAACTGGTGGCGGCCGGGGCGGAGGCCGCCCGGTGGTCGCCGTACGGTGCCGTGCTGGGTGGCGGCGGGGATCCCGGACGGATCGAGGCGGTCGCGACCGGCCGAGCGGGCGTGCAGGACGAAGGGTCGCAGTTGGTGGCGGTCGCGTTGGCGTCGGCGAAGGTCGACGGGGACGACGCGAACTGGCTCGACCTGTGTGCGGGCCCGGGCGGGAAATCCGCGTTGCTGGCCGCCCTAGTGAAGGACGGCCGGCTGACGGCGGTCGAGCCGCTCAA
Source organism: Kribbella sp. NPDC051137 (assembly GCF_040682535.1). Taxonomy (NCBI): domain Bacteria; kingdom Bacillati; phylum Actinomycetota; class Actinomycetes; order Propionibacteriales; family Kribbellaceae; genus Kribbella; species Kribbella sp. NPDC051137. The sequence continues at coordinate 1,331,213 of NZ_JBFBBI010000002.1, forward strand.
GCACCGGGCCGAGCTGGTCCGGCAGAACCTTCGCGCGATCCCCGGCGACCACAAGGTGCTCGTCGGCGACGGCACCAAGCCGACGTGGCCGGCCGGTTCCTTCGACCGGGTGCTCGCCGACGTACCGTGCAGCGGCCTCGGCGCGCTCCGCCGTCGCCCGGAAGCACGCTGGCGCCGTACGCCGGACGACGTCGCGGAGCTCCGGCCGCTCCAGGAAGCGCTGCTGAACTCGGCCATCGACTCGGTCCGCCCGGGCGGAGTCGTCGCGTACGTGACCTGCTCGCCGCATCCGGACGAGACCCGCGCCGTCGTAGACACCGTGCTGGGACGCCGGGCGGACGCGACACTCGAGGACGCCCGTCCGCTGTTCCCGGGCGTACCCGACCTCGGCGACGGTCCCGACGTACAGCTCTGGCCGCACCTGCACGGCACCGACGCGATGTACCTGGCGCTGGTCCGCCGCTCATAGTTCGGACCCGTTGTCAGGCGCTACAGGGCGAACGGTCATGATGGAGCTGTGACGACGACGGCCGTACGCCCCGCGGGCTCGACCCGGCAGCACCATCTGGCCGGGCTGACGTCCGCCTTCGGGATCGGCATGCTGGTCGCGGTGCAGTCCCGGATCAACGGGGAGCTGGGCGGCAAGCTGGGTGACGGGATCCCGGCGGCGCTGATCTCGTTCGGCACCGGTCTGCTGGTGCTACTGGTCGCGACGGCGGTGGTTCCCCGGGTACGGCGTGGGCTCGGCAGCGTGTGGCGCGCGATCCGGACCCCGATGCGCGGGTACGGCGGCCTGCGCTGGTGGCAGTGCACGGGCGGTGTCGCGGGCGCGTTCCTGGTCGCGACGCAGTCGATCACGGTGTCGGTGATCGGCGTCGCGGTGTTCCTGGTGGCGGGCGTGGCGGGGCAGGCGATCAGCAGTCTCGTGGTCGACCGCCTCGGGTTCGGCCCGGCGGGTCCGCAGCCGCTGACCACGCTGCGGATCGTCGGCGCGGCGATCGCGCTCGTCGCGGTGGCGCTCGCGGTCTCGGAGCAGCTCAGTCACCCCGACGGGCTGCTGCTCGCGATCCTCCCCGCGCTCGCCGGCGTCGGAACCGCCGTACAGCAGGCCATCAACGGCCGGGTCGCCCGCACCGCGTCGTCGGACGCGTACGGCGCAGTCGCGGCCGGCGTGGTGAACTTCCTGGTCGGCTTCCTCGCGTTGCTGCTGGTCTTCGTCGTCGACCTGGCGTTCCGCGGCGCGCCGAAGGCTCTGCCGGGTGAGCCGTGGCTGTACTTCGGCGGCATGTGCGGCGTGATCTTCATCAGCGCGGCCGCCGCCGTGGTCCGCGTGGTCGGCGTCTTCGTCCTCGGTCTCGGGACGATCGCCGGTCAGCTGATCGCCAGTCTCTTCATCGACATCTTCATCCCGGTCTCCGACAAACCGGTCACCGCCCCGGTCGTCGCCGGCACCCTCCTCGCCCTCGTCGCAGTGGTCGTCGCCGCCGTTCCCAACCTGCGTCGCGCGTAGCGGTCCGCGTGCTCAGGTGGTTGCGGTGACGACCGCCGGTTTGCGGCGGAGGTTGGTCACCAGGCCCTGGGAGACGGCGACGCCGGCGAGGACGATGAGGCCGCCGACCGGCTGGTACCAGGTGATGTGCTCGTGCAGCACGATCACGCCGACCAGGATCGAGAAGACCGGCATCAGGTACGTCACCATCGACGAGCGGCTGGCGCCGATCAGCCGGATGTTGCGCATGTTGAGGACGAAGGCGAGCCCACTGCCGAGCGCACCGAGTGCCACCACGCTCAGCACGACCTTCAACGACAGCGACCACGGCGCGGGCGGCGCCTGCCCGGTGACCAGCGGCGCGACCACCGCGAGCTGGACCGTTGCGCAGAGCAACAACGCCGTGGACAACGCCGTACCCGACAGCGTAGTGCCGGCCAGGAACCGTTTCTGGTAAGGGATCGCGAGCCCGTAGAAGAACGCGGCCAGCATGCACAGCCCCTGTCCTGCCAGGTCCGCGCCGGCCTGCACCCGCCAGGCCCCGAGCACCACGAGCATCCCGAGGAACCCGATCAGCAACCCGAAACCACGCTGCGCCGAGAACTTCTCGGTCCGGAAGATCAGCACCGCGATCGGCAGCACGATCAGCGGCGTGATGCCGTTCCAGATGCCGGCCAGCAACGACGGGATGCGCTCCTCGCCGTACCCGAACAGGGTCCACGGGATCGCCGACCCGATCGCCCCGACCACGAACGAGTGCGCCCACAAGCGCGGGTCGCGCGGCAGCGGCTCGCGCTTCACGACCAGGATCGCCAGCAGTACGACGGAGCCGGCCAGCACCCGGCCGAGCGCCAGGTAGAGCGGCGGCAGTTCGCGGACGCCGACCGAGATGAAGAGGAAGCTACAGCCCCAGATGGCGGCCAGCGCCAGCATGTTCGGGACCCACGCTCGAGCGGGAGCGTTGTCAGGAGTCGTTACCGTGCTCACTCCTGACATCCTGCACTACGCAGCCGACAATTCGCGCATTTATATCCGTATTCGGGCAGGCGCTGGCGGCGGATGTCAGGAGCGAGAGAGGATGACGCCCATGAGTGCCTTCGACGTGATCGCCGTCCGGAAACAGTTTCCCGCGCTCGAGGAGGGTGCCGCCCACTTCGACGGCCCGGGTGGTTCGCAGACCCCGCAGCCGGTCGCCGACGCGGTCGCGAGGACCCTCACCTCGGCGCTTGCGAACCGCGGCCGGCTGACCGCCGCCGAACGCCGCGCGGACGAGGTCGTCGTCGGCGCCCGCGAAGCGATGGCCGACCTGCTCGGCACCACCGCTCAGGGGATCGTCTTCGGCCGCAGCATGACCCAGCTGACGTACGACTTCTCCCGGACGCTCGCGAAGACCTGGACCGCCGGCGACGAGGTGATCGTCACCCGCCTCGACCACGACGCGAACGTCCGCCCGTGGGTGCAGGCCGCCGCGGCAGCGGGTGCCACGATCAAGTGGCTCGGATTCGACCCGGAGACCTCCGAGCTCGACGACATCGGCCCGCTGCTCACCGACCGGACCCGGCTGGTCGCGGTCACCGCCGCCTCCAACCTGCTCGGCACCCGCCCGGACACCCGGCGAATTGCCGAGCAGGTCCACGCCGCGGGTGCGCTGATCTACGTCGACGGCGTACATCTGACCGCGCACACGGCCGTCGACGCGGGGTACGCCGACTTCTACGCCTGCTCGCCGTACAAGTTCTTCGGACCGCACCTCGGTGTACTCACTGCGGCGCCCGAACTGCTGGAGACGTTGACGCCGGACAAGCTGCTGCCGTCGACGAACGTCGTACCGGAGCGGTTCGAGTTCGGGACGCTGCCGTACGAGCTGCTCGCCGGTACGACGGCCGCGGTCGACTTCATCGCCGGGCTGGGCGGCTCCGGGGCCACCCGCCGCGAGCGGCTCGTCGACTCGCTCCGCCTGGTCGAGGAGCACGAGGACGCCCTCCGCGACGACCTGGAGACCCGGCTCGCGGCGATCCCCGGCGTCACGCTGTACGGCCACGCCGCGCACCGCACGCCCACGCTGCTCTTCACCGTCGACGGGCACACCCCCGCGGAGGTCGCCGAACACCTGGCGGCCGCTGGGGTGAACGCCCCGGCGGGCTCGTTCTACGCCTACGAGCCTGCCAACCTGCTGGGCCTCGGCCCGGAAGGTGCGGTCCGCGCCGGCCTGGCGCCGTACAACGATCAGTCCGATGTCGACCGCCTGGTCACTGCCTTGACCACGCTGACGAGCACTAACTAAAGTCTCTGGGGAAATTAATCCGCCCGAGGGAGCAAGGTGAACGAGCCCAGCGCTGTCTTCGTCCAGACGGACCCCTCGGACGGTTTGGTCGTCCCGTCGCGCGCCGGTGCGACGATCGACTGGAACGACGGAACCGTCGAGGTCACCGCCACGCGGATCTCCCGGGTGGCACTGCGTTGGTCGGAGAAGCTGCCCGCGGACGCGCTGGTCCTGGGCGACGCCTGGGAGCGGTCGTACGGCGATCTGCAGTGGCGGCACCAGCAGCCCGAGCGGCTGCTGCCGTGGTACTTCCTCGTCCACTCGGGCGCGGGAACCTTCGGCATGGGCGTCGACGTCCAGCCGAACGCGTTCTGTGCGTGGACGGTCGACCGTGACGGGTTCACGTTGTGGCTCGACCTGCGCAACGGCGGCGGGCCTGTCCACCTGGGCGGCCGTACGCTGAAAGCAGCCGTCGTGCGACGATTCGAGGACACGGGCACACCCTGGCAGACCCTGAACGCAGCGGTCGCCTCCATGAGCACCCGGCTACCGGCGCGACCTGAGCCCGCGCCGGTGGCCGGGCCTGTAGTTGGTGCCAACAACTGGTACTACGCGTACGGCGAGAACTTCGACGAGAAGGCGGTCCTCAAGGACGCGTCGACGATCGTCGAACTCGCCGACGGGCATCCGGTCAAGCCGTTCAGCGTCGTCGACGACGGCTGGTACCCGGGCGGCGTCTGCTCCGGCGGCCCCTGGGACCGCGGTACGCCGGGCGTCTTCGACGACATGGCTGGTACGGCGGCCGCGGTCAAGGCGATCGGCGCCCGCCCGGGCCTGTGGTTCCGCCCGCTGCTCGTCCGCGAGCCGAGCCCGCTGGCGTCCAAGGGCCCGCACGACAAGCCGGGCCGCGCGCTGGACCCGACGTACCCCGAGGTCGTCGACGGCATCAAGGCGGACCTGCGCCGGTTCAAGGACTGGGGCTTCGAGCTGGTCAAGCACGACTTCAGCACGTACGACGTCTTCGGCGGCTTCGGGCCCGCGATGGGTGCCCGGATGACCGACGCGGGCTGGCAGTTCCACGACCCGACCCGCACCACCGCCGAGATCGTGCTCGACTTCTACCGCGAGGTCCGGAGCGCCGCGGAGGACCTGGTGGTGATCGGCTGCAACACCGTCGGCCACCTGGCCGCCGGACTCGTCGACGTCCAGCGGATCGGCGACGACACCTCCGGCCGGGACTGGGAGCGGACCCGGAAGATGGGCGTGAACACGCTCGCGTTCCGGCTGCCGCAGCACAACCGGTTCTTCACCGTCGACGCCGACTGCGTCCCGTGTACGCCGCAGACGCCGTGGGAGCTGAACGCGCGCTATCTCGACCTGATCGCCCGCTCCGGGACGGCGCTGTTCCTGTCGATCGACCCGGCCGCCCGGACCGCGGACATCGACCGGGAGCTGCGGGCCGGGATCCGGCTGGCCCTGGACGGCGGCGCGGAATCAGGCATCGAGCCGGCGGACTGGCTGACGAACACCACCCCGAACGAGTGGCGGACCGGCGGCACGACGATCGAGTACGACTGGTCGCAGCCGTGGGGTGCGGACCCGAATGGCTAGACGGGGGACGAACCTGGATCGTGTCGGGGGGTTCAACGACGCCGTCGTCCTGGACGCGATCCGTCGCAGCGAGCAACTCAGCCGGGTCGAGCTGGCCGAGGCCACCGGCCTGTCCGGGCAGGCGATCTCGAACATCGTCCGCCGGTTGCTCGACGCCGGCCTGGTCCGCGAGGCCGGCGTACTGCGCGGCGCCGGGCTCGGCAAGCCGCGGACCCTGCTCGAACTCGAGCCCGCCGGCCGGTACGCCGTCGGCGTCCACCTGGACCCGTCCGTGGTCACCGTCGTGCTGCTGGACCTGACCGGCGAGGTGGTCGCCCGGCGGCCGGTCGACCAGTACGCCGACGACCCGGACCTGCTGATCGACGGCATCGCGAAGACGATCGAGGAAGTGATCGCCTCGTCGGGTGCGGCACGCGATCGGGTGACCGGGGTGGGGATCGCAGCGCCCGGCCCGATCGACGTCGAACGCGGCGTGGTGGTGGACCCGCCGAACCTGTCGGCCTGGCACCTGGTCCCGCTGTGCGGCAGGCTCCAGGAGCGCACCGGTCTACCGGTCGTCCTGGACAAGGACGTGACCGCCGCCGCGGCCGCGGAGAAGTGGGCCGGGCAGGGCGGCAGCTTCGTGTTCTTCTACCTCGGTACCGGCGTCGGCGCCGGCGTGGTGATCGGCGACGAGGTGGTGCGCGGGTCGTCCAGCAACGTCGGCGAGATCGGGCACGTGATCGTCGACCCCGACGGCCCGGTCTGCTACTGCGGCCGCCGCGGATGTGTCGGCGAGGCCAGCCAGCCGCGGTACCTGGTGCAGCAGGCGGTGCGCGCCGGAGTACTTGCCGGTGACCTCGACCTGGACGACCGTCCCGCCGTCGACGAGGCCTTCGCCCGGCTCTGTACCCTCGCCGCGGGCGGTTCCGCCGGGGCACGGCAGATCGTCGTACAGTTGGCCGTCCGGATCGCCAAGGTGGTCGAGGACGTCGCGAACCTGCTCGACCTGGACCGCGTCGTGTTCGGCGGTCCGCACTGGGAACATCTCGCTCCGGTCCTGGACGCCGCCGTCCGTGCGGCGCTGGACGGCCGGTTCCTGCTGCAGGCGGTGCATCCGTTCGAGGTCACCGGAACCGCGCTCGGCACCGATGTCGGCGCGATCGGCGCCGCGACCCTGGTCCTCGACCGGACCTTCAACCCCGCTCTCGTTGGTGAAAGGTAGATGTGTTGATGATCGACTCCGAGGTGCTTGCCCGGGCCGTCGTGGCTGTCCAGCAGGCCTGCGGTGACGAGGTGATCGCGGAGATGTTCCGGCGGTCGATGGCCGAGAACCTGCCCGCGGTCGCCGAGCGGTTGCCGGACGGGACGACGTTCGTGCTGACCGGCGACATCCCGGCGATGTGGCTGCGGGACTCCGCCGCCCAGCTGCGCCCGTACCTGCTGCTGTGCAAGGACGATCCGGGGCTGCAGGACGTCCTGATCGGCGTTCTGCACCGGCAGCTGGAGTACGTCGTACTCGATCCGTACGCGAACGCGTTCAACAAGGCGGCGAACGGCGCGGGGCACGTCACGGACGAGACCGACATGTCGCCGTGGGTGTGGGAGCGCAAGTACGAGATCGACTCGCTCTGCTTCCCGCTCGAGCTGGCGTACCGGCTGTGGCGGATCACCGGCCGCGCCGACGTGATCGACAGCCGTTACCGGGCCGCGGCCGAGGCGATCGTGGACCTGTGGACGGTCGAGCAGGACCACGAGGCGCGGTCGGCGTACCACTTCCAGCGGCACGACGAGCGGCCCGAGGACACGCTGGTCCGGGAGGGTCGCGGCCGGCTGACGCGGCCGACCGGGATGTCGTGGAGCGCGTTCCGGCCGAGCGACGACGCGACCGAGCTGGGCTTCAACGTGCCCGGCAACATGTTCGCCTCGGTGGTGCTCGGGTACCTGCAGGAGATCGCCACCGAGGTACTGCGGGACGAGCCGCTGGCCGACCGGGCGAAGGCGCTGAAGGCCGAGATCGACGAGGGCATCGCGCAGTACGGGACCGTCGAGCATCCGGTGCACGGCCGGGTGTACGCGTACGAGGTGGACGGGCTGGGGGAGTCGTTGCTGATGGACGACGCCAACATGCCCAGCCTGCTGTCGATCCCGCTGACCGGGTACGCCGCCGCCGACGACCCGACCTACCTCGCGACCCGGTCGCTGCTGCTCAGCCCGGACAACCCGTACTACTACAGCGGTACGGCGGCCGCCGGGATCGGCAGCCCGCACACGCCGCCGCGCTACATCTGGCACATCGCCCTGGCCGTGCAGGGCATCTCGAGTACGTCGGCCGACGAGCGGCAGCGGCTGCTCGAACTCCTTCGCGACACCACCGGCGGCACCGGGCAGATGCACGAGGGCTTCGACGTCGACGACCCGCGGAAGTTCACCCGCGAGTGGTTCTCCTGGGCGAACGCGATGTTCTGCGAGCTCGCCCTGGTGCACGCCGGGATCAGGTGACGTCCCGGCGCCGCATGGTCCAGGCCGCGAGGGCCGTGAAGACCGCGCAGTAGGCGATCAGGGTCAGCAGTGCCCGTCCGCCGCCGACCGCGTCCCGTACTCCGGGAGGCGCGTCGGCGGCGGCCATTCCGGTGAGGCTGAACACGAGCGAGCCGGCGTTCGTTCCGGGCAACAGGTCGGCGAGCCACTCGAGGCCAGGGAGCAGGCTGCTCACCACCCCGGCCAGCAGCGTCTCGATCCCGAGGATCCACACGACACCGAGGCCGATCGGCAGCGCAACGTTGCGGAAGGCAACCGCCAGCGCGGCACCGGCCAGGCACCACATCATCAGCACCAGCCAGCCTCCGGCCAGACCCTGCAGGAGGTCACCGATGCTCGGGAAGCTCGTCGAGCCGTTCTCGGCGGCCGCGATCCCGACGCTGCAGAGCGCGCAGGCGGCGAAGATGCCGAGCACCCACAGCGCGATCGTGGTGCCGAGGGCAAGGAACTGCGCGGCCAGGATCGTGAGCCGGCGTGGGCGTTGGGTGAGGACCGTCTTGAGGGTTCCCCAGGTGTACTCGCCGCCGATCACGATCGCGCCGAGCACCAGCGCGAGCGCACCGGCGAAGATCGGGTAGCCGCCGATCGTGTTGTCGACGACGCGCGCCGGCAGCATCCCGCGGAGCACCTCGGCCCGTGGGACACCCGTCGTACTCGGGGTGTCGTCGCCGGTCGCGTAGGCGAGGTACGGCAACAGGTAGCCGAAGATCAGGCTGAGCACGAGTCCGGCGCCGAACAGCACCCAGACCGCGGATCGCTTGCGGAGCTTGAGGAGTTCCGCGCGGTAGCTACCTGGCATCGGCGTTCTCCTCGGCGGTCAGCTCGAAGAAGATGTCCTCGAGGGCGCGTTCGGCAGTGTGCAGCTCGGAGACCTCGACGCCGGCCTCGACGAGGGTCCGGTTCACCTCGGCGGCGCGTCGCGGATCGACCTGCAGCCGGAGTGTGTCGTCGTACAGGTGGACCGTCCCGAACGACGCCAGCAGTGTCTTGGCCCGGTCCCCCGGGGTGGCGCGGACGACGAGCTCCTGTTCGCCGCGCAGCTCGTCGACGTGGTGCTCGGCAACCATCCGGCCGGCGTTGATGATGCCGACCCGGTCGCAGATCTGCTGCACCTCGCCGAGCAGGTGGCTGGACAGCAGCACGGTCCGCCCGCCGGAGCCCAGCTCGCGGATCAGCCGCCGCATGTCGCGCATCCCGGCCGGGTCGAGGCCGTTCGTCGGCTCGTCGAGAATCACCAGCTCCGGGTCCTTCAGCAGCGCGGCCGCGACCCCCAGGCGCTGCTTCATCCCCAGGGAGTACGTCGAGAACCGGTCCGCCGCGCGATCCGTGAGGTCGACCAGCTCCAGCACTTCGTCGATCCGCTGCCGAGGGACGTCGGCGTACTCGGCCAGCAGCCGCAGGTTGTCGAGGCCGGACAGGTACGGGTAGAACGCGGGCGACTCGATCATCGACCCGGTCCGCCCCAGCACGTCGGCCTCACCCGGCCGGCCGCCCAGCACACGGACGCTGCCGCTCGTCGGCGCGATCAGCCCGGTGAGGATCCGCAACGTGGTGGTCTTGCCCGCACCGTTCGGCCCGAGGAACCCGTACACCTCACCCGGCAGCACCGTCAGATCGACACCGTCCACCGCAAGGGTGTCGCCGTACCTCTTCGTCAGCCCGCTGACCTCAACCAACGCATCCATACCTAGAGGGTGTCGCCGCGGACGAGTTGCGGCGTCGCCTCGGGGGAGTGAACCGGCCTACCGCCGGCGGAGTACTCAGCTACTCGGACTGGACTCCAGCGGTCGCACGTTCCCCGCCTTGAGCGCATCCGCCACATGCCCGACCCCCGCGCGGATCACCTCCCCGTACGCACCTTCAGGCAGTTCCGAGAGACGAGAACGTGCTGCCTCGAGGTGCTCGTTCGCCGGCCCAGGTTGTGCGAGCCGCCGGTAGTCGTCCGCCAGGTTCAGATGCAGCGACGGGAGCCAGCCATCGTCCTGCACACACTCGAGCGCCCGGAGGTCCCACCTCAGTTCGGCGTGCACGTCGTCCTGCAGGTCGGCGAGATAGTGCGCGATCGCGCAGCGTTCCTGGAGGTCGGTGGACTCTTCCCACAGGCTGCCGAGGTCGTGGCGGGCGGCTGCCCGGTCGCCGGTGCGGCCGCGTTCGACCGCGGCGGTGAGCTGTTCGAGGTGTTCCATACAGGCGAGCGTGCGGGTTCGAGCAGGTGGAAGGTCAACCCAGCCAGCCGGGGCGGACGAGGCCGGTCTGGTAGGCGACGACGACCAGTTGGGCGCGGTCGCGGACGCCGAGCTTGATCATCGCGCGGCTGACATGCGTCTTCGCGGTCGCCGGGCTCAGCACCAGCCGCGCGGCGATCTCGTCGTTCGACAGCCCCTCGCCGACGAGCGCGACGATCTCCTTCTCGCGTTCGGTGAGGACGTCGAGCTCCTTGCTGGCGTGCGGCTGCCTGCTGCGGGACGCGAACTCGGCCACCAGCCGCCGGGTGACGCCGGGGGAGAGGAGCGCGTCCCCGCGCGCGACCACCCGGACCGCCTGCAGCAGCTCGACCGGCTCGGTGTCCTTCACCAGGAACCCGCTCGCCCCGACCCGCAGCGCCTCGAACACGTACTCGTCCAGGTCGAACGTCGTCAGGATCACCACGTGGACATCGGCCAGCTCCGGGTCGGCCCCGATCCGCCGGGTCGCCTCCAGCCCGTCGGTCCCGGGCATCCGGATGTCCATCAGCACGACGTCCGGCTTCTCCCGCCGCGCGACCACGACGGCCTCCGCCCCGTCCGCGACCTCGCCGACCACGGTGATGTCGTCCTCGGCGTTGAGCAACGACCGGAACCCGGCCCGCACCAACGCCTGGTCATCCGCCAGCAGCACCCTGATCATGCGTTGACCTTATGCGAGCCCAGCGTCATGGGCGAGGAGCGCGACCTGGGTCCGGTTGCCGAGTTCGAGCTTGGTGAGGATGTGCGAGATGTGCGCCTTCACGGTCGCCAGGCTCATGAACAGCTCGGTGGCGATCTGCGCGTTCGCCTTGCCCTGCGCGACCGCGAGCATCACGTCGTACTCCCGCGGCGACAGCCGCTCCAGCTTCCGCTGCGCGATCGTGTGCGCGTCCGCCTGCGTCGCGGCACGGTCCATCAGCCGGCGGGTGATCGCGGGCGACAGGATCGGGTCCCCGGCCGCGACCCGGCGTACTGCCTCGACGATCTGCGCCGGAGGAGTGTCCTTCAGCAGGAACCCGCTGGCGCCGGCGCGGAGCGCGTGCAGCACGTTCTCGTCGGTGTCGAACGTGGTCAGCACCACCACCTCCGGCGGATTCGGCCGCCCCCGCAGCCGCCGGGTCGCGACGATCCCGTCCACTCTCGGCATCCGCAGGTCCATCAGCACGATGTCCGGGAAGTGCGCGTCGACCGCGGCCGGCACCTCGTCGCCGTCCGCGGCCTGGCCGACGACCGAGATCCCATTCGCGCCGTCGAGCATCATCTCCAGGCTGGCCCTGACCAACGCATCGTCGTCCACCACCAGTACCCGGATCATGGAGGCCACGGTAGCGAGGCCTCGAGCCGGAACGCGCCACCGGGCTCTCGTCCGTGGTCGAGGGTGCCGCCCGCGAGTTGCACCCGCTCGGTCAGCCCGACCAGACCGGTCCCGCTGCCCGGCACCAACGGCGTACCGTTCGACGCCGGGTTGGTCAGCTCGATCCGCAGCCCGTCGCCGGGGTGCCCGGTGACCAGCACCGCCACCGGGCATCCGGCGGCGTGCTTGCGGGCGTTCGTCAGCCCTTCCTGGACGATCCGGTACGCCGTCCTCCCGGTTGCCGGCGGCAACGACGTGGCGTCCGTGACCCGATCGTCGTACGCGATCGTGGTGCCCGCCGCACGCGACTCGTCGACGAGCGCCTGGAGATCGCCGAACGTCGGCTGCGGGCGGCCCTCGTACACGTCCTCGTCGCGCAGGACGTTGATCACCTCGCGCAACTCGTCGAGCGCCTGGTGGACACCCGTACGGATGACACCGGCCGCCGTCGCCAGCTTCTCCGGCGAGGAGTCCGGGCGGTACTCGAGCGCACCGGCGTACGTGGCCAGCAGCGACAGGCGATGCGCCAGTACGTCGTGCATCTCGCGGGCCATCTTCGTCCGCTCGAGGGACCGCGCCTCCGCGACACGTCGTCCTTGCTCGGCCTCCGCGCGGACGGCGCGCTCTCGCAGTGACGCGAGCAGTTGCTGACGTGCCTGGGTGCCTTGGCCCCAGCCGAGCAGCCCTGCGTGGACAACGACGACGAGGACGGCGTACCAGAAGTACGGGAGGCCGTGGATCGGTTGCCAGAGGCCCTGAACGAGATGGCTCGCGGTGCCGATCGCCGCGACCATGACGGACGTACGGAGCGGTCGCCGGAGCGCGACGTTCAACGTGCCGACGGTCGACGGCGGGGTCGCGGCGGGGGAGAAGGCGGCGAGTACGGCGACCGCGATCGCGCCCGGCACCGGCCGCCGGAACACCAACGGCGTCACGCCGACCGAGGCGATCCCGACGACGATGTCCAACGGCAGGAACTTGCGGTGCTCCGGGTCCGGCAACCGTCCGACGATCGTCAGCCCCACCAGCACCGCGATCGCGGCGACCGCCACCACCTCGACATACCTCGGCGGCTTCCGCGGCATGCACAGCTCGTCCATGCCCCTGAGCCTAGGCGTCCTCTCCGGTCCCGACCACCGACCAAAGTCGAACCCCCACAGCCACCTGGCCGATGCCGCAACCTCACCCCCCAGACCACTCTGGTCCCCATCACCCAGCCACCGAAGGAGCCCCGAATGCAAACCCCGGTCGAAACGAATCCTGTTGTTGCTGTCGGGCGCCGGCGAATCGCGGTGGTTGCCGTTGCCGTGGTTGCCGCGCTCGTGGACTGGATGCTGCTTGCACCGCTCGCCGGCCTCACCCTGACGGCCCGCCAAGGCGGCGTTCAGCACATCGGCGCCCCTGCCGTGGTGATCTCCACCGCCGTGGTCAGCTTCCTCGGCTGGGGCCTGCTCGCGATCCTCGAACGCCGTACCGCACGCGCCCGCACCACCTGGACCGTCATCGCGGCCATCGTCTGCGTCACGTCCCTCGGCAGCCCGCTCACGAACGGCATCGGCCTCGGCGCCAAGCTCGGCCTCGCCTCACTCCACCTCGTCGTCGGCGCGATCGTGATCCTCGGCCTCCGCCGTACCGCTGTCAAACCCTGCTAACTGCGCCGCACGGTAGAACCCCCGGATATGCGCGCCCACCAACGCGGACGCGCGCTCCGGCTCCCCGCCCCGCACCGCCGCCAGGATCGCCCGGTGCTCGGCCCGCAATCCGACCACCGTCGCCTCCCAGTCCGGCAGATTCGGCACCGCGGCCAGCACGTACCCGTGAATCGCCGACCGCAACGACGCCATCACCGCCGCGATCAGCACGTTCCCCGCCAGCCCCGACAGCGCGACGTGGAACTCCGCGTCGAGCAGATGGAACTCCTCCGGCGACAGCCCGCCGTCGTCCATCCGGTCGAGCAGCTCCTCGGCGACCTTCAGCTCACCCGCGCCGAGCTCGCGTCCGGCCGCCTCCCGCGCCGCCCAGGACTCCAGCAACAGCCGGGTCTCGACGACGTCCCCCATCGGCAGGTGATTGGTTGCCAGGTGCAACCGCAGTACGGCGGTCAGCGGCGACACCGGCTCCGCCACGATCACCGTGCCCGCCTCCGGCCCGGACCCGGTCGCGGTCCGGACGACGCCCATCGCCTCCAGCACCCGGACCGCTTCGCGCACCGACGGCCGGCTGATCCCGAGCTGTTCCGCGAGTGCCCGCTCCCCGGGCAGCCGCCCCCCGACCCGCAGCCGCCCCGCGGCCAGGTCGGCCTCCACCCGGTGCAGGACCAGCTCGTAGTTCTTCATGTGAACGACCCTACCTGTGTGGTCGGACCACAGGGTAGGGTGTGGTCCGACCACAGATTCAGCCGGGAGTTGTGATGACCGATCGCCAGATGCCCAAATGGTCCGAGTTGAAGCCGCTGCTGCGGCCGAAGCCGATCACGGTGAACTCGACCGACCGGCGCCTGGAGAAGGCGCTGACGATCGCGGACCTGCGCGCGATCGCGAAGCGCCGTACGCCGCGTTCGGTGTTCGACTACACCGACGGTGCCGCGGAGGCGGAGATCAGCCTGCGCCGGGCCCGCCGGCTGTTCGCGGAGATGGAGCTGCAGCCGTCGATCCTGCGCGACGTGTCCGACATCGACCTCGGGACGTCGATCCTCGGCAAGCGGTCCGAGCTGCCGTTCGCGTTCGCGCCGACCGGGTTCACCCGGATGATGAACCACGAGGGTGAGAGCGCGGTCGTCCGGGTCGCCCAGGACGTCGGCATCCCGTACGCGCTGTCCACGATGGGTACGACGTCGATCGAGGACGTCGCGGCCGCCGCGCCGGACGCCCGCAAATGGTTCCAGCTGTACGTGTGGAAGGACCGCGACGCCGGTGAGGACCTGGTGAAACGGTCGGCCGCCGCCGGGTATGAGGCGCTGATGCTGACCGTCGACGTACCGGTGGCCGGCGCCCGGCTGCGCGACGTCCGCAACGGCTTCACGATCCCGCCGTCGCTGACCGCGAAGACAGTGCTGGACGCGTCACTGCACCCGGCCTGGTGGGCGAACCTGCTGACCACCCGGCCGCTGACGTTCGCGTCGCTGTCCAGCTGGGACGGCACGGTCGCGGAGCTGCTGGACAAGCTGTTCGACCCGACGATGACGATCGACGACTTCAACTGGCTGCGGTCGATCTGGGACGGGCCGCTGATCGTGAAGGGCATCCAGACCGTCGAGGACGCCCGCCGGGTCGTCGACGCGGGCGCGGACGCCGTCGTACTGTCCAACCACGGCGGTCGCCAGCTGGACCGGGCACCGACACCGCTGCGGATCCTTCCGGACGTCCGGAAGGCGATCGGCAGCGACGCGGAGATCTACCTGGACACCGGCATCATGTCCGGCGCGGACGTGGTGGCGGCGATCGCCCTCGGTGCGGACGCCTGCTTGGTAGGACGCGCGTACCTGTACGGGCTGATGGCCGGCGGGCAGCGCGGCGTCGCCCGGGCCGCGGAGATCCTGACCAAGGAGGTGCGCCGCACGATGGCGCTACTCGGTGTCTCGAGCGTCGCCGACCTGAACCCGTCCCACGTCAAGCTGCCCTGAGGCCGCCACCGGCAACGTCAGCGAGAACACCGTGCCGTGTCCGAGCACGGTATGGACGACGAGGTCGCCGCCGTGCGCTCGGGCGATGGACCGGGCGATCGAGAGGCCGAGACCGGAGCCCGCACCCGCCGAGTGCCTGCGGGCCCGGTCGGCTCGGTAGAACCGGTCGAACACCCGCTCGGCCTGTTCGTCCGTCATCCCCGGGCCGTCGTCCTCGACCATCAGCACGGCACGGCCGCCGTCCGTGCCGACTCTGATCCGGACAGCCGTGCGGGGTGGCGTATGGGCGATCGCGTTGCCGACCAGGTTGGTGACCACCTGCCGGAGCCGGTCCTCGTCACCGTTCACCGGAGCGGGACCGGGCGCGGAGTGGTTCTCCGGCCCGGTCAGCGTGACCGTCCGGGTCGGGTCGAGCGCGCGCAGGTCGTGCCGGGCGTCGTTGGCGATCGTCCGCAGGTCCATCGGTGCGCACTCCAGCTGGGCTGCCGGA
Source organism: Kribbella sp. NPDC051137 (assembly GCF_040682535.1). Taxonomy (NCBI): domain Bacteria; kingdom Bacillati; phylum Actinomycetota; class Actinomycetes; order Propionibacteriales; family Kribbellaceae; genus Kribbella; species Kribbella sp. NPDC051137. The sequence goes on from NZ_JBFBBI010000002.1 coordinate 1,346,787, forward strand.
TCCTCGTCCAGTTGGGCGAGCAGCAGCAGGTCCTCGGTCAGACCGGTGAGCCGGGTGGCTTCGCGGTCGATCCGGCTCATCGCCTCCTAGGCGTCGGACCCGCCCATCCGGTACAGCTCGGTGGAGCCCTTGATGCCGACCAGCGGCGTACGCAACTCGTGGCTGACATCGGCGAGGAAGGTCCGCATCCGGGTCTCGGCTCGTTCCCGGTCCGCGAACGCCTGCTCGAGCTGGCCGAGCATCGTGTTCAGTGACCTTCCCAGGTGGCCGATCTCGGTGTTGGGTGCGGCGAGACCCGGCACCCGCTCGGTCAGGTCGCCGGCCGCGATCGCGGCGGCGGTGTGCTCGATCCGGCGCAGCGGCCGGAGTCCGCGACCCAGCGCCCACCATCCGACGGCCGTGAGAAGGACGAGCAAGGCGGCGCCACTGATCAGGCTGGTGGTGTGGAGCTTGGCGATCGTCGCATCGGCGGCGGTCAGCTGGGCGGTCGCGATCACGGTGCCGCTCCAGCCTGACGCCGGCCGGGCGACAGCACGCCAGCGGCCCGAACCGTCGGCAGCCTGCAGCACGACGGCCGACCCGTCGGCCGGCACCGAACGCAGCGCGTCGTCGGACGGGAACGACGCGGCCGCCACGCGGGACGAGCGCACCGTACCGACGACCGCGCCGCCACCGTCGAGGTAGGCGAGGTACGGCGCGCCGATCAGGTCCAGCGCCGGATCGAGGAGCTGCGGCCGGGCCGGCTGCCCGCGTGCGGGGCCGTTCGGTGCGACCTCGGCGATGATCTGGGTGAACGACCGGAGCTGGCTGTCCAGCCGATCCAGTTGGTACCGCTCCAGCTGGTTCGAGACGACCGCGCTGATCAGGCTCAACCCGGCGAGCAAGAGGCCGGCGGTGAGCAGCAGCAGTCGGGATCGCAGCGACAGCCTCGTCATCGGGGCGCTCGCAGCACGTAACCCATGCCGTGCACGGTGTGGATGAGCTTCGGCTCCTGGTCGTCGACCTTGCGGCGCAGGTACGAGATGTAGGTGTCCACGATGCTCGTGTCCCCGTTGAAGTCGTACCGCCAGACCTGCTCCAGGATCTGTGCCTTGGACACCACGCGGCCCGCGTTCTCCATCAGGTAGCGCAGCAGCCGGAACTCGGTGGGGGAGACCCGCAGCGCCGTACCGTCCCGTGTCACTTGGTGGCCCTCGGCATCGAGTGCCAGCGCGCCGACGGTCAGTACGTCGTTCGGCCGCCCGGTCGTGCGCCGCAGTACGGCGCGGATCCGGGCGATCAGCTCCTCCAGGTCGAACGGCTTCGTCACGTAGTCGTCCGCGCCGAGCGACAGCCCCTGGATCTTGTCGGCCTTCCCGTCGCGGGCGGTCAGGAACAGCACCGGGATCGGGCGCAGACGGCGAACCACCTCGAAGCCGTCCACGTCGGGCAGCATCACGTCGAGCAGCACCAGGTCCGGCGGCTCCTCGGCCGCGGCCGCGACTGCTTCCGAAGCGGTCGCGGCCGACGTCACCTCGAAGCCGGCGAAGCGCAACGTCGCGGACAGCAGTTCGCGCACGGTCGCTTCGTCGTCAACCACGAGTAGCCGAGTCATGGTCGCCAGAATACGGAGCTGGAGTTGCGGGAGCCGGTCACACGTCTCGCCGGCGGAAGACCACGAACGCGGCCACGAGTACGGCGGCCACGCCGACCCACAGCCCGCCGATGTTGAGCCACGGATGCGGGAAGTCCGGGTCCGGCACCGTGCCGAAGATCGCCGCTGCCCCGAGCGTCGGCCAGAAGTCGAAGACCCCCTGCATCCAGGACGGGAACAGCCCGCCCAAGGCCGGCACCAGGAACACGATCCCGACCAGTACGGCGAGGGCGCCCGCGGTGGCCCGCAGGATCGTGCCGAGACCGACCGCCAGCAAGGCGATCGCCGACAGGTACAGCCCGCCGCCGACGATCGCCTTCAGCACGCCGGGATCGCCGAGGTGGGCGTACGGCACGTGCTGTCCGGCCAGCAACGCCTGACCGATGAAGAACGACGCGAACATCAGCAGTTGGCCTGCTACGGCCGCGACCGCGGTGGCGATGACGGCCTTCGCGGCCAGCAGCCGGTTACGGCGTGGATTGGCCGAGAGCGTGGTCTGCATCAGCCCCGTCGCGAACTCGGAGGTCACCACCAGGATGCCGAGCACACCGATGATCAGCTGGGCGACGATGAACGTCTTCAGGCTGTGCGTGGTCGGGTCCCAGGCGGCCCGGTCCGCGGCCGTCCCGCTCCAGTAGTCCTCGCCGGCCTTGCTCGTCGACAGCACCGTGATGCCGACGCCGAGCACCATCAAGCAGCCGATCGTGTACCAGGTCGAGCGCAGGCTGCGGAGCTTGATCCATTCGGCCTGCAGCGCGTTCACGGTGTTCATACGGTCGCCCCTTGATACTCGATGCTGTCCTTGGTCAGCTCCATGAACGCCTCCTCCAGTGACGCCCGTTGCGGCGTCAGCTCGGACAACGGCACCCCGTGGTATGCCGCGAGCTTGCCGATCTCGCTGCTGGACAGGCCGGACACCACCAACGCGCTCTGCAACCCGTCGCGGACCGTGCCGCCGGCCGCTGTCAGGTGGCGCGCGAACCCGCCGGGATCCGCCGTACGGACCAGCACCGTGCCGTCGCCGTTCGCATGCATCAGCTCGGCCATCCCCATGTCCGCGATCAGCCGGCCGCGCCCGATCACCACCAGGTGGTCGGCGGTCTGCGCCATCTCGCTCATCAGGTGGCTCGACACCAGCACCGCCCGGCCCTCGGCCGCCAGCGAGCGCATGAAGTCCCGGATCCACCGGATACCTTCCGGGTCGAGCCCGTTCACGGGTTCGTCGAAGATCAGCACCCGCGGATCACCGAGCAGCGTCGCGGCGATCCCGAGCCGCTGCCGCATCCCGAGCGAGAACCCGCCGGCCCGCTTCCGCGCCACCCCTTCCAGCCCGGTCCGGACCAGCACCTCGTCGACCCGTCGCCGCGGCAGACCGTTGCTGACGGCAAGCGCCAGTAGATGGTCGTACGCCGTCCGGGCCCCGTGCACCGCACCCGCGTCGAGCAATGCCCCGACCTCGGTCAACGGTACCGGCAGCTCCCGGTACCGCCGGCCGCCGATCGTCACCGAACCCCGGGTCGGCGCCGCCAGCCCGATGATCATCTTCATCGTCGTGGACTTCCCCGCCCCGTTCGGCCCGAGAAACCCGGTCACCTGCCCCGGCTCGACCGAGAACGACAGGTCGTCCACCACCACCTCGGAGCCGTACCGCTTGGTCAGCCCGCGAACCTCGATCGTTGTCATACCCCGCAGCCTGCAGCCCGGATCTGGGCATGCTCCGGGAGGTTCTGTGAGAACTCTGTGAATCCGCCGCGTGGGGTCTGCCGGCGAGCGCCGGGACTCACAGGAAACCTACAGCGGCAGGTTCGCGATGATCCGGAGTCCGCCGGTGGGGGTGCGGTTGGCGGTCAGCGTGCCGCCGAGGGCGGTGGCGCGCTCGCGCATGCCGGAGATGCCGTTGCCTTCCTTCGGCTGCGCGGTGAGGGACTCGCCGTTGTCGTCGACCTGCACCACGAGCGCCTGCTCGCCGTACTGGATGCGGACCGTCGCGGAGGTCGCTCGGGCATGCCGTACGACGTTCGTCAGCGACTCCTGGACGATCCGGAACGCGGCGCGGTCGAGGCCGGTCGGCAGCGGGCGGGGGTCGCCGTGGATGATCTTGTGCACCTCGAGTCCGGCGCGCGCCGTACGGCTGACGAGGTGGTCGAGATGGTCGAGGCCCACGACCGGTTGGCGCGGGGCGGCCTCACCCGACTGCCGCAAGATCCCGACGATCGACCGAAGCTCCACCAGGGCTTCTTTGCTGGCGTCCTTGATCGCGGACAGCGCCGGGGCGGCCTGCTCGGGCTGACGGTCGACCAGGTGCAGAGCGGTCGACGCCTGTACGTTGATCAGCGAGATGTGGTGAGCCACGACGTCGTGGAGCTCCTGCGCGATCCGGAGCCGCTCCTCGCCGGCCCGGCGCAACTCCTCCTCCTTACGGGTCCGCGCGGCCGCTGTCACGCGGTCGCGGTGCGCGCGGAAGAGTTCGGCGAGGAACCCGAGGACGCAGAAGCAGGCACCGACGAGCAGCACCTGGTAGATGCCGTCCTGGTTCAGACCGAGGATCATCCGGCCGCCGACGTGTCCGACGTACAACGAGATCAGTCCGGCCCAGCCTGCTATTCGGTGGCCCAGGCGGATCGTGGTGAAGACCGCGATCACGAACGGGATCACGACCGGGCCCCACGGGTACTCGCGGAGCATGTAGGCGAGCGTCGCGCCGACGATCACCCACAGCACCGGCACCGGCCGGGTGCTCCGCCAGAACAGTGAGAGCGCGGCGATCAGCAGCAGCACGACCATGAACGCGTCCGGCTGGTGCCGGTCGGTCTGGCCGCGGGCCGCGCCGAACGTCCCGACCACCGTGAACACGGCCAGCCCGATCGGCAGCGTGTAGCGGCGGATCCGGGCCCCGAGGTCCGGGACGTCGAGAGGTTCGGTCACACTACGGAACCGTAGACGGCCGCCGGGGCGGGTGTCATCGTCGCCACGGAGTACTTCGGGCTGCGCCCGCCGAAGTAGTTCAGTACTTGACCTTGTAGATCGACTCCTCGTACTTCTGGCCGTAGTACTCGTCGAGGTTGGTCAGGTCGTCGTCAGGGCGCTCGAAGGTCTTCGACAGCACCGCGCGGCGCGGGACCGCCTCCGGGTTCCAGGTCTCGGGCTTCCACAGCTGCGAGCGCAGGAACGACTTCGAGCAGTGGTGGAAGATCTGCTCGATCTCGATCAGCAGCGCGAGCTGCGGACGGTTGCCCTTGACCACCATGTCGTCGAAGAACGGCGCCTCCTTGACGATCCGCGCGCGGCCGTTGATCCGGAGCGTGTCGGTGCGCCCGGGGACGAAGTAGATCAGCCCGACGTGCGGGTTGCTCAGCAGGTTCGTGAAGCCGTCGATGCGGCGGTTGCCGGCCCGGTCCGGGATCGCGATCGTGGTCCGGTCCAGGACCTTGGTGAAGCCGGCCGGGTCGCCCTTGGGGGAGACGTCGCAGTTGCCGTCGGCGTCGGAGGTGGCGATCAGGCAGAACGGGGAGTTGCCGAGCCACAGCAGGTCCAGGTCGTGGAGCTCCTTACGCTCCTTGGCGACCGCGGCGCCGATCGGTGGCGGGACGACCTCGCGCAGCTCGTCGTGGGTGGTGATCTCGACCAGTCCGGGAATCTCCATCAGGCGGCGCTCTCCTCTACCAGCGACGGCGTGGCGTCCTCGTTGACGGCCCTCGTCCGCGCAGCCCATCGTACGGCGGGACCAGTTGCGCAACTGGTCCCCAGGAACAGTGCGCCGACCGCGATCCAGCCGATCGGACCCCATCCGAGGATCACCGTGGTGAGCAGCGCCGGGCCGAGCATCCGGGCGATCGCGGGGCCGGTGCCGAAGAACCCCTGGTACTGCCCCTGCTTGTCCGCCGGGGCGAGGCCGAAACTGATCTCCCAGGCACCGGAGGCCAGCTTCATCTCGCCGACGGTGAGCAGTGCGGCAGCCGCCACGAGTACGGCGGCGGTCGTCGCCGGACCGAGGCCGGCCGCGGTCGTCGCGAACACGGCGCAGGCGGCGAGCATCGCGATCCCGGCGTACCGGACCGAACGGGCGGCTGTGCTCAGATCCCTTACTGCCTTGGCGATTCGCACCTGGAAGAACGCGACTCCGAGCGTGTTCACGATCATCAGCGACGCGACTGCCCAGCTGGGCGCGTTCGTCCGGGTGACGATCCAGAGCGGGCCGACCAGGCTGATCAGCGGCATGAACAGCAGCATCACCGCATTGAGCAGGGCGAGGACGGCGTACGGGCGGTCCCGCAGCACCGCGAGCCTGGGCTCGCCCGTGGCCCTGATCGAGGTCGCGGTCGGCGGCACGCGACGGATCAGCGCGGCCGCGACCAGGAAGCTCAGCGCGTCGACCCCGAAGACGATCAGGTACGCCGCTGTCGTGTCGAAGCGAAGTGCTACGCCGCCGAGGAGCGCGCCGACCGCGAGCCCGGCGTTCACCGTGGACTGCAGGAAGGCGCGGATCCTGGTCCGTTCTTCCGGCTGGACGAGGCCCGCCAGCAAGGCCTGTCGCGCCGCGGTGAGGCCGGTCTGGCTGCAGGCGTAGAGGATCGCGGCGACCAGGAATCCGGCGAAGCTCCTGACCACGAGGAAGGAGGCGACAGCGGTCGCGGTGCTCAGCGCGAGCAGGACGGCGGTTCCGCGGGCGCCGCACCGGTCGGCGAGGCTGCCGAGCGGGACGCCGGCCAGGAACCCGGCCAGCCACGCGACGGTCAGACCGAGCCCGACCTCCGCGGTCGAGAGCCCGACGACGCGGGTGAAGAACAACGCCGAGGTGACGACGAACGCGCCGTCGCCGACCGAATTGGCCAGTTGCGCCATCGCCAGGTCCCGCGGCGCGCCGGCCGGAGGAAGAAGTCTGCTGCTCATGCTCATGAGCCTAGGCTCGGTGCGGCCCAATCCAGAGGTCCATTGTTGGTTCCGTTTGATGGGCCACTTTGATCTGTGGACAACTCGGATCGGGGGTGTGATTCGCGGCATCTTTAATGGCATGAGCTTCGAACAGCTGCCCTCCACCTGGCCCGACCAACCACTCACCGATCCCGGGCTCGCCGCCAACGTCGTCGACCTGATGGTCAGTTTCGGCGACCGCGCCCGCGGCACCCTCACCGTCCTGCTCTGCGGCTCCGACGACCGCTTCCGATCCACCGTGATCGTCGAGCTGCCATCACCCGGACCGACCCCAACCGAACTCTGCGAAACCGCGCTCGGCCCGATCATCGAAGCTGTCCGCACCGCACCCGGCACTGCGCTCGTGCTGGCACTGGGCCGTTCCGGCTCCGGAAGCCCGACCGACGCCGACGACCAGTGGGCCACCGCTGCCAGGGGCAACTGCGCGGCGGCCGGCATTCGCCTGCTCGGCTTCTACATAGCCACCAGAGACGGCATCTACCAGCCTCCCGTCCCAGCCCTCACCTAACGCCGAGCGGAGTCCTCATCCGGAGTCCCGCGCAGTGTCATCTGACGCCCCGCGGCCGGAACTGGATGCTGATCCGCGGCCCGACATGCCCTGCCGCCTTCGGAATCGCGTGCTCCCACGTGCGCTGACAGGAGCCACCCATGACGATCAGATCACCGTGGCCGAGCGGATACCGCACGGCCGACGCCACCGCTTGCCCACTGCCCGGTCGCGGGCGAAGCGCCAGGATGCGCGGCTCACCGACCGAAAGGATCGCCACCATCGTGTCCTCGCGGTTGCCCCGCCCGATCCGGTCCCCGTGCCAGGCGACGCTGTCCTTCCCGTCCCGGTAGAAGCACAACCCCGCCGTCCGGAAGGGCTCACCCAGCTCGTCCGCGTAGTACGCACTCAAGGCATCCCGGGCCTGATCGAGGACAGGCAGCGGAAGCGTCGCGTTCTCCCCGTAGAAGCACAACAACCGCGGCACGTCGACCACCCGGTCGTACATCTGCCGCCGCTCGGCCTGCCACGGGACCTCACGCGCCAACCGCCCGTACACCTCATCGGCCCCGGCAAGCCACCCCGGCAAGACGTCAATCCAAGCCCCATGCCCGAGCTCGGTCCGCCTCATCCCGCCCAACGGCCCCAGCGCAGGCTCCTCGAACCCACCGAACAACGAGCCCTGAAGGTCAGCACCCATGCCCCCACCATACCGGAGATTCGAACAGATGTTCCCCTCGATTGCCGGCCTGCAGGAAAGCAGAAGAAGTGTTCGCGAAGAACTCTTCTGGGTTAGAGTGGGGTGGTGAGTGACCAGATGCCCTCGGGCGACGTCGTCCTGGATGCTGCGAGCCTGCGAGTGCTGGCTCATCCGATGCGGCTGACGTTGCTGGAGCACCTGCGGCAACGCGGTCCGGCGACGGCGCGGCAGCTTGCGGCGCATTACGAGATCGACTCCGGCGCGGCGAGCTATCACCTGCGACGGTTGGCCGAGGGAGGCTTGATCGAAGAGGACGTCGAGCGCGGCACCCGGCGGGACCGCTGGTGGCGGGCTCGGCACCGGTCGTCGGTGCACCAGCCCGCGGACGACGGTCCCGAGGAGCGACAGGACAGCCGGGCGTACTTGCATGCGGTCGTGCTCGCGTACAGCGAGCAACTGCGACGGCTTGCCTACACGGCGCCGCTACTGCCGGACGAGTGGTACGACGTCTCCACGTTCAGCAATTACACGCTACGACTGACCCCGGAGGAGCTCAGCGAGGCGAAGTCCGAGCTGGCTGCGGTGATCAAGAAGTACCGCGACCGCGACGACGGTGCGGGCGTGCCGGTTTCCCTCCAGTTGCACGCGTTTCCGCTGTTGGAGCCGGACGATGACGCTTAGGGCACGTCTCCCAAGCGGTGCGGGTCCCACCGTCGCCTACCGGGACGGCAACGTCGTGCGCTGGACGGCGGCCTACACCGCGTCGGTCAGCGGCGACGTCGTCTTCTTCCTCACCCTGTCCTGGGCGGTGACCCAGCTGGCCGGGCCGGCCCAGGTCGGGGCAGTGCTCGCCGTCGGAGCCGTTCCCCGGGCGGTGCTGATGCTGGCCGGCGGAGTAATCGCCGACCGGTACGGGCCGCGCCGAGTCGTGATCGGCAGCGATCTCGCCCGCTGCCTGATCGTGCTCGGGGCTGCCGCACTGATGCAGTTCGCAATCGCTCGGCTGTGGATGCTGTTCGCCGTCGCGTTGATCTTCGGCGTGATCGACGCACTGTTCATGCCGGCGGTCGGGGCACTGGCCGGCCGCCTGACCGATCCGGGCCAGCTGGGCCGGGTCCAAGGGCTGCGGATGCTGGCGGTCCGGCTCAGCAACGCGGTTGGTCCCATGATCGCGGCGATGGTGTTGACCGCCGCGGGAGTTGCCGTCGGCCTCGGGTTGGCCGGCTTGTTGTTCAGCCTGTCCGTCGGCCTTCTGCTCGCGGTGCGCCTGAACCGGATTGAACCCGGCGTGCGGAAGACAGGCTCACCCCTCGCCGACCTCAAGGACGGGTTGAAGCACCTTCGGGGGAACCGCCAGCTGACTCGGCTGGTTCTGGTGGTTGGGCTGGGCGAGCTGTGCTTCAGCGGTCCGGTGGGAATCGGTCTGGTCCTGCTGACCGCCGAGCGCCACTGGGCGGCGTCCGTCCTCGGCTGGACCCTCAGTGCGTTCAGCATCGGAGGTGCCGCCGCCGGGATTCTGCTCACGGCGCTGACTCGCATCCGGCGAGCAGGCGTCGTACTCGCCTGCTGCCTGCTCGCGACGGCCGTTCTGGTCGGCGCCCTGGGACAGGTCACCACCGCCGGCATGCTGATTGCCGGTTCAGCTCTGCTCGGAACGGTCAGCGGTGCCGCATCAGCAATCGGCAACGCCCTACTGCAACGCAATACCGATCCCCGTTACCTCGGCCGAGTCGGGTCGGTAACCTCCCTCTCCACCGTGGGCCTGAGCCCACTCCTGTACCCGATCGCCGGCGTCGTCGCGGCACTCTGGGGAACAGCCGCCTTCTTCGCCGGCTGCGCCCTCATCTGCCTACTGGCGACAGCAACCGCCGCAACCAAATCCGTCCGCACCTCCGACCTCTGACACCGCCCCACCAGTCGCTGACGGAGCGACAGGACACTTCTCGGACCGGGCATACTGCGGGGATGCGTATGGCTGTCGCCGATGTGTCGCTCTACTTTGACGTCGAAGGCTGCGGCTTGACTGCTCAGGGGGACAGGATGCTGGCCCGGCCGACGCTGCTCCTCCTGCACGGAGGACCGGGTGCGGATCACAGCCTGTTCAAGCCGGAGTTCTCGCTCCTCGCCGACGTCGCCCAGGTGATCTACCTCGATCAGCGCGGTTCGGGCCGGTCGGACCGCGGCAAGCCGGAGCTGTGGACCTGGACGCGCTGGGCCGACGATGTCGCCGCGTTCTGCGAAGCGCTGGACATCCGTACTCCGGTGCTGGTGGGTTCCTCCAGTGGCGGTCGGGTCGCGGTCGAGTGCGCAGCCCGGCACCCGGGTCTGGTCGCGGGCCTGGTCCTGGAGAGCACTCTCGGCGTGCCCACTTCTCTGGACGAGAGCCTCGAAGTATTCGAGCGCCGCGGAGGGCAGGTCGCCCGGGATGCTGCCGCAAGGCACTTGGGCGGAGATACCAGCCCCTCGGCGGCCAAGGCCTGGGCAGATCATGGTTTGCCGTTGTATGCAGGCGCCTCAGACGGCGACATAGCTTCGCGCATGGCACGCGCGCTGATCAACGACGAGGTACAAGCCCATTTCCGGGCAGGCGGCTGCGGGCCTGCTGAGGTGAACGCGGCTCTCGCGACCGCGGTCGCCTGCCCGACGCTGATCCTGGCCGGCGAGGACGATCCAGTGTCGCCCGCACCCGCGGCCAGGCGCCTGGCGACGCTACTCACCAGCAGCGCGACCCAGGTAGAGGTGCTGGCAGGAGTAGGGCACGGGGTGTTCCGCCAAGCACCGGAGAAGGCCTTCGACGCCGTACGCACATTCCTTCGCAACCTCCCTACCCGATAGCGACGGAAACCGCCCAGGGACCACCCGCGGTCTCAGAGATTCAATCGAACTTGACGCAGTGCTGCGAAGGCTTCGACCATCGCCTCATCCTCGACAGGATCGGCTGCGTGAACCCGCCGCCAGAACGCGATCCCGCTGCGAAGACGCGCTCGTATCAGCGGAATCAAGGCATTCGACGGCCGCACCGGACCGCCGGCCCGCTGGTACTCGCCCAGAAACTCCAGTGCGTGGTCAAGGTCCAATGCATCGCCGGCAGGCGTCTTTCCGAACTCCCAGACCGACCAGGCAAGTTCGTTGATCAGCGGTCCCCATTCGACCTCGTCCCAATCAACCACGCCGACGATCCGTCCCTCGCGGCAAAGGACGTTGCCTGGGAAGAAGTCCCGGTGCATCCATCCGACCGGTTCGTCGCCGCCGTGACCATGCCGTGAACGCAGCCATTCATCCAGCTCGCGATCTGGGAACAGCCGCTCGGCCTCGGAGTCATCACGTGCTGGGGGTACCCCCTCGCCCAGGCCCGGAAAGACGCGGGCAGAAATGTGCAGCCGCGCCAGTAGACGAGCTGCCTGCCGACGCTCAAGAGGATTCTGTCTGTCCAGCGGCGCGCCCATCACGAACGGCCAGACAGTGATCGGATGGCCCTGCCACAGGAACGCCGCTTCACCGTCAGACGCCGCCAGGGGCGCAATCACCTCAGGGATCGTGCCGGCGAACTCCGCGGCAACCTTGCAGGACCATTGCTGCTCTGGCAGCGGGTAGTACTGGGACAGCCGGATCACCACAGACGGCTCCGAGCTCAGTCTCCACAGCTTGCTCGCAGTCCCACCGCTGATCGCCTCCGCGTCCTTGGCCACAACGCCGTACCGAGCGCGAACTTCCCCGAGTAGTGCTTCAGGAACAGCCTCCATGACGCCAACCTCACTGGTCTTGACCGCATGCGGTCAGCCAAGTGGACCACTCCGCAGATGTGACCGCAAAGGCTCAGATCCTTGCTGCGCGCCACCTCACGGTTCGTAGGTGCGAAGAGGGCGACTCGGGGGTGTCGGATTTGGGGGGTGCTGTTCGTCGCATGGGCGAGAGGGTGTCCAGCAGGGCGCTGTCACTAGCGAAGGAGATGTCGAGGATGTCGCAGCCGCTGACCAAGGTTCACCGTATGTCCGAGTTCACCGAGGCGATCGGGACCGTTACGTTCACCGACGTGCCGAACGAGGAGTTCCTGGCCGTGGGGATGCGCAACTACTGGGATGGCTACTTCGCGGGCCGGGCCGCGCCGCTCGGGCTCGCGCCGGCCGAGGTTGTGCACTCGGTGTTCTACAACTTCGCCGACGGCGAGGTGGCGCGGCACATTCCGTGGGTCTGGGGGAAGATCACGCCCGAGGACGCGATCGCCGTCCGCGAGCGGGGCAGTGCCAAGGCCCTTCGGCTGTTGATCGGGGACGAGCTCGCCGACTCGGCCGGTCTGGTACGGGCGGCCGAGCTTGCCACGCGGGCGGCGTACAGCGCACCGACCGAGGGCCGCGTGCTGTACGCGGGCCTGCGGACCATCGACGTACCGCAGGAGCCGGTCGCCAAGCTCTGGCACGCGGCGACCTTGCTGCGGGAACACCGGGGCGACGGGCACAACATCGCCCTGGTCGCGCACGGAATCGGCGGGACCGAGGCTCACGTTCTGGCGGCGCTCGCGGCGGGGATGCGGGCGGAGGAGTTCGGCCGGGTCCATCACCTGCCCAAGGCCCAGCTGGCCGGAGTCGTCGACGGTCTCCGCAACCGCGGCCTGGTGAACTCCGCCGGTGGGTTCACCGAGGCCGGCCGCGATCTCAAGACCCGGATCGAGGCTCTCACCGATGAGCTGGCGGCACCGGCGTACGACGTACTCACGGCGGCCGAGCTCGACGAACTGATCACGCTGCTGGAACCGATCGCCGCCGCGCTGCAGGCCGCCGACTACTGAGGAGTGCCGAGCCGGAGGTAGAGGTCGCGGAGCAGGCAGATCTCGGCGCCGTGGTGGATGAGTTCGACACTCGTGTAGAGGATCTTCTTCGCCATCGGCGCGTGGGCGAAGGCGGGTGGTGTGCCTTGCGGCTGGCCGAGTCCGACGGTGCCGAGGCTGCGTACGCCGTTCAGCCAGGTCGCGTACTCGTCGTCGAGTTGCTGCAGCGCTTCCTGGGCGGTGCCCGCATAGCAGAACGTGTCGATGCCGATGGCCTCGCTGCTGAAGCGTTTGCTGCTCGTCGAGGCCAGCCCGCCGATGAGGTGTGCCAGTCGCCAGGCGATCGTCGTGACTGGTTCCGGGTCGTGGGGCGGTTCGGCGTAGTCCATGGTGAACTCGCCTCCGCCGAACGAGATCGGCGCGGAACTCTCGCCGCGGCGGCTGAGCGTCCAGCAGCCGGCGACCGGCTGCCAGAAGTACTCGTCGTCGCTCAGCCCGTCCAGCCGCGGCCGAAGCCGCTCCTGCCAGTGCGCGTCGATCTGGTCCACGACCTCGACATTCCAGTCAACGTCCATCCGCCGACGGTAGCTGGCGGAGGGGCTTCGGCGGTGGGACGGACCGGGGGTCCGGGAGACTGCTGGTCGAAGGCCCGGTCGACTGGAGGACGGTATGGCGCGGTTGGTGATTCGGAACGTGGTGGTGCTGGTGGTGCCCGAGGTGGGGGAGTGCCGGGTGGAGGAGGCACGGGACATCCACGTGCAGGACGATCGCATCGTCGCCGTCACCCCGACCGGCAGCCAACCGGGCAGCCAACTCGACGGCCGACCCGGCGGCGATGAGCCGGAGGTGGTGGACGGGAGTGGGTTGCTGGCGGTGCCGGGGTTGGTGAATTCGCATACGCACAGCCCGATGGTGATGATGCGGGGCGCCGCGGAGGATCTGGCGATCGAGGACTGGTTCAACCGGCGAGTCTGGCCGATGGAGGTCAACCTGACGCCGGAGCGGGTTCGGGTCGGCGCGCGGTTGGCTTGCGCGGAGATGCTGCTGGGCGGGGTGACGACGTTCGTCGACCACTACTTCCACGCCGATCAGATCGCTGCCGCCGCGGTGGAGACGGGCATCCGGGCGGATCTCGCGCCGACGTACTTTTCCTCCACGGAGCAAGACCTCATCGCTGCCTTCGACGTGACGCGGGAGCTTCGGGAGTTGCATCCGCGGATCACCGCGAGCCTCGGGCCGCACGCGACGTACACGGTCAGCGACGACGATCTCCGGCGTACGGCGGAGATCGCGCGGGCGGAGGGATTCCGGGTCCACCTGCACGCGGCGGAGACCGACGGGCAGACGCAGGCGTCGATCGACAAGCACGGCGTGACGCCGGTGCAGGTACTGGAGCGTACGGGCGTGCTCGACGCCGGGGCCCTGATCGCGCACGGTTGCGGTATCCGTGAGCCGGACCTGGCGATCCTGGAGCGGTACGCGGACCGTACGGCGGTGGCGTCCTGCCCGAAGGTCTACCTCAAGCTGGCGATGGGGGAGGTCACGCCGATCAAGGGCCTCCTGAAGGCCGGCGTCAAGGTAGGTGTCGGTACCGACGGCGCCGCCGTACACAACACGCTCGATGTCTGGGAGGCGATCCGGATGGTCGCGCTCACCCAGAAGCAACGCGAGAACGACGCCGAGTGGATGACCCTGTCCGACACCCTCCGACTAGCGACCCGGGGAAGTGCCGCCGCGGCAGGCCTGAGCCGGCAGGTCGGCGTACTCGAGCCGGGCTACCAGGCCGACATCGCGCTCGTCGACCTCAGCGCACCGCACAACCAGCCGCTGCACGACCCACGTGCCGCCTTCGTGTACTCCGTCCGCGCCGCCGACGTCGTCACGGTCCTCGTCGCCGGCACGGTCGTCGTACGCGATCGTGAGCTGACCACCATGGATCTCCAAGAGGTCCTCGCGGACGCACAATCCCTCGCGCACACCCTGGTCGACCTGTCCGCGGGCGGCTCGATCCAGCACTACAACCCCTAGTGCACGTCTCGCAGACCCCCTCGGCGAGCATCTGACAGCGACAGGGTGACGACCGTCCGTCGGGAAATGCAAAGATCGCGTTGAGTAACCCCACCGCGGTGATTCGACGGCCCTGTGACGGGGGAAGCTGTCGATCATCGGGGGTCGTTCGTTGCTGTCCGCAAGGACGGGGGAGCGGTGCGTGATGCCGTCGCTTCCCTCTGGTCCTGAGTGCCGGAGCCATGGCACGATCGGCCACCGAGGTACCACAGGGGACTGGGACGAGTGAGGCTGTATGAACGGGCGGACAGCGGAGGGCAGTCGGCTCCCGATGAACGGGACCGCGGCGGCGAACGGAACCAGTAACGGTCACACTCCGCAACCAAACACTCACCTGGAGCCGCCCGGCGAGTGGCAGTCGGGGCAACGTGTCGGTGAGGTCCGCCTCGACCAGCCGGAGGACGTGGTACGCCGGTCCGAGTGGCTGTCGGAGGTTCGCGACCGGCCTCGTGACCCGAGCGGTACGACGCTGCGCCAGTTCAACACGCCCGTCCGGGTCGACGAGATCGCAGTCGCGGCGATGACGCTCGCCGAGGACCTGCAGGCCGCGACGCAGACGATGCCGGAGTCCGTCGAGCTGCGCCGGTTCCGGCGCGACCTCGACCACGCGGTGACCACGTTCCGGGACCTGGCGAGCCGGCTGGAGGCGACCGCGGGCAAGCTCGTCCGGCTGGCCGCGAACGAGGGCCAGGCGTGCGGCGTCGGCTGGGGTGTCTGCCCCGAGCACGGGCTGACGCTGATGAACCTCGGCGACACGATCACCTGCCACGTCCTCGGCTGCCACCGCGAGAACGTCGGCGACGTCGAGCGCTGCAGTCACCCGGTCGCGTACCGGGTCGTCGACGCGGCCGGCCCGGCGCTGCTCACCTGCGCGGGCCACGCCGTCGCCTGCCGGCTGTACTTCGACAACCCGGTGATCACCGCCACCGCCGACAGCATGGAGCTGTTCTAAATCCTTCCCACCGGCACCTCTTGACGTGCTGGCGTCCCGAACTTAGTTTGTTGGATCAACAGACTAAGTCCGGAAAGGTGGCGCGCGATGGTGAACCGAGGTGTTGCCGCCGACCACGTCGCGCTCCGGCGGAACAACCTCTCGGTGGTGCTGCGGCACGTGCACGACCTCGGCCCGCGCTCCCGCGCGCGCATCGCCGAGGAGACCGGGCTGAACAAGGCGACCGTCAGCAGCCTGGTCGCCGAACTCGTCGAACGCGGACTGCTCCGTGAGGGTTCCGCCGACTCCAGCCGCGCGCTCGGCCGCCCCGGCCAGCTGGTCGAGCTCGACGGTACGGGCGTCTGCGGCATCGGCGCCGAGATCAACGTCGAGTACCTCGCGGTCGTCGCGCTCGACCTCGCGGGCAACGTCGTCCACGAGAAGCGCGTGCCGGTGGACGTCGCGCACCTCGGACCCGGTACGACGCTCGACCGGTGCGCCGAGCTCGTCCGGGAAGCGGTCGACGCGGTGGACGCGCGGCAAGGGCGACTGGCCGGCGTCACGCTCGCCGTGCCCGGGCTGGTCGAGGGCGAGACCGGTGAGCTGAAGCTCGCCCCGAACCTCGGCTGGAGCGAGCTGTCCGTCGCCAAGGAGATGCGCTCCCGCCTCGGCGAACCGACGTACCCGCTGCAGGTGGACAACGAGGCGAACCTGGCGACGCTGGCGGCGTACGGCGAACTCCGCGAGGCCGACGCGCTGCACGATCTCGTCCTGCTGACCGGTGCGGTGGGCGTCGGTGGCGGAGTGGTGTCCGGCGGCCAGCTGCTCCGCGGCGCGCGCGGCTACAGCGGCGAGGTCGGCCACATGCCGGTGGCCCCGGACGGGCAGGCCTGCGGCTGCGGACGGACCGGCTGCTGGGAGACCGTCGTCGGACTGACCGCACTGTTGCGCAAGGCAACGGATCCCGACGACCCGGTCCGGGATCCGTCGCTGGACGTCGAGCGCCGGCTGGCCGCGGTCGTGGAGCGCGCCGAGGCGGGTGACGTCCGCACGCTCGAGGCGCTGACCGAGGTCGGCACCTGGCTGGGCGTCGGCGGCGCGATCCTGGTGAACATCCTGAACCCGGCCGCGCTCGTGCTCGGCGGGTACTTCGCCGTCCTCGGCCCGTGGCTGGAAGAACCGCTGGACAAGGCGCTGCGGCAGCGGGTGCTCGCCGCGGACGGCGGCGGCTGTCGGGTCGTCCGATCGGACCTCGGCTTCGGGGCCGCGGTCCGCGGCGGCGCGCAGATCTGTCTCGACCAAGTATTCGCCGACCCGACACAGCTAGGAGAGTCATGACGAACGTGGGCATCGGCCTGATCGGCTACGCGTTCATGGGCGCGGCCCATTCGCAGGCCTGGCGGAGCGCGCCGCGCTTCTTCGACCTGCCGCTGGAACCAGAGATGAACGTCCTGTGCGGCCGCAACGCCGACGCCGTCCAGGCCGCCGCGGCCAAGCTCGGCTGGAAGGCGACCGAGACCGACTGGCGCAAGGCGATCGAGCGCGACGACGTCCAGCTGGTCGACGTGTGTACGCCGGGCGACAGCCACGCGGAGATCGCGATCGCCGCGCTCGAAGCCGGCAAGCACGTGCTGTGCGAGAAGCCGCTCGCGAACACCGTCGAGGAGGCCGAGGCGATGACCGCCGCGGCGGAAGCGGCCAAGGCCAAGGGGATCCGCTCGATGGTCGGGTTCACCTACCGGCGGGTTCCGGCGATCGCGCTCGCCCGGCAGTTCGTTGCCGAGGGCAAGCTGGGGACCATCCGGCACGTCCGCGCGCAGTACCTGCAGGACTGGATCGCGGACCCGGAGGCGCCGCTGTCCTGGCGGCTGGACAAGACCAAGGCGGGTTCCGGTGCGCTCGG
Organism: Kribbella sp. NPDC051137; assembly: GCF_040682535.1. NCBI lineage: Bacteria > Bacillati > Actinomycetota > Actinomycetes > Propionibacteriales > Kribbellaceae > Kribbella > Kribbella sp. NPDC051137. The sequence continues at coordinate 1,364,205 of NZ_JBFBBI010000002.1, forward strand.
TGACATCGGCGCGCACATCGTCGACATGACGCAGTACATCACCGGCGACACGATCGGCGAGGTGAGCGCGCGGCTCGAGACCTTCGTCAAGGAACGCCCGGTCGCTGCGGAGCACTCGGGTCTGGCCGGTACGGCGGGAACCGAGCGCGGCCCGGTGACCGTCGACGACGCCGCGGTGTTCCTGGCCACCTTCCGCTCCGGGGCGCTGGGTGTCTTCGAGGCGACGCGGTTCGCGACCGGGCGGAAGAACGCCATCCGGATCGAGATCAACGGCAGCCTCGGCAGCCTCGCGTTCGACTTCGAGGACATGAACCTGCTGCATTACTACGACGCAGCGGACGACGCGAGGACGGCCGGCTTCCGCCGGATCCTCGCCACCGAACCCGACCACCCGTACGTCGCCGCGTGGTGGCCGCCGGGCCACCTGCTCGGCTACGAGCACGGGTTCACCCATCAAGCCGTCGACCTGGTCACCGCGATCGCGGACGGAACCGACCCGGCGCCGTCGTTCGCCGACGGGCTGCAGGTGCAGCGTGTGCTCGCCGCGGTCGAGGCCAGTTCGAACTCACGTCAATGGCAGGAGATTGCGCAATGAACGACTACACGCCGTCCAAGGACGACAAGTTCTCCTTCGGGCTGTGGACCGTCGGCTGGCAGGGCGTCGACGTCTTCGGTACGGCGGTCCGTCCGGCGATGGACCCGGTGCACGCCGTCGAGAAGCTCGCCGAGCTGGGCGCCGCCGCGGTGACGTTCCACGACGACGACGTCGTCCCCGACGACGGCACCCGCGACCAGGTGCTCGAGCGGTTCAAGAAGTCGCTCGCCGACACCGGCATGGGCGTCGAGATGATGACCACCAACCTGTTCGCGCACCCGGTCTTCAAGGACGGCGGCCTGACCGCGAACGACCGTCAGGTACGCCGGTACGCGCTGGCGAAGGTACTGCGGAACGTCGACCTGGCCGCCGAGCTCGGCGCCACGACGTACGTGCTGTGGGGCGGCCGCGAGGGTGCGGAGTCCGGCGGCTCGAAGGACGTCCGGGCGGCGCTGGACCGCTACAAGGAGTCGATGGACATCCTGTGCGCGTACGTCCGCGAGCAGGGTTACGACATCCGCTTCGCGATCGAGCCGAAGCCGAACGAGCCGCGCGGCGACATCCTGCTGCCGTCGATCGGCCATGCCATTGCCTTCATCAACGATCTCGCCGACCCCGAACTGGTCGGCATCAATCCCGAGGTCGGGCACGAGGAGATGGCCGGGCTCAACTACGCGCACGGCATCGCGCAGGCGCTGTGGCACGGGAAGCTGTACCACATCGACCTCAACGGGCAGCACGGTCCGCGGTTCGACCAGGACCTGCGGTTCGGAGCCGGGAACCTGCGCGGGGCGTTCTGGACCGTCGACGCACTCCAGGGTTCCGGAACCTACCCGGCGTACGAGGGGCACATCCACTTCGACTACAAGCCGCCGCGGACCGAGGACGAGGAAGGGGTCTGGGAGACCGCGAAGGCGTGCATGCGCAACTACCTGATCCTGCGGGACAAGGTGCGCGCGTTCCGCGCGGATCCCGAGGTTGCGGAAGCGCTGGCCGCGGCGCGGGTCGCGGAGCTGTCCGAGCCGACGCTGGGCGAGGGCGAGTCGCTGGACGAGCTCCGCAACGCGACGTTCGACCGGGAGGAGCCGGCCGCTCGCGGTCTCGGCTTCGAGAAGCTGGACCAGCTCGCGATGGAGCACCTCCTGGGCGTGCGGTAGCTACAACCTACTGAAGAAGGTGCGGAGGTCCTCGACGACGAGTTCGGGGACCTCCAGTGCCGCGAAGTGCCCGCCGCGGTCGAACTCGGTGTAGTGCACGACGTCGAACTCGCGCTCGACCAGCTTGCGGACCGTGCTGTCGTTCGGGAACACCGCGAGGCCGGTCGGCACCGGGCAGTACGAGACCTGTGCGCCCCACGCGGACTGCGCCTCGCGGTACAGGCGCGCCTGTGAGCCGGCGGTCCGCGTCACCCAGGTGAGCGTCACGGTGTCGAGGACGTGATCGTTGCTGACGGCACCTTCCCGGTGGCCGTAGTCGTCGTACCACTCGAGGTTCCAGGCGAGTTGTCCGACCGGGGAGTCGAGCAACGAATACGCGAGGGTCTGCGGGCGGGTGCCCTGGATCGCGGCGTACCCGGAGCGCTCGTTCTGCCAGCGGTCCAGGCCGCCGAGCCGTTGCTGCTCCGCCTCGGTCAGCTCCTCGCCCTGCGGGAACACGAAGTATCCGTCGAGGTGCAGGCCGACCACCCGCTCCGGGACGAGCCGTGCGAGGGCGGGCCCGATGCGGGCGCCCCAGTCGTACCCGTGCACGCCGTACCGCTCGAAGCCGAGCTGTTCCATCAACGCGATCCAGGCGCGCGCCATCCGGTCCACACCCCAGCCGTGCGTCGTCGTCACGCCGCTGAACCCGAACCCGGGCATCGTCGGCACGACCACGGTGAAGTCCTCGGCCAGCGCGTCGATCACCTCCAGATAGTCGGACGCGGCTCCGGGCCAGCCGTGCAGCAACAACAACGGTGTCCCCGTGCCGGTGAGGACGTAGTGCACCCGTTGACCGTCGACCTCGGTCACGTACTGTGGATACGTATTCATCCGCTTCTCGAAGCGCCTCCAGTCGTACGACGTGCGCCAGTACTCTGTCACCTCCCGCAGCCGTCCGAGCTCCACGCCGTACGACGACCCCGCGTCCGGCAACTGGTCCGGCCAGCGCGTCGCGTCCAGCCTGCGCTGCAACTCGTCCAACTCCGCCTGTGGTACCTCTGCCCGAAACTCCATGCTTCCGAGGCTAGAAGCAGTACCGGACAGCGATTGACCGCTACGCTCGACGTCATGAAGTACGTCGCACGGATCGTCGAGGTGCCCGAGCACGGCATCAAGCTGGAGCCGGTCGACGGGACCACCGTCCCGGAGCAGCCGACCGAGGTGAACCTGCTCGGGATGGCGATCGCGCTCGCGCTGGGCGCGGCCGGTTACCGCCACCATGCGGAGCAGCGGGACCCGGGGCTGCAGACCCTGGACGCGCTGATCGCGGGTGACGCGATCATGCCGTGGAAGCCGGGCACCGACGGGTTCCTGGTGTGCGAGCTGAACGACGGCCGGCCGACCTGCGAGGTCCGGCCGAGCGCGGAGTGAGCTGGCCGGCCGCGCCGCCGTTGCCGCGGCCGCGGATCCTGCGACAGCGGTGGCTCGATCTCACCTTCGTGCATTGGGCTTTCGAGCCCGCGGACGTCGCGCAGTGCTTCCCACCCGGGACCCGTCCGGACACCTTCGAGGGACGGACGTACGTCGGGCTGGTGCCGTTCCGGATGGTCGGCACCGGGCTGCCGCGCGGGCCGGGTGTTCCGTACGTCGGCTCGTTCCTGGAGACCAACCTCCGGCTGTACTCCGTCGACGAGACCGGCCGGCGTGGAGTCGTGTTCCTGAGCCTGGACGCGGACCGGCTCGCGGTCGTGGCGGCGGCGCGGACCGTCTTCGGGCTGCCGTACCGCTGGGCGCGGATGGCGCACGAACGCGACGGCAACCACCACGACTACAGCTCGACGGTCCGCGCCTCCGGCGCCCATGCGACCGTCGGCGTGGACATGGGCGAACGCCTCCCGATCGGTCCACTTGAGGACTTCCTCACTGCTCGCTGGGGACTGCATGTCCATCGGGCCGGACGCACTTGGTACCTCCCGAACGAGCACCCACCCTGGATCCTGCACGACGCGACGCTGACCACCTTGGACGCGGACAGTCTGCTGCTGTCGGTCGGCCTCACGCCGCCGGACCGGGCCCCGGATCACGTCGCCTTCAGCGCGGGCGTTCCTGCGGCGTTCGCCGTACCATCAGGTCCCTCATCAGCTCTTCCGTCTGGTCGACGATGAACCCGATGCCGAGCTGACGGGCCCAGCGGGTCACCTCGGTCGCGAGCGCCGCTGATCCGTCGGCGTCGCCCTCGTCGCGGAGCAGGATCGCGAGGTGCGCCTGCTGGGCGAGTGCCGGACGGAGGTGTCCGTGCTTCTGCAGGAGCTCGGTCGACTGCTCCCACTGCTCTCGTGCGAGCTCCAGGTTCCCGGCGGCATGTGAGTGATGTCCGAGATGCCGAAGCGCCTGTGCTTTCGTCAGCTCGTCGCCCAGCTCCAGCGCGTGGGTGTAGTGCTCGATCGCCTCCGCAGGCTGTTCGTACACGTTGTCGGCGATCGCGCCGGCCCAGAAGCTCGCCGCGGCTCGTCGCGCGTCGTCAGGGGCGTCCCCGACCAACGTGAGCATCCGGTCGCGGAGGTCGCCGTCCCCGGAGCGGAAGAGCGCGTCCGCGTAGTCCTTGCGGAGCTCGAGCAGCGCGAGGTCCCACGAGTCCTCGGGTACGGCGGCGAGCGCGGCCGTGGCGTGGTCGGACTGCTGACCGAAGTCGTGGTCGACGGCGACCGCGGCGCGGGCGAGCGCGAGGGAGTGCTGCTCCGCGGGGTCGTCGGACCTGGTGGCGTCGAGGAGCTCGGTCGCGGCGGTCCAGTGACCGGCGAGCATCAGCTTGGTGGCGGCGGTGACAACGGCTTCGACAGAGTTCATGACGAAAAGGTATTTCGACATCGAAACATTTGACAACTAATCTTCAGCTGCTGAAAAGTTCTCCGGGTGAAGGACTTTGTGGACACGCACGTCGACCTCTGGGCAGGAGAGCTGGCGGACCTCGACCGGGACGTCGAGGGGATCACGGTCCGCCTGCAGGTGGTGACGCGGTACTTGGAGCGCCGGCGGGAGGCCGTGCTGGCGGAGTACGGGCTGCAGCTGTGGGAGTTCAAGACGCTGCACATGCTGCGCCGCGGAGGTGCGCCGTACCGTGCGACGCCGGGTCAGCTCGCGCGGCAGCTGGGGATGTCGCCGGCCGCGCTGACCAACCGGCTGGACGCGCTCGAGCGGCGCGGGTACGTCGAGCGCACACACGATCGGGACGACCGGCGCAAGGTGACGGCAACGCTGACCCGGGCGGGGAACGAGCTCTGGGAGCGCGGAATCGGGGACATCCTGCGCGTCGAGAACGAGCTGATCCACCAGCTGCCGACGGACCAGCGCACGCAGCTGAACGACCTGCTCCGGCTGCTCGTGCTCGCCACTGAGGAAGATTCCTAGCCGGAACATGTCAAGTTCCGGCGGTCGCGTCCGACGTACCCGTGTAGGCGTCGAGAAAGGACAGACCGATGGAACCCCTCAACCTGATGGTGTCACTGAGCCACTTCGCGAAGGACGGCCGCGAACACCCGCACGGTCTCAGCGAGCCCGCCGGTCGGCGGACCGACGACAGCAAGCTGCTGCGCGGGCACCGGGCCGGCAACGGGCAGCCGGTACGTCGGCGTTGGCGCCTGCTGTTCGCCGGGTGGCGGACGATCAGTTCGTGACGACCGCGCTGCGCTCCCGGCCGACCTCGGTGAACCCGAACCGGCCGTACCAAGGGACCAGCTCGTCCGAGGTGCCGAGCGCGGCGTGCGAACAGCCGGCGGCGACCGCGTGATCCAGCGCCGCGGCGACGACAGCGGAGGCGGCGCCGCGTCCGCGCTCCTCTTCAGCGGTGGCAACCGACCAGATGTTCGCAGTGTCCCCGGCCGTCACGACGGTCGCCGACGAGACCAGCCGCTCGCCGTCGAACACTCCGACGATGTCGCCGGCCCCGTGGAAGAACGCGGTCAGGCCGTCCGGGTCGTCGTACACGCCGCCCACCATGCGCAGCAGCCGCGCTCGCTCGTCGGAGTCGCTGATGATCGCGGACCTGAACTCCGGACGCGCTGCCGTCGGGCGGTCGGCAAGGTCGCAGAGCATCAGTGGAGCCGTGTTCGAGGACTTCGGCCGGAATCCGTCGAGCGCCGCGGCGAGATCCTCGCGGTCGAGGATGCGGAGGCAGACGTCACCGCCGTCGCGGCGGGTCTGCAGCGCCTCGTGCACCGAACGGGTCAGGATCTCGGCCGACGGCGCACTCAGGAACAGCTGATGGGCGATCCTGCCGGGACTACCGGTCCACCAGAAGCAGTCGGCGTCGCCGTGCCGTTCCCACACGAACACACCTGGCCGCTCGGCCAAGCGGCGCCAGCCGATCACGGACGCGTCCCAGACCTGGGTGCTCATGGTTGTGCCGGCCGGTAGAGGGCGTAGTGCATCGGGCCGTTGTGGGGGAGTTCCAGTTCGGCGATGACCGTGAAGCCGAAGGACTCGTAGAAGCCGACGTTCGCCGGGTCCTGGGTTTCCACGAACGTGGGGGAGTGGGCCGCATCGGCGACCGCCAGTCCGGGCTCGATGACGGCGTGGCCGAGTCCCTGGCGTTGGTGGTCCGGGTGTACGGCGGCGAGCGCGAGTAGCCAGGACGGGGTGCGCGGATGGAAGAGCGCGATCGCCTGGCCGTACTCCGCGGTGAGCTCGGCCCGTGATCCGGCGATCTCCCGGAACGCCGTGCTGTGCGGTTCGAACGCGTCCGCCGCGAGGTCCGGTGGCAGCCAGACCGCGACCGCGCGGACGTCGTCGGTCACCCAGACGCGGCCGTGCGGGATCCCGATCGCCTCGACGAACAGCCGGTGGTACTGCGTGAGCCGGTCGACGTACCCGTCCGGGTCGAGGCAGGCGCGGGTCATCGGGTAGTCGAGCAAGGCCTGCGTCAGCGTGTCGACCGCCGTGTCGACGTCCGCGGTCGTTGCCTCGCGCACCTTCATGACCCGAGCGTCTCCACGATCAGGTCGGCGACGGCCCGCATACCGGCCGCGTTCGGGTGGTACGGGACGAAACCGCCGAGGTTCGGCGGCAGCATCGTGAACCCGGTGGTCCACGGCTCCGCCGAGCCGATCGCGTGGTCGCGGCTCGCCGCCGACGCGGCGACCAGGTCCGCGCCGGCCGCGGCGGCTGCCTTCGCGAACGCGGCCGCGAGTCCGTCGGCCATCATCGCGATGCTCGGGAGCTGCTCCTCGTTCAGCGGTACGTCGAGACGCGGGCGGGTCGCCGGACCGACCAGGCTGAGGTAGTCGACGAGCAGGATCCGCGCTTCGGGCGACCGTTCGCGGGCGCGCTCGACGACCGTGGTCAGCGAGTCGGTGACGGCCTGGTACGACGCGTCGTCCTTGAGGTAACTGACCCGCGCGCGGATCCGGTTCGCGACCCGGCGGCCGAGGATCGTCGCGGGTTTGGCGATCGTGTTCAGGAAGCTGCCGCGCAGGAACGTGCCGACGTACTCGAGGTCGTTCCCGCCGCAGGTGATCGTGATCAGCGCGGTGTCCGGGGTGAGTGCGTCGAGTTGCGGCGGTGCGTCGTCCTGGCGGGTGTCGATGAGGTGCGCGGTGGTGGCGCCCGAGTACGAGACGTCGACGAGGTCGAGGCCCAGCTCGGCGGCGACCAGGTGCGCGTAGTTGTTGCCGGACCGGCCCGCGGGCGGATCCACGATCGGGCTGATCCCCGGCCCGGCCGCGAACGAGCTGCCGAGTGCGACGTACCGACTGCCGGAAGCGATCACCGGACCACGATAACGGCATACTGCCCCCGTGACAGATGACGTGTTCGGTACGGCGGGTATCCGCGAGCGGGTGCTGGCGGGGTGGGCGGCCGCGCCGGTGCGCTTCCGGGAGGACGCGAACGCCGAGGAGGAACTTGCGCTCGGTGGGTACGCCGACCGGGTGGTCATCGAGCTGGCGCAGAACGCCGCGGATGCGGCGCTGCGGGAGGGCGTGCGCGGGCGGGTCTTGTACGAGCTCCGCAACAACACGCTCGTCGTCGCCAACACCGGCGCACCCCTCGACGCCGAAGGTGTCCAATCCCTCGCAACCCTCCGCGCCTCCGCCAAACGTGACGGCAATGAGGCTGTCGGGCGGTTTGGCGTGGGGTTTTCGGCGGTGCTGGCGGTGACGGACGAGCCGGTGGTTCTTTCGGGGACCGGGGGTGTGCGGTTCTCCAAGGCCGATACCGCGGCGGCTGTGGCGGAGTTGCCTTCGCTGGAGACGGAGGTTCGACGCCGGGACGGGCAGGTGCCGGTGCTGCGGCTGCCGTTCGAGGCCGAGGGCGAACCGCCGGCCGGCTACGACACCGCCGTACTGCTGCCGCTCCGCGACGAGGCCGCGGTCGCGCTGGTACGCCGTCTGCTCACCGAGGCCGACGACGCCCTCCTCCTCGCCCTCCCCGGCCTCGAACGGATCGAGATCGAGACCGAGGACACCCGCCGAACCCTCGAGAACGCCGAGTCCCGGTGGCACATCCACCGGACCTCCGGCGTCTTCACCCCGGCCGAGCGCCAGGCCCTGCTCGCCGACCGCCCCACCGAAGAACGCACCCGCCCGACCTGGTCGATCGTCTGGGCCCTCCCACACGCCGCCGCAGAGCTCCACGGGGCTGTCGTCCACGCACCCACCCCGACGGACGAACCGCTGTCGCTCGAAGCGTTGCTCTTGGCAACGTTCCCGCTCGACTCGACCCGCCGTCACGTCGCGAAGGGCCCGTTGACCGATCGCCTCGTGCAGGAAGCGGCGACGGCGTACGGCGAGCTGCTGCGGCGCCGGTTCGACGACGGGGACGACGTACTGCGGCTGGTGCCGACGGGCCTCGCGGCGGGCGCGGTGGACCGGATGCTGCGGGACGCGATCCGCGAGGTGCTGCCCGGCGTACCTCTCCTGCGGGCCGTCGACGGAGCGGCCGTCCGCCCGCGCGACGCCGTCGTCGTGGAAGGCGCCGACGAGCAGTTCGCCGAGGTGCTCGCACCGCTCGTACCGGGCCTGGTCCACGCGCGGCGTGCGGACCGCCAGGCGCTGGATGCCCTGCAGGTACGGCGGCTCGAGCTTGCCGAGGTGGTCGACCAGCTCGGGGGAGAGGAGCCGCCGAGCTGGTGGCACAACCTCTACACGTCCCTCGCGACCATGGTCGCCGACCCGCTGATCCGCGAGTCTCTCGGCACCCTCCCGGTCCCGCTCGCCGACGGCCGCCTGGTCCGCGGCGCCCGCGGCCTGCTCCTCCCCGGCCCCGAGCTCCCGCTCAGCACCCTCGAAGCCTTCACCCGGTACGGCGTCCGCGTCGTCCACCCCGACGCCGTTTCCCCGACCCTCGAACGCCTCGGCGCCGTCCCCGCCACCGCCCGCTCGCTCCTCGAAGACCCCGCCATCCGCGCGGCCGTCGAACACTCGGCCGAGGACTGGGAGGCCGGCGACCCGGCAACCTGGACCGGCGAGGCCGCCCGTGCCGAAGGCACCCTCCCCGTCGCGCATGCAGTGCTTGCGCTGATCGCCGCAGATCCGGCGCAGGCTGAGGGCTTGTGGTGGTTGTCGGATCTGGTGTTGCCGGATGCGACCGGTGAGCTGGTACCCGCGAACGCCCTGGTGATCGAGGGGTCAGCCGCGCAGCAGGTTCTCGACCCGGCGGAGGTTTCGCCCGTGGCGGGGGAGTTGGTCGAGCGCTACGGGCAGGCCCCGTTGAACGCCATCGGGGTGCTCAGCACCCTCGGCGTCGTCACCGCCTCCGAGGTCGCCCTGGACCACCTCCCGGAAGTGCTCCGGGACCTCGACGGCATCGAGGACTGGGCGTACGACGTGGCCCCGGACGGGTCGCCGTACGGCGCGACCGTCGGGGATCTCGACGCGATCCGCGACCTCGACTGGATCACCGACGGCAGCTGGCCGGAAGCCCTGCGAATACTGGGATCCGACCCCGTCCTGCGACGCGCGCTGGTCACGCAGGTCCGCGTCGTCGGACCCGACGACCGGCCGCTCGGCGTACCGTCGTACGCCGCCTGGTGGATCCGCGAACACGTCCGCCTCGACGACGGCGAGCTGCTCGCCGGCCGCGCCGACCCGGAGGCCGAACCGGTCCTCGCGAGCTTCCTCGACGAAGCGCCGGACTGGACCGCAGCCCTCGACCCGGAGGTCCGCACGGCGGTCGGCCTGGTCCGCGACGCCGGTGACCTGGACGCCGAGGGTCTCGCGCTCGTCCTCGAACGGCTCGCCGACCCGGACCGTGAGCTCGACGAGGCAGCGCTCCTCCGGCTCTGGGCCCGCCTCGGGACCCTCGCGCTCTTCCCCGGCGACGCGCCGGCCCGGGTACGGGTCCTCGACGCCGACGGCACCACCCGGGTGACCGACGCCGAGCACGCGGTCGTCGTCGACGGACCGATGTGGGTGCAGCGCGCCGACCTGGGCGGGTTCGTGATCGGCTCCGGCGCGGCCGCGGACGGGCTCGGCGACCTGTTCGACGTACCGCTCGCCCAAGAGGTTGCCGAGGGCAAGATCGACGGCGACGGTACGGCGGCCGACGTACCGGAGCTGGTCCGCGAACTGGTCCCCGAGGTGCCGGCCACCTGGTGGGAGCACGAGGAGCTGACCGTCGACGGTGTCGAGGTCTCGTGGTGGGTGGACGCCGACGGCGCGCCGCACGCCGCCACCTTCGACGGCCTCGCGAAGGCCCTCGCCTGGGCCGCCGGCCGCTGGGACCGCCGGCACGTGATCCGCGCGGTTCTCAACGAACCGGACCGGGCGGCCGAACTTCTGGTCGACGCAATCTTCGACTGACCGGAACCGGCCGCCCACCACACCGCGTGATCGCGCTTGGAAGCGTTTCCGCCTAGAGGCGTTACCCAGAGCGAGCAACGTTGTCATCGGTTGGTATATCGACTGATCTGCGGATATGACGTTGCGGTTCCAACGTGGGAACGAACTCTTGTCAACGTTGTCAACGCTACCTATAGTCCGTGGCACCTCTCGGTCGGTGATCCGCCTGTCCACGCAACGTAAACGGAGGTGACATTCATCATGAATGACGCGCCGCGCCCGCAGTACGAGAACGTCGAAGATGTCGTCCGGTACCAGTTGTCCCGCCGCAGCATGATCGGCGCAGGAGGCGCGGCCGCGATGACCGCATTCCTGGCCGCCTGCTCCGGCGGCGGCTCGTACTCCGACAAACCGGCGAACGCCAACAACAAGCCCAGCGCCGGTAAGTCCATCCAGATCGGCAAGGCGAACATCCCGGTCCCGCGGGACCAGACGGTGATCGTCGGCCAGGTCGAGTACACGGTCTTCGACAGCTTCAACGGGATGATCCCGAACGGATCGCCTTCGGGCGCCGGCGTCGAGCTGAGCACCGAACCGCTGTTCTTCCTGAGCTTCGCCACCGGCAAGCTCACGCCGTGGCTGGCGACGGAGTACAAGTACAACGACACCTTCACCGAGCTGACCCTGAAGTTCGACCCGAAGGCACACTGGAACGACGGCCAGCCGCTGGGCGCGAACGACTTCAAGTTCACCGTGATGCTGCTGAAGGACCGCCCGGACCTCTTCGGCGGCGGCGGCGACCTGAAGGAGTTCGTCAAGTCGGTCGCCGTTCCCGACCCGCACACCGCGGTGGTCACGTTCCTGAAGCCGGCGCCGCGCTTCCACTACAACTTCATCGCCGCGATCTCCGGTGCGCCGAACAACATCATGCCGGAGCACATCTGGAAGTCGCAGGACCCGACGAAGTACAAGGACAACCCGCCGGTCCGCTCCGGCCCGTACAAGCTGAAGCAGGCGATCCGGAACCAGAAGATGTTCATCTGGGAGAAGGACGACAAGTACTGGAACAAGGACAAGCTCGACGTCAAGCCGCAGTACGTCGTGTTCCAGAGCACGTCGAAGCAGCTCGACCAGGCGTCGCTGGCGTTCGAGCGGGCCGAGTTCGACGTCGGCTCGGTCGACGAGCCGCACGCCAAGCTGCTGCGCAACAACGGCTACCCGAACCTGGTCACGACCCAGTTCCACGACCCGAACCCACGGGTCTTCTGGCTGAACTGCGACCCGGCGCGCGGCGTGATGGCGGAGCCGAAGATGCGCTGGGCGATCAACTACTGCATCGACCGGGAGAAGATCGGCAACTCGATCTGGCCGGTGAAGGTGCCGCCCGCGCAGTACCCGTGGGCGGACTACCCGACCAACGACAAGTGGAAGAACGACGACCTCGCCAACAAGTACAAGTTCGAGTTCAACCCGGACAAGGCGACGCAGATGCTGGACGAGATCGCGCCGAAGAACGCGGCCGGCAAGCGGACGTACAAGGGCAAGGAGATCAACCTCGAGATCATCACGGTCTCGCCGGTCGACGGCCCGGAGTACGCGATCGCCAACCTGCTGAAGACCCAGCTCGGGAAGGTCGGCGTACCGGCCACTCTGCGCAGCCTGGCCGGCAGCGTCCACGACGACAAGTTCCAGCGCGGCGAGTACGACATCGACTCGAACTGGGCCGGTTTCGCGATCGACCCCGTGCAGCTGTACACCGACTGGACCAGCGACAAGTACCAGCCGATCGGCAAGAACGCCGCGCAGAAGAACAAGATGCGGTTCCGCAACCCCGAGTTCGACAAGATCATCGGTCAGCTGGGTGTGATGAACCCGGACTCGCCGGAGGCCAAGCCGCTGCTCGACAAGGCGCTGGAGATCTACTTCCAGCAGTTGCCGTTGCTCGCCTCGATCCAGACCGGCTACCCGTCGTACTTCAACACGGCCTTCTGGAAGGACTGGCCGACCGACGACAACCTGTACGAGGTCCCGCTGAACTGGTGGCCGCACTTCATCTTCGTGCTCGGCAAGATCTCTGCCACCGGGCAGAAGGGACCGGCGTGACGGCGGAGGCGCCGCCGGTTGTAGCTGTCGACAAGAGCCGGGACTCCGCACCCCAGTCCGGGGTGCGGGCCTGGCTGTCGCGGCATCCGCTGGCGGCGTACGCCATCCGGAGGTTCGGGCTCTACCTCATCGAGCTGTGGGGCGCGCTGACGATCGCGTTCTTCTTCTTCCGGATGATGCCCGGCGACCCGGTCCAGACGCTGATCCAGACGCTGCAGCAGAACTACGTCTACAACGCACAGGCGAGCGCCGAACTCATCGCCCGGTACCGGCACGAGTTCGGGCTCGACGGGAACCTGCTGACCCAGTACTTCAAGTACATGGAGAAGCTGATCCTGCACGGCGATCTCGGGCCTTCGCTGATCAACTACCCGACGCCCGCGCAGACCGTCATCCTGCGGTCGCTGCCGTGGACCATCGGCCTGCTCGGGATCTCCGCGGTGATGGCCTGGATCCTCGGCATGATCATCGGCGCGATCGCCGGCTGGCGGCGCGGCAAGATCGGCTCCGCGATCGCCACCAACCTGTCGATCGCGCTCTCGCACGTGCCGTACTTCTTCGTCGCGCTGATCCTGGTCTACATCTTCGCGTACTCGATGGGCGTGTTGCCTGCGAGATCGGCGTACGACTCCAACATCAGTCCGGGGATCACACCGCAGTTCATCGGCAGTGTGCTCAAGTACGGGTTGCTGCCGGGGTTGTCGATCGTGATCATCGGGACGTTCAGCTGGATCCTGTCCACCCGGATGCTGATGATCCCGATCCTCGGCGAGGACTACCTGGTGTACGCCGAGGCGAAGGGACTGAAGGGCCGCCGGATCCTCACCCGGTACGCGCTGCGGAACTGCTACCTGCCGCAGATCACCGCGTTCGGGATCTCGCTGGGGTTCATCTTCAACGGGAACGTGCTGGTCGAGCAGCTGTTCAACTACCCGGGTCTCGGCACCACGCTGGTGACCGCGATCCAGCAGCTCGACTTCAACACGATCCTGGGTGTCACCGACATCGCGATCTTCTCGGTGCTGACTGCCGTGCTGCTCCTCGACCTCCTGCTCCCGCTGCTCGACCCGCGGGTCAAGTACTGGAAGTGATGACGATGAGACTACTGACCGCGGTACTGCGGACGATCCGCAACAGCCGGCGCCTCGCGACCGGCCTCGTCATCCTGGCCGTGCTCGTCCTGATCGCCTTGTTCAGCCCGCTGATCGTGAAGGCGATCGGCGGCGGACAGGACCCGGTCGAGCTGGCGGCGTACGACAAGTGGCTGGTGCCGGGACCGAAGCACCTGTTCGGCACCGACCAGTTCGGCCGGGACGTGTTCGCGATGGTCGTGAAGGCGCTCTCGGTGTCCCTGCAGATCGGCGCGATCGCCGGCGTGATCTCGACCGTCGCGGGTGTGATCGTGGCGTTCGTCGCCGGGTACAAGGGCGGCTGGATCGACAACGTGCTCTCCACGTTCACCGGGATCCTGTTGGTCATCCCCACGTTCCCGCTGCTGATCGCGCTGTCGGCGTACGCGAAGAACGTCAGCCTGTTCCAGGTCGGCGTGATGATCTCGATCTTCTCCTGGCCGTTCGCGGCGAAGACGATCCGGTCCCAGGTGCTCAGCCTGCGGACCCGTCCGTACGTCGATCTCGCGCGGGTCAGCAAGTCCCGGGACGTGGAGATCATCGTCACCGAGCTGCTGCCGAACCTGCTGCCGTTCATCGGCGTCGGGTTCGCGTCGTCGGCGCTCGGCGCGATCTTCGGCCTGGTCGGCCTGGAGATCATCGGCCTCGGGCCGGGCGGGGTCATCGACCTCGGCCAGATCATCTTCAACGCGATCGGCACCGGCGCGCTGACGCTCGGCGCCTGGCCGATGTTCGTGGTCCCGATCGCATTGCTGACGCTGCTGTTCGCGGCGCTGAACATGGTGAACATCGGCCTCGAAGAGGTCTACAACCCGCGACTGAGGGGAGTGGCCGGTGAATAACGTGCTCGAAGTGAAAGGCCTGGAGGTCGCCTACTCCACCAACCGCGGCGACGTGAAGGCGGTCCGCGGCATCGATCTCGACGTCCACCGCGGCGAGATCCTCGGCATCGCCGGCGAGTCGGGCAGCGGGAAGAGCACGCTCGCCGTCGCGCTGCTGCGGTTGCTGAAGGCGCCGGGCAAGGTGACCGGCGGCTCGGTGATGTTCCACCCGGCCGGCCACTCGCCGGTCGACCTGCTGAAGGTGCAGGGCGAGCAGTTGCGGGTCCTGCGCTGGAGCGCGCTCTCGTACCTCCCGCAGGGCTCGATGAGCTCGCTGAACCCGGTGATGCGCATCCAGGACCAGTTCAAGGACGTGATCCTCGAACACGCCCCGAACCGCAAGGACTCGCTCGGCGAGATGATCCCGCGGCTGCTCGAACAGGTCGGCCTGGAGCCCCGCGTCGGCCGGATGTTCCCGCACGAGCTGTCCGGCGGGATGAAGCAGCGGGTGCTGATGGCGATCGCGGTCGCGCTCGAGCCGGACCTGGTGATCGCGGACGAGCCGACCACCGCGCTGGACGTCACGATCCAGCGGGTGATCCTGCAGTCGCTGGCCGACCTGCGCAAGGACTTCGGTGTCACGCTGATGGTGATCTCGCACGACATGGGCGTGCACGCACAGCTGGCGGACCGGGTCGCGGTGATGTACGAGGGACAGCTCGTCGAGGTCGGCGACGTACGGCAGGTGTTCAAGGACCCGCAGGATCCGTACACCCGCCGGCTGATCGAGTCGATCCCGCAGGTCGGAAGGAGGGCCTCATGAAGTCCGAACTCGAACTTCGGGGCGTCGAGCAACGATTCCACGCCCGGGACGTGCCCGGCGGCTACCTGACCGCGGTCGACGACGTCAGCTTCACGCTGGCCGCGTCGCCGCCGCAGATCGTCAGCCTGGTCGGACAGAGCGGCAGCGGGAAGAGCACGATCGCCCGGAACGTGCTCGGCCTGCAGAAGCCCACCGCCGGACAGGTGCTGTACGGCGGCAAGGACATCTTCAAGCTGAGCCGTGCCGAGTACGACGAGTACCGGCGCGACGTGCAGCCGGTGTTCCAGGACCCGTACGCGATCTTCAACCCGTTCTACCGGGTGGATCGCGTGCTGTGGAAGGCGGTCAAGAAGTTCAAGCTGGCCGACACCCGGGCCAAGGGGCTGGAGCTGATCGAGGAGTCGCTGCGCGCCGTCCGGCTGGAGCCGGAGAACGTCCTCGGCCGGTACCCGCACCAGCTGTCCGGCGGTCAGCGGCAGCGCATCATGCTGGCCCGCGTGCACATGCTGAAGCCGTCGTTCATCATCGCCGACGAGCCGGTGTCGATGCTGGACGCCCAGGTGCGCAAGCACTTCCTGGACATCCTGCTGGACTTCCAGCGCGACCACGGGATGACGACGCTGTTCATCACCCACGACCTGTCCACGGTGTACTACCTCGGCGGCGAGGTGATGGTCATCACCAAGGGCAAGATCGTCGAAAGCGGCCCGGTGGCGACGGTGATGCACGAGCCGTCGCACTCCTACACGAAACTGCTGCTCGACTCGATCCCGCAGCCGGATCCGGACCAGCGCTGGACCACCCGGATCGCCGTCGACGAGCTGGACCGCCTGGACAGCACGCCGGCCGACACGACAGCACCGGAGGCACCGATCATCTAGTCCCCGACGTACACAGGAACTGGTAGAACCACGCGCTGAACGACGGGTCGGTCATCAGCTCCCGATAGCGGCCGATCTCGTCCGGGGTGGCGCCGACGGACAGCAGCAGCGGCTCGGCCTGGCGGTTGAGATTGCGGTGCAGCAGGCAACCGTCGGTGCCGCCGGCCGTGGTCTCGGAGTACTCCATCGTGTGAACGTCGTGGAGCCCGGCGGCCCGCATCCGTGCTGCCGTACTGCCCGCCCACGAGAAGCTGATGCCCCGGGCGGGACTGCCGACCTCGTGCGAGAGGTACTGCATCCGCGCCCAGAGCGCCTCGTCCTCGGGGCTCGGCGTACTGATCGGATGCAGCCGGCGGGTGGTGAAGTCGCCGATCACGATCCGGCCGCCGGGCGCGAGCGCGTCCACCAGGCCGGCGAACACCTGGTCGCGTTCGGGGAGGTGCATCAGCACCAGGCGGGCGTGGATCAGGTCGTACGGACCGGCGACGCCGTCGCGGACGTCCTGCTGAAGGACCTCGACGTTCGGGGCGAGATCCGGGAACCCGGAGGTGTCGAGGTCCAGGGCGACGACCTCGCGGGTGCGGGCGGCCAGCCAGTTCGCGATCCGGCCGGAGCCGGCGCCGACGTCCAGGCAGCGCGCGGCGGGGGACAGGCCCCCGCGTTCGAGACACCACTGCGTGGGGGCGTCCAGGATGTTGCCGAGGCAGTCGAGTTGCTCGCGGGCGAGTTCGCTGGTGGTGCCGAAGAGGTAGCTCATACCCGGCAGCGTGACGCTGTC
The DNA here is from genome assembly GCF_040682535.1 of Kribbella sp. NPDC051137. Classification (NCBI taxonomy): domain Bacteria; kingdom Bacillati; phylum Actinomycetota; class Actinomycetes; order Propionibacteriales; family Kribbellaceae; genus Kribbella; species Kribbella sp. NPDC051137. Next base: position 1,381,249 of record NZ_JBFBBI010000002.1, read on the forward strand.
GGCGCACCGGGCACATCCGGGATCATCCGGATCGGGTCAGCGCCCACGTGACGACCTCGTACCGGCTGTTCAGATCGAGCTTCTGCCGGACGTGGTCGAGGTGCGTCTCGACCGTACGGCGGGAGATCCGCAGGCGGCGGGCGATGTCGTCGTTGCCGAGGCCCTGTCCGGCCAGGGTCGCGACCTCGAGTTCGCGGCGGCTCAACGGCCGGTCGTCGACCGTCGGTGGTGCCAGTGCGTCGGCGATCAGCTCGGACTGGGTGAGCTTGCGGCCCTCGGACATCAGCCGGGCGGCGCGCCGTCCGCCGGTCTGCCGCCGGAGGCGTTCGACGGTCGCGTCGCAGAACCTCGTCATGGTGCCGGACATCCGGCCGCCCTGGCGGCTCAGCGCGGTGGCCGCACCGGCGAGGCGGAGCGCGGCGCGGGTGCGGCCCTCGTTCGCGGCCAGGCTCATGCTGGCCCACAGCCACTCGGGATCCTCGATCAGGCCGCCGGCCGCGCTGATCTGATCGACGACCGCGACGATCTGCCGTCGGTGTGCGTCGACGTCGCCCGCGACGGCCGCGGAGAACGCGATGCCCAGGCGGGCGGTCACGTTCATCGCCGCGCCGCCGCCGGCCAGGCTGATGGCGAGGGCCGCCCGGTAGTGCGCTTCGCCCTCCGCCCAACGGTCGTTCTCGAACAGGGTCAGGCCCAGGACGGTGAGCGCCCAGCCGCGGCCGCGTTCGTCGCCCGCGCGGGTGAACATCGCGATGCTCTGCTCGCAGAGCTCGGCCGCACGATGGGTGTCGCCGCTGGACGCCGTGACCAGGGCGAGATCGCGGAGGCTGCGCGCCGTACCGTCCTCGTCGCCGAGCTCGCGACGGATGGCGAGGCTGTGGTCGTACGCGTCGCGGGCCGCCGGGTAGTCGCGCTGCCGCCAGGCGAGCCGGCCGAGGCGGGCGTGCGCCGCGGCGAGAACCTTCGGCTCGGTGGGGGCCTGGTCGAGGACCTGCTCGATGCGTTGCCGCGCTTCGTTGACCTGACCGCGGTGCTCCGAGTAGTAGCCGAGCGCGGTGGACAGCCTGAGAGCCAGGTCCGTGGGCTGGGTGCGGGCCCAGGCGAATGCGGCGAGGACGTTGGCCTCTTCACGCTGCAGGTCGACGACCGCGGCGGCGCGGTCCGGACCGCGGAGCCGGATGTCGTCCCGGAGTACGACGGTGAGGTAGTGGCGCGCGTGGCGTTCTCGTACGGCGGTGTCGTCCTCGAAGACGGTGACGGCGTACTGACGGACCGGTTCCAGCAGGCGGAATCGCATCCGGCCGTCCGCGAGGGATTCAGTCAGGACGAGCGAGTGGTCGACCAGGACCGCGAGCGCGGTGAGGAGGTCCCCGTGCTCGGCGACTGCCTCCAGCGCGTCGAGGTCGAAGCCGCCGGCGAAGACGGCGAGGTGGCCGAAGAGTCGTTGTGCCGGCGGTTGCAGCAGGCGGTAGCTGGAGTCGAGTGCCGCGCGCATCGTGGTCTGCCGGCCGTGCGGCTCGTGCAGGAGCGGGGCGAGGCGGTCGAGGACCTGCTGCCCGGAGAGAACCCGGCTCCAGGCGGCGGCAAGCTCGATCGCGAGCGGGAGACCGTCGAGTTGGCGGCAGATCTGGTGAACGGTGTCGTCGAACGTGATGTCGGCGTTGACCAGTCGGGCGCGATCCGTGAACAGTTCCACTGCGGCGCGATGCGCGAGCGGCGGCAGCCGGTACACGTGCTCGCCCGGCGCACCGAGCGGCACCCGACTGGTCGCGAGGACCCGCAGTGTCGGGCAGTCTTTCAGCAATTGGCCGACGTACGCCGCGACTTCGGCGGCGACGTGCTCACAGTTGTCGAGCACCAGCAACAGCTCGCGGTCGGATCGAACACCCAGCGCCTCGTCCACCGCACGCGCCACCGACTCCACCGCTGCCAGCTCCACCATGACAACTGGCGCTGCCACCCGGCCCACGAACTCTCGTACCAACCGGGTCTTCCCGGCGCCGGGCGGCCCGGCCACCGTCACCAACCGGGCCCCGGTCAACAGCCGCCCAACCCGCCCGATCTCCCCGTCCCGGCCGAAGAACCGCGTGAGCGCAGCCGTCTGAGTGCCTGTCGGTACAGCGTCCGTCAGCAGTGATCGGTGAAGGGACTGGAGCGCGGGGCAGGGATCGGTCCCGAGCTGCTCCGCGAGATGCCGGCGGACAGACTCGTAGTGGTTGAGCGCTTCCGCCTGACGTCCTGCGTCGCGGAGCGCGGTGAGGAAGGTCAGCCACAACGTCTCGCGGAGCGGGTACTGCGCCGTGAGCCGTTGGAGCGCAGGGATATCCGGCACCTGCTCCCTCGCGGTGAGGTAACGCTCCACGAGCGCAGGAGTCTCCTGCTGGTCGAACCACGACGACAACGCGCCGCCGAACGGCTCTCCGCGCCACAACGCCAACGCCTGCTGGGGTTCTCCCGCATCGAGCAGGGCATGGAACCGCAGTACGTCGACACTCTCCGGCGGGACGTCCAACCGGTAACCGGTCGGCTCGGTGCCGATCACGTCGTCGCCGAGCACCCGCCGCAACCGCCCGACGTACGTCTGCAGGCTGCCCCGCAACCGCTGCGGCGGATCGTCCGGCCACAGCGCCTCGCCGAGTGCCGTGAACGACACGGTCCGCCCGCAACTCAGCGCGAGCATCGCCAGCAACGCCCGCACCTTGCGTCCCGGAACGTGCAGCACCTGCCCGTCGCAACGGATCTCGAACGGGCCCAGCAGCCGGATGTCGAGCTGTCCCATCTCACCCCCGAGAGATATGGCCATCCACCTTACCGATCCATCGGGTCGCCGCCGACTGACAGCGAACTGACAGCGGCGTTCCGTACGGTCGACCGGACAGCGGGCGCAAGCCCTGATCGGGGGGATCATGCCAAGCGGGACAACAGTCCTGTCCTTCTGCCTGGCGGCTCTGGTGGTGCTCGTCATCCCGGGGCCGTCGGTCGCGTACGTCGTCACCTGCAGCCTGCGCCACGGCCGCACCGCGGGCCTCGCGTCCGTGCTCGGCCTGGAACTCGGCGCCCTCGTCCACGTCGTCGCGGCCGCCGCCGGACTCGGCGCGGTACTGGCGTCCGCACCGGACCTGTTCCGGGTGATTCGCTACGCCGGCGCGGCGTACCTGCTGGCGATGGGCGTGCGCGAGTTCCGCCCGCCGAAGACCGACGGCCCGAAGCACCGCGCCCTCCCGGCCGGCCATCTGCGAATGATCCGCGACGGCATCCTCGTGGACCTGCTGAACCCGAAGACGATCCTGTTCTTCCTCGCGTTCCTACCGCAGTTCATCCACCCTGCCGAAGGCCCGGGGCAGGCCCTGCTCCTCGGCACCTGCTTCGTCCTCCTCGCCGCCTGCTGCGACGCGACGTACGCCGTCCTGGCCGGCGCCTTCTCCACCCGGCTGCGCTCCGCCCAGGCCCACAGACGCCTCCAGCAAACCACCGGAGGCGTCTACCTGGGCCTGGCAGGCCTGGCGGTGCTGACCTAGTGGGTCTTGATAGCCGGGTCGCTGATGCCTGGGGTGCCGGTTTCGACGTGGCCGGCGAAGCGGCGAAGGTAGGTCGGGTCGTCGGAGGTGGTGACGGAGACGTCGTACCAGCGGGTCGTGGTGGCGACCGTGCGGGTGGTCTTGCCGGGCTTCAGGTCGAGGTGCTGCGAGGTGCCGCCGTACGTGCTGGTGATCGTGACGCGGCGGGCCACGTCGGTGGTCAGCGTGAGGTCGAGGTTGCCGGTGCGGGCGTTCTCGCGGGCAGTGATCTCGAGTCCGGTGGCGGGCTTGCCCTGGAAGGTGCGGAGGAAGCCGTTCGGGCCGTGGACGGTGAGGTCGGTGACGCCGGCCGAGTAGATCGGGTTCCAGCTGTCGGCGACGGTCTTGCCGGCCTCGGTGGTGTACGTCCACGGGCCGTCGGTGCGGTTCGCGGACGTGATCAGGAACTGGGCACCGGCGTGCGGGCCCGAGCTGAAGGTCAGCTTGTACTTGCTGTCGGCAACGGCTCCGTCGACGATCGGCGCGTAGGGCAACGGACGGGTGAGCCGCCGGCCGCGCTCCTGCGCCGGGAGCTGGCCGACCGCGGGCGGGGTCGGCACGTAGTCCGGGTGCCGCTTGTTGTCCGGCGGCTGATACCCGCTGGTGTCCGGGAGCCTGGCCGGCTGCGTGGCCGACGTCCCGAAGTCGAACGCGGACGTCAGGTCGCCGCAGATCGCCCGCCGCCACGGCGAGATGTTCGGCTCGTGGACGCCGAACCGGGTTTCCATGAACCGGATGATCGACGTGTGGTCGAAGACCTCGGAGCAGGTGAACCCGCCGGTGCTCCACGGCGACACCACGATCATCGGCACCCGCTGGCCGAGGCCGTACTGCCCGTGCGCGGCCTTCGCGCCGGTGTAGAGATCGAGGGCCGGGTCAACGGTCGAGAGGCCTTGGTTCGCGTCCATCGGCGGGTACGGCGGTGCGACGTGGTCGAAGAAGCCGTCGTTCTCGTCGTACGTGACGAACAGCGCGGTCTTGCTCCACACCTCGGGGTTCGCGGTGAGCGCGTCGAGAACCTGGGAGATGTACCAGGCGCCGTAGTTCGCCGGCCAGTTCGGGTGCTCGGTGAACGCCTCGGGCGCGGCGATCCAGGAGATCTCGGGCAGCCGGTCCGCCTTCACGTCCGCGGCCAGCTGCGCGAACAGGCTCTCTCCGGCCTTCGCGTCGGTCCCCGTGCGAGCCTTGTCGTACAAAGGGGTTCCGGGCTGCGCGTTACGGTAGTTGTCGAAGTACAGCAACGAGTTGTCGCCGTAGTTCCCGCGGTACGCGTCGTCGATCCAGCCCCACCCGTGGTCGCCGTCCAGGCCGTCGCCGATGTCCTGGTAGATCTTCCAGGACACGCCGGCCTGCTCCAGCCGCTCGGGGTACGTCGTCCACCCGTAGCCGGCCTCGTCGTTGCCGAGCACCGGGCCGCCGCCCGTCCCGTCGTTGCCGGTGTACCCGGTCCACATGTAGTACCGGTTCGGGTCGGTCGAACCCATGAACGAGCAGTGGTACGCGTCGCAGAGCGTGAACTTGTCCGCGAGCGCGTAGTGGAACGGGATGTCCTCGCGGGTCAGGTACGCCATCGTGGTCGGGGTCTTCGCCGGAATCCACTGGTCGTAGCGGCCGCCGTTGAACGCCGCGTGCGCGTCCGGCCAGCTGTGCGCGAGGTCCTGGATGAACTGCAGCCCGAGGTTGTCCGCCTCCGGCCGGAACGGCAGGATCTCCTGGCCGAGCGCGTTCTTCTGGTAGAACGTCGGCTTGCCGCTGGGCAGTGTCACCGGCCGCGGATCGCCGTACCCGCGTACGCCGTTCAGCGTGCCGAAGTAGTGGTCGAACGACCGGTTCTCCTGCATCAGGACGACGATGTGCTCGACGTCCTGGACGGTGCCGAACCGGCGGTGCGCGGGGATCGCGGCGGCCTGCTCGATGCTGTTCGCCATCGCGGCGAACGCGGCCGACGCACCGGCCAGCTGCAGGAACCTCCGGCGGTTGATGTCTGGCATCTGGGTCTCCTTGTCGGGGCGGGTGGAGCCTCCCGGCACCCTAATCTGGACGCTTTGGCCCACGGAAGGTGCAAGCGTCATGGATCAGGTCTGGTACGTCGCCTACGGCTCCAACCTCGCCTTGGCACGATTCACCTGCTACTTGTCCGGCGGACAACCACGAGGTGGCGCCCGGGTGTATCCCGGCTGCCGCAACCCCGCCCCGCCGGCACGCTCCTCCGGCGTACTGGTCCCCGGCGGACTCGTCTTCGGCGGTGCCTCGAAGGTGTGGGGCGGCGGATCCGCCTTCTACAACCCGGCCGCCGACGGTTCGCTGGCCGGGCGCGCGTACCTCCTCACAGTGGACCAGTTCGCCGACGTCGCGGCCCAGGAGATGTGGCGCGAACCCGGCGGCGCCTACGCACACGAACTCGCCGCGATCCTGCCGTCCGTCGCCCACCTGCATTCCGTCGGCCCCGGTCGCTACGAGACGGTGGTCCGCCTGGGCGACCTGGACGGCGTACCGATGTACACGATCACCCACGGGACCATCGGTACGCCTGTCGCGCCCACGGCGTCGTACCTGCGCTGGATCGCCACTGGCCTCGTCGAAGCACACGCCTGGACCGTCGACCAGGTCGTCGACTACCTGCACGCGGCCCCCGGCGTCCAAGTCGGCTGGACACCCGCCGCACTGCTGTCAGCGCTCGACGGCGAGGAATAGCCGGCGCCGAAGAAGCTGCTGGATTCGACCAGGTACCTGGAGACCAGCCGTACCGTCCACGCGACACGAGAGAGGAGACTGTATACAGTATGTGGAGTTGCTTCTCTGGATGGAGGGATGTCGATGTACTCGGTCACCGATCCGGCGCGTGGGGTGTTGGTGGAGGAAGTGGAGAACTGGACCGACGGGGAGGTGGCGGCCGCGGTCGGTCGGGTGGCGGGGGCGTACGCGGGGTGGCGTGAGTGGAGTGTGGGGGAGCGGGCGGGGGTGGTGGCCCGGGCCGCGGAGTTGTTCGCGGAGCGGGCCGAGGAGCTGGCGGGGATCATGACGCTGGAGATGGGGAAGCGGGTCAACGAGGGTCTCGGCGAGGTCGGTGTCGTCGTCGACATCTTTCGGTACTACGCGGAGCACGGGGAGGCGTTGCTCGCCGACGAGATGCTCGACATCAAGGGTGGTACGGCGGTCATCAGCAAGGGACCGATCGGCCCGTTGCTCGGGATCATGCCGTGGAACTTCCCCTGCTACCAGGTCGCCCGGTTCGTGGCGCCGAACCTCGTGCTGGGGAACACGATCCTGCTCAAGCACGCCTCGATCTGTCCGCGGTCGGCGCGCGCGATCGAGGAGATCCTGCACGCGGCCGGCGTACCGGAGGACGTCTACGTGAACACGTTCGCCTCCAGCCGGCAGATCCCGGCGATCCTCGCCGATCCGCGGATCGCCGGGGTGTCGCTGACCGGGAGCGAGCAGGCGGGGATCGCGGTCGCCGCCGAGGCCGGGCGGAACCTCAAGAAGACCGTGCTCGAGCTCGGCGGCTCCGATCCGCTGATCATCCTCGACGCCGACGACCTCGACGAGACCGTGAACGCCACCGCGACCGCGCGGATGCGCAACTGCGGCCAGTCCTGCAACGCCCCGAAGCGGATGATCGTCCTCGCGGACCTCTACGACGAGTACGTCGACCGGCTGACCAAGCGTGTCACCGAGTACTACGTCCCGGGCGACCCCGCCGACCCGTCGACCACCCTGCCTCCGCTCGCATCGGCGGCGGCCGCGGACGAGGTCGCCGCCCAGGTCGCGAAGGCCGTCGAGCAAGGTGCCACGCTGCGCGCCGGCGGCCGGCGGATCACGCCCGGTGCGTACCTCGAGGCCACCGTGCTCACCGATGTCACACCCGCCATGGACGCGTACTACGAGGAGATCTTCGGTCCGGTCGTCACGGTCTTCGAGGCCGCCGACGAGGACGACGCGATCCGGCTCGCGAACGACAGCCCGTTCGGCCTCGGCGCCTCGGTCTGGGGCACCGACCCGGCGCGCAACCGTCGCGTCGCCGACCGCATCGACGCCGGCATGGTGTACCTCAACCGGGCCGGCGGTTCGCAGGCCGACCTCCCGTTCGGCGGCATCAAACGCTCGGGCCTCGGCCGCGAACTCGGCCCGGCCGGTATCGAGGAATTCATGAACAAGAAGTCGATCCGGCTCAGCTGACAGGAACCGGTCACTCGGGCTGCGGATGCTCCTCTCAGCGGTGACAATTGGTCCACCAGTTCGTGACCGAGAGCGGTGCCGATGAGCTATCAGCAGTATCCGCCCCCGCAGGGCCTGCCGTACCCCGGACCAGCACCGAAATTGCCTGACCGCCGGCCCCGTGATCCACTGGCCGTTGCCCTGGGCAACGCTTCGCTGCTGGGTCTCGGGTACTTCCTGATCCGCCGCTGGCTCTTCGGCGTCCTCAGCCTCGCCGGTACGGCGGTCCTGGTCGTCCTGCTGTGCATGCAACGGAAGACAGGCTACGAGTTCGCGCTGATCGGGTGGGGCCTGCTCCAGGTCGTGCACGGCTGGTTCCTGGCCCAGCGCCACCCCGTCCGGACGGCGAACCTCACCAAGCGGCTGGTCGCGCTCGGCGTCACGCTCCTCGTGTTCGGGGGCGTGGCCTTCGAGCGGTACGACGTACACCGGATCGACAAGGACGCCGTCGCGGCACGGCAGGCCGGCGACTGTCCGGGCGTCCGCGCGGCGCAGGCGAAGTACAACGTCGGGCACCGGATCGGCGAGGCGCCGAGGACGGTCCGGGTCGAGACCGATACCGACGCCTGCGACAAGATCGACGCGGCTGCGGCCGTACTGCGGAGCGCCCGGCCGGAGGCCGACACCGCCCGGCTGCAGGTGGGATTCGAGATGCTCGCCGCGGTCGTCGCGCAGCCCGATCAGCAGGCGACCACACGAACGGCGCTGAACGAGTTCCTGCGCGGGCTGCCGCTGAAAGACGCCTGCCAGACGGTCGCGATCACCGAGTGGCTGCGCGGGCGGGCCAAGGCCGGCAACCTGCTCGACGAGGCGAAGCAGATCGTCCCGAAGATCGAGCCGAACGCGCTGCTCGGCTGCGGCGACGCCAAGTTGAAGAGCTCCGACTGGACGGGCGCGCGCAGCACCTACGTGCTCCTGGTGCAGCGCTACCCGCACGCCAAGCAGACCGCCCGCGCGCAGGCGGGGATCAAGAAGGCCGACTACGAGATCCTGCAGGCGAAGATCCAGGCCGAGCTGGCCCGCGTCCGTGAGCTGGTCAGCTCCGGTGACTACTGCTCGACTCCCGCCAAGTACAGCCCCGCGCCGAAGCTGCGGTCCGGCCTCAACCGCGCGGTGTTCGCGGGCTCGACCGACTACACGAGCAAGCTGCCGTCGCAGTGGAAGGGCACCACGGCCGACAACGCCGCGATGGTGATCTGTGCCGGCGATGACACCCAGGGAGCAGCCGTCCGCACGTGCCCGTACCAGCCGTTCGTCGGTGGCGGCACCGGCATCCACTACGTGACCTTCCACAAGATCGCGGTGCCGGTCCAGGTGTACGAGCTGCGCACCGGGCGGCTGATCCAGAAGACCACCGTGCAGATCAGCGGATCCGTCTGCCCGGCAACGATCTCGTACACGACGTACAACGGCATCGGGGCCCCCGATCCGGACCAGTACGTCCGGGCCACGAACAGCACCATTCAGGCAGCGTTCCGGCCGCTCGTCGTGCGATAGTAGGCCCAGCAGAGGGGGCCATGATGAGCGAGCCTGCCGGTTACTCGATCAAGACGTACCGCTACCTGCGGATGGCGATGGTGGCGATGATCGTGATGCTCGCCGCGGCGGTGCTGATCGAGTGGTCGAAGACCTCCCCGCACTGTCTGCAGACGTCGATCAGCGCGTACTACTACACGCCGGTCCGGGCGATCTTCGTCGGCGGGCTGATCACGATCGGCGTCTGCATGGTGGTGCTGAAGGGCAACACCGAGATCGAGGACATCCTGCTGAACGTGGCCGGCATGCTGGCGCCGGGTGTCGCGCTGGTGCCGACGCCGGGGCAGGGGACCTGCCACTCGGTGCCGGTGGTGCTCGGCGACGCGTCGGCGAACGTCGCGAACAACATGCTCGCGCTGTTCGTGGTCGGCGTACCGTGCCTGCTGCTGACGGCGTACTTCGTCGTCCGCGATCGGCTCCGGGAGCCCGGCGCGTGGACTCCGGCGTACGCGCTCGGGCTCGCCGTCGCGGTGCTGATCTTCGGCGGCGGGCTCGGCTGGTTCCTGGTCGACCGGTCCGGGTTCATCGGGCACGCGCACTACGCGGCGGCGATCGTCATGTTCCTGTGCATCGTCGTGGTCGTGCTGGTGAACGCGGAACAGCTCCGCCGCAAGCACGACGTACCGCGGTCACGGGCCAACCGGTACTCCGTGATCGCGGTCGCGATGGTCGTCGTACCGCTGCTGATGGTCGCCTGGGCGAAGCTGTTCGGATGGGCGCACGCGGTGCTCGGGATCGAGGCCGCGCTGATCGTGCTGTTCGCGGCGTTCTGGATCATCCAGACCGCGGAACTCTGGAGCGAGGGGCTCCGTCAGGAGTTTCCGCGGTCGCAGGCCACGCCGTCGCCGTTGTGATCGAGCTGCTCCGTGTAGCCGGGGTCGCCGCGACGTAGCGGGGCTTTGCCGGCGGCGCGGACCTCGGCGCAGTTCTTGTAGACGACCTGTGCCGGAGTCGCTGGTGGGGCGGGCGTCGGCGTCATGGTGGGCGTCGGTGCCGGGGTTGGGGTCGGGGTCGGCATCGGGGTCGGCGTCCGCCGTTCCGTGGTCCGTTCGTCGGCGGGCGTGGGCGTCGGCGTACTGGCGATCAGCCGGACCGGTTGCTCCGTACGTCGTGGTGCCGGCGTCGGCGTTCGTGTGACCGGGCTCGCCGGTACCGGGGTGGCCCGGTACAACGGCGCCGTACTGGTCTGCTCGCTGTTTCCGAACGGGTTCAGCAACACGACGACCATCAACGTCAGCGGTACGACGACGATCGCGAGCGTGGTCGTGCGGCGGGGTCCGCCGTACCGCCCGATCGGTCCGCGGACGGGGCGGCCGTCCTCGTCGACCCAGAACGCCCAGCGCCTGGGCGGTGGCGGCCAGGTCTCCGGCGGTTGCCAGCGACGCGGCGGTCGCCAGTCCGGTCGCGGTGGTGCGGGCCATTCCGGCGGTGCGTTGAACTGCCTCACTTCGATCCTCCCCGCGAGAGCCTAGCGATCGCGGCCGCGGCCGAACAGATTCATACGTTTGCTCCTGGAGAGCTAAGTCTCGTTGACAGACTTAGCCGACGGTGTGAGGCTCGGTCCATGACGGAGACTCAGCAGGGCGTGCGGAGCCGGACCTTCGAATGGGCGGATCCGGCGGCGACGGCGGCCCGGCTCGGACGGTCGTCCGGCCTGGAGATGCTGCAGGCGATGCGCGACGGGGACCTCCCGGCGCCGCCGATCCTGCACCTGGTCGGCGGGACCGGCTTCGAGGTGCAGGAGGGCAAGGTGACGGTGCTGATGCCGGCCGCCGAGTTCCACTACAACCCGCTCGGCACCGTCCACGGCGGTGTCATCGCGACCCTGCTCGACACCGCCGCCGGCTGCACCGTCCACTCGACGCTGCCGGCCGGCTTCGGCTACACGTCACTGGACCTGATGACCCGCTTCATCAAGCCGGTCACGGTCGAGTCCGGCGTACTGCGCTGCGAGGGCGGGATCATCAGCCGCGGTCGCCGTACCGCGGTCGCCGAAGCGCACCTGTACGACGAACGCGGCAAACTCCTCGCCCACGCAACCTCGAACTGCCTGATCTTCGAACTGCCTCAGGCCTGATCGGCCAGCAGCTTCTCGCTCGCCACCAGGCGGACGCAGGTGGCCAGGCCGGTGATCGCGGCCTCCACCTCGGGGAGCTCGGGGTAGGTCGGGGCGATCCGGATCGTCTGGTCGGTGGGGTCGTCGCCGTACGGGTGGGTGGCGCCGGCCGGGGTGATCGCGATACCGGCCGCCTTCGCCTTCGCGACGACCTCGCGGGCGCAGCCCTCGGGGACCTGCAGGCTGACGAAGTAGCCGCCGGCGGGCGCCGTCCAGGACGCGAGCCCGGTGCCGCCGAGCTCCGCGGTGAGGATCTTGTCGACCGCGTCGAACTTCGGCCGGATCAGGTCGGCCAGCGTCCGCATGTGCTCGTGCAGACCCTCGGCGTCGCGGAGGAACTGCACGTGCCGGAGCTGGTTGATCTTGTCCGGGCCGATGCTCCGCTTGACCGTGTGGCTCAGCCACCACGTGATGTTGTCCGGGGACGACCCGAAGAACGCGACGCCCGCACCGGCGAAGGTGATCTTCGAGCTCGACCCGAACACGAACGCCCGGTCCGGGTGCCCGTTCTCCGCGCACAGCGCGAGTACGTCGGCCAGTTGCGCGGGGGAGTCCGTCAGGTGGTGCACGGCGTACGCGTTGTCCCAGAAGATCCGGAAATCCGGCGCCGCGGTCTCCATCGCGGCGAGCCGGCGGACCGTCTCGTCGGAGTACACCGTGCCGTCCGGGTTGCTGTACTTCGGCACGCACCAGATGCCCTTGATCGCGGCGTCCCCGGCGACCAGCCGCTCGACCGCGTCCATGTCCGGGCCCTCGGGCGTCATCGGCACCGGGATCATCTTGATCCCGTACCGCTCGCAGATCCCGAAGTGCCGGTCGTACCCCGGCACCGGGCAGAGGAACGACAGCCCCTCGACGTCGGCCCAGCGGGTCTCCGCGCCCGGCACCTTCCCGAGCAGCGCGAACACGACCGCGTCGTGCATCAGCTCGAGGCTCGAGTTCCCCGCCGCGAGCAGCTGCTCGACCGGAACCTGCAGGTCCTCGGCGAAGATCGCCCGCACCTCGGGCAGCCCGTTCAGCCCGCCGTAGTTCCGCAGGTCGGTGCCGTCCGCCGACACCGGATCCCCGCTCAGCCCGAGCACCCCGTTCGCCGCGTCCAACTGCTTCGGCGACGGCTTCCCGCGGGTCAGATCCAGCTTGAGCCCCTTCGCCACCAGCGCCTCGTAGTCCTGGCGCGCACGCTCAACCTGGGCAGTCAGCTCATCGACACTCACGGGGAGTCCTTTCACAAGTACTAGGTGTTGGCCCAAGCCTAATGACTACTTCGGCAGCTCGATCTCAAGGGTGTAGTAACCCCCACCCGCAGGCGGGATGTCGAACGCGGCCGCCAGCAGTTTGCCGTTGTCCACCACGCCTGAGACAAGCCCCTGCCGCCCACGCCCCTTCGAACGGTCCCCGGGCACGTCCACGGCTTTCCAGGTGCGGCCGTCCCGGCTGAACCAGGCGGCTGCGTCGGTGTCGTCGCCGGTGCCGGTGTTGCCGAGCGCGAGGATCCCGCCGGACACCGGAACGAGCTCTGCGACGAAGGCACGGCTGGGTACGGCGATCTGGTTCGTCCACGTCAGGCCGCCGTCGGTGGAGGTCCACGTCACCCACCCGCGCTCGGTGTCGCCGTCCTTGCGGATGTACTCGCCGGTCGCGACCAGGGTGTTCCCGGCTCGTGCGAGAGTCTGGACGCCCGCCGACAGCACGCCCTTCGCGAGGGGCAGGTTCACGACCGTCTTCCAGTCGGTCCCGTTCGGCGACAGCCAGACCGCCTGAGTGCCGTCACCGCGATCACCCGCCGCCACGAACTGTGGGCCTACCGCGAGCACCGTCCGCATCACGGCCTCGTCGGTCCCCACGGTCCGCAGGTTCTGCCCCGTGGTACGCCGCGTGGTGTCGTCGGCGGCCGCCTTCGCCGGCAGCGCCTTGCCGCCCACACCCTCGATCCACGATCGCCCGTCCTTCGAGTACGCCGACCACGCGTCGGTGTGCTCGTCACCGTCGAAACGCTGGCCGACCACGACCCAACCGGACGGCCCGACGGCGATCGCCCGAGCGTCGGGTCCGCCGTACGGCGACCGGGCTCCGACGCCGAAGACCGTGGACGTGGCCGCGGTCCAGCGGTCGTCGGCACCCCGGATCCACACCGCGGCGCGCTGACCGATCGGCAAGGTCTGCGCGCCGACGGCAACAGCGCGCCCATCGGGCGTCACCGCGGCGTTGTGCAGGTCCTGCGTCACGCCGTTCGTTCGTCCGGGCAGCGTGACGGCCTGCCAGGTCGACCCGGTCCGGGTCCACCCGGTCGGGGCGTTCGCCACGTCGCCCACTGCCACCAGGTCCTTGCCGACCCGAAGGAGATTGTTGACGGCCGCGGACGGACGTCCGGCAGCAGCCCCGGCGGGTAGCACGACCGGTGACACGCGCGCTCCGGCGTACCGCCAGATCGATGCCTCGGTCGAGCCCGAGCGGTCGTCGGACCCGACCAGCACGGTGGCACCGTCGACCGCTACCGAATCGGCGACGACCTGCTTACCGCGGCCGCGTTGGCTCTTCTGATCGGTGACGTCGGCGAGCTGTGCCCAGCTCGGTCCGGCGGCGACCGTGGTGTCCTCGGTGGTCGAAGAGACCTGCGTCGTGGCCACCCACTCCTTCCCGGCCTTCACCAGCGTGCCGGGGATGTCCTCGTACGACGAACCGAGCGCCCACGGCGTCGCCGCGCCCCGCCAGGAGGCGCCGGTGGGACCGCCCTCGACCACCACCGCGTCCCAGGAGTTGTGCTCCTGGTCGAACCCGCTGCCCTGGACCAGGGCGAAGAACTTGCCGTCGCTGACCGTGAGAGCGTTGTTGTACACCCGGGAGTCGGTGGCGATGGTGCCGTTGACGGCCGCTGCCCGGAAATGCCGGCCGCCGTCGGTGGAGTACCAGTACTGGAGCCGCTCGGTGTGCTCGGCGTCGTCGGGTGTGGAGAGGTTGCCGGCCACCACCACGGTGTTGCCGGAGGCAACTATCTGGTCGCCGTCGGCGGCTCCGGGAACGGTCGGTGTGAGACCGATCGACGGTCCCTCGGTGCGGTGCCAGGTGATGCCGTCGGCGGACTGCCAGTAGACGATCTTCCCGTCGGCGAGGGTGCTGCCGCCGACCATCGCGAAGCCGGTCGGTGTGGCGGTGATCGCGTTCAGGTAGTCGGTTTCGTGGATCACCTTCGGATCTGCGGGAAGCCGTCGCCAGGTCGCCCCGTCGGTGCTGTGCCAGATCACGCCGGTGGGATTTCCGTCACCGATGGCAACGAACCCGGCCGGGCCCGCGGCCAGCGCGAGTACGCCTTCGAAGGTCGACGAGCGCTCGACCGAGTCCTTGTCCAGCTCGCGCCGGGTCCAGGTCCTGCCGGCGTCGTCGCTGCTCAGGAACAGCGGACGGCTCACGTTGTCGGACTGGTCGTAGCCCGCCGCGACCACCCGGCCCTCGCGCGCGGCGACCGCCTTCAGCACCTGGTCCGTCCGGTCACCGGCCGGATAGACCTTGTCGGCCGCCTGCGGCGTGGTCGGCTGGCCGAAGTCGACAGGCTTCGCCGCCGGGCGGTCGGTGGTACTGCGGGTCGAGTCAAGTGCGGAGGTGCAGGCGGGCAGGACGAGGAGTAGGCAGACGGCTGTGATGCGGAGCCCCAGGCGCTTCATGCACGGGAGTCTACGGAGCGTGAGCGCCTGTGTGGGGCGACTTGTTCGGGCCTGTGGACAACCTCAGCCGCGTTTACACTTCGGAAACCGGGGATCCCACGGGGGGCAGGTCGGGATGTTCGGCGGCGGCTTGATCGTTGCCGGGGGCACCGGTGGGGTCGGGGGAGTGACCGGTGGCGGGGTCGGCTTGGCCTTGCTGCCGTTGGAGATGAACAGGGTGACCGTGCTGCCGGCGGGGGCGCCGTCCTCCTGGCGGGGGTTGGTCCAGGCGACCGTGCCGTTGGGGGCGTCGGAGTCGACCCGGGCGCCGTGGTCCATCTGGGCCTTGAAGCCCATCGACAGCAGCTTGGCGGCGGCGTCGGCGGGGGTCATGCCCTTCAGGTACGGGAGGTCCTTGACGTTGCCGCGGATGATCTTGTCGTCGGCCTTGACGAACTTCGTCGACGGCAGGCCCTGCAGCGCGAGCTGCATGGCGGCCTCCCAGATCGGGCCCGCGGTCCCCGAACCGGACGCGTCGTGGAGTGTCTTGCCGTTGAAGGTCTGATTGATGATGTTCTCGAGCCGCGGGTCGGCGTCCGCGACGACGGACGCGGCCGCGAGCCGTGTCGAGTACCCGGCGAACCAGACGGCCTTGTTCTCGTCGGTGGTACCGGTCTTGCCGGCCAGGTCGCTCTTGCCGAACTTCAGCTTCGCGCCGGTGCCGCCCTTGGCCATCACCTGCTGCAGTACGTAGTTGACACCGTCCGCGACGCCCGGCGACAGCACCCGGTGGCAGTTCGGCCCGGGGGTCGGGATCTGCTTGCCGGTCTTCAGCGAGGTGACCGAGGTGATCACCTGCGGGCTGCAGTACATGCCGCGGGCCGCGAAGGTCGCGTACGCGTTGGACAGCATCAGCGGCGTGACGTTACCGGCCGAACCGAGCGTGTACGAGATCACCTGCTTCAGCGGCTTCAGCTCCTGTGCGTCGTACATGCCGAGCTGATCGGCAATGGTGGCGATCGGGCAGAGGCCGATCTGCTGGGACAGCTGCAGGAAGTAGGTGTTGGTCGAGGCACGGGCCGCGTCGACCATCGACGGGTCGAGGACCGTCTTCGTCGAGTTCTTGGGGTTGTACGACGCGACCGAGATCGGGCCCTTGCACGTCTCGAAGGTCTTGCCACCGAGGCTGATGGTCTGCGGGGACCGGATCCGGTACGTCGTCGGCACGCCGCGGGCGATCGCGGCGGCGATCGTGAACGCCTTCATCGTCGACCCGTTCTGGAACCCGCCGAAGCCGCCGGGGTAGGACTTCTCGACGTTGTAGTTGTACGCCGTCTGCCCCTTCTTCGCGCCGTACGGGCGGCTCTGCGCCATCGCCTTCACCAGGCCGGTGCCCGGCTCGACCATGGTGACCGCGCCGATCACGTCGTCGGTGGGCTTGGAGTGCTCCGCGATCGAGGTCTCGGCGGCCTTCTGTGCCTTCTGGTCGAGCGAGGTCCTGATCACCAGGCCGGACGTCTCGATGTAGTTCTCGCGCTCCTCCTTGGTCTTGCCGAAGGCGTTGTTCTCCTTCAGCTTCGCCATCACGTACTCGCAGAAGAACGGGTACTTCGAGTTCGCGCAGCCGTTCGGGATCACCTTGACCGCGGCCGGGTTCAGCACCGGGGTCTTGATCGCGTCCTGGGCCTGCTTGGCGGTGATGATGTTGAGTTCCTGCATCCGCCGCAGTACGACGTCGCGGCGGGCCTTGGCGCGCTTCGGGTTGTCGATCGGGTCGTAGCCGTTCGGGTTCTTCACGATCCCGGCGAGCATCGCGGCCTGCGGCAGGTTGAGCTTGGCGGCGTGGACGCCGAAGTAGTGCCAGGCCGCGGCGTCGACGCCGTACGAGCGGTCGCCGAAGAAGGCAAGGTTCAGGTACCCGTTGAGGATCTGTCCCTTGGTCATCTGCTTCTCGACGGCGATCGCGTAGCGGAGCTCGGCGACCTTCCGCTCGTAGGTGTCCGCGGTGGCTTCCTTGACCTCTTCCGGCGTGCGCGCCTTGTTGATCAGGCTCTGCTTCACGTACTGCTGGGTGATGCTGGAGCCGCCCTGCTGGACGCCTCCGGCCGACTGGTTCCTCAGCAGCGCCCGGAGCGTTCCCTTGAAGTCGAGGGCGCCGTGCTCGTAGAACCTGTCGTCCTCGATCGCGACGATCGCCTTCAGCATGATCGGGCTGATCTGCTTGAGCGTGACCGGGGTCCTGTTCTGCTGGTACAGGGTCGCGATGACCCGGCCGTCCGCGTCCTGGATGATCGACTTCTGGGCCAGCGGTGCCGTCTCCAGGTCCTGGGGCAGGTACTGGACCGAGTCGTGCGCCTTCGCCGTGGTGACGCCGACCAGGCCGGCGAACGGGAGGGCAAGTCCGGCGGTCAGTGCTCCGGCGACCGCACTCGCCACCAGGAACACGAACACCGACCACACGACATTGGGCCGCTTGGCCCGCCGCTCGCCTCTGTGCATGGTTGGGCAGAGTACGTGAGGAGAGTGCTTTCCGGGAGTCTCCTCGTTACGGAATTTACACATTAGCCCAACGATCTCACCTTCGGTGACCGTCGCCTCACTGCGTGCCGACGTTTCGGGATGCTCAGGAACCACTCCAGACGACCACGTCGAAGACCGCCCGGTGGCCCATACCGTACTCGTTGTCCGGCAGGGCCGTGACGCGGAGGCGGGCGACGTTCCCTTCGTTGGTCTGCAGACAGAGCACGGTCGACCTCGAGAGTTGCTGCTGCTGGACGCCGCCCTCGGGCCCGATCGAGGCGGCGCACTCCCGGTACCCGGGCAGGCTGGGGGAGCGCTTCGTCCAGCGGGACATCACAGTGCCGGTCGTGCCGGACATCTGATGGCCGAGCAGCATATAGATGTCGCTGTCGTAGTAGCCGCCCAGGACAGGGGGTACGGCGTCCAGGTCCTTGGCGTCGGTGTCGAGCACCAGCGAGCCCTGCCAGAGCACGGCGCCCGCCGTGGAGCTCGGGTTCGCCGTTCCGGGCGGCTGCGAGCCCGTTGGCCGGGTAGGCGGCGGGGTCGGCGCGGTAGGCCGTGATGACGGCGGCACGGTGGTCCTGACGGTCGTACCCACGGTGACGGGGACCGTGACCGTCACCGGCGGAGACCCCGGCCCCGACGTGACGCTCGGGCCGGCGACCTTGTCGTCGCCGGACGAGCCGAGGACCGGAATCAGCGAGGTGATCAGCGCGGCCACGATGCTCGCGCCGGCGGCGATCCAGGCGGCGCGTTGATGCCGCCCGAACCAGCTCTCCCGCGCGCGGCCGCCGTCCCCGTCCGTCTCTGGTCCTTCGTCCGCCACTGTGCAGCCGCCCCCACTGCTCGAGCCGTTCCTACGAACTTCCGAGGCTAGCAGTCAGTGACGGTCCGACCGCCGTCAGTGCCGTGTCGCCTCAGGGCTGGATCAGGACCTTCAAGGCGGTCCGGGCGTCCATCGCGGCGTATCCGTCCGGGATGCCGTCGAAGTCGACCGTCCGGTCGAAGACCTTGCCCGGCTCGACGGTGCCGTCGAGGACGCCCGGGAGCAGCCGTTCGACGTACGCCCGTGCGGGAGCCGGTCCGCCGGTGAGCGTGACGTTCGGCAGGAACAGCGTGCCGAACCCGATCGGCGCCTCGTCGTACTGCGGGACCCCGACCCGGCTGATCACCCCGCCCGCGCGGACGACGCCGAGGGCCTGCTCGTACGCCGGCAGGTGCCCGACCGCCTCGAGTACGACGTGAGTACCGTCGCCGCCGGTCAGCTCGCGGACCTTCTCGATCCCCGCCGTACCCCGCTCCGCGACCACGTCGGTGGCGCCGAACTCGACGCCGAGGTCGGTCCGGTCCTTGTGCCGGCCCATCAGCACGATCCGCTCGGCCCCGAACTGCCGCGCCGCGAGTACGGCGAGCAGCCCGACCGCTCCGTCGCCGATCACGGTGACCGTGGTCCGCGCCGACACTCCGCCCTTGAGCGCCGCGTGGTACCCGGTGCCGTACACGTCGGACAGCGTCAGCAGGGACGGCAGCAGCGCCGGGTCCACGCCGCCGGGGACCTTGACGAGCGTCCCGTCCGCCAGCGGTACCCGGACCGCCTCCGCCTGGCCGCCGGCCACGCCGTTCGCGTTCCAGAACCCGCCGTGCCGGCAGGACGTCTGCAGGTCCTCCCGGCAGAAGTCGCAGGTGCCGTCGGACCAGGCGAACGGCGCGATCACGAAGTCGCCCTTGCGGAGCGTGCCGACATCGCGCCCGACGTCCTCCACGACGCCGACGAACTCATGTCCCATGGTCTTCCCGCCCGGCGTGTCCGGCAGGTTGTGGTACGGGTGCAGGTCGCTCCCGCAAACGCAGGACCGCACCACCCGCACCACGGCGTCAGTTGGTTGCTGGATCACCGGATCCGGTACGTCGATCACCCGCACGTCTCCGGCGCTGTACATGTAAGTCGCTCGCATGGCTCCAGTGAAGGCGGTCCTTGCCGGCCCTGGCAGTGCCTGTCTTTCCAGGTAATGCCAGTGCCTCCCTTGGCGTGGCGGTGGTCCGTAGTCTGGAGGACATGGACCACCGGGCGGAGATCAAGGAGTTCCTCAGCTCGCGGCGTGCACGACTCAGCCCCGAGCGGGCCGGGCTGCCGGCGTACGGCGGCAACCGCCGTGTGAAGGGCCTGCGCCGGGAGGAGGTCGCGCTGCTGGCCGGCGTCTCCGTGGACTACTACGTCCGGCTGGAACGCGGTCACCTGGCAGGCGCGTCCGAGAGCGTGCTGGAGGCCCTGGTGCGGGCGTTGCAGTTGGACGAGGCCGAGCGGGACCACCTGTTCGCGCTGGCCCGGGAGTCGGACGCAACCCCGGTACGCCGCCGTCCCGCGACCAAAGGCGTCCGTCCCGCGCTGCAACAGGTGCTGGAGGCAATCACCGACGCGCCCGCGTGGATCCGCAACGCCCAGTTCGACATCCTCGCAGCCAACAAGCTGTCCCGCGCCCTCTACTCCTCCCTCTTCGCCGACCCACACCCGAACACGGCCCGCTTCACGTTCCTCGACCCGGCCGCGCAGGAGTTCTTCGTGGACTGGGACCGCGCAGCTGACGACATCGCCGCCGTACTGCGCCTGCAGGCCGGCCAGAACCCCCACGACAAGGCCCTCAGCGACCTGATCGGCGAGCTGTCGACCCGCAGCGAGACCTTCCGGACCCGGTGGGCGGACCACAACGTCCGCTTCCACCGCTCCGGCCGCAAGAAACTCCACCACCCGGTCGTCGGCGACCTCGAGATCGACTTCGAGGCAATGGAGTTCCCCTCCGACCCCGGCCTCACCATGGTCGTCTACACCGCCCCCACCGCCACCCCCACCGCCGACGCCCTCAAACTCCTCGCCAGCTGGTCAGCCACCCAGCAATCTGTTGCCCCGGACAAGGAATAGTCGTCACCGGTGTCTCAGGGTGGGTGGGAGGTTGCCGAGGATGGTGAGGTGTTTGGTGGCTCGGGTGATGGCTACGTAGAGGTCGGAGAGGCCTCGGTCTGAGTCGGTGACGATGGTGGCGGGGTCGGCGATCAGGACGTTGTCGAACTCGAGGCCTTTGGACTGGGGGACGTCCAGGAGGGCGGCGGTGCCGTCGAGGACGGACGGGTCGTGGGTGTGGGCGATGTCGGGGAGGGCGGCGGCGAACTCGGCGTAGCGGGACGTGGGGACGATGACGGCCAGCCGGCCGTCGCCGACGGAGTCGCGTTCGGACTTCACCGCGGCGCGGACGGCGTCCATCAGGGCGTCGGCGGGGACCGGGTCGATGTAGGGACGGGTGCCGGTGTCGCGGACCGACGTAGGTGGTCGCAGGGCGGGGTCGATGGCGGCGAGGACATCGGCGGCGACGGTCATGATCTCGGACGGGGTGCGGTAATTGACCGTGAGCTCGGCGGTGCGCCAGCGGCGTGGGGCGTAGTGGTCGAGGAGTTCGGCCCAGGAGCGGACGCCGGCCGCGGAGCCGGTCTGGGCGATGTCGCCGACCAAGGTCATCGAGCGGCGCGGTGCGCGGCGCATCAACATCCGCCAGTCCATCGCGGACAGTTCCTGGGCCTCGTCGACGATCACGTGGCCGAACACCGACGTACGGTCGATTCTGCGCTCGTCGGCCGGTGCCGGGTTCGCCAGCTGCTGCGTGCGCTGGGCGATCAGGTCGCGGAACTGCTCGATCTCCCAGGGCATGACCTCGATCCGCTCGGCGGTCAGCTCGATGTCGACCACACCGCTGGCGTACTCCCGGTTCGCGTCCTCGGCGGCGGCCGCTTCCGCCGCCTGACGCTTGCGCCCGACAACGATCTCGGCGGTCTCGCCCAGGAGTTCGGCGGCCTCGTCGAGCAGGGCGGCGTCCGAGGGCGTCCAGTCGGCCGCGAGCGGCCGCAGTACGGCGGAACGCTCGGCCCCGGTCAGGTACGGCGCGGCCGCGGCGAGACGGTCGTCCGACGAGAACAGGACCGAGACGAGCAACTCCGGCGTGAGCTCCGGCCACAACCGGTCCAGCAGCTCGAGAACGTGGTCGTCGTCGAACAGTTCCTGCTGGATGTCCTCGACGTCCGCGTCCCCGACGTACTGCCTGCCGATCCGTTCGACGACCTGGTTGGTGAGGGTCTTGAGGATCCGGCGGACGAACAGCGGCCGGGCCCGGTTGTGCAGCGGCTGCGCGGCGAGCGCGCCCTGCTGCGCCTTCCGGATCGCGTCCGGGCGCAGCACCAGCTCCTCGGAATTCAGCTTCAGCCGGACCGGCCGGGCCGGCACCACCCGGAAGCCGGCGATCGCCCGCGCGATAACGTCGGCCATCGCCGCCTCGCCCTTGATCCGCACGGCTTCGGCCGGCTCCGGCGCGGTCGCGGTCACGCCCGGGAACAGCTCGCCCACGGTCGCGAGCACGACGTCGTTCTCGCCGAGCGAAGGGAGTACCTCGTCGATGTACCGCAGGAACGTCGTGTTCGGCCCGACGACCAGTACGCCGGTCCGTCCGAGCTGCTCGCGATGTGTGTAGAGCAGGTACGCCGCCCGGTGCAACGCGACCACGGTCTTGCCGGTGCCGGGGCCGCCCTGTACGACGAGTACCCCGGGCAGCCCGGAGCGGATGATCTCGTCCTGCTCGGACTGGATCGTCGCGACGATCTCGTTCATCCGGCCGGTGCGGCTCGCGCCGAGCGACGAGAGCAGCGCGGCCTCGCCGATCAGCGTGCCGCGTTCGTTGTCGGCGAGCGCGTCGGCGTCCAGCAGGTCGTCGTCGACGCCGACGACGGTACGGCCGTGCAGGCGGATGTGCCGCCTGCGCTTCACGCCGAGCGGCTCGGCGGACGTGGCCCGGTAGAACACCTGCGCGACCGGCGTCCGCCAGTCGATCAGCAGCGGGTTGTAGTCGTCGTCGAACAGTCCGATCCGGCCGATGTGGAACCGGTCGCCGGCCGTCTCGTCGATCCGGCCGAAGCACAGGCCGCGTTCCACCGACGACAATTGGGCGAACCGGCCGGAATACAGCCGCGTGAAGGATTCCCGCTCCGAGGCGGCCTGATCGGTGCCCACGGTTTCCTCGGCCTGGACCCGGCCGAGTTCACCGCGGGCCTTTTCCCGTAGTACGTCGAGCCGCTCGTACATCGCCGTCACTTCCCCTTGCTCTGCGGCGATCTCCTGTTCCAGCACCCGTGCCCCCGATCTTTTGTGTTGCTTTGCCCGAAAAGCTTTGATATTCTGTTCTTGGAAGCCCCGAGAGGGCTTCTTTTCATTTCCCGGCACAAATACCCGACGATACCTTTTCCGGTGACCGTCGGCAACGGCCCGGCCTCAAACGCCCGCTTCACAGCGGACTCCCAGGAAAGCTGAAGCACCCGCTCAGCGCCGGACTCGACACTGAGACGAGTTCGTCGTCCCTGCGAGGAGTCCCATGACCGGAATGCCCGTTGCCGTGCTGCCGGGCCGGCGGGCCCGCACCGACGGCGCCGTACGGCTCGGATCGCTGGCGGTGCTGTGGCTGGCTCTGCTGCTCGTCGCGTACTGGTGGATCGCCGCCGGTGGCGTCCAGGAGCTCGGCGGCTGGGCGACCGGACTGACGTCGATCGGGCGCCTCACGGGCCTCGGCTCCGCTGTACTGCTGCTGGCGCAGGTCGTCCTGATGGCGCGGGTGCCCGTCCTCGAGGCCGCGTTCGGGCAGGACCGGCTGGCGCGCATCCACCGCCTCACCGGGTTCACGTCGTTCAACCTGATGCTCGCGCACCTGGTCACGATCACCTGGGGGTACGCCGCCGGTGAGCTCGGGCGCACACCCGCGACGCTGTGGGACCTGACGCTGCACTACCCGGGCATGCTGCTGGCGGTCGGCGGCACGATCGCGCTCTGCCTGACCGTGCTGACCAGCATCCGTGCGGTCCGCCGGCGACTCCGCTACGAGTCGTGGCATCTCCTGCACCTGTACGCGTACCTGGGCGTCGGCCTCGCGCTCCCGCACCAACTGTGGACCGGGCAGGAGTTCCTCGCGTCGACCGGACGGACCGTGTTCTGGTGGACCGCGTGGGCCGTTGCCGCGGCCACGGTGCTCGTGTACCGGATCGGCGTCCCCGTGTGGCGCAACGGCCGGCATCGCCTTCGGGTGACGGCCGTCGTACCGGAATCCGACGGGATCGTCTCGGTGTACGTCGGTGGGCGACGGCTGGACCGGTTGCGCGTCGAGGCCGGGCAGTTCTTCGCCTGGCGGTTCCTGGACCGACCCGGCTGGACGCGGGCGAACCCGTACTCGTTGTCAGCCGCACCGGACGGCCGTGGCCTGCGCATCACCGTGCAGGACGCCGGCGACGGCAGCGCGGCGCTCAGCTCGCTGCAACCCGGTACGCGGGTGCTCGTGGAAGGCCCGTACGGACGGATGAGCCCGCGCGCCCGCACACAGCGGAAGATCGCGCTGATCGGTGCAGGCGTCGGCGTCACACCGCTCCGTGCGCTCGCGGAAGGACTCGACTACGCGCCGGGCGACGCGGTGCTGGTCCAGCGGTACACGGACCGGCCGTTGTTTCCCGACGAGTTCCAGAAGCTCTGGCACGAGCGCGGGCTGTCCTTGCTGACGTTGCCGGGCGCGCGCCGGCGGCCGGACTCGTGGTTCGGGGCCGGCGTCCCGGCGTACGACGACCTGCAAGCCCTCCTGCACTGGATCCCGGACATCGCCGAACGGGACGTGTACCTGTGCGGGCCCGAGGCTTGGACCGACCTGGTCAGGTCCACCCTCACCGCCGCCGGCCTGCCGGCCGAACGGCTCCATCTCGAGACCTTCAAGTGGTGACCCCGTGAAACGTATCGTCCTCTGGCTCCTCGGTACCGTCTCGGCGGTCGTCCTGATGTTCGGCTACCACACCTCGACGTCCGGCCCGGAGTCCACCGCCGGCGGCCCGGTCATCGGTGGCGGCCCCAACGAATCCCCGGTCACCACACCGGCACCCTCCACAGCAGAACCCTCGACAGCACAACCCTCGACAGCCCCCTCGAGTACGCCGTCGGCGAGTTCCGGTACGTCGACCGTGACCGGAGACGTCGCCCAGACCCAGTGGGGACCCGTCCAGGTCCAGCTCACCGAACAGGCCGGCAAGATCACCGCGGTCAGCGTCGTCCAGTACCCGAACGGCAACCACCGCGACGCCGAGATCAACCAGTACGCGCTGCCGATCCTGATCAACGAGACCGTCCAGGCCCAGAGCGCACAGATCGACATGGTCAGCGGCGCGACCGTGACGAGCGACGGCTACATCCGTTCTCTGCAAAGCGCATTGGACCAGGGCAAATGAAGCGGTACGTCGAGCACGTGATGGGTATGCCGATCAGCCTCGCCCTGCGCGGCCGGCACACCGACGACGACCGCGCCGTACGGGCGTGGGCCGAGGTACTCGACGTACTGCGCACCGCGGACCAGGTCTTCAGCACCTACCGCGCCGACTCGTACGTGTCCCGGCTGAACCGTGGCGCGCCGGCGATCGCGGACTGCCCGCCCGAGGTCGCGGAGGTGCTCGCGCTCGGCGAGCAGGCCCGGATCGAGTCCGGCGGCGCGTTCGACGTACGGCGGGACGCCCGGCTCGACCCGAGCGGCGTCGTGAAGGGCTGGGCGGTGGAACGCGCCGCGCAGAAGCTCGCGCAATTGCCGGCCACGGACTACTGCCTCGGTGCGGGTGGGGACCTGACCTGCCGGGTCTCGGGTCCGGACTCGGAGGCGTGGCGGGTCGGGATCGAGGACCCGTTCGCGCCGGACAAGCTCGTGGCGGTGGTCCCGATCCGGAACGGCGCGATCGCGACGTCCGGCCTGCACCGCCGCGGCCGCCACATCACTGACGGCCGCACCGGCGTGACGCCGATCGTGCTGGCATCGGTCACCGTCGTCCACCGGTCACTCACCCAGGCCGACATCGACGCGACGGCCGCGTTCGCGCTCGGCGAGGACGGGCTCGACTGGCTGCGGTCCCGGCCGGGTCGCGCCGGGCTGGTGATTCTCGCGGACGGGACCCGTCAGGTCTTCGGGAACAGCACCCGGGCCACCACGTCGGACACCATCCGCCGCGGGATCGGCCGGTGGGCGACGAAGTGACGGTAGAAGAACGGGCTGGTCAGCAGGTCGGTGGTCAGCTCGGGGTCGGTGTCGGGCGGTAGTTCGCCACGGTCGCGTCCGCGTTCCAGCACCGCGAGCATCGGCTCGCGGCGGCGTTTCGTGAGGTCCTGGTGGATGCCCGAGAGCGCGGGATCGCGTTCGGCGGCGTCGATGAAGGCGGCGAGCAGGCGCGGGAACGGCGTCCGTTCGAGCAGCGCGACGAACGCGGTCAGGATCTCCGTGACGTCCTTGGAGACCGAGCCGGTGTCGGGCGTGGGGAACGGGCGGTAGGTCGCGTCCATCGCGTCGACGAGCAGTGCGCCGGTGCTCGGCCAGCGGCGGTAGAGCGTCGCCTTGCTGGCGCCGGCCCGGCGGGCGACCGCCTCCATCGTGAAGCCGGCCAGGCCGGACTCGTCCAGCACCGCGAGCGCGGCCTCGAGCATCCGCTGCCGCGCACCGTCGCCGCGAGAGACCATTGCTCCACCTCCATCGAAACGCTATCGTACCGTTAGCAGAAGAGTACGGACCCGTTTCGATAGCCGGTGAGTCGGATGCGAAGAACCTACTGGGCCACCACCGCGGTCGTGGTGGGGGAGTGTGCCGTCGGCGGCACGATGGACCTGTTCGAGCTGGCGCCGTTCTACCCGATGCTGATCGACCTCGGGTATCCGAGCTACCTGTCGCCCATCCTCGGCAGCGCCAAGCTCGCCGCGGCGGTGGTGATCGCCGTACCGGGGTTACCGCGGCTGAAGGAGTGGGCGTACGCCGGGGTGCTGATCAACATGCTCGGCGCCGCCGCCTCCAACGGAGCCGCGCACCGGTACTCCGGGATGATCGCCCCCGCCGCGTTCGCCGTACTGGCGCTCGCGTCGTGGGCGACCAGACCCCGGAGCCGGAAGCTCCTATCGGCTGATGCCGTACCTGCGGTCAGCCGTCCAGCGCGATGATGCCCGCCTCGACGGGCCCGGTCTTGCCGTACTGCGCTCCCGTGATGACGAAAACCAGGCCGCGGTTCTGCGGGTCCCCGGGGCCGTCCATCGGGATCGTGAACCGGCTGTAGCCGGCCGGCATCGGCGACGAGAAACGCCGCCAGGCCCCGGGGTCACCGAGTTCGCGATTGATCAGGAAGTCCTGATCGTCGTTGCCTGTGACAATGATTGTGCCGTTCACGCCGCCCGACCGGGACCAGGTGACGACCGGGGCCCCGTTCGGGGCGTAGCCGTTCGGGTCCACGAGCGGGGTGTCGGGGGAGAACCGGAACGACTCCGGGTCCTTCGCCAGCCGGTAGTGCACGTGGTACGAGTAGTTGTTCTGATCAGGGTTGGACGGGTCGTCGGGCTCCCCGAACTCGTAGGTCATGATCCACAGATCGCCTTTCAACCGTGCCACTGTGGTCATTCCGGGGCGCTCGGCGTAGGCGGTTCCGGTCGCGTCGTCGACGACCGGGCCCCAGGTCCGCAGATCCGTGCTGGTCTGGTGCGCCAGCTTCTGACCGAAGTGCGGGTCGCGCTGGTCGGAGTAGTAACAGATCAGCTTGTCGTTGTGCAGCAGAAGGAACGGCTCCCACACCGGCGTCGCGCCGTTCGTCGTGTTGGCCGGTCCACCCTGCGCCACCGTGCTCAGGAACTGCCAGGTGAGACCGCCGTCCGTGCTGGCGTAGAGCTGGATGTTCGTGCTGTCGAAGCTCTTTCCGAGCCAGTTGCACGAGAAGAGCAGCGCGCCCTTGGGGAGACCGGCGAACGCGCGGGGCAGTTCGTAGAGGAACGGCTGCAGATACACGCCCGACGCCGTGCCCGCGTCGGGAACGCTGCTCTGCTTCGTCCACGTACGGCCGGCGTCATCACTGCGATAGAGCGGGAACCCCGGGCCTCCGCCCTGGTAGGTCGCGAGCAGGGTCTGCGACTTGCCCGGCGCCGAGGTGCCGAGCCGGACAGCGCGGGCGTACGACGTACGCGAACTACTTTGACCGGTCACGACGACAGGTCCGAACGGGGTTACCCCGCCGGGTCCGGCCGCCGGGCCCGGGTCTGCGAATGCGGGCGCCGCAAGGCCCACACCCGCCGCTGCGGCGGCGCCCGCGCCGAGCAGTACTCGGCGGGAGATCCGCGGTGTCAGGTTGGTCGAATCACTCACGGGTGCATTGCGATCTTTCATTTCTGCCTCCCTGGTGAACAAGTGGAGCCGTCGCCACGCACGTCGATGGGCATGGCTCGGCTCCGACCGAAACCCCCGAGCAGAAAGTAGAGTTCCTAGCGGCTGAAGCCTGCGGTGAGACCGCTGAGAAGCTGGCGGCGGCCGACGGCGTACAGGATCACGATCGGTAGCGTGGTCAGGACGACGGAGGCGAGGACCGCCGGGACGTTCACGCTGTACTGACCCTGGAAGGTCCACAGCGCCAGCGGGAGCGTGCGCTTGTCGGGACTCTGGGTGAGGATCAGCGGCAGCAGGAACCCGTTCCAGACGCCGAGGCCGTTGTAGATGCTGACGGTCACCAGCGCCGGCCGGGTGAGTGGCAGCGCGAGCTTGCGCATCATGCCCCACTCGGTCGCGCCGTCGACCCGCATCGACTCGAAGAGCTCCTTCGGTACGTCGCGGATGAAGTTCGCGAGCACCAGCACGGACAGCGGGATCGCGAACGCGATCGACGGCAGGATCAGCGCCAGCAGGCTGTCGTACAGGTGCATCCGGATGATCAGCAGGTAGACCGGGATGATCGTCGCCTGCAACGGGATCGCCAGCCCCATCAGGAACAGGCCGTTGACCCCGGCAAGGAACTTGCTGCCGGCACCGCGGATGATCGCGTACGCCGCCATGAACGAGATCGCGACGGCCGGGATGATCGTGCCCGCGGTGACGATCACGCTGTTCACGAAGTACCGCGGGAAGTCGGACTCGATGACCAGCTTGTAGTTGTTGGCGGTCGGCGCGGCCGGCAGCGCGAACGGGTTCTGCGAGAAGTACGCGCTCTGGTCCTTGAAGCTGGTGATGACGATCCAGTACAGCGGGATCAGCACGATCGCCAGCCAGATCCATCCGGCCAGGCCACCGAACCAGTTCAGTTGCGTGAGTTTGCGAACCTGCATCGGTCACGCACCTTCCTGCTGGCTGGCCGTCGTGCTGCCGCCGAGTCGCCGCAGCAGCAGCGCGAGCGCGAGACCGAGGAGCACGATCAGCGAGGCGATCACACTGGCCGGTCCCATCTGGTTGGACATGAAGCCGCGCTTGTACATGTCGAGCGCGAGCACCCGGGTGGCGTCACCGGGGCCGCCCGCGGTCAGGACGAAGATCAGGTCGAAGAACGTCAGCGAGCCGACCACCATCAGCGTCGACGAGGTGATGATCGTGTACTTCAGCTGCGGCACCGTGATGCTGAAGAACTGCCGGACCCGGCCGGCGCCGTCGATCGCGGCCGCCTCGTACATCGTGGTCGGGATCTGCCGCACGCCGCCCTGGTAGATCAGCGAGTGGAACGGGATGAACTGCCAGGACACGATGAAGATCAGGACGCCGATCGCCAGGTTGCTCCTGCCGAGCCAGTCCTGGGTGAGGAACCCGAGGTGCAGGCCCGGCCCGAGCCCGAAGTTCGGGTCGAGCAACGCCTTGTAGGTGATCGCGATCGCGGCCGAGCTGAGCAGCAGCGGGATGAAGTACAGCACCGCGAGGAACGCGCGGTACCGCTGCCGGCCGGCCAGGAAGGTGCCGAGCAGCAGGCTCATCGGCGTCTGCACGGCCCACGAGAGGATCATGATTTCGAACGTCACCAGGATGCTGTGCAGCAGTTGGGAGTCGGTGAGCACCGACTTCCAGTTGGACACCCCGGCGGCGTGGATCGCGCCGAGCCCGTCCCACTGGGTGAAACTCAGGATCAGTACGCCGATCAGCGGGATGACACCGAACACGACGAACAGCAGGAGCGCGGGCAGCACCATCCAGGCAACCGAACCGCTCCGCCCGGCACCGGACGACGATCGTTGCTGAGTGGCCGCCGGCGCGACGGGCGGAGCGGTAACCGTCACTGGCCAATCACCGCGTTCATGTTCGTCGCGAACTGCTGCGGGGAGATCGACAGCTGGAAGAGCTTGGCGATGTTGTCGAGCAGTGTCTCGGCCTGGGTCGGGCTGAGCGCCTGGTCCCAGGACTGGGCGAAGTTCTTCGCGTTCGCCGCGGTGTCGTAGACGAAGTTCAGCCAGGCGTTGTCGTTCTTGTCGGTGATCGAGGACAGCTTGTCCTTCGCGCTCTTCACGACCGGGATGTTGCCGGACTTCACCCAGGCGTCCACCGTGGCGTCGTCGAGCGTGTTGTTCGCGATGAACTTCTTCGCGGTGTCCTTGTCGGCCTGGCTGGCCTTGGAGGAGATCGACATGTACTGGCCCGGGTTGCCGACCGTGTCGGTCGGGTCGCCCTTGCCGCCGTCGACCGGCGGGAAGTTCATGTAGCCGAGGTGCCCACCGGTCACGAAGTCGCCGCCGGAAGCCTTCATGTTGCCGTAGGTCCAGGCGCCGTGCAGCATCATCGCGGCCTTGCCGGTGTAGAGCAGCGCCTGGTCGGCGTTGGAGTCGGCGGTGATCGACGAGAAGCCCTTGACGAAACCGTTCGCCTTGATCAGCTTCTGCATCTCTTCGAGCGCCTTGAGCGCCGACGGGTCGGACCAGCCGTCCTTCTTGCCGTCGTAGATGTTCTGGAAGACCTCGCTGCCGCCGATCCGGTCGAACAGGAACTCCAGCCACATCATGTTGGTCCAGCGGGACTGACCGCCGAGCGAGAACGGTGCGATGCCCTTGTCGTTGAACTTCGGCACCAGGTCCATGATGTCGCCCCACGACTGCGGCGGCTGGGCACCGATCTTCTCGAACGCGCGCTTGTCGTAGAACAGCACGATCGGCGTCACGGTCTCGCCCGGGACGGCGTAGAGCTTGCCGTTGACGGTCGCCGCCGTGAACGCCGACGGGAAGATCGAGTTCTTCAGCTCGGTCTGCTGGTTGAACCAGTCGGTCAGGTCCTCGACCTGGCCCGCCTCCACGTACGCCTTCAGGCCGCCGCCGCCCCAGCCCCAGATCAGCGTCGGGCCCTGACCGGCGCCGATGGCGGTCTTGATCTTCTGCTTGAACGCGTCGTTCTGGAACTCGGTCGTCTTGATCTTGGTGTTCGGGTTGGCGTCGTTGAACCGCTTGACCTGCGCCTCGCGGATGCCCTGCTGCGGCTGTCCGGTGAGGAACCAGTACGTCGCACCGCTGCCGGTGCCGCCGCCGGCTCCGGTGGTCGACCCGGGCGTGCTGCTCGGGCCGGAGCTACCGCAGGCCGCGAGGCCGGCTGCCAGCGCGCCACCGCCGACCAGGCCGAGGAAAGTACGCCGGGATGTCGTGTTGGGATCCACAGTGATCTCCGTACTCCGTGCTGCCCCCACAGGTTGCGGAAGCACCTGCCGATATGACTTGTTTTCGAAACATAGATTTCGGGGAATGGACTGTCAAGACTTGAACTAAGGACTTTTCGGGGTCACAGTGAGGTCACGCAATCGCCTGGTCATGCAGGAGATCCAGAGTCCGGCGACAGGTTGCCAGAGATGCCGGAGAGCATCGAAAACTTTTCGATAATTGCTCACCGAAACGAATGTTCATCAAGGGAGATTTTCTTGTCCATCTCGACCGATCGCCCCTGGTCCGACCCGTCCCTGCCCGCCGCCGAGCGGGCCGGGCTGCTGCTGGCGGCGATGACCCTGGAGGAGAAGGTCGCGCAGCTCGGCAGTCGCTGGGCCGGCAACGACATGGCCGACCAGGAGCTTGCCGAGCGGTCGGCGGACGAGACGATCAACGTCGCGCCGATGGAGGACGTGTTCTCCACCGGTGGTTCGCTGTCGCTGGAGGACGCGAGCCGGCACGGACTCGGGCATCTCACCCGGGTCTGGGGCAGCTACCCGCAGTCGGTCGAGCAGGGTGTCGCGGAGCTGACCCGCCAGCACGAGGTGGTCCTCAAGGGCTCCCGGCTCGGCGTGCCGGCGCTGGTGCACGAGGAGTGCCTGACCGGGTTCACGACGTACGGCGCGACCGTCTATCCGGCGTCGATCGCGTGGGGTGCGACGTTCGACCCGGCGCTGATCGAGCGGATGGCGGCCGCGATCGGGCGGGACATGGCGGCGGTCGGCGTCCACCAGGGACTGTCGCCGGTGCTCGACGTGGTGCGCGACTACCGGTGGGGCCGGGTCGAGGAGACGATGGGCGAAGACCCTTATCTGGTGGGGATTCTGGGGTCGGCGTACGTGCGCGGGCTGCAGAGCGCGGGTGTGCTCGCGACGCTGAAACACTTCGCCGGGTACTCCGCCTCGCGGGCCGGCCGGAACCACGGGCCGGTGTCGATGGGGCGCCGCGAACTGCTCGACATCATCCTGCCGACGTTCGAGACCGCGATCGCGACGGCCGGAGCCGGGTCGGTGATGAGCTCGTACGCCGACATCGACGGCCTGCCGGCGAGCGCCGACCCGTGGCTGTTCACCGACGTACTGCGCGGCGACTGGGGGTTCGGCGGTACGGTCGTGTCGGACTACTGGGCGGTCCCGTTCCTGGCGTCGATGCACCACGTCGCGGCGGACGACGCCGGCGCCGGAGTGCTCGCGCTGACGGCCGGCACGGACGTCGAACTGCCGGACACGATCGGGTACGCCGGACTGGTCGCGAAGGTACGCTCCGGCGAACTCTCCGAGGACCTGATCGACCGAGCAGCTCGAAGGGTCCTGGAGCAGAAGGCCGAACTGGGCCTGCTCGACGCCGACTGGACTCCCGAGGCCTCGGTCAGTGCCGAGCCCGTCGACCTGAACTCGGAACAGAACAGGGCCGTCGGAGCCGAACTGGCCGAGAAATCGATCGTCCTCCTCGACGCGGGCACCGTCCTCCCGCTGACCGACCTGACGAAGGTTGCCGTCGTGGGGCCGTGCGCGGACGACCCGCGCACCTTGATGGGGTGCTACGCCTTCCCGAACCACGTCCTCCCGCGCTACCCCGAGAGAGGCCTCGGCATCACCATCCAGTCGCCACTGGAGGCCTTGCGCAACGAGCTGACCGGCGTCGAGTACGCCCAGGGGTGCGCCGTGACCGGTGATGACCGCTCCGGGTTCGAGCAGGCTGTCGCGTTGGCTCAGGACAGTGACGTGACGGTTGCCTTCGTCGGTGACCTGTCAGGATTGTTCGGGCACGGGACGTCCGGCGAGGGCTGTGACGCGGAGGATCTGAGGTTGCCCGGCGTCCAGGGTGAGCTGGTCAACGCCTTGCTCGACACCGGTAGGCCGGTGGTGCTCGTGGTGGTGTCGGGGCGGCCCTACGCGCTCGGCGAGTACGCGGACCGGCTGGCAGGGCTGGTGCAGGCGTTCATCCCGGGCCAGGAAGGGGCCGCGGCCATCGCCGGGGTGCTGAGCGGGCGGATCGTACCGAGCGGGAAGCTGCCGGTGCAGATCCCGCGCCAGTCGGGCGGCCAGCCCGGGACGTACCTGCAGCCCGCGCTCGGCAGTGTGGAGAGTGCCGGCATCAGCGGGCTGGAAACGCGGCCGTTGTACCCGTTCGGGTACGGCGCGTCGTACACGAGCTTCTCCGTCGGCGACCTGCGGCTGAGTGCGTCCGAGATCGGCAGTGACGGCGAGTTCACCGCGACGGTGCGGGTGCGGAACACCGGCGACCGGGCAGGCGACGAGGTCGTGCAGTTGTACCTGCGGGACCTGGTCGCCCAGGTCGCGCGGCCGTTGAAGGTGCTGACCGGGTTCGCGCGGGTGTCGCTGGAGCCGGGGCAGGCGGCGGACGTCACGTTCCGCGTGCACGCCGATCGCACGGCGTACACAGGTCCGGATCTGCGGCGGATCGTCGAGCCGGGGGAGTTCGACGTGATGGTGGGCACGTCCGCGCTGGACCTGCCGTGTCGTGCGACGCTGCTGATGACCGGAGATGTGAGGGTAGTCGGGCACGACCGGGTCCTGACGACGCCGGTCACGATCAGCGCGGACCCAGGAGGAGGGTGATGACATGTCGCGGTTGAAGGGACGCGTCACCCTGGCCACCGTGGCCGGATCGGCCGGTGTCTCGATCGCCACGGTCTCGAAGGTGCTGAACGGGCGCAGCGACGTCTCGCCGGCCACCCGCGCCCGCGTCCAGGAGGTGCTCGAGAAGCACGGGTACGTCGGACGCCGCCCGGAGCCGGCGCAGCGCGACACGGTCGAGCTGTTCTACCAGGGCGTCCTCAACGCGTACTCGGTCGAGGTGATCCAGGGGGTGATCGAGGCGGGCCAGACGGCCGGC
This sequence comes from Kribbella sp. NPDC051137, assembly GCF_040682535.1. Classification (NCBI taxonomy): domain Bacteria; kingdom Bacillati; phylum Actinomycetota; class Actinomycetes; order Propionibacteriales; family Kribbellaceae; genus Kribbella; species Kribbella sp. NPDC051137. Next base: position 1,415,188 of record NZ_JBFBBI010000002.1, read on the forward strand.
GTGGACGTCGTACTGACGTCCCATCCGAAGCATCGGCCGGCCTTCGGCCCGGGCGGTGTCCCGGGCCGGACGGCGCGCTGGATCCGGCAGTTGGTCGCGAACGGCCGGCGGGCCGCGATCGGTATCACCAGCGAACTGTCCGCCGCCGACCTGGCCGCGCTGGCGCGGGCGAGACTGCCGCTGGTGGTCATCGATCCGGGGAACATCCCCGAGCCCGACGTGACCAGCGTCGGCTCCACGAACTTCGCCGGCGGTATGGCGGCGACCCAGCACCTGCTGTCGCTCGGGCATCGCCGGATCGCCTACGTCGGTGGCCCGCCGACGTCCACCTGCAACCAGGCGCGGATGAGCGGCTACCGCAGCGCGATGGAGTCCGTCGGCGCCGAGGTACCCCCGGAGTACATCTGGCTCAGCGACTTCCTGTACGACGACGGGGTGGCCGGCGGGACCAAGCTGCTCGACCTGCAGGACCGGCCGACCGCGATCTTCGCCGGCAGCGACGAGGTCGCGCTCGGCATCCTGGAAGCGGCCCGGGCGCGCGGGCTGAGGGTGCCCGAGGACCTCAGCCTGGTCGGCTTCGACGACACCGAGGTCGCCCGGCTCGCGTCGCCGCCGCTCACGACCGTCCGTCAGCCGCTGCGTGAGATGGGCGCGGTCGCACTCCGCACGGCACTGCAGCTCGCGGCGGGGGAGCCGGTCGTGTCGCACCACGTCGAGCTCGCCACGTCGCTGATCGTCCGCGGTTCGGCCGCCCGGCACGGACTGTCGTCGATCGCGGCCTCCTGACTACTCCTTCCGGTCGGACACCGTGCGCGCGACGAGTACGGCGGCAACCAGGACAGCCAGGCACAGGACAGCGAGCAGCGTCGTCGGTACGGCGTTCGCGGCCGCGGACTTCTCGTCGGACAGCACCTTCATCAAGGCGGCGACCGGCGAGATCCGGCGCACCATCATCAGCAGGATCAGTGTCGCCGCGGCCAGCATCGCGATCCCGATCCGGCGGATCAGCAGCCGCGAGCACAGCACGCCGATCGCGATCCCGATCATCGCGGAGGCGAGCATCGCGAGCGCCCCGACCAGGACGTCGCCGGCCGTCGCGCGGTGATCGCCGGTGACCAGCGGGCAGATCAGCCCGAACAGCACCAACGGCACACACCACGTGACCACCACCGCGATCGTGACCGCGAGGACGCGTAGCGAGTTGCCGACCGTGACGAGCATGATCTGCCGCTGCGTCGGGTCCTCGTGATTGACGATCGCGACGGTCAGCCAGGTCGAGCAGACGAGCATCACCAGCACGCCGAACGCGTACGACGACTGCAGTGGACCGTTGTCGGAGGCTGTACCGACGGCGAGTGCGCCGAAGAAGATCAGCATCGGCGGGAGGTAGCGCTGGGAGAGCAGAACGCTGTGCATCAGGTACTTGTAGAGGGCGCTCATTTCACCCGCCGTACGGTCATGACCGACCAGCCGTGGTTGAGCGCGGTCAGCAGCGCCGCGTCGTGCCGTCCGGTCGGCAGCGTCAGCGTGACGTGGCCGTTCTGCCGTCGTACGTCGAGGACGTCGGGGTGCTGTGCCCAGTCGATGTCAGTGCCGGGGATCAGCGACACCTCGGTGATGCTGAGCTGCTCCGACGTGGTGGTGAGCCGGCCGTGCTTGATCTCGCAGACGCGGGTGGCGGTCGTGCGGACGGTTTCGGCGGAGTGTTCGGTGAACGCGACGGCCGCGCCTTGCTCGGCGGTCTCGGTCAGCAGTTCGCGCAGCGTGGTGTGGGCGGTGGCGTCGAGTCCGGACCACGGCTCGTCGAGCACGAGCAGTTGCGGCGGTTCGAGAAGTGCCTGGGCGAGCGCGACCTTCTGCGCGTTGCCCTTCGACAGCTTGCGCATCGGGGTAGCCGCGCCGCCGGACAACGCGAGCCGCTCGAGCAGTTCGTGCGAGCGGTCGCGAGCAGTGTCGGCGCTGAGTCCGCGGATCCGCCCGATGTGCATCAGGTACGTCGCGGCGGACAGCCGATCGTGCGACGCGAACACGTCCGGCACGTAGCCGACGACACGGGCGGCACGCTCGACCGAACCGGCCGACGGGCGCGACAGGCCGACGAGCAACCGCAGTACGGTCGACTTCCCCGAGCCGTTCGCGCCGATCAGCGCGACCAGTTCACCCGCGTCCAGGTGCAGGTCGACGTCGGTCAGGATCTCCCGCCGCCCGTACCGTTTGGAGACCTCCCGCAACCGCACCGCTTCCATGCAGCGAGCTTAGAGGGCGGGTCAGGGCAACAGTCACGAGCAGCGAGCCTGCGGCGCAGAGCGTCATCGCGGGTGCGGGCGAGGTCAGGTCCGCGAGCGCGCCGGCGAGGATCGCGACCACGCCGAACGTCGTCATCCGGAGCGCGGACTCCAGCCCGAGCACCTGCCCGCGGAGCTCCGGTGGGGTGAGGTCGACGAGCAGTTCCTGCTGGGCGAGTGAGGCGGAGTACCCGCTGCTGCCGATCGCGACCAGCACGCAGAGCGCCGCGATCGGCAGGTCGAACGCGAACCCGAGGAACGGTACGGCGAGCACGAACCGCAGGAACCGTGCCGCGATCCGCCGGCCGTTCGGGGTCAGGAACCGGCCGACCACGAGGTCACCGGTCATCATCCCGGCCGCCCCCGCGGCGAGCAGCCAGCCCGCGCGCGAACCGGCGTACGGGACGAACAACGCCTCGCACCCGACGATCAGGCCGTTCGGGATCGAGAGCGCGACGAACAACGGTCGCGTACGCCGTTGCGCGAGCAGCGTGCGGTTGCCGCGCCAGGTCTCGGCGAGACCGGTCCGCGCGACCCGCCGCGGCGGGCGGTCCCGGAGCCCGAAACGGTTGACCGGTACGGCGACCGCGGAGAACCCGGTGGCCAGCCAGAGGACGGTCGACGGGCTGAGCGTCTGCAGCAGGACGCCGGCGATCCCGAAGCCCGCGATCTGCATCGCGCCGACCGACAGGTTGATCGCCGACCGGCCGAGGACGAACTGCCGCTCGTCGACCACCTCGCTGAGCAGGCCCCACCGTGCCCCGGAGCCGATCGACAACCCGTACGCCAGCGCGAGCGCGAGCACCAGTCGGGCACCGGGCGGCAGCTCGAAGGCGGCCTGCGCGGCGACCTCGACGGTCGCGAGCATGCTCAGCAAGGTGAGGACCTGCCGCGGCCGCGCCGTGTCCGCGGCCGACATCAGCGTCGAGAGCCCGAGCACCTGCGCCAGCGACGGCCCGAACATGATCATCGCGGACAGCAGCGCCGACCCGGTCGCGCTGTCGACCATCAGCGCGAGCGTCAGACTCGTCATCGTCGCGGACGCGTTGCTCAGCGCGCTCCCGATCCACAGGTTCCGGAACTCGGCGTTGGCGAAGACCGCCCGGTAGGTGCTCATGCTGTGCAGGATCGACGGCCCGCTCGCCGCCGCCTACAGTTTCGGGTGGAGGCGAAACGTTGTCCGAGTTCCTGGTCGATGCCGACACGCTCGTGAACGCGCGGTTCGGTACGTCGCAGCTCACCGAAACGGTGGCTGCGCTGAAGCTGCTGCGGTCGCCGGTCGAGCCGTGGTTCCGGCCGTGGAAGGACACGCACGTGGCGGCGTACCGGGCGATCCTCGACGCCAATCCGTTGTGGGAGGAGCTGGTGAAGAGCGCGTTCGGGGTGAGTTGGGCCGCGGACTTCCTCACGGTGCCGCCGCTGGAGCCGGACCTCACCTTGGAGGCGGAGCTCGCGTACCTGACGTCGTTGGACGACGACCGCATCCGGGCGGACCTCAGCGTCGTACGGACGCCGTTGCCGGCCGTCGTCCGCGAGACGTCCGGGTTGTCCGAGGCGGCGGCGGAGCTGCTGCGCTGGGTGTGGACGGAGACGGTCGAGCCGGAGTGGCCGCGGCGGCTGCGGGTGCTGCAGGCCGACGTGGTGTCGCGGACGGCGCGGCTCAGCGAGCAGGGCTGGTCCGGCGTACTGCGTGGGCTCGGGCCGGACGTGCGCTGGCTCGGCGACGGGCGGATCCAGGTGAACCGCTGGGACTACCCGCCGACGGACGTCCGCGGGCGGGACCTGATGTTCATCGCGGCGCACACGCAGCGCGTCAACGTCAGCTGGCGGCTACCGGACCGGTTCGCGCTGACGTACCCGGTGACCGGGATCTTCGCGCCGAGTGAGACCCCGGACGAGCCGTTGGTGCAGCTGCTCGGGCGCAACCGTGCGCTGATCCTGGCCGAGGCCGCCGCGCCGGTCAGTACGACGTTGCTCGCGGCAACGACCGGCCTGTCGCTCGCGACTGTCTCCGACCACCTGCGGGTGCTGACCGACGCGGGTCTGCTGGAGCGCCGCCGCTCCGGGCGCTCCGTGCTGTACTGGCAGTCCGATACCGGCCGCCGTGTCGTACGACGGCCGGCATCGAACCCTCCCGAGCCCCGTTGAAGCTCGTACAGCCGGGCAGCTAACGGACCTGAAGCTCCGTGGAGAGCGGCAGGTCCGAAACCGACGAGCCGGCTCGGATCGTGAAAGCACCCGGTTCAGTGGTCCATCCCTGGCCACTGTCCCAGTGCTCGAAGGTGTGCTGGTGCAGGTTGACCGTGATCTCACGGGCCTGACCGGCCTCGAGACGTACGACCTCGAACCCGGCCAGCCAGCGCACCGGGCGCTCCACCGCGCTGTCCGGGCGCTCGACGTACACCTGGACGACATGCTTGCCGGCCCGGTCGCCCGTGTTGCGGACTGTCAGCGCGACCGACGACGGGTCGTTGGCGCGCAGGTCGGACAGCTCCCACGTGGTGTACCCGAGCCCGTGGCCGAACTCGTACGCCGGCGCCGTCCCGGCCTTCAACCAGGCCCGGTACCCGATGTGGATGCCCTCGTCGTACCGCACGACGCCGTTCTCCGGCGTGACGTTGATGACTGGTACGTCGGACTCCGCACGCGGCCAGGTGGTGGGCAGCCGGCCGCCCGGCTCGGTCCGGCCGAGCAGCACGTCGGCGAGCGCGTCGCCGTACTCCTGACCGCCGAAGTACGTCGCCAGCACCGCGGCGACGTCGTCCCGCCAGGGGAGCAGGACGGGGGAGCCCGCGTTGACGACCACGACCGTCCGCGGGTTGGCCGCCGCGACGGCGCGGACCAGGTCGTCCTGGCGGCCGGGCAGCGCGAGGCTGGTCCGGTCGTACCCCTCGGACTCGACCTTCGAGTTGGTGCCGACGACAACGAGTGCGACGTCGGCGTCCCGGGCCGCGGCGACGGCCTCGTCGATCAGTGCCTGCGGGTCGTCGTCGGCGGGCTCGACGCCGACCGTGATGCTCAGCGCATTGCTCAGCCCGCCTTCGACCTTGGGCAGATCCAGCTCGATCCGGACGTCGACCGGCGTACCGGCGGTGACGTCCAGCGGGGTCGAGATCGACGGTGGGGAGAGCAGCGCGGCACCCAGGTCGGTGCCCACGGGTACGGCGGTGTCCTCGCGGAGGAGCTTGCCGTCGGCGAAGATCCGGCCGTGGCCGACCGACGCGAAGCCGAGCCTCACCGGGCCGGACTCGGCGGGTGTCCAGGTGGTGCGGAACTCGAAGACGGCCGAGTCGCCGATCGGGGCGTTGCCTCCGAGGTACACAAGCGCGCTGGAGAAACGGTCCTCGGCGAACAGTTCCGCGTCGTCGGCCGCCAGGAACCGGACGCGGGCACCGTGCTCGCCGGTGTGCGGGTTGGTCATCGTGCCGAGCGGGAGGTCCGCGACACCTTCCTGGACGACCGCGCCGATCGAATAGCTGACGTCGCTGCCGGGGAGTGCCGCGCGGATCGCGTCGAGCGGCGAGACGACCTTCTCCGGGATGACGGTCGCACTCCCGCCGCCCTGCGTCCGGGCGTCACGCGCGTTGTGCCCGATCACCGCAACCTTCCGGAGCTCGTCAGCCCGCCAGGGCAACTCACTCCGAGCGGAGCCTGCCGGCCTGTTCGTGAGCAGGACGGTGCCTTCGGCCGACGCCGTCCGGGCGAAGGCCACACCGTCGACGTGCGGGGGATCAGCCGGCTTCTCGAAGCCCTCCAGTGCGCCAACGCGAGCGGCGAGCGCGAGGATCCGGCGTACCTTCCGGTCGATCGCGTCCTGCGTGACCTCGCCCGAGCGAACCGCCGCCACCAGCGCGTCGCCCCAGGCGCCGACCGGCCCGGGCATCGCCAGATCCTGTGAGTGCTTGGCGCTCTCGACGCTGCGCACGGCCGTCCAGTCGCTCACCACCACCCCGTCGAAACCCCAGTCCGTGTTCAGCGGCGTCTCGAGCAATTCGTTCTCCGACGCGGTCGCACCGTTGATCGAGTTGTACGCGCTCATCACCAGCCACGCCTTCGACTCGGTGACCGCCTTCTCGAACGCGAGCAGGTACACCTCGCGGAGCGTTCGCTCGTCGACCTCGACGTTCGCGGTGAAGCGGTCGGTCTCGAAGTCGTTCGCGACGTAGTGCTTCGGGGTGGCGCCGACACCGAGCTCCTGGACGCCGGCGACGTACGCGGCGGCGAGGTCCGCGGTCAGCACCGGGTCCTCGCTGAACGCCTCGAAGTGCCGGCCGCCGAGCGGGGAGCGGTGCAGGTTGATGGTCGGGCCGAGGACGACGTCGACGTTCTTGCGGCGCGCCTCGAGCGCGGACACCACGCCGTACCGGTGCGCGATGCCGACGTCCCACGAGGAGGAGAGCGCGGTCGCGGACGGGAGGTTCAGCGACGGGTCGCGCTCGTCCCAGACCGGGCCGCGGACGCCGCTCGGGCCGTCGGACAGCACCATCGAGCGGAGGCCGATCGATGGCAGCGCGTGGGTGGACCAGAAGTCCTGGCCGGTGAGGATCCGGACCTTCTCCTCCAGGGAGAGCCGGCCGAGCAGGTCGTCGACGTTCATGGCGACGATGCTACGACTGAAAACCAAGTGATGCTAGGTTTTGGATATGGCTAGTTCCCGGGGTCCGTACGCGAAGGGGGTCGCGAAGCGCGCGGAGATCCTGCGCGCGGCGCTCGAGGTGATCGCGCGGCACGGCTACCGGAAGACGTCGACGCGGGAGCTGGCGGCGGCCGCCGGGCTGAGCGAGGCGGGGATGCTGCACTACTTCGGTTCGAAGGAGAAGCTCTTCGAGGAGGTACTGCGGGCCCGCGACGAGGCGGATGCCGCGCGGTTCGCCGACGAGGACCCGATCGACGGGCTGCAGGCGGTCATCCGGCACAACGGCACCGTGCCCGGGCTGGTCCAGCTCTACTCCACGTTCTCCGCCGAGGCGGGCGACCCCGAGCACACCTCGCACGAGTTCTTCGTCGACCGCTACGCGACCATCCGCACCCGCCTGGCCGACGCCATCCGCATCCGCCAGTCCGAAGGCACCCTCACCCCCGACGCGGACCCCGACACCATCGCCACCCTCCTGATAGCCCTCTCCGACGGCCTCCAGGTCCAGTCCCAGTACGCCCTCACCACCGACCCCGCCGACGCCTTCCACCACCTCCTGAACCTCCTCGCTGGTCCGCCGCGCCATAGTTGACCCATGACGAAGTCCGCCGAAAGCCCCACCCCACCAGCGGACCGAACCACCCCACCCACACCCGCGGCCTCCACCGGATCCGCGCCCGCGGCGCCCACCGGATCGGCGGCGCCGGCCGGCGTTGGCCGGCGGGTGCTTGGGCGGGAGGTTTGGTTGGTGCTGGCGCTCTCGTTGGGGGCGTCCGGGGTGGCGGCTGTCATCTCGTTTGCGGGGGTGCTGACCTCCGGGAAGCCGTTGGGTGGGCAGACGGCGGTCATCGTGGGGTCCCGGGCGCCGGGGCGGCCGTGGCTGGATCTGGCCTGGCAGCTGTTCGCGGTGGCGACCGCGCTGGTGCCCGTCGTACTGGTAGGGCATCTGCTGGTGCGGGGCAAGGAGTCGCTCGCGACGATCGGGTTCGACCTGCGCGACCGGTGGCGGGACCTCGGCCGGGGTACGGCGATCGCGGCGGTGATCGGGGGAGCGGGACTGCTGTTCTACATCGGTGCACACGCCGCCGGCGTGAACCTGACCGTCGACCCGTCGCAGCTCCCGGACTACTGGTGGCGGATCCCGATCCTGTTCGCCGTCTCCGCGCAGAACGCCGTACTCGAGGAAGTCATCGTGCTCGGCTACCTCAACCACCGCCTCGACCAGCTCGGCTGGTCCGTTCGCCGCGCCACCGCGACCAGCGCCCTGCTCCGCGGCTCGTACCACCTCTACCAGGGCCTCGGCGGCTTCGCCGGCAACGTGATCATGGGCGTGATCTTCACGTACCTGTACCGCCGCTGGGGCCGCGTGATGCCGCTGGTCGTCGCCCACACCCTGATCGACACCACCGCGCTGATCGGCGCGACGTACCTGCTCGGCAAGGTCTCCTGGCTGCCCAACTGAGAGTTTGGGCAGCTGTAAAGACTGACGCGTAACCGATCCGCCCCCCGGCGGGTTGTTGGAGACGTGACAGTCAACGGGGAAATCACAAGTCCGCCAGAAATCGACGCCGGGCTGGCCGCTGCCGCGCTCGCGGTGTTCGCGCACCGGCACGAGGTCGTCCATCTGCTGTACGCCGCTACCGACGAGCCGGATGCGCTCGCCCGGATCGGCGACCTGCTGAAGGTCGACGAGGCGACCATCGCACGGGTTCTGGACCAGCCGCTGCGCTGGATGCTTCCGCAGTTCCGCGCCGAACTGGAGACGATCGCGGCCACACCCGCCCCGACTCCGGCCGGCAGCGCAGCGGCGGCGGCTCCGGACCGTCCGCCGGCCAACGTGGAGAAGGCGGCCGCGGCCAAGTAGTTCGCAGTACGACGCACCGCTCCATCGCCTAGGTTGGAGCGGTGTACACGCATGGGCGGGACATACTCGAGATCGCGGACGAACTGACCACGGCGTACGTCGAGGTGTTCACGGCACCGCCGTTCGAGCACCGGGACCCGGAACAGACCCGGAACGCGTTCCGCAAACGGCTCGAGGGCGATGCGGAACGGGACGGGTTCCAGGCGTGGGTCGAGCGGTCGGGCGACGGGCGGATCGCCGGGTTCCTGACCGGGTGGACGACGCCGGCGCCGTTCCGGACCGACCGGTCGTACGGCAGCGTGCTCGACCGGATCGGCGCGGAGCAGGTCGAGGAGTTGCTGATCGGCGCGTTCGAGGTCGACGAGCTCGGCGTACTCGCGCACGCCCGCGGCACCGGCCTGGCCCGCCGCCTGCTGGAGGCGGCGACCCGGGCCAACACCCGCGCCTGGCTGCTCGCCTGGAACCAGAACCACGACGCGATCGCCTTCTACCGCCACCTCGGCTGGCGCGAACCCGAGCTCCGCGGCCCCGAAACCGACATCCTGGTCTTCGTCACCCCCTGACGCACACGACGGGTTGTCCCCTCGTGTGCGCAGGGCGGGCGAGGGTCAGAGGCCGAAGAGGGACTGGGCGTTGCGGTGGGTGATGGCGGCGTGTTCGGCCGGGGTGAGGTCGGCGGCTTCCAGAGCGCCGAGGGCGACGGAGGGGTCGATCAGGGTGGCGTCGGTGCCGAACATCATCCGGTCGTGGCCGATCCGGTCCAGGATCCAGCGGATCCGGTTCGCCTCCGGGGCGGACCAGCACGGCTCGAACCAGATCCGGTCGGAGCGGTCGGCCGCCTCGGGGACCCGGGGCCAGCCGTTCGCGCCCATGTGGCCGGCGAGCACCCGCGCGCCGGGCACCCGCGCCGCGACGTCGGCGAGATCGACCACGGTGTCGCCCCAGGTGTGGACGAGCGTCGGCAGCCCGTACTCCGTGGTGAGCTCGATCGCGGCCTGCATCGGCGGCGTGCTGATCGGGGTCCGGCTGTACTCGCTGTGGATCTTCGCGCCCACCCACCGCGTCCGCCCGTCCCCGGCGAGCAGTTCGTCGAGGTCCTTGCGGGCTTCGTCGAGCCGTCGGGGGTCGACGACGATCATGCCGCGCAGCCGCGGGTCGGCCGGGAGCTGAGCGGCGAGCGACCGGTTGCCGAGCGGGGCGTCGTACACGATCGCCTCGATCGCGGAGACCAGTTGCAGGTCGATGCCGAACCGGTCCAGGCCGTCGATGTTCACCTCGATGCTCGCGACGTCCATCGAGAAGAACCACGGACCCCAGTGGGCGTGGACGTCGATCAGCATGCGGGCTCCAGGAGGGTCTCGAGGCTGCGGCTGCCGGCCTGCGCGACCTCGTCGGGGCTCAGTTTCGACGAGAGCAACCGGCGTACGACGGACCGCGTCTCGTGGAACGGCGTCCGGCAGCCGAGCACGAGCCGGTCCGCGCCGACCTCGGCGGCGACGATCTCCAGCGAGTCCGGCCCGGTCAGCATCCGCGTCGAGGTGTGGAACCCGGGCTCCGAGCGGGCCAGCAGCACGAAGTCCCCCAGGTAGTAGAAGTGCGTGTCGAGGAACACCACCCGCGCGCCGAGCCCGCGCAGCGCGGGTCCGACCTTGCGTACGTCGCCCTCGGTGAAGATCGTCAGCCCCGCGCCGGCGAGCAGCCGGACGACGTGCTCGAACGCCGGGAACCCGGGCTCGACGCTCTGCGCGGTCGGTGCCAGCCGGACCGCCCGCGGCGGCGCGTCGCCGGCGAGCAGCCGCTCCAGCTCCTTCTCGGCGCCGAGCGGGTCGCGTAGGTCGAGCACCGGGCAGGCCGTCCAGCCGTTGCCCGCGGCAACATGCACGGCCTCGGCGTTCCCGGACGGTACGTCGAAGTGCACCGCCCGCAGCGCCGCCACGACGCCGCCGGAGATCCCGCTGTCCGCGAGCACCTTCGCGATGGTCTCGGGCTGCCCCCAGCGGCCGGTCGTCACGTCGTGCCCGACCAGGATGTCGCAGTCGAGCAGCCGGGGCGTTTCAGTCATTCGGTCTCCAGGGCGTTGTGGACCTTGCGGACGGCGGCGGCGATGTCGTCGACGTCCGCGTCGGTGTAGTTCTCGTTCCAGGGCAGGACGAGGAGAGTCCGGCCGATCAGTTCCTCGGCGTTCGGGCACAGGCCTACCGGATACTCGACGTCCCGCAGCGGGTACCCCGAACTGCCGTACGTGACTCGCTCGCGGACCGCGGGCGCGGCGTACAGCGGGCTGGTCAGATAGCCCCCGTTCGCCGGAACCCCCTCGGCGGTCAGCGCGGCGGCCCACTCGCGCATGTCGCCGGCCGCCGGGGAGATGATCAGCGGGTACTGCCAGTAGACGTGGTCGCCGCCGTCGGGCGGTGCCGTGACGCCGGCCAGGTCCCCGATCGCGGCGGTGAGCCGGGCGGCCGCCGTACGGCGGTCCTTCACGACGGCACGCAGCTTCGTGAGCTGGGCGCGGGTCACCGAGGCGACGAGCTCGGTCATCCGGTAGTTGAGCGCCAGGAACAGGTACGTGCGCTCGTCGGTGTCGCGCGGCCAGCCCTTGTCCGCGAACAGCCGCATCCGGCGCGCGTGCTGTGCGTTGTCGGTGACGGTCAGCCCGCCGTCGCCGGCGCTGATGTGCTTGGTCTGCTGGAGACTGAAGCAGCCGATGTGCCCGATCCGGCCGACGTACGTGTCGCCGACCGGCGCCAGGTAGGCCTGCGCGCAGTCCTCGATCAGCAGGATCCCGTGCCGGTCGCACAGCTCGCGCAGCTCCCGGACCGCGGCCGGCTTGCCGAACAGGTGAACGACGATCACCGCCTTGGTCCGCGGCGTGATCGCGGCCTCGACGGTCTCCGGCGTCAGGTTGCCGGTGATCGGGTCGACGTCCGCGAACACCGGTACGGCGTTCTGCATCATGATCGGGAACACCGTGCCCATGTCGCTGATCGGCGTGGTGATGATCTCGTCACCCGGATCCGGGTTCACCGCCGCGACGGCCAGGTGCAGCGCCGCCGTACCCGAGCTGCAGGCGACCGCGTACCCGGCGCCGAGCAGCGAGGCGAACTCCAGCTCCAGCGCCGGTACCTCGGCGCCCCAGGTGGCCGAGAGCATGCCGCTGCGAAGCACCCGCTCGACCGCCTTGACCTCGTCGTCGCCGAAGCGCCGGCCGCGGGCGTCCATCGTCGACGGCAGCGGCTCGGTGCGCACCGGCGTACCGCCGTCCCGTGCGAGCTTCTCCATGAAAGCGATTCCCTCCGTTGGTTGCTCAGGGCAAAGGCAATTGGACGAGGTCGCGGTCGGACAGGCCCCACACACTGCGCGGGGCGCCACGGACCGGGGTCAGTTGCGGCACGGTGTACCACCCGTCGCCGAGGTTGTTCACCAGCAGTGTCGCCGTATTCGCTCCGAGCTGGTACAGGTTCCCGCCGAAGTTGGTCTCACAGTAAACCCCGGTCCGGTCAACGAAGAGCTGTCCGTAGCCGGAGAGCTTGTTCGTGCCGCGGGCGACCGCTCCGGTGCTCAGGTCGTACGTGAACCACGAGCCGCTGGTCCGTTTGAGGACGCCGTACAGGGTTCCGTCGTGTACGGCGACACTCTGGATGGAGCGTTCACCGGCAAGCGGCTCGACCGTCCACAGCAGCTTGCGCCGCGCCAGGTCGAACGCACCGATCGCGGCCGCGGTACGGGTCGGCGTGATCCCGCCACCGCCGACCACGTCGCCGCCGAGGTACGCGACGCCGTCGACGACATGGACCGACATCACCGACTGGTCGGGCAGTACGCCGTAGTGCACGTCCAACTCACCCGTCCGTACGTCGAGCAACGTGAGCGCGCCGGTGAGCTTGCCCGTGCCGGGCGCCGAGGCGATCGCGAGCAGCTTCGACTTCTCGTCGTACGCCGCCTGCCAGGGGCGGATCTGCTCGTGACCGATCGTCCCGAAGCTGTGCACCTCCTTCGTCCGCGGGTTCACCCGCACGACCTCGGTGCTCGGGTACAGCGCGGTGTAGAGCTCGCCGCGGATCCAGTTGAGGGTCTTGGCCTCGCCCGCGACCCGGAGCCGGCGGACCTGGTCGCCGGCGTGCTCGGAGATCACCCAGTGCCCGCCGACGTACAGGTTCGGCTCGCCGAGGGCGATCGACTGCGGTTTGTCCGGTGCGGGCGTGAACCCGGCGTCGACGAGGTCGAGCAGCTCGAACTCGCCGGTCCGTACGTCGAGCCACCACAGCACGCCGGAACCGGTCGAGCCGAGCAGCGTGTTCTCGTCGAGCAGCACGATCCGGCGGTGCTCGTCCGCCGGCGCGGGCGTTCCGACCGCGGTCAGGACCGAGTCGGAGGCGCCCCATTTCCACACCGTGCCGGACGTGCGGGTCGTGAGGTACACCGTACCGTCCGTGGCGACGGTGATCGCGTCGACGCCTGTCTCGTCGGCGGGCAGCGGCACGCTCCGTACGTCGCTGCCGTCGAGGGACATGCTCCACACTGCCTCGCTGCTGCCCACGTAGATCCGGTTGTCCGCGGCTGCGAACGGGCCGAAGTTCTGCCCGCGGGCCGAGGCCGGGGTGAGGTCTCGGAAGGTCTTCGTGCTGCGGTCGTAGCCGACGAGCTGGGAGGGTGTGTAGATCCCGGCGTACACGTAGTTGCCTGCGGCACCGACGTACCGGCCGTACTGCGCTCCCGGGACCGGTGCGCCGAGTTGGGTGAGCGCGTTCGTCGCGGGGTCGATCTGCCAGACGGCGCCGTTCGGGTAGCTGACCGCGAAGACCCCGCCGTCGGGGGCCGTCGTCAGGTCCCAGACGAAGCCGCCGGGACCGGCGAGGCTGCCGACGCGGGTCAAGGAGCCGTCGGCCGGGTCGAAACAATAGACGTCGGGGACGGGGTAGAGGCCGGCGTAGATCTTGCCTGCGGCAACGGTGATGCCCCAGCCGCCTTCGCCTACCGGGAACTCCACCGTTCGTGTGACGCGCTTGGTGGCCAGGTCGACCTCGGTCAGTCGCGGCGGCACGATACCGCGGCTGATCACGTACGCGCGCCCGTCGAGGACAGCCATCGCGACGACGGCTGCGGTCGTGACTGCGGGCCCGGATGTGGGGAGAGTGGTGCCGTCGACCGGTTCGACCGCGGCGGAAGCAGGCGGGACGGGCAGGTCGGCTCCTCGGGCCGGCGTGGGGAGGGAAGCGAGCGTGCTGGTGGCGAGTGCGCTCGTCAGTGCCGTGCGGCGGGAGATCGTCATCGGAGGCCGCCGATCCGGATCAGGTTGCGGCCCTTGATCGTGTAGAGCGCGTCGCCGTTGTGTGACGTGGTGATCAACGGGTAGCCGTAGATCTGCGCACCGAGACCGTCGACCACCGTGGTGACTGTGGTGCCGTCGACCTTGAAGACCCTCGTGTTGTCCGTGCCGTACAGACCGCTGCGGGCGATCGTCAGCCGGCTCTGCCCGCTACCGATCGTGGTGGACGCGAGCAGCTTGCCGGTCAGCGGATCGAGTACGGCGAGCCGCCCGTCGTCGGTGGTCGCGTAGAGCTTGCCGCGATACACGACGACGTCGCTGTAGCTCTGCGCCTTCGGCAACGGTGCCGTCTCCCACAGCGTGCGATTGCTTCGCAGGTCGAACGCGACAACGGTTGCCTGCGGCAAGATCGGATCGGTGCCGAGACTGTTCCGCGTCGCGCCGCCGAGGTACGCGACGCCGTCCGCGGTGGTGACGGAGCGGACCGACTGCTGCGGTACGACGCCGCGATGGACCTCGCGTTGCCCGGTGTCGAGGTGCTGCTCGACGAGGGTCCCGTCGTACTTGCCGTAGTCGGGCTCGGTGGAGATCAGCCACGTCCGCGAGCTCTCGTCGTACGCCTCGTCGGTCGGCCGGGTCTGCTCGTTGCCGACCTGGCCGAGTTCGTGCAGTGCCGAGCCGTCGGGCTTCATCTGCCAGAGCCGGGCCAACGTGTAGACCCCGAGGTACACGCTCTGGCCGACCGGCGTCATCGTCTTCGCCTCGCCGGGCAGGAAGGTCCGGGTGCTCGCGCCGGTCGCCAGGTCGTGCACCTGGATGCCGGCCTTGCCGCTGACCAGGACCGACGACTGGGTCGCCGTGATCGCCATCGCCTGCTCAGGCGCCGGAGGCAGCCCGGCCTGGCCGAGGTCGGTGCCGGTGAACGTCCCGGTCGACTCGTCGAAGTCGACGACCTGGCTGGTCAGCTCGGCCCGGACGGTGCTGCTGTCGACGAAGATCCGGTTGAAGTACGCCCCGTCGTACGGCGATCCCAGTCGCGTGAGGGTGTTGCCGCGGTACCGGTAGAGCGTCCCGGACGGCCGCGTGCCGAGGTAGATGTCGTCACCGGTCAGCGTGATCGCGGTGATGTACTGGTCGCCGCCCGGGGTCTGCACCTCGACCGGGTTGCTCAGGTCGTTGGTGTCGTAGACGAGCATCGTCCCGGTGGGGGAGAGGCTCGCGGCGAGCCTCGTTCCGTCGAGCGCGAGCGTGGCGACGAAGGTCCGGTCCGCGTACCGCGCCGGCAGGATCTCGCGGCGCTCGCCGCCGGCCCGGTCGATCGCGATCAGGTGCGCCTTGGTGCCGACGCCGGCGTAGATCGTGGTCGCGTCGGCGGCGATGCTGCGGACGTACTGCTCGCCCGCGACCGCGGCGCCGTACGACCTGGTCGCGCCGGTGGCCGGGTCGTACTCGTGGACCGCGCCGTCGGGGTAGGTGCCGGCCACGATCTTCCCGTCCGGGGTCGCCGCGATCGACCAGATGAACGAACCGAACTGCGCGACCTTCGTGGCCGTCCCGGTGGTGGTGTCGACCTTGTAGACGTCGCCGGGAGTGTAGAGCCCGATGTAGAGGTCGGTGCCGACATGGGTCATCGCCCAGGCACCGGCGCCGGTGGGCAGCGAGAGTTTGCGGTCGACGGTCCTGGTGGCGGGGTCGAACGCGCCGACCTGGACGGGCGAGACGCCGGAGGTGATGGTCCAGATCCGGTCGCCGACCTGCTCGGCGACGCTGGTCGAGGTGACGGAGGATGCCGGCCCGAGGTCGGTTACGGTCGGGGCCGCAACTGCAGCTCGGGCTGGAGCAGAAACACTCACGAATCCTGTGCAGATGAGCAGAACACTGATCAATCCCCGTGCGAATCGCTTGTCCACAAGGCCTCCCGGGACAGTGCGCACCGAATTACGGTCATGGCTGAAATTAGCCGGACGTGCGTCGGCGCGTCAACCGTTCGGGAAACAAAACGATCTACAGATGAACCCGGTACACGACCAGCGGCCGGCCGCTGCCGGTGCCGAGCTGGGTGCCGGTGGCGTCCGCGAGCCCGGCCCGCTCGAGGCGGTTCAGGACGCGCCGGGCGGTCCGCGGCTGGATGCCGAGGTGGTCGGCGACCGAGCGGGTGGTGAGCCCGTCGTCCGGTGTGGCGCGGACGAGCTCCTGGAGGCGTTCGAGGGTCGCCTTCGAGAGGCCGGCACGCTGTGCGAGCAGCTGGAGTTTCGAGCGTTGCTGCGCGCGGGGCGCGGCGCCGCCGACCAGGACCAGGTCGATGTCGTTGCGCAGTGACACCACGGCCGCCGTCCGCCCGGCGGTCTTCGCGCGGCCGAGCGCGCGGCGGGCGAGGACCTCGGTCTCGGTGCCGGAGCCGCCGATGCCGAAGCCGATCCGGACCGGCCCGAACTGCTCCTTCAGCCGGGTCAGCATGCTCAGCTCGGTGAACGCGGCGGTCGCCTGCTCGAGCGGTCCGCGGGTCGCGATCACCAGCCAGCGCTTGTCGTCGTAGCGCAGTACGCTGCCGCCGAGCGACCCGGCCTCGCGGCGCAGCGCGCTCTCGGCGTCCGGCGAGATCTCGACCAGCCCGAGCGCGATCTGCGCATCGTCACTGCGCAATGCGTCATGAACGAGCAGCAGGCTGTTCACCGCGGCGCGCACCGAGTGCACCGACGGCGCGAGCCGCACCGTGGTCTGCTCGGTCCGGAGCTTCTCGTACGCCGATCGCAGACAGGTGATCGCCACCTCGGCCTTGGCCTGCCGGTGGAACGTGACGATGTCGTCGAGGCTCAGCCCGGGCCGGTACGGCAGCACCCGCACGCCGCGCATCGGCAGCCCGACCTCGTCGAACGTCTCCCGGACGTCGGCCTCGTCGAGTACGTCGATGCTCAGCGAGGTGACGTCGTGTCCCTCGCGGAGCAGTTGCACCAGCGTGCGCATCAGCGTGGCGCCGGTGTACTCGACATGAGCGGCCGGCCGGTCGAGCAGATCCTGGGCGGCGGCGATCTGGTACGGGACCACACCGGTGAACAGCCACGCGTCGACACTGCCCGGCGCCTCGGCCATCACCTTCGGCGTGTCGGTCTCCCGCCGGTACCGCAGCGGAACGACCTCGACGCCGCGTAGCCCCTTGACGATCCGGCTGCTGGAGGTGACCAGGTCCGACGGTCCCACCACTCCGATCGTCGTCACCATGCGCAGGTCCCCTCCATGCGGGCCAGTCTCGCCACAAGACCCCACCGCTGCAAGAACCCGCGCCGTCGTGGGCTACGTTCCATCCATGGACCGGGTTCTGGACTGGATCGACGAGGGTACGGCGCTGTGCCGTGGAGCACTGGCCGACCTGGAGGCGCCGTCACTGCTGCCGGGGTGGTCACGACGCCACGTGGCCGCGCACCTCGCCCTGAACGCGGAGGCCCTCGGCAACCTCGTGCACTGGGCGCGCACCGGTGAGGAACGGCACATGTACCCCTCCGCGGACGCCCGCAACGCCGACATCGAGCAGGCCTCGACGCGGGCCGCGGACGAGCTGCGGAGCTGGTTCGACGAGGCGTGCGCCGTACTGCGTGACTCGATGGCGACGCTCACCGACGCTCAGTGGCAGACCCAGGTGCTGACCTCCCGGGGCGCTCCGATCCCGGCCACCGAGGTCCCGTGGATGCGGTCCCGCGAGGTCATGATCCACGCCGTCGACCTCGGCGCCGGGGTCACGTTCGCCGACCTGCCGGACGACTTCCTCACCCGGCTCTGCGACGACATCCGCGGCTCACGTGGCGACGTACCGGAGGTCCACGGCCCGCTCGCCGAGCTTGCGGCGTACCTGTCCGGCCGCCCGTACGCCGACGTCACCCGCCCGGACGGCACTCCCGCGGAACCGCTGTCGCCCTGGCTCTGACCGCTACGGCGCCGGGATCGTCAGTTTGATCTGGACGGCGTCGTGCCCACTGCTGACCTGGCCGAGCGCGGTGAGGCAGCAGTTGCCGAGCCTCGGGGAGTACATGAAGCCGTCGATGCGTTCACCGCTGTCCGGGCCGTTGGGCTCGAGTCCGGAACGCTTGCCGATGTCGTTCGGGTCGGCGTCGACGGTCTTGTTCCAGTCGGCGCCGAGAACCGTGAACATGTCGGTGCGCTTGACGAAGTCGACCACGTTGTCCGACATCCGGTCGTACGGACTGCCGGGACCGGTCTGGCAGCGCGGCGGCGGCATGTGCAGCGAGGCGATCCGCACCCAGCGGCCGTTGGTCAGCTTGACCTTGAGCTTCGCGATCCAGCGGGTCATGATCCCGCCGTCCGGGCACGGACTGGCGTCGACGCCTTTCACCAGGTCCCAGTCGTCGAGGTCGGTCGCCACCGAGCGGCGGATCAGCACTGCACTACCGAGCCGGTCCTCGGAGTCGTTCTCGTTCGCGACCGTGCCGTGCCGGATGATCCACGTGGAGGTGTCGACGAAGTTCGCGAGCTTGAGGTTCTTCGCCTCCTGCAGGAACACGACGTCCGCGTTCGGTGCGATCAGGTTCCGCCACTTGCCCGGTGTGTCCTCCGGGTGGGCGAAGTCGACGTTCGCGGTCACGAACCGCAGGGTCACGGCCTGCGCGGCCGATGCCTGCGGGACGAACGAGACACCGGCGACCGTCGCGAGGACGGCAGCCAGCAGGAGAGCTCTGCGGCGCATCGTGGGCACCTTTCGTCAGAGGAAGGCACCGACGGACGGCGTCGCGTCGGCGGACCAGTTGAGTACGGCGGCGTAGAGGACGCGGCGGTGGGTGACGCCGTTCCGGATTTGCTCGTCGGTGCACGGCGACGTACCCGTGCCGCAGACCCAGCCGTGCAGGAAGACGCGCCAACCGCCGTCGAGGGACGGGGTGACGTCCGCGCCGCCGGGCCCGCAGAGGCCGGTGCCGGCGGAGGTCATCAGCGTGTGCTCGGTGGCGGTGGCGAAGTCCCAGCGGTTCGTCGAGCGCAGCCAGACGGTGGCGTAGCTGCAGTTGTCGTAACCGTAGCGGGACGCGAACAGGACGTACTGGGATCCGCGCTGCACCATCGTCGGGTTCTCGATGATGCCGTCGCGCCGGAGCAGCTCGCGGCTGTCGCCGCTCGCCTTGTGCGTACCGGCGGCGTTGAATGGGACCATGCGCAGCGATGAGGGGATCTGTTGCGTCTTGTAGAGCAGGAACCGGTTGCCGTTGCTGTCCTGGAACGGCGACGGGTCGATCACCCCGGCGGTCGCGATCGGCCGACCGGGTACGCCGTCCTCGCCGCCCTGCCGGCCGCCGGGACAGACGAGCGGGGTGTCACCGAGGGGCGTGTACGGTCCGCCGGCCGTGGTCGACGTAGCGACCCCGATGCATCGCTGACCGCCGAAGTCCTTCGCGACAGCCGAGTAGTAGAGCACGTAGCCGGCCGACGTATGCCAGGCATCCGGTGCCCACACGTCGGGTCCGCTGTCCACCCACGCCGGGACACTGGCCAGCGCCGACCCGACACTCTGCCAGGGCCCCCTTGCCGTGTCACCCTTGCTGACGCGGCCCTTCGGGCCAGTGCTGAACACGAAGAAGTCGCCGTTCACCCGGAGTACGCCGGGGTCCGCGATCGGAGCGTCGTACACGGGACCGGGTGCCGCGGCCTGGGCCGGCAACACGGTCAGCAGCGAACTGGCCAGCGCAAGCAGAACGGACTTCAACATGCGGCCTCCCAGGGGCGTGGGATCAGTCGAACCACATCCTGAGGCCAATCACTTACCGGTTCAAGACCACGACCCGAACTTTCTTTCCACCTGGAGTTAAGACTTGTCGTTCCGCGCCCGGAACTCCTCCCAGGCCGCGGGATCGTAGCCGGGGAGCCGGCGTACGTACGCCATCCACGTGTCCCGGTCGATCTCGCCGGTGATCCGGGCCCGGTACATCCGCAGGTACTCCTCGTCGTCCGGCGACATCGGGTCCCCGGGGTGGCTCCCGACGCGGCCGTCGGTCAGCTCCCGGACGACGTCCGCGTGGCCGGTGTGCCGGGTCGTGTCGAGCAGCACGGTGAGGATCATCTCGCGCAAGGTCACGGTGTTCCCGGTGTGATGTGTCCCGGCCGCGTCCAGGTCGAGCGCCTCGATCGATCGTGCGGCCGCCGTACATGCCCGGCGGTACGCCGCGACCAGCTCGTCGACGGACTCGTCCGGGGTCGCCCACAGGTCGAGCCCGAAGAACAGCTCCTCGTCGTCGAGCCCGTCGGCCATCCGATCGGCATCCTGCTGCTGCCCGAACGCCGCCACCAGATACCCGTAGGTGATGCCGGTCAGATGCTTCACGATCCCGATCAGGTTCGTCCCCGTCGGCGTCATCGGCCGCCGGAGCGCGTCGTCGTCCAGCCCTTCGACCTTCCAGAGCAACGAGCGTTGTACCTCGTCAAGGTGCCGGAGTAGCAGGGTCTTCTCGGGCGTCATTCAGGACACGGTAGCGAAGGTGGGTGACGTCGCGGTCGGCGAGTTGGCGGACGTTCTCCAGCTCGATGTACTCCGCCGGCAGGTTGTCGAACAGGCGCCGGCCCTGGCCGAGCAGCACGTTGACGACGTGCAGTTCGATCTCGTCCAGCAGCCCGGCACGGAGCAGCGCCTGGGCGGCACCGGCGCCGTGGACCAGCACGTCCCGATCACCCGCCGCCGCTTTCGCCCGCGCGGCGCACTCGGCGACGTCGGTGACGTAGACGGCGCTTCCGGGAGGTACGTCGTCCGCGTGGTGGGTGAGGATGAACATCGGCACACCGTCGTGGTGGTCGCCGTTCCACCGCCCGGCGTGCTCGTAGGTACGACGCCCCGCGATCAACGCCCCGGTCGCCGCGGCCTCGGCGTACACCTGCCCGCTCGGCCCGTCGGAGTCGCGGTCGTCGAGCCAGTTGAACAGCCGGAAGCCACCGCGCCCCATCGGCTCCTCGACGCTGTCATCCGGCCCGACCACGAAGCCGTCGAGCGACATGCTCATGTACAGGCGGATCATCGCGGACCTCCGAGTGGTGTCGTCGTGCGGCTGGGCTGTCAGACCTCGATGTGGGAGCCGATGATGACCGTGCGGTCGCGGGGCAGGCTGAAGGCCTCGGCGGCGTCGGCGGTGATGTGCGACGTGGCGAGGAACAGCTGCTTGCGCCAGCCGGCCATCGTCTTGGCCTTGCCGCGGCGAAGCTCGATCTTGGACAGGAAGTACGAGGCCCGGTCGAGGTCGAGGGGTCCCTCGGACTCGGACGGGTCGAGCAACGCCAGGGCGGCCGGTACGTGGGGGCGCTCCATGTAGCCGAACCTGATCGTGACGTGCGTGATCCCGTCGTCGCCGTACCCGAGGTCGTTCACCGTGACCCGGTTCTCCTCGGCGACCCGCGGGACCGGCTCGGTGTCGATCGCGACGATCACCACGTGCTCGTGCCGGACCTGGTTGTGCTCGACGTTCGCCCGGAGCGCGAGCGGTGCGCTGACGCCGCCGCGGTTCAGGAAGATCGCCGTACCGGGGACCGTGCGGACCGGCAGCTTGCCGGACCGCAGCTCGTCGATGAACTCCTGCAGCGAACCCTCGGCGCGCTCCCGCTCGTGGGTGACGACCTCACGGCCGCGCTGCCAGGTCGTCATCACCGTGAACGAGGTGAGCGCGATCAACAGCGGTAGCCAGGCGCCGTGCAGCAGCTTGGTCAGGTTGGCCGCGATGAACAGCCCGTCGATCACGAGCAGCGGCACCGCGCCGGCCAGGATCAGCCACTTCGGCACCTTCCAGCGGTAGTGCGCCACGTAGAAGAACAGCAGTGTGGTGATCGTGATCGTCCCGGTCACGGTCATGCCGTACGCGTACGCGAGCGCGGCCGAACTCCGGAACGCGAAGATCAGCGTCAGCACCGACACGAACAACAGCCAGTTCACGAACGGTACGTAGATCTGGCCCATGGTGGTCGCCGACGTGTGCGTCACCCGCAGCCGCGGCAGGTACCCGAGCCGGGCGGCCTGCGCCATCACCGAGTACGCACCGGTGATGACGGCCTGGGACGCGATCACGGTCGCCGCGGTCGCGAGCAGCACCAGCGGCAGCCGGCCCCAGTCCGGGAGCAGCAGGAAGAACGGGCTGCTGATGTTCGCGTGGTCCTTGAGGATCAGCGCACCCTGGCCCAGGTAGCTGAGCGTGAGGGCCGGCAGCACCAGGACCAGCCAGCCCCGGCTGATCGCCTTCCGTCCGAAGTGCCCCATGTCGGCGTACAGCGCCTCGGCGCCGGTGATCGACAGGACGACCGCCGCGAGCGCGAAGAACGCGATGTGGAAATGCCCGGCCAGGAAGCCGATCGCGTACGTCGGGGACAGTGCCTTGAGGATCTGCGCGTGCTCGAGGATGCCGCCGATCCCGGCCGCGCCGATCACCGTGAACCACAGGATCATCACCGGCCCGAACGCCCGGCCGATGGACTCGGTCCCGCGGCGCTGGACCATGAACAGCCCGATGATGATCACCGCGGTGATCGGGATCACGTACTCGCCCAGCGACGGCTGCACGGTCTTGAGTCCCTCGACCGCGGACAGCACGGAGATCGCCGGCGTGATCATGCCGTCGCCGAAGAACAACGACGCGCCGAACAGGCCCACGGTGGCCAGCACCGCGGCGGCCTTCCGGCCGGGGTGCGTACGGCGCCACTTGCGGAGCAGCGTGATGAGCGCCATCACCCCGCCCTCGCCGTCGTTGTCGGCGCGCATAGTGAGCAGGATGTACGTGACCGTGACGACGAGCATCACCGACCAGAAGATCAGTGACACCACGCCGTACACGTTGTGGTCGCTGACCGGCACCGGGTGCGGGTCCTCGGGGTTGAAGACCGTCTGCAGGGTGTAGATGGGGCTGGTGCCGATGTCACCGAACACGACACCGAGAGCGCCGACGATCACCGCCAGTTTCGCCGTGTCGTGTACCGCGCTGTGCCCCGTCGTAGGCCCGGAACCTTCGTCCGTGCTGGGCGCTTGCTGATCCGTCACGGCACGGGACGATACCTGCCCCCGGAGCTATCGGAGTGCATGTCGAGCCGCGGCGGACGGCTCCGACGTACCGGGTATGACAGCCGAACGGGTACTGCGGACCTACCTGACGCTGGTCGCGGTGTCGACCGGGGCGTCGTCGATGATCTGGGGCATCAACACGTTGTTCCTGCTGGACGCCGGGCTGAACGTGGGGCAGGCGTTCGCCGCGAACGCGTTCTTCACCGTGGGGATGGTCCTGTTCGAGGTGCCGACCGGGGTGGTCGCGGACACGATCGGGCGGCGGGCGTCGTACCTGCTGGGGACGGCGACGCTGTTCGGTACGACGCTGTTGTACCTGTGGCTGTGGCGGGTGCACGCCGGGTTCGGGTGGTGGGCGGTGGTGTCGGCGCTGCTCGGGCTGGGTTTCACGTTCTTCAGCGGGGCGACGGAGGCGTGGCTGGTCGACGGGCTGCACGCGACCGGGTACGAAGGGTCGCTGGACGCGGCGTTCGCGAAGGGGCAGGTGGCGAACGGGGTGGCGATGATGGCCGGCTCGATCGGCGGCGGCGTACTCGCGCAGGTGACGAACCTCGGGACGCCGTACGTCGCGCGGGCACTGTTGCTGACGGCCACGTTCGCGGTCGCGTGGCGCTCGATGCGCGACATCGGCTTCACGCCCGAGCCGCGGGTGTCCGTGCGCCGCGAGATGACCGGCATAGTCCGCTCGTCCCTCCAGCACGGCTTCCGCAACCCCCGGGTCCGCTGGGTCATCCTGGCCGGCCCGTTCACAGCCGGCGTCAGCGCGTACGGCTTCTACGCCGCCCAGCCCTACCTCCTGGACCTCTACGGCCACATCACCTCGTACGCCGTAGCCGGTCTCTCCGCCGGTGTAGTAGCCGCCGCCCAAATAGCCGGCGGCCTCCTGGCCCCCCACCTCCTGCACCGAGCCACCCCTCACCCCACCGCGGAGCGGGGGCTCCCACTCCAGCCCGCCCCGGAGCGGGGGCTCCCACTCCAGCCCACCGCGGAGCGGGGGCTCCCACTCCAGCCCGCCCCGGAGCGGAGCCGAGGGGCGGATTCTCGGGTGGGGATGTTGATGGGGGCGATCGTGGTTTCGGGGGTGGTTATTGCCGGGATCGGGGTGGTGACCACCTTCTGGCTGGCCCTGGTGTTGTTGATGGTGTGGGGGAGCATGTTCGCCGCGATGACGCCGATCCGGCAGGCCTACCTCAACACCCACATCACGTCGGAGCAACGCGCCACCGTCCTCTCCTTCGACAACCTGGTCGGCTCAGCCGGCGGAGTCGTCGTACAACCCGCGCTCGGCCGCGCCGCGGACGTCTGGGGCTACGGACCGGCCTACTTGGTCTGCGCCGCCGTCCAGGTGCTCGCCGTACCGGTCCTCGCCCTCGCCCGCCGTAAACCGGTCGAGACCCCCGACGCCGAACCCCTAGCCTTGCGGGCGTGACACGACTGATCATCGTCAACGGGGGCTCGAGCTCCGGGAAGACCGGCATCGTCCGGTGCCTGCAGGCCGTACTCCCGGAGCCGTGGCTCGCCCTCAGCGTGGACGACTTCGTCGACGCGCTGCCCGCCGTGATGGAGGGCGGCATCGAGTTCGGTCCGGCCGGCGAGGTGTCCGTCGGCCCGGCGTTCCGCACCCTGGAAGCGGCCTGGACCGCCGGCATCGTCGCGATGTGCCGCGCCGGTGGCCGCGCGATCGTCGACGACGTCTTCCTTGGCGGTGCGTCGTCGCAGCAGCGCTGGCGCGACGCAGCCGGCGACCTGGAAACCCTCTTCGTCGGCGTCCGCTGCGCCCCCGAGATCGCGGCCGGCCGCGAGATCGCCCGCGGTGACCGCGCCCGCGGCATGGCCGAGCAGCAGGCGTACGTCGTCCACGAGGGCATCACGTACGACGTCGAAGTCGACACCTCGCACACCGAGTCGATCGACTGCGCCCGCCAGATCGCCAACTACCTCAACAGCTGACAACACCTAGCCGTGTAGCCGGTCGACAGCTGCGAGCGTGCTGACGATCCGCGCACGGTGATCTGCCGCGACCACCGTCTCCTCCTCGCCGTCCAGGATCCGCCGTACAGCCTCCAGATGCACCGTCCGGACCGCCGCCACGGCCAGCGCCGCGGTCAGCTGCGGATCCGGTACGCCGGTCCGCTGCATCGCCCCCGCGATCGCCTCCTCGATGTGCTGCAGCAGCTCCCGCGCCCGCGCCTGCAACGCCCGCGACTCCGCCACCACCTCCCAGAACCGCCGGAACCCCGCGCGGATCGTCGACAACGGATGCCCCTGGTCTGCCAGCTCGACCAGCAGCTCCGACAGCACCGCCACCGCCGACGTACCCGCCGGCCGGTCGTTGATCGCGGCAACGACCAGTGCCTCGGCCTCCGGATACCGGTCGAAGAACAGGTCCTCCTTGCGGGCGAAGTGCGCGAACACGGTCGGCCGCGCCACGTCCGCCGCCTCCGCGACCTCGGACACCGACACCTCGTCGAACCCGCGCTCCAGGAACAGCCCGGTCGCCACGTCCGAGATCCGCGCCCGGACCTCGGCCTTCTTCCGCTCCCGCCGGCCTTGATGCTCCACGGCGACAACCATACTGGATAAAAAGATGTACTGAGTATGACTTTAGCTGTAGGCTGCGAACCATGGTTTCCATCGGGGTGAACTACGACACCGGTTTCGTCTACGGCGGCCGCAACACCCGCCGCCGCTTCGACGCCGACGCCGTACGCAATGACATGGCCGTGATTGCCAGGCAGCTGCGCGCCCCGGCGGTCCGGATCTCGGGTGACGACCCGGACCGGCTGGCGGTCGCCGCCGGGGCGGCCCTCGCCGCCGGCCTGGACGTGTGGTTCTCGCCGATGCCGGTCGACCTGGAGCCGGCCGAGTTGGTCCCGTTCCTCACCGGCTGCGCTGCGCGTGCGGAGAGCCTGCGCCAGGAAGCGGGGGCCGAGGTGGTGATGGTCCTCGGTTGCGAGCTCACGCTCTTCTGCACCGGCTTCGTCCCGGGCGCGACCACGAAGGACCGGATCGCGCTGATGTCGGACCCGGCGACCTGGACCGATCCCGTGAAGGTCGGTGAGTTCCAGGCCGGCCTGGCCCGCTGGACCGGCGTCCAGGCCGAGCTGGTCGCGGCCGCGCGGAAGGTCTTCGGCGGCCGGATCACGTACGCCGCCGGGATGTGGGAGGACGTGAACTGGGACCTGTTCGACATCGTCGCCGTCGACGCGTACCGGGACGCGCAGAACGCCGCGACCTTCGCGGAAGAGCTGGCGTCGCGGAGCAAGTGGGGCAAGCCGGTGGTCGCGACCGAGTTCGGCTGCTGCACGTACCGCGGCGCCGCCGACCGCGGCGGGGCCGGCTGGACGATCGTCGACGCGAAGTCCGACCCGCCGGTGCTCGACGGCGACTACGAGCGACGGGAGGAGGAACAGGTGGAGTATCTGATCGACCTCGTCGAGGAGTTCGAACGGCTCAACCTCGCCGCCGCGTTCTGGTTCAGCTTCGCCGGCTTCGAGCTGCCGCACCGCCCCGGCGATCCGCGGCGCGACCTCGACCTGGCCGCGTACGGCCTGGTGGCCGTCGACGACGACGGGAACTGGACCCCGAAGCAGGTCTTCGGCGCGCTCGCCGAGCTGAACGCCGACCGCTGATGGACCAGGTCCGGCTGGGCGCGACGGGTCTGCGGGTGTCGCGGATCTGTCTGGGAATGATGAGCTTCGGCACCGGCGGCGCCCGCGAGTGGCATCTCGGCGAGGAGGCGGCCGGGCCGATCGTACGGCGCGCGGTCGACGCGGGCGTGACGTTCTTCGACACCGCGGACGCGTACTCGAAGGGCACCGGTGAGGAGCTGACCGGCCGGCTGCTGCGGAAGTTCTTCGGCCGCCGCGAGGACTACGTACTCGCCACCAAGGTGTACTACCCGACAGGTCCCGGCCCGAACGACCGCGGCCTGTCCCGCAAGCACATCCTGGACGCGATCGACGCCTCGTTGCGCCGGCTCGGCACGGAGTACGTCGACCTCTACCAGATCCACCGCTGGGACGACGAGACCCCGATCGAGGAGACGATGGACGCGCTCGCCGACGTCGTCCGGGCCGGGAAGGCGCGGTATCTCGGCGCGTCGAGCATGGCCGCGTGGCAGTTCGCGAAGGCACAACGGGTGGCGCCGATCCCGTTCGTGGCGATGCAGAACCACTACAACCTCGTGTACCGCGAGGAGGAGCGCGAGATGATCCCGCTCTGTGTCGACCAGGGCGTCGGCGTGATCCCGTACAGCCCGCTCGCCCGCGGCCTGCTGGCCCGGACCGGCAGTACGACGAGAGCGGGCAGCGACCCGGTGGCCGACGACCTGTACGGCGCGAACGACCTCGAGGTGGTGGACGTCGTACACGCCCTGGCTGCCGAGCGCGACGTACCGCCGGCGCAGGTCGCGCTTGCCTGGCTGATGGGGTCGGCCGGGGTGACCGCGCCGATCCTGGGCGCCACGAAGACGCGGCACATCGACGACGGCGTGGCTGCGGTGGATCTGGTGCTGTCGGCGGCGGAGCGGGCCCGGCTGGAGGCACCGTACCGGCCGCATCCGGTCTTGGACTGACAGGTACATTCGAGGTGTGCTGACAGCGAAGGGTGCGGCGACGCGGGACCGGATCGTGGCGGCCGCCGCGGCGGAGATCCGGGAGCGCGGGATCAACGCGGTGAAGCTGGACGACGTCGGCCGGCGCAGCCGGACCGGGAAGAGTCAGCTGTTCCACTACTTCCCGGACGGGAAGGAGCAGTTGCTGCTCGCGGTCGCCGAGCGCGAGGCCGAGCAGGTGCTCGAGGACCAGGAGCCGCATCTCGGACAGCTGACCAGCTGGGACGCCTGGCGCGACTGGCGGGACGTCGTCGTGGAGAAGTACCGGCGCCAGGGCGTGAACTGCCCGCTCGGCGTCCTGATCACCGAGATCGGCCGCCACACCCCGGCCGCACAGGCGGTGACCGGGCAGCTGCTCGCGCAGTGGGAGCGGCGGCTGCGTGGCGGGATCGAGGAGATGCAGGCGGCGGGCGAGATCCGTGCCGACGTGGATCCCGCCCGTGCCTCGGCCGCGCTGATCGCGGCGATCCAGGGCGGTGTCGCGATCCTGATGGCGTCCGGTTCCGCGACGCATCTGGAGTACGCGCTCGATCTGTGCCTGGACTACCTCAGCTCCAGTTGACCACCGGCGGCCGGTACCCGGCCGGCTTGTCGGCGACCTTCGCGCCGGGGCTGACCATCCAGCCCTGGTACTCCGGCGTGAACATCCGGTAGACCGACGACGGCGGTACGGCGCTCGCCTCGTCGAGCTGAGCCCGTAGTTCGGCGGGCAGCTCGGACCCGAGCGCCGCGATGCTCGACTCGAGCTGTCCCGGGTTACTCGCACCGACGATCGCCGAGGCGACGCCGGGCTGGGTGGCGGCCCAGTTCACCGCGACCTGCGCCATCGTCACATCGAGCTCGTCGGCCACGTCACGGACCGCAGGCAACAGGTCCCACTGCCGATCGGTCCAGCTCTGCCCGGCCGCGCCGTCCCCGGTCAACCGCCCTTCGCCCGACATCGTCCGGGTCTCGTCACGCCGGTACTTCCCGGTCAGGAATCCGCCTCCGAGCGGGCTCCACGCGGTGATCCCGAGCCCGAGCTGCTGCGCCATCGGCACGTGCTCGGTCTCGATCGCGCGCTCGATCAGCGAGTACGGCAGCTGCAGGCTGACCATCGGGGTCAGCGAGTGCGCGTCGGCCAGCGTCTGCGCGCGAGCGGCGTACCAGGACGGTACGTCGGACAGCCCGGCGTACCGGATCTTGCCGGACCGGGACAGGTCGTCGAGCGTCCGCAGCACCTCGTCGACCGGCGTGATCCGGTCCCAGGTATGCAGCAGGAACAGGTCCACGTAGTCGGTGCCGAGACGCCGGAGCGAGTCGTCGAGCGCGCGGATGAGGTGCTTGCGGCTGTTGCCGCCCGCGTTCGGGTCGCCGGTGTCGACGCTGTTGGTCGCCTTGGTGGTGAGCACCATCCGCTCCCGGACGCCGGCCTCGGCGATCAGCCGGCCGACGATCCGTTCGCTCTCGCCCGCGGTGTAGAAGTCCGCGGTGTCGATGAAGTTGCCGCCGGCATCTATGTAGGCGCGGAAGATCGCCCGCGCCTCGTCCTCGGTCTTGCCGTACGGCGCGTGGAAGCCGTCCTGTCCGAAGTTCATCGTGCCCAGGGCCAGCCGGCTGACGCGCAGTCCGGACCGGCCGAGCAGGTAATAGTCGTCAAGTGCCATGACCACAGAGTTGCTCGGCAAGAATGGACCGGCAAGTACAAACTGCTGGCTGGGACGGGGACGCTCACCCCGGCGCCGAACGTGCGAGGATTTCGGCGTGCACCTGTCTGAACAGCAACGGAGTGAGCTCGAGCGGTTGGCGGAGGTCGTGGTGCCGGGGGAGGAGTGGGGCCGCGGGGTGGTGGGGTTCGTCGAGCGGGTGCTGACCGAGGACCGGCCGGACTGGCGTGGGCGGGTCGAGCAGGCGTTGGACGGTGGTGACCAGGGCTGGCTGACCCGGTTGGTGGCGCAGGGGTACTACGCGGAGCCGGCCGCCTGGGATCGCGTGGGGTGGCGAACGGGGGAGTTCGCCGCAGTGCGGACCGAGCTGGTCGTGACGCCGTGGGAGGCGATCGCGGAGCGGTACGACTGCGTCGTGATCGGGTCGGGCGCCGGCGGTGGTGCGGCGGCTCAGGTGCTGGCGGAGTCGGGGCGTTCGGTGCTGGTCGTCGAGTTGGGTGGCTACCCGTCGACGGAGTCGCTCGCGCACGACCACCTGCGGAATCCGCGGGCGACGCTCGGGCTCCCGGCGCCGACCGACCCGGATCCGGCGGGGCGGCCCCGCATCGCGGTCGTGGACGGCGTACGGCAGCAGGTGTTGCCGTCGGACGGTGCGTGGGGGAACAACGCGTTCACGGTCGGCGGCGGGACCCGGGTATACGGCGCGCAGGCCTGGCGGTTCGTACCGCGGGACTTCCGGATGGCTACGACGTACGGCGTACCTGAGGGGAGCGCGCTGGCGGACTGGCCGATCTCGTACGACGAACTGGAGCCGTACTACTCGTTGGCGGAGCAGCGGTTCGGGGTGAGCGGCGGTGGTACGGACCCGTGGCACGAGCCGCGGTCGATCCCGTTGCCGATGCCGCCGATGCCGCGCACCAGGTCGGCGCACCTGCTGGCGGGTGCTGCCGAGCGGCTGGGGTGGGGGACGCTCGACGTACCGCTGCTGATCAACTCGGTCGACTACCAGGGGCGTTCCGGCTGTGTACGGTGCGGGCAGTGTGTCGGCTTCGCCTGTCCGGTCGAGGCGAAGGGTGGGACGCACAACACCGCGCTGCCGGCTGCGCTGGCAACCGGCAACTGCACCCTCGTCACCGGGACCACCGCCGAACGCCTCGTCACCGACTCGGGTGGGCGCGTCGTGGGTGTGGCGCTGGTGAGTGGTGACGGTCGACGGACTGTGTCTTGCGCGGAAGTGGTGGTTGCGACTGGTGCATCCGAGACGCCGCGGTTGTTGCTGAACAGTGCGCATGACGGTGAGCCGGACGGGATCGGGAACAACCAGGACCAGGTCGGGCGGCATTTGCAGGCGCATGTGTACGCCGGGGCGGTCGGGCTGTTCGAGGACGAGGTGGTCGATCTCGTCGGGCCGGGGGTGTCGATTGCCACGTGCGACTTCCGGCATGGCAACGACGGGATCGTCGGGGGCGGGATGCTTGCGAACGAGTTCGTGCCGACGCCTGCCGCGACGTACGACTATCTGACTGCGGCCGGGATGATTCCGGCTGCCGGGGCGGAGAGTGTGGCGGGGATGCGGCACGCGGTACGGCGGATGCTCCGGGTTGTCGGGCCGATCCAGGAGGTGACGTCGGGGGAGTCCCGCGTGCGGGTCGATCCGTCGGTGGTCGACCGGTACGGGAATCCGGTGGTGGTGACGAGCGGGTCGATCCACCCGGAGGACGCGCGGGCGCATCGCTTCATGAGCGCGAAGGCGCAGGCGTGGCTGGACGAGGCCGGGGCGGTCCGTACGTCGGTCAGTCAGCTCGGGAGCCTCGGGCACCCGAGCACCGGGCAGCACCAGGCCGGGACGTGCCGGATGGGCGACGACCCGGCCCACTCGGTCACCGACCCGCACGGCCGCGTCTGGGGACACGACAACGTGTGGATCGCGGACGCCTCGGTCCACGTCACCAACGGCGGCGTGAACCCGGTCCTCACGGTCCTGGCAACCGCCCTACGCACCGCCGAAGGAATCGTCGGCACCCTCACCTAACCACCCCGCTCACCGCCCCCGCGAGCCGGACCATCCCTCCGCGCCCCGGAGGGATGGGTACTTGTAGTCAGCTGATGCGGGAGATGCCGACGCCGCTGCGTGCGTCCGCGCCGTACTTCGCGAGTTCGGCCGCGAGGTCCAGGCGGGTGATTCCGGTCTTGTTCTTGTCGTCGTCGGTGAGCAGGTCGGCGGGGATGATCCACACGATCTCGAACTCGAGCCCGTCGGGGTCCTTGCCATACAGCGACTTGGTCGTGCCGTGGTCGGACGCGCCGACCAGCGCACCGGCCGCGCTCAGCGCCCCGGCCAGCGACTCGAGGTCGCCGAGGGTGTCGACCTCCCAGGCCAGGTGGTACAGCCCGACGGTCGTCCGCCCGGCACCCGACGGACCCGCCTGGGAGCCGATCTGGAACAGGCCGAGGTCGTGGTCGTTGGTCGACCCGGGCGCGCGCAGGAACGCCGCGCCGGGGATCGCGTCGCCGGTCTCGGTGTACCCGAAACCGAGCACGTCTCGGTAGAACGCGACGCTCGCTTCGACGTCACGTACGTACAACACCGCGTGGTTCAACCGGAAGATCGCCATGTCCACCATAGTAGTTGAAGACTCAACTTATTTCTACCGGCGGCGCCTCGGCTTCTTCTGCGGAGCCGGCCGGGGCTGGGGTTTGGCCTTGGCCTTGGTCTTCGGCAGTGCGGGACCGCGGGAGCTGTTCACCGTGCGGCCGCGGACGATCCCGATCAGGTGCTCGACGAGTTCGCCGGTCTGGTCCTCGGGCCAGCTGAGTGCGACCTGCGACTCGGGTACGCCGGTCAGCGGGCGGTAGGTGAGGTCCTTGCGGTGGTGCAGCCGGGCCAGCGACTGCGGGACCACCAGCAGACCGGTGCCCATGGCAACCAGCTCGACCGCGTCCGCGGTCCGGGCCGGGCGGTCCTCGATCAGCCGGCCGGGCGGGTGTGCCCAGTCGAGGACGTCGTCCTCCGGGTGCAGCATCAGCTCGTCGGCCAGGTCGTCGGTGGTGATCTCGTCCGCGGCCGTGATCACGTGGTCCTTCGGGACCACGACGACGGTCTGCTCGACGTACAGCGGGATCGCGTGCAGGCCGATGCGGTCGATCGGGAGCCGGAGGAGTACGGCGTCGAGCTCGGCACGGCGTACCAGCTCGGGGGCCTCGGCCGCGGAGACCTGGACGAGTTCGAGCGGGATCCGGGGGAGGCGCTCCGTCCACATCCGGGACCATTTGGCGGGCGTCACGCCGGGGACGTAGCCCAGCCGGAATCCGGTCACGGACCTGAGGCTACCGGCCCGCACCCACCCCGCCGAGCGTAGCGAGGCGGTCGTTACGCTGCTGCCATGACGGCGCGTAAGACTCAGACGATGAAACCGGCGACGGCGGCGAAGAAGCTGGACGTGTATCTGCCGGCCACACCGGCCGAGTTCCAGGACGGCGTCGTGTCGCGGGAAGAGCTGAACGCGCTGCAGACCGACCCGCCGGAGTGGCTCCGCGAGCTGCGGAAGAACGGCCCGCATCCGCGGTCGGTCGTCGCGGCCCGGCTCGGCGTCTCGATCAGTGGGCTGGCTCGCGCCGGGGTGACCGAGGCGCTGACCACCGACGAGATCGACGCGATCCGCACCGAGAACCCCGCCTGGCTCGAACACGAACGCGCCACCCAGGCCGAGGTCCGCCGGCAGGAGGCCGAACTGAAGCGCAACCGCTCCTAGCCCCTCCGCCCCTAACCCGTCCGCCGAGCGGTTCTAGCTGATCCGGACCCGGAGGCGGCGGAAGCCTCGGCCCTTGCTTTCCATCTTGACGACGTCCATCCGGCCGATCATCGCCGTCGAGGCGACATGGGTGCCGCCGTCGGCTTGCGTGTCCAGGCCGGCGATGTCGACGATCCGGACGATCTCGATGTCCGGCGGCAGCAGGTTCGTCGCGGTGCGGATGATGTCGGGGATCGCGAACGCCTCCTCCCGCGGCAGATTGCTGACCGTGATCCGCCGGTCGGTGCGGATCTCCGCGTTCACCGCCTCGGCGACCCGGTCCTTGAAGTCCGGCGGCACCTCGGCCAGATCGAAGTCCATCCGCGCCGACAGCGGCTCCATGTTCCCGCCCGTGACCAGCGCCCCGAAGTCGCGGAACACCACGCCGGTCAGCACGTGCAGCCCGGAGTGGGTGCGCATCAGCTGGGTACGCCGCTCGTCGTCCAGCGCGCCGCGGACCGCCGTACCCGCTGCGGGCGCCGGGTCGCCCTCGTGCGGAACGAGATAGAGGTCGTCGCCCCTGACGGTCCCGACGATCCGGGTCCGTACGCCGCCCCACAGCAGCACGCCCTCGTCCGGCGGCTGCCCGCCGCCGCCCGGGTAGAACGCGGACCGGTCGAGCACGATCCCGCGCTCGGGATCCACGGCGACCACCGTCGCGTCCCACTCCCGAACCGAAGCGTCTCCGAGGTCGAGCCGATGCGTGTGCCCGTGCTGATCAGCAGTCATGATCACCTCACTGTGCCACAGCTGACCCCGAAGGGACCTGACACTGTCACCAGGGGGTGGGGGCGATGCAGATCGTCGAGAACAGCATTGTCGGGACACGGTCCGCCGTACTGCGGCTGACCAGGCGGGCCGGGGGACCGGAGATCGTCGTGTACCCGATGCTGCACGTCGCGGAACCGCAGTTCTACCGGGAGGTCGAGGCCCGTCTGCGGGCGAGCGACCTGCTCGTGGTGGAAGGCATCACGGGCGAGTCGACGGCCGTGGAGGGCCTGACGATGACGTACCGCGTGATGCCGGCGGCCGCGGAGTCGGGGCTGGTCGAGGACGACATCCCGTACGGCGACCTCGGCGTACCGTTCCTGACCCCGGACCTGACCGGTGCGGAGTTCCAGCAAGGCTTCCAGGAGCTCCCGTGGCAGACCAAGGCCCTTACCTGGGCGGCGGTCCCGGCGGTGTCGATCGGGCACTTCCTGGCCGGCCGCCGGGCGTTGCTGTCCCGGAACATCGAGGTCAACGACCTCCCGACCCGGCAGGAGGAACTGCGCGGCGAGCAGTGGGACCGCTTCGTGGACCTGATCCTGGACCGCCGTGACGGCCGCGCCGTCGAGGCCCTCGCCGCGGTCGTCCGGGAACGCGGCGACGAGGACATCGAGGTGGCGGTCGTGTACGGCGCCGCGCATGTGCCCGGCATCCTGCGCGGGCTGTACAAGCTCGGCTACCGGGTGGTCGAGGCGGAGTGGCTGATGGCCGTCAACGCTACGGAGTAGGCCCGTACGGGAACAGTCCGTCCGGGTCGTACGCCGATCGCACCGCGGCCAGCCGGGCGAACGTGTCCGCCGGCCAGGACGCCTGGTACGACCCCGGCAGCGCGAACCCGCCGGCGAAGTTCACCGTGGTCTCCGCGCACACCCAGGGCGCCAGCTTGTCCAGGATCCCGTCGACCGTTGCCGGAAGCACCTTCTCGAACAGGCTCGGGTCCGGTACGCCGATCAGCCCCATCGTGCAGGCGCCGCCGCGCCCGCCGACCGCGCTGCCCTCGGGGACGTCGCGCTCGGTCGCGCCGCCGAGGTGCCGGACCTCGACCGCGATCAGCGGCAGCTGCTGGTCCGGGCCGGCCACGTCCAGGAACGCCGCGACGAAGTCCGGGTCGAGTTCGTCGAGCATCAGACCGCGGTCCCACGACGGCGTCGGGTCCTTCGGGTCGTTGTGGATCAGCGCGATGTCGGCGGCGGACATCTCGCCGACCGCGTCGATCAGCGTCGTACCGGCGTCCCGGATCGGCTGGAACAGGCGCTTGCCCTCGGCGGTGTCCCCGACGTACGCGAACCGGACACTCAGCACGGTCTTGCCGCGCAGCGGCGCCGGGATGAACTCGAGCGGCGGCAGCCGCAGCACGACGACCGACGAGTTCGCCTCCTCGGGGAGTGTCCTGGTCCACTCGGTCCAGGTGCTGAACACCTGCGCGATGTGCTCGGCGTCGAAGAACACCGATCCGCCGTACAGCGTGCTCAGCTCGACGAGCGCGAAGTCCATCGCGGTGACGATGCCGAATCCGCCCTTGCCGCCGCGCAACGCCCAGAACAGCTCCTCGTTCTCGGTCGAACTGGCGGTCACCGCGCCGGTGGCCGTCACGACGCGGAAGCCGCGCGCCCAGTCGGACGAGAAGCCGTACGTGCGGGCCAGCGGGCCGAGGCCGCCGCCGAGGGTGTAGCCGATGCAGCCGACCGTGTCGGACGCGCCGGTGATCGGCGCGAGTCCGTGCGGCGCGGCGGCCGCGACCACCTCGGCCCAGCGGGTGCCGGCGTTGATGTGTGCGGTCCGCGTCTCGGCGTCGACGGTCACGCCGGTCATCCGGGTCGTGGTCACGACGATCCCGCCCCGCATCGGGTTCGGGATGCCGTGGCCGGTGGCCAGCACGCGGACCGGCGTACCGGTCTCGGCGGCGGCCCGGACGACGGCGACGGCGTCGTCCTCGGACGTCAGTCCGACCACGACGTCCGGGGTGTGCGTCACCGCGAGGTTGAAGCCGGACAGCTCCTCGGCGTACCCCTCGTCGGCGGGTGTCAGTACCGGTCCGGCGACTTCGGTGCGTAGCCGGTCGATCAGTTCCTCAGTCATGTGTGATTTCCCCTCCTGCGCGGCAGTTTTCCGCACGCGGGGGTCATGCTTTAGCAGAGCTGAGAACACGCCTCGGAAGGGGGCCGACTCGACGGTAATAGGCCAAGCCTGAAAGCCTGTGCCCGCAACGGCCAAGTTTGCAATCCAAAATGGCCCGTTGGCGGACGCAGGGTGAGACACGGAGGCGGTCTATGTTCAAGCGTATCGCAATAGTGAACCGGGGTGAAGCCGCGATGCGGCTGATCAACGCGGTCCGGGAAGTCAACGCCGAAGGCGGTGACCCGATCGAGACCGTGGCCTTGTTCACCGACGGCGAGCGCACTGCGACGTTCGTGCGGTCCGCGGACATCGCGTACCCGCTCGGCCCGGCGTCGGCCCGGCCGTACCTGGACCTGGCGGTGCTGGAGCGCGCACTGCGGGAGACCGGGGCGGATGCCGCCTGGGTCGGCTGGGGGTTCGTCGCCGAGGACCCGGCGTTCGCGGAGCTCTGCGAGCGGATCGGCGTCACGTTCATCGGTCCGTCCCCCGAGGCGATGCGCAAGCTCGGCGACAAGATCGGCTCGAAGCTGATCGCCGAGGAGGTCGGCGTACCGGTGGCGCCGTGGAGCCGCGGCGCGGTCGAGTCGCTGGACGCGGCGCTCGAGGCCGCGGACCGGATCGGCTACCCGTTGATGCTCAAGGCAACGGCCGGCGGCGGTGGCCGCGGCATCCGGGTGGTCCGCTCCGCCGACGAGCTGTCCGACGCGTACGCCCGGACCAGCGAGGAAGCGGCCCGCGCGTTCGGCAGCGGCATCGTGTTCCTGGAGCGCCTGGTCACCGGCGCCCGGCACGTCGAGGTCCAGGTGATCGCCGACGGCGAGGGTACGGCGTGGGCGCTCGGCGTCCGGGACTGCTCGGTGCAGCGCCGCAACCAGAAGGTGATCGAGGAGTCCGCGTCGCCGTTGCTGTCCGCGTCCCAGGTCGAGGACCTGAAGGCGTCGGCCGAGCGGCTCGCGATCGCGGTCGGGTACCGCGGCGCCGCGACCGTCGAGTTCCTGTACCACCCGGGCGAGAAGTCGTTCGCGTTCCTCGAGGTGAACACCCGGCTGCAGGTCGAGCACCCGATCACCGAACTGACCACCGGGTTCGACCTGGTGAAGGCCCAGTTGCACGTCGCGTCCGGCGGCCGCCTGGAGGGCCCGAAACCGGCGGAGAGCGGGCACGCGGTCGAGGCCCGGCTGAACGCCGAGGACCCGGACCGCGACTTCGCCCCGTCGCCGGGCAAGATCGTCGTCCTCGATCTTCCGGCCGGTCCGGGGATCCGCGTCGACACCGGCGTGAGCGCCGGCGACAGCATCCCGGCCGACTTCGACTCGATGATCGCGAAGATCATCGGGTACGGGCGGACCCGCGAGGAGGCGCTGGCCCGGCTGCGGCGCGCGATGCGGGCGACGACCGTCCTGATCGAGGGCGGTGCGACCAACAAGAGCTTCATCCTCGAGCTGCTCGACCAGCCCGAGGTGATCGACGGCAGCGCGGACACCGGCTGGATCGACCGGGTCCGCGGCGAGGGCCGGCTGGTCTCGCACCGGCACTCCGGGGTCGCGCTGGTCGCGGCCGCGATCGAGGGGTACGAGGACGCCGAGCAGGTCGAGCGCACCCGGCTGTACGAGACCGCGCACGGCGGCCGCCCGCAGGTGCAGCACGAGGTCGGCCGCGCGATCGACCTGAAGCTGCGCGGCGCGAGCTACCAGGTGACCGTGGCCCGGATCGGGCCCGAGCGGTTCCGGGTCGGTGTCGGGAACGGGCAGCTGAAGATCGTGGACGCCGAGCTGGAGCGGCTCGACGAGTACACGAGCCGACTGGTCGTCGGCGGGCAGCGGTTCCGGCTGGTGACCGCGACGCACGGGCCGGTGCACCTGGTCGAGGTCGACGGCGTCACGCACCGGGTCAGCCGGGACGAGGGCGGCGTACTGCGTTCGCCCGCGCCGGCGTTGGTCGTGGCGACGCCGGTGCCGGCCGGGGCCGAGGTCGAGGCCGGGGCGCCGGTGCTGGTGCTCGAGTCGATGAAGATGGAGACGGTGCTGTACGCGCCGTTCAAGGCCACCGTGAAGGAGCTGCAGGTCTCGACCGGCAGCCAGGTGGAGACGGGTGCGCCGCTGCTCCGGCTGGAGCCCGTGGCCGACGAGTCCGCTCTCGCGGAAGCCGCTCCGGTGCAGAACGGCGTACAGCTGGATCTGCCGAACGGGACCGGGGAGAAGTCGGCGGCCGAGCGGGTGGAGCGCGGGCTGGACGACTTGCGGAGCATGCTGCTCGGGTTCGACATCGACCCGCAGGACGAAGGCGGCATGCTGGCCGACTACCTGGCCGCGCGGGCCGAGCTGGCGACGCAGTCCGGGCCGCCGGTGGCGAAGGAGATCGAGCTGCTGGCGGTGTTCGCGGACTTCGCCGAGCTGAGCCGGAACCGGCCGGCTGGCACCGACACCTCGATCGAGAACCGGGTGCACAGCCCGCGCGAGTACTTCCACACGTACCTGCAGAGCCTCGACCCGGATCGCGGCGGACTGCCGGCCGAGTTCCAGGCGCGGTTGAGCCGCGTGCTGGGCCACTACGGTGTGACCGGGCTGGAGCGCAGCCCTGAGCTCGAGGAAGCGGTCTTCCGAATCTTCCTGGCGCAGCTGCGGTCGAATCCCGACGTCCTGCTGGTGACGTCCGTGCTGCAGCGGTGGATCGCCGAGCCGCTGCCGGAGGCGCCGCTGGACGAGTGCGTGCACGACCTGCTGGACCGGCTGGTGCTGGCCACGCAGCTGCGGTTCCCGGTGGTCGGCGACCTGGCCCGGAGCGTGCGCTTCCGGTGGTTCGACCAGCCGCAGGTGGACGCCGAGCGGGCGTCGATCATCGCCGGTGTCAGCGACGAGGTCGCCGACCTGGCCGCGCATCCGGACGCGCCGGACCGGCAGCAGCGGATCGACGCGCTGGCCGCGATCCCGGAGCCGATCGTCCGGTTCCTCGCGCAGCGGCTGGAGCACGGCTGGGGCGAGCAGGAGCCGATGCTCGAAGTACTCGTGCGCCGGCACTACCGCGAGTACGAGCTGCACGACCTGCGCGCGTTCGCCGTCGACGGGCGGCCGTTCGCGACCGCCGACTACTCGATCGACGACAAGCCGAGCCACCTGGTCACGACGGTCGGCACGGTCGCCGAGCTGGCCGACCCCGGCAGCGCGCTGTCGCAGGCGCTGACCGACCGGATCGACGCCCGGACCGCCGGCCACGAGGCCGTCGTCGAGTTGTACCTGTACGGCCCGGACCTGCCGGAGTCGCAGCAGGACGCCGCCGACCTGTACCGCCGGATGGTCGCCGACCTGCCGATCGCCCAGCGGGTACGACGGATCTCGGTCGCGGTCGCCTCCGGACAGGGCCGCCCGGTCTCGTACTTCACGTACCGCCCGGCCGGCGGCTCGATGGCCGAGGACGACAACGTCCGCGGCGTGCACCCGATGGTCGGCCGGCGGCTGAACCTGTGGCGGCTGCGCGACTTCCGGATCACCCGGCTGGAGGCGCCGGAGGACGTACTGCTGTACTACTGCGTCGCGCGCGAGAACGAGGCCGACCGGCGGCTGGTCGCGCTGGCCCAGGTCCGCCAGTTCGCGGTCGCCCGCGACGAGGAGGGCCAGGTCACGTCGCTGCCGCACGCCGAGCGCGCGATCGCGAACTGCCTGGAGGCGATCCGCCGGGCCCGGACCGCGCGTGGCGCGGCCGGCGCGAAGCTGGACATGAACCACGTGTGGGTGCAGATCTGGCCGGTCGTCGAGGCCCAGGTCGAGGAGGTCACCGCGCTGCAGCGCAACATCGCGCCGATGACCGCGGGTGCCGGGATCGAGGAGGTCCTGGTCCAGGGCGAGGTGGCCGGCCCGGACGGTACGACGAACCCGGTCGCGGCCCGGTTCTACTACCAGCACGGCGCGGGCGTCGTGACGTCGGTGGAGCAGCCGCCGACCGGCCGGCTGCTGCCGCTCGACGACTACGCGCAGAAGGTGCAGCGGTCCCGGCGGCGGAACACGATCTACCCGTACGAGGTCAGCGGCATGGTCGCCGGCCAGGGCGGCACGTTCGTCGAGCACGACCTGGACGACGCGGGCAACCTGGTCCCGGTGGAGCGGCCGAAGGGCCTGAACAAGGCCGGCATCATCGTCGGTATCGTCAACACGCCGACCGAGCGGTACCCCGAGGGCGTCACCCGGGTCGCGATGAGCGGCGACCCGACCAAGGCGCTCGGCGCGGTCGCCGAGGCGGAGTGCTCGCGGATCATCGCGGCGCTCGACCTGGCTGAGCGGCTGCGGGTGCCGGTCGAGTGGTACTCGCTGTCCGCCGGTGCCCGGATCTCGATGGACTCCGGCACCGAGAACATGGACTGGGTCGCGAAGGCGCTGAAGCGGATCGTCGAGTTCACCCAGGCCGGCGGCGAGATCAACGTCGTGGTCGCGGGCATCAACGTCGGCGCGCAGCCGTACTGGAACGCCGAGGCGACGATGCTGATGCACACCAAGGGCATCCTGGTGATGACGCCGGACAGCGCGATGGTGCTGACCGGCAAGCAGACGCTGGACTTCTCCGGCAGCGTGTCCGCCGAGGACAACTTCGGCATCGGCGGGTACGACCGGGTGATGGGCCCGAACGGCCAGGCGCAGTACTGGGCGGCGGACCTGAAGGGCGCCCGGGACGTGCTGATGACGTACTACGACCACACGTACGTCGTCCCCGGTGAGCGCGGGCCGCGGCGGGCGCCGACGTCGGACCCGCTGGACCGCGACGTCACGCCGTACCCGCACGAGGTCGCCGGGAGCGACTTCAAGACGATCGGGGAGATCTTCTCCGCGGCCACCAACCCGGACCGGAAGAAGGCGTTCGACATCCGCACGCTGATGCGGGCGGTCACCGACCAGGACCACCCGGTGCTGGAGCGCTGGGCCGGGATGGCCGACGCCGACACCGCGGTCGTGGTGGACGCGCGGCTCGGCGGGTTCCCGGTCTGCCTGGTCGGGATCGAGTCCCGGTCGGTGCCGCGCCGGGGGTTCCCGCCCACCGACGGCCCGGACACGTACACCGCGGGCACGCTGTTCCCGCGGTCGTCGAAGAAGGTCGCGCGGGCGATCAACTCGGCGAGCGGGAACCGGCCGCTGGTGGTGCTGGCGAACCTGTCCGGGTTCGACGGCTCGCCGGACTCGATGCGGAACCTGCAGCTCGAGTACGGCGCCGAGATCGGCCGTGCGATGGTGAACTTCAAGGGCCCGATCGTGTTCTGCGTCGTCTCCCGGTACCACGGGGGTGCGTTCGTGGTGTTCTCGAAGTCGCTGAACCCGTCGATGACCGTGCTCGCGGTCGAGGGATCGTTCGCGTCGGTGCTCGGCGGCGCGCCGGCCGCCGCGGTGGTGTTCGCCGGCGAGGTGGACGCGCGGACCGCGGCGGACCCGCGGGTGGCGGCGCTGGCCGAGCGGGTCGGCGAGGCCTCCGGCGCGGAACGGGCCGCCCTCGCGACGGAGCTCGCGGACGTCCGAACCGTCGTACGGGCAGAGAAACTGGGCGAGGTGGCGACCGAGTTCGACCGGGTGCACAGCATCGAGCGGGCCCGCGAGGTCGGCTCGGTCGACGAGGTCATCAAGGCCGGTGAACTGCGACCGAAGTTGATCGAGGCAATCACTTCCGGGGTACCCGGAGAGTGATCGGTGCTCTAACCTGGAGTAATGCGTGCCGACAGGGGCGGTCGCAACTGGGCTCGGTCGTTGATCATGTTCATCGGCGTGAGCGCGCTGTCAGGTGCGCTCGCGGCCGGACTGGCGATCCCGTTCGCGGGCTTCGCCGGGCAGGGTTCGGCACAGGTCGCGGCCACGGTGGAGAGCCTGCCCAAGGAGTTCGAGAGTGAGGCGCCCGCCGTCCGCAGCCGGATCCTGGCCGCGGACGGCACGCTGATCGCCACCCTCTACGAGCAGAACCGGGTACCGGTCCGGCTGAACGCGGTCGCGCCGATCATGCGCAAGGCGATGATCGCGATCGAGGACTCCCGGTTCTACGAGCACGGCGCGCTGGACCTGAAGGGGACGCTGCGCGCGATGGTGCGGAACTCGACCGGCGGCGAGGTGCAGCAGGGCGGGTCCAGCATCACCCAGCAGTTCGTGAAGATGAGCCTGGTCGAGAAGGCGCGGACCGCGGCCGAGCGGGCCAAGGCGACCGAGGTGTCGTACGAGCGCAAGATCACCGAGCTGCGGTACGCGATCGCGGTCGAGAGCGAGTACTCCAAGGACGAGATCCTCGAGAAGTACCTGAACCTGGCGAACTTCGGCGCCGGCACGTACGGCGTCCAGACCGCCGCCCAGCACTACTTCCGGACCACGGCCGACAAGCTGACGCTGCCGCAGGCCGCGCTGCTGGCCGGCATCGTGAAGAACCCGACCGGCTACAACCCGGCCAACGACCCGGCCCGCGCCCGGGCCCGCCGGGACGTGGTGATCAAACGGATGCTCGAACTCGGCGTGATCACCGTGCACCAGGCGAACGAGGCGCTCCGGACGCCGGTCATCGACGAGTCGCGGGTCGAGCCGGTGCC
This sequence comes from Kribbella sp. NPDC051137, assembly GCF_040682535.1. Lineage (NCBI taxonomy): Bacteria > Bacillati > Actinomycetota > Actinomycetes > Propionibacteriales > Kribbellaceae > Kribbella > Kribbella sp. NPDC051137. The sequence goes on from NZ_JBFBBI010000002.1 coordinate 1,457,743, forward strand.
GAACGGCTGCGCGAACTCGCGGTACCCGTTCTACTGCGACTACGTGGTCTCCAAGCTGCTCGCGAACCCGGCGCTCGGCGCGACCGTGAAGGACCGCGACCACTATCTGAAGACCGGCGGGCTGCTGATCCGGACCTCGATCGACCCGAAGATCCAGGCCGCCGCGCAGGCGTCGATCGCCCGGCACAGCCGGCCCACCGACTCCTCGATCGCCGCGATCACGATCGTCGAGCCGGGCACCGGGCTGGTGAAGGCGATGGTGCAGAGCAAGCCGTACGGCAACGGGCGGCACCAGACGAACTACAACTACAACGTCGAGAAGTCGTACGCCGGCGGGTACGGCGGGTTCCAGAACGGCTCGACGATGAAGGCGTTCACGATCGCGGCCGCGCTGGCCAAGGGCATCCCGATGGACTACCGGATCAACTCGCCGGAGCAGATCGACCTGCGGAACAAGAAGTTCCGGACCTGTGCGGGGTGGACGCGCGACCCGACGTACCAGCCGAAGAACTCGACGCACAGCGGCGACCTGACGATGGTCGAGGCGGCCCGGTACTCGACCAACACCTACTTCCTGCAACTGTCCGAGCGGACCGGGCTGTGCGCGATCGGGAAGGTCGCGGGCAAGCTCGGGATGTACAACGCCCAGAGCGGCGAGCCGCTCGAGCAGGTGGTGTCGATGACACTGGGCGTCGGGTACGTGACGCCGCTGATGCTGTCCAACGCGTACGCGACGTTCGCGGCGCGCGGCAAGTACTGCAAGCCGCTGGTGGTCACGTCGGTGCGGGACAAGGCCGGGCGGCCGGTGCCGGGGCCCGGGCTCGACTGCAAGCAGGTGCTGTCGCGGCAGGTAGCGGACGGCGTCAACCGGGTGCTGAGCCAGGTGATGATGCCGGGCGGCACCGGCGGCCACCTGCGGTTCGGCACCCGGGACATGGGCGGGAAGACCGGGACGATCCAGCAGAACCTGGCCGTCTGGTTCTCCGGCTACACGCCGAACCTGGCCGCCGCCGCGGTCGTCGCCGACGCCAGCCCGCCGTACAAGAACCTGATGAACCAGACCCTGAACGGCGACCCGATCCACGACCCGACCGGCTCCGGCACCGCCGGCCCGCTCTGGGAGTCCGCCATGCAGGGCGCACTGCGCGGCCTCCCGGTCAAGCGCTTCGTCGCCCCGCCGAAGAAGATGATCGGCAACCCGAACCCGCCGAAGACGCCGCCGGACAAGAAGAACCCGAAGCCCAAACCGGGCGGCTAGAGCGGGCGGAGATCCTTGCCCGGGACCCAGGCGAGCTCGCCGTTCTTGTCCCGGAACTTGCCGAGCCATTCGCCGTTGTGCCGGATCCAGACCTCCAGTTCGCCGGTGGACCAGGTGGCCCGCTCCACCGGCTGGCTGGGGTCGATCTTCCGTACGGCGTCCGCGGCCCGCGGGCCGTGTGCGTCGTACTGGACGTCGAGGTCGAAGGCGACTTCGTACGCCTCCGCCTCGTCGTCGATCCCTGTTGCACGCCACCCGTTGACCGCACCGTCCCAGACGCCGAACCTGTTGGATCCGTCGTCGGACGGGCGAACCGTGAACCGACCAAGCATGTTTTCAGATTAACGCCTGGTCGAACACATGTTCTAGTCTTGATCCGGACGGGAGGTGTGTGTGATGGGTGACAGTTCTTCAGTTCCGGTAGCGGAAGATGATCCGGCCCCGGTCGAGGTCGTAGGGGCTGAGTTCCACCAGGACGCGATCCTCGAGGACGATCTTGATGTAGTTCTTCCGGATCTTGCCGCTGATGTGCGCGAGCACCTTGTGACCGTTACCGAGCTCGACCCGGAAGGTGGCGTTCCGGAGGCACTCGACGACGGTTCCCTCGACCTCGATACCGCCTGCTGCTCTGGGCATGGTCAGGCCCTCCCGCTGATCAGCTCGAGGCTCCGGCCGGTGCGCTCGGCGCCGATCCCGCCGAGCAGTGCCAGTGCGGCGGTGTTCGACTCGTCCACCTCCGCGGTGGCCGCTTCGGTGCCGACGCTGTGGAGCCGGCCGAGCACGTCGTCCAGCAGGGCTCGGGCGATACCGCGCCGCCGCTCCGCGGTCAGTACGGCGACCAGCCCGATCCGCGGGCGCCGGGTCTGTGTCGCCACCCGGACCAGCCCGACGTACCGGCCGTCGCGGACGGCGACCGTGTACTTCGTGGGGTCGAGCGGCCGCGTCCCGCCCTGCCAGGGCAGCACCTCGGCAGGCATCGTGTGCCAGCCGACGGTGGACCCGACCTCGGCCCGGACCGCCCGGTCCAGCTCACGCAGCGGGGCCTCGCGCACGTCGTCGCCGCTCACGATGGTCAGCCCCGGCGGCCTGGCGGCGAGGCCCGGCCTGGTGGGTACGGCGTACTCCGACTCACGACGCCAGATCGCGAAGCCCGCACGTTGCCAGCCGGCCGTGAGCTCGCGGTCGGTCTCGTCCACCACCGTGTACACCGGCTCCGGCTGGTTGGCGAGCATGACGGCGGCGAGCCGGTCGAAGACGGCGTCCTGCCAGGTGTCGATGCTGAGGAAGGTCCGTCCGTCGAGCCGCCGCGACGCGTACCCGCGGCCGACGGTCAGGTCGTTCCGCACCGCGTGCCACTGGTTGCCGGCGACCTGCGAGATCGTCACCGACCGGGCTCGGAGACCCGGACGGGAAGGCAAAGAGTTCATAGGTGTTTCCTTTCGGGAGTCTGCTCGAGGCGCTCCCGACGACACCTACGTCAATCGCCCGCCCGTGACCACGAGAGGGGTGAGCACCCACAGCGCTACAGCGTTCATCGGGGCCTCACCTCCAGGTGTGATGTCACGGACGACGGAACGGTACCAGCGTCGCCACGGCGTCGGTCAACCGGTTTTCGGGCGCTGTGGATCAGGGCTGGAACTCGTACGCGCCGAGGTCGTCGTACCGTCGCGGTCCCTCGGCGAAGGTGTCGGCGGCCGCGGGGTCGTCGACGCGCGGCCGGCCGAGGATGTCGGTCGGCTGCTCGCCGGAGACGCCGGAGTGGGCGCGGTCGATCGCCGCCGAGCCGGCCGACAGCCGCAGGTTCCACGATGCCGCGGCGGCGAACCGCGGGTCGGCCTGCACTCCGTGGGCCTCCTGGTGGGTCGCCGCCCGCATCGCGGTCAGCGAGGTGTAGGTCGTGCCGAACGCGTACATCGTGCCGCTCCTGGTCAGCCAGACCAGGTTGTGGTCGACCGTCGTGCTGGACGGCGCGGAGTCCCAGATGCCGATGTTGCCGGTCCGGCGCGCACACGCGATCCCGGCGTAGGCCGGATAGACGGCGTTGTCGACGGCGACGTTGTTGTAGACCAGGTAGTTGCCGGACGTCCCCTCGACGTTGATCCCCGTCGTGCAGTTGCGGTAGACCGTGTTGCCGATCAGCCGGCCGCCGGTGACGTTGAGGTCGTCGATGCCGTGATCCCCGTTGTCGTACGAGAGATTCAGCGTGGCCAGGTTGTTGTTGCCGCCGGTGTAGAACTGGATGCCCGAGTCCTCGTTGTCGTGGGTGACGTTCCGCAGCACGGTGTTGCCGGCGCTGGTCACGTTGATGCCGTTCGCGTTGCGGCGCCAGCCCTCGGCGTTGAAGGCGGCCGCGTTCCCGGAGACCACGATGCCGGTGGAGCCCGCGGTGACCAGGATGCCGGTGCCGTGGTTGTTGTGCACGTTGTTGCCGCTGACAACCGATGCCCGCGATCCATGGATACTGATGCCGTACGCCGTCTGGCCCGAGACCGGGTGTCCGGCGCCGATCACGCTGTTCCGGGAGATCGTGATGCCGGTGCTGTTCGAGACGTACACGCCGTCGTACCTGGTGCCGCTGAACGTGAGCCCGGAGACGGTGATGTCCGCCCGCGACGAGATCACCGCGCCGAAGCTCGCCGGTGCGATCACCGGGTGCCGGCCGGGCCAGGCGGTGATGGTGATCCGGGCGGACGACGTACCGGAGACCGCGGGCTTGATCGTCTCGGCGTAGCTGCCGTTGCCGATGTACAGCGTGACGCCGGCCGCGAGCTTGCCGACCCCTTCGGCAACGGTGCAGTACGGCGTGGCCGCCGTCCCCGGACCCGCGTCGGAGCAGGAGACGGTCCTGTCGACGTACCGGACCGTGGTCGCACCCAATGCGGTCAGTGGATACGCCGCCAGCACGCCGGACAGTACGACAGCACCCGTAACTCGCCCCCAGGACTTCATGGTTCCAGCGTGAATCGGTCACGGCCCGGTGGCATCCCGCAATCGACGTACTACGCACTGCCATCCGGCTGAGAACCCGCTGAGCCGGTCGGCCGGAGTTTGAGTCTATGGGAACATATGTTCTACTTTCTGGTGGGAGGTGGTTCAGCGGTGGTTCGATGGTGTATCTGGCCATGGCGGTGAAGCGGTACCGGTATCGCGCCTACCCCACCGGCGAGCAGGCGCGGATGCTGGCGCGCACCTTCGGTTGCTGCCGGGTGGTGTTCAACGATTTCATCGCCGAACGGGACCGGCTCTATCAGGCTGGGTTACACAGGGATGTGTCACTCACCGAGACCGCTCGGCTGGTTACCACCATCGCTAAGACCACACCAGAGAGGGCGTGGCTGGCCGAGGTGTCGGCGGCGCCGTTGCAGCAGGCGGCGGCCGACGCTGCCAGGGCCTACCGCAACTTCTTTGCCTCCTTCGCCGGCAAGAGACGAGGCCCCAAGATGGGGCTGCCGTCACGCAAACGGCGCTCCCATCGTCAGGCCGCGCGGTTCACTGCCAACACCCGGTTCAAGATCCTCGACACAGGGCGCATGGGCAGAGGTGGCTCGAAGTGGGGCAAGGTCCGGCTCCCCAAAATCGGGGACTTGAAGTTCATCCGCTCACGTGACCTGCCCTCGAACCCGACCTCGGTCACGACGATCTGTGAACCTGACGGTACCTACTGGGTCTCCTTCGTCATAGACGAACCTGCCGTCGCCCCGACCCCGGCGACGCGGGTAGCCGCACTCGACCTCGGCCTGACCGACCTTGCTGCCGTCGTCTCTGTCGACCCCGGAACCGGGGACGCCGTCCGGGAGAAGATCCCGAACCTGCGCCCGATGAAAGCAGCAGCGCGGCGGCTGGCCCGCCGACAACGCTCGCTGGCCCGAAAGCAGAAAGGCTCAGCCAACTCGGCGAAGGCACGTGTCAGGGTCGCCCGTGCCCACCGGAAGGTTCGTGATCTGCGTGCCGACCATCACCACAAACTGGCTGCACGTCTGATTCGCGACCACGACTTGTTGGTACTGGAAACTCTTGCCCTGGTCGGCTTGGGGCGCACCAGGCTTGCCAAGTCCATGCACGACGCAGGGCTGGGGATCTTGATCCGTTTCATCAAGGAGAAGGCCGAGAACCAAGGTCGGACCGTGGCGCGGATCGGGCGGTGGGAGCCCACCACCCAGACCTGTTCAGTGTGTGGGAAACCGGGAGGAAAGAAGCCACTCCATATCCGCGAGTGGACGTGCGAGGGGTGTAGCACCCGGCTGGATCGGGACTACAACGCAGCCGTGAACATCCTTGTCGCCGCCGGGCTGGCGGAGACCCTGAACGCCTGTGGACCCGACATCAGACACCGGCTTGCCGGTGCGGTTGGGAATGAATCAGGAACCCGCCGAACCGAGGCCACCGACTGACGGCCAGGCGTAGGAATCTCCGTCTTTCAGGACGGGGAGGAAGTCAAAACAATCCGCCGATCAAGTGGGCGGAGATCGATCGCAAGTTGCCGGTCTTCTGACGGGAGGTGTTCGGGGTGGGCTATCAAAATCCGCCGATCAAGTGGTCGGAGTTGGAGCGCCGGTTGTCGGATCGCTCCCGGCCGGGGAGTCACGGTGGGCGGCCGGTGACGGCCGATGGTGGGGACAGCCCGGCGTGGTCGCAGCACCGGGGGCCGTATGTGCCGGAGCCGGTGCGGCGGCCGGAGCACGCGGTGCCGTATGCGGAGCTGCATGTGCACTCGAACTTCTCCTTCCTGGACGGGGCTTCGCAGCCGGAGGACCTGGTGGAGGCAGGGGTCCGGCAGGGGCTGCACGCGCTGGCGTTGACCGATCACGACGGGTTCTACGGCGCGGCCCGGTTCGCCGAGGCCGCCGCGGCGTACTCGTTGCCCACCGTGTTCGGGGCGGAGCTGTCCCTTGGGCTGACCGGTCCGCAGAACGGGGTCGCCGACCCGGAGGGCAGTCACCTGCTGGTGCTCGCCGAGGGGCAGGAGGGGTACCACGCGCTGGCCGGTGCCATCACCGAGGCGCAACTCGCGGGTGGTGAGAAGGGAAAGCCCGTCTACGTCCTGGAGGAGCTGGCAGCGGCCGGCAAGGGACAGTGGGTGATCCTGACCGGCTGCCGCAAAGGGCTGGTCCGGCAGGCGCTCGAGCTCGGCGGGCAGGCCGACGGCCCGGCCGCGGCCGGGCGCGAGCTGGACCGGCTGACCGCGTTGTTCGGCAAGGACCGGGTGGTCGTCGAGCTGATCGACCACCACCTGCCCGCCGACACCACGCGGAACCGGATCCTGGCCGCGCTCGCCGCCGACCACGGCCTCCCGGTAGTTGCCACGAACAACGTTCACTACGCGACCCCGGCGCAGTACCGGCTGGCCTCCGCGCTGGCCGCCGTCCGGGCCCGGCGCGACCTGGACGCGATGGACGGCTGGCTGCCGTCGAGCGGGATGGCGTTCGTGCGGTCCGGCGCGGAGCTGACGACCCGGTTCCGGCGGTACGACGGGGCGGTGGCCCGGACGGTGACGCTCGCCGACCAGCTCGCGTTCGACCTGGCGCGGGCGAAGCCGAAGCTGCCGCTGCGCGACGTACCCGAGGGGGAGACCCCGATGTCGTGGCTGCGGGTGCTGACGTTCGAAGGCGCGGCCCGGCGGTACGGGACCCGCGAGCAGCGGCCGGATGCGTACCAGCGGCTGGAACGCGAGCTGGCCGTGATCGAGGAGAAGGAGTTCCCGGGGTACTTCCTGATCGTCGAGGACATCGTCCGGTTCGCCCGGGACAACGGGATCCTCTGCCAGGGCAGGGGATCCGCGGCGAACTCCGCGGTCTGCTACGCGCTCGGGATCACCGCGGTGGACAGCATCCTGTACGACCTGCCGTTCGAGCGGTTCCTGGCGACGACCCGCGCCGAGGAGCCGGACATCGACGTCGACTTCGACTCCGGGCGCCGCGAGGAGGTGATCCAGCACGTCTACGAGAAGTACGGCCGGCACAACGCGGCCCAGGTGGCGAACGTGATCTCGTACCGCCCGAAGTCCGCCGTCCGGGACATGGCGAAGGCCCTGGGGTACTCCGTCGGCCAGCAGGACGCCTGGTCGAAACAGGTCGACGGCTGGAGCCCGGAGATCACCTCGACCGAGCACGACATCCCACCGCAGGTGGTGGCGATGGCGAGCGAGCTGCTGAAGTTCCCGCGGCACCTGGGGATCCACTCCGGCGGGATGGTGCTGACCGAGAGGCCGGTCGGCGAGGTGGTGCCGATCGAGCACGCCCGGATGGAGAACCGCACGGTCCTGCAGTGGGACAAGGACGACTGCGCGTGGATGGGGCTGGTGAAGTTCGACCTGCTCGGGCTCGGGATGCTGGCCGCGCTGCAGTACTGCCTGGACATGGTCCGCGAGCAGATCGGCGAGGACTGGGAGCTGCACACGATCCCGCGCGAGGAGGCCGGTGTGTACGACCAGCTCTGCCGGGCGGACTCGGTGGGGGTGTTCCAGGTCGAGTCCCGGGCCCAGATGGCGACACTGCCGCGCCTGAAACCGCGCCGGTTCTACGACCTGGTCACCGAGATCGCGCTGATCCGGCCCGGCCCGATCCAGGGCGGTGCCGTGCACCCGTACATCCGCCGCCGGACCGGGGAGGAGCCGATCACCTACCTGCACCCGAAGCTCGAGCCGGTGCTGCAGCGGACCATGGGCGTGCCGCTGTTCCAGGAGCAGCTGATGCAGATGGCGATGGCGGTCGGCGAGATCGACGGCGACGAGGCCGACCTGCTGCGCCGTGCGATGGGCTCGAAGCGCGGCATCGAGCGGATCTCGTCACTGAAGGAGAAGCTGTACGCCGGGATGGCGCGCAACGGGATCAGCGGCGAGCTGGCCGACGAGATCTACGCCAAGATCGAGGCGTTCGCGAATTTCGGGTTCGCCGAGTCGCACTCGATCAGCTTCGCGCTGCTCGTCTACTCCAGCACCTGGCTGCGGCTGCACTACCCGGCCGCCTTCCTGGCCGCGCTGCTCCAGGCGCAGCCGATGGGCTTCTACTCGCCGCAGTCCCTGGTCGCGGACGCCCGCCGGCACGGTGTCGAAGTACGGCGTCCGCATCTGCAGCTGTCCGGTGTCGACGCCGGGCTCGAGCTGCTCGTCGACGGGCAGCAGCTGACCGGGCCGACCGGGCTCGACGAGTGCCTGGCGGATCCGCAGCCGGTGGTCGGGCCGTTCGACCCGAAGGCGCCGTTCGACACCACGGTGCACCGCCGGGACGGGGCGTTCGCGGTCCGGCTCGGGCTGGCCGAGGTGCGCACGGTGGGGGAGAAGGGGGCGAAGCTGATCGTCGAGGAGCGCGACCGCGGCGGGCCGTTCACCGAGATGGCCGACCTGGTCCGGCGGACCGGGATCACCGCGGCGCAGGTCGAGGCGCTGGCCACCGCCGGGGCGTTCGACTGCTTCGGCCTGGACCGGCGGCAGGCGCTCTGGGAGGCGGGCCGCGCCGCCGAGGAACGCCCGGGCCGGCTGGCCGGGATCAGCGCGGCCGGTCCGCCGCCGACGCTGCCCGGGATGAGCGACGTCGAGGCGGACATGGCGGACCTGTGGTCGACGTCGATCACCACCACCAGCCACCCGATGGAACGCGTCCGCGAACAGCTCCGCGCCGAAGGCATCCTGTCCGCCGCCCAGCTCCGCGAGGCCCCGAACGGCGCCCGCGTCCGGGTCGCCGGTGTCGTCACCCACCGCCAGCGCCCGGCGACCGCGTCCGGCGTCACGTTCATGAACCTCGAGGACGAGACCGGCATGGCGAACATCGTCATCACCGTCGGCTGCTGGCACCACCACGCCGCCGTGGCCCGCAACGCCGCCGCCCTCATCATCCGCGGCCGCGTCGAACGCGCCGGCGAAGTAACCAACCTCTCCGCCGAACACCTCCAACGCCTCCCTCTTGCCGCCCGCACCAAGTCCCGCGACTTCAGATGACCGGGCAGATGCTTCGGGTACGGTCGGGGGACGGCGACGGTGGAGGTGGGTGCGTGGACGCGTGTGTGGTGCACGGTGCTGGGGACCTGCGGGTCGAGGAGCGGGAGGCGGTCGAGCCTTCGACCGGGCAGGTCGCGGTGCGGATCGCGTACGGCGGGATCTGCGGGACCGACCTGCACTACTACCGCGACGGCGGGGTGGGGAACTTCCGGATCGAGCATCCGCTGGTGCTCGGGCACGAGGTGGCCGGCTGGGTGAGTGCGGGCGACCTGCCCGTCGGTACGCCGGTCGGGATCCATCCGGCGACGCCGTGCGGAGAGTGCCCGGAGTGCCGGCAGGACCGGCGGAACATCTGTGCCTTCAGCAACTATCTCGGCAGCGCCGCGCGGACGCCGCACATCCAGGGCGGGTTCGTCCATGAGCTGCTCCTGCCGGCCGACCAGGTCCGGGTGCTGCCGGACGGGCTCGAGTTGCGGCGGGCCGTGCTGGCGGAGCCGTTGGCGGTGGCGATCCACGCCGTACGGCGGGCCGGTGACGGGGCCGTGGACGGGAAGAAGGTGCTCGTCACGGGGGCGGGGCCGATCGGTCTGCTGGTGGTGGCCGCGCTACGGCGGGCGGGGGCCCGGGAGATCGTCGCGACCGACCTGCACGAGACTCCGCTGGCGCTGGCGACCGAGGTCGGTGCGACGGCGACCGTCCGCGCGGACGCGGCCGAGTGGCCGGACGAGATCGACGTCGCGATCGAGGCGTCCGGTACGGCGGGCGGGTTGCGGACCTGTGTGGAGCGGGTACGCCGCGGCGGGACCGTCGTCCAGGTGGGATCGCTGCCGCCCGGTGACACGGGATTCCCGGGTGCGCTGCTGATGACGCGGGAGCTCACGCTGACCGGGGCGTTCCGGTTCGACCGCGAGTTCGACACCGCGATCGAGTGGCTGGCCGACGGGCTGTACGTCGACCCGGTCGTCACGCACACGTTCCCGCTCGCGGAGGCGATCGCGGCGTTCGACCTGGCGAGCGACCGCACCGTCGCCTCGAAGGTGCTCCTGGAGGTGAGTCCCGACGCTCCGCGCTGATGTCAGCGTCGGTACAGCGCGCTGAGGCCGCCGTCCGGGTCGACCGCTCCGAGGATCGCACCGGCGATCTCGGCGAGCTGGGTGACCTGCTCCGGGGTGAGCGCGTCGATGACGTGCTGACGGACCGTTTCGACATGGCCGGGGGCGGTCGCCCTGATCTTCTTCCAGCCGGCCGCGGTGAGCCGCGCGTTGGTGGCGCGCGCGTCCTCAGGGCACGGGAACCGCTCGACCAGCCCGCGGTCCTCGAGCCGCTTCACGACATGTGACAACCGGGGGAGTGTCGCGTTCGTCCGCTGCGCGAGCGTGGTCATCCGCAGCGTCCGCTTCGGCGCCTCGGACAGCATCGCGAGCACGTAGTACTCGTAGTGCGTCAGCTCGGCGTCCCGGCGCAGCTGCGAGTCGAGGACGCCGGGGAGCAGCTCGACCACGCCGACCAGTCGCAGCCAGGCGGTCATCTCGGCGTCGTCCAGCCATCGTGTGCTCACGACAACATCGTAATGGTTGTAGCTACAATCAAAAACCGCTATCGTGATTGTTGAAGCTACAACCAAAGGAGCGAGAGCATGACGCACGTCAGCATCATCGGCAGCGGCAACATGGGCCAGGCGATCTCCGCGGTCGTCGCCAAGGGCGGCAACACGGTCGAGCTGTTCAACTCCACCGACAAGGACCGGCCGGTCACCGGCGAGGTCGTGATCCTCGCGACGCCGTATCCGGCGTACGAGCAGGTGCTCGCGGAGCGCGCCGACCAGCTGGCCGGCAAGGTCGTCGTGGACATCAGCAACCCGCTGAACTTCGAGACCTTCGACTCGCTGACGGTCCCGGCCGACGGTTCCGCGGCGGCGGAGCTGGCCGCCGAACTCCCGGACTCGAAGGTGCTGAAGGCGTTCAACACGAACTTCGCGGCGACGGTCGCCACCGGCAAGGCCGGCGAGGTCCCGACCACGGTCCTGATCGCCGGTGACGACGCGGACGCCAAGGCGCTGCTGGCCGGGATCGTCTCCGCCGGCGGCCTGCGCGCCGTCGACGCCGGTTCCCTGAAGCGCGCCCGCGAACTCGAGGCGCTCGGCTTCCTGCAGCTCACCCTCGCGGTCGCCGAGAAGACGCCCTGGACGGGCGGCTTCGGTCTCGCCTGACCACATACTGGCAAACGCTTACCCACAGCGTCGATCCCTGCCAGACTGAGCTGTCATGGTGCGAGTGATCAATGACAACGGTGCTTGGTGCTGGTTCCAGGACGAGCGGGCGGTGGTCGACCCGGACAACGGCGTACTCGTCGTCGGGTCGATCGCGGCGCCCGAAGGTCCCGGCGGCGACGCGCGCGCCGGGAACGTCGAGCTGACCGTCGTCGACCTGGCCACCGGTACGGCGGACATCGTCGTACTGCACGAGCGGTTCGAGGCGGACGACCACGACGTGCCGGCGTTGTGGCGGCGTACGGACGGCCGGTGGCTGGCCGTTTACACGAAGCACAAGACCGACGACCTGACCCGCTGGCGGGTGAGCGAGCCCGGTGACCCGCGGACCTGGGGACCGGAGCGGACGTTCGACTGGAGCGAGCACACCGGCGGGCGCGGCGTCACGTACTCGAACCTGCACGAACTCGACGGCCGCCTGTACTGCTTCGCCCGGGCGGTGAACGACGACCCGTGCGCGCTGGTGTCCGACGACGAGGGCGACACCTGGACGTACGCGGGCAAGCTCTTCACCCGTCCGAAGGTCGGCTACGTCAACGGCTACACGCGCTACACGTCCACACCGCGACGGATCGACCTGATCACGACCGACCATCACCCGCGGGACTACAACAACTCGATCTACCACGGGTACCTCGAAGCCGGCGCGCTGCACCGCACCGACGGCACCGTGGTGGACGAGAAGGCGCTCGACGGCGACGCCCCGTCACAGGTCGACCTGACCACGATCCTGCAGGCGGACTCGGTCTGGGACGGCGAGCCGATGACGCACTGCTGGACCGTCGACATCCGCCGCGCCGGCGACGAGGTTGCCGCGGTCCTGCTGGCCCGTCACAACACGCCGGACAACCCGGAGGATGCCTTCGCGCGAGAGCATCCGGTGCCGGACCACCGCTTCTTCTACGCCCGCCTCGCTCCCGGGAACACCTGGCAGGTCAACCAGCTGGCCAAAGCGGGCCACGGTCTCCTCAAGCACGAGAACGACTACACAGGCCTGGTCGCGATCGACCCGTACGACCTCGACTCGCTGTACGTCTCCACCCCGATCGACCCGCGCGACGGCGCCGCGTGCGAGCACCACGAGATCTTTCACGCGCGTACGGCGGACAGCGGCGAGACCTGGACGTGGACGCCGATCACCGAGGGCTCACAAGGTGACAACCTGCGCCCGATCGTCGCACCGGGCGACCCAGGCCGGGTTCCGCTGCTCTGGTTCCGCGGCGAGATGACGGCGTCCCAGCACTACAACTGCGAGATCGTGCTCAGCGACGAGCTCAGGTGACGAGCGCGTAGTCACGGATCTTCCGGTAGATCGTCGCGCGCGACATCCCGAGCGCCAGTGCGGCCGCCGCCTTGTCGCCGTGGTGTGCGGCGAGCGCGTCGACGATCGCGTCCCGTTCGAGCGCCTCCAGCCGGGTCAGGTGCCGCCGGGTCGTCGCCCGGCACTCGGCTGGCAGCTCGTCCAGCTCGACGACCCCGGACCGGCGGCGCCGCGCGACCTCGCCCAGGACGGTCCGCAGATGCGTCACGTTTCCGGGCCACGGCAACCGCATCAGCTGGCTCACCGCGGCCTGCGAAAGCGTCACCCCGGCGACACCGGTCCGCGCGAGCAGGTGCGGTACGAGCGCCTGTACGTCGTCCAGGTGATGCCGCAACGGTGGCACGGCGACTGTGCGTGGGAAGAACCGCAGTAGCTGGGTGTCCAGCTCGTCCTGCACGCCGGACTGCCCGGTGACGACCGTCAACGCGATCCACGGCTCGTCGGACAGGCTGTCCCGGACGGTCTGCAGTACCTCAACGAGAGCGTGGATGTCGTCGGTGGACAGCAGGTGCGCGTGCCGCAGGACAAGGTCCGAACCTGCTTCGAGCTCGGTGGTCGCGGCGTTGACGACCTCGGCGTCGTCGGCGTCGACGACCACCAGCCGGTTGCCCGGCCGCGAGTAGTTGTGCACGGCCCGGAGCAGGGTCAGCTTGCCGGTCCCGGACTCGCCTTCGGCGACGATCCACTCGGCCCGGCCGGCAGATTCGAGGACTTCCTGCGTCGTGTGCCGCCACAGGGCGCTGGTGCCGATCACGCCGGGCAGCGTCGGCACCCGGGCGGGGCTCCCGGCGCTCCGCAGCCCTGAGCGGTGCTCGCGGACCTGGACGATGCCGCCGGCCAGCCGGTTGCCGAGGAAGGTCGGCTGGTACGCGAGCCGGGCGGTGAACCCGCTGGGCAGGTCGGCGATGAACGTGCACGGCCGGGTGCCGCCGCGGGCGTCCCGGGTCCGGTCGATCAGCGCCGCCTGGTCGACCGAGTCGAAGTGCGCCTGGGCGTGGGCGTTGATCATGAACACCTCTTCGCCGAGCGCGATCACCGAGCCGCCGGTGTGCCGGCAGGCCGCGTAGTAGTCGCTCAGCAGCGCCTGGTCGAGGGCGTTGGCCTCCTCGACGATCCGCTCCTGGATCCGCCGGGCGGCGAGTTTCGCGAACGACAGCAGCACCGCGTTCGAGTTCTGCGCCTGCGTGGTGATGTCCAGGACGCCGAGCTGACCGCCCGTGACCGGGTGCGTGATCGGTGCTCCCGCGCACGCGAACCGGCGCAGTACACCGGTGTAGTGCTCAGGTCCGAGCACCAGGATCGGACCGCCGACCTCGAGTGCCGTACCGATGCCGTTGGTGCCGACCTCGGACTCGGCGTACGTGAAACCGGGGCAGAGGTCGACCGCGTCCAGGCGGCGGATCAGCGACGGGTCGCCGCCTCGGCGGTCCAGTACGACACCCTTGGCGTCGGTCAGGATGATGCAGACCGGCTCGTTGGTGAGCTCCGAGGCCAGCGCGTCGATGACCGGGCGGGCCGCCCGGGTGAGCGTGGTGTCGACGTCGAGCCCGGGGATGTACGCCGGTGAGGGCTGGTCGACGTCCACCAGCGACGCCTCCGACCGCTGCCAGGACAGCAGGATCGACTCGCGAAGCGACATCGTGCACCTCCTCGATCGACGGATCTCCCCAGCGAACACCGACCAAGGTAGTTCGGCAACGGTGTGACCGGTATCTCACATTGAGACAGCAGCCCGCTCCAGGTCCGGCTTTCATCTCTGCAATCAGCCCGACCCCTGGAGGCAGGCACATGAGCAGGCAAAGTCTCACCAAGGCCCACGCGAAGATCACGGAGCTCTCGTGGGAGCCGACCTTCGCCACCCCGGCGACCCGGTTCGGCACCGACTACACGTTCGAGAAGGCGCCGAAGAAGGACCCGCTGAAGCAGATCATGCGGTCCTACTTCCCGATGGAGGAGGAGAAGGACAACCGCGTGTACGGCGCCATGGACGGCGCCATCCGCGGCAACATGTTCCGCCAGGTCCAGCAGCGCTGGCTGGAGTGGCAGAAGCTGTTCCTCAGCATCATCCCGTTCCCGGAGATCTCCGCGGCGCGGGCGATGCCGATGGCGATCGACGCGGTCCCGAACCCGGAGATCCACAACGGGCTCGCGGTCCAGATGATCGACGAGGTCCGGCACTCGACGATCCAGATGAACCTCAAGCGGCTGTACATGAACAACTACATCGACCCGGCCGGCTTCGACATGACCGAGAAGGCGTTCGCGAACAACTACGCGGGCACCATCGGCCGGCAGTTCGGCGAGGGGTTCATCACCGGTGACGCGATCACCGCCGCGAACATCTACCTGACCGTGGTCGCCGAGACCGCGTTCACCAACACGCTGTTCGTCGCGATGCCCGACGAGGCCGCCGCGAACGGCGACTACCTGCTGCCGACCGTGTTCCACTCGGTGCAGTCGGACGAGTCGCGGCACATCAGCAACGGATACTCGATCCTGCTGATGGCACTCGCCGACGAGCGCAACCGGCCGCTGCTGGAGCGCGACCTGCGGTACGCGTGGTGGAACAACCACTGCGTCGTGGACGCGGCGATCGGCACGTTCATCGAGTACGGCACGAAGGACCGCCGTAAGGATCGTGAGAGCTATGCCGAGATGTGGCGTCGCTGGATCTACGACGACTACTACCGCAGCTACCTGCTGCCGCTGGAGAAGTACGGGCTCACGATTCCGCACGACCTGGTGGAGGAAGCGTGGAACCGGATCACGAACAAGGGCTACGTGCATGAGGTCGCGCGGTTCTTCGCCACCGGCTGGCCGGTGAACTACTGGCGGATCGACGCGATGACCGACAAGGACTTCGAGTGGTTCGAGGACAAGTACCCGGGCTGGTACTCGAAGTACGGCAAGTGGTGGGAGAACTACAACCGCCTCGCGTACCCGGGCCGGAACAAGCCGATCGCGTTCGAGGACGTCGGCTACCAGTACCCGCACCGCTGCTGGACCTGCATGGTGCCGGCGCTGATCCACGAGGACATGGTGGTCGAGAAGGTCGACGACCAGTGGCGGACGTACTGCTCGGAGACCTGCTACTGGACCGACGCGGTCGCGTTCCGGAGCGAGTACGACGGCCGTCCGACGCCGAACATGGGCCGGCTGACCGGCTTCCGTGAGTGGGAGACGCTGCACCACGGCAAGGACCTGGCCGACATCGTCTCCGACCTCGGCTACGTCCGCGACGACGGCAAGACGCTGATCGGGCAGCCGCACCTCGACCTGGACCCGAAGAAGATGTGGACCCTGGACGACGTCCGCGGCAACACCTTCAACAGCCCGAACGTGCTGCTGAACGAGATGACCGACGCGGAGCGCGAGGCGCACGTCGCGGCGTACCGCGCGAGCTGAGGTGGTCCGGGTGGCCGACAAACATCGTATCCAGTTCGAACCGGTCGGCATCGAGATGGAGGTCGACGAGGACGAGAAGATCCTCGACGCGGCGTTCCGGCAAGGTATCCACCTGATGCACGGCTGCCGCGAGGGACAGTGCTCGGCGTGCAAGTCGTACCTGCTCGACGGCGACATCCAGATGGAGCGCTACTCGACGTTCGCGTGCAACGACGCCGAGGTCGCGGAAGGCTACGTGCTGCTCTGCAAGGCGCACGCGTTCAGCGACTGCACGATCGAGTTGCTGAACTTCGACGAGGACGAGCTGCTCGGCGGCATCCCGATCCGGACCGTGGGTACGACGGTGGCCGCGATCGAGCCGGTCACCCGGGACATCGTGTCGTTACGGCTGAAACCGGCCGAGGAGTTCGACTTCAAGCCGGGGCAGTACGTCGACCTCACGATCCCCGGCACCGACGAGCACCGCTCGTTCTCGATGGCCACGACACCGGCCGGCGAGATCGAGTTCCTGATCAAGAAGTACCCCGGCGGCCGGTTCTCCGGCCTGCTCGACGACGGCCTGGCGGTCGGCGACGAGTTGTCGATGACCGGCCCGTACGGATCGTCCACCCTGAAGGACGGTCACGTGCTGCCGGTGGTCTGCGTCGCCGGCGGGGCGGGGATGGCGCCGATCCTGTCGATCCTGCGGCACCTCAGCGAGACCGGCAGCACCCGGCCGGTCCGCTTCTACTACGGCGCCCGGACGGCGGCCGACCTGTTCTACCTGGACGCGATCCGCGACCTCGGAGCGACCCTCACCGACTTCGAGTTCGTGGCCTGCCTGTCCGAGTCGCCCGAAGGGGCGCACGAGGTCGGCAACGTCACCGAGGTGGTCGAACGCCGGGAACCGCAACTGAGCAAGTGCGAGACGTACCTGTGCGGGCCGCCGCCGATGGTGGACGCGGCGCTCGGCCTGCTGGAAAACCACGCGGTACCGAAGGACCAGATCTTCTACGACAAGTTCACCAGCCCAGCGACCGATGGAGCCTGAGATGACGCAAACCAAGCAACGCAGTTTCCCGAAGATCGAGTTCACCGACTCCGAGGCCGGTGCGCTGGAGTTCCCCAGCTCGACCAGCCGCAGCTACAACTACTACAAGCCGGCCAAGCTGCGCGCGACGATGTACGAGGACGTCACGGTCGACGTCCAGCCCGACCCGGACCGGCACCTGAGCCAGGGCTGGATCTACGGCTTCGGCAACGGCCCCGGCGGCTACCCGAAGGAGTGGACGCAGGCGAAGTCGTCCAACTGGCACGCGTTCCTCGACCCGAACGAGGAGTGGAACCAGACGATCTACCGCAACAACTCCGCGACCGTGCGGCAGGTCGACCTCGGCCTGCAGAACGCCAAGCGGGCCAGGGCGTACGACAGCTGGAACACGGCCTGGCTGAAGTTCATCGAGCGCAACCTGGGCGCCTGGATGCACGCCGAGAACGGCCTGGCGCTGCACGTCTTCACCAGCATCCAGCGGTCCGGCCCGACGAACATGATCAACACCGCGGTAGCGGTGAACGCGGCGCACAAGATGCGGTTCGCGCAGGACCTGGCGCTGTTCAACCTGGACCTGAGCGAGGCCGACGTACCGTTCGACGGCTCGGCGCACAAGGAGGTCTGGCAGTCGGCGCCGGAGTGGCAGCCGACCCGCCAGGTCGTCGAGCAGCTGACCGCGGTCGGCGACTGGTGCGAGTTGCTGTTCGCGACGAACATCGTCTTCGAGCAGCTCGTCGGCTCGCTGTTCCGGACCGAGCTGGTGATGCAGATCGCGGCCCGCAACGGCGACTACATCACGCCGACGCTCGTCGGTACCGGCGAGCACGACTACGACCGCGACCTCGGCTACTCCCGCAACCTGTACCGCCTGCTGACCCGCGACGAGCAGTTCGGCGAGCGCAACAAGGAACTGTTCGGCGAGTGGATGGCCACCTGGGTACCGCGGTGCGTCGACGCGGCGCACGCGCTGCAGCCGATCTGGTCGCAGCCGGCCGACAAGGCCGTGACCTTCGCGTCGAGCTTCGACGCGGCCAAGCAGAAGTTCAGCTCGTTGCTCGCCGAGCTCGGGCTCGAGACCCCGAAGGAGCTGGACCGATGACCGCGATGCAGTTCGGATCCGAGACGAAGTTCTCGAACAAGTGCGGCGTGACCCTGATGAACACGCCGGTCGGCCGGGTGGTCGCGGAGGTGATGGGTGCGAAGGAAGGCGTCGAGCTGACCGAGTACCCGTCGATGATCCGCGTCGACGGGATCGGGATCCTCGACTTCGACTACGACGAGCTGTCCGACGCGCTCGGGTCGGACTTCGACGGCTCGGTGTTCGAGGAGATCAGCTCGACGCACTACGGCCGGATGGTGCACCTGGACGAGCGGACCCTGCTGTTCGCCAGCCCCGAGGACGCCGCCGAGTACATCGGCTTCGACCTCACCGCCCACTAGGAGGGCACGCATGTACGAGAAGGACGGCGAGAAGTACTACGTGGTCGACGCGCACGTACACCTCTGGGACGGCCGCGAGTCGAACCAGAAGAACGTGCACGGCAAGCAGTTCATCGACTGCTTCTACGACTACCACCGCAACCTGAGCCCCGAAGAGGAGGTGTGGGACTACGACACCTACACGTACTACGGCGGCCAGCGGCTGATGAAGGACGTGTTCGACGAGGGGTACGCCGACCACGCGATCTTCCAGGCCACGCTGCTGAGCGACTTCTACAAGGCCGGGTTCGGCCAGACCGAGGAAGCGTTCGGGCTGACCCAGGCGCACCCGGGCAGGCTGACGTACAACCACGCCTACGACCCGCGCAACGGTGAAGCGGGCCTCGAGCAACTACGCCGGGACGCCGAGCGGATGAACCTGAAGGGCGTGAAGCTCTACACCGCCGAGTGGCACGGCGACTCGCGCGGCTACAAGCTCGACGAGCCGTGGTCGCGCCGGTACCTGGAGGAGTGCCTGAAGCTCGGGATCAAGAACATCCACGTGCACAAGGGCCCGACGATCCGGCCGCTGGACCGGGACGCGTTCGACGTCGCGGACATCGACAAGGTCGCCACCGACTACCTCGACCTGAACTTTGTCGTCGAGCACGTCGGTCTGCCGCGGCTGGAGGACTTCTGCTGGATCGCCACCCAGGAGTCCAACGTGTACGGCGGGCTCGCGGTCGCGATGCCGTTCGTGCACGCCCGGCCGAAGTACTTCGCGCAGATCATCGGCGAGCTGCTGTACTGGCTCGGCGAGGACAAGATCCTGTTCGCCAGCGACTACGCGTTGTGGACGCCGAAATGGCTGGTGGAGAAGTTCGTGGACTTCCAGATCCCGGACGACCTGCCGGAGTACGCGCCGATCACGACCGCGCAGAAGAAGAAGATCCTCGGCCTGAACGCGGCCGCGCTGTACGACCTCGACGTACCGGAGGAACTGCGGCTGCCGACCGATGCCGGTGACGCACCGGCCGAAGTCGCGGCGGGCGCACGGCCATGATCGCCGTCGCCACCACGTCGCAGAGTCTGTCACTGTCCGACAGGGTCCTCGCGGCCCTGTCGACGGTGGTGGATCCCGAGCTGGACGAGCCGATCACCGACCTCGGCTTCGTCCGCTCGGTCCGGATCCAGGACGGGAACGTGACCGTGCACCTGCGGCTGCCGACCTCGTTCTGCTCGCCGAACTTCGCCTACCTGATGGCGTCCGACGCACTGGACGCCCTCCGCCGGGTGGAGCGGATCGGACAGGTGGTCGTCCAGCTGGACGACCACCACGACTCGGACAAGATCAACGCCGGCCTCGCGGCGGAGGCAGGGTACGTCGGAACCTTCGGCGTCGAGGCGGAGCAGAGCCTGGACGAACTGCGCGGCGTCTTCCATCGCAAGGCACACACCGCCGCGATGGAACGGTGCGCCGAGCAACTACTGCGGACGACCGACGTGACCGTGGACGATCTCCATCTGGTCACGCTCGCGGATGTTCCGGAGGGTTCGCCGAAGGAGGCGTTGCTCCGGCGCCGGGCCACGATCGGCCTCGGCGTCGGCCCCACCGAGCGGCTCGTGGTGGACGAGGAAGGACGGGCGCTCGCGGCCGAGGACGTCCCGCTCCGGTTGCGGTTCGCGAAATCCGTGCGGATCTCGATCGAGGGCAACGCGCACTTCTGCCGCGGACTGCTGGCTACGAGATATGGGAGCACGACATGAGAGCGGTCCAAGTTGTCGGGTATCACACCGACCTGAAGCTGGCCGACGTACCGGAGCCGAAGGTCGAGGGTCCGCTCGACGTCGTCGTCCGGGTCGGCGGTGCGGGGGTGTGCCGGACCGACCTGCACATCCTGGAAGGGCAGTGGGCGGAGAAGTCCGGCGTGACGCTGCCGTACACGATCGGCCACGAGAACGCCGGCTGGGTGCAGGCGGTCGGGGACGCGGTCACGAACGTCAAGCCCGGCGACAAGGTGATCCTGCACCCGTTGATCACCTGCGGGCTGTGCCGCGCGTGCCGGTTCGGCGACGACGTGCACTGCGAGAACAGCCGGTTCCCGGGGATCGACACCGACGGCGGGTACGCCGAGTACCTGCGGACGACGGCCCGCAGCGTCGTACGGATCGACGACAGCCTGGAGCCGGCCGACGTCGCGGCGCTCGCGGACGCGGGGCTCACGGCGTACCACGCGGTCCGGAAGGCGGCGGCCGTGCTGCGGCCCGGAGACGTCTGCGTGATGATCGGCGCCGGCGGACTCGGGCACATCGGCATCCAGGTGCTGAAGGCGATCTCGGCCGCGACGCTGGTCGTGGTCGATCGCAACCCGGCCGCCGTCGAGCTCGCGGTGTCGATCGGCGCGGACCACGGAATAGTTGCCGACGGCACCCAGGTGCGACAGGTCCTGGAGCTCACCGGCGGCGCCCAGGCGGTGATCGACTTCGTCGGCGAGGGCGGGGCCACCGCGGAGGGCGTCGCGATGTTGCGGCGGGCCGGCAACTACTACGTCGTCGGGTACGGCGAGAACCTCGACGTACCGACGATCGACATCATCTCGACCGAGATCAACTTCGTCGGCAACCTGGTCGGCTCCTACACCGACCTGCAGGAGCTGATGGTGCTCGCCGCCCAGGGCAAGGTCGCGCTGCACACCAGCAAGTACCCACTCGCCGATTTCCAGCAGGCGATCGACGATCTCGGCCGCGGGCTGGTCCGCGGCCGGGCGATCCTCATCCCGTGACCCGAGAGGCGGTCTGATCATGGCCAAGGAACTGCGGTTCAACGAAGATGCGCGCCGGTTGCTCGAGTCCGGGGTGAATGCCCTGGCCGACGCCGTCAAGGTGACGCTGGGGCCGAAGGGGCGCAACGCCGTCCTGGAGAAGCTGACCGGACCGCCGACGATCACCAACGACGGCGTCACGATCGCCCGGGAGATCCAGCTGCGCGAACCGTTCGCGAACATGGGCGCCCAGCTGGTCAAGGAAGTCGCGATGAAGACCAACGGGGTGGTCGGCGACGGTACGACGACCGCGACCGTTCTCGCCCAGGCGATGGTCCGCGAGGGGCTGCGCGCGGTCGACGAGGGCGCCAACCCGATGCGGGTACGCCGGGGCATCGAGCAGACCGTGCCGGTGGTGGTCGCGACGCTGCGCTCCTGGGCGGCCGACGTCGGCGGCGGGCAGGACCTGCGGAACATCGCCACGATGGCGGCCGGCGACGACGAGTCGATCGGCGAGGTCATCGCGGCCGCGGTCGAGCGGGTCGGCCGGAACGGGATCGTCAGCACCGAGGAGTCCGACGGGCTCGGGCTGTCGGTCGACGTGGTCGACGGGATCGAGTTCGACCACGGGTACACGTCGGCGTACATGGTCACCGACAAGGAGCGGATGGAGGCGGTCCACGAGCGCCCGGTGATCCTGCTCACCAACCGGAAGATCAGCCAGGTGCAGGACATCATGCCGACCGTCGAGGTGGCCAAGCGCGCCGACCGGCCGCTGGTGGTGCTGGCCGAGGACGTCACCGGGCCGGCGCTGCAGTTCCTGGTCGGCGGCAACATGCACGGCACGATGCAGACGGTCGTCGTCCGGGCGCCGGGTTTCGGGCACCGGCGGATCGCCGAGCTGGAGGACCTGGCGGTGGCGCTGGGCGGCCACGTGATCGCTCAGGACACCGGGCTGGAGCTGGCCGAGGTCGCGCTGGAGCACCTGGGCACGTGTGACCGGATCACGATCAGCGAGAACGGTACGACGATCGTCGGCGGACACGGTGATCCCGCACTGGTCGAGGCCCGGCTGGCGCAGCTGGAGACGCAGTTCGAGCGGGCTCGGATCGACGCGGACCGGGACAGCTTGCAGCTGCGGATGGCGCGGCTGTCGGGACGGGTCGCGGTGATCCGGGTCGGCGGGGCGACGAGTGTCGAGCTGAAGGAGCGGATGCTGCGGGTCGAGGACTCGCTGGCCGCCACCCGGGCCGCGGTCGAGGAGGGCGTGGTGGCCGGCGGCGGTACGGCGCTGGTGCAGGCGCAGGAGGCGGTGTCTCGCGTCGAGTTGAGCGGTGACGACGCGATCGGCCGCGAGGTCGTACGCCGCGCGCTGCCCGAACCGCTGCGGTGGATCGCGATCAACGCCGGGTACGACGGCGACGACGTCGTGAAGAAGGTGGCCGACCTGCCGCTCGGGCACGGGTTCAACGCGCTCACCGGGCAGTACGACGACATGTTCGACCAGGGCGTGATGGATCCGCTGAAGGTGACGCGGGCCGCGCTGGAGAGCGCGGCGTCGATCGCGGCACTGCTGATCACGACCGAGACCGCGGTGGTCGAGGAGATCCTCGGCAATCCCGGCGCGATCATGGCCCCCGGCTTCGGCGACCTCGCCGAGGGCATGGTCCGGCCGTCGAACATCTACTGAGATGACAGCGTCCGGGCCCGCGAGCGGTACGACGTACCCGCGGGGCGAGGCTGACCGGCACCCGGTCGGCCCCACCCGCCGGCAGCTTGCCGCCGCGGCTCGGACCTTCGGGTTGTTGTCGCCACCCGTGCGGCTGCACCTGGTGTGGCTCGCGACGTGGGGCGAGTACGACGTCGGCACGCTGGCGGACCGCGCCGGGGTCAGTGTGGCGACCGCCAGCCAGCACCTCGGCAAACTCCGGCTCGCCGGACTGATCACGGTCCACCGCCACGGGCGGCGCCACATCTACACCGTCGACGACCCGCACGTCCGAGCGCTGGTCGAGCAGATCTTCGCCCACACTAGAAGATAACGAGCGGTATCATCTAGCCCATGACTGTTCCGGTGCGGCGGTTGTGGGTGGCGGTCCTCTGTGGTTACCTCGCGTTCGGCGCGGCGTTGCAGGTGTTGCCGGCGTACGTGCCGGAGAAGTTCGGCGGCGGCGCGCTGGCGAGTGGGACCGCGGTCGGGATCGCCTTCTTGGCGACGGCATGCGGCCGGCCGTTCGCCGGGTGGCTGGCGGACGCGGGGCGGTCGCGGCCGGTGGTGATCGCCGGGGGAGTGCTGGCGGCGGTTGGTGGCCTCGGGCAACTGCTGGCGCCAGACCTGGTGATGCTGCTGGTCGCGCGGTTGGTGATGGGCGCGGGGGAGGCGGCGCTGTTCTCGGCTGCGCTGCCCTGGGTCCTGTCCGGCGCCCGGACCTCCGAGCGAGGAAAGCTTGCCGGCTGGTTCGGCCTCTCGATGTGGGGAGGCCTGGCAGTCGGTCCGGTCTTGGCCGGCGCGGTGAGCGGGCCGATCCGGCTGGTTTGGTGGATGGTCATCGGCTTGTGTGTTGTGTCGGTCGGGTTGGTGTTCACGACCCGCCAGGATCCGTCGCAGCTGGTGTCGCTCGGGCGCATCGGTGGTGTGCGTGAGCTGGTGCCGGTCGGGGTGCCGTTGCCGGGGACAATCCTGGGGCTGGCGGCCTACTGCTACGGGACGGTGGCCGCCTTGTTGGTGCTGCGGTTGCGGGCGGACCACCTCGGGACCGACGGTTTCGCCTTGAGTGTGTTCGCGGGCGCCTTCCTGCTCCTGCGGTTCGCGGGGAGTCCGTTGGTGGATCGGTACGGCGGGCGGGTGGTTGCCGTGTCGACCGTCGCCGTGGAGGTCGTCGCGTTGGTGGTGATCGCGCGCGCCGGTACGCCGGTGGCGGCGCTCGTCGGAACGGCGTTCGCGGGGTTCGGGATGGCGTTGATCTACCCGGCGTGTGTCTCGATGACGCTCGACCGGGTGCGTGGGCTGCGGCCGGGCGTGTCGATGGGGGTGATGACGTCGTTCTGGGATCTCGGCGTGCTGGCGGCGGGTCCGCTCGGTGGCCTGATCGCCGAGCGGGCCGGCTTCCCGGCGGCGTTCCTGGTGGCGGCCGGTGCCGGGGTCGCGTGCGTCGTCGTACTGCTCAGAATGCCACGTCGAGCAGTGTCTCCACGATGACCCGCGCCTCCGCGCCGAGCCCGGGGTCCTGGTCGATCGCACTGATCAGCGTCGCGCCTTCCAGTACGACGACCAGCTGCCGCGCGATCACCTCCGGCTGCCGTGCGTCCGCCAGCAACCGCTCGAACAGCTCGCGGTAGAACCGGAGGTGGTCCCGCGCGAGCCGCCGCGGCGCGCCGTCCTGGCCGCGGTCCTCGGTGGCCGCGTTCATCATCGCGCACCCGCGGAACCCGGCCTCGGCGTACCAGGTCGCGATCAGGTCGAAGACCGCGAGGACCTGCGCGCGGCCCGGCGGTGCGGCGTCGACAACCTCGTGGTGCCAGGCGCGGACCCGCCGCGTCCGGTCGGTCAGCACCGCCTCGACGAGGCCCTCCTTGGAGCCGAAGTTCTTGTAGATCGTGAGCTTCGAGGCGCCCGCCGCCTCGACGATCTCGTTGATCCCGGCCGCGTGGATGCCGCGCCGGCCGAACACCTCGGCCGCCGCCTTCAGGATCCGGGCCCGGGTCGCCTCGGGGTCCAGCCGTTCGCCAGCCTTCACCGGCATCGTGCGATCACCTCCACGGCCCCACCCTACCGACCTGGACCAAGATAAGAACGATCGGTACTATCAGCTCTCATGTGGGCACACGTGGCTGAGGCGTTCGAGCGGAACTTCACCGAGTACGGCGAGCCGGGGGCGGCGTTCGCGGCGTACCACCGGGGCGAGCTGGTGGCCGACCTGTGGGGAGGCACGGCGGAGCGCGACACGATCCAGCTGATGTTCTCCGGCACGAAGGGCCTCACCTCGGCGTGCGTCCTGCTGCTGGTGCAGCGCGGGCAGGTCCGGCTGGACGATCCGCTGAGCCGGTACTGGCCGGAGTTCGGTGCCGAGGGCAAGGAGTCCACGACTGTCGCGGAGGTGCTCTCGCACCAGGCGCGGCTGCCGGGCGTCGAGGCGGGGTACGCCGACCTCCTCGACCATGAGACGATGGCGGCGCACCTGGCCGCACAGGCCTGGCGGCGGTCGGCGGCTATGCGACGGCTCGCGGGATGGCCAAGTTCTATGCAGCTCTGTTGGACCCGGACGGTGTCCTCGCGCCGAAGACCGTCGAGCTCGGGCGGCGTGAGATCCGGCGCGCCAGCGACCTGCGGTACGGCGCCGGCTTCGAGCTGCAGACCGGTGACGGCCGGATGGGTGACGAGCCCGACGCGTTCGGGCACGCCGGAGCCGGTGGCTCGCGGCACGGCGCCTGGCCGGGCCGCGGGACCACCTTCTCCTACCTGATGACCGAGGTACGCAACGCGCCGGACGCGCGCCCGGTCAACCTGCTGCGGGCGCTCAGCCGAGGTAGTCGCGCCACGGGCCGGTGATCGCGAGCGTGATACCCGGCGTCTGGATGTTGACGAACAGCACCTTGCCGTCGGCGGAGAACGTCGGGCCGGTGAACTCGGAGTCGTTCAGCTGGTTCCGGGCGATGGCGTACGTCGGGCCGCCCGGCGTCGCGCTCAGCACGTGGCTGCTGGCGTTGCCGTCCTCGGCCAGCACCAGCGAGCCCCACGGCGTCACGGTGACGTTGTCCGGACCGTCGAAGTTGTAGTCGTCGTACTTCGCCCCGGCGCCCTTGTCGGCGGCCGTGTTCTCCGGGAAGTACGTGACCAGCTGGATGGTCTCGGCGTCGTAGTTGTAGAACCAGACCATGCCGTCGTGCGGGACCGCGTCCGCGGGCAGGTCCGACGTACCGGACTCGGCGTACGAGTTCACGACGTACACGCCGTCCTTGGTGCCGAAGACGCCCTCGAACTTCTTGCCGCGGGTGATCTGGCCGTCGGTGAACTGCTTGCGCACCGACGTGGCCGCACCGTCGCGGTCCGGCACCGGCACCCACTTGACCCGGAACGGGCGGAGCAGTTGCGCCGAGGTCAGGTACGCGACGTCCGGGATCGGCTTGCCGTCGTCACCGAGGATGGCGAGCGCCTCGAGCGTGCCGAAGTCCTTGTTCTGCAGGTCCTGCCAGCTCCGCGGGCCGAGCTTGTAGCCGCGCGGCGCCGACCAGCGGTAGAAGGTCCCGTTCGGGCCGGAGGCGTCCTCGGACAGGTAGACGTGCGTCCGGTCCTCGTCGATCGCGAGGGCCTCGTGGGCGTACCGGCCGAGCGCCTTCAGCGGCACCGGGTGCGCGGTCTTACCGTCGCCCCAGACCTCGAACACGTAGCCGTGGTCCTTCAGCCGGGTGGTGCCGTTGGCCTTGTTCTCGGTCTCCTCGCAGGTCATCCAGGTGCCCCACGGGGTCGGGCCGCCGGCGCAGTTCGTCAGCGTGCCGGAGATGCCGACCCACTCGCCGCGGTTCGTGCCGTCCCTGTCGACGTCGATGACCGTGCAGCCGCCGGCCGCGCCGACGCCGGTGTCGTAGACCGTGCCCTCGATCGGCGGCACGCCGAGGGCGCCGTCGCCGCTGATCTCGTGGTTCTGGATCAGCAGGTACCGGTTCCCGTGCCCGAAGACCGCCGTACCGTCGTGGTGGTCCGGCGTCGGGTGACCGGTGGTCAGCTTGGTCTTCCCGGCCTCGGTGACGATCTTGTACTTGAATCCGGCCGGCAGCGCGAGGATGCCCTTCGGGTCGTCGAGCAGCGGCGGGAAGGGCCGGTGCTGCGGGAACGGCGCGCGCCCGGGACGCGACGCGGGCGTGGCCTCGGCCAGCGTCGGCACGGCGCCGACGGTGGTGAAGCCGACGCCGGCGGCACCGGCGGCGGCGCCGCGGAGGACGGAACGGCGGTCGACAGACATGATGTGACTCCTTGGAAATGACGGGTTCCCGAGGTCTGGATCCTTCATGGCGTGGGCTGACACGCGGGAAACATCAGGTGAACGGCTCTCAGCGAACTCTCAGTCGGCGACCTGCAACGAACAGTCACCGGGCGGCGTCTACTGTGAGAGGTGATCGTGATGCGCAAGGTGCTGACCGTGGCAGTGGTGGCCGCGCTGCTGGTTGCGTGCGGCAACGAGTCGACAACTGGAGGACAACCGCCCATGACGCCGAGCACGAGTAGCAGTCCCGTACCGGCGAGCCCCGGCGGCACTCCGGCCGAGCAGGCCGTGGCCGACCTGGCCCAGCGGCTGGGTGTCGACGCCGCCGCGGTGCGGGTGGTCAGCTCCGACGAGGTCACCTGGCCGGACGGCAGCCTCGGCTGCCCGGAGCCGGGGATGATGTACACCCAGATGCTGGTGCCGGGGAACCGGACGATCCTCGAGGTCGGCGGAAAGCAGTACGCGTACCACTCCAGCGCCTCCCGGGCGCCGTTCCTCTGTGAGCATCCGGCCCGGCCGGCACGGTAAAAACTTTCTGGACCAATTGGTGTATCAATCGCACCGAGGGCGACTCCGCAGCAGTGTGGGGGACGCCCTCGGGCCGTTGCAGGGGGGAGAGCGGCGCGGGGCTGCGTAGAGGGGGGCTGACGCGGTGCGGGGAGTCCGGGCGGTCAGGCCGGAGGTCCGCACCGCGTCGGCGTGTCCAGGAAGGCGTCAGAGCGAGGCGAGTGCGTCGCCGGCCTGGAGGACGGGACCGGTGCCGGGCGCCGGCTGGGTCCGGGCGAACGCCAGCAACGCGTCGGCCGCCTGGACGGCGTTCTCGCCGGTGACCGACATCCGGCCCGCGATCAGCCCCGCGACCAGCGGCGTCGCGAACGACGTACCGCTCCAGCGGGCCATGCCTTCGAACGTCCGGATCTCACCGGTGTGCGGCGGCTCGGTGCACTCGTACTCGCCGGTGAGGAACGCGTTGACCAGGTCCGAGCCGGGCGCATACACGTCGACCCAGCCGCCGAAGTTGCTGAACGAGGCACGGTCGCGCCCGTTGTCCGCGAGTGCGCCGACGCCGACCGTCTCCGGGAACGCGGCCGGCCAGAAATAGTCCCGGGTCGCCTCGTTGCCCGCGGCAGCGACCAGGGCCAGGCCGTTGATCCGGTCCAGCCGGGTCTTGATGAACACGTCCAGCCCGAGCGGCGGCAGGTCGAACCGCGTCCGGGTGCCGGCCGACAGGCTGATGATGTCCGGCGCCAGGCCGAGCACCTCGTCCAGAGCCTCCGCGAGGTCGAACTCCCAGATCGCGCCGGCCGTCGTGAAGTAGCTCTTCACGACGACCTCCACGTTGCGCGCGACCGACCGCAGCACGCCGGCGATGAAGGTGCCGTGCCCGGCATAGGGCCGGATCCGCCCGGAGCCGTCGAACGCGTTCTCCGGGTCGCCGGTCACCCCGCCCAGCCAGTACGCCGCCGGCGCGGCCGACCAGCCGACGTCGAGTACGACGACCTTCACGCCGCGGCCGTCCGCGGCGCCCGCGGGCAGGAACGGCGTCGGCAGGACCGGGTCCGGCGGGCTGCCGGGCGGCACCTCCTCGGGCTCGGTGGCCGGGCACGGGCTGACGCTCGGGCACACGTAGAACAGGTGTTCCGGCGTCACCACGCCGCGCCCGAGCCGCAGGTCGGCGTACCGCAGGAATCGTTGGGTGTACGACCGATCTTCCGGTGCCTCCGGCGGTACCTCGTCGGGTAGCAGCAACCGGGTGACGCCGCCGATGCCGCCGTCGGCGGGCCGGCCGCCGCGGAAGAGCTCGATCACCCGCGGGACGTCCTCGTCGCGGACCAGCACCACTCCGGTGCGGTACAGATAATCGGCCCCCTCAGGTCGTTTCTCCCAGTCCACCGGGAAGATCTCGACCTCTTTGCCGTACGCCTCGAGAATCAATTCGAGTTGTGCGACGTACTTTCGCTCATTCGTTTGATCCACCATTTTCCTTTTCCTCCCCTGGATCAATCAGCCGCCGTATCATTTCAGAATGCCGGTGGCCGGGGGGAGTGCCGCGGCGGTGGAGAATCTGCTGCCGCTCGCGTTGTCGCGTCCGCACGACGCGATCGCGGCGGCGCGGACCGTGCTGGCCGGTGCGCCGCCGGTCGTCGCGGCGTCGATCGCGCATCAGGCGTGGGGGATCGGGCTGCGGCAGCTCGGCGAGGTCCCGACGGCAGTCCGCCAGTTGCGTACGGCGTTACGGCTGGCGGAGCAGTCCGGGCGGTCGGAGCGGGAGGCGGATGTCCTTGCCACGTTGGGCGCAACGCTCGGCCGGGCGGGACGCAGCCGTGAAGGGCTGGCCCGGCTGGATCGGGCGGTGGACCTCAGCCGCGGCGCGTTGACCGGGCGGGTGCTGCTGCGGCGGGCCGACGTACTGCTGGTGCTCGGCCGGCACCGCGAGGCGCTCGACGACCTGCGCTCGGCGATCACCCGGTTGCGGCGGTCCGGCGACCAGGTCTGGGAGGCGCGGTCGCGGAACTATCGCGGATTCATCCAGCTGGCATTGGGCGGCACCAAGCGGGCGGACGCTGATTTCGCGGTCGCGGAGAAGTTGTACGCCGCCGTCGGCCAGGAGTTCGAGTACGCCGAGGCGCGCGGGAACCGCGGACTGGTCGCGTACGCGCGTGGGGATCTGCCCGCCGCGCTGCGGTACCTGGACGACGCGGGCCGGCGGTTCGCGGCGGTCGGGGTCAACTGGCCGGACCTCGCGATCGACCGGTGCGGCGTACTCCTGGCGGCCGGGCTGAGTGCGGAGGCGCTGGCCGAGCTCGACCAGGCGATCGGTGCCGAGGGCGGCACGGCGACGAAGCGGGGCGAGCTGTTGTTCGCGGCGGCGACGGCCGCACTGGCCGCGGGGGATCCGGCGGCGGCGCGGGAGCGGGCGGAGCGGGCGCGGCGGCTGTTCTCGGCGCAGCGGCGGGAGTGGTGGTCGGTGCGGTCGTCGATGGTCGTGCTGGAGGCCCGGTACCAGGCCGGTGAACGCGGGGAGCCGCTGCTGCGGCGGGTGACGGCGGTGGCGCGGCGGCTTGACGCGGTCAGGGCTTCGGAGGCGACGGCCGCGCATCTGCTGGCCGGTCGACTGGCGTTGGCTGCCGGCCGGACGGTGGCGGCGGATCGGCAGCTCGAGCTGGCGGGACGGCACAGCAAGGACGCGCCGCCGATCGCGCGGAGCGCCGCCTGGCTGGGGAAGGCGTTGCGTGCCGAAGCGCGGAGCGACGTACGGTCGATGCTGTCGGCGTGCGGTCGCGGGCTGGATGCGTTGGACGAGCATCGCCTGACGATGGGTGCGACCGAGCTGCGGGCGTTGGCGACCGGGCACGGTGCCGAGCTCGCCGAGCTGGCGTTGCGGGACGCGCTGCGGCGTGACGATCCGCGGCGGCTGCTGGTGTGGGCCGAGCGCTGGCGGGCTACCGCGCTGGGCGTTCCGCCGGTGCGTCCGTCCGACGACGGGCAACTGGCCGCCGAGCTGGCGGCGT
This sequence comes from Kribbella sp. NPDC051137, assembly GCF_040682535.1. Classification (NCBI taxonomy): domain Bacteria; kingdom Bacillati; phylum Actinomycetota; class Actinomycetes; order Propionibacteriales; family Kribbellaceae; genus Kribbella; species Kribbella sp. NPDC051137. Next base: position 1,488,633 of record NZ_JBFBBI010000002.1, read on the forward strand.
TGCGGGACGTCGTACGGCGGTTGGACGCCGCGCCGGATCCCTTGCTGGACAAGGAACGGCGGCGGCTCGAGAAGACCGTGCGCGACCGGACCCTCCGCGCGCAGGGCGGGGCGCGGGACGGGGCGCTGCTGCCCTTCGACGTCGACGGGTTGGTCGAGGCGCTGGGCGAGACGGTGCTGGTCGAACTGGTCGAGGTCGGCGGGGTGCTGCATGCGGTGGTGGTGCGGGACGGCCGGATCAGCCGCCACGAGGTAGGCACGCTCGCGGCGGCCGCGCTCGAAGGCGAACGCTCCCGCTTCCACCTCCGCCGCCTCGCCCACGGTCGCCCGTTGGAGCGTGGTGGCCGGCCGTCGTTCGAGGTGTTGGGGAGGCGGTTGGCGGACGCGGTGCTGGGGAGTGCCCGGGCGTTGCTGGGGGATCGGCCGGTGATGGTGGTTCCGCCGGGGCGGTTGCAAGCCTTGCCTTGGGGGCTGGTGCTGAACGGAACGGTCAGCGTCGTGCCGTCGGCGGCGGTGTGGCTGCGGGCGCGGGAGGTCCGCGCGCCCGCGGAACGCCGGGTGGTGCTGGTGCTCGGGCCGGGCTTGTCGGCGGCGCGCGGCGAGGTGCTGCGGCTGGCGGCGCAGTACCCGGACGCGACTGTCCTCGCGGACGGCGATGCGACGGCGGACAACGTACTGCGGGCCCTCGACGGCGCCTGGATCGCGCACATCGCGGCGCACGGCACGTTCCGCGCGGACAGCCCGCTGTTCTCGTCGTTGCGGCTCGACGACGGGCCGCTGACGGTGTACGACTTCGAGCGGCTGCGCAGGGCGCCGTACCGGATGGTCTTGTCCAGTTGCGATTCCGGGCTGGCGAAGCCGGTCGGCGCGGACGAGCTGCTGGGGCTGAGCAGCAGCCTGATCCCGCTCGGCGCGGCCGGCATCCTCGCGAGCGTCGTACCGGTGAACGATCCGGCGACCGCGCCGCTGATGCTCGCCGTGCACGAGAACCTGCGGGCCGGTCAACCGCTGGCCGAGGCGTTCGCGGGGGCCCGGCAGACGGTCGGCGACGACCCGGTCGCGGAGGCGGCCGGCCGATCGTTCGTCGCACTCGGGACCTGATGTATCAGCAGTCGGCCGGAGCGCTCTGTACCAGTAAGAGCAGGGCGGTCCGGCGGAAGGGGGGACGGCATGCGGGACGACCCGACAGTCGTCGACCTGGTCGCCAGGGCCAGGGACGGCGAGAAGAACGCGTGGGACGAACTGGTCCAGCGGTACGCGCCGCTGGTCTACTCGGTCTGCCGGCGCTACCGGTTGGCGCAGCCCGACATCGACGACGTCGGGCAGAGCGTGTGGCTGCGGCTGGTCGAGCACCTGCCCGGTCTGCGGGAGCCGGCCGCGTTGCCGGGCTGGATCGCGACCACGACCCAGCGCGAGTGCTTCCGGACGATCCGAGCCGGCAGCCGGGTCGAACCGGCCGACCTGGCGGACTCCGCCGACGTACCCGAACAGGCGATCGCGGAGGAGGAGGTGCTGCGGCACGAACGCGGCACGATCCTGCGGACCGCGTTCGGCGAGTTGTCCCGCCGGTGCCAGCTGCTGCTGTCGCTGCTCATGCAGGATCCGCCGGCGCCGTACGACGAGATCAGCCGGCGACTGCAACTACCGGTCGGCTCGATCGGGCCGAACCGGGCCCGCTGCCTGACCCGGCTGCGGCAGACACCGGCATTGGCGATGCTCGCGATCGACGACGGAGCGAGGGGGTGAGATCGTGATCGACCCGGACTGGAACGACGACGAGAAACTGATCGAGGCGCTGCGGGCAGCGTTCGCCTCGTCGGACGCCGTACCGGAGGCGTTCGTCGAGGCCGGCAAGGCCGCGTTCGCGTGGCGGACCATCGACGCCGAGCTGGCGGCTCTCACCTACGACTCGGCGCAGCAACCGCCGGCCGCGCTCGCGGTCCGCTCCGAGAGCGCGGCACTGCGGTCGATGACGTTCGCGTCGGACGGCTGGACGGTCGAGCTGGAGCTCACCCCGGACGCCGTCCTCGGGCAACTCGACCCACCCGAGGACGGTTCGGTCACGGCCCGCGGCGACGGCGGCACACTGGTCACCGCGGCCGTCGACGAGCTCGGCTTCTTCGTGCTCGGCCCGCCGCCGGCCGTACCGTACCGCCTGGTCTGCACCACTCGCTCGGGCGTCACGATCCTCACCGGCTGGATCACGCCGTAACCCTCAGGAAGCGAACACCTGCGAGTCGTCCGCGAACGCCTTGAACTCCAGGGCGTTCCCGGCCGGGTCCAGGAAGAACATCGTCCACTGCTCGCCCGGCTGCCCCTGGAACCGGACGTACGGCTCGATCACGAACTCGGTGCCGGCCGCCCGCAACCGCTCGGCGAACTGCTGGAACTCGTCGACCGCCAGGATCAGCCCGAAGTGCGGCACCGGTACGTCGTGCCCGTCGACCGGGTTGTGGATCCGCTGCGCGCGCTCGGGCGCGAGGTGGGTGACGAACTGGTGGCCGTGCAGGTTCCAGTCGATCCACGTCTCGGAGCTGCGGCCCTGCTCAAGACCGAGAACCTTGCCGTAGAAGTGCCGCGCCGCGTCCAGGTCGTCGACCGGCATCGCGAGATGGAACCGGGGAATGGGAAGAGTCATCGCACCATTCAAGCAGTCGTCTCGTCCCGCTGCTCGAGCTCGACGTGTGGCCGCGACTGCCACAGAGCCCACTCGGCGCTGACGTCTCCAGCGGTGCGGAGCAGCAGCGGCAGGTGATCCCGCAACAGCGTGTCGACCGTCGTCTCCGCCGCGTGCACCGTCACGTTCATCGCGGCCCGGACCGTGCCGGTCCCGTCGCGGACCGGCGCGGCGACCGAGCGGACACCGGGCGCGAGCTCCTCGTCCGCCAGCGCCCACCCGCGCGCCCGGATCTCGGTCAGCTCCTCGCGCAACTGCTCCGCGGTCCGCCCGATGTACGGCGGAAGCCCCGCACGGCTCGGCTGCGCGAGTGCGTCGGCCAGCCCGTCGGGGGAGAGCGCCGCGAGCAGCACCTTGCCCTGCGACGTCTGGACGGCGGGGAACCGGGTGCCGATGTCGACCCGCAGCGCGATCAGCTTCGGCACCGACACGCGGGCGACGTACACGATGTCCGAGCCGTCGAGCTGCGCCATCGAGGACGACTCGCCGGTGCGGGCGACGAGCGCCTCCAGGTGCGGTCGCGCGATGTCCCAGAGGCCGAGCGAACCGACGTACGCCATCCCGAGCGTGAGCACCTTGGGTGTCAGCTGGAACGCGCCGTCGGCGGTCCGGACGAAGCCGAGCTCCGCCAGCGTCAGCAGCAGCCGGCGCGCGGTCGGCCGGGCGAGACCGGCCGCGGTCGCGACCTCGGACAGCGACATCGTGCGGTGGCCGGCGTCGAAGCAGGCGAGCACGTCCAGCCCGCGCGCCAGCGCCTCGACGAAGTCCGGTCCGGTGCCGCGCCCTGCCATCTGTCCTCCTGCTCGCTAGCCTTCACCGAAGATGGTGCCACGCGCCTCGCGGGTGGAGCCGGACTTGTAGTCCGTGTACTGGTACGGGTTGTCCAGCACCTCACCCGCGGGCAGCTCCGGGTTCATCCCGCTCTTCCACGCCTCCTCGCCGAGCGCCGACCGCAGGTGCTCGACGGTTGCCTCGACCTCCCGGCGTACGGCGGACAGGTCGCAACCGACCAGTTGGTGGTCCTCCTTCACCACCTGACCGTCGACGATGACCGTGTGCACGTCACCGCGCTGCGCCTGGAACGCGACGTGGCCGTACGGGTTGAGCAGCGGGAACGAGACCGGCGAGGCGTCGTTCTTGATCAGCACCACGTCCGCCTTCTTGCCCGGTTCGAGGCTGCCGAGGTCGTCGCGGCCGAGGGCCTTCGCGCCGCCGCGGGTCGCCCAGTCGACGACGTGCTCGGCGCGTAGGTGGCTGTGCGTCACGGTGGCGCCCTTCAGATGCGCTTCGAGGTGTTCGCGGGCGCGGTCGGCGCCGAGCGTACTGCGCATCGCGCTGAACAGGTCGCCGCTCCACCACACGCTGGTGTCCATCGAGAGCGACACCGGGATGTCGTGCCGGCGGACCTGCCAGGTGGGCGGATACCCCTGGCCGGCGCTCTGCTCGGACTCCGTCGAGACCGAGATCGAGCCGCCGGTCGCGGCGATCCGCTGGTACGAGTCCGTGGTCAGCGTGGCCGAGTGTACGTAGATGTTCTTCGGCGTCATGAAGTCGTTCTCGTGCATGAGCCGGATGCCGTTGTCGTTGGTCGCGCCCCAGACCCCGGCGTGCGTCGTGACCGGCAGGTCGAGCTCGCGGGCGACCTCGAACGCGGCCCGCTCCGGGAACTCCGGGTCGCCGGTGACGTCGAACGCCAGCTGCAGACCGAGCTGCCCGTCGTCGCGCATCCGCTCGAGGAACGCCCGTACGGCCGGGTCCGCGGTCCACTCCCACGGACCGGCCTGGATGTTGCCATAGGCAAGTACGAAGCGGCCGGGTACGGCCCGCAGCGCGTCCACGGCGGCCTCGGCGTGTTCGACGCTCTGCAGGCCGTGCGACCAGTCGACCGTCGTGGTCACGCCCGCTTCGAGGGACTCCCAGGCCGACGTCAGGTTGCCGGCGTGCACGTCCTCGGGACGGAAGGTCTTGCCGTGCTCGAGGTAGTACCAGACGAAGTACTGCGTGAGCGTCCAGTCGGCGCCGTACGCGCGCATCGCGGTCTGCCACATGTGCCGGTGGGTGTCGATCATCCCGGGCATCACGATGCCGCCGGTCGCGTCGACGGTCCGGGTGCCCTCGGGTACGTCGAGGTCCGGGCCGACGCCGGCCACCAGGTCACCGACGATCAGCACGTCACCCTTCGGCAGGACGGTGTGCCGGTCGTCCATCGTCAGAACCGTGCCGCCTCGCAAGACAATCGGCGCAGTGCTCATGAGGTCCCCTCCAGAGATGGCCGGACAGACGTCCGTATGACGGTCGATGGGGCGATGAGACTCACCTTGTGCCGACCACGGTGTGGTGTCAAGAGGTCTTGACAGAGCAGTTTTGAGCTGCCGAAACTGATTGCGGACAGATGTCCGCGAATCCGGGAGGCTGCGTGAAGGGACCGTTGTCCGGGCTGCTGGTGGCCGACTTCTCACGGATCCTCGCGGGTCCGTACGCGACCATGCTGCTCGCCGATCTGGGCGCCGACGTGATCAAGGTCGAGGCGCCCGGCGGTGACGACACCCGGTCCTGGCAGCCGCCGGTGCGCGACGGCGTCTCGACGTACTACCTCGCGGTGAACCGGAACAAGCGGTCGATCGCGCTGGACCTGAAGAACGCCGAGGACCTGGCGGTGGCGCAGGAGCTGGCGCGACGGGCCGACGTCCTGGTGGAGAACTTCCGGCCCGGCGGGCTGGCCCGGTTCGGGCTCGACTACGAGACCGTTGCCGAGGGCAACGCGCGGCTGATCTACGCGTCGATCAGCGGGTTCGGGTCCGGGCCGCGCGGCGCGGAGCTGCCCGGGTACGACCTGATCGTGCAGGCGATCTCCGGGCTGATGAGCCTGACCGGGGATCCGGGCGGGGAGCCGTTCCGGGCCGGGATCTCGGTGTTCGACGTGATGGCCGGGCTGCACGCGACGATCGGCGTACTGTCGGCGCTGCACCAGCGGGCGGAGAGCGGCCGCGGTCAGCACGTCGAGGTGAACCTGTTGTCGTCGGCGCTGTCCGGGTTGGTCAACCAGTCGAGCGCGTACGTCGCGGGCGGCGTGGTCCCGGAGCGGATGGGGAACAGCCACCCGAGCCTGTTCCCGTACGAGCCGCTGCCGTGCGCCGACGGGGAGCTGATCATCACCGCCGGCAACAACGGGCAGTTCCGGAAGCTGGTCGAGGTGCTCGGCGTACCGGAGTTGGCCGACGACCCGCGCTTCGACCGGAACGAGCAGCGCACGGCGAACCGCGAGGAACTCCGGCCGCTGCTGGTCGAGCGGTTGAAGACGCGCAGCAAGTCGGCGTGGTTCCGGGACATCATCGCGGCCGGCGTCCCGTGCGGCCCGATCAACACAGTGGCGGGCGGCGTCGCGTTCGCGGAGGACATCGGCCTGGACCCGGTGGTGACGGCCGGCGGGATTCCGGGCGTACGCAACCCGATCACCTTCTCGGACAGCTCGGCGTCGTACCGGCTGCCGCCACCGGCCCTCGACGAACACGGAGGTGAGCTGCGCAAGTGGCTGACGGACTGAGTTTCCCCACGTCATTGGGTACGTCGACAGCCAACGAGATCCGGCTGCTCGGACAGGACCTCACGGCGGACCTGATGGGTAAGGTCGGCTTCGGCGAACTCGCCTTCTGGCTGGTCGCGATGCGCCGCCCGACGCCGTCTGAGACCCGCGTCTTCGAAGCGGTCCTGGTAGCTCTCGCCGACCACGGCTTCACTCCGACCGCGATCGCAGCCCGCCTCACCTACCTCTCCGCGCCCGACTCGCTCCAAGGTGCCCTCGCAGCCGGTCTGCTCGGCGGCGGCAGCCGCTTCCTCGGGGTGACGGAGGACTGCGGAGCGTTCCTGCACGCCGCCCTCCCCGAGCGCCTTCCAACCGATGACTCGGGCTGGGACGGCCTCGCTCTGCAACTCGTCCAACAGTCCAGGGCGAACGGAACGTTCATCCCGGGGTTGGGGCATCCGGTGCACAAGGTCGAGGATCCGCGGACGCCGGTGCTGATCGGCATCGCCCGCGAGGAAGGTCTCGAAGGACCGCATCTGCGGCTGTTCCAGGCGATCGGACGAGTGCACGAGCAGGTGCTCGGGCGCCGGCTTCCGCTGAACGGTGCGGGGGTTTGCGGGGCGGCGCTGGCCGACCTCGGGCTGCCCGTCGAGCTGTTGCGTGGGTTCGCCTTGCTCGCCCGGGCAGCGGGGCTGCTCGGGCAGCTCGCCGAGGAGCGGCGGCGTCCGATCGGGATGGACGCCTACCTGACGATCGATCGCAACGCCGAGTACGTCGAACCGTAAAGGAGCACCAGATGGCCACAGTCGCCGCGGTGATCGCCTCCACCCACCATCCGTTCTACTACCGCGCGAGCACCGCGACCGGCGCCGACCGGCCGCCGTTCGCGGACGAGTGGGTGGCGAAGATCGAGGCGTTCCGGGAGACCCTGACGAAGGCCCGCCCGGACATCCTGGTGATGGTCGGCAGTGACCACTTCCACCAGCTGTGGCTGGACAACATGCCGCAGTTCCTGGTCGGCAAGGCGCCGTACTTCGACGCGAACTGGTACAACGAGGAGCGCGAGTTCGGCCTGCCGCGGATGCGGCTCGCGGGTGACGAGCAGCTCGCCGCGCACATCCTCCGGAACGGCCTGGACGCCGGCTTCGATCTTGCCTTCAGCAACGAACTGCGGATCGACCACAGCATCACCTGCCCGATCATCACGCTCCGGCCGGACGCGGACCTGCCGATCGTGCCGATCTACACGAACATCTTCGCCCCGCCGCTGCCGCGTCCCGGGCGGTTCGTCGAGCTCGGCCGGACGATCCGGCAGCTGGTCGAGTCGTGGCCGATCGACAAGCGGGTCGCGATCATCGGCACCGGGCACCTGTCCCTGGAGCTGGGCGGACCGCGGCAGTTCGGCGAGCACGGACCGGACCCGGAGTTCGACCGCAAGGCCGTCGAGTGGATCGCGGGTGGGGACATCGAGGGCTGCCTGTCCGAGGTGACCCTGGACAGCCTGCATCTCCCCGGGAACGCGACCCACGGCTTCATGGACTGCATGCTGATGATGGGCGTCGCCGGCGACGGCGCGAAGGCGGATCACGTGGACTCGCTCGACCTGTTCCACACGATGGAGGCGTACTTCACCTGGTACCCGAACGGAGTTCCGGCATGAGCAGATATCTGCTGGACAAGTTCCTCTACACGGTGGACCGCGACCCGGAACTCGTCGAGCGCTACCGGGAAGATCCCACCGGGACCGTGGCCTGGTGGGAGGCGGAGGTCGCCAACCAGCTCCTCAACTGCGCGGTGCCGGAGAAGTCGACCTGGCAGTCGTTCACCGCGGACGAGCGGAAAGCCCTGCGGGAGCATGACCACGTCGCGCTCTTCGAACTCGGCGCGCACCCGTTCCTGACGCTGACGCTGTTCATCGCGATGTTCGAGCGCGACCACGGCCCCCTCGAGTATCAGAAGGCCTACGGCCGGGCCCTGCGGACTCATTCGTTACCGTATCCGGACATCACCACCTGAGGAGGCCGCGTGCGCGCCGCAGTACTGCACACCCACGGTGAACCGCCGACCCAGGCGGAGCATCCCGAGCCGGTCGCGGGTGCCGGGCGGGCGATCGTCCGGGTGACGGCGGCGCCGATCGTGCCGCTGGACCTGCTGTGTGCTTCCGGTACGTCGTACTTCGGGGCGCCGGCGCTGCCGTACGTGCCCGGTGTGCAGGGTGTCGGCGTGGTGGAGGAGTCCGCGACGGTCGCGCCCGGGACCAGGGTGTTCTTCGCGACGTCCGCCGGGATGGCTCCGGGCGACGGGAGTCTCGCCGAGCGGGCCGCCGTACCGGATGCGGATCTGGTAGTGCTCGAGCCGGACGCGGGGGTGTCTGATGCGGCGGTGGCGGCTATCGGGCTGTCCGGGGTCGCCGGGTGGATGACGCTGACGTGGCGGGCGCGGCTCCAGGCGGGGGAGCGGGTGCTGGTGCTCGGCGCGGGCGGTGCGGTCGGGCAGGTCGCGATCGGGGCGGCTCGGGTGCTCGGGGCGTCGCGCGTGGTGGCCGTCGTACGGTCGGATGCCTCGCGGGAGCGCGCGGTAGCGGCCGGCGCCGACGAAGTGGTTGCCTTGAGCCCCGATGTGGACGAGCTGACGGCGCGCTTGGGCGGGCCGTACGACGTGGTCGTCGACCCGGTGTTCGGCGTCGCCGCGACGGCTGCCGCGCGGGCGCTCGCGGAGGGCGGGAGGCTGGTCAACCTCGGCGGGTCGGCGGGCGACGAGGCGGTGTTCTCGTCGTCCGTACTGCGGAGCAAGTCGGCGAGCGTGCTCGGCTACACGAACAACGCGCTGACCGCGGAGCAGCGCCACGACGCGCTGACCGCAGTACTCCAGCACGCCGCGGCGGGCGCGATCCGGGTCGCCCACGAGACCGTCACCCTCGCCGACGTCGCCTCGGCGTGGGAACGTCAGGCGACCGGCAGAACCGCCGGCCGCCTCGTACTCACGTTCGGCTGAGCTGTTACAGCAGGTCGGTGATCAGGCCGTAGGTGCGGGCATCCTCGGCGGAGAGGACGCGGCCGGTGGTGAGGTCCTCGGTGACCTCGTCGGGGGTGCGGCCGGTCGCCTGGGTCACGAGGTCGCGGAGGCGGGTGAGTTCGCGTTCGTGCTGGGCGGCGAGTGCGGCGAGTTCGTCGGCGGTGCCGTTCGCGGTGAACGGAGGGACCGAGAGCACGAACATGGTGTGCTTGTGCGCCTGGCGTTGTGCCGCGGCCGCGAGTACGGCGATCGCGGGACCGCGGACGGTGCCGCGGGCAACGACGTGTACCGGTGCTCCGATCAGGTCGATCGCGGCGGCGACCGAGAGCGCGGCGTCGAGGTCGGATTCGGTCGACGACAGGTGGATCGTGACGGGTTCGTTGCCACCGGCATCCAGCAGCAACAGCTGCGCCGCGACGTGCTCCGCCAGCCCGTCGTCCAATCGCCCGCCGACCAGGATCACCCGCTCCGCCAGCAACCGGTCGGCCAACTCCCGCTCCACACTCACCGAAACCGGCTCGTACCAACTCGGCAGAATCGGCCGCGGCGGCTCCGCAGGTTGTGCAGGCGGCACCCCCGGCACCTCGGGCCAAGGCCGTCCCGGCACGTCTGCTCGAGGACGGCCCGCGAGCTCGACACCCGCAGGCGCCGGGCGTCCGTGGACACCTGGTCGGCTCGAGCCTCCCGCCCGTCCGCGGGCGGAGTTCACGGGCGCGAGGCCGCGCGGTGCTGGGCCCAGACGGGGCTGTGGCGCCGTCTGCTTCTCGACGTACATCTTGTCCTCCTTCGACTGCTCCAGCCTGGGGGAGGCGAGCGTCCGGGAGAAGGGTGTTCCGCTGTCAGCAGACGGAGAGGGTGGTGACGGCGTCGAGGATCCTGTCCCAGAAGGCGTCCCGGTCCAGCCCGACCGCGACCAGGGCGTTGGGCGGGCGGCCGGTGTAGCCGTCGAGGTCCACGACAGTCGCTCCGGCGGTCCACCGGCCTTCCGTCTCCACGACCAGGTTCGCCTCGACGCAGTGCACGATCGCGGGATCGATCACCCGGGCGACCGCGACCGGATCGTGCAGCGGCGGAGACTCGAAGCCGAACAGTTCCCGGTACGTCGACGCGAAGAACGTCATCCACTCCCCGCACACCTGCGCCAGCGGCGAGCCGATCCGCGCCAGGCGGGCGAGTACGTCGTCCGTGACCAGCGCCTGATGTGTCACGTTGAGCCCGCACATCGTGAACGGGATCCCGGAGCGCACGACGACATCCGCCGCCTCCGGGTCGACGTACGCGTTCGCCTCCGCCAACGGGGCAATGTTGCCGCGGTCGGTCGATCCGCCCATCCAGACGATCTCGGTGATGTTCGCCGCCGCGTCGGGTGCTTCCGTGAGCAACCGCGCGATGTTCGTCAGCGCTCCGGTCGCCACGATTGTCGCCGGGTTCCGCAGTACGTCGACCAGCAGCTCCTGCGCCGACGAAGGCGACTCCGGCACCGACGGCACGTCCGTGAACGTCGGCCCGTCCAGCCCGGTCCCGCCGTGGACGTCGTCCGCGATCCGCAGCGGGCGGACCAGCGGCCGATCGGCGCCGCGCGCGACCGGGACCGTTGTGACACCGGCCAGCGACAGCACCCGGCGGGCGTTGAGCGTGCACTTGCCGACGGTCTGGTTCCCGGCGACCGTCGTCACGGCGAGCAGGTCGACGGCGGGATCGGCGACCGCGAGCAGGATCGCCAGCGCATCGTCGTGCCCGGGGTCGCAGTCGAGGATCAGCGGTCTGACCATGCGTCAGCCTACTGTGTGCGGGTTGCCGAAGGTCCTATGTTGGGGACCATGAGCGAGAAGGAGCCGCCGGCCAAGGACCAGGCCTCCGGGTCGAACGGTGCGGAGCAGAGCGCCGATCGGGGCGGGGACCGGAAGGACGACAGGTCGCCGCGGCCGCCGAACAAGCCGTGGCGGACCGAGGGGCTGCCGGCCGGGCACGGCGACGACAAGCCGCGCCGGCCGCGCTGGTGGAAGTGGGCCGCGTGGATCATCGGCGGTTACCTCGTGCTGTTCCTGCTCACCACGATGCAGGACCAATTGGCCGGCAGCGAGCAGACGATCGCGTACACCGACTTCGCCGCACAGGTGCAGAAGCAGAACGTCGCCGAGGTCTTCGCCCAGGGCGACACGATCCAGGGGCGGCTGAAGCAGGCGGCGGAGGTCCCGGGCAAGAGCGGGTCGACGTTCACCAAGTTCACCACCGAGCGGCCGACGTTCGCGAGCGACAACCTGTACGCCGAGCTGCAGAAGGGCGGCGCCACGGTCCGGGCGACGCCGGTGGTCGCGCAGCGCGGCGTGCTGTGGAACCTGCTGATCTCGCTCGGCCCGTTCATCCTGATCGCGGCGTTCTACTTCTGGCTGTTCCGGCGGAGCCGGGCCGGTGGCGGCCTCGGCGGGCTGCTCGGTGGCGGCGGTCAGCAGAAGAAGCCCGTCGACCCGAGCACGGTGCGGGTGACGTTCGCGGACGTCGCGGGGATCGACGAGGTCGAGGCCGAGATCGAGGAGGTCGTCGACTACCTGAAGGATCCCGGCAAGTACCGGCGGCTGGGCGCGCGGGCACCGAAGGGTGTGCTGCTGGCGGGTGCGCCAGGTACCGGCAAGACGCTGCTGGCGCGGGCGACCGCGGGCGAGGCCGGCGTACCGTTCTTCTCCGCGAGCGCCTCGGAGTTCATCGAGATGATCGTGGGGGTCGGCGCGAGCCGGGTGCGGGAGCTGTTCGGCGAGGCGCGGAAGGTCGCGCCGGCGATCATCTTCATCGACGAGATCGACACCATCGGCCGGGCCCGGGGCGGTGCGCGTTCGGTCGGCGGGCACGACGAGGGCGAGCAGACGCTGAACCAGATCCTCACCGAGATGGACGGCTTCTCGGGCACCGAGGGGGTCGTGGTGCTGGCCGCGACGAACCGTGCCGACGTCCTCGATCCGGCGCTGCTCCGGCCGGGCCGGTTCGACCGGACGATCACGGTGCACGCACCGGACCAGCCGGGACGGGAGGCGATCCTCAAGGTGCACGCCCGCGGCAAGCCGCTGGCGCCGGACGCGGACCTCGGTGCGTTGTCCCGGTCCACGCCCGGGATGACCGGCGCGGACCTGGCGAACCTGCTGAACGAGGCGGCGCTCGCCGCGGCCCGGCAGGGCGAGTCGCAGATCACCATGCGGGACCTGACCGGCGCGCTGGAGAAGATCCAGCTCGGTACGGCGCGGAACGTCGTGATGCCGGAGGACGAGCGGCGGCGGACGGCGTACCACGAAGGTGGGCACGCGCTGCTCGGGATGATCCAGAAGGGCGCGGACCCAGTGCGGAAGGTGTCGATCATCCCGCGCGGGCGCGCGCTCGGGGTGACGTTGTCGACGCCGGACGCGGACCGCTACGGGTACGACGTGGGGTACCTGCGCGGCCGGATCATCGGTGCGCTCGGCGGGATGGCGGCCGAGCAGGAGGTGCTCGGCGTGGTCACCACCGGCGCCGAGAGCGACCTGGAGACGGCGACCCGGATCGCGCGCTCGATGGTCGGCCGCTGGGGCATGTCCGACGCGATCGGGCCGGTGTCGGTACTCCCGGCCGAGGGCGACGCCCGGACGGCGGGCGTGTCGGACGAGCTGCTCAACACGGTCGACGCGGAGGTACGGCGGCTGATCGAGCAGTGCTACGCCGACGCCCGCCGCCTGCTGCGCGAGCACCGTCCGCAGCTGGACTCGATCGCCGCGCAGCTCCTCGAACACGAGACCCTGGACGAGGCCGACGCCTACGCGGCCGCGGGCATCGCGCACCCGGCCAGGCCGGAGCCTCCGTTGCTACCCCAGACCGCCGCTCAGACGGCTTCCGAATGACTCTTCGAGAACCAGGAGGAACCGGAGCCCGTCGTACGACGGCGTGCCGGGCTCGGCGGTGTACGCGACGAGCAGCTGCTCCGGGTGCGTGTCGACGGTGAACTGCTGGACGTCGAGCGTGAGCTCGCCGGCCGTCGGGTGCCGGTAGGCCTTCGTCAGTTGCCGGGGCCCCGAACTTGATGGCCGGCCCACCAGTTCCGGAAGTCCTCGTCGCGGACGCTCAGCTCGCCCACGAGGGCGTTGATCGCCGGGTCGCCGGGCGTCCGGCCGGCCTCCATCCGCAGGACGGCGACACACTCGCGGGCGGCCCGCGGCCAGTCGGCGTACAGCGAGCGGACCTGCTCGTCGAGGAACGTGAGGCGGATCAGGTTCCGGTGCTCGACCGGGAGCGCGGCGAAGTCGGTGAGCAGCGCGGCGGCGCCGCGGTTCCAGGCGAGGACGTCCATGCCACGGTGCAGGACCATCGCCGGTACGTCGTGCATCCGGTCGAGGAGCTGCCGCAGTTGCGGGGCAACCTCGGGCCGCGCCGGCCGCCGTACGGGCGCCGGAGCGACCTCGGCGACGGTGAACAGGTACTCGCGCTCGTCCGGCGCGAGCTGCAGCGCGTCCGCGAGGGCGTCCAGGACCGGGCGGGACACGCGGCGTGTCCGCCCCTGTTCGAGCCGGACGATGTAGTCGACGCTCACATGCGCGAGCTGGGCGAGCTCCTCGCGGCGCAGACCCGGTACCCGACGGAGCCGCCCGTCGTCCGGCAGGCCCACCTGAGCGGGCTCGAGGGCCGCGCGCCGGGACCGGAGGAATGCGCCCAGCTCGTTGTCCATGGCACCAGTGTGCATCCTCAGCCGCCGGCGTGCCTGGTACTGGCTTGCCTAGGCAGAACCCTCCCTGGAGCGCATCGTCCGCGACCGGGAGGTTGGACGCATGAGAACAGACGTGAACTTCATCAGCGGCGGTCTCCGGATCGCCGGTCAGCTGTACGTGCCGGACGGCGCCACGCCGCGCCCGGCGCTCGTGGTCGGTCACCCCGGCACGGGCGTGAAGGAACAGGCCGCCGGCCTGTACGCGGCGCGTCTCGCGGAGCAGGGCTTCGTGACACTGGCGTACGACGCGGCGTACCAGGGGGAGAGCGAGGGACTGCCGCGGGGGCTGGAGGATCCGGCCCAGCGGGTCGAGGACCTGAAGGCGGCGGTGTCGTACCTGACCACCCGTCCGGAGGTCGACGCGGAACGGATCGGGGTTCTCGGGATCTGCGCGTCCGGTGGGTACGGGCTGGTCGCGACCGCCACCGATCCGCGGGTCAAGGCGCTCGCGACGGTGAGCGGGGTGGACATCGCCCGGCAGTTCCGGGTCGGTCCCGACGGAACCCAGGACCCGGCGGTGTTCGAGGGCCTGCTCGCCGCCGCGGCGGCCGCCCGGACGGCCGAGGCGGCCGGTGCCGAGACGCAGACCTTCGAGCTGTTCCCGCCGACCGAGGACGCGGCGCGGGTCGGCGGGCAGCACGTGTTCGAAGGCTGGGAGTACTACTGCACGCCGCGCGGCAGGCACGAGCGCTCGACGAAGACGCTGCCGTGGATCAGTGTCGACCGGATCGCCACCTTCGACGCCGTCCGGGCGGTCGACCGGCCGCTGCTGATGATCGCGGGCCGGAAGGCGGTCACCTCGTGGATGAGCGTGGAGGCCTTCCAGAAGGCGCGCGGGCCGAAGCGGTTCGTCTGGATCGACGACGCCACCCATGTCGATCTGTACGACCGGGACGAGTACGTGACGCCGGCCGTGGCCGAGATCCGGGCATTCTTCGCCGAGTCGCTCGGCTGAACGTACACCCAGCCTCAGGCGACGGCGGTGTAGAGGGAGTCGGACATGGTCGTGTTCGCTTTCTCTTGGTGGGTCTACCGGCCGTCGGTCTCGAGGAGGCGGAGCCAGATCTCGCTGATGGTCGGGTAGGCGGGGACGGCGTGCCAGAGGCGGTCCAGTGGGACCTCGCCGGCGATCGCGACCGTGGCCGCGTGGAGTAGCTCGGCGACATCGGGTCCGACGGCGGTGAAGCCGAGCAGCACGTTGCGGTTCTCGTCGACGACCATCCGCGCCTGCCCGCGGTAGCCGTCGGCGTGCAGCGCGGCCCCCGACACCGCGCCGAGGTCGTAGTCGACGACGCGGACCTTCAACCCGGCCTGCGCGGCGGCTTCGGCGGAGAGGCCGACGGCGGCGATCTCGGGATCGGTGAAGATCACCTGAGTGACGGCCCGCTGGTCGGCGGTGGCGGCGTGGCGTCCCCACGGACTCAGATCGGCCTGCTCGCCACGGGCGCGCGCAGCGATCGCGTCGCCCAGCGCACGGGCCTGGTACTTGCCGTGATGAGTCAGCATCGCGCGCTTGTTCACGTCGCCCGCCGCGTACAGCCAGCCGGCACCGACCGGGTTTCCGGCGTCGTCGACAACCCCGAGCGCATCGTCGACGTGCAGCCAGCTTCCGGGGGCGAGGCCGACCTGATCGAGACCGAGGTCCTTGGTGTTCGGCATCCGGCCGGTGGCGACCAGGATCTCGTCGGCGTCGACGGTCCGATCGCTGGAAAGAGTCACGTGTACGCCGGCGTCGTCCCGCCGTACCGCGGTCGCGTCGACGTCCAGCTGCAGCGACACTCCCGCCGTACGCAGACCGTCGGCCACATAGCCACCCGCGAAGGGCTCCACGCCGGGCAGCAGCCGGGTCTGGGAGACGAGCGTCACCTCCGAGCCGAGGGCACTGAACGCGGTGGCCATCTCGGACCCGACGACTCCGCCGCCGATGATCACCAGCCGTTCCGGGACGGCCTGGACGGCGGCGGCTTCTCTGCTCGTCCACGGTGCGGCGTCCGCCAGTCCTTCGATGGGCGGCAGATAGGCGCTGCTGCCGGTGGAGATCACGACAGCGTGACGCGCCTGCAGGGTCGTCGTCGTACCGTCGGCGTGGGTGACGGTGACGGTACGGGTGCCGGTGATGCGGCCGTGTCCGCGGAGCAACGTGATCCCGGCCTGGTTGAGCCATTCGACCTGGCCGGCGTCGTTCCAGTTGGAGGTGAAGCGGTCCCGTCTGGCTAGTACCGCGGCCGGGTCGAGGGTGCCGGTCACGGCCTGGCCGGCCGCAGGTAGTGCGCGAGCGGCGCGGAGGGCGGCGGCGTCGCGGAGGAGGGCCTTGGTCGGCATGCAGGCCCAGTACGAGCATTCGCCGCCGACAAGCTCGCGTTCCACGATCGCCGCGGTCAAGCCGCCCTGCACCACCCGGTCGGCGACGTTCTCGCCGACCGGGCCGGCGCCGATGACCACTACGTCGACGTCGAGCACGTCAGTTCGCCTTCCCGGCCAGGCGATGCAGGCGGATCGCGGAGATCAGGAAGAAGATGCCGCCGAGGATCGCGTACCCGGCCACGCTGGTGAGCGACGGGTCCGGTTTGCTCGCCATCAGGACGAAGCTGCCGCCGGCCAGAACCGAAATGCCGCCGCTGAGGATCATCGGCCATTGGCCACCGAGCCGGTACCGCTGGATCGCGAGGATCAGCTGGACGAGGCCCGCGGTGATTGCCCACGCGCCCCAGACCCGCAGTACGGCGGGGATCCCGGAGGCGGCCGCGATCGCCAGCCCGACGGCAGCGAGCAGACTCAGGGCCATGTTGACGTAGAGCGGCGACTTCTGCCGGGTGCTGCCCGACGTACGGAAGTCGACGACGGCCGCGGCGACGTCGAACAGCGGGTAGATCACCAGCAGTACGGCGGCCGCCGGGTTCATGCTCTTGGCGACCGCCATCGTCAGCACGGCCCACACGACGGCGAACCCGAACCGGGTGAAGTAGAGGGACCGCAACGCCTTGGTGCTCCCGGCAACGGTCGCCGGAGCCGCCGTGCCGACGGTCTCGAATGAACTGGACATCAGGTCCTTCTCTCGCGGGAAGCTGGTAGATAGAACGATCGGTACACCTCAGAGCTTGCGGCACTTCGCCGAGGATTGTCAAGACCGATCGTTCTATCTACCGCGTCGACCCGACGACGAGAAGACGTCGTACTCGGGGACCTATCCGATAGTCACCGTCTGCTGCAGGTCGTTGTAACCGGTGGCCGGCTGCCAGGTTCCGTTGTTCGCGAAACGTACGGCGTAGACCGCGTTGTACGTCTCACCAGAACCTGGCAGCTTGGCCTGTGACTGGAGCTTCGGATCCGCGACGTTGAGCAGCACCTTGTACCGGCCCGGTACCGGGGGAGCCTTGACCGACCAGTTCAGGGAGGTCAGGGTGCCCGCACCCCAGCGGCGCGGATCGGCCGGGACGTTGTACTTGAAGGTGTGCTTGCTGCTCTGGAAGACCAACTGCACCTGACGTGGGTTGTACGGCGCCGCCCACCCGTCGTTCCGCACCTGAAGGTCGACGTGGACGTTTCCACCGGACTGGCTCACGGTGCTCCGGGTGAGCGCGAACCGGTACCCGAGCTTCTGCTTCGCGATCTCGATGTTCGATCCCCAGCTAGCCAGCACGTCCGGGTGGTACTCGATGTTCAGGAACGAGAAGTGCAGCCGCGCCATCTCGGCCGCCGCCGACGGCCACTCCGACCGCGGCGCGTCCACGCCGCAGGTCTCGCCGCCCTCCGGCACGTAATTGGTGTCCTGGGCAACGAACTGCTTGTCCAGCTCGATCGGGTCGCTCAGGTACGTCCCGAAGTCGTCGTCGCTCGCCAGGAAGCAGTCGTTGTGCTGCCCGATTCGCGCGACCGCGGACCCGTCGTACGCCTGGTCCGCCGTCAGTCCGCCCGCGGTGCCGGTCGGGACGCCGTACATCCGCTGCTTCATGTACGGCGTCCGCACCTGGACCATCCGGTCCTTCGGCAGCGCCTGCAGCAGGGCGTCGACGACCGCCTTCCGGTCCGCCCAGTTCTGGTCCGAGACCTGGCTCGGGTCCGCGGGGTTCGAGAAGTAGTCGGTGTAGTACCCCTCGCCCCAGAGACCGACGAAGCCGGACTGGACGACCGCGATCATGTCGGAGTTGGCCCGCAGGATCGGCGTGAGCTGCCGGATCTGCTTGACGACGCGAGACACCGGCGCGTCGCCGTACGGCGTCGGCGGCGGCCAGCCGTCACCGGGCAGCGCGTAGGCGAACCGGACGATCAGCTTCACGCCGGCCGCGCGGGCGGTGTCGAAGTCGGCCTGCATCAGGTCGAGGTAGTGCTTGTCGATCACGTCCTGCTTGGCGAACTTCTCCAGGTAGAACATCCGCAGGATCTGGGTGATGTGCTCCTGGGTGCGGAAGTTCCGCAGGGTGGCGAGGTCGAGCGGCACGTAGCCGGTGCCGTCGGAGCGGTAGTGCGTCTCCTCGTGGTGGTAGAAGCCGCGCTCCTGGTTCGCGATCACCTCGTCGCTCGTCGTGTAGGTGCGTGTCGTGCCGTCCGCGTGCGCGATCGCGGTCTGGGCCGGTAGCAGCAGGCTGAGTGCTGCGAGGGCTGTGACTAGCCGTCTCATGGGGATAATGATGGAGTCCAGGGAAATTATGTCAAGGTCTCAGCCCGTCGGTGATGGCCGCTTCCACGGCGTCCAGTGCCAGCCGGACCGCGCCGAGTGCGACGCCTTCGTCGGCGAATGCCGACACCCGGATCTCCGGCGTCCGCAGGCACCATCGCTCCAGCTCCCGGCGCAACGGCTCCACCATCACGTCGGCCGACCGTGAGAACCCGCCGCCGATCACCACCAACTGCGGGTCCAGCGTGAGCACCAGCGCCGAGGCCCCGATCGCCAGGTCCTTCACGTACTTCTCGACCGCTTTCCGCGCTCCGTGGTCACCCGCTCGCGCCGCCACGAACACTCGCTCGAACCCACCTGCTGCCGGGTTCTTGCTCAACCACGCGTGGAGATGCTGCGGGGCCCGCTGCCAGCCCGCGGCCGGGAGGGCGCCGATCTCGCCGGACCAGTTGGCGAACCCGCGGTGCAGCTTCCCGTCGATGATCAGCCCGGCCCCGGTGCGTAGCCCGGCCAGCAGGAACACGACGTCCTTCGCGTACCGCGCGACCCCACGCCATGTCTCCGCCAGCGCCGCCAGTTTGCAGTCGTTCTCCACCCGCACCGCCCCCGGCACCAGCCGCTGTACGTGCGCCCCGAGATCCACCCCGCTCCACTCGGGCAACGAATCCGACAGCATCACCTTCCCGGTCCCGTCGACCAGCCCGGTCGTCGCAACGCCGGTCGCCCAGATCTGTGCCGTCCCGTCGAGTGCCTCGGCCACGCACCGGTCGACGGCCGCCAGGCGCTCGCGACGGCCGGCGTCGGCAGGTACCTCGACCCGGGACTGATGGACGACTTCGCCGTCGAGGTCGGTCACCAAGGCGAGGATCTTGTGGCCGCCGACGTCGACGCCGAGCAGGCGGCCGGCGCCGGAGTTGAAGCGGTAGCGGCGGGCGGGGCGGCCGACGGTGCCCGCGGCCGGGGCCACCTCGGCCAGCCAGCCGCGGCCGAGGAGGTCCCGGGCGACGTCCTCGGTGGAAGCGCGCGACAGTCCTGTGCGTTTCGACAGCTCGGTGAGCGTCAGCGGCTGCGTCCCGCGCAACTCCCGCAGTACGGCGACCGCGTTCAGCTGGCGCAGCCGGGAGAGGTCCCCGCCGGCGAGCTCTTCGGACATCGCGGTGCTCCTCACGTATTCCAGGACTCCTGGATAACTATAAGCACCCGGATTGCGCACGGGTCTCAGCGTGTGAACGCCCTCGGAAGAACCCTGTTGCGGACTCCTGACAACGTTGTACCGTGATCAGCCGACGGTCGATCAGAAACGTTTCCACAGGTTTCCACTGAGGAGGACCAGCGTGTCCAATCCACTGAAGATCGCGACGCTCAGCTTCTGGCACGTGCATGCCGGCGACTATTCGAGACAGGCCCAGGCGCACCCGGGGACGGACCTGGTGGCCGTCTGGGACGACGACGCCGACCGCGGCCGTGAAGGCGCCGAGCGGTTCGGCGCCGAGTACACCGGTGATCTCGACGCCCTGCTCGCGCGCGACGATCTCGACGGCGTGGTGATCACGACGCCGACCGACGTGCACCGCGACATCATGCTGAAGGCGGCCCGGGCCGGCAAGCACATCTTCACCGAGAAGGTGCTCGCGCCGACGGTCGCCGAGGCCGAGGAGATCGTCGCGGCCACCGACGCCGCCGGGGTGAAGCTGATCGTCTCGCTGCCCCGGCTCTACCACGGCTACACGACCGCGATCCGCGAAGTGCTCGACAAGGGCACGCTCGGCACGCTGACGTACGGACGAGTCCGGCTCTCACACGACGGCGCGATCGGCCGCGACGGCAAGGAAGGCTGGCTACCGCAGCGGTTCTTCGAGCCGAAGGCCGCGATCGGTGGCGCGCTCACCGACCTCGGCTGCCACCCGGTGTACCTGACCCAGCTGTTCCTCGGCGCGCAACCCGAGACCGTGAGTGCGACGTACCGCTCGATCGCCGGGCGCGGGCTGGAGGACAACGCCGTCGTGGTGGCCGGGTACGGCGACCAGCGGATCGGCGTGATCGAGGCCGGGTTCGCGAGCAACAACCCGTTCACGATCGAGCTGTTCGGGACCGAGGGGACGCTGACGTACACGGACGCGGGGAACGTGCTGCTGGTGAACGGCGAGCAGGTCGACGTACCGGAGCACTCCCCGGACGCGTTCGCCCAGTGGGTCGATCACATCAACAACGGCACGCGGGCCGACGACAACATCGCGCGGGCCGTCGAGCTCACCCGTCTGGTGGTGGCGGCGAACGCCGCGGCCGAGTCCGACCGAGTCATTTCCTACAGCTGACAAGGAGTAGCCGATGATCAAGGTTGGATTGATCGGCGCGGGCGGGATCGCCTCGGCGCATATCAAGGGATACCGCGCGCACGCCGACCGGATCGGAGTGACGGCGGTCGCGGACGCCGTCGAGGAGACCGCGAAGAAGCGCGGCGAGGAACTCGGCGCCACGGCGTACACGGACTACCACGAGATGCTCGCGAACGAGGACCTGGACGCGGTCGACATCTGTCTGCCGCACCATCTGCACCGGGACGCGATCGTCGCGGCCGCCGAGGCGGGCAAGCACATCCTCTGCGAGAAGCCGCTGTGCCTGTCCGCCGAGGAGGCGGCCGACGTTCGCAAGGCGGTCACCGAGAACGGCGTGACGCTGATGTGCGCGCACAACCAGCTGTTCATGCCGGCCGTCGCGAAGGCGCGCGAGCTGTTGCAGGGCGGCACGATCGGCACCGTGTACGAGGTACGGACGACCGACAGCTTCTACAACGACTTCGACCCGAGCACGATGGGCTGGCGCGCGAGCAGCAAGACGAGTGGCGGTGGCGAGCTCATTGACACCGGGTACCACCCCACTTATCTGATGCTGCACCTGGCCGGCGGCATGCCGGTCGAGGCGACCGCGATGCTCTCCACGCACCGGTTGAAGTTCATGGAGGGCGAGGACTCCGCGCAGGTGCTGATCCGGTTCGACAACGGCGTCGTCGGTCAGCTCGTGACCAGCTGGGCGTACCAGCCGGCCGAGTCCACCGAGCGCTTCTCCGCCGTCGGCGAGCTGGGCTCACTGACCAGCGACGGTACGACGCTCTCGTACCGGCTGCGCTCCGGCGAGACCGAGACGTTCGAGTTCGAGCCGATCGACACGTTCGTCGCCGAGATCGGCCATTTCGCGGACTCGCTGGCAGGCAAGCAGCGCCCGCTGCACACCGAGGAGGAGGGCATCGCCGTCCTCGGCATCCTGCTGGCCGCGTACGAGGGCTCGAAGTCGAAGACCGTCGCCCCGGTCCTGAAGGTCTAGTTCTCCTTGAAGTAGAAGCCTTCCGCGAGGTCGGCGAGCAGGTCCGGGTGGGTGGGCTGCCAGTCGAGCAGCTCACTCGTCCGGGCCGCGGACGTCGGGTTGTCCATCGTCGCGAACCGGCCCAGGAAGCCGACGTACTGCGCCGCCTCGTCGGGTGTCACCGAGCGCGCCGGCAGGTCGAGCCCGCGGCCGATGGCCTCCGCGATCGTGCGGAACTCGATGCCTTCGTCCTGTACGGCGTGCAGCCGGCTGCCGGCGGGCGCGGACTCCAGCGCGAGGCGGTACGCCCGCGCCGCGTCGAGCGTGTGGACCGCGGGCCACCGGTTCGTGCCGTCGCCGACGTACGCCGCGAAACCGTTGCGCCGGGCAAAGGAGATCAGTGACGGCGCGAACCCGTGGAGGTCCAGGCGGCTGTGGGTGATCGCCGGCAGCCGCACGATCGACGTACGAACGCCCTTGCCTGCCAGGTCGAAGACGTAGTTCTCGGAGTCGATGCGGTAGCCGCCGTTCGGGTCGTAGTCCTCCTCGGTCGCGACCCGGCCCTGCTGCAGGTGGGCGAGCATCCCGGTGCCCGACGTACTGACGAGCGGCTTGTCCGTGCCGGCCAGGGCGTCGCCGATCGCCTGCAGCGCGGCGAGATCGGACTCGGCCGCGCCGGCCAGGTCGCCTTCGACCATCGCGTCGTGCCGGAACGCGAGGTGTACGACGCCGTCGGCCGCGGCCGCCGCCGCGCGCAGCCGGTCGAGGTCGTGCAGGTCGCCGCGCACCGCCTCGGCACCCCACTCGGTGAGCCGCTTCGCCGACTCGTCCGACCGCGCCAGGCCGATCACCTGGTGGCCGTTGTGCAGGAGCTCCGGGACCAGCGCCGACCCGACGTGCCCGGATGCTCCGGTGATGAATACGCGCATGACTGTCCTTCCAGAAAGTGATGTCATTGACTGACATCACCGATGCTACACCCTGATGTCACTCGATGACATCGGCTAGGATCGACCCATGGGACGGTGGGAGCCGGACGCGGCCGGGCGGCTGCGAGAGGCCGCGATGGCGCTGTATGCCGAGCGCGGGTTCGACGGCACGACCGTCGCCGAGATCGCGGACCGGGCCGGGGTGACCGCGCGGACCTTCTTCCGGCATTTCGCCGACAAGCGCGAGGTGCTGTTCGCCGGCTCCGAGTTGCTGCAGGAGCGCATGGTCGCGGCGCTCGCCGCCGCACCCGCGGACGCCACGCCGATGGCGGCGATCACGAGCGCGGTGCTCGCGTCCGCCGACTTCTTCGACGACATCCGCCGGGACTACTCGCGCCGCCGGGCCGCGGTGATCACCTCGACCCCGGAGCTGCTGGAGCGCGAACTGATCAAGATGGCGAAGCTGACCGCGGCGCTGCGCCAGGGCCTGCTCGACCGCGGCGTCCCGCCGGACGTCGCCGCGCTCGCGGCCGAGACGGGCGTCGGGGTCTTCCGGGTCTCGTTCGAGCGCTGGATCAGCGCGCCGGACGACGTACCGATCACCGACGTCCTACAGGCCACCCTGCAGAACCTCGCCGCTCTGACCGCCTAGGGCACGTCTGTCACAAGCCCGTGGGGTGCCCTGTCTTATCTCGTGACAGGGCACAACAGACGAAGGGACCTGCGATGAAGATCGTCGTGATCGGCGGTACCGGGCTGATCGGCACGAAGCTGGTGGCGAAGCTCACCGAGCACGGGCACGAGGCGGTGCCGGCCGCTCCGAGCACCGGCGTCAACACGATCACCGGCGAAGGCCTGGACGACGTACTCAAGGGCGCCGACGTGGTGGTCGACGTGGCGAACTCGCCGTCGTTCGAGGCCGCGCCGGTGATGGAGTTCTTCCGGACCTCGACCTCGAACGTGCTGCGGGCCGAGGACGCGGCTGGCGTCCGGCAACACGTCGGGATCTCGATCGTCGGCACCGAGCGGCTCGCCGACAATCACTACTTCGCCGCGAAGATCGCCCAGGAAGAGCTGATCAAGGGCTCCGGGATCCCGTACTCGCTGGTGCACGCGACGCAGTTCATGGAGTTCGTCGGCGCGATCGCGGACGAGGGCACCTGGGACGACGGAAAGGTGCACATCGCGCCGGTCGCCTGGGCACCGATCGCGGCCGAGGACGTCGCGAAGAACCTCGGCAAGGTCGCCGTCGGTACGCCGCTGAACGGGCGGATCGACATCGCCGGGCCGGACGAGTACCGGATGGACGAGTTCTTCCGGAAGGCGCTCGCGGAGCGCGGCGACACCCGCGAGGTGGTCTCCGACGTGCACGCGAAGTACTTCGGCTCGGAGCTGACCGAGCGCAGCCTGGTCCCGATCGGCGAGGCGACGCTGGGCGAACTGCACTACGACGAGTGGTACGCGGCCCAATGAGCGAACCGGAGTTCCTGCACGAGCTGGACGTCGAGGTCGAGGCGGACCTGGAGCTCCAGGCCGCGGGCATGCCGCCGCAGGGCGAGGCCCTGGTACTGGACCCGTACGAGGCCGAGGCCGAGGCGGCGGACCTGCGCAGTTTGCACGGCGCCATCGAGGCGCTGGAGGCGGCGCCCTATCCTCGCGTTGATGACTGAGGACCTGGACGACGCGGTCGCGATCTTCAACCAGGTGCGGCCGCGCCTGATGGGGATCGCGTACCGGATGCTGGGCAGCCACGCCGAGGCCGAGGACCTGGTCCAGGAGGTGTGGCTGCGCTGGCAGGCGGCGGACCGCAGTACGGTCCAGAGTCCGGTCGCGTACCTGTCGACGGCGGTGACCCGGCTCGCGATCAACGCGAACCAGTCCGCGCGGGCCCGCCGGGAGACGTACATCGGGCCGTGGCTGCCGGAGCCGGTGGACACCAGCGCCGACCCGTACCTCGGGGCCGAGCGCGGCGAGGCGCTGAGCTTCGCCGTACTGCTCGTGCTCGAACGGTTGTCGCCGACCGAGCGGGCGGCGTACATCCTGCGCGAGGCGTTCGATTACCCGTACGACGAGCTCGCGACGATGCTGCAGTCGACCGAGCCGGCCGTCCGGCAGCTGGTCAGCCGGGCGCGGAAGCGGATCCGCGCGGAACGCCGTACCGAGGTGTCGGGACCGCAGCAGCAGACGTTGCTGAAGGCGTTCATCACTGCCGCGAGGTCGGGAGACGTCGCCGTGCTCGAGGAACTGCTGGCGGCGGACGCGGTCAGCTACTCCGACGGCGGCGGCGCGGCCCGGGCGTCGAAGTTCCCGGTCGTCGGGCGCGAGCGCGTGGCGAAGTACCACCGGGCGTTCCATCAGCACTTCTGGGTCGGCGTCGAGGTCGCGTTCGGTACGGCGAACGGCCGCGCGGTGGCGATGCTCTCCCGGGACGATGCGGTGTTCGCGGTCTGCACGGTGACCACGTCGGCGGAGGGCATCGACGAGGTGCTGTGGCAGATGAACCCGGCCAAGCTCAGCACGATCGCCTGAGCGGGAGGAGACGTGTTCAAGCGCAGCGACCACGCTGTCGTGCATCGGTTCGCGATCGCCCTCAGGTCCGGGAGCCGCGGTGCGCTGAGCAGGCTGCTCGCGCCGGAGGTGGTCGCGGTCAGCGACGGCGGGGGCCAGGTGGCGGTCGCGCTGGACCCGGTCCGGGGGCCTGGGGCCGTTGCGCACTGTGTGACCGGACTCGCCGGACCGGACACCACGCTCACGGTCGAGTCGGTCAACGGCGATCCCGGTGTCGTCGTCCGGGACGCCGGCCGCCGGGTGGTCGCAGTCGTCAGCCTGCGGGTGGCCGCGGCCAAGGTCGCCGCGGTCTGGATCGTGCGGAACCCGGACAAGCTGCGGCACTGGGAATGAACCCCGCCGGTTCTGGTGTTGACACGTCAACCTAGACTTGCGGGGACTGAACAGGAGCGTGCAGACATGACCGAGGTCGCCTTCGGGCTCGACACCTTCGGGGACATCCCGGTGGACGACGACGGCGCGCCGGTGACCGCCGCGGCGGCGATCCGGCAGGTGGTGGACGAGGCGGTGCTGGCCGACGAGATCGGCGTGGACGCGATCGCCCTCGGCGAGCACCACCGGCCGGAGTTCTCGATCTCGACACCGGAGACCGTGCTCGCCGGGATCGCCACCAGGACCTCGAACATCAAGCTCGGGTCGGGGGTGACCGTGCTGAGCTCGGACGACCCGGTGCGGGTCTTCCAGCGGTTCTCGACCGTGGACGCCCTGTCGAACGGGCGCGCCGAGGTGATCCTCGGGCGCGGGTCGTTCACCGAGTCGTTCCCGTTGTTCGGGTACGACCTGGAGGACTACGACAAGCTGTTCGAGGAGAAGTTGCAGCTGTTCGTGCGGCTGCTCGACGAGAAGCCGGTGACCTGGGAAGGCACGGTGCGGGCGGCGCTGGACAACGCGGACGTCTACCCGAAGACCGAGTCCGGCCGGCTGACCACCTGGGTCGGCGTCGGCGGCTCGCCGCAGTCGGTCGTCCGTACGGCGTACTACGGGTTGCCGTTGATGCTCGCGATCATCGGCGGCTCGCCGGAGCGGTTCGCGCCGTACGTCGACCTGTACAAGCGGGCCGCGGAGCAGTTCGGGACCGTGGCGCATCCGGTCGGGATGCACTCGCCGGGGTTCGTCGCGGACACCGACGAGGAGGCGAAGGAGATCTACTTCGCGCCGTACAAGGTGATGCGGGACCGGATCGGCGCCCTCCGCGGCTGGCCGCCGTTGCGGCGCGAGGAGTTCGAGTCCGAGGTGCTGCACGGGTCGATGTACGTCGGCTCGCCGGAGACAGTGGCGCGGCGGATCGCCGGCGCGGTGCAGGCGATCGGGGCGAAGCGGTTCGACCTGATCTACTCGGGCGGTCCGCTGCCGGCGAGCGCCCGGCTGAAGGCGGTCGAGCTGTACGGGACGAAGGTGGTCCCGCTGGTCCGCGAGATCCTGGCGGAGTCACGGTGACATCTTTTACTGGGACGAGCATCGGAACTGGTGGGACCCGGCCGGCGACGGTCGGGATCCTCGGCGCCGGCAAGGTCGGCACCGTGCTGGCGCGGCTCGCGGTCGCAGCCGGGTACCGGGTGCTGATCGCCGGGTCCGGAGAGGTCTCGAAGATCGCGCTGATCGTGGAGGTGGTGGCGCCCGGCGCGATCGCGGTGACCGCGGCGGAAGCGGCGGCCGAGGCGGACGTGGTGATCCTGGCGCTGCCGCTGGGGAAGTACCGGACGATCCCGGCGGACGAACTGCGCGGCAAGCTCGTCGTCGACGCGATGAACTACTGGTGGGAGGTCGACGGCATCCGCGACGACCTCACCGACCCGCGCACGTCCTCGTCGGAGATCGTGCAGGAGTTCCTGCCCGGCTCCCGCGTCGTGAAGGCCTTCAACCACATGGGCTACCACGACCTCGACGAAGGCCCGCGCCCCGCCGGAGCCCCCGATCGCAAGGCCATCGCGATCGCCGGCGCCTCCGAGGACACCGCCCAGGTCGCCGACCTCGTCGACGCCCTCGGCTTCGAGCCGGTCCTCGCCGGCCCCCTCCCGGCAGGCAAACGCCTGGAGCCGGGCACCGCCCCCTTCGGCGCCAACGTCGATGCCGAGACCCTTCGGGGCATGCTGGCGCAGGCGCGCACCGAAGAACGGGTAGTGGTGCGGGAGTCAGCGGCCGAGTGAACCGGCCCGCCGCTTACGGCGTGCTGACCGGGCCGACCACTACCCGTTCTTCGGTACCGGTCATGTGCCTTGCGGCGGCTCGTTCTGCGCCGGCGCCGGCGGCGATGACGCAGGCGATGCCGGCGGCCTGGAGCAGGCTGGGGGACTGGCCGAGGAGCAGCCAGCCGATCAGCAGCGCCAGAGCGGGCTCGAGGCTCATCAGCGTGCCGAAGACCCCCGCATCCAGGCGGCGAAGGGCGAGATACTCCAGGCTGAACGGGATCACCGGCAACAACAGGGCCAGACCGAACCCGATGACCACCAACTGCCAGGTCAGCACCGGGATCGTCGTCGGACCGGCAACGACAGTCGCCACCACCGCCGCGACCGGGAGCGACACCCCCATGCCCTGAAGACCGGTCACATTGCTGCCGACATGCTGAGTGAGCACGATGTACGCCGCCCAGCACGCGGCCGCCCCGAGCGCGAACAGTACGCCGACCCCGTCGACCGCGCCGTGCCACGGCTGGGTCAGGATCAGTACGCCGGCGAACGCGAGTGCCGGCCAGACCAGCCGCCCGCGACTGCGCAGTACGGCGACCGTCAGCGGGCCCAGGAACTCCAACGCACTCGCCGTCCCCAACGGCAATCGCGCCACCGCAGCCATGAACAGCAAGGTCACTCCGCCCGTCGCGACGCCGAGACCGACCGCGGCGAGGAACGCGTTCCGGTCGAACGCACTCGGCCGCGGGCGGAACAGCACCAGCACGATCACGCCCGCACAGGCCAGCCGCAGCCACGCGGCGCCCTCCGGGCCGACCCGGCCGAACAGCCCGACCGACACGGCCAGCCCCAGCTGGACCATCGTCATCGACAGCACCGCGAACGCGATACCGGTCTTCCGTGAGCGCATGCCGTCCAGTGAAGCCCGCGCACGCCGTTCGCGTCCACGTGAGAATTCTGCACAGATCGTTCATGATTGCTGAATGGACGTACGGCGCCTGGAACTCCTGCTCGCGCTCTCCCGGCTGGGCTCGATGCACGCGGTGTCGGAGGTCCTCGGCGTGACGACCTCCACCGTCTCGCAGCAGCTCGCCGGCCTCGCCAAGGACGTCGGTACGCCGCTGCTCGAGCCCGACGGCCGCCGCGTCCGGCTCACCCCGGCGGGCAGGCGTCTCGCCGGTCACGCCGTGACCATCCTGGCCGCCCACGAGGCCGCCCGCGCCGACCTGGACCCGTCCGCGGAGCCCGCCGGCACGGTCCGGATCGCCGCCTTCCACACCGGGATCCGCGACACCCTGCTGCCCGTCGTACCGCGACTGCCCGCGGCCGTGCGACTGGAGATCCAGGAGCAGGAACCACCCGACGCGCTGGCGATGCTCGAACGCGACCAGGTCGATCTCGCGCTCACCTACGACTACAACCTCGCACCGGCGAGACTCGGCACCGCGCTCGAGGCGACGGTGCTCTGGGAGTCCTCGTGGAGTCTCGCGGTCCCGTCCCGGTCCCGTCGTACGCCGGGCACTGCCGCCGAGGTGCTCGCCGCGTTCGCCGGCAGCGACTGGATCGTGAACTCCCGGCACACGGCCGACGAGCAGGTCGTCCGGACGATCGCCGCGCTGGCCGGCTTCGAGCCCCGGATCACCCAGCGCGCCGACAGCCTGCAGCTCGTGCAGGAGATGATCGGTGCCGGGCTCGGCGTCGCGCTGTTGCCGGCCGCGTACCCGAAGACCACCGGCATCTCGCTGCGCCGCCTCCGCGACCCCGAGCCGCGGATGCGCGCCCAGGCCGTCGTCCGCCGGGACCGCGTGTCCTGGCCGCCGTTGTCGCTGGTCGTGGGGATGCTCTAGGAATGTCACAAGCAGCCTTGGTCTGTTGTCTACTGACTGAGGGACGACGGACGGAGTGAGCTGTGCGCAAGATCCTGGTGGTGGGCGGCGGGTATGCCGGGTTCTACACGGCGTGGCGGCTGGAGAAGAAGCTGCGGCGTGGGGAGGCCGAGGTCGTCGTCGTGGACCCGCGGCCGTACATGACGTACCAGCCGTTCCTGCCCGAGGTGGTGGCCGGCTCGGTCGAGGCGCGGCACGCGGCGGTCTCGCT
The DNA here is from genome assembly GCF_040682535.1 of Kribbella sp. NPDC051137. Classification (NCBI taxonomy): domain Bacteria; kingdom Bacillati; phylum Actinomycetota; class Actinomycetes; order Propionibacteriales; family Kribbellaceae; genus Kribbella; species Kribbella sp. NPDC051137. Next base: position 1,518,208 of record NZ_JBFBBI010000002.1, read on the forward strand.
GCGCCGGAATCTGCGGCACACGAAGATCGTGTCCGGAATGGTCACCGGCATCTCGCACGCCGACAAGACCGTGACGATCCGGCCCGCGCAGGGCGAGGACTACACGATGACGTACGACGTGATCGCGGTGACCGCGGGTGCGGTGACGCGGACCTTCGACGTCCCGGGTGTCGCGGAGCGGGCGATCGGGATGAAGCACGTCGAGGAAGCGGTCGCGATCCGGGACCGGCTGTTCACCGCGTTCGACGAGGCGGCGGGGCTGGAGCCGGGGCCGCGGCGGCGGAAACTGCTGACGATCACATTCGTCGGCGGTGGGTTCTCCGGAGTGGAGGGGATGGCGGAGCTGCTGTCGCTGGCGCGGGCGCTGCTGAAGAAGTACCCGGAGCTGTCGGAGAGCGACCTGGCGTTCCACCTGGTCGAGGCGTCCGGGCGGATCCTGCCCGAGGTGAGCGACAAGCCCGGCGCCTGGGTGGTGAAGCTGTTCGAGAAGCGCGGCGCCGTGGTGCACCTGAACACCACGATGACGTCCGCCGCCGACGGGCACGTCGTACTGTCCGACGGCTCCGAGTTCGACTCGGAGCTGATCGTCTGGACGGCCGGGAACGCCGCGACCCGGCTGCTGCGCAACCACACGGACCTGCCGCACAACGAGCGCGGGCTGGTGCAGGTGCGCGCGGACCTGCGGATCGGTACCGCGGACGAGGTGGTCCCGGACGCGTGGGCGGCCGGCGACGACGCGGCGGTACCTGATCTCGCGTCGGGTACCGGGTACACCGTGCCGAACGCGCAGAACGCCGTACGGCAGGGGAAGGTGCTGGCCAGGAACCTGCTGCGGTCGTTGCGGGGCCGGGAGCCGAAGAACTACGTGCACCACAGCCTCGGCTCAATTGCGACGCTGGGTCTCGGAACCGGCATCTTCCAGTACAAGCGGATCGTCATCAAGGGCGTCCTGGCATGGTTGATGCACCGCGGCTACCACGTGCTCGCAGTGCCGACGTGGGACCGGAAGATGCGGGTGCTGGCGATCTGGCTGGTTGCGTTCGTCTACGGTCGCGACATCGTGTCGCTGGCCTCCGTCCAGAGTCCGCGCGAGGCGTTCGCGGCCGAGGCCGGCTCGCGGGTGCTCGGAACGGGTCAGAGCGAGACCAGTACGACGGTGGCGGCGGCGCACACGAGGCCGGTGACCTGACGGCTGGTCAGGCGTTCGTGGAGGACCGTCAGCCCGAGCAGCACCGTGACAGCGGGATACAGCGACGTCAGCACGACCGCGACCGAGAGCGCCTGCTCGCGGCTGGCCAGCATGAACGCGGCGATCGCCGAGGTCCCGAGGACACCGGACGCGACGGCGAGCATCGCCGTACGGCGGGCCATCCGTAATCGCTCGCGTCGGACGGCGATCGGCGCGACCGTGAGGACGGCGACGAGCCGGTTCAGCGCCAGCGGCCACAATCCGGCGGACGCGTCGGCACGGGCCAGAGCGACGTACTGCAGGGCGAAGGCCGCGCCGGACAGCAAGGCCCATCCGGCGCCCGCCGTCACCGCGGTTCGCGCGCCGCGCCCGCTGGTGATCAGCCAGATCGCGGGGACGGCGATCGCGAAACCGGCCCACGCCCACCAGCCGAGCCGGTCGTGCAGCAGCGCCACGCCGATGACCACCGGGATCGCGACCCCGGCGACATCGCTGAGCGGTACGACGAGGCTGAATCGGCCGACCTTCATCGCCTGGAACAGGAACGCGGCACCCAGCCCGGTGCCGATCCCGGACAGCGCGCCCCATCCGAGCGAGGCCGGCGTGAGGTGCGGGGCGGCGATCAGCAGCGCCAGCAGGCTGACCAAGGTGACGCCGCACAGTTGGCCGACCAGCACGACGACCGCGCTGTGCAGTCGACGGGCAGCGAGGCCGGCCGCGAAGTCCGACAGCCCGAAACACAGCGCGGACGCCAGCGCGAGCGCAACACCCACGCCCTGTCAGGTAACCGGGCGGCGTGCAGCCAAACCGGGTCAGCTGATGCGGGTCAGGCGGCCGTCCGGCGCGACCCGGACGGTGGTTTTGCGGGCGCCGACGGTGAGGTCGACGAAGAACATGCCGGCGGTGGTGCGGGTTGTGTAGGTGACCGTTTCGGTGGGCGCGGTCGGCACGATGGCGGAGAGGATGGTCGCCGCGTCGCCGGTGCGGTTGAACTTGACCACCGGGGCGGACTCGCGGTGGAAGATGTCGGGGTAGTACCAGCCCTGCACCGGGTCCTGCTGGCCCTCGACGACGGTGATGGCGTCCTTGCCGGGCTGCTGCTGGTACGGGATCTGGAGGAGGGACGTCTTGGACCCCGGGGCGGTGGCGACGGCGGCGGTGGGGGACTGGACGGTCACCTTCTGGCCGGGGGCCAGATGCCAGAGAGTTTCGTACCGCTGGTTGTCGGTCGCCTGGCCACGGTCGAGCGTGATGATCAGGTCGGGGTCTTTCAGCACGAGTACGTCGCGCTTGCGGGTCACGCCCGGTGCGGGGGAGTCGGCGAGCGAGTACGACTCCCAGGTTGGTGTGATCGACGCGCGGACCAGTTGCGTGTCGACAGAAGCGGTCTCGGCGGACGGGATCGTCATCACGTTGTGCGCGGCCTGGCTCTTCGACCACGCCTGCCACTTGTCGAGCTGGTAGCCGGAGTGGCCCGGGTCGATCAGGACGTCACGTCCGTGGGACGAGTACGTGATCGACATGTGGTCGTCGTGCCCGTGCAGCGTGCGCGCCGCGCCGTACCGGATGCTGTACGTCGACTCCTGTGCGAACGGGCGTGTTTCGCCCCAGCCGGTCCGCCCGAACACGTAGCCGGCGTCGTACACCGCGACCCGCTTCGACGGTCGTGTCCCGTGCTTGCCGAGCGAGGCGACGTAGTCCAGCGCGGTACCGGCCGCGCCGGTCGGCTTCTGCTTGACGGCGTCGCCGACCTGCTGGAGCTCGCCGGTGGACTTGGTCGCGAGCGCCAGCCACTCGGACAGCGCGGCTCGACGCTGGTCGATCACCGTGCCGGGGTCGGAGCCGCACCGCTTCAGCGCGGTCGTGGCGCGGCCCCAGAGCAGATAGTTGAACATCGCGTACCCGACGGACTGCTCGTTCGTCGAGCCCTGCGGGTCGATCGCGGTCGTGATCGCCTCGGTCAGCCGCTCGACCGCGAGCTTCTTCAGCTCGGGCTTCTTCAGCGTGCAGCCGACGCCGAACAGCGCGATGCTCTCGTCGGTCCCGTGGTTCGACCGGCCGCTCCAGTTCACGATCATGAACTGCGCATGGTCGACGAGTGACTTGTCCAGCCACGCGTACTGCGTCGGCAGTTTGCTGACGTGCATCCCGCTGAGGACGGCCTGGCGCGCGCACAACAGCACGTTGGTGCGGTGCATCGTCGCCTCCCACGCGCCGACGTCGCCCTTCCAGCTGTACGGGTTGTCCTTGACCCAGTCGTGGATGATCGCCATCACGTGCGCGAGCGCCTTCCGGTCGCCGTGCCCGCCGGCCTCGATGCCCTTGCCGAGCCAGCGCAGCGAGTGCAGCCACATGTACCAGCTGGGTTTCTTGTACGGGTCGGCGCGCCAGTTGACGTCACCGCTGCCGTTGCCGACCTTGTACGGCGGGTCGTCGCCCCACGCGAACGTGTCGCTCATCAGCATCGGGAGCGGCACCTGGATGCCGCTGTACCCCGGGCACTCGTACGTGCCGGTGTTCGCGACCGGGGTCGACGGCGGGGGAGTGGCGGGTGTGTCGACGCCGGGCAGGGGGCCGTCGGTGGACTCGGGGACGCTCGGGGTGGGCTGCGGCGGCTTGGGCCGGCTGCTCGGCGTCGGCGAGCCGTTGGCGGCGGCCGTCGTACTGCGGTCGCGAGTGCCCGGCATCAGCACGAACACCGCGCCGGCGAACGCGACCGCGCACACCAGCACGCAGACAAGCGTCAGCGCGACGGTCGTCCCCACCCGCTTCTTCCCCTGCGGCACGTGCCCCCCTCCCACTGACCAGACGCGTTACGGCACCCGATCCGTTGCATCCGGCCCCCAGCGTACGAGTATCGGCGTACGGCGGCCGATCGCGGTCACGCACAACCCGGCGAGACTTGCCCCGGCCGCCACGATCGCGCACAGCACGAACCCGCGACCGAGGTCGTGCGCCGTGCCGAGCAGCGGGCCGAACGTCGCGACTCCGATCGCGCCGCCGATCTGGCGCGAGGTGTTGAACGCGGCCGACGCGGCACCGTGCAGCGCCGGCTCGACCGCGGCGATCGACTGGGCCGTCATGGTCGGCACCAGCAGCCCGGAGCTGAAACCGATCGGCACCAGCGCCAGCACCATCGGCCAGACCGCCGACGACGTACTCGCCCAGGCGAGCGCCAGCATCGCGACCGTGACCACGGCCTGCCCGATCGCGAGGACTGCGGGCCGCCCGAGGCGCCGGGCGAGCGGCGCCGAGCCGATGTTCGCGATCGAGATCAGCCCGGTCAGCGGGAGGAACAGCAACCCGGTCACCAAGGCACTGAGGTGCCGCCCTTGCTGGAGCAGCAGGCTCATCGAGAAAAGTACGCCGTAGAAGGCGAAGTTGAGCAGCAGTCCCTGGAGCGCGGCGGCCGCGAACCCGCGGTCGGCGTACAGCTTCGGCGGCAGCAGCGGCGCCCGTACCGACCGCTCGACGACCACGAAACCCACGAGTCCGACGACTGCTACCACAGCCGCCACCAGGATCGCCGGATCGAGCCATCCGCGCGCCGGCGCCTCGATCAACGTGAACACCAGCCCACCGATGAACGCGGTCGCCGTCCCCATCCCGGCCAGGTCCAGCCGCCGCGACCTCTTGACGACTGCCGGCATCGCGCGCCAGGCCCAGAGGGCCGCCGGGATGCCGATCACCACGTTGACCGCGAACACGGCCCGCCAGTTCGCGAGTGCGACCAGGCCGCCCCCGAGGAGCGGGCCGGCCGCCATCCCGGCGCCGCCCGCCGCGGCCCACCAGCTGACCAGTCGGTGCCGCGCGTGTTCGTCGGTCGCGGACGCCGTCGCGAGAACGAGCGCGCTCGGCAGCAGCAGGGCCGATCCGGCGCCCTGCACGAGCCGGGCGAGATTCAGCATCAGCATCGAGCCGGCCGCCGCGCAGACTGCCGACGACAGCGTGAACACCAGCAGCCCGGTGAGGAACGCGCGCTTCGCGCCGAGCGTGTCCGCGATCGCGCCGGCGCCGAGCATCAGCGCGGCGAACGACAGTGTGTACGCGTTCAGCGACCACTCCAGCTCGGCGCGGGACGCGTTCAGGTGGGTGCCGAGTTCGGCGAGGGTGACGTTCACGATCGTGCTGTCGACGAAGACCATGAACGAGGCGATCAGCGCGAGCGCGACCACCGACCGACGAGTTGCGGGCATGGTGCCGAGCCTACGACATTGTTTGACGTACGTCGAACAATATCCCGGCGGACGGACCGTTGACCTCCGCCCGCACGCTGGCTACGGTGTTCGAACCGTATCTCGGAAATCGATTTCTCCCGCCTCCGCCCGTCAAGGAGAACCCGGATGACCGCATCTGACGCCCCGGCCGGCTGTGCGAACAGATCCTGTGCCGGCGACTGTCCTCGCGCCCAGCTGAGCCGCCGGACGTTCATCGCCCTCGGTGCCACCGCGGTCGGCGCGCTCGCCGTACCGGCCCAGGCGCTGGCCGCGCCGCCGAAGCCCGACCCGAAGGTGCTCTTCGACCGCGGTACGCCGACGTCCTACACAGGTGCCGCGCTGCAGCGGATCGGGATGCCGGTCGGCGGCGGTACGACCGGGCAGGTGTACCTGTCCGGCGACGGGCGGCTGTGGGCGTGGGACGTGTTCAACCCGACGTCGTTCCCGCTCGGCGGCGCGGACTTCTCCGGTCACCACTACGCGTTCCCGTTGTCGGCCGACGATCCGGGGGCCTCGCACTTCGGGCAGGGCTTCGCGCTGCGGACCACGAGCCGCGGCCGGACGACCACCCGTACGGTCGACGCAGCCGGCTTCGAGGACGTCCGCTTCACCGGGTCGTACCCGATCGGCCGGGTCGCGTACGCCGACGCCGGGAGCCCGGTGTCCGTGCAGCTGGAGGCGTTCTCGCCGTTCGTGCCGCTCGCCACGCAGGACTCCACCCTGCCGACCACGATCATGTCGTTCACGCTGCGGAACACGTCCTCGGCAGCGGTCCGCGCGACGCTGCTCGGGTACGCCGAGAACCCGGTGTGCATCGACAGCCGTAACCGCCAGCCGACGACGCTGCAGGCGCGCGGGTTCAACGGCGGCGTCCAGTTCGGCGCGATCGACGATCTGGCCGCGGAGCAGGACGACATCCTGTTCGAGGACTGGGAGAAGGACACCTACGAGGGCTGGACCGTGACCGGCGACGCCTTCGGGGCGGGCCCGGTGCGGCCGCTCGACGTACCGGACCTGATGAAGCGATTCGGCGACCTGAACGTGTCCGGCACCCGGTTCGTCACCTCGTACGACTACCGCGGCGGCACGTACGACGGCGCGACCGGCAAGCTGACCAGCCGCGAGTTCACGATCGAACGCCGGTACGTCGCGGTCGGCCTGAGCGGCGGCCGGCACCCGGGGGAGACGTGCGTGAACGTGGTCGTCGACGGTCAGGTGGTGGCGACCGCGACGGGTGACGAGAGCGAGCCCCTGGTCGCGCAGATGCTGGACGTCGGCGCGTATGCCGGGCGGATTGCACACATCGAGATTGTTGACAATCAGACGGGCGCCTGGGGACACCTCAGCTGCGACGCGATCGTGTTCACGGACCGCCCGGACATCGTCTTCGAGACCTGGGACCGGACCACGTACGACGGGTGGACGGTCAGCGGCGACGCGTTCGGGGCCGGCCCGGTGACGGCCGCCGAGACGCCGGACGGCTTCCGCCGCGCGTTCGGCGTCCGCACGGACCTGAACGTCAGCGGGCGGTTCGTCACGTCGTACAACTTCCGCGGGACCGGAGATCCGGACCGCTACACGGGTTCGCTGACCAGCCGCGACTTCGTGATCGAGCGCCGCTTCGTGACCGCCTGGGTCGGCGGCGGCAGCCATCAGGGAGAGACCTGCCTGAACGTCGTCGTCGACGGCAAGGTGGTGGCGACCACCGCCGGCACCGACATCGAGCCGCTGACCGCCGTATCGATGGACGTCGGAAAGTACGCCGGCAGGACGGCACACATTCAGATTGTCGACAACAACACCGGCGGCTGGGGCCACGTGAACGTGGACCGGATCCTGTTCAGCGACCGCCCGATCCGCCGGCAGCCGGTGGCGGAACGACCGGACGGCGGAACCTTCGCGCTCGCCGCGCTGACCCCGGGCGCCGTCGCCCGCCCGTCGATCGCCGACTGGTCGACGACCGACGCGCTGTTCGACTCGGCCGCCGGTCCGGCGGACTCGGCCGACCCGCAGGCCGGAACCGTCGCGGTCACGGTGACGCTGCCCCCGGGCGGCTCGCGGACCGTCCAGTTCGCCTACGGCTGGTTCTTCCCGAATCCGCAACGCGAACTGTTCGCCGAGCTCGTCGGCGCCTCGACGTTCCGCCGGCACTACGCGACGCGTTTCGGCTCGGCCCGCGAGGTCGTCGAGTACGTCGGCCGCGAGGCGTCGCGCCTCGAGCACGACACGAAGCTGTGGGTGCGGACGTGGTACGACGACTCGTCGCTGCCGCACTGGTTCCTCGAGCGAACACTGGCGACCGCGTCCACGATCGCGACCAGCACCTGCTACCGCTGGGACGACGGCCGCTTCTACGCCTGGGAAGGCACGTACTGCTGCGCGGGCACCTGCGAACACGTGTGGAACTACGCGCAGGCCATCGGCCGGCTCTTCCCGGACCTCGAACGTGACACCCGGGAACGCGTCGACCTCGGCATCGCGTTCCGACCGACCGGCGAGATCGGCAACCGCGGCGAGTCCGGCGACGCGTCCAGTTCGTTCGCGGACGGGCAGACCGGCACGATCCTGCGCATCTACCGCGAACACCAGATGAGCAAGGACCTGTCGTTCCTGCAACGCGTCTGGCCGCGGGTCCGGACCGCCGTCGAGTTCCTGGTCACCCACCGGGACGGACCGGACGAGGACGGCATCTTCCGCGGCAGCCAGTGGAACACCCTCGACACCGAGTGGTTCGGCGAGGTGCCGTGGATCAGCGGCCTGTACGTCGCCGCGCTCCGGGCCGCCGCCGCGATGGCGACCGAGGTCGGCGACACCGCGAACGCCACCCGCTACGCGACCATCGCCGATCGCGGCTCGGCGTACCTTGCCGGGAACCTGTGGAACGCGGAGTACGGCTACTACGTCCAGAAGGTCGACCCCGCGCACCCGACGGCCGAGAACAGCAACCGCGGGTTGTTCGTCGACCAGATGTACGGGCAGACGTACGCGTCCCAGCTCGGCCTCCCGCGGGTGTTCCCCGAGGACCAGGCCCGGACCGCGCTCGGCAAGCTGTACGAGTCGAACTTCCGCGCCGCGCCCGGTACGTACCGCCCGCCGGGCATCGGCGTCGGCCGCGTCTACACGACCGGCGACGAGAGCGGCGTGCTGATGGCGACCTGGCCGCACGGCGGGTCGGACGAGACGCGCGGGCTGATGTACTTCAACGAGGTGTGGACGGGCCAGGAGTACCAGTTCGCCGCGCACCTGTTCGCGGAGGGCATGACCGACGAGGGACTGGCCGTCACCCGCGCGATGTACGAGCGGTACGACGCGACGAAACGCAATCCCTACAACGAGATCGAGGCCAGCGACCACTACGCCCGCGCGATGATGGGGTACGGCGTCTACCTGGCGGCGTGCGGTTACGAGTACCACGGGCCGCGGGGCCATCTCGGCTTCGCGCCGCGGATCCGTCCGGAGAACTTCCGCAGTGCGTTCACGGGCGCCGAAGGGTGGGGCCTCTACTCCCAGCGTCGTACACCGAAGATGCTCAACGCCACGATCGACGTCCGCTACGGCCGGTTGAACGTCACCACACTGTCCTTCGAGACAGCGGTTCCGGCGCGGCGGGTGGAGGTCCGGTCCGGGGCTGGCCGGCTCCGGGCGACCGTGGTTGCCACTGGCAACCGAGCGGTCGTCACGCTCGCCGCGTCCACCACGATCACGCCGGGCCGCCACCTGGAAGTGGTGTTGAGCTGACCCCCGCCCCGCCGCCGGTACAGGGGAGATCCGGCGGCGGAACGGGGGCCGGTCAGGTGCCGATGTCCGGCTCGGCGACGTGGCAGGCGGCCTGGTGGTTCGGGCCGAGGGTGCGGAGTTCCGGCGTGACCGAGTGGCACTTGTCGACGGCGAGCGGGCAGCGCCAGCGGAAGCGGCAGCCCGGGGTCGGGTCGATGACCTTCGGGGGTTCGCCGGTGTCGCCCTCGATGCCGGTGCTGAGCGGTGCCCGCGGATCGGGGACAGCGCCGAGCAGCAGGTCCGTGTACGGGTGCTTCGGGTTCTGCAGGACCGACTCGGCCGGACCGGTCTCGACCACGTGGCCGGCGTACATGATCATCAGCCGGTCGGCGACGTACCGGGCACTCGCGATGTCGTGGGTGATGTACAGGAACGAGACGCCCTGTGTCTCACGCAGCTCGGCCATCAGGTTCAGCAGGCCGATCCGGATCGACACGTCGAGCATCGACACCGGCTCGTCGGCGAGGATCAGCTTCGGGTTGTGGGCGAGTGCCTGCGCGAACCCGATCCGTTGCCGCTGGCCACCGCTCAGCTCGTACGGGAAGCGGTTCATGATGTCCGCCGCGGGTGTCAGCCCGACCGCCTCGATCACCCGCTCCGCCTCGGCGTACCGCTGCTGCCGGTCCAGCTCCGGCCGGTGCAGCTTCAGCGACCGCAGTACGCCGTGCGACACCCGGAAGGCCGGGTTCAGCGAGCTGAACGGGTCCTGGAACACCATCGGCACGTCGCCCCGGTAGGACAGCTGGTCCTTCCGGGACCGGAACGTCGACATCGCCCGGCCCTGGTAGAAGATCTCCCCGGCGGTCGGTTTGTACACGCCCGCGAGCAGCCGCGCGATCGTGCTCTTGCCGCTGCCGCTCTCCCCGGCGAGCGCGACGATCTCCTGCCGTCCGATCGAGAAGTTCACCGCGTCGACCGCGTGCAGCAGCTGCGGCGAGAACCCGCGCCCGACCCGGAAGTGCCGGGTCAGGTTTCTTGTCTCGAGCAACGGTGCGGCGGCGGAGTCGGTCCCGCCGGCCATCTCGGCGTCCACCGTGGTCATTGGGCCTCCCTGATGAGGTCAGGCGCGTGCAGCAGGCAGCGAGCCTGTACGGCGCCCACCTGGTACAGCTCCGGCTCGATCTTCGGGCAGTCCTCGAACGCCTTCGGGCAGCGCGGCTGGAACCGGCATCCCGGCGGCGGCGACGCGAGGTTCGGCGGCGCCCCCGGAATCCCGGTCAACGGCACCTTCGGCCCGCGGATCGACGGGAACGCGTCCAGCAGCCCGGCGCTGTAAGGATGCTCGGGGTGGTCGAACACCGCGCGGGTGTCGCCGAACTCGACCACCTGCCCGGCGTACATCACCACGAGCTTGTCCGAGAAGTGACTCACCAGCGACATGTCGTGGGTGACGAAGACGACCGCGAACCCGAGCTTCTTCTGCAGTTCCTTGATCTGCACCATCAGCGACCGCTGCGCGACCACGTCCAGCGCGGACGTCGGCTCGTCCATGATGATCAGGTCCGGCGTGAACAGCAGCGCCATCGCGATCATCGCCCGCTGCCGCATCCCGCCGCTCAGCTGGTGCGGGTAGCTGCGCAGGTGGATCGGGTCGATGCCGACCAGCCGCAGTACCTCGGCGGGCCGGCCGTCGTCGACCACCTCGTCGTGCGCCATGATCGTGTCCTGGAACTGCGCGCCGATGCTCTTCACCGGATTCAGCGCGTTCATCGCGCTCTGCATCACCACCGAGAAGTCCCGCCAGCGCATCGCCGCCAGCTTCTTCTCGTTCATCGTGACCAGGTTCTGCCCGTTGAACCGCACGGAGCCGCCGGTGATCGCGGCCGGCGACGACAGCAGGTGCGCGATCGCGAACAGCAGCGTCGACTTGCCACAGCCGGACTCGCCGACCACGCCGACGAACTCGCCGGCGTGGACGTCGAGGTCCACGTGGTCGACCGCGACCACCGGACGCGATCCGGTGTCGTACTCGACGGTGAGGTCGCGGACCTCAAGAAGCTGTTCTGGCACGTCGCCTCCGAACCGGCCGCAGAGCGGGGTTGCTGATCTCGTCGAACGCGTAGTTGAGCAGGGCGAACGAGACGCCGAGCAGCGCGACCGCCAGTCCCGGCGAGAGCGCCCAGGCGGGCAGTCCGTTCACCAGGGCGCCCTGGTTCTGCGCCCAGTAGAGCATCGTGCCCCAGCTCAGCGAGTTGGGGTCGCCGAGGCCGAGGAACTGCAGGCCGGCGGCGGTCAGCACGGAGTACAGCGCCGCGCCGAGGAAGTTCGCGACGATCAGCGAGATCATCGTCGGCAGCACCTCGACCACGATGATGTACGACCGTCGCTCGCCGCGGACCCGCGCCGACTCGAGGAAGTCCCGGTTCCGCAACGACATCGCCTGCGCCCGCATCTGCCGGGCGCCGTACGACCAGCCGGTGAGGATCAGCACGATGATGATCACCGTCAGGTTGCCCTTGCCGGCGTACGTCGCCAGCACGATGATCAGCGGGAACGTCGGCAGCACGAGAAAGATGTCGGTCAGCATCGACAGGCCGTCGTCGGCGAACCCGCCCAGATACGCCGCTGACACGCCGATGACGACCGACAGGACGGTGGCACCGAGACCTGCGACCACGGCGATCACCAGGGACTCACGGGTGCTGTAGATCAGCTGTGCGTAGACGTCCTGCCCGAGTCCCGTCGTACCGAGCCAGTGGCTGCCCGACGGGTGCTGCAGCGGGAGGTCGCCGATCGCCTGCGGATCGTGGTGCGCGCCCGGGACGAACAGCCCCGGGAACGCGGCGAGCAGGATGAAGAGCAGCAGCAACGCGGCTCCGACCACGGCCTTGCGGTTGCGCAGGATGGCGCGGAAGAGCCCACCGCGGGGACGGCGGGTCGCACCCGTGACAGGAGCCGACGCACCGGCAACGACTGCACTCATGGATTCATCCCTTCGTCCGGGCGCGCGGGTCGAGCAGGAACACCGCGAAGTCGCAGAGCAGGACACAGATCAGCACGGCCAGCGTCACCAGCAGGAAGAGGGCCTGCAGCAACGGGTAGTCGGTGCTCACCGTGGCGTTGTAGAACATGTAACCCAGTCCGGGGTAGTTGAACACGTACTCGACCAGGATCGTCCCGGAGATCACGAAGCCCAGCGACATCGCGAACCCGGACAGGTTCGGCAGGAACGCGTTCCGGCCGGCGTACCCGAACATGATCCTGCGGCCCGGGATGCCCTTCGCCCGCGCCATCCGGACGTAGTCCTCGGCGAGCGTGGTGACCATGTTGTTCCGCATGGTCAGGATCCAGCCGCCGACCGCGGTGACCAGGATCGTCGAGGCGGGCAGGATGCCGTGCTTGATCACGCTCCAGACGAACTCGCCGGTGAACGCCGGTGTCAGGCCCTGGTCGTAGTTGAAGTCGTTCGGCAGCACGGGGTTGTCACCGATCGCGAACAGCGAGATCAGCAGCAGCGCCACCCAGAAGTACGGCAGCGCCGAGGTGACGATGAACACCGGCGGCACGATGCCGTCGATCAGGCCGCCGCGCCGCCAGCCGGCCACCGTGCCGATCAGCGTGCCGAGAACGAAGGCCAGCACGGTCGCGATGCCGACCAGCCCGAGCGTCCACGGCAGCGCGTCGCCGATCAGCGACGTCACCGGTACGCCGAGGCTGCTGCCGATCGACACGCCCCAGTGGCCGGTGACCATCGATTTCAGGTAGCCGAGGTACTGCAGCATCAGGTTCTTGCCGGGGTCGAAGCCGAACTCGGCGAGGACGGTTCGCAACTGCTCGGCGGTCACCACCGACCCGCCCTTGCTGAGCCGCTGCCGCAGCGCCTCCTCCGGACTGCCCGGCATCATCCGCGGGATGAAGAAGTTCAGCGTCATCGCCGCCCAGAGAGTGAGCACGAAGAACCCGAGACGACGTATCAGGTAGCGCATCGCGACCAGCTCCTCGTGCGCACTCTCCTCACAGTTCCTTCCTTACTTCTGGGCGGACTTCGAGTACAGGTTCGTCAGCACCTGGCCGACGTCCGGCATGTTGTACGGCGCCGGCTGCGCGTACGGGTTGTCCTGCGTCGGCCAGCCGTCGAGGTCCTTGGTGTTGTACTGGTACCAGTCGACCGACTCGGTCGTCGGGATCACCGGCACGTCCTTGATCATGTACGACGAGATCTGCTTGATCAGCTTGACCTGCGTGTCCGGGTCGGCGGCGGCGTACTGGTCGATCAGCTTGTCGACCTCGGGGTTGTTGTACCGCGAGTAGTTGGTGCTCGCCGACTTGCCGATGGGCGCGGAGTTCTTCGAGTACAGCAGCTGCCGCAGCTCGTAGTACGGCGTGGGTCCACCGGTCTGGCTGGAGTAGGCGAGGTCGTAGTCACCGGTGTAGAGCTTCTGGTTGTACGACTGCTGCTGGAGATCCTGGACGCTCAGCTCGATCCCGACCTTCGCGAGCTGCTGCTTGATGACGGCCAGCGACGCGTCCCAGTCGGTGTAGCCGGTGACCGTGATGATGTTCAGCTTCAGCTTGTTCGAGTCCGAGTACCCGGCGCTCTGCAGCAGCTGCTTGGCCTTGTCCAGGTTCGGTTTGTCGTACCCGGCCGCGGCCAGCGCGTCCTTGTCGAAGTACTTGTCGAAGGTCGGCGAGACGACGCCGGTCTGGTTCGCGGCGGGCTGGTAGCCGCTCTCACCGATCTTGGAGATCTGCTCGCGGTCGAGGGCGTAGGCGATCGCCTGCCGGACCGCCAGCTTGCTGGTCACCGGGTGGGACGGGTCGTTGTTCGGGACGATCGCGACGTTCGCGGTCGGCGGGAACCAGTAGTTGTTCTGCGGCGACTTCGACTTGTAGAAGTTGTCGATGTTCGGGATGTACTGGCCGCCCCACTGGGCCTTGCCGCTGGCCAGGTCGAGGTTGGCCGGGTTGTTGTCCAGGTACGCCGGGTACTGCACCTTCTGCAGGTACGGCTTGCCCGGCTGCCAGTAGTTGCTGTTGGCAACGTAGGAGATGTTGTTGCTGCTGCAGGACTCGACCGTGAACGGGCCGGTGCCGACCGGCTTCGGGTCCGTCCAGGTGGCCGGCTTGGAGGCCGCCTCGCCGGTCGACCAGATGTGCTTGGGCACGATGCCGACCTGGTTGGCGAAGTTGAAGAAGTACGGCTCGGCCGCGGCCTTGAACTTCAGCGTGACCTTGTTACCGGCGGCGGTGACACTGGTCAGGCCGGCGCCGGTCCACAGCGCGTAGAGGTCGAGCGCGGGCTGTTCTTTCATCCGTGTGAAGGTGTAGACGACGTCGTCGGCGGTGAACGGCTGCCCGTCGCTCCACTTCACCCCGTCGCGGATCGTGAAGGTGATCGAGTCCTTCTTCGGTGACCAGGTGTACGCGCTGGCCAGCATCGGCGTTGTCGCGCCGGCCTTCAGCACGTTGACGAAGGTGAGCGGCTCGTAGACGAAGCCGAGCGACTCCTGGTTGACCGCCGGGTTGAACGGGTTGAACTGGCACGGCCAGGTCTGCCCGCCGACGTTGGCGATCGTGACGCTGCCGCCCTGCTTGTGCGCGCCGCCGCCACCGCCACTGCTACTGGTCGAGGCCGACGGGTTCGACGAGCTCGCGCTCCCGATCGGCTTGTCGCCCCCGCCGCAACCGGCGGCGGCCAGTACGCCGACCGCCACCGCGGCGCCGGCGATCCGTTTGATGCCCCTCATCGACTTCTGCCTTTCGCTACTGGAAATCCAACTCATGCGAATGCTTCCGCACCGAGGACGACCCCCGCCGCCTCCACGCCGAGGGCGAGCGCTCCGATCAGCGGTGCGTCCGAAGGAAACCGGGCCACCGACAGCTCCGGCGGGAACGGGACGGCCGCGTCGAGGGCGCGCCGCAGGCCGGGTTCGAGCTGGTCCCAGGAGCGGACCAGGCCGCCGCCGACGACGATCCGGTCCGGATCGATCGCGATGGCCAGGTTGGCGAGATGCATCGCCAGCTCCCGGACGAACTCGTCGGTGAGGACGGCGGCGTCCGCTCGGGTCCGCGCCATCGTGAAGACGTCGGCGGCCGTGACCGGGCGGCCGAGCCGGGCGGACCCGGTGGTCTCGAGCGCCTGACCGCTGACGACGTGTTCCAGGATCGTGCGTTCGGCCTCGTCGACGTACACGTCGGCGGGGGAGCGCAGGTCGTAGCCGATCTCGCCGGAGGCGCCGTGCGCCCCGGTCAGAACGGTGCCACCGGCAACGATCGCGATCGCGAGACCGGTGCCGAGATTGAGGTAGAGCCCAGGGTCGGAGCCGGCCAGCGCGCCCCAGCGCAACTCGGCCTCGGCCGCCGCCTTGACGTCGGTCGCCAGCCGCACCGGTACGCCGGGGAACCCGTCGCGGATCAGCCGCCCGAACGGCAGCTCGCCCCAGCCCGGGAAGGTCGGCGCGAGTTCGACGCGGTCGTCGTACGGGATGCCCAGGGTGGCCGCGCCGACGCCGGCGAGCTCCTGGTCCGGCGCGACCTCGGCGAGCAGTTCCCGGGCCGCGGTCAGGCCGCGCGCCATCGCTTCGGCGGCGCCGCCGGACTCGACCTGGCTGTCGACGGTCGTCGCGCCCAGGCGGCGGCCGGACAGGTCGCCGACGGCCACGGCGATCTTCGTCCCGCCGAAGTCCAGCCCGACGACGACCGGTGTCGAAACCACGGGGTGGCACCTCCTCGCGCCGACCAATAGAATCGATTGGAAACTAACTTAACAATCACCGGGACCACAAGGGATCAACGGAACTTGTCGGCCTAGTTGCCGAGTTGTTAGCGAACGAGGGGGTCGAGCGTGACGGTCACCACCGGAGGGGCGCGCCCGCGGTTGATCCGCGAGATCAACGAGCAGGTACTGCTCGACCACATCCGGCGATCGGGCCCGATCTCGCGGACCGAGCTCGCCGGGCTGACCGGCCTGTCGAAGCCGACCGTCTCCGCGGCGCTGAGCTCGCTGGAGCGCGCCGGACTCGTGCACATGACCGGTCAGCGCACGGGGGTACCGGGACCGGCCGCCAGCCTGTACGAGGTACGTCCGGAGGCCGGCTTCGTACTCGGGCTCGACGTGGGGCGGGAGTATCTGCGCGGCGCGATCGCGGATCTCGCGGGGACCGTCCGGTCGCGGCGGAGCGTACGGACCAAGGCCGGCGACGCGATGGCGCGGATCCAGGAGCTCGTCGATCTGAGCGGGACGCTCGCCGCCGAGGCCGGGATCGAGACCGCGCAGCTCACGCAGACCGTGCTAGGCAGTCCTGGTGTGTACGACCCGCGGCTGGACGCGCTGACGTTGACCGGGCGGCTGTCCGGGTGGGACTCGCCGGCGACGCTGGCCGCACTGCGCGACCGGTTCGGCCCGACGTTGATGATCGAGAACGACGTGGACGCCGCCGCGATCGCGGAACGGGTGCACGGGCACGGCCGGGACGTCGACAGCTTCGCGTTCGTCAGCGTCGGTACGGGCATCGGCATGGGGCTGGTGCTGGACGGCAAGCTGCGGCACGGATCGCACGGCGTCGCAGGCGAGATCGGGTACCTGCCGTTCACCGAGGGATCCGGCAGTGACCAGCGGGACGCCCGCAAGCGCGGCGGGTTCGACGCGTCGGCGTCCGCGGCTGCCGTCGTACGGGCGGCTCGCCGGGCGGGGGTCCGCGGTGCGACGACGGCCGAGAAGGTGTTCGCGGCGGCTGCCCGGGGTGACGCGCTGGCCGCGGCGGTCGTCGCGGAGGAGGCGCTGCTGGTGGCGAAGGCGGTGTGCACGGTGATCACCGTCGTCGATCCGGACCTGGTCGTGCTCGGCGGCGGTATCGGTCAGGCGCCGGGCTTCCTCGAAGCGGTCAGCAAGCAGTTGCGGCAGCTCGCGCCGGTGATGCCCGAGGTGAAGGCGAGCGTGCTCGGCTCCGAGACCGTGGTGGCCGGTTGTATCGCGGCCGGCCTCGAGCGGGCCTGGCAGACTCTCGTCGGAAATTCGGCGTAGATCCGGACGTGAACCGTCCGCAACCCGCATTAGAGTCCGGGCCATGACTATCGCGATGTACCCGAGTTTCGTCCTCGACTGCCCGGACGCGGCCGCCCTCGGCACGTTCTACGGCGAACTGCTGGGCTGGAAGCTGAAGACCGACGACGGGTGGGCCGAGATCCGTCCCGAGGACGGCAGCAACTGCATCTGCTTCCAGCAGGTCGAGAACTACAAGGCACCGACCTGGCCGACCCAGGACGTGCCGCAGCAACTGCACCTCGACGTGATGGTGCGCGACCTGGACCAGGCCGAGTCCGAGGTACTGGCGATCGGCGCCACCAAGCCGGACCACCAGCCGGGGACGTCGTTCCGCGTCTTCCTCGACCCGGCCGGCCACCCGTTCTGCCTCTGCGTCGACTGACAAATAGAGTGAGGGGGTGACGAGCTGGCGGGACGAGCGGCGGCAGGCGGCGGCCGAGCATGCGGCGGCGCTGGAGCGGAAGAAGGCTGCCGAGACCGCGCAGGCGCGGAAGTTGCTGGCGGAGTTCGTCGCCCAGCTGCGGGAGCGGGGCGTCGAGCCCGAGCCGTTGCGTGCACAGGTCGTCGGGTCGAGCGCCAGCTACCGGACCACGCTGACCGGGTGGTACCTGCGCAAGAACCGGTCGCTGGCCGTGGACGTCGACGGGAACTTCTACATCCTCGGCGTACCGGCGAGCCTCAAGTCGCGCGTCGCCGGCGTACAGGTGCGGCCCTCCGACCCGCCGCTCGTCGTCGGGCAGGGCGCTCGGGACGGCGAGTCGATGCCGCTCGCCGAACTACTCCGCCTTCGGCTCGAGTCCTAGGGCATGTCTCCTAGCACCGACGCGATCAACGCCGTACCGGGCGCGGTCCGGCCGCCTGGACCCGGGGACGGTACGACGTCTTCCGTCGTGAGTTTGTCGCCGCACTCGGAGCAGCAGACGGCGGGCGTGGTGACCTTGCCGCACGTCGTGTGCGTGAAGCGGATCGGCTGGCCCGCCGGGGGAGTCGCCCAGCGGTCGCCCCAGGCGGTGAGGGCCATCAGGATCGGTACGAGTTCTCGTCCTGCCTCGGTCAGCTCGTAGCTGTAGCGGACCGGGTTCTGCTGGTACGGCGTCCGCCGGACCAGTCCGCCGTCGACAAGGGTGGCCAGCCGGTCGGTGAGCAGGTTGCGGGAGATGCCGAGGTCGGTCACGAACTGGTCGAAGCGGTTCAGGCCCAGGTAGAGGTCACGCAGCACCAAGGGTGTCCACCAGTCACCGATCAGCTCCAGGGACTGGGCGAGCGAGCAGTGCATCGAGGCGAAGCTGGTGTTCCGCATGGCGATCAGTGTAGTCAGTTGTGTTATTGAACTGACTACCTCTACCGTGGGTTCATGAGCCTTTATCACCGGATCGTTGCGCGCCAGGTGCGGACGGCGTTCGCACGGATCAGTGCGGGGGACTGGGAGGCGATGGTGGCCGGGATGGCGCCGTCGTTCACGTACCGGTTCTACGGAGAGCACGCGCTCGGCGGTGAGCGGCGTACCCACGAGGCGCTGCGGCGCTGGTGGGAGCGCTGCTTCCGGCTGCTGCCCGGGACGAAGTTCGACGTGCACGACGTGATCGTCAGCGGCTGGCCGTGGAACACGCAGGTAGCGACGGCGGTGACGGTGCACGTGAACGTGGTGGACGGATCGACGTACGAGAACGTCGTCCACCAGTTCCTGCGCATCCGTTGGGGCAAGATCACCGAGGTCCGCACGCTGGAGGACACCGCCGTGCTCGAGCGGACCCTCGACCGTCTGGCCGCGGCCGGCTACGAGGAGGCGCACGCGGAGCCGATCGTCGCCTGAGCGCCCGTGTGGGCCTCCGGCGACCGGACTCGGTCGCCCGATATCCGGGGAGGGGTCGAGGTCCGGGGAAGATCACGGTAAGGTCACGCGCCAGGCAGGAACGGGTGTGCCGCGACGATCGGGACGCCCGTGATCGGCCGCCGCGGATCGCGGGCTGTTGGACTGGGGCGCAGTACGGAGACCGGTGGTGACCTGCCGGCCGGACGGACCCCTGCCGCCCGGTACTCCTTCGTGCCCCGAGAGGTTGCCGTATGCCCGCCATCCGCTTCCACCTGTCCCGGTCCAAGATCGCCGTCGCCGCCGGCCTGCTCGGCCTGGTCGCGAGTCTCGTCGTCGCCGTCACCGCCGGCTCCGGCGGATCGCGCGCCGACGCCCAGACCTCGGCGCCGGCCCGGCATTTCATCGCGAATCTGAAAGGCGCGACGGCGCCGTACTCCCTCGGCTACAACCTGGCGGACAAGTCGTCGGTCTCCAGCCTGAGCCTGCTGCCGGCCGGTGTGCAGTCGGTGTTCTGGCTGGGGCAGAAGTGCCCGACGCCGGCCGACAGCACGTTCAAGGCCACGGTCGACGCGCTGGCCACGAACCCGAAGGTGTTCGCCTACTACCTGTCCGACGAGCCGCACATCGCGGACTGCCCGGGCGGCCCGGCCGCACTGCGGTCGCGGGCGGACTACATCCGGACCGCGAGCGGCGGCCGGCAGAAGTCGTTCATCGTGCTCAGCAAGATCGCGGACTACAAGCCGTTCGCGCCCGCCGCCAGCCATGTCGACCTGGTCGGGCTCGACCCGTACCCCTGCTCGATCGCGCATCCGCAGTGCGACCTGAGCAAGATCGGGGAGAAGGTCAGCGCGGCCACGGCCGCGGGGATCGCATCGGCGGCGATCGTGCCGGTGTACCAGGCGTTCGGCCAGGAGCGGACGGCCAGCCACTACTACAACCTGCCGACCGCGAGCCAGGAGCACGCGATCCTGATGGAGTGGAAGCGCCTGGTGCCGTCGCCGGTCATGGACTACACCTACGGCTGGGCCAACCAGAGCAGCGCGGCCCCGACCCTGGTGGACTCGTCAGCCCTGCAAAAGGTGTTCGCGACGTTCTTCGCGACCGGGAGCTGACAGCCGGATTGCGGTCACGGCCGGAAACTCGGATGCTTTTTGTCGGTGGGGCGCACTACGGTCAGTCGGGTGTTGACTCTGCTGCGGTACGGCGTTCGGGTTGCACCTGGAAGCACCCTTCTGACGATGGGTCTGGCTGTCTTCGGCTCGCTGCTGGGGATGGCGGTCACGTTGCTGACCGGCCGGGTCGTCGGGGCGGTTCCGGGTGTGGTCGACCGCGGCCCGGGGTCGATGCCGATCGGTGAGTTCAGCTGGTTGCTCGGCGGGCTGCTCGTGGTGTTCGTCGTCGACAGCCTGAAACCCGCCGTGCAGCAGGTCGCGTCGATGGTGATGGACGCCGGCCTGGTCCGCGCGATCGGCACCGGCATCACCGGGCCGCTGCTCGCTCCGCGGCGGATCGAGCACCTCGAGGACACCGAGGTGCTCGACGTCCAGGAGCGGGCGAAGGGCAAGGGCGGGTTCCACCTCGCGCAGGGGCTCGGCAACCTGCCCTGGCTGCTCGCCAGCCGGGTGACGCTGGTCGGGTCGGCGGTGATCGTCGGCTCGATGTTCGAGTGGTGGGTCGCCGCGATGCTGGTCGCGGTGACCTTGCTGCTGGAGTGGTACGGCGGCCGCCTGATCGAGCGCGAGATCGACGTCTGGTGGGGCAACACCCAGGAGCAGCGGCGCGCGCACTACGTCTTCGACCTCGGCATGCGCGACGCGCCGAAGGAGCTGCGCGTCTTCGGCCTGCACAACTGGCTCGTCGACCGGTATGTCCGCGAGTGGACCGCCGGCTACCGCCCGGTCTGGGCGCGCCGGCGGACCAACGCGAAGTGGTCGCTGCTGATCGGCGGCATCCACCTGATCGCGAACGGGGTCGCGATCCTCGCCGTCGGCCGGGCGGCGTACGACGGCACCCTGCCGCTCACCCAGGTCGCCACCACGCTGCCGGCGATTCTCGCGATCGGCCAGTCCAGCAACGGTTTCGGCGTGGTGCAGGTCCGTCGCGGACTCTCGGCGTACCGGGCGATGCGGGACCTGCCGGGCACGATCGCGACCCGGCATCCGGAGCCGGTGGTCACCTCGAAGCACCGGGTCGAGACGATGCCGGCCAGGGAGATCAGGTTCGAGAAGGTCGGCTTCCACTACCCGGGCTCGGGCAAGGCGGTGCTGCGGGACCTCGACCTCACGATCAACGCGCACGAGGCCCTCGCGCTGGTGGGGATCAACGGCGCCGGGAAGTCCACGCTGGTGAAGCTGCTCGGCGGCGCGTACAAACCGACCAGCGGGCGGATCCTGGTCGACGGCGTCGATCTCGCCGAGCTCGACCTGGCGGCCTGGCAGCGGCGGGTCGCGGCGATCGTCCAGGACTTCGTGCGGTTCCCGCTGAGCGTCACCGACAACGTCGTGTTCGGCGCGGTCGAGCGCGCGGGGGACGAGCTCACGCTGGCCCGGGTCGCGCGCGAGTCAGGGATCGACGACGTCGTCCGGCGGTTGCCGAAGGGCTGGGACACGATCCTGGACAAGACCTTCGACGGCGGTGTCGACCTGTCCGGCGGTGAATGGCAGCGGGTCGCGCTCGCCCGCGCGTTGTTCGCGGTCCACGCGGGCGCGGGCGTGCTGGTGCTGGACGAGCCGGCGGCGGCGCTCGACGTCCGGGCGGAGTCCGAGCTGGTCGAGCGGTACCTGGAGCTCACGTCGGGCGTCGCGTCGCTGATCATCTCGCACCGGTTCTCGGTGGTGCGGAACGCGGACCGGATCTGCGTGCTGTCCGACGGCCGGATCGTCGAGGACGGCACCCACGAGCAACTGCTCGCGCTGGACGGCGAGTACGCCGGGATGTTCCGGCTGCAGGCGGAGCGGTACGTGACCGGGCCGGAGGCCGTCGATGCCTAAGTCCGTGCGGATCCTCTGGCTGTGGATCACCACGTCGTTCCGGGCGGCGCCGTGGCTGATGACGATCTCGACCGTACTCGTCGCGGCTCGTGCGATCACCGCTCCGGCGCAGACGTACGGCGTCAGCCGGCTGGTGCAGGGGATCGCGTCGGAGCAGTCGGGCACGATCGCGCTCGGCGTCGCGATCATCGTCGGCGGCCTCGCGGTGTCGTTCCTCGCCGACGGTCTCGGTACGCCGCTGCAGGACACCGCCCAGGAGCGGATGGCGGGCCGTGTGCACGCCGACCTGCTGGACGTGACGACCGGCATCCCCGGGTTGTCGCACCACGAGCGCCCGGACGTGGCGGACCGGCTGGAGCTGGTCCGGGAACGCGCCTGGCGGATGGGCGTCGGCGCCGAGGTGCTGCTGTGGGCGTTCGCGACCGTGACCAACACGGTGACCGTGCTGACGCTGCTCGGCTCGGTGCATCCGGTGCTGCTCGTGCTGCCGCTGCTCGGCGGCGTGCGGATCTGGTCGGCGTACCTGAGCAGCACGCGGCAGCAGAAGGCGTGGGAGGACTCGATGCCGCAGGAGCGGCTGGTCGAGCGGCTGATCGAGGTCGCGAAGGACCCGCGGACCGGGCTCGAGGTGCGGGTTTTCGGGCTCGGGAAGGTCCTGCTGGACAAGATCTTCGCGTTGCAGACCGAGCGGTTCGAGCGTCGGGTGGCGGCCGCGCGCTGGGGCGGGAAGGTGGACGGCGCGGTCCGGCTGGTGTTCGGTCTGGCGTACGCCGCCGCGATCGTCTGGGTCGTCGCCCGGGCGCGCAACGGGTACGCCTCGGCGGGTGACGTCGTACTGGTGCTGCTGCTCGCGCCGCAGGTGGACCAGATGACCGGCGGTATCGCGCAGAACGTGTACTGGGTCGGCGAGGTGGTGCGGAGCTTCAGCCGCTACGACTGGCTGCGCGAGTACGCGAAGCAGAACGCGTGGCGTTCGAGCCGGACTCCGGCGCCGGTGCGGATCAGCGACGGGATCGAGCTGCGGGACGTCGGATTCTCGTATCCCGGCTCGGAGTCCGCGGTGCTGAGCGGGATCGATCTGAAGGTCCCGGCCGGGACGGCGGTCGCGTTGGTGGGGGAGAACGGTGCCGGTAAGACGACGTTGGTGAAGTTGCTGGCGCGGATGTACGACCCGACGTCGGGGCGGATCCTGGTCGACGGCGAGGACCTGGCGACGATCCAGCCGGACGCGTGGCGGTCGCAGCTGTCGGCGGGGTTCCAGGACTTCGTGAAGTTCGAGTTCACCGCCCGCGAGGTGGTCGGGATCGGCGACCTCGAGCGTGCCGGCGACGAGGACGCGGTCCTGGCGGCCGTCGCCCGGGGTGACGCCGAGTCGGTGGTCGCCGGGTTGCCGCGCGGGCTGGACTCCCAGCTGGGCAAGAAGTTCACCGACGGCGTCGAGCTGTCCGGTGGCCAGTGGCAGCGGCTGGCGCTGGCCCGGGCGTTCATGCGCGAGCGCCCGCTGCTCCTGCTGCTCGACGAGCCGACCGCGGCGCTCGACCCGGAGGCGGAGCACCGGCTCTACGAGCAGTACGCCGAGGCCGCGAAGATCGCCGCCGCCGAGACCGGCGGCATCACCGTGCTGGTGTCCCACCGGTTCTCGACCGTCCGGATGGCCGACCTGATCGTCGTCATGCACCGCGGCCGCGTCGAGGAGTTCGGCACCCACGAGGACCTCCTCACCGCCGGCGGCCGCTACGCCGAACTCTTCGAGCTCCAGGCCCGCGCCTACCGCTGACGATCTCGCAACTCCTCCTCGCCGGGCCTCCCGCGACTGGTCACAAACAGTCGGCGTGTCCTGTCTCAACGGGTATGACACAGCGGATCGACACTCTCGACAGTCTTCACCAGCACCTGCAATGGGCGATCGAACTCGAGCATTCGACGCTCCCCCCGTACCTCTGTGCGCTGTACTCACTCGACCCGGCGCGGAACCCGGACGCCGTCGAGGTGGTGAGCAGTGTCTTCGTGGAGGAGATGATCCATCTCTCGCTGGCCTGCAACCTGCTGAACGCCGTCGGCGGCGAGCCCCGGCTCGACGTGCCGGAGCAGCTTCCCGGGTATCCGCGCCAGTTGCCGCACGGATCCATGGAGCTGTCGCTGCTCCCGTTCGGGCCGGAGGCGCTGGAGATGTTCCTGCGGCTCGAGGAGCCCCAGGCACCGGGTGCGCCGGGGGAGAGCGACCACTACGAGACGATCGGCCAGTTCTACGACGCGATCGAGGACGGTCTGCGGTATCTGTGCGAGACGCTCGGCGAGGACAAGGTGTTCTCCGGCGACCCGGCCCGGCAGGTGGCGGCAGGGCCGTTCAGCCACACCGACGGCATGGTGAGCCCGGTCACCGACCTGAACTCCGCGCTGGCCGCGCTCGAGGAGATCGTCGAGCAGGGCGAGGGTACGGCGCGTGGCGAGGTCTGGGACGGCGACCACGACATCTTCCACCCGGACCGCGACGAGGTCGCGCACTACTACCGCTTCCAGGAGCTGAAGCTCGGCCGCCGCTACCGCCGCGGCGACACCCCGCAGTCCGGCCCGACCGGAGACGCGGTCACCGTGGACCTCGCCGGGGTGTCTCCGATG
This sequence comes from Kribbella sp. NPDC051137, assembly GCF_040682535.1. Taxonomy (NCBI): domain Bacteria; kingdom Bacillati; phylum Actinomycetota; class Actinomycetes; order Propionibacteriales; family Kribbellaceae; genus Kribbella; species Kribbella sp. NPDC051137. The sequence continues at coordinate 1,542,797 of NZ_JBFBBI010000002.1, forward strand.
CAGGCCAATCCGCAGCGCTCGGACAACGAACAGATCCGCAAGGCGCAGGAGGAGTTCGACGCCACCTACTGCACGCTGCTGTTCCTGCTCGAGCAGACCTTCACCGGTGAGCCGTCGATGATCCGCGACGCGACCCGCGCGATGTTCGGCCTCAAGGCCGAGGCCCTGAAACTGATGCAGCTCAGCGAGGACGACCACACCACAGCCGGCCCCACCTTCCGGTACGTCGCTCCCGCCGACCGTTAACGCCTGAAGCTCAGAAGTGAGATGGAACTGAGAAGTAACTGAGAGGTTGACTGCAATCAGTTGCTGCTATTTCGCCAATAGTTAACTTTCGGTCTTCACGCGGCCGTACATCTCTTTCTAATGTATTCACCATGGACACTCCGCCCACTGTCCGTGCCCGCGGAATCACAAAGTACTTCGGGGAGGTGATCGCGCTCGACGGCGTCGACCTCGACGTCGCACCCGGTCAGCTGCACGGCCTGGTGGGACCCAACGGTGCCGGGAAGACCACCTTGCTGGGTCTGCTGCTCGGCCTCGCGGTTGCCGACAAGGGCACGCTGGAGATCCTCGGTACGCCGGTCGGCCGCGCGCTCGCCGTACCCGAAGGGGTTGCCGGTTTCGTCGACGGCCCCGGGCTGTACCCCTCGATGACCGCCCGGCAGAACCTGTCCGCACTGGCCGCGCTCCGCGGCGACGGCACGCTCCAGATCGACGACGTGCTCGAGCAGGTCGGCCTGACCGACGTGGCCGACGACCGGGTCCGCGGCTTCTCGCTGGGGATGCGCCAGCGCCTCGGTCTCGCGGCAGCGCTGCTGACGAAGCCCCGGCTGTTGATCCTCGACGAGCCGTCGAATGGGCTCGACCCGGCCGGCAAGAAGCACGTGTACGGCGTCCTGACCGAGCTGGCCGCGGACGGTACCGCGGTGATCCTGTCGAGCCACCGGATGGACGACGTCGAGGCGCTCTGCTCCGAGGTGACGATCCTGGCGGCCGGACGGGTCGCGTTCACCGGCCCGATCAGCAAGCTGGCGTCGGAGGACAGCGAGCTCGACTACCGCGTGCTCACGTCGAATCCGGTGATCGCGCGGCGCCTTGCCCGCGAGACGCCGGGCGTCCGCCTGCACGAGACCGACGACACCGACCTGCTGATCGTCTCCGCCCCGGTGCCCGCACTGGACGACTTCGTGAAGCGGCTCGTGCAGCAGGACGTCGCCGTACGGGAACTCGCACCGGTGGTGTCGCCGCTGGAAGCAGCCTTCCTCGCCCTCACTGAGCAGCAGGAGACCAACTGATGACAGCCACCGTGGCTGCCCCCGACACCCCTGGCGTACGCCGGGTCCCGATCACCCGCGGCTACCGCTTCGAGCTCGTCAAGCTGCTGTCGCAGTGGCGGGTCCGGGTGCTGATCGTCGCCTGCTGGCTCGCGCCCGCGGTGTTCGTCACCGTGGTCAGCCAACAGGCGTCGCTGCCGGTCGACACGCTGTTCGGCCGGATGATGCACGCGACCGGATGGGCCGGACCCCTGGTACTGCTGGGCTTCTCGGGCTCGTGGGCGCTGCCGCTGCTGACCTCGCTGGTCGCCGGTGACGTGTTCGCCTCCGAGGACCGGCTCGGCACCTGGCGGCACCTGCTGGTGGCCGTCCGCTCGCCGCGCCGGATCTTCGTCTCGAAGGCGCTGTCCAGCCTGAGCGTGATCGTCGTACTGGTGATCGGCCTGGTCGTGTCGAGCACGGTCAGCGGCCTGCTCGTGGTCGGCAACCGGGAGCTGATCGGCCTCGACGGCCACCTGCTGTCGCCGGGAGACGCGGCCGGCACGGTCCTGCTCGCCTGGCTGTGCGCGCTGGCGCCGACGCTGGCGCTGGCCGCGATCGGTCTGCTCGGTTCGGTCGCGATGGGCCGCTCGCCGATGGGGCTGCTGCTGCCGGCTGTCGTCGCACTCGCGATGCAGATCGTGCAGCAGTTGCCGATCCCGGTCGCGCTCCGGCTGGCACTGCCTGGCTACGCGTTCATCAGCTGGAACGGTCTCTTCACCGAGCCGGCGCAGAGCGGGCCGCTGCTGATCGGCGTGATCGTCAGCCTCGCCTGGGCCGTCGTCGCGACCGGCCTCGCGTACTACCTGTTCGTACGCCGCGACTTCACGAACCCGACGCACGACGGCTCCGGCCGCCTGGCGCTGACGGCCGGACTCCTGCCGCTCGTCGTCCTGCTCGGTGTCAGCACCGCGGCGATCGCCCCGATCGCCGGCTTCGGTTCGGGCATCGACCAGGACAAGGTGCAGCGCGCGGTCGCGGTCGAGTTCGCCCACCTGTACCGCCTGCAGACCAAGCAGCTGAACCGGGCCGATGTCACCGAGGCTCAGCTGCAGACCGCTGCCGAGTGCACGAAGGGCGGCGACCAGGTCGCCGCCCGCGGGCCCGGCAACGACTGGCGGTGCGTCGTCAGCTGGCACATCCCGGGGGTCGACGTGGCCGGCTCGGCGATCTACCAGCTCGACATCAACCCACTCGGTCGGTACGTGTCCGACGGGGACGGACCGAAAGAAGTGAACGGCTTCTTCCTGGTCCGCACTCCGTCCGGGGACGAACCGAACCCACTGTGGCAGTTCGACGGCAACATCGAGCTGCTACCTGTCAAGTAAGGCCAACCGAAGGGATCACTCCCATGCAGGTAACACGCCGCCGCAGGCGTGACGAAGTGGGCCCGTCCAGGCCTCTTCGGCGCAAGGTACCACTGGTGACAGCTGGTGCCACGGCCTTCGCCGTCGCGCTGGCCGGCACCGCTGTCGCCTCGACCCGTCAGTTCGGCGAGGAACAGGTCGGCCAGGTCACCGACAAGGGCCAGGTCATCTCGTCGGACCAGTACATCAAACCGCTCGGCGACCGTCTCGTCCTCCAGAAGGGCAAGATCATGTCGTCCTCGGTCAGCCCGGACGGCAGCCATATGGCTGCCGGGGTGACCGACGGCGGGATGGCGATGGCCGTCGTCGACCTGAAGAACTGGAAGGTCCAGCAGTACATCGGTAACAACGCCGCCGCCGATCTGAAGATCCCCGGCAACGACATCGGCCAGGAAGGCCCGACGTACTCGCCGGACGGCAAGCAGGTCTGGCTGGGGCAAATTGACGGCTACCAGAAGTTCGACGTGAACGCCGACGGCTCGCTCGCGAACCCGAAGCTGGTGTCGATCCCCGCCGACGGCGACAAGCACTCGCTGGCGGCCGGGGCGGTCTTCTCGGCGGACAGTTCGACCGTGTACTCCGCGGTCAACGGGCAGAACCGCGTGGTCGCGATCGACACCGCGACCGGCGCGATCAAGCAGAGCTGGGCGACCGGCAACGCCCCACGCGGTCTCGTGATGGTCGGCGACAAGTTGTACGTGAGCAACGAGGGCGGCCGAACCGCCCAGGCCGGCGACTCGACGCTCGACTCGTACGGTACCGACGTCGTCGCCGACCAGAACGCGATCACGACCACCGGTACGGTCAGCGTGATCGACCTGAAGAACCCGGCCGCCGCGGTGGGCAGCATCCCGGTCGGTCTGCACCCGACCGCGGTCTACGCGAAGAACGGCGTCGTGTTCGTCACGAACGTCTCCAGCAACACGGTGTCGGTGATCAACACCCAGCAGGACAAGGTCACCCAGACCATCGCCACCCAGCCGTGGCCGGAGGCCTCCGTCGGGTACGAGCCGGACGCCGTCACGCTCACCGACGACGGGCACCTGCTGGTCTCGCTCGGCCGGGCGAACGCGGTCGCGGTCTACAGGTACAAGAACGCGCTGGAGCCGGTCAGCTACGTGGGTCTGCTGCCGACCGACTACTTCCCGGCCGAGCTCGCGCAGGTCGGCAAGGACATCGTGGTCTCGAACACCCGCGGCATCGACGCCCGCCGCGACACCGGCGTCGCCGGTCACAAGACGCACGACACGACGTCGAGCCTGACCAAGTTCCAGTTGCCGGACGACAAGACGATCCGTGACGACACGGCCAAGGTCTTCCAGCAGAACGGCTGGACGCCGAACTCGGCGCAGACCGGTACGAGCGGCGGGCACGCGACGCCGGTGCCGGTCCCGGTGAAGCTCGGTGACCCGTCGACGATCAAGCACGTGTTCCTGATCGTCAAGGAGAACCGGACCTACGACCAGGTGTACGGCGACATCCCGGAGGGCAACGGCGACCCGTCGCTGACGCAGTACGGCGAGAACGTCACGCCGAACCAGCACGCGCTGGCCAAGCAGTTCGGGCTGTACGACAACACCTACGACGTCGGCACGAACTCCGCCGAGGGTCACAACTGGATGATGCAGGCGGACAACCCGGAGTACACCGAGTCCTCCGCCGGTGAGTACAAGCGCAGCTACGACACCGAGAACGACCCGCTCGGCCACCAGAAGAGCGGCTTCCTCTGGAGCGGCGTCAAGGCGGCCGGCAAGTCCGTCAAGAACTACGGCGAGTTCCTGTCGATCGAGCAGAAGCCGGCCGGCGCGACCTGGCAGAACCTGTACTGCGACACCAAGACCATGCAGTCCACCGGTGCCGCGACGCAGTACCCGATCAAGACCGGTTCGACGATCCCGTCGCTGAACGCGGTCTCGGTCCAGGGCTTCCCGCAGTTCGACCTGAACGTCCCGGACATCTACAAGGCCGAGATCTGGAAGCAGGACTTTGAGAAGAACGGCCCGGCGAACCTGAACATGTTCTGGCTGTCCAACGACCACACCGGCGGCCCGAACAGCGGACCGGCCGGGGTGGCGGACAACGACCTCGCCGTCGGGCGGATCGTGGACGAGATCAGCCACAGCAAGTACTGGAAGGACTCGGCGATCTTCATCGCCGAGGACGACTCGCAGGCGGGCAGCGACCACGTCGACGGCCACCGGGCCCCGATCCAGATCATCAGCCCGTACGCCCTGCACGGCAAGGTGGACAGCCACTACTACACGCAGATCACGCTGATCCGGACGATCGAGCAGATCCTCGGGATGAAGCCGATGAACCAGAAGGACACCGCGGCCACCCCGATGTTCGGCGCCTTTACGGCGAAGCCGGACGTCACCCCGTTCACCGCGCTGCCGAACCGCACCTCGCTGACTGCGGGCCTGAAGGAGTTGCCGCCCTGCGGCGCGGACGTTCCCGCGACGCAGAACCCGGCGGCCGCTCCGGTGCCGTCGGCAACGGTCCCGGCCGACCAGCAGGCGGTCGCCTCCCAGTGGGACACCTGGAAGTCGCAGCAGATCTTCGCTGCGCCGACCGGGGCCAAGCCCGACACGGCCAGCCCGGTGCTGATGAACCACTTCGACTGGTACCAGGCGCACAACTGGTCGACGCCGTACCCCGGTGAGAACCAGATCTTCGCGCCGCAGAACGTTCCCGGCGCGGTGATCCCGGCCAACGAGAACGACGGCTGACACTCTCCGGTAACCACAAGTTAAGAACCGGCTTGTAGAAACACTGCATGCCACAGCGCACGCGGGCGTCGGCCCGGATCGAGCAACCCGCCGATCCGGCCGACGTCCGCGTCGTCGGTTACGGGCCGGACGACCAGCCGGTGGTGCCGGACAGGTACGCCGACCTGCCGGTGCACCAGGAGAAGTCCGGTCACGGCGACGACTGGAACCCGCGCCTGATGGACCCGGAGCCGTCGTCGGTGTACGTCGTCGACGACCGCTACCTCTACGTCACCGACGGGCACAGCCGGGTGACGCACGCCGAGGGCTGGCTCGGTTTCCTGCCCGCCAAGGACAACGAGGACCGCCGCAACCTCGACGCGCAGCGCGACGCCGGCAAACCCGACCGGCAGAAGTCCGACGACGGCGGGCATCTGTTCGGTACGTCGTTCGACGGGCCCGGCGAGTCGATCAACATCACCGCGCAGTCGCGGACGCAGAACCAGGCGGTGAAGGGCGTCACCGACAACTGGCGCCGGATGGAGGAGAGCTGGCAGGCGATGCGCGCCGCCGGCGTCCAGGTGCACGCCGCGATCGACGTGAAGCATCCGAACGGTACGACGCGCCGCCCGTCCAGCCGGACCGTAGTGTCGCGGCACGAGGGGAAGCGATCGCCCCGGAGTATCTTCAGGGAGACCAAACCCGCGTCCAAGGGAGCCGGATGAGTGAGATCGGTGTCATCGACACGATCGCCCGCGCGCTGATCGCGGAGCTACCGGCCGGGTGGCGTGAGGTGAGCGCGGTCTACCGGGCGACGTCGTCGTACGCCGAACTGGACGCGGACGTGGACGGGGCGCAGGTCGAGGTGCTGCCGGAGGGGCTCGAGGACCACTTCGAGGAGCTCCGGCGGGAGATGTACCGCCCGGGCAAGGGCACCTGGCTGACAGCTCAGCTGACCATCACCTCCACCGGCCACTTTTCCACCGACTTCGACTACGACAACAAGCCCGACTGGTCGATCCCGGTGGACGAACGCATCTACCAGGACGACCTGTCCGTGTTCCCCCGGGACATCGACAACACGCCGAGCTGGATGCGCGGTTAATTGGGTGGCATGCGCCGTCGTGCGCTGGTAACGTCCCCGATCTCTCTTTTCGGGATCGAATCGAACCGGATGGATCTGCTCCGGGGCGGGACCCAGCTCACGATTCGAGGCTCTTCACCGATGGTCGAACCTGAGTTAGCGACCGAACGCGCCTACCTGTCCGCCGCTCGCACCGCACTCCGCTCGATGTACGCCGAGGTCGTGGACCGCGAGGTCCAGATCATCGGCGGCGAGGACAACGACGAGCGCTTCACCAACGAGGCCAACCAGCGGGCCAAGGAGATGCGGACGCACGCGCTCCTGGACCTGCCCGACGTACCGCTGTTCTTCGGCCGGCTCGACTACGAGCACGGCACGATCGAAGGGCACGACCAGATCTACATCGGCCGCCGGCACGTGCACGACGGCACCGGCGTACCGCTGGTGATCGACTGGCGGGCACCGGTGTCGGTGCCGTTCTACCGCGCCACCCCGACCGACCGGCAGCGCGTCCTGATGCGCCGCCGGTACGGCTTCTCCGACCACGCGGACCTGACCGGCTTCGAGGACGAGTCGCTGACCGCGGTCGTCGAGACGGACCAGGCGGACGCGTTCCTGCGCGCCGAGATCGAGCGCCCGCGCACCGGCCCGATGCGCGACATCGTCGCCACCATCCAGCCCGAGCAGGACGACCTGGTCCGTGCTCCGCTGCACCCGAGCGTCTGTGTGCAGGGCGCGCCCGGCACCGGGAAGACCGCGGTCGGCCTGCACCGCGTCGCGTACCTGCTCTACACCGAGCGCGAGCGTCTCGGCCGCGGCGGTGTCGTGATCGTCGGGCCGAACAAGTCGTTCCTGTCCTACATCCGCAAGGTCCTGCCCGCGCTGGGTGAGGTCGACGTCCGGCAGATCACCATCGACGAGCTGCTGACGCGGCCCACCGCCGCGGCCGACGAGCCGGCCGCCGAGGCGCTGAAGGGCGACGCCCGGATGGCCGGCGTACTGCGCCGCGCGCTCTGGTCGTACGTCGGTACGCCGACCGAGGGAGTCCTGTACAGCAAGGGATCCCGGAGGTACCGCGTGCACGACTACGAGGTCGTCGACATCGTGTCGGACCTGCGCGAGTCGACCCGGTACGCACCCGGCCGGAACGCGCTCGCGCAGCGGATCGCGCACGTCGTGCTGGTCCGGATGGAGGAGCGGGCCGAGTCCCCGGATGACCGCGTGCAGAACGCGGTGGCCCGCTCGAAGCCGGTGAAGGAGGTGCTGGACGCGGTGTGGCCGCGCGTCGTACCCGAACAGATCCTGCACCGGCTCCTCTCCGACGCGGACTTCCTCGCCGCGGCGGCGCCGGACCTCACGGAGGATGAGCGTACGGCGCTGCTCTGGGCGAAGCCGGCCCGCTCGTGGAAGTCGGCGAAGTGGTCGTTCGCCGACACGGTGCTGCTCGACGAACTCGAGGACCTGATCGAGCGGCGGACCGGCTCCCTCGGCCACCTGGTGCTGGACGAGGCGCAGGACCTGTCCGCGATGCAGTTGCGGGCGCTCGGCCGCCGCTGCCGGACCGGGTCGGCGACCGTGCTCGGCGACCTTGCCCAGGCGACCACGGCGTGGGCCGCGGGGTCGTGGGACCTGGTGCTCGGGCATCTCGGCAAGGACGACGGCGTCGTCGCCGAGCTCGACCGCGGGTTCCGGGTGCCGGAGCAGATCATCAACTTCGCCGCGAAGCTGCTGCCCGCGATCGCGCCGACGCTCAGCACGCCGACCGGCGTCCGGACGGTCGCCGACGCCTTGAGCATCGTGCCGGCCGACGCCTCGTCGTACGCCGAGCAGGTGGTCGCCGAGTGCCGGACCGCCCTGGCCGGTGAGGGATCGGTGGCGCTGATCGCCGCGGACGACCAGATCGCCGTACTGCGGGACGCGCTGACCGCGGCCGGGCTGGAGGCCGCGCTGCTCGGCGAGACCGAGGACGAGATCGACACGGTCCGGCTCGTCTGCGTACCGGCCACGCTCGCCAAGGGCCTCGAGTTCGACACGGTCGTGGTGGCGGAGCCGGCGCACATCGTCGCCGCCGAACCGCGCGGCCTGCACCGGCTGTACGTCGTCCTCACCCGCGCGGTCAGCCGCCTGCAGATCGTCCACGCCGACCCGCTACCGGAAGCGCTCGCTTAGGTGGTGTCGGGTGACTCCCCGCCTACTGCGGGGCACTCGGCACGGCACCTCCTCGCTACGGCGCGGAGTCACCCGACACCACCTGAGCCTGGTCCGGCGCTATCGTCCTGGGATGAGCTTCTTGGTCGTCCTCGCGGTGGTCGCGGTCGTACTCGTCGTGGCCGGGGTGGTCTGGGGGATCGTCGCGCTGATCCGCCGGCAGGCGTACATCAAGTCGATCCGGGCGCGCGGCTGGAGCTTCGTGAACACCCCGACCTGGGAGTCGGTCGCGCGGCTCGGCAACCCGCCGTTCGGCCTCGGCTTCGACCGCAAGCCGGACGACCAGATCACCGGGGTGACCGCGGGCGGCCGCTCGTTCCAGGTGATCGAGTACAAGTCGTCGTACTGGTCGGGCTGGGTCGGCATGGTCACGCTGTCGCGACGGCTCCCGGAGCTGTGGATCACCGGCGGCGAGACCACCCCGCGGTACGGCGTCCTCGCGCAGGCCGTGCCGGCGCCGCCGCAGCTCGGACCCGGGTGGCAGGTCGGCACGACGGATCCGGCGTTCGCGCAGGAGGCGGTGACGCCGCAGCTGTGCCAGCAGTTGACCACGCTGGCCGCCGGGCAGACCGGGGTGAACCTGAGCATCGACGGCGACCAGATCGTGGTCCTCGATCCGCCGCGGAAGGACCTCGACCGGCTCGCGCCGTGGCTGGAACAGCTCGGCGCGATCGCGACGGCGATCGACAGCACGCCGCTCGACCACTGGATCCAGCCGGAGCCGGAGCAGCGGCTGAGGTTCTACCACCACCCGGACTGGTACTGGGTCGGCGTCGACGACAGCCTGTTGCAGGTCGCGCCGGTCCAGCGCGGCGGGTCCAACCACCGCACCGAGGACGTCGTCCGCGGCCGGGACGGCGACGGACCGCCGTTCGTCGCGTTCGAGCACCACTGGACGACGACCCGGACGGAGTCGTACACGGACAGCAACGGCAACACGCAGACCAGGACCGTCACCGAGCACCACTCCGAGCCGGTCCTCGGGTTCCAGTTGCCGGTCCGGATGCCGCCGCTGACGGTCGGCCGCAAGGGGCTGAGCCGGGGGATCGAGTTCGAGAGCGAGGCGTTCAACAAGCAGTTCGCGATCTTCGCGCAGGACCGGAAGTACGCGTACGACGTGATCCATCCGCGGCAGATGGAGTACCTGATGGCGGCCCAGGGCCGGCCGTTCCAGATCGAGCAGGACTGGGTCTGGTTCTCGCCGGGGGAGCACAGCCAGCCGGCGATCGCGCACTGCTCGGCGTACCTGCGCGGGTTCCTCGGGCGGGTGCCGCGTTTCGTCTGGCGCAACCTCGGGCTCGCGGACACGCCGTATCCGGCCCTGGACAGCTCGCCCGTCGGATAGCGGGAATGCGGTTGCCCTGAACGTGGTTGGATTCCACCGTGGTGAATCAACGAACCGTCCTCATTTTCGGCGCCAGCGGCGACCTGAGCTCGCGGCTGCTGCTGCCCGGACTCGGCAGTCTGCTCGCCGGTCCACGCGCCACGAGCGTGCGGATCATCGGGACCGGCCGATCGACACTGGCCGCGGACGAGTGGACAGCGCGGGTCCGGACGGCGTTCGGCCAGGACCTGAGCCCGGCCGCGGCCGAGACGCTGGCGACCACGCAGTACGTCGCCGGTGACCCGACGGATCCCGCGCACCTGCGGGCGTTGCTCGAGCTCGCGGGTCCGGCGCCGGTGCTGTACTTCTCGCTGCCGCCGGCCGTGACCACCGCGATCGTCGAGACGCTGCAGGGTATCGACCTGCCCGCGGGCACGGAGCTGGCGTTCGAGAAGCCGTTCGGGACCGACGCCGCGTCCGCCGCCGAGCTGAACAAGCTGGTCGGCACGCTCGTGCCCGAGGAGAACGTGCACCGCGTCGACCACTTCCTCGGCCGGACCGCGGTGCTGAACCTGATCGGGCTGCGGTTCGCGAACCGGCTGTTCGAGCCGGTCTGGAACGCCGAGCACATCGAGAGCGTCGAGATCGTGTACGACGAGACGCTCGGGCTCGAAGGCCGCGCGCAGTACTACGACAACGCCGGCGCGCTCGTCGACATGATCCAGAGCCACCTGCTGCTGGTGCTCGCGCTGCTCGCGATGGACGCTCCGGCGACGATGGACGCGGTGGAGGTGCGGAGCGAGATGGCCCGGGCGCTGCGCAGCACGCATCTGTACGGGTCGCCGCTGGAGGCGAGCCGACGGGCCCGGTACGCCGGGTACGCCGGGGAAGCAGGGGTCGACCCGTCACGGGAGACCGAGACCCTCGCCGAGCTGACCGTCGAGGTGGACACGAACCGCTGGGCCGGCGTGCCGATCACGCTGCGGTCCGGGAAGGCGCTCGGAGTCGCGCGCAAGGAGATCGTGGTCAAGTTCAAGCCGCTCCGGCACCTGCCGTCCGGGCTGCACGGCGGCCGCGACGGCGAGACGCTGCGGATCGGCCTGAACCCGGGGGAGCTGTCCCTGTCGGTGCCCGCGCTCGGTGTCGACGGGCCGTACACGATGGGTCAGGTCTTCCTCGACGCGACACTGCCGACTTCTCCGGTTCTCCCGTACGGCGAGGTCCTGAACGGCATCCTCCGGGGGGACCCGCTGCTGTCCGTCCGCGGCGACGTCGCCGAGCGCTGCTGGGAGATCGTCGAGCCGGTCCTCGACGCCTGGCGCACCGGCGAGGTCCCGCTGGAGGAGTACGACGCGGGCTCGAACGGCCCGACCCGCTGGGACAACGGGGCCGTGGCGGTTACGGCTTGACGGCCCGCGTGGCGAAGTAGCCAGGCATGTACCTGGCCGTGGCATCCGCATGGTGCGGAGCCTCGACGAAATGCGTCAGGGTGAAGCCTGCCGCGAGCTGACCGCCGATCTGCCCGGTGAGCGAGTGGCTGTACTCGATCGGCCCCGTCCCGTACGTGCGCTGCCGCTCGTCGTCGGGGAGGTCCAGGCTGCTGAACGGGAGTTGGTGCCGGACGATCAACTCCTCCCGCTCCTCCAACGCCGGGACATCGAAGATGAAGATGTCAGGGTTCAGGAATCCGGCCATCAGGATTCCGCCCGGGCGGAGCACGCGGAACGACTCCCGCCAGACCGGCTCGAGCTCAGGGCAGAACACGTTGGACACGGGGTTGAAGACGACATCGAAGCCGGCGTCCGGGAACACGCTCAGATCCCGCATGTCACCGAGCTCGGTCCGGAGGGGCAGTCCCTCGCGGGTGGCGACCTCCCGGTCGCGGTCCAGCTGCCGCGGCGAGTTGTCCAACACCGTCACGGTCGCGCCCGCTGCCGAGAGCACAGGCCCCTGCTGGCCTCCGCCGGAAGCCAGGCACAGTACGTCGGCGTCGGTCAGCGCGGACGGGAACCAGTCGCGCGGTACGGGCTCGTGGCCGATCAGGACGACCGACCAATCCCCGGCCCGTGCCTGGGCGATGACGTCCGGAGCGGCCGGCCGGGTCCACTCGTTGCTGTTCTCCACCTCGCGGTCCCAGGCGGCACGGTTGTAGGCCACGGGATCGATGTTCTCCGTCACAACGGGAAAGCCTAGTGCCAGGAACCAGTGATTTACCCTGGCGCGACGAGGGGTCCGTCGGCCCGAGAGTGAGTGCGACCGAACAATCACTCTCCAGCACGAGGTGCAACAGATGAGAACCGTCCTCTCCCGACGCTTGGGCGTCACCATCGCCGCGACCACCGCGACCCTGGCGGCCGCGGTAGGCGGGGCAGCCATCACACGCCCCGCCGACGCCGCCACCGCCTCCCCGCCTTCGCCGGTTGTTGCTGTCGGCAATGGGGTGCTTCAGGGACTGACCGTCGACGGGACGGCCGCCTTCCGGGGGATTCCGTATGCGGCGGCACCGACCGGAAACCTGCGGTGGCGTGCGCCGCAGCCCGCCGCGAACTGGCGCGGAGTGCGCGACGCGACGACGTACGCGCCGGGTTGCCCACAGGCTCCGGGGATCGCGCCGCCCGGGGCGTTGAGCGAGGACTGTTTGTACCTGAACGTCTCGACAGCCGCGCTGCACCCGGCCATCAAGCGGCCGGTGATCGTCTGGATCCACGGCGGCGGGCTGACCGCCGACAGCGGCTCGAACTACGACGGTACGAAGCTCGCGAAGGCGGGCGCGGTGGTCGTCACGATCAACTACCGGCTCGGCGCGCTCGGCTTCCTCGCGCACCCAGCGTTGGCGTCGTACCCCGGCGGAGCGACCGGCAACTACGGGCTGATGGACCAGCAGGCAGCCCTTCGCTGGGTGCAGCGGAACATCGGCCGGTTCGGTGGCGACCCGCACAACGTGACCATCGCCGGTGAGTCCGCAGGCGGTCTGTCGGTTCTTGCCCACGTCACCTCGCGGAGCTCGAAGGGCCTGTTCCAGAAGGCGATCGTCGAGAGCGGCGCCTTCGCCCTCGAGCAGGAATCGCAGGCCCGGGCAGAGGCGTCGGGCCAGGAGTTCGCCGCCAAGGTCGGCTGCGCGGACCAGTCGGCCGACTGCCTCCGCAAGGTCCCGGTCCAGACGCTCGTCGACAACCTCGGCAACCTGATCCCGGGCGCGGTCGACGGCGCCGTACTGAAGGAATCCATCGGCACCGCACTGGCAGCCGGTCGCTTCAACCACGTCCCGATCCTCAACGGCAGCAACCACGACGAGGAAGCCCTCTTCACCCTGGGCGGCCACGTGGTCAGCCGCGGCTACAACCTCCCGTACGCCACCCCGGTCACGCCGCAGAACTACGAGTCCAACATCGCCACCGCCCTGCGCATCACCCCGACCCAGGCCAAGGCGATCGCGGCCGACTACCCCCTGTCCGCCTACTCGTTACCGGACAAGGCGTTCGGCACCCTGATCGGCGATGCCACCTTCGCCTGTGGCGCCGAACAGGTCGACACCTGGACCAACGCCCACGCCTACGAGTTCAACGACGACACCGCGCCCTTCCTCTTCGCCCCGGCGGGCGCGATCTCGGTCGCCACCCACGGCTCCGAGATGTGGTACCTGTTCGACCTCCCGAACGCGCCGTTCCCGCAGCCGCTCAACGCACAGCAGAGCAAGCTGGCCGACACCATGCGCGCCGACTGGGTGACGTTCGCCGCCACCGGCAACCCTTGGCCCGCCTACGGGCGAAACCACACCACCAAGTCCTTCCAGCTTCCGTCCCCGACGATCTCGACGGACCTCGCCGAGCGGCATCACTGCACCACTTTCGCACAGAATCTTGACACGGTTAAGTAAATAGCCACAAGATCACCGCCATGACCAGATCCGTTCGGGGCAAGGCGTTACGAGTCGCGGTCGCAGGGCTCGCGGTCGCAGGGCTGCTGCCCGCAGGTTTCACCACCTCGACAGCAGCCCCTGCGCCGTCCGCCACGACCACCACAACCCAAGTGCTCTCCGGCCCGGCGGGGGACAAGGCCGCCAAGCCCTACATGGGCTGGAGCAGCTACAGCATGCAGGTTTTCAACCCGAACGGCGGCAGCTGGATCACCGCCGACCAGCTGATCAAGCAGTCCGACGCGATGCACGCGAAGCTGCAGCCGTACGGGTACAACTACATCAACATCGACGCCGGCTGGAACGACGGCATCGACGCGTACGGCCGGCCGACGCCGAGCAAGAAGCTGTTCCCGAACGGCCTGCAGGCAGTCTTCGACCACATCCACGCGAACGGCCAGAAGGTCGGGCTGTACGCGATCCCCGGCGTCAGCAAGGCCGTCATCGACGCCAAGCTGCCGATCTACGGCGCGCCCGGGTGCACGACCGCCGACCTGCCGGTGCAGCCGCTGCAGAAGGCGGACTACTGGGGCATCGGCTACCGCCTCGACTTCTCCAAGCCGTGCGCGCAGAAGTACGTCGACTCGATCGCCGACCTGTTCGGCTCCTGGGGCCTGGACTTCCTGAAGTTCGACAGCGTGACGCCGGGCTCCGGGATCAGCGACCTGTCGGTGGACGCGCGGGACGACGTCAAGGCGTGGTCGCAGGCGCTGAAGCGGCACAACATCTGGCTCGAGCTGTCCTGGGCGCTCGACATCAACTACGCCGACACCTGGAAGCAGTACGCCAACGGCTGGCGGATCGACTGGGACGTCGAGTGCTACTGCACGGGTACGGCGCTGACCGCCTGGCCTAACATCAACCGGCTGTTCCCGAAGCTCGCCGACTGGTGGCGGCACGCCGGACCTGGCGGCTGGAACGACCTCGACTCGCTCGACGTCGGCAACGGCTCGATGGACGGCCTGACCAAGGACGAACGGCGTACGGCGGCGACGTTGTGGGCGGTGTCCGCCGCGCCGATGTACATCGGCAACGACATGACCAACCTGGACTCGTACGGCCTCGGCCTGCTGACCAACCCCGAAGTGATCGCGGTCGACCAGGCCGGGCGGCCGGCCCATCCGGTGTCGACGAAGTCCAACCGGCAGGTGTGGTTCGCGCTGAACGCGGACAGCTCGTACACCGTTGCCGTGTTCAACCTCGGCCAGACCGACGCCGACATGACGGTGAACTTCGCGGACCTCGGCCTGAACGGCGCCGCGAAGGTTCGCGACCTGTGGGCCCGCAAGGATCTCGGCACGTACGCGTCGAGCTACACGGCGACCGGCGTACCGATCCACGGCGCGCGGCTGTTCAAGGTCACGCCGCAGAAGAACTCCACGATCAGCGTCAACGACGACGACCTCCGGGTGGCGTACGACGGGTCGTGGCAGCGGAACGGCAACTACGAGGTGCCTGCCGTCTCGCAGGCGCTGACCGTCGGCGTCACGGATTCGTCGTACGCCGCGAAGGCTCTCGACCTGCCGACCCGGACCGTCCAGGTCAACAACAACGATCCGGGCGTCGTCTACACCGGCAACTGGAACTACAGTTCCGGGCGCGGGCTCGGCGATTACCAGGACGACGTGCAGTGGACCGAGACGAACGGCGACTCGTTCTCGTACCAGTTCGTCGGTACCGGGGTGGACTACGTGACCGAGACGGATCCGGGGCAGGGGGACGTCGACATCTACATCGACGGTGAGCTCAAGCAGACCGTGAGTACGTACCTGGATCCGTCGCAGGGGCACAACAAACCGCAGCAGGTCGTCTACAGCGTCTCGGACCTGCCGAACGGGAGCCACACGATCCGGGGCGTGAAGAAGTCCGGCCAGTTCATGCTGCTGGACAAGTTGAACATCCGGCAGGAGAGCCTGCTGAACCCGGACACCGCGACGTTCGACAAGAACGCGCCGGCCGACGTGAACGTCACGCTCGGGCGGGACCCCGGTGAGCTGGACGGCATCGCGAACGCCGGCAAGGACCTCGCGCAGGGCACCGACTACACGGTCAACGGGAACGTCGTCACGATCAGCAAGGCGTATCTCGCGACGCTGCCGGTCGGGAACGCGTCGCTCGACGTACGGTTCCGCGGCGACTACCGCGACGATGTCCACGCGACCAAGGACAACGGAGCCGCGGTCAACTTCACCTTCACCGGAACCGGTGCCGAGTGGAGTACGGCGCTCGCACCGGACCAGGGCAACGCCGACGTGTACCTCGACGGCAAGCTGGTCCAGCGGGTCAACCTGCACAACGACGTACGGGTGACGAACCGGGTGGCGTTCTCCACGAGCGGTCTGAAGAACGGGGAGCACAGCCTGCGGATCGTGAAGGTCGACGGCGACATCCTTCGCAACGACACCATCCGCTACACGATCGCCCGATGACAGACCCCCCTCGCTCCGCCCCCGAGTGGAGCGAGGGGGACCCTGGTTGTTCCCTGAGTCACAGTCCTCTGACTGACTGATCAGTCAGTTACTTGTTAACCTTGCCCGGGGGATCGAGCGCGCATCCCTGACGACCGAGCGAGGTGCCGCCTATGTCTTTGAGTGACCTGACCATCCCGCGCCGCCGCGGCCGCCACCGGGAGGACTCCCGGCTGGCCGACCATGTGGACCGGCTCGGTGAGGAGCATCCGCCGATCCCGCTGGGCGGCGTCGACTACACGATGAACAAGCCCGAGCTGCTGGCCGAGCGGTTCGGCCCGGTGCTCGCGTACATGACCCGCGTCGAGCTCGAGGTCGAGCGGAACGTGCTGGAGCTGAACATCCTGCTCCCCGACCCGCCAGAGGTGGACCGGCACTTCTACGCGGACGTGTGGATGCCGCAGGAGACCCGGCACGGGCAGATCCTCGACAAGCTGCAGGACCTGCTCGGCGTCGAGCCGCACGAGGCGAACCTCGACGAGGTCTCGTTCAGCCTCAAGTTCCTCGGCGCCCTCGGTAAGGTGCCGGGCGTCCAGGACATCAGCCGGATGCTCTACTACCTGACCGGCCTCGCCACCGAGCGTTCCGCCGTACTCGCCTACAACAAGCTGCACACCGGGCTGGCAGAGCTCGGCGAGCGGGCCATCGCCGCCACGGTGATCGCGCCGATCCGCCGGCAGGAGCCCGGCCACTTCGCCTACTACCAGATGGCGGCCCAGCAGTTGTGGGACCAGCTGTCGGGTTGGCAGAAATGGCTGACGCGCGGGCTGCGGAAGCGTACGTTCGAAGTAGTGGGTGCCTACAACAAGCTTCAGGTCACCCAGTTCGGGGACGTGATGGACAAGTTGAGGTTGAGCGAGGGCGGCGAGGCGCAGCTCCGGAAGTACGCACAGCAGGTCGGGCGGGCCGAACACGAGCTGCTGTGGGCACATCGCCGGGGTCTCCGTGTCCCCGACTACGTGTTCAAGTCCCTCAAGCGGGCCGCCGTGCTCGCTGCCGAGCGCAAAGGTGAGGTCTGGCCCGCACCGCAACCCTCATGACCGCACCCGCGCACCACTCCAGCACGCGATCGACCAAACGGCAGGTCATCATCGAGACCGCCGAGCGGCTGTTCGCGGAGCACGGGTACGACGCGACGTCGACGGCCAGGATCGCGACCGAGGCCGGCGTACCGTCCGGGCTGGTGTTCTACCACTTCGCGACCAAGCTCGACCTGTTGCTGGCGGTGGTGCAGGAGCGGCCGGCGCCCAGTGATGTACTGCGGTCCGCGGCGCGCGGGCGGACCGTGCGCCGGAGGTTGCGGGCGATCGTCGCGACGATCGCCGCCGAGCTGGAGAACGACCGCGCGGCCCGGATCATCGTGTTCCGCGAGGCGCAGGGCCGGCCGGAGATCGCCTCGCGGGCGAGTGAGATGTTCGCGGAGGCGACCGCGACGGTGGCCGACCTGCTGGCCGGTGCCGACGACGTGGTCGCGGACCGGGCCCGGGTCCAGGCGGCGGCCGAGCTGGTGGTCAGCCGGGTGTTCCTGGACACCGTCGCGCTGGGGCAGGTGGAGACCGCGACCAAGCGGCACGCGGCGATGATCGACCTGATCGCGGAGTCGCTCACCTGCGGCGTGCGCGTCCCGGGCGGACGCG
>NZ_JBFBBI010000003.1:0-1209373 GCF_040682535.1 Kribbella sp. NPDC051137
AACCCACCGGCAGACCACCCGGCCCCGTCCCCAAAAAGAACAGGTGAACCCACGAATCGTGGGTTCACCTGTCGCCGATGTCTTGAGACATCACACAGCGGAGGGCGTGGGATTCGAACCCACGATGACGGTCACCCGCCATACCGGTTTTCAAGACCAGCGCACTCGGCCACTATGCGAGCCCTCCTGGCGGAATCCGCCGAAGGTCGAGGATAGCGCAGGGAGCGTGGGCAGAATCGGAGTGCGGGGGCGGGGTGCGGCCGGTACGGTGTGCGGAGCGGCGGGTCGTCGCGGGTACGGACGGAGGTGGGAGCAATGTCTACGTCGTTCGAGGACATGGCACACACCGTCCGGTCGGTGCGCTGACGCGGCTGACCGGGCGGACCGCCGGCTGGAGAAGCCGGTGTCCCGTCGTTCCGTCATGCCCTCAGGAGTTCAGATGCGTTCCCTTGGCGCGTACGTCGTTCCGGCCGAGCTCGGAGCCGACTTCCGCAAGATCTTCCCGGCCGCGATCATCTCGAACCTCGGCGACGGCGCCATGCTCGCCGCCGGGCCGTTGCTGGTCGCCTCGATCACCACCCAGCCGGCGGCCGTCGGAGCCGCCGCGTTCGTCCAGCAGTTGCCGTGGCTGCTGTTCGCCCTGTTCAGCGGCGTCCTGGTCGACCGGCTCGATCGGCGCCTGATGATCGTTGCCGCTGGCACCTTTCGCGCACTGGTGCTGGCCGCGCTCGGTGCCTCCGTACT
Organism: Kribbella sp. NPDC051137; assembly: GCF_040682535.1. NCBI lineage: Bacteria > Bacillati > Actinomycetota > Actinomycetes > Propionibacteriales > Kribbellaceae > Kribbella > Kribbella sp. NPDC051137. The sequence continues at coordinate 745 of NZ_JBFBBI010000003.1, forward strand.
GTTCCACACCGCACCGCTGTGGGCGGTCTATGCTGCCCTGTTCCTTCTAGGCACCGCGGAAACGCTTGCAGACAACGCATCCGGCGCACTGCTCGTCAGCGCCGTACCGAAGGAGCATCTCGGCCAGGCCAACGCACGACTGTTCGCCAGCGGCACCGTGCTTCAGCAGCTCGGCGGCCCGCCGCTCGGTGCGTTGCTGTTCGCTGCCGGCGCCGGCATCCCGCTCGTCTTCGACGCGGTCACCTTCGCGGCGGCCGCGGCCCTTGTAGCGCGTGTCGCCGTGCGGCCGCCGCTGCCCGACCCTGCGACCCGTTCGGCGCTCTGGGGCGAAGTACGTGAAGGTGTCCGCTGGCTCTGGCAGCACTCCGGCGTACGGACGTTGGCCTTGTCGATTCTGGTCATGAACATCACGTTCTGTGCCGGCTTCGCGACCTGGGTGTTGTTCGCCCGCGAGCGGCTCGGGCTGACCGACACCCAGTTCGGTCTGCTCGTGTCGGTCGGTGCGGTGGGCGGGGTGCTCGGCATGCCGACGTACCACTTCCTGGAGCCGCGGGTCGGCTCGGTGACGTTGCTGCGCGTCGGGCTGGTCATCGAGACGGCCGTCCATCTCATCCTGGCGCTCACCAGGAACCCGTGGGTGGCCGGCGCGACTATGGCGGTGTTCGGCGTCCACGCGGTGGTGTGGGGCATTGTGTCGACCACTACGCGTCAGCTGGCCACACCGGATCAGCTGATGGGCAGGGTCAACAGCGTGTACCTCCTCGCGTCGGTGGGCGGTGCTGCGGTCGGCTCCGCGCTGGGCGGCGTACTGGCGCAACGCTTCGGTCTGGCTGCACCGTTCGCGATCGCCTTCGGGGCGATGGTGGTGACGACACTGGTGGCGTGGCGTCCGTTGCGGCACGTCGCAGCACGACGGTACCCGCTACGGAGTGAAATCGGCTGGATGGGCCCGCCGAACGCTTGCTAGTGTTCGCCAGCCGCCGAGATGACCCGATGGGAGCGCTTCGCCATGCCCGCAGCCGCGTCACTCGGCCTCCCGAACGTCCGTGGCCGGGTACCGCTGCTGGCCGGGCTGGCGATCGACTCGTTCGGCGGCGGCTGCGCCGGTCCGCTGCTGCTCCTGTACTTCAACAAGGTCGCGGACATCCCGCTCGGCACGGCCGGCGTGATGCTGACCGTCGCGACGCTGTTCTCGATCGCGGCACCGGCCGCGGTCGGGGTGATCATCGACCGGATCGGACCGCGGAACATCGTGGTCGGCGCGCAGTTCGCCCAGGGGCTGGCCTTCACCGGCTTCTTCCTGGGACGGTCGATCTGGCTGCTGTTCCTGTGCTCACTGGTGATGTCCACCGGGCAGCGGGTGTTCTGGTCGGCGATCTTCAGCCTGCTCGCGGACGTCGCCGACGAGGGCGAGCGCGACAAGTGGTTCGGGCTGGGCGGGATGATGCAGGCCGGCGGTGTGGCCATCGGCGCTCTGGCCGCGGGCTGGCTGCTGGCGATCGGCGGCAACGGGCCGTTCCTGATCGCGATGGCCGTGAACGCGCTGAGCTTCTACCTGGCCGGTCTGCTGCTCCTACGCCTGCACCCGTCGCACCACGAGCGCACCAGGCAGGACAGCGGCCCTGCGCCACTGCTGCGGAAAGACCGGACGTTCCTGGTGCTGATCGGCGCCAACACCTTGCTGGCGCTCTGCACGATGATGCTCGGCGTCGGCCTGCCGGTGTATGTCACGGAAGCGCTCACGGTGCCGAAGTGGCTGGTCGGCGTACTGATCGCGGCGACGGCCGTCGTACTGGCGACCGGCCAGACGCTCGTAGTACGCCACACCGAGCAGCGACGCCGTACGAACGTCATGGTGGTTGCCGGGATCACGTACGCCGCCTGGGCTTTGCTGATGGCGCTGCAGGTGCACATCCCGGGCGGGTGGGTCGTGCCGGTGCTGGTGCTGGCCACGGCCTGTTTCGCATTCGCCGACGTACTGCATGCGGCGACCAACAACGCGCTGTCGGCTGCTATCTCGCCGGCGGTCGGGCGCGGAAAGTACCTGTCGTACTGGCAGTACTCGTTCACGTTCTCGAGCGTGCTGGCGCCGGGATTCTTCGCGCAGCTCTTCGAGGTGCACCACGAGCTGCCCTGGGTGGTGCTGGCGGGGCTGGCGCTGCTGGCGAGCCTGACGATCTACGTGCTCGCCCGGGTCGCTCCGCGGCTCAGCGCCGAGCGGATCTGAGCGGCGTTTCCTGACCTGTCAGGATGCGTTGCAATCACTCGAACATCTGTTCTAATGTTGGCTCAGTTCGCGGTTCTCCACCCCGGATTGTCCGACGGACCGAGCCTCCCACCTCGACGTGGACGGCCCGGAGGACACCGCCGCCCGGGTTGTGAGGACCCGGGCAGTGGAGAGTCCGCACGCAGATCGGGTACAGCTGGAGGAGGTCAGGCTAGGAGAGGACACCGACAGATGTTGATGGTCAGATGTTGATGGAACACCGCGGCCGCCGACCGGTCGTGCCTGCCTCCGCGTACGTCGCCCCATCGGCCGTGCTCTGCGGCGCCGTCATCCTCGGCGAGGGCAGCAGAGTCCTGCACGGTGCGGTGCTGACGGCGGAGAACGGCGAGGTCCGGCTCGGCGAGAACAGTGTGGTGATGGAGAACGCCCTGGTGCGCGGCCGGGCGGATCATCCCGCAGTGATCGGCGACGCGGTTCTGGTAGGTCCCCATGCACACGTCAACGGCGCCACGGTCGAGGACGAGGTCTTCATCGCCACGGGCGCCGCGTTGTTCCCCGGTTCCGTCGCCGGCGCAGGCGCGGAGCTTCGGATCAACAGCGTGCTGCATGTGAACTCGCGGCTGGCAGCAGGCACGGTCCTCCCGATCGGATGGATCGCGGCCGGCGATCCGGCACAGCTCTTCTCCCCGGACCGGCACGAGGAGCTGTGGCAGGTCCAACGCGAGCTGGACTTCCCGGGCACGGTGTACGGCGTGCCCCGCGGTACGCCGATGCGCGAGCTGATGGCCCGCCAGTCGGAGTACTACGGCGCGCACGTCACGGACCGCGCAGTGGATCCGGGCTGAGCTGGTCGAGCTCGAACCGGCGGACCTGCGCAGGAGAGGAACCTGCACAGGTCAGACGGGCCTCGACGGTGTCGAGGTGAGCCGAGACCTCGACGGCCAACGGGCCGTTGGTGGATGCGAGGAGGATCCGCCAGCGGTTCACGGAGAGCTGCTCGATCCTCCGCGGGAGAAGGTTGCCAAGAGCAAGCGAGTGACCGGCGGTCCGGGCGAAGTGCTGCGCGGCCTGTACGGGCGGGACGAACGCGCCTGATCCACGGAGGAGATCGGGTACGACGACACTCCGGTCGTACTGTGTCGCGAGCTCGACGGCGCGCGCCGGTGGGACCTGCCCGTAGAACAGGCTGTGCGGCAGCAGGACCACGTTCGCCGCGAACCGGTCGCCTCCGATGTGACTGCACTCCCAGGTCCGCTCCGGGTACACCGCTGCTAGCGCCGCCGCGACCGGCCGACCCCACACGGCACAGCAGGCGTCGTGGCGACCGTGGGTACAGACGAGGTACACCGGCTCGGCGCTATGCGTGCCTGGATCCTTGCCGTCCAGAACATCCAGCAGGTGTTCGTCCGACGGCAGGTCGCCCCACCGCACGCTCTCCCGGCCCGGACGGCAGTCGACCAGTCCCCACCGGCGCCGGCGGGCCGGATCCACGCGTCCGGATCGGCGTATCAGCACGGGCCGGATCCCCAGCTCCGCACACCGCCGCGACACCACGTGTCCAGTTGAGCGCTCCGAGAGTGCGGCCACGGCTCGGCCGGGCAAGGGTGTGCGGGACGCCATGGGGGTTTGCGAGCGCGACCCGCCGTGGAGTGCGGTCAGCGCCTGGCGGGGCCAGGGGGTGCGGGACTCGATGAGGAGCCAGCGTTCGGCGGGTGGAGCGGTGGCGATCAGCGGCTCCCGGCGGAGGATTGCCTGGGCGGCGCAGCCGGTCTCCGGGCGGTACTTCATCGGTGGTCGGTGACAAGAACAGCTTCGGTGAGGAGACGACGTACGAGCACCAACTGGTCTGATTCGTCCAGCGCAGGCAGCTCGCCGACCTTGCAGTCGGCGCCGGAGATCAGTTGCCCAACGGCGGCCGCCGTGCTCGGCGGGAACGTGATCGTCCGGTCCGGGAGCTGCAGTACGAGCGGGTCACCAGGCACCAGACGGCAGCGGAGGCCCGCGCGCAGGCGGACCGTCGTACCGACGGCGAGCGACGCGATCGCCGCGGCGTGGGCGAGAGGCGCAAGCGGTGCGGGGCGGTTGCTGGACCAGGTGCGGCGACGCAGGCGCTCGGACAGGGCCTCGGGCGTCTCGGACTGGAGTTGCTGCGTGAAGAGGTCGATCACCTCGGGCAGTACCTGTGCCAGCTGGTCCGGATCACCAGGGTCGAAGCCGAGCGGCAACGCAGTCCGCAGCGATGCCTCGTTCGCGGCCAGCGCGGCCAGCTCTTGGACCAATAGGTAGCGCGTCATGGTGTGCAGGCCCACCGTCAGGTGCGCGCTGACACCACCGAGTGCCTTGGCCGAGTGCAGGAACCCACGCGGTACGTAGAGCGCGTCACCGGGTCGCAGTACCTCGTCAACCACGGGAGCGGTGTCGCGGGCGGCCCTCTCGACAGCACGCGCGTGGTCGGTCCACGGCTGGTTTCGGAGCGGGTCGACATACACGGGCTCGTGCACGGTCCAGTGTTTCTCGCCCGCGACCTGAAGGACGAACACGTCGTGGACGTCGTAGTGCGCGGAGAAACCCTGCGACTCGGGCGGGGTGATGTACGCGTTGATCTGGACCGGATGGCCGGTGTCGGCGGCCAACTGCGTGGAGAAGTCGACGAGCGCCGGCCACGTGCGGTGCAGCGCCTGGAGTACGACGGTGTGCCCGCCCGCGAACAGCGCGGCCACCTTGTCGTCGCGGACCTGGTCGGCGATCTCTGCTCCAGCACCGGCCGATCCGGTGAACTGGTTGTCGCCGACAACCGATCCGTTCTTCGCAATGCGCAGGAACGGGGTACGCAGCCCCCGGCGGGACAGCAGTTCGTCGACCGCGTCGAGGCTGAACAGGTCGTCGTACGGCGCGGGGAGGTCCGGACCGCGGGACAGCAGCGCGCGGGAACCCCAGTGGGAGTTGGCGAACTCGTCGAGGTCGCCTGCTACACAGCGCCGGAGTGCCGGGCGCTCATCCCGCAACGACCCGGCCTCCGGCACCGTACTCACCAGCTTCCGGAGTTCCCGCCGGCGCCGCCGTCCGCGCCACCGTCGGCACCGTTGTCCGAGCCACCAGACCCCGAACCTTCGCCGTCTCCACCACCAGAACCTTCACCGTAGCCACCGCCGCCACCGGATCCGGAGTCGCCGCCGGCCCCGCCATCGGCACCGCCGTCCTGACCGCCCTGCGAAGCGCCACCGTCAGCAGGACCTTCGCCGGCCCCACCAGAACCTTCACCGTATCCGCCGCCACCGCCGGAACCGGAGTCACCGCCGCCGTAGCCGCCCGCGCCACCGTCGGCGCCGCCGTCCTGACCGCCCTGCGAGGCTCCACCGTCAGCAGGTCCCTCGCCGGGACCGCCCTCGGACGAGCCGCCGTAGCCGCCGCCCTGCTCGGCCGACTCGCCGGACGAGCCTTGGCCGTACCCGCCCTCCGACCGTTCGCCTTCGTTCGAGCCGCCGTACTCGCCTTGGTTCTCGCCCCCGGAGGAGGTGTTCATGTCATCGTCGTTGAGACCCATTGTGCTGCTCCCTTCGCGAACGGCCAGAAAGTTGCCCGGTGAAACCGAACGGGCACCTGGCCATCTTGTGCGCAAAGTGGACCTCAGCTAAACCCCCCGCCGCGTTACAGCGCCAACTCGATTGTCACCGCAGCAGATCCGACAGCACCTTCACAAATCCGTCGGTGACATCCTCCGGCCGTACGGCGATCCGCAACCAGTCCGGCCCCAGCCCCGGGAACGTGTCACCCCGCCGGACCGCAAAACCCTGTGTACGCAGGGATTCCCGCACTTCGGCAGCATCCGGAACTTGCACCAGCACGAACGGCGCCCGCGGTACGCCGTACATCGAAACGCCGGGAACCGTACCGAGACTGTCAACCAAATGGACACGTTGCCGTTCGATGTCGAGCGCCGCCTGAGCCGCCTCGGCAACCGAACGCTCGTTGCTGCAGGCAATCGCCGCCGCGAGCGCAGGAGTGGACACCGGCCAGTGCGGTTGTACAGCCGCCAACTGCTCGATCAGGCTCGCGTGCGCGAGCACGTACCCGATCCGCAGCCCGGCCAGACCCCATGTCTTCGTCAGGCTCCGGACCACCACCAGCCCCGGGATCGACGCACCGGCGAGCGACTCGGGCTCACCGGGTACGGCGTCCATGAACGCCTCGTCGACGACCAGGATCCGGTCCGGCCGCGCGAGCTCGCGCAGATCGTCGGCGCGATGCAGTACCGAGGTCGGGTTGGTCGGGTTGCCGACAACGACCAGATCGGCATCACGCGGTACGGCAGCCGGATCCAGGACGAACCCGTCCTCCGGCCGCAGGAGCACCCGGTCGACCAGGTGCCCGGCCGAACGAAGCGCCGCCTCCGGCTCGGTGAACTGCGGATGGACCACCACCGGATGCCGCGGCCGGAACGCCCGCGCGATCAGGACGAACGCCTCCGCCGCTCCGGCGGTCAGCAGTACCCGATCGGATGCGACCTCGTGCCGCCCGGCGACCGCGGCGACCGCTGCGGCAGGTCGTGGGTACGCCGCCAGGTCGGCCAGGCTCGCGGTGATCGCGGACAGCAGCCACGGCGGCGGAGTGCCCGCGCGGACGTTGACGGCGAGGTCGACGAGCCCCTCGCCGACCTCGAGATCGCCGTGATGTTCCAGATCAAACCCATCCAGCACGCTCAGGAGGTTAACGCGTCAGCGGGTTTTCCGGACCAGGCGGTCCGCTCACTGGTCAGCGGGGCGTGACCGAGTACCGGCGGTTCTGCAGGGACGGGTTGCGCTTCCGTACGTCGGCCAGCCGCTCGGCGGTGATCTCGGCGTACGCGATGCCGTCCGACTCGCCCGCGGAGGCCAGCGCGACGCCTTGCGGGTCTACGACCTGGCTGAGGCCGCAGTACTTCTTGCCGTTCTGTGCGGCTGCGGCGACGTAGCAGGTGTTCTCCACAGCGCGTGCCGTGAGCAGGGTGGTCCAGTGGTGTTCCTTCAGCGGTCCACGGACCCAGGCGGCTGGGACGACCAGTACCTCGGCGCCTGCGTCGACCAGCGCGCGTGACAGCTCCGGGAACCGTAGGTCGTAGCAGGTCATCAGCCCGAGCTGGTGATCCCCGACCTGGATCACCACCGGCGCTACGTCGCCAGCCGTGAGCTGATCGGACTCCTTGTACCCGAAGGCGTCGTACAGATGGATCTTGCGGTAGGCGCCCAGCAGGACGCCGTCGGCGCCTACGGCAAGCAGGGTGTTGTACGGGCGGTGCTGGTCGCAGCTGAGCTCGAACATGCCGGCCACGATCGCCACGTTGTGTTCGACGGCCGCCTTCCGGAGCGTTGCGACGAACTCCCCGTCCAGGGACTCGGCGGCGTCCGCGACCGAGTCTCCTTCGACGGCGAAGTCGGACATCATCGCTTCCGGCAGTACGACGAGATCCGGCCGACTCTGCGCGGCCTCCGCGACCAGGCGGGTGACCAGGTCCCGGTTGGCGACCTTGTCGTAGCTGCTGGCGGTCTGCACCACGGCGATCCTCATCTCTCCATGGTGCCGCACAACGCACGGCCAGATGCGCCGAGCACGCGAGGAGCTGTTCCACAGGGAGTAGCGTGCCGGGGTGGACTTTGATGCGGTGGTGTTGGCCGGGGGTGGGTCTACGCGGTTCGGCGGAGTGGACAAAGCGATGCTCGTGCTGGACGGGGTGTCGTTGCTGGACCGGGTGCTGACGGCCACGACAGCGGCAACTTCGACCGTGGTGGTGGGGCCCGTGCGTACTGCGTGCCGGCCCGTCCAGTGGACTCTCGAGAACCCGCCGTCCGGCGGACCCGTGGCGGGCTTGGCCGCGGGGCTGGCGTACGGCGTGGCGCCGGTCGTCGTGGTGGTCAGCTGCGACCTGCCGTGGATCACCGCGGCCGACGTGCAGAACCTGGTGGACGGACTCGGCGAGCACGACGGGTTCGGCCTCCGCGACACCTCGGGCCAGGAGCAGCAGCTCGCCGCGGCCTACCGCCGTACCGCCCTGGCCGCTGCCGTCGCCCAGGTAGGCGACCCGCGCGACAAGTCGGTACGCCGTACTCTCGCCGCCCTCGACGTCGCCTGGACCGAGCCGACCCGCGCCGGCGACGACGTCGACACCTGGGCAGACCTCGACGACTGAAACCCGCTGGACGGCACCCATAGGTTCGACGGCATGGATGTCGCGCGACTGGTCGAGGACGCACTCCACGTCAAGGCCGGCACAGCAACGGAACGCACCGGCGGCCAGCTGAGCACCGTGTACGAGGTGCAGACCGCGGACGCCCCGGTCATCGTGAAGGTCTACGCGCCCGAGTGGCGCTGGAAGCAGGCCAAAGAAGTCCACGTCTACGGGATGCTCGAGCCCGAGGTCGGCGGGCAGATCCCGAAAGTCCTGCACGTCGGCGACGGCGTCACGATCCTCAGCAAGCTCGACGGCGTACCGCTCTCGCAGGCAGAACCGGCCGATTGGCGTACGACGTACGCACAGCTCGGCGAGCTGCTCCGGAAGATCCACCGCATCGGGCAACCGGAGTACGGCTACCTGACCGACCGGATCCTCGACCCGGTGCCGGACAACGACCAGTACATGCGCCGCCAGTTCACGAAGAAGCTGCACGAATTCGAGGAGCTGGGCGGCGACCCGCACCTGCACACGAAGATCGCCGAGCACGTCGAGCGCCACCAGCACCTGTTCGCGGACAACCAGGCCGCCGTGCTCTGCCACAACGACTTCCACGAAGGCAACATCCTCGTCGACCCGACGACCTGGCGGATCAACGGCTTCATCGACGTCGAGAACGCGATCGCCGCCGACCCGCTGGTCGACCTGGCGAAGACGATCCAGTACTCGGCCCACGACAACGCCGCCAAGCTCGCGGGGCTGACAGACGGGTACGGCGCCGTGCCACAGGACCGGGTCGACCTCTACCGGCTGTACCACTCGCTCGAGCTCTGGGACTGGTTCAAGTCGACAGGCGAAACCACTTACCTGGACAGCATCGCCCAGGACATGGAGAAGCTCGTCAAGTAGGTTGAACATCATGCGAGCTGTCGTGGTTGATGGTGCCGGTGGAATCGACGTGCTCGGGATCGGCGAGATCCCGGATCCGGAACCGGCTGTCGACGAGGTCGTCATCGACGTCGTCGCGGCCGGCGTGAACCGTGCGGATCTGCTGCAGCGCCAGGGCTTCTACCCGCCGCCACCCGGGGCCCCCGGCACGATCGGGCTGGAGGTGTCCGGCCGGATCGCCGCGGTCGGCGCCGAGGTCGAGGGCTGGTCGGTCGGTGACGAGTGCTGCGCGCTGCTGGCCGGCGGCGGGTACGCCGAGAAGGTCGCCGTACCGGCGCCGCAGGTGATGCCGGTGCCGGACGGGCTCGACCTGGTCAGCGCGGCCGCGCTGCCGGAGGTCGTGGCGACCGTCTGGTCCAACGTGTTCATGACCGCGCATCTGAAGGCCGGCGAGACGCTGCTCGTGCACGGCGGCTCGTCGGGGATCGGGACGATGGCGATCCAGCTCGGCGTGGCGCACGGCGCGCGGGTGCTGACCACAGTCGGGACCACGGAGAAGATGGAGTTCTGCACCCGGCTCGGCGCGGACGTCGCGATCAACTACAAGGAAGCCGAGTGGGCGTCCGTGGTCGACGAGGCCACCAAGGGCGCGGGCGCCGACGTGATCCTCGACATCATGGGCGCGAAGTACCTCACCGACAACGTGAAGACGCTCGCGTACGACGGGCGGTTGGTGGTGATCGGGATGCAGGGCGGCGCCAAGGGTGAGCTGGACCTCGGCCGGCTGCTCAGCAAGCGCGGCTCGGTGATCGCGACCGGACTCCGGTTCCGCTCGGTCGAGGACAAGGGCCGGATCATCTCCGAGGTGGTCGGCCACGTCTGGCCGCTGATAGCGGAGAAGAAGGTCCGCCCGATCGTGCACTCCACGTTCCCGCTCGCCGAGGTCGCCAAGGCGCACGAGACGCTGGAGCAGTCCACCCAGCTCGGCAAGGTTCTCCTCACCGTCTGAGGCGGACCCCCAACACTCACCAACGCCGGGCGGCGCGGTCGTCTCAGGCTCAGCGAGCCGCCGTCCGCGCCGCTCAGACGGACTTGGTGAGTGCCGGAGGTCCGCAACGGCGGATCATGGGGCCGTGGGTAGGTTGGCCGCGACCCAATCCGGGTCGGGTTCGACCAGCTGGATGACGTCGATCCAGGTGCCGGCCGGGTCGCGGACGAAGAAGTGCCGCTGGCCGAAGGGCTCCGTCACCGGTTCGCCTTCCAGCCGCACGCCGCCTTCGCGGAGCGCGTTCGCGACCTTGTCCGCGTCGTCCACGACGAAGCCGAACACCGTGCCGGTCTCGGTCAGCGCCGACACCGCGGCCGGGATCGTCGGGTGCCCGCGCTCCATGATCGCGAGCTCCCAGTCGGCCGCACCACGGCGCACCGTGATGAACCAGCCGAGGTCGATCCCGAGCTGCAGGTCGAGGTACTGCGTGTAGAACGCGGCGACGTCCGCGGGCCGGTCGGTGACCACGGTCGCGCCGAATGCTGCGGGTTGCATACGCTCTCCTAAGTACTACAGCTGTTGTTGTTGTGTACGACAGTTGTAGTGGATCACCTGCTATCCTGTCAACATGCCCCGGAACCCGGAACGCCGTACCCAGCTCGCCGACGCCGGTCTCGACGTACTCGCCACCCAAGGCGCCCGCGGCCTGACCCACCGCGCCGTCGACGCGGCCGCCGGACTCCCGGCCGGTACGGCGTCCAACTACTTCAAGTCCCGCGACGCCTTGCTCGGCGCCCTCGGCGAGCGGATCTTCGAACGCCTCGCCCCCGACGAGGCCGTCCTCGAACCACTGGCGGAGCGCGAGCCGGGTCTCGACCTCGCGATCGACTACGTGCACTACATCGTCGAGCGCCTGCTCGCCCGCCCCGACCTCACGCTCGCCCTGTTCGAGCTGCGCCTCGAAGCGGCCCGCCGGCCCGGCCTGCACGAGATCCTGTCCCGCACGCTTAGGCAGGGTTTCGACGCGGACGTCGCCTTCAACGCTCACGCCGGCCTGCCGGGCGGCGCGGAGGAGATCCGGCTGCTGCACTTCGCGATCGACGGCCTGATGCTCGACCAGCTGACGCCGGGCACCGGCCGCCCGTACGACGTGGACGCGATCACCGAGCGCCTGGTCCGCCGCCTGCACCGCGAGGATTGACGGCAGGCATACCCGGTATGCATACTCGGTATCCATGTCGATCAAGCATGGATTGCTGGCGCTGCTCCAGGACGAGCCGAAGTACGGCTACCAGCTCCGCGGCGAGTTCGAAGCCGCCACCGGAGCGACCTGGCCGCTGAACATCGGGCAGGTCTACACCACGCTCACCCGCCTGGAACGTGACGGCCTGGTCCGGGCCGCGTCCAGTGAGGGCGACGGACGGTCGATGTACGAGATCACCGACGCCGGCCGGACCGAGCTGGCGAAGTGGTTCGCGACTCCGGTGACCCGGGAGTCCCGGCCGCGCGACGAGCTGGCGATCAAGCTCGCGCTCGCTCTCGCCGTACCGGGGATCGACGTCAGCGCCGTGGTCCAGCGGCAGCGGATGTCGACGATGCAGTCCCTGCAGGAACTGACCCGGCTGAAGCGGAACAGCACCGAGGCCGAGATCTCCTGGCAGCTCGTGATCGAGTCGATGATCTTCGGCGCCGAGGCCGAGATCCGCTGGCTCGACCACTGCGAGGCGATGCTCTTACGCCACCGCGGCAAACCCCGCGCCGTACCACAGAAGTACGACGCCCCGGCGGAGCAGGAGACCCGCTCATGATCCTCGACATCCGCAACCTGACCAGGACGCACGGCGACGGCGAGCAGGCCGTCCACGCCTTGCGTGGCGTGGATCTGGGCGTCGCCGCCGGTGAACTGGTCGCGGTGATGGGCCCGTCCGGATCCGGCAAGTCCACGTTGCTGACGTGTGCCGGCGGTCTCGATCGCCCGACCGGCGGCGAGGTGCTTGTCGACGGCAACGACCTGGCCACGCTGAGCACGAAGGCCGTGGCCGCGCTCCGGCGGCGCCGGATCGGCTACGTGTTCCAGGACTTCAACCTGATCCCGGCACTGACCGCCGCCGAGAACGTCGCGCTGCCGCTCGAACTGGACGGCACCCGCAGCCGCACCGCACGCAGGTACGCCGTCGCCGCGCTCGAGGAGGTGGGCATCGGCGACCTCGCCGACCGCTTCCCCGACGACATGTCCGGTGGCCAGCGGCAACGCGTGGCGATCGCCCGCGCGATCGTCGGCGAACGCCGGCTGCTGCTCGCCGACGAGCCGACCGGCGCACTCGACTCGGAGACCGGCGAGGCCGTACTGCGACTGCTCCGCGATCGCTGCGACCAGCACGGTATCGGCGGGGTACTCGTCACGCACGACGCCCGCCATGCCGCCTGGGCGGATCGCGTGGTCTACCTGCGCGACGGCGTACTGGTCGGGCAGGCAGGTCCGCTGCTCGAGGCGGATGCGCTGCTGCAGGACAGCAACTGATGGGCCAGTGGGGTCCGCCGCTCCGGATCGCTCGCCGGACGGCACGACGATCGCTCGGCCGGACGCTCCTCGTCGCGGCGCTGATCGGTCTACCGGTACTGGCGGCGACCTGGCTCGGCATCGTGTTGAAGAGCGCGCACCCGAGCGGCGAAACGCTCGCGAACAACACGATCGGGCGGGCGGACGCACGCCTCGACGTCACGCAGTACGACAAGGTCCAGGTCGTCCCGGGGCAGGAGATCTACGGCGAGCCGCCGCCGGCCGACGGACACGACAAGGCAGTACGGACACCGGGTACGTTCGACCCGCTGCCGCTGCTGCCGCCCGGGAGCAAGATCGCGCGGCAGCTCGTCGACGGCGGGATGGCCGAGCTGCGGACGCCGGACTCGAGGACCTCCGCCACGCTGATCGTCGGCGACGGCGCGAGTCCGCTCGCCGCCGGGACCGTCAAGGTGGACAAGGGCCGGATGCCCGCGAAGGCCGACGAGGTTGCGATCTCGCCGGCACTCGCCGAGAAGCTCGGGTCGACCGGCACCGTGGTCAGCGCCGACGGCACGAAGTACACCGTCGTCGGCATCGCGCGGATGCTCCTCGGCCAGAGCCTGCCGACCGTCTTCGGTACGCCGGACATCGCCCTGGCCGAACCTGATCCGACCCGCACTGTCTCCTACCTCGTGGACCTGCCGGACTCGGCCGACCCCGGTCGGCTCGGGCCGAAGCTCGTCGACCAGGGCCTCTTTCTCTTGCCGCGGGCAACTATCATCGATCCGCCGCCGGCGCCGTACGGCACCTCCGCGGCCGACATCGGTCCGTACGCCGCGATGGCGCTGGTGATCGGTTTCGGCATCCTGGAGATCGTGCTGCTGGCCGGAACGGCGTTCGCGGTCGGCGCGCGCCGGCAGACGCGGGAACTCGGCCTGGTGATGGCCGCCGGCGGTACGCCGGGCGACGTCCGGCGGATCGTCCTGGTGCAGGGGCTGTTCGCCGGACTGGTCGGGGTACTCGGCGGGCTCGTGGTCGCCGGCGCGGCCGTGTTCAGCGCGAAGCCGCTCTGGGAGGCGATGACCGACTCGATCTTCACCGCCTGGCAGATCCCGTGGGGCACGACCGCCGGGATCGCGGTCCTCGGGGTCGGCGCCGGGCTCGCGGCGGCCGTCGTACCGGCGATCAGCGCCGGGCGGCAGGCACCCATGGCAGCGCTGGCCGGCCGGTTCGCGGTGACCGCGAAGGCGGCCCGGATTCGGGTCGTCGCCGTCGTGCTGCTGGTCGGCGGACTGGTCTGCGTGTTCGCGGGCAGCGCCCAGATCGCCGCGGCGCTGAAGTCGGCGCGGAACTCACAGCTGGGGACCCAGGCGACCGCGACGCCGAACGGCCCGATCGCGCTGGTGCTCGTCGGGATCACGGCGGCGGTCATCGCGCTGGTGTGGATGCTTCCGAGCCTGGTCGCGAAAGCGGCCGGTCTGGCCCGGGTGCTGCCGTTGAGCGGCCGGATGGCGCTCCGCGACGCGTCCCGGCACCGGCACCGCACAGGCCCGGCGACCGCGGCGATCATGATGGCGGTCGCCGGCACCGCGGCGGTCGCGTTCGCCGCCGCCAACTCGATCGCGGCGGACGAGGCGAACTACGTCGCGGTCAGCAAGCACGGCAACGCCGTCCTGCGGTTCGACAACGGCGTCCCAGGGGCGCAGGCGTATCGTCCGGAGTTGATCACCAGCCTGGACGGGATCCTTCCGGTGCGGCAGCAGTACGAGCTCGGCGACGTACTGTTGCCGAACGCAAAGGCCAACCAGTACGGCTACACGCCGGTCCTCGCGGTGGCCACCCCGCAGAACTTCGAGGGATCCAACGGGTTCGCGCTGCTGTCGGTGGATCCGGCGTTCGTCGCGAAGTTCGGTGCGTACGGCGAGCAAGCGGCGGCTGCGCTGCGGGACGGCAAGGTGGTTCTGCCCGGCGTACCGTTGAAGGCCGGACAGAAGGTTGCCCTGCACAACGATGACAGCGATCGCATGCTGAAGAACCTGGACGCGGTCTCGTTCGGGACGCCGCCTGCCGTGCACTTCCTGCGCGACACCGCGCTGATCAGTCCGGCGGCGGCGCGGCAGCTGGGCACGATCCGGGTCTCCGAGGTGCACTTCGAGCTGACCCGCGATCCGTCGAAGGACCAGCTCGCCGCGGTCAGCCGGCTGCTCGGGACGGATGACGGCCTGAAGGTGGAGAAGGGATACCAGAATCCGGGACGGCTGTTCCTGATCGGGGTCCTGGCCGCGGCCACGGTGGTGACCCTGCTCGGGGTCGCGATCTCGGTGTCGCTGTCCGCCGCCGAGGGCCGGGCGGATCTCGCGACGCTGGCCGCGATCGGCGCCCCGCCGCGACGCCGGCGATCGCTCGCGGCGGCCCAGGCGTGGGTGCTCGGTCAGCTGGGCTGCGTGCTGGGCGTGGGGGTCGGCGCGCTGTACGGGTTCACCGCGCACGCCGCGTTCGGGTCGCCGCGCTTCACCGTCCCGTGGGCGGAGCTCGGCGGGATCGTGGTCGCCGTACCACTCTTCGCCGGTCTGCTCGCCTGGCTGCTCACGCGGTCGCGGCTACCGATGGTCAGTCGTGTCGACTAGGGCGACCTCGGGGTAGGCGACGGGGTACGGGGGTGTGCTGGTGATGCGCCATTGGCCGCAGGCGCATCGCTGGTACACCACCAGGCCTTCGCTGACCTGATGACTGGAGACGGCGGTCCAGCGGTGCCGGTGGGTGTCTGTCATGGATCCATCGTGATGTAATGGCATTATGCATCTCAACCCTTACGGCGCCGACGCGGTGCTACTCGCGGTGAACCTCGCCACCCGGCCGGCACACACGCCGGAGGAGCTGGCGGAGCGGTGCGAGGAGAGCGGCGTCGAGAGCCGTCTGGTGCGGGAGCGGCAGGTGACGGCCGCGGACCTGGCCGCCGTACGGACTGCGCTCGACGAGTGGCTGCAGGTCGTGGACGCCGCCGACGAGCAGACCCGGGTGGATCTGGTGAACGCGATGCTCGCGAAGTACACCGAGCATCCGCGGCTCACCAACCACGCCGGCGACGGCTGGCACATGCACTACCGACCGGACGACGTCCCGGTCGGACGACTGGTCGCGACGCTGATCAGCACCGGCACGGCGCTGCACCTGGCGGGCCGCGGCATCACCCGGCTCGGCCGCTGCGCGACAGAAGGCTGCGACAACGTCTACGCCGACCTCTCCCGCACCGGCCGCCAGCGCTATTGCACCCCCGCCTGCGCCAACCGGGACGCCGTACGTCGCCATCGTGCCCGCAGTGCGGACGCCTAGGATGGGGGGATGAGCGAGAGCAGCAGCGAGGGCCAGGAAGTTCCGATGGCCGGGGCGCGGACCGAAGACGGCAAGGTGCTGATCGTCGGGCCGGACGGCATGGCCGTCGAGGGACCGCCGCGCTCCGACAAGGACCACGACGACCACGACGACGAGCCCCGTTCGGTGACCGAACTGGTGGAGCAGCCGGCCAAGGTGATGCGGGTCGCCAACATGATCCGGCAGCTGCTGGAGGAGGTGAAGTCGGCACCGCTCGACGAGGCCTCCCGGGCGCGACTGCGGTCGATCCACGAGGCCTCGATCAAGGAGCTGGAGAGCGGCCTGGCGCCGGAGCTGGTCGAGGAGCTGGAGCGACTCAGCCTCGACTTCACCGACGACAGCACCCCCACCGACGCCGAGCTGCGGATCGCACAGGCACAGCTGGTGGGCTGGCTCGAGGGTCTGTTCCACGGCATCCAGACGGCGCTGTTCGCGCAGCAGATGGCCGCGCGGCAGCAGCTCGAGCAGATGCGCCGGGCACTCCCCGGCGGGCAGCAGCTCCCTCCGGACGGGCAGTTCCCCGACACCCCGCAGGCCCGCAACCCCGACGGCTCCGGCGGGATGTACCTGTAAGACCTCTTATTTCAAAGGCTGGAAGAACTCTTCGAGGACGGCGGCGACGCCGTCCTCGTCGTTCGAGGGGGCCGTGCGGTCGACGACCGCGAGTACTTCCGGGTGCGCGTTCGCGACGCCGTACGACGTACCGGCCCACGCCAGCATCGGCAGATCGTTGACCGAGTCACCGAAGGCGATCGTCTCAGCAGCCGAGATTCCTTGTGTGGCGGCGAAATCGGCGAGCATCGCGGCCTTCGAGACGCCGGTGGCGGAAATCTCCACCAAACCGTGACCTCCGCTGTGACTGGCGGTCACTCGTTGGCCGACCAACGGATTCACCAGCGCGAGCAGGTCGTCGGACTCCAGACTCGGATGCCGCACCAACAGTTTCGCGGCCGGCTCCGTGAGCAGTTCCTCGACGCTCGCGACCAACGTGTCGTCGGGTTTCGGCCAGCGGTTCAGGTAGACCGGTTCCTGTCCGTAGCGGTTCGGTCGCTCGATGGCGAACTGTACGTCGGGAACCGCGGCCCGGATCGCCAGCGCGACCTCGAGCCCGACGGCCGGATCGATCAGCCGGGTCCGGATCGCCCGCCGATGCGGGACGTCGTACAGAATGGCGCCGTTGGCAACAATCGCGACACCGTGCTCGCCGACGAGGTAGGAGAGGTCGTGCAGCCACCGAGGTGGCCGGGCGGTGACCATTACGAAAACACTTCCGGCAGCTTGCGCCGCGAGCACTGCGGCACGGGTCCGTTCGGACACCGTTCCGTCACTGTGCACGAGCGTTCCGTCGAGGTCGGTGGCTATCAGGCGGGGTTGGTGCGAAGCCGTCACAGGGTCACCGTAGCGTCGGACGACCCGGTCCCGCATTACCCTTCCGAGTACGCCGGGCGCAAGCGGTCGAGGCCCGGATTGAGACCTTTTTGACTTATCTGATTGAGCTTTTGACAACGTCATCAGACCGTTACGGCAGGATGCTGCAAAGGCAGCAAGTTCCCCTGCATCGCACGGTTGGCGCGTGATTTCATGCGGAGGTCTGGCGGGGAACCGGGGGCTGTTCGGCCGCGTCGTATGCGTGTTCTGGATCAGCGCGACTGATGCCGCCCCACCTCCGGAAGCACACACAAACGTCGAATAACTGTTGCTGAATTGGCTGCAACCAAAACCGCGGCAGTGGCGTCAAGAGTTATGGATCGGTGCGTCCCACGCCCGGGACGACACGGTGGGCCGGCAACAAAGTGTGGGTCCACCAGCTAGTGGAGCCGTGCGAACGAACGTCGTTCACCGTTCGTTCACTCGGGTCCTGATACTTGGGGAGCCTTGATGACCGTCAACAGCGCCAATCTAGCGGGGCCGGGGGGCAGAAGCTCTCGAGCGGCTGTCGACACATCTTCCAACAGGGAAGGGGCAATGACCGGCTGTATTGCCCGCACGGATATCTTTCAGCACCGCCTGATGGAAGAGCCGCCGCCCGCCTCTGCAACCCGCCGTACCCGCGAGCGCTACGAGCAACTCGTCCGCGAGGCGAAGGCGCTGTGCGCCTCCTGCCCGCTCTTCACCGACTGCCTGTACAGCGCGGTCGCGGAACACGACGTGAGCGGTTTCGTCGCCGGAACCACAGCTGCACAACGGCGTTCGATCCGGAACCTGCTCGACGTCGAGGTGCAGGCCGACGACTTCGACCAGCTTGCCGGCGCGCGGGGGACGCGCCGGCCGGTGAGCCACGAAGAAGTCCTGCGGCTGCGCACCCAGTACCCGAACGACAGCCTCGAGTCGCTGGCCATGCGTCTCGGCTGCTCGCTGTCGACGGTGAAGCGGCACCTGCGGCGCGCGCGTCGCGGTCAGAGCCCGGCTGCCAAGACCCCGCGGCCCCGGCCGCAGGTCAGCGCGGTGCTGGACGCGTTCGACACGGTCGTCGAGCAGCACCAGCAGCGCCGGACGGGCAGTACCCGAGTCGCCTGACCTGACAGTCGACCCGCCAGCTGACTGTCAGGTCGAAGGCCCGGAAAACCTGTGCACGCAGGGTTTCCGGGCCTTCACTTGTCAACTGTCAAGAATTTCGGCGGTCGCCGAAAGGGCTTGCTTCAGAACCAGCGGTTCAGTACGGCGGCGGCGCCGTCGTCCTGGACCGACTTCGTGACCTCGTCGGCGGCCAGCTTGACCTCGTCGGGCGCGGACCCCATCGCGACGCCGTGACCGGCGTACGTGAGCATCTCGATGTCGTTGCGGCCGTCCCCGATCGCCAGCAGGCCCGACGGATCCAGGTCGAGCTGCGCGAGCGCGACCTTCAGCCCGGTCGACTTGTCCACGCCTTCCGGTGCGATGTCGAGCCACGCGGTCCAGCCGACGAAGTAGCTGACCCCGTGCAGGCCGAGGCGTTCGGCCAGCTGGACGAAGTCGCTCTCGGACTGTTCCGGGTCCCGGATGATCAATCGGGTCACGGGTTGCGGTGCGAGCTCGTCGTCGGTGACCACGCGCATCCGCGCGTTCGCGCCGAGGTCGCCGTCCGGAAACGGCGCGGTGACCAGGTAGCTGCCGTCCGCGTCCTCGACGGCCATCCGGGCGTTCGGCGCATAGCGGCGTACCGACCTGATCACCGTCGCCGGGTCGAAGGTCCGCTCGTCGACGACCGTGCCGTCCGGGTAACGCATCGTGCGCGCACCGTTGCTACAGACAACGAATCCGTCCGCGGGCAGCCGGAGCCGCTGGGCGATCGGCGCGGTCGTCGACCAGGCGCGGCCGGTGGCCAGCACGACGGGCACTTGCTGGGCGGTACGCCGGACCGCGTCGATGACTGCCGGCGACAGGCCGTCGTCGTGGTCGATCAGGGTGCCGTCGATGTCCAGGGCAACTACTGTCGGCTTATCTGTCATTTAGCGACCGGTTCGAGAACCTCACGGCCGCCGACGTACGGCTGCAGTGCGGTCGGGACCCGGACCGACCCGTCGGCCAGCTGGTGCGTCTCCAGGATCGCGACGATCCAGCGGGTGGTGGCGAGCGTGCCGTTCAGCGTCGCGACCGGCTGCGTCTTCCCGTCGGCGTCCCGGTGCCGGATGTTCAGCCGGCGGGCCTGGAAGTCGGTGCAGTTCGACGTCGAGGTCAGCTCGCGGTACCGGCCCTGCGTCGGCACCCACGCCTCGCAGTCGAACTTCCGGTACGCCGAGACGCCGAGGTCGCCGGTGGCGGTGTCGATCACCCGGTAGCTGAGCTCCATCTTGTCGAGCATCTCCTTCTCCCAGGCCAGCAGCCGCAGGTGCTCGGCGGCCGCGTCCTCGAGTGGGCAGTAGGAGAACATCTCGACCTTGTCGAACTGGTGGACGCGGATGATCCCGCGGGTGTCCTTCCCGTGCGACCCGGCTTCCTTCCGGTAGCAGGACGACCAGCCGGCGTACCGGATCGGGCCGTTGCTCAGATCGAGGATCTCGTCCATGTGGTACCCGGCGAGCGCGACCTCCGACGTACCGGTCAGGTACAGCTCGGGGTCCTCGAGCCGGTAGACGTCGTCGTGCGCCGACAGGTAGCCGGTGCCGCCCATCACCTCGGGCTTGACCAGCGTCGGGGTGATCATCGGGGTGAAGCCGGCCTCGACCGCCTGCTGGATCGCCAGCTGCAGCATGCCGAGCTGGAGCAGCATCCCGGCGCCCTTGAGGAAGTAGAACCGCGAGCCGCTGATCTTCGCGCCGCGCTCCATGTCGATCGCGCCGAGCAGCTCGCCCAGCTCGAGGTGGTCGCGAGGCTCGAACCCCTCGGCGGCGAAGTCGCGCGGCTTGCCGACCTCCTCCACCACGACGTAGTCGTCCTCGCCCCCGACCGGGGCCTCGTCGGACACCAGGTTGGGCAGCGCGGCGGCGAGCTCGTCGTACCGGCTGCCGGCCTCGTTGGCAGCGGCTTCGTTGGCCTTCACCTCGGCGGCCAGCGCCTTGGTGCGCTCCAGCAGCGCGGTCCGCTCGTCGCCCTTGGCCTGGGCGACCTGCTTGCCGAGCGACTTCTGCTCGGCCCGGAGCGCCTCGAAGGCGGAGATGGACGATCGACGCTCACTGTCGGCGACCAGGATCTGGTCCACCACATCGGTACTCTCGCCACGCTTGGTCAGGGCGGCGCGCACGACATCGGGGTTCTCACGGAGCAGTTTCGCGTCAATCACACCCTGAGGGTATCGGGGCGTGTCTGAACCGGCGAAGTCTATTCGGGATGATGGGCTGGCAACAGCCATCATCGAGGGGGATCCGAGCGGCCGATGAACCACCACCCACCCAGTACCGCGGTCGGCCGTGCGCTCACGGTCGTGCTGGGTGTTCTGCCGTTCACTGTGATCACGCTGCTGGTGTTCGGCGATTGGCCCCCGCTCGCCCACTGGGACCAGTCGGTCGCTGCGCGTGCCTCGGCGTACGGCGCGGCGCACGAGGGGCTGGTCGACTTCTGGCAGGTCGTCGGCGCGGTGGCGGTGCCGTGGACGGCGCGGGCGGTGATCGCGATCGTCGCGGCATACCTCTGGCACCGGCGGGCGCGGCTGCTGACGATCTGGCTGCTCACGTCCGCGGCCGCGGAGCTGGTGCTGGTCCAGGTCGTGAAGGCGGTCTTCGAGCGAGAGCGCCCGGCAGGGATGCTGGTCGAGACAAGCGGGTTCTCGTACGTCTCCGGACACGCCACGGCCGCGTTCGTGCTGGCCGGAGCGCTCGGCGTCGTACTGCCGTCGGTGCGCGGCTGGCGGCGGCGGTTCCGGCTGCTGGTGGTGCTGCCGGTGATCGCGGTGGTGTGGATCGTGTCGGCCGACCGGATCGCGCTGGACGTGCACTACGTGTCCGACGTACTCGGCGGCTGGGCGCTCGGGCTGGCGATCCTGACCGCGACGTCGATCGGCTTCGGCCTCCGGCCCGGGCTGCGGCGGCGCAGGCGACGTACGGCCTCCGAGGGCGACGGTACGACGGCCCCGCCGCGGGCAGCCGTCATCGTGAACCCGATCAAGGTGGGGGACGGGGTCGCGTTCCGCCGGAAGGTGACGCGGGCGCTCGCGGTCCGCGGGTACGACGACCCGTTGTGGCTGGAGACCCGCCAGGACGACGCCGGCAACGCGATGGCGAAGCAGGCGATCGAGTACGAGTCGGACCTGGTGCTGGTGGCGGGTGGCGACGGTACGGTCCGGGTGGTCTGCTCGGCGCTCGCGCACACCGGCATCCCGGTCGGCGTGATCCCGGCCGGCACCGGGAACCTGCTGGCCCGGAACCTGCACATCCCGCTCGACCTGGACGACGCACTGGAGCGCATCCTCGAGGGCCGCGACCGGCGGATCGACCTGGTCGCCGTGCACGGCGACGAACTGGACAACGACCGGTTCGCCGTGATGGCCGGGCTCGGGCTGGACGCCGCGATCATCTCCGGCGCGCCGCCGCACCTGAAGAAGCAGATCGGCTGGACCGCCTACCTGGTGTCCGCGGCGAAGAACGTGAACCACCCGTCGGTCCGGGTCCAGATCACCATCGACGACGCCGAACCGATCGAACGCCGCGTCCGCACGGTCGTCGTCGGCAACGTCGGCATGCTCCAGGCGAACATCCCCCTGCTCCCCGACGCCCGCCCCGACGACGGCCTGCTCGACGTCGTGGTGATCGCACCGCGGCGGGTGACGCAGTGGCCGATCGTCCTGTGGGGGATGATGACCCGCACCAAGCGCACCGACATGTACCTCGAGCGCTTCACCGGCCGCAAGGTCGAGCTCCACGCCGCCGTCGACGTCCAACGCCAACTCGACGGCGACCCCATCGGCCCCGGCCGCTACCTGTCCACCGAAATCGAACCAGGCGCCCTGACGGCCCGCGTCCCCAAGCGCCGCTAGCTCGAGGATGACCTGCCCGTTCCCCCAGCAACCATTCGCCACGGGGAGACTTACGCACCGCCTCCGCACGTTTCTCAGTCGACGGTTGGGCCGGCTTCTTTGTGGAGGGTGTTGATGGCTTCTTCCTCTTCAGGGGAGAGTTTCGACTCGCTGGCGAAGGACTTGATCTCCTTCGCGTAGGTGCGGGCGTCGGCGCGGCTGTTGATCGACGTGAGGACGACGCCGTCGCCGTTGTCGTCGAGGATCGCCATCGACCAGGAGAGCTTGCCGCCGGTGTCGCCGAACGCGTCGTACCGGACGACTGCCAGGTGCTGGAGGGTCTCCTTCAGCTCGCCGCGGGTGACCTCGAGTTCCTTGTCGAGTCTGCGGAGCTCGGACTTGACGGTGCCGGGCTTGGCCTCCGGCTGGGCGGGCTGCGGTTCCGGCGCGGGCTGGGTGCTGGGCTGGTCAGACGGGCCCGTCCGGGCCCGGAGGGCCTGGATCGCGAACACCAGGGCAAGCACCGCCACGAAGAGGGCGGCGACCCCGAAGGCACCGGCTAACGTCGAAGACACAGAACTAGAGCCTAAGGCATCGTCTGGTCTGCCTGAGTGTTCAGGTGATCGCGGAGCGTAGGTGCCCGGGGACGGATGCGGTACGTCGGGCCGCGGCAACGTAGATTCACGGCGTGACACATTTGCCTGATCAGGGTCCACAACCGGGCGTCCACGACCTCGGATACGCCCGGCTCGACACCGACCGGCTGGAACGCACCGGCGACGCCGAGGTGGTGTACGGCGCGGGCAAGACGCCATCTCAGGTCGTGGAACTGCTCCGTACCCTGCACGCCACCCATCCCGGGCACGCCGTTCTCGCGACCCGGTTGACGGACGAGGCGCAGGACGCGGTGGCGTCCGCGCTGCCGGAGGCGGTGATCGATCCGGTCGGGCGTACGGCGGTCCTCGGTGAGCCGCCGCGGCAGGCCGGGACGGTGGCCGTGGTGGCTGCCGGTACGTCGGACGCGCCGGTGGCGGCCGAGGCGGCGACGACGGCCCGGGTGTTCGGGGCCGGCGTGGACGTGATCACGGACGTCGGCGTGGCCGGCCTGCACCGGATCCTCGGGGTCCGCGAGCGGCTCGCGGAGGCGGACTGCCTGATCGTGGTCGCGGGGATGGAGGGCGCGCTGCCGAGCGTCGTCGGCGGGCTGGTCGGCGTACCGCTGGTGGCGGTGCCGACGTCGGTCGGGTACGGCGCTTCGTTCGGAGGGCTGGCGGCGCTGCTCGGGATGCTGAACTCGTGTGCGCCCGGAGTGACGGTCGTCAACATCGACAACGGGTTCGGGGCCGGGGTGTTCGCGGCCCGGGTCGCCCGGCAGTCGGTCCCGCGCGAGACGAAGGACGCCTGATGCGCACAGCCTGGCTCGACTGCTCCGCCGGCGCCTCCGGCGACATGCTCCTGGGCGCGCTGCTCTCCGCCGGCGCCGACCTGGAGTACGTGAACGCGGCGGTTGCCGCTGTGGACCCGTCGTTGTCGGTCACGGTCGCCGGCACGTCCCGCCACCAGATCGCCGCCACCAAGGCGACGGTCGAGGTGAACGGCACGCCCCACCCGGAAAACATCCCGGACGCAGGCCACGGTCACGGGCATGGCCACGGTCACGGTCATGGCCATGGGCATGGTCACGAGCACTCCGGTCCGACGCGGGCGTGGGCCGATGTGCGGCGGTTGCTGGAGGAGGCGGAGCTCGACGAAAGGGTGCGGGAGCGGGCGCTCGACACCTTCGGGCGGTTGGCTCGGGCTGAGGCCTCGGCTCATGGTGTGGAGCCGGACACCGTGCACTTTCACGAGGTCGGGGCGCTGGATGCGATCGCGGACATCGTGGGGGTTGCGGCTGCCGCTGTCAGCCTCGAGCTCGAGCGGGTCGTGGTGTCGCCGATCGTGCTCGGCGGCGGGAAGCAGGTCCGCGGTCAACACGGCGGCATCCCGATCCCCGGACCGGCCGTGTTGCACCTGGTCTCGGAGGCGGGCGCACCGGTGGTCGGCGGCACAGCGCCGTACGAGATGACCACGCCGACCGGCGCCGCGCTGCTCGCCACGCTGGCCGACGAGTACGGGATGCTTCCGCCGATGCGGATCGAGCAGACCGGTGTCGGGGCCGGCGGCCGGGACCCGGTCGAGGTGCCGAACATCCTCCGCGTGGTCCTGGGTGAGTCTCTCGAGCAGTCGTCGACCGAGCTCGTCTACGAAACCAACGTCGACGATCTGGACCCGCGGATCTGGCCGCAGGTGCTGGCCCGGCTGATGGAGGCCGGCGCCGCCGATGCGTGGCTGACGCCGATCCTGATGAAGAAGGGCCGCCCGGCGCACACGCTCTCGGTCCTGGTCGGCGGTGCGAACGCCGAACTGGTCCGGTCGGTGATCCTGTCCGAGACGTCCGCGATCGGTCTGCGCGAGTTCGGCATCCGCAAGCACGCGGCCGACCGCGAGTTCGCGACCGTCGAGGTCGACGGCCAGCGCATCCACGTGAAGATCGCCAGGTACGGCGGACAGGTGGTCAACGTCCAACCGGAGTACGACGACGTCGCGGCGGCGGCGACCGTGCTGCGCAAGCCGGTCAAGACCGTCCTGGCGAAAGCCATCGCCGCCGGCCACGAGCTCTGGAGTTGACTAGCCGACCTCGGCGGCCTTCTGCGGCGCGGTCTTCTGTTTGCGGCGTGGCCAGTCGTACGGCCACCACTGGGCGCCGTTGCGGCGGGACCAGACGATCAGGCCGATCAGCACGGCCAGCTCGATCGCGGGGCACAGCGTGTCGCGGAGCCGCTGGCTGAAGAAGTCCAGCGAGTCGGACAGGCTCGCGGCGACCTGGCGCGCGTGCGGGTCCCGCCCGGGTACGTACGCGATCGCGAGCATCGTCGTACGGACGACCATCAGCCCGTCGACCTTCGACGCGGCGACCGCGGCCAGGGCGGCCCAGGCGATCACGTCGTACCAGGGCAGCGAGTACATCGCGGTCAGCGACCAGGCGATCGCGTAGATCGCGGTGTACCGGATCGCGGCCGGGGTCGGGTCGTCGGGATGTGTTTGCGGCACCAACGACTTCGGGAAGACCTGCGACAGCAGGATCGCGAGCACGACCAGCCCGACCCAGGCCAGGATCGCGATGACGGTCCGGACCAGGCCGTTCGGCAGGAAGAGTGTGAAGAAGCTCAGCAGCACCTTGTGCGGCGTGCCGGTGGAGATGAACGACGTCTGCGACCGGGCCTGCTGGAACGCCTGCAGGCCGACGATCGCGTACAGCCCGCCCATCGCGATCGCCCCGCCGCCGCAGAAGTACACGCACTTGCGCCGGTCGGCCCGCAGTGCCCACAGCATCGCGACGCCGACCAGGCCGATCGACAGCTTGGTGCAGCCCGCGACGCCGATCATCAGGCCGGCCAGGAACACGTGCCGGCGGAACAGCACCAGCGCGATCACCGCGAACATCACCGCGATCGAGTCGTTGTGCGCGCCGGCGAGCACCGCCCAGAGGAGCAGCGGGTTCGCCAGGCTGAGCATGATCACGCGCCGCTTGGCCGGCAGGTCCTTGCCGACCAGCTTGACCAGCAGCAGCCCGGTGACGACCAGGCTGATCGCGATCGACAGCTGCAGCATCCACACCGTGAGCTGCGCGGAGTCGCCGCCGATCAGCGAGGACAGCCACTGCACCCAGGTCGCGATCGGTCCGTACACACTGCGGGCGCCCTGCCACGGCCGCTCGGTCGCGGTGATCACCGGGTCGTACCCGAGCCGGATGGTGTCCGCCGGGGAGTTCGTGTACGGGTCGCCGCCGAGCGCCATGATCCGCCCGTACGCCGCGTAGATCAGCACGTCCCCGGACGCCATCGGCGGGACCAGCGTGACGGCCACCGTCGTACCGATGCCCAAGGCAATCAACCGGTCGACGCGCGGCGCCCAGCCGTGCCGCAACGCCTTGGTGGCGAGGTAGACGCCGTACCCGCCGAGCAGGATCGCGACGTAGATCATCACCGACACGAGCCAGTCGTTCGGCTTCGCGTCGAACCAGTACGACGGGAGCCACGGGTGCCGGTTGGTCAGCGTCAGCACCACGACGGACGGTCCGAGCAGGCCGACCGCGACGATCAGCGCCGTACAGGCGAGATAGAGAGCGACGGCGCGGCGACCGTACTTCCGTCCGAGTTCGAGGTCGCTCATTACGCCGACTTCCGCGGGAACAGGCTGCGCAGCGTCGGTCCACCACCGTCCGCGGGCAGCGCACTGCGGGCGGCGAGCGCACGCCGGACGTGCAGGTACTGCTTGGCGCGGTGCAGTTGCCCGCGCAGGTCGCTCCCGGTCGCGCGGTGCCGGACCTCGATCGGCACCTCGACGATCCGGAAGCCCTTCCGGCCGAGATCGATGGTCAGCGCGGTCTCCACGCCGAACCCCGCGGCCAGCGGTACGGCGGAGTCGAACGCGGCGCGGGTCAGGCAGCGCTGCCCGGACAACGGCTGCTCCGGCGCCCAGCCGGTCGCCTCCTGGATCCCGGCGCGCGACAGCCGTACGACGAACCCGTGGCCGCCGGCCTTTGTCCCGTCGGCGCGCACCTGCGCCGGCAGCGTCCCGACGGTCATGTCCGCGCGGCCCGTCTGCACCGGCTCGATCAACGGCCCGGCCGCGGTCGCGGTGTCGGTCAGGTCGGCGTCCAGGAACAGCAGGTGCCGCGGGCGGGCGCCGTCGCGCTCGGCGACCGCCGCCGCGCCCGTCTCCATCGCCGCGGCCTTCCCGCGGTTGCGCTCGTGCCGGACGACGACCGCGCCGGCCTCCTCGGCGACCTCGGCGGTCCGGTCCGTGGAGCCGTCGTCGACGACCACGACCAGGTCGACGCCGATGATCTTGTGCACCGCGTCGACGGTCGCCGCGATCCGGTCGGCCTCGTCCTTGGCCGGGATCACGCAGGCGACGGCGCGCTCGAACGGTTCCTTGTCGTCGGGCTTGTCGTTGGGCACAGCATCACCGGGCACAGCACCGCAGCCTAGTTCCTCGGCAGTCGATCGATCTCCTCAGTATCGGCCACCTGTGGATTTCTCGTTCTTTCGAACGATCGGCGATATCGGCCAGGTGGCAGATGTTCCGCCACGGCGACCGCAGCAGCATGAGGACATCAGCACAACCGAACCGGAAGAGGTACCGAAATGACCCGCATCGTGGTTGCGAACATCTCGCTCTCGCTCGACGGCCGTACCAACGGCGCCGGCGGCGACTACGACATGAGCTGGATCGTTCCGCACGCGATCACCGAGGGCGCCCGTGAGCACATGCTCCGGGTCACCGGCCCGGCCACCACCGTCCTGCTCGGCCGGAAGAACTACGAAGGCTTCGGCAGCTTCTGGCCGTCGGTCGCCGACGACGAGAACGCCGCTCCCCAGGACCGGACGTTCTCCCAGTGGCTGAACGAGACCGAGAAGGTCGTCTTCTCGACGACCCTGACCGAGGCCGCCTGGCAGAACTCCCGGATCGCCGACGGCGAACCCGCGGACGTGGTGAAGGAGCTCCGCGCCCAGGACGGCGGCGACATCATCGTGCTGGCCAGCTCCAGTGTGATCCGCGCCCTGCTCGCCGCCGACCAGCTCGACCGGCTGAGCATCACCCTCGACCCCGAGGTGGTCGGCGGCGGCGCCCGCCTGTTCGAGGACGGCCTGCCGGCCACCTCCTGGAGGCTGGCCGACTGCAAGCCCACCGAGTCCGGCGCCCTCTGCCTGTTCTACGACCGCATCCGAGACTGATATTGTCGGACAATCAGACACATTGGCGGGAGTAGCGTGGTGCGTACACGCGACCGGAGGGTGGACGGATGGCTGGGAGTACGTACGGCGTCGACAGTGAGGTCGGCCGGCTGCGAACGGTGATGCTGCACCGGCCCGGCAACGAGCTCCGGCGACTCACTCCGCGGAACAACGACAAACTGCTGTTCGACGGCATCCCGTGGGTCGGCCGCGCGCAGGACGAGCACGACGCCTTCGCCCAGACCCTCCGCGACCGCGACGTCGAGGTGCTGTACCTCGGCGAACTGCTCACCGAGTCCCTGGACCACCCCGAGGCGCGCCACCAGGCGGTCGCCGGCGCGACGGAGGACCTGCGGCTCGGTGACACCCTCCGCGACTACCTGCGGGCCTACCTCGGCGACCTCGACCCCGGCGCGCTGGCCGAGGCGTTGATGGCCGGCGTACGCAACGACGAGGTGCACTCCGGCGGGTTGGTGACGTCGCTCCTGGCGCACGAGGACTTCCTCATCGACCCGCTGCCGAACCTGCTCTTCACCCGCGACTCCAGCGTCTGGATCCGGGACTCGGTCGCGGTCACCTCGCTGGCGATGCCGGCCCGGATGCGCGAGACGCAGCTGACCGAGCTGATCTACACGTTCCACCCGCGGTTCGCCGGCGCGGACAAGGTGTACGACCACCAGCTGGAGCACGTCGAGGGCGGCGACGTGCTCGCGCTCGGTCCCGGCGTACTCGCCGTCGGGGTCGGGGAGCGAACCACGCCGGCCGGGGTGGAGCGGCTGGCGCGACGGGTGTTCGCGAAGGGCCTGGCGCACACGGTGCTCGCCGTACCGATCGCACAGCAGCGGGCGACGATGCATCTCGACACCGTCTGCACGATGGTCGACACCGACGCCGTGCTGATGTATCCGAACATGGCCGAGGAGATGCGCGCGCTCGCGGTCACCACCGACGGCGAGGAGCTCCACATCGCCGCACCCGAGCCGTTCCTGGTCGCGGCCGCGAAGGCGCTCGGCATCGACACGCTGCGCCGGATCGACACCGGCCTGGACCCCGTCACCGCCGAACGCGAGCAGTGGGACGACGGGAACAACACCCTCGCCGTCGCCCCGCGGGTCTGCATCGCGTACGAGCGCACCGTCGAGACCAACGCCCGCCTCGAGGAGTCCGGCATCGAGGTCGTCCGGATCTCCGGCTCCGAACTGGGCTCCGGCCGCGGCGGCCCGCGCTGCATGTCCTGCCCGGTACTGCGGGCCCCGCTGACTCCCTGACGCAGTCCCGTGAGGTTCGCGACACGCGGAGTGAAATCGGGGGTTGTGGCGGACGGGCTTCCTGGGTAATCTTCATGCCTAGGCCCAGGCCCTGTTGCTCCCCCGTCAGCAGGACTTGGGCCGTCCACGTTCCTGGGCCGATTCGAACGATCATGGCCTAGACCACTGTCAGTGAACAGAACGCCCCCTCAGCCGTAGCTGAGGGGCGTTGTCGCGTGCGTCAGCGGATGGTGAGCTGGCGGCTGGCCAGGCCGGCCTTGGCGGCCCGCTCCTCGGTGGTCAGCGGCGCCTCGGTGGCGAGCGCCTTCTCCAGCGCGGTGGCGAAGTCCGCGGCGGGCTTCTCCACGTCGGCGGCCTCGGTGCCGGCCGGCAGCTCCCAGACCGGGGCCAGTACGCCGAGGGCGCGGAACGAGCCGATCAGCCGGCTGCCGTCGACCAGCGCGGACGAGCCGGCGGCGTGCAGCCGGGCCAGGGCGTCGAGCAGGGTGTCCTCGGTGTGCGGCATGACCCAGCGGAGGTAGATACGGTCGCCGATCTGGGTCCAGTACGCGGCGTCGACCGACTCCAGCCGCACCGTCGGGGCAGCGGCGGCGTTCGCCCGCTCCAGCCCGGCGGCCACCTCGCCGGTCGGGTCCTCGACGTTCTCGCCGACCCAGAAGTCGAAGCCCTCGTGGACCTTGACGTCCAGCGGCTTGCTGGTGTCGATCAGGTCCTGCAGCCGCGGGCCGTCCTTCATCAGGTCGCCGAGCTGGATCGGGTTGCCGGGCTCGGTGTGCAGCGCGGCGGTGATCGCGTGCCCGAGGTCGCGGCTCGGGTCGCCGGACGAGGCGTGCGTCTGGAGGCCGATCCAGATCGTCTCGTCGTCGCGGACCAGGCCCGGCATCGCCATCGGGAGCAACGTGACAAGGTTGACGGTCTTGCCGGCGTTGTCGCCGACCAGCTCGACCTGCACGCTGCCGGACGGGACGATCTCGCGGAACGCGATCAGATCACACTCCGACGGCAGCCCCTCGAACGGCCGGACCACGAACGCGTCCGCCGACTGGGCGCGGTCCTTGCCGTGGCACTGCTTGAACCGCTTGCCGGAGCCGCACGGGCAGGGTTCCCGCGGGCCGACGTCGACCAGGTCGGCCGGGTCGAGCGTGACGGTCGGAGTCGTGTTCTTCGCGCGTTGCCGCGACTTCTTTCCCATAACCCCGCAGTCTTACAGCCAGCCCCACCCGAGGGCCAACCAGCGGGGTCTAGGACGTGCCCTAACTCGGGATCACCGCGTGCACGGTGCGGTGGTTGGCGGCGGTACGGACACCCCAGCCGGAGGTGAGGATGTCGACGATCGCGAGGCCGCGGCCGCCGATCGACTCGGGGTGCGGGTCGCTGATCCGCTGCGGCTCGGTGTCGCCGCGGCCGTCGGTGACCTCGACGTGGATCCCGGCCTTGTCGATCCACCAGGCCGCGCGGACCTCACCGGCCGGCAGTGGCGGGGCGTACCGGATCGCGTTCGAAAGCAGCTCGGACAGGACGAGCTGGGCGTCGTCGGAGGCGGCGCGGGCGACCCGGTAGCGCTTCAGGTAGACGCCGAAACGGCGCCGGGCATCCGCTACCGCGGACACTTCGTGCGGCAGTACGACGTCCACGACGCTGACGTCGGCGGGCAGGGTCGCAGAGGACAAGCAGGGTCTCCTCGATGATCGGTTCAGCCACTGGGACTTCTGCCCACGAACCCGGCCCTGAAAACACCTGCAGGTATTCCGTTACACAGCCTCTGCGAAGCGCCCCCTAAACACTCGGAAATTGTAACGAAATCGACGGAATTGAACGTTGCAATAACCCGCCGCATTCACCTCGCTACGTATCCACACCACGTGACACAAGCCACACAATTCCGTCTCGGCGTGTCACAAACCCGCAGGTCAGCCCGGGCGTCCTACTTCTTCCCGCAGCACCCGCAAGGCCATGTCCGGGTGGTCGCTGATCACCGCGTCGACGCCGATGTCGCGGCAGTGCCGGACGTCGTTCTCGGCGTTCACGGTCCAAACGTGCACCTGATGCCCGTGTTTGTGCGCGCGGTCGACGTACTCCGGGTTCGCGGTGACGATCGCCAGGCTCGGGCCGGCGTACGAAACGCCGCCCGGGAGGGTGCCGTCGCGGAAGCGCAGCGGGATCTTGTCCATCAGCAGGACGGTGCGCAGGCCGGGGGCCAGGCCGCGCATCCGGCGGAGCGAGAGCCAGGAGAAGCTCATCACCCGGACCGGCGACTCCGTTCCGAGCCGCGGGCGGGCCCACCCGAAGCGGTCCAGGGCCTCGACCAGCCGGCGTTCGACGAGGCCGGCGTACTTGGTCGGGTGCTTGGTCTCGACCGCCAGCTCGACCGGCCGGCCGGCGTCCCGGACGGTGGCGAGCAGCGTCTCGAGGGTGAGGACGGGCTGGACGTCGTCCGCGTTCTTCCAGGAGCCCCAGTCGTACCGCTCCAGCTCCGCGAGGGTCAGCTTGGACACCACGCCGGTGCCGTTCGAGGTGCGTTCGATGGTCCGGTCGTGGACGCAGACCAGGTGGCCGTCGGCGGTCAGCCGGACGTCGCACTCGAGGCCGTCGGCGCCGTACTCGATGGCCCGCCGGTACGCCGCGAGCGTGTGTTCAGGATCGACCGCGCTGGCTCCGCGGTGGGCGACAACGCGCGGGATCGTCGACATGGAGAAACTCTTTCACAGCGTCGGCCAGAACGGCCGCTCCGGGCTGGTGCTGGGCCGGCCACCTGACGGGCCCAGCACCAGCGGATCAGGCGGTCGCCTCCTGCAGGGCGGCCGTGCGGCCCGCGGGGCGGGGGAGGCCGTAGTGGTCGCGCAAGGTGCTGCCGGAGTACGACGTGCGGAACAGCCCGCGCGCCTGCAGGATCGGGATCACCTCGTCGACGAAGGTCTCCAGACCGGACGGCAGCACCGGCGGCATCACGTTGAACCCGTCCGCGGCGCCCGCCTCGAACCAGTGCTGGATCGCGTCAGCCACCTGTTCCGGCGTACCCGTGAACGTCCGGTGCCCGCGTCCGCCGCCGAGCCGGCCGATCAGCTCGCGGACGGTCAGCTTCTCCCGGCGAGCGAGCGTGACGATCAGCGTGTACCGGCTCTTCGCACCCTCGATCTCGTCCTCGTCCGGGAGGTCGGCGGGCAACTGCTGGTCGAACGGCAGGTCCTCCGGCGCCACCCGCAGCGTCCGCGCCAGCTGCAGCCGCGCGTACTCGGGCCGGATCAGCGAGTCCAGCCGATGCTCCAGCCGTTCCGCCTCCTCGACCGTGGACCCGATCACCGGCACGATCCCGGGCAGGATCTTCACCGTCGACGGGTCCCGCCCGAGAGCGACCGCACGCGCCTTGAGGTCCCGGTAGAAGTCCTGCGCGTCCTCGAGCGTCTGCTGCGCGGTGAAGACCGCCTCGGCGTACCGCGCCGCCAGCCCCTTGCCGTCCTCCGACGATCCGGCCTGCACGATCAACGGATGCCCCTGCGGAGAGCGCGGCAGGTTGAGCGGCCCGCGGACCTGGAAGTGCCGCCCGACGTGGTCGATCGGTACGACGCGCTCCTGCACGGCCCACACGCCCGAGTCCTTGTCCGCGATCGCGGCGTCGTCCCGCCAGGAGTCCCACAACTGGTACGCGACCTCGAGGAACTCGGCCGCCCGCTCGTACCGCTCCGCATGGGCCGGCTGGTCGGCGAGGTTGAAGTTCCGCGCCGCCTCCGGCCCGGCTGTGGTGACGACGTTCCACCCCGCCCGCCCACCGCTCACGTGGTCGACGCTGGCGAACCGCCGGGCCAGGTTGTACGGCTCGTTGTACGTCGTGGACGCAGTCGCGATCAGCCCGATCCGCGACGTCACGGACGCGATCGCGGTCAGCAGCACGGTCGGCTCCAGCGAACCCGCGGGCCGCCGTCCGACGTTCCCGAACAGCACCGGTGAGTCCGCGAAGAAGATCGAGTCGAACAGTCCGCGCTCGGCGAGCTGCGCCAACCGCTGGTAATGCTCGACCGACGTGTTCGCGAACGGGTCGCTCTCCGGGAGTCGCCAGGACGCCTCGTGGTGCCCGGTACTCATCAGGAACGCGTTCAGGTGCAACTGCCTGCTCATACCAAAACTCCCAAAGCGTCGAGAAGCCGCGCACGGATCGCGGCGAATCCTGGATCGGCCGCACTCCGCGGCGCACTCAAGTCGATGATTTCGGACGTGACGATCCGGCCGGCGTCGAGGACGATCACCCGGTCGGCCAGCACGATCGCCTCGTCGACGTCGTGCGTCACCAGCAGTACGGCGGGTTGGTGTGCCGCGCACAGCTGCCGCAGCAGCGCATGCATCTTCAGCCGGGTCAACGCGTCCAGCGCGCCGAACGGCTCGTCGGCGAGCAACAGCTCCGGCTCGCGGACCAGCGACCGGGCCAGCGCGACCCGCTGCTGCTCACCACCGGACAACTCGTTCGGCCATGCCTTCTCACGCCCCGCGAGCCCGACCTCGTCCAGGCTCCGGCGACCGCGCTCCTCGGCACCACTGAGCCCGAGCACGACGTTGTCGAGAACTCTTGCCCATGGCAACAACCGCGAATCCTGGAAGACGACCGAGACGTTCGCGGGTACGGCGACCTCACCGGAGCCGTCGACGTCGGGGTCGAGCCCGGCCAGTGCCCGGAGCAGCGTGCTCTTCCCGGACCCGCTCTTCCCCAGCAGCGCCACGAACTCCCCTGGCGCGATGTCCAGATCCAGCCCGTCCAGTACGGCGCGCTCGTCGTACCGCCGCACCAAATTGCGGACCTGGACCGTGGTTACGAGGCTAGTGTTCGGCGCCATGACAGGGCCCTCCTCTGGATCAGGCGGACGGCCGCGTCGGAGAGCAGGCCCAGGACGCCGTACACGACCAGGCCGACGATGATGATGTCGGTCTGCCCGTACGTGCGGGCCAGCTCCATCATGTAGCCGATGCCGCTGGTGGAGTTGATCTGCTCGACCACGACCAGCGACAGCCACGCGCCGGTGACCGCGAACCGCAGGCCGAGCAGGAACCCGGGCAACGCACCCGGGAGTACGACGCGCCGGATGAAGTCCCACTGCGAGAGCCCGACGGTCTGCGCGAGTTCGACGTACCGGCTGTCGATCGTGCGGAGGCCGTTGTGGGTGTGGAGGTAGATCGGCACGAACACCCCCAGCAGGATCGTGACGACCTTCATCGACTCGCCGATGCCGAGCCAGAGGATCAGCAGCGGCAGTAACGCCAGCGACGGGATCGCCCGCTTGATCTGGATCGGGCCGTCGAGCACCGCCTCGCCGATCCGGGACAGTCCAGAGATCAGCGCGAGGACGACGCCCGCGACGATGCCGAGCGCGAGTCCGATCAGCGCCCGCTGGGCGGAGGTCCACAGGTTCGACTGCAGCCGGCCGTCGGAGATCAGCTCGCCCGCCGTACTGACCACCGTCCACGGCGCGGACAGGATCCGTTGGTCGATCCAACCAGCAGCGGACCCGATGCTCCAGACCACCAGCAGCAGCACCGGTCCCAGGGCGGCACCGAACCTGATCGGCTTCCCCGGCCCGAGCCGTCGACGCCGTACGGCGGAACTCGCCGCGCCTCTGGTCCGCAGACCGGGCAGGGTGGTCGCACTCATTTGGCACCTGCCTTGATCGCGTCCGCGGCAACGGTCTGGAACCGCAGGTCGTACAGGTCCTTCGCCTGGATCACCGGGTTGCCGGTCTCCTTGGCGAGCAGCTCGATGGTCTGCTGCTGACGCTGGATGGCGTCACTCCAGTCGGCCGGGATGTCCGGGTGCCCGGCGTTGTCGACCAGCCACTGCCCGTCGGCCGCACTCAGGCCTTGGTCCTTCACGTAGTACCCCTCGATCCATTCCTTGGGGTGCCGGTCGATCCACTCCTGCGCGACGCCCCAGGCCTCGACGTACGCCCGGATCGCCGCCGCCTTCCCGGGATCCTCGAGAGACTCGACCGGGCCGTACAGATGGCCGGCGTCGTCGCGCAGGCCGTGGTCGACGGCCGCGGCGCCGTCTTTGCCGTACTTCGCGAGGTACCGCTTGATCTGTACGCCGCCTATCGGCGCGACGTCCACCTGCTTGGCCGCGAGCGCGTTCGAGTAGACGTCACCGGTCGACGGCAGCTCGACCAGCTTCACGTCCTCCTTGGTCAACCCGGCCTTCTGCAGCACCTTCAGGACCAGGGCGCCCTGGGCCTGTCCCGGGCTGTACGCGATCTTCTTGCCGCGCAGGTCGCCGAGCGTCTTCACTGACACCCCGGGCGCGACACCGAGCTTGTAGATCGGGTGGTCGATCGGGTCCTGCCGGAACTTGGACGCGACGATCTTCACGTGCAGGCCGGTCCAGGTCGCGTTGATCGGCGGGATCTCGGCGACCGAGCCGAGGTCGAGCGCGTGCGCCCGGAACGCCTCGGTGGTCTGCGGGCCGCCGCTCAGGTTCGCGAACTGTACGTACTTCGCGACCTTGTCGTACTGGCCCGAGAGCTTCAGCGCGACCTCGGTGGCGGGATCGCCGACGACGATCTTGGTGCCGTCCGGGACCGCGGTCGGGAGTGATGCGTCGAGCGAGAGCTTCGCTTCGGCCTCCGAGGTGCAGCCGGTTACGGCGACGGCGAGGAGAGCGAGGGCGGTCAGGAGACGTCTACTGGACATGGTGGGCTTTCGCGTAGGTGCCGTCGTGGTAGAGCAGCGGCTCGTGCTCACGGCGTTCGGTATGGGTGGCGAGGCGGGCGACGACCAGGTAGTGGTCGCCGACCGCGAAACGGTGCTCGACCTGCGCGCGCAGGAAGCTCGGGGCGTCGTCGAGGGCGGGTTCGCCGGTGGCCAGCCGGGACCAGCGGGTCGGCTCGGCGAACCGGTCGATCCCGCCGGTCGCGAACCGGCCCGCGATCGCGTGCTGGTCGGCGGACAGGAAGTTGATCACCAGGCTGGTCGCCGTACTGACGGTCGGCCAGCTGG
The DNA here is from genome assembly GCF_040682535.1 of Kribbella sp. NPDC051137. Taxonomy (NCBI): domain Bacteria; kingdom Bacillati; phylum Actinomycetota; class Actinomycetes; order Propionibacteriales; family Kribbellaceae; genus Kribbella; species Kribbella sp. NPDC051137. Next base: position 37,255 of record NZ_JBFBBI010000003.1, read on the forward strand.
AGGCGCTGGTGGCGATCGCGAACGAGACCAGCGGCGGCAGCAGGCTCACGGAGACCAGCGAGGTCGCGGTGAACCCGACCGGGCCGTGGCCGGCGTCCGCGGTGATCACCACGACACCGGCGGCGTGGCGACGGAAGACGGACTTGTAGACGTCGGCGTCCACGATCCGTTCTTCGGCGCAATCGGGTACGACGGAAAGGGCGGGTACGGACATGACTCTCCCTTGGATGGGAAGGGGTGAGCGGCGAGAGTTCGCCAGAGGTACTGGGGGCGCGTCACCGACAGGTGGCGCTCGCCGTCCGCAGCAGGTCGATGACGCGACGGCGGGTGAGGTGGGTCGTCGTCATGTCAGCCATCTTCGCATCATTGTCTACTGATCAACTAGACAATCTCGTGATCCGGACTCACACGCCGGACCGGGCGTGCGTTGTACTTACGTGATGACTACCGGGTTGCCGCCGTTCCAGGCGTTGGTCGACGAGCACTGGCGGGACGTCGCCCGGCTGGCGCGGGCGATGGCCGGGCAGGACGGGGACGACGTCGCGCAGCGCGCCTGGGAGAAGGCGTACGCGGCGTACCCGACGCTGAAGTCGGCGAAGAACCTGCGCGGCTGGCTGCTCACGATCACCGCCCGGTGCGCGACCGACGTCCACCGGGCACGGAAACCGCAACGCCCGCTGGAGGATGCGCCGCCGGTCGCGGTCGACGGCCCGGAGGCCGCCGCCTGGCCGGACCCGGACCTCTGGCGGGCGGTGAACGAATTGCCGGAGCGGCAACGCTTCGCGATCACGCTGAAGTACGTCGGCGACCTGGACCACCACGGTGTCGCCGCCGCTCTGGACACCACGCCCGCCGCGTCGCGCCGACTGGTCAGCGACGCGCTGGCGACCTTGCGCACGAAACTCGGAGTATACGATGACTGATCTCGAGAGCCGGCTCATCCGGCTGACCACCCCCGACCTGCGGCCGCCCGTCCTGCCGGACGCCGACGTCGCCTACACGCTGCACGACACTCCGATCGGGACGATGCTGCTCGCCGTCGCACAGGGGAAGGTCGTCGCGAGTTCGTTCGGTGACGAGGAGACGATGACCGCCCGGCTCGCCCGCGCGGTGTCCCCACGGGTACTGCGCCAGCCGCGGCCGCTGGACGACGTACGACGGCAACTCGACGAGTACCTCGCCGGGCGCCGGCACACGTTCGACCTGGACGTGGACCTGGTGCTCGCGTCGCCGTTCCAGCGGCTTGTGCTGGAGGATCTTCCGGAACACACCAGCTACGGGCGGACCACGACGTACGGCGCCGTTGCCGTCGGCATCGACAAGCCGAAGGCGGCGCGCGCGGTCGGTACCGCGCTGGGCGCGAACCCGGTCTGCGTCGTCCTGCCGTGCCATCGGGTGATCGGCGCGAACGGCGCGCTCACCGGGTACGCGGGCGGGCTGGAGGCGAAACGCTTCCTGCTGGACCTGGAAGCAAAAAGCTGACATTTCCGGAGTCGTCCGGAACGGATCTAGACTCGACCGCCAAGGAGCAGATCCCCAGTGTGGAGTGGGGATCTGCTTCTTTTACACGTCAACTAGCTGCTGCCGGGGCGTGGATCTCGAGGATGAGCCGGCGGCGGCCGCCCCAGTCGCGTTTGTAGACCTTGTAGTCGTCGATCCCGGCGGCCGAGCAGAGCCGGCCGTAGCTGATCTCGTCGTGGATGAAGTGCACGCTGCTGCGGTTGTCGTCGTGCTCGGTGGTGACGATCCGGTGCTCGGGCCCCTGCCGCATGCCGTTGGCGATCTCGCCCGCGGTCGCCGGTCCCCACACCGGCCCCTCGATGATCGCGATCCCGCCCGGCTTCAGCACCCGGGAGATCTCGCAGATCGTGGAGATCTGCTCGTCCTCGGCGAACAGCTCGTGGAAGGCCGTCCACAGGCAGATCACCGCGTCGAACGAGTCCCACCTGTACGGCAGGTCGGTCATCGAACCGATCGCCCAGTCGATCGCGAGCTCCTCCTCGGCCGCCCGCGCCCGACCGGCCTCGACCAGGTTCGGCGAGATGTCCAGCGCACGGACAACCTTCCCCGCCCGCCGCAGCGGCAACGCGATCCGCCCGTACCCACAGCACAGGTCCAGCACGGTCTCCCGCCCGACCAGCAGCTCCTCGACCGCCTTAACGATCACCGCGTCCCGCTCAGGCGTCGTACGCGCGGCCAACCCGTCGGCCCCAAGTTCCGCATACTCGGCCCGACTACGCAGTGCGGAGTTCAGCATGAGCGTCAGTATTCCGTTGCACCCGGGTCAGTTGTCCAGCGGCCCAGCCATCCGGAGGAAGAGGTGATGAACGCACCCGCCGACCCGCAGCACGAAAGCGGTGCAGTCAACCGGGGCGTGCCACCGGGACCACATGTCAGGGATGCACCGGTTCGCAGGTGAGTCGGCGTCGGGGCAGACCTTCGATGCGTCGACGGGTCAGGTCGGCGTAGCGTTCGGCCGACGGGGCCGGCGCGACGTGCTCCTCGACGAGGAGATCGCCCAGCCACAACCGCACCCTCCACAGGCATTCCGCCCGAATTTCGGTCGGGTTGAGGTCGGGTTCGATCGGGTCGCCGTCGAGGTGACGCTCGCCGCGCAGCCAGCCCTCGAACGCCCATCGGTTCTCGGTAGCGCATCGCTCCACATATTCGTGGATCTGTTCCTCACTCAGGGGCGCATCATCACCCGGCCGGGTCAAGGCAGCTCCGGATCGTATGCCGTTCCCAAGTCGAGGCCCGCAGTACCGGCCAACCTCGGTCAGTGCACTCGACCGGTACCGGCGGATCTGGCGGATCAAGCACCCGCCGGATCGCCCGAATCGTCTGCTGCGCCGGCCGTCCCTCGTCGAGAATCCGGCGCACCCCGGCAAGTACGTCCTGAGCTAACGGCTCGGTCATCACTGTTCCCGTCGTTCGAAAGGTTTGCTTGGAACGGCCAGGGCGACAGGGCAGGAGAAACGACGCACCCGCCTGCGCGTTCGGGGCTCACCCGCCGCCCTGACCTACCCACAACCCTCCCGTCAGCCATCCCGCGAAACCACCGAGACGACCGATGAGCCTTCCCTTAACTCCTCCCCGTTCAACGGGGATATTCCGTGGCATCATCAGTACGGTGAGTAAGAGTCCAGCAGCCAATCCCAGTGGTGGGCCGAGCCTGCGGCAGGCGCGTAGGCGATGGGCGGCAGACCTGCGTTCGCAAGGTTCCACGTGGGTGGAGATCGCCGAGACGTTCGCCGACGGGTACGGCGTCAACCCGCGCGTCGCGTTTCGTCTGGCGCATGGCTGGAGCCAGCGCGAAGCCGCCGAGCAATGGAACCAGCGATGGCCGGACGAGCCGAAGACTTTCAAGAACCTCTCGTATTGGGAGCAATGGCCGGCCGCGACCGGCTACACGCCATCGCTGGATGTGTTGTCCAGACTCGCGCAGCTGTACCAGTGCTCGGTGGCAGACCTCGTAGTCGATGTGGCTGACTTCCGCGAAATGGACTCCGCGCAAACGGTCGGCGGGAACCTGACCGGCTTATGGCGCTCGACGTACAGCTACTTCTCGTCAGGTCGCGGAGAGGAACTCCACGGGGAGCACACGATCCGGTTGCGCCACGCGGGCGGCCGCATCGTCGGTGCGAGCGACTGTGGTGACCGGGAGTCGAAGCTCGGCCTCGAACTGTCCCTCCGAGGAGCAATCGCTACCGGGACCTGGACCGAACGGACCTCACCGTCCGGCTACTACCGCGGTGCGGTCTACCACGGAGCCATCCAACTCGTCGTCAGTCCCCACGGACGCGCCATGACAGGCCGCTGGCTCGGCTTCGGCAAGCAGTTCAACGTCAACACCGGCGACTGGCATCTGGATTGGCTGGACGACTGAGCTCACGCCTCGAGGACCTCGGCCGATCCGTTGATCAGGGCAACAATTGTCGTTCCTGAAGCGAACGCTCTGCGCTGAACGAGGTCGAACAATGCGTACATCATCTTCGCCTCGTAGACCCAGTCCAGCAGCACGCCGTGCCGCTTCTCGAAGTCCTCGATGAACCGGTCCAGTTCGGCTGCTCGCTTCGCGTAACCGCCGAAGTGGTAGTCACACTCGAGTCGCCATGTGCCCGAGCGCGCCCCGAAGGCCGCGGTCTGAAGGTCGATGACCTCCTGCTCCAGATAAGCGCCGCCCTTCAGCACCGCCACGCCGATGGCCGACTGCTGCGGACTCAGGCCCGCGGCGGCGCCGGCCAAGGTTCCACCCGTGCCAACCGCGCAGAACAACACATCGAACGGCTCTGCCAGCTCCGCCGGCGTCTCCGCGCACCCCCGTACCGCCGCTGTGTTGCTGCCGCCTTCGGGCAGCAGATAGAACTCGCCGAACTCCCGACGCAGGCGGCTGATGACCGCGTCCGAGGTCTTCGCCCGATAGGTTGTCCGGTCCAGGTAGGTCAGGCGCATACCGCGGCGTACGGCGTACTCGAGGGACGGGTTCAACGGCAGATGCTCCTCGCCGCGGACCACCCCGATCGTGGTGAAGCCTCCGTAGTACCCGGCCGCGGCCGTTGCCCGGATGTGGTTCGAGTACGCGCCGCCGAACGTCAGCAAGGTACCGAGACCGAGCTCCCGCGCGGCAGCGACGTTGTACTTCAACTTCCGCCACTTGTTGCCCGGGAACTCCGGATGAATCAGGTCGTCACGCTTCAGCAGGACGCGCACACCTGCTGCCGCCAGTCGATCGTCTCCAAGCTCCTGTACCGGAGATGGCAATCGGAGACTGAGTGACTCGATTTCACTCACCGCCCCAGCATGGCACGACCGTGCTGGGCGACAACGCTGACGGCGGCAGCGCCTTAGAGTTGACCACTCCGTGGCGTGCAATGCAGGTGGCCGACCGATGATGGAAACGGAGTACTCGTGACCGATGACGCTACCGACCGGGACGCAGCAGGAGTCGTCGCCTTCGCCTACGAGATGGGCGTACTGAAGCGGCTCCGTCGGGCCGGATGGTGGCATGTCGGTGTCCGTGATCCCGAGTCCGTCGCGGAGCACAGTCTGCGCGTTGCCCAGCTGGAGGCGCTGATTGCCAGCGAGGAGGGTGGCGACCCGGCGCGGGCCGCGTACCTCGGGATGTGGCACGACTCGCAGGAGACCCGGATCGGCGACATCCCGCACAGCGCTAAGCCGTACTTGGAGGTCGCGAGCAACGAACGCATCACCGAGGACCAGGTAGCCGTCCTTCCCGAGGCGGCCGCCAAGAGCATCCGCGAAGCCGTTGCCGAGTATGAGGCCGCCGAGACGATCGAGGCCCGCTGCGCCAAAGACGCGGACCGTCTCGAGTGCCTCATGCAGGCCGTCGAGTACGGCGAAGCTGGCTACAAGCGCGTGACCGGCTGGATCGAGTCGTCCCGCGCCCGCATCCAGACCGACTTCGGCCAACGCCTCGCTGAAGCAGCTCTTCAAACCTCTCCGCTCGCCTGGCGCGACCGCTGACAAACTACAACCGTCAGTCGACGATGTCCGACTGCCTTCACTAGCCCGGACGGGTGATCCTGTATGAGCGAACCTGCCCTGCTGCTGGTCGTCTGTGGCGCGCCGCTCGCCGCTCGGGTCGGGGACGGGGTCCGGGCGGCGCGGGGCCGAGGGTGGGATCCTTACGTTCTTCCAACCGACGCCGCGCTGCCCTGGCTGGAGGAGCAGGATCTGTCCGATGTTCCGGTCATCGTCGGTAATCGCAGGCCCTCTGAGGCTCGACGTACGCCGACTGCTGATGCCGTGGCTGTGGTGCCGGCGACTTTTCACACGGTGAATGCGTGGGCGACTGGAAACGCGGATTCGTATCCGCTGACCACACTCTGCGCGGCCCTCGGCTCGCGGACTCCCACGGTCGCTGTTCCGTATGCCAGTCAGGAGTTGACGAATCATCCAGCCTGGTCGGCGTCGCTCACCGTACTTCGCCGAGCAGGCATCCGGATCGTCGATCCGCAGAACGGCTCGGCCGAGTCTCTCGCCTCCGTTCCGTCCGGAACTGGCGGGCGGATCGTCAAGGACTTCGACTGGGATTGGGTCTTCGAGAGGATTACTGCTCGCCCCACGGTCTGATGTGAGGACCGTCCGTTGCTGGCGGGGCCTTTGCCAGGTGGGATCTTCACGGGTGCGGCGCGGGCGACCGGGTGGGACGTTTCGGGCCGTGGGGCGTCCCGACAGTCTGGGCGGGAGCGCGCGTAGCACCGCGTGGGCTCACCACCTCTCCCTCAACTACACCCGACTTATCCCCTCTTGTTTGTTTTTCCTACCTGGCCGAGGATTACCGCGGCGATCATTGAGATCAGGATCGAGGTGTAGGTCGCGCCGAGCCAGGCGGGGACCGGGTGGTGGTTGAAGAGGGCTTGCTGGATGTTTGTCCAGAGGGGGGACCAGCCGGCTACGGTGCCCGGGTTCACCAGCTGGTAGGCGATGAAGCCGATCAGCCAGGCGACGGCTGGTTGCCAGCGGAACTTCGCCGTGTCCGACACGTCCCAGCGCATCTTGCTGACCAGGAAGAAGTCGGCGATCGCGACCGCGAACAGTGGGACGAAGACCGAGCCGATCAGGTAGAGGAACTGCGTGTAGTTGCCCAGGTCGATGAACATCGCGATGCCGGTGGCAACGACCCCGATGGCGACCGAGATCCAGCGGCGGTCGATGTGGCCGACGAGGTTGTGCAGCGACATCGTCGTCGAGTAGACGTTCGCGTAGGCCTCGTCCACCTCGTCGACCAGCAGGACGAACAGCGCGATCGCGCCGGCCGGCAGCGTGACGAGGGCGGTGATCACGTTGTCGGTGTTCGTCTGCAGGGTGGCGACCGCGAACACGCCCAGCGCGTAGTAGATGATCGCGGCCAGGCCGTACCCGAGCGCCGAACTGCTGAACGCCGCCTTGTTCGTGCGCGAGTGCCGGGTGTAGTCGGCGGCCAGCGGGGCGAAGGACACCACACCGGCGGCGGCCAGATCCACCGCGGGCCAGAAGCCGTACACGTTGTCCTGCGGCAGGCCGTGCACCGGCTTGATGAGCACCTCGACGAAGAGGTACGCCGAGGCGATCAGCACCAGCCAGACCATGAACTTCCGCAGCAGCTTCACACTGCCGAGCGGACGTACGGCCATCGAGGTGGCGACCAGACCGGCCAGCAGCACGAACAGCCAGCGCCATTTCGGACCGGTGACCGCGACCGCGGCCTGCGAGATCACGATGATCTCCATCGTCGCCCAGCCGATGTTCTGCGCGATGTTCAGCACGGTCGGCGCCATCGACCCGCGGCGCCCGAAGATTCCCCGGAGCGCCGCCATCGCCGGCGCACCGGTGTGCGAGCCGAAGACGGCCGAGCCGCCGAGTACGAGGGCGCCGAGCCCACAGCCCACGACGATCGCGAGCAGACCCTGCCCCAGTGATCCCGTGTACGCGGCCACCAGCGCACCGGTCACCGGGCCGAACAGCGAGATTCCGAGGTTCGCCCACAGGGTGAACTGCGGGAAGAACCCGAGCGTGCGCGGCGCATCCGTGGTGAGGACCAGCGGCGCCTCGGTCTGGCTGGCAGGACGAACAGTCGTATCGGTCATGAGTGACCCCACTCCCTACGCCGGCATTACCCGGTCAGGTTCAGGCGGTCGGCGACCCAGCTGTCGCCCTCTCAGCCCGCGCGCTTCGGTGCGAGCTCCCGCATAGGTTTGTCCGAAAAGCTTAACGCGTCAGCTGGTTTCCGGTAGCGCGGCGGCTCGTTCTATGAGAGCGGCCACCTCCGGACCGTTCGTGACGACCGGCATGTGGGAGCCGGTGTCCAGGGTGCGGGCCTCCCCGTGGCTGAGCTGGGCGAGCCGTTCGAGCCACTCCGCCGTGCACACCAGGTCGTACCTGCCGCGGACGAGGACGACCGGCGCGCGGACCTGCGGCATCACCGCCGCCAGGTCGTGGTGCCTGGACGCCTCCCCGGCGCGGGCGATCGACGGCAGCGTCGTACGGGCGTACTGCGGGCTGATCCGGACCAGCTTCGGCGCGTCCGGAATGGCCGAACCGACCAGCCGGACCGCCCGGTCGACCCAGCTCGACAGCCGGATGTCGCCGGTCGGCGCGATGAGGACGAGAGCGTGCACGAGGTCCGGGTACCGCACCGCCGTTTCGACGACGATCTGGCAGCTCGCGGAGTGGCCGACCACCACGGCCCGGTCGCGGATCTTGTCTCCCAGAGCGACCGCGAGCGCACGCGGATGCAGGTCCTCACGGGCGCCCGCGGGTTCGCCGTACCCGGGAAGAGTCACCACGTGGTACGGCGTGGTGAGGTGTTCGACTGTCCTTGCGTACGACTCGGGACCGAGGCCCAGACCGGGTACGAGGACGACGGGCGCGTTCACTCCCAGGGAGCCTTGGCCGGAGGCGCCTTGACCACCGGGTTCGGTACGTCGGGCCGCAGCTCGCGGTACCCGAGGAAGAACCCGACGGCGAGGATCAGCAGACCGAAGCCGCCCCAGCCGTACGCCGTGGGCAGTCGGTGGACGGCGCCGTCGTCGCCGCCGAGGCCGGTGGACAGAACCATGATCAGCCAGACCAGGATCGGGATCGCGGACACGGCGACGACCAGGAGCCCGATCAGCTCGGACGGCTTCGGGCCGGTGCCGGCCTTCCGGCGGGCGAGCAGGTCGCGGATCCACATCACGAGGCCGGCAGCGCCGACGATCACGAGCAACAACTGGCCGATCGCGTCCAGTACGTCGGTGCGGAGCGGGTGGTTCAGCGGCGAGCCCGGCGCCTGCGAGATCTCGCGGAGCGCGACGCGTTGGACAGTGAGGACGAGCAGCCCGTAGATCGCGGCGACGAAGGCGGCCAGCCCGAGGACGCGGGATACACGGGGATCACGTGCCGTGTCGGCCCGGCCGTACGTCGGGAGCTCGTGCGGCTGCGGGCTCGCCGGCGGGCCGTACGGCGCTCCCGGGCGGTAGGCCGGGGGCTGGACGTACGACGGGTTGGTCGGCTGCTGCGGATGCTGACCGCCGTACGGCTGGGGTTGTGCGTACGGGAACTGCTCCTGCGGCGGTTGGTGACCTGGCCCGTACGAGCCGCCGCCGTACGGCGTGGGCGGCGCGTAATGGTGCTCCTCAGCGGGCGGCTGCTGCTTGTCGGGCTCGTTGTCCCGGCCGTACGTCGGGAAGTCCTGTGACGACATCGGCTGCTCCTCCCGTCCGTATCAGTCTCTCAGGTCGCCTTGACCGTCGGCCAGGCGTTCGGCAGGCAGCCGGCCAGGCCCTTGGTCTGCTGCATCATCACCGGCGCGGGGGTCTTCGGGGTGGTGCACGTCGAGTGTCCGTGGCCGAGCGCGTGGCCGACCTCGTGGTTCACCAGGTAGCTGCGGTACAACTCGACCTGGCCGTTGTACGCCGGGATCGCGTAGACCCAGCGCTTCGCGTTCAGCACGACGCGGTCCTCGACCCGGCAGGAGACCTCGCCGCCGGTGTCGAGCGGGAGGCACAGCTTGTCGGTCAGCGCCGGCGTCGCCAGGATGATCCGCAGGTCCGCGTCCGGCTTGTCGGTGCGTTCGAAGCTCACCGGGTGCAGCGCCTGCCAGCCGCGCGGGTCCGTCAGCGTCTGGTGGATCTTCGCCGCCACCGCGGCGCCGTTCACCGTGACGCCCTGCTCGATCTCCACGCGGTACGTGAGCTTGTCGCGGACGCCGTTCGCCTTGCTGAAGCCGGGCACCACGGCGAGCTTCCCGCTGGACACGAGCACGTTCGGCTTCGAGCTCTTCGGCTTACGCGTCAACGAGGGCGCCGGCCGCAACGGCGTGGTGAACTTCTGCGTCGGTACCGCGACCGGCGTCGGGGTACGTGTCGGGATCGGCGTCTCACGCGCCACCTCGTCGACCCCGGCAATCGCCTGCGTCGCGAGACTGTTGCGCCGGGCCACATCCGGATGCACCACCACGGCAGTCGCCAGCACCGCCAGCACGGTCACCACCAGCCACTGGCCCTTGAAGCCCTTCCGCCGACTGTGCCGCCCACGCCGCCGCCCAGACACGGTCGTCTGCTGGCGGCGGGTCATGACAGTTGACCCTACCGATTGCTGCGGGGGCATGAAAGTGGCGTTGTGTTAAGCCGTTCGGGTGCGGAGGAATTTTCCGAAGTGCGGGACGGTGAAGGCGACTGTGCCGCGTTCGGCGGAGAAGACGAGGCCCTTCTTGATCAGGCCGTCGCGGGCCGGGGAGAGGGACTGGGGTTTGCGGTTCAGGGTGGAGGCGACCTCGGAGGTCGGGACCGAGCCGTCGTCGACGCCGATGCCGAGCTCGGCCATCGCGCGCATGTACTCGCGTTCGGCGGGAGTCGCGCGTTCGTAGCGGGAGCCGAAGAAGCCGACGGTCAGTTCGGCCGAGGCTTCGGGGGCGGCGACGGCGACGTCCTTGATCGTGATCGGGGACGTCGGCGCGTGGTCCCAGGTGGAGTGCGCGAACGCCTGCACGAAGTACGGGTAGCCGTCGGTCTGCGCGTACAGCTCGTCCAACGCCTCCTCGTCGTACCGCACGCCTTCGCTCTCGGCCGGGATCATCAGCGCGCGGTCGCAGGCGTCCCGGGCCAGCCGGTCGACGCGGATGTAGCGGAAGAGGCGCTCGGAGTACGACTTGCTGGCGGACAGTACGGCGGGCAGATGCGGAAGGCCGGCGCCGACGACGACCAGCGGCGCGCTCTGCTGGGAGATCTCGTGGCAGGCCGCACACAGCGCGGACAGGTCGTCGGTGCTGATGTCCTGCATCTCGTCGATGAACAGCCCGACCCCGACGGTCAGGTCACCGGCCAGGTCGGCCGCGTCCGTGAACAGCTCGATCAGGTCCATCTCCAGGTCACCGGAGTCGGCCCGGCCCTTCGCCGCGGCCACGTCGACCGGCGGGTGCCAGCGGATCCCCTTCCGGTCGTTGGCCGCCGTACGCAGGGCAAAGGCCTTGAGTACGGCGCTGAACTGGTCGACCTTCTCGTCGTCGCGGTGCCGGTGGCCGAGCTCGCGCATCGCGGTGTGCAGCGCCTGCGCGATCGGCAGCCGGATGCTCTGGTCCGGGCGGGCCTCGATCTTCCCGGTACCCCACGCGCGCTTGATCGCCTGCGAGCGGAGTGTGTTGAGCAGGACCGTCTTGCCGACGCCCCGGAGTCCGCTGAGCACCAGGCTCCGCTCCGGTCTGCCTGCCGCGACCCGTTCGAGCACTACCTCGAACTGCCGCACCTCGGTGTCGCGTCCGGCCAGCTCAGGCGGCCGCTGACCGGCGCCGGGCGCATAGGGATTCCGGATCGGATCCATGCTTTCACTGTATGAGGCCGTCTAGCGTTTTCCGTAGATTGACGAATCGAACACCAGCGGCGTGTCGCTCGCAGTGTCTACGGCTTTCTAGCGAAATGACTAGACAACGATAGACAGCATGAGCGACGCCAAGACCACTATGGTTCCGCCATGGTGGAGTGGGCTCCGCAGGCAGGGGCGTTGTACGAGCGGGTGCACCAGCAGTACGTCGGCGGTGCGCGCAAGCTCGAGGCGCTGATCAACGAACTGATCGGCGAAGAGGAAGGCATCAACTACCTGAGCGCGACGGCCCGGGCGAAGGACCCGGAGTCGTTCCTCGCGAAGGCGTCGAAGCCGCATCCGGACGATCCGGCACGGCCGAAGTACGACGACCCGCTGAACCAGATCACCGACCTGGTCGCGGCCCGGGTGATCACGTTCCTGGTGGAGGCCGTGGATCGGGTCTGCGAGGTGATCGAGGAAGAGTTCGAGATCGTCGAGCACACCGACATGGGCGCGCACACCCGGGCGCAGGGCGTCTTCGGGTACGCCAGCAAGCACTACCTGGTCCGGCTGAACGAGCACCGCCGCGAGCTCCCGGAGTACGCCGTACTGAAGAACCTGGTGATGGAGATCCAGGTCCGTACGGCGGTCCAGCACGCGTGGGCGGAGTTCGAGCACGACATCCGGTACAAGCTGGACATCCCGCCGGACCGCAAGCCCGAGTTCGACCGGAGGTTCCTGCTGGCGGCGGCGTTGATGGAGCTGGCCGACAACGAGTTCACCGAGATCGACCGGCTGTACCGCGAGCTCGCCGCGACCGCGTCGGACAAGGCCCCGCTGGACCTCACCACCGCGACGCTGACGACGTACCTGAACCGCCGCTACCCGGACGCGCCGCACGCGAAGACCACGCACTACGCCTGGATCCTCGGCATCCTGCACCGCCTCGGCGTGACGACCGAGGAGCAGCTCACGGACCTGCTGACCGGCATCGACAGCGAAGCAGTCCAGGCCGCCATGACCCACCGCGCCCCGGCCGGCACCGTACGCCGCCTCGACGACGACCTGCTCGCCGCCAAGGGCCCCACCTACCTGGACCTGTTCCCGGAGGAAGAACGCCGCCAGAAGATCCTGAAAGGCCGCCTCAAGGCCCTCACCCGCGCGGGGCTGATTCACCCGTGACGGTCGTGCGCCGGGCCCAGGCGCTCGTGGTGATCAGCCCCAACGCCAGCACCAGGACGCCGCAGCCCGCGATGATGAACCAGCAGAGTTGGGCGGCGTCGACGAAGCCCTTCTCGAAAGGACCGACCAGGCGGGCGGTGAGAACTGTGCCGGCGACAGCGACGCCCAGGGACGCGCCTACCTGGCGGCTGGTGGAAGCGATGGCTGCTGCGACGCCGGCCTGGGCGCGGGGCATGCCGGAGACGGCCGCGTTGGTAATAGGTGCGTTCAGCATGCCGAAACCGAGCCCGAAGACCAGATAGGCCACCAGCAGGTGCAGTGTGGCCGTGGTTGTGCTCAGCTGCGACAGGATCAACCCGGAGGTCGCCAGCATCGTCCCGGCGACCACGAGCGGTATGCGCGGACCACGGTGACCCACCAGCCACCCGGAGATCGGCGCGAACACCACCGTCATCGCCGCCATCGGCAACGTCAGCAGGCCGGCGTGCAGCGCGGTGAAACCGCGCACAGACTGGAGATACAGCGAGTTGAGGAACAGGAACCCGGACAGCGCCGAGAACCCGCACACCGCGATCAGCGTCGCCCCGGAGAACGGTGCGCTCCGGAAGAACCGCGGATCCAGCAGCGGCTCCTCCCGTCGGCTCTCGTAGTACACGAGCGAGACCAACGCCGCCACACACACCACGAAGCACCCGACGATCAACGGCGACCCCCATCCCGCCGACCGGCCCTCGATGATCCCGTACGTCAGCCCGCCGAGCAGCAGTACGACGAGCACCTGCCCGACCGGGTCGATCCGCCGCGGCACAGCGGCCCGCGACTCCGGGACGAAGAACGCCGTCATCAGTACGGCGGCCACCGCCACCGGCACGTTGATCCAGAAGATGAACCGCCAGCCGGCCGCGTCCACGAGGGTCCCGCCGACGACCGGCCCGACCGCCATGCTCAGCCCGACCACGCCGCCCCAGATCCCGATCGCCTGGGCGCGCTCCCGCGGGTCGGTGAAGGTGTTGGTGATGATCGACATCGCCACCGGGTTCAGCATCGACCCGCCGACCGCCTGCAGCACCCGGAACAGGATCAGCAGGTCGATCGTCGGCGCCACCCCGCACAGCAACGACCCGATCCCGAACAGCACCAGCCCCGCCTGGAACGTCCGCCGCCGCCCGACCCGGTCCGCGGTCGACCCGGACACCATCAGCAGGCTGGCCAGCACCAGCGTGTAGGCGTCGATCGTCCACTGCAGCTTCGCGACCGACGCCCCGAACTCGGCCCGGATCGCCGGCAACGCCAGGTTCACGATCGTCGAGTCCAGCCCGACGATGAACAGACTGGAACAACAGATCGCGAGCACCAGCAGCCGCCGCCCGCGGCCGGTCTCGTTGTTCATCGCCCACGAATGTATAACGTTGAACAACTTGACCGGCCACGGGCGGCGGATCGTCTCAGCGGACGCCGACCATCGAGTCGATCGTCTGCCTGACGGTGTTGCCGTTCCCGTCGGTCGCCTCGACGTGCACCGACACGGTCGCCGTACCGCGGGGCGGCACGAGCAGCGCCTGGTACGCCTTCCGCAGGTTGGCGCCCAGGACCGGCTGCCAGGTCTTGCCGCCGTCGTAGCTGGCGGTGACCTTGACCGACGTGAACACCGGCGGGCTGCCCGCGGCGGCAGTGCGCTCGTAGTACGGCGTGATCTTCAGCGGCACCACCCCGTGGCGCACGGTGTTGTCGGCGTCGGTGGGGGTGGAGTACCTGAGGTACAGCAACTGCTGCGGCGCACAGGTCACCGCGGCGGCGGGCTCGACGTACCCCTGGAGGCAGGTCGTGTTGCCCATGTTCGACGTACCGGAGTGTGCCGACCCGAAGGTCCACTCGGTGTGCTGCTTCGCGCTGTACTTGTACAGGTTGAAGGCCTTCTGCGGACCGGTGTTCAGGTCCGAGTCGAGCACGAGCCGGTAGCGGCCCGGCTCGGGCGGCAGCGTGAAGGACGGGAAAGCCCCGACGTACGTCGACCCCGGGATCTCCTGCCCGTCGCGGTACAGCTTGGCCTGTGCGCCGTTGACCAGCAGCACAGCGTTCACCAGCGGGTCCGGGTTCGCGTACTCCGGTACGACGACGAGCCGGTCGCCGTCACGGCACGCGAAGCAGAAGCCCATGTGACCCAGGTTCGTCGCGGCCGGCGGTACGTCGGACGGCCCGATCCCGCGCGGCGCGGCCAGCCACCGCTCGTCCGGGTTCCGGCCCTGGTGCAACGTCGCGCGCCGGTCCTCCAGGGTCTGCTGGTGGGTGTCCATTCCCGCGGCGCGGACCCACTGCACCTTCGGCCCGACCGGCCCGTACAGCTCCTCGCGCGTCTGCGGGTAGGCGTCGAGGTGGTTCGGCCAGGTGAAGAAGGTGTGCGCCTCGTCGGCCGCGTCGAACCGGCTGCCGACGACCTCCTGACCGCCGCCGTAGGACGTCGGCTGCCACTCCGGCGTGTAGCTGGTCCTGACCCGGGCCAGGTCGCGGTCGTGCACCCGGAACGTCGCCGAGTCCGGGAACCGCCCGGACGACAGCTGCGACACGTGGTACACGAGCGGCGAGTTCGGCGTACCGGTCAACGACACCGTCACCGGCCCCCGGGCCAGCGCGTCCCGTAACTGCGCGCCCTCGGTCGCATCGATGCCCGCGACCGGCAGCACGACCGGAGACTCCCACGACATCGGCACCGGATACGGCTCACAGCTCCCGGACTCCTTCAGTACGCCGATCGCACCGGCCGCCTTCAACGCCGCCAGGTCGTCGTCGTGCAGCACGCACTCCCACCCGCCGTGACCCCAGGTGAACGACATCAGCACGAGCTTGCCGCGAACCTTGGCCAGCTCGTCCGGCTCCAGCGACCAGCCGACGTCGATCAGCGGCAGCTTCCGGTAGCGTCCGTCGAAGCGCACCGCGGGAGGTTGGGCGTCCCAATAGTTGGGGTCCATCCTGAGCCCGCGGCCGTTGGCCGAGTCCACCGCCAGCTGGACGGGCGGCACCGCCCGGGTCGCGCTGAACTTGAGCGAGAACGCCCCGACCGTGACCTTCTTGGTCGGCGCGAAGTAGAAGTCGCCGTCGCGGTACTTCGTGAACGGCAACGTGACGGTGAGCCGATCGGTCCCGTCGGCGGTCGTACGGTAGACGACGACGCCACCGCCGATGCTCTGCGTGTGCGTGTCCGTGGCGAGCCGGTACGGCACCGCGTCCTTGTCGTCGAACGTCAGCGACACGGGCCCCTGCACGGACAGCTCGGGCTCGGCGAACATCACGTTCTCCAGCCGCCGGTTCGGCAGCTCGCGGTCGTGCGTCACGAAGATCGCCCAGCGCCCGGGCTCCAGGTCGAGCGTGAACGAGCCGCTCATCCGATCCGGTGCGATCATCGCGTTCCGCTGCACGACGAGCTTGGCGGTGTGATCGTCGAGGTTGATCGCGCTGATCAGCCCGCCGAACATCACCGGCGCGCTGAAGTTCACATGTACCTTCACCTGGTGGCCCAGGCGGGCCCTGTTCAGCGCCACCGCCGTCCGGATCTGTACTCTGTCCGCGGTCGCCACCACCGCACCGGACGAGTACCCGGCGGGCAACTGACTCGCGTGGACGGTCACGTCGACGCTCGCGGTCGAGTGCGCCGGTACGACGACCTGCCCGGGGACACTGGCCGAGGACAGCGAGCTACCGAGGTTCAACGTGACGTCGGAGTCGCCGTCGTTGCGGTAGCTGATCGGCCGTACGACGTCGCCCTGCTCGGTGTCGGCGATCCGGCCGAAGTCGACGCCATCCGTCACGCCGTACACCTGCTGCGCCACGGCCCGGGCGACGTCCACCCGGCCGGCGCCCTGCTCGAACACGGAGTACCCGTCGTCCTTGCTACTGCTCATCAGCGCGGCCTTGAGCTGGGCGGCCTGCCAGTCAGGGTGCTCCTGCGCGAGGATCGCCGCGGCTCCGGCGACGTGCGGTGTGGCCATCGACGTACCGGACAGTGAGGTGTAGTTCGCGTCGACCGGGTCGCCGAGGCTGGTGCCGGCGGCGCGGGCGGCGACGATCGCCGAGCCGGGTCCGGCGATGTCGGGCTTGCTGACCCGGTCCGGGTACGGCAGCGGTCCGCGGCTGGAGTAGTACGCGAGCTTGTCGCCCTTGTCGACCGACGCCACCGTCAGCGCGGACGCGGCGACGCCGGGCGTGCTCACGGTCGACGTACTGCCGTTGTTGCCGGCCGCGACCACGAACAGCGCGCCGGTGGCGGCGGTGATCCGGTCGACCGCGAGGGCGCCGACGTCGTCCGCCTCGTCGACGGTCGGCTCACCGCCGAGGCTCATGTTGATCACCTTGGCGCCCTGCGCCGCGGCCCATTCCATCCCGGCGATGATGTCGGAGTCCTGCCCGAGGCCCTTGTTGCTCAGCACCTTGCCGATCACCAGCTGGACGCCCGGTGCCACCCCCTTGTACCTGCCACCGGAGGCCGCGCCGGAGCCGGTGATGATCGAGGCGACATGCGTACCGTGGCCGTAGCCGTCCGAGGTGTCCGGATCGGTGGTGAAGTTCTTCGACTCGACGACCTTGCCCTGCAGGTCCGGGTGGTTCGCGTCCAGGCCGGTGTCCAGGATCGCGACCTTGACGCCCTTCCCGTCGTACCCCGCGGCCCACGCCTGCGGCGCGCCGATCATCGGCACGCTCTGGTCCAGCGTGGCGTGCACCTTCCGGTCGAGCCAGACGTGCGCCACGCTGCGAGCGAAGGCCCGCCGCCCGGTCTGCGCGATCGACCCCCAGAACGCACTCGCCTGGCTCTTCGGTATGTCGGCAGCGGTCGCATGCACGCTGTCGAGCTGCACCGTGGGCTTCAGACCCGGTACTGCGTCCGCCTGGCTGCGAAGCTTCGCAGCTGGTACGGCCGTGGACAGCTGGGTGATGACGGGCAGCTGCGAGGTCGCGTCGTCGGCGTACCCGTTGGCGACCAGGTAGTTGATGTCGAACAGGCTGCGGTCGAGCACACCCGCCGAGAGGTAGGGCAGGGCGTCGTCCGGGACGACCAGGCGCTGCTGGCTGGTCTCCACCATCTGCAGGTGTGGTGTGTAGCCGTTGGGGCGGGCGACCGGCTGCATCTCGACCTGTGAACTGCCGTCCGCGTCAGGGGTCAGCGTGACCTTGTCGCCGGTGACCAGGGTGACGGTCGTCGGCTTGATGACGTGCGGCAGCTTCGGAGCCACCTGTGGTGGAGGTGCGGCGGCCGTGGGGTTCGGGGCAGACAGGACGGTGACCAGCAGCGCCGTACCGAGAACGGCGGCCAGGGCTGAGCGTGACATGGGCGGCTCCTGCGATATCGATTTCCCAGGAGCATCAGATGGCGCGTGAGCGGTGTAAAGCAGTCTCCGCGACCTGTCTAGGCCAATGACTGAGATCGGTCATACGCTGAGCCGGTGCTGGAGCGCCTGGGGATCGACGCGGAGCAGGAACGGGCGTACGAGCACGTGCTGACGCACCCGGGGCGTACGGCCGCGGAGCTCGCTCAGGACATCGCCGGCGCCGACCTGGGCGCACTGGTCGCCGACGGGCTGTTGAGGGTGGACGGCGGCCGGTACAGCGCCGTACCGCCGGCTCTTGCGTTGCAGGGCCTGATCGACGACCGGCAGCTCGAGCTGGATCGGGCCGCGGCCCGGGTGCGGGAGCTGGAGCGGCTGCACAGCACTACGCCGTACGGCGCCCGGCCGGCACCCGTCGAGTTGGTGGCCGGGTCTCAGGCGCACGACTACCTGCTCGCGATCCATCGGGCGACCCGTTCCGAAGTACGGGCATTTGAGACGCCGCCTTATGTGAAACCGATCTCAGTCGAGGACGCACAGCCGGTGGCCGCGGCGATACAGCACGGGGTCGCACACCGGATCGTGTACAGCCGGGCGGCGGTGGACGAGCAGGGACTGGACACGCTGCTGGTGACCCTGTCGGTCGGCGAGCAGGCCCGGGTGACCGGGGACGTACCGATGCGGCTGGCGATCTATGACGACCGGATCGCGACGTTGCCGGCGGTCACCGGTACACGTACCGACGAGGGGCTCCTGGTGGTCCGGCCGAGTGCTCTCCTGGACGCCCTGATCGCTTTGTTCGAACGGGTCTGGGCCTCGGCGCTACCGCTCACGCTGACCGCCGGGGAGACCGCCGGGACGGCCGACGCCGAGGACCGGGTCCTGGTCGCGCTGCTGTCGGCGGGGATGACCGACCAGGCGATCGCGCGGCAGCTCGGGATCAGTCTGCGAACCGTCGGCCGGCGGATCCAGCGGGTCCAGAACAGCCTGCACGCGGAGACGAGGTTCCAGGCCGGCGTGGCGGTCGGGCTGGCCCGATCCGGCACCGATCCGGACCCGGGATGAAAAGAGTTTGACGGGCTGTCGGCGGCGGCACCTAGGCTTGATCCATTCGCCTGGTCAGGCCTCTCTTTTCAACCCTTCTATGCCTCATTGCGAGACGTCATGTCGTTGCGCCTCATTCCGTTCGCCGATCCGGGTGTGCCCGATACCCGGTCCGGCCTCCGACTCATCATCTGGCTGGAGCATCAGCAGCTCCGCGGGCAGTTGCTCGCCGTGTTCTGGGGGCTGGTGTACTTCGGCGGGATCGCCGCCGCGCCGGTCGCGGTCGGGCTCGCCGTACAGGCGGCCATCGACCTGTCCTGGCCCAAGCTGATCCTGTCCGGCGGGCTGCTGCTCGCCTTCGGTGCGGCCAAGGCCGGCGCCGACTCCTTCTTCCACCGGGCCGTCGTGACCAACTGGATCAGTACGGCGTCCCGCCTGCAGCAGCTGCTGTTCCGCAAGGCCGCGGAGCTCGGCTCGCTGCTCACCCGGCGGATCGCCGCCGGCGAGGTCGTGCAGGTGAGCAGCGGCGACGTCGAGAAGATCGGCTGGTTCGTCGAGGTGCTCGGCCGGTTCGTGGCCGCACTGCTGACCTGCTTCGCGGTCGTCATCGGTCTGCTGCTGTACGAACCCCGGCTCGGGCTGGTGGTCGCCGTCGCCGTCCCGGTGCTGGCGTTCTCGATCGTCCCGCTGATGGGTCCCGCGGAGCGCCGTGCGGACGAGCAGCGGGCCAAGGGCGGCCGGGCCACCGAGCTCGCCGCCGACACTGTCGCCGGGCTGCGCGTGCTGCGCGGCATCGGCGGTGAGCAGCTGTTCCTGGAGCGGTACCGCGCCGCCTCGCAGGAGTACCGGACGAGCGCGGTGCGCAGCGCCCGGATGTGGTCGCTGATCGCCGCGCTGCAGGTGCTGTTCTTCGGGCTGTTCCTGGTCGTCGTGGTGTGGATGGGCGTCCGGCTGGTGACGTCCGGCCACATCTCGGTCGGCGAGCTGGTCACGACGTACGGCTTCATCACGTTCATGCTGGTGCCGCTGCACACGTTCGAGGAGACCGCGAGCGCGTTCATCTTCTCGAAGGTGTCGGCCCGCCGGGCGGCGCGGGTGCTGTCGCTGCAGCGGACCGACGAGACGAAGGCCACGGCCGAGGCGCAGCTGCCGGTGGGCGACCTCCTCGACCCGGTGACCGGCCTGCACGTCCCGGCCGGAAGCTTCACCGCGGTCGTCAGCGGCGACCCGGACGCCGGCGGTCTGCTGGCCGACCGGCTGGGCGGTCACAGCCCGACGGCGACCGACGAGGCCTCCGTGCAGCTCGACGGTGTCGCGCTGGACGACCTGCCGCTGGACTCGGCGCGAACGGTCGTGCTCGTGCAGGATAAGGACCCCGTGCTGTTGTCGGGGACGGTCCGCGACCTGTTCGACGTACCGGCCAGTGGTGCGGTCTCCGCGGAGACCGCGCTGGACGCGGCGCAGTGCGAGGACATCCTCGACGTCCTGCGGCAGACGCTGCCGGCGGGTGAGACCGACGCGATGAACGCGGTGCTGACCGAGCGGGGCAGGTCCCTGTCCGGCGGTCAGCGGCAGCGCGTGGCGCTGGCGCGGTCGCTGTACGTCGACCCGCAGGTGCTAGTGCTCGACGAGCCGACCAGTGCGGTCGACGCGCACACCGAGGCCCGGATCGCCGACGGCCTGCAGTTGCTGCGCCACGGCCGGACCACGGTGGTGTTCACGTCGAGCCCGCTGATGCTGGACCGCGCGGAGCGGGTGGTGTTCGTGCCGGACGGCCGGGTGGCCGCGGTCGGTACGCACCACGAGCTGCTGCAGAGCAATGTGCAGTACCGCGCGGTCGTCACCCGTGAAGAAGAAGCGACGTTCGAGGAGTCCGTGTGAAGCGCCCTGACTACGACCCGGCAGCCCCGCAAGAGGTAGTGCGGCTCCCGGTGGCGCAGGGCACGACGGTCCGCGCGTACATCAAGACGCTGTTCCGCAGGCACCGTCGGCAGTTCCTGTGGCTGACCGTGGTAAACGCGGTGGCGGCGCTGAGCGGCATGGTCGGTCCGTGGCTGCTCGGCAACGTGGTGCAGAAGCTGTCCGAGGGCCGCACCGACGTCAAGCTGCCGTCCGTCGTGATCGGGTTCGTGATCGCGCTCGCGGTCCAGACCGTGTTCACCCGGCTGACCCGGCTGCGCGGTGCGGTGCTCGGTGAGGAGATGCTCGCGGACCTCCGCGAGGACTTCCTGGTCCGCGCGGTCGGCCTGCCGCCAGGCGTGCTGGAGCGGGCCGGTACGGGTGACCTCCTGTCCCGGATCACCACCGACATCGACCGGCTGTCGCACGCGATGCGGGACGCCGTACCGCAGCTGACGATCGCGATCATCTGGGCGGCGCTGCTGATCGGGGCGTTGATCGTGACCGCGCCGGCGCTGGCGGTAGCTGTGGTGATCGCGGCGCCGATCCTGGTCGTCGGCGGCCGGTGGTACTTCCGCCGCGCGCCCTCGGCGTACCGGTCGGAGGCGGCCGGGTACGCCGCGGTCGCCTCGGCGCTGGCTGAGACGGTCGACGCGGGCCGCACCGTCGAGTCGCACCGGCTCGGGCACCGTCGCATCCAGTTCGGCGACACCCGGATCGGCCAGTGGGTCGCCTGGGAGCGGTACACGCTCTATCTGCGGATGATCCTGTTCCCGATCATCAACATCACCCACACGGTCGCGCTGGCCGCGGTGCTGGTCATCGGTGGCGGGTTCGCGATCCAGGGCTGGCTGACGGTCGGTGCACTCACCACCGGTGCGCTCTACATCCAGCAGCTCGTCGAGCCGGTCAACATGATGATCCGCTGGTACGACGAGTTGCAGGTCGCGCAGGTCTCGCTGGCGCGGCTGGTCGGCGTCCGGGAGGTCGAGACGGACGACCCGACCGGCGAGGACGAGCCGGACGGGCGGACCGTGCTCGCCGACGACGTACGGTTCGGGTACCTGGAGGGTCGCGACGTGCTGCACGGTGTAACGCTGACCGTCCAGCCGGGTGCCCGGGTCGCACTGGTCGGGCCGTCCGGTGCGGGCAAGTCGACGCTCGGCCGGTTGCTGGCCGGCATCTACTCGCCGCGCGTCGGTGACATCACCTTGGGCGGTGCGGCGCTGGACCGGATGTCGGCGGAGCAGGTTCGCAGTCACGTTGCCCTGGTCAACCAGGAGCACCACGTGTTCGTGGGCAGCGTGCGGGACAACCTGCGGCTGGCACGGCAGGACGCGTCGGACGCGGACCTGTGGGCGGCGCTGCGGTCGGTGGACGCCGACGGTTGGGTTGCCGGGTTCGACGACGGTTTGGACACCGAGGTCGGGTCCGGCGGGGTCTCGCTGACGCCGGCACAGGCGCAGCAGGTCGCACTCGCCCGGCTGGTGCTGGCTGACCCGCACACGCTGGTCCTGGACGAAGCGACCTCGTTGATGGACCCGCGCGCGGCCCGTCACCTCGAGCGGTCGCTGGCGACCGTTCTGGAGGGCCGGACCGTGGTCGCGATCGCGCACCGACTCCACACCGCCCACGACGCCGACGTGATCGCGGTCGTCGAGGACGGCAAGATCGTCGAACTGGGCGCCCACGACGAGCTCGTGGACGCCCAGGGCGCCTACGCCGCACTCTGGCACTCCTGGCACGGCGACCGCTGACAAGGAGACGAGAGGGCGGCCGGCGCCGGACGCCCTCTCCGTCGTGTGAGGATGGCCGAGTGCTGCTGACCACGTTGTTCTCGCTGCCCACCACGCTGGCTCTCGACATCGACGACTCGGGCCGGATGCTGGTGCTGTACGACGGCACCGGCACGCGTCAGGTCAACGAGGTCGCCCCGGACGGGACCTGGCGTGCACTGACCGACCTGGGCGACACCTGCCGCGGCGCCCGGTTCGTCCCGGGCAGCAGCCAGGTCGTCGTCGAGCACGACACCGGCGGCGACGAGCGCGGTCAGCTCTCACTGCTCGACCTCGCCGAGGACGGTCTCCCGACGCTGACGCCACTGGTCCACGACGCGGAGTACATCCACCATCTCGTCGCGGCCCGCGCCGGCCGGATCCTCTACACCACGAACCGCCGCAACGGCGTCGACTTCGACCTGATCGCCCGCGACCTGGCCCGCGGCACCGAGACCGTGCTGTACGACGCGGGCGGCTGGGTGATGGGGGTGGACCCGTCCCCGGACGACAAGTGGGTCGTCCTCTCGAAGGCCAGCAGCCCCGCGAACTCGATTCAGCTGCTGCTGGTCGACACGTCGAGCCGATCGATCACCGAGCTGACGCCCGCGGACGCGCACAACGACCAGGGCCCGGTCGCCTGGCTGCCCGACTCGTCCGCGTTCCTGGTGTCCACCGACGCCGACCGCGACCGCAGGGCTGTCCGCCGGTACGACGTGGCCGACGCGGCGTGGAACGACGTACTGGTGGACGACGCGCGGGACCTCGCCGCCTGGCCGTCGCCGGACGGCGTGCACCAGCTGGTCGGCGTACTCGAGGACGGCGAGGTGGCGCTGGCGCTGCACCGGCTGGAGGACGGCGAGCTGATCGCGCCGGTCGGCCTGCCCGCGGGCGGCTGTGCGGCGCTGACGATGATGACGCCGGACCCGATCTGGTCGGCGGACGGCTCGTTCGCGGCGATCACCTACAACTCGCCGGTCACCCCGCCGACGGTGTACCGGTACGTCCCGAACGGCGAGCTGACGGCGATCGACACGGTCGACGTCCCTGTCGAGCTGCAGCATCCGGAGAGCCTGCGGGTGCCGTCGTTCGACGGCGAGCAGGTCCCGGTCTTCGTGTTCCGGCCGACCGCTCCGGACCTCGGCTCCACGGTGGTCCACGTGCACGGCGGGCCCGAGGGCGCCGCGATGCGGATCTGGAGCCCGATCATCTCGTCGCTGGCCGGGGAGGGGCACACGGTCGTCGTACCGAACGTCCGCGGCTCGGCCGGCTACGGCAAGCGCTGGTACTCGCTGGACGACCGCGAGCTGCGGCTGGACTCGGTGAAGGACCTGGCCGCGATCAACGCGTGGCTGCCGACGATCGACGCCGACCCGCAGCGGGCCGCGCTCTGGGGCGGCTCGTACGGCGGGTACATGGTGCTGGCCGGGCTCGCGTTCCAGCCGGACCTGTGGGCGGCCGGCGTGGACATCGTCGGAATCGCCTCGCTGGTGACGTTCCTGGAGAACACCTCGGACTACCGCCGGGCGATGCGGGAGCGCGAGTACGGGTACCTGGCCACTGACCGGGAGTTCCTGGAGTTCGCGAGCCCACTCAGCCGGGTCGACGACATCCGGGCGCCGCTGTTCGTCATCCACGGCGCGAACGACCCGCGCGTGCCGTTGTCCGAGGCCGAGCAGATCACCGAGGCGTTGACGCGGCGCGGCGTACCGTGCGAGCTCCTGGTCTACCCGGACGAGGGCCACGGCCTGGCGAAGCTCACGAACCGCCTGGACGCCTACCCGCAGGCGTTCACGTTCCTGCGAGACCACCTGGCGTAAGGGTCCCGGCCGTTGCATCGAGCCGTACCGGAAGCCCCAGCGGTACGGCGAGGTTCAACGGCTCGTGCCCGATCGCCGCGCCTTCCACCATCGGGACGCCGAGCGGCTCGAGCCGCTCCCGGATGGTGTCGTCGAGGCCTTCCCCGCCGTCGCTGAAGTCACCGATCACCAGCCCCGTCACCTGGTCGAACCACCCGGCGCGCAGGAGCTGCGTGAGCAGCCGGTCCGCCTGGTACGCCTCCTCGTTGACCTCCTCGAGTACGACGACCCCGGCCGGCGGCGCGTACGTCGGCGTACCGACGCTGGACGCCAGCATCGCCAGATTCCCGCCGCGCAGCAGGCCCTCCGCCACGCCGTCGACGACAGTGCGAGCACCACGCAGGAGGTCCGTGACCGTCTCCGGCTCGAACAGCAACGCCCGCAACCGCTCACGTCCCGTGTCGTCCGCCAACTGCTCCACCGCAGCAGCCATCGGCCCGTGCATCGTCACGAGCCCCCGGGCGTTCAACGGCTCGTGCAACGCGGTGATGTCGCTGAACCCGACGAACCACTTCGGTACGGCGACCAGCTCGTCGAAGTCGACGTACTCCAGCATCCGCTGCACGCCGTACCCACCCCGCGCGCACAGCACCGCGGCGTACCGCGCGTCCAGCCACGCGTTCCGCAGGTCCTCGGCCCGGGCCTTGTCGTCGGCGGCCAGGTACTTGAACCGCTCGTGCCCGGCCAGCACCGACGGCATCACATCGACGTCGAGCCCCCAGGACCGGATGTACTCCACGCCGGCCGCAAGCCGCCCGCCGTCCACGCGCCCCGACGGCGCCACCACAGCAACCCGGTCACCTTCCCGCAGCCGCTGCGGCAGCACCACGTCGTTCACTCCGCTGACGCTACCAACCGACCTGGATGGTCGTGCTCTTGGAGACGCCGTTGACGGTCACGCCCAGCTCAGCGGTGCCCGGACGCAGGGCGCTCAGCTGCCCGGTGGCGGGGTCGTACGCCGCGACCGCCCAGAACGGCGCGCTCTTCGCGGCACCGATGTACATCGTCTGCGAGCCCCACCAGTCCGCCGAGACCGGGAACGAGACCGGGACCCGGCGATCTTCCTGGATGACGGTCGCGGCCGCCGTGGCGGTCTGGTTGCGGCGCATCGTGGCCGGGGCGGTCAGCTCGAGGGCGTCGACGTGCGGGCGCATCTCGACCTGGAACCACGGCCTGCTCGACGGGCTCGCCGAGGTGGCGATACCGACGAGTGCCCAGCCGGTGAAGCCGCCGGCGTCCGGCGCGGCCGCCGGGCTCTTGCCCGAGTTCCCGGTCAGCGGGAGCAGTACGCCGTCGGTGCGGGTCGCGGCGAACGTCCCCGCGTGCCCGGCCATGTACGCGGCCCCCTTGCCGGTCGACTTGCGGAAGTCGGCGAGCCACTTCACGATCATCGCGGCTTCCTTGCGATCTCCGAGCTGCGAGTTCTGCGTCGGCGACGGGTCGTCGATCGGGTGGTGCGCGAACACCACGACGTTCTGGATCGACTTGTCCCGCGCCGCCTCGTCCAGCTGCTTGCGCAGGTCCGCGATCTGGTCGAACCCGCCGGCCCGGAGCGAGCCGAGCGACGAGTCCCGCAGGACGAACCGGGTGCCCTTGTGGTCGAACGTGCTGGTCGGGTTGCCGAAGACCTTCTTCCACTCGGACAGGTCGCCCGGGCCGTACGTCTCGTGGTTGCCCGGCACGTAGTGCACCGGCACCTTGCCGGCCACCTCCTCGTCGATGACCTGCTTGGCCAGCGCGATGTCCGGGCCGAACGCGCGGTCGACGAAGTCGCCGTTGATCACCAGGAAGTCCGGGTTCTGCGCCAGCGCCTCGCGGATCGTCCGCCGGGCCTGCTTCACGTAGTCCGAGTTCGGGTCGTCGGCGGTGAACTGCGCGTCCGACATCACCGCGAACCGCCACCGGCCGCTCGTGGTCACGGTCCCGTCGGTGACCACCATCGGGTCGATCACCTTCGGCGGCGGGGCCATCGTCACCGGCGGCGCGCTGCGGACGGTCAGGTCGTCGATCACGATCCGGCCCGAGTACTGCCGGGTCGGCGAGGTCTCCACGACGTAGATCCGCCAGAACCGCAGCGGGTAGGTCAGCCCCGGCGGGATGTCCGCCTCGACGTACTTCCAGCCGGTCCAGTCGACGGCGGCGGCCAGGTTGAGCGTCTGCGCCGTACCGCCCGCGGCGTCGTACGCGTTCGCGCGCAGCCAGGCACCCTTGCCGTCTCCGTACACCCAGGCGCCGAGCTTCTGCGGCTGGCCGGGCAGCGTCTGCTGCGGGGTCTGCGAGAGGTACGCCGCCCGCGTGGCCGTGCTGCCGGTCAGCGAGTAGTCGAGGGCGATCGCCTGGCCGCCGTCATGTCCTTCGGCCGCGGACCGGGAAGCGGTGGCTGCGCCGGCCGGGACGGCGTTGGCGGCCCACTTGGTCACGTCGTCGAGGCTGTCGACGACAGTGCTGGTCAGGCCGGCCGTGATGCTGAGCTGCGTGCTCAGGGTGCCGACCGTCGCGGTCACGACGGTGGCCACGGCGTCGTCGCCCAGCGCGCCGACCTCGAAGCCGTTGCCCTTCGCAACTACCTTGATCTTGGTGGCGTCGTAGCTGAGCTTGACGTCGCGCGGCTCGATCCAGGTGGAGAACCCGTCGGCGTCGTACCCGTCGACCTCGAAGAACCCTTTCGCGTTCGAGTCCGCGAGCGACACCTGGCGGGTCGACGGGGCCAGCCGGGCCGGGGTGCCGAGGACAGTCATCGGGAACCTTCCGTTCGCCGTACCGCGGGTGGCGGTGACGATCACGTCGCCTGCGCGCCGGCCGGTCACCACGCCCTGCTGGTCGACACGGACGTTGCTGCCCGCGTACCAGGACGGCGTACCGGAGGCGGGGGCGTACGTCTCGTCGTACCCGGTCGCCTTCAGGACCCGACTGAGGCCGGTGAGGACGCGGGAGCTGCGGGAGATGTCGGTGTCCGGGCCTTCGGAGGAGGTGCCGACCGCCTCGACGCGGAAGCCGTCCAGCCGGCCGCTGCCCTTGACCGGCAGCAGGCCGAGACCGTTGGGGATCAGCCGCTCGTTGCCGTCGGACGGGTCGTTGACGACGTCCGGCGCGGCCTTGCCCGGCGTGCGGGCGAGCATCGTCGAGGAGCCGCCGCCGTCCAGGTTGAGCGCGTCGTCAGCACCGAGGCTGATCATCAGCTGGCCCATTTCCTTCAGCGACAGACCGCGCGAACCCGTCGCCCGGCCGTCGACGGTCAGCAGGATCATCCGGCTGCCGTCGGCGTCGAACCCGATCGCGGTCCGCGGCGCCAGGTCGGCGTCCGGTACGTCGGCCGGGACCTTGCCGTCCTTCGCGAGCTGGTAGTTGCCGCTGACCGCGGCCGCGACGTCGGCGGCGTCCGGGCGGAGGCCGTACGCGATGTCGACCTTGTCGCCGACATGCAGCGCGGTCAGCGCGTCGGCACCGGCCTCGCGACCGATCAGCGCCTGCTCGTTCGCCGCCAGCGGGGTGGTGGCCGGAGTGGTGGCGGAAGAGGCGACCACTCCGTCGCGAAGGATCACCTCGCGGACGGTCGGCAGGCCGTCGACGGTCCGGGTCCGGGCCGCGTCGCCCCACTCCGGGGTGTAGAGGCCGATCCCGCCGGAGTTCACGGCCGGCGAGTTCAGGTTGGTCAGCTCGAGCTTGGTCGGCCCATCGGTAGCGGTGCCCTGCAGGAACAGCTGGGCGATCTTGCCGAGCCCGTCCTTGCCGATCACCGCGGTGTCGTTGTGCCCGGCGGCCGGCGCGTTCACCAGCTTGCCGGACTCGACCCCGACGCCGAGCGGCGCGTTCGTGTCGTTGATGTCGAAGAAGTCGCCGTTCACACCCGCGATCGCGCCCCGGCCGGCCAGCTGCCGGCTGAGCGGCTGCGTGCCGGAGATCTTCCCGGTGTTCACCAGGTCGACGGTCACGCCGTGCTTGCTCAGGTCGGTGTCGAGGATGTCGCCGCGCTGCCAGCCCTTCGGGTCCAGCCGCTCGAACGACGTGTAGTTCGCCCCGGGCGCGACCGGGCTGTCGGACCGCGACGTCAGGACGCCGTTCTCGGCGATCGCGGCGTCCGGGATCCCCGCGGGCTGACCGACCGCCGGACTGACCAGCACGCCGGCCAACAGCCCACCCACGCCGATCGCTGTGGTCAAGGGACGGATGAGCGACACAGGAGCCTCCCCACGGTGGACGGACGCGGTCATCCGACGCCGCGCGCGCTACCGCCTTATGAGCCGCAGGTGTACGCCGATCGACCGACCGGTGACAAACTAACCCCTGCGGTCACCGTGCGGAAGGTTTTCTTCTCAGTCCGTCAGTCCGTCAGTCCGTGCTGACCGGGCGACCGGAGATTTCCCAGGCGTGCATGCCGCCGTCCAGGTTGATCGCCTCCCGGCCGACCTGGTTCAGGAACTGGGTGGCCATCCCGGAACGGCCGCCGACCGCGCAGACGCAGAGCACCTTCTGGTCCAGCGGCACCTCGCCGACCCGCTCCTGGAGCTCGCCGAGCGGGATGTGCGTGGCGCCCTCGATGTGGCCGCGGTCCCACTCGTCCGGCTCGCGGACGTCGAGGACGAACGCCTCCGCCAGCAGCGCGTCGTCGAGCTCGCTCACCACGACCGAGGGGATCTCCTGGTTCCGGAACATGCACCCAGCATGTCAGACACCCGGTAGGCGCCGCGTCACGGCCGGTGCCGTACGGCGGTTGCCGGCCTGGACCGGATAAAACGTTGACCCCGGAGGGTGGATCCAGGACCGTAGGCGCAGGGAGGTCGCGGGTGGCGCTGATTCAGGGGATCCCGGGGGAGTTCGCACCGCAACCGTGGGGTGAGGCGATCCTGCGGAGCCGCGAGCTGTTGCTGCTCCGGATCGCCTGCCGTCCCCCGGACCACGAAGTACGGCTGCCGGGACTGGCGACCACGCCGCGGCACGTCGTCGAGGACCACAGCGGGCGGGCGCTGACCTGGCGCCGGGACGGCGACGACCTGGTGGTCCGGCTGCCCGAAGCCGGTGATCCGCCGGTCGTCCGGGTCGCGTTGGCCGGGAAGCTGCGGATCGTCCCGGAGGACACGGTCACCGCGAACGCCGACGGCGTCTGGGACCTGACCCCGGCCGGCCCGACCGCACACCTGGTGGCCCGGCGCGCGGCCGACGTCGCGATCCGGTTCTTCGGCATGATCGAACCGGACAGACCGCACCAGATCCGGCTCGCCGGCCGCCGGTACGGCGTCACCGGTCACCAGCTCACCCGGACGACGATCGGCCCGTTCCCGATGCCGGAGCGCCGCGTCGTACCGCTGGCCGTACCGACCGGTGTACGCCGGATCCTGGTCGCGCCGGTCGGCACGGCGCTGGCGTCGATCCACCCGGGCCGCGGCGAGCTGACGGTGGTCGTGACGAACTTCGGCCGTACGCCGGCCCGCGGCGAGGTGGAGCTTCCGCTGCCGTCGGGCTGGTCGGCGTCCGCGCAGGTGTGGCGGTTCGACGGGCTCGAGCCCGGACAGTCGATCGGCTGGGCCGTACAGGTCACCGGGACCGGCAAGCACGAACTGCGCGCGAGGCTCGACGCGGGGCGCCGCTCGGCATCCTCACCGTACGTCGTCCACCTGTGACCGCTTGCATTCTGAGAGCGCTTCCCCTCTACTGGCAGTGATCGATCTACCGCCCCGATCGAGGAGTCACGCATGCCCACGAAGGTATCCAGAAATTCCGTCCGCCTGCTCGCCGCCGGGATCCTGCTCGTCACCGGCGCCACCGTCACCCCGGCGACCGCCGTACCGGCCGGTGACGCGACCACTGCCGTACGCGCGCCCGCCCTTCCCGCCAAGGCCCCGGCCGGTGCGCTCGACGCGACCGGGTACTGGACCGCGGAGAAGATGCGGAACGCGATCCCTGCCGATCTTCCGACGGGAACCGCAAGTCCTGCAAAACAAGGGACTTCGAGCGGTGTCGCGTCCAGACCGGTGGCGCCGCGGGCCGGGTACAAGCTCGCGAACGACGTCGTACCGAGCACGGCAGGCAAGCTGTTCTTCACCGACAACGGGCTCAACTACGTGTGCTCGGCGTCGACGATCAACAACAGCTACAAGAACCTGATCATCACCGCTGGACACTGCGTGCACAGCGGCCAGGGCGGCGGCTGGCACTCGAACATCGTGTTCGCGCCGGCGTACTACAACGGCCAGTCCGGGTACGGCCTGTGGAACTGGAGCCAGGCGCGGACGTTCAACTCCTGGATCAGCAACAGCGACTTCACCCACGACCAGGCGTTCGTCACGCTGCAGCAGCGCAACGGCGCGAACCTGATCGACGCGGTCGGCGGGAACGGGCTGGTCTGGGGGAACGGCCAGAGCCAGGCCGGCACCCGGATCTGGGGCTGGCCGGCCGAGGCGCCGTACAACGGCGAGGTGCCGTACTACTGCGACGGCACCACGTACGCGTGGGGCACCTCGGACGCGGCGCTGACCTGTTCGATGAACGGCGGCGCGAGCGGCGGGCCGTGGCTGAAGGACCGGATCGACGCGAACCTCGGGTACGTGTTCGCGGTGACCTCACGCCGGACGACGAGCGGTACGCCGACCTTGCTGTCGACGCCGAACACGGCCGACGTGAAGACGATGTTCGACCAGATGACTACTTAGCTTCCTCCAGCTTCCCGGCCTCGGTCTCGGCCTTGGCCGGCAGGCACTTGCCGAGGTTGATGAAGAAGAAGATCAGGCCGAGGGTGATCGTGACGTGCCCCAGCCCGGAGATGCCGTCCAGCGCGGCGCCGGGCTGGTGGCCGAGCACGACCATCGTCCCGCGGAGCAGCATCATGCCGACGGTCAGCGCGAGCCCCGCGTTGTAGACCCAGAAGAACGCGGTGAAAAGCTTGCCGTCCGACAGCGTGAACAGCTTCTCCAGCGCGAGCACGATCAGGAAGAACAGCATGCCCAGCGCGAGAATGTGAGTGTGGACGACGCTCAGCTGGGAGTCGCCGGTGAAGTCCTTGGCCTTGGTGAGTTCGCGGTAGTACAGCCCGCTGATGAGGCCCAGAATCATGTAGACGTGTGCTGCCACGTAGATCTTCCGCATGCGCGGGAACCTACTTCAGGAGCTTCGACAGCCTCCGGTCGGCCAGTGGTTTGCCACCGGTCTGACAGGTCGCGCAGTACTGCAGGGAGGAGTCGGCGAAGCTCACCTCGCGGACGACGTCGCCGCACACCGGACACTTCTGGCCCTTCCGGCCGTGCACCCTCAAGCCCGACTTCTTCTCCGACTTCAGGTCCTGGACGGCGAGCCCGGCGGACCGGTCGACGGCGTCCTGGAGGGTTTCACGCATCGCGTCGTACAGCGTCTTGAGCTCGTCGTCGGACAGGTTCGACGCCGGTTTGAACGGGCTCATCTTCGCGACGTGCAGGATCTCGTCGGAGTAGGCGTTGCCGATGCCGGCGATCACGGACTGGTTCCGCAGGACGCCCTTGAGCTGGACGCGGCCCTCGCGTTTCAGGATCGCGCCGAAGTCGTCGAGCGACAGCGTGAACGGGTCCGGCCCGAGCCGGGCGATCCCCGGGACCTCGGCGGGGTCGCGCACGACGTACACCGCGAGCTTCTTCTGCGTGCCGGCCTCGGTCAGGTCGAACCCGGAGCCGTCGTCCAGCACGGTCCGGAGCGCGATCGGGCCCTTGCCCGGACGGACGAGCCCGGTGTTCTGCTCTTCCTTCCACCGCAGCCAGCCGGCCCGCGCCAGGTGGATCACCAGGTGCACGCCCTGCGCCGAGAAGTCCAGGAACTTCCCGTGCCGCTGCACGTCGTCGATCAGCAGCCCGGCCATCGCCGAGATCGGCGGGTCGTAGGTCTTCAGCGCGCTGATCGCGGTGATGTCCGCCCGCACGAACGCATGCCCCACCGCCCGCTCCCGCAGGAACACGGCCAGCGACTCCACCTCCGGCAACTCAGGCATACCCCTAGTGTGCCCGACGCCAGGGACAGTTCCGGTGGATCACCCATGGAGGGGGGTTGTCACGGCCGGTAGCGTCGGTGGCAACCGAGTAGGGAGGCCCTGATGGGGTTCGTGAAGACGTTGGTGAAGGGCGCCGTGGTCGCCAAGCTGGTCCAGGTCGCCCAGCGCGAACTGAGCAAGCCGGAGAACCAGGCCAAGATCAAGCAGGCTTTCCAGAAGGTGCAGCAGCGGCGGGCGTCGTAGGTTTGTGCGCCTGCAGGGTGTAGGTGGCGGCCAGGCGGTGCGGGTTCTCCGTCAGGCGCCACTCACCGGTCGCGTCCTCGGTCATCAGACCGGGGAGCGCGTTCCAGGGCGCGCTGTCGTGCTCGGCCAGCGAGTCGAACACCAGCCCGGCCCGCTGTACGGCGGTGATCGTCTCGCCGAGCCCGTGACTCCACTCGTGCGTCGCGGTGCTGGTGAACTCGGCGTCGGTCTCGACGTACGTCCCACCCGCGTCGCCCACGCTCGGTTCTTCGGTCTCGAAGTACGGGTAACGCACGTCGAGGTACCGCTCACCCGGCTCCAGGGTCCCCAGCATCGGGTGGCCCTCGCGGACGAACAGTCGCCCGCCCGGCTTCAGCAGCCCGGCGACCACCTCGGCCCAGCGCGCGATGTCCGGAAGCCAGCACAAGGCCCCGATGCCGGTGTAGACGAAGTCGTACGACGCCGCCCCCAGCACCCGCACCGCGTCGTAGACGTCCGCGACGTGCGCATCCAGCGACAGCCCGAGCCGCCCGGCCAGCGACCGCGCGTGCTCGATCGCCGGCGCCGAGAAGTCCAGCGCACTCATCCGCGCCCCGAGCCTCGCCAGTGAAACGGTGTCGGTGCCGATGTGGCACTGCAGGTGCACACCGCGCAGGCCGCTGACGTCACCGAGCCGCGGCAGGTCGAAGCGCACCACGCCACTCAGGTACGCCGGGTCCGTGAGGAACTGCGCCACGTGGTAGTCCGGCGATGCCACGTGCGCCGGGACCCGTTCGTCCCAGTTGGTCCTGTTGACGTCTCGGTAGTCGGCCATAGAGCTAAGTCCACCTTCAAGGAGGATCCAGCGCTACTGCTTTCGGCGGCCGGCGCTGATGTGCTGGGTGGCATGGGCCAGGTGCTGGAGCGGGCGCGGATTCAGGATGTCGATGCGCTGCGGGGGTTCGCCCTGCTGGGCATCTTGGTCGTGAACATCACGTTCGCGGCGTCCGGGTATCCGATTCACGTCGCGGAGGACCCGGCGTACAGCTCCTGGCTGGATCATTCGGTGCGGTGGCTGTCGTCGGTCTTCGTCGACATGAAGTTCTATCTGCTGTTCTCGTTCCTGTTCGGGTACAGCTTCCAGTTGCAGATGCAGGCTGCGCAGCGGGTGGGCGCCTCGTTCCGCCCGCGGATGTTGCGTCGACTGGGCGGGCTGTTCGTGCTCGGGGTGCTGCACGGCATCTTCCTGATCACGGGCGACATCTTGAGCGTCTACGCGATCATCGGCCTGCTCTTGGTGGCCATGCGGCGGGTGAAGGATCGTACGGCGCTCCTGGTCGCGGGAGCGATCTACGCGTACCTCTTCGTCACCCTGGCGATCGCGGCGCTCTTCCTGGACACCTCAGCGGTGCTGGACCCGACCACAGCAGTAGCGGCCGCACAGGGGACGGCCGCGAATCTGGCGGGCTCGTTCAGCGACGTCATCGGCGAGCACGTCCGCGCGTTGCCGACGTACGGCCTCTCACTGCTCACCGTGCAAGGCCCGACCACCCTGGCTGCGTTCTTGGTCGGCATGGTGGCCGGCCGGCGCCGTCTGCTGCAGAACGTCGACGGATCCGACGCACTGCTCCGGCTGATCCAGCTGGTCGGTTTCGCCATCGGGATCACCGGCGGGCTCGTCTACGCGTCCGGCGGCAACGGTGACACCCGGGCGGTGCTGATGAGCGTGATGACGGCGCCGTTCCTGACCGCGGCGTACGTCGCGTCGCTCTTGCGGATCATGCACTCCGACCGCGGCGAGGACCTGCGCCGGCTGCTCGCCCCGGCCGGGCGGATGGCGCTGTCGAACTACCTCGGCCAATCGGTGGCGACCCTGCTGATCTTCACCGGGGCCGGCTTCGGGCTGGTGGGGCAGGTGTCGCCGTTGGAGACCGTGGGCTTCGCGGTCGGGATCTTCGTGCTGCAGGTGATGCTGAGCCACGCGTGGCTGAGCAGCTTCCACTACGGCCCGGTCGAAGGGTTGCTGCGAGCGGTCACGAACGCGACCGCTCCCAGCTGGCGTGCTCAGGCCGCGTGACGGCCGTGGGTGATGCGGGCGGTGCGGATGGAGTGCACCGTCCCGGTGGTCGAGGCGGGCCTGGCGGTGAAGGGCTTGGCCGTCGCGCCGAGCGCGAGCAGGTCGAGCTTGGTCCGGGCCACGTCGCGGTCGTCAGCGATCCAGGA
Organism: Kribbella sp. NPDC051137; assembly: GCF_040682535.1. NCBI lineage: Bacteria > Bacillati > Actinomycetota > Actinomycetes > Propionibacteriales > Kribbellaceae > Kribbella > Kribbella sp. NPDC051137. The sequence continues at coordinate 72,005 of NZ_JBFBBI010000003.1, forward strand.
GCCTCGCGGTCCGGCCGCCGGACCGGTCGAGTTGCGCCTGTTGCTGACCTCCAGAGCCGCGATCACGGCCAGTACGAGAAGTACGAGAACTACGTATCCGGTCATGGCAGTAATGATTCTATCTTCCAGATCCTGCCACCAGTGGCACTATTGACATAGTCCGATAAAATTCTGCCATGCTGCAGAAGATCGCGGTCGTGCTGATGGAGGACGTCGCCCTGTTCGAGTTCGGCGTCCTCGCCGAGGTGTTCGGACTGGACCGCACCGACGACGGCGTACCGCCGTTCGACTTCAAGGTCTGCTCGACCACGCCGGGCGTCCCGATGGAGACCAGCACGCACTCGCAGGTGATCGCGCCGTACGGCCTGGAGGAGCTCGAGGACGCCGACCTGATCGGCGTCCCGGCGACCACGTGGCGGCACGCGTACGACGAGCGCATCCTGGCGGCGCTCCGGAAGGCCGAGGCGCGCGGCGCGATCCTGCTGACGGTCTGCTCCGGCGCGTTCGTCCTCGGCGCCGCCGGCCTGCTCGACGGGCGGCCCTGCACCACGCACTGGCGGTACATCGACAAGTTCATGGACCAGTTCCCGACCGCGAAGATCGACCCGGACGTGCTGTTCGTCGACGACGGCAACATCATCACCAGCGCCGGTACGGCGGCCGGCATCGACGCCTGCCTGCACCTGGTCCGGCGCGAACTCGGCAGCGCAGTCGCGACCCGGATCGCCCGCCGGATGGTGGTCCCGCCGCAGCGCGACGGCGGCCAGCGCCAGTACGTCGAGGTCCCGGTGCCGGAGTGCTCCGCAGAGAGCCTGCAGCCGGTGCTGAACTGGATGATCGACAACCTCGCCGTCGAGCACACGGTGCCCGCGCTGGCCCGGCGCGCCCAGATGTCCGAACGCACCTTCGCCCGCCGCTTCGTCGCCGAGACCGGCACAACCCCTCTCAAGTGGGTCACCACCCAACGCGTCCTCCGCGCCCGCACCCTGCTCGAACAGACCCGGATGGGCATCGAGCAGATCGCCACCGAGTCCGGCTTCGGCACCGCTGCCCTGCTGCGCCACCACTTCCGCCGCGTGGTCGGCGTACCGCCGCAGGACTACCGGCGGACGTTCCAAACCGCAGGCTGATGTGAGGAAGGCATCACCGGGTCGATTTGCATCACCACCCCACGCTCTGCCTAGGGTCACAAGGGGGTAACGAGCGACGCGTAGATGGAGTGGTTGTGACGACGCCGGACCGCCCTCCGGGAAGAACCGCACGCAGGCTGAGCTGGGACGTGGTGCGCGTCCTGTCGGTGCTCGCCGTGATGTTCACCCACACGACCTACATGGGTCCGTTCCTGCACCCTGAGCTCGGTGCGCCGCTCGGGAAGTACCCCTTTCAGGTCGGCGCCAGCATCCTGCTGGTGATCAGCGCGTACTTCGTCTGCGTGACGATCCGGAAGGGGTCCACGCCGCGCTGGCTGTGGCGCCGCGCCTGCCGGGTGCTCCCGCCGTACCTGGCCGCCGTGCTGATCACGTACACACTGCTGCTCTTCTTCGGGCCGCGGAACTGGACGCTGCCGACCCGGCACGACCTGTGGGGCAACCTGACGCTGGCCGCCTCGTTCGACCCGACCGTGCAGCTCATCGACGGCTCGTACTGGACGCTGCCGTTGCAGTTGATGGCGTTCGCCGCGGCGGCCCTGCTCTGGCCGCGCGGCATCGGACCGCGGATCACCACGATGCTGTGGATCATGATCCTCGCGCCGGTCGCCCTGCAGTGGAACGGCCGCATCGACCACAGCCCCGTCTGGGTGATCCAGCTGTGGAACGGGCTCGGCATCCACCGCCTGCAACTGTTCGCGATCGGCATCGCGATCTGGCTCTGGTCGAAGCACCGGATCGGCGTCCTGCATCTCGCCGCCTTGCTCGTGGCGACGGTCTTCGCCCAGCACGCGCACACCGCGGACCTGCCGTCCTCGCTCGGCATCGGCGTACTGCTGGTGCTCGTCGCAGTGGCCGCCCGCGGCCCGGAATGGACGGTGTTCGCGCGGTTCAAGCGGCCGATCCAGTTCCTGGCGCGGATCTCGTTCGCGCTCTACCTGCTCAACCAGGTGATCGGCTACCTGATCGCGTACCGGCTGATGGAGCTCGGCGCAGATCGGCTGACCCAGATCGTCGGCGCCACGGTGGGCGTGGTGGGTCTCGCCTGGCTGCTCACGAAGTACGTCGAGGAGCCGACGTACCGCACCCTCGCCGCCCTGCCGGTGCGCGGACTGGGGGCCCGGGCGTTCGCCTGGCTGAATACTTGACATCGGATACCCGCAAGCTAATACTCGATTTCGAGTAATCGAGATCGAGGGGGTGTCATGGCCCGACGCAAGGTCGGCAATCCGCTGGCGTTCGCCGTGCTCGGCAGTCTCGGCGAGCGGCCGATGCACCCGTACGAGATCTCCACGATGCTCCGGGCCCGCGGCAAGGACCAGAGCATCAAGGTGAACTACGGCTCGCTCTACTCGGTCGTGTCCAGCCTGGAGAAGCACGGCTTCGTCGAGGCGCTGGAGACGGTCCGCGAGGGCAACCGGCCGGAGCGGACGGTGTACCGGATCACCGACGCCGGCCGGGCCGAGTTCGAGGACTGGCTCACCGAGCTGGTCGGTACGCCGTCCCGCGAGTTCCATCCGCTGGAGGCGGGCCTGGCGTACCTGCCCGGCCTGCCGCCCGACCGGGCCGTCGAGCTGCTGGAGCAGCGGCTGGCGGTCGTCGACGCGGAGATCGAGCAGGCGGTCACGGCGCACGGGCAGATGGAGGCCGTCGGCTTCCCGCGGATCTTCTGGGTCGAGTCGGAGTTCCGGCTGGCGCTGCTGCGCGCGGAGTCGGCGTACGTCCATCAGCTCGCCGAGGAGATCCGCACCGACCGGCTCGGCGGGTCGAAGTTCTGGCGGATGGCCTGGAAACGCTATCTGGAGGACGGCATCGCCCCGGGCGACCAGTTGAAGGATCCGGTCAAGTACTTCGGGGAGGAGTTCGCCTGGATGCGGGCGATGCCGCCCGAATCGCGATAAGCAGGGCGGCCCTCGCTCCACGGTGCGGCAACACCGGGACCAAGGGCCGCAGTTCCTCGAGTCGGTCCGAAGACCTGGCACCCAAGGCGCAACCATCAGGATAGCCAGCCCGACGACCGGCTCTCGCACCCACAAGGGAGTCATCTGATGGCTACGCATGCCGTCGAAGCGGTCGACCTGGTCAAGACGTACCCGGCCGGCCGGAAGAATCCACCGCTGCGCGCGCTCGACGGCCTGACCGTGAGCGTTCCGGAGGGCATGGTCCTCGGCCTGCTCGGGCCGAACGGCGCCGGCAAGTCCACCACCGTGAAGATCCTCACGACCCTGTCCCGGGCCGACTCGGGCACCGCCAGGGTCGCCGGGTACGACGTGAGTCGCGACCAGGACAAGGTCCGGCACGCGATCGGGTACGTACCGCAGAAGTCCAGCTCGGACCCGATGGCGACCGGCCTGGAGAACCTCGTGCTCAGCGGGCGCATCTACGGCCTGTCCCGGGCCCAGGCCGTGCAGCGTGCCTGGCAGCTGCTCGGCAGCTTCGACCTGGACGGCGACCGCACGGTGAAGACGTACTCGGGCGGCATGCAGCGCAAGCTGGACGTCGCGCTCGGGCTGGTCCATCGGCCGAAGGTGCTGTTCCTCGACGAGCCGACCACCGGCCTCGACCCCGAGGCCCGCGCCGATCTGTGGAACGAAGTACTGCGGCTGTCCGGGCAAGGGCTGACCGTGCTGCTCACCACGCACTACCTGGAGGAGGCCGATCGGCTGGCCGGTCAGTTGGCGATCGTCGACCACGGCAAGATCGTTGCCGAGGGCACCCCGGAGTCGCTGAAGGCGGCCTTGCGTGGCGACTCGGTGCAGGTCGAGCTCGTCGACCCGGACACCGACGGGACGGTCCGCGCGCTGCTCAGGCAGTTGCCGGGCATCGGGGAGATCGTTGTCGAGGGCAACACGTTGCGCGCACGGGTCGACCGCGGCGCGACCGCCGTACCGGCCGTGCTGGGAGTCCTGGAGGACAAGGCGATCCCGGTGGTCGCCGTCACCGTGTCGCGGCCGTCACTTGACGACGTGTACCTGCAGCACACGGGCCGGTCGTTCAAGGTTGCGGAGGCGGCGGCATGATCGCGCACACGGGTCTGATCCTCGGGCGCTGGACGCGGGCGTCGTACCGGCAGCCGGCGTTGATCGCGTTCACGTTGATCCAACCGGCGATCTGGCTGCTGCTGTTCGGGCAGCTGTTCCAGGGCGTCGTACACATCCCGGGATTCGGTGACTCGTCGTACATCGCGTTCCTGACGCCGGGGATCGTGATGATGACGGCGCTGATGACGAGCGGCTGGAGCGGTACGTCGTTCGTGCAGGACATGGAGCGCGGTGTGATGGACCGGATGCTCGCGTCGCCGATCAGCCGTGGCGGGTTGATGGCGGGGCAACTGCTCAGCAACGCGACGACCACGTTGATCCAGACGATCCTGGTGTTCGCGATCGGGTTCGCGGCGGGGGCGCGGTACGACGGCGGGATCGGCGGCTACCTGGTCACGATCCTCGCGTCGGTGCTGGTCGGTCTCGGGTTCGGGTCGCTGTCGAACGCGGTCGCGCTGCTCACCCGGCAGCAGGAGGCGCTGATCGGGATCTCGCAGTTCGTCTCGCTGCCGCTGACGTTCATGTCGTCGATCATGATCGACCCGCGCGTCGCACCGCACTGGGTGAACGTCGCGGCCCGTTTCAACCCGGTCGACTGGGCCACGATCGCCGCCCGCCAGGCCCTGGCCGCCTCGCCCGACTGGTCGTCGGTCTGGCGGCACTGCGCTTACCTGCTGGCCTTCACGTTGATCGTCGGCTGGCTTTCGACCCGAGCCTTCCGGACGTACCAGCGCTCGGTGTGAGTCGCACCAAGCCCCCACACAGCCGCTTTTTCTTTGTTTTCTAGTGTGAGTCGTACCAGGGCTTGATGGTGTTGTTGATGATCGCGAGCCGCTCGTCGAACGGGAGGAACGCCGACTTCATCGCGTTGATCGCGAACCAGCGCAGATCGGCGAGGTCGTAGCCGAACGCCTCCGCCAGCAGGGCGAGCTCGCGGCTCATCGACGTACCGCTCATCAACCGGTTGTCGGTGTTCACCGTCACCCGGAAACGGAGCTTGGTGAGCAGGCCGATCGGGTGCTCGGAGATCGACGCGGCGGCGCCGGTCTGCAGGTTCGAGCTCGGGCACATCTCCAGCGGGATCCGGCGGTCCCGGACGTACGCCGCGAGCCGCCCGAGCTCGACCTTGTCGCCGTCCTGCGTGATGTCGTCGATGATCCGTACGCCGTGCCCCAGGCGGTCCGCGCCGCACCACTGGATCGCCTGCCAGATCGACGGCAGCCCGAACGCCTCGCCGGCGTGGATCGTGAAGTGCGCGTTCTCCCGCTGCAGGTACTCGAACGCGTCCAGGTGCCGGGTGGGCGGGAAACCCGCCTCGGCCCCGGCGATGTCGAACCCGACCACGCCGGCGTCCCGGTACGTGACCGCCAGCTCGGCGATCTCCATCGACCGCGCCATGTGCCGCATCGCGGTCAGCAACTGCCGTACGACGATCGGCCGCTCGGCCACCGCCATCCCGTGCTCGAACCCTTCCCGCACCGCGTCCACGACCTGCTCGAGCGTCAGCCCCCGATGCAGGTGCTGCTCCGGCGCGTAGCGGATCTCGGCGTACACCACCCCGTCCGCCGCCAGGTCCTGCACGCACTCACTCGCGACCCGCTTGATCGCCTCCGCGGTCTGCATCACCGCCACGGTGTGGTCGAACGTCTCCAGATACCGCTCCAACGACCCGGAGTCCGCCGACTCGACGAACCACGCCCCCAACTCGGCCGCGTCACTCCGCGGCAACCCGTGCCCGATCTCCCGCGCCAACTCCACGACCGTCTCCGGCCGCAGCCCCCCGTCCAAATGGTCATGCAGCAGAACCTTCGGCGCCGCACCCAACTCCTCAGGCGTGATCATGCCGCCATAGTGCCATCCGGCAAACGTTCAAGACTTGTGTCGGTCGGGGGTGTCATCGTGAGGAGATGGTGAGTCGGCTGCGGGCGCGTGCTGAGTGGCAGTTCTTTGCTGTGTTGCCGCGGGCTGATCGTGGGCTTGCTGCGGCGTGGTGGGTGTTGCTGATCGCTCGTGGGGTGCTTCCCGCGGTGTTTGCGATCGCGATGGGGTGGCTGGTCGGCGCGGTTCAGCATCGGGCCGCGCTGGCTGCTCCGCTGAGCTTGATGGGGATCACGTTCGTGCTGTTGCAGGTGCTGACGCCGGTGCATCAGGCGGTCAGCGCCAACCTCGGGAACCGGGTGTCGGCGTACCTGAACGACGCGCTGGCCAAGGCGTGTGTGGGGCCGCCGGGGATCGGGCATCTGGAGGATCCGGGGCTGAGTGAGGACCTGACGGTGGCGCGGGAGTTCGACCGGGGGCAGACCGGGCCGCCGATGTACCTGAACGTGGACTTCGTCGCGGGCAGCCTGGTGGAGCTGGTCGGCGGGCTCGCGTCGGCGATCGTACTGTTCGGGTTCACCTGGTGGGCCCCGTTGGTGCTGGTCGCCGGGTGGGTTTCGACGCATTGGCTGCTCCGCGAGAGCGGTGTCTGGAAGGACCGGAACACGGCCGAGGTCCGCTCCGCGCAGCGGCATGCGACGTACGCGTACGAGCTGGCCGTGGAGCCCGGCGCGGCGAAGGAGCTGCGGCTGTTCGGGCTGGCGGACTGGACGGTGCAGCGGTTCACCGAGCGGCGCCGGCGGTTGTTCGAGCTGCAGTACGCGGCGACCCGATTGCGGGAGCGTCCAATGATCTGGAGCCTGCTGATCATCGCGGTGGCCAATGGGCTGGTGTTCTGGGCGCTGGGCGCGGCCGCGATCGGCGGGAGCCTGCCGCTGGATCGCCTGGTGGTGTTCGCGCAGGTGTCGATCGGCGTCGGGATGATCGCCTTCGGCGGCCTGAACTGGGCCCTCGACGGCGCGGCCGCACCCGTTGCGGCCGTACGTCGGCTACAACCAGCGATGGCTCCCGCCGGAGCACTCCCGGTCCGCACAAGTGCGGTCGACGCGGCCGCCGTAGGTGCGGTGAGGGTTGAGCTTCGGGGGGTGAGGTTCGGTTATCCACACGCTGATCGGCAGGTGTTCGAGGGGCTGGATCTGACGATTCCGGCTGGGTCCTCGCTTGCGGTCGTCGGGCAGAACGGGGCCGGGAAGACCACGTTGGCCAAGTTGTTGTGCCGCCTGTACGACCCCGACGCGGGGACGATCCGCGTCGACGGCGCCGACCTCCGCGACCTCGACGTCGATGCCTGGCGGACCCGGGTGACGGCGGTCTTCCAGGACTTCCTCAAGCTCGAGCTGCCGCTGCGGGACAACGTCGCTCCGGCCGGTGCGCCGGAGGAGGACATCCGGGCCGCACTCGCGGACGCCGGCGCGGCGGACCTGGCCGACCTCGACACCCGGCTGGCGACCGGGTACGGCGACGGCACCGACCTGTCCGGCGGGCAGTGGCAACGGGTCGCCCTGGCGCGGGCGCTGTGCGCAGTACGGCAAGGCGCCGGGCTCGTGCTGCTCGACGAGCCGACCGCGCAGCTCGACGTACGCGGCGAGGCGGCGATCTTCGACCGGATCCTGACCGCGACCCGGGACGTCACCACGATCCTCATCTCGCACCGGTTCTCGACCGTCCGGCACGCCGACCGGATCTGCGTCCTCGAGCACGGCAGGGTCGTGGAGCTCGGCAGCCACGACGAACTGATAGCTCTCGGCGGGCGGTACCGGACGATGTTCGACCTGCAGGCGCAGCGGTTCGCCGCCGAGGTCGACGAGGAGGGGATGAGCTATGACACGCTCTGACGACCTGCCGAAGGCGATCCCCGCGATGTGGCGGCTCTGCAAGCTCGGCTACCAGCACGAGCCGTGGCTGTTGGTCGCGGCCTTCGCGATGACGCTGCTGGCCGCCGTACCCGATGCGCTGCTGGCGTTGTGGCTCAAGATCCTCGCGGACGGCGTACTGCGCGACGACCGTCGCGCTGCCCTGCTGGCCGCGGGTGGCCTGGCGTTGTCGGTGACGGCGACGTGGTTCCTGCGCACACTGTCGACGCGGATCTCCCGGCGATTCCGGGACCGGGTGACGATCATGCTCGAGGCGCATGTCGCCCAACTGCAGGCGTCGGTCGCCACGGTCGAGCACCACGAACGGCGCGACTACCTGGACCGACTGTCGGTGCTGCGCAAGCAGGTGTTCGTGCTGGACCACATGTACATGTCGCTGTTCTCGACCTGCGGCTGGATCCTGCGGCTCGGCGTCACGGTCGCGCTGCTCGTGTCGATCCACCCCGCGCTCGCGCTGCTGCTGCTCTTCGCACTACCGACCGTCCTCAGCTCCAGCTGGCGCCCGGGCGTCGAGCGCGAGGTCGAGGAGCGGTACGCCGCTCACTTCCGGCTGGCCGAACACCTGTTCACGACCGCGACCACACCAGCACCGGGCAAGGAGGTCCGGGTGATCGGCATCGGGCCCGACCTCGTGACGGGCCGGCGCCGCGAGTGGGAGCAGTGGTACCGGCCGATCGCCGCCGCGCGCTGGACGAGCGCGGTGTGGCACGGGATCGCCTGGGCGATCTTCGGGGCGGCGTACGTCGGCGCGGTGCTGTTCGTCGCGGTCGGGCTGCACGGGTCGGTCGGCAACGTGTTGCTGATCCTCGCCGCCGGTGCGCGGTTGTCGTCGTACATCGGTGCGACGGTCGGAGAGATCGGGTTCCTGCGCGGCATCTGGCTGGACGGGTCGCGGCGGCTGGTCTGGCTGGAGAACTACGCGGCCTCGTTCGACAAGTCCGCCGACCAGCCCGCGCCGGAGCGGCTCGTCGACGGCATCCGGTTGGAGAACGTGTCGTTCTCGTACGCCGGTTCCGATCGCCCGGCGCTGGAGAACGTCGACCTGCGACTTCCGGCCGGAAAGGTGATCGCGGTCGTGGGCGAGAACGGTGCCGGCAAGTCGACGCTGGTGAAGCTGATCTGCAAGCTGTACGAACCGGCCGCCGGACGGGTGTACCTGGACGATCAGCCGCTGGACCGGATCCCGGCGGAGGCGTGGCGGGCGAAGATCGCGGGCGCGTTCCAGGACTTCTTCCGGTTCGAGTTCCGCGCCGCACACAGCGTGGGACTGGGCGACCTGCCGCGGCTGGACGACGTACCGGCGGTGACGACCGCAGTCGGGCGGGCCGGGGCGGAGGACGTGCTGGCGCGGCTCGAGTCGGGGCTGGACACGCAACTCGGCGCGACCTGGCCGGACGGTGCGGAGATCAGCTTCGGGCAGTGGCAGAAGCTGGCGTTGGCGCGCGGGTTCATGCGGGACCGCCCGTTGCTGCTGGTGCTCGACGAGCCGACCGCGGCGCTGGACGCGGAGACGGAGCACGCGCTCTTCGAGCGGTACGCCGCGGCCGCGCGGGACAGTACCGACGGACGGATCACGATCCTGGTCTCGCACCGGTTCTCGACGGTCCGGATGGCCGACCTGATCGTCGTCCTGGACGGCGCTCAGGTCGTCGAGACCGGGACCCACGAGGAACTGATCGCCCGCAACGGGCACTACGCCGAGCTGTACCGGATCCAGGCGGCGGCCTATCACTAGTTGATCTTGAAGACCGGGACGCCGGGGGCGATGTGGCGCAGGACCTCGTCGGGAGAGTTCTTGCTGACGTCGCCGCTGAAGAACGCGCCGACCTCCCACGCCCACTCCTTGAGGTACGTCCGGAGCGCCGGAATCTTGTCCGCGTCCGCGATCTCCTCAGCGGTGAAGGTCTCGATCTTGCGCCCGAGCTGCAGCCGGCCGGTCCCGCTGGCCCGGAGGTTCTTCACCCACTGGGTGTGACCGCGCGGAGCGACCAGGTACCGCTGCCCGTCGACGGTCAGCAGGTTGACCGGGGTGCTGCGCCACTCGCCGGACTTGCGGCCCTGGACCGAGAGCACCCGGCTGCCCATCACGCTGAGCCCGAGCTTCGTCAGCCGCGCGACGATCCGGTTGAAGACCCGCATACTGCCCTCGTTGGCGGTGATCACGCGCTTGCTGTCGTAGGTCTGCTTGTACTCGGTCATGGCGGGCTTCCTCCGGCTTGACGAGAGCGGTGCTCTCTGTTGTGATCAGTGAACACCGGATCGCTGCTCATTGTCAAGAGCACTGCTCTCGGCTTTGTGGCAGACTGACCGCATGAACGCCGGACGTACTGCCCGTGAACGTGCCCGGGCCGAGCTGACCGACGAGATCAAGGCGGTCGCCAGGCGGCAGTTGGCGACCGTCGGCGCCGAGGCGCTCTCGCTGCGGGCGATCTCCCGCGAGCTCGGCATGGTGTCGTCGGCGCTGTACCGGTACTTCGCGAGCCGCGACGAGCTGCTCACCGCGCTGATCATCGACGCGTACAACGCGCTCGGCGCGGCGGCCGAGGAAGCGGCGACGGCGGGCGACCCGGTCGAGGAATGGCTCGCGATCTACGCCGCCGTGCGGGGGTGGGCGCGAAGTTATCCACAGGAGTACGCGCTGATCTACGGGTCCCCGATCAGTGGGTATCAGGCCCCGCAGACGACGGTCGAGCCGGCGTCGCGGGTGCCGTTGGTGTTGCTCGGCTTGCTGCAGCGGGCCCAGGCGGCCGGGCGGCTCGCCGTACCCGACGATGCACCGGAGCCCGAGGGTCTGTTGGCGCACCAGACGGAGGTGCTGCGCGCGCTGGCGCCGGACGTGCCGCCGGCGCTGCTGGTACGGGCGGTGATCGTCTGGACGCAGCTGTTCGGGATGATCAGCTTCGAGCTGTTCGGTCAGCTGGTCGGGTCGATGGATCCGGCGGACGAGTTCTTCGCGTCGACCGCCCGGCAGATGGCGGCGTTCGCCGGGCTCAGGTAAAGGCCTTCGGCAGCGGTACGTCGACGGCGCGGGCGACCCGTCGTACGTAGGTCTCCCGCGGGATCGAGACCGCGCCGAGCGTCGCGAGATGGTCGGTCACCCATTGGATGTCGAAGACCCGGTCGGCGGCGTACTCGTCGTTCAGCAGTTCGATCGTGCCCGCGACGGCCGCCTTCGAGCCGTCGGTCTGGTGGTGGAACATCGACTCACCGGCGAACAGCCCACCGATCGCCACGCCGTACAGCCCGCCGGCCAGTTGGTCGCCGTTCCAGGCCTCGACCGAGTGCACCCAGCCGAGGCGATGCAGCTCGGTGTACGACGCGATGATCTCGCTGTCGATCCACGAACCCGGCCGGCGCGGGTCAGCGCAGGCGCGGATCACCTGGTCGAACGCGGTGTTCACCCGGATCTCGAACTTCGCCCGCGCCCGCCGCAGCGACCGCGTCGGCCGGTACCCGTCGACCTCGATCACCCCACGGTCGACCGGCGACCACCAGAGGATCGAGCCACGATGGTCCGGCATCGGGAACAACCCCCGCCGGTACGCCGCCAGCACCGTCCCCGGCGCGAGATCAGCACCCCCCGCGACCACGTCACTGCTCCCGGCCACGCCCACAGGCGGAAACTCCCACTGAGTCGGAGCAGGTTCGATCGGCACCCGACCATTCTGGCCTAGGGGACACCTAGGGGTTCTCCCGAGTGGCGAGGGGCGGGGAGGCACGTACAGTTGAAGCACGTCCGGGTTCTGACGCGTGGGGCCGGGCGGGAAGGAGCACCGTGGCCGGAGTAGCCAGGTTCGTCGCCAGTAGTCTCGCGCCCGCAGCCCAGCGGTTCGCCCCGACGGCAGCCGGCGGCGTGTTGCGTCAGATCCTCGAGGTCTCGATCGACGGGTACCAGCGGTTCCCAGGCGCGGAGCGGATCGCGGACAACAAGCTGGAGCGCTGCGACGGCGACGTGACGCTCGCGATCGACGCGGTGATCGACCAGCACATCCGGCTCGCCGGCGTGCAGGGGTTCGCGACCAGCATCGGCGGTCTGGTCACGCTCCCGGTCGCACTGCCCGCCAACCTGACCGGGCTCGCGGTCGTGCAGTGCCGGATGGTGGCGGCGATCGCCCATCTGCGCGGGTACGACCTCGACGATCCCCGCGTCCGGACGGCGGTGATCACCTGTCTGCTCGGCGAGGACGGGGTGACCGCCCGGCTGAAGAAGTCCAGTCTGGTGTCCTCCCCACTGGCGATCGCGACCGCGCCGGTGTTCGACCCGGAGCTCGACCGGCAGGTGTCGGGCGAGGTCGTCGCGGAGCTGATCGGGCGGATCAGCGGCAAGCGGATGGCGCTCACCGTCACCCGGCGCGTGCCGCTGCTCGGCGGTGCCGTAGGCGCGGGCGTCGACGGTTGGTCGACGTACCGGATCGGTCAGTTCGCGGACAAGAGCCTGATCCGTCGCATCCGGCGCCCGATCGAGCCGTAAGGCGGTCAGCCTCAGGCTGTGCTGTCGGCCCGCTGCCGGCGGGTGAGTGGCAGTTTGGCGCGGGTTTCCTCGTCGGCGGGGGTTTCCACGAAGAGGACCAGGTCGGGGTGTGCCGAGACGGCCAGTTCGGTGACGATCAGGTTCAGCTCGCCGACCCGCGGGTTGTCGATCCGGCGGTGCCGCGGCGTACAGGCCGACACCTCGTGCCGCGACCAGAGCTGCGCGAACTCAGGACAGATCGACCGCAGCCGGGCGAGGTCCGTCTCCCAGTCCGGGTCGCCGACGTGTTCGCCGTACGCCGACCGCAGTCGACCGACCAGATACGGCACCTCGGTGTCGTAGTTGAGCAGCTGCTCACGCGCGGACGGCTCGGTGATGATGCACCACAGCAGGTTCTTGTGGATGCAGGGCAGCTGGTGCCAGTCGTGGAACAGGTCGTGGTACGCACGGTTCGCCCGGACGATGTCGAACCGGGCGTTGGTGATCACCGCCGGCAGCGGATCCAGCCCGTCGAGGATCTCTTCGAACACCGCCTCGCCGGCGCAGTCCGTCACCCGCGGCAGCCGCACCGGCGTCGCCTCGGCCAGCCGGTACAGATGCTCGCGCTCCACCGGCGTCAACCGCAACGTCGACGCGACCGCGTCCAGCACCTGCCCACTGGCGTTGATCGGCCGCCCCTGCTCCAGCCACGTGTACCAAGTCACGCCGACCCCGGCCAGCTGGGCCAGCTCCTCCCGCCGCAATCCCGGCGTACGCCGCCGTCCACCCCCGGGCAGCCCCACCTCCTCAGGCGTGACCCGCGCCCGCCGCGCCTTCAAGAATTCCCCAAGCTCAACCCGCTGCGCACTCACCCACCCAGCTTCCCGGCCGCCACCGACACTTTCAGCCGGCGAGGGCCTGGACCACGCGGCTCGGGGAGGGTTTACCCAGCTGGTCAGCCATCCAGGCGGACGTGGTGACGAGCTTTTCGAGGTTGACGCCGGTGTGGATGCCGAGGCCGTTCAGCTGCCAGAGCAGGTCCTCGGTGGCGAGGTTGCCGGTGGCGCTCTCGGCGTACGGGCAGCCGCCGAGGCCGCCGGCGGAGCTGTCGACGGTGGTGACGCCTTCGCGGAGCGCGGTCAGCGTATTGGCGAGGGCCTGGCCGTACGTGTCATGGAAGTGCACCGCGAGTTTGTCCACAGGTACACCGGCGGCGGTGAACGCCCTGATCAGCGCGGTGACCTGCCCCGGGGTGGCGACGCCGATCGTGTCGCCCAGCGAGAGCTCGTGGCAACCGAGCTCGACGAGCCGCGCGCCGACCTTGACGACCTGGTCGATCGGTACGTCGCCCTCCCAGGGGTCGCCGTAACACATCGACACGTACCCGCGAACCGTCCGCCCGGCGTCGAGCGCCCGCTGGATCGTCGGCGTGAACATCGTGAACTGCTCGTCCAGCGTCGAGTTCAGGTTCTTCGCCGCGAAGGTCTCGGTCGCGCTCGCGAAGATCGCGATCTCCCGGACGCCGGCGGCCAGCGCGCGGTCGAGGCCGCGCTCGTTCGGGACCAGCACCGGGGCGCGGACACCGTCGGGCAGATCGAGCTGCTCGAGGAGCTCAGCCGCGTCGGCCAGCTGCGGGACCCACTTCGGGTGCACGAAACTCGTCGTCTCGACCGTGGTCAGCCCGGCGTCGACCAGCCGCCGGATGAACTCCGCCTTGACCGCCACGTCGACGATCGCGGACTCGTTCTGCAACCCGTCGCGCGGGCCGACCTCGTAGATCGTGACCCGGTCGGGCAGTCCCTCGGCCGTGACCAGCTGCGGTTCGCGCATCCTGCTGCCTCCTCGGCGGTCGAGCGTGCCGCGGGATCTCCGCGACAATGCTCCTGATGACAACTCTTGCTGCCATTCTGCGTGCCGCCGAACGCGGCGTCTTCCCGGCCCCGGATCTCGGCGTCTCGGTCGTCCCGCCGCCGTCGGAGCGGGAATCGTGCGTGGTGTCGTTCACCGGTCACATCGTGATCGCCGCCGACGTCGATCCGGCCTGGGTCGCGGAGCGGGTGCCGGACGGCGACCTGTGTGCTCCGACGAACCCGCCGTTCCTGTCCGCGCTGGAGCAGTTCACCGGCCGCCGGGTCGGCGCACTCGACGCGATGCTGCTCGCCCCGGCCCTCACCGACCCGGAAGACCGCAGCGCGGCCACCGCCGGCCTCACCGAACTCCAGGACCTCGACCACCCCCGAGTCGACCGCGCCTGGCAGTACCGCGACGACGTCCGGGTGTACGTCGACGTCCACGAGGGCCTCGTACTGACCGGCCGTGGCCTGGCGGACCGCCTGGAATGCGCCGTCGAAGTACCTCCGAACGCCCGTCACCAAGGCCACGGTCGGCGGCTCGCGCTGGCAGCCCGGGCCCTGATCCCGCCGGCCGCCTCGATCTGGGCCCAGATCACCCCCGGCAACGCCGCGTCCCTGCGCACCTTCCTGGCCGCCGGCTACAAGCCGATCGGGTCCGAGGCCCTGCTTCTCAAGTAGCCAGATCCACAGCTGTGGAAAACCCTGGGGAAATCGCTCACAAGCGTGCCTTACCGCTACCCGGCCCCGATCGGGCCGACGGGTTCCGGAGTGCGGTCCTGAGCCGATGACTCTTGGCTGTGGCTGAGACGCGAGGACCGGCTGCCGGAGCGGCCGGCCATCGGGCCGCTCGCGGACGGTGTCGTGACCGCACCGCCCCCGGACTCGCCGGCCGAGTGCGAGGCTGCTCCGGCGACCCCGCCGGCTGCCTTTCGCGCGGCGGCCAGACCGACCCCCGCCGGGCCGGCCACTGCCCCGGCAGCCTTGCCGCCGGCGAGCGCCGCACCGGTCGCACCACCGCCGCCACCCGTCGAGCCGGCGGTCGCACCCGCGGCCCCACGGGCCGATCCACCGGCCGAGCTGCCAACGTTCACCGCTCCGGTCGCCATGCCGCCCGGGTCCGCGACCGAGCTGCCCGTCGCGGAACCTCCACCGGCCACGGCCGCGGTCACCGGCACCATGAAGCGCAGCAAGGCGGGCAGGGCGACGATCGCGAGCAGCAGCATCATCATCCCGGTCATCGCCGGCACCACGCCGTTGTCGGCATTGCCGCCGCTGCCTCCGGCGGCGGCATGGTCGTGCCCCACCTTCATCGCAGCCGCATAGACCAGCGCCGCCGCGGGTTTGTACGCGACGAAGGCCAGCGACCAACCGCAGAACTTGCGGAACCAGTTGCGGCCGATCTCGGTGTTCGTCGCGGCGGCGGCCAGCGGAAATGCGCCGGCGAGCAGCACCAGCAGCGCCGACCGCACCAGCATCAGCACGATCTGGATCAACGAGGCGACGATCACCATCAGACTGCTCAGGATGGCCAGCACCGCGGGCATGCTGTCGGCGACCAGGCTCTGCACCTTGCCGTCACCGCTCACCGGGCCGCCGAACGCGGAGGCCAGCGACATGCCGTGGGCCACCTTGTCGATGATCGCGACCGAGAACCCGTCCGACCACGAGATCAGCAACTGCAGGGTGGCCGTCCCCATCCCGGCCACGACCACGAAGGTCAGCATCGTCTTGAGCAGGTCCTGAAGGGGTTTCGCCCGCTGCTCCCAGGCGATCCGCATGCCGGCAATGATGATCGCGACCGCGAACACGGCACCCGTGACCCCGAGCAGGCTCGAGTGCAGGAACTCGACGGTGGGGCTGTTCGCCCACGTCTGCTCGTTGGCCACGGCCGGGGTGTCGGGCCGGAGCCAGAAGGTCATCGAGTCCAAGGTGCTCAACGCACCCTTGGAAACCTCCTGGCGAAGCTGGTCGACGGCATTGGTCGCGACCGACTGGAAGCCGTCCTTGATGTAGCACCCGAGGTCCATCTTTCCGCACATCAGACACCACTCCAGGCAACGAAGTCGGACAGGTCACGGTGCTGGGCGAACGGCGCTCCGACCGGATCGCCTGGCGCCGGCGGCTGCAGGCGCCAATCGCCCGCCTGCCACACGAGGGTCAGCGTGAGACTCATGTACGCCGTGTCGACGGGCGTCGCCAGCATCAGGCTGACCCGATCCGCGCCGGCGTCGATGATGCGGTACCCGGCGAGCTGCGGCACGCTGTACCCGCTGGTCGTGTCGTCGGCCTGGAGCTCCCGGACCAACGCGTCGGCGTCCGGGCCCGGGACCATCAGCCGGCGCGCGGTGGCGACGACGTTCTCCTGGTCGGCCATCGCCGCATAGGCGCTGTACGCGGCGTACACCGCGCCGGTCGGCGAGTGCGCGAAGCACCGGCGGAAGCCGTCGCCGTCGGTCACGGCCGGGCCGTACTTCGCGGCACGCGGTACGACGATGCGGCGGCTGACCTCCCAACTGTCGGCGGCCGGCGCCCTGCCCGGGATCGCCTGGTCCGCGGCGGCCGGGCCGCAGCCGGCGGAGTCCTGCGAGCGGCCGGGCGCCGCCGAACCGGCCGGCTGCGCGGGCTCGGTCGGCTCGCCGGACGCGGCGGCGGCGCTGACCGACCCGGCGGCCTGTCGCTCGCCGGCGGGCGTCGAAGCGGAGGACGACCGGCCGCCGACGAGCAGCGCCACCCCGCACAGCAGCACCGCGCCGATGACGATGCAGGCCGCGACGAACCCGCGCCCGAACGGCGACTCTTCCTCGCTCGTGTCGCTCATCTGACTCCCCGATCCGCCGGTTGAGAACCTCACGGATCAAGGTTGGCAAAAATCGGGACGGCGCCGCGGAAGTTATCCACAGGCCCGAATCGTCAGCTCCCGGGGCTCGTGTATCTCGGCATCATCTTGGAAAAGAAGCCGTAGCCGATGGCCAGGACGAGCGCGCCGGCCAGCGGGGAGGCGGTGGTCAGCCAGGAGGGAAGTGGGACGTCGGCGGTGCGGTGCAGGAGGACGGTGGCCGGCAGGAAGGAGATGAAGGCCATCGGGAAGGCGGTGCAGAAGGCGTAGAAGGCCGGCCGGCCGAACATCGTCAACGGGTAGCCGGAGAACTGGGTGATCGAGCTGTCGGCGAAGATCCGAAGGGAGAACGTGGACGTGGCGACGAAGGACAAACCGCAGAAGAAGGTTGCGATGCCGGTTTCGATCAGGCTGCCGCCGATCACTGCCAACAGCAGATAGGCGACCTTGACCGCGTCCCAGTCGACAGGCGCCTGCCGGCTGAAGATGACCAGCGCGCCGACACCGAGCAGCGCGTCGCCGAGCGACATCAGCGAGAACCGTCGCGTGACCAACTGCAGGAACGGGTTCACCGGCCGCAGCAGCACCCGGTCGAACTCGCCGTCGCGGACCATCTCGTCGGTCAACATCAAGGCCCCGAACGGAACGACGTACAGCGCATGCGAGGCCAGTCGCATCGCGAAGACGAATGCCACCTCCGGGAAGCCCCAGCCCGCGATCAGGCCGAACTTGCCGAGCAGTACACCGAGGAACAGCAACTGCGTGCCCTGAAAAGCGACGCCACCCATCAGCGTCGTCCAGAAGTTCACGCGGTACTGCAGCTGGGCCCGCAGTGCGGCGCGCTCGAGGATCAGGTACTGCCGGAACCACGAGGGCTCAGCCACCCTGCACCACCACCTTGTGCCGCGCGCGGCGCCACACCAACTCGAGGAGGAACGCCAGTACGACGACCCACACCAGCTGTACGCCGACCAGCGCGAACGCCTCGCCGCCCCGCAGCCGGCCCAGGTAGATCGACACCGGGGTGTAGACCTGCGCCTGGAACGGCAACCACTCGACCGACGTCCGCAACCAGCCCGGCATGAACCACAACGGGATCAGCGACCCGGAGAGGAACGCGCTCCCGAACCGGTAGACGATCAGCGGCCCGCTGACCTCGAGTGTCCAGAACGTCACCATCGACACGATCAGGTTGCACAACATCGCCACGAGTACGCCGCCCACCGTGGCGACCAGCGAGAGGAGGAACGCACCCGCGCTCGGCGGCAGCACCAGCGCACCGACGACGCCCGCGGCCGCGAGCCCGATCGCGCCGAGCGGAAGCCGGCCGAGCAGCACACCGAAATTCTGGCCGAGGACCTGCCAGATCAGGCCGAGCGGCCGGGTCAGGTCGGTCGCGATCTGACCGTTGCGGATCCGCATCGGCAACGACGAGAACTGCCATGGAAGGAGCACCGACTGCAGACACGCCGCAATCGCCGCGTACGCGACCGCAGTACGCATGTCCACGCCGGCGACCGGCCCACGGCCGCCGTACACGATCCGCCAGACCGCGATCGCGAGCACGACCTGGATCACCAGCGTCACCGCGCCGGTGATCAGATCGCCGCGGTAGATCAGCACGGATCGCGTCCCGGCCCGGGTCATGCCCCGGAAGGCCCGGAGCCGCGCTGCCTGTTCCGCCGTACTCACGTCAGCAGTCCGTCGTACAGCTGCGAGATCACGTCGGTGAGCCGTGGATCCACGATCGACAGCTCGTCGACCTGGTAGACCTGCGACGCCCGGGCGATCAGCTCGGGTGTGGTGACCTCCCGCGGGTCGAAGCGCAGCACGACGCTGCGGTCCGGGTACGGAAGCACGGTGCCGGCCGCGCCGGCGTCCACCTCGGTCGCGAACGGGATCTCCGCGACCCGGCGGATGCTGCGTTCGGCGAGTGTGAGGACGAGGAACCGATGCGGCATGAAGCGTTCCTTCAGCCGGGACAGGTCACCGTCGTACAGCACGGTGCCGGAGTCGATCACGATGATGCGCTGACAGAGCCGCTCGACGTCGTCCATGTCGTGGGTGGTCAGCACGACCGTCGTGCCCGCGGTCCGGTTGGTCTCGGCGATGAACTCGGTCAGCCGCGCCTTGGCGACCACGTCCAGTCCGACGGTCGGCTCGTCGAGGAACAGGATCGACGGCTCGTGCAGCATCGCGGCGACCAGGTCGCCCCGCATCCGCTGACCGAGCGACAGCGAACGCACCGGTGTGTCCAGGAACTCGGACAGGTCGAGCAGTTCGGTGAACAGCCCGACGCGCTTGCGGTACGTCGACCGGTCCAGGTCGTAGAGGTCCGCCAGTACCTCGAACGAGTCGCGGAGCGGGAGGTCGTACCAGAGCTGCGTCCGCTGACCGAACACCACGCCGATGTTGCGGGCGTTCCGGGCACGGTCGCGGGACGGCTCCAGCCCGGCGACCCGGCAGACCCCGGACGTCGGCGTGAGAATCCCGGTCAGCATCTTGATGGTCGTCGACTTGCCGGCGCCGTTCGGGCCGAGGTACCCGACGAGCTCACCCGGCTCGACCGCGAAGTTCACGCCGTTCACCGCGCGGGTGATGTCGCGCTTGGTGCTGAACAACGCGCGCAGGCGTGGCAGACGGCCCGGCAGAACCGCCGGCCGGCTGAACTCCTTGACCAGGTCGGCCGCCTCGATCACTGCCATCCG
Organism: Kribbella sp. NPDC051137; assembly: GCF_040682535.1. Lineage (NCBI taxonomy): Bacteria > Bacillati > Actinomycetota > Actinomycetes > Propionibacteriales > Kribbellaceae > Kribbella > Kribbella sp. NPDC051137. The sequence goes on from NZ_JBFBBI010000003.1 coordinate 91,793, forward strand.
AACCCTCCCCAGCGAGCGCGTCCGGTCATCCTGCCACCGTTCCGGCGCCGCCGCAGTACGAATTTCACCGTTCTAGACCGGATATGGTTCAGGTTGTCCGTTACGCTCAGGAGGTTTGCGGTTCTAGGTCGATCTGTAGCCGAAGGGTCACCCCGTGTAGCGAAGTGAACTGGTCAGCTAATAGAGTCCGCGCATGACCATCGCGCCTTCGCTTTGCTCGCCCCTAGCGCTCGCCGATGCAGAACCCACTCGCGCCGCCGAACCCTGGGAAAGCGACGTGCTGACGGCCTACGGGCTGCTGCGAGAAGCAGCTGCCGAGCTGGATCACCTGATGCGCCATTCTCTGAAGCGCAGTGGACTGCAAATGGCAATGTTCGAACTGTTGCTGCGGCTGGCCCGCAGCAACGGGGAGAAGCAGCGTCTGACCTCCCTCGCCAGGGAGCTGACCGTCACCACAGGTGGCATTACCCGTCTGGTCGACCGAGCCGAGAACCTCGGCCTGGTCCGCCGGGAGCCGTGCCCTGACGATGCCCGCGGCTCGTTCGCCGTCCTGACCGAGGAGGGGAAGCGGCGGCTGCGCGACGCGCTGCCGGATCACCTGCTCGAGATCGACAGCCTCTGGATGTCCCAGTTGGCGGACGAGCGCGACGTCGTCCTCGGAAAGCTCCGCCGGGTCCGGGACAACGCCCGTCGGTGGCCGAACGGCCGCCCGGGACTGGGGCCGATCACGCCCGACCGGATCTGACCAGCACCACAACTTCACCAACCGTATTACCCGCGACTAACGGATGGGGCGCCCGACTGGTGTCGGGCGCCCCTTCGCGCAATCGTTGAGAAGTGAACCAGCGCCAACCCGGCACCCCCGACACCTGGCCGACCTATATCCCGGGCAACCCAGGCCCCGCCAGCACACCAGATGCCGGGCAAGCAGGTAAGCAGACGGGCGATCGATCCGAGACCGGCGGCGACGGCGGTCGGACGACAGAACCCGGCGGCGTGCGGCCCGGTGGGGTCGGGCGGCGGGGATTGTGGTGGCGGGGAGCTGTCGGGGGTGTGCTTGCGGCGTTGGCGGGGTTGGCCGTGGGTGGGGTGGTTGCAGCCGTCCTGGGAACGCCGCAGACGCCGGTGGTGGCGATCGGGTCGGCGTTCATCGACCGGGTGCCGCCGTGGTTGAAGGATCTGGCGATCTCCTGGTTCGGGACCCATGACAAGACCGCGCTCCGGGCCGGCATCCTGATCGTCGTCGCACTGCTGGCCGCCGTCGGCGGGGTTCTCGCCGTACGCCGGTACTGGGCCGGCGCGCTGATCACCATCGCGCTCAGCGGCGTCGCCGTGGCGGCCGCGTTCACCCGCGCGGACTCCGGCCAGACCGGGTTCCTCCCGTCTGCACTGGCGGGCATCACCGCACTCCTGGTACTGCGCCTCTTCAGCCGGCGCCTCGAACCGCTCGTCGACTTTCCCGACGACGCCGTCAGCCGCCGTGGTTTCCTCCAACTCTCCGCCGGCGTGGCCCTCGGCTCGGCCGCGTTCGCCGGTCTCGGCAAGGTCGTCGGCGGGAACCGCGCCGCCGTCGCCGACGCCCGCAAGCAACTCCAGCTCCCGAAGCCGCCGACCCTCACGCCACCACCGGGCGTCCAGGCACAAGGCGCCGTACCGTGGGCCACGTCGAACGCGGACTTCTACCGCATCGACACCGCCCTCTCGGTCCCGCAGATCGTCCCCGCGGACTGGAAGCTGCGCATCCACGGCATGGTCGACCACGAGCTCAACCTCTCCTTCGACGACCTCCTCCGACGCCAGGTCATCCACAAATGGGTGACGCTCACCTGCGTGAGCAACGAGGTCGGCGGCGACCTGATCGGCAACGCGCTCTGGTCCGGCGTCGTACTCAAGGACCTGCTCCAGGAGGCCGGCCCGTCGAAGGCCGCGGACGCGATCAAGTCCACGTCGAAGGACGGCTTCACCGCCGGTACGCCGTTGCCGACGCTGCTCGACGACCGCCAGGCGATGCTCGCGTTCGCGATGAACGGTGAGCCGCTGCCGGTGGAGCACGGCTTCCCGGTGCGGATCGTCGTACCGGGCCTGTACGGCTACGTGTCGGCGACGAAGTGGCTGGTCGACATCGAGGTGACGCGGTTCGACCAGTTCGAGGGGTACTGGACGCCGCGCGGGTGGTCGGCGCTCGGGCCGATCAAGCTGTCGTCGCGGATCGACACCCCGCAGAACAAGAAGGTTGCGCCGGGCCCGGTGACCGTCGCCGGCGTCGCCTGGGACCAGCACGTCGGCGTCTCCAGGGTCGAGGTCCGCGTCGACGGAGGCCCATGGCAGGAAGCAACACTGGCCGCGGACCCCTCGGTGGACACCTGGCGGCAGTGGCACTGGACGTGGAACGCGCCGCACGGCATGCACATGCTGCAGGTACGGGCGTTCGACGCGCAGGGCAATCCGCAGGTCGAGTCCTCCGCGCCGCCCGCCCCGAACGGCGCGACCGGCCTGCACACGGTCAGCGTGAAGGTCGGCTGACCGCCTCCAGCACCATCGGCAGGAACGTGTGCTCCAGCGTCCCCGCCGGTACGTCGTCCGGCTCGAGCAGGCTCTGCGACCGGGCCCCTTCGTGGACGGCGATGACCATCCGGACGAACTGCTCCGCCGGGACGGTCAGCTCGAGGCCGCTCGTCTCGGTGATCTGCTCGACCAGCCGGGTCAGGCTCTCGCGGAACATCGCACGCTGCTTGTTCAGCGCCTCGGCCGCCTCCGGGTCGCGCAGTGCGTGCAGCGTGAACTCCGCCGAGATCAGGTGCCACTGCCGTTGGTCAGGCGCCGTCTCGTCGAGCAGTCCGAGGACGGCGTCGAGCAACGTGCCGGGCTGACTGGCGAGCTCCGGCAGCAGCGCCTCGATCTGCTCCAGCAGCCGGTCCGTCGTCGCCTGGAACAGCGCGAGCACCAGCTCGTCCTTGGAGCCGAAGTTCGAGTAGAAGGCGCCGCGGGTGAACCCGGCACGCTCGCAGATGTCCTCCACCGACGCGCCGTGGAACCCGCGCTCGGCGAACACCTCGAGGGCGCCTTCGAGAAGACGTGCCCGCGTGTTCGAACGGCGCCGCTTGGGAGGTTCCATAGGAGTAGGATACAGTTCTGTATTGAATACACAACCGTATTGAACGGGGATGCAGGATGGAGCTCGAGGCCGTCGGGATCAGTGTGCGTGGCCCGCACGCACCGATGCTGCTCGCCACGTCGGTGTCGGTCGCGGATCATCAGGTGGTGCTCCTGACCGGTTATCCGGGCCCAGGACACGTGGCCGCGGCACTGGGACTGTCCGGGCGGCTCAAGCCCGACACCGGCACGGTCCGGTTCGACGGCAAGGCTGACCTGGCGCTGCTGCGCCGACGGGTCGCCGTGGTCGACGCCCCTGGCATCACCGAGCCGGACGACGCGCTGCCGGTTCAGACGGTCGTCGGCGAGGAGCTGGCGATCGCCGGCCGCAAGGCGGGGCGTAAGGCTGTGCTGGAGTGGCTGAACGAGCACGACGTGACAGAGCACGCCGACAAGCGGTTCGAGCACCTGCCGGTCGCCGTGCGGACCAGACTGCTCACGGAGCTCACCGTCGCGCGTCCCGACGTACAGGTGGTGATTCTGTGCATGCCGGATCGCCATGGTGGCGATCCGCATGACTGGTACGAGCTGGGGCGCGGGCTGGCTGCGGACGGGTACGGCGTGATCATCACGTGCGCCGACGCGTCAGCGCGACTCCTGGACATCAAGGCAGCGCGCATGGGTGACACAGACCAGCCTGACCCGGTGCAGGTCGCACCTATCGCTCCTGTTGAGCCTGTGGAAGCAATTGAGGAAGAAGAGGAGGCAGAGGCGTGACCGCGCTGCGGATGGCCCTGAGTGAGTTGCGACGTCTGACGGCCGGGCGGCTGCCCAAGCTGGCCGTGGTCGCGCTGCTGCTGGTGCCGGTGCTGTACGGCGGCCTGTACCTCTACGCGAACCACGACCCGTACGGCAGGCTCAACAAGATTCCGACCGCGGTCGTCGTCGAGGACCAAGGTACGACGCTGGCGACCGGCGAGAAGCTCAACGTCGGACCCCAGGTCGCGGACGAACTCGTGAAGTCGAAGAGTTTCGACTGGCACCAGGTGGACCGGGCGGATGCGACGCAAGGCGTCTCCGACGGGAAGTACGAGTTCGCGTTGGTGCTGCCGAAGTCGTTCTCGGCGGATCTGGCGTCGAGCGCGGACTTCAAGCCGCGGCAGGCCGAGCTGGAGCTGCTGACGAACGACGCCAACAACTACATCGCACACACGATCGCCAACCAGGTCGTCGCGCAGGTGACGAAGACGGTGGCGTCACAGGTGAGCGAGACGGCCGCGTCGCAGCTGCTGGCCGGCTACAACACCATCCACAAGCAGATCAGTACCGCGGCCGCCGGAGCCGCGCAGCTGCAGACCGGGTTGACGTCCGCGGCAACGGGTGTCACGAAGCTGCAGACGGGTGCGACGCAGCTCAACACCGCGCAGAAGCAGCTGTCGACCGGTGCGACACAGCTGGCCAGTGGCGCAACGCAGGCGTCGCAGGGCGCGTCGTCGCTCGCGAGTGGAGCCGCGCAGCTCGACAGCGGCCTGGGAACGTTGAAGGACAAGACCGCTTCGCTGCCGAAGCAGACCAAGCAGCTGGCCGACGGCGCGGATCAGGTTGCTGATGGCAACGAGAAGATCGCCGGTGTCGGCAAGCAGGTCGCGACCGCGTCCGGCACGCTGGTCCAGGACCTCAAGTCGTTCGACGCCCAGCTGGCCGCGAAGCTGAAGGAGCAGGGCCTCAGTCAGCACCAGATCCGGGTGATTCTCCAGGAGACGGCGAAGCTGCGGACTCCCGTCGTACAGGCCAACACGAAGATTCAGTCGACATCCAAGCAGCTCAACCAGCTCGCGACCGGTGCGCGGAAGGTGTCCGATGGCGCGTCCGAGTTGGCCAAGGCGACGCCCGCGCTGACCAACGGAATCAGCACAGCCGCCAACGGTGCGCACCAGCTCAACACAGGTGCCACCCAGTTGAAGACCGGTCTGGGCACGCTGCAGACCGGTGCGCAGAAGCTTGCTGCCGGTGAGAAGCAGGCCGTGACCGGCCAGGGCCAGTTGCTGACCGGTGTGAACAGTCTTGCGACCGGGATGGGTCAGCTGAAGACCGGTGCGACCCAGCTGAACACAGGGCTCCAGAACGGTGTCAAGCAGATCCCCAACCCGACTGCTGCCCAGCGCAAGGCAGTTGCGGAGACGCTGGGTGCTCCCGTGACGCTGCAGAACGTCTCTCAGGCCACGGCAGACAGCTATGGTGCCGGTCTGGCGCCGTTCTTCCTCAGCCTGGCCTGCTGGATCGGGGCGTACGTCCTGTTCCTGCTGGTCCGTCCACTGTCGCCGCGTGCGCTGGCCGCGCTGCAGTCGCCGTTCCGGGTCGCTCTCGGCGGTTGGTTGCCTCCGGCCCTCTTCGGCGCGGTGCAGGCGACGCTGGTGTTCGTCGCCGTCGTACTCGGCCTCGGCATCAACGCCGCGCATCCGTGGCTGACGGTCGGATTCCTGATCCTGACGTCGTTCACCTTCGTCGCGATCCTGCACGCGCTGTCGGCCTGGTTCGGCGCGGTGGGCAAGTTCCTCGGCCTGGTGCTGATGGTGGTCCAGTTGGTCAGCGCGGGCGGTACGTTCCCGTGGCAGACGATCCCGGCGCCGCTGTACTTCTTCCACCACGCACTGCCGATGAGCTACGCGATCGACGGCGTCCGGCACCTGATGTACGGCGGACCCGGCGCGTCGCTCGGGCGGGACCTCCTCGCGCTGGGGGCGTGGTTCGTGGTCGCGATCGCCGCCTCCACCCTGGCCGCCCGCAAGCAGCGGGTCTGGCCGGCGAAGAAGCTGCAGCCGGAGCTCGTGCTGTAGACGCTCAGTAGTCGGCGCCGAGGCATTGACGGGACGAAATGTTTGCGTGAACATCGGCGGCATGAGATCACCAGCCCGGCGCCTCGCCGCCGCGACGCTCGCGGTCGCCGCCGCCGTCACAGCGCTCACCGTCCCCCCGTCCTCGGCGGCCCCGCTGCCCGGCAACACCGGCGGGTTCCGCGGTGTGAACTGGGCCGATCCGCGGGACAACTACGCCCACGACGCGGTCGTACCGTCCGGCCTCAGTACGGCGGACGACTACGCGACGACGTACCGCAAGGCGGACGGGATCGTCGGAGAGTTCCACCAGGAGCTGAAGGCGAACACGGTCCGGCTGCCGATCAACCCGTCCAGCGTGGGGACCGCCTGGTGGAACTCGTACCGCGGTGCGATCGACGCCGCGGTCGGGCGCGGGTTCAAGGTCATCCTCAGCTACTGGGAGGCCGACAACGCCAAGGACGGGCGGGTCGACGACCCGACGGCGTACGCGGCGATGTGGGACACCGTGGTCAAGGCGTACGGGAAGAACCCGCACGTGTACTTCGAGCCGATGAACGAGCCGTTCGGGTACTCGCTGACCGACTGGGTCTCGCTGACGTCGGCGTGGATCGCCCGGCACAGCGACGTACCGCGGAGCCGGATCGTCATCTCCGGCACCGGGTACAACGACAACGTGACCGGGGTCGGCGCGGCACCGGAGCTGCAGGGGACACTCCTGTCGCTGCACTTCTACGGGTTCTGGGCGTCCGACACCACCGAGGCCGCGTGGCTGGCGAACCTGCGGCCGCGGATCGGGTCGTACGGGTCGCGGACGATCATCGACGAGGCCGGGTCACCCATGACGATCGGGCTGAACTACGGCAACCACGAAGGCAACGTGTACACGTCGTACCTCGGCGCCCTCACCCAGGTCGCCCGTGAGAACGAGATGGGCATCGTGTACTGGCCAGGACTCCGTACGGGTGATTCCTACTCGATGACGACGCAGGTGGGTCCGGCTGATCTCCAGGTCAACAGCCGGAGCGGGCTGGACCAGCTGTGGTGGGGCTGGCGGTTGCTGAAGGACGAGCCGACCAACACACTGCCGCCGTCCCCGCCGGGCCAGCCGCTGCGCGGAGTCGCCAGCGGCCGGTGCACCGACGTACCGGGGTTCTCAACAGCACCTGGTACGTCGCTTGACCTGTGGGACTGCAACAACGGCGGCAACCAGTCCTGGAACTACACGGCGACAAAGCAGCTCACTGTGTACGCCGACAAGTGCATGACGGCCGGCAGCTCCGCCGTGACGATCGAAAACTGCACAGGGGCGACCAACCAGGCGTGGGAGCTCAACGCGGACGAGACGGTGACAAGTGTGGCCGACCCGACGCGCTGTCTGACCGCAGCAGGCACCAGCAATGGCGCCGCGGTCGTAACGGCCGCCTGTAATGGATCTGACGACCAGAAGTGGACCCGTTAGAGTCCCTGTGTGGAGGACTTGGTACGTACTGCAGGGGAACGTGAAGTACTAGAGGCCTTTCTGGAATCACATCGGCAGGTCGCGGTGGAGAAGCTCCGCGGCCTGTCCGAACAGGACGCCCGACGCCGGCTGGTGCCTTCGTCGACCACGCCGATCGGTCTGGTCAAGCACCTGACCGGCGTCGAGCGCAACTGGTTCCAGCACATCGTCGCCGGGCGGCCGCGGTCCGAGATCGCCGGCGAGTCCGCGGGTGGGCCGGACAGCTGGGAGATCGCCGACGACGAGACGATCGACGGGATCATCGCCGCCTACGACGAAGCGTGCACCGAGTCGCGGCGGATCGCCGGCGCGCTGACGCTCGATGACGTCGTACCGCATCCGCGCGGCGGCGAGGTGTCGCTGCGCTGGGTCTACGTGCACCTGATCCGCGAACACGCCCGGCACGACGGCCACGCGGACATCCTGCGCGAACAGCTCGACGGCGTCACCGGGGCGTGACCGGCTCGGCCCGCGGAGGTGTCAGGCAGGCAGTCTCCCGGTGACGGCGTTCGATGGATTGACCCCAGGTGGTGCCGGCCAGCATGAGGACGGCGCCGAGCACGGCCGGTACGGTCAGCCGCTCGTTGCCGAGACCGATGCCGATGGCAACGGCCCAGATCGGCTCGGTACCGAGCAGCAGACTGGCGCGACTGGCCGACGTACGCTGCACCGCCCACGTCTGCGCGAGAAATGCGAACACGCTGCAGAACAGGGCCAGGTACGTCATCTGCAGCCAGGTCGCCGGGGCCGTCGGCAGGTGGGGCAGGGCGGGTACGACGAAGAGCGCCGTACCGACGAGGGACTGGATCGCGGTCAGTTGGAGCGGACGTATGTCGCGGGCGAGGCGGCCGACGAGCGCGACATGGCCGGCGCGTACGACGGCGGCCGCGAGCATCAGCAGGTCACCGACGCCCATTTGGTGGAGGCCGTTGCCGGACATCAGCAGGCCGACGGCGAGCACGCAGACCGAAGCAGCCAGGTAGAACCTCGGCGGCATGCGACGGCGGTCCATCAGCGGCGTGAGAACCAGCGTCAGGCTGATGATCAGGCCGGCGTTCGCGGCGGTGGTGTGGGTGACGCCGTACGTCTCGAGGATCAGCACCGCGGCTTGGGTGAGGCCGAGGATGAGTCCTGTCCGTAACTCGGCGCGGTTGGCTCGTCGCGCGGCGGGAAGCAGCGCCAGGGCGGAGATGCCGTAACGGAGGAACAGCACGGTGAGTACGGGCAGGGTCGCGGTGGCGGTCTTCGCGGCGAGATAGCTCGAACCCCAGACGACCGCAACCAGCAGCAGGACGAGGTCGATACGGCGGGATCCGGGCACGGGTCAACGGTGACCGATTCCGATGTTGTAGCCAAGACCGAAGTTCTTCAACGAGGATGTAGCGGGCCTACAGTGTCATTGTGGACGAGCGACAGTTGCGGGTTCTTCGGGAAGTCGGTGAGCTCGGCAGCGTGACGGCTGCCGCCGAGGCGTTGCTGGTCACTCCGTCGGCGGTGTCGCAGCAGTTGAGGTTGTTGCAGCGTTCGATGCCGGTCCCGCTGACCGAACGCTCCGGCCGGCGGGTCGTCCTGACCGCCGCCGGTCAGGCGCTCGCGAGCGCCGCGGCGGATGTCGAGTCCGCGCTGGCCCGGGCGAGGCATGCCGTCGATGAGTTCGTAGACCGACCCGACGGTTCGGTCTCGGTCGCGGCCTTCCACAGCGCGGCGGCCTCGTTCTTCCCGCTGCTCCTGCGGGCCGCTGCCGAGTTGCACCTGCACGACGAGGACGTACCGCAGGACGACTTCCCGCCGCTGACCCGCGAGTACGACATCGTGCTGGCGCATCGCCTCGACCACGCGGAGGCTTGGCCGCGTACGGTCACCGTCACCCCGCTGCTCCGCGAGCCGCTGGACGTCGCCGTACCGGTCGGCCATCCGCTGGCGGCCAAGCGCATCCTCACCCCGCGCGACGTCGCCCACGAACCGTGGATCACCGTCCACGACGGCTTCCCCCTGATGGCCACCATCGAGGCCATCGGCGCCGCCGCCAACCACCGCCTCGACCTCGTCCACCGCGTCAACGAATTCACCGTCGTCACCGAACTGGTCGCCGCCGGCGCCGGCCTCGCCCTCATCCCCCGCTGGACCGCCCGCCCCCACCCCGCCGTCTCACTCCACCCCCTCCGCGGCGTCCACACCCTCCGCCACATAGACGCCCTCCACCGCCCCGAACACACCGCCCGCACCGCCGTCCGCACCACCCTCACCCAACTGGTCAAGGCCGCCCGAACCATCCGCACATCGCGAGGCTGAGTCCACAGCGCCGGAGCACGCGCTGTCTCATGCCGCCCAGAGATCTGCCACCAGGGCGATCTGGTTCGGCAGGTCGATCGTGTCCACCTGGAGGCGATGGTCGGCGTACGGCGGGTTCGCCGTGTCCATGGCGTGGAGCATTCGGAACTCGGCGTCGGTGAGCCATACCTTGCGCGACGCCGCCCGCCGCAAGGCCTCCGGCAGGTCGACGATCAGGTGAACGATCAGGCAGTCGGGTAGCTCCTGCTTGTACAACTCGGAGGTCTCGGGCGTGAGCACGTCAGCGATGACAACCTCTACGCCCGCAGCCAGGAAGTTGCGGGCGATGCCGCACGCGTTCACCACGCCAATCCGCTGCTGCTTACGTCCTTCGGCGCCGTTCCACGGAGCCGCGGCGCCGGACACGACAAGCTGCCGTACGTCGTCCACATCCACGAAGGCGCAGGTCGCACGCCCTTCCGCGAGAGCCCGGCCCGTCACACTCTTCCCGACCGCAGGCCCACCCGTGAGAATCAACGGCCGAAGTGGCATCACTCCTCCTGTCCGCGCCGAAGACCTATCGTGCCGAGCGGCGGCGGCGTCCCGGGTGATGCGCCGCCCCGTCCAGTTTGGGCATTCGAGGGCTCATCTTTGAGCCCGACAGGGGTTGCAGGCGCGAAGCGGCCGCGGGGATGCCTCAGGTGTTGACGAAGTTGGCGGTTTCGGTGATGAGTTGGTTGGTGGTGGGTTGGTCGAAGAAGGTGATGAGGGCTTCGTAGGTGCCGGCTTCGGCGGCGGACGGGTCGACCACGTAGCCGTAGTAGCCGTCGGTGTAGCCGACTACCCGGGTGATGGGGTGGGTGCTGTCGGACTGGAGGCAGGCTCCGTGGACCGCGAAGAGTTCTACCGGCAGGTTGATCCAGCAGACGTCGCCCATGGTGACGGCGCTGATCGGGAGGTCGAAGGCCGGGGGGAGGGCGGCGGCGGCCATCAGGGCTTGGCCGCGGGCGCCGTCGAGGCGGGTCTGGGAGATGCGGCCGGAGGGGTCGTCGGTGCCGTTGACGTGGCTGGCGGCGGCGGAGACGACCCTTTCGGCTTCGGCGGCGGGTGGGATGTTGCGGACCGGCAGGGTGAGCGTCGTACGGCGGATCGCCGGTGGGGACTGGGGGAGTTCGAGGCCGGGGTGGGCGAGGGCTTCGCGGACACGGCCGGCCAGCAGCGAGCCGAGGCGGTTGACCTCGGCGGCGCCGCGGCCCTGGCGGGTGAAGCGCGGACTGACGTCGCCGGCCGCACCTTGGAGGAAGCCGACGACGGCGGGGGCGAGCGCGGCGCGGGCGGCGCCGGGCCAGTCGGCGGAGTACTTCATGTTCTCGGGGCCGTACGTCGTGGGGTGGCACGCGAAGTCCAGCAGCACCGCTTCGAGGGAACCCGAGAGCGAGTGCAGTGCGAGGACGCCGGCGGTGTTGTCGTGCGGCCCGTTGCGGCGGTGCCGGTTGGTGCCGACGCCAACGACCTCGACGGATCGCCAGGACGCGGTCACCGGTTGCCGCTCGAGCCGGACCGACTTCACCGCACCGAGCAGCGCGTCGACCAGGTCGCATTCGCGGGCGGCGGGGATCACCGGGTGGATCTCGCCGGTCCAGCCGGACGGACCGGAGTGCGTGTGCGACGCGGACACCACGACGTGTGACGGAGGGATGCCGGCTGCCGACGCGGCCGCCGAGGCGAGTTCGGAGACGAGTTCGCGGCCGACGGCGATCGCGTCCAGCGTCAGCCACAGGACGCCCGGGTCGTCGGTGCTCGACAGCCAGATCAGGGTCGCGTTCAACGGGTCCGCCGTACCGGTGGCGACTCCCGCGCGGGCGGCGTACCCGTCGAGCCGGTGACCGGGCGGTGGGGTGACGTCCAGGGACGTCGCGGCCAGGAGGAGTTCGGTCACTTGAGGGCTCCCGCGGTCATTCCGGCGCTGATCTGACGGTGGAATCCAAGATATACGGCCAGGACCGGAATTATCGAGATGGTCAGTCCGGCGAACAATCCTGAGAAGTCGCTGTGATAGCCCTGGGTGACCGCGATGTTCGCCAGCCCCTGGGTGACCAGGTACCGGCTCTCGTCGGTGTTCAGCACCAGCGGAAGCAGGTACTCGTTCCACATCCCGAGGAACTGGAAGATGCCGATACTGACCAGGCCGGGCCGGGCGAGCGGCAACATGATGCGAAAGAGCACACCCCAATGAGAACACCCGTCCACAAGTCCCGCTTCGGCAAGCTCCTTCGACTGAGTCCTGAAAAAAGCCGTCAGGAAGAACACGGAGAACGACATCCCGTGCGCCGCGTACACGAGGATCAATCCCAGGTACGTGTTCAGCAGCCCCAGGTTCTGTACGACGAAGAACAGCGGCACCAACGCCAGGAACCCCGGGAACACCATCCCCGCGACGAACACGTAGTACAGCACCCGCGACCCCGGGAACTCGAACCGCGCCAGAACGTAGGCGACCGCCGACGACAACAGCAACGTCAGTACGACGCCGCAGCACACGACGACGACGCTGTTGAAGAAGTACGAGCCGATGTGCGACTCGTTCCACGCACGTGAGAAGTTGTCCCAGCGCCACCGCGACGGCAGGCTCCACGGGCTGGTGAAGATGTCCTGGTCGGACTTGAACGAGCTGAGCACCGCCCACAGCAACGGGAACACGACCATCGCGCCCCACACCAGCAGGAACCCCTGCGACACACCGCCGAGCACCCGCGCCCCGACGGCACCCCGGGCCGGGCCGGAAGACGGAGGTACGGCGGGAGCGGTCGACCGGGTGGGAGACGTCAGAAGAGCCACGGAACCCTCCTCAGTACTCGACCCGCTCGCGGCGGGTCAGCCGGAACGTGAGCAGGGTCAGGATCATGTTGATCAGGAACAACGTGACTCCGATCGCGGACGCATAGCCGAACTTCCCGTACGAGAAGGCGTTCGTGTACATGTACAGCGAGATCACCTGGGTGGCGTCGTCCGGACCGCCCGGCCCGACCGACAGGATCTTGACCAGCGCGAACATGTCGAGCGCCCCGATCACCTGGAACGCGAGCGCGGTCTGCACCGTGCTCCAGATCAGCGGCAACGTCACCCGGAGGAAGGACTGCACCGCGCCGGCCCCGTCCAGCAGCGCCGCCTCGTAGAGCTCGCGAGGGATCGCCGCCATCGCGGCCGTGAACAGTACGACGTAGAACCCGACGCCGCCCCACACCACCACGGCCATGATCGAGCCCAGCGCCGTACGACCGTCACCGAGCCAGAGCCGGGTCAGACCGTCGAGCCCGATCGCGCGCAGGAACCCGTTCAGCAACCCGTTCCGCGGCTCGAAGACGAACTGCCACAGCACGCCGACGATCGCGATCGACAGCACGCCGGGGAAGAAGTACACGACCTTGTAGATCCGCGAACCCGGTACGCCGCCGCGGTAGTTCAGCGCGGCCGAGAAGAACAGCGACAACGTCACGATGATGATCGGCAACGACACCAGCAGGAACAGGTTGTGCCGCAACGCCACCCAGAACACCGAGTCGTGGAACAGCGTCACGAAGTTCCCGAAGCCGATGTACTGGTAGCTGGCCGACAGCCCCTCCCAGTTGGTGAACGCGATCGGGAACGCCTGCACGTACGGCGAGATCACGAACACCGCGTAGACGGCCAGCGGCACCAGCAGCAGGCTGACGATGAAGCGGTACTTCCCGTGGTGCATCAGACGTGGAACTTCTTGATCGACGGATCCTTGGCGGTCTCGTCGGCGTACTTCTGCATCTGCTTGCTCCACCCGTCCGGTGTCAGCTCGCGGTTCATCAGCGCGGCCATCGCCTTGTCGGAGTTGTCGAGCAGCTTCTTGTACCAGAGCCGCCACTGCCAGTCCGCGAACATGTTGGTGCCGGCGGCCGTGATCACCGCCTGCATGGACTTGTTCGCCGACGACAGCTCGAGGCCGTCGCTGGCACCCTTCACCACGGTCAGCGACTTGGTCACCTTGGTGAAGTTCTTCATGCACTGCTTGGACAGGATGATCCGCAGCAGCTCCAGCCCGCCCTGCGGGTTCTTCGCCTTGGACGGCACGATCAGCGCACCGCCCGGCCCGCCGGTGACGGTCTCGAACGGCGCCTTGTCCGCGGACGACATCCCCGGCACCGGGACCATCGTCATGCCGAGGTCCTTCGGGGCGATGTCGCCGAGCTCGTTCTCCAGCCAGCCGCCGCACGGGATGAAGACCGCCTTGCCCTGTGCCCAGTACGTCTGCGACTGGGTGTGGGTCAGGGCCTGCGAGCCTTCCAGCAGGTAGCCCTTCACGGCCAGCTCCTGGTAGCCCTCGGCAGCCGCGATCAGCGCCGGGTCGCGCCACGCGTTCGGCTCCAGGTTGTCGACCTTCTTCTTCAGGTCCGGGCCGGCCGCCTTGTACGCCGTCATCAGCATCGGGTTGGTGAGGTACCCGGGGAACTTGCCCTGGTACGTCCACGGCGCGATGTCGGTCGTCTTCTTGATCTCCTCGCAGAGCGCGAGCATCTCGTCCCAGTGCTTCGGGTACTCCCAGCCGTGCTTGTCCATCAGCGGTTTGCTGTACCAGATCCCGCCGACGCCGAACACGTACGGCATCTCGTACTTCACGCCGTCGTACCGGCCGGCCTCGGCGACGCCGGGGAGCAGCGTGTCGCGGACCTTCTTGCCGGGTTCGTCGTACGCGTCCATGTCGAGCAGCGAGCCGATGTCCATGACCTGCTTCTGCGCGGCCAGCGTGGCGCCGTCCAGGCCGACGTTCTCGATCAGGTCCGGCGGGTCGCCCTGGATGAAGCGCGGCTGCAGCTGCTGCTGGAGCTGCTGCCCGCTGGTCAGCTTGACGTCCGCCTTCGGGAACTCCTTGCGGTAGAGATCCAGCGGCATCGTGGTCCATTCCTTGCCGTAGCCGCCGTCGAAGTTGAAGAACTCCAGCGGCTTGCTGCCGTCCACCGACGATCCGCCGGCAGCCGGTGCGCTCTTGCTCTGGACGGGCTTCGCGCAGGAGGCGAGCGTGGCGACGGCGGATCCGGCCAGGGCGGCGCGGAACAGGGTACGGCGGTCGACCTCGATCATGATGACGAGTCCTCTCAGGGCGTTGACTGGCTCATGGATACGCCGGTCAATGCAGTGCGCGGAAGGGGATTCGACCTCGGTCGACAAGATCGACTAGACCACTGTTCGTGGTTTATGACAACGGGACAGCGGCGACCAGCCGCGCGGTGAGATCCATCGGGTTGGTGATCGCGTGCCCGACCACGACGGCGTACGCGCCCGCATCGCACACGCTGCGGACGTCTTCCGGGGTCCGGATCCGGCCCTCGGCGACGACCGGACAGTCGAGTTTGGCCGCGAGCTGCCGAACCAGTTCGACGTCCGGTCCGGTCGGCGGACGGCCATTGGTATAGCCGGACAGCGTCGTCGCCACCACGTCGGCGCCCGCGTCCCGGGCTGCCAGACCGGCGTCGAGGGTGTCCACGTCGGCCATCACCGGTACGCCGAGCTCGGAGTGGATGCGGGCGATCTGTCGCGCGACCGGCTGCCCGTCGGGCCGTGGGCGCAAGGTCGCGTCCAAGGCGATCAGGTCGGCGCCGGCGGCCACGATCCCGACCGCCGCGTCGTACGTCGGGGTGATGAACACGCCGGCCGGGTCGCCGAGCTTGTGGATGCCGATGATCGGCAGGTCGGTGACCGCCCGGATCGCCGCGACGTCGCGCGGCCCGTTCGCCCGGATCGCGCCCGCGCCGCCGGCCTCGGCGGCCTGCGCCATCAGCGCCATCCCGGCCGGGCCGTGGAACGGGTTCTCCGGACCTGCCTGACAGGACACCGCCAGGGTGCCGGGGGCAAGGGTTCTCATCGACGGTGCGTCACAATCAGGTCGGCGTACGTTCCGGCGGGTCCGGTGGCCAGGCGTTCGGCGCCGTCGAGCGAATTGCCGGCCGCGGGGGAGAGTTCCGCCCGCGCGGGAAGGGCCGCGCGGACGGGGGCCAGGAGTTGTTCGCCGGCACCGGCGAACAGGCCGCCGACACAGGCGACCGGTACGGCGCCTTCGCCGGCGAGCTGGGCGACGGCCGCGGAGATCGTCTCGGCGATGTCGGCGGCCGCCCGGACGAGGAGCTCGTGCGCGACCGGATCGCCTTCGGCGGCGCAGCGCAGTACTTCGGGGGCGAACCGCGCGACGTCGTCGACCAGCGTCGACGAGCGGTAGAGCGTCACCGGGTCGAGCGACGTGTCGGCGAGCTTGGTCGCGGGCCCGCGTCCGTCCCGGGCCCGCTGTACGGCGACCAGCCCGGCGCGGCCGATCGCGAACGCGCTGCCCGCGTCGCCGAACAGGTACCCGTGCCCGTCGAGCTTGCGCCAGGTCCCGTCCCGGTCGACCGCGAGACAGACCAATCCGGTGCCTGCGGCAACCACTACGCCGTACCCGTCCGGGAGTGCTCCCGCGTGCGCGGTGACCATGTCCTGCGTCAGCCGTACCTCGTCCGCGTCCAGCAGTTCGGCGACGTCCGCCGCCAGCCGTTCCGCGGCACCCGGTGCCTGTGGATAACCGGTGAGACCCAGCGCGACGACCTCGACCGGCCCGTTCAGCTGAGCCTCAGCCGCGGCGGCACGGATCGCGTCGAGGAGTTTGGGCATCGCGTCCGGCCCGTGGGTGTAGCCGGGCCCGCTCCCGACCCGGCCGGACGGGAGAACCCGGAGGCGGAGGGCGGACTGCCCGCCGTCGATAGCGATCTGCGTCATGCGGTGATCCAGTGTGAATAGTCTTGCCAGGGAAGGTGCCAGCGGTTCACTTTGCGGGTCCGGCGGTCCTGGCCGGCGGTGTCGTTCGCCACCAGGCGGACCGAGCCGAGCTTTTCGTCGTACATCACGGCCGGGGAGCCGGTGAAGTGCAGCGTACCGACAGGTTCCCACGGGGTGTGGCCGCCGCGGACGTCGATCATCGAGCAGTGGTGGATGCGGCGGTCGGCGCCCAGGACGTACACCTCGACCGCGTCCGCGCCGGGGTTGAAGGCAACCACCGGGTCGTCGGCGAGTTCGAGGTCGCCGAGCTGCTGCCAGCGGCCCTGCCCGACGCGGTCGTCGAGGTAGGTGTGGTGCAGGTGGTTGTCGGCCCCGCGGACGTAGATCTCGTACGAGTTCACCGGCTCGTTGCGCGCCCACGCGGGCTCACCCACGGCGCGCAGGTCGCCGAGGACCGCCGGTACTCCGCCCTGGACCCGGACGATCCGTCCGTCCTCACGACGGTGGAAGGCGGGCTCGGCGGGCTCGCCGCGCCGGATCGAGTCGAACTCGGCGCGCACCGAGGCAACAACCGAGGCGGCGCCGGTCGCCGACGCCGCGGCGGCGGGAGCAGGCGGGAAGAACGGCCTGCCGTGGAGGTATTGCATGGCGGCTATCAGCGTCGGCGCGACCGACCACCCGGTCTCCACGCAGTACGGTCCCCAGCCGATGTCGGCGTTCGAGCCGAAGTACTCCCAGGCGTCGAAGTCGAAGGCACGCTGCCAGGTCCCGTCGAGCTGGTCGTCGTCCGGGTCGTCGATCTGGATCCGGCTCAGGTAGTCCAGGACGCCGTGCGCGAGCTCCTCGAAGACCGGTTCGCCGGTGATCTGGTGGACGATCGGCAGCGCCCAGGCGGCGAACGGTGTGCCGTACAGCTGGTCGGTGACCGGGTCGCCGTTCGCCTGGAAGATCGACGCCTCGTCGACGCCGTACGCCTCGTTGCTCGGCGGGCACTTGCCGTCCCACTCGGCGAATCCGCCGTCCGGGCCTTGCCGGCTCTTCAGGTACTCGGCGAGGTCGAGCATCGTCCGCAGGTACAGGGGTTTGCGGGTGTAGAAGTACCCGCCGGCGAGCGGCAGGAGGAAGCGGCCGGCCTCGCAGGTCCGGCTGGTTTCGAGGCGGGCGCGCGGGTGGTGGGAGGCCATGTGGTCGAGTCCGCGTTCGGCGATCTCCAGGTACGACGCTTCGCCGGTGATCCCGTACGCGTAGAGGTACGCGCACAGCGCGGAGCTCTGCCAGTGCGACGTGAGGTCGAGGCCGTCCTCGATCGGGCTGCGGCCGAACTCGTCCCAGCCCTTCACCATCAGCGTGGACGGGGTACGCCACGGGTCCACCTGGAGGCCGAGTTCGGTGTTGGCGGTGCGGATCAGGGACTCCACGCCGCGGAGACCGGACTCGAGGTGGCCGGAGATCAGGGCGAAGAGCGAGATCCAGCCGCCGTCGTCGGCGAACAGGTTGTTGGTCGCCGTGAGGTCGGTGCGGGCGCCGCGTGGTTCGAAGGCGCCGTACAGGTAGTTGCGGTCGGTGAGTTGTTCTTCCTCGACCACGTGGCGCATGAGGTTCTCCGCGACTGTGTGGCCGCGGGTCTCGCCGGTGAGGTCGGCGTACATCCGGAACGCGTGGGCGGTCTGGGTGTAGCAGTCGCCGCGCGGGACCGGGCGGAAGGGCAGTTTGCCGTCGAAGCCGATCTCGTTGGAGAAGCCTTCGGCGACGCCCTCCGAGCCGTCGGGGGCGTCGTAGAACATGCCGGCCCGGTCGAACCAGGCGATACCGCGGTCGATCATCCGGCGGTAGCGCTCACGGCGGGGGCCGACGGTGATCGTGGTCGTTTGGTTGCCGACGGCGAAGGTGTGTTCGCCGTCCGGGAGAACCGACGGCTCCGATTCGTATCGGCCGGGTGAGGCCTCGACCAGTTCCAGGTCCGTCTGTGGTTTCTCGGGCCCACGGACGACGAGCTTCACGGGTTCGCCTGATGCCACCCAGACGTGGGGTTCGGTGAAGACCTCGAGGTCGGGCGGGGCGTCCGCTCCGACGAGGTTCGCCGAGATGAGCTGCAGGAGGCGGCGCCAGCGGCGTACGGGTTTGTAGCGGCCCTGGATGTGGTGGCTGAGGGCGGTGGTCGCGTAAAGGAGGCGACCTGTGCCGACGGGGATGTCGAGGAGGGCGGGGAAGGTGTGCTCGGGCGGGCCGAAGACCGCCTTGTGAGTGCCGGCGACCGAGCCGTAGGTGAGCAGCTCGGTCGCGCCTTCCGGGGCGACCACCTCTTGGGCGCGGGAGAGGTGTTCGTCGAGGATGCTCAGCGGTTCGATCCCGGTCAGCGCCTCGCGGGTGAAGATGCGTTCGATGTGCGCGTCCCGCACCGGCCCGCCCGGCAGGAAGCCGTCGTCGACCGCGAACTCGACGTACGCCGTCCCGCCGCCGCGGACGTACTCCGCGAGCGGAGCCGAGGCGAGCCGCGTCGGCTCCGGGTAGTTCCCGGCGAGCACGACCACCGCCCGGTACGCCGTGAGGTCCGCGGGCAGCTCGTCGTACCGGACGAACAGGAGACCGGCGGCGGCGAACGCGGTCGCCGGGCCGGGAGGACCGATCAGCGCGACAGACGAAGCAGACACCGGTTCACTGTTACCGACGAATCGCGCTCGGTAAAGCACCTTGGGTAGACCACTCGACCGAAACCGGAGCCAGCGGTCTCATGCGACCAGGTGTGACAGGGCGGAGCTCGCCCTAGGGTCGTCGGGTATGGGTGACTTCAACGGTCTCGACGTACATCTCGGCAACCTGGCGCGGCTGTCGTCCGCGCGCTCCTACTCGATCAGCGCGGAGAACCCGGACGGAGCCAAGGGCGGCGGTGCGCGGGCGACCGAGGGCGTGCTGTCCCGGCAGGCGCGCGACCTCGGTCCGGGCTGGAAGATCCAGCCTTGCGTCAACCTCGCGCCCGAGTCGACCACGACGCTCGCGGAGATCGACGGCGCGGGCGCGATCACGCACATCTGGATCACCGTCGACTCGAACACCTGGCGTTCGCTGGTACTGCGGATGTACTGGGACGGCGAGGAGACGCCGTCGGTCGAAGTACCGCTCGGTGACTTCTTCTGCAACGGCTGGGGCCGGCACTGCCAGGTCAGCTCGATCCCGATCGCGGTGAACCCGAAGGGCGGGTTCAACAGCTACTGGCAGATGCCGTTCCGCGCCGGCGCCCGGATCACGATCGAGAACCTGCTGGAGACGGAGATCGAGAACTTCTTCTACCAGGTCGACTTCGTCCGCACCGAGGTCCCGGCGGACATGGCCTACTTCCACGCGCAGTTCCGCCGTTCGAACCCGGTCCCGTACGGCGAGGTGCACACGCTGCTCGACGGCGTCCGCGGGCAGGGGCAGTACGTCGGGACGTACCTGGCCTGGGGCTGCAACAACAGCGGGTGGTGGGGCGAGGGCGAGTTCAAGTTCTACCTCGACGGCGACGACGAGTACCCGACGATCTGCGGTACCGGTACGGAGGACTACTTCGGCGGGGCGTGGGGGTTCGAGCATCCGGCCGGGCAGTACGCGCCCTTCACGACGCCGTACCTCGGGATGCCGCAGGTGATCGAGCCGGGCGGGTTCTTCGACAACCAGCAGCGGTTCGGCCTGTACCGCTGGCACATCCAGGACGCGATCCGCTTCACCGAGGACCTCCGCGTCACCGTGCAGGCCCTCGGTTGGCGCCGCGACGGCCGCTTCCTCCAACTCCAGGACGACCTCGCCTCGACGTCGTACTGGTACCAGACCGAACCACACGCCCCGTTCCCGACACTCCCCGGCAAGGACTACCTCGAGGTGGTCTAGGGAGACGTGTACGGCAGGGCCGGCTTCGCCACCTGGAGGAGGTCGGACACCGGGGCGAGGTGCTCGCGGGCGACGAGCATCTTGAAGGTCGGCGAATGCGAGACGACGCTCGACACCCGCAGGTCGCCGATCAGGCTGAGCAGCGCGTTCGCCTCCTCGAATCCGACGCCCTGCGACGCGGCCAGGTGATGTGCGGCGTCCGAGACGGCCTGCGTGTAGGCGTCCCTCTCGGTGAAACGGCTGCACAGGTGGACGAGCGTGTCGGGCGTCTCGACCAGCGGTCGATGCGGTTGCGTGCTCCGGTGGACCTCGACGCGGAGGCGGCAGTGCGCGGAGATCTCGATCCCCTGGCCGCTCACCTCGCCGTCACCCATCGCGGCGTGTACGTCGCCGATCACGAACCGGCCCGAGCCGAGGTCGTCGTGCAGGTAGAGGACCGCACCCGGCCGGAGTTCGCGGGTGTCGAGGTTGCCGCCGTGGTCCCACGGGTCGGCGATCAGCGTCTCGCGGACGAGGCCGATCCAGCCGAGCATCGGGCGGAGTTCGATGCTGTGGCGCCCGTCGAGGACTGCCCGGTCGCCGACGATCTCGGCGTGGCCGACGTACTCGGCCGCCGCGGATTCACGCAGTACGCCGCCCCACGGCTCCCATCGCTTCGTCGTGGTGGCGAAGCCGAACCGGCCGGCTGAGTCCAACCTCAGCTCCTCGAGGTGGAACGCGAGCGTGTCTCCCGGCCGTACGCCGTCGACGCGCAGCGGGCCGGTGAGGAACGGGTACTCGGCGGCGGACCAGGTCCGGATCAGCACCTCTTCACCTGGCGCGATCACCGCGGCGTCGGGCTGGTCCGAGCAGGTGAGGTCGACGGGCGGTACGTCGATCAGTCTCATTCAGGCGACAGTAGGCGGTTCAGAGGGCCGCTGGCACCCGTGCGGCCTCGGTCAGCGGGAGGCCGGTGAGGTGGAGGGCGGGGTCGGTCCAGTCGTTCAGGATGGGGGCGTCGGCCAGGTGGGCGGCGAGTTCGGACTGGCTCAGTTCGAAGACGTGCGCGGCGTTGCCGGTCAGATCGACGACGGTCTGCATGAGGTGGCTGACCTGGGCGGTCCAGAGGGTGTCGTCGGCGGCGTGGTGGTCCGGGCGGATCAGGAGCACGTCGACGTCGCTGTCCAGGTCGCCGTCTCCGCGGGCGACCGCGCCGTACAGGCCGGCATGGACTGGTGGGATGTGCCAGCTGCTGATCTCGGCGGCGAGGTGGGCGGTCAACGTACTGCGGAGGTTCGCGAGCTGCTCGACGATCGGGGCGAGCAGGTGCTTGCGGTTGAGGCGGTACAGCAGTGAGTTGCCGAAGTCGTCGCCGTGGACCAGACCGGTCGCCGCCAGCCGTTGCAGGACGAGCCGGACGCCCGCGACACTGCCGGAGCCGGCGAGCTTGTGGATCTGGCGACCCGACAGGCCTTCTTCGGCGGCGGCCAGGACGAGCAGCACCGGCCCGTCCAGTGAGGGCACGACGGTGCTGATCGGGCGCGCGAGGTCCACCGCAGCACCTTAGTGACCATCGGGTTCCGCTCCGCAATCACGCTGACTGCTCAGGGTCCGCTCAGCATGATCTACGTACGTTCCCGCCTATGGCTGTCGAACGTCGAACGGTCCTCCGGACGGCACTGCTGGCGATCGGTACCGGCGCCGCGGCCGCCTGCTCGAACAACCAGCAGGCGAGTGCCCCACCCCCGACTACCCCGACGTCCGCGTCGCCACCCACCGCGCGACCGACGGCGCAACCGACCGCGCAACCGACGGGGCCGAAGCCCGCGCCACCTAGTGAGGCCGTCGAGATCGGCCACGGCCCGCGGACCGTGCCGCGGGTGGCGCTGACGTTCCACGGCAACGGCGATCCGGCGCTCGGCGCCAAGCTCCTCGACCTCGTCGAGCACGCCGGCGCCAAGGTCAGCGTGCTCGCGGTCGGCACCTGGCTGGTCGCCCATCCCGAGATGGCCACCCGGGTCCTGCGGGGCGGGCACGACCTCGGCAACCACACGATGCACCACAAGCCGATGCGCAAGCTCGGCGCGGCGGACGCCCGGCGCGAAGTACACGACTGCGCCGCGGTGCTTCGCCGTACGGCGAAGTCGCAAGGGCGCTGGTTCCGCGCGTCGGGGACCCAGCAGACCACGCCGCTGATCCGGTCGTCCGCGGCCGCCTCCGGTTACGCTGCCTGTGTGTCGTACGACGTCGACGGCCTCGACTGGCAGGACCCGCCTGCCGCGACCGTGGTGAAGGCGGTCCTGGACGGCGCCCGCCCGGGATCGATCGTCAGCCTGCACCTCGGGCACCCGGTGACGCTCAGCGCGCTGCCCGAGATCCTCTCCGGTCTGCAGGCCAAACACCTCACGCCGGTCACCTTGAGCGAACTACTCCAATGAAGCGGACCGTTGCCCTGGGCATGGTTCTGCTGCTCGCCGTCGGCGGCTGTTCCGGCAACAGCCACACCGACATCGCGACCACGCCCTCCCCCTCGCCGACTCGGGCCCCGACGACGTCGGGCGCGCACGTCACGCCGGCCGCCAGAAGCTCGCTGCTCCCCGGTATGCCTGCCCCGCTGTCGCCGACCGACGTGTGGGCCGCCGACCGCCCGGGCAGGTTCGCCGCCGCGGTACGCCGGTTCCCGGAGCGCATCTACGTACCGAACAGCGGCAGCGATACCGTGACCGAGATCGATCCGCGCACGTACAAGGTCATCCGCACGTTCCGGACCGGCCGCGAGCCGCAGCACGTCGTACCGTCGTGGGACCTGAAGACGCTGTGGGTGAACAACGACCTCGGCAACACGCTGACACCGATCAACCCGCTGACCGGCCTGCCCGGGAGGCCGGTCGCCGTCCACGACCCGTACAACCTGTACTTCACACCGGACGGCAAGCACGCGGTCGTGATGGCGTCGAACGACAGGCAACTGGTGTTCCGCGATCCGCACACGATGGCGGTGCAGAAGACGGTTCCGGTCCCCTGCGCCGGGGTGAACCACGCCGACTTCACCGCGGACGGTACGTCGTTCCTCGTGTCCTGCGAGTTCTCCGCCGAGCTGCTCGTGGTGAACACGGCCGCAGAGAAGGTCACCCAGGTCGTGCGGCTGCCGGCCCGCCGCCGGATGGGTATGCCGATGCCGCAGGACGTGAAGCTGTCGCCGGACGGGCGGTTCTTCTACGTCGCCGACATGGTCAGCAACGGGATCTGGGTCCTGTCCGCGCGGCCGCCGGTCGCGATCAAGGCGTTCATCCCGACCGGCAAGGGTGCGCACGGGCTCTACGTGACGCGGAACTCGCAGTACCTGGTCATCACCAACCGCGGCGAGGGATCGGTCTCACTGCTGAACTTCCGGACCCGCAAGGTAGTGCGGAAGATCAAGATCATCGGCGGCGGCAGCCCCGACATGGGCGGGTTGTCACCGGACGGCCTGGTGTTCTGGGTGTCGGGCCGGTACAACTCGGTGGTCTACGCGATCCGCCTGAGCGACGGCAAACTGCTCGCGAAGATCCCGGTCGGCAGCGGCCCACACGGCCTGGCAGTTTATCCACAGCCCGGGCGGTACTCGCTCGGTCATACAGGAGTTTTCCGCTAGAGGCCTCGGGCGTTGGCGCGGGGGCTGGGGGTGGTGGTGCGGAGTTCGGTGGTGAAGGCGTAGCGGTCGCCGCGGTACACGGCCGACGTGTACTCGAAGACGCGGTCGCGGCTGTCGAAGCTGATGCCGTGCAGCGCGAGGCACGGCTGGGTGGTCGGGATGTCCAGCCAGCCGGCCGTCTTGGCGTCCGGCATCATCGGCTCGAGCCGCGAGGTCGCGCTCACCACGTCGATGCCGTACCGGCTGGTCAGCAGGTCGTACAGCGAGCCGTTCAGGTCCTCGGCGCGCAGCCCCGGGACGTACCCGGCCGGCAGCGTGGTGCGCTCCACCACCATCGGGTGGTCGTCGGCCAGCCGTAGCCGGGTGAACGCGATGATCGGGTCACCGACCGGGATCCGCAGCCGCCGCGCCGCGGCCCGCTCGGCCTTCTGGTGCCGGAACTCCAGCATCGTGCTGCCCGGCCGCATCCCGCGCCGCCGGATGTCCTCGGAGAACCCGATCATCCCGAGCCAGCGCGCCACCTTCGGCCGGGTCGTGTACGTGCCGCTACCGTGCCGCCGTACCAGCAGCTCCTCGATCACCAGTTCGTCGACGGCGCGCCGCAGCGTCATCCGGGCGACGTTCCACCGCGCGGCGAGTTCGCGCTCGGGAGGCAGCGCGGCGCCCTCCGGCAGCGTGTCGATCAGACTCAGCAACAACGCCCGGATCTCGGCGGCCTTCCCCGGCAGCGAACCATGCATCCCACCTGAGTAGCACCGGCTGGACCACTCCGAAACCCTTTAGACGACCGTTGAACAGACCACTCGGCCCCCGAAGCGTTCGGCGCATCGGCAGTCAGTAACCTCCGGGACATGGTTGTCGGTGAACGGACTGCGTTGGTGATCGGCGCCGGGATCGGCGGTCTGGCGGCGGCAATCGGGCTGCGGCGGCGCGGCTGGTCGGTGAGCGTGCTGGAACGCGCGCCCGTGATCGCCGAGGTCGGCGCGGGCCTGACGCTCTGGCCGAACGCGGTGAAGGCACTCGCCGCGCTCGGCGTCGACGTCAGCGATCGGGGCGTCCCGACGATCTCCCGCGGCAACATCCTGACGCCGGGTGGCCGGTGGGTACGGCGCAACCACCCGGACGACGTCGGCGTACTCGCGATCCACCGTGCGGACCTGCACGACGTACTGCGGAAGGCGCTGCCGGAGTCGGTGCTGCACACCGACACCGAGGTGACCGCGGTGACGACCGACGGGACCGTCCGCTGCGCGGGCGAGGAGCGGCGGGCGGACCTGGTGATCGCGGCCGACGGCGTGAACAGCCTGACGCGACGGACGTTGTGGTCCGGCGACGCGGTCTTCCAGCACCGCACGATCTGGCGCGGCGTGACTCCGTCCGGATCGGTGTGGCCGGTGCGGGAGTCGCTCTCGATGGGCCGCGGCGAACAAGTCGGCGTCCTGCCGTTGCCGGACGAGCGCGTCTACTGGTTCCTGACCGCGAACGAGCCGCGGCCGAACGTCCTGTACGCCGACAACCAGGCGGAGGTGCTTCGCCGGATCGGCACCTGGCACCACCCGATCCCGGACCTCGTGAACGCAACGCCCGAGGATCAGGTCCTGCACAACGACATGCTCGACATCGACCCGGTGCCGACGTTCGTGAAGGACCGCGTCGTACTCCTCGGGGACGCCGCGCACGCGATGACCCCCGACCTCGGCCAGGGCGCCTGCCAGGCGCTGGAGGACGCCGTCGTACTCGCGGCATACGTCGACGATCTGGCTCGCTACGACTCGGAGCGCCGAGCCCGGGTGCAGCCGATGATGGCCGCTGCCCGCGCCGGGGTGGCGCGGAACTCCGACACGAACGCCCTCCGGCACCTCGTGCTCCTGGCCGCGGCCCGGGTCGTACCGCCGGCAGCGTGGCGGAAGGCGACCGCACAGTGGGCCGACTGGGAGTCGCCGGTCATCCCGTAACGCAAAAACAAGCACGCTTGATTCTTTTTGGTGGGAGTGGGAGGCTCGGCTGCATCGATCCCCGGCGAGGGAGTGCGGCGTGCGAGTGGACGAGGTGCTGGCCGATCTGTCGGTCGAGAGTGCTGAATTGGATCGGTTGGTCGGTGGGTTGGCGGCGGACGAGTGGTCTACTCCGACACCGGCACCGGGGTGGACGATCGCGCATCAGATCGCGCACCTCGCCTGGACGGACGAGGCCACGCGGCTGGCCGCGACCGATCCGGAAGGGTTCAAGGCGTCGTTGCAGGTCGCGGCGGCGAGTCCGGCGACGTACGTCGACGACGGGGCCGCGGAGACCGCCGCGCTGCCGCCGGATCAGCTGCTGACGTACTGGCGGGAGACGCGCGCCGAGGTCGTGGACGCGTTGCGGCAGGTGCCGGACGGGGAGAAGGTGCTCTGGTACGGGCCGCCGATGAGTCCTACCTCGATGGCGACCGCGCGGTTGATGGAGACGTGGGCGCACGGGCAGGACGTGTTCGACGCGCTCGGCGTACGACGGCAGCCGAGCAACCGGCTGCGGCATGTCGCACATCTGGCGGTGCGGACGCGGGACTTCGCTTATCTGCTGAACAACCGGCAGCCGCCCGCGGAGGCGTTCCGGGTGGAGCTGACCGGGCCTGACGGTGAGGTGTGGGCGTTCGGGCCTGAGGACGCCGGGCAGCGGGTGGTGGCACCGGCGGTCGACTTCTGTCTGCTGGCCACCCAGCGCAGGCACCGCTCTGACCTCTCGGTGCAGGCCGAGGGTGCGGACGCCGAGGAATGGCTCGGCATCATCCAGGCCTTCGCCGGGCTCCCCGGGAAGGGCCGCGAGCCGGGGCAGTTCGAATGAGCGCACCCGCCGGCGGTTCCCCGACCGCCCCCATCCGCATCGGAAATGCGTCCGGGTTCTACGGGGATCGGTTCACGGCGGTGCAGGAGATGCTCACCGGCGGACCGTTGGACGTGCTGACCGGGGACTACCTGGCCGAGCTGACCATGCTGATCCTCGGGCGGGACCGGCTGAAGGACCCGGCGCTGGGGTACGCGAGGACGTTTCTCAAGCAGCTCGAGTCAGGTCTCGGAGAGGCGCTCGATCGGGGCGTGAAGATCGTCAGCAATGCGGGTGGGTTGAACCCTTCCGGGCTGGCCACCGCGATCGGCGAGCTGGCGGAGAAGCTCGGGCTGCATCCGAGGGTCGCGTACGTCGAAGGCGATGATCTGCTGCCCAGGGCCGAAGAGCTGGGGTTGGGTCAGCCGCTCACCGCGAATGCCTATCTCGGCGCGTGGGGGATCGCGGACGCGCTCCGGGCCGGGGCCGACGTGGTGGTGACCGGACGGGTGACCGACGCCTCGGTCATCGTCGGGCCGGCGGCGGCGCATCACGGCTGGCAGCGGACGCAGTACGACGAACTCGCGGGCGCGGTCGCGGCGGGACATGTGATCGAGTGCGGCTGCCAGGCGACCGGCGGGAACTACGCGTTCTTCACCGAGATCCGCGACTTCGGGCGGCCCGGGTTCCCGATCGCCGAGATCCACGCGGACGGCAGCAGCGTGATCACCAAGCACGACGGCACCGGCGGCGCGGTCACGATCGACACGGTCAAGGCGCAGCTGTTGTACGAGATCACCGGCGCCCGGTACGCCGGTCCGGACGTCACCACGCGGCTGGACACGATCGAGCTCGCCGAGGACGGCCCGGATCGGGTGCGGATCTCCGGCGTCCGCGGTGAGGCCCCGCCGCCGACGTACAAGGTGTCGCTGAACAGCGTCGGCGGTTTCCGGAACGAGGTCGACTTCGTCCTCACCGGGCTGCAGTTGGAGCAGAAGGCGGAGCTCGTACACAAGCAACTGGAGCAGGCGCTCCCGACGCGTCCGGCTGAGCTGAAGTGGTCGCTCGCATGGACCGAGAAGCCGAACGCCGAGTCCGAGGAAGAGGCCAGCGTCTACCTGCGCTGCGCCGTGAAGGACCCGGACCCGAAGGTGGTCGGGCGCGCGTTCAGCAATGCGGCGGTGGAGCTGGCGCTGGCGAGTTACCCCGGGTTCCACGTCACAGCGCCGCCTGGCGACAGTTCGCCGTACGGCGTGTTCCGCGCCGGGTACGTCGACATCCACGACGTCGAGCACGTCGTCGTACTACCGGACGGGACCCGGAAGGTCGTCGCGCCGGCGGGCGAGACGCGACCGCTCGCGCCCGTCGACGACATCGAGGAGCCGATGCCGCTGCTGCAACTGTCGAGCGGACCGCCGCGGACCCGCGAGGTCCCGCTCGGCCGGATCGCCGGCGCCCGCTCCGGGGACAAGGGCGGTGACGCGAACGTCGGCGTCTGGGTGCGCGACGACAAGACGTGGCGGTGGCTCGCGCATACGCTCACCGTGCAGTTGTTCAAGGAGCTCCTACCGGAGACGCGTCCGCTGACGGTGACGCGGTACCTGCTGCCGAACCTGTGGGCGGTGAACTTCGTCGTCGAAGGGTTGCTCGGCGAGGGAGTGGCAGCGCAGGCCCGGTTCGATCCGCAGGCGAAGGCGGTCGCGGAGTGGCTGCGGTCGCGGTACGTCGACGTACCGGAGGTGCTGTTGTGAATGACTTCCGGGAGTCCGTACGGCGGTTCATGCGGGCTGAGGTGCTGCCGCAGTTGGACCAGTGGGAGCGTACCGGCGAGCTGCCGCGTGAGCTGCACAAGAAGGCGGGGGCGCTCGGGCTGCTCGGGGTCGGCTTTCCGGAGGCTGTTGGCGGTGGGGGCGGGTCGCTGCTCGACGCGATCGCGGTCGTCGAGGAGATGCATTACGCGGGCGGTTCCGGTGGATTGGTCGCCTCATTGCTCACCTGTGGCATCGCGCTTCCCCATATCGTTGCTGCGGGCAATGAGCAGCAGATCGAGCGGTGGGTCCGGCCGACGTTGGACGGTGAACTGATCGGGGCACTGGCGATCACGGAGCCAGGTGGTGGGTCGGATGTGGCGTCGCTTCGTACGACGGCTCGGCCTGAGGGCGACGAGTTTGTGGTGAACGGAGCGAAGACGTTCATCACTTCCGGGTGCCGGGCGGACTTCGTCACTACCGCGGTGCGCACCGACGGTCCTGGAGCGCACGGGATCAGTTTGCTGGTGATCGAGCGCGGGACAGCGGGGTTCGAGGTTTCGCGGAAGCTCGACAAGATGGGGTGGCTCTGTTCGGACACTGCTGAGCTTTCGTTCACGGAGGTTCGCGTGCCGGCCGGGAATCTGGTGGGGGTCCAGGGGTCCGGATTCGTGCAGCTTGCCGTGAACTTCGTGGCCGAGCGGTTGACGCTGGCCGTGCAGGCGTATGCGGGGGCGCAGCGGGCGCTCGACCTGACGGTCGAGTGGTGCCGGCAGCGCGAGACGTTCGGCCGGCCGTTGATCTCGCGGCAGGTGGTGCAGCACACGCTGACCGAGATGGCGCGCCGGATCAGCGTTGCGCGGGTCTACGTGCACGACGTCGCGCGCCGGGCGGACGC
The DNA here is from genome assembly GCF_040682535.1 of Kribbella sp. NPDC051137. Lineage (NCBI taxonomy): Bacteria > Bacillati > Actinomycetota > Actinomycetes > Propionibacteriales > Kribbellaceae > Kribbella > Kribbella sp. NPDC051137. The sequence goes on from NZ_JBFBBI010000003.1 coordinate 121,191, forward strand.
GGGCGAGGACGTGATCGCCGAGACGTGCTTCGCGAAGAACACCGCGGTGGAGGCCGGGCAGTGGGTGTGCGATCAGGCGCTGCAGTTGCACGGCGGACTCGGGTACATGCGAGACGTCGAGGTGGAACGCCAGTACCGCGACCAGAAGATCCTCGCCATCGGCGGCGGCACAACGGAGATCCTGACCGGCCTCGCCTCGAAGAGACTGGGGTACACCACATGACCATTCCCCGGGCGGGCGCATGAGCAACCGCCAAGCAATGCTGGAGAAGTTGGCCGCACTCGATGTCGAGCATGCGAAGGCGTTGGCCGGCGGCGGACCGAAGTACGTCGAGCGGCACCACAAGCGCGGCAAACTGCTCGCCCGTGAGCGGATCGAACTACTGCTCGACCCGGACTCCTACTTCCTCGAGCTCTCACCGCTGGCCGGCTGGGGTTCGGACTTCGCCGTCGGTGCCAGCCTGGTGACCGGGATCGGCGTGGTCGAAGGCGTCGAGTGCCTGATCACCGCGAACGACCCGACCGTCAAGGGCGGCTCCAGCAACCCCTGGACGCTGCGCAAGGCCCTCCGCTCCGACGAGATCGCCCGCGCGAACCGGTTGCCGGTGATCAGTCTGGTCGAGTCCGGCGGCGCCGATCTCCCCACGCAGAAGGAGATCTTCATCCCGGGCGGCGCGATGTTCCGGAACCTGACCCGGCTCTCCGCGGAAGGCATCCCGACGATCGCGCTGGTGTTCGGCAACTCGACCGCGGGCGGCGCGTACATCCCGGGCATGAGCGACTACGTCGTGATGGTGGACGGCGGTGCGAAGGTGTTCCTCGCCGGGCCGCCGCTGGTGAAGATGGCGACCGGCGAGGACGCCGACGACGAGTCGCTCGGCGGTGCCTCGATGCACGCCCGGCAGTCCGGGCTGGCCGACTACTTCGCGGTCGACGAGCAGGACGCGATCCGGCTCGGTCGGCAGATCGTCTCCCGGCTGAACTGGCGCAAGGCGGGTCCCGCGCCGACCCCGACGTACGCCGAACCGCTGCATGACGCGGACGACCTGCTGGACATCGTGCCGGGCGACCTCAAGATCCCGTTCGACCCGCGGGACGTGATCGCCCGGGTCGTGGACGGCTCGGTGTTCGACGAGTTCAAGCCGCTGTACGGGTCGTCGCTGGCGACCGGGTGGGCGTCCGTGCACGGATATCCGGTCGGGATCCTCGCGAACGCGCGCGGGGTGCTGTTCAGCGAGGAGTCGCAGAAGGCGGCGCAGTTCATCCAGCTCGCGAACCGGGCGAACACGCCGCTGATCTTCCTGCACAACACGACCGGCTACATGGTCGGGCAGGAGTACGAGCAGGGCGGGATCATCAAGCACGGCGCGCAGATGATCAACGCGGTCTCGAACTCCAAGGTCCCGCACATCTCGATCCTGATGGGCGCGTCGTACGGCGCCGGGCACTACGGGATGTGCGGGCGGGCGTTCGACCCGCGGTTCCTGTTCGCGTGGCCGTCGGCGAAGTCCGCGGTGATGGGCCCCCAGCAGCTCGCCGGCGTGCTGTCGATCGTCGCCCGGGCCGCGGCGCAGGCGAAGGGCATGCCGTACGACGAGGACGGCGACCGGCAGATGCGCGCGTACGTCGAAGGTCAGATCGAGGCGGAGTCGCTCCCGATGTTCCTGTCCGGCCGGCTCTACGACGACGGCGTGATCGACCCCCGCGACACCCGCACCGTCCTCGGCATCTGCCTGTCCGCCATCCACTCCGCCCCGGTCGAAGGCACCTCGTCCTTCGGCGTCTTCAGGATGTGATGCCGATGATTTCCTCTGTTCTGGTGGCCAATCGGGGCGAGATCGCGCGGCGGATCTTCCGTACGGCGCGATCGCTCGGGCTGTCCACGGTGGCGGTGTACTCGACGGCCGATGCGCGGATGCCGTACGTCGACGAGGCGGATGCCGGCGTAGGGCTGCCGGGGAACGCGCCGGGGGAGACGTACCTGCGGGCGGAGCTGATGGTGGAGGCGGCCCTTCGCGCCGGCGCGGATGCGGTGCATCCGGGGTACGGGTTCCTGTCGGAGAACGCTGCTTTCGCGCAGGCGGTGATCGATGCGGGGTTGACCTGGATCGGGCCGCCGGTGGACGCGATCTCGTCGATGGGGTCGAAGATCGAGGCGAAGAAGCTGATGGCGGCGGCCGGGGTGCCGGTGCTGGCCGAGCTCACGCCGGCGGAGGTGTCGGCGGACGACCTGCCCGTGCTGGTGAAGGCGTCGGCCGGTGGTGGTGGGCGCGGGATGCGGGTGGTGTCGCGGCTGGCGGACCTGGCCGGGGAGATCGAGGCGGCGTCGGCGGAGGCGTTGTCGGCGTTCGGTGACGGGACGGTGTTCTGCGAGCGGTACCTGGCGCAGGGGCGGCACATCGAAGTACAGGTGATGGCGGATCAGCACGGGACGATCTGGGCAGTCGGTGAACGCGAGTGCTCGATCCAGCGACGGCATCAGAAGGTCGTCGAGGAGGCGCCGTCGCCGCTGGTCGAGCGGATTCCGTCGATGCGCCCCGCTCTCTTCGATGCTGCGCGGAAGGCTGCCGCGGCGATCGGATACGTCGGGGCGGGGACGGTCGAGTTCCTCGCGGACGAGAGCGGCAACTTCTACTTCCTCGAGATGAACACCCGTCTCCAGGTGGAACACCCGGTCACCGAGGAGACCACCGGGCTCGACCTGGTGGCGCTCCAGTTCGCGGTCGCGTCCGGCGAGCACCTCCCGCCCGAACCACCGCCGACGGCCGGTCACGCGATCGAGGTCCGGCTGTACGCCGAGGACCCACTCCACGACTGGCAACCCCAGACAGGCGTTCTGCACCGCTTCGCGGTGGAAGCGCGGGTGCGGGTGGATTCGGGGGTGGAGGACGAGTCCGAGGTTTCGCCGTACTACGACGCGATGTTGGCGAAGGTCATCGCGTACGGGGACGACCGTGCGACGGTTGCTCGGCGGTTGGCCCGGGCGTTGGAGCGGGCGAAGGTCCACGGGGTGGGCACCAACCGGGATCTGCTCGTCTGGATCCTTCGGCATCCCGCGTTTCTGGCGGGGGAAACCGATACCGCGTTCTTCGCGAAGCACGGCGTGGGTGCAGCGGTCGACGACGCGGTGGTGCGGGTGTCGGCGTTGGCGGCGGCGTTGGCGGACGCCGCAGGACGGCGTACCCCGGTGCGGGTACCGAGTGGGTGGCGGAACCTGGCGTCGCAGCCGCAGCGGAAGAGCTTCCGGTACGGCGATGGGGTAGTCGAGGTGGAGTACCGGCTGACCCGGGACGGCTTGGTTGTCGATGGCAACATCACGCTCATCGACAGCTTCTCGGACCACGTGGTGCTCGAAGTCGACGGTGTGCGCAGGGCGTTCGAGGTTGCGGCGTACGACGGAATCACCTGTGTGGATTCGGCGCTCGGCAGCGTCATGCTGACACCGGTGGCGCGGTTCACCGATCCGGCGGAGCAGGTGGCCGCGGGTTCGTTGGTGGCACCTATGCCGGGGACTGTGGTCCGGGTCGGCGTGCAGGTTGGTGACGTCGTGACGCAAGGGCAGCCGTTGGTGTGGTTGGAGGCGATGAAGATGGAGCACCTGATCGCCGCGCCGATGGCCGGGGTCGTCGGCGAGTTGAAGGTCGCGGCAGGACAACAGGTCGAGGTCGGCGCCGTACTGGCCGTGGTTGGGGAGAACTCATGAGCTTCGTGGAGTCCGAAGAGCGTCGCGAGCTGCGGAAGGTGGTCGCGGAGCTCGGCAAGAAGTACGGGTACGAGTGGTTCAACCGGCAGGCCCGCTCCGGCGGGAACACCGCCGAGCTGTGGCTGGAGGCCGGCAAGCTCGGCTTCCTCGGGGTGAACCTGCCCGAGCAGTACGGCGGCGGAGGCGGCGGGATGGCCGACCTGTCGATCGTGCTGGAGGAGCTCGGCGCGGCCGGCTGCCCGCTGCTGATGATGGTGGTCTCGCCGTCGATCTGCGGCACGGTGATCTCCCGGTTCGGCACCGGCGACCAGAAGCAGCGGTGGTTGCCGGGGCTCGCCGACGGTACGACGATCATGGCGTTCGCGATCACCGAACCCGACGCCGGGTCGAACTCGCACCAGATCACCACCACCGCGCGCCGGACCGACGACGGCTGGTCGCTCTCCGGGCGCAAGGTCTTCATCTCGGGCATCGACGTCGCGAAGGCCGTCCTGGTCGTCGGCCGCACCGAGGATGCTCGGACCGGGAAGCTCAAGCCCGCGCTGTTCATCGTCCCGGTCGACGCGCCGGGTGTGGAGTTCCGGCAGATCGAGATGGACCTGATCAGCCCGGACAAGCAGTACTCGTTGTTCCTGGACGACGTACGGCTCCCGCGCGAAGCGCTCGTCGGGTCCGAGGACGCCGCGCTCATGCAGCTGTTCGCGGGCCTGAACCCGGAGCGGATCATGGCGTCCGCGTTCGCGCTCGGCATCGCCCGGCACGCGCTCGGCAAGGCGACCGCGTACGTCAAAGAACGCCAGGTCTGGAAGCATCCGATCGGCGCGCACCAGGGACTCGCGCACCCGCTAGCGCAGATCAAGATCGAGCTCGAGCTCGCCCGCCTGATGATGCAGAAGGCGGCCGCGTTGTACGACGCCGGCGACGACATGGGGGCCGGCGAGGCCGCGAACATGGCGAAGTACGCCGCCGGCGAGGTTGCCGTCCGCGCCACCGACCAGGCCGTGCAATCCCTCGGCGGCAACGGTATGACGGTCGAGTACGGCGTTGCCTCGCTGGTCGCGGCCGCGCGCGCGACCCGGATCGCTCCGGTGAGCCGGGAGATGATCCTGAACTTCGTCGCACAACACAGCCTCGGGTTGCCGAAGTCCTACTGAGAAAGGCCTGGGCCGATGATCATCACCAGTCAGTTCCCGCCCGTCGAGGTGCTCGACGTACCGATCCACGACGCCGTTCTCGGCAACGCCCAGGAGTACGGTGACCGGCCGGCGATGGTCGACGGCGTCACCGGCAAGACGCTGACCTACGCGGAGCTGGATCACCTGACCCGCCGGGTCGCTGCCGGCCTCGCGGAGCTCGGTGTCCGGCACGGGGACGTGATCGCGCTCTACAGCCCGAACTCGATCCTCTACCCGGTGGTGTTCTACGGAGCCACCCGCGCGGGCGCGACCGTGACCACGGTGAACGCGCTGTACACCGCGGACGAGCTGCACAAGCAGTTGGTCGACTCGAAGGCGACGTTGCTGGTGACGATCTCGCTGTTCCTGCCGGTCGCGACGGCCGCGGTCGACGGGACCGACGTCCAGCAGATCTTCGTCTGCGACCAGGCCGAGGGGTACCGCTCGATCCAGGAGCTGTTCGCGTCGACCGGTCCGGAGCCGGTGGTGGACATCGACCCCGCCGAGGATGTCGCCGTACTGCCGTACTCGAGCGGCACGACCGGTGCGGCCAAGGGCGTGATGCTCACGCACCGGAACATCGCGACCAACATCTCGCAGGCCGAGGTCATGATCACGCTCGGGGACGAGGAACGGATCATCGCGATCCTGCCGTTCTTCCACATCTACGGGCTGTCGGTGTTGATGAACCTGCCGCTGCGACTCGGCGCGACGGTTGTGGTGCTGCCGAAGTTCGACCTGCAGCAGTTCCTGACCACGCTGGACGAGCAGCGGATCACCCGCGCGTTCGTGGCGCCGCCCGTCGTACTGGCGCTGGCGAAACACCCGGCGGTGGACGGCGTCGACCTGTCCGCGTTGAAGTACGTGACGTCGGCCGCGGCGCCGCTCGACGGTGAGCTGGCCGCGGCGTGCGCGAAACGGCTCGGGTTGCACGCCGTACTGCAGGCGTACGGGATGACGGAGCTGTCGCCCGGTACGCACGCCGTACCGCAGGACGACCCGGAGCCGCCCGCGGGCGCGGTCGGGAAGCTGTTCCCGTCGACCGAGATGCGGTTGGTAGGTGCTGACGGCAACGATACGGACGAGGGCGAGATCTGGATCCGCGGGCCGCAGGTGATGAAGGGGTACTTAGGCCGGCCGGCCGACACCGACGCCACCGTCGACGCCGACGGCTGGCTGCACACCGGCGACATCGGACGCATGGACGAGCGCGGCTACCTGTACGTCGTGGACCGGGTGAAGGAGCTGATCAAGTACCACGGGTACCAGGTGCCGCCCGCCGAACTCGAGGCCGTCCTGCTCACCGACGACCGGATCGCGGACGCGGCGGTGATCGGCGTCGACGCGGACGGGACCGAGGTACCGAAGGCCTTCGTGGTGCCGATGCCGGGCGTCTCGCTGTCCGCGGAGGACGTGATGGAGTACGTCGCCTCCCGGGTGGCGCCGTACAAGAAGGTCCGGCAGGTCGAGTTCATCGACGCTGTCCCGAAGGCGGCGTCCGGGAAGATCCTCCGCCGGGAGTTGCGGGCCCGTGAGTGAAGTGCTCAAGGCGCCCCAGCAGGACCGTTCGCGGGCGACCCGGCAGCGGCTGCTCGAGGCCTCGGTCGAGTCGCTCGCCGAGGTCGGGTACGCCGCGACCACGGTGAGCGTGGTCGCGACGCGGGCCGGCGTCTCGCGGGGCGCGGCGCAGCACCACTTCCCGACCCGGGCGGATCTGTTCGCGGCGGCGGTCGAGTACATGACCGAGGTCCGCCTGGCCGAGATCCGCGCGCAGGCCTCCGCGCTGCCGAGCGGTGCCGGGCGGACCGAGGCGATCGTCGGGATGCTCGCGGACGTGTACACCGGGCCGTTGTTCCGGGCCGCGCTGCACCTGTGGGTGGCGGCGTCGACCGAGGAGGCGTTGCGGGCGCAGATCGTGCGGCTGGAGGCGCATGTTGGCCGGCAGGCGCATCGCGCGTTGCTGGAAGTGCTCGAGGTGAGTGAGCGGACGCCCGGGGTTCGGGAGACCGTGCAGGGAGTGCTGGACATGGCGCGCGGGCTCGGGCTGGCGGATCTGCTGACCGACGACAGCGCTCGGCGTCGCGGCATCGTGCGGCAGTGGAGCCGGATCCTCGATCAGGCTCTGCGCGATCCCGGGGTGTGACCGAACGCCCGGCGGAAGCTGTCGATGAACGCACTCGTCGAGGCCCATCCGGTCTCGTGCGCCACCTGGGTCACCGATCTCCCTTCGGCCAGCCGGATCAACGCCCGCTGCAAGCGCAACTGCACCCGCCACTGCGGGAACGTCATCCCCAACTCTCCCTTGCACAACCGACTCAACGTCCGCTCACTGGCACCCACCACCCGCCCCAACTCCACAAGGGTCCTGCCGTCGGCCGGATCCTCCTGTAGCAGCTCACAAATGCTCATCAACCGAGGATCCTGCCCCGCCGGCAAGTACGTAGGCCGCTGATCCGACGCCCGCAACTGATCCAGCAACACCCCCCGCAACCGCACCCGCTCCACAGACTCACCCCGCTCCTCGTCCGAGGTGTACGTGAGGATCAGTTCGCGGAGGAGGGGGGTGACTGAGAGGGCTGTGGGGGTGGTGAGGGCGAGGGGGTTCTCGTCGAGGGCGATGGTGTGGAGGGTGGTTTCGCCGTAGGCGCGGTGTTGGTGGACCGTGCGGGCGGGGATCCAGATCGCGGTGGTGGCCGGGGCTACCCAGGTGCCCGTACTGGTGGTAACCGCCAGGACGCCGTGGCCGGCGTACACGATCTGATGGCGGTCGTGCCAGTGCGGGTCGATGCCGCCGCCGGCCTGGATCGGGCGGTGACCGGTGGTCGCGGGACGTTGGCGGGTTTCCGGCATCACCTGGCATTTTATCGGAAGCCGGACAACCACCTCCGCGACGACGATCGTCAGGTGCGGAGATCAATCGGACTGATGGCGGTCGGCCACGCTTGCGTGGACATCTACCAGGGATGCGTTCCGGCACTCGTCCCGTTCCTCGTCGCCGAGCGCGGCCTCGGGTACGTCGCGGTCTCGGGCATCACGCTCGCCGCGACCCTGCTGTCCTCCGTCGTCCAGCCCGTGTTCGGCGTACTCACCGACCGCCGCTCGTCGACCTGGCTGATCCCGGTCGCGATGACGACAGCCGGCCTCGGGATCTCCCTGCTCGGCGTCGGCCACCGGTACTGGCTGATGTGGCTGGCTGCCGCCCTCTCCGGCCTCGGCGTCGCGGCGTACCACCCGGAGGCGGCCCGGATGGCGCGCCTGGTCAGCGGCGGCAGTCACGTCGGGATGAGCTGGTTCTCGGTCGGCGGGAACGTCGGCTTCGCGCTGGCACCGGTGCTGGTCACCCCGATCATCGCCGCCGGCGGTCTGCCACTGACCCCGGTGCTCGTCGTACCGGCGCTGCTGGGCGCCGCGATCACCTCCTGGGCGATCCGTTCACGCGCCACCCGGCCCGTCGTCCGCAGTACGCCGGAGGGCGCCGACGACTGGCCGTCGTTCCTGCGGTTGTCGGTGATCATGGTCTGCCGGTCGATCGTGTTCGTCGGCCTCGGGACCTTCATCGCGCTGTACGCCGGACAGCGCGTCGGCGGCGGGACGACCACCGGCGGGACCGCGCTCTTCGTGCTGTTCTCCTCCGGAGCGCTCGGTACGCTGCTCGGCGGCCGGCTCGCCACCCGGTACGGACGGGTCCGCACGCTGCGGACGTCGTACGCCGTCGCCGTCCCCGCGATCGCGTGCCTGGTGTTCGTCCCAGGGCCGGCCTTCTTCGGGTTCCTCGCGCTGACCGCGATCGCGATGTCGATCCCGTTCTCGCTGCACGTCACGCTCGGGCAGGACTTCCTCCCGGGCCGCGTCGGGACGGCGGGCGGGATGACGCTCGGCCTCGCGGTCAGCGTCGGCGGCGTCGCGACCCCGGTCCTCGGCACGATCGCGGAGCACACGTCGCTCCGGCTCGCCCTCAGCACACTGATCGCGCTCGCCCTGTGCAGCAGCCTGATCGGCTACGCGCTCACCGAACCCGCCTGACGACGCGCCTCCCGCTCGGCGATCCGGCGCTCGACCTTCGCGGCGAGCTCGTCCGGTGTGCACTCCGCGAGGTGGTCGCGGACGAGCAGGTGGATGAACGCGTACTGGCCGTGCCCGGTGCGAGCGAGCACAAACCGATCGGCGGCGTACTGCAGGAACGCCCGGCGCCGCCACGAGAGGTACCCGGTCCACCGCAGCAGCAGGTCGTGCAGCCAGCGGGACAACGGCCCGGCCAGCACCGGCGGCCGCCGGCGCCACGCCTTCGCGGCAACGGCTCCCACCACGATTCCAGCGGCCGCCTCCAGCTGCGGTGACGAGAAGTCGGCTCCGAGCAGTACGGCGATCAGAAACGCAGCCACTGCACCGCCGGCGACCCACACGTCCATACGCCAGGTGTCACCCACCGCGGCGGCCGGCAGGTGGTCCGTGGGCAGCGACTTCACCATACGGATGCCCTGAGCAACCAGGAGCCCGACAGCAGCACCAGCAGCGAACGGACCGGCAGCACCGAGGCTGAGCACGACCCAACTTGCTGCCACTACCGCTAGAAGCCGCACCCCCAGCAGCAACCGCCGCCTGTTGTCGTGGAACACCATCAGCTCGACCCCATAGGCACCGGCAACCAGCGCAGCCTCGATAGCAAGAGCCACCTTGGCCGTGAGCATCTCCACCAGCCCCAACGCAGCAGCCGTCACCGCGACCGTCCCAGCCGTGCCTATCAACAGCACGACCGCATAGAGCAGCACCGGCCGCGGCGCGTTCCCGACAAGCTTCTGCCACGGATGCGGCAGCAGGTGGACGAGCACCAGCGCCGCACCGGCAACAGCCAGCCCGGCGAGTGCGCCGTACTGCGCAATCATCATCAGCGTGGCGCCCGCACTGAGCGCGCCGAACAGGGCCGGTAGACAGACCGCGTGCGTCAGATAGTCCACCTCAGGCAATGCCAGTCCGTACCAACCGTCCGGCGTCATCCACCGCGGTACGGCGGTCCGGTCGCCGGCCCTGCTGCGTGTCCACCAGGCCAGACACCACAGGCGCCGTACTGCGGTCTTGGCGTCGTACTGTCTGCCGGTCTTGCGGTTGCGAGCGAGGACCTCGCAGATGAACGTGTCGAAGAGCTCGCGCCGCAGGTCGGCGACCCCGCCGGCGGCGACGTCCTCGGGCGCACGGTCCTGGTACGCGAGCGTCATCACGTTCAGCATCAGCGGTGAGCTGACCAGGTCCCACAGCTCCTCGTCCTGCTCGATCGCTTCCCGCGCACCGTCCAGCACCGGGCCGACGGCGGCGAAGTAGTCGAGCACCTGTTGCCTGGAGAGCGGTCTGATGTGCACGGCCCCGAACAGGCTCAGTCGGCGCGGCAGGCGCTCGTAGTCGTGCGTCCGGCAGGTGATCGCGAGCTGGCTGACCCGGTAGTTGTGGCGGAGTTCCTCCAGCACCGGTTCGAGCTTGGCGCGGTCCGGCTCGGCGATCTCGTCGAGTCCGTCGAGCAGCAACGCCAGCCGTCCGGCCCGCAACCAGGTCCGTCCGACGCCTGGCGGGATCCGGTAGCGGTCGTTCAGCTCGTACAGCAACCAGCGGACGAAGCCGGCGAGCAAGGCGCTGTCGCCCGGGTCGTCGTCGTTCCGGTGCGACGTCTGCGCGCCCCATCCGGCCAGGTCGAGCACCACCGGGACGGGTTGCTGCTCGTCGGTCTGCGCGAGGGCGGAGAGCCCGGCGGGCCAGGTTCAGCAGCATCGTGGTCTTCCCGGCGCCGGGCGCGCCGAGGATCAGCATGTTGTCCTCGAGGTCGTCGAAGACCGTCGCGATGTCCGCGTCGTCGGGGATCCGGGTGGGCGCGTCGTTCAGCGGCTGCACCAACAGGTCGAACGGACGGACCGCGTCCGGTTTGCCGTCCAGCGCGACCGCGATCCGGGTCCGCGAGGCGAGCGAACCGGCGCGGCGTTCGGACAGGTACCGGTCGACCTGGAGCAGCGCGTTCTGCCGGTTCCGTGGCTGGTCGGCGGTCCGGTTCGAGATCCGCGGCTGCCGCCGGTTCCGTACCTCGAGCAGCGCCGTGCCGACCGCGACGACCCAGAGCACCCCGATCACCGGCCACACCAGGCCGACGTACGGCTCGAGGAACGCGGGTGCGGTGCCGCCGGTGCCGACGTTGATCGCGATCGGCAGCAGCACCACGGTCAGTGACACGGTCACCACGAGCACGGCGCCGCTCACGAAAGACCGCTTCCTCACTCCCGGAGCGTAACGGCCGGGGAGCCCACGTGCCTTGCACCAGGCGCGCCTGCCTCGTCGTACCTGGGTGAAGTCCACGAGGCGGTCCACGGTTGAGGGAATAGCTGTCGGTTCACCTACATTGGTCGGTGATATGACTACTGAGCGGATCGACCGGGCGAGTGTGGGGCTTCGGTCGGAACGGGGCCCGATCCTGCTCGCGGTGATGCTGAGCGTCGGCCTGGTCGCGATCGACGCGACGATCCTGGCCACCGCCGTACCGTCCGTGGTCGCCGACCTCGGCGGCTTCACGCAGTTCCCGTGAGTCGAGTGTTGTCAATACGCCTACTCATCCTGCATGCTGCGATGCATGACTCAGTACGTCGCGTTGTGCTGCCGGATCAGCCGTGACAAGTCCGGCCGAACCGAGGGTGTGCAGGCTCAGGAACGGTGGGGCCGCGAGTACGCCGCTGCCACCTGGCCGGGCGTTCCCGTCGAGGTGTTCGCCGACGGGAACAACTCGGCGATGAACCCGGACGGGCCCCGGCCCGAGCATGACCGGTTCAAGGAGTGGCTAGCCGCGGGCCGGATCGCTCACGTGTGGGCCGTCGAACAGTCCCGCCTCGAGCGTGACGAGCTCCGCTGGTTCGGCCTCGCAGCCGAGCTGGACGCCGCGGGGATCACCCACCTGCACACCAAGCGGGACGGTCTGGTTGACGTGCGCGGCGAGGTGGCCGGCATCAAGGCCGTGCTGAACGCCGGGGAGGTCCGCAAGATGCGGCGGCGGCTGATGGACACGCTCGCGGACAAGGCCGGCCGAGGACTGCCACCAGGCGGCGCGCACGCCTGCTATCGGGGCGCGAAGACCCCGGACGGTGAGAAGACCCTCGAGCCGATCCCGGACCGCGCCGAGGCGTACGCGTGGGCCGCCGACGCCGTGTTGTCCGGCTGGTCAATGGCCAACATCACGACCGAGCTCCGGGCCCGTGGCGTCACCGGTACGCGGGGCGGGGAGCTCGGAGCGTCCTCGGTCCGGTCGACGCTGCTGTCACCCACGATCGCCGGGAAGCGCGTGCACCAGGGCGCCACCGTCCGCGGGAACTGGCCACCCGTGCTGGACGAGCCGACCTGGCGAGCCGTGACCGCGAAGCTGACCGCCGACCGGGTTGTACAGCGCAGCGACGGCGAGGCCCACCTCGTGCGCGGCCGGCGCCGCAACCACCCCGGCCGCAAGTACCTGCTGACCGGCGGCGACCCGTGCCTGGTGGTCTGCGGGGTGTGCGGCTGCGACCTGATCGGGGCGCCGAAGGTTCACCGCAACGGCACCAGCAAACCGCATCTGCTGTGCGCGGTGGTGAAGGGCGGCCGAGCCTGCGTCAGTGTGGCGATGGATCGCGTGGACGAGCTCGTGATGGATCGGCTGTGGGCTGAGCTCGACAAACCGGAGTTCCTGCACGCCCTGGCCGTCGATGAGTACGCCGAACGTCGCGACGCGCTGGTCAAGCAGCTGGGCGACCTTGAGCAGCAGCGGACCGAGCTCGCGAAGATGTGGACCCGCCGTCACCTGACCGCGGCCGAGTGGTCGACGGCCCGGGCTGATCTGGCCGACCAGGAACGGGAGCTGTCCGGCGAGCTGGCCAACCTGCCCGCGCCTCGAGCCCGGGTCGACGTGGCCGAGGCCCGCGAGGCCTGGCCGTACATGACGCTGGACGAGCGACGCGACTTCGTGCGGCTGTTCATCGAGCGAGTCACGATCCACCGGGCCGCGCCGGAGACGAAGCACACCTTTGACCCGAACAGGGTTTCGATTGCATGGCGTGTCCTGTGACCTGAGATCTCACAGGGTTGTAACTTGTCGGTGCACACAGCCGCCGTCGCCGGGAGGATGACGGTCGACCCAGCGCCCCGGTGAGCGGGGCCGGAAAGGCAGAGATACCCCCGGAGGACCCGTCCAGTCCGGCCGGGACCGCCCCCGCAGACAGCCAGTGGCGCCCCCGACAGCCGGGGCTCACAACCTCCGCGGGAAGTCTCTCGGGCTCGCGTACATCCATGCGCGGGCCCCGCCTCGAAAGTTGTGCGCAACCCCATGACCGCATCCGAGACGCTGACCCCTGACCGACGACCCGAAAGCCCGGAAGACCGCGCCGCCCGTACGTCGAACGCCCGCCGTAGCTTGATGACCAAGGCCGCCGTTCGGGCGGTGGATGACCCTGCCCAGCTCGCTAAGGCTGCCCGCATTGTCCGGGCCGCTCTCGCTCGGCGCGTGTTGACTGAGGCCGATCTGCGCGGCGAGATCGTGCAGCCGGCCGACCTCGCCGGCGGTGATCGGTGACATGGAAGAACCCCCGACCGGAGCCAGGGGTTCAACAGTCAGCGAGGCACGCGACTGGTACGACTGTATCGGCTGCCCCCGGCCGCGAGCGGTACGCCGAACCGCTTAGCGACGCTACGAAGGTGGGGCGGCTGGCCGGTCGGGAAGGTGCCGAACCGGCCAGCTCTCGGGACCCCGATGGGCCGACCCTCTCAGCTGCCACGGTACGCGGTAAGGCGGACAACCGAGGAGCTGACGCGCCTGCCCTGGTCGACGGGCCGCGCCCTGCTGTCGAGTGGGTCCGGCGGTTACCGCGACGGTGGACGACCACGCGCGAGCGCCTGGTGCTGATGCTGCTTGCACTCGACACGTTCGACAAGCAGCCGCCGTTCACGTGCTCGCCAAAGCTGGACGACTTGAGCGAGTGGTCAGGCGAGTACAAGGGCCAGGTGTCGGATGCGATCCGGTCACTCGCTGGCCCGGGTCGCGAGGGCCGGCCGCCCCTGATCGAGATCCGCAGAGGTTCCGGCCGAGCGCGGTCCGAGTACCGGCTGTGCACCGAGCACGGTCCTCGTTTGTGGTCCGCGGAGCCCGACCACTACGGGTTGTCCACAGCCCTCGCTAGTGGTCCGGTGAGCCCGACCACAAACGATCCGTTGTGGTCCGGTGTGCCCGACCACAACTTGTGGTCCGGTGTGCCCGACCGCTACGGCGCTAGCGGTCTGCGTAGTGGTCCGGCTAGTGGTCCGGGGAGCCCGACCACTCCCTATCCCTATCCCATGTATCCCCACCCCGCCTCTACAGAACTACAGGAGGACGCACCCAAGAGCGGGCGGCGGAATGACGACGTGCAACGAACCCTCGAGCTGCTCGCCGAGCTCGCCGGCCAGGCGGTCCCGAGCTGCACCGGGGCTGTCCGGGATCAGCTCGGCCGCGGCTGGACACCGCACCAGATCGCGGACCACGTACGCAGCACCGGCGACCCCCGGACTGGTTCGCGCAACGTCGCCGCGGTCGTGCGTTCGAGGGTCGAGCAGATGGACACACCGGCCCCACCGCTGCCGCCGAAGTGCACCAGTTGCGACGCGAGCCGGATGGTCGAGCTACCGGACGGCCGCATGGCCAGATGCCCAACCTGTAACCCGAATCGAGCCGCCTCGTGAAGATCCAGAAGACGTACGCGACCTTGGCGACCCACGCGGTCTGCTCGAGATGCGACCGGACATGGCGCGGCCGCAACGCGCTCGCGGTCGGCGCCCAGCACGCCCGCATCCATGGCCACGAGGTGCGGGCCGTCTGGACCACCTGCGCGGTGTACGACCCCGCCCCACGAAGCCGGAAGGGAACCAGCTGATGCCTGCCCACCACCTGAAGTACTACCGCGTCGCCGCCGAGCCGTACGCCGAGCCCAGCCCGGACGCCGACGTGTTCACGCGGATGCAGCACGCCGACCGCGCCGAGCGGCAGCTGCGCGAACACCTCGCCGCCGGCCACACACCCGCCGTGCTCCTGGTCGCCAGCGAACGCGCCGTGCCCGCCGAGATCGAGCCGGGCGGCCAGCTCTCGCACGTCTTCGCTTGGGCACCCGACGCGGCCGGCACCCAGTTCACCAGCTGGTCCACCCGGCACCACGTCCGCGCCGAGCTCGAGGTGCAAGGCACGCTCACCACCGCCGACCCGTACAGCAGCGACTACGCCGCAGACGGCAGCGTGCACCTCGCACACGCCCGCATCCACCGACTCGTCCTCGCACCCTGGCTCGCCCCGGTCGCCGGCCAGCTCGCCGAGCGGTACGGCGTACCCGTCGACCAGGCGACCGAGCCCGAGCTGCCCGCGGTCGACGCCCGGCCGGCACCCGCCGTGCTGATCCGGCAGGCCCTGCCCGATGACGTGATCGCCGACCTGGTCGACCTGTTCGAGCGCACCGCCGAGTACCCCGACCTGGACGGATACCGGCCACCGCGCCAGCACGCCGCCCTGCCGTGGGACGACTGGGGCCCGCTGATCTCCGAGCTGCTGCACATCGTCGGCGAGGCGTACGGCCTGCCCGTCAACTACGCCACCGCAAGCGTCATGAGCTACACACCCGGCGACCAGTTCGAGCAGCACACCGACCGGGTATCCGAGGTACCCAGCACGTGGGACCGCACCGTCAGCCTGAGCCTGCTGCTCAACCAGCCCGGCCAGGACTTCGCCGGCGGACAGCTCGAGATCAACTGCCAGCCCGTCGAGCTCGAGGCCGGCGACCTGCTCGGCTTCACCGCTGCCACCCCGCACGCCGTCCGACCGATCACAACAGGTCGCAGACTCGTGCTCGTCGCGTTCGGAGAGTACCGACGATGACCGCCGAGCTCGCGCGCGCGACCCCCGTCTTTCCCGTGCAGGGCCCTAGGACATCCACGTCCCTCTGTCTTCACTCACACTGCGGAGGCCCGGTCGACAGCGCTCGAGCGCACGCGGGAGAGGCCTTCGGCGACCGGCTGCAGGCGGCCGAGAATCCGCGCATCCGGCCGAGTGCCGGCGAGCTCGCGCCGCAGCTGACGCGCGGCCTCGAGATGCCGCACAGCGCGCCTGATCTGGACGTGCGCAGCTGGCCGGTTGGCGAGGTGCACGTGCTGTGCCTGACCTGCCTGACGGGCTGGCGTGGACCGGTGGCCCTCGCGGCTGCCGCCGAGCATTCGCGGGCCGAGCTGCATCCGCGGCTGCTGGCGACTGGCGGCCCGCCGCGGGCCGTTCGGGACTGCTGCCGGGCCTGGTGGTGGCTCGCGCCCTCAGAGGGCGGCACGCGGTCGCTGGCGGTCTACCACGGCCAGGGGTGCCGGCGGCCAGGTGAGCGGCGGCCTGTGACGCCGCCAGTTGACCCCGCGCGCCCGACGATCCGGGACCGTCTGGACCCGGTGAGCAGCGATGTCGTTGCCCTCTGGCTGGCGGACTGCCGTGCCAGGAACACCCGATTGGAGACCGACAGATGATGTTCGACCCCGAAGCCAACCGCCCGGATGACGCGCGGTACGTCGACCCGAGCGAGCCGCGACGTACGCCGGCAGAGCTCGGCGAGATCCGCGAGCAGGAGATCCGCGACGGCTGGGCCCGCGTCGCGAAGGAGCAGCGCGCCGAGCAGGAGCGGACGGACCGGGAGCTGGCGCGGCAGACCGAGCGCCTCGCCGCCGACCACCCGGACGGAGCGGACGCGTGAGCCTGCTCGACCGCTGGCGGGTGCGCCAGATCACCGCAGACAACACCACCACCATCACCGAGAGGATCTCGACCATGACCAGTGAGACCGAGCTGCCGACGACCGGGGCCAAGCCGCACCAAGCAGGCGGCGACGCATACAAGCTGCGGGCCGCGCTGCATGCCGTCGACCGGCTGTCGCTGACCACGCTGACGTTTCCGCACGCCCGCGAGTGGTTCGGCCGCGCGGACCAGCTGGCCGCCGAGCTCGAGGCGATGCGGGCGGCGGACGAGGCGACCCGCACCGAGCTGATCGAGGCCCTGGCCGATGGGTCCGTGCCCGCGAACGAGGCCGCCGTGCGGGCGCTCGAGCTGGCACGTGCCGACACCGGCCCGCAGCGAGGGCCGGAGCCGGGGCACGCCCTCGTGACCGCGGCCGCCGATCTCGCGGCGAACCGGGCGCTTGCGGCTGCTCGAGACGGCGAGGCGGCCGAGGCGATGACGATGCTGCGGGCCGAGGGCGAACGTGTCGCTCACTCGGCCGCCGTGCTCCCGGTGCCGTTGAGCGGACTGGCCGCGTTCGGCTACACGTCACGCGAGGCCGAGACGTGGGACCAGCTGATGCAGCTGCTCGAGCGTTGGGAGGCGATCTGTGCCGCTGCGGTCGCGGTACGGCGGGCCGTCAACCGGGATGCCGTTGAGCAACTGGTCGCCGGCATGGGCGGCACGCACCAGGCCGTTCCGGTCCCCGGGTGGGCCAAGGTCGCGCCGGACGGCTGGGAGCTGCCTCCGCTCGAGTCCGAGCACGTGCTGATCCGAGCGAGCATCGAGCGGCAGTTGCGTGCTCAGGCTGCGCAGGAGCGGGCCGCCGAGCAGGCTCGAGAGGAGGCCAACGCGGCATACGCGAAGTCGCAGAAGGGCGGGATTCGTCCGGGCATGCCGGGGTCGAACTCGTTCCCGCCGCTCGGGATGTGGTGAGCTCAACGCACAAGGAACACCCCCGGGACCATGCGCTGGCCCGGGGGTGTTCGTCTGTGTTGCGGTGGGCAACTATCCGTCCCACACGCGCGACCTCTTGAGGGTCGGGTTGTGGCCGATGTGCCTGCCCTTATGGCCGACTCTCTGGACGCACCGTACGCCGTCCCGGGTCGCCTCGCACTTCTCGTACTCGCCGATCCGGTAACCGTTCGGGACGTGCTCCGGCCGGCCTCGATCGTCCCGGGTCGTCATGGCATCTCCGGGTCATCGTGGTACTCCCACGCCGTACCGCTCGGCGCCTCGCTGGCCCGCAGTACCGGCCAGCCGCGGCCGGTCAGCTCCACCGGCTGGCGCTCGCGCGGTGGCTCGAGCAGCTTCCTGATAGCCCGGATCGTGTCCTCGGCCGGCCGCCGCTCGTCCAGGATGTGCCGTACCGTCGCCAGCACCTCAGCGTCGTTGCTCATCGTCTCCCCAGTCCCCGTCTTGTTGGGTCGGCCAGGGCGCCCGGGACTCGCCTTCACCGGGCACGCCCTGACCTGATATCCACCCTGGCGCCGTGTGGCATCGTGGAGGGACAAGAAAGGGACAAACCGCCCGAGCTCGAGGGGGAACCCGATGGATGACATCGGCGTCGCGACCCGCCTGCAGACCCTGCGCAAGCTGCGAGGCGTCACACAAGCCACGCTCGCCCAGCGGGCCCACGTGTCGCTCTCGCTCGTCAAGAAGGTTGAGCAGGGCTCGGCCCCACCCACGCCCGCGTTCGTCGCTCAGGCGGCCCGTGCGCTCGGCGTGAAGCCCGGCTACCTGTACGGCACAGAGCAGTACGACGCCCGCGAGCCGAGCTGGAACGAGGCCCCGGGCATCGCCGACCTGCGGACCGCGGTCGATGCGTACGACGACCCACAGCCCGCCGGCGAACCGCTGCCGCTCGAGTACATCGATGCCCGGCTGACCGAGATCGCCGGCCAGGTGTTCCGGCTGCGGTACGACCAGGCGGCGGCCGAGCTCGCTGGGCTGCTGCACCACCTGTACGTCCTGGTCGCCGAACCCGACCCAACCGGCGTACTCGCCCGCGCCGCGCTGCATGACGCCTACCGGCTGACCGCGACCGTCGCCGGCCGGTTCCGGCAACTGGACCTCGCCGCCACCGCATCCGAGCGGCACATCCAGCTCGCGCCATTCACCGGCGACCCGCACCGAGTCGCAGTGTCGGCGTTCCACCGCTCGAGCCGCCACCTGCAGAACGGCGACTACCGCGCCGGCCTTCGCCTGATCGAGCGGGCCCGCGAACACGTCGACAGCACCGAGACGGGCCGTGCGCTGCAGGTCCAGCTCGATCTACGGTCGGCCGTGCTCGCCGCTCGCGCCGGCGATCTCCCGGAAGCTGACGAGTACCTGCAGGAGGCCCGCGCACTGCAGGAGGCCGAGCCGATCCCGCTACCGATGACGCCGTACCGCGGGCTCGACTCATCCGCGACGAACACCCTCGTGCACTGGGTCGCCGCTCCGGTCGAGCTCGGTGACGGCACCGAGTCGGTACGGCGGTCCGGCCTGGTCGAGATCGTGGACCGTGACCGGCCCGAACGCGTCGGCCACTACTACATCGATCTGTCGCGGGCGTACGTGCTGCACGGCGACGCCGGCCGGGCGCTCGAGGCGCTGGACAAGGCCCGCCGGATCGACCCGCACAACACCCGCCGGCACCCGACCGTACGTGAGACGGTGCTCGCCCTGGCGAAGGGCAAACGCCCGCCCGAAGCGCTGTCCGACTTCGCCACGTGGGCCGGCATCGACAGCTGAAGTAACCGGCTATCGAGCGTTTACCGGTTACGATCCCGACACGGAACGGCCCCGCACCAGGTGAGGAGGTGCGGGGCCGTCGTACGTCGGGGGAAGCTACCGCCGGCGCCTGACCAGCAGCCCAGCCGCGACGCCGAGCAGGAACGTCACACCGCCGATCGTCAGCAGCTCGGCAAGGGGCATCGACACCCGGATTACCTCGGTCACCACTGCTGCCCCCTCAGTTCGAGGCCGCGCACGGCGCTCACCTTCGCGTCCGAGCTCACCTCGGTGTAGATCTGCGTGCTGGCCAGGTTCGCGTGCCGCATCAGCTCCTGCACCACCCGTACGTCCTTCGTTGTCCGCAGCAACCACGTGCCGTACCAGTGCCGCAGCTGATGGGCCGTGACGCCGGGGTGCCCGGCCTTCGCGAACGTGCGTTTAATGACCTTGCCCACGGTCTGCGCTGACACGTGCCCGTCGTCGCTGCCGGGGAACCACAGACCCGAGCTCGGATAACCGCGCCGCAACTGCTCGAGCGCCGGATGCACCGGCAACCAGGCCTCGCGATCGCCCTTCCCGTGCACGTACAACCACCCATCCGCGAAGTGTTCACCGTCCACCTTCGCGATCTCGTGAACCCGCAGCCCGGCACACCGCCCGAGCTCGATGTACGCCCGCGCCCGGTAGCCGGCCACCTCGAGCGCGTCAGCCAGCGCCCGAGAGGACACAGGCCGCGGGACGCTGCGCGGCGCCTTCGGTCGGCGGACCTTGTCCATCGGGTTGTCGTCCCGGTAACCCTGGTCGACCAGCCACGCGAACCACATGCTCGCGCTCGTGTAGTACGTCGACCTGGTCCACGGCTTCCGGCAGTCCGCGAGCCACGCCACGATCTGCCTCGAGCTCACCGCGGCCGGGCCCGCGCCAGCATGTGCGGCCAGCAGCTCGACGTTCACGACCCGGGTCGTGATCGTCTTGTCCGCTGCGCCGCCGGCCCGGTACCAGTCGGCCCACTCCTCGAGCAGCTGCGCGCCGGCCGAGCTCGCGGCGACTGCGACGAGCTGCAGGTGTCCCCGCGCCGCGCTCACTGCCGCCTCACCGCCTCGAGCGCCCGGCCGAGTACGGCGTGCAGCTGCGCCGCCTGACCGACCGTCAACTCCCGCCCCTGGTGCTCCACGATCACCACCGGCTCGGCGTCGCCAGGTGCACGCGACACCGTCACGTGCACATCGGGCGACTCGAGGACGGGGAACACCGCGCCGCACTCGTCCGCGCCGGCCGTCAGCGGGTCGGCCGGGTCCTCGGACAGGTGATGCGTGCACCACGGCTGATGCGGACGCAACTCGATGACAGCAGCGCTCACCGGTCCGCCTCCGGGTCGTCGTGGCGCTCCCACGCCGTCCCCTGCTCGTGTCGGGGCTCGGTGCCGGTGTCGAGCCACGGCGTACCGGCGTCGTCCGGCAGCTCGAGCACGCCGAGCTCGCGCAGTTCCTGGGCTCGCTGCTCGAGCAGCAACCGGACCTGCAGCCCGATCCAGGCGTCCGACTTGCCCTCCCGGACCAACTCCCGCAACTTCGCGACGATCGCCGCGTCCCCGTACTTCCGCGATACTGCACTCACGATCGGAACCAACCTTCCGGTCCAGGCCCCGGCCGGCGCTGAGATCGCCGCGTCCGGGGCCGCCCTCACTCTGAGGGCGTATCGGAAGCATTTCCCGTGGCTGTTCTCGATCTATCTGCTCGCCCAGGCGGTGTCGGTGCCGATCTACGGCAAGCTCGCCGACCAGCGCGGGCGGAAGCCGATGATGCTGCTCGGCGTCGGGTTGTTCCTGCTCGGGTCGGTGCTCTGCGGGTTCGCCTGGAGCATGCCGGCGCTGATCGCGTTCCGGCTGATCCAGGGGCTCGGCGCGGGCGCCATCCAGCCGATCGGGATGACGATCATCGGCGACATCTACACGGTCGCCGAGCGCGCCAAGGTCCAGGGGTACGTCGCCAGTGTCTGGGGGATCTCGTCGTTCGTCGGGCCGACCCTCGGCGGCGTGTTCTCGGACTACATCTCCTGGCGGTGGATCTTCTTCGTGAACATCCCGCTCGGGATCGCGGCAGCCTGGGTGCTGGTCCGCCGGTTCGAGGAGAAGGTCGCGGACAAGACCGGACACACGATCGACTACGCCGGCGCGGTGCTGCTCGCGGCCGGCGGTTCGCTGCTGCTGCTCGGACTGCTCGAGGGCGGCGTGATGTGGGACTGGGGTTCGGCGCGGAGCGTCGTCATCCTGGCCGCGGCCGTCGTACTGCTGGTCGCGTTCGTCCTCGTCGAGCGGCGGGCGGCCGAGCCGATCCTGCCGCTGTGGGTGCTCGGCCAGCGGGTGCTGAACTCGGCGAACTCGGCCGCGTTGCTGATCGGCCTGCTGATGATCGGGCTGTCGACGTACGTGCCGCTGTTCGCGCAGAGCGTCCTCGGTACGTCGGCGTTGATCGCCGGGTTCACGCTCGCCGCGATGACGCTGGGCTGGCCGATCGCGGCGTCGTTCGCGGGGCGGATCTATCTGCGGGTCGGGTTCCGGACGACGATGCTGATGGGCTCGCTGATCGTCGTCCTCGGCTCCGGAATCCTGCTCACGGTCGGCCCGCGGAGCTCCGTCCTGCATCTGGCCGTCGCGTGTTTCGTCATCGGTGTCGGGCTCGGCTTCTCCGCCTCGCCGTCGGTGGTCGCCGCGCAGTCGTCGGTCGACT
This sequence comes from Kribbella sp. NPDC051137, assembly GCF_040682535.1. Lineage (NCBI taxonomy): Bacteria > Bacillati > Actinomycetota > Actinomycetes > Propionibacteriales > Kribbellaceae > Kribbella > Kribbella sp. NPDC051137. The sequence continues at coordinate 143,277 of NZ_JBFBBI010000003.1, forward strand.
GGCAGACCCGCGGCGTGGTGACCGGCGCGAACATGTTCTCCCGCTCGGTCGGCAGCGCGGTCGGGGTCGCGGTCTTCGGCGCGGTCGCGAACGGCGTCGTCGCGGCCCGCCTCGGCGACGACCACGCCGACCTCGAGAAGGTGCCCGCCGGCATCCTCGCCCCCGCCGTCCACGACGTGTACTACGGCGCCGCCGCGGCCGCCCTCCTCCTGGTCGTCGCCGTTCTCTTCATGCCGAACCGCATCACCGAACGCCCGCTGCGGTAGCTAGGGCGACGTGCCCTAGGTTGGGTCGCATGCGTGCTGTCGACTGTGTGGGTGCACTGATCCGGGACGAAGAGCATCGCGTCTACCTGCAGCGGCGTACCGCGGAGCGGCGGTTGCTGCCGGGGATCTGGGACATCGTCGGCGGGCATCTCGAAGCTGGTGAGACACCCGAGGAGGCGCTGGCCCGGGAGGTCGAGGAGGAGACCGGGTGGAAGGTCCGCGACATCGTCCGGACCGTGGCGGACTGGGAATGGGAGTGGGAAGGCCGGGTACGCCGGGAGATCGACTACCTGGTCACCGTCGACGGTGACCTGACCCGCCCGCGTCTCGAACCCGGCAAGCACGACAAGTCCGCCTGGGCCGGACCGGACGACCTGGATCTGCTCATGGTCAACCGCACCGACGGCGACCGCCGCCTGCGGGACCTGGTCGCGCACGCGGTCCGGTCCCGCTTCACCGACCGTCTCCGCCTGGAACCGATCACCGGACCGAACGGGGTCCTCCCCGGACATGCACCGGACCTGGAGCGCCTCTTCGCGGACCCGTGGGTGTCCCGCTGGTACGACGGATCGCTGTCCGCGGACCAAGCAGCCGACCAGGCGGCCAAGCACCAGGCGGACTGGGACCGCGACGGCGCCGGCAAGTGGATCGCCTACGACCGCACCACAGGCGCCCTCGCGGGCCGCGGCGGCCTGTCCCGCATCCCCGCCGACACCCCGACCGCCGAGGCGATCGCCGCGCTGGCCGGACCGGAGTGGGCAACCGACCGCCTGGAGCTCGGCTGGGCACTGGTCGAAACCGCCCGCGGCCGAGGCCTGGCCACCGAGATCGGCCGGGCCGGCCTCGACTACGCCTTCAACACCCTCAAAGCCTCCTCGGTGATCGCCTTCACCGAACAGTCCAACGCCGCCTCCCAGGCCGTCATGCAACGCCTCGGCATGCGGTACGCCGGCGAGATCCGTGCCGAAGGCTGGTCCATCGACGCGTCCAAGGTCCTACCCGACGCCCCCTTCGCCGTGTACGTCACCGACCGCGCGGCCCGGGCCCAGGAAGTCGGCGAGGTGGTCTCCGACGCGGTCCGCTGGGCGGCGGACCAGGCGGACATCCGCGGTCTGGCGATGGTCGGGTCGTGGGCGCGTGACGTCGCCCGGATGACGTCCGACCTGGATGTGATCGTGCTGACCGACGTACCGGAGCGGTACCTCGGGGAGGACGACTGGCTCGAGGTGTTCGGCGCGGTGAGCGTGGTACGGCGGCAGGAGTGGGGGCCGTACCTCACCGAGGTGCGGATCCAGCGGGCGTCCGGGCTGGAGGTCGAGGTCGGCATCACGGCGACCGCGTGGGCCGCGAGCGACCCGGTCGATCCCGGGACCCGCCGGGTGGTGGCGGACGGCGTACGCGTGCTGCACGACCCCGAGCAGCTGCTCGCCGCCCTGGTCCGGGTCTGCACCGGACCTGCAGCGGACCTCTGACGCTTTCCGGAAAGAAGTCGGCACGGAGCGGCGAAAAAGTTCCGAAGAGCGGTCCAAGGCGCTGAGCGGCGACCCGGCCGAGCTCGGCGCGGTGACGAATCCGCTGGTCGAGCGCGAGTGGCTGACCGGCGCCGAGCTGACGGCGGCCGGGTCGCGTGCCCTGGCGGACCTGACGATCGAGGTCCGGGCGCAACGCCGCAGGATCGCGGCGGGCATCTCCACCGAGGAGTACCGGGCCATCGTCCTTCGACGGATGGCCGGCAACCTCGTTCTGAGGGCTCCGGGTGTGACCGCCCAGGCGCGGCGGTCACACCCGGAGCCGACCACCTCAAGGGGGAGGTTCCCGGTGAGGTGTCGGGAGCCTCCGGTGTCCTACCGCCCAGGACACTCGGCCCTGCCTGACCCGAGGTGTCGGTCAGGAGGTGGGTTGGAACGGCTGGGCGGCGGCGATACAGGGAACTCAGCCGCCAAGCCCAGCCGGGTCGGTGGGCGGCGCGGTCCGGAGTTGAGGAGTACTCCGGACCGCACCTGGGTTTCGTCCGGGGCTGAGGAGTGCCCCGAACCTTCCAGCGCCGGCCCTGGACGTGAGGAGACCCCAGGGTCAGCATCACCGGGTCTGAGGAGGACCCGGCAGCATCGGGTGTTTCAGTCGGTGGAGTCGAGCGGACCGAGCAGGTCGTTGGTGACCTTGAGACCGGCGAAACGGCGCCGCATCGCCTGTTCGTAGCGGGCCGCCAGCGGCGCCTCCGCGACGTACTGCGCGATCACGTGCTCGCCGAACCAGACCCGGACTCTGCGCCGGTGCTGTCTCGACGTCATTTCCGCGATGGTCACAACCTCTCACCCCGTAACTCTCAGGCCTTGCAACCAGTTGGACTTACTGGTTGTCATGGCAGTAATGGTGCACGAGCCCAACGTGACCGCTCTAGGACCTGGACCGGACCTTTGCCGGACCTCTTCCGGTCCTCTCGCGGACATCTGGGGGACAGCACCTTGTCGTGGGGCATGAGTCGAGACAACGTCTGAACTGACGTGAACGGGAGGAACGATGGCGGGTAGGTATGCGCCAAAGACGGTCCTGGCGCACCTGATCCAGCGCCGGAACCAGACCTACTCCGAGATCGTCGCCGAGTTCGTCGAGCTGGGTGGAACCATCACCGAGCGGCACCTGCGGCGGCTCGCATCGGGCGAGCGCGCAGGGACCACTCCTCAGACCCGGCGCACCCTGCAACGCATGTTCGGCAAGCCGGTCGAGGAGCTCCTCGCGCCGTACGTCGCCGAACCGGCCGCCCAGGTGGTGCCGGCACCTGCCGCGAGTGGACGGATCACGACAGGTAACGAGATGGAGGTTCTCGACATGGCTGCCAGCCGAGCAAGGGCGTTCGCCCTTGCGGCCCAGTCCGGTCTCGGAAGCGAGGCCATGGAACAGGTGTACGACGACGTACGCCACGCCGCCCAGGCGTACCCACAGCGCCCATTGCCGGAGATCCTCGGCCAGCTGGTCGAGACCCAGGACCTGGTGTTCGGCCTGCTGGAGAGCCGGCAGCGCCCGGAGAACCACCGCCAGCTGTACTTCCTGGCCGGTGTCACCGGCGGGCTGCTCGCGAAGGCCTCCCACGACCTCGGTAACCCGCACGCCGCGCTCACCCAGGCGCGGACCGCGTTCATGTGTGCCGACAACGCCGACCACCACGGGCTGCGCGCCTGGGTGCGCGGTCTGCAGTCGCTGGTCTCCTACTGGGCCGGCAACCCGCACGACTCGGTGCGCTACGCCCAGCTCGGCGCCGGCTACGCCGAGCAGGCGAACAGCACCACCAGCGTCTGGCTCCCGGTCAGCGAGGCCCGCGCCTGGGCCGCGCTCGGCAACCCGGAGGCCACCCGCGCCGCGCTCGAGCGCGCCGAAGAGGCGTGGAACTCGGTGCACAACGACGACCTCGACGACATGGGCGGTCTCTGCACCTTCGGCCGCAACCGCCAGCTGTACTACGCCGCCGACGCGCTCGCGCAGCTGCCCGGCGAGGTCGAGCAGGCCCAGCGGTACTCCAGCCAGGCCGTCGACGCGTACACCGACCAGAGCCACCCGGAGTGGGCCTTCGGCGACGCCGCCGGCAGCCACGCCGCGATGGCGATCACCCGGATCGCGAGCGGCGAGCTGGACGGGGCCGCGGACGCCCTCGCCCCGGTGCTGACGCTGCCGACCGAGCGCCGGATCAACGGTGTCGTGAACTCGGCCCGCCGCGTCCACCAGGCGCTGCGGCAGTCCGGGCGCGCGGACGACGCCCGCGAGCTCCAGGAGGAGATCGAGTCCTTCACCCGGACTCCGATGCAGTCCTTCCCCCGGTAGCCTGCGCCAATGGAGCTCAGCGGACAGCTGACTGTGTTGCGCGAATTCCGGACCTCAGACCTCGACGACTACCTGGCCGTCGCCGGTGACGACCGGGTGACGACCTGGATGGCGTTCGACAGCTACGACCGGGCCAAGGCCGAGCAGAACCTGGCCGGCATCGTCCAGCGGTCGGCGCAGCAGGACCGGCCCGACTACATGCTCGCGGTCACCCGGCCGGACGACGACCGGGTGATCGGGTTCGGCCGGATCGCGCCGAGCGGGTCCTGGACGGCCAAGCTCGGGTACGCGATCGGCGCCGACCACTGGGGCCACGGGTACGCGACCGACGCGGCCCGGGCGCTCCTGCGGTTCGCCTTCGGTCCACTCGGCCGGCACCGGGTGACCGCCGCGATCGGGCCGCAGAACGAGGCCTCGATCGCGGTGGTGAAGCGGATCGGCTTCACCTACGAGGGCCAACTCCGCGACCACGTGTTCACCAACGGCGCCTGGCGCGACTCCCGGCTCTACTCGCTGCTGGAAGACGAGTACGACGCCTGAGCAACACTGGTTCGTATGATCGATCCGCTGCGGGACGGGCTTGCCCGGATGATTCTGACGAAGGTGGCGGGGCCGGATCCGCAGGCTGAGCGCAGTCGGGTGCACAGCACGCCCGGCCCGCGCTGGTTCCCGCCGGACCGGCCGATCCGGCGGGTGCACGGTGACGCGTCGATGTTCGCGGGCGGCCTGCGGGCGCTCCTGCTGCAGTCGCTGCACCCGCTGGCGATGGCCGCGGTCGCGGCGCACTCCGGGTACCGGGGCGATCCGTGGGGACGGCTCCGGCGTACCAGCTACTTCCTGGCGATCACGACGTACGGCGCTGTCCCGGACGCGGAGGCGGCGATCGCGCACGTCCGGGCGGTGCACGAGCGCGTCCGCGGCACCAGTCCGGACGGGGTGAAGTACCGAGCCTCGGACCCGCACCTGCTGAAGTGGGTGCACATCGCGGAGGTCGACAGCTTCCTGGCGGCGCACCAGCGGTACGGCGCACATCCGCTGACCGCCGCGGAGCAGGACCTGTACGTCGAGGACGCGGCGCTGGTAGCCGAGAAGCTGGGCGTGATCGACCCGCCGACGACGCTCGCCGAGGTGCGGCAACTGCTCGAGGAGTACCAGCCCGAGCTCCGCGGTACGACGGAAGCACGTCAGGCGGCCCGCTTCATCCTGGTGCACCCGCCCGTACCGTGGGCCGTGCGTCCCGCGTACGGCGTACTGACCGCTGCCGCCGTCGGACTCCTCCCGTGGTGGACCCGCCTGCCGCTGCGGCTGCCGTACCTCCCGCTGGCCGAGCAGACCGTCGTACGCGCCGCCGGTGACGGGCTCACCAGGACCATCCGCTGGGCGCTGACGTCGCCAACACTGGCAGAAACCGGCCCATAAGGTCCCTGCGCTTGTAAGTTGTTCTCGTGCCGCTGCGTCCTCATCGTCCGCTTCCCCTGGCTACGCCGGCGGGAATCGAGGTGCTGACCAAGATCCTGACGCAGGGACCGATCCCGCGGGTGGAGATCGCGCGCCGGACCGGGCTGTCACAGGCGGCGGTGACGAAGGCGGTCGCGCCGCTGATCGAGACCGGGTTCGTCACGGACGCCCCGGCGGGCGACGACGGCCAGCTCGGCATCGGGCGACCGGTGAGCCCGCTGACCGTGGTGGCGAGCAGCGCGTCGGTGATCGGCGTCAAGGTCACGCCGACCAGCCTCATCGGGGTCACCACCGACCTCACCGCCGGGATCCTCAACGTCCGGCACGACGCGCTGGACAGTACCGACCCGGAGGCGGTGATCGACCGCCTGGCGGACCACGTGAAGGCGCTGATCAGCGCGCTCAAGACCGGTACGGCGATGGCCGGCCCGCTGGTCGGGATCGGGATCGCGGTCTCGGGTGACGTGGACGCGACGCACGGCGTGGTGCGGGACTCGCCGCTGATGGGCTGGCGCGGCGTCCCGGTCGCCGAACTGCTCGGCAAGCGCGTCCGGGTGCCGATCCTGGTCTCGAACGACGTCCGCGCGCTCACCGTCGCCGAGCACTGGTTCGGGGCCGGCGTGAACGCGGACTCGTTCGCCGTGGTGACGATCGGCTCCGGCATCGGCTGCGGGCTCTACATCAACGGCGAGGTGGTCTCCGGGGCGTACGGCGTGTCCGGCGAGCTCGGCCATCTTCCGCTGGCGCCGGGCGAGCTGGTGTGTACCTGCGGGCGGCGGGGTTGTGTCGAGACGGTCGCGTCGTCGGACGCGATCCTGGCGCGCACCCGGGAGCAGACCGGGCGGCCGGGGCTGGATCTGGCCGGGGCGGTCGAGCTGGCGCACGACGGGAACCTGCAGGCTCGCGAGGCGTTCGACCGGGCCGGTGAGGTGATCGGTGCGGCGCTGGCCGCGATGGTGAACCTGGTCGGGCCCGAGCTGGTGATGATCGCGGGCGAGGGCGTGGCGGAGTACGACCTGTACGAGGAACGGATGCGCCGCGCCTTCGCGGAGCACGCGTTCGGCGCTGCCGGGGACTGCCGGCTGACGCTCCGCTCGCACACGTTCGACGACTGGGCCCGCGGTGCGGCGGCCACCGTGATCCGCTCGTACGTCCGAGGCGAACCGCCGCTCCAACGCTGACCCCCACGCCACACCCATCGCCGGTGCACACCCGCGCCCGGTCCCCACTCACCGGGGGTGCGCCCGCGGGGCGGGGGCGTTGAACAGGTTATTTCCGGTACAAACCCACCACTTCCTGTTCACACCCCCGGCGCGAGGTTGCGTGGTACGCCGGTAGGTGGGGTTAGGTGCGGGCGGCGGCGAGGATCTTGCGCCAGACCTTCTTGTAGGAGTCGAGGCCGTCGGAGGCGAGGGGGCCGGTGGGGCCGGCGGTGATCGAGACGCGCTCCGGGATCGTGCCCCAGACCGGGATGTTCTCGGCGCCGTACTGCTGCATCGCCTCCTGGTAGGAGCGGGTGTACGTCCGGGCCGAGCAGATCACCAGTCCGGCCGGTACGTCGTCCGGGACCAGGTCCAGCACGGCCTTCACCCGCGGGGTCTCGACGCCGCCGACGCGGGTCGGGATGACCACGATCCGGGCGCGTTCGAGAGCCTTGTTCAGCAGGCGCTCGTGGGACGGCGGCATGTCGACGATGCCGATGCCCTCCGGCGGGACCTTGTCGAGCGCCTTGTTCAGCAGGCGCTCCGTCGGTGCCTCCGCGATGTCGATCCGGGAGAGCTGTTCGTCGCTGGAATCCGCGATCCAGTCCGCGGCGCTGCCTTGCGGATCCGCGTCGACCAGGGTGGATGTGCGACGGTTGGAAGATGCCAGCGCGGCCAAGTACACCGACGTGGTTGTCTTACCGACCCCGCCCTTCAGTGCAGCTGTCACGATGATCATGACCACGAACTTACCCGGTCTTGTCCGATTTCCGGCGTGTCGTCGGCGTTGCTCGCTCCGATCGTGATAGTTGCCCCCGGCCCGTGTGCACAAGCTCAACCCCACTTCAGCGGTGAATCCTTTCCGTCATCCACCGCCTCTTACTCCGTCGGCGGACCCGTGGCTGACCTCGACGAGCAACTGGTCCGCGCCGTCCGCCGAGGACGAGGTGCTGAGCCGGCTGGAGGCGCAGGCGGTCGCGGCGGCGATCGCGCAACTGCCGCCGGACCAGCGCAGCGTCGTCGACCTTCGGGACGTTCAGGGCTACAGCGGGCCGATGGTCGCCAAGGCCCTCGGCCTCACGGTCCCCGCCAGGAAGTCCCGCCTGCACCGCGCCCGGACAGCCGTCCGCGAGACGCTAGGAGTCCCCACATGACCTTCGCCAGCACCTCACTGGCCCGCCACGTCGCCCGCGGCGTGCTGGGCTTCGGCAGCCTGATCGCTGCCTTCGCCCTGATCCCAGCCGCGGGTGCGCTCAGCCTTCTCCTTCTCCCGGTGGCATTGGCAGCTTCCGCAACGCGACTGCACCGACGGTCAGTGCACGCTCACTTCCCCAGCCAGGCGTTGACCTTGGACTGGTTGTCCTTGACCCACTTCTCGGCGGCCTGATCCGGGGTCAGCTTGTCGACCGCGATCATCCGGGCGACCGTGTTCTGGTCCTCGTTGGTCCACTTGAAGTTCTTCACCAGGTCGTACGCCGGGCTGCCGGAGTCAGCGAACTTCTTCGAGACGATCTTGTCCAGGTCGTACGGCGGGTAGTCGCAGGCGACCTTCGCCGGGACCGCGTCGCAGCCGGGCTTGTACGCGGGCAGGTTGATCTTCACCAGCTTGACCTCGTTGAAGAACCACTGCGGCTCGTAGAAGTACGCGAGCAGCGGCTTCTTGTTCTTCTCCGCGTCCCGGAACGCCTGGATGAGCGCGGTCTCGCTGCCGCTCTGCACGACCTTGTAGTTCAGCGACAGGTTCTTCACCAGCGCCTCGTCGTTCGTGACGTACGACGGGTCGCCGTCGAGCAGCTGCCCCTTGCCGCCGGACTCCGACGTCTTGAACAGGTCGGCGTACTTGTTCAGGTTCTTCCAGTCGGTGATGTCCGGGTACTTGGCGGCCATCCACGGCGGCACGTACCAGCCGATCACGCCCTTGACCCCGGTGGAGCCGGCCTCGACCGCGACCTTGTCGGTCTCGATGTACTTCTTCTTCAGGTCCTCGTGGCCCCAGTTCTCCAGGTTCACGTCCACCTCGCCGGTGGCGAAGCCCTGCCAGGCGACCTGCTCGGCCAGGTTCTTCTCGACGACCTTGCAGCCGAGGTCCTTGGTCGCGACGTACGACACCACGGCCGCGTTCGCCGCGTACCCGACCCAGGGGCTGACGGTCAGGTTGAACGAGCCGCACTCCTTCGCACCGGCGGCGGGCTTGTCCGACCCGACCTTCTGCCCACCGCAACCCGCAACCGCCAGCGCGACCGCCGTCAGCACACCGGCGTACCGGAGTCTCTTCACCGCTTGTCTCCTTCGTAGTCGTGGGTACGGCGGGCCGCCGCCTGTGTCACCCGATCGAGCAACACTCCCAGAAGAACAATCGCCAAACCTGCCGCGAGCCCCTTGCCGTACAGGTCGCTCTGCGCGAAGCCCGCGGACACGTCGTACCCGAGCGCGCCCGCGCCGACGAGCCCGCCGACGACGACCATCGACAGCACGTAGATCAGCCCCTGGTTGACCGCGAGCGTGATCGCCCGCCGGGCCACCGGCAGCTGCACCTTGCTGATCACCTGCCAACTGCTGGAGCCGACCGAGTTCGCCGCCTCGACGGTCGCGACCGGCACCGCCCTGATGCCGTCGGCAACGATCTTGGTGGTGACCGGGACCGCGAACACCACCGCGGCCGCGATCGCGGTGAATCTGCTGGTGCCGAACAGCGCGAGGAACGGCACCAGGTACACGAACGGCGGCATCGTCTGACCGGCGTCCAGGACCGGCCGGATCCAGGTGTCGACCCGCCGGTTCCGCCCGGCCCACACGCCGAGGGCGAGTCCGACGGCGACCACGACGACGGTCGCGAGCAGCGTCGACGCGAGCGTCACCATGCTGTCGTGCCAGAGCCCGGTCGCGACCAGCAGCCCCAGGCAGACGGCGGCCGGCGCCGCGCCCCGCCACCCGCCGAGCACGGCGGCCAGCGCGACGACGACCACGGAAACGAGCCACCACGGCGACCCGGTCAGCAGTGCCTCGAGCGGATTCAGGAGCGCGTTGGTCACCACGTCACGCACGCCGTACGTGAACCCGCCGAAGACGTCCTGCACCCAGTTCGTCATGTCGGTGGTGACCGCCGCGATCCGCGAGCCCACCTCGACCGACGGGAATTCGGCCGCCCAGACGTAGGTCCGCGAGAACCACACCGCGACGAGCACCGCGACCGCCCCGGCGCCGAGCAGCACCTTCCGCCGGACACTCGCCGTACGCCAGGGCCGGTCGCCCGCGGCCGTCGTCACCCGGTCGAGGACGATCGCCAGTACGACGATCGCGAGGCCGGCGTTGAACGCGACGCCGACGTCCAGCGTCTGTAGCGCCTTCAGCACGGTCTGGCCGAGGCCGGGCGCGTCGATCAGCGCGGCCACGGTCACCATCGAGAGCGCCGCCATGATCGTCTGGTTGATGCCGACCACCACGGTCGACCGTGACATCGGCAGCAGCACCTTGAGCAGCGTCTGGCCACCGGTCGAGCCGAGCGAGCGGGCCGCCTCGACGCTCTCCGGCGGCACCGAGCGGATCGCGTGCGCGGTCAGCCGGACCGCGGGTGGCGCCGCGTAGATCAACGTGGCGATCGTCGCCGCGGCCGGGCCGATCGCGAAGAACAGGGTCAGCGGCGCGAGGTACACGAACGTCGGCAGCGTCTGCATCAGGTCGAGGACCAGCGTCGCGACCTTGAACGCGCGATCGGACAGCCCCGCCCAGATCCCGAGCGGGATCGCCACCAGCAACGAGAGCAGTACCGCCGCGATCGTCAGCGCGAGCGTGTCCATGCTCTGCTGCCACAACCCCTGCACCCCGACGAACCCGAGCCCGGCGGCCGTCAGTACGGCGACCTTCCAGTTGCCGAACGCCCACGCGCAGTACGCCGCGATCGCGATCACGCCTAGCCAGCCGATCACCGGCACCGGCCGGTCGAACGACGGCTGCGAGATCACGTCCTGCAGCAGCACCACGATCTGGTCGACGGCGACCCGGATCGCGGAGAAGAAGCCGTTGCCCTGGCCGACGTCGTCGCGGTGCTCGGTCAGCCACCGGTGCAGCGCGGTCGTGTCCTGCCCGCCGAGGACCAGCGTGTCGATCCCCCGCAGCACGAAGTACGCCGCGATCCAGACGACCAGCAGTACGCCGACGACCACACCACGCCGAGGTCGGTGTACCTCGACCTCGATGTCGCTGGTGATGGCGGCCATCAGGCGTCCGCGACGACGGTGAGGATCTCTTCGTCGCTGATGACGCCGAGCAGGGTGCCGTTGTCGACGACCTTGATCGGGCGGTCCGACTCCAGCACCAGGCGGGTCGCCTCGCGGACGAGGACGTCGGGGCCGAGCTCGGGGCCGTCCAGCGGCTCGTCCGGGTGCGGTTCGCGGGCGATCCAGCGCAACGTGAGGACGTCGGCCCGCGGAACGTCGCGGACGAACTCGCGGACGTAGTCGTCGGCCGGCGCACCGACCAGCTCGTCACCGGTGCCGAGCTGTACCGCGGCGCCGTCGCGCATCAGGAGGATCCGGTCGCCGAGCTTCAGCGCCTCGGACAGGTCGTGGGTGATGAACACCATCGTCTTGCCGACCTCGCGGTGCAGCCGCACCACCTCGGTCTGCATCTCCCGGCGGATCAGCGGGTCGAGCGCGGAGAACGGCTCGTCGAACAGCAGCACGTCGGGGTCGTTCGCCAGCGCCCGCGCGAGGCCGACCCGCTGCTGCATGCCGCCGGAGAGCTGCTCCGGGTACAGGTTCTCGTTGCCGGCCAGGCCGACCAGGTCGATGACCTCCTGCGCACGGCGCCGGCGGTCGGGCCTGCTCTCACCGCGGATCTCCAGGCCGTACGAGACGTTGTCGATCACCTTGCGGTGCGGGAGCAGGCCGAAGTGCTGGAACACCATCGAAAACTTGCTCCGCCGGAGTGCGCGCAGCCGCTTCTCGTCGGCCGCGCGCAGGTCCTCGCCCTCGAAGGTGAGCCGCCCGGCGGTCGGCTCGATCAGCCGGGTCAGGCAGCGCACCAGCGTCGACTTGCCGGACCCGGACAGGCCCATCACGACGAACACCTCACCCGGCGCCACGTCGAAGCTCAGGTCGCGGACCGCCGCCGTACAGCCGGTCTTCGCGTACAGCTCCGTCCGGTCGAGCGCCGCGAGGTCCGACCGGTGCGGCACCCGCTGCGCCTTGGGACCGAACACTTTCCACAGTCCCTGGACGGACAGCAGCGCCTCGGAATCCTGAACGTCGGGGTACTCCAGCTGAGCGGTCACAGGTAAACCCTCGCATCCCCGCCGGCAGACACAACGTGAACCGGGACTCTACCCAACCTGTGGGGGCGCGACTCCTGTCAGGGTTGGTACGGCGGGGCCTCGCCCCAGCCCCAGTGGGGGACGGGGGCTTCCGGGGGTGGGGTGGCACCGGGCTGGGAGTTTGCCAAGGCGATCCGGGTGCCCCACTCGATGTAGGCGACGAACGCGGAGCGGAACTCCGGATCGTCCGGCAGCCCGGCCGGGTCCGCACTGGCGGCGATCAGCGCCGCCCAGCGGGACCGCTGCTCCTCGGTCAGCCCGAGGTTCAGGTGGTGTCCGAGCATCGCAGGGTAGCCGCCGAGCTCGTCGGTGTACCGGCTGTGCCCGCGGAACACCTCGCCGAGCCAGATCGCCACGTGCTCGCGGTGGTTCTCGCTCATGTGCGCGAAGACCGGCGCGAGGACCGGATCCTCGAGCACCCGGTCGTAGAACACCTCGATCAGCCGGCGGAGCGCGTCGTGCCCGCCGGCCCAGTCGTACAGCGTCGGAGTTGTCACGTAATCATGTAATCACGAGAACAGGGCATCGGCTACCGCCTTCAGCTCGGCCTCGATCCGGGTGTCGCCGTCCTCGGTGAACCACAGCACGTTCTGCAGGATCCGCCCCGCGGTCCAGGCGAGCGCCCGCTCCCGCTCGATCCCGGTCACGTCGAGCATCAGATCGAACCTGTACCGGATCGCCCGCGAGAGGTCCCCGGTGGCGACCAGGTCGTCCCACCGGTTCCACACCGCGGGCATGAGTTCGAACGCCGGGTCACCGGCCAGCGGCTTCGGGTCGATCACCAGCCACGGCTGCCGCTTCGCGGCCATCACGTTGTAGTAGTGCAGGTCCCAGTGCAGCAGCCGATCGCCGGGCTCGGGCAGCGCCTCCGCCATCCGGTCGGCCAGGCGGCGGGCCAGCGCGCGTTCGGCCGGGTCGGCCAGCAGCGGGATGATCGCCGGGGCGTCCGCCAGCATCTGCCCCGCGATGTCGGCCAGCCGCCGGATGCCCGGCGGCGCGGGGACGGCCATCAGGTGGGTGAGGAGCTCGGCGAGGATGCGCGTCGCCTCGACGTCGTCCGGCAGATCGTCGAGGGTCCGCGGTTCGAGGCGTTCGAGAAGGAGCGTGGACGTCTCCGGGTCGTCCTCGTACACCTCGACGACGTCGTCGTGGTTCCAGGTGCGGAGCGCGAGCGCCTCCGACTCGGACTCGTCGTTCACCGACTGCAGCTTGAGCATCGCCGCGGTCCCGTCGCGACGTACGGCGGGCACGATCAGCGACGCCTCGCCGCTCAGCACGTCGCCGTCGACGGTCAGGTCCCACTCGCCGACGTACCGCTCGACCGCCCCGGGCAGGCTGTCCAGCCAGTCGGAGGCCTTCTCGCGGTGGTTCCGGATGAGCTTCGCGGGAATCTCGATCACCCGATGCACAGTAGATGTGATTGGGTCCTCCCGTGGAGAGCAGGCATCGGCGGGTGCAGCGGATCGTGGCGGCGACGTACTTGGGTATCCCGGTGCTGTTGCTGATCGTCGTAGCGGTGATCGCGTCCCGCGGTACGGCGGCCGCCTGGTTCGGGTGCGTCGTACCGCTGGCGATGTTGGTGTTCGGGTTCGTCCTGCGCCGCCGGCACCGGTACCAGCCGCGCTGGTGGACGGGCGTCGCCGGGTTGTTCGGCGGGCTGACCGGCCTGATGGTGACGCTGTTCCCGCTGGCGGTCGGCGTGTGGTGGCCGGCGATCCTCGCTCTTCCCGGACTGATCGTCGGCGCCGTCGCCGGTCTCGCCCTCGCCCGTACGGCGGACCGCGCGCTGCTCGTCCCGTTCGACCCGGAGCTGGCGGGTACGCCGTACGAGTTGGTCTTCCGCCTCCGAGGCGTCCCGCTCGCCGCGGTGCTGGTCGGCGCCGACCAGGTCACCGTCCAGTCGCACCCGGTCCCACGCGGCGAACACCAGTCCCGGCGCTACCCGCTGAGCGCGGTCACCGGCACCCACGAGTTCGCCCTCTCGGGAGCGGAACGCCTCAAGTTCCCGATCGCGGTCACCCACGCGACAGCCACCCCCGGCCCCGCCGTCATCCTCCAGGCCAACGGCGACGACTGGGTCCTCCCCACCAACCAGGCAACCACCCTGATCGACGTCCTGACCGTCCGCCGAGGGACCTGACCGTCGTACGAGCCGGTCCCGGACACGCTGGAGTCCGCGAGGTCAGCGGCCGGCGAGCATCGGCCCCACGAAGTTGGCCAGCAAGGAGGAGGCGATCCCGATCGCGCCGGCGCCGCCGATGCCGATCGCGATGCCCGCGGACAGCCGGTTCCGAGCCGCGCGAGCGCCGACGATCCCGAGGATCAGAGCGGTCCCGTACCCGGCGAGCAGCAGGATCGCCTCCACGATGGAGCCGATCCGGAACAGGGCGAACCCGTCCCTGCCCGGGATCGTCGAGCGCGTGTAGATGAGCGATCGCAGCACGACGGAGCCGACGACACTGATCACAACGCTCACGAGGCCGACGATCAAGCCGATCCGGCCCGCGGCGCCCGTTCCTCCCCGCGGCGTCTCACCCAGTTGCCCCGGATAGCCCGTTACGGTGCCGGGCCACGCGGCATCGGCGGGACCGGAGGCGTACGGCCGGGGAGGCTGTGGCTCGCTCATCCATCGAGCCTAGAGCGCCTCCGGTCCACGAGGTCGTTGGCGCGGGGGGATCAGGATGCCTCGCGGCCCGCGCGCAACCTGCGTACCGGGGTCTGATTCCGCACCGCGGCTACTTCCCGCGCTGCGGCCGCTAGGAGGCGGTTTCGCGCTTCCTGGTTTCGGCCTTCTCGGCCTGCCAGCCGTCCTCGTTCTTGCCGAGGCGCCAGTAGCCGGAGAGGGAGACCTGGTCGCGGGGGAGACCGCGGTCCTGGAAGAGGTTCTTGCGGATCCGGAAGACGAAGCCGGCCTCGCCGTGGACGAAGACGTCCGGGGTGCCGGCCGGGAAGTCGAGCGCCTCGACGGCGGCGACCAGGGCGTCGCCGCGGGTGCCGTCCGCGCGATGGAACCACTGGACGTCGACGTCGGCCGGCGTACCGAACTTCTGCTGCTCGGTCTCGTCCGCGACCTCGACGAGAACGGTGGCCCGGGCACCGGGCGCGAGCGCCTCGACAGCCGCGCCGATCGCGGGCAGCGCGCTCTCGTCGCCGACGAAGAGATGCCAGTCGGCCTCCGCGTCCGGCGCGTACGCACCGCCGGGGCCGTTGAACCACAGCACGTCACCCGGCTGCGCCGACGCCGCCCACGGGCCCGCGACGCCCTCGTCGCCGTGGTGCACGAAGTCGATCGTCAGCTCGCGGGTCGCCTCGTCCCAGCTGCGGACGGTGTACGTGCGCATCGTCGGCCACTGCTCGCTCGGGTACGTCTCCCGCACCACGCCCATGTCCAGCGGCTCGGGGTACTCGACGCCGTCCTTGCCGAACAGCAGCTTCACGTACGTGTCGGTGAACCCGTTGCCGGCGAAGTCGTCGGAGGTCAGCACAACCCGGATCATGTGCGGCGTGATCCGCTCGGTCCGCTGGACGACGGCACGCTTGCAGACACGGTTACGGCGGGGTGCGGGGCTGGGCACGCGACCACTTTCCTCTCGGGCGGATAGGTAAGGTCACCCTAACCCATCCGCCCAAGGCGCCTAGGTCCCGCGGATCGAGAAGGTTTTGCCGAGGCCCGCGACGTACGGCGCGCACGCGGGGAAGGAGACCCGGTACGGGATCGTCCCGCGGTACGCCGGTTGTGCCTCGAGCGTGAAGCGCCCGGACTGGCGTACTCGCCGGACGTTGACGGTCCGCCACTGCGAGGCGCCGTACAGCCGCTGCAACTGGACCCAGCAGTTGAAGGGTGCGCCGGCGACCGCGCCGTTCACCGCGACGATCGTGCCGACCGGCGCGCTGGTCCGCGACGGTGTCGCGGAGACGACCGCCGGGCGGGCGGCGGTGAAGGCGAGCGACGCGTTCACCCACGGGTCGCCCGGAACGATCAGGCAGTTGCTCGGGCTGTACGTCGACCCCGGATAGGTCTTCGTCACGATCCCGTTGGTGTCGGTGACGTCCGTCGTTCCCGGGCCGAAGTACTCCACGCACCCGCTGTCATGCTTCAGCGCGACCCGGATGCGGCTCCCGTACGGCTTGCCGGTCTGCGCGTCGGTGACCGCCCACCGGATCGAGTACGGCGCGCCGAACGGCACCACCTTCGGCGTCACCGCGGCGGTGATCCGCGGCTGATGCGTACCGATGACCGCGAGCGACGGACCGGCGTACGGCGTCGGATCGAACGTCGGCGGGCTGGTCGGCGAGAACGGCCCGACCTGTACCCCGCTGACCTTGAAGGTCCCGTTCGCCGTGGACGGGACCTTCAGCGCCCCGCTCCAGGTACCGGTCGCCGCGTCACGGGACAGATTCGTGGAGAAGAGCGCGGACATCCCGCCGGAGCCGCCGGTGCGCTCGAGGATCACGTTCACCGGCGCTGCCGTGTTGACGGTGTACGACCCCTTCACCGTCACCGTGACCGGCACCGTGTTGAGTCCGCTGACCGCGACGCTGCCGCGGTTCAGCGTGACCGACTCGACGTGCAGACGCGGATCCGGGTCGGCCTGCGCCACCGCTGGGAGAACAGCCAGCGCCAACGGTGCTCCCAGCAGTGCGGCGAGCGCACGCTTCATCACGTGCCCCGGATGTAGAACGTCTTGCTGAACGCGGCGATCGAGTTGCAGGCCGGGACGTACGAGCGGTACGGGATGTTGCCCTTGTACCCCGGCTGGGCGTTCACCGTGTAGCGCCCGGACGAGCGGACCTGCCCGATGCTGACGCTGCGCCACTGGGTCGCGCCGTACAGCCGCTGCAGGTACACCTTGCAACCCGCCGCCACCGTGTACACCCCGCCGTTGACCGGCACGATCGTGCCCACGGGCGCGCTGGTCCGAGATGGCACCGCGGTCACCGTCGGCTTGGTGACCGGACGGGCCACGAAGAACGACAGCCAGCCGACGGGAGCCGGGTCGCCCGGCAGCAGCAGGCAGTTGAGGTAGTCACCCAGGGAGCCCGGGTAGGACTTCGTGACGACGCCGTTGACGTCGGTCAGGTTCGTGTAGCCGGGCCCGAAAGACTCGACGCAGAGGTTGTCGTTCTGCAGCGCAACCCGCAGCCGGGACCCGTACGGCTTGCCGGTCTGCGCGTCGGTGACCGCCCACCGGATGGTGTAAGGCGAGTTGCGCGGCACGAACTTCGGTGACACCGAGGCCGTGATCCTCGGCTGGTGCGTGCCGGTGACCGCGAGCGTCTGCCCGGAGTACGGCGTCGGGTCGGTCATGCTGCCGCTGCCCGGGAAGTACGGGCCGGTCATCACCCCGGTGACCTTGAAGGTGCCGTTCGCCGTCGACGGCACCTTCACCGACCCGGTCCAGGTGCCCGCGCTCTGGTTCCGGACGAGGTTGGTGGACAGCAGCGTGCCGACCATCCCGGAGCCGCCGGTCCGTTGCAGGATCACGTTCACCGGCTGGGTCGGATCGGGTGCGTACGAACCCTTGACGGTCACGGTCACCGGCGCGGTATTCAGGCCGCTGACGGCCACCGCGGTCTTGTTCAGGGTCACCGAGGTGATCTTCAGGTCCGGATCGGGCGCGGCGTGCGCGGCGACCGGCACGGCGGCGCTGAACCCCAGCGCCGCGATCGGTACCGCGAGCAGCGCGGACAGTACTCGTTTCATGGTCACGTCCCTCGGATGTAGAACGTCTTGCTGAGTCCCGCGACCACGTAGCCGCAGGCCGGGAAGTAGGCGCGGTAGGGGATCAGCCCCTTGTACGCCGGTTGCGCGTTGAGCGTGAAGCGCCCGGAGGTCCGCAACCGCGCGTTCCCGACGGTCCGCCACTGCGAGGCGCCGTACAGCCGCTGAAGTTGCACCGGGCAACTAAGAGTCACGTGGTACACCGAGCCGTTCACCGGCACGATCGAGCCGACCGGTGCGGCTGCCTTCGCCGGGGCCGCCGAGACGATCGCCGGGCGCGCGACGCCAAGCCACTGGCCGGCGATGTAGTACGGGTCGGTGTAGATGTGAGCGCAGTTCATCAGGTCGCCGGCGGCGGCCGTGTAGGACTTGGTGATCAGCCCGTTCGTACCGGTCCGGTACATCGGGCTGCCGCCCTCGGCGCACGGTACGTCGACGCCGAGGCCGATCGGGATCCGGCTGCCGTACGGCTTCCCGGTCGCGCTGTTCGTGACCGCCCAGGTGATCGAGTACGGCTTGCCCCACGGCACCACCCGCGGGCTCACCGCGGCGGTGATCCGCGGCTGGTTGGTGCCCTTCACGGTGAGCGTCTGGCCGGAGTACGGCGTCGGGTCGAGCGGGGGGCCATCGGCGCTCGGCCCGCCGTACGGGCCGGTGGCCACGCCGACCACCTTGAAGGTGCCGTTCGCGGTCGAGGCGACGTTCAGCCGGCCGGTCCAGGTGCCGTTCTCGATCGTGCCGGCGGTCCGCTTCAGGTCCGTGGACGCGATGTCGGTCCGCGCCCCGGTGCCGCCCGTCCGCTTGAGCAGGACGTTCAGGACGACGTGGTCGTCGGCGGAGTTGCCGGAGTGGTAGCCGGCCTTGACGGTGATGTTGACGGGATAGGTGTTCAGCCCGGACACCGCGACCGACGTACGGTCGAGGGTGACCTGGGAGACGGTCAGGTACGGATCGGGAGCGGCCTGGGCGGCCGGCATACCACCGAGCAGACCTCCCGCGAGAGGTATTGCGGCCAGCGCCGCAAGCACTCGATAGATTCGCATAACACAGAGCGTGACAGCGGTACAGGCCGCTTCCAACCATTTGCGCGCGGAACTGCACGATCGGGCCGCCGTCGATAGACCACTTGCCCCCGGCCACGGGTTCAACTTCCGGGAGCCGACTGTTAACCCGCGGGCAACTCACCGACAGTGTCGGCGACCGCTACGATCCGCAGGCTGTTCCAATGAGCCAGGTCCCGGGGGTCGACCGCGTCACGCGCACCGACCGGCTCGGCAATCCGATCTCGCTCGGCGACGTCCTGCCGGAGAGCAAGGCGATCCTGTTCACCGGCCCGCCGGGCATGGGCAAGAGCACCGAGCTCGACCGCGCCGAGGACCTGGCCGCACAGCACGGCTGGACCACCATCCGGATGTCGGCGTCGGCGAACATCCCGATCGAGCACCACCTGACCGCGGCGGTCCGGAACAGCCTGGACACGCTGGACCGGCGGTTCCGGCAGCGGCGGCCGCCGACGACCGGCGTCGGCCGGATGCTCGCCCGGTTCCGTCCCGACCCGCTGCGCAAGCTCCGCACGACCGTCAACGACCTGACCCGCAGCGGCCGGAAGACCCGGGTCGGGGTCGAGACCCGGGTCGGCGGCGGCCCGGTCCAGGTGATCCACAAGACCGAGCAGGACACCACGGCGTACGACAAGCTCGGCACCACGCTGAACGACTTCGCCGACGAGCTCGGCAAGCTGACCGAGATCGACGACAAGCCGATCCTGCTACTGGTCGACAACATCGACAAGGCAGCGGAGCCCGACCGGGCCGGTCTGAACGAGCTGGCAATCCACATCGAAGGCCTCGATCGTCCGGTCTGGCTGATCGCGGCCGGCGGCTCGATGTCGACCAGCAGCCTGATGGTCGCGTCCCGGCGGATGTCCGGGATCGCCACCACGACGTCGAACCAGTTCGACATCCGCGAGCTCGAGCCGGTCGCGGACGAGCAGCTCCGGCCGGCCGTCACGAGGCCGCTGGAGGCGGCCGGCATCCCGTACGACGAGGTCGCGATCGAGAACCTGCTCGCCGCCGCGAACGGCCACCCCGCGCGGATCCGGAACTTCTGCAACGCCGCGGTCGCGTACCGGGACCAGGAGCAGGGCATCACCGTGCTGACCGCAGCCCGGGCGATCGCCCACGTGAACGCGGACGCGGCACAGATGTACCAGGACGTGTGGGACCAGAAGGACACCACCGCCGCGCAGAAGGATCTGCTCGCCCGGGTCGCCGCCGAGGGGTCGAACGGGCTCTCGATGCCGGCCGTCACGCAGGCCGCCGGTCCCGGCACCTGGCAGCAGATCGACGAGGCCCGCCAGGACCTGGTCGCCCGCGGTCTGCTCCGCGAGCACGACGGTACGGTCGTCACGATCCCCGACCACGGGTTCCGGGACTGGCTGAACGACTACCTCGGCCAGATCCCGAAGCCGCCGGCCGCGACGCCGGTGCTGCCGGAGGCGGGCGCCCGGTCCGCCGCGCTCGCACCCGCGCACCCGACCGGCAGGCGCGAGCGGACCAACGAGGTGTTCGGGTCCGGGGCGAAGCTCGTCCACCAGGTCGACCGGAAGGACGACCGCGGCCGGGCGCTGTCGCTCGACCAGCGGGTCCCCCGCGGTACGTCGGTGTTGTTCACCGGGCCGCCCGGATCCGGGACCAGCCAGGAGCTGAGCCGGACCAAGCAGCTCGCGGACCAGGAGGGCTGGATCTCGATCCGGCTGGACGCCACCCGGCGGGAGCCGATCGAGGCCCGGGTGATCCGCGCCCTGCAGAGCCAGATGGGCGCCTTCGAGGCGCGCTTCCCGCCGGGCGAGGTGAACCAGCTGAAGAAGCTGGTGAACGGGATGGCGATCCGGACCCAGAACCGGATGCACACCGCGCAGGCCCGGTTCGGCTGGCCCGGCGCGTTCCAGGTCGGCGTGCACCGGTCCTGGGAGGGCGTCGCCAAGGACTCGGTCGGCGCGACGCTGAACGACGTCGCCGCGCAGCTCGGCAGGATGACCGCGCCGACCGGACAGCCGATGCTGCTGATGGTCGACAACCTGGACGCCGCCTCGAAGTCGGACCTGACCACGCTGACGGAGCTGTCGGCGCACCTGCGCCGGGCCAGGAAGCCGCTCTTCCTGATCGCGGCCGGCGGCGAGGAGGCCACCAGCCGGTTGCTCGAGGCATCGGGCGGGAAGGCCGGCAAGGAGACCATGGAGGCCGCGCGCTGGGACGTGCGCCGGCTCACCCCGCTGAACGCGG
Source organism: Kribbella sp. NPDC051137 (assembly GCF_040682535.1). Lineage (NCBI taxonomy): Bacteria > Bacillati > Actinomycetota > Actinomycetes > Propionibacteriales > Kribbellaceae > Kribbella > Kribbella sp. NPDC051137. The sequence continues at coordinate 164,336 of NZ_JBFBBI010000003.1, forward strand.
AGGAGCTGCGGCCGGCGCTGGCCAGGCCTCTCCAGGAGGCCGGCATCCGGTCCACTCCGCAGGCCGTCGACCAACTGCTCGCCGCGGCGAACGGCAACCCGAGCCGCCTGCGGACCCTGACCGGCGAGGCGCTCGACCTGGCCGGCCCGGACCAGGCACTCACCGCGGAAACCGTCGGTACGGCGATCGAGCAGCACCAGATCCGTTCCCGCGTGCTGTACGACGCTGCCTGGTACAACTGCACACCCGAGCAGAAGGACCTGCTGGCCAGGACCGCCTCACACGGAGCACAGGGGATCCCGATCCCGGCCCGGTCCGGGACCGACCCGAATCGCTGGTCGCTCGACGGCGCGGCGCAGAAGCTCGTCTCCAACGGCCTGCTGACCCGGACCGGGCAGCAGATCAAGGTCGGCGACCCGGGCTTCCAGAAGTGGGTGCAGACCCGGCTCGGGGTCGCCGCCGCGCAGTCCGGCGTCGTACAGGCCTCGCAGGCGAAGGCCGCCGTACCGACCGGGCAGCTGACCGGTGAGCGGGCGCCCGAACTGCGGGCCGCCGGGCAGAGCCGGGACCTGCAGACCAACAGATAAGGCCGCGCCTCCGGGGAGACGCGGCCCTCGGGTTCAGACCGTCACGGCCAGATCGAGCTGATCCACTCCGGGTGGTCGATGAACGGGTTCCGGTTGTGCTGGAACTGGCTGTAGATGACCTCGTTGCGGTTCTTCTCGAACGCGTCCGGCGGGTCGGCCGCCGCCCACGCCTTCAGCACCGAGAGCTTGCCCATGTACGGAGCGGTGCCGTTGTTGACCTGGTCGTCGAGCTCGAGGTTCGGGAACCCGTCGTCGCCCTCGTAGCGGACGGCCATGTAGAAGATCATCCGGGCGACGTCGCCGCGGACCGCCGGGCGGGGCGCGAACGAGTCCGAGTCCGCCGTACAACCGGTGCACTGGGCAACCGCCGTACCGCCGTTGTCGAAGTCGAGGTTGCCGCGCGCCGAGTTCACCGTGACGTCCTCCGGACGCAGGTGGTGGATGTCGGTGCCGGGGCCGGTCGTGGTGCCGAAGTCGCCGTGCGACTTGGCCCAGACGTGCTCACGGTTCCAGTCGTCGGCGTCGCCGCCCTGGCTGCTCTTCGGGATCGAGCGGCCGGAGTAGACCTCGATGACGTTGTTGCTGTTGTTCGGGTCCTGGTCGGTGACCTTGAGTGCGTCCCAGACCTGGTCGTAGGTGAGCTTGGTCTGCTGCGAGATGATCGCGTGCAGCGCGGCCTTGAGCGCGGCGCCGGTCTTGCCCTCGGCACCGGCGTAGTAGTCGCCGGGATCACCGGGATCCGAGCTGCCACCGCCGCCGGTGAAGGCGGTCGCGTTCTTCAGGCCGGGATGCGAGAAGTACGCCGTCAGCGTGCCGGTGACGGTGATCTGCTTCCCGAGCAGGCTCGGGTTGCTCTGCAGCCCGTACGACGCGCGGAACGCGTCCGGGATCTGCACGTAGAGCATCGACGACGTACTGGTCTGCGACGCCGAGTCGGCGAGCGCCAGCGCGTAGTCGTTCGGGAAGTTGCTGCGGACAACGGTGCTGGTCGCGGTCGGCTGACCGACGACATAGCCGGTGACCGAGGCGGTCGAGTTGTCCTGCTGGCCGATCGCGGTGGCGACGGTGATCGTGGTGGCGGCGTTCGACGGGGTGATGCCGAAGCCGAGGAGCGCTAGGACGGCGGTGACGAGCAGCGCCGGACGGAACAATCGGGACACGGCTACTCCCAGGGGCGGGTGGGGACCGGACCCTCACAGGTTGCCCGTCCTTTCCCCGCCGCGAAACCTCCCACCGCCTGAAAGTTGCCCGGCCATCCGGCGAACCACGGGTCACGAATCAGCGTTACGGCAACTGCAGCCGGCCGATCGGGCCGGCCGCGACGAGACTCTTCGAGGGCTTGGCCGTGGGACTCAGGTCTTCGTAGAGCAGGTACGACCCGGCCGGCAACGATGCGCCGGCACAGGACCGGATGGCGATCCCGGCGTCCACAACCTTCGACTGACCGGCGCGCAGCTCGACCGCCTTGGCCGTCGTACTGACGGTCGCGTGCCCCACCATCCGGCCGTCGCGGACGACCGCGACCCACTGGGGTGGCAGACCGGCGATGAGCGGGTGTGGCAGGCCGCCGTGGTACTGATACTTCGAGCGGATGCTCCCTGACCACCCGCCGGCGGTCCGGCTGATGCTCTTCTGGGTCAGGGTCACCGTGGCGACCTGGCGTCCGCTGCCGGTTGGGTCGGGCGCCGGGAAGACGTCGCCGCACTGGTACGGCGCGACCGCGGTCGGCCGGGCGGTACTCGCCACCGTGCTCGCCGGACCGGCCGGAGTCGTGGCGTTTCCGGGCATCGCGGCATACGCACCGACCGCGAGCACGGCCACGGCCGCGACTCCGGAGGCGCCGACGAGCCCGGCGCGCACGCGACGCCGGCGACGGATCCGGGGCAGCAGGTCGTGTTCCGCGAGTTCCACGCCGGCGCCGTGTCCGGCCAGTTCCTCGAGCAGGTTCTTCACGTCGGTCATGTCAGGTTCTCCTCCGGTACGGCGAGCTGCGCGGCGAGCTTGCCGCGGGCATCGGCCAGATGGCGTTTGACCGTGCCTTCCGCGCAGTCGAGTTGCGCTGCGATCTGCGGCACCGTGAGGTCTTCGTAGTACCGAAGCACCACACAGGCACGTTGCCGCGGCGACAGCGTGGCCAGGGCGTGCCGGATGTCGTCGGCCGGCCCGTGATCCGGCTCCTCGGCAACCGGCTGGACGAACAGGTGCCGCTTCGCCCGCCAGAGTCCGGCGCGCCGCCTGCCGTCGACGTACTGGTTCAGCATCGCCCGCCGGACGTAGCTCTCCAGTTCGGCGATGTCGTCGCCGAGCCGCAGCCGGCTGAAGACACGCAGCAACGCGTCCTGGACCAGGTCGGCCGCCGCTGCCTGCTCTCCGGTCAGGAGATAGCCGTACGCGCGCAGCGCATCGCCTCGTGCCGCGAGGAGTTCCTGGAAGGCTCGTTCCCAGTCGGCCATGGCACCCGCTTCGTCGATTACGCCGTCAGATTCGCACTGTCAGCCGTCAAGACGAGCCATGCCGCCGGAACGTTGGGGGCATCGCGAGAAGTTTGAACCGGTGGGGTGCTGAAAGAGTGAGTGTCATTCAGCACCCCACCTGGGCAAGCGGGCCCCCATCAGGCCGTGACGTACCGCCGCAGCCTGCTCTGCCCACCTACCAGCGAGGTACCACTGGCGGGCGGCACCTCACCGACACGGCGGCGTTGGGCGGACGCCGTTACGGACCGTACTCATTTCGACACGTCTTGTCCATACCCCGTCGGCGGCCAACTGCTCGGCGGGGGCGAGGCCGAAAGTATGGCGCGGTTGCGCCATGTCGCAGGGACGGCAGTGCTGGACAGGCCGGATTTCCCTGACGTGATTGCAAACTCTGTCGAAAGGTTGTCCCCGCCCGAAGGAGAAACCGCCCATGCCCTCCCCCCGACGGATCGCCGCGCTGACCACAGCGGCGGTCCTTGCCCTCGGCGCGGCGACGGTGATCCCGTCCGCCGCCGCCCCGCCACCATCCGCGAACCAAGCCCCCGGAAAGACATCCACGGTCACGCTGATCACCGGTGACGTCGTCGAGGTGACCGACGCCGGCGCCGGCCGGAAGGCCGCCACCGTGCACCCGGCCGCGGGCCGCGAAGGCGTCTCGTTCCATACCGTCGAGGCCGACGGCGGCCTGCGGGTGCTGCCGAGCGACGCCGTCCCGTACATCTCCACCGGTGTCCTGGACGTGAACCTGTTCGACGTCGACGAGCTGATCGCGGACGGGTACGGCGAGTCCTCCGACCTCCCGCTGATCGTCAAGGACACGCCCGGGCTGCGGGCCGAGCGGAACCTGACCGGTACGACGACCACCCGGCAGTTGCCGTCGATCGGCGGCCGCGCCGTCGAAGCGGCGAAGGACCAACTGCCGGCGCTGTGGAACTCGCTGAAGCCGGCCGCCGGCGTCCAGACCCTGAACAGCAGCGTCAGCAAGATCTGGCTGGACGGCAAGGTCAAGCCGGTGCTGGACAAGAGCGTCCCGCAGATCGGTGCGCCGGACGCGTGGAAGGCGGGGTACGAAGGGTCCGGCGTCGAGGTCGCCGTGCTGGACACCGGCGTCGACGCGAACCACCCGGACCTGCAGGGCAAGGTCAAGGAGAGCCAGGACTTCTCCGGCAGCCCGAGCGGTACCGAGGACCACTTCGGCCACGGCACGCACGTCGCCGCGACCATCGCCGGCACCGGTGCGGGCGCCGGCGGTACCCGGAAGGGCGTCGCACCGAAGGCCGACCTGCTGGTCGGCAAGGTGCTCGGCGACGACGGGTACGGCTACGACTCCTGGATCATCGCCGGGATGGAGTGGGCCGCCGACTCGGGTGCCAAGGTCGTGAACATGAGCCTCGGCGGTGACGCCACCGACGGCACCGACCCGCTCAGCCAGGCGGTCAACGACATCACCGCACAGACCGGCACGCTGTTCGTGGTTGCGGCCGGCAACGAGGGCCAGGACGAGACCGTCGGTACGCCGGGTGCTGCCGCCGCCGCGCTGACGGTCGGCGCCGTCGACCGGGAGGACAAGCTCGCCGACTTCTCCAGCCGCGGCCCGCGCCTCGGCGACTCGGGCCTGAAGCCCGAGATCACCGCGCCCGGCGTCGGCATCATCGCCGCCCGCGCCGCCGGCACCGCGATGGGCGACCCGGTCGACGAGCTCTACACCGCCGCCTCCGGTACGTCGATGGCGACGCCGCACGTCGCCGGCGCCGCCGCGCTGCTCGCCCAGCAGCACCCGGACTGGAAGGCCGACCAGCTGAAGAACGCGCTGGTCAGTACGGCGAAGACGCAGCCCGACCAGACCGTGTACCAGCAGGGCGCCGGCCGCGTCGACCTGACCCGCGCCGTCGCGCAGAAGGTGACCGCGAGCGGGGTCGCGGACTTCGGCCTGCAGACCACGACCGACGCGACCACCCGGACCATCACGTACCGGAACGACGCCGACAACGCGGTCACGCTGAACCTCGCCGCCCAGATCACCAACCTGGACAGCGGCAAGCCGACGACCGCCGGCTTCACGGTCCCCGGCTCGGTGACCGTGCCCGCGCACGGCACGGCCGACGTACCGCTGGTGCTGGACGCGGCGCAGCTCGGCCGCGGGCAGTACAGCGGCTGGGTCGTCGCCACCGGGCCGGACGGCGTCGTCACGCACACCGCGGTCGGCGCGCTGCGGTCCGGGCCGAAGCACAAGGTCACGCTCCGCGCCGTCGACATGGAGGGCCGGCCGACGGGTGTCCCGGTGTTCTCGCTGTACGGCGACAACTCGCGGTCCGACGTACTGGCGTGGATCCGCGACGGGCAGTCGTACACCGCCGAGGTCGAAGAGGGCACGTACCTGATGCATGCGCTGGTCGAGCACAACGACCCGCAGGACGAGCAGGCCAGCCTGGTCACCGATCCGAACGTGGTGATCGACAAGGACACCGACCTCGTCATCGACGCCCGGAAGGCGGTGCCGATCACGATCGAGACGCCGAAGCCGTCCGAGCAGCAGGCGGTGCTCAGCTACTACGTGCACCGCGTGTACGGCAACGGCCGGTCGATCTCGCACGGGGTCATGCACTTCAGCACCGTTCAGAAGGTGAACGTGACCCCGACCAAGCCGGTCAAGGACGGCACGTTCGAGTTCTCCTCCCGCTGGCAGCTGGTCGCCCCGATGGTCCAGGCGTCCGTTCCCGGCGTGCCCGGGCCGCTGGACATCAACCTGCTCGGCCAGTCCCCGGCGTACGACGGGAAGAAGCGGTTCCGGCTGGCAACGTCGCTGCAGGACGCGAAGGGCGCGCTGGTCGTGCTGCCGTCCGACAGCGAACGGACCGAGATCGACGCGGCGGCCGCGGCAGGAGCCGCCGCCGTCGTCCTGATCCGCCCGGCCGACTGGACCGCCTGGACCGTCTGGCGCCCGACCGGTGACCGGCTGCCGATCCCGGCGATGGTCACCACGACGAAGGACGGCCAGAAGCTGCTCGACCGGGTGCGACGCGGCGGCGCCTCGATCGACCTGACGCTGACCACCTCCAGCCCGTACCTGTACGACGTACAGCAGGTGTCGACCGGCGCGATCCCCGCGAAGATCGACTACAAGGTGACTGCCGCGAACAGTGCCCGGATCACTACTCGGTACGCCGACAACGGCGGGTTCAACTGGGCCAAGGAGCAGCGGTTCGGGTGGCGTCCGTGGCAGGAGTACTCGTGGAACGACGCGCAGCGATTCGTCGAGACGCCGAAGGTGCGGGAGGAGTGGGTGACCTCGGGTGACTCGCTCTGGCAGCACCGGGTGCACCACCTGTACACGTGGGACACGATGAACCCGCTCGGCGGCGGGATGACGTCCGTACCGCAGAGCTACCGGGCGGCGAAGTCGGACGAGACCTGGTTCGGACCGGTCGTCCGGCCGGCTGCCGCACCGGGGGTGCCGTCGACGCGGACCGGTGACCGGCTGTCGCTCCGAATCCCGACGTTCGTGGACGCGGCCGGGCACTACACGCGCGGCGAGACCACGTCCGCGTCGGCAACGCTGTCCCGGGACGGGAAGGTGGTCGCGGAGCTGCCGAACGCGTGGGCGGACGTGATCACTTCCAGCGCTGACGCGGCGTACAAGCTGGAGCTGTCGACCGCTCGGATCGACGAGGACGGGGAGTGGAACTGGGGGACGCGGACGCAGACCTCGTGGGAGTTCCGCTCGGCGAAGCAGCCGGACGACAAGGCTGTGCCGCTTGCGCTGCAGCAGGTGAACTACAAGGTGCCGGTCGACCTGACCGGCCGGGTGGCGACCCGTACGCACGTCGTCGGCCTGGACTCCCCAGGAGCTACTTCCTTGAAGGCCTGGGCCTCGTACGACGAGGGCTCCAGCTGGCAACGCCTCGCCGTCGCAGGTGCGCTCGGACACTACGTAGCCGTCGTCCCCAACGCCCACGACACGGTGTCGCTGAAGGTAGAAGCCACCGGCCTCAAGACGAAGATCACCCAGACAGTGATCCGCGCCTACGGCGTCCGCTGAAAGCACGCGCCGGGCGCCGCTCCGCGGCCCCCGGCGCGCTTACAGCCAGTTGCGTTTGGCTGCTTGGAAGGCCAGGCCGGTTCTTGTGTCTACGCCTGCGAGGGCCATCAGGCGGTCCAGGCGGCGTTGGACCGTTCGGCGGCTGATGCCCAGTTGGGTGGCGATCGACTTGTCGGGTACGCCGCCGACGAGGAGCGAGAGCAGCAGCCGCTCGGAGTCGTCGAGGCCCTCGGGTTCCTCGGGGCCGGGCTGCAGGCGGACCGGAGTGGCGAACTCCCAGTAGCTTTCGAAGAGGGCCAGCAGGGCGTCCAGCAGCTGGCCCTGATTGATGATGGCGGCGGACGGCTCCCCGACCGTCTCGTCGTCGCGGACGAGCGGGCAGATCGCCGTCGAGCGATCGACGATGGCGAGGCGGACGGGCAGCGTCGGTACGACTCTCGCCTCCTCGCCCCAGCTGACCCCCTCGGCGATCGAGTCCAGTTCGCCCGGGGTCTCGATCAGCGCGCGCTCGTAGATCGCCCGGTAGCGCACACCACGGGACAGCGCGCCGTACTCCTCGGTGTTCTCGGCGCCCTGCATCGCCAGCGGGTTCGCGCGGCAGAACCAGAGGATCTCCTGGCGTGCGGAGTTCTGCAGGTCGCGGAGGCGTTCGCGAAGAGTGGTCGCGCCGATGATGACCTCGACCAGGTGATGCGCGTCCCGGCGGCCGGCGCCGGCACGGAACTCCTCGCTGAGCGCGGCGACCGTCTTCCGTGCGGCCTCGAGCGACTCCTGGCGGCGGAGCAACGTCGTACCGAAGGCGACGTCCGGCGGCAGCGGCCGGAACACCGGGTCCTCGGCCGGCTGCACCGACACCAGGCCCTTCGCCTGCAACCGCTGCAGCACCTCGTCGGCCTCCTGCGGCGGCAGCTCGGCGACCTCGGCGAGCTCCGCGGCCCGCGCGGCGGACAGGCCGACCAGCAGCCGGTACGTGTGCTCCTCGTGGGCGTCGAGCAACGAACCGTCCTGCATGCACCTACCTAACAGCCTTACTGATCGGGAAGCGAGCGCTTTCCCAATGACACAAAAGAGCCATGACCCGATCGTGTCATCACGACTTCGGTGAGCACCCGTCACTTCCCGGTCAAGCGGAACTCGCCGCCGCCCAGCGAACCGCCCTGGAGAAGAGACGCATGATGAGCATGACCGACTACGCCGGCATCGCCGGCCTGATCGCCGCGGCCGCCGTCGCGATCTGGATGCTGCGCAACCACCGCACCGCAACCACCGCCCGCACCGGCAAACACCGCGGCTCCCCGACCCTGCGCCTACCCCGCCCCGCCCACCCGGAGCGCGCCGCCGCCCGTGGCAGCAGGTGAGCTCGCCGGGCGGTGAATCATCCGAAAGGACGAAATCCGGCCGGGAATGCAAGAAGTCCCGGTCGAGGTTTCGACCGGGACCTTGTCTGTGCGCGAGGGGGGAGTTGAACCCCCACGCCCTTTCGGGCACACGGACCTGAACCGTGCGCGTCTGCCTATTCCGCCACCCGCGCGCTGCCGCCTGAGATGATCTCCTGGCGACGAGAAGGAACAGTAGCACGGGTTGTGCCGGTGCTTCACATTGCGGGTTCGGTCGAACCTCCCGATACGATCGATCGTCGTACCCGGTGTGTCCGCCACGACCGGTGGACGACATATGGCGTACCGACGGTGGAGGAGGAGGCGTGCGACCGCTACAGCGCTTCGAGCGACGCCTGGAAGGCATTGTCAGCGGTGTCTTCGCGCGCGCTTTCAAGGGTGATGTGGAGCCGATCGAGCTGGCCGCGGCTCTCAAGCGTGAGATCGACAACACCGCGCGGATCCTGTCCCGGGACCGCCGGCTGGTGCCGAACCACTTCACGATCGAGCTCGGCCCGGACGACTTCGAGCGGCTGAACGCCTACGGCCGGACCCTGAACCACGAGCTCGCGAACGAGCTGCGGGACCACGCGGACATCCAGCGGTACACGTTCTCCGGACCCATCGACATCGAGCTGGTCCAGCAGGATGATCTGCCGACCGGTAAGTTCCGGGTGGTCAGCGAGACGGCCGGGACGCCCCAGCGGCGACCGGCCCAGTACCAGCAGCCCGAGCCCCAGCCCTACCAGCAGGAGCCCTACGTGCCGCCGAACCCGCCGCCGGTCGCCCCGCAGTACCAGCAGCCGCCGCCCCCGCAGCAGTCGCCGCGGCGCGGCCACCCGCAGGTGATGCTCGAGGTGAACGGCCGCCGCCGCCCGGTCAACCCGCCCGGAGTGGTGCTCGGCCGCGGCACCGACGCGGACATCCAGATCAACGACCCGGGCGTCTCCCGGCGGCACGCCGAGATCCGGCTGATGCCCGAGGGCCCCGGCGGTATCCGGGTCGTGCTGGTCGACCTCGGCTCGACCAACGGCACGCTGGTGAACGGCCGCCGGTCCACCGAGGCCGAGTTGACCGACGGCTCCACCGTCCGGATCGGCAACACGACCATGACGCTGCGTCTCGCGGACGAGCCGATGGCCCAGCCGCCGAGCAGCGGGTGGTGACTGACCTTCCATGTCGGAACTGACCCTGACCCTGATCAAACTGGGGTTCCTGGCCCTGTTGTGGATGTTCGTCCTCGCAGTGCTGTCCGTGATCAGGTCGGACCTGTTCGGTGCCAAGGTGGACAGCCGGGCGGCGGCCGCCGCCGCGCCGCAGGTCACCCGGACGCCGAAGCCCGCGAAGCCCGCCAAGAAGCGCAAGGGCCTGCCCGGGTCGCTGAGCATCGCGGACGGTCCGCAGGCCGGGGTCGGCGCGTCGCTGGTCGACGAGCCGGTGATCATCGGTCGTGGATCGGACTGCCAGATCCGGCTGGACGACGACTACTCCTCCACCCGGCACGCCCGGCTGTTCCTGTCCGAGGGCCAGTGGTGGGTCGAGGACCTCGGCTCCACCAACGGCACGTACCTGGACGGTCAGCGGGTCACCCGCCCGGTCCCGGCCGAGATCGGCGGTTCGATCCGGATCGGCCGGACCACGCTGAACATCGCGAAGTAGGCCTGCCCCGATGACCCTGTCGCTCGACTACGCAACCCTTTCCGACGTCGGACGGGTGCGCCGCAACAACGAGGACTCGGCGTACGCCGGTCCGCACCTGCTGCTGCTCGCCGACGGGATGGGCGGCGCGGCCGCCGGTGAGGTGGCCAGTGCCGCCGCGGTCCAGGTGATCCGCCGGCTGGACACCGCCGAGATCGGCGGCGAGGACATGATCGAGGCGCTGGCCGGCGCCGTGCACCGCGCGAACGAGCGGCTCTCCGAGCTGGTCGAGGAGGACCCCGAGCGCGAGGGCATGGGCTCGACGGTCACCGCGCTGATGTTCGACGGCCGGCAGCTCGGGCTGGCGCATCTCGGCGACTCCCGGGCGTACCGGATGCGCGACGGGCAGCTGTACCAGCTGAGCCACGACCACACGTTCGTCCAGTCGCTGGTCGACGAGGGCCGGATCTCCCAGGAGGAGGCCTTCACGCACCCGCACCGGAACCTGATCCTCCGGGTGCTGGACGGCCGCCCGGACTCCGATCCCGACCTGCAGATGCTCGACGTCCAGGCCGGCGACCGGCTGATGCTGTGCAGCGACGGCCTGCCCGACTACGTCAGCGACGAGGTGATCGCAGCCTCGATGTCCTCCGGTACGCCGGACTCGGTCGTGGTGGAGCTGATCACGCACGCCCTCGAAGCCGGGTCGAACGACAACGTCACCTGTGTGGTGGCGGACGTCGTGGAGACCGAGCCCGCGAGCGGGGTCCAGCCGCAGCTGGTCGGCGCGGCCGCCGAACTGGCCCAGGGCAGCACCGGTCGCGGTGAGCCGACGGTCGCGGTCGGTGTCGGCGAGGGCTCCGGGGGCGGCGGTGGCCACGGCGCCGCGGTCGACCCGGAGGAGCTGCGGTACGCGCCGCGCCCGCCGAAGCGGTTCCTCTGGCTGCGGCGGATCGCCGTACTGGCCGTCGTGCTCGCGGTGATCATCGGCGGCGCCTGGTTCGCGTACAGCTGGACCCAGAAGCAGTACTACGTCGGCTCCGACGGCGACTACGTGGCGATCTTCAAGGGCGTCGAGGCGGATCTGCCCGGGATCTCGTTGTCGAAGGTGTACGAGCGGCAGTCGTTGCAGGTCGACAAGCTGCCGACGTACAGCCGGGAGAAGGTGGAGGGCAACATCCAGGCGGACAACCTGGCCGGGGCCCGGTCGATCGTGGCCCAGCTCGAGCAGACCGCCGCCGCGTGCGCCGCGAAGGTCAAGCCGACGCCCAAGCCGACGCCGAAGCCGACCGTCAAGCCGACGCTGAAGCCGTCCACGACGGTGCCGGTCTCGAAGCCGCCGGCCACCGTGCCGACGACCGCCAGGCCCAGTACGACGCCGACCTCGACCCCGAGTACGCCGGTCGACCCCGACGACTGCGACGGCGTCCGATGAGTTACGCGTCCACGTCCGTCATCCAGATCATCCCGCGCACCCGGCGCGGGGTGGAGCTCCTGCTGCTGGTGATCGCGGTCGCGGTCTCGGTCGCGGCATACGTGAACATCGGCCTCACCGTCCAGAACTCGGTGCCGGCCAGCACCGGGTACTACGCCGCCGGCATCGGGCTGCTCGCGCTGATCGCGCACCTCGTGCTCCGCTACCGAGCGCCGTACGCCGACCCCGTGCTGCTGCCGTGCGCTGTCCTGCTGAACGGCCTCGGCGTCGCGATGATCCACCGGATCGACCTCGGGCTGACCGCCATCGGCCGGACCAAGGGCGTCCCGTTCGCGCCGCAGCAGATCACCTGGACCGCGGTCGGGGTGGTGCTGTTCGTCGCCGTGATCGTGCTGATCCGCGACCACCGCCGGCTGCAGGCGCTCACGTACACGGCCGGCCTGGCCGGTCTGGTCCTGCTGGTGCTGCCGCTGGTTCCCGGCCTGGGCGTGAACCTGAACGGAGCCCGGATCTGGGTCCGGCTGGCGGGCATGTCGTTCCAGCCCGGCGAGTTCGCGAAGGTCTGCCTGGTCGTCTTCTTCGCCGGCTACCTGGTCGTGAAGCGCGACGTGCTGACCCTCGCCGGACGCCGGTTCCTCGGCCTGGACCTGCCGCGCGCCCGTGACCTCGGGCCGATCCTGATCGCCTGGGTGGTCAGCCTGGGCGTCCTGGTGTTCGAGAGCGACCTCGGGTCCTCGCTGCTGTTCTTCGGCCTGTTCCTGTTCCTGCTGTACGTCTCCACCGAACGGGCCGGCTGGCTGATCATCGGTGGCCTGCTGTTCGCGGGCGGAGCGTATTTCGCGTACATGACGTTCGGCCACGTGCACCGCCGGATCACCGACTGGCTGAACCCGTGGGCGATCGACGGCGGCCAGATCAAGCTCGGCCTGATGGGTCAGGCCTGGGGCGGCGTCCTCGGCCGCGGCCTGGGTCAGGGCCACCCGGAGCTCACGCTGTACGCGAACAGCGACATGATCATCTCCTCGATGGCCGAGGAGCTCGGCCTGACCGGCCTGATCGCGATCATCCTGATCTACACGCTGATCGTCGAGCGCGGCCTGCGCGCGGCGCTCGGCTGCCGGGACATCTTCGGCAAGCTGGTCGCGACCGGCCTGGCGATGTCGTTCGCGCTGCAGGTGTTCGTGATCGTCGGCGGTGTCACCGGCCTGATCCCGCTGACCGGTCTGGCCACACCGTTCATGGCGCTCGGCGGTACGTCGCTGGTCGCGAACTGGGCGATCATCGCGCTGCTGCTGCGGATCAGCGACCAGGCCCGGCGGCCGCAGACACCGGCCGCTCCAGTGTCCGACGAAACGATCGCGATGGCGGTGCAGAAGCAGTGAACTCGGCGATCCGACGACTGGCCGTGGCGGCGATCATCCTGATGCTCGCGCTGATGGCGAACTCGACGTACCTGCAGGCGTTCCGGTCGAACGAGATCAACGGCCGCAACGACAACAAGCGGGTCCGGGACTCACAGTTCTCGGTGAACCGCGGACCGATCCTGATCGGCACCACGCCGATCGCCAAGAGCGACCCGTCGACCGACCAGTTCAAGTTCCAGCGCAAGTACCCCTCCGGCGTGGTGTACGCGCCGGTCACCGGCTACTACTCGTACCTCTTCGGCCGCGGCGGCATCGAGCTGACGATGAACTCCGAGCTGAACGGCTCGGACCCGTCGATGGCGTTCCGGCGGATCATCGACGTGATCAGCAACCGCCCGCAGCAGGGCGGCAGCGTCACCCTGACGCTGAACGCCGCGGCCCAGCAGGCGGCGTACGACGGCCTCGCCGGGAAGACCGGTGCGGTGGTGGCGATCGAGCCGAAGACCGGGAAGATCCTGGCGATGGCGACCCGCCCGTCGTACGACCCGAACCTGCTGGCCTCGCACGACACCACCAAGGTGTCCACGGCCTGGAAGAACCTCAACGCGGACAAGAACAAGCCGCTGTCGAACCGCGCGGTCCAGGAGCTGTACCCGCCGGGCTCGACGTTCAAGCTGGTGACCGCGGCGGCCGCGCTGTCGAGCGGCAAGTACACGCCGGACAGCAAGGTGAACTCGCCGGCCCAGCTGCCGCTCCCGCAGACCACGGTCCCGCTGGTGAACGAGGACGGCAAGAACTGCGGCGGCAGCAACAGCGCGACGCTGACGGTCGCACTGCGCTACTCCTGCAACACGGCGTTCGGCACCGTCGGCATGGCCCTCGGTGCGGACGCGCTGAACGCGCAGGCGGCCAAGTTCGGCTTCGGCGCCCGCCCGCTGACCGAGCTGCCGGGTGTCGCGACCAGCCAGTTCCCCGGCGACCCGAACGAGCCGCAGACCGCGCAGTCCGCGATCGGCCAGTTCGACGTCCGGGCCACCCCGCTGCAGATGGCGATGGTGGCCGCCGGGATCGCGAACCAGGGCAACGTGATGAAGCCCTACCTGGTCCAGAACGTGCAGACCCCGGACCTGAAGACGGTGTCGGAGACCAAGCCGGAGTCGCTGCACCAGGCGGTCACCCCGCAGGTGGCGACCCAGCTGACCGACATGATGATCGACGTGGTCAACAACGGCACCGGCAAGCCGGGGCGGATCAGCGGCGTCCAGGTGGCCGGCAAGACCGGTACGGCGCAGACGTCGAAGGACCGGCCGCCGTTCGCCTGGTTCACCGCGTTCGCGCCGGCCAAGGACCCGAAGGTCGCGGTGGCGGTACTGATCGAGGACGCGAACGTGCCGCGCACCGACGTGGCCGGCGGCACGCTGGCCGCTCCGATCGCCAAGAAGGTGATGGAGGCGGTGCTGGGCCAATGAGCACGATACGGAATGATGCGATCACAGGGCGTCTTTCCAACGAGGACCCGCAAGTAGCGATCGCTACGGTGGGCAAGTTGAGTGTGTTTTTCCGGACAGGTTGGAAGGCTGGGTCATGACATCGCAGGCACGTCTCGTCGGCGGCCGGTACGAAGAAGGCGAGCCGCTCGGCCGCGGCGGTATGGCCGAGGTCCGCAAGGGCGTGGACAACCGGCTCGGCCGGAGCGTCGCGATCAAGCGGCTGCGGGTCGACCTGGCCAGTGACGCCACGTTCCAGGCGCGGTTCCGGCGGGAGGCCCAGTCGGCCGCCTCGCTGAACCATCCGACGATCGTCTCGGTCTACGACACCGGCGAGGAGCCGGACCCGAGCGGCTCCGGCGTCACGATCCCGTACATCGTGATGGAGCTGGTCACCGGCAAGACGCTGCGGGACCTGATCCGCGAGGGCCGCAAGATCATGCCGGAGCGCGCGCTGGAGATCACCTCCGGCGTGCTCGAGGCGCTCGACTACAGCCACCGGGCCGGCATCGTGCACCGCGACATCAAGCCCGGGAACGTGATGCTGACCCCGCAGGGCCAGGTCAAGGTGATGGACTTCGGGATCGCCCGCGCCGTCGCCGACACGTCCTCCACGATGACCCAGACCGCGGCCGTGATCGGCACCGCGCAGTACCTGTCCCCGGAGCAGGCCCGCGGCGAGACCGTGGACGCCCGCTCCGATCTGTACTCGACCGGCTGCCTGCTGTACGAACTGCTCACCGGCCGGCCGCCGTTCGTCGGCGAGTCGCCGGTCTCGGTGGCGTACCAGCACGTCCGGGAACAGCCGCTGCCGCCGTCCTCGTTCGACCCGGACATCCCGCCGGAGGTCGACGCGGTCGTCCTGAAGGCGTTGGCGAAGAACCGCGAGGAGCGGTACCAGAGCGCCTCCGAGATGCGCGCCGACATCCACCGGGTGCTGGCCGGCCAGCAGGTGACCGCGCCGATGGCCGCGCTCGCGGAGACCCGGCAGATGCAGCCGACCCAGCTCGCGCCGACGGCCGCCACCCAGCAGCTCCGGCAGACCGGTGGCAACGACCTGCTGCCGCCGGGCGGCGACGACCTGGAGGACGGCGACGAGCCCCGCTCCCGGCGGAACCGCGGCCTGGCGTACTTCCTGCTCGGGCTGGCGATCGTGGCGATCGCGATCGGCGCCTACGCGCTGTACTCGAAGTACAACAACGACAACGCCGGCAGCGGCGCGACGTCGTCGAACACGCCGCCCGCGAAGGTCCAGGTGCCCGACGTCCAGAACCAGTCGGTCTCCGCGGCGACCGCGGCGCTCGCGGCCAAGGGCCTGAAGATCAGCTCGACCTCGGAGAAGAGCGACTCCGTCGGTAAGGGACTGATCATCCGCCAGACGCCGGACGCCGGCACCCAGGCGGAGCAGGGTTCGACGGTCGCCGTCGTGGTCTCCGCCGGCAAGAACGCGTACGGCGTGCCTGACGTGATCGGGATGAGCGAGTCAAAGGCACGCAAGACGATCGAGGCCGCGGCCGGGCAGTTCACGGTCAAGGACCAGGTCGTCGAGCAGGACAGCGACCAGAAGAAGGGCGTCGTGATCGCCCTGACCCCGGATCAGGGCGGCACCTACCCGCCGGGGACCGAGTTCACGCTGACGGTCTCGAGCGGCGTCGTGCAGGTCGACGTACCGAGCGTCGTCACGCAGACGCAGGACGACGCCACGAACGCGCTGAAGGCACTCGGCTTCCGCGTCGGCTACAAGTCGGCCGACGACCCGAATTCTCCGGACCAGACGGTGCTGGACCAGACCCCGAAGGGCGGTGCCAAGGCGCCGAAGGGCTCGCTGGTCGTCCTGACAGTCAACAACCACCAGGATCAGCCGACGCCGCCGCCGTCCTCGCCGACGCCGACGGGCGACCCGAGCGGCGGGCCCAGCACGCCGGTCATCACGCTCCCGGGCGGCTGATCGTTCCGAACGCACAGAACCCTCTCGAGGCGGTCGCCTCGAGAGGGTTCTTCGGTTTCAGGGGGTCAGCTGACCACCGGCGCGAGGCCGGCGGAGTTGGCGACCGCGTCCGGGTCGCCGCAGAGGGTCAGCCAGTTCGCGAGCATCCGGTGGCCGCCCTCGGTGAGCACGGACTCCGGGTGGAACTGCACGCCCTCGACCGGGAGCTCGCGGTGCCGGGCCGCCATGATCACGCCGGCCGCGGTGCGCGCGGTCACCTCGAGTACGTCGGGCACGCTGTCCTCGGCGATCGCCAGCGAGTGGTACCTGGTCGCGGTGAACGGCGACGGGAGCCCGGACAGGACGCCGGCGCCCTGGTGGAACACCTCGCTGGTCTTCCCGTGCAGCAGCTCGTCCGCACGCCCGACGACCCCGCCGTACGCGACGCCGATCGCCTGCAGGCCGAGGCAGACCCCGAAGATCGGGACCTTGCCGCCCGCCTGCCGCACGATGTCCACGCAGGCACCCGCCTCTTCCGGCGTCCCCGGGCCGGGGGACAGCAGCACCCCGTCGAACTCGGCGGCCTGCTCAGGAGTCACCTCGTCGTTGCGCCAGACCGTGGTGTCGGCCCGCAGTTGCTGCAGGTACTGCACCAGGTTGTAGACGAAGGAGTCGTAGTTGTCGACGACGAGGATCCGCGGCATGCGGTCCATTGTGACAGCTATCTACCGGTGACGGACGGGCTGGCCGAGGGGGTGTGCGGGAAGCCCGGGACGGTCGCGGTCTGCAGGTCGAGCGTGCCTTCGTACGCCGGCAGCTGCAGGGTGGACTCGTTCTTCACGTCGTACCCCAGCTGGAACTTCACCACGTAGTCCTGCAGGTTCTGGATGTACTGCGAGTCGTCGAGCGCCTTCTGCAGCTTCCGCCGGTCGCCGATCGCGGAGATCTTGTACGGCGGCAGGTACGGGACGCCGTGCAGGACGACCGAGTTCCCGACGCATTTCACGCCGGTGGTGGAGATGACCCGCTGGTTCTGGATCGTCATCGCCTCGGCGCCGCCGGCCCAGAGCGCGTTGACAACGGCCTGGATGTCCTGCTGGTGGATGACCAGCCAGTTCTCGTCGACGTCCGGGTTGTCCTTGACCACCTCGGGCGGCGCGTCCCGGAGGGTGACGGTCAGACCGGGACCGCTGACCGGGCGGGTGCCGACCTGCTCGGACAGGTCCTCGAACTGCTTGGCGAGCTTCGGGTCGATCGAGCCCTGCTGCGCCTGCAGCGCCTCGATGTCATGGGTCAGGGCCGCATGCTGCTTGACCAGGCTGGCGCTGCGCCGGCTCTGTTCCTCCACCAGGCCCGCGAGCGTAGTGTTACGGCTGGGTCGAAGGTCGGTACCGCGCGCGTTGGTGGCACTGGTCGCGAACAGCAGACCGGCGCACATCAGCGCCAGCGGCGCGCCTGCGCGCCACAGTGAAATCCGCTTGAACCTACGCACCCGTGATCTCCATATTGCCGTCTGCACTACGCTAACCCGGACCGAATCTCAGCGGTTAGCTTATGCGTCCTTACAAGGAGTTCAGTCGTGCCCGAGTCGAGCAGTCGCAACAAGAAGAAGACCGAGAAGGTCAAGGCGGAGAAGACGCCGAAGAAGCCACGTACCCAGTCACGCGTCTGGGTGGCGCCGCTGATGCTGGCGTGCTGGCTGCTCGGTCTCGCCTGGCTGGTCGTCTTCTACGTGGCCGGCCAGGACATCCCGGTGATGAAGGACCTCGGCAACTGGAACCTGCTGATCGGCATGGGCCTGATCGCGGTCGGTTTCGTCGTCTCCACCCAGTGGGTCTGATCCTCCCCACGCGCTCACCTCGGCCGGACCCCGGGCAGTCCGGCCGAGGTTCATCGTAAGCAGGAATCCGAGCACCATCCCGAGCAGTGCGGGCATGCCGTGGTTGTCGTGCAGGACCGTGTCGAGGACGGCCAACGGCGCGATCAGGACCGCGGCCCGCCGCAACTGTGCCGGTGGCTCGACGCCGCGCGTCCGCAGGATCAGGACGGCGAGCGCTCCGAGCAGCCCGGCGACGCACATCGAGTTCCCGGCCCCGACCGGGTTCAGCCACAGGTAGCTGAGGAACTGGCCGAACAGGCCGCAGCCGAAGTACAGGACGAACCACCGCCCGCGGCCGAGGGTCCACTCCGCCAACGTGCCGACCACCGCCAGCGCGGCCAGGTTGAAGAGCCCGCCGAGCAGTCCGCCGTCCTGGAAGAACATCCCGGTCAGCAACCGCCACCACTGCCCCGCGTCGATCGCGGTCGCGTCCCGCTGTACATGCCCCAGCAGCGAGGGAACCGCCAGCTGGGCGACGAGCGCGCCTGCGGTGACGACGAAGACCGCGCCGGTGAGCAGCGGTCGGCGTGGAGTACCGATCCGGGCGAAGTACGCCCCGGAAGGGCTGCCGGCCCAGCGGTCGGCGGCGGAGGTGGTCATGTCGAGAAGGCTAGAGCCGGCGTCCGGCCGGCGCCTCGGACAAATGTCATCTCGACGCTGTGCAGAACCACACAGACGGCCGAGTTATCCACACCTGTGTCCCCAGCTGTGCGCACCGATTGTGGCGAGTTATCCCCAGCCTTGGAGATACTTCTCCACCGAAAGTGTTCAAAACTGAGCCAAATCTGTGGATAACTCAGGTTTGAGTCCCGCTGTTTCCACACCGTTCACGTCGGCACTGGCCGGTTGTCCACAATCTTCTTCATCACGATCGTGGAGGTGAGGCGCAGCACGCCGGGCAGCCGGGCCAGCCGCTCGTCGCGCAACTTCTGGAACGCCTCAAGGTCCGCGGTCGCCACCCGGATGAAGTAGTCCGGCTCACCGAACAGCCGCTCCGCGTGCACCACCTCCGGGATCTCCGCGAGCCCAGCCTCGAAGTCGGCCACCGCTTCCTCCCGGTCGATGGTGACCGCGAGCAGTACCTCGAACCCGTGCCCGACGGCCGCGCCGTCGACCACGGCGCGGTACCCGCGGATCACCCCGGACCGCTCGAGCTCCCGCAGCCGCCGGTGGCACGGCGCCGCGCTCAGGCTGATCCGCTGGGCCAGTTCGGTGACGGTCAGCCGCCCCTCGGCCTGAAGCACGGCAAGGATCTGTCGATCAATGGCATCCACGGCAAGAATCCTATCGCCAATGCCTTCGACAGAGCATGAATTCGCAGTATTCGTTGGCTGATTCAGACGTAATCTTGCGCCGTGCTCGACTTCCTGCCCATCGCCGCCGCCTGCTTCGGCATCCCGCAGTACCTCCCGCAGATCCTCAAGCTGCGGCGTACCGGAGACACCGCCGGCGTGTCCTGGGCGTGGGCGACGCTGACGAGCATCAACAACGCCGCCTGGTTCGTCTACTTCATGGCCTCCGGCTACTGGACCGCCGGCCTCCCGTCGACCGCGGCCTCGACGCTGGCCTGCACCGTCTCCGTCCTCCTGGTACGCCGCGGCGCAGTGAACCGCCGCGCCATCGCCTGGATCACCGCATGGGCCGCGCTACTCGTACTCGCAACGATCATTGGCGGCCGGATCGGGCTCGGCACCGTGCTGGCCGCTGCCTCGATCGTCCAGGTCGCGCCGTCGCTGTGGACGGCGTACCGGACCGCCCGGCCGACCGGGATCTCGGTCGGCACCTGGCGACTCGTGTTCGGCGAGCTGACCTGCTGGTTCGTGTTCGGTCTGCACGAGGCCGACACCCGCCTGATCGTCCTCGGCGCCACCGGCGTACTCGCGAGCATCCTGATGCTCGTCCGCGCCCACTCCACTCCTACGTAGAGATATACGTAGACATCTGCGTAGGTCTGTGCGTATAGTTCTACGTAGGAGGAGAGAGCGATGCCCAACAAGACGATCTACGTGTCCGACGACGACCTGCCGCTGTACAAGCGTGCCCAGGAGATCGGCGGCAACCTGTCCTCGGCGATCTCGATCGCGCTGCGGAAGTACGTCGAGATGGAGGAAGGCCGGCTCGAGGGGTACGACGAGATCACCGTGCGGGTGGGCCGGGGCGCCGGCCGTAAGCAGCGGTTCTCCGGCGTACTGCTCGCCGAGGGGGGCCGTTCCAGCAGCACCGGGTACGAGGCCTTCCGGGTGTACCGCAGTCGCACCGGCAAGTTCGTCCTGCACGCGGATCGCCGCAACCAGTTCAAGCAAGGTGCCGACGACGACCGGCACCTGACCGGCTGGCGCTCCTGGGTCGGCAACTGGAGCTCCGACCAGTCCTGGAGCATGGCGCAGGGCGAGGCCACCCTGTACGTCGTCGAGACGATCGAGGAGCTCCGCGAACTGATCCCGGATGACCTCTACGCACTGGTCGAGGAAGCCGCCGAGCAGCCGGCGGTCGAGGACCTCGACATCTAACTGATCCACCACTCTGACGTCGGCGGCCGCTTGGCCGGCCGACAGGTCAAGCACGCCCAGATCCTCCGCACGCACGACCCGTCAAGCCACCCGGGTCAGGTTCCCCCTGCCCGGAAACACCTCAAGGACCTTTCATGTCACCAGCGATCGACGTCCGTGGACTGCGCAAGTCCTACGGCGACAAACTCGTGCTCGACGGCATCGACCTGAACGTTGCCGAAGGCACCATCTTTTCCCTGCTCGGGCCGAATGGCGCGGGCAAGACCACCGTGGTCCGGATCCTGTCCACGCTGGCCGCGGCCGACGCCGGCGAGATCCGGGTGGCCGGCCACGACCTGCACCAGGATCCGGAAGCGGTCCGCGCCGCGATCGGCGTCACCGGCCAGTTCTCCGCGGTCGACAGCCGGATGACCGGCCGGGAGAACCTGATCCTGATGGCCGACCTCTGCCACCTCGGCAAGCAGGAGGCGCGCCGCCGGGCGGACGAGTTGCTCGAGCAGTTCGACCTCGCCGAGGCCGGCAAGAAGCTGGCGATGACGTATTCCGGCGGCATGAAGCGCCGGCTCGACCTAGCGATGACGCTGGTCGGCCGACCGCGGATCATCTTCCTGGACGAGCCGACCACCGGTCTCGACCCGCGCAGCCGGCACGGCATGTGGACGATGATCCGCGACCTGGTCGCCGGCGGCGTCACCGTCCTGCTCACCACGCAGTACCTCGAGGAGGCCGACCAGCTGGCCGACCGGATCGCGGTCCTCGACCACGGCCGGCTCGTCGCCCAAGGGACGGCGGAAGAGCTGAAGCGGCTCGCCCCGGGCGGCCACATCCGGCTGCGGTTCACCTCGCCCGAGGCGTTCGCGCTCGCCGGCCAGGTGCTGCCGACCTCCGTACCGAACCACGAGTCGCTGGTCCTACAGGTGCCGAACGACGGCAGCGTGCACGCGCTCCGCGACCTGCTGACCCGGATCGACGACGCCTCGCTCGAGGTCGACGAACTCACTGTCCACACCCCTGACCTGGACGACGTGTTCTTCGCCGTCACGGGTCAGCCCACCGAGAAGGTCACAGCCCGATGAGCTACGCAATCCAAGACACGTCGACGATGCTCCGCCGCACCCTGCGGCACGCCCAGCGGTACCCGGGCCTGGCCCTGGGCGCCCTCGGGATGCCGGTGGTCATGATCCTGCTGTTCGGCCTGGTCTTCGGCGACACGTTCGCGCACGGCCTCGGTAGCGGCGGCGGGCGGGACGCGTACATCAACTTCCTCACGCCGGGCATCCTGCTGATGTCGATCGCGTCCGGGACGATGCCGCCCGCGGTCGCGGTCTGCATGGACATGACCGAGGGCATCGTCGCCCGGTTCCGGACGATGGCGATCTTCCGGCCCGCGGTACTCACCGGGCATGTGCTCGGGAACGTGCTGGTGACGATCGTCAGCCTGGCGCTCGTGGTCGGGTTCGCGATCCTGATCGGGTTCCGGCCGGACGCGTCCGTCGGCGACTGGCTACTGGCGGGCCTGCTGCTGATCGCGCTGACCTTCGGCCTGACCTGGTTCGCGATCGCGCTCGGGCTGACCAGCAAGACGCCCGAGGGTGCGAGCAACGTCGTCATGCCCATCAGTCTGCTACTGCCGTTCCTCAGCAACACGTTCATTCCGCTGGAAGCGATGCCGGGCGCCATCCGCTGGTTCGCCCGATACCAGCCGTTCACGCCGATCATCGACACCCTGCGGCACCTGCTGCTGGGGACGCCGATGGAGAGCGGCAACGGCTGGCTCGCCGGCGCATGGTGCGTGGCGATCGCGATCGTGGGCTACTTCTGGGCCCAGAAGAGCTACAACAAGGGGACCGTCGCCTAGCTCGGTGCGCCGAGGAGGTTCGCACGGGTGCGGACGTGAGCCGGGACCAAGAGGTCGCAGTCGGGGTTGTTCTCCGGTTCGCCGGCGACGACGTGGAGCGGAATGATGCCTGTCCAGTACGGCAGGCCGAGGTCTTCCTCGTCGTCGCCGGCGGCACCGGAACGCGTCTTCACCGAGGCCTCGGTGAGCGAGAGCGCGAGGACGGACGTCTTCGCCAGCTCCTTCCGGTTCGGCGGGCGCACCGAGAGCGAACGGCCCGGGACCAGGTGGTCCACGATCCGGTTCAGGCCGTGGAGCTTCTCGTCCGGGTCGGTGACCAGCCGCGGTACGCCGAAGATCACCGCGGACCGGTAGTTCACCGAGTGGTGGAACGCCGACCGCGCCAGCACCAGCCCATCGGCGTGCGTGACCGTGGCACAGACGGTCTGCTGCGGCGCGGCGACCATGCTGCGGGCGGCGACCGAGCCGTGCAGGTACAGCGTCCCGTCCTCGCCGCGCTCCAGGTCCACCCCGTACGCCGTCGGCAGTACGAGCGGATCGCCGTCGACCACCACGCCCAGGTGGCAGAACATCCCGTCGAGGAGGACGTCGTAGAGCGCCTGGCGATCCGTGGCAGCACGTTCCTTCGAGCGGCGGAGGGACGTCCGGGCGGTCGGCTGCAAGGTGGTCATGCCTCCAGGTTGGCGGCACAGTGGCCTGGCGGCACGGGCCATTCCGCGACGAGTCAGGTAGTCCATTCGCGCAGCGGGGCCGCTGCGGGGACGACGTGCCGACGCCGGACCGGCAGACCGAGCGTCGGGTTCACGACACCCCACGCGGCGCCCTTGCAGATCGACTCCTTGTAGACCGCGGCCACGCGTCCGGTGAGGGCGGCGTTGACCGCACGGTCGTCGCTGGTCACGTACTGGATCAGCCCGTCCTTGCGGCCCAGCGAGATGCACTGGTTGAAGTACGCCAGCGGCGCGTGCGGCAGCCGGCCGCCGGTCAGCCGGGCCGCGATCGAGTCGGCGGCCTGCCAGGCCATCGGCTGGCCCGAGGCGCACGACATCCGCAGCGGCTTGTCCTTCGATCCCATCGCGTACGCCGCGTCGCCGATCGCGTAGACGTCCGGGTGTGAGACCGACCGCATGGTGCGGTCGACCACGATCCGCCCGGTGGCCGAGACCTCCAGCGCGGTCGACTGCACGATCGGATGGACGGCGAACCCGGCCGTCCACACGGTGACCGCGGACGGGATCAGCGAGCCACCGACCGCGACGTGATCGGCAGCGACCTCGGAGACCCGGGCGTTCTCGTGCACGGTGATACCGAGCCGGTCCACGACCTTCCGCAGATGCCGCCGGCCCTTCGGCGACAGCCAGTCCCCGAGCCCGCCGCGGACGACCAGCGCGACGTCGAGATCCGGCCGCGACTCGGCCAACTCGGTCACGAACTCCACCCCGGTCAGCCCGCCACCCACAACGGTCACCGGTCGGTCGGCCGACAGTGAGGTGAGGCGCTCGCGCAGCCGGAGCGCGCCGGGGCGACTGGCGATCTCGTACGCGTGTTCGGCCGCGCCCGGCACGCCCTGAGCGTTCCACCGGCTGCCGAGCGCGTACACGAGCGTGTCGTACTCCAGGTCCTCCGACTCCAGCGCGACCGTCTTGCGTTCGACGTCCACCGCGGTGACCTTCGCGAGTTTCAGGTCCACGCCGGTGCCGGCGAACAGTTCGGCGTACGGCCGATGCTTCAGGTCGCGGCCGGTGGCGACCTCGTGCATCCGGACCCGCTCGACGAAGTCGGGTTCGGCGTTGACCAAGGTGATGCTGACCTCGTCGCGGTACAGACGTGCGGCGAGGCGGCCGGCGGCGACGGCTCCGGAGTACCCGGCGCCGAGGACGACGATGCGATGCTTCATATCCGTGCTCCTGTCTGCTGCGTTGTCGCCCCTTGAACCGGGCAGCCCGCCGATTCATGACAGGAACGTGCTGTGAAGCAGCTCACAGGATGGTCAGCAACGGCTCCCCGTGCTCGGCGGCGGCGAACAGCTCGGTCGCGCGGGCCAGCTTGTCCGGGTTCGCCTGGGTTCGGACCGCGGTGATGCCCTCGTCTGTCACCTGGACGCAGAGCACCCCGATGACCTCGCCGTTGACGAGCACCACCAGCGCGGGCTCGCCGTTGACGGGCCAGGCGTAGACGTCCGCCCGACCGCCGACGTACAGGCGCTTCGCGTCGCTGGGCCTGAAGACACCGCGCAGGAAGCGGGCCACCGCGAGCGCACCCTCGACCGCGGTCGTCCGGGCCGGAACCTTGCCGCCGCCGTCGCCGACCGAGACCGCGTCGGCGGTGAGCAGCCGGACGATCGACTCGGTCTGTCCACTGGTCGCGGCCAGGATGAACTCGTCGACGATCCGGCGTGCCGCGGCCTCGTCGACCTCGGCCCGGGCGCGACCGTCCGCGAGGTGCTGCCGCGCGCGGCGGAACAGTTGCTGGCTCGCGGACTCGGTCAGGTCGAGGATCCCCGCGATCTCCCGGTGCGGGTAGTCGAACGCCTCTCGCAGTACGTAGACCGCCCGCTCGTTCGGCGACAACCGCTCCATCAGCGTAAGCACGGCGTACGACACCGACTCGCGCTGCTCGACCGTGTCCGCGGGGCCGAGCATCGGGTCGCCGTCCAGCAGCGGCTCGGGCAGCCACTGGCCGACGTACGTCTCGCGCCGCGCGCGGGCCGAGGTCAGCTGGTTCAGGCAGAGGTTGGTCAGCACCTTCGTCAGCCACGCCTCGGGCACGTCGATCCGCTCGAGGTCCGCGGCCTGCCAGCGGAGAAACGTCTCCTGTACGGCGTCCTCGGCCTCGGACGCCGACCCGAGCAGGCGGTAGGCGATGGCCTCGAGCCGTCGCCGGGACCGCTCGAAGCGGGACACGTCCTCCGCGGTCATGGCCATGCTGGGATCCTAGTGGCGTGCAGAGTTCGCTGCCGCTGCTGATCGACCGGGCCTCCGGGGTGCCGTTGCACCTGCAGGTGGCCGAGCAGTTCCGTGCGGCCGTGATGGATGGGCGGCTGCAGGCGGGGCACCGGCTGCCGTCCACGCGGGACCTCGCGCGAGACCTGTCCGTCTCGCGGTCCGTGACGCAGGCGGCGTACGACCAGTTGCACGCCGAAGGCTGGATCGAGGGCCGCACGGGCGCGGGCACCTTCGTCACCGACGTCGTCCCCCTGCAACCCGCCGTACGCCGTCGTGCCGCGCACCGGCCGGACGCGGACGCGCAACTGCTGACGCTGCGTCCCGGCATCCCCTACATCGCGCCGACCCCCGACCCCGGGTGGCGGCGTGCCTGGCGTGAGGTCTCCACACAGTCCCCGCCCCGGGGGTACGACGACGCCCCCGGGCTACCGGCGCTCCGGGCCGCGCTCGCGGACCACGTGGCCCGGGTCCGCGGCATCGCCTGCGGTCCGGAGAACGTGCTGGTCACGAACGGGACCGTGCACGGGCTCCGCCTGCTGCTGACGGTGACGCGGGAGGCCGGCGACCGGATCGGGATCGAGGACCCCGGGTACCTGAACGCGGTCGCCGCCGCGCGTGACCACCGGCTCGAGATCGTCGACGTACCGGTCGACGAGGACGGCCTGCAGGTCGTGGAGCTGGCCGACGACGTGGACGCCGTGTACGTGACACCGTCCCACCAGTACCCGCTCGGCGGTCGGCTACCCGTTGCCCGACGCAACGAACTGGTGCGCTGGGCACGCCGGACCGGCAGCCTGCTGATCGAGGACGACTACGACAGCGAGTTCCGCTACGACGTCGCGCCGCTGCCCGCGCTGGCCCAGCTCGACCTGGAGCGGGTCGTCCATCTCGGCACGCTGTCGAAGACGCTCAGCCCGGCGCTCCGGCTCGGCTGGCTGGTCGCGTCCGAGGCGATGGTCGACCGGCTCGCCGCGTTCCGCGCGAACTCCGGCGACTGGCCCGCCTGGCCGATGCAGGCCGCCCTGCTCGCGATGCTCCGCGACGGTTACCTGGACCGTGTCGTCCGGCGCGGCCGCCGGCTGTACGCGGAACGCCGTACCCACACGTGCGAGGTGCTGGCGCCGTACGGCCAGGTGATCGGCCAGGACGCCGGTCTGCACATCACGCTGTTGCTCTCTTGCAACACCGACGACCGCCGCATCGCAGCCGCCGCACGAGAGGCCGGCGTCGTGGTCGCACCACTCTCCGAGTACCGCCGCAGCATCCCCGGACCACCAGGCCTGGTGATCGGTTATGCGACACCATCGACGTCCGACCTGCACCGCGCACTGACCGTCCTGACCGGCGTCCTCAGCGGCCGTTGAACCAGGAGTCGCCTATGGCTGCAGGGGATTCTGCGTGAGTGGCGGCTGGACCACCGGGGTGTCGCCGTCCCAGGTCAGCCGGGACAGCCACATCGTGCGGCCCTTCGTATCGGTGCCGGGCTGCTCCGGATCCCAGGCGTGGTAGACGAACCAGTCGCCGAGCACCATGTTGTGCCCGGGTCCGGCCGCGTCGGGGGAGCTGGACAGGATCGGGTCGCCGGACTTCACGCACGGCCCGATCGGCGACTCGCACAGCGCATGACCGACGGCGTACGCCGCCTTGTCGTAGGCGTTGCCGGAGTAGAACAGGTGGAACTTCCCGTCCCGCTCGACCATGTACGGCGCCTCGACCAGCGTGCCCTCCCACGGAAGGTCCTGCTTGATCATCCGGTGCACCGGACCGACCAGCGTGAGACCGTCGTCGGACAGCTCGGACACGTAGATCCAGGTGTCGACGCCGATCGCGTTGCCGTCGTTCTTCCAGTACAGCCAGCGCCGGCCGGTGGAGTCCTGGAACGGCGACGCGTCGATCGACCCGCCCTCGGCAACCTGACTGATGAGCGGACTAGTCGATTTGTCGACATATGGACCTTCGGGCGAGGTCGCCACCGCGACGCCGACCGCCTGCCGATCGGCGGCGGCGTCGCGGGACGTGTAGTACATGACGTACCGGTCCGGGGCGTGCACCGCGACCTCCGGTGCCCACACCCAGCCGGGGACTGTCCAACCCGGCACCACCGGCATCGCGTCACCCACCGGCTGCCACGACACCAGGTCGCGAGAGGTCAGTGTCTGCACGTTGCCGAGCGGTCCGTTGGTCGCGAACGCGTAGTACTCGTTGCCCACCGCAATGATCTGCGGATCGGCGAAGCCACCGTCGTACACCGGGTTGGAGAAGGCCATTATCTGCTTTCGTAGAAGTTGAGGTAGTCGAAGGTCGCCACCGGCGGCGGGTTCGCGCCGGTGAACTCACCATGGGCGTAGATGCCGATCTTCGCCGCGGACGGCAGCACCCAGGAGGCGCCCCAGGTCCAGTTCTTCCCGTCCACCGAGGTTCCCGCGCGGTACACGTGCTCGCCGGCGGCGTTCTTGTGGTAGGCGAGCCGCATCCACAGCGTCGGCGCCGAGCGACCGATCGCGGCCGCGCCGTACGACGTTGCCCCGTCGGACGGACGGGCGACGAGCTCCCGGCCGTACTCCGTCTGGCGGGTCTTCCAGATCGCGACGTTGCCGAGCCGGGCGAAGTCGTCGTCGTTGAGGTACGCGATCATCCCGGCCTGTTGGTAGTTGCGGACGTCGCCCTGCCCGGTGTCGAGGTGCAGCTTGGTCTCCGCGATCCAGCTGTCACCGGTCGGCACGGTGTGGAACAGCAGGCCGGCGTTGTTCGACGAGCCGGTCATGTCGGCGTTCTCCAGCGGCCACGACAACTTGCCGTCGGCAACGGTCGCCTTGTCGTCCTTGCGCACCCACGACCAGTCGGAGCCGAGCGCCCCGTCGAAGCTGTCACCGGTCAGCAACTTCCCGGTGCGCGGCACCGCGACCATCTTGTTGACCGGCTTGGCGACCGATCGAACCGTCAGGTTGTCCACCTCGGCCGAGCCGAGCCACCGCACCGGCGCGGACCTGAGCTCCAACCCAGGTACGGCGAGCTGCGCCTCCCCGTAAACGTCCCCTAGGCCCGCGTCATTCAGCCGTGCTGTCACGGTGGATCCGGAGACCTGTACAGACAGTTTGTTCCACTGGGTGCGGTCGAAGTCCGCCGGGAGGTTCACGGACGACGTACGCCCGCCCACCGTGATCGTCAGACGATCGTTCGCGACAGTCGTCACGACCTGATTGCCCAGGACTGTGGTGAAGGAGTTGCCCAGCTTGACGTCCGCCTCGACGCGAAGGGAGCCGTCGGGGGCCGACTGGCGGGTCTGCGCGGCGCCGTTGATGGTGGCTGTGGGGCCTCCCAACGAGTCGCCCGGTTGGCGGGTGGCGCCTCGGAGGCCGGCGGCCGGGTCGGTGGAGTCGATGCCGAGCGCGGAGCCCGTCGTCGGTGCGGCGACCGGGTTCTGCGACGGGCCGGCGCCGGCGTTCGTGCGCGGCCAGCCGTCGATCCAGTCGATGTTGTCGATCAGCATCGGCCGGCGGTTGATCCCGAACGGGTTCGTCAGCCACGGCTGGTTCCGGTCGATCGCGTGGTAGACGATGTGGTCCTGCCCGGCCGCGTCGGTGATGAACGCGTGGTGCCCGGGGCCGATCCAGCGGTTGCCGTTCTGGGTGATCACGGTGGTGCCGCCGACCCGGGAGTCGGTGAGCGCCGCGCCGTCGGCGTCGACGAACGGGCCCTTCGGCGAGCGGGAACGGCCGGCGAACACGGAGTACCCGGTGGTGGGGCCGGCGCAGCAGTTCATCGACGAGCCCATGAAGTAGTACCAGCCGTCGCGGTAGACGACGTACGAGCCCTCGTAGCGGTCGCCGATCGTGACCTGCGTCGGCGTGCCGACCGCGTGCATGCCGTCGGGGCTCAGCTCGGTGACGGAGATGCCGCCGTAGAAGCCGCCGTAGTACAGGTAGCGCTTGCCGTCGGCCGCGGTCAGCATCGCCGGGTCGATGGTGCCGAGGTAGCCGCCGTTGCCGTCCGGGCGCGGTGCGACGACCGGACCGCTGGTCGCTGTCCACGGACCGGCCGGCGTCGGCGCGGTGGCGACACCGATCGCCGGGTCGCCGCCGGGGTTGGCGTTGGTGTCGGTGACCGTGAAGTACATGACGTAGTGACCGTCGAAGTACCGGATGTCGGGTGCCCAGAAGAACGAGCCGGGCGCGGCCCAGGACGGTTTCGTCTGGTCGTTGAAGACCGTGCCGAGGTACTCCCAGGAGCTGAAGTCCTTGGTGCGGGCCATGTGCATCAGGCCGAACGGGCCGTTCGCCACCAATGGGTCGGAGGTGGCGTACGCGTACCAGTAGCCGTCCCGGCCCTGGATGATCGACGGGTCGGCGAACGTGTCGGCGAAGCTGGACGTGATCGGGTTGGTGGTGGTCACCACCGGAGCGGCGGTCGCGGCCGTCGTACCGGCGGCGATCGCGGCCACAGTCATGACTGCGGCGAGTAGTCGTCTCGGAGGCACGGGCGGGTCCTCTCTCGGATCAACTGCTGAGTCGGATCACGTGCCACGATGCGGGCGGCAACGTGGCACGGCAGACACCGTCGACAACGGCGGTGGTGTCGACGGCCCGGGGCTGGACCCGGTCCGGATCGTCCGCCGTGTTCACGGCGGTGCGGTCCTCGTCGTAGAGCGCGAGGTGCCGGACGAGTTGTCCGGACACCGGGACTTCCAGGTCGATCTTGTCGGTCTCGCTCCGGTTCACCACGAAGATCGCGGTCTCCCCGGTGGTCTCGTCGTACGTCGCGGTGCTCCAGAGCGCCGGGATCCGCCCGAACGCGGCGGTCTCGATGTCCGGGCCGCCGGCGATCGCGGTCTGCAGCACGGTCGGGCCGGCGTACTGCGCGGTCAGCGCGAACGGGTAGAAGATCGTCTGCCGCCAGGCGCGGCCGCCCGGCTCGGTGCGGATCGGGCCGATCACGTTGACCAGTTGCGCGAGGCAAGCGATCTTTACCCGGTCGGCGTGCCGGAGCAGCGTGATCAGCAGGCTGCCGACCACCACCGCGTCGTCGACCGTGTAGGTGTCCTCGATCAGCGGCCCGACCTCGCGGATGTCCAGGCCGAGCTCGCCGGGAAACTCCTGCTGCCGCCAGACGTTCCACTCGTCGAACGAGAGCGTCAGCTCCTTGTCGCTGCGCTTCAAAGCCTTGACGTGGTCGGCGGTCGCGATCACCGAGGAGATCATCCGGTCCATCTCCTCGGCGCAGCCGAGGAAGCTGGTCTGGTCGCCGTCCTTCGGCTCGTAGTACGCGTGCAGGCTGATGTGGTCGACCAGGTCGTAGCCGCGCTCCAGGACGACGCGTTCCCACTCGCCGAACGTCGGCATCCCGGCGTTGCTCGATCCGCAGGCGACCAACTCGAGCCCGGGGTCGACCCGGCGCAGCGCGTTCGCGGTCTCCTCCGCGAGCCGGGCGTACTCCTCGGCGGTCTTGTGCCCGATCTGCCACGGGCCGTCCATCTCGTTGCCCAGGCACCAGATCCGGATGTCGTGCGGCTCCGGGCTGCCGTTCGCGATCCGCCGGTCGGACAGGGCGGTGCCGGCCGGAAGGTTGCAGTACTCGAGCAGGTTGACGGCGTCCCGGATGCCGCGGGTGCCGAGGTTCACGGCCCAGATCGGCTGTACGCCGGCCTTCCGCGCCCAGGCGACGAACTCGTCGGTGCCGAACTGGTTGGACTCGATCGCCCGCCAGGCCAGGTCCAGCCGCCGCGGCCGGTGTTCCTTCGGGCCGACGCCGTCCTCCCAGCGGTAGTTCGAGACGAAGTTGCCGCCCGGGTACCGCACCGCGGTGACGCCGAGCTCGCGGACCAGCTCGAGCACGTCCTGCCGGAATCCGTCCGCGTCGGCACTCGGATGCCCGGGCTCGTAGATGCCGGTGTAGACGCAACGGCCCATGTGCTCGACGAACGAGCCGAACAACCGCCGGTCCAGCGCACCGACGACGAACGCCGGGTCCACCACAAGCCGGGTCACAGGGCCTCCCCAGGATCCTTTACAACGTTTACCGTGGATGTCTACAACGATTGACAATCGGTGTAAAGGGTTCGGCGGTGGGACACTCGGGCGACAGCTGCACGACAGGAGGTTCGGATGGCGACCAGGCTGAGTGACGTGGCCGCACGGGCCGGGGTCTCGGTGAAGACCGTCTCGAACGTGATCAACGACTACCCGCACATCACCGCGCGGACCCGGGCCAAGGTCGAGGCCGCGATCGCCGCCCTGGACTACACCCCGAACGTCAGCGCCCGCTCGCTGCGCAAGGGCCGCTCGGACTTCATCGCACTGGCCATCCCGGAGATGGGTTCGCCGTACTTCGCCGAGCTCGGCGCCGAGATCTCCCGGGCCGCGAAGCGCCGCGGGATCACCGTGCTGATCGACCAGACCGAGGGCGAGGCCGCCGCCGAGCGGTTCGTACTGGACGGGATGCGCGGGCAGCTGATCGACGGCATCATCTTCTCTCCGCTCGCTACCGCCCCGGCCAAGCTCACCTCGATCGCGATCGGGAAACCGCTGGTGCTGCTCGGCGAGCGCCCGGCCGGCGGCCAGTTCGACCGTGTCGCCCTCGACTCGGTGCGAGCGGCGTACGACGCGACCACGCACCTCGTCTCGCTCGGCCGGACCCGAATCGCGGCGATCGGCGTCGGCGGGACCAGCACGGGCGCCGTACGGCGGAAGGGGTACCGGAAGGCGCTCAAAGAAGCGGGGCTGCCGCACGACCCTGCGCTCGAGTTGGCCGGCTCCGGGTACCACCGTGCGGACGGCGCGGCCGCGATGCGCGAGCTGCTGGCGTTGCCGAAGCCGCCGGACGCGGTGTTCTGCTTCAACGACCTGATGGCTTTGGGTGCCCTGCGGACCCTGGCCGACGCCGGGCTGAGCGTGCCCGAGGACGTCGCCGTGGCCGGCTTCGACGACATCGAGGACGGCCGGTTCCACTCCCCGTCGCTGACCACCATCTCACCGGACAAGGAGTGGCTGGCCGACAACGCGGTCGCCTTGCTCCTCGACCGGATCACCGGCGACGACAACTCCGCCCACCGCGACCTGACCGTCCCGTACACCCTGCAGATCCGCGAGTCGACGGCAGGTTAGGGCATGTCTCCTGATCCCACGCCGTAGCGAGGAGGTGCTCGGTGCGGCGTGGGATCAGGAGACATGCCCTAGCGCTCCGGGAAGCCGGCGAGTTGCTTGGCCAGATCGTTCTGGGTCGAGCGGACGCGACCGGCCAGTCGGAGTACGGCGTTGCGCACCGGGCGGATCGGGCGGGGGACGTTGGCGAGGCGGGTCAGCCGGTGTGCCAGGCCGATCACGCGGACGGCCTCCGCCCTGCTGTTCGCGGCGTACGTGTCGAGGCCCGACTCGTCGCCGGCCAGCGCCTGCGAGAGTGCGTCGGCGAGGGCGACGGCGTCCCGCAGCCCGAGGTTCATGCCCTGACCGCCGGCCGGGCTGTGCGTGTGGGCAGCGTCGCCGGCCAGCAGCACGCGACCGGCGCGGTACTCGTCCGCCACCCGCTCATGGATCCGGAAGCGCGAGCCCCAGACCACCTCGGTGACCTGCGGACGCGCCTTCCGCGGACCGCGGTCGGCCAGCAACTGCTGTGCGAACGCGCGGTCGGGGTGCTCCGGCGCGTCGTGCACCTCGGCCACCAGCCGGAAGCTGCCGTCCGGCAGCGGCGCCACCACGAGCATGCCGGCGGCCGCGAAGTACAGCCCGACCTCGTCGCTCGGCAGTCCGCCGGCGACGCGGACGTCGACCAGGCTGAGCGACAGCTCCAGCGTGTTGCCGGGCATCCGCAGGCCGGCCAGCTCGCGGACCGTGCTGTGCATGCCGTCGGCGGCCACGACGTACCGCGCGTGGATCACGTCGCCGCTGTCCAGCGTCACGTCGGCGCCGTCGGCGGTCTGGCTCAGGCCGGTCGCGGCGTACGGGCGGAGGACCGAACCGCCGAGCTCCTCCAGGCGCTCGAGCAGGACCTGCTCGGTGACCGGCTGCGGGATCATCGTGACGAACGGGTACGCGGTCGGCAGGTCCGCGAAACCGACCGGGATCAGCTGCCGGTCGCCGGACCGGACCGCGAAGTCCTGCAGCTCCAGGCCGCGGTCGACGAGCCGCTTCGTGACGCCGAGCTGCTCCAGGACCTCGAGCGTCCGCGGGTGGATCACGCAGGCGCGGGAGGTGTTCGTGCCCTCGGCCTGCTGGTCGACCACCACCACGTCGTGCCCGTGCAGCCGCAGCCCGACCCCTACCGCGAGTCCGACCGGCCCGGCGCCCACCACTACGACGTCTGCGTTCTTCTGCATCGTCTTCTCCTTTGCCAACGCTTGTTGACTTTTACGCTAGGACTGCGGGGAAGAAAAGTCAACAAGTGTTGGCATATGCTGTGGGTATGGCGGAGAAGAAGTCCGACCGGACCCGGGCGGCGATCCTTGCGGCGGCCCGCGAGCGGTTCGGCGCGGACGGGTACGAGCGCGCGACGATCCGGGCGATCGCGGCCGACGCGGCGATCGACCCGTCGATGGTGATGCGGTACTACGGCAGCAAGGAGAAGCTGTTCGCGGCGGCAGCCGAGTTCGACGTACGGATGCCCGAGTTGCACGACGTGCCCAAGGAGCGGCTCGGGGAGGTGCTCGTCCGGCACCTGGTGGAGCGCTGGGAGGAGGACGACACGCTACGCGTGCTGCTACGGACGGCCGTGACGAACGAGGCGGCGGCCGAGCGGATGCGGCAGGTGTTCATCGGGCAGCTGACGCCGACGTTCCAGCGCGCCGCGATCGATCAGCCGGCCGTGCGGGCAGGGCTGATCGCGACACAGGCACTCGGATTCGCGCTGTGCCGCTACATTCTCGAACTCCGGCCGGTGGTCGACCTGACCACCGACGAGACAGTCGCCTGGCTCGGACCGACCGTGACGCGCTACTTGACCGAGCCCGCGCCCAACCAGGTGTGAACGGCGGGGAGCGTTGCTGCGAGGGACGGGAGGTGCGGGTGCCACTTCAGCTCCCACTCCAGTGAGAGCGGGTAGTCGGTGCCGTCGAGCGCGGCCAGCAGGTCCTGGATCGGGAAGTCGCCCTCGTCGATCGCGACCGGGCGGTAGTCCTGCCGCGAGTCGACCTGCTTGAACTGGACGAGCTCCAGCCACGGCCGCAGCAGCGCGTACGACTCGGCCGCGGTCTCACCGTGCGACCAGGTGTGTGAGCTGTCCCAGAGCGCCCGCACCTTGTGGCCCGGCGCGTCGGTGTCCAGCAGCGCGCAGAACGCGGCGACCTGGCGTCCGGTCGAGTGCGAGTCGTGGGTCTCGAGCAGGATCGGGACCTCACGCGGCGCGGACGTCACCCGGTCCAGCGCCCGGATCTCGCCGGCGCTCGGGCCGTCCGGCGTACCCCCGTCGGTGTCGTCGCCTGGGAAGACCCGGACGCCGAGCGCGCCGAGATCGGCCGCCAGCTCCAGATGGGCCTCGAGCGGCTGCTCCTCCACCGCACACAGCCGCACGTAGCTGCTGATCGCGAAGATCTCCAGGCCGGCGTCCTCGATCCGGCCGCGCAGCTCGCGCCGCTGGGCCGGCGACAGACCGGTGTTGGTGAACTCGTCCGGTGCGGCGCGCAGCTCCAGACCGGTGAACTTGTTGCCCTGAGCAAGTGCCAGGACGTCGTCGAGTGCTGCTCCGGGACAACCGAGGGTGGCGAAACCTAAACGCATACGCTCTATCTGATCAGACCCAGCGGCCACGGCGCGGGCGGGTCCGCGGGGCGTTCGGCTGCTCGGGGTCGGCCGGCTGCTGCTCGTACGGGTACTGCTGCTGGTAGTCCGTGTGCTCCTGGTACGGCGACTGCTGCTGCGACCCGTACGACTCGCTCGTGTAGTTCGGGCTGTAGGACTCGTAGGACTCGGTGCTCCCGTTCCCGTACGAGTAGCTGCTGTAGTCCGAGTTGTACGACGTGTAGGACGAGCCGTAGTCCGTGTGGTCGTTGCCGGCCGGGTACGTCGGCTCCGGGCCGTACGACGGCACCGGCGGGAGCGGCTTCGACGGGGTCAGGAAGTCGTCCTGTACGTCGTGGCTCGGCACCGGCGCGGGCTCGTAGTACCCGGAGGACGCCGACACGTGCGACGACGGCTGCGAGTGCTCGGACTGCCCGTAGACCGTGTGGTCCTGGTACGCCGACTGTGCGGCGCGCGCCGCGTGCGTGGTGTGGCTCCCGACGGCCGGCTGGATCGCCGACGGGCTGTCGACCGCGACCCGAGCGGCCCGGCGACCAGCGCGCGCAACGGGTGCGGGCTCGGGCTCGGGTGCGGTCTGCGCCTCCGCGGGGGAGGACGTCGAGGTGTAGTCCGAGTCGTACGAGTAGGGCTCGGAGTAGCGGGCCGCCCAGTGGTCTTCCTGCGCGGGCTGCTGCGGCTGGTACGAGTACGGGTCCGGCTGGACGACGGTCAGCGGCGGCGTCTCGTCACGCCAACTGCTGCCGGAACCGAGCGTGTCCTGGGTGATGGTGTTGCGGTATTCCTCCCAGGTCGGCTCGGCGGCGGCGTACGTCGTCTCCGCGGCCGGCTGCTCGTCCTGCCAGTCCTGGATCGGGCTGAACTGCTCGGTCGCGGGTCCGCCGTCGTTGTCCTGCCAGTTCTCCGCGGCCGGGGCGAACGGGCTCCACTTCGGCGCTTCGTCGGGCTGATAGGGCTGCTGCGGGGCACCGCCGTACGCGGCCGGGGCGGCGGCGCCGTCACCCGGGAAGCCCTGCGGCTGCTGCGGCGCGAACGGGCTCGCGACCGGCGCCTCCGGCGCGGGCGCCTGGGGAGCGAAGGGGTTGTTCGACTGCAGCTGCGGCTGGGGCGCGCCGGCCATCTGCAGCTGCGGCTCGCGGACCAGGCCGAGCGACGGCGCGATCGGCTCCGAGATCACCGGCTGCTCGTCGGTGTCGTCGTTCGCGTACGACGGGACCTGGGTCACCTCGTACGTCGGGACGGCGCTCAGCTTCGGGCCCTGGTCCCACCACGGCACCCACGCGCGGGTGGTCTGCATGTGGTTGATCTTGCGGATGATCATCGTCGCGGCGACCGCGGAGATCGCGGTCAGCACCAGCGACGCCGTACCCGCCATCGCGATCCCGCGCAGCGAGCCGACCGTCGCCTCCATCCACATCAGGAACCGGCGGACCACCACGTCGAACGCAAGCGCGCCGATCCAGGCCACCCACCAGACCGAAGTCAGCGGGGGAGTCCTGAACCGGCGCAGGTCGTCGGCGTAGACGGGGGTCTTCGGATCACTGGCGATCCAGACGTCGTCGACGATCTGTTTCGGATACCAGAGGTTCGGTCCGGGGACGAACCAGCTGGCCAGCACCCAGCCGTGGCTGCGTCGATGGTCGGCCTGCGAGAAGACCTCGGAGTTGACCCGGACCCGCCACAACCAGATGACGAACACGACCGCGGCGGCCACCGAGACGATCACGTTCGGAACCGCGGTCACCTTGGCGATCGCGTCCGCGCGGTTCAGGTCCGCGTCGTCGACGTTCGGCATCCCGCCGAGATAGCGGTGCACCACCGAGTATGTGTTCCAGTCGGACCAGGTGGACAGCAGATGCGTCACCGTGGACGCCCCCAGCAGTGCGATGGCGATCTTGCCGACCGTCCCGATCTGCTGGAACTCCTCAGCCGCGTGCGGCTGCCACTCTTCCTCGTCCTCGACAGGGGTCATCAATGCCTGCGGGTGGCTCACGTCTCGCGTCCCTCGCGTTGCTGGAACTCCGTCGTCTGTCCGGCGCCTCGGCCCGGCCTTGCCCCCGCGTGACCGAGCCACATTGATACCACGAAGTAGGTATGCCAGGGCAGTCGGCCCCAGTACCGAGGGTGTCGACTTAACGTGTTCTTTTCGTACGCCCATCACCACTGGTAACGAGGCAATGACCAGGGCGTGACGGTTTGGTTTACCGCGCAGGTGGTTGGAACCCGTTCTGAGGTGTCCCGAGCGCCCACCACGGCACCCACGGGCGCATGCTCTGGAGCTCGTCGATGCGCTGGATCAGGATCACCGCGAACACCGCCGCGCCGGTGGTGAACAGCGCCGAGACGGAGGACAGTATGACGTTCGTCCGCAGGTCTTCCAGCTGCGACGCGCCGGACAGCACACCCCTTTGCACGATGTTTCCGGTCACCAGTCCGGTCACCCAGGTCAGCCACCAGGCCCACACCAGCCGGGTGCCCGGGATGTCCTTGAGCTCTGGCGTCAGCGGATCGTTCCGCGGGTCGCTGGCCGCGACGATGTCGTCGACGATCTGCTTCGGGTACCAGAGGTTCACCACCGGGACGAGCCAGCAGCCGAGCACCCAGCCGCGGGTGTACCGGTGCCGGCCGCGGCAGAACATCTCCGCGTTCCACCGGACCCGCCAGAGCCAGACGATGAACACCACCGCGGCCGCGAACAGCGCGAGCGCCGCGACGATCCCGAGCGACCCGGAGATCAGGTTCGCCTCGGACCACCGGTCGGCGTTGTCGCCGTACGTCCGGCGGGTCCGGTACAGGTTGAGGTCGGACCACGCGGTCGACCAGCCGGTCACGGTGACCAGGCCGATCAGCACGGACGCACCGATGCCCATCGCCCGCTCGGAACTGAACCAGCGGTCCAAGGGCGGTACGTCTGCGGGCCGGCTCGGCATGGATCAGACATAGCACAACAGGGCGTGACCGGGCGAGGACATCAGGTTGCGGTCACTCCGTGGCGCTTTTCCGCCAGAAAGTGTCGGCGGGGGCGGGGAAGATGGGCGTATGCACTGGTCCGTGGTCGATTCACCGATCGGCGACCTCACGCTCGCCGTCGACGAGACCGGGCTCTGTCGGCTGCACTTCGGCGGCACCGACCGGCCGCGGTCCGCCGACCCGCTGCTGACCGAGGCGGCCGAGCAACTGAAGGCGTACTTCGCCGGCGAGCTGCAGGAGTTCACGCTGCCGCTGTCGGTCCGCGGCGGCTCCGACTTCGAGCGCGCGGTCTGGAAGCAACTCACCCGAATCCCGTACGGCGAGATGCAGACGTACGGCGACGTCGCGAAGATCGTCGGTGACGCCGGTGCCGCGCGTGCCGTCGGGACCGCCTGCAACCGGAACCCGATCGCGATCGTGGTGCCCTGCCACCGGGTGGTCGGCGCCGGCGGGAAGATGGTCGGCTTCGGCGGCGGCATCCCGACCAAGCGGCACCTGCTCGAGCTCGAGGCGCGGATCAGCCTCGAGACGATGTGGACCTGACGAAGATCTGACACTCGACGCGGCGTTATCGGGGCGCGCCGGTCCGTGATGGGCACTAACGTTTGAAGCGAGCGATTCAGGCTGCTGCCCCCACCCTGCCTTGGAAGACATATAAATGAACAAAGCCCGCACCACTGACCACCTGCACCCCGATCTCAGCGCGCTGATGGACAAGAGCGCGGAGGAATGGTCGGCCCCGGAGATCCAGGACACCGCCCGCGCGGCGCTCCAGATGCACGCCCCGGACCGGGAACCGATGACCTGGACCAGGCGGTTCAGGATCGTTCCCTGGCTGCACCGTAACGACGCGGTCTGCATGAGCTGCGGAGGCTCCTACCCGTGCATCACGCACCGGTACGCCACCCAACTGCTGTCGGCCGGCCGCTACACGATGACGAAGGCCGACGACCAGGAGCAGCAGGCCGACTGACAGCGTCGTACGCGCAAGGCGACGCCCCGGACAGACGAAGGTCCCGGACCCCACCTGGGGTTCGGGACCTTCGCCGTTGCGGTGGTGGTCAGGAGTCGCTGGGCCGGGACTCGCCCGAGCCCGTCGACTTCCTGGTCGTGGTCTTCTTCGCGGCGCCGTTGGACGCGGCCTTCACCTCGTCCTTGGCATCCTCCGGCTTGGCGTCCTCCGGCTTTGTCTCAGCCTTCGGTGCCTCCGGCTTCGGCGCCTCGGCCTTCGGCGCCTCCGGCTTGGCGTCGCTCTTGCCGTTGGCGGTCGTGGTGGTGCCGTTGGACGCGCTGGTGTCGGCCGGGCGCGACGTCGTACCGGCCGGGGCCGAGCTGTAGTCGCGGCCGCTGGTCGGAGTGGACTGCCAGGCCGGCTCCGGCGGGGTCAGCAGCTTCTTCACCGCTGCCGCTGCCAGCGCACCGAGGCCCAGGAACAGCACCACGTTGCGGAGCTTGTGGCTCTTCTTCGGCACGTCGAGCTCACCCTTGAGCGCGGCCTTGGTGGCCTTGCCCCGGCGGGTGGTCTCCTCGACGACCGGCTCGGCGGCCGCCGCCAGGGTGGCCAGTGCCGCGGTCACCTTCGGCAGTACGTCGTCGTTCAGCCGCTCGCGGGCCTTCTCGGCCGCGTGCTCGGTGGCGGGGCCGACCTTGGCGAGCGCGTCGTCGAGCGCCGGTCCGGCCTTCTCCACCGCCTGGTGGGCCAGGTGCGCGCCCCGCTCGACAGCCTTCTCGGCGTACGGCGACACCTTCTCCCGTGCGGTGCCAACGGCCGGCGCGAGGTGCTCACGGACCTGGCCGACGGCCGGTCCGAGCTTCTCGCTCGCCGACTCGGCGAGCGGCCGGACGCGGTCCTTGGCGGCCTCGACCCGGTCCTTGGACTTCCTCAAACCCACGGTTCCCTCCTCGGTGCCGCCCGCCCCAGCGGACAGCTCTCCCGCCCATCGGCGACATGGGCTTCTTTCTGATGACAACTCTGGACAAATCCGGCTGCATCTGCATCGTACGACGTCACGAGCCGATAACCCTGTGCCCCCACCGCCCAATCCGCACACATTCACCCCAACCAACCCCCGGACGGGTGTTGTTCGTCTCCGCCCGTCGATGCGGATGTTCTTGGAGCGGCATGACAGGATCGAGGGCGTAAGCAGTGGTAACCCGACTAGGAGTGACTCCCGTGGCCGAAGAGCTGTACGCAACCCTGCAGACGAACAAGGGCGACGTCGTCATCAGGTTGTTCCCCAACCACGCGCCGAAGACGGTGAGCAACTTCGTCGGTCTCGCCGAAGGCACCAAGGAGTGGACGGACCCGGAGACCGGCCAGCAGGTCACCAAGCCGTTCTACGACGGCCTGGGCTTCCACCGGGTGATCGACGGCTTCATGATCCAGGGCGGCTGCCCGCTCGGCACCGGCACCGGCACGCCGGGGTACCAGTTCGACGACGAGATCCACCCGGAGCTCCAGTTCGACCGTCCGTACCTGCTCGCGATGGCGAACGCCGGTATCCAGATGGGTCACGGCACCAACGGCTCGCAGTTCTTCGTGACCGTGGTCCCGACCCCGCACCTGAACCGCAAGCACACGATCTTCGGCGAGGTCGCCGACGACGAGTCGAAGAAGGTCGTCGACGCGATCGCGACCGCGAAGACCGCCCCCGGCGACCGCCCGATCGACCCGATCGTGATCAACAAGGTCGTCGTCGAGCGTAAGAACGCCTGACACAGCTTCATCGCGGGGCCGGGAACGACCCGGCCCCGCGTTACCGGAGAGGGACGCACCCGCCGTGACCGAGACCGTCTGCTACCGGCACCCGGATCGGCCCGCCGGGGTGCGCTGCCAGCGCTGCGACCGGCCGATCTGCCCGGCGTGCATGAACAGCGCCGCCGTCGGCTTCCAGTGCCCGAACTGTTTCAACGAGGGCGCCCGCTCGGTCCCGCGGACCCGCACGTCGCTCGGCGGCATCCAGCGCGGCGGCAGCCAGCAGGTCGTCACCTACACGATCCTGGCGCTGAACGTGCTGGTCTTCATCGTCGCCCGCTACGTCAGCCCGCAGGTCCTCAACGATTTCGTGATGGTGCCGGTGCTGGCGAGTAGCGAGCCGTGGCGGCTGCTCACGTCGGCGTTCACGCACGTACAGCTCTTCCACATCTTCTCGAACCTGTTCATGCTCTGGCAGCTCGGCCCGATGCTGGAAGGCATGCTCGGCAGGCTCCGGTTCACGATTCTGTACCTGCTGTCCGCGCTCGGCGGCAGCGTCGCGGTCTGGCTGCTCTCCGCCCCCGGCGGCGCCACCCTCGGCGCGTCCGGCGCGGTCCTCGGCCTGGTCGGCGCCCTACTGGTGATCCACCGCGCCCGCGGCTTGGACATCACCTGGATCATCATGTACGTCGCGGTGACGGCGTTCCTGTCCTTCGCCATCCCGAACGTCTCCTGGGAAGGCCACCTCGGCGGCTTCGTCGTCGGTGCCGCGACCGCCTGGGTCTTCCTCCAGCTCTCGAAGCACAAGCGCCGCAACAATCAAGCGGCATAGGCCACAACTTGCGCTCAGTTGGATCAAACCAGGTGACAACCGGGCGGAAGTGCTCGTCTAATCAGGTGACGTCCCGACGGGGGACCAGCTTGGTAAGGACATCCACATGAGCCCACGCGCAGTGGACAAACGCGCCCGCCCCGGCAACGACCATCAGGTGGTACGCCCGGCGGCACCGGAGGCCCCGAGCGCGGTCACCGCACTCCAGTCCGCGGACCGTGCGGTCAACCGCATCTCGCAGCGAAAGCAGCCGACCAAGGCCGCTTCCTGAACTCAACGCAGCAGCAGGCAACTGTCGCCGAACTCGTGCCAGAGGTAGTTGCGCTGGAGAGCCGCGTCGTAGGCGCGCTGGACCTG
This sequence comes from Kribbella sp. NPDC051137, assembly GCF_040682535.1. Taxonomy (NCBI): domain Bacteria; kingdom Bacillati; phylum Actinomycetota; class Actinomycetes; order Propionibacteriales; family Kribbellaceae; genus Kribbella; species Kribbella sp. NPDC051137. The sequence continues at coordinate 206,431 of NZ_JBFBBI010000003.1, forward strand.
GTCACGGCCGGCGACGGATTCGAGCAGTAGCAGGTGGGACGCCTCGGGGGCGTGCCAGCCGGTGACGAGACCGTCGACGATCTGGGGTCGGTGGTCCGGGCCGAGGACGAGATCTGTCCAGCCTCGGGCAGCGGCGGCAGTTCCGGCGACTGCGGCCGATTCGATCGCGCGCACCGCGGTGGTACCGACCGCGATCACCCGTCCGCCGTTCGCCTTGACCCAGTTCACCAGGCGCGCCGTGTGCGTGGGTACGTCGTACCGCTCGGGCTGGGGCGGCTCGTGGCTCTCGAGTGAGGAGACGCCGCAGTGCAGCAGGATCGGCGCGATCAGTACGCCCTGCGACGCCAGGTGGCTCACCAGCTCGAAGCTGAACGGTCTGGCCGCGCTGGGCATCTCCGCACTGCCAGGCTCCCGAGCGAAGACGGTCTGGTACGACGCCGGCGGCCAGCGCTTCCCCACGTAGTTGTAGGTGATCGGCCGCCCGTGCCGCTGCAGGTACCCGAAGACGTCCGGAGTCGGCGGCCTCGCGATCCACAAGCGGCCCGGTGAGGCCTCGTACGGCGCCAGCAAGGTCAGCACGCCTTCGGGCAACTCCACCTGCAGTCCCGCCGTACCGTCGAACATCGGAGCGCCGCCGTTGCGGAGCTCGACCACCCAGGTCCCGTCGTCGAGCGGCGTGGAGAAGTGCACGGTGTACGTCGTACCGTCGACGGCCGCGGCCAGAGTGCCGGAGGTGTTCACCAGCAGCAGATCGCCGGGCCAGAGGTGGTCGCCGATCCGGTCGAAGCGTGTGTGCGTGACGGTCGACCCCTCCGCGACCAGCAGCTTCACGTGGTCCCGGGAGACACCGCGGGCCTCGGGAGGTTCGCCGGCGTTCAAGGCGTCCGGCAGCTCGAACCTGGTATGTGGGTGCACCTTCACGACGTCACCGCCGGCGCGAACTCGGCCGCGCGGTACCTGCCGCTGGCCGGGCGCTTGTCGAGCAGTTGCAGGAACGACGGTACGACGGCGGCGGGCTCCGGCCGGTCCGAGATGTCCTCACCGGGGAACGCGGCCTGGTGCATCGCCGTACGCAGGTCGCCCGGGTCGACGGCGTACACCGCGAGCGCAGGATTTTCCGCGGCCAGAACCTTCGTGGCGTGATCAAGTGCTGCCTTGGCAGAGCCGTAGCCGCCCCAGGTCTCGTAGGGTTCCACGGCAGCGTCGGAGCTGATGTTGATCAGCGCACCGGACGCTGCGGTGAGTGCCGGGAGCATGAGCTGTGTGAGGGCGAGCGGCGCGAGTACGTCGACCTCGTACACGCGTCGGAGTTCGTCGAGGTCTGCCGCGGCCAGCGCCTGCAGCGGGCTCGGGCCGAGGTAGCTGGCGTTGTTCACGAGCAGGTCCAGCCGGCCGAGCTCGGTGATCGCGTCGAGCAGGTCGGCGCGGTGTTCCGGGTCGGCGACGTCACCCGCCAGCGGTACGACGTCGGTACGGGCCGCGAGTGCGTCCGCCGCGTCTTTCAGCGCTTCCGCGCCCCGCGCGTCGATCACCAACGCCCACCCGCGCTCGGCCAGCCCGTGCGCCAACGCAAGCCCGAGCCCCGCGGAAGCACCGGTGATCAGAGCGACAGGACGTTCGGACGGTTCAGGAGTCATGCCGATACCGTCGTACCTCAACTTAACTTGAAGTCAAGGGAGCAGGATGCCGGGGTTCAGGACATGGTCCGGGTCGAGGGTTTGTTTGACAGTTTGTAAGGATTCGGTGGCGAGCGGGCCGATCTCTTGTACGTAGGCGGCTTGGTGGTCGGTGCCGACGCCGTGGTGGTGGGAGATGGTGCCGCCGGCCGCAGCGATGGCCTCGCTGGCGGCGGATTTGGCGGTTCGCCATTGGGTGATGGGGTCGGCGGTCTGGGCACAGACGACGGTGAAGTAGAGCGACGCGCCGGTTTCGTAGACGTGTGAGACGTGGCAGAGCACCAGGGGCGGGGTCGTCGGCAGAGCTCCGACGAGCGCCTCGGTCACGGCGGTCTTCAGAGCCGGGATGCGGGACCAGAACGCGGCGGTCTCCAACGTCTCGACGAGGGCCCCCTCGTCGAGGAGCGGATCACGGAGGTACGGCGCGCGGTAGCGGCCGACCCGCCACGTCTCGCCAGGTCCCTCGCCGAGGTTCGTGCCGCCTGCCGCGGTCAGGACGTCGGCCGTCGCCTGGTTGTACGGGCCGTCGAAGCCGATGATCGCGAGGACACCGCCGGCGCTGCCGCCGAGAACGTCCGGGTCGGCCAGGTTCACCGCGGTCTCGACCTCGTCCGACAGCCGCAGCACGGTCGGCAGCGGGCCGTCCTGGGCGAGCCGGCGGACCGCGGTCAGGCCGGCGTCGAAGGTCTCGAACTTCCAGCCTTCGAAGTGCCGCTCGGTCGGGCGCGGGCGGATCCGGACGACGACCGACGTGATGATGCCGAACGCACCCTCGGAGCCGAGGAACAACTGGCGGAGGTCCGGACCGGCGGCGGACATCGGTGCGCGGCCGAGCTCGATCGTGCCGCGCGGGGTGGCGACCGTGACCCCGACGACCATCTGGTCGAAGCGGCCGTACCCGGCGGACGACTGGCCGCTGGAGCGGGCCGCCGCGTACCCGCCGATCGAGGCGCCTTCGTAGGACTGCGGGAAGTGCCCGAGCGTGTAGCCGCGCCCGGCGAGCAGGGCCTCGGCGGCCGGGCCGCGGACGCCGGCTTGCAGGGTCGCCGTTCGCGAGATCTCGTCGAGCTCCAGCAGTCCGTCGAGGCGCCGGAGATCGACCGTGACGAAGCTTCTGTTCGGGGCCAGACCGCCTACTACCGAGGTGCCGCCTGAGTACGGGACGACAGCCAGGTCGTGCTCGGCAGCGCCGGCCAGAACCGCTTGTACTTCGTCGTGGGTCGCCGGGTAGACGACGGCGTCCGGTACGTCGGTGGTGTCCGCCGCGCGGAATCGCAGGAGGTCCGTTGTCGAGTACCCACGGGTATGGGACCAGCGAGCGTTCCAGTCGGTCGTCACGTGCTGAGGGCCGACAACCGAGGCGAGGAACTGCAACTGCCGGCCGGTGGCTCCGGGCCTGGCCTCCGGTTGCGCGGCCGGCGGCGGTGGGCGGTGGATGCCGAGGTGTTTGAGCGCGTCCAGTGCGGCGGCGGGAAGTTCCGCGGGGTGCGCCGGGTCGCCCCAGCGGCCAGGGGTGAGTTGCGCCACCGGGAGGTCGGATTCCGTCATCTGTGACTCCCTTTCGGCCTGGGCGCGGGGTAGCGTCCAGGGGAGGTGGAACCCCCTGGCTCCCACCTCCCCTGGACAGTTCCGGGATGCCGCTGCACAGTTCCGGGAAAACGACGGCGCTGATACACTTTGGCATGTGATGTCTCAGCGTAGCAGCGAAACAGAGCAAGAGACCAGCACCCGTCCGACGCCGGCGAACGCGATCGGCGAGGAGCGAATCCTGGACGCGGCGTACGAGTTGCTGCTCGCGATCGGGATGCGCCGGATGACGATGGCCGACATCGCCCGGCATGCGGAGGTCTCCCGCGCGACCCTGTACCGGCGCTGGCCGAACGTGCAGGCCGTGGTCGCCGCGCTGATGACCCGGGAGTGGACGATCGCGCTGGTGTCCGCGTTCCAGCCGGACGCCGTCGACGGCCGCGCCCGCTTGGTCGAGGGCGTCGTCGAGGTGGTCGCGAAGACCCGCGTGCACCCGCTGATGCGGAAGATCATCGAGCTCGACCCCGAGTTCCTCACGCCGTACCTGCTGGAGCGCCGCGGCAGCAGCACGGTCGCGCACCTCGCGCTGGTCGAGGAGGGTCTCCGCCAGGGGCAGGCCGACGGCTCGATCCGCGCGGGTGACCCGGTCTGGCTGGCCCGGCAGATCATCCTGGTCTCGCTGGCTTCGGCGGTGTCCGGCCCGGTGATGGCCGAGAAGGACGAGTACCCGAAGCTCGACGAGGAGCTGCGCGTGATGCTGACGAGGTACCTGATGCCATGAGCACCATCGGCAACGCGAGCCTGAACGCGGCACGGCGTACCCGGGAGCTCGACGAGCTGACGGCCGTCGACGTGCTCGTGATCGGCGGCGGTGTCACCGGCGCCGGCGTGGCGCTGGACGCGGCCTCCCGCGGACTGAGTGTTGCCCTGGTGGAGAAGCACGACCTGGCGTTCGGCACCAGCCGGTGGAGCTCGAAGCTCGTGCACGGCGGCCTGCGGTACCTGGCGTCCGGACACGTCGGGATCGCGTACGAGAGCGCAGTCGAGCGCGGCATCCTGATGAAGACGACCGCGCCGCACCTCGTGCACCCGATACCGCAGATCGCGCCGTGGTTGCCGGAGGCAAAGTTCGTCCAGGCCGCGCTGCTGCGGTCGGCGTTCCTCGGCGGCGACGTACTACGGACGTTCGCGCGAACCAGCGACGACTACCTCCCGCACTCCCGCCGGGTGTCCTCGGCGGAGATCCTGCGCTACGCGCCGACACTGCGTCCGGAGGGGATGCGCGGCGGCTTCCTCACCTGGGACGGCCAGCTGTACGACGACGCCCGCCTGGTGGTCGCGATCGCCCGGACCGCCGCGCAGTACGGCGCCCGCATCCTGACCCACGTCGCCGCGACCGAGGTGACCGGGCAGGGCGCGGTCCTGGTCGACCAGCTGACCGGCGACCGGCTGTCGGTGGACGCGCGGATCGTGATCAACGCGACCGGGATCTGGGCGGATCAGGTGGCCTCCGGCATCAGGCTCCGCCCGAGCCGCGGCACCCACCTGGTGCTGCCGCAGTCCGTGTTCGGCGGCCTGTCCGCGGTCCTCACGGTGCCGGTGCCGGGTGAGCTGCGCCGGGTGGTGATGGCGATCCCGGCGCCCGACGACCGCGTGTACGTCGGCCTCACGGACGTCGACGCGCCCGGCCCGGTCGACGACGTACCGCAGGCGACCGACGCGGAGATCGACTTCCTGCTGGACACGATCAACGCCGCCGTCCAGGAACCGGTGACCCGCGCGGACCTGCTCGGGACGTACGCCGGCCTGCGTCCGTTGCTCGACACCGGCCATCACAGCGGAACCGCCGACATCTCCCGGCGGCATGCGGTGATCACCAGCGACGACGGGGTGGTCACGATCGTCGGCGGCAAGCTCACGACGTACCGGCGGATGGCCGAGGACGCTCTCGACACCGCGCTCGACCAGTCGGACGTCGAGGTACGGCGGCAGTGTGAGACGCACCGGATCCCGCTCGTCGGTGCGGCCGATCGGGTGCAACTCGCCGCGGTCCGGGCGCCGGCGAGGTTCGTCCAGCGGTACGGCGTGGAGGCCCTGCGGGTGCTCGAGGGGCCGCCGGAGTTGCGGGAGCCGATCGCGCCCGGGCTGCGGACGACGTACGCCGAGCTGAGGTTCGCGATCCGGCACGAGGGGGCGCTGACCGAGGACGACGTACTCGATCGGCGGACCCGGATCGGGCTGTCGGCGGCGGACCGGGAGCTGGCGCTGCCTGCGGTGCGAGAGGCATTTGCAGCGGTCTAGGTTAACTTGGCTGCGGGGAGGTGGAAGGTGACGCAGCCTTATCCGGGGTCGTATCAGCCCGGGCCGTACCAACCGGTGCCGTATCAGCCGGTGTTGCCGCAGTTCCGGCCGTTGCGGGCGGTCGGGATCGTCAGCATGGTGCTGATGGGGCTGAGCGTCGTCGCCGCGATCATCCAGTGCGTGCTGCTCTGGCGGTCGTACGACCAGGTCAAGCGGCTCGTGTACGGGCTGCTCTCGGACGCCGAGATCGAGCGCGGCGCCCGCTCGGTCGCCGGGACCGGACCGTTGCTGGACCTGCTCGGCTACCTGTTGATCGGGACCGCGATCGCGTTCCTGCTCTGGCTGTGGCGCGCCCGCGACAACGTCGACTTCCTGCACTCACCGTTCGCACCGCAGCCGGTCGTGCCGCAGTACCTGCTGCACCGGCACGCACCGGGCTGGGTGATCGGCTCGTGGTTCTGCCCGGTCGTGCAGTTCTGGTACCCGTTCCAGATCGTCGAGGACGTCGTCCGCGCCAGCAAGCCGCCCGCGCGGCCGCACGGACGGGTCCGGGCGCTGCTGTACGGGTGGTGGGCGACCTGGACCGGTTTCTGGGTGATCATGGTCGGCGGCGGAGCGGTCGCGGTGATCGGGTTCGTCGTCTGGGTCGTGCGGCTCGTCCAGGCGACCGACAACGGCGCCGGCGAGTACGTCGACGTCTACGACCTGCAGGACTTCATGGTGCATGTGGCGTTGAGCGTCGACATCGGGTTCACGGTCGCGACCGTGCTGCTGATCGCGGCGGGTGTCGCGATGGCCCTCCTGATGCGGCAGGTCGGCGACTGGCAGGACGAGCGGATGGTGCCGCCACCACCCGTGCAGGACCACCTGCCGCCGCTGACTCCGCAGTATGCCCCGCGGAACCCCGGCCCGGGATTCCCGACCTACGGCCGCTGAAGTACGACCACGCTCGCGTCGTCGTACTGCTTCCACCGGCCGCCCGTCGTGGTGGCGTCGTACGCGCGGACCCGGTCGATCAGCTGTCGTGGACCCGCGGTCGTGAGTACGTCGACCAACTCGTCCCAGGAGTGCCCGTAGAGCTCGGTGAAGCGGGACGCGCCGTCGGAGAGGATCGCGATCACGTCGACCGCGGCCAGGTCGGTGCTCCCGGTGATCGCCTCGTACGCCGCCTTCGGCTCGGTGCTCGCCGCCCAGAACCCGCCCGGCCGGTTGCGGAACCGGCGTACCGCCTCGAGGGTCCGCTCCGGGAGCTGCTCGATCCGGTCGTCGTAGTGCACGGTGATCTGTCCTTCGGGGGACCGCATCACGACCGGCGAGTCGGCGAGGACGAGGTGCTCGACGTGGTCCGGGTGCAGCCGGACGATCGAGACCGTGGACGACGGGCTGTCCGGATTACTGACGTCGCAGGTGTCCGCGTGGGTCGCCCGGAGCGCGGCGATCGCCTCCGCGAGCAGGTCGGGCAACGGCGCGGAGGACTGCGCGAGCAGCGCCGGCGCCAGCTGGATCGCGAGCTGCTTCACCAGCCACGGGACGTCGTGGACACAGCCGGAGTCGACGCCCGTCGGCGCGGTGGCGCCGTCGAGGACAAGCGCGAAGTCGGGTCCGGTCAGGACGAGATCCTCGTTGACGGCAGGTGGTCGCCGATCCGGCGCCGCCTCACTGAGCGAGCGAATCTGCACGCGCCTAGTGTGACTGAGCCCAGCTGTCGGCGAGGGACTGCTCGAGGGCGATCTTGGGCGACCAGCCGAGCTGCTGGCCGATCAGCGTACTGTCCGCCTGCTGCCACGGCGCCCCGAGCAGGGTCTCCTGGCCGGCCTCGTCGACGATCGTCGCCGCCAGCCCGCTGAGCTCGAAGAGCTGCCCTGCCACGTCGCGCGCGAGGGTCGCCCGGCCGCTGCCGACGTTCAGCAGCGGCGGCAGCTTCCCGTCCGCGAGCGCGACCGCGAGCACGGCCTCGGCCACGTCCCGGACGTCGACGAAGTCGCGCCAGACGTCCAGCGCGCCGACCTCGATCCGCTGTCGCGTCCGCAGATCCCGGATCACCCGGCCGGTGAGCGTACTGTCGGGCGCCCCAGGCCCGATCACGTCGAAGATCCGCAGTACGACGGCGTCCGCGCCGGACCGTTGCGCCCGGAGTACGAGCTCGGAGCCGGCCAGCTTGGTGATCCCGTACGGTCCGAGCGGATGCGGAGCGCTGTCCTCGGGCATGCTCGTGCCGTGCGCGGCACCGCCGTACTCCGCCGCCGAACCGAGCTGGACGAACCGCGCGTGACCGGCATGGTCGCGGACCGACGCGAGCAGCGCCTCGACGGCAATCACGTTCGCCCGGACCAGCTCGGCCGGCGCACCGAACGTGGCGCCGACCGCGTTGATGACCACGGTCGGCTTGTACATCCCGATCTGGGTGTCCAGCGCGTACGGGTGCATCGCGGCCAGGTCACACCGCCGGTACGGCTCGCTGCGGGTCCGGCTCAGCCCGCGGTACTCGATCCCGCGGTCGTCGAGCAGCGCGCAGATCCTGGCACCGAGAAAGCCTCCCGCGCCGAACACCATCACCCGCTCAGTTCCGGTCACCCCTCCATCGTGCGTCCCGTAGTTGTCGGTCGGCCTTCCGTTCTCCTGCCTTAGCATCACAACTCTGTCCGTACGGCGTGGCAGTGTGAGGGTATGGCTGATCGTGTGGACGGGCGTCCGGCAGCACCTACCGAGTCGACGATCCGGGACTGGGACGACGCGGATCCGTCCGGGCAGACGTACCGGCGGGTGCTGTTCGTCGACTCGGATCTGACCGAGGTGGAGAACCGCGGCGCGGTGTTCGAGGAGTGCACGTTCCGCGGGGTCCGGTTCAACGCGTCGACCCACACCGACGCCGCGTTCGTGAACTGCACGTTCGTCCGCTGCTCGCTGTTCGACACCACGTTCACCCGGTGCAAGTTCGTCGGCAGCTTCTTCGACGACTGTGCACACAGCCTGATGAAGGTGTCCGGCGGCGACTGGTCGTTCACCGGGTTACCGGGCGCGGACCTGAAAGGCACCGAGTTCACCGGGGTGAAGCTGCGCGAGGCAGACCTGACCGGCGTCCGGGCGCCGAAGGCGGTGTTGCGGGACCTGGACCTGTCCGGCGCGATGCTGCAGAAGGCCGACTTCACCGGCGCCGACCTGCGCGGATCGGACCTGTCGACCCTCGACCCGCTGACCGTCACGCTCAAGGACGCCCGGATCGACGTTACCCAAGCGATGGTGATCGCAGCCGCTCTGGGACTCGACGTACGGCCATGACCTGTGGATATCCCCAGGCGGGCACACGGTCATCCACGGCCCCATCCACAGCCTGTGGATAACTATCCGGATAACTGTGTATTCGTTCTGTGATATCTCCCAACCGCGTTACGACGCCTGGAGGCCACCAGGGTCGCGCGCCGATGCCGAGCCGGCGGCCGGGACCGTACGACGAGCAATCCGGCGTGCTCGACGACGTACGGCGGTGTGACCAGCCGGCGCCCTCCGGTCGCGGTCAGCAGCCCGTGGGCGATCGTCTGCACGGCAGCCGCGAGGCCGACGCCGCAGACCGAGCCGAGCGAGTTCGTCAGCACGTCGTGCAGCTGACAGGTGCGGCCCAGCGACGGGACCAGCGACTGGATCGCCTCGATCGCCGCCGACAGCCCGATCCCGGCCGCGATCGCCTCCGCGCGGCGACCGCCGGCCAGCGTCAGCATCCCGGTGAACGGGACGAAGAGCAGGACGTTCAGCGGCGCCTGGATCGAGCTCAGCCCACCGAAGCCCTCCATCCGGGCACCGCACATCCCGACCGGGCCGTACCGGAGCGGAGTCGGGGTGAGCGTCGCCGCGACCACCAGCGCGAACGCCGCCGGCAGGCAGAACGCCGCCAGCCGGGGGACCAGGTCGCCGCGGCGGCGCAAGGCTGAGAAGGCGATCGGCAGGGTCATGCCGGTCAGCACGAGCCAGGTGTCCAACAGATGTGGGATACCGCGATAAGTCTCGAGCACGCGTCTGGTCCTCCGTGGTCGACCGGCTGACTCGAACCCTTCTCGACTTCCAGGACGACCATCTGCCGACGCCTCCCGCTGCCGGAAGTCCTGTCCGGACATCTGCACGCAGCCGTAAGCAGTCCGTGACAGTTCGTGACTATCCGTGCACAAACTGACATGGAAGGAAGGTGCTCAGGGCAACGATCATGTGCCAGCGGCGGCCCGGTGGAGGGGCGAGATCAACCGATCGGTGGAGGCCGGTGGGACTGCCCGGGCGATGTGCCGGACAGGGCCCGAACGGGACAGTCGTTCTACCGGAACAGAACCCCGAAAGGACCACCGAGATGACTACCCCCGCGAACGTCGGACACCCGCGCAGCGCCTCCGCGTTGCGGAGCGTGCAACTGCTGGTGACCGGCTACGTCGCGATCAGTGTGCTGACACTGATCGCCATCATCGCCCTCCGGCACCACAGCACGGTCGTCAACGACGCCGTCTGGGTCCGCGGCACGATCGTCGTCGCCAGTTCGCTGCTGACCTTCCTCTTCGCCCGCAGCGCGGCCAAGGGTTCCCACAAGGGATACCTGCGGCTCCGGATCGTGTCGGCCGTGATGCTGGTCGCGATCGTCGTGATCATCGCCCTGCCCGGCACGTTCCCGCTGTGGATGAAGGGTGAGCAGGCGGTCTGCGGACTGCTCCTGCTCGGCGTGACACTCGTGGTGAACAGCAAGCACCTCCGCTCGGTGTTCACTAAGTGACATGAGTGACCGCGTCTGGCCGATCCGTTTGACGGTGGCGCCGTATGTGTTCCTCGCGTGCCTCGCCGCCGTCACCATCCTGATCAAGCGCGACCGGACCGGATCACTCACCGTCGACCTGGTGCTGTGCGCGCTGATCGCGGTGTGGACGCTCGGCATGTTCACACTCCGCCCGGCGAAGCGGACCGACCACCGCTGGATCGGCGTCTTCATCGTCGGGTACGTGCTGCTGCTGGCCGTGCTGGTGGTGCGGGATCCGTGGTTCGGCTTCCTCACCCCGGCCGGGTACTTCTACACGTTCATCCTGCTGCCGTGGCCGATCGAGCTGCTCGGTGTCGGCAGCGTCGCGGTCGTCGCGGGGTACGCCCAGGCGTACGCCATTCCGAAGTCGGACGTCTTCGGACTGCTCGGGACCGCGGCCGTGATCGGGGTGAACGTGGTCGGGATGTGCCTCGCCTCCTGGCTCGGCCGTCGCGGCGAGGTGTTGAGCCGGCAGCGCAAGGACGCGGTCGACGCCCTGACCGAGACCAACCTCCGGCTCGAGACCACGCTCGCGGAGAACGCCGTACTGCACGAGCAGTTGGTGACCCAGGCCCGAGAAGCCGGGGTGGTCGACGAGCGCCAGCGGATGGCGCGCGAGATCCACGACACGCTCGCGCAGGGTCTGACCGGGATCGTCGCCCAGTTGCAGGCCGCCGAGACCGCGGACGACTGGCGACGGTACGTGTCCACCGCGATCGGGCTCGCCCGCGAGAGCCTGACCGAGGCCCGGCGTTCGGTGCACGCGCTGCGTCCGCAGCCGCTGCAGTCGGCGACACTGGCCGAGGCGATCGCGGACGTCGTACGGCGGTGGTCGGCGCTACACGGGATCGACGTACAGCTGACCACTACCGGCACGCAGCGGGTGATGACGCCCGAGGCGGAGTCGACCCTGCTCCGCGCGACTCAGGAGGCGTTGGCGAACGTGGCGAAGTATGCACAGGCGACCCGGGTGGGTGTGACGCTGTCGTACATGGAGAAGAAGGTCGCGCTGGACGTGCGGGACGACGGTGCGGGGTTCGATCCGGCGCAGCCCCGGCCGGCGTCGGAGTCCGGCGGTTTCGGCCTGGTCGCGATGCGGCAGCGGGTCGAGGCGCTGAACGGGACGCTGGAGATCGAGTCCGAACCGGGTTTCGGTACGGCGCTCTCGGCGACTGTGCCGTTGACCGGAGCGGGCGCATGATCCGGCTGCTGATCGCCGACGACCACCCGATCGTCCGGGACGGGCTGAGCGGGATGTTCGCGGCCGAGCCCGAGTTCGAGGTGGTCGGTCAGGCGGGCGACGGCGCGGAGGCGATCCGGCTCGCCGAGGCGCTGCGGCCGGACGTGATCCTGATGGACCTGCAGATGCCCGGGATGAACGGCCTGGACGCGATCAGCGCACTCGCCGAGCGCGGCGTACGGTCGCGCGTCCTGGTGCTGACGACCTACGACACCGACGGGTACGTCGTACCCGCGATCGAGGCCGGCGCCACCGGATACCTGTTGAAGGACGCGCCACGGGACGAACTGCTCCGCGCGGTCAGGTCCGCCGCCGAGGGCCGCCCGGTGCTCTCGCCGTCGGTCGCCGACACGCTGATGAACCACGTCCGCGCGCCGCGCGCTCCGGAGCTGCTGCTGAGCCCGCGGGAGCTCGAAGTACTGCAACTGGTTGCTAGCGGCAACACCAACCGTGAGGCCGCCCGGCACCTGTTCATCAGCGAGGCCACGGTGAAGACGCACCTGCTGAACGTCTACGCCAAACTCGACGTCTCCGACCGCGCGGCTGCCGTCGCCGAGGCCTACAACCGCGGCCTGCTCAAACCGAGCTGAGCCGGCCCAGCCTCTGGTCGGGACGCTGCAGTCGTCCCCGACGTCAACAAGTCAAGACACGAACGGAAGCCTAAACCTTGCCCCCAGGGTCAAGGTCACGGGCGGTGTTCGGCCACCGCTTCGGCTGTCCGGTGGTCGCCGGCGGCGTGCAGGCCGTCGATCACGCCGTCGATGTCGGCCTCCGGGCGGTTCTGGCTGAGCTTGAACTTGGCCTCGATCCGCCTGATCGCGACCTCGACGCCGACGATCGCCCGGAGCTGACCGCTGACGTACTTCGCCGGCGCGTCGTCCACCGACCACGGCTCGGGCCGACCCGCCTCGTGCAGATCCGAGAGCCGCCGTACGACGTCCTCGACCCAGGCCGGGTCGTCGTGGACCGTCATAGTGCCGTAGACGTGGGCGGTGAGGTAGTTCCAGGTCGGGACGACGCGACCGTGCTCCCGCTTGGAGGCGTACCAGGCGGGGGAGACGTACGCGTCCGGGCCGCGCATGATCACGAGCGCGTCCCCGATCACCGGATGCTGCCAGTGCTCGTTGTTCCGAGCGAGGTGCCCGAGCAGGACGTTCCGCTCGCGGTCGTACACGAACGGCAGCATCGTCGCCAGCAGTCCGTCGGCCGTCATCGTGACCAGATCCGCCGCGCCGTGCCGCGTCAGCAACTCCTGCACAGCGCCTTCGTCCGGCGCGAAGTGCGCGGGTACGTACATATCCACATCCTCAACTCGCGGGGGGTACGTTCCCAGCCTCGGACGGCCGGCCCCGCTACGGCAGATCCATTCGGCGGCTGTTTCACCAGCCCATTCAGGCCTGGTGGTAACGAGTGCGGAGGTCGGCGGCCTGGTCGTAGTCGTGCCGCCAGTCGCCGGTCGGCGGGAAGATGACGCGCTCGACGCCGGCAGCCTCGTACGCGGCCAGTTGCTCGAGCGGATCGCCGGTGAGCCGCGGGGCGACCACCGTGGCCTTCAGGTGTTTGCCGTCGGCAAGTTCGTTGATGCGGTCCAGGTTCGCGCGGACCTCGTCCGGCGGCAGCGCGATCGTCGCCCAGCCGTCGGCGTACTTCGCCGCCCGCCGCTGCGCCCGTACGCCGCTCCCGGCCACGAAGATCGGCGGCACCTTCACGCTCGGCGAGATCTCGGCACCGGCGATCAGCTCCGGCAGTACGGCGAGCGCCTCGTCCGTCAGCCGGCCGCGGTCCGCGAACTCGACACCAGCGGCCTCCCATCCGGCGGAGCCGTGCGCCGGGTTGCCCGTGCCGACGCCGAGGACCACGCGGTTGTCCGACACGTACTGCAGCGCGCTGATCTGCTTCGCCGCCCAGGCGACCGGCCGCAGCGCCAGCAGCATCACGTTGTATCCGATCGTGATCCGCTCGGTCACCGCTGCCGCCGTCGCCAGTACGACCGAACTCTCCAGCAGCGGGGCGCTGGCGATCAGGTGGTCCGTCGACCAGATCGAGTCCAGCCCGACTTCTTCGGCGTACCGCGCGCTCTCCCGGACGTCCCCCAGGATCGGCTGCTCGGGATCGGGTGTCGACGTCGGCAGGATGACTCCGAACTCAAGGCTCATACCGGCGGCAACCTCGTCTGCTGCGGGCCTATTCCGGGCGGTCGGCCTTGGTCAGCGAGAGGACCGCCGGGCGGAGGAGTTCGACGATCTCGTCCGGGTCCGCGTCGGCCAGCTCGTCGAGCTTGACCAGGTGCCGCCCGAGGACCACGCCGATCAGGATCGCGCTCACCACCGCGGCCCGGAGGTTGCCGTCCACGCCGGGGATCGCCTTGCTGACCTTGACGCGTTCGGCATGCGCGTTGCCCACCTCGGCGGCCGCGTCCGGGTGCGTGAGCATCGAGCGGAGGGCGGCCAACGACGCGATCGGCTCCTCGATCAGCGACTGGCGGAGAATCCCGAGCAGCTGCTCGGCGACCTCCTCCGGAGTCTCGCCGGTGACCAGCGGAGTCTCGGTCTTCGTCGCCTGCGCGAACAGCTGCTCCTTGCTGCCGAAGTAGTGCATCACCAGGCCGGCATCCACCTGCGCCGCGGCGGCGACCGCGCGGATCGTGGTCCGGTCGTACCCCAGCGCGGCGAACAACCGGCCCGCGGCGGACAGGATCCGCTCCTGGGTCTCGATCCGCTGCTGGGTCCGCGACGGCCGGGGCGTGGGCTCACTCATCGATTCATTCTACGTCCGTTGACCGGTCGCGAGTTTCGTTCTACGCTCGTTGAACCGTTCTACATCCGTTGAATGAAGGAGCATGATGACCCCGCTCGACGTACTGGAACTCCGCCGCCGGCACCTGATCGCCCGCGACTTCGACGCGTTCGCCGACCTGTTCGCCGAGGACGGCGTCATCGAACTCCCGTTCGCCGTCCACGGCCTCCCGACCCGCCTCGAAGGCCGCGAGGCGATCCGCGAGTTCTCCCTCCGCACCAGCGACCGCCCGATCGAGATCATCGACCTGCACACCAACCAGCTCCACCACACCGACGACCCCGAGGTGGTGATCCTCGAACTCACCACGCAAGCCCGCCACACGATCACCGGCGCCCCGTTCGAGGCCCGCTGCATCCAGGTCTTCCGCATCCAGCACGGCAAGATCAAACTCTTCCGCGACTACGTCAGCGCCCACACCATCCCCGACCTGACCAGCTGACGCACTAAAGTCCGGCGCATGACCTGGCGCACGTCGCTGGCTGACGGTGAATTAGTTGCGGGTTAAGGTCCGGGGATGAGCCAGCGGGTGGGTGCTTATGCGGTGTGCGTCGACGACGGGCGGGTGTTGCTGGCGCGGTACGTGTCGCCGTTCGGGGACGGGAGTTGGTGGACCTTGCCGGGTGGGGGTGTCGAGCAGAACGAGGATCCGTTCGACGCCGTGACACGCGAGGTCGCCGAGGAGACCGGATACGAGTCGGTGGTCGAGGAGATGCTCGGCGTCGACTCACGCGTCGTACCGGCCGCAGTACGCCGGCTGTGGGGCCGGGGCGATCACCAGAACCTCGGGATCTTCTACGCGGTACGCGTCACCGGCGGAACCACACGCCCGGAGCCGAACGGCGAGACAGCCGAGTCGGTCTGGACACCGCTCACCGACGTACCGGAACTGCGTCGCGCGGCACTCGTCGACGTAGGCATCGCACTATGGCAGTCCCGCCCACGAACAGGCCACGTGCCGGCAGTCGCAGTCGGCGGCTTGGTCGAGCACTGACGCCGATTACTTTGACACCCTGTCAGAAATCCACGCCCAGTGAAGGGCAGACTCATGCACTGCACCTTCTGCACAATCCTCGCCGGCAAACTCCCGTCGAGAATCCTCTACGAGGACGAGCACGCCGCCGCGTTCCTCGACCTCAATCCGCTCCGCCGCGGGCACACCCTCGTCGTACCGCGGCTACACATCAACGATCTGACGGACGAACAAGCACCGACGGCGATCACGGCAGTGGCCAAGGCGCTGCACGCGACCACGCGTCTGCTCATCGAGAAGCTGCCGTCGGACGGAGTCAGCCTGCTGCAGGCGAACGGGGTGGCGGCGGGGCAGGACGTGTTTCATCTGCACTTCCACCTGGTGCCGCGGCGGACGAGAGAACGACAGTTGACGGATCACACGCCGGATGAGGCGGCGCGTCAGTCGCTCGATGCGACGTACGAGGTGTTGAGGGGGACGCGTGGATACCAAGGGTGAGTTGTTGCGGGTGTTGCAGGGGGCTCGGGTGGGGTTGCTCGGGAAGTTGGAGGGGTTGGGGGAGTACGAGTTGCGGCGGCCGCTGGTGCCGACCGGGACCAATCTGCTCGGGTTGGTGAAGCACCTGGCGGGATTGGAGCACGGGTATCTCGGTGAGGCCGTCGGGCGAGTGCCTGTGGTGCGGCCGTCGTGGTTTCGGGAGGACGTGTCGACCGAGATCGACATGTGGGCGACGCCCGACGAGTCGAGTGAGTACGTCGTCGGCATGTACCGCCGGCTCGCGGCGCACTCCGACCGGAGCGTCGCGGACCTCGAGCTCGACAGTCCGGCGTACGTCGCGCACTGGTCGGACGGGCACCGCGACACGACCCTGGGCGTACTGCTGATCCGGATGCTCGCCGAGACCAGCCAGCACACCGGCCATGCCGACATCCTCCGCGAACAACTCGACGGCGGTCTCGGCGGCGGCACCACGGTCGCCGACGACGAGGCGTTCTGGAGCGACCGGCGGGCACAGGTGCAGGCTGCCGCCGACCACTTCCGCCCGTGAGTCAGCGGTGGTCGCCGTCGCCCTGGAGAACGCCGCGCGACGCCCGGTCCGCGAGCTTCGCAAGGTTGCGCTTGGCAACGTCCTCGAGCCGGATGCCGAGTCTTGTGGACAACTCGGACAGGTACCAGAGCACGTCGCCCAGCTCCAGCGTCAGCGCCTCCCGATCCGCGTCGGTGATCACGCCCGCCCGGTCCCGGAAGATCTTCTTCACCTTGCCGGCGACCTCGCCCGCCTCGTTCACGAGACCCAGAGTCGGGTACACAATCGGGTGATCGGTCGCGACCAGACCGCCGGTCCGCGCCGCTGCCTCCTGGTAACCACTGAAGTCGAACGCCCTCTGCTCGGTCATCGCGCAAGTCTGCCAGCCCGAACCGACTACCTCGACGGAGAGATCGATGGACAGCACCGGTGAGTTCGTCACCGAGACCTTCGCGTACGACGGCGCCCGCCAGGTCACCGTCTACGTACCACCGGCCGCACCGGAGGCGGTCGTGTACGCCGGCGACGGCCAGCTGATCTCGAGGTGGGGCCCGGACCTCGTCCGTGCCGACGTACCTCCGACGCTGGTGGTCGGCGTACACCGGACGGACGATCCGGACGAGATGGTGCGGATCCGCGAGTACTCGCCCTCCATCGAGCCGGACCAGTTCGCGGCGCACGAGACCTTCTTCGTCGACGAGGTGCGCGAGTGGGTGCGTCAGCGATTCGGCGTCGCGCTCCCGGCCGAACGGACCGCGGTTTTCGGCGTCTCGGCCAGTGCGGAACTCGCACTGGCGATGGGCGTCCGGCACCCCGACATCTACGGCTCGGTCTTCGCCGCATCGCCCGGCGGCGGCTATCACCCGCCCGAGGTGCTACCGGAGCGGCTGCCGCGGACGTACCTCGTCGCCGGCACCGAGGAGCCCTGGTTCCTCGAGAACGCTGCCCGCTGGTACGACGCGCTGCGCGCCGCCGACGCGGAAGTGATCATGACCGAACGCCCCGGAAACCACGGCGATCCGTTCTGGCAAGCCGAGTTCCCGCTGATGGCGAGCTGGGCGTTCGGCTAGTCCGACTCGACGGCGTAGGACCGTTCAACAGCGCTCGAAAGGGTGGCCTGCGTACGGGCGGTTGGGTTTGCTGATGCAACCAGACAGCCGAGAGACAGGTACCTATATGAAGAACCGAAGACTGTTCACCGCCGCAGCCGTGCTGCTCGCCACCGCCGGCACCTCGATCGGGGTCACGACCTCGGCGTACGCCGCCGGCCCTCCCCAATCCGGCGGCTACTACTCGACGCTCGAGCACTGCCTTGGCCAGGGCAGATGGCAACTCGCAACCCGCCCCAACGACTGGTCCGACTACTACTGCAAGGGCACGGGCCCCGGCGCGAACGACCCGTGGCAGCTGTGGCTCGTCCCCAGGTAGCTCCTTGAGCTAGTCCGCCGACTCGACGACGTCGACGGAGATCTCCACCGCGGGCACCGTGCCCCGGTTCTCCAGCCAGTGCACGGTGTTCCGGTCCTCGGGCCAGCCGAGCCCCGGGCCGTACTCCGTCGTCGTACCGTCGCGGTGGTCGGTGATCGTGCCCTCGAGGACGTACACCGTCCCGGGCCGGCCGACGTGATCGTGCACCGGGCCGAAGACCCCGCCCGGCTCGATCGTCACCATCCGCATCCGCAGCCGGCGCCCGTCCATCCCCGGGATCTCGGCGCCGAGATCGATCGATGCCAGCAACTCCACGGAGACCCCTCGGGGCTCCGCCTGTTCAGCGCTCATGTCTGTTCCTCCCCGCTAAGGGGATTGTGCACGCGTTGGACGGGAACGGCTACTACTCGCCGGTGACACCGTCGATGCACTCACGAAGAAGATCCGCGTGGCCGTTGTGCCGGGCGTACTCCTCGATCATGTGCAGGTAGATCCACCGGAGCGTGTAGTCCTCACCCGGACTGCGCTCGTCCAGGTCGACCCCGGCGACAGCAGCCCGCGACCGGGCGACGCTGGCCTGGTAGCTGGCCAGGTCGTCGGCGGCCCGGGCGGGGTCGAGGTCCTCGAACCCGGTGGTTGTGCCGTAGTTCCAGAAGTACAGGTGATCCGGCTGCCCGTCGTACTCGTGGAACCAGGCCTCGACGGCGGACAGATGCCGCACCAGCCCCAACAGCGACAACCTCGACGGCGGCACGGCCCGCAGTACCAACTGCTCTGGCGCCAGCCCACCGCATTTCATCAACAAGGTGGTCCGCTGGAACTCCAGCCGTCCCACCAACGCAGCCAACTCGTCCACCGGATCAACCGGTGGCTCGACCCGCTCAGGCACCTCCCAGACCGACATCCCCGAAACCTACTCACTGCCCGGTGGTGCCGTCGATGCTCTCCCGAATGATGTCCGCATGCCCGTTGTGCCGCGCCGTCTCCTGCACCATGTGGATCAGAATCGCCCGCAGATTGGCCTCCGCTCCCGACGGAGTCGTCACCAGGTCGTCCAACTCGCCGGCCGCCACCACCTCGCGAGCCCGCTCACAGACCCGCAGATACTGCCCGACCAGAACCTCGGCCGTCTCACCGTCCCCGACCCGAAAGTCGTCGTCCGCCGGCCACAGCTCCGGCTCGTCCACACCCGCATAGATCTTGAGGAACCACCCGTGCTCGGTCGCCGTCAGGTGCTTCACCAACCCCAGCAAACTCACCCCCGAAGCCGTCATCGGCCGCCGCAACGCCTCATCCTCAAGCCCGTCCAACTTCCCCACCAACGTAGCCCGCTGAAACTCCAACTGCTGCCCCAACGCCTCCCGCTCCCCAACCACCCGCCCCGGCAAAACCCTCTCCACCCGCGCCCTGAACCCCATCCCCCGACCATACGACCAAAGCACTTATGCCGATGCGCATCGGCGAAACGGCTGTCAGCCTGTGTGCTGTGGCAGTAGAGACAACCTATGCAGGCCTCAGGATCTTCAAGTTCGACGACGGCCCGGCGAGTGACGTCACCGCTCGACTCGGAATCCTGCCCACCAGCTCACACGACGCCGGCGACCTCATCACCCACACTTCGCCGCACCGCTGGCGACATTCCCTGTGGTCACTCTCCACCAAGAACGTGAGCACCGGCTCCCTCCAGGAGCACCTGGTATGGCTCCTCGACCGGGTCGAGCCCAAAGACCAGGTGCTCCACGCCCTGTCCGCGGAGGGTTGCGACCTCGACTGGTTCTGCTTCGTGTCGCTCGACGAGACCGGCCAAGGTGGTGTCGCGCTCGACCCCGGCATCCTCCGCCGCCTTGCCGTACTACCAATTCACCTGACGTTGGACCTCTACGGCAACTGACCGCACATGTCAGGTCCGTGGATCGATGAGGCGGGTTCTCAGCGCGGTGACCTGGTTGTCGGTCAGACCTCCGTGACGGAGGTACGGCTCGACTCCGCCGTACCTGTCTTCGAGGTGCCTCAGTGCCGCGAGCATCGTCTCCGGCCGGGCGGTAAAGGACTCAGCCAGCTGGCTCCGCTCGGTGGGGTCGTCGATGAGGAGGAGCTGTTCGTCGAGGTGTTCGCGCATGCGGTCGTCCAGGACGGCGTAGTCGGCGGCGACGCTTTCAGCCGGCACGCCGGCGAGGCTCAGGGCCAATGCGACCACCGTCCCAGAACGGTCCTTTCCGGCATGGCAATGGACGACCACTCCGCCGGTCGGCGCATCCGCGATCGCCCCGACCGCGGCGGCGAACAGCTCGGGGTGGAGGTCGAGCATCGCCACGTACTGCTGGTCGATGGTCTGCGTCGGATCGTAAGGATCGTCGTCGTTGTAGAGCGGCATGTTGCGGTAGACAGGATCGGATGCGAACGGCGACGGGTCGCCTTCGCACTCCGGGGCAGTCCGTACGTCGATGATGCGACTCACCGAAGCCTCCCGTACCGCTTCCACGCCGGCCTCGGTCAACCGCGAAAGGTTGTCGGAACGAATCAACACGCCAGCGCCGATCTCACGACCATCACTCGTAGGCAGACCACCAAGGTCGCGGACATTGAGACAGTTGGGCCATGTCAGACGCATGAGTTCGGCCACAGGATTTGAACCTCTTCCTCCCGCCAGCCGATCGCGGAGTTGTCGGCTGCGCGGACACGAGTCTGCGTCACTCGCCGCCAAAACATAAGCCTTGAAGTTGCGGCCCAAAGCTGCGAAAAATGGATTGGGAAGAAGCCCGCCGTTTCTGCTTGCTCACCACAGGACCGGCACCTCGACACCAGGTGTTGGCGTGCCGCACTGAACCGCCTCCTCGACGCAGTGGCCCAGTTCCGCTGAGACCTCGGCGGATGCGCTCAGGACTTCGTGCGAACTGGTGATCGCCAGAGCGCGCAGTCCCGGCTACGAAAGGCTCGACCCCAGGCCGAAGGCGGTTGTGCCGCTCCCGCTGGCCTGCGCGTCGGATCGCTGAGCGTGGGCCTGGCCAGTTCAACCCAAGAGGTGACCGGTAGGGCCCTTTGGCGCACTCCCGTTAGGGCACGTGATCCCGGTACGGTTGGAGCGTGGACATCCGGCTCCGGATCGACGTGAGCCCTCTGTATGCACAGGTCGCCATCCTCGATGCCACCTGGCAGGACTATCCGGAGTGGGACGACGGGCAGGAGTGGGTCGCGTTCCGCGCGGAATCACTGATCGACCCCGACAACCCTCCATATCCGGGCATCGCCGTGGCCACTCGAGGCGACATCGGCACCGATGGACCGTGCCAGGTACGGGTGGAGGTGTGGTCTGGAGGCACACCGGATGGGTTGCGACGCATCCACAAAACCGTCTTGAGCATCGGCATCCATGGAGTACTGGTTGGCAACGACCAGAGCAATGACATGACCGAGCTGGTACTCCCGGAGGGCAACTACCCACTTGAGATCTGGGTCGACGCCGAAACCCCAGATCTCGTGTCGAGGGTCGTCTTTCTCCTGGGCTCGCCTAGCAGCAGATCCTCCGGCACGACATCCACACCTGCCCCGTCCCCCTGATTGCTGCCAACCAACGTCAGCGTGGCGCGGGTCAAGAGCCGGCTTGCCGATCCCGTAGGGACGCCGTAGGCGCTCTAATGGGTCGGTGGGCGCGGTTCGCGCGCCGGTTTGGGTGATCACTGTGGCGCTGCTTGAGCCGCCGGCGGGATGACCACACCATCCGGATAGCCGCCAAGCCACGGGGCGCAGCGGCAGTGTCAAGGGCTGCCGCCAGGCAGACGCGCAGCGTCGCGAAGCGCCCCCGACGCTCCCGCGAAGACCCGCACAATCACCGGCGTCGGAAGGTGGCGCCACTCCACACGCGCTGACCAAGCGAAGCGGTCGTTGTCACCGCTACGCTTATCGATCCATGAGACGAGTTCGGGCTGTGACCGGCTGGCTCATCATCGGCGGGGTCGGGGCACTCGTTGTCTGCATTATCGCCCTCACGCTGGCTTCCCCATTTCCCGAGCGAGCACCCAACGTCGCTGATAGGCGCGCTTGCCCAGACAGCAACGTCGAACTCCAAGACATCACCGCAGCCTTCGACGTCGAACCGCCGCCCGATGCGGCAGAACTACGCTTCAGCTCGGATGCGCACCCGATGTTCGACGAGCACACGCTGCGAATCTCGTTCCGGACCACGCCCAAAGGCCTGCGAACGTTCCTTGCCGCAAGCCGATTCGCCACGCCACGAACCGTCGCCCAGCAGGAACTACCAGCGGCGGATACATGCCCAGGGCCCGAGTCGTTCCGACGGCCACTGATGACCGAGGACCAGACACCGGCCGGCAGCAGCCGAACCCTGGTCGTGGACACGTTCGATCCCGCTCATCCCCTCGTCTACATCCACGCAGTCGACTGATAAGCAGCCGAACCTGCACACTGCCACGAACCGACCAGATTGCTCGGCCGTCGCAACTTGCGATCCGACCACCGTGGGGTGTCTTGATACGTGACGTGCTGGCCGTACGATGCGCGAACTCCAATTGGCGGATCTCCCCGGCGATCACCTTTGTGTCGCCAAGCTCCTACCTACGGTTCCGGGCCGAACAACCCAACGCCGCGCGACACCGGCCACCGCCTACCAAGCCCGCCCAAAGCACAACCCGGCACCGACCGCACCACCGACACCCACTACCGCGTGCTCGACGACATCGCCCGACCCAGCCGGCAAACTCACCCTCGACTACCAGCCCCTCGGCCGACCCTCAGGTCCAACCCCAAATACAGAAAACCGGACCCCACTCAGGGGTCCGGTCCGTCCGGGATCTCTTGAGAGATCACATGGTGGAGACGAGGGGACTTGAACCCCTAACCCCTGCCTTGCAAAGGCAGTGCTCTGCCAGTTGAGCTACGCCCCCGTGGGGTGGTCAGTGGCCCGGGGTTACCGGGTCGGCGACCTCGGCCCAGAGGTCCTTTTCGGCGCGGGACTGCTGGGTCTTCTTGTAGACGAAGTATCCACCGACGCCGGCCAGCAGCACCAGCAGGAACTTTCTGAGCACTGGGACTCCTCGGATCAGGACTTCGAACTACGTGATGGTGGGCCTAACTGGACTTGAACCAGTGACCTCTGCCTTATCAGGGCAGCGCTCTAACCGTCTGAGCTATAGGCCCGCGTACTGCGGTGTCGAACCCGGGAGAGATTACCGCACCAAGGGCCGTACTCCCAAACCGGTTACGGCCGGGCCTCGACGGGCCCGGCCGGGACCTGTCAGTCCTCCGACGCCAGCGTGACTTCGAGGCCGCCGAGGAGTGCGGCGGCGATGTTGTAGAGGAAGGATCCGAGGGTCGCGAGCGCGGTGATGATCAGCACATCGGCGCAGGCGAGCAGGGTGGTGAAGCCCATCACCTTGCCTGTGTTGATGTAGTTCTCCACCCGGAACGGCTCGCCCGTCGGCGTGCCCAGGACCTCGCGGACCGTCGAGTTGATGTTGTCGAACACGCCGGCCGCGCCAATCGCGGACCAGATGATGAAAACCGCCACCCAGGTGACGATGCCAAATGCGATCGCCAGCAGGAACGCCGTCTTCATCACCGACCACGGGTCGATCCGGGACATCCGCAGCCGGGCCTTCCGGGTCTGCGGGCGACCCGACGCCTTGGTCTCCTTCTCGGCGCGGCGGGTCTGCTTGGCCTCGGCCCGGTCGGCGCGCTCCGCCGACTTGTCCGGCTTCGCGGCCTTCACCGCGGCGGCCTTGTCCAGGACGGCCTGCCGCGCCGCGCTCATCCGGTCACCGAACGACTCGGTCTTGGCGTCCGGCTGCTCGCCGTACGCCGCCCCGTTCGCCGCGGCACCGTTCGACGCGGCGTCGCCCGCCGCCGGGCCGGGTGCCCAGGGCTCCGGGCGGCCCGGCGTACTCGGGGCCGGCTGCTGTGGACGCACCGGCGCCGGTCCGGCACTCGGCGTACCCGGGCGGGGTTGCGGACGGTACTCCGACGGCCGCTGACCGTTCGGAGCGGTTGCTCGCTGGCCGTTGGCGCCAGGGACGCCGTTGGAACGACCGTTGGAGGCCGGATTGCCCGGGGCGGCGGTCGGCTGCCCACCCGGCGCGGCGCGCTGGGACTTGGAGCCGTCGGCCGCACCCTCAGGCCAGTTCGGCCTCGCGCGGTTGGTCATCAGTCACCCTCCTGGCCGGCTTCGTCGCTTTCGACGGTAGCCGCGCCGTCAACCTCCGTCGAACGCTCGTCACCATTCTGGACGCTCTCAGAGGGGGATTCGGTTGTCGATCCGTCCACATTTTGAGCACCTTCAGCGACAGTACCCGCGTCGGACTCCTCTGATTCGTCCCCGATGACCGTGAGATCGGTGTTCCGCGCGATCGCGACCACGGCGTCGGACTCGCCGACCCCGGCGAACCGGACGCCCATCGTGTCCCGGCCCTTGACCGGCACGCTGTCCACCCGGCTGCGGACGACCTGGCCGCTGGCCTTGATCGCCAGCACCTGGTCCTCCGCGACCACGATGATCGCGCCGACCAGCGAGCCGCGCTCGTCGTTCAGCTTGACCGCCTTGATGCCGAGGCCGCCACGACCCTGCTGGCGGTACTCCGCGACCTTGGACCGCTTGGCGTACCCGGCGTCGGTCACGGTGAACACGAACTGCGTGTCCTCGTCGGCGCCGGCCCGGATCACCGACATCGACAGCAGTTCGTCGCCGGACCGGAACTTCATGCCGGTCACACCGGACGTCGCCCGGCCCATCGGTCGCAACTGGTCGTCACTCGCGGTGAAGCGGATCGACTGGCCCTTGCGGGACACCAGCAGCAGGTCGTCCTCCGCGCTGGCCAGGTCGGCACCGATCAGCTCGTCGTCCTCCTCGCGGAAGTTCACCGCGATGATGCCGCTCTGCCGCGCGGAGTCGTAGTCCCGCAGCGCCGTCTTCTTGACCAGGCCCTTCTTGGTCGCGAGCAGCAGGTAGTCCGCCTGCTCGTAGTCACGCAGTGTCAGCACCTGCGCGATCTCCTCGTCCGGCTGGAAGGACAGCAGGCCGGCGACGTGCGAGCCCTTGGCGTCGCGGGCGGATTCCGGCAGCTGCCACACCTTCGCCCGGTAGACCCGGCCCTTGGTGGTGAAGAACAGCATCCAGTGATGGTTCGTGGTGGCGAAGAAGTGGCTGACCTCGTCCTCGGCCCGCAACTGCGCACCCCGGACGCCCTTGCCGCCGCGGTTCTGCGTCCGGTACAGGTCGGTCTTGGTGCGCTTCGCGTAGCCGCCGCGGGTGATCGTGACGACCACCTCCTCGTCCGGCACCAGGTCCTGCACCGACAGGTCGCCGTCGGCGGCGATGATCTCGGTACGGCGCTCGTCGCCGTACTTCTCCACGATCTCGCCGAGCTCGTCCTTGACGATCGTGCGCTGCCGCACAGGGCTCGCGAGGATGTCCTCGAGGTCGGCGATGATCGCCTCGAGCTCCTGCAACCTGGCGACCGTCTTCTGCCGCTCCAGTGCGGCGAGCCGGCGCAGCTGCATCTCGAGGATCGCGTTCGCCTGGATCTCGTCGATGTCCAGCAACTCCATCAGGCCGGTACGCGCCTCTTCGACGTCCGGGCTGCGCCGGATCAGCGCGATCACCTCGTCGAGAGCGTCCAGCGCCTTCACGTAACCGCGGAAGATGTGAGCGTTCCGCTCGGCCTCACGCAGCCGGTACCGCGTCCGCCGCTGGATGACCTCGATCTGGTGATCGATCCAGTGGCTGATGAACAGATCCACGCTGAGCGTGCGCGGTACGCCGTCGACCAGGGCCAGCATGTTGCAGCCGAAGGTGTCCTGCAGCGGCGTGTGCTTGTAGAGGTTGTTCAGTACGACGCGGGGCTGGGCGTCGCGCTTCAGCACGATCACGAGGCGCTGACCGGTCCGGGACGAGCTGTCGTCGCGAATGTCGGCGATCCCGCTGATCTTGCCGGTGTTGACGAGCTCGGCGATCTTCAGCGCCAGGTTGTCCGGGTTCACCATGTACGGCAGCTCGGTGATGACCAGGCTGGTCCGCCCCTTGGCGTCCTCTTCGATGTCGACCACCGCGCGCATCGTGACCGAACCACGACCGGTGCGGTACGCGTCGTCGATGCCCTTGTAGCCGACGATCAGCGCGCCGTTCGGGAAGTCGGGGCCCTTGATGTGCTGCAGGCAGGCCTCGAGCAGCTCTTCCCGGCTCGCGTCCGGGTGCTCCAGCGCCCAGTCGACCGCGGCCGCGACCTCGCGCAGGTTGTGCGGCGGAATCTGGGTCGCCATCCCGACCGCGATCCCGGACGAGCCGTTCACCAGCAGGTTCGGGAAGCGGGCCGGCAGGATCACCGGCTCCTGCGACTTGCCGTCGTAGTTCGGCCGGAAGTCGACCGTCTCCTGGTCGATGTCGCGGACCATCTCCATCGCCAGCGGCGCCATCCGGCACTCGGTGTACCGCATCGCGGCCGCCGGGTCGTTACCGGGCGATCCGAAGTTGCCCTGGCCCTGGATCAGCGGCGCGCGCATCACCCACGGCTGCGCCAGCCGGACCAGGGTGTCGTAGATCGCCGAGTCACCGTGCGGGTGGTACTGACCCATGACGTCACCGACGACGCGGGAGCACTTGTTGAAACCGCGGTCCGGCCGGTAACCGCCGTCGTACATCGCGTAGAGGATGCGTCGGTGCACGGGCTTGAGGCCGTCGCGGACCTCGGGCAGCGCGCGGCCGACGATGACGGCCATCGCGTAGTCGAGGTACGACTGCTGCATCTCGGTCTGCAGGTCGAGCGGCTCGACCCGGTCGTGGCCCGGAGAGGTGGGGGTCTCGGTCATGAAAAAGTCCCGTTCAGATCAGTACGTCGGTGAGCAGCAGCGCGATCAGATGTCGAGGAAGCGGACGTCCTTGGCGTTGCGCTGGATGAAGTTGCGCCGCGCCTCGATGTCGTCGCCCATCAGGGTCTGGAACGTCTCGTCGGCGCGGATCGCGTCGTCCAGCGTGATCTGCAGCAGCACCCGGTTGGCCGGGTCCATCGTGGTGTCCCACAGCTCGTTCGCGTTCATCTCGCCCAGACCCTTGTAGCGCTGGATCGGGTTCTCCTTGGGCAGCTTCTTGCCGGCCTCGGCGCCGGCCTCGAGCAGCCCGTCGCGCTCGCGGTCGGTGTAGGCCAGCTCGTGCGGCTGGTTGCTCCAGCGGATCTTGTACAGCGGCGGCTGCGCGGCGTACACGTGACCGCGCTCGATCAGCGGGCGCATGAACCGGAACAGCAGCGTCAGCAGCAGCGTCCGGATGTGCTGGCCGTCGACGTCGGCGTCGGCCATGATCACGATCTTGTGGTACCGGAGCTTGTCCTCGTCGAAGTCCTCGTGGATGCCGGTGCCGAGCGCCGAGATGATCGCCTGGACCTCGTTGTTCTGCAGGACCTTGTCGATCCGGGCCTTCTCGACGTTCAGGATCTTGCCGCGGATCGGCAGGATGGCCTGGAACTTCGGGTCCCGGCCGCCCTTCGCGGAGCCGCCCGCCGAGTCACCCTCGACGATGTAGACCTCGCACTCCTCCGGGTTCGTCGACTGGCAGTCGGCGAGCTTGCCGGGGAGACCGCCGCCGCCGAGCAGGCCCTTGCGGTTCCGGGCCAGGTCGCGGGCCTTGCGGGCCGCGATCCGGGCGCTCGCCGCGGCGCTCGCCTTGCGGATGATCTCGCGGCCCTCGGCCGGGTTCTGCTCGAACCAGGCGCCGAGCTTGTCGTTCACGACCCGCTGGACGAAGCCCTTGACCTCGGTGTTGCCGAGCTTGGTCTTGGTCTGGCCCTCGAACTGCGGCTCGGCCAGCTTGACCGAGATGATCGCGGTCAGGCCCTCGCGGATGTCGTCACCGGTGAGCCTGTCCTCCTTCTTCTTGATCATCCCCTGGTCCTCGCCGAAGCCGTTGACCAGCGAGGTGAGCGCGGCCCGGAAGCCCTCTTCGTGGGTGCCGCCCTCGTGGGTGTTGATCGCGTTCGCGAAGGTGTGCACGGACTCCTGGAAGGAGCCGCTCCACTGCAGCGCGACCTCCAGGCTCATCGTGTCGTCGGCGGCCGCCGCCTCGAACGAGATCACGTCGCGGTGCACGGTCTCGCGGATCCCGGTCAGGTACTTCACGTAGTCGACCAGGCCGTCGTCGTAGCGGAACGACTGCTCGAGCGGCTTGCCGTCCTCGTCGAGGTGGTCGGGCCGCTCGTCGCGGATCACCAACTCGAGGCCCTTGTTCAGGAACGCGTACTCGCGGAAGCGGGTCGCCAGCGTCTCGTACGAGTACGTCGTGGTCTCGAAGACGTCCGGGCTGGCCCAGAAGGTGATCGTCGTACCGTTCGCGTCCGAGGTACCGATCTCGGCGAGGTCCGCGTCCGGGACACCGTTCGTGAAGGACTGCGTGTACAGCTTGCCGTTCTTCTTCACGTCGACCTGGAGCCGGGTGGACAGCGCGTTCACCACGGAGACACCGACGCCGTGCAGACCGCCGGAGACCTTGTAACCGCCGCCGCCGAACTTGCCGCCGGCGTGCAGCACGGTCAGCACGACCGTGACGGCCGGCTTGCCCTCGGACTCGACGATGTCGACCGGGATGCCGCGGCCGTTGTCGTCGACCCGCACACCGCCGTCGGCGAGCAGCGTCACGACGATGCGATCGCCGTACCCCGCCATCGCCTCGTCGACCGCGTTGTCGACAACCTCGGTGACCAGGTGGTGCAGACCGCGCTCACCGGTGGACCCGATGTACATACCGGGGCGCTTGCGGACCGCGTCCAGACCTTCCAGGACCTGGATCGCGCTGGCGTCGTACTCCCGCTCGACGACGTTCGACGGGATCGCGTCGAGCATCTCGGGGAGCTGACTGGCGTCGGGTACCGCGCTGTCACTGGGGCCGATGGGGTCGGCGGACTGGTTGGCGTCGATCTCGATCGGCTCGTCGGTCACCGGTGGTTGTCCTCCTCGGACCCCGCGTTCGCGAGGCATCGCGGCACAGTAGAGCCGCCCTCTACGGTGATGGCAAAGGCGCGGCTCGCTCTACGCCGCCCATTCTACCCGTCGACCGAAGCAGAACCTGCCATCAGGCGCCTGAAACTCACCTCAGGGCGTCTTTTCTCCCTCGTCACCATGTCCCCTCTCGCGGGTGGGGGGCCAGAAAGCGCTCACGGGCACTCAGTGGCCTTCGGGTGTTCGGCGCCCGACGATTCGGGGGATCACCGGTCCAGACCACTCGCCGGTCCTGGGCGGCTGTGGACGACAGGTGCCCGGCGCGCACCCACCGCCCCTTAGGATCGCAGCCGTGGAGAGTCTCGACGAGGTCATCGATGCGATGATCGCCGACCGGGTGATTCACCGGCACCGCCGAGTCTGGCTGCTGGTGATCGCCCTCCTTGTCGCGGCGATCCTGGTGGTCCTGGCGACCGGCGGCTGGAAAGAGAAGAAGGGCCGCACGGTCCCGACCCTCGACGCCCCGGCCACGGTCACGGCCGGCCGGTTCGAGTACACGTTCACCAAGGCGGAGATCGTCCGGAAACCGAAGACCGAGTACAGCAAGGCCGAGGCCAGCCTGAGGGTCTACTTCACCGCGAAGAACATCGACACCGAAGAACAGAAGAGCGAGTCCATCAGCGGAGAGCTGCTGCGGTTCGTTCCACCCGGCCACGCGGATCTTGTCGAGTCGAACGGCGACTCGTGCAAGGGCGACAACCTGAACTGGGTGCTGGTCTACGGTCTCCCGCCGGAGGAGTGCAGCACCAAGTTCGACGTCGGCCCGAACTTCACCGCCGACGTCGTCGAGATCGGCGTACTCCAGGAGCACTACGAGGGTGACAACTCCGCGCTCGGCGCGAACCCGAAGCCGTACTGGCACAACCCCGACGCGGCCGCGGTCGTCCGGCTGAAGCCGACCGTTCGCATCGACGACGGGAAGTCCGAATGAAGCTGTACCGCCCTGCGACCGTCCTGGTCGGTCTGCTCTTCGTGCTGCTCGGCGGCGTGATCCGGCTGGCCGGGTCGGACAACGTGTACCACGACACCCCGAACCTGGCGATCGTCAGCGGCCAGATCGGTCAGCCGCTCGAGTACGCCGGCACCGGGACGATGTTCAAGGTGACCCGGATGAAGTTCGCGCAGAAGATCATCAACGCCAAGGCGAGCGACGACGACAAGCCGATCGAGACCAACGGCGTCTTCGTCGCGGTCGAGTGGGACGCGGTCCGCGGCGTCGAGAAGCCCGACGCGTTCACCCCGACCCTCACCACGGACGGTGGCAGCGTGTACCAGGAGGTCAGTGACCCGTCCAGCAGCGGGATCGACCTCCCGGACGCCGGCTTCGCGCGGACCGGGGCGATCGTCTTCGAGGCCAACCCAGCCGACCTGAAGGGCCTCACGCTGCGGCTGAAGCCCAACTTGTTCTTCAACGTGAACAGCAGTGAGATCCGGGTCGACCTCGGGGTCCCGACCGAGGCGATCGCCCAGCAGTTGGTCGACAGCGCGGAGGAACAGTACGTCGTGAACGACGCCGTCACCCGGGTGGCATCGTGAAGGTCGGTGGCCGGGCGACCCGGCTGGCCGCGCAAGGCCTGGCACTGATCTCCCTGTTGTCCGTCGGGACGTTCGCCACGCTCCGCCCGTACCTCAACAGCGACGAGGACGCCTACAAGGAAGGCCGGATCGACCAGGTCGTCAGCCAGGGGCCGGTGACCGTCGCGGACGTCGAGTGGAAGCTGGACTCGCTGAAGGTCTACACCCAACTCCTCAACGAGGACGGCGAGCCGATCGAGCTCGACGGTCCGGCCGGCACCGTGGTCGTGCTCGCCAGCATCACCGTGACCCCGAAGCCCGGCCTCTACCTCAAGGACCACCAGTTCACCTGCGACGCGGTACTGCGGGACAGCAAGGGCAACACCTGGGACGACCAGCAGGCGTACGGCTACCCCTTGCCGACGTACTGCGGTGACGACGACCACCCGTTCACGATGGGCAAGCCGGCCAAGATCGCCAAGGTCTTCGTGGTGCCGAAGAACGCCGTACCGGACCTGGTCGGCATCACCACCGAGGACTTCTACCTGCACAAGCGCGTCCTGATCACTCCCTGATCAGGACGGAGCCGTCAGGCGCCGGCCGGAGCGGGCTGAGCCGCCTTCGGCGCCTTGACCTCGGCGATCGCCTTCGCCTCGACCCGGCGCTCGCTGCCGACCGAGATACACAGGTCGAACGCGGCTGCCAGCAAGGCGATCCGCAGCGGCTCGAAGATCAGGTCCTGGATCATGCCGGCGATCTCCATGTCCATCAGGCCCCAGTGCTGCCCGTGGATCCCGATCAGCCGCTCCAGCAGGACGAACGCCCAGTCGTCGGCAAGCACCCAGAACGTGTAGACGAGGCACACGACACCGAGGAAGACCGGCCCGACCCGGACCAGCAGCCGGAACGCGTTGATCGCCGGATAGAACTTCTCCCGCAGACCGCCGAGCACCAGGTCCGGAGCCTTGTAGGTCAGACTCACCAGCCGGCCTCGCTGCGACTCTTCCTGCTGCGCGCCCTGGGCTCCGAGCCGGCGCTCGATCCGCGTCCCCCGGAAGACCCCGCCGCTCGAAAGCACCCGGTGACCGAAGACCACTGTGGTGATCGCCAGCCAGGTCAGCGGCTCGGCGACGCCGTCCTTGAACAGCGGCCAGAGCGAGTCCCAGAAGAAGCCCCACAGGAACTCGATACCCGCAGGGATCGGGATGTGGATCTTCTCGAAGATGTTCTTGAAGCCGTCCCACCAGTCCAGTGACCAGTACCAGAAGCTCCGGTCCTTGAACCACTCCTTGCCCTCGGCGACCGCGAACGGCGTGATCACGAAGGTGAGCAGCACGAAGAACGACTCCGCCCAGACCTGGGCGAACTTCACCGGCCGGCTCGGCCAGCGGTCGTCGACGCTCTGCAGCACCCGGCGGAGGACCAGCAGGATGATCAGGGCCGGCAGGTAGTTGTGCCAGCTGTGGATCCCGACCTTGAAGAATCCCTGGTCCTGGGTGCCGATCTGGACCAGGAACGACGCGCTCAGCTGGCTGACCTGCTTGTCGAAGAAGCCCCAGGCGGACCACACCGCGACCAGCGGCAGCAGTGTCACGGCCAGCAACTCGAGCAACCCGCGCTGTGTCGGGTCCGCGGTCTCCTCGGCTTCGCTGCTCGCCGCGTCCCGCCAGCGGTACAGCGACATCGCGCAGGTGCGGATCATGCCGACGGTCGCGGCGATCTGCAGCAGGACACCGACAGCGAACAAGCCGGTGCCCAGACTCGAGTGCAGGTGCTTGGCCAGCCAGATCGCACCTTGCGAGCAGATCGTGAAGCCGAGATACCCGGCCGCCCACCAGGTGCTCATGGGCAGCAGGTTCTTCCACCAGAGCCGGAACGTATCCCCGATCAGGTGGACCATCTCGCGAAAGCCGTCGACGAGCGTGCGCATCGCGCCTGATCCTAGGGGAGGCGTGGGTCCTCCCGGCAACCCAGCCCGTTATCCGTAGGTGTCACGCGGGCCGCGGCCGCCGCGGACCGTGCGGGTGCCCTTGCGCCAGGTGTAGGTGTTGGGGCCCAGGACCTTGACCTGGGTGACGGTGCCTTCGCCCAGTTCGGCGTTCAGGCGGAAGAGGAGTTGGGGGACGAGGAGGTCGAGTTGGACCTTCCAGGCGGTGGACGACGTACGGACCGTGAGCACGGTGTCGTCGTACGACTCCGGTTTGCAGTGTTCGGCCATCTCGGGGCCGACGATCGTCTGCCAGCGGGCCATCACGCCGTGGACGGCGACGTCCACCTCCCAGCCCTGGTCACGCATCAGGCGGCCGAGAGTGTTGGTCAGTTTCTGAGGGTCGCGGTCGTCGGGGCGGGCGCTGCTGATCTGGGCGCCGTCGATCCGTGGGCGACGGCGGCGTTTGACCGGCTTGAAGCCGCCCTTGGCCGCCTGTTGCTTGAGGCGGCCGGCGAGCGACTTCGCCAGGTCGAGGCCCTGCTTGTCGTGCTCTTCTTCGTTCTCAGGGACGCTCTCGGAGGAATCCGGGGGCTCAGCCACGCCGAACCACCCCCTCACCCACCTCGAAGCGCGCTCCGCTGAGCTCAGCGGGCACGTCAGCGCCGACCGCCGCGGTCACCAGCACCTGCTCGGCCGGGGCGACCAGCTCGGCCAGCCGGTCCCGGCGCTGCGAGTCCAGCTCGGCGAACACATCGTCCAGGATCAGCACCGGTTCACCCCCGTCCGCGCGCAGCAGTTCGTACGACGCCAGCCGCAGCGCGAGCGCGAACGACCAGGACTCACCGTGACTCGCGTACCCCTTCGCAGGCAAGTCGCCGAGCCCGAGTACGACGTCGTCGCGGTGCGGGCCGACCAGCGACACCCCGCGCTCCAGCTCGGCCTGACGCTTCTCCCGGACCGCCGCGAGCAGGACCTCCTCGAGCTGTTCGCGGGAGGCCACCCCGGGCTCGAGCAGCACCGACGACTTGTACTCCAGCCGCGCATCACCCTTGCCGCGGGCAACGGCGTCGTACGCGCTGGAGACCAGCGGGCGCAGTGCCTCCAGTAGTTCGAGCCGGGTCGCGAGCAGCTCGGCGCCGGTGCGGGCGAGGTTCGAATCCCAGACCTCGAGTGTGCGCAGCTGGCCCTCGGCGGCACTCGAACGGTTCTGCCGGCGGGCCTGTGAGGCGCTCCGCAGTAACGAGTTCCGTTGCTTGAGCACCCGTTCGTAGTCCTGCCGTACGCCGGCCATCCGCGGCGCGCGCAACGTCAGCAGCTCGTCGAGGAACCGGCGCCGTTCGGACGGGTCGCCCTTCACCAGGGCGAGGTCCTCGGGCGCGAACAGCACGGTCCGCAGCAGGCCGAGTACCTCGCGCGGCCGCGGCACCGGCGAACGGTTGATCCGGGCCCGGTTCGCCTTGCCCGGGTTGATCTCGATCTCGACGACCACGTCCCGGTCGTACTGGCTGCGGATCTCGGTGCGCACGATCGCCCGGGTGGCACCGGCCCGCACCAGCGGTGCGTCGTTGGCCACCCGGTGCGAGCCGAGTGTCGCGGTGTAGTGGATCGCCTCGACCAGGTTGGTCTTGCCGTGGCCGTTCGGACCGACGAAGGCCGTCACACCCTGCGTGAGCTGGACCTCCGCCTGCTGGTAGGACCGGAAGTCGAGCAGACCCAGGGCGGTGACGTACACCTCAGTGCGTGGGCGGGGTGGCGTACGACGGGTCGGCGGCCTCGGCGCCCTTCACCGCGTGACCACCGAACTGGTTGCGCATCGCCGCGATCGCCTTCATCGCCGGCGAGTCCTCCTGCCGGGACGCGAACCGGGCGAACAGCGCCGCCGAGATGGCCGGGACCGGTACGGCGAGGTCGATCGCGGCCTCGACGGTCCAGCGGCCCTCACCGGAGTCGTCGGCGTACCCGCGGATCTTCTCCAGGTGGTTGTCCTCGTCGAGCGCGTTCACGAGCAGGTCCAGCAGCCAGGACCGGATCACGGTGCCCTCGCGCCAGGACTGGAACGCTTCCGGCACGTTCTCCACGATGTCGGAGGCCTCGAGCAGCTCGTAGCCCTCGGCGTACGCCTGCATGATGCCGTACTCGATGCCGTTGTGGACCATCTTCGAGAAGTGCCCGGCGCCGACCTTGCCGGCGTGCACGAAGCCGAACTCACCCTCGGGCTTCAGCGCCTCGAAGATCGGCATCACGACGTCGACGGTGGCCTTGTCGCCGCCGCACATCAGCGCGTAGCCGTTCTCCAGGCCCCAGACGCCGCCGGAGACGCCGCAGTCGACGAAGCGGATGTCCTTCTCGGCCAGCTGGGCGGCGCGGCGGGTGTCGTCGGTCCAGCGGCTGTTGCCGCCGTCGATCACGATGTCACCGGGGGAGAGCAGCTCGGCCAGCTCGGTGACGACCGGGTCGATGGCCTGCACCGGCACCATCACCCAGACCACCTTCGGCTGGCCGGTGGCGGTCAGCTTGCCGACCATGTCGGCAAGGTCGGTGGAGTCGGAGATGTCCTGGTTGTTGTCGAATCCGACCACGGTGTGGCCCGCGTTGCGGATCCGCTGGCGCATGTTGCCGCCCATCTTGCCGAGACCGACAAGGCCGAGCTCCATCTGAATCCCCTTGTTCTGTTGGCTTTTCAGCTGTTCAGGCGGACCGGCATCAGCACGTACCGGAACTCACTGATCGGTTCGCCGTCGAAGTCCCGCACGCCGGTCAGTTCGGCCGGCTTCGTCGCCTGCGTGAAGGCCAGGTGCGCGACCGGTGTACCGATCGCACCGAGACCGTCGAGCAGGTACGTCGGATTGAAGCCTACGGTCACCGGGTCGCCGACCACGCGCGCCTCCAGCGACTCCGACGCCTGCGCCTCGTCGCCGCTGCCGGCGTCCAGCGTGACGCTGTCCTCGTCGAAGGTCAGCCGGACCGGGGCGTTCCGCTCCGCGACCAGCGCGACCCGCTTGACCGCTTCGACCAGGGTCGCGGTGTCGATCCGGACCCGGGTCGCGATCGACGCGTCGTTCGGGATGATGCCGCGGACCTTCGGGAACTCGCCGTCCAGCAGCCGCGTGGTGGCGCGGCGGTTGCCACCGGACACCTGGCCCTCGAAGCCGACGATGCCGTCACCGGTGCCAGGCGCGGCCAGCGAGACGGTCACGTCCGAGCCGGTCATCGCCTTCGCGGTCTCGGACAGCACGCGCGCCGGGACCAACGCGGCCGCCGACGCGTCGGGGGACTCCGGGTTCCACTCGAGCTCGCGGATTGCCAGCCGGTAACGGTCGGTGGCCAGCAGGGAGATCGTGGAGCCCTCGATCTCGACCCGGACACCGGTCAGCACCGGCAGCGTGTCCTCGCGCCCGGCGGCGGTGACGACCTGTGAGACGGCCTGGGCGAAGACGTCGGCCTTCACCGTGCCGCTGGCCGCCGGAAGCGACGGGAGGGCCGGGTATTCCTCGGTGGGAAGCGTCTGGAGCGTGAAGCGCGAACTGCCACAGGTGACCTGTGCCTTCGCGCCGTCGACCGCGACGTCCACGGGCTGGTTCGGAAGACTCTTGGAGATGTCGGCGACCAGCCGGCCGGAGATCAGGCACTTGCCGGCATCCGCGACCTGCGCGGGCACGGTGACCCGGACCGAGGTCTCGTAGTCGAAACCGGACAGGGTGATCTGCCCGTCCTCGGCCTCGACCAGAAGGCCGGCAAGGATCGGGACGCTGGGTCGACTGGGCAAACTGCGCGCGGCCCAGGCCACCGACTCGGCCAGTACGTCGCGCTCGACGCGAAACTTCACCGCTGGGTGCCTCCTGTTTCGGCTGTGTGCCAGGCAGATCCTGCCACGGACAAGTGTGCTGTGCGCCATTCGGGCCGGACGTGGCGCTTCGGGCGGGTCGCGTCGGCGTCGTACCGATCGTGCTTCTGCTGCCTTCGGGAACAGCCTGACAGGTCCCGCAAGCCGGCGCGAGATCGGGGTTTTCCCCAGATCGGGCCGCTCGATCGTTTTGTGGCCTTCGAGCTCTCTATAGATTCCATAGTGTTCTTAGCACCGGTGGATAGTGTGGAAAAGCCGCGACTTCGCAGGTCAGACCACGAATTGCCATGTGGACGGCGTGTGGACAGTCTCCGCTTCGGTTGAGGACGGCCGTGGACGGAGATTTCTGTCCCCACAGCGAATCCACAACCACAACGAGGGTTTCCCACAGTTTTCCACAGCTGCGTCCCCAACCTGTGCGTCCTGACTACTGCTGCTTCGCCTGGTGCTTGATGCGGTTCGTCAGCTCGGTCACCTGGTTGAAAACACTGCGTCGCTCGGACATCAACTGCCGGATCTTCCGCTCCGCGTGCATCACCGTCGTGTGGTCGCGGCCGCCGAACTGCTGGCCGATCTTCGGCAGCGAGAGATCGGTCAGCTCGCGGCACAGGTACATGGCGATCTGCCGGGCAGTCACGAGGACCCGGCTGCGGCTCGATCCGCACAGGTCGTCGATCGAGAGCCCGAAGTACGACGCGGTCTGGCCCATGATCATGCTGGCCGTCACCTCGGGCTTGCTGCCTTCGGGGATGAGGTCCTTGAGCACGATCTCGGCGAGGCTCAGGTCGACCGGCTGCCGGTTGAGGCTGGCGAACGCGGTGACGCGGATCAGCGCGCCCTCGAGCTCCCGGATGTTCGTCTGCACCTTGGACGCGATGAACTCCAGCACCTCCGGCGGCGCGGTCAGCCGCTCGGTGGCCGCCTTCTTCCGGAGGATCGCGATCCGGGTCTCCAGGTCGGGCGGCTGGATGTCGGTGATCAGACCCCACTCGAAGCGGTTCCGCAGCCGGTCCTCCAACGCCTCCAGGCGCTTCGGCGCCCGGTCGGAGCTGATCACGATCTGCTTGTTCGCGTTGTGCAGCGTGTTGAAGGTGTGGAAGAACTCTTCCTGGGTCTGGATCTTGCCTTCCAGGAACTGGATGTCGTCGATCAGCAGTACGTCGACGTCGCGGTACCGGCGCTGGAACTGGGACGCCTTGTCGTCGCGGATCGCGTTGATGAAGTCGTTGGTGAACTCTTCACTGGAGACGTACCGGACCCGCGCGCCGGTGTAGAGGCTGCGCACGTAGTGGCCGATCGCGTGCAGCAGGTGGGTCTTGCCCAGACCGGAGTCGCCGTAGATGAGCTGTGGGTTGTACGCCTTACCCGGTGCCTCGGCGACCGCGACGGCCGCAGCGTGCGCGAACCGGTTCGAGCTGCCGATGACGAAGGTCTCGAAGGTGTACTTCGGGTTCAGCCGCGCCTCCCCCTGCGCCTCCGTCGCCGGCTGGCTGGAACCGTTCGGCGGCGGGGCGACCGAGCCGAGCGGCTGGCCGAACGGGGAGTGCTGCTGCTGGGATTGTTGCTCGTACTGCGGCTGCGCGGGCGGTTGGTTGTACTGCGGGCCGTTGTCCGGGTCGGTCAGCGCGGACTGGATGGTCGGCTGATACGCGCCGTCGGTGCGGAGCGGCTCGCGGATGGCGGGGGGCTGTTGCGCGGGCCGCTGGACCGGCTGTTGCTGGTACTGCTGCTGCGGTGCTTGTGGCTGTTGTAGGGGGTTCTGTTGCAGGGGGTTCTGCTGCAGCGGGTGCTGTTGTTGCTGAGGCTGCTGGCGTTGCGGCTGTTGGTGCTGGGGGGCCTGCTGCTGCTCGGGATCGAGCGACGGATCGACGGTGACGGCGATCCGGATGTCGCGGCCGAAGCTCTCGGTGAGGATGCGCTCGAGGTCGGGACGCAGGCGAGTCTCCAGTTGGCCGCGGGTGAAGTCGTCGGGAACCGCGACGATCGCCGTGCTCTCGTGGAGGGTGACAGGGCGCGAGTTGGTCAGCCAGGCGCGCTGGTTCGGCGGCAGGCCGGCGAGCACACGCGCCCAGGCTTCCCCCAGGTCCGTCGCCGCTGGAGCCACCTCGGTGACGCGCGCCTGCTGCATGTGCGGTTGCTGCTGCATCTGCGGCTGCTGCGGAGCCGGCTGGTGCTGGCCCACTTGCTGCTGGGCGGGCTGGTGCTGGGCGGGCTGGTGCTGGGCGGGCTGGTGCTGGGCGGGCTGGTGCTGGGCCGCCTGCTGTTCAGCCGCTTGCTGCTGGGCCATCTGCTGCTGGACCGTTTGGTGCTCGGCCATCTGGTGCTGGACCGGAGGCTGCTGCGCGTGCTGTTGCGTGCTGGGCTGTTGCGCCTGCTGGTGATTGCCGGGCTGCTCCGCGTGTTGCTGGCCCGCGTGTTGCTGGCCCGCGTGTTGCTGGCCCCCGTGTTGCTGGCCCCCGTGTTGCTGGGCAGGGGGCTGCTGGGCGTGCTGTTGCATGCTGGGTTGCTGCGCCTGCTGCTGATTGCCGGGCAGGAATTGCTGCTGAGGAGCCTGCTGCTGTGGCGTGGGCTGCTGTTGGCGCTCCTGCTCGTGGCGCTCCTGCTCGTGGCGCTCCTGCTCGTGGTGCTGCTGCTGGTGGTGCGCGGTTTGTTGCGGCTGTTGGTGCAGCTGTTGTGCGACGTGCTGCTGCTCTGGAGCCTGCTGCTGCGCGACCTGGTGCTCTGGGGCTTGCTGCAGAGGCTGGTACTGCTCGGGTGTGGTCGGCTGTTGCTGGGCGTGCGACTCCGGTGCGGTGTGCTCCTGCGGCGCCTGCTGGTGCGGCTCGCTGTGCACCTCATCCCGCGGCTCGGTCGCTCGCTCCGCCTGGTCCGGAGTGCCGGTCTGATCGGCCGCGGGCGGGTGCTGCGTGGGGTTGTCGTCAGGTGACCACTGGTTGGTGGATGCGTTGTCCACACGTGCCTCGCCCTCGTTGGGTACCGAGCCAGCTGCGTTGACGCTGCCGGTACCCCAATCCGCCGTTCCCCAGGCAGTGCCGGTATCGGGGTGGCGGTAGTTGCCGACGGCTGGGGCCGCACCGAAATACGTCGTACCTGCGGTGGGCATGGGTGGGCCGGCCGGGAGATCGGTGGCCGCGCGTTCGAGCTCGGAGCGATAGCCGTACGGCGCCGGCGGCGGCGCGGGACGGTACCCGAAGGCCGACGGCTCGGGCATCGGGATCGGGAGTG
Source organism: Kribbella sp. NPDC051137 (assembly GCF_040682535.1). NCBI lineage: Bacteria > Bacillati > Actinomycetota > Actinomycetes > Propionibacteriales > Kribbellaceae > Kribbella > Kribbella sp. NPDC051137. Next base: position 245,673 of record NZ_JBFBBI010000003.1, read on the forward strand.
ACGGGCTCAGGTAGTCACCCGGGTCCATCCGCGGTGCGGCCTCCGGCATCGGGATCGGGAGCGTCTCCGCCTGCGGTGCCGGCTCGGGACGACGCCGCGGTTCAACCCGACCTACCGGCCCCGAACCGGCCGCAGGCTCCACTCGCGGCTCGGGCTCCGGAGCGGGTGGGAGCTCGGTGCGGAAGTTGGCTTCGGGTTCGGGGCGAATGTCCGCGTCGGGCTCGGGCCGCAGATCCTGCCGGCCGTTGGCGCCGAAGTCCGTCCGGTACTCGCTTCCGGTGAATTCCGCCGGTGTGAATTCCGCACTGGCGGAATGGTCCTCGACCACGCGTTGCTCCCCGAATCCATCGCTGCGGTGGCCGGCGCGATCCGGAGGAATCCGGGCTGCGCGACCGTTCGACCCGACACCGTGCTGCCGCACTGTCCACACGGTTGTCCACAGTTGTGAACGACCGCCGGGACGGGTTGGTTACCGATTGCGGGGTGTGGGACCTCTGGTGTGAAGGAGTGACGCTAACAAGTCCGGCCAGCCACCTTCAAGCCGTCATCCACAGGCTATGAACAGGAAATTGGGGGCAACCTGCGGCGTGTCGGGTAGACGCCGGAGCGTAGTCGTGGTTGGCGATTGCTCTCTGTCGTCGCCCGGTCCGGACAGTGACGACCGGTCCGGCACCCAGTTACCCACTACGCTGTCCACAAGGCTGTGGAAAACTCTGGGGATACCTGGTTTGACCTGTCCACAGCGAGGCACGTACCGTGGATCGGTCGGTGTTGAGCCGGCCCTTTCGTGCTGCGCTCCCTGCGGGACCCTCCTCTGGTTCTCCGACGGCGTGCAGGACAAGCACCCGGGCAGATCCAATCAGTGGATTTGTCGACAAATTTGTGATCTCGAGTAACCGGAGTCATTCCAGTGAGCAAGCGGACGTTCCAGCCGAACAACCGTCGCCGGCACAAGAAGCACGGCTTCCGTCTTCGGATGCGCACCCGTGCGGGTCGCGCGATCATCGCCGCCCGTCGTGGCAAGGGTCGTCAGCGCCTCGCGGCCTGAGCGACCCGTCTGACGGTGACCACCTCGTGTTGCCCGCGTCGAACCGGTTGGTCCGGTCCGACGACTTCCGTCGCGCCGTCCGGTCCGGTCGGCGTGCGGCGCGACGCGCGGTGGTCCTGCATGTGTTGTCGGAGGCCGGTCACACCGGCCCCCCGCGCGTCGGATTCGTTGTGAACAAGGCGGTGGGCAACGCGGTTCTGCGGAACCGGGTCCACCGCCGTCTGCGTGCTGTCCTGGCAGCGCGGATCGCGGACCTGCCGGACGGCAGCCTGACTGTCGTCCGCGCGCTGCCGTCGTCCGCGGCGGCGTCGTACGACGAGCTCGTCGCGGACGTCGACGGTGCGTTCCGCCGATTGTCGAAGTCATGATGCGGTTCAATCCCGTGCGCAGCGGGATCATCGGTTTCCTGAAGCTGTACCGCCTGCTGATCAGCCCGCTGTACGGGCAGGTCTGCAGGTTCTACCCGAGTTGTTCGGCGTACGCCCTGGAGGCGGTCGAGCGCCACGGTGCGGTGCGCGGTAGCTGGCTGGCGGTGAGGCGACTTCTCCGCTGCCACCCGTGGAACCCCGGAGGCTACGACCCCGTTCCACCCAAAGATGTCGACCAGCGCGGAGAGTCTGTCTCCGCCAACCAGCCCGGGCCGTCAGCCGACGCCGGGCCTGTGCAGCGAGGTGTGTGAGTGACTCTTCTGGCCATCCCCGGGCTCGCGGTGTGGGACGGGATCGTAGACCTGTTCAACACGGTCATGACGCCGCTGTACTGGGCCGTATCGGCGCTGCTGGTCGGGTGGCACTGGCTCCTCAGCCAGGCGCTCGACCCGAACAGCGGCTGGGCGTGGGCGCTGTCCATCGTCGGTCTGACCATCACCATCCGGACCCTGCTGATCCCGCTGTTCGTGCGGCAGATCCGCTCCAGCCGGAACATGCAGTTGCTGCAGCCGAAGATGAAGGAGCTGCAGAAGAAGTACGGCCATGACCGGGAGAAGCTCGGTCAGGAAATGATGAAGCTGTACAAGGAGACCGGGACCAATCCGTTCTCCTCGTGCCTGCCGCTGCTGCTCCAGTCGCCGATCTTCCTGGCGCTGTTCCGGGTGCTCGACTACGCGGCCAAGGGCCAGTGGCACAGCGAGATCATGAAGCCGTACGTCAACTCGCTGCAGCACGCCAAGATCTTCGGTGCGGAGATCTCGCAGACCTTCCTGAAGGCCAACGGCAGCGGCGCCGGCAACGTCAAGGTCGTCGCGATCGTCCTGATCATCCTGATGACGGCGACCATGTTCACCACGCAGCTGCAGCTGATGCGGAAGAACATGCCGAAGGAGGCCCTCGAGGGCCAGGCCGCCCAGATGCAGAAGATCATGCTGTACGTCTTCCCGATCTTCTTCCTGATCGGTGGCTTCAACTTCCCGATCGGTGTGCTGGTCTACTGGTTCATCTCGAACCTGTGGACGATGGGCCAGCAGTTCTACGTGATCCGCCGCAACCCGGCTCCGGGCACCGCGGCGTACGACGCGATGCAGGCCCGCAAGCGCGAGCACAACCTGCGCCATGGCCGCCCGGCCGACGAGAACGTCCCGGGGACCGCCGGTGCCGTGACCGACACCGAGACGACCGACCGGCGTCCGGCGCAGCGGCAGCAGCCGAAGCGGCAGTCGCGCAGTGACCGGAAGAGCGGTCCGGCCGCCAACGCGTCGAGCAACGGTCAGACGTCCGCAGAGGCGGATGCTGCGGCGGCACAGGACGCGACGCCGAAGCAGGACGCGCCCAAGAAGACTCAGGCCGGTGCTGCCAAGAAGCAGCCGGCCGGCAAGAAGGGGTCCGGAGCCAAGCGCCAGCCCGCGGCGAAGTCGGCCGCGCAGAAGAAGGCGGCGCAGAAGCGCTCCGGCGGATCGCGCTGACGCTGCGCACCGCAATCCCTTTCTTTGACGATCCCGGGTCCCCGTGGGGCGGATCTTGACACTATGAAGGAGTGGCCGTGACCGACGGCATGCAGAACATCGAGGCGGCGGACGAGTCCACCGGCCCGAAGAGCTCCGCATCGGAGCGACTGAAGGCACTCGAGGCGGAGAGCGACATCGCGGCCGACTACCTCGAGGAGCTTCTCGACATCGCCGATCTGGACGGCGACATCGATATGGACATCGACGGTGACCGGGCCGCGGTCTCGATCGTCGGCGCCGAGCTGAACAACCTGGTCGGCGAGAACGGCAAGGTTCTGGAGGCGCTCCAGGAGCTGACCCGGCTGGCCGTGTACCGGGAGACCGGCGAGCGTTCGCGCCTGATGCTGGACGTCTCGAACTACCGCGCCAACCGGAAGGCCGAGCTCGAAGAGGTCGGCCGCAAGGCTGTCGAGGAGGCCAAGGCCACCGGTACGCCGGTGCGTCTGGACCCGATGACGCCGTTCGAGCGCAAGGTCGTCCACGACGTCGTTGCGGCGGCCGGCCTGTCGTCGGAGTCCGAGGGCGAGGAGCCGCGCCGGCGCGTGGTGGTCCAGCCGTGACGACCGCATGACCCTGCACAGGTCGAGCCTCGTGCGCTGCGGGTTGTCGGGCTGTTGTTCCCGACCTTCCCTCGACGCCCAGGTCGCTGTGCTGAACGCCGCGACTCCGTCCTGGCAGATCGAAGGGCTCGACTTTCCGGCCTTCGGTCGTCGCTCCGCCGCCGGCTTCCTGCGTCAGTGCCGGGAGGGCGCATGACCGAGGACGTTTCACGTGAAACCCCGCCGCTCGTGGACAAGCTGTTCCCACGGGCGGCGGTCCGGCTTTCGGAGTACGCCGAGTTGCTGGCCACCGAAGGCACGCTGCGAGGACTGATCGGACCGCGGGAGGTACCGCGACTCTGGGACCGGCACCTGCTCAACTGCGCGGTCGTCGAACGACTGATCCCGGAGGAGTCGTCGGTCGCCGATGTCGGCACTGGCGCGGGACTTCCGGGGATCGTGCTCGCGATCGTCCGGCCGGATCTCCAGGTCGACCTGGTGGAGCCGCTGCTGCGTCGGACGACGTTCCTCCAGGAGGCCGTCGACGTACTGGCGCTCGACAACGCGCGCGTGGTCCGGGCACGGGCCGAGGATCTGCCGCCGGCGTCGTACGACGTGGTCACCTCGCGGGCGGTCGCTCCGCTGGCCAAACTGGCGCGTTGGTGTCTGCCGCTCTGTGTCGAGGGCGGACTGATGCTGGCGATGAAAGGGGCGTCCGCGGAGGAGGAACTGGACGGCTCAGAACGCGAATTGATGAAGCTTGGTGCAGAGGTTTGTCATATTCACCAACTCGGCGGCGATGAACTGGCCCTCCCCACGACTGTGGTGAGTATTGTGGCCGGACGTGCTGCAGGGGGATCCCGGCACGGACGACACGGGAGGTGAGCGGGTTGGTGAGTCGTGCCCTCGGATGGCCCGAGAAGAGCACCGGTGAGCCGAGGTCATCACAGGGCATCGGCTGGCCGACCGAGGTGGACCCCGCCGTCCGCGTGGTGACTCCGGAACCCGCTCCCGACACGTCCCCAGCACCCGCGCCACCCATCACCACAGCCCAGCCCCCCACAGCCCAGCCCGCCACTGGACAGCGACCCACGACGCCTCCCGCCGCCGCCTCACCCGCACCAGCCACGACCGCATCGCCGTCAACCGAGCCCACCGCTGCTGCCGGGACCACCGCTGCTGCCGGGACCACCGAAGCAGCCGAACCTATCGAGGCCGCCCAGCCAGCCGGGGCGACCACGTCCGCCGGGGGCACCGCTTCCGCAGGAGCCACCGAGCCTGCCGGGGTGGCCGCCCCCGCAGAGGCCGCGGGGGCCACCGAGCCTGACGAGGTCGCCGAACCTACTACCGAGGCTGCAGGGATCACCGCACCGACCGAGGTTGCACCGACCGAGGCTGCGGAGACCGAGGCTGCGGAGACCGCCGAACCTACGGAGTCCGGCCCGTTCGCCGAGTACGGCGTGGTCGGCGAACCTGCCGAGCCTGTGGGACCGGCCGAGGCCGGCGATGCTACCGCGCCCACCGCGCCCACCGCGCCCACCGCGCCCACCGCGCCCACCGGGCCTGGCGGAGCCACCGCGCCAGCGGAGGCCGCCGCGCCAGCGGCAGGCCCCGGAGCGGACGGGCCCCCGATGCCGGCCCGGCCTGCTGAGGGCGTCGGGCTTGCGGAGGGCACCGGGCCTGAGGAGGGCACCGGGTCTGCCGAGGGCACCGGGTCTGCCGAGGCCGCGGCGTTGGCGGAGAGCCCCGGAGCGGCTGGACTCCCGACGCCCGCCGGACCTGGCGAGGCTGCGGGAGCTGCTGGGGTCGCGGGCGCTGGCGAGGCCCCGGGAGCTGCTGAGGTCGCCGGAGCCGCTGAGGCCGCCGGACATGCTGAGGCCGCGCGAGTTGCTGAGGCCGCGGGCGCTGCCGGAGCATCCGGAGCGGCCGGAGGCGTGGGAACTGCCGGGGGCGTGGGAGCTGCCGGGGGCGTGGGAGCTGCCGGGGCTGCGGGAACTGCTGGGGGTGGCAGTGGGGTGGGCGTTGAGCGGTCGGTGGTGGTGCCTCCGGTTGATACTTCGGGGCTGCGGGCTGCCGCTGCGGCGGGTTTGGGTGGGCCAACTGGTGATGACACCCGCGCTGTTTCACGTGAAACGCCGGAGATGCGAGATGATGGTTCAGGGTCTGATTCGGTGCCACTGGTGGACGCCGAGGCGGACCTTTCGGAGTCTCCACCGCCTGTGGATGACGACCGCATGAAACTGCCTCTGCACACGGGAATTCGTCCACAGAAGCCTGTGGACGGAGCTGGGGGTAGACCTGCCCCGACCCCTACAGACATCCTCTTCGGGCCGAGTCCCGCACCTATTGGAATGGGCGCTATGACTGCCGCACAGATCGCCGCGCGGGCCACGACGGACGAGCTTCAGCGACGACTCCTCGAGACTCCGATCGCCGCCGCGACCGAACGGACCCTGCTGGTGAATGAAGGACGCACAATGGGCCGCGAGTTCCCGCTGCCCGCCCAGACCCGAGTGTTCGTCGTCGCCAACCAGAAGGGCGGCGTCGGCAAGACCACCACGACGGTGAACGTGGCGGCCGGCCTCGCGCTGTACGGCGCGAAGATCCTCGTCATCGACCTCGACCCGCAGGGCAACGCGTCGACGGCGCTCGGCATCGAGCACGCCGAAGGTACGCCGGGCGTGTACGAGGCGATCATCGAGGGCGAGCCGCTGAGCAAGCTGATCCAGCCCTGCGCCGAGCATCCCGGTATCCAGGTCATCCCGGCGACGATCGACCTGGCCGGTGCCGAGATCGAGCTCGTGAGCCTGGTCGCCCGGGAGAGCCGGCTGAAGAGTGTGCTGGAGGCCTTCCTCGCCGAGACCGAGGCCGCGGGGGAGAAGTACGACTACGTCTTCATCGACTGCCCGCCGTCGCTCGGGCTGCTGACCGTGAACGCGCTGACTGCCGCGCGTGAGGTCCTGGTCCCGATCCAGAGCGAGTACTACGCGCTCGAGGGTCTCTCGCAGCTGCTCCGCCACATCGACATGGTGAAGTCCCACCTGAACCCCGGGCTCGACGTGTCGACGATCCTGCTGACTATGTACGACGCTCGGACGAAGCTGGCCGGTGAGGTCGCTGCCGAAGTACGGGGTCACTTCAAGGACGCCGTACTGCGGACCGCCGTGCCGCGCTCGGTTCGTATCTCGGAGGCCCCGAGCCACGGGCAGACCGTGCTCGCGTACGACCCGGCCTCGGCCGGCGCACTGTCGTACCTGGAGGCGTCCCGCGAGATCGCCATGCGGAACAACGCGTGAGATCAAACCCTCGGACGCCCTCTGAGGATCAGCCGTGACACGCGGCCGTTCCACGTGAAACGGTTGCGTCGTGTGGTCCCGTTCCACGTGAAACGGGATACGGGGGCCGGTGTAGGAATTGCGGCACCCGTTCGGCGTTGTGATAGTCCAGCAGTAGCTCAGCAGGATGTCGAACTCGAGGGAGCGCGATGAACACCCGACTCGGACGCGGACTTGGTGCGCTGATCCCCAGCTCGCCGGCCCCTGGTACCACGACCACCCTCGGCAGCAAGTCGAACTCGATCCCGGGCGCGCCCCCGGTGGCGACACCGACGGAGTCGGAGGCGTCGAAGGAGCCGGAGCTCGCCGCGGTCCCCGGTGCGTCGTTCGCCGAGATCGAGGTCGAGAAGATCACGCCGAACCCGAAGCAGCCGCGATCGGTCTTCGACGAGGACGCGATGGACGAGCTGATCCACTCGGTCAAGGAGATCGGGCTGCTGCAGCCGATCGTCGTTCGGCGGCTCGAGGACGACAAGTTCGAGCTGGTGATGGGCGAGCGCCGGTGGCGCGCCACCCAGGCCGCCGGGCTGACCACGATCCCCGCGATCGTCCGCGAGACGTCCGACGACGCGATGCTGCGCGACGCGTTGCTGGAGAATCTGCACCGGAGCCAGCTGAACCCGCTCGAAGAGGCGGCGGCGTACCAACAGATGCTGGACGACTTCGGGTGCACCCAGGAAGTGCTGGCGAACCGGATCGGCCGGTCCCGGCCGCAGATCTCGAACACGCTGCGCCTGCTGAAGCTGCCGGCTTCGGTCCAACGTCGCGTTGCGGCCGGCGTGCTGTCGGCCGGTCACGCGCGGGCGCTGCTCGGTCTCCCGAGCGGTGACGCTATCGAGCGGCTGGCACAGCGCATCGTCGCCGAGGGGTTGTCGGTCCGTACGGTCGAGGAGATCGTGGCGCTCGGCGACATGAACGCCGACGACAACACCGCGCCGCGGCGACGCAACAAGCCGGTCGCGCCGCGACTCGTCGATCTCGCCGACCGGCTGTCGGACCGGTTCGAGACCCGGGTGAAGGTCGACCTCGGCAAGACCAAGGGCAAGATCACCGTCGAGTTCGCGTCCTTGGACGACCTGGAGCGGATCGTCACGCTGATGGATCCGAACAAGCAGAACGAGTCCTGACAAGTCGACACGCCGGAGCAGATCCGGTGATTCTGCGGCGAGTAGGCCAGGAATCACAGGGATGTAAGTCAGCTGAGGCGGCTTACGATCCCGCTCAGCGAGGTAGTTCGAAGTACGAAGTACAGGGTTATCTCGGCATGGAGATTTGTCGACAAAGTCACCTACAGACTTCCGGGCAATGTTTCATGTGAAACATTGCGCGTCGCCCGGATCAGGTAGGTGGCGGGGAGTGCGGAAGCAGTCGTCCCGAGACCGGGGTAGCTCTCGGGGTCCGGAGCTTCCTCGAACCTGGTGAGGGTGAGGCCGGCCTTCAGGAGAGCGGTGATGACATCGCTCGGTGGCCAGATGAAGGCCTGGAACGTGGGGGCGTCCGGATTGTCCCGGGCGCCGGTCGGCCGCTTCGAGTTCTCGACCGCGGCCAGCGGTACGGTCCGGCCGAAGTAGTCGGCGGTGACTTCGAGTCGGTGTGGTCCGCGAACGGCCAAGGTCTCCCAGACGGGATGATGCTCGGCGATCAGGACCGACCCGCCGGGGACGAGTCGGGTGGCGACCGAGGTGGCGAAGACATCGAGGTCCGGCAGCCAGCAGACGGCGCCCCAGCTCAGATAGATGAGGTCGAAGCCGGTCAGTGGTGAAGCGGGCAGCGCCAGCATGTCGGCGCGGACGAAGTCGGCCGGGATCCCGGCCGCCGCGGACTTCTCGATCGCCATCTCGAGGGCGACTTCGGAGATGTCGACACCGGTGGCCGAGGCACCGAGCTGGGCCCAGGAGAGGACCTCGTCCCCGCACGAGCAGGCCAGGTGGAGAACCCGGCGGTCACGAACATCGCCCGCCGCGGCGAGCTCCGCTGCGGTGAGAGTGGAGCCGCCCGCGACGAAGAACGACGCTGGCTCGCCGGGGCGGGCGTGGTGGATCTGGTTCCAGCTGGCGCGGTTCGACGCCGTGATGTCGTGCAGCATGCGCGCGACGCTAGGGCCGCGCGTAGGACCCGCACAACGGGATTTAGCGACGACCCAGGAGTTCGTGCGACGTCTTGCGCTCGGCGTAGAACGAGAGGAACGGGATCGTGCCGGCCAGCGCCATCAGGACCAGCCGCGGGAACGACCAACGCACCCGGCGGAACAGGTCGAAGGTCAGCAGCAGGTACACGACGTACAGGAAGCCGTGCAGCGGGCCGATGACGTTCATGGCGCCGGGGTTGTCGCCGAAGTACTTCAGCGGCATCGCGAGGAACACCAGCAGGAGCAGCATCACGCCGACCACGTACGCGATCACGCGGTACCGGGTCAGCGCGCCGCGCACGGCCGGGGAGATCGGCTTCGCGGAAGTGGCGGGGTCGGCAGAGGAAGTCACGCTGAAACGGTACCGCTTGACTCCACAGGCTCCCCGACCTGGTCGCCCTGCTCCGCATCCGGAGCCTGATCGTCGTCGGGGGAGCGGTGCGCGTCCAGCACCATCCGGCCCCACATCCACAGCGTGAAGGCCGCGAAGATCCACCACTGGAAGGCGTACGCCACGTTCCGCAGACCGGCGTGATCGGTCGGCGGCGGAGGCGGTACGACGGCAGCCGGCGCGGGCGACGTACCGGCCGGCGAGGTCTGTACGACGAACGCGTCGTACACCCGGTACTTCACCAGGTGCACGATCGTCGGGATCCGCAGCGTCGACAGCACCCGTCCCTTCGCGGCATCGGCCGACGAGTCCTCGGCCTCCGACGCAACGACCGCCCCGGTCAACGACACCGGCCCACTCAGAGCTTTCGCTGCCGGATCCGTCACCGACGCGACCCAGCCGCGCACGACCATCACCGCGTCGGTGCCGGACAGCTTCAGCGGCGACACCACCCAGTACCCGCGGCGCCCGTCCTGCTGCCGATCCGCGATGAACACCTGGTCCGCCGTGGGACCCCAGGTGCCGGAGATCGTCACCTGCCGCCCGACCGCCTTGGCGGGCAGACCCTCGTCGATCGAGAACAGCGACTGCAGCGGAACCGGCGCAGCCGCCGCGTGTTCTGCTGTCGCCTTGGCTGTCTTCGACTTGTAGACGCCGAGTTGCCAGACTCCCATCGCCGTCATCACCGCAGCGATCGCGAGCGCGAGAGTCAGCATCCCCAGCCAGCGTGGCTGAACAGCAGTCCGCCAGATCGGTCGGGGCGAGGCGTCGGACATGATGTGTCAGCGGGCGGCGGCAGTAGCGAGCAGATCGCGGCAGAGCACACCGAGCTCGATCCCGGCGGCCTCCGCGGCGAGCGGGACGAGCGACGTCTCCGTCATCCCCGGCGCCACGTTGACCTCCAGGAACCACGGAACGCCCGCTGCGTCGACGACGAGGTCGGTCCGCGACAAGTCCCGCAGCCCCAGCGCCTGATGCGCCTGGACGGCCGCTGCAGCGCACGCGCCAGCAGCCTCGGGCTCCAGCCGGGCGGGTACGACGAACTGCGTCGCGCCGGCCGTGTACCGCGCCTCGTAGTCGTAGAACCCGGAGTCCGGGCGGATCTCCACCGCAGGCAGCGCCCGCGGTCCGTCGCCCGTGTCGACGACCGTCACGGCCACCTCGGTGCCGTCGACGTACTGCTCGATCAACGCGACCGGACCGTACGAGTAGGAGTTCACCATCGCCGCGGGCAGTTCGTCCGCGGACCGCACGATCGACGCGCCCAGCGCCGAACCACCGCGGGCCGGCTTCACCACGAGCGGCAGCCCGATCTGGGACACCACGGCCTCCATCAGCGCGGCGGCGCCCAGCTCGCGGAACGTGTCGTGCCCGAGCACGACCGACGCCGGCGTGTGCAGCCCCGCGTTGCCGACGACCGTCGACGCCACAGGCTTGTCGAACGCCGTACGGCACGCGGCCGCGTCGGCTCCGACGTACGGGACGCCATACAGGTCGAGGACCTGGCGGAGTGCGCCGTCCTCGCCGGTGACGCCGTGCAGGACGGGGAAGACCGCGTCCGGTGGATCCTCGCGCAATCGATCGACGAGGGAGGCATCGACGTCCCGCTGCTCGACCTCGACACCGACGCTGCGCAGAGCGTCCGCCACGCGGCGGCCGGATCGCAGCGAGACGTCACGCTCGTGCGACAGACCACCGGCCAGAACCAGCACTCGACCCAGATCACTCATCACAAATATCCCGATCACTCGTGGGCGTCTCCGGCGCGGTCGCCGGCCCCGAGGCCCACTGGAACGGTACCCCTACCGCAACATGGACCCCCGGCCACCCGTTGGTCCCTTGCGCAACCTTTGCAAGCGGACCTGGGGCGCGGCTCCCAATCCCACGCCTACTGCGGGGCACTCGGCACGGCACCTCGCCGCACGGGTGCAAAGGGAACGATGCTCCGCATCGACCCCTTCGCCCCCGCGCGCCGATGCACCGCACCGAGCACCTCCTCGCTACGACGTGGGATTGGGAGACGCGCCCTAGCTGAGCTCCGGTCCTGGAGCGTCGTAGTCCCGGCCGGGGCCGGGTGGCAGCGGGCCGAAGGTCTGCCGGAGCTCGAGTTCCTCGTTGATCACCGCGGCCAGCCTGCCGACACCGTCGGTGATCCGCTCCGGCGTCGGATGACAGTACGACAACCGCATGCACTGGGAGCCGAAACCGTCGGCGAAGAAGGCGGTTCCGGGCACGTACGCGACGCGTGCCGTGACCGCCCGCGGGAGCATCGCCTTCGCGTCCAGCCCTTCCGGCAGGGTCAACCAGACGTAGAAGCCGCCCCGCGGCCGCGTCCAGGTCGTTGCCGCCGGCATCTTCTCTGTCAACGCCGCGAGCATCGCGTCCCGGCGCTCGCGGTACATCTCACGGAACTGCTTCACCTGCCCCATCCAGTCGTGCCGGATCAGGTACGACGAGATCGCGAGCTGGCTGAACGTCGGCGGGCAGAGGGTCGCGGACTCCTGCGCCAGCACGAGCTTCTCCCGGACCGCGTGCGGCGCGACCGCCCACCCGACCCGGAACCCCGGTGCGAACGTCTTCGAGAACGAGCCGAGGTAGATGACGCCTTCGCGATCGTCCGCACGCAGCGCGCGCTGCGGCTCACCCTCGAAGCCGAGCAAGCCGTACGGGTTGTCCTCCAGGATCAGCAGCTCGGCGCGCTGGCAGATCTCCAGCACCCGCGCGCGCCGCTCGTCGGACAGCGAGACCCCGGCCGGGTTGTGGAAGTTCGGGATCGTGTAGAAGAACTTGATCCGCTTGCCGGCCGCCCGCACCGAGGCGATCGCCTGCTCGAGCGCTTCCGGTACGACGCCGTCGTCATCCATCGCGACGTGTACGACCTCGCACTGGTACGCCCGGAAGACGCCCAGCGCACCGACGTACGACGGCGCCTCGCAGATCACCACGTCACCCGGGTCGCAGAACACCCGGGTCACCAGGTCGACGGCCTGCTGGCTGCCGACCGTGACCACGACGTCGTCGGGGTGCGCCTCGATGCCCTCGAGCCGCATGATGTCGCAGATCTGGTCGCGCAGCGTCGGATCGCCCTGGCCGGAGCCGTACTGCATCGCGACCGCGCCGTTGTCGATCACCAGGTCGCGGACCGCGCCGCCCACCACGTCCAGCGGCAGGCCGCCGATGTTCGGCATCCCGCCGGCCAGCGAGACCACCTCGGGCCGGCTCGCGACCGAGAACAGCGCGCGGATCTCAGATGCGGTCATGCCCTTCGTCCGGGCTGCGTACGCCTCGACATAGTTGTCGAGACGGGTCTGCCGGACATCGGGCACGTCAGCACTCACGAGGGCCACTCCAACGGTGATCGAGGGGGAAGTCACCAGGTTACGTCGAGACACCTCAGTGCGGGCTGGGGATCGGCGTGACCTCTCACTACCATGCCTTATAGGGGCAGGTTCGACCATGCCGGAATCTGGCTGTTGAGACAGCCGGTGGTCCGGTGCGGCCTGAGAGGTGGAACGGAATGAGCGTGGGCAAGACAGCCGGGTGGACGCTCGGTGGCCTGTTGCTGGGTGTGCTGGCGGGGTTCGCCGCGGAGTTGTTCCGGCGGCAACCGGTCAAGGTGCAGCAGCGGTACGTCGCTCCGCAGGCGACCCGTACTCCGGACGTGCGGCCGCCGGCCGACGTCCCGCGGCCGGTGGCCGAACCGGCCGCCCGATGACAGATCGTGACGAACCTAACAGCCTGTATCGCTGATCGGATGCGCTGATGGCCCGCCGGCTCGAACCGCTGACCCTCGACAACCTCGACGGGCTACCGGTGCCGTGCCGGGACTGCGTGTTCTGGGAGCTCGACCCGGTCGCCGCACGGCATGCGATCCGGAACGGTGACACCGCGCTCGAGAAGGAGGCGTGGTTGTCCCAGTTGCTGCTCGACTGGGGGACCGCCGGGATCGTGCTGTACGTCGACGACGAGCCGGCCGGGTTCGCCGTGTACGCGCCGGCGAAGTACCTGCCCCGGATCCAGGCGTTCCCGACCGCGCCCGTCAGCCCGGACGCCGTCGTACTGGCGACCGGGCGGATTCTGCCCCGCTACCTGGGGCTCGGGCTCGGGAAGGTCCTGGTGCAGGCGGTCGCGAAGGACGTCATGAAGCGGGGATTCCGGGCCGTGGAGGCGTTCGGGGACTCGCGCTGGGACGGGCCGAGCTGTGTGTGGCCGACCGAGTTCCTCCGGGCGGTCGGGTTCGGTGTGGTGCGGGAGCATCCGCGCAATCCGCGGCTGCGGCTGGACCTGCGCTCCACGATCACCTGGCGCAGCGAGATGGAGGCAGCGGTGGAGCGGCTGATGGGCGCGATCCGGCCGGAGCAGTCGCCGGCCGCGCCGGTGACCGTTCGGGATGCGCTGCGATCAGGCCCGGAGTAGACAGTGGTCTGGCGTGCGCTGGCCGACCTGGTGGCGGTCGTGCACGGCGCGCTGCTGGTGTTCTTCCTCGTGGGTGGCTTCCTCGCCTGGCGGTGGCCGCGGGTGATCTGGTTCCACCTCGCCATCGTCGTGTGGAACGTCGTCATCACGCTGGTGAGCTTCACCTGCCCGGTGACGTGGACCGAGCAGTACTTCCGGAGCCGGGTCGGCGAGCCCCGGTACCGAGGCGGCTTCATCCGCCACTACTTCGAAGGCCGCCTGTGGCCGGTGGGCGACACTCCCGTGGTCACCTGGGTCGGTTTCGTCATCGTCGTGATCGCCTACGTCGGGTTCTTCGTCGTACTGGTCCGGCGAAGGTCGAAGACCAGGGGCGACTCAGTGGGACCCCGGACGTGAGCCGGAAGCGGGCCTCCCATACTGGAGGGGTGTCCAGAACCAGTACTCCGGTCGACGACTACCTGGCCGCCTTGCGCCGGGAGTTACGAGGGCCGCGGCGCCGGAAGGCGGATCTGCTGGCGGAGGCCCGGGACCACCTGACCGACGCGACCGAGGCGTTCGAGGCGGACGGACACGAGCGGTACGACGCGGAGCGCGAGGCGGTTGCCGACTTCGGTGAGCTGTCGGACGTGGTGCCGGGGTACCGCGCCGAGCTGGCGATCAGCCAGAGCCGGCGGACCGCGATGATGCTGCTGTTCGCGCTGATGATCCAGCCGATCGTGTGGCAGAGCGGCGCCTGGATCTGGACGCAGCAGCCGGAGTCGGCGAGCGCCTTCAACGACATGCTGCAGACGGTTGTCCGCGCGATCGGCAGTGTGGTGATCGCCGGCGCGGTGCTCGCCGTACTGGCGACCGGGATCGGCGTCCGCTATCCCGTGGTGCGGGAGCACCTGAGCCGGGTGACAGCGCTCTTCGCGCTGGTCGGATCCGCGCTGGTCGCCGGGATCGGCCTCCTGATGGCGGCAACCAGCCACCATGCCCCGGGCCTGCCGGCGTTCGGCGTGGTCGGGACGTTCGTGGTGCTGCCGCTGGCGCTGGTCAGCGTGCAGGCCGCGCGCGGTCTACGCCTGGCTCGGGCGTAGCACCCCTTCCACCACGGCCCGGAACGTCAACCAGTCCTGCTTCCCGGACGCGAGCATCTTCGCGCCGGAACTGGTCAGCTGGTACGTACGCCGCTTCCGCCCGCTGACCGTACTCCACTCGCTGGCCAGGTAACCCGCCCGCTCCAGGCGCCGCAGCGCCGGGTAGAGCGTGCCGGTCGGCAGGTCCAGCTCGCCGCCGCTGCGCTCCAGTAGCGCCTCCATGATCGCGTAGCCGTGCAGCGGTTCGGCCTCGACGACCGCCAGGATCATCGGGTCCAGGTGTCCACGCAACGCATCCGCCTTCACGTAGCCAGTCTACTCATATACCTGCTAATGTCGAGAGGCAACATGTAGCTGACCTACTTATCAAGGACTTCCGATGACCGTGGACACCCCGATCCGACAAGCGACCCGACCCGGCGTGCTGCACCGGGTGTCGGGCTGGGCGATGCGACATGCGGGCCTGGCGCTCGTCTTGTGGGTCGCGGTCCTGGCCGCCGTCATCGGTACCGCGACGGCGGTCGGTGCCGACTACCGGAGCGACAACTCGCTGCCCGGCACCGACTCCCAGCGGGTGACTGACATCTTCACGGCGCACCAGCCGAAGGGTGACACCGCGTCCGTGCAGATCGTCGTCCGCGCCGACGGCGGCCTGGATGCGGAGAAGCCCCGGGTCGAGTCGATGCTGGCCGCGGTCCGGGTGCTCCCGCACGTCTCCGCGGTCGCCGACCCGTTCGGTGGACAGGGCGATTTGTCGACAGATCGACGTACGGCGTACGCGACCGTGAGCCTCGACGCCGCGACCGCGGACATGCCGGTGGACGGAGTCCGGACGATCATCCACCGGGCGCAGGACTTCGCCCGGCCGGGATTCCAGGTGGAGGTCGGGGGAGACCTGGCGCGGAAGGCGGCCGACAGTTCGGGCGGTGCCGCCGAGGGCGCCGGAATCCTTGCCGCGCTGGTGATTCTGGTGTTCCTCTTCGGATCGTTGCTCGCGGCAACACTCCCGCTGTTGACCGCGGTCTTCGCGGTCGGCAGTACGGTCGGCCTGCTGATGCTCGCGTCGCACCTGTTCAAGGTTCCGGAGTACACGACGCCGGTGATGATGCTCGTCGGGCTCGGTGTCGGCATCGACTACGCGTTGCTGATCTTCTCCCGGTACCGCCACGAGCTGGTGAACGGCACGGCCGACCCGAAGATCGTTGCCCTGGACACCGCGGGGCGGTCGGTGATGTTCGCCGGTTGCACGGTGGTGATCGCGCTGCTCGGTCTGCTGGCGTTGGGACTCGGCTCGTTGCAGGGCATCGCACTCGGCGTGACGATGACGGTACTGATGACGATGCTCGCAGCGGTGACGTTGCTGCCGTCGTTGCTGACCCTGTTCGGCCAACGGATCGAGCGCAGTGTCCGGAAGCATGCCGCGAAGCAGCGACGTACCCCTGGCGACGGGTGGCGGCGACTGGCCGGCGCCGTCCAGCGTGGGCCGTGGGTGCCGCTCGTACTCGGTGTCGTCGCACTGGCGGCGTTGTCGTTGCCGGCGTTGGGGATGCGGCTCGGGTTCGCGGATGCGGGAACCGACGATCCGGCGAAGACGAGCCGGAAGGCGTACGACCTGTTGGCGGAAGGCTTCGGGCCAGGGTTCAACGGTCCGCTCGTCGTGGTGTCGGAGGGTGACGCGCAGCTCCTCGGGCAGACGCTCGCGAAGGACCCCGACATCGCCGCGGTGACCCCGCCGCAGGTGACGCCGGACGGGAAGATCACGACGGTACTGGCGTTCCCGAAGTCGGCGCCGCAGGACGCGGCCACGAGCGACCTCGTCCAGCGGCTTCGTAAGGACACGCTGCCGAAGCTGGAAGGGACCTACCTGGTCGGCGGATCGACGGCCGCCGCGGACGACTTCGCGGCGGCCGTGAGCAACCGGCTGCCGATCTTCGTGCTCGTGGTGGTCGGGCTGTCGGCGGTGTTGCTGATGGCGGTGTTCCGCTCGGTACTGATTCCGTTGAAGGCCGCCGTTCTCAACCTGCTCAGCATCGGCGCCTCGCTCGGCGTGATCACGCTGGTGTTCCAGCACGGCTGGTTCGGTGCGCAGGCGGGGCCGATCGAGGCGTTCGTCCCGGTGATGATCTTCGCGATCGTCTTCGGGTTGTCGATGGACTACGAGGTGTTCCTGGTGTCCCGCATCCACGAGGAGTGGCGGCGTACGAAGGACGCGACGGCCGCCGTCCGGGAAGGGCTCGCGACCACCGGCAGTGTGATCACCGCGGCCGCAGCGATCATGATCGTGGTGTTCGGTGCGTTCCTGCTCAGCCCGGACCGGATGCTGAAGCAGTTCGGACTGGGGCTCGCCACCGCGGTACTGCTGGACGCGCTGCTGATCCGGTGCGTCATCGTGCCGGCGGTACTGCGGCTGTTCGGCGAGCGGGCGTGGTGGCTACCGCGCGCCCTGGACCGGATCTTGCCGAAGATCAAGCTCGAGGATCACTCGTAGCTCGGGATCAGCTACACCGTCAGTTGGCCGAGGCGGAGCATGCCGGTGGCGGCGTCCTGCTCCGGCGGCAGGTACACGCGCTGGATCGCGACCACGATCGACTCCGCGATCACGTCCCGGAACGCCGGGTCCGCGAGCCGTGCCGAGTCGTGCGGATTCGTCACGTACCCGATCTCAAGGCGGACCGCCGGCATCTTCGTGCGGCGCAGCAGGTCCCAGGTCTTCGCGTGCGTACGGCAGTCGAGCAGATCGGTCCGGGCAACGATCTCGCGCTGCACCAGACCGGCGAACTGCTCCCCGACGCTCGACGAGGCGCCGTGCAGGTCATTGCCGTAGTAGTACGTCGCGACGCCCTGCGCATCCGGGTTCATCGAACCGTCCGTGTGCAGCGAGACGCACAGGTTCGCGTCGGTCTCGTTCGCGAACGCGGCCCGGGCCAGCTCGTCCGGACCCTGGTCGCGACCACGCGAGAGGTACGCCCGAACACCGGTGGCGCCGAGCCGGCCCTCGATCCGGGAGGCCAGGTCGTACGCGATGTCTGACTCGCGCAGCCCGTAGCCCTCCCAGCCGTAGTCGAAGCCGCCGTGGCCCGCGTCGATCACGACCGTCTTGCCGGACAGCCGCGGCCCGGCGGCGCGGACGGCTTCCCGCGCGCGCAGCGCGTCCGGCCGGCCGCCGGTCGCCATCGGACGGATCCGCTGCAGCGCCTTGAACGTCGACGGTCCGCAGGTCCCGTCCGCCGGGAGGCCCATGTTCCGCTGGAACTCGGTCACCGCGCGCTGCGTGTCGGCACCGAAGATCCCGTCGATCCGGGCGACCGCGAACCCGAGCTCCTGCAGCTTCGCCTGCAGGCTCAGTACGTCGTCACCGCTCAGCGGATGCGTCGGGACGAACGTCAGCAGCCGGTCGCCCAGCCGCCAGCGGGCGTCGTCGATCGCGCGGTAAGTCTGCGGGCCGACGATCCCGTCGATCATCAGCCCGCGTTGCTGCTGGAACCCCCGGACAGCGTGCGCGGTCGCTTCGTCGTAGACGTCGTGACCGCCGGTCAGCAGCCCGAGTCTCTGCAGCTTGCCGACGATCTCGGCGACCGCCTCACCGCTGTCGCCGATCCGGTACACGCCGTGCGGGGATTCCATCAGGGTCCAACTCCTTGCCGGTGTGGCGGGGGTAACTCAGGCGGTGAAGTCGGACAGCTCCTTCAGCAGCGCCGCCTTCGGCTTGGCGCCGACGATGGACTTCGCCAGCTCACCGTTCACGTAGACGTTGATAGTAGGGATACCGGTGACCTTGTAGTTGCTCGGGGTGACCGGGTTCTCGTCGACGTTCATCTTCAGGAACGTGATCTTGTCGCCGTGGTCCTGGTTCAGCTCCTCCAGGATCGGCGATACCTGCCGGCACGGGCCACACCACTCGGCCCAGAAGTCCACCAGCACCGGCTTGTCGCTCTTCAGCACGGTCTGGTCGAACTCGGCGTCGGTGACGGCGTTCATCTTCTCGCCCACGGGCGTATCTCCTTCAGAGTGATGTGTGAGGTTCAGACAGAGACGGGCTGGGTCTTGGCTGCCGCGGTGGTCGCCGCGGAGGCGTCCTCCAGCGCGGCCAGGTAGCGCTCGGCGTCCAGGGCGGCAGCACAGCCAGTGCCGGCCGCCGTGATCGCCTGCCGGTAGGTGTGGTCCACCAGGTCGCCGGCCGCGAACACCCCGGGCAGGTTGGTCGCCGTGCTGTCCGGCTTGACCAGCACGTACCCCTCCGCGTCCAGGTCGACCTGGCCCTTGACCAGCTCCGATCGCGGGTCGTGGCCGATCGCGATGAACAGTCCGGTGGCGGGCAGCTCACGCGTCTCGCCGGTGACGGTGTCCTTCAGCGTCAGGTGGGTGAGCTTGTCCTCGCCGTGGATCTTGTCGACCGCGGAGTTCCACTGGAACTCGAGCTTGTCGTTGGCGAACGCGCGGTCGGCCATGATCTTCGAGGCACGCAGCTCGTCGCGGCGGTGCACCAGGTGCACCTTCTTCGCGAACTTGGTCAGGAACGTGGCCTCCTCGACGGCGGAGTCGCCACCGCCGACGACCGCGATCTCCTGGTCGCGGAAGAAGAAGCCGTCACAGGTCGCACACCAGGAGACGCCGTGCCCGGACATCCGGTCCTCGTCGGCCAGGCCGAGCTTGCGGTAGCCGGAGCCCATCGCCAGGATGACGGCCTTCGCGCGGTGCTCGGTGCCGGCCGAGTCGGTGACGACCTTGATGTCGCCGGTCAGGTCGACCTTGATCACGTCGTCCGGCACCAGTTCGGCGCCGAACCGCTCGGCCTGGGTGCGCATCTCGTCCATCAGCGCCGGGCCCATGATGCCTTGCGAGAAGCCGGGGAAGTTCTCCACCTCGGTGGTGTTCATCAGCGCGCCGCCGGCGGTGACGGAGCCCTCGAACACCAGCGGCTCCAGCGCCGCGCGGGCGGCGTACACGGCGGCGGTGTATCCGGCCGGGCCGGAGCCGACGATGATGACGTTGCGGACCATGGACTCGCTCATGCAGGCGTTCCTCGTGTCGTCGAGACAGTGACGTCGTACTCAACGGATCCTAGAGGCCGACCATTCCCACGGTACCCACCGACAGTCCGCTGTGCCGCATCGGACGATTCAGCGGTTGCGGAGCGTCACTGTCGTGTCGTAGAACGACGTACCCTCGCCCCCCGGGGAGCTACATCCGGTGACCGCGAAGATCTGGATCTGGCTCACCGACGCGCCCTGCAACCCGATGATCGTGGCTCGCTTGCCGTCCACCTTGGCGGGCTGGACGAGCCGGACGTTCGGGTTCGAGCGCCCGGCCGCGAACGCACGCGCACAGGCCTGCTCGTCGTTCGAACCGTGCAGGATCGGGTTCGGCGTGTGATCCAGCCAGCGCTGGGTCGCGGAGCTGAGGTCCTTGCTGGCAATCGTCACGGTGTCGGCCGGCGGCGTGTTCGCATCGGTGGCGGCGGCGCCCTCGTTCGCCTGGTCCTTGGTGGCGAACACGACCCCGACGCCGAGCGCGGCGATCAGCACCACACCGGCGGCGGCACCGACCAGCTTCGGCAGGTGCCGGCGCGGCTCCTCGCGGATCTGGGCCAGCGAGTGCACCCCGACGGTGGACGCGCGCAGCACCGACTCGGACACGATCACCGCGTCCAGGTGCTCGGCGACGTCGGCCGGCATCGGGATGTCGCTGCGGCCCTCCTCGGCGAGGTCCTCGGTCAGCTGCAGCAGGGCGTCGTACGTCTGCTGGCACTCCGGGCATGCCTTCACATGCTCACGAGCGCTGTGTGCCTCGGGGGCAGGCAGCAGGTTCTCGATCAGGTCGGCGATCGTGTCCGTGTCCAGGTGCTCGAGGTGCTCACTGGTCGGCAGACCGGGATCGGTCATCGGGGGCTCGCCTCCTCACGGGAGGTGCGCGGCGTGTTCATCAAAAGACTCCGGTCGAAGGCGTCAGGCTTTCGGTCGCCAGAGGCAGGCGACTTCGCTTCGACGGTGTACCCGCTCATTCGGTTCCCACTGCTTCCGCGGCGGACTTTTCTTTCGAGGTCTGCCAGTGCCGGAGCAACGGGAGCAGCTTCGCGCGACCGCGGGCGCACCGGGACTTGACCGTTCCGGGCGCGCAGTCCAGGATCGCCGCCGCCTCCTCGATCGAGTACCCCTCCATGTCGACCAGGACCAGCGCCGCGCGCTGGTCCTCGTTGATCTGCTTCAGGGCGTTGAGTACGTCGAGCCGGCGCTCCCGGACCTCGGCCGGGTCGTCCTCGGCCGGGCCGGCCAGCTCGGCCGCACGGTCCTCGTCCTCCGGCAGCGGGTCCGCGGCCCGCACCTGGCGACGGCGGATCCGGTCCAGACAGGCGTTCACCACGATCCGGTGCAGCCAGGTGGTCACCTTCGCGTCGCCGCGGAACGAGTCCGCCCGGCGGAACGCCGAGATGAACGCCTCCTGGAGTGCGTCGGCGGCCTCCTCGGGCTCGCCGAGGGTACGGATCGCCACCGCCCACATCCGGTCCCGGTGCCGCTTGACCAGGAACCCGAACGAGTCCGGGTT
Organism: Kribbella sp. NPDC051137; assembly: GCF_040682535.1. Classification (NCBI taxonomy): domain Bacteria; kingdom Bacillati; phylum Actinomycetota; class Actinomycetes; order Propionibacteriales; family Kribbellaceae; genus Kribbella; species Kribbella sp. NPDC051137. Next base: position 267,091 of record NZ_JBFBBI010000003.1, read on the forward strand.
GCCGGCCACGTGCATCCGGAGCAGCTCGTGGTCGTCCAGCTCGTCGTAGCTGGTCGGCCCGCTCGGCCGGGCAGGCTGCGCCACACCCTGGGCGACCGGGTCGTCCGCGCCGATGCGCGGGACCTCCGGACGACGGGGCGGCGGATTGCCCGAGTCGACATGCGCGGTCATTTCTGGATCGTGACCTCCGAGATGGTGCCCTGGTAACCGTCCGACACCTTCGGCAGCTTGGTCAGCCAGACCAGTACGTACCGCGTCTCGGTCGACGCCGAGGGGGTCAGGGTCACCGTACCTTCGGGCTGGTCCTCCTTGGTCGCGACCGGCGTCCAACCGCTGATCGACGTCGGCGACGTGCTGGTGTCGCCCTTCGGGACCATCAGCTGGATGCTCGTGCCGTCACCCTGCAGGGCGACCGCGACGCTCGACACCGGGGTCTTCGTGCCGAGGTCGTAGATGATGCCGACGCCGCTCTTGATGCCGCCGAGGTTCGGCTTGTTCTTGTACGACTGCGTCTTCCAGGTCGTGCTCGGGTCGGCGTCGTACGTGTTCGGGACGTCCTTGTGGTGCTCCTCGCCGTTGCCCGGCGGCGGGTCGAAGTCCTGGGCGCCGGCGATCGTCGCCTTCCCGCCGGTCGTCGACGGGGTGGTGCTGGTCTTCGGCGGGGCACTGGTCGTGGTGCCGCCGGTGCCGCCGTTGGCGCTGCCGTTGTCCTTGTTCATCGCGCCCTTGAGCAGGAACTGCGCGAGCAGGATCACCGACAGCAGGGCGAGGATCGCGAGCAGGATCAGGATCCGGCCGCCCCACGAGCCCTTCTGCTTCGGCTCGTCCCGGCGGCGGCCGTTCCCGTTCGGCGGCGCGGGCTGACGGCGGACCGGGCGGGTGTCGGTCGAGGGCTCGTACGCCGGTTGCGGCGGACGGTACCCGTTCGGCTCCGAGGTGTACGCCGGGTCGAGCGCCGGCGGCGGGGCCTGCGGCACCACCTGGGTGGCGTCGTCGACGCTGCCGTTCTGGCTCGCGACCTGGACGGTCTCGTCCATCTGGTTCGGCGGCTCGTGCGAGCTGCCGACGACACCGGACAACGCGGCGGACAGACCGGCCGCGCTGGTGATCGGCGGAGCGTGGTGCCGCGGCGGGTCGCCGAGCAGCCGGTCGCTGATGTCGTCCAGCGATCGCGGTACGCCGGCCCGCACCTGGCGCGGGCTCAGCAGCCGGCCGTGCTCGACCGGAGCAGGCTGGAGACCCCAGGCGGGCGCCGGGCCGGGCCAGCGGCCGGTCAGCGACGCGAAGAGCAGTTGGCCGAGCGAGTGCACGTCCTCCTCGGGCGAACCCGCGCCGGACGACCGCAGCGCCGCCTCGGTGGCGACGCCGACGACCTTGATCGCGCCGGCGTCCGTGACCACCACCGTCGCCGGGCTGATCGCGCCGTGCGCGTAGCCGGTGCGGTGCAGGTTCTCGAGGGCCTCGGACACCTCACGGGCCAGCCAGCCCGCCTGCTGCCCGGTGAGCGGGCCGCTGCCGAGCATCCGCTCCAGGGTCCGGCCGCCGGCCCATTCGCGGACGCAGTACGTCACGCCGTCGTGCATGTCGCAGTCGAGCACCCGGAGGAACCGCGGGTCGTTCGCCGCGGCGGCCCGGCGGGCGGCGTCGAAGAGCAGGTTGGTCCGCGGGTCCCCGACCGGCAGCACGTCGACCACGACCGCGCGGCTGAGGACCTCGTCGACGGCGCGCCACACCCGGGCACCGTCGATCTCCGCGAGCAATTCGGCGATCCGGTACCGCCCGGCCAGCAGAGCACCAGGACTCACGGTCTGGTTCGACACGGTGTCTCTCGCCCTCCTAGAAGCGCCAGCGGCCTGATCGCAGGCCCCATGTTAGTGCCCCACTGACCCGACAGGTGGTGCACTAATGCACAAGCGGTTCGGATCAACGCCCGATCGGCAGCTTCGATGTGACCATGGACACCACATCATTCACCTCGTGGATACGCAGTACCCGGGACACTCCGGCGTACACCGGCAGCATCACGACGGCCGCCACCGCGAGCTCGAGGATCGCGCCGAGCGGCCCGGACCAGTCGATCGCCAGGCTCAGCACCCACAGCACGATCTTGCCCGCGCCGGCGCCGGCCACCGCCGCGATCACCATCGCGAGCAGCGGAAGCCCGATCCCGGCGCCCGGCACCCGCGGCACCTTCCGCCGCAGGACCGGCCGGGAGAGCAGTACGGCGACCAGGTACGCGAGCGCGTACGCCGCGCCGAGCACCACGCCGCTGAACCGCAGGTGTGCCTCATCGAGCAGCACCCGGACGCCGATCAGCGCGGCCGCGATGTTCGTCGCCGCGATCACGCACTGCAGGAAGAACGGCGTACGGGTGTCCTCGAAGGCGTAGAAGGTGCGCAGCTGGAAGTACTGGATGGTGAACGGGACGACGCCGAGCGCGAGCGTCATCAGCGTGTACGACATCAGCGTCAGGTTGTTCCGGCCGGAGCCGTAGCCGGCGATCAGCGTCACGATCGGGTACGCGAAGGCGATCATCGCGGCCGCCGCCGGGACCACGATCGCCAGCGTCTGCCGGATCGAGCGGGACGACATCCGGGCCACCTCGGCGGTGTCTCCGTCGGCCGCCAGCGCGGACATCTGCGGCAGCGCCGCGGTGGCGAGCGAGACCGTGACGATGCCGTGCGGCACCAGGATGATCAGCATCGCGGTGCTGTACGCGAACAGACCGGCCTTCGCCCCCGGGTCGTCGGAGGCGCTACCGGCGATCGCCAGCTGGGTGACGACAACCAGCGTCACCTGGTTGACCGCCACGAACAGAACGGTCCAGGTGCCCAGTCGGGCGGTGTGTCCCAGACCGGTACCGCGGAGACCGAACTTCGGTTTGTAGATGTGACCGCTGGCTCTCAGATACGGCAGCAGAACCAGCAGCTGTACCGCGATCCCGATTGTGTGCCCGAGCCCGAGCAGCAGCTCCTCGCCGTGGCTGTACGTCGGCGGGTTGTCGCCGACCCGGTAGATCAGCAGGAACACGATGATCGACGCGCAGGCGACGATGTTGTTCGCGATCGGCGCCCACATCATCGGGCCGAACCGGCGGCGCGCGTTCAGCACCTGGCCGACCAGGACGAACGCGCCGTAGAAGAAGATCTGCGGTAGGCAGAGCCGGACGAACATCACCATCGACGCCCGCTCGGACGCCCGCTCCGCCTCGTGCAGCTCCGGCGGCAGGTACAGCTCAGCGATCGCCGGTGCCAGCAGGACACAGCCCACCGTGACGATCGCCAGTACGACGAAGCCGAAGGTCAGCACCCGGTTGGTGAAGTCCTGGCCGCCGTCGTCGTGGTTCTTGATCGCGCGCACCAACTGCGGGACCAGCACGGTGTTGAACACACCGCCGGCCAGCAGGATGTAGAGGCTGTTCGGGATGGTGTTCGCGGCCGTGAAGATGTCGCCGCGCAGGGCGGTGCCGATGGCCGCCGCGAGCAGGGCGATCCGGATGAATCCGAGCAGGCGGGACAGCACGGTTCCGGCTGCCATCACCCCCGCGGATCGCAGGGTGCGGTCAGCCATCCTTCGAACCGACTCCTTCTTTCAGGGACGCTCCCGGGGTCTGGTCGGGAACGCCGTTCGCCGCATGGCGGCCGTGGGCGGGGTCAGGGGTTTCGTCGCCGGGTTCCTCGGACTCGGCGGACTCGGCCGGGTCGGTGGTCGTGGTGACCGCGGCCGGGTTGCGGCGCTCGATCCGGACCCGTCGATAGATCCGGACGAACGACGTACCGAACAGCAGGGCGCAGGCCGCGCCGACCAGGATCCAGCCGACGCTGCCGTACTGGCTGGCCTGGATCAGCAGCTCCTGGGACTTGCCGACCGGCTCCCCGGCCGCGTTCGTGACCTGGGCGTTCGCGCGGATCAGGCCGTTCTGCTCGGCGCTCGCGTTGATCCGCGGGGTCCACTTCTGGCCCGGTCCGAGAACGACGGTCTGCGGGGTCTTGATCTTCAGGTCGGTCCGGTTCACCGGGGTGACGACGATGCCGACCCGGACCGACCAGTCGGTCTCGTTGGTGATCGTCAGCGGGAACGTGCCCTTGCTGCCGGCCAGGTTGACCTTGATCTCCTTGCGCAGACCGCGGTCCACGCTCGCGTTCACCAGGTGCACCTTGCCGAGTTGCTGCTTCGCGGAGCCGAGCTCGATCGAGGTGAAGTACTGCGCCTCCTCCGGGTACCCCTTCCAGCCGGACGAGGTGGACCGCAGCAGCGCCTGCGTCATCACCTCGGGCAGCTGGCTCCCGTCGACGAGCAGGTTCTGCATCGTGGTGGTCGCGGCGTCGAGCTGCGAGACGCTCTGCAGCTGGGCCTCGGACAGTACGCCGTTGGTCCGCGGTGCGGTCGGCGCCTTGGTGGGCTGTGGCTTCGGGGTGGTCGCCACGATCGTGCTGAGGTCAGCGGTCTTGATCCAGGGCAGCGACAGGCTGCCCGCGAGCGCCGCGGTCGCGGTGCCGTTCGGGTCCCAGCCGCGGGGCGGTACGGCGACTACCGATGCGGTGCTGCTTCCGGCGGCCGCGATCAGTGCGGTCACCGCAGCGAACCGCTGCCGTACCTGGAGCGGATCGTCGGTGGTCTCCGGGTCGGGGCCGCCCTCGGTCAGTGCGGAGTCCGCGATCACGGTCCGGACCGCGTGGTCGGGGCTTTCCGGGGTGAGCACGTCGTACACCGGAGTGCTGGTCAGGACCGGGCGGGTGGCAGCCGTCCAGGACGAACTGTTGACCAGGTTCAGGTCGTCGGAGGTGGAGCCGGCGAAGCCGCCGGACGCCGTGCCCAGGTACCGGCTCGCGGCCGCGCCGCCCTCGAGCCAGAGGCCGTTGGTGAAGGTACGGGTCAGCTCGCCGCCGGAGTGCTCGGTCTTCGTCCGGGCCTGCCCGACGAGGTCCTTCAGCGGGGCACCGGAGTCCAGCAGCCCCGCGACGTCCGGATCGCCGTACGGCAGCAGGACGACCTGATTGCCCCTCGCGGCCGACGCCTCGAACTCTTTCAGCCACCCGGCCGCGGTGGCCTGGCCGGTGCCGAGAGTGGTCTGGCCGTTCTGGCCGAGGATCACGTACCCCTTCGACATCTGCTTGATCTCGTCGAGCATCGCCGGGTCGGCCAGCCAGGTGACCTTGCGCTGGTTGCCCAGCGCCAGCAGCCGGCCGAGCGAGCCGGTCGGGGCGAGGGCCTTGGCGAGGGAGTCGTTCGCGAAGTTGCGGCCGCCGAGCTGCGTCGGGCGGAAGCGCAGCGGTACGACGAGGGCGGTGTTCACGGTGCGCCGGAGCGGCTGCTTGCCGATCACCGGCATCAGCAGCCGTGCCCGGCCGGCCATCACCCGGCCGCCGTCCGGCGTCTCACCGCGGAACGTGACGCCGACGACGTACACGCCGGTGTCGCCGTCGATCCGCCATTCCTTCCACGGCACCGTCAAGGAGAAGTTGACAGTCTGCTTCGGCGCCAGCGGCTGGTCGAACCTCTGGAAGGTCAGGCTGTCGTTGGTCAGGTTGCTGCAGCTGTCCCGTTTGTCCATCGGGACGTTCTGCTCGGTCGGGATCGCCTCCAGCGCGGACGTGCTGGCCAGCCGGGTGCGGTCGATACAGGCGAGCGCCTGCGGGGCGTCGAAGGTCACCGAGCTGGTGTTGGTCACCCGGCCCTTGATCACGACCTGCTGACCGGCCTTCGGCGCGACCGGGCCGAACGTGTCGATACTGACCTGGACGACCGGGTCGTCGTCGGCCGGGTGCGCATCGGCCGGAGCACTGAGAGTCGCTGCCGAAGCAGCAACCAACAGGCAGGCACCCAGCACCGCGGGGAGCCTCAGTCGCCGTCTGAACACGCCGTCACCGTAACCTAGTTCCCCGTGTCACCCTTTGCCGACCAGTCAGCCTCCGCCGGATCGTTGTCCGGCGTCCAGCGGCGCGCCGTCCAGGCGCTGCTGGAACTCGCTCCCGTCGTCGACGAACTGGGCTCCCGGTTCGCGGACGCCGGCCACGAGATCGCCCTGGTCGGCGGTCCTGTCAGGGACATTCTCCTCGGTCGGGGGAGCAAGGATCTCGACTTCACCACGTCAGCACACCCCGATGTGATCGAGCGGTTGCTGTCCGGCTGGGCGGACCACGTGTGGGACATCGGCAAGGCGTTCGGCACCATCGGCTGTCGCAAGGGGGATTGGGTCCTCGAGGTCACGACGTACAGGTCGGAGACCTACGATCCCACCTCGCGCAAACCGGAGGTGGCCTACGGCGACAGCCTGGAGGGCGACCTGGCCCGCCGGGACTTCGCGATGAACGCGATGGCGGTGCGGCTGCCGTCGCGGCAGTTCGTCGACCCGTACGGCGGGATCGAGGACGTCGCGCACCAGCGGATCCGGACTCCCGGTAGGCCGGAGGACTCGTTCAGTGACGACCCGCTGCGGATGATGCGGGCGGCCCGGTTCGCGGCCCAGCTCGGTTTCACGCCGGACCCGGCCGTCGTGACCGCGATGCGGGCGATGGCCGACCGGATCACGATCGTGTCCGCGGAGCGGGTCCGCGACGAGTTGGAGAAGCTGATCTGCGCCGACCACCCGCGGATCGGGCTCGACCTGCTGGTCTCCAGCGGGCTGGCCAAGCACGTGCTGCCCGAGCTGCCGGCGCTGCTGGAGACGGCCGACGAGCACCAGCGGCACAAGGATGTCTACCAGCATTCGCTCACCGTCCTCGATCAGGCCATCGATCTGGAGCCCCGCCTATCTGTTCCGACGCCGGATTTCGTCGTTCGGTTCGCCGCGTTGATCCACGACATCGGGAAACCGAAGACCCGGCGCTTCGAGGACGGCGGAAAGGTGACGTTCCACCACCACGACGTCAAGGGCGCGAAGATGGCCCGGAAGCGGATGAAGGCGCTGCGGTTCAGCAACGAGCAGATCGACCAGGTCAGCAAGCTGATCGAGCTGCACCTGCGTTTCCACGGGTACGGCGAGGGCGAGTGGACCGACTCCGCCGTCCGCCGGTACGTCCGCGACGCCGGTGACCAGCTCGAGCGCCTGCACGTGCTGACCCGCGCCGACTGCACCACCCGCAACCGCCGGAAGGCCGAGTCCCTGCGGGCCGCGTACGACGACCTCGAGGCGCGGATCGACCGTCTCAAGGAGCAGGAGGAGCTCGACGCGCTCCGCCCGGACCTCGACGGCAACCAGATCATGCAGATCCTCGGCATCCCCCCGGGCCGCGAGGTCGGCGAGGCGTACAAGTTCCTGATGGACCTGCGCCTCGACGAGGGCCCGCTCGGCGAGGACCGCGCTCGCGAAGAACTCCTCCGCTGGTGGTCCGGGCGCTCCTAGATCACCTGCGACGGCTGGGTGGCGTAGGCCTTGGTGATGACGTCCGCCGACGTTGGGTGGGGCTCGAACGTCACGTCGTCGATCGAGGCGACCGGTAGGGCCGGGTCGACGGAGTTCGTGAGGTAGGCCGCGTCGTAGGTGGCGAGGTCGTCGAGCGGGATCGGCTCGGTGGCGTAGGTCGGCAGGACTCGTTGGAGCGTTTGCTGGCGGATGCCGGCCAGGAGCGGGGCTGCCGGGAAGGTCAGGTGCGGGCCGCGGGCGAAGCAGATGTTCCAGATGGACGCTTCGGAGACGTGGCCGGCGGGATCGTGGAAGAGCGCGTCGTCGTAGCCCTCGGTCCTTGCCTTGCGGGCGTAGTAGGTGAGGTCGAAGCTGCCGGTGTGCTTGAGGTGCGGGACGGCGCGCTGGTGCTGGTAGGTGCGGAGGCGGACCGGCTGCGTCGCCGGCTCGACGGGTGGGCCGACCCGAGTCAGCAGGTGGACGTCGTCGACGGCGAAGACATTGACGCGGATCGAGAGGTCGCCGGCACCGGCCGCGTCGAGAGCCGCGCGGAGGTCGTCGCGGACGCGGCCGGCGGGGAGCGGCCGGTCGAAGATTTCGCGGGTACTGCGGTCCAGCCGTTCGAAGTGCAGGTCGAGGCCGTCGACCTGGCCGTCGCGGACCTGCATCGAGGTGAAGTGCCCGTAACTCGTTGCGCGCAGCAACATCGGGTCGACCGTCGGCAACCGGGCGCCGTCCAGCAGCAGGAACTCGTTCACGCGCACTAGTCTCGCGCTGTGGATACGTGGAGTGTCATCGGGTGGGGCGGGTCGGCGCTCGTCGTGCTGTCGTTGGTGCAGACCCGGATCCTGCGGCTGCGGGTGCTGAACCTGATCGGCTGCGTGATCCTGGTCGCGTTCAACGCGGTGGTCGGCGTGTGGCCGATGGTCGGGATGAACGCCGTTCTCGCGATCATCAACGTCGTGCACCTGTGGCGGCTGCTGCGGCACCGGCACGACGAGGCGGCGTACCAGGTGCTGCAGGTGAACGAGGGAGACGCCTATCTCGGGTTCGTCCTCGAGCGGCACCAGAAGGACATCAGCCGGTTCAACCCGGGATTCACCGTCGGGTCGAGCCCGTACGCGTTCCTGGTGCAGCACGGCGACCGGACCGTCGGCGTGGTCCTCGCGCACGACGCCGGCGCCGGGCGCGCGCAGATCGACCTCGACTACGTGGTGCCGAAGTACCGCGACTTCACACCGGGCGAGTTCGTGTACCGGCGCAGCGACGTGTTCACCGAGCACGGGTTCCGCCAGGTGATCGCACCCCCGCGGATGCGCGACTCCACGACGTACCTGAAGAACCTCGGCTTCCGCCGCGACGGCGACGACCTCGTGCTGAATCTCTAGAGATCCTTCGCGAAGCAGGCGGACGCGACGGAGTTCTCGAAGGGCGGGTACGGCGGCGTCGGGCGGTACCCGTGGTTCGTGTAGAGCGCGATCGCCTCGACCTGCAGGTGCCCGGTCTCCAGGCGCAGCGTGGTGAGACCGCCGGACCTGGCTTCCGACTCGACCGCGTCCAGCAGCACCCGCGACAGTCGCAACCCGCGGGCGGCCGGGGCGACGTACATGCGTTTGATCGCCCCGAGTCCCGCTGCGACCGGTTGCAGGCCGACGCAGCCGGCCGCGGTCCCGTCCAGCGTCAGCACGGTGAAGCTGATGTCAGGGTGCAGTCCGACCGGCGGCTGGTCCTCGCCGTACAGGCCGGCCAACTCGGCCTGCTGGGCGGCGGTGAGCGCCAGTACGTCGGGATCCGTCGGCGCGGCCGCGCGCAGTTCCACTCCCTCGATCACCATGCCGCTGGACGGTAGCAACCTGGCATGACGCTGCTGTTTCCGTTTTCTCTCCGGTCTGCCGGACAGGCGTGAGCCTCAGGCGCCGAAGAGTTTCCAGTCGCCTTCGCTGATCACCTCGACCGCACCGTCGACGACCTTGATCGCGGTGTCGTCGTCGATCGCGTACGTCGGGACCGGGATGCCGGACGCCCACTTCCCGATGTTCTCCGGGGTGGTGTCCTCCATGTCCGGGTGCCCGAGGTGCGGATACAGCGTGAAGTCGACCAGCCCGAGCGCCCGTTCGGCGTCCTTCCCCAGGTCGCTGCCGGGCGGCACGAACTCCTGGTCGAACTCGGCGTCGCAGTTGTACGGCGTGACGGCGATGCTCCCCGCGCTGACCCCGACGTACACGGAATCCAGCGTCGGCAGCAGGTCCGCGAGGCCGGACTGCCGCATCCAGTACGTCAGGTACAGGACGTCGCCGCCCCACACGAGCAGTGCGTCGGCCTCCCGCACGGCGGGGACCCAGCTGTCTTCGCGGATGGTCGGCAGGGCAGTGAGCTCCAGCACGCCCAAGGACTTCCAGCCCAGTTCGCACATCGGACCCCGAGCGTTGCCGGAGATCGCCTTCCAGGCCTGGGTGCCGCCGCCGGGGAACGGGTAGAGCGCGGTCGGGACGAAGAGGGCACTGGACTCCGAGATCGGCTTGCCCAGCAGTTCGACGAGTGCGTCGGAGATACTCCGGTTGCGGATGCCGGAAGAGGTGAGCAGGAACTTCATGGCGACCGACGGTATCCCCAGAACCGGTGATAGCAACAGGCCTGCTGTGGTCTGATGCCGGTGTGAGGACTCTGGAGGAAATGGCCGCCGGGGTACGGGCGGGATCCGTCGACCCGGTGGACCTGGTCGACGAGGCGTTGGCGCGGGCCACCGAAGTCGCCGCCCTGAACGCCGTCGTACACCTGGACGTCGACGGCGCACGGAAGGCCGCGGCCGGGCACGACCGGCGCGGGGCGCTGGCGGGTGTGCCGGTGCTCGTGAAGGAGATCATCGAGGTCGAGGGCCTGCCGTACCGCTGCGGCTCGGCGTCGATGGAGGAGCTCGGCCGGCAGGACGCGGACGTCGTACGGCGGTTGCGCGCGGCCGGGGCGATCGTGATCGGGCTGTCGCACACGCACGAGTTCGCGTACGGCTGCACGGGTACGTCGAACCGCGTCGGCCCGTGCCGGAACCCGCACGACCCGGCGCGGATGACGGGCGGATCGAGTTCGGGTTCGGCGGCGGCGGTCGCGGCCGGGGTCGTACCGCTGGCGATCGGCACGGACACGGCCGGCTCGGTCCGTATCCCTGCGGCGCTGTGCGGTGTCGTCGGCTTCAAACCGGCGTACGGCACACTTCCGACGGACCGCGTCTTCCCGCTTTCCCAATCCCTCGACCACGTAGGTGTCCTCACCCGGACCGCAGCCGACGCAACCTATGCCTTGGCGGCCTTGGGGATGCAGACCGCTTCGTTCACCCCTCGATTGGGTGTGGTCACGAACTCCGAGTACCTCCAACTCAGCCCCGCGGCGAGTAGCGCATGGTCAGCCGCACTACGGACCATCGACGCCGTTGAAGTGTGGTTACCGGACTGGGAGCACAGCTTCACCACAGCGGCCAACCTGCAAGGGCCCGAAGCCACCGCGAACCACGCCGGCCGCTCGCACGTCCTCTATCAACCCGACGTGCAGCAACGGCTCCGCGAAGCTGCGCAGGTACGGGCAGCGGACCACGAACGGGCCAAAGCAGAGGCGGTTGCCATCACCGCGGAGTTGGACGCCGTCCTCCAGCAGGTCGACGCCGTGCTCACTCCGACCGTCCTCACCACGGCACCCCTGATCACCGAAGCCGACACCGCGGACGGTGGCCTGACCGTACGCAAGCAGCTCCTCAACAACACCCGTCTGGCGAACCTCACCCGGCACGCGGCCGTCAGCCTCCCACTGCCGACTGACGGCCTCCCCGTCGGACTTCAGGTAATTGCGTCAAGCAACGAAAAGGCAGCCGCGGCCGCCCGCTGGCTCGAGGCTCAGCTGTAGACCCGCAGATCCGCCAGACTCCACCAGTTGCCCGCGCTCCCGGTCTGCGTGACCCGGATGTACCGCGCATGCGTCGCCCGGAACGTCACGGTCGTCAGCTGACCGCTCGACGCTCCACTCGAGACCACCCGCCACCCGACTCCATCGTTGCTCACGGCAACGTCGTACCCATGTGTGTAGTCGCCGGTGTTCCCGCCACTGTCCAACGCGACCTGACGGAACGTCTGCGCCTTGCCGAGATCCACCTGCACCCACTGCCCGGGCGTCTGCGCGCTCTTGCTCTGCCAGACCGTCGATCCGTCATGATCGACCAGCCGCCCCGCATCGGCAGCGTTGTCGCTCGCCGTGGCACCCGCCGCCGTCAACTCCCGCGGCAATTCCGTCGCCGGCTGACCCCACGTGTACGTCGCGACCGCCCCGCCGGGCAGCTCGTACTCGAACGACTGACCACCCACCGCGACCGCGAACGCCCGCGGATCGTCGTTCTCGTTGTGCACGACGAGCGCCGTCGTACCGTCCGGGTTGCGGAACGCCGCGGACATCAGCTGCCCGTTCCACCCCGTCGTCCCGTACGACGTGCTCCCGATCCGTACCGCGCCCGGCCGCACGAACTTCGACAGGTGACCGATCGTGTAGTACTCCGCGTCGGTCGTGACCGTCCCGTCCGGCTGCAACGTGACCAGTCCGGTGCAGGTGTCGCAGCCGCCGAGGTGCGGGCCGCCGGTCGAGTCGAGCGCGATGTTCCAGTTGACGACCGACTTCGCCCAGTTGCGTGTGGTCCCGAGCATCAGCGTCCGGGCGTGCCAGGTGAGGGTGCCGCGGAAGATCTGTGGCGGTGTGTCGTTCGGCCCGTGCGACCCGGAGCACTCGGTGAACCAGATCCCCTTCGCCGGGAACGCGTTGTGCAGGTCGGTCTGCTTCGACGGATCGCCGGAGTAGCAGTGGTACGCCGTACCCGCGATCCACTTGGCCGCCGGCGTCTCCAGCAGCTTGTACGGGTAGTCGGTCTCCGGGTCCTCGCCTGGCGGAGTGGAGGCGATGTCACCCGGGTGGGTCGTCCAGTTGTGGTCGTAGCCGAGGATCTTGGTCCGCGGGCTGACCTTCTGCAGCATCGGCCCGAGCGCGCTGATCACCGCGGCCTCCTGGCGGACCGGCATGTCGGTGCCGGGGTAGCCGCTGGGCTTGCGGTTCTGCGGCTCGTTCTGGATCGAGAGGAAGTCGACCGGTATGCCGGCCTTCGCGTACGCCTGCACGAACTTCACCAGGTAGCGCGCGTACGCGTCGTACACCTTCGGGTCGTCCTGCAGCCGGCCGCCGACGAGCGAGTCGCCGGCCTTCATCCAGGCCGGCGGGCTCCACGGCGTCGCCATCACCTTGAGCTGTGGATTGAGCTGCTTGGCGCGCCGGAGCAGCGGCAGCACCTGCTGCTCGTCGTGCGCGACGCTGAAGTGCCGCAGCGGGAAGTCGGTCTGCCCGGCCGGTACGTCGTCGTACGTGTAGTGCTCGCTCGCGGCCGTGAAGTCGGACGAGCCGACGGGCTGCCGCAGGAAGCTGACGCCGATGCCCTGCTGAGGGTCGAACAGCTTCCGCATCGTCTGCTCGCGGTCGGCCGGGCTCAGCCGGTACAACACGGCCGCGGCCGAGTCGGTCAGCGCGGCGCCGAAGCCGTCCATGGTCTGGTAGGTCGTCCGCGGGTCGACCGTGATCGTGGTCCGGTCGCTCGCGCCGTCGTGGAACGCGACCGGCGCGCGCTGGTGGAGCAGCTCGGCGCGGTCCGGGGTGGTGACCCAGACGCTGACCTGGGTCGTCGGGGGATGGGCCTGGGCAGGAACGGCGAGTGACGCCACCGCGAGAGCAAGGGCGACGCCGAAGGCGGATGTTCTCATCGCACTCCTCGGGGAATGTAACAAACGGCCTCAGGAAACGACTGCAGCTGACCACTGTCAACCTGTGGGAGCGGTGCTCTACAGTGCTGAGCGTGAAACAAGGGGATGTAACAAATGCCTCGCGCTAGAGCGACGATGCGCGACGTCGCGGCGGCGGCGGGTGTGTCGCTCGCGACCGTGTCCCGGGTGGTCAACCAGATCGGTGGCGTGACCCCGGAGACCCGGCGGTTGGTCGAGCGGGCGATCGAGGAGCTCGGGCTGCCCGCACCTGTGCCTCGAGGCGGTACGCCGAAACCGGTCGAGGGCGCCGTCTACGTGCGGTGCCCGTACGTGCTCACCGACTACTTCGGCCTGATCGTGTCGTCGATCGCCGAGACGCTCGAGCAACACGGCCGCCAGGTGGTCCTCAACGCGGGCGAGTCCGTCGCGCACGATCCCGTCCTGACCCGGCTCGCCTCCCGCCGGGACGTCGGCGGAGCCATCCTGATCCTCCCGCCCGAGCCGAGCGAGGACTTGGTCCGGCTGAGCTCTCGCCGCTTCCCGTTCGTGGTGGTCGACCCGCGCACGGCGCTCCCGCGCGACATCCCGTCCGTCTCCGCCGCGCACCACTCCGGCGCCCGCCAACTGACGGCTCACCTGACCGCCCTCGGCCACACCCGCATCGGTGTCATCGCCGGCCCTCGCGAATGGCTGGCCGCCGACGCCCGCCTGAGCGGCCACTCCGCCGCGCTGGCCGACGCCGGCATCCTCCCCGACCCGGCACTCGTCCGGCACGACCAACCCACCACGCTCCACGGCTACCGAGCTGCCCGCGAACTCCTGGCTCTCGACCCGCGCCCGACTGCACTCGTCGCCTTCAACGACAAGGCCGCCGTCGGCGCCCTGCAGGCCGCCGCCGAACTGAGCCTCTCCGTCCCCGGCGATCTGTCCGTCACCGGCTTCGACGACCTGGACCTGAGCCGGGCGACCACGCCCGCGCTGACCACCGTCCGCCAGCCGCTGCAGGAAATGGGCCGGATGGCGGTCAGCCTGCTCACCCGCCTGCTCGACCGCCACGAACTGGAGGCCCGGCACGTGGAGCTGGCCGTCGATCTGGTCGTCCGAGGCTCCACGGGTCCTTTGTCCAGATTTGACTGAGCCGGAGTGCGCGAAACGGCTCGGTTGTGGCAAGTTTTGGGCATGAACCTTCGGATCGGCATTGCCGGGATCGCCATCGAATCCAGCACGTTCTCGCCGCACCGGGCCGGGCTCGCGGACTTCGACGTACGGCGCGGAGACCACCTGCTCGAGCGGTACACCGACTTCCTCGGGAAGGACTGGGCGCAGGGGATCGAGTGGGTGCCGCTGGTGCACGCACGCTCACTGCCGGGCGGCGCGGTGCTGCCGGAGGTGTACGACGACCTGTCGGCGGAGATCATCACCCGGCTGAAGGACGCCGGCCGGCTGGACGGGTTCTTCTTCGACATCCACGGCGCGATGAGCGTCGTCGGACGGCAGGACGCGGAGGCCGACCTCGCCACCCGGATCCGCGACGTGCTCGGTCCCGACGTACTCGTCTCGGCCTCGATGGACCTGCACGGCAACGTCTCGCGCGAACTCGGTACGGCAGTCGATCTGATCACCTGCTACCGGATGGCGCCGCACGAGGACGCGATGGAGAGTCGCGAGCGCGCACTGCGGAACCTCGTCGAGCGGCTGCGTTCCGGCGGTGGCAAGCCGGGGAAGGCGTGGATCCAGGTTCCGGTCCTGCTGCCGGGCGAGAAGACGTCCACGCGGCTCGAGCCCGCGAAGTCGATCTACCACCGGGTCGCCGAGATCGCGGACGAGCCCGGCGTACTGGATGCGGCCGTCTGGGTCGGGTACGCCTGGGCGGACGAGCCGCGTTGCCGGGCCGCCGTCGTGGTCACCGGCGACGACACCGAGCTGATCACCGCGCGGGCGACCGAGTTGGCGAAGGCCTACTGGGACGCCCGGGACGGGTTCGCGTTCGTGGCGCCGACCGGAACTCTCGACGAATGCGTCACGGCCGGCCTCGCCAGCAGCGCACGCCCGTTCCTGATCAGCGACTCCGGCGACAACCCGACCGCGGGCGGCGCGGGTGACGTCTCCTGGACGCTCGGCGAACTGCTCGAGGTCGAGGACCTGACGTCCGGCAAGGCAACCGCCATCCACGCCAGCATCACCGACCCGGACGCGGTCGCGGCCTGTGTGGCGGCCGGTGTTGGCAACCCGGTCGAGGTCACCGCGGGCGGCAAGGTCGACCCCGGCCCGTCCGGACCGGTCGCGCTCTCCGGGACCGTGTTCTCGATCTCGGAGGACCCGGTCGGCGGCACCGTCGCGGTCGTCAAGGCCGGCGGCCTGCACTCGATCCTCACGAGCCGCCGCAAGCCGTACCACCACCTCGCGGACTTCACCCTGCTCGGCCTGGACCCGGCGACCACCGATCTGGTCATCGTCAAGATCGGCTACCTGGAGCCGGAGCTCTACAACCTCGCGGCCGACTGGCTGCTCGCGCTCACCCCGGGCGGCGTCGACCAGGACCTCCTCCGCCTCGGCCACCACGGCGTACTGCGCCCGCTGTTCCCCTTCGACCCGGAGATGGCCGACCCCGACCTGACGCCGGAGTTGTTGCCCTGAGCACTGGCTGGAACCGCAGCGCGGGTGTAGCTTCGTAACGCCTCGTGGTCGTGGTGCTGGGGGATGCGCTTACGTGGGCGACGTAGATCGTGACGGAGCGTCGCCGGGGGTGGGGACCCGATGCCGGCGGCGTTCCAGGCGGGGGGACCCCATGGCTCGTCGACGGCTGCACGTGGTGGCGCGTGGTCCGCCGGGTGACGGCGTACCACCGGCGATCCCGGCCCTCGGGCCTGCCCAGGATTCGCCTGCCGACGTCCTCGATGACCTCAGGACGATGCCGCGTCCCACGCTGGTGGGGCAGCCCTTGGACACGGCCGCATCACGCATCTTCGTGCTCCACAGCGGAAGGGCACAACCGTGACTTCGCGAAGCAAGTCGCAGACGCTCCGGCGTCTCCGGCGACCCCTGATATTCGCGTCCACTGCGGCGTTGCTGCTGGCTATGACGCCGGCGGCCGACGCCAACCTGGCGGGCAGCACCTTCGAAGGAAACGACGGCAACATGGTCGTCAACACGTCCGGGAACACCGACTGGATCAACGCCCCGAACCGGGTCCGCGGCGACGACCTGGCCAGCGGCTCGACCGACAACGCGTTCGGCCAGGGCACCAAGGAGGACGACCCGAACGTCTCGGTCGTCACCGGGTCGATCCCGCCGCAGAAGAGCGACCTGACCCGGTTCTACGTCGGCAGCGAGACGGCCGGCGGCAACGTCTACCTGTATCTGGCCTGGGAGCGGTCGAACGTTCTCGGTTCGGCCAACATGGACTTCGAGATCAACCAGAAGGCCCAGCCGAACCTGACCACCACGGGCGCGAAGACGCTCAACCGGACCGCGGGCGACATCCTGATCACGTTCGACTTCACCAACGGCGGCGGCAACCCGGTACTCGGTCTGCTCCGCTGGGTGACCACGGGTTCGAGCAGCCAGTGCTTCTCCGCGAGCTCCGTACCGTGCTGGGGTAACCGGAAGGACCTCAGCGCCGCCGGCTTCGCAGAGGGCGCTGTCAACACCGGAACGATCTCCGAGCCGATTGCCGGCGGCACGCTCGCCGGGCTGGAGTTCGGCGAGGCCGCGATCAACATGACCGGTGCGGGCATCTTCTCGTCCAACGTCTGCACCGCGTTCGGCAGTGCGTTCCTGAAGAGCCGTTCGTCGGCGTCGTTCCCGGCCGAGGTGAAGGACTTCGTCGCACCGCAGCCGGTCAACATCGCGAACTGCGGCAAGATCGTCATCCACAAGGTCACCGAGAACGGTGACGCCACGTTCGGTTACACGACGACCGGTGGCCTCACGCCGTCGACGTTCAACCTGTCCAACGGCGGTACGCAGACGTACAGCGACACGACACAGGTCCAAGCGGGCAACTACAGCGTCACCGAGGCGACCGTGCCGGCCGGCTGGACCTTGAAGAGTCTCGTCTGTACGGCGACCGGCAGCGGGACGAGCTACTCGGTCAGTGGTCCCACCACGAGCATCACGATGGCACCTGAAGGTGTGGTCGACTGCACGTACACCAACCACATCAACGCACATCCGTCGATAGCCACGACGCTGTCCGCAAGCACCATCGTCGTCGGCGGGTCCGTCCATGACTCGGCGACCTTGTCGAACGCGACGGCGACCGCCGGTGGAACGGTGACCTACACCGTGTACACCAACTCCGCGTGCTCGCTCGGTGCCCAGAGCGCGGGAACCGTGACAGTGACGAACGGCGTCGTTCCGGACTCGAACGCGATCACCTTCAACTCGGCTGGTGACTTCTACTGGCAGGCTTCGTACAGCGGTGACGCCAACAACAACTCGGCGCTGAGCACCTGCACGGACGAGCACCTGGTCGTGGCGAAGAAGTCGCCGACGATCGCGACCACCCTGTCCGACACGACGGTCGGGGTCGGCGGGACCGTGCACGACTCGGCGACCTTGTCGAACGCAACCGCCAACGCCGGCGGAACGGTGACCTACACCGTCTACACCGACACGGCATGCTCGGCCGGTGCGCAGGATGCCGGGACGGTCAGCGTGACGAACGGGGCCGTACCTGATTCCAACCCGATCGTGTTCAACACGGCGGGCGACTTCTACTGGCAGGCCGTGTACAGCGGTGACGCCAACAACAACGGGGCGACGAGCCTGTGCACGAGTGAGCACCTCGTCGTCGCCAAGGCCAACCCGGCGATCGCGACCGCTCCCAACGTGATCCCGAACGACGACGCCACGATCAGTGCCGCATCCAGCCCGACCGGCACCGTCACGTTCAAGCTGTTCGCTCCTGCCGACACCACGTGCTCTGGTTCGGCCGCGTTCTCGCAGACCGTGGCCGTGAACGGCAACGGTACGTACAGCACGTCCAACACGTCGTTCGTCGCCGGCACGCTCGGTACCTGGCGCTGGCTCGTCACCTACTCCGGTGACGCGAACAACAACTCCACCACGTCCGCCTGCGGCGTCGAGCGGTTCACGCTCGCCAACGGCTGACCCGAGGGATCGGGGCCGGCCAGGAGGACCGGCCCCGGTCTACAGCTTCCGCAGTAGGTGCAGGGCCTCGATCGCGTGGTCGATCAGGCGTCCGGCGCCGTACGGCCGTTCGGGCTCCGCGAGGCCGGACCACTCGATGGCCAGGTCCTCGGTGTACGACAGCCAGGCGTGGATGCGGAGGTAGTCCGCGGACGCGGGGTCGTCGGCGATCTCCGGCGTACCCAGGTACGTGAGGATCCGCTTGGTCAGGCTCGCCCGTGTCGCGTCGTACACCTCAACGGCGAAGTCGTCACCGCCCGCGGCGCCGCGGACGAACGAGATGTAGGCCGCCCGGCGGCGCTCGATGAACGCGACGAACTGGGTCAGCATCTCGCGGAGCTGCTGCTCCGGGGCGAGGGAGTCGTCGGGCTTGGTGACCCGGAGCAGCCGCCGGCCGGCCGCGGAGATGACCGCGACGTAGTAGTCGCGCTTGCTCGGGAAGTAGTGGAACAGCAGCCCGCGGGAGATCCCCGCGGCGCTCGCGATCTCGTCGATCGACAGCTCGTGGATCGGCTTGGTGCGAAGCATCATCAGGCCGATCTTGACCAGTTGCTTCTTGCGGTCGTCCGCTGTCAGACGGTGCTCCATCTATTGAGCATTGCTTAGACGCTGAGCTACGGTCAAGCTGAGGGAGAGGAGTCTTGATGGGGTTCGAACCTTCGGACCGGGCTCAGGACCTGATCGGGCGCGTGGAGTCCTTCCTGCGCACCGAGATCGAGCCGGCCGAGGCAGAGCTGCACAGCGCGATCCGCGCCGCCGGAGACCCCTGGCAGCCGCAGCCGATCATGAAGGAGCTCCAGACGAAGGCCCGCGCGGCCGGCCTCTGGAACCTGTTCCTGCCGCCCGCCGAGCCTGGCAACGAGAAGTACGGCGAGGGTCTGAGCAACCTCGACTACGCCCCGATCGCGGAGCTCACCGGCCGTTCGTTCATCGCGCCGTACGTCTTCAACTGCAACGCGCCGGACACCGGCAACATGGAAGTGCTCCTCCGGTACGGCGACGCCGAACAGCGGAAGCGCTGGCTGGAACCGTTGCTGGACGGCGCGATCCGGTCCGCGTTCTGCATGACCGAGCCGGACGTAGCCTCCTCCGACGCCACCAACATGGAGGCGACCGCGGTCGTCGACGGCGACGAGGTCGTGCTGAACGGCCGCAAGTGGTGGAGCACCGGTGTCGGTCACCCCGACTGCCAACTGCTGATCTTCATGGGCCTTACCGACCCGGAGGCGCACCGGTACGCGCGGCACACCATGGTGCTCGTCCCGCGGGACACGCCGGGGGTGAAGGTCGAGCGCCTGCTGCCGACGATGAGCAGGTACGACGAACCGTACGGCCACGGCGAGGTCTCGTTCAGCGAGGTGCGGGTGCCGGCCGCGAACATCCTGGTCGGCCCGGGCAAGGCGTTCGAGATCGCCCAGGGCCGCCTCGGTCCGGGACGGGTGCACCACTGCATGCGGCTGATCGGCCTGGCGGAGAAGGCACTCGAGCTGGCCTTGCAGCGCGGCACCAGCAGGACCGCGTTCGGCAAGCCGCTCGTCAACCTGGGCGGCAACCGCGAGCGGATCGCCGAGGCCCGGATCGCGATCAACCAGGCGCGGCTGTTGGTGCTGCAGACGGCGTACCTGCTGGACACCCAGGGCTTGGCCGGGGCGTTGAGCGAGGTCAGTCAGATCAAGGTCGCGGTGCCGCGGATGGCCCAGGAGGTCGTCGACATGGCGATCCAGTTGCACGGCGGCGGCGGGCTGTCCGACGACTTCCCGCTCGCGGCCGCGTGGACGAGTGCCCGCGCGTTGCGGCTGGCCGACGGGCCGGACGAGGTGCATCGTGGGGTGATCGCCAGGATCGAACTGGCGTCGTACCTCTCGGCCGTTCAGGAGGCCAAGTGAGTCGTGTCCTCGTCACCGGCGCCGCGAGCGGCCTCGGCGCGGCGCTGGTCGCCCGTTTTGTTGCTGACGGCCACCAAGTCCTCAGCACCGACGTCGGCGCGGACGGCTCTGCGCCGTACCTGAAGCTCGACGTGCGGAACCCGGCGGACTGGGACGCCGCGGTCGCCTGGTGCCAGGACAACTGGGGCGGCCTGGACCTCCTGGTGAACAACGCCGGGATCGCGACCGGCGGCCGGATCGAGGTCGAGACGCTCGACGAGTGGGACCGGGTCGTCGACATCAACCTGATGGGTGTGGTCCGCGGGTGCCGGGCGTTCGTCCCGCTGTTCAAGCGGCAGCGGTCCGGATACATCGTGAACACCGCGTCCGCGGCCGGGCTCGTGCATCCGCCGATGATGAGCTCGTACAACACCGTGAAGGCGGGCGTGGTCGCGCTGTCCGAGACGCTGTCGCACGAGCTGCGTCCGTATGGCATCGACGTGTCGGTCGTGTGCCCGTCGTTCTTCCGGACCAATCTCGCGGACTCGATCCGCGGTGCGGACAGTGCGATGGCCGCGACCGCGCGGCAGCTGATCGAGAAGTCGCCCCGGTCGGCGGACGACATCGCGTCCGTCGTGGCGGCCGGGATCAAGAAGAAGCAGCACCTGATCATCCCGGACCAGCCGGCTCGGATCGCGTTCTGGACGAAGCGCCTCGCCCGACCGCTGTACGACCGGCAGATGCGCAAGATCGCGGCTCGCGCCCACCAGCGCGCAACGGACGGGCGGTGACCGGAGTGCCGGAAGGCGCCCGGGCGGTGCGGGACGAGGACGCGTTCGACGTACCGGCGGTCGACGCCTGGCTCCGGAAGCAGACCGCGGTACCGGACGGTCTGCCCGAGGTGAAGCAGTTCTCGGGTGGGGCGTCGAACCTGACCTATCTGCTGAGCTATCCCGGGCACGACCTGATCCTGCGGCGACCGCCGGCCGGTACGAAGGCCAGGGGCGCGCACGACATGGGCCGCGAGTTCCGGATCCAGAAAGGGCTCAAGCCGGTCTACCGGTACGTCCCGGAGATGATTGCCCACTGCAACGACGAGTCGGTGATCGGCTCCGAGTTCTACGTGATGGAGCGGGTCGCCGGCACGATCCCCGGGCATCACCGGCTGGGCGTCGACCTGACGCCTGCACAGACGCGTCAGCTCGGATTCACGTTGATCGACACGCTGGTCGAGCTGCATGCCGTCGATCCGGAAGCTGCCGGTCTGGCGGATCTCGGCCGCGGCGCCGGGTACGTCGAGCGACAGGTCAGCGGCTGGACCGAGCGCTACCGCAAGGCCAAGACGTGGAACGTGCCGAGTTACGAACGCGTGATGGCCTGGCTCGCGGAGAACCAGCCTGTGGATATCCGGACCTGCGTTATCCACAACGACTTCCGGCTGGACAACGTCGTCCTGGCGCCGGACGACCCGCTGCGGGTGGCCGGCGTACTGGACTGGGAACTCGCCACACTCGGCGATCCGTTGATGGATCTCGGCAGCGCGCTCGCGTACTGGGTCCAGGCCGACGACGACTGGGCTTTCCGCCGGTTCAGGCTGCAGCCGTCGGACGTGCCCGGGATGCTGACCCGCGCCGAGATCGTGGACTACTACGTGGAGCGGTCGGGGTTGCCTGTGGACAACTGGGCGTTCTACGAGGTGTTCGGCCTGTTCCGGCTGGCGGTGATCGCGCAGCAGATCTACTACCGCTACCACCACAAGCAGACCCGGAACCCGCGGTTCAAGAACTTCTGGCTGCCGGTCAACCTGCTCGAGCGGCGCTGCCGCCGGATCATCCGGCAGGCCTAGGCCATGGCGGTCGTCTACCTGATCCGGCATGCGCAGGCGTCGTTCGGCGCCCGCGACTACGACAAGCTGTCGCCGCTCGGCGAGCAACAGGCTGTGCGGCTGGGCGAGGTCCTGGCGGACGTGCGGCCGGACGTGGTGATGTCGGGTTCGATGCGCCGGCACCAGCAGACGGCGACGCTCGCCGGGTTCACCGCGGAGGTCGACCCGGGGTACGACGAGTTCGATCATCAGGAGCTGATCGTCGCCCACAAGCCGGCGTACAAGCGGCACACCGTGATGGTGGCCGACCTGGCACGCAGCGGGCACCCGAAGCGGGCGTTCCAGGAGATGTTCACGGCCGCCACCCAGCGCTGGATCGACGGCGGCGACGGGTACTCCGAGTCGTTCCACGCCTTCTGCGAGCGGTCGGAGGCGGCGGTACGGCGTACTGCCGGGCGGCTCGGCAAGGGCGGGACGGCGCTCGTCTTCACGTCGGGCGGGCCGATCGCGGCCGTGGTCAGCCGGCTGCTGTCCGGCGGTGACGGGCTGTGGACAAAGCTGAACCCGGTGACGATCAACACCGCGATCACGAAGGTCGTGTCCGGGCGCGGCGGGCTGACCGTGGTGAGCTACAACGAGCATGTCCACCTCGGTGCGGACCTGCTCACCTACAGATAGGACCTTCCTCGATGCGACGGAACATCCTGATCACCGGCGCCAGTTCCGGCCTCGGTGCGGAGATGGCGCGGCAGTTCGCCGCGAAGGGCCACGACCTGGCGCTGACCGCCCGGCGTACCGAGCGGCTGGAAGCGCTCCGGGACGAGTTGACCACAAGTTATCCACAGGTAAAGGTGGTTATCCACAGCTTGGATGTGACTGACCACGCGCAGGTGTTCGAGGTGTTCCGCGCGGTCGACGCCGAGCTGCCGCTGGACCGAATCGTGGTGAACGCCGGCCTCGGCAAGGGCGCGCCGCTCGGCACCGGGCGGTTCGACGCGAACCGGGAGACCGCGCTCACCAACTTCGTCGGCGCCCTCGCCCAGGCGGAGGCGGCGCTCGAGCTGTTCCGGGCGCGGAACGCCGGGCACCTGGTCCTGATCGCCTCGATCTCCGCGCTGCGCGGCTTCCCGAAGACGGTCACGACGTACGCCGCGACGAAGGCCGGGCTCGCCTCGCTGGGGGAAGGGTTGCGGCTGGAGCTGCTCGGCAAGCCGATCAAGGTCAGCACGATCTACCCCGGGTACATCCGGTCCGAGATGAACGACCGGGTCAAACACACGCCGTTCATCGTGGACACCGAGCCGGGCGTACGGGCGATGGTGGCCGCGATCGAGGCGGAGAAGGCGAAGGCTTACGTACCGGCGCGGCCGTGGTGGCCGCTGGCCCAGGTGATGCGGGTGGCGCCGCTGCCGTTGCTGAAGAGGCTGATCTGAATGCGGTGGGGACTGACCGTTCCGCTGACCGGCGTACCGCTGC
Organism: Kribbella sp. NPDC051137; assembly: GCF_040682535.1. NCBI lineage: Bacteria > Bacillati > Actinomycetota > Actinomycetes > Propionibacteriales > Kribbellaceae > Kribbella > Kribbella sp. NPDC051137. The sequence goes on from NZ_JBFBBI010000003.1 coordinate 290,533, forward strand.
GGGAACATCGTTCGTTGATCTCCGAGTTGTCCTCGGTGGGGTACACCGATCTCTGGTCGGCGGAGGTGGCGGGCGCGGACGCGTTCACGCCGCTGGTGCTCGCGTCCGAGTGGGACTCGTCGCTGCGGCTGGGAACGGCCGTCGTACCGGTGCACACGCGCGGACCGGCGGCGCTCGCGATGAGCGCCGCGGCGCTGGCAGACCTCGCGCCCGGGCGGTTCGTGCTCGGGATCGGGGCGTCGTCGGAGACGATCGTGACCGGGTGGAACGGGATCGCCTACGACCCGCCGCTGGCGCGTACCCGCGACGTACTGCGGTTCCTGCGGCAGGCGTTCGCCGGAGGTCGCGTGGACGGGAAGTTCGACAGCTTCACCATCGAGCGCTTCCGGCTGGAGAAGGCGCCCGACGTGCCGCCGGCGATCATGCTCGCCGCGCTCCGTCCGCAGATGCTCCGGCTCGCGGCCCGGGAAGCCGACGGCGCGATCACCAACTGGCTGTCGGCGGACGACGTACGCCGGGTCCGCGCGGAACTCGGCCCGGACAAGGAACTCGCCGCGCGGATCTTCGTCTGCGTCACCGAGGACGCCGACATGGCCCGCAACATCGGTCGCTACCTGATCGCGACCTACCTCACCGTCCCCGGCTACGCCGCCTTCCACGACTGGCTCGGCCGCGCCGACGTCATGCGGCCGATGCGCGAAGCCTGGTCCGCCGGCGACCGCAACGCCGCCATGGCCGCCATCCCCGAATCCCTCGTCGACGCCCTGATAGTCCACGGCACCCCCGCCGAATGCCGCACCCACATCAACCGCTACCTCGAGAACGGCCTGGACACCCCCATCATCGCCACCCTCCCCACCGGCACCAGCCTCCTCGAAACCGCCCGCTCCCTGGCCCCGACCACGCAAGCCTGAGGCCGCGTCTTTGTGCACCAGATCCGTACGCCGGGCGCCGCGCGGTACGGATCTCGTGCACAAGGTCGGATCAGGGAGTATCCAGGCGGTGGGCTTCGAGCCAGGTTCTGGCTCTGCGGGGGGAGGCTCGGGAGAGCCAGGCGTCCTGGATGACCTCGGTGAGTTCTTGTTTGGTGAGGGCGCCCAGGTCGCGGGCCCGGACGAGGACCGACGGGTGGCCGTCGAAGTGCGGGGTGGTGAAGAACGGGTTGGTGTCGTCGGAGAGCAGCGCGAGCTTCTCGGACTCGGATTCGACCCAGATCATGATCACGTCGTCGTACTTCTCGCCGGTGAGCGGGTCGACTGCGTCGGGGCGGGGTGTGCGGAAGAAGACGAAGGACTTGCCGCCGACCTGGTAGACCGGGCGGTCGGTGCCGTCGCCGCGTTCCCATTTGGTGACGTGCGGCATCCCGGACGCGATCTCGTGGACGTCGGCCAGGCGGGCCTTTCGCGATGCCACCGGCGGGCCGATCAGCGGAACGTCGTGAGCCGCACGCAGAGCGGCGCCGACGGTTGGTCCATGATGTCGACGGTACCGGTTCGCGGGACCGGGCCCTTGGTGGTGCCGGAGTACGGGACCGAGATCTTGCGGTAGTAGGTCACCGTCGCGACGGGCGGCCCGTTGACGGTGAGCTTGGTCGGCGGATCGATCATGAAGACCAGCAGACCGGCGAGGATCTGCCTGCTGTCCGCGCAACCGAGAGCCAGCGCGTGCTTCCGGTCACTGGCGTTGACGTAGGCGAGGAACTTGGTCGCGAGAGCTGTGGCCTCGGTGAGGCGCGGTGCGGACGTCGACGGTGTGGTCGACGATGTCGGCTCGGAACTCGGCTCTGAACCGGGCTCCGAGGAGGTGGCCGCAGGGGGCGGGGCAGTGGCCGGTTGGGTCGGGCCGCTGCTGTCGTCGTCACGCCCGGTGAGCGTCACGACGAGCGCGCCGACGCCACCGAGCAGCAGTACGACGACCACCGCGATCAGAACGTACAACGACGTCCGCCGCGGCCGCCCACCACCGTACCCCGGCCCGCCGGGTCCGTATCCCGGTCCACCTGCTCCGTACCCCAGTCCGCCGTACGGCGGTTGGCCCGGGCCTGGGCCGTACGGACCCGGGCCGCCTGGTCCTGGGCCGCCTGGTCCCGGGCCGAAAGCCGGGCCGCCGGGCTGTTGCTGCCGGCCACCGTTCTGGTGGCCGTAGGGCGCGGGCGAGTTCGGTGGCTGGCTCACTCGGTCAGTGTGGCATTCGAGGGGAGCCAGATGATGAACGTCGACCCGGCCCCCAGCCGACTCGTGACCTCGATCTTGCCCTGATGTGCCTCCGTCAGGTGTTTCGCGATCGCCAGTCCGAGGCCGCTGCCGCCGGTGGTGCGGGTGCGGGAGACGTCGGCACGGTAGAAGCGGTCGAAGAGGTGCGGGAGATGTTCGGCGGCGATCCCTGTCCCGTTGTCCGTCACGCTGAGGTTGTATCCGTTGTCCACAGGCCGTACGCCGACCACCACGTGGCCTCCGGACGGGGTGTACCTGATCGCGTTCGACACCAGGTTGCCGAGCGCCTGACGAATGCGGGCACCGTCGACGACAGCTGGTGCGGGCTCAGAGGCCGTGCACGAGAGGCTGACCGAAGCGGCTTCGGCGGCCGGCCGGTGGGCTGACACGACCTGTTGCGCGAGTTCGGTCAGGTCGCGCGCAGTGGGGTGCAGTCGGAGCATGCCGGCGTCGGCGAGGGCCAGGTCCTGGAGGTCGGCGACCAGGTGTTCGAGGAGTGCGGTCTCCTCGAGGAGGGACGTGACGAGCGCGCCGTCGAGCGGTACGACGCCGTCCTCGGACGCGACCAGGTAACCCTTGATGTTCGCGAGCGGTGTCCGCAGTTCGTGGGCGACGTCGCTGACCATCGCCTTGCGCTGGAAGTCGTGCCGCTGGATCGCCTCGGCCATGTCGTTGAACGCGTGACCCAGCCGCGCCACCTCGTCCTTGCCGCTGACCGGGACCCGCGCCGCGTGGTCGCCGTTCCGCATCCGCTGCGTCGCGCCGGTCAGCGCGACGATGGGGCGCACCAACCGTCGGCCCGCGAACAGCATCACCAGCGCCGCGACCAGCAGTACACCGAGCGCCGTCGTCCCGGTCCGCAGCAGGCCCTCGGCGGAGAACACGTTGAACGTGCTCTTCGCGCCGAGGTACAGCTTCGCCGGTGGAGCGACGTACGGCGTCAACGCCTGCACGCGGGCCTGGGTGACGCAGTTCGCGAACGTCGCGTCGACCGCGTCGTCCAGGACCGGATCGACGGATCGCAGGCCGTCGTAGTCGTTGATCTTGTACTTGATGCCGGCCGCGTCCAGGCACGCCGTGGACCGTCGCACCTCGTCGTCGTTGACGATTTTCGCCTTCGCGCTGGGCGCGTACAGGCCAGGCGGCAGGCACTCGTCCTTGCTGGTGGTGGTGGAGTTCACCGGGACGCCGGCGACCGACTGCTTCGACTGGATCATCACCTGCGGCACGGATCCGTCGCTGCGCGCGACGCTCGCCGACTTTCCCTTCGTGCCGAGGCAGTTCACGGCCTGCTTCGCGAGCTGGTTCCGCTGCTTGAGTTCCTCGTCCGTCAGGCCCCAGTCCGAGGCGGGCATGAACCCGGGACCGAACGCCGCGGTCGCCGCGAACCCGCTCGCGACTGCTACCGGCTTGCGCATCTGGTACACGGTCATCGTCGCGCCGAGCTTGCCCATCCCGCCGCCACGCGCGTCGATGGTTGCCGCTGGCACCGAAGGAAGCTCGGGCGCGGCGCCGAGCATCCGGGCCGAGTCCGCGATCACCGACCCGTCCTCGGTGGTGACCGCGACCCGCCGTCCGAGCCGGCCGGCCAGGTCGTGCACGACCTTGTCCACACCCGACCAGGTCGGATGGTCGGAGGCGTACTTCGACAGCTCGGCGTAGACCTCGCCGTCGACCTGCAACTGGCCGGTGTTCGCGGCGATCTCGCCCTGGAGCTTCTCCGAGGTGCTGTACGTCGCGATCAGCGCGGTGGCGATCACCGCCCCGAGCGCGACGGCGAGCGACAGTCCGAGGAATCGGACCAGCACGCTACGACGCATCGGAGGCCTCCGCGAGTTTGTAGCCCACGCCGTACACGGTGCGCAGGTACGTCGGAGCGCCCGGCGACGGCTCGATCTTCTTCCGCAGGTTCATCACGTGGACGTCGACAGTGCGGTCGAACACGTAGTGGTCGAAGCCGAACGCGTGCTCGAGCAGTTGCTGCCGGGAGAACGCCCGCCCTGGGGAGGCGGCCAGGCAGGCGAGAATCTTGAACTCCGCCGGCGTCAGCTCGATCAGCTTGCCGGCCAGCCGGACCTCGTGCCGGGACGGATCGATCTCCAGGTCGCCGACCCGGTACACCTCGCCCTCGGAGCGGATCCGGGTACGCCGCAGCACCGTCCGGACCCGGGCGACCAGCTCGCGCGGGTTGTACGGCTTGGTCAGGTAGTCGTCCGCGCCCAGGTCGAGACCCAGCAGCAGGTCGTCGTCGGTGGAACGCGCCGTCAGCATGATGATCGGCACCCCTGAGTTGCCTGGGCCGTCGGCCCGCAGCACCCGGCAGACGTCCAGGCCGTCGACCTTCGGCATCATCACGTCGAGCACCAGCAGGTCCGGGCTGCGCCGGCGGGCCTCGTCGATGGCTTCCCGTCCGTCGTGCACGACAACGGTCAGATGCCCCTCGCGTTCGAGGTACCGCCGGATCAGCTCGGCCTGCTTGAGGTCGTCTTCAGCGACCAGGATCCGCGCTGGCATTTAGTGCCCCGAGCCGGGTGATGGTCGGCACTGGAGGCGCCCAGGCGAGCACCTCGCCGCGTTGGAAGAGCGGACACGATAGAACCACATCGAGTCAGCTCTTCCGCCTTGCGATGCACTCACCTGGACACCTCCAGCACTCGACCATCACCCGGCTCGGGGCACTAGCTCAATGTCCCTGAACATGATGAGAATCCGATGAAGATCGGCTGAGAGCATCGGGTGCAAACCGGTCCTTCACAGGTTCTTCACGACCCGGGCGGCACGCTCGACCGCCATGAAGAGCAAAACAGCACTCGCCCTGGTGGCGGTCCTCGCGTTGGCTGCCTGCGGCAACGACAAGGCGCCGGTCGCGTCCGATCAGAAGAGCGACAAGAGTCCGCTCGCGGAGTACATGGGCGACGGCTTCGTGAGCTCGTCCGGTGGCAGCGGCTCGTTCCGGATCGCGACCCGGGCCGGCGGTGCGCAGCAGCCGAGCGACGAGGATCTCGCCAAGCAGCGGAAGGTCGAGGACGCCACCGTCGCGTGCATGAAGGACGCCGGCTTCGAGTACGTCGCCGTACCGCCGGAGCAGCAGGCGAAGGGGAAGTTCAGCGACGCGTTCAACCTGCCGCCGGACAAGTTCGCCCAGCAGTACGGGTACGGGATCAGCACGATCGACTGGTCGAAGGCCGCGGACGACGACAGCAATCCGAACACGAAGATTCGCAAAGGCCTCTCACCGACCGCGCAGAAGGCGTACGACAAGGCGCTGAACGGACCGAACGCCAGCGGGAACGGCGCGGTCGTGATCCAGGGCGGCGGCGACGGGCCGAACTCGAGCGGCGAGCAGGACCTCGGCTGCCGCGGCAAGGCGGTGAAACAGGTGTACGGCGAGAACAAGGGCGCCATCGACTTCAAGAAGTTCGACAGCCTGTTCAAGGACATCCAGGCGCTGCAGAAGCGGATCGACTCCGATCAGCGCGTCGTGGACGCGACCACCGCATGGTCGGACTGCATGGCCGACGCCGGGCACTCCGGGTACAAGAAGGTCTCGGATCCGCGGGACGAGGTACAGCACAAGCTCGACGCGCTGACCGGCAACCAGCCGCCGGCGAAGGGCGGGCCGGCGAAGACGATCACCGGTCCGCCGTCGTTCGACAAGGTCGACTCGGCGAAGCTGTCCGACCTCCGCAAGCTGGAGATCGAGCTCGCGGTCGCGGACCAGAAGTGCAAAGCCAAGGGGTACGACGACGCCTACAAGAAGGTCCAGTACGAGCAGGAGAAGGAGTTCGTCGACCAGCACAAGTCCGAACTCGAGGCGTACCGCGACGAGACGGCGAACCGGTGACCGCTACGCCCAAGTCCCGCCGCCGGGTCCTGGTCGGGGTGGCCGGTGTGGCCGTGGTCTCGCTCGGGATCGGGGTGGCGGCGGGCAGCCGGATCAGCTCGCCGGAGGACGCGGCCGCGAAGACCGCACCACCGGCCGCGTCCCAGATCACCGTGCCGGTGGCGCGGAAACTGCTGTCGAGCAAGGTGGTCGGGCGGGGTGACGCGTCGTTCGACGGCGCGGTGAACATCCGGGTGGAGACCGCCGGCCTGACCACGCCGCCGATCGTGACGGGCAAGGTCCCGACGGTCGGGTCGACGATCACCGAGGGCAAGGCGCTGCTGGAGATCACCGGACGGCCGGTGATCGGGCTGGCCGGCGTACTGCCGATGTACCGGACGCTGTCGCCGGGGAGCAAGGGGCCGGACGTGCTGCAACTGGAGCAGACGCTGGACCGGCTCGGGTACGACCCGGGGACGGTCGACGACGAGTACACGCTGTCCACGTCGGCCGCGGTGGAGAAGCTGTACGAGAACGCCGGGTACGACGCTCCCGCGCCGGAGGAGCGCCTCACGCAGGCGGTCGACCAGGCGAAGAAGCAGGTCGACGCTGCGAAGAAGCAGCTCCGGCAGGCACAGTCACAGCTGAAGGCGGCGAAGGATGCCAAGGCGAAAGACCTATCCGTACAACAAGGTGCGGTCGACGACGCCCAGCAGAACCTGTCGGACGCCGAGCAGGCGCGCACCGATGCCGAGTTCAAGGCCGGTACGCCGTTGCCGGTGTCGGAGGTGGTCTACGTGAAGACGCTGCCGCGCCGGGTCGACGACGTGAAGGTGGAGCGCGGCGGGACCGTCAACGGCGTGGTGATGTCGGCGAGCGGTGCGTCGCTGGTCGTCACGCTCAAGGTCGACGCGGAGACCGCGCAGCGGCTGAAGGCGGGGATGGCGGCGGCGCTCGAGCTCAGCGACGGTACGTCGGTGGCGTCGAAGGTCCGGCGCGTGACGAAGAACGGGAGCCAGTACGACGTGGTGGTCGCGCCGAACGCGCTGACCGGCAGCCAGCTTGCGCTGCTCCGGGACGCGAACGTGCGGGTGACGATCCCGGTGAAGAGCACGAGCGGCAAGGTGCTCGCCGTACCGGTGGCCGCGTTGTCGTCCGGGTCCGACGGGGCGTCGCGCGTCGAGGTACTGCGGAACGGGCAGGTCGAGCTGGTTCCGGTCACGGTCGGACTGTCCGCGGACGGGTTCGCCCAGGTGACACCGAAGGGCGACGCGAAACTGAGTGAGGGCGATCAAGTGGTGGTGGGGAAGTGAGCACTGCGGTGGCGCTGCCGGCGCCGGTGGTGGAGATGATCGGGGTACGGCGGTTCTTCCCGGGGCCGCCCGAGGTCCGCGCGATCGAGGGGATCGACCTGACCGTCAGGGAGGGGGAGTACCTGTCGATCGTAGGGCCGTCCGGGTCAGGGAAGTCGACGTTGCTGCATCTGCTCGGGTTGTTGGACAACCCAACGGATGGGGTGTACCGGCTGGACGGGGTGGACACGATGAGCCTGCGTGAACGGCGGCGGGCGGTGTTGCGCGGGCAGCGGATCGGGTTCGTCTTCCAGTCGTTCCATCTGCTCGATCATCGGACCGTGCTGGAGAACGTCGCGCTCTCGATGGTGTACGTCGGGGTCCCCCGGCGGGAGCGGCTCGCGCGCGCCCGGGTCGCGCTGGAACGGGTGGGGCTGGCGCACCGGATGGAGTTCGCGCCGACGACGCTCTCGGGCGGTGAACGGCAACGGGTGGCGATCGCCCGGGCGCTGGTCGCGGAGCCGAGCCTGCTGCTGGCGGACGAGCCGACCGGAAACCTGGACAGCAAGAACGCGGAGGCGATCCTGCAGGTGTTCGACGAACTGCATTCCGAGGGCATGACGCTGGCCGTCATCACCCACGACGACCACGTCAGCCGCCGCGCCCAACGCCAGGTCCGCATCGTCGACGGAACCCTCCAGTGGTAACCCAAGCAGGCCCCCCGGACCCGACCGGCGGGCCGTCCACTTCACCGGTCCCCGGCGGGCCGGGCGGGGGAGCGGCCGCGGGGCGGCGGCGGGCGCGACCGCGGGTAGCGCTCGCGCGGCTCATCCGGCGGACGTCCGGCGCCGACGCCCATCCGCCACGGCCTGGCGCCCTCCGTCCGCGGCGCAGGTCTCGTCCCGCGGTGCGGGACCTCCTGGACGAAGCGCTGGCCGGTGTTGCCGCCCGACCTACGCGGTTGATCCTCACGACCCTCGGCACCGTGCTTGGGGTTGCGGCGTTGGTGGGGACGGTCGGGCTGGGACAGACGGCGGCGGGGCAGATCACCCAGCGGTTCGATCTGGCGGCGGCTACACGAGTGGTGGTGTCTCCGGACGACAAGGGCGGACAGCAGGGGGAGGCCGCGACGCAGCTTCCGTGGGACGCGCCCGAGCGGATCCAACGGTTGAACGGCGTCGACGCGGTCGGCACGGTCTCCAACCTGGAGATCGGCGACGACCTCGTACAGAACGTCACCGGCCTCGACAGCGGTGCCGGCAAGGCGCTCCCGGTGATGGCCGGATCCGCCGGCCTCTGGGACGCCGTACGCGCGGTGCTCAGGACCGGCAGGTTCTTCGACGACGGCCACGACCAGCGCGCCGACAAGGTAGTTGTCCTCGGCAAACATGCCGCCGAACGCCTCGGCATCAACCGGGTCGACGCGCAACCGGCCGTGTTCATCGGCGACGAGCCGTACACCGTGATCGGCATCCTCGAGTCGGTCACCGGTCGCGCCGAACTGAACGACGCGGTGATCATGCCGAACGGCACCGCCCGCGAGGCCTACAACCTGGAGTCACCCGACGCGGTGGAGATCCGCACCGCCGTCGGCGCCGCCCAGTTGATCGCGGAACAGGCCCCGATCGCGATCCAGCCGAACGACCCGAGCACCTTGACCGTCGACGCCCCGCCCAAACAGGGCGCCGTACGGAAAGGCGTCGAGTCCGACCTGAACGCCCTGTTCCTGCTGCTCGGCGCAGTAGCGCTCCTCGTCGGCGGGCTGGGCATCGCGAACGTCACGCTGCTGTCCGTGCTGGAACGCATCTCCGAGATCGGACTGCGCAGGGCTCTTGGAGCGGCGCGAAGACACATCGCCGTGCAGTTCCTGGTGGAGAGCGTGATCGTCGGCTTCCTCGGTGGACTGCTCGGTACGGCGGTCGGGGTGATCCTGACCGTCAGCGTGTCCTGGATCCGCGACTGGACACCGATCCTCGACAACCGGCTGGCGTTCGGTTCACCCCTGCTGGGTGCGTTCATCGGTCTGGTCGCCGGTACCTACCCCGCCTGGAAGGCCTCCGCCATCCAGCCGATCACCGCGCTGCGAGGCACGTGAGTACAGCAGGGCGGTGATGGCATACCCGGCCACGACGAGCGCGAGTACTGGGTACGACTTGCCGCTGGCGGGCAGGATCGCCGCGCCGAGTGCGGCCGCGGAGACCTGCCCGACGTTGTAGATCATGTCGTACAGCGCGAACACCCGCCCGCGGTACACATCGTCGACACCCGTCTGGACGAGGGTGTCGACGCTGATCTTCACGCCCTGCGAGCAGAACCCGGTGAGGAACCCGCCGATCACCAGGGCGGGCTGCGTGTAGAACCCGATCGGTACGGCGCTCACGACCGCGGCGCCGACGAACAGCCAGCTGATCCACCGGCGCAGCGACAGCACCCGGGTGCCCCACGGCGTGATCAGCGCGGCCACGAACACCCCGGCGCCGACCGCGCCGGTCGCGATCGCCAACCCGCCGAACGCCCGGTCGAGTTGCCCGGGTCCATAGAAGTAGTTGCGGTACAGCAGGATCATCGCGACCGTCATCAGCCCGAAGAAGAACCGCAGCGAGCCGATCGCGGCGAGCCCGAGCGCGGCCTGCCGGCGTTCGCGGAGGTGCCGGCCGCCGTCGACCAGACCGGCCGCGATCGTCCGGAGCGCTTCCAGGATGCCGGGCTCGTCGCCGTTCAGGTCCGGGCCGAGCTGGTCGCGGCGCAGCCGGAGGGCGAGCAGCGCGGCGGCGGTGTAGACGACCACGGTCAGCCCGAGGACGGTGAGGTCGGAGTCGGCGAGCAGTTTCACCCCGGCGCCGATCCCGCCGCCGACCAGGAAGGCCGCCGTACCGGAGGTAGGGGTGACCGCGTTGGCCATCACCAGTTCGTCGCGTTCGACGACGTGCGGGAGGCCGGCGGAGAGGCCGGAGAGCAGGAAGCGGTTGACGCCGAGCGTCAGGAGTACGGCGAGGTAGAACGGAACGCCCGCATTGCCGACCGCGACGAGCGCGCCGACGCCGATCACGAGCACCGCGCGGGTCAGGTTCGCGCCGAACAGGATCTGGCGGCGCGACCAGCGGTCCAGCAGTACGCCGGTGAACGGCCCGAGGATCGAGTACGGCAGCAGCGACACCGCGAACAGTCCCGCGATCGCGGCCGCGTCCGGCGCTCGCTCCGGCGAGAACAGTACGTATGACGCCAGCGCGACCTGGAACACCCCGTCCCCGCACTGCGACGTCAGCCGAACCGCGAACAACCGCCGGAAATCCCGCCGTTGCAGCAACGTCCACAGATCCCGGATGAACCGCACGCCTGCACTGTAACCGTCGGCCATGCCGACAACGCCCGCCCCGGATCAAGCCTCCGTTAAGGACTTGGCCGGACGCGCCGCGAGCTGATGGCAGTGACGCCCTACGGGAGTAGTGTTTTTGTGCCGGTGTCACGGTCAGTTGCCTACCGGTTACGATGGCTGTCAGTTCTGAGCCGCAGCGCGGATGGGATGTTCATGGCTGAATCGCAGGACGCCGAAGTCGACCCAGGGGTCTTTGAGCAGCTGCGGCTCGACCGCCCGCACGCGGCGCGGGTCTACGACTATTTCCTCGGTGGCAAGGACAACTTCGCCATCGACCGGCAGGCTGCCGAGCACCTGCTGAAGGCGTTCCCGGGCTGCCGCGTCACCGCCCAGTCGAACCGGATGTGGATGCACCGCGCCGCGCGGTACGCGGCCGAGCAGGGCATCACGCAGTTCCTCGACGTCGGCACCGGCATCCCGACCAGCCCGAACCTGCACGAGATCGTCCAGAAGGTCGTCCCCGAGGCACACGTCGTGTACGTCGACAACGACCCGATCGTGCTCACCCACGCGCGCGCGCTGCTCGCCAGCGGGCCGCTGGGCAGGACGGCGTACCTCGACGCGGACATCACCGAGCCGGGATCGGTGCTGCGGGCCAAGGAGTTCACGGACCTGATCGACCTCGGCAAGCCGGTCGCGCTCAGCCTGGTCGGCGTGCTGCACTCGCTCGCGGACGACCTGAAGCCGTACGACATCGTCCGCGACCTGCTCGAGCCGCTGGCGCCAGGATCGCTGCTGATCATCTCGCACGCGACGCAGGACTTCGCGCCGGAGATGTGGGACCGCGCGGTGCAGGGGTACAAGTCCGACGGCGGCGGCAACGCGCAGGTGCGCAACAAGGCGGACGTCACCCGCTTCTTCGCGGGCACCGAGCTGATCGAGCCGGGGGTGGTGTCGCCGATCAAGTGGTTCCCGGACGACGAGACCACCCGGCGGGTCGACTCGGGGGAGTTCACCGAGATCATGTGCAGCCTGTACTGCGGAGTCGGACGCAAGCCGTAGCCGGCCGATGGAACGCGCCGCGTATCCGCACCACCTGGCGATCACGCTGCGGTGGAAGGACAACGACGTCTACGGGCACGTCAACAACGTCGAGTACTACAGCTTCTTCGACACCGTCATCAACGATTTCCTGATCCGCTCGGGCGGACTCGACATCCACGGCGGCGACGTGATCGGGCTGTGCGTGGACTCGCAGTGCACGTTCAAGCAGCCGCTCGAGTTCCCCGGGGTGGTCGACGCCGGGCTGCGCTGCGCCCAGCTCGGCAACTCGAGTGTGCGGTACGAGATCGGGCTGTTCCGCGAGGACTCCACCCACCCCGCCGCCACCGGCCGCTTCGTCCACGTCTTCGTCGACCGTACGAACCGCCGCCCGGTCCCCGTGCCCGCACTCATCCGCACCGCCCTCGAGGGAATCGCCCCATGATCGTGCGCGGCGCGGTGTTGCGGGAGATGGGGCTGGCGGCGCCGTACGCCGAATCGCGGCCGCTGCGGGTGGAAGAGGTCGAGCTCGCGCCGCCGGGACCGGGGGAGTTGCTGGTCCGGATCCGGGCCGCCGGCCTGTGCCACTCGGACCTCTCGGTGATCGACGGTTCGCGCCCGCGGGTGATGCCGATGCTGCTCGGCCACGAGGCCACGGGCGAGGTCGTCGAATCCTCGGCCGCGGGTTTCGCGCCGGGCGACGTCGTCGCCTGCGCCTTCGTCCCCGCCTGCGGCACCTGCGGCCCGTGCGCTTCCGGTCGCCCCGCCCTCTGCGAACCAGGTGCTGCCGCCAACACCACCGGCGCACTCCTCACCGGCGCGCACCGCTTGAGTGCCGGCTCCAGCATCGTCCACCATCACCTGGGCATCTCCGGTTTCGCCGACCACGCGGTGATCTCAGCGCACTCGGCCGTGAAGATCGACCCGGCCCTTCCACCGCAGATCGCCGCACTCTTCGGCTGTGCGGTCCTCACCGGCGTCGGCGCGGTGGTGAACACAGCTCGACTCCGCGCGGGCCGCAGTACCGCGATCTTCGGCCTCGGCGGCGTCGGCCTCTCCGCCCTCCTCGGCGCGGTGCTCGTCGGCGCCCACCCGATCGTCGCCGTCGACGTCGTACCCGCCAAACTCCGGCTCGCCCTCGACCTCGGCGCAACCGCAGCGGTCGACGCCCGCGCCCCCGATGCCGTCGACCAGGTCCGGGAAGCGACCGCCGGCGGCGCGGAGTACGCCTTCGAGACGGTCGGCAGTGCCAAGGTCCTCGAGCAGGCGTACGCCGCGACCCGCCGCGGCGGCACCACGATCACCGTCGGCCTCCCGCACCCGTCGCAGTCGTTCACGGTGCCGGCGGTCTCCCTCGTCGCCGAGGAACGCACCGTGAAAGGCTCGTACCTCGGCTCGTCGGTCCCGTCCCGCGACATCCCGCGGTACGTCGCGCTCTACCGTGCCGGTCGGCTACCCGTCGACCGGCTGCTCACCGCCACCGTCGGGCTCGACGACCTCAACGAGGCGTTCGACGACCTCGCCGCCGGTACGTCGATCCGTCAGGTGCTGCTGTTCTGAAGGTTCTCCGCCGCCTTCTGGAAGGTCACCTCGTTCCGGTGCTGCGCCTCCTCGGTGTAGTTGTCGCCAAAGAAGTCGGCGGTGGGGACCGGCCGGATCTCCAGCAGCCCGGAGGTCTGCGGGTCGCCGGCGCCCAGGGCGTCCGCCGCGATACACCGCCAGCCCCATTCCTCCGCCTCCGCCCGGGACGCCACCTCGATCAGGCAGAACCCGGCGATCAGTTCCTTGGTCTCGGTGAACGGACCGTCGACCACCCGGCGGTTCCCCTCGTCGAGCTGCAACCGGAAGCCCTGCGAACTCGGCAGCAGCCCGTCGCCCGCCAGCAGCACACCCTTTTCGGCCATCTCGGCCATCACCAGGCCCATCGCGGTCAAGGCGGCCTCGCTCGGCGGCTGCCCGGCCTCGAACTCCTCGCTGCCCTTGAAGATCATCATGAATCGCATCGGGACCCCTCCCAAGTCGGCGTTAAATCCCGAGACGAATCTATACAGCGATAGGGCGCTTCGGGCAGGCTACGCACAGTGCGTTCGCATACACCGTTCGTGAAGATGTCAAGTGAGGCACGCCGGAGAACCTGAGGAGTCCCCGCCCCATGCCAACCCGCCCCCTGAATCGACGCCTGAATCGACGCCTGAATCGACGCCGGATCAGCGCGCTCGCCGTTGCCGGTGCTCTGGCCTGCGGAACCCTGGCCGTCGCGCTGGGCAACCAGGCCGACGCCAAGGAGCCCGCGCCGCTCGCCCTCGACCAACTGCTCGGACAGGAACTCCCGGGCCGGGCCGCTCTCGGCCGCGTCCAGTCCCGCCTCGACGAGGTCGCCGCGCAGAACAAGCTGACTACCGACCACCTCCGGCAGATCCTGACCAGCGACAAGACCGCGTGGCTGGACCACAGCGGCCGGCTGTTCTACCGCGAGCCGACCGCCACGACCATCGAGCGGGCCGCTGACTCCGCCGTGTCCCCGCGGTGGGCAAAGACCGCGGTCGCAGCCGCTACGGGTCCGGCGTTCGAGCTGCACAGCAAACCCGGCTCGAACCGGGTCATCTACCTGGACTTCACCGGCCACACGATCACCGGTACGGCGTGGAACACGAACGGCAAGCCCGCGACGGTCAACATCACGCCGTACGACACCGACGGTGATCCTTCGAGTTTCAGCACGGCCGAGCAGGACGTCGTCCATGACGTCTGGGCCCGGGTGGCCGAGGACTACGCGCCGTTCGACGTTGACGTGACGACGCAGGAGCCGGCCGCGGCGGCGATCGACCGGTCGGGCGCGTCGGACACGCAGTACGGCACGCGGGTCGTGATCGACCCGACGACCTGGTACCAGTCGAGCTGCGGTTGCGGCGGGGTCGCGTACGTCGGCGTGTACGACAGCTCCTCCCAGCACGCGTACTACCAGCCGGCGCTCGTCTTCACGAAGGGCGTCGGCACCGGCGCCAAGAACATCGCCGAGGCCGCTGCGCACGAGGCGGGCCACAACGTCGGGCTGTCGCACGACGGCACATCGTCTGTCGGGTACTACGCCGGCCATGGCGCGTGGGCGCCGATCATGGGCGTCGGCTACTCCAAGGCGATCAGCCAGTGGAGCAAGGGCGAGTACGCGGGCGCGAACAACAAGGAAGACGACTACGCGGTGATCGGCCAGAACGGGCTGACGCTGCGGGCCGACGATCACGGGAACACCACGGCGACCGCCGACGCGCTCACCCTCGGCACGAGCGTGCAGGGGATCTACGAGAAGGACACCGACGTCGACCTGTTCCGGATCGACCTCAAGGCCGGGACGTTCAAGTTCGCCGCGAACGCGGCCGCATCGGGTGCGGACCTGGACATAAAGCTCCAGTTGCTGGACTCGTCGGGCACCGTCGTCGCCTCCGCCAACCCGGCGTCCGGGCAGTCCAACGCGAGTACTCCGACCGGCCTGAGCGCGAGCATCAGCCGCCAGGTCGCCGCCGGCCGGTACTACCTGCGGATCGAGAACTCCGGGTACGGCGATCCGCTGAACACCGGCTACTCGACGTACGGCAGTCGCGGCGCCTACACCGTCCGCGTCACCGCCGCCTGAGCCACCCGGGGCCGTCGATCCCACCGAGATCGACGGCCCCGGGTCTGCTGTCTGGGGGGAGCCGCCCACGGGGGGACGTGAGGAGGAACCCATATGAACAGAATCCGCCGCACTGGTGCACTCGCGTGTGCCGGTGCTGTCGCTCTCGGAGGCTTGGCCGTCGCGCTCGGCAGCCAGGCTGATGCGCAACAGACACCGATCGACCAGTTACTGTCCCAGCCGGTGGCCGGCAGCCAGGCACTCGGCAAGGTGCAGTCCCGGCTTGCCGAAGTTGCCGCGCACAACGGACTGCCGACGGACCAGTTGCGACAGATCCTGGCCACCGACAAGACCGCCTGGCTCGATGCCGACAGCAAGTTGTTCTACCGCGAGCCCGGGCTGACCGCGCCGCAGAAGGCAGCCGAGGCGTCACCGCGGTGGGCGTCTACCGCGGTTGCCGGCGCGACCGGTCCGGCGTTCGAGCTGCACAGCAAACCCGGCTCGAACCGGGTCATCTACCTGGACTTCGACGGTCACACGATCACCGGTACGGCGTGGAACGCGTCGAAGGGGATCGACCCGGTCAACGTGTCGGCGTATGACACCGACGGTGATCCTTCGAGTTTCAGCACGGCTGAGCAGGACGTCGTCCACGAGGTGTGGGCCCGGGTGGCCGAGGACTACGCGCCGTTCGACGTTGACGTGACGACGCAGGAGCCGGCCGCGGCGGCGATCGATCGCTCGGGGACGTCGGACACGCAGTACGGCACGCGGGTGCTGATCGACCCGGACACCTGGTATCAGTCCGGCTGCGGATGTGGCGGTGTCGCGTACGTCGGTGTGTACGACAACTCGTCGCAGCATGCTTACTACCAGCCGGCGCTGGTGTTCACCAAGGGCGTCGGCACCGGTGCGAAGAATCTGGCCGAGGCAGCGTCGCACGAGGCCGGGCACAACGTCGGGCTGTCGCACGACGGCACGTCGTCCGTCGGGTACTACGCCGGCCACGGCGCCTGGGCTCCGATCATGGGAGTCGGCTACTACCGCGGCATCAGCCAGTGGAGCAAAGGTGAGTACGCCGACGCGAACAACAAGGAAGACGATTTCGCGGTTGTCGGTACGCACGGGCTCGCGCCGCGCTCCGACGAGGCGGGAGACACGACCGCTGACGCCGCCGCACTGACCATCGGTACTCCGACGTCCGGGATCATCGCGGCCGAGAACGACACCGACGTGTACCGCGTCGATGTGAGTGCTGCGGGCGACTACACCGCGACGGCGAGCCCGGCCGCCGTCGGTGGCAACCTCGACATCAAACTTGACCTGCTGGACAGCTCCGGCGCGGTCGTCGCGTCGAACGACCCGGCCTCCGGCCAGAGCGACGCCGGGACGCCGACGGGCCTCGGCGCGAGTGTTACCGGCACTCTCCAGCCGGGTAGGTACTACCTGCGGATCGACAACGTCGGGTACGGCGATCCGCTGAACACGGGGTACTCCACCTACGGCAGCCGCGGCGCGTACACGCTCGGCATCTCGCCGTCCTGATTCCCTGTGGCTGGTCGATCTCTGGCGGATCGACCAGCCACAGGTCTCTAGGGCATGTCTGACAATCCCTAGATCGCGCGTTCCAGCGGGGCAGTGAGTGACTGCGGGGCGACTTCGAGCCGGTCGAACCGCCAGCCGTCCGGCGTGCGCCGTGCTCCGTAGTAGTGGATCGCGGCAGCGATCTCCTCGGTCATGTCGTGGCGGACGAGCACCGCGAGGTCGTTCGCTCGCACGGTCGCGGTGTCGCCGTCGATCTCGATCACCAGGTTGGACTTGTTGTGCAGGGTGCGGACGTAGGCGTCGTGGCCCTTACGTGCGAGTTGGACCAGCGCCTCGATGCCGGCGGCCTCGCCGCGGAGCGACTTCACCACCACGTCGCCGGTGAACAGCTGGTCGCTCTCGTCGTACCGCAGTTCGTCGATCCACAGGCTGTGCCGGGCGACCAGCTCGGCGAGCTCGCTGCGGTCGATGAGTTCGCGGAGGTCGGTCATGGTCGGACTCCTTAATAGTTAGGCGTACTAACATTGGTGCCGCCAATGAATATAGATCGTTAGTCCGACTAACGCAACAGGCGTACGCTGTGCCCATGGACGACCTGCGCTTCGATCACGGCGACCAGACGCCCGAGCGGCTGAGGGCGCAGCTGTCCCGCCTGGTCGGGATGACCGCGGCCCAGACACAGCGCGTCTCCAGCGAGGCGCTTCGCGCCATCGGCGCCCACAAGGACCACTTCGTCGTACTCGCGGCCCTCGCCGAGTTCGGGCCGGCCAGCCAGGCGGCGGTCGCGGGGCGGGCGCGCGTCTACAAGAGCGACCTGGTCGCCGTCCTCAACGAACTGGAGGACGGCGGCTGGATCCGGCGGGCCCCGGACCCGACGGACAAGCGCCGCAACGTCATCACGATCACCGCCGCCGGCGACGCCCGGCTGGCGGAGCTCGACGGCGTACTGTCCGCGGTCAACAACCACATCACGGCGCCGCTGACCGCGAACGAAAGAGCTCAGCTCTTCAGCCTTCTGACCCGAGTCAACGACCATCTCTCGGGTTCACCCGACCTGCCGTGAACAGCGGCTCTCAGGAACGCACCAAGTGCCTGGCCGCCAGCTCGGCGAGGGCCGCTGCGTTGTCGCCGAGGACGGCGTCGTCGAACCGCACGACACTGGAGTGATTGGACGGAGCCTCACCCGCCGCCACATCGTCCGGCCGCGCTCCGACCATCGCGAACGTCCCCGGCACCTCCTGCAGCACCATCGAGAAGTCCTCCGCACCCATCAACGGATCAGGCAGCCGCTCCACCCGCTCCTCCCCGAACAGCCCGGTCAGCACCTCGGTCGTCTCCGCCGTACGCCCGGCATCGTTCACCGTCACCGGGTACTGCGGGTTCAGCCGCGCGTCGACGGTGCAGCCGTGCGCGGCTGCGATCCGCTCCGCGAGCGCGGGGAGGTCGTGGGTCAACTGCTCGAGCATCGCCTCGGACAGTGTGCGTACCGTCGCGCCGAGGCGGGCCGAGTTCGGGATGACGTTGATCGCGACACCGGCCTCGAGTTGCGTCACGGTGACCACCACCGGGTCGAACACGTCGACCCGCCGCGTCACGTACACCTGCAACGCCAGGACGATCTCCGCCACGACCGGCACCGGATCCACCGTCGTCGCCGGCATCGACCCATGCCCGCCCTTGCCGTACACGGTGATGTGCAGCTGGTTCGAACTCGCCATCATCGTCCCGGGCCGCAACTGGAAGACGCCTTTCGCGGCTTGCGCCCAGACATGCAACGCGTACGCCGCGATCGGCTTGTCGCCCGTCGCGTCCAGCAGCCCTTCGCGCAGCATGTACCCGGCACCGCCGAGCCCTTCCTCGCCGGGCTGGAACATGAAGATCACGTTCCCGTGCAGCTCCTCCCGATGCGCACTCAACAGCCGGGCAGCACCGACCAGTCCCGCCGTGTGCAGATCGTGGCCGCAGGCATGCATGTTTCCGTTCTCCGCGGCGTACTCGAGTCCTGTCTCCTCGACCACGGGGAGCGCATCCATGTCCCCGCGCAACAGCACCGTCGGTCCCGGCGCCCCGCCCCGCAACACTCCGACCACGGACGTCACCTCACGCCCGGTACTGACCTCCAACGGCAACCCCGCCAACGCGTCCATCACCACCTGCTGAGTCCGCGGCAACACCAGCCCCACTTCAGGCTCCCGATGCAACACCCGCCGCAACTCCACCAACCCACCCAAAACCTCCGCGCCCTCAGCAACAAACCCCACGACCGACCTCCATTCCAACCAACCCAACCTGCCCGCCACCGTACCCACACCCGAACCGACCAGACCCGTTCTCGTGAAAGACGACCCGCATCGCCTCTCGGTAGCGTTCCAGAGTTTCGGAGTCGTGTTCCTGACCTGCGGTGGCGAACATCTTCCGCAGATCGTCGAGCACCGACGCGTGGTAGTTGATCGAGTGGTCCCATCTCACCTTGCCCCTCGATGAATCTCCCGCGGCGAGGAGCCCGGTCTGGTGGTTCCACGACGAGTGGTGTGCGTCCATGACCCGGACAGCCGCCTGTGCTTGCTGTTGGATCAGCTCGTCGTAGGTACTGACCACGGCCGTCTGCTCCCGTCGTTCTGGTGCTGCGCGTCCTCAGCTACTCGTCTGCTGAGGATGCGCTGATCTCCAGTGATTCGGCGAGCATGCTGAGGGATTCGGCCAGTTGCCGGATTCCGCTCTGTTCCTTCGGAGGTGCGGTGTCCGCGATGGCGCCGATCTCCGCGATGCCTGCGCGGATCGAGGTGATGCGTTCCTGCAGGCCGCCCTGGGCGTTGCGTGCGCGCCGATGGGCCCGAACGGCTGCGGTGACTGCCTCCGACACCGGTTCTGGTCGGTTCGCAAGGACCTTGTCGAGCTTCGCAACAAGGCCGTGAGCCTTCTCCTGGCTTGCGGCCGGCTCGACCTGATCGGCCAGCCCGTGGAGTCGTTCGACTTCGACTGCGAAGTCGGCACGCTGCATCGACATCCCGCGGTTGAGGACAGCACCGTACTCGGCGTCGAAGCGTGTGAAGTCCATGAAGTGCACTATCTCATTCGGGTCCTCGAAACCTCGGAGGTTGGTTGCAGATACTCAGCCTGGAAGGCTTTGTAGTCCATTGGTTATCTCGTCAGTTCTGGGGTGGGGGTGGGTGGGCGGAGGGGAGTGGTGGGGGTGTGGATGACTGGGCTTGGGCGTGGGGTGGCCAGGCCTGAGAGGGCTGTGTGGACGGGGGAGCGGGTGCAGGCGTAGGTGGACTCGGCGGCGTGGATTTCCTGGTTGAGGTGGGCCAGGAGGTTGTCGGCGATGAAATGGGACTTGGCCGTGGCCTCGTCGGGTGACTTGAGTTCGTAGATGTCCAGGCGGGAGAGGCCGGTGCGGAGGATGGATTCGAGGTGGGAACGGGTGGCGGCGCCCGGAGGCTCCAGGGCGGGGAGGCGAGTGGAGTCGTAGAGGTTGTCGACCAGGAGGGGGACCTGGCCGGCGGCAGTTTGACGGTTGAGGGTGGCGAGGGTGTGGCCGGGTGTGTGGCCGTAGCGAGCGTCGAGGTCTGTGGTCAGGTCGCGGACGGCGGGGACGAAGGCGGGGTAGTAGCCGCCAGAGCGGACAGAGTTGATGCCGGGGGCAACCTTGTCGATGCCCAGGCGACGGATGTAGTCGTCGAGGTGGTCCTGGGCCCAGGCCTCTGTGACGCCCTCCTCCAGTTCGCGGCTGCCGGGTTTGAGGAAGCCTTCGCGGGCGGCGTCCTGGTTCGCGCCGGACGGGCCGAGGAAGTGAGCGTGTTCGTGGAGGATGGTCGCCAGCGATTCCTTGTAGGCGAGCAGGATCGGCGGCGCGTGGTACTCGCCGGCGTGCTCGTACAGATGCTGGAGGGGCTCGAGGATCGCCGCGCGGTCGAGGTACAGCGTGCCGTCCCAGTGGGCGAGGCCGAGCATCGCGCTCGACGTCGCGACGACGCCTCCGTTCCACGCGGACTGGTCGGCGCCGGCGAGTTCGCGCGCGGTTTCGCCGCTGACAGTGAGCAGGTCGCCGAGCGATTCCGGCGTACTCACGGGCGCATCGCGAGCGCGAGCCGGGCGAGGGAGTCGGCGGCGCGGCGGTATCTGAGCTGTTCGTGCGGATCGTCGACGGTGGCCGCTAGCCGGCTGAGCTCGGTGATCAGCCAGTCGTTGCGGGCCTGCCGCTCAGCGCGGGGGTCGGTGCTGGTGGTCGGTTCGGTCGAGTGCTCCATGGGTGTCCTCCCGAGTCGTGAAGTCGGCGGAGAACATACGGA
Source organism: Kribbella sp. NPDC051137 (assembly GCF_040682535.1). Taxonomy (NCBI): domain Bacteria; kingdom Bacillati; phylum Actinomycetota; class Actinomycetes; order Propionibacteriales; family Kribbellaceae; genus Kribbella; species Kribbella sp. NPDC051137. Next base: position 311,665 of record NZ_JBFBBI010000003.1, read on the forward strand.
GATCGACGCCGTTTCTACGGGGGACTTTTGGAGCTGTGGATAACTAGAACAGCGTGGGTGGCTCGGTTTCGGCGGGTTGCGGGAGCGGGGCCAGAGTGGGAACGGATGCGGCGACGGTGGCGTGGAAGCGGCGGGCGAGGTTGAGGGCCTCGGCGTTGTCGGGGGTGTGCAGGAAGATCGTCGGCGAGCGGCCTTCGGAGAGCCAGTGCACGACGAGTTCGACGAGGTACGCCCAGCCGTCGACGGTCTCCTCGACGGAGTCGCGGCCGATGTAGCGGACGATCGGGTGCCCGGTGAGCGCGCGGGTCCGGCGGGCGACCCGCGGCTTCTTCATCCACGCGTCGCGCTCGGCGAAGCTGGTCGGGCGGCGGGAGAACAGGGTTCCGGTGTCGAACGGGATCCACTCGGCGCGAGCGCGTGCCAGCACCCGTTCGAGGTTGGCAGCGGCACCGGCGTCCTCGAAGAAGGCGCGATGCCGGACCTCCACGGCGTACCGATGAGCGGCAGGCGCCTTGTGCAGGAACGCGGCCAGCGTGCCGAGGTCGGTAGGGGAGAACGCGGCGGGCAGTTGGATCCAGACCGCGTGGTTGCGCGGGCCGAGCGGCTCGATCGCGCTCAGGAACGTGCGGAGTTCGGAGTCGATGTTGGCGAGCCGGCGCTCGTGCGTGATGACCTGCGGCAGCTTCACCACGAACCTGAAGTCGGGCGGCGTCTGCGCGGCCCAGTTCTCGACCGCGGCGCGGGACGGTGTCGCGTAGAACGTCGTGTTGCTCTCGACCGCGTTGCACCAGGAGGCGTACGACCGCAGCTTGTCCCGCGACGGCTGCGGCCAGGCGGCGTGCGTCCACTGCGCGCATCCGACGTGCAACAGCATGGCTACAACTTTCGCACGTACTGCCGACACACATGCACCCGACCGAACCGCTCCCGCATCGCCGCCTCGGCCGAGATCGGCGCATGCATGAAGGCCGTCACCACCCGGTCGACACCTTCCGGCGGCACGACGCCCTCGTCCTGCCAGGTCTTGTAGACATGGAGATACCGGAACTCCTCGGCGAACCCCGACCGCCGGTACCAGTCGTTCGCGGCCGCGTCACCGCGAGTCCACGCGTCCAGTACGTCGACCGACAGACGTGGAAGCACCGCGTCGAGGAGTCGCGTCGCCAGGCCGCGACGCTGGTGATCGGGATGGATCGCGAGGACGGCAATCGTCGCGCGGTCCGGGAAGATCTCGACGTCCATCAACCCGACGACGATGTCGCCGTCGACGGCCACCAGCCGATGCGCGGGGTTCTCGAACGCGGGACGCTCGACGACCACGTCGTCGAAGTACTCGGTGCTGAAGAAGCTCAGCAGGCGGCAGCGCAGCCAACTGCCGGCGTCGGAGTCGCGGTACTCACGGATCTCGGTCATCCGGCGCCATGATGGCACGCCGCCCCGCTCAGCGAGGCGGCGTGCCGGGACGAGCAGGTCAGCGCTCGACCTCGCCGCGGATGAACTTCTCGACGAGCTCGCGGCAGACGTCGTCGGCGTACTGCTCCGGCGGCGACTTCATGAAGTACGACGACGCCGACAGGATCGGGCCACCGATGCCGCGGTCCTTGGCGATCTTCGCGGCCCGGATCGCGTCGATGATGATGCCGGCCGAGTTCGGCGAGTCCCAGACCTCGAGCTTGTACTCCAGCGACAGCGGTACGTCGCCGAAGTTGCGGCCCTCGAGCCGGATGAAGGCCCACTTCCGGTCGTCCAGCCAGGCCACGTAGTCCGACGGGCCGATGTGGACGTTGCGGTCCTCGATCTCCTCGCGCAGCTGCGACGTGACCGACTGGGTCTTGCTGATCTTCTTGGACTCCAGGCGCTCGCGCTCGAGCATGTTCTTGAAGTCCATGTTGCCGCCGACGTTCAGCTGGTACGTGCGGTCCACGGTGACGCCGCGGTCCTCGAACAGCTTGGTCAGCACGCGGTGCGTGATGGTGGCGCCGATCTGCGACTTGATGTCGTCGCCGACGATCGGCAGGCCGGCCGCGGTGAACTTGTCCGCCCACTCCTTGGTGCCGGCGATGAACACCGGCAGCGCGTTCACGAACGCGACACCCGCGTCGATCGCGCACTGCGCGTAGAACTTCGCCGCCTGCTCCGAACCGACCGGCAGGTAGCAGACCAGCACGTCGACCTGCGCCTCGCGCAGCGCCGCGACCACGTCGACCGGGTCGGCGTCGGACTCGGTGATGGTCTCCCGGTAGTACTTGCCGAGGCCGTCGAGGGTGTGACCGCGCTGCACCGTCACGCCGGTCGGCGGTACGTCGCAGATCTTGATCGTGTTGTTCTCGCTGGCGCCGATCGCGTCGGCGAGGTCCAGGCCGACCTTCTTGCCGTCCACGTCGAACGCCGCGACGAACTCGACGTCGCGCACGTGGTACTCGCCGAACACGACGTGCATCAGACCCGGGACACGCTCCTCGGGCTTGGCGTCGCGGTAGTAGTGCACGCCCTGGACGAGCGAGCTTGCGCAGTTGCCGACGCCGACGATCGCCACTCGGATCGAGGTCATCTGGAATCTCCTTGGGTAGGCGGATGGTGCTGGTCAGGGGGCCGCTGTTGGCGCCGCTCGCCGTCGATCAACTCGTTCAGCCAGCGGACCTCGCGCTCGGCCGACTCCAGGCCGTGCCGTTGCAGCTCGAGGGTGTAGGCGTCGACCCGCTCCGCCGTCCGGCTCATCGCCGCCCGGAAGTTGGCCAGCCGCTCCTCCATCCGGGCCCTGCGGCCCTCGAGGATGCGTAACCGGGTGGCCGGATCGGTCCGGCCGAAGAACGAGAAGCGGACGCCGAAGGTGTCGTCCTCCCAGGCCGACGGACCGGCTTCGTGCATCGCGTGCGCGAAGTAGTCCTTCCCGTCGGCGGTGATCGTGTACACGATCTTGGGCCGGCGACCCGACTCCGGCGTCCCGGGGTCGGCCGTGATCAGCCCGTTGCGGAGCATCGCCTTCAGGCACGGGTAGAGCGAACCGAACGACAGCACGCGTCCCCAGCCGAACTGGGCGTTGACGCGTTTGCGGAGCTCGTAACCGTGCATCGGCGCTTCGTGCAGCAGACCGAGTACGGCGAGCTCCAGGACCCCACTGCGGTTTCCCATGACTCACCTCCCACGGTCTAGTTTGTCATGACCTGATGTATCGGTTCGATACATCGCTCCGCCACTGTAAGCAGACCCGCTGCCTGTGGACAACTCTTGACAAACACGACCTTTGTCACCCCTCTCTCCCGCCGCGCCGCGAAAGCTGTTACGTCAGGCGCCGAACTGCGTTAATCGAGTGACACCCAGCGTCGTAGCCCGGGAGCGGAGGGTAATGACCGACAGTCATGGGAAGCACGCCCGATCCGAGGTCGAGGCCGAGGGCGTGCTCGCCCGGCTGGCCCTGCGGTTCACCGCGTTCACCGAGAAGTGGCTCCCGGACGCGTTCGGGTTCGTCCTGGTCGGCACCTTCGTGGTGCTGCTGTTCGGCCTGGTCACCGGCGAGCCGCTGCTGAAACGTCCCGACGACCCGGCTGCGACCAAGGGCTTCGGGATGGTCGATGCCTGGGGTATCGGGTTCTGGTCGCTGATCACGTTCACCCTGCAGATGGCGATGATCATCATCGGCGGGTACGCCGTCGCCACCAGCGGACCGGTCGCCCGGTTGATCACCCGGCTCGCGCGGATCCCGAAGAGCCCGCGGAGCGCTGTCGCGTTCGTCGCCGCGGTCGCGATGCTCGCGTCGTACCTGAACTGGGCCTTCAGTCTGATCTTCGCCGCGATCCTGGCCCGCGAGGTCGCCCGGAACGTGCCGAAGGCGGACTATCGAGCGCTCGGCGCGATGGCGTTCCTCGGCCTCGGAACCGTGTGGGCGCAGGGCTTGTCGGGTTCGGCCGCGCTGCAGGTCGCGAGCGCGAGCAGCAGTCCGCCTCCGGTGCAGGAGGTGATCAAGGCGGCCGGTCATGCCGACGGCCTGATCCCGCTCAGCGACACGATCTTCACCTGGCAGGCCGTCGTCGCGACGTTGATCGTGTACGTCGTCGGTGTCGCGATGGCATGGTTCATCGCGCCTGGCGAAGGAAGTGCGCGGACCGCGGAAGACATCGGCATCGAGCTGAAACCGCTGATCGGACGCGGGTCGCCGTACAACGGTCAACGGCAGGACGCGCGTAGGCCCGGAGACTGGCTCGAGCACTCGCCACTGTTCAGCCTGCTGATCGTGTTGCTGGGCGCGGTCTACCTGGTGCGCTACTTCAGCGGCAAGAACTTCTTCAACGCGCTCGATCTGAACACGGTCAACCTCGTGCTGTTCCTGCTCGCGTTGCTGCTGCACTGGCGCCCGTGGCGGATGGCCCGCGCGGTCCGCGACGGCGCACCGGCGGCGGCCGGCGTACTGCTCCAGTTTCCCTTGTACGGCGGGATCTTCGGGATGATCGCGTACACCGGCATCTCGGCGCGGCTGGCCGATTGGCTGGTGCACGCGAGCAACCAGTTCCTGTTCCCGCCGTTGGTCGCGATCTACTCGTGCGTCCTCGGCATCTTCGTACCCAGCGGCGGCAGCAAGTGGGTGATCGAGGCGCCGTACGTCCTGCAGGCCGCCAACACGCTGCATGTAGATGCCGGCTGGATGGTCGTCGTGTACGACCTCGGGGAGGCGAGCGCCAACCTGCTGCAACCGTTCTGGATGCTGCCGACGCTCGCCATCCTCGGACTCAAGGCCCGCGACATCATGGGCTACACGTTCACGATGTTCCTGGCCTGCTTCCCTGCGGCACTGATCGCGGTGACACTACTGGCACCGCACGTCACCTCGTGACACGGAAATACTCGAACTGTGCGGTCGCCTTGCCGTACTGCGCTTCCGTCTGCGCCGACGAGCCCTGTGACACCAGGCCGATCCGCGGCGTCGTACCGGCAGGCAGTGTCCACGCCGCGCCCCACACCCAGTGCTTCCCGTCGGTGCTGGATGCCGCGCGGTACCGGTGCTCGCCGGTCTGCGGTACGACGTCGTGCGCCAGCCGCAACCAGGTCGTTTCGGCCGGCGGGCCGATCATCGCGCCGCCGAACGTGACGACGGACGGAGCTCCGACCGGGGTGAACCGCATCCGCTTGCCGAACTCGATGAACCGGCCGGTGCCTCCGGCAACATGATCGAGCCGCATCCAGTTCTCGTCGTCGAGGTAGACCAGCAGACCTGCCTGCTGGTAGTTCCGGACCGTGTCGGTGCCGACGTCCAGGTGCAGCTTGGTCTCCACCACGAAGTTGCCGGTCGGCTGGTCGCGGAGCAGCAGAGAGGCCTTCGCCGCGGTGTTGTTGTCGGTGAGGTCGTTCGCCTCGGTCTTCCACTGCAGTTCGCCGTTGGTGACGGTCGCGTCCGGGCTGACGTTGCGCCAGGTCCAGCCGGCACCCAGTCCGTTGGTGAACTCGTCGGAGTAGCGTCCGTCGACGCTGCCGATGCGCGGCGTCGGTGCTGCGCGGGTGACGGGCTTGTAGAGAGGTGCGACGGAGAAGTTGCCGGCGCCGCCCATGGGTGCCGCCGTTCCGCCACCGAGTGCAGGCAGTTGCACTGTCGCCAGCGGATCGCCCAGGCGGTCCTCACTGAACACTGCGGTCGCCTGGTTACCACGGACCTCCAGTGCGATGTTCCCTGGCGCGTCGAGCGGTACCGGAACGCTCCGGGTGAAGCCGACGCTGTTGGTCACCTTCAGGTGGCCCTGGCTGAGTACAGCCGTCACACCGCGGGCGGAGACGCCCTGACCGGAGCCTGTGACGTCTGCTTCGGCCCGCACGTTGCCCGCAGTTGCCGAAGACGTGGTGACGGGCGAGACCTTGCTGGACTCGCTCGGGCCGGCGCCCGCGTTGACCTCTGGCCAGCCGTCGATCCAGTCAAGTCGGTCGAGCAGCATCGGCCGGAGCAGCCAGCCGTTGCTGTTGGTCACGAAGGGGTCAGTGCGGTCGACGGCGTGGTACGCGAGCCACTGCTGGCCGCTGAGGTCCGTGACGACCGACGAATGACCGGTGCCGACCCAACGGTTCCCGTTTGACGCCACTACCGGTGTGCCGCCGGTGCGGGACGCGTTCAGGTCGTTTCCGAAGCGGTCGAGGAACGGACCGAGCGGACTGCGCGACCGTCCGGCGAATACGGCGTACCCGGTGGTCGGGCCGGCGCAGCAGTTCGAGGACGAGCCGAAGAGGTAGTAGTACCCGTCGTGCTTCACGACGTACGGGCCCTCGAAGCGGTCGCGGGCGACGTCGGTGACCGCTCCGACCGTGCGCAGGCCGTCAGGCGTCAGCCGTACGGCGTGAATGCCGCCGTTGTAGCTGCCCCAGTACAGGTACCGCGTACCGTCCGAGTCGGTGAACTCGGCCGGGTCGATGGTCCACTGGAATCCACCGCCCGCGGCCGGACGTGGCGCGACCACCGGTGCGCCGGAGTCGGTCCACGGGCCGGCCGGCGTCGGTGCGGTGGCGGCGCCGATCGCGTAGTCCCAGTCGCCCGGGGTCGTGGTGGTGTTCGGGACGGTGAAGTACAGGACGTACTTCCCGTCGAGGTAGCGGATGTCCGGTGCCCAGAACCCGCTGTTCGGGTCCGCCCAGGTCGGGCGGTTGGTCGCGTTGAAGACCGAGCCGACCTTCTCCCAGTGGGTGAGGTCGCGCGAACGGGCGATCTTGTACGAGTCGCCGTCGTGGCCGTCCTTGGCGTACGGGCCGCCGGTCGAGTACGCGTACCACCAGCCGTCGCGGCCCTTGATCATCGAAGGGTCCGGGAAGTCGGCGGAGTACCCGGCGGTGACGGGATTCGAGTAGCCCACGGCCGGCGGGGCCGCGGCATGACTGACCGAGGAGACGAGCAGCGTCAGGCCCGCTGCGAGCAGTGAGAGGCGGATCACATCACCAGGGAACCCGACGCTTCCAACGTTGTAAAGGCTCTGGCTGAGAGTTTCCGTGGACCACTTTCGCCAGGTCGACCGGGGATTGCTAGCATCCGGAGCGGATTCGGGCCTGTTACCACACCCACCGTAGTCTGTGGGGCAATGACTCCAGCGAGATCGTCGAGGATTGCACAGTGAGTGAAGCTCGTAGAAAGGCCAGCCCGCCGCGTCGGCGCAAGAAGCATTGGGCGCTGCGGGTCCTGGGCTGGCTCGCCGCGCTCATGTTCCTCGGGGTCATCGGAGCGGTCGCGGCCTTCTTCATCATTTACCAGACGACGAAGATCCCGGACCCGAACAAGGAGTTCGCCACCAACACGACCACGGTCACGTACTCCAGCGACTCGCAGCCGCTCGGTAGGTTCTTCGAGCAGAACCGGCATTCGGTGCCGCTCACGCAGATCCCGAAGCACGTCCAGGACGCGGTGATCGCGGCCGAGGACCGGACGTTCTGGACCAACCCCGGCATCTCACCGCAAGGCATGGTGCGAGCCGCCTGGAACATCGCGCGTGGTCAGCAGTTGCAGGGCGGCTCGACGATCACCCAGCAGTACGTCAAGGTCATGTACCTGACCCAGGAGCGGACGGTCACTCGCAAGCTCCAGGAACTGTTCATCGCCACCAAGCTGGGCCGGACGCACGACAAGAGTTCGACGCTCGAGGGCTACCTGAACACGATCTACTTCGGCAAGGGCGCCTACGGCATCTCGGCCGCAGGGGACGCCTACTTCAAGCAGCCCAATCCGAAGCTGTTGACGGTCCAGCAGGCAGCGCTGCTGGCAACGGTGCTGAACAACCCGACGCTCTACGACGTAGAGGACCCGGATCCGCGGACCAAGAAGCGGATCATCGAGCGGTACCACTATGTGCTCGACGGCATGCAGCAGATGGGCACGATCAGCGCGACCCAAGAGGCGAAGTACGCCAAGAGTCTGCCGTCGCTGAACATGAAGGAGAACAAGAGCCGCTACGCGGGCCCCAATGGTTTCCTGCTCGACATGGCCCGCAAGGAGCTGTTGCAGCGAGGATTCACCGAGGACCAGATCAGCGGCGGCGGCCTCAAGGTCACGACCACCTTCAGCTACAGCCAACAGAAGACGATGATCAAGGCGGCTCTGAACAAGTTGCCGGACAAGCGGGACAACCTCCACGTCGGGATGGCAACGGTCGAGCCGGGCACCGGAAGACTGCTCGCGATGTACGGCGGTCCGGACTATCTGAAGAGCCAGCTGAACTGGGCGACCGCGAAGGCCCGGCCGGGCTCCGGGTTCAAGCCGTTCGCGCTGGCCGCGGCGCTGGAGGACGGCAAGAGCCTCTACGACATCTTCCAGGGCGACAGCCCGATCAAGGTCCAGGGCCAGAAGCTCGGCAACGAGTTCAACCGCGACTACGGTGACGTGACGCTGCTGAAGGCTACCGAGCAGTCCATCAACACCGCCTTCTACGACCTGGTCGACAACCAGATGGACGACGGGCCCAACAAGGTCGTCAACGCTGCGGAGGCGGCAGGTATCCCGCAGACCAAGGCCCTCGAAGACGGGCGGCACAACCCGTCGACCGTCCTCGGTCCGGACCCGTACGCGTCCGCGGTCGACATGGCCGAGGCCTACGCGACGTTCGCGGCGGACGGGATGTACGCGCCGCTGCACGTGATCAGCGAGGTCAAGGGGCCGGACGGCAAGGTCCTGTTCACCGACAAGAGCCTCGACAAGTACAAGAAGCAGACCATTCGGCAGGACGTCGCGCGGCAGGTCAACTTCGCTCTGCAGGACGTCGTGACCGACGGCACCGGTACCGGCGCCAAGGCGCTGGGTCGCCCGGTGGCCGGCAAGACCGGTACGGCGGGTGGCGTGGCCGTCGAGGACCGCGCCAAGGACAAGGCCTGCGGTGGTTGCATGCAGGGGTCCGCGACGCTGACCTCGTGGTGGACCGGCTACACGCCCCAGATGTCGACCTCGGTCGTCTACCGGGCTGGTAAGACCGGTGAGAGCAACCTCGACCCGTACTCCAGCGACAAGGCGTTCTTCGGCGGCAACTGGCCGCTGCAGACCTGGCTGGCCTTCATGAAGCCGGCCCTCGAGGGCGCTCCGGAGGAAGCCTTCCCGGAGGCGAACCCGGACCAGGTCACGGACACCACCACGCCTTCGTACACGCCGCCGACGAATACGCCGACGAACACCCCGTCGAGCACCCCGCCGCCGAGTACTCCGCCCCCCAGCACGCCTCCGCCGAGCACTCCGCCGCCGAACACTCCGACCAACACCCCGACGAAGACCAGGCCCACCAAGACCAAGCCGACGCAACCGACGAACACCCCGGTCATCCCGTTGCCGACCGGCGGCGCGACGACCAAGCCGACCAGCACACCCGGCACCGGCGGCCAGTAGTCCTCGAGGTCGTCCGGACGGCTGGAACCCGGATGGGGGACGATAGAGGGGTGACTCGGGCGGACTGCGGTGTGCGGTGGTGGCGGCGTGTTTGAGCGCGCGGCCGCCGGCGAGCCTCGGCCGGGGCGGGCGCGGCGCGCCCGGGTGGACGGAGTCTGGTGGCAGCGGTGGATGCCGTCGGCGCTCGGGCGGGAGGTGCTCGGGTGGTGGCTGGTGTCCCGGATCGGGCTGTTCGTGCTTTCGGTGTCGGCGCCGCTGCTGTTCAACCGCGGTTCCGACTACCCGAACGTCTGGCGGGCCTGGCTGCAGTGGGACGTCTGGCATCTGAACGCGGTCGCCCAGTACGGGTACAACCACGGTGAGCCGTCCGGCGCGCCGTTGGCGGCGTTCTTTCCGGGTTTCCCGTTGCTCGTGCACATCGTCGCGTACAGCGGCATCGGATACGTTGCCTCGGGCATTGTGGTCTCGGCCGTCGCCAGTGCGGTCGCGGGCGTGTACCTGGCGCGGCTGGCGGAGTACGAGTTCCCGGAGTTGAAGGGGATCGGGCCGAACGCGGCCATGGTCTGGTACGGCGCCCCGGTGGGAGTGTTCCTCGCCGCCGGGTACACGGAGTCGCTGTTCTGTGCGTTCGCGTTCCCCGCCTGGCTGGCGGCGCGGCAGGGGCGTTGGGCCCGCGCGGCGATCTTCGTCGCGCTGGCGTCGACCGTACGAGTCTCCGGGTTGTTCCTGATCTTCGCGCTCGGTGTCGAGTTCCTGACCTCGAAGAAGCGGGACTGGTTGTCGCTGCCGTGGCTGGCTCTTCCCCTGGTACCGGTGCTGGGCTTCATGGCGTACCTGAAGCAGATCCACGGTTCCTGGTTCGCCTGGCACGAGGCGCAGGAGAAGGGGTGGCCCCGCAAGTTCACCTGGCCGTGGACGTCGCTTCAGCACACGGTGGAGGCCGCAACCAAGGGCCGGTTCCCGGCGGACCGTACCGACTGGACGTGGATGTTCCGGGCCGAGCTGGTCGCGCTGTTGGTCTGCCTGCTGCTCCTGGTCTGGCTGCTCTGGCGCCGCTCCTGGGGCGAGTCCGCGTGGGTCGCCGCGACGCTGGGCGCCTTCTGTACGTCGTACTGGGTCTTCTCGCTCACTCGGGCCACCCTGCTCATGTGGCCGCTGTGGATCGGCCTGGCGGTCCTGATCAGGCGAAAACCGTGGCTCGGGCGGCTCTACCTGGGTCTGGCGATACCACTGGCCGCCGTGTGGGCTGCGGCGTTCTTCACCGGCCGCTGGTCCGGCTAGCTCCTCTTGCGATGTCCGGCATGTGGACAGTTTTGCGAAGAGGCAACCCCTGACGAGCTTCGAGCGTCGTTAGGGATGAAGGGGTGGCAGTCCGGGCGGGGACCGCCACCCCTCCTTAAGTTCCGGCGGAACCTCTCAGGGGCAGGCTCCGCCGGGTAACCCGTACCGAGGGCGACGGCAACTGCCGTCGCCCTCGTGTTCGATCAGCCCCAGTTGCGGTCGATCGACTGGGACGGGGTCGGGCTCGGCTTCGTCTCGGCGACGCGCTTGTCGCTCGGGTGGGTGCCGGGCTCGACGCCCTTCAGGGTGCCGAGGAGTTCGATCTCGGCGAGGGTGACGCCGTCGGTCGCCGGGGCGAACACCAGGCGGTACTGCGTGTAGGCCTTCGGCGAGGCGACGCTGAAGGACCTCGTGTACGACGCCCACGCCCAAGACTCGTTCGTACGCCGGTCCACGGTCGTCCACGTCGTACCGTCGTTCGAGCCCTCCAGCGTCCATGCGGACGGCGCCGTACCGGTGGCGCCGCTGGTCAGCGTGTACATGCCGACCGGGCGGCCCTGCGGGAGGGCGACCGTGACGGTCGGCCGGTCACCGGTCAGCGTGACCTGCGTCTTCGCGTCGTTGTCGATCAGCGTCGAGACGTCGGTACCGCCCGCACCGATCACCGCGCCGGTGTCCGAGGTGGAGTCCCGCCAGGTCATCGGGTCCTCGCCCGGCTTGGTGATCGACGGCGGGGCGTCGTTGCGGCCGGTGCCCCACTTGGTCGGCTGGTCGGTCATCTCGAACTCGATCTTGCCGCCGTTCGCGATCAGGTCGTGCGGCAACGACGTGGACGTCCACTGCTTACCGTTCACGCGGACGCTCTTCACGTAGATGTTCTTCGAGCTGTTGCCGGGCGCGGACACCACGAGCTTCTTACCGCCGGCGAGCCTGATGGTCGCCTTCGTGAACAGCGGCGAACCGATCGCGTACGACGGTGAGCCGACCTGCAGCGGGTAGAAGCCGAGCGAGCTGAACAGGTACCACGACGACATCTCGCCGTTGTCCTCGTCGCCCGGGTACCCCTGCCCGATCTCGGAGCCGGTGTACAGCCGGGACAGCACCTCGCGCACCTTCTCCTGCGTCTTCCACGGCTGCCCGGCCACGTCGTACATGTAGGTGATGTGGTGCGACGGCTGGTTGCTGTGGCCGTACTGGCCCATCCGGACGTCGCGGGCCTCGAGCATCTCGTGGATCGTGCCGCCGTACCCGCCGGTGTGCAGGGCGTCCTCGGGCGTGCTGAAGAACTCGTCCAGCTTCTTCGCGAGCCCGTCCCGGCCGCCGTAGATCGCGGCCAGTCCGGCCCCGTCCTGCGGTGTCGAGAACGCCATGTTCCACGCGTTCGTCTCGGTGTAGTCGTGACCCCAGTCGCGCGGGTCGAACGTACTGGGCGAGTTACCCCAGACCCCGTTCGGGTCCTTGCCCTGGAAGAACCCGACCGCCGGGTCGAACAGCGTCACGTAGTTCCGGGCCCGGTTCAGGAAGTACTTGTAGTTGTCCAGGTACTCCTGCTTGCGCGGGTCGTTCTTCCTCGCCTTGTCGTACAACGCCTTCGACAGGTTCGCGATCCCGAAGTCGTTGATGTAGCCGTCCATCGACCAGCTGAAGCCCTCACCGGTGGTGTTGGCCGTGTAGCCGTTGAACGTGGACAGGTCCATGCCCTTGCGGCCGACGTTCTGCGACGGCGGTACGACGGACGCGTTCTTCACGGCCGCGTCGTACATGTCCTGGACGTCGATGCCCTTGATCCCCTTGAGGTACGCGTCCGCGAAGGCCACGTCGGACGACGTACCGACCATCAGGTTCGCGTAGCCGGGGGAGGACCAGCGGGAGATCCACCCGCCGTCCTTGTACTGCTGCACGAAGCCGTTGACCAGCGCGGCCGCGTCGTCCTGGGAGAACAGCGAGTACGCCGGCCACACCGTGCGGTAGGTGTCCCAGAAGCCGTTGTTGACGTACGTCTGACCGGCCACGATCTTCGAACCGGTCTCGGTCGGCGTGTCGGTACCCACCTTGGGGGAGGTCGGCGACGCGTAGCTGATCACGGGCTTGGCAGCGGTGCCGGTGTTCTCGGAACCGTTGTTCGGGTAGAGGAACAGCCGGTAGAGGTTCGAGTACAGCGAGGTCAGCTGGTCGGCGGTGGCGCCTTCGACCTCGATCGTGCTCAGCTTGGCGTCCCACGCGGCCTGGGCGGCGTCCTTGACCTCGTTGAACTTGGAGCCGGCCGGGAGCTCCATCTCGAGGTTCTTGCGAGCCTGCTCGGTGCCGATCAGTGAGGTCGCGATCCGGAGCTGCACCTGGGTGGTCTTCGCGCCGAACATGAAGTAGCCGCCGACGTTCGCGCCGCCGCCGTTCGACAGCTTGCCCGAGGCAAGGACCTTCTGGTCGACCACGCCGTACACGAACAACCGGCCGGCGCCTGTGGACAACCCGCTCTTGATGTCGGAGTACCCGGTGACCACGCCCGTCGTCGGGTCGAGGGTGAGACCACCGCTGTTGTTGACGTTGTCGAAGACCAGCGACGCCTTGCCGGCCGGGAAGCTGAAGCGCAGCATCGCGGCGTGGTCGGTCGGCGCGATCTCGGCCGCGTTGCCGTTGTCGAACGTGACGCCGTAGTAGTACGGACGGGCGATCTCGTTGTCGTGACTGAACGACCAGGCGCGCGCCTTGCGGTCCGCGGTCGGCGTGTCCGCCGTCGACGGCATCACCTGGAACGTCTGCCGATCACCCATCCACGGACTCGGCTCGTGGCTGATCGACAGCGCCTGCATGGTCGGCCGGTTGGCCTCGTTGTTGCCCTTGGCGTAGTCGTACAGCCAGGACGTGGAGCCGGCGTTCGTGACCGGCGTCCAGAAGTTGAAACCGTGCGGTACGGCGGTCGCCGGGAAGTTGTTGCCCCGCGAGAAGCCGCCGGTCGCGTTCGTACCGCGGGTGGTGAGCGCCAGGTCCGACGGGTGCTTGGCCGCGGTCTTCTGCGCCGCGCGGTCCGGGTTGATCGCGGCGGCGATCCGGATGTCGTCCACCCAGCCGCGGAAGTCCGCAGGCCCGGACGGCTTGTCGTAGCCGATCAGGATCCGCTTGATCGTCTTGCCGGCGGCCACCGTGCCGAGGTCGGCCTCGACGTTGTTCCACTGGTTCGTGTACAGCGCCTTCGAGTCGCCCTGACCGCGCGGGCTCAGCTCGAACCCGTGATGGTCCTTCGCCTTCAGGTCGCTCAGGTACGTCCCGTCGTCGAAGGCCAGGTCCAGCGCGGCGTACGTACTGGGATAGCTGAGGTCGCCCTCGACGTGCTCAGGGAAGATCTTGTACGACAGCCGGGTGTCCTTGCCGACCTTGAGGTCGACGTCGGAGATCTTGTTCCACGTGTACCCGCGGCCCGTCGCGTCCTGGTGACCGGCGTACCGGAAGGACTTCACACCGGTGAAGCCGACCCGGGCGCGGGCGTTGTACGCGCTGGTCGGGCCGGAGTCGAGCCGCGATTCCGCGACCGGTCCGGGTGGCGGCAGCGGGTCGCCGTTCGAGAGGTACCAGTCGGCGAGCTGGACGATGTTCTCGCCGTGGTTCAGCGTGATGTCGAGCTTGAAGTACGTGTACGCCGTGTCGTTGGCGAAGCTGTACTCCTTGGTCTGGAACCGGTTCGCGAAGTCCTGGTTCGACTGGGTGTCCAGCGTGGTCCAGGTGGTGCCGTCGTTCGAGCCGGACACCGTCCAGTTCTTCGGGTCGCGGCCGTCGGCGTCGTTCGCCGAGGTCAGCGCGTACTTCTTGATGACGACCGGCGTCGAGGTCTGGTAGACCAGCCAGCCGGTCGGCTCGAACACCAGCCACTTGGTGAACTTGTCGCCGTCGGCGGCGTTGGTGGCGATCTCGCCGCCACCGGTGTTCTCGCCGTTCGCGGTCACCTTCGTGACCTTGTCCATCTGGCTGCCGCCGATCCCGGTCGGCGTGGGGCCGCGGACACCGTCGGTGCGCGGCTTCCCGTCCGCGCCGGTCTCCACGGCGTCGGTATAGCCGGGCTGCGGCTGCCCGGACTCGAACGAGGTGAAGTACGACGAGCCGCTCACCACGGGCTGCTCGGAGGCAGCCGGTGACGCGGCATGCGCTGGCGTCATGGCAACAGACATTGTCACAACCAACGTGAGAGACGCGACGAGCCCCAGTGGGCGGCGGCGGAGATCCATCTACGCTCCTAGCACGGCCGGACCGACGCGACCCCCGTCCGCCGGTGTGGGTACGCGGCCCCGATGACAAGGTTGTCAGCCCGCGCCCGGCCGGAATCGTCTCCCGCCGATCACTCGCGGTCAAGACCTCGTCGCAGTCAGTCCGCCTTGGCGCGTGAGTTTTCCACAAGTGGCAACGTGATCGTGCTGCGACAGGCACAGTCGGTAACTACAGTTACCTTGCGCGGTCCGGCAGAGACCGCACGTTCTCACGGGGAGGCCGAGGTGGCGGTGCAGGTCGTGCGTCGGCAGTACACGCACCTGCTGCTGCCGCACGCCTCGTTGGACGATCCGCAGCGGGCGCTGTTCGAGGTGGCGCTGCGCCCGGCCGGCTGGATCAGGGACCCGGACGAGAACTCCACGATGTCGCTGCGCTGGACGAAGGGCCATGCGGCGCTTCGCGTGCAGACACTCGGGTGGTTCCCGCTGCTGGTGACGGTCGGGCCGATCGGCAGGCCGTCCGCGGTGCACCGGGACGCGGCGGCGCGGCTGACTGCTGCCGTGCTGGCAAGTGGTGGCAAGAGCTTCACCGACCGGCAGTTGGTCGAGTACCTGCCGCAGGCGCAGCTCCGTTGGCAGCGGGCGCTCCTGGAGCGTCAACGGTTGTCCACAGCCGAGCGCATGCTCCAGGCGCGCCGTTGCTCGTACTGCGGGTCCTGGTCGGAGACGTCCGCGACGCACTGTGCTGGTTGCCGGCGCCGCTTCACGACGGCCGATGACCGGGAGCGGGACACCACGGTCAGCCGGGCCACGGCGACGGTCAAAGAAGCAGAGGCGATGCTCGCAGAGCTGGCGCGCGGTGTGGTGCTGGAGCGGTTGGGCGGTGTCAGGCATGGCTGAGGCTGTTGCAACCCGTGAAGCCGAGCAGTGGGGCTGGGAGTACCGCGGGCGTGAGGTCGTGGTTGTCGAGCAGCATGACCCTCCCGTTCCCGCCGTACCGCCGCCGACGGCTCTGGCCGCGTTGGAGAGCAAGCGTGCTGCTGCTGACCGGCTGCGCCCGGTGCTGGTGTGGGTTGCGGCTGGTGCCGCGGTAGCGACCGTCGTGGTCGCGGTTGTCGTGCAGCCGTTGCTGGCATTGATACCTGCTGTGGTGGCGTTGGGTGTCGTGTGGCTGTGCTGGGGGCGACCGGAGCTGTTGCGACGGGCAACGGTGAAGGAACACCAGCTCTGGCTGGCGGACTGCGTCAGCACGATGGCCGGGTTCGAGCGGGACGTACAGGCATGGCAGCAGGACCTGAGCGAGCGGGAGCGCACCAGGTCACTCGAGGTCGACGCAGTACGACCGTGGGTTCCTGTCGGCCCAGTCACGAAGGAACGTGTCGACCTGTACGGCGGCACCGCTGCAGGCTGGCGCGCTGCGTTGCTGGCGATGGGTACGTCCCTGATGAGTGCGGGCGGCCGGCTGGTCGTTCTTGACCTCACACAGGACACCGTGGTCCAGCCGTTGCGGGACCTGGCCGAGGAACATGGTGCGCCGATCCGTGCGTCCGTCGTACCGGAGCACTCACTGAACCCGTTGGCTGAGTTGAGCGCTGACGAGATCGGTGTGGTCGTGGCTGAGGGGCTGCGGGCGGCAGAGCCCGAGCAGGGCGAGTCTCGCGGTGTTGACGCGACCCTGGTGCAGCAGGTGGCCGAGTGCCTTCAAGATGCGCCTGTCACGTTCAAGAGGCTGCACTTGGCGTTTCAGGTGCTGCTACGGCAGCTGACGCCGGATCAGCGCGGCCTGCTGACCCGGTCCGAGTACGCGAAGTTGACTGACCTGCTGAGCGAATCCGCCCGGCGTTCGGCTGAGGCGCGGCTGTTCCGGCTGGCGGCGGGGGTGCAGCGGCTGGCTGCTGTCACCGGAGACGCGGCGATGGACGGGTGGGACGGCGAGGAGATCTCGCTGCGGATCTTCGAGCTGTCGCATCGGGAGTCCGAGCTGACCGCGTCGTTGCTCAGGCACCTCCTGTTCCAGATCACCATGGTCCGGATCCAGCGCGGCGAGCTGTCCGGGCGCGGCGAGCGGATCGTCGTGATCGCGGGGGCGGACGCGTTCGCACGGCCGGAGCTGGAGCGGTTCGACAGCATCTGCCGGCGCAACGGGCTCCGGCTGGTTCTGCTGTTCGCGCATCTGCGGGACAGCGCGGTGGAGGTCCTGGGCGGCGGGGACGCCGTACTGTTCATGCGGCTCGGCAACGCGAAGGAGGCCGAGCAGGCGGCGACCTTCATCGGGCGGCAGCACCGGTTGGTGGCGAGCCAGTTCACGTATTCGCACGGGACGAATACCTCTGTGTCCACCTCGGACAGCACCACGCGCGGCAACAGCGCGTCGACGAGCGAATCGAGCGGCGTACAGACGTCGGACAGCCGGCAGGCGACGTTCGGGTTGCTGTTCAGCCGCCGGCACCGGGCTGGGTCCAAGACGAGCGGGGAGCAGTACTCCGAGTCGACTACTGGTGGTACGTCGTGGTCGGAGTCGACGTCGACGTCGGAGTCGAGCGGGACGACCGAGAGCACGTCGATCGGGTACCAGCGTACGTACCAGTACGCGATGGAGCCGACCGTCCTGCAGGGGTTGTCGCCGACCGCGTTCGTGATGGTCGACCCGCTCGACCCGGCAAGCCCGCGGCTGGGCGACTGCGATCCGCGGCTGGGATCGCTGTGACTCCGCAGCTGATTCCGCGGTCGCGGGTTGTCGAGGTGCCGCTGGCGGGCGGGCCGGAGGCGGATGCGGCCCAGCGACTGACCGCGTTGCGGCGCGGGCTGTTGCCGGCGCTGACGTTGCAGGCCGCGGCCGGGCGGCCCTTCAGCTTCTGTTGGACCCGTACTGCGGCCGGTGGCCCGCTCGAGGTGCGGACCGCCGTCGACGACTACCCGGTCGGGGCGCGGATCGTCGAGGCGGAGCCGGTCGAGTTCCCGTACTGGGTGGAGGTCGGTGGCGTGCACGACGTACTCACCGCCTTGCCCGAGGCCGAGGTCGAGCCGGCCGGGTTGCTCGAGGACCTCGCGGAGGCGCTGCCGCCGTTCGCGTGGCTGGTCGAGGCTGTGCCGATCACGGACCGGGCCGAACTGCTCGACGACCTGCATCTGCGGATGACGATCGGCCTGGACCGGGAGAAGATCTCCGGGCGCGACGCGCTCGACCTGGAGCGGAACCGGGCACGCTTCCGCGACTTCTCCGCCGCTCCGGGCGGTCTGTGGACGGTGCGCATCCGCGCCGGCGCCGCGGACGAACGGACCGCCCGGACGATCGCGCACACCTTGAGCGCTACCGCTGACTTGCACGAAACGCCGTACACGCTCACGGTCCAGGACTCGGCCGGGTTCGAGGCGACTGGGTTCGAGGCGGCCGGGTTCGAGGCGACCGGGGAGTTGCTGGCGGCGATCGCGCGACCGCCGGTGCGGGAGATCGCCGGTGTGCGGGCGGTCGAGCAGGTGCGCTTCGACCTGACCCCGGAGACGCCCGCGGACGGCATCCCGCTGGGCGACGTTATCGACACCGCGGGTCGGGC
This sequence comes from Kribbella sp. NPDC051137, assembly GCF_040682535.1. Lineage (NCBI taxonomy): Bacteria > Bacillati > Actinomycetota > Actinomycetes > Propionibacteriales > Kribbellaceae > Kribbella > Kribbella sp. NPDC051137. The sequence goes on from NZ_JBFBBI010000003.1 coordinate 330,024, forward strand.
GGTCGCGCCGATGACGGTCTCGCGGGACACGCTCAACCGGCACGCGTTCGTCGCGGGAGCCACTGGTTCGGGCAAGTCACAGACGATCCGGCACCTGCTCGAAGGGCTCAGCGCGGCCTCTGTCCCCTGGCTGGTGATCGAGCCGGCGAAGGCGGAGTACGCCGGGATGGCCGGCCGGCTCGGCGCCGACTCCTCGGTCGCAGTGATCCGGCTCGGTGACCCCGACGCCGTACCGCTGAGCCTCAACCCGCTCGAACCCGAAGCGGGTTTCCCCCTCCAGACGCACCTCGACCTCGTCCGCGCGCTGTTCCTCGCCGCGTTCGAAGCGCACGAACCTTTTCCACAGGTCCTGAGTCAGGCCTTGACCCGGTGCTACACGTCGTACGGTTGGGACCTGGCCCTCAGCAGCGGCGCCACGCAGTACCCGACCCTCGCGGACCTGCAGACCACAGCACGCGCGGTCGTCGACGACATCGGGTACGGCGCCGAACTCGCCGCCGACGTCCGCGGCTTCGTCGACGTCCGGCTGACCTCGCTCCTCCTCGGCACCCCCGGCCGCTTCCTCGGCGGCGGCCATCCCCTCGACGTCGCGGACCTCCTGCGGCGGAACGTCGTACTCGAACTCGAAGACGTCGGCGACGACCAGGACAAGGCGTTCTGCATGGGCGTCGTCCTGATCCGCCTGATCGAACACCTCCGCGTGCACCGCACGTCCGCCACCGGGCTGCAGCACGTGACGGTCGTGGAAGAAGCCCATCGCTTGCTCAAGGCAACCACCGAACCCAATCACGCGGTCGAACTGTTCGCGGGCCTGCTCGCCGAGATCCGCGCGTACGGCGAAGGGCTCGTGATCGCCGAACAGATCCCCAGCAAGGTCATCCCCGACGTCGTCAAGAACTCCGCCCTCAAAATCCTGCACCGCCTCCCCGCCGCCGACGACCGCGAAACCGTCGGCGCCACCATGAACCTCACCACCCCCCAATCCCGAGCCGTAGTCTCCCTCCCACCCGGCCAAGCCACCACCTTCACCGACGGCATGGACCGCCCCATCCTGCTCCGCATCCCCCACGGCGAACCCCGCGAACACCGCGCTCTCCACCCACCCACCGTCGCCACGGCCTCGCGTCGCACCGCCGCGTGCGGAACCTCCTGCTCGCAGACACCTTGCACCGTCCGAGATATCGCGACCGCCGCTCGGATCCTCCGCGAGAACCCGACCGTGACCGTGTGGATCGAACTCCTGACGGTCGCCCACCTCGCGAACCTCGCCCGACCCGCGCCACCCGAACTCGCCGGCGCCTGGTCGGACCGAGAGTTGCAATGCGCGCTCGCCGAAGCCATAACCACCGCAGTAGCAGGCCGAGCCGCCGCGATCACCGCCGACGTCGACCCCGAGGCCCTCTCGAAACACCTGTCAGACACCGCGGCTGCCCTCCTGACGCACCGCGAACCACCCTGCCAACGACGAGAGACCGAGTGGCAGGCAGGCTTCTATCGGTACGCCGACATCGCCGACGACCTCCGCGACTACGACGGCCGACAAGACGCACCGCATCCGGCAACCGACCTGTGGCGTCGCCGCGGCCTGAACCTCACAGGCACCTCGATCAACGACCAGATAGACAGCATCCTCGAGGCGTCGGCCGGTCGGCCCTCAGAGTCTCTGCTCTTCGGGGACGGCCGCCTGACCAGCGCCGCATCCAAGCTGTCCAGTGCCTCGGACCGAGCCTTCCAGATCATCGAGGCCGCCAAGTCCCTGAAAGTCCCGGACGACTGGCACCACCACATCTTCCGCTCGGTCGACCCGATGGACAGGCGGCCCTGATGGACTCCCGCGCTCACCGCCGCCTCGAGCCCACCGACCCAACCGCCCCAGAAACCCCAACTCGCGAGCCAGCCCCGTCGTCGGAGACTCGAACCTCCGAGCCAGCGCCTTCGGACGCCCCAACAGCCGAGCCACCCATGGATCGGGCCTCCGCGTCAGCTCCGGAGTCTCGTTGCGCATCCGACGCGAAGCCAACCAACCGTCTTGTCGACGAACCCGCCGACAGGCCTACGAGGGACGCCGAGCCCCGACCTTCCGTCGACAAACATGACGAACCAGACGTCCCACCCACCGACACCTCCGACACCTCCGACACCCAGCCACCGCCCGCCCGCCGCCAGCGCATGGCCAACCATCTCCTCTTCAACCGCGACGGCTGGGGCCAGGCCAGACCCGAGGTCGACAATCCTCGGGAACAGAACCAGCCTGCGGAGCCCGACAGCGCGGACGAGACACCAGCCCCCCATTCCACGGAACACGAGCCCACACCCCCGACCCCGCAGACCTCGCTGGACGCAGTCGAAGAACGAGTGAGCGATCCGAAGGACCGCGAAGAACCGGCTGCATCTCCCGAACCAGCCACAACGCCCGAGGCTGCTGATATCGGTGAACGGAAAGACACCGACACCTCGAGTCCGCCCGACGAAACGCGGAGCTACCAGAGAGGATTCACCGTCGACCTCGAGGTTGACGGTGAGCCTGTCAGGGCTCGCTTCGACCGTTGGGATCCAGAGCGGCTGACGATGCCTCGACCTGCCAGACCTGACGTGTCCGACGCTCAGGCCGACGAACGTACCGAAGCAAGCGATCGAACATCACGCGACGTGCGGACCGGCGTCGCCTACATCGCGGCCAACAAGGACACTCGGCCATGGCTTGCTCCGGCGGCACGCTGCGAGCCGATCGTCCAAAGCGTGTACGCCTCGATCGATCTGTCGGAAGGGCACGGCCACATCCGGCACGGGGCGATGGGCTCGGATGACCTGCAGGCGCGCAGGGTGGCGTTCAACGAAGACCCCGCGCAAACGGATCCGGTGAAACGCGAGTTGGGAATCGACGGCCTCGATCCGACCAAGCAGCACTACTGCGGTAAAGACTCAACAAGGGTCCACGACGCGACCGCTCTCGCTGCGGTCTACGTGATGGCAGCCGAGCACCCTAAGGTACGTGCCATTCTCGACGCTCCGTTCGACGAGAACGTGCAGCCTCGTGACCTCGTCGTGCCGATCACGGAATTGTTGGGCGAGGACGGTTATGAGTTCTGTTCAGGCTTCAGGCTCAAGAACTGGCCAGAGTCCAAGGCCGCGCGGAAAGAATGGTTGCAGGCGAAGCGGACCGGGTCAGATCTCTCCGGCCTCCGCGAGCCCGAGGTTGAACCCATCCCGACCTTCGAGGGGGGCGACATCAAGATCGTCTTCAAGCGGAACCTCGAGGCCAAAAAGTACGGGATCTACACCCTCTTCCCGCGTCCCTTCGAAGAATGACTGAGGAGATTCACGTGAGTTACTCCGGTGAGTACTGGCTGAAGCATCCGGATGCGCCGTTTGCCACCTTCCTGGGGGTAGTGCAGACCCATCTGCACTCCGAGGCCGATCCGGACAACTTCTCCGCGCTGAAGCGGCGAGTACGCAACGATCGCGCTGACGACGTCGAACTGCAGACGTTCAAGGCAGAATTCTCCCGGCTACTGAAGGGCGATCGGGAAGGTCTGCCGAGCGACGCGATCAGTCTCGCGGCCGACGGTGACAGTTGGACCACAGACGACGAGTTTCTCCTGTGGTTGCAGGCGGAGCTGTATCCGCAGGAACCGGCGCCGGGTGAAGCTGTGTGAGGAAGCGGTAGTTGGTCGTGGGTCGAACAGTGGGCGGGATCCACTGATATCCTGAGGTTCGAAAGGAATAATTGTGTCCAGGTCGTATTGGCTTGACGATAAATCGGTCCCATTCGCGACTTTCCTGGCAGTAATTCAGGCTCATTATCATCCCGAAGCGTATTATGACAACTTCCCCGACCTTGTCGAGATGGCGAGGACCGGACGCGGTGGGGAGCGGATGGCCACGTTCAAGGCCGAACTGTCCCGCTTGGTGAGCGGCGACCGCGAAGGTTTGCGGCCAGGTGCGATCAGTGATGCCGCGGAGTACGACTGTGCATCCGACGATGAATTCCTGCAGTGGCTATGGCATGAGCTCTATCCCTCCGAGCCGGTGGCGGTGTCAGGGGGGATGCGTGGTTGAGGTGCGGGTGTTTGCGGGGTGGAGTGGGTGGGGTGCTGCGGAAGAGGCGTTGAGTGGCGTGCTGCCGTCGGCCTTGGTTCGGGAGTTGGGGGTGGCGTTCGAGGGGGCGGTTGGGTGGCATGGCGGGCAGGTGCGGCCGGCGGGGGAGGCGTATTGGGAGCACTTGTTGCAGGTGGTGGATGTGTTGGTGGGTGGGGTTGGCGTGACGGATGTGGATCTGTTGCGGGCGGGGCTGTTGCATGACGTGGTGGAGGACACCGACGGGACGATCGAGGAGCTGAGGGATCGGTTCGGGGAGCGTACGGCGGGGTTTGTGGGGGCGGTGACGATCGGGCCGGAGGGGCGTGCGGCGTACCTCGACAAGTTGGCGACGGCGCCGCGGGACGTGTTGTTGTTGAAGTTGTCGGATCGGTACAGCAACGTGCAGCGGTTGCACACGCATCCGCGGGTGGGGAAGCAGCGGTCGTATTACGCGGAGACCGTGGAGCGGTTTGTTCCGTTGGCGGTTGTGGATAAGCGGCTGGAGGAGTTGTACACAGCCTGGGCGGCGGCGTACTCGTATCTCGAGGGTCCTGTGGACAACCTGCAAGCGGCGGACAAGTTGGCGGCCGCGGTGCATCGGGAGCAGGTCGACAAGAGCGGTGAGCCGTACGTGCTGCACGTGCGCGGGGCGGCGGAGATCGCGCGGCGGGACGGAGCGGACGAGTACCAGCAGATGGCGGCGCTGTTGCACGACTCGGTCGAGGACACGAGCTGCACGCTCGACCAGTTGACGGAGTTGGGCGTCCCGCCGCGGGTGGTCGAGATGGTCGACGCGCTGACCCGGCGGCCGGACGAGACGCACGACGATTACCTGACCCGGCTGGTTCGGACGCCGGCAGCTGTGCCGGTGAAGCGGGCCGATATCGAGCACAACAGCAGCCCTGCGCGGCGGAGCCGGCTCGACCCGGAGACCCAGGAGCGGCTGCGGAAGAAGTACGCCCATGCGCTCGAAGTACTTGATCGGTGACGACGGGTGACGAGCATGGTCGGGGGTGGACCGGCGCAGGTAGGTTGAGCGGTATGGATGAGCGTGTGCTGGTGACCGGGGCCTCTGGATTCATCGGGCGGGCTGTGGTGGCGGCTCTGCGGGAGCGGGATGTGCCGGTGACTGCGGTGGATCGGGAGCCGGCGGATGCCTCGTGGGACGACGGTGTGCACGTGGTGACCGGGGATCTTGCGGAGCAGGAGACCTGTGTTGCGGCGTTCGAGACGCGGCCGACGGCGGTGGTGCACCTGGCGGCGTTGACGTCGGTGTTGCGGTCGGTGGACGCGCCGATGCAGACGTTCGCGCAGAACGTGACCATCACGCAGGTCCTGCTGGAGCTGGCGCGGGGCAGTGGTGTGGACCGGTTCGTGCTCGCGTCCACCAACGCGGTGGTCGGTGACGTCGGTACGGCGACCATCAACGCGAACCTCCCGCTCCGGCCGCTGACGCCGTACGGCGCGACCAAGGCCGCGTGCGAGATGCTGCTCTCGGCGTACTCGGGGAGCTACGGGATGGCGACCGCCGCGCTCCGGTTCACGAACGTGTACGGGCCGGGCATGTCGCACAAGGACAGCTTCGTGCCGCGGATGATGCGGGCCGCGCTGAGCGACGGCGGCGTGCGGGTGTACGGCGACGGCAAGCAGCGGCGGGACCTGGTCTTCATCGACGACGTGGTGAGCGGCATCCTGCTGGCGCTGGACAGCAAGTACGACGGTCGCGCGATCATCGGTTCCGGGCGGTCGGTGTCGGTGCTGGAGATGATCGAGACGGTGCGCGCGGTGACCGGGTGCGCGGTGCCGGCCGAGCACATCGCGGCGCCGGCGGGCGAGATGCCGGCCGTGGTCGTGGACATCGCCAACGATCTCGGGTACCAGCCGACGGTGTCGCTGGAAGACGGTCTGGCCCGCACGTGGCAGTACTTCAAGAACCAGTGAGGGAGCCGGTAACCCTCGCCTCACTGAGGAAAGCGTTGCGGAAGGCGCTGCGGACGCACTGGTTGCTCGCCGTCTTCCTGACCTTGGGTCTCGTACTGCGGATCCTCGCGACCGTCGCCTACACGCCGGCGATCGTCTACGTGGACTCGGTGCAGTACCTGACCAACATGGGCAAGCTCAGCCCGGACCAGCTGAACCCGATCGGGTACGACTTCGTCCTCGGCCCACTGGTCTGGCTCGGCGGGCTGAAGCTGGTCGTGATCGTCCAGCACCTCGTCGGCCTGCTGCTGGGCGTCGTGATCTACGTGCTCGCCCGCAAGCTGACGGTCTACCGCTGGCTGTCCGCGGTCGCCGCCGCGCCGATCCTGCTCGACGCGTACCAGGTGCAGATCGAGCAGAACATCATGGCCGAGACCACGTTCGACGTGATCCTGGTGGCGATCCTCTGGCTGCTGCTCGCGAAGGGCGTGCCGGGCTGGCGCCGCGCCGCGGTGGTCGGCGTACTCGTCGGTGCCGCGTTCACGGTCCGCGCGATCGGCATGGTGCTGCTGATCGCGGTGGTGCTCTACCTGGTCGTGGTCGGGAACGCCTGGCGCAAACGGCGGACGGACGTGGTACTGCGTACCGCTGCCGCCGTCGCGGGGTTCGCCCTGGTCTTCGTCGCGTACGGCGCGTACTTCCGGATCGACACCGGTCGCTGGGGCTTCACCGGGGCCGAGAACGAGATCCTGTACGGACGGACCGCCACGGTCGCGAATTGCGACAAGCTGCCGCTCGATGACGGCACGCGGTTGTTCTGCCCGAAGGAGCCGCTCGGCCAGCGCCTGGGCGTCGACAAGTACGCCCACGACCGGTACGGCGACAAGAACTGGCCGGGGGCGTTGCCGCCCGGTACGACGAAGCGGCAGCTGGCCACGGAGTTCGCGCATCTCGTCATCAAGCACCAGCCGTTGGACGTGACGTGGGCGGCGTTGAAGGACTTCGCGAAGGGTTTCGCGCCGACGCGGACCACCTCGCCTGACGACGTACCACTGGACCGCTGGCAGTTCCAGCTGGTCTATCCGAACCTCAAGGACCCCAACACCGCCAAAGCGGCAGTGAAGTGGGGAGGGGCCGAACCGCACGTCTCTCACGTGCCTGCGGTCATCCTTCGCGCCTACCAGCTGAACGGTGGCTACGCGTCCGGCACACTGCTCGGGTTGTGCGTTTTGATCGCTCTCGCGGCGGCAGCGGGGTTGGGGCGCGCCAAGACGTCAGGGCTTCGCTCTGCCGCTCTACTGCCAGCTGCAGCCGGTGTGGTGCTGCTACTCGGCTCAGCCGCGTTCGAGTTCTCCTGGCGCTACCAGTTGCCAGGGCTCGTCTTCTTCCCGCTGGCAGGTGCCATCGGCCTGCGGGCGATTCTGGGCAAGGACCAGGCACGCCCCGCGATGGCCGACTACCCCGACGCCGTCGACTCCCAGGCAGCAGCGGCACTCGCCGCCGCGACCTTCGCCCCGGTGGTCGTTGTGATTGCGGCGTACAACGAGGCAGCCGGGATCGGGCCGGTGCTGACGAACATGCCCAAGACGTGCGCGGGCATGCCCGTCGACGTCCTGGTCGTCGTCGACGGCGCGACCGACGACACCGCCGACGTCGCGAAGGACCACGGCGCGTACGTCTGCGTCGCCCCCGCGAACCGCGGCCAGGGCGCCGCCCTCCGGCTCGGGTACCACCTGGCGGCCGCGGGCGGAGCGCAGTACGTCGTCACCACCGACGCGGACGGGCAGTACGACAACGACGAGCTGGAGGTCCTGCTCGAGCCGATCCTGCTCGACCGGGCCGATTTCGTCACCGGATCCCGCCGGCTCGGGGCCGAGGACGCGGACAGCCGGCTGCGCTGGGTCGGCGTCCGGGTGTTCGCCGTACTGGCGTCGGTCCTGACCCGGAAGAAGCTGACCGACACGTCGTTCGGGTTCCGCGCGATGCGGGCCGATCTGGCGACGGCGGTGACGCTGCGTGAGCCGCAGTACCAGTCGTCGGAGCTGCTGCTCGGGGCGCTCGCGCTCGGTGCGCGGGTGGTCGAGCTCCCGATGACGATGCGTCGCCGCGGCGACGGGAGCAGCAAGAAGGGCCCGGGGATCGTGTACGGCGCGAACTACGGGCGGGTGATGACGACTACGTGGCTACGGGAGTACGTGCTTCGGCGGGGGCGGCGACGGGCTTGGCGAACACCAGCCGATCGAACAGTACGAACTTCACGATGAACAGCACCGCATAGGTCCCGAAGTACGAACCGGTCACCAAGAGTGTCTTCCAGGCGTGCGACTCGATGCCTCGCACCAGGTGGTCGGTCAGTGAGGTGACCAGCGCCGCGGAGACGGCGGAGCCGATCACGATCAGCGTGTACGGCAGCTTCTGACCGCTGCGGCCCCACGTGTAGCGGCGGTTCAGCACGTAGTTCGGAACGGCCCCTGCGAACCAGGCGACCAGGGTCGCGACGATGGCCGGCGAACCGAACCAGTAACAGAGAGCGAACGCGAGCTGGCTCACCACGGTGGCGACCACGGAGGACGCCGAGTACTTCGCCCACAGCAACAATCTGCCGCGGCGGGACCGGAGCTTGGTGAGAGCGCGCATCGGGGCCTATTCTGCACCCCCGCACCAGCGTCCGGCAGTCCGGCGGCCATTCTCAGCCGATTGCCAGCGAATAAATGACCCCTGTCACGTTACGGGAGCGGGTACTCAGGATATGAAGGACCTGACGACGTTTCTGACGGAAGGCGGCCGAACCGTGCGCGTACTCGTCCTGGGCGGTGACGGCTACCTAGGGTGGCCGACTGCTCTGCACCTTTCCGACCGCGGCCATGACACGGCTGTGCTCGACAACATGGCCCGCCGCGGGTACGACCGCGAGCTGGGCGTCCAGAGCCTGGTCCCGATCGAGGATCTCGAGTCCCGGGTGCAGGCCTGGAAGGAGGTCTCCGGCAAGACGATCCCGGCGTACGTCGGTGACCTGCTCGACGCGGACTTCGTCTATCGGGTCCTGCAGGAGTTCAACCCGGACGCGATCGTGCACTTCGCCGAGCAGCGGGCCGCGCCGTACTCGATGATCGACCGCGAACACGCTGTGTACACGCAGCACAACAACGTGGTCGGCACGCTGAACCTGATGTACGCGATCGCCGAGGTCAACCCGGACATCCACCTGGTGAAGCTCGGCACGATGGGCGAGTACGGGACGCCGAACATCGACATCGAGGAAGGCTGGCTGGAGGTCGAGCACAACGGCCGCAAGGACCGGATGCTCTACCCGAAGAAGCCGGGCTCGTTCTACCACCTGAGCAAGGTGCACGACTCGCACAACCTCGAGTTCGGGTGCCGGATCTGGGGGATGCGGGTCACCGACCTAAACCAGGGTGTCGTGTACGGCCAGCAGACCGAGCAGACCGTGCGGGACGCGCGGCTGGCGACCCGGTTCGACTACGACGCCGTGTTCGGAACCGTGCTCAACCGGTTCGCCATCCAGGCGGTCCTCGGCGAGCCGCTCACGGTGTACGGCGCCGGCAGCCAGACGCGGGGCTTCCTGGACATCCGGGACACCGTCGAGTGCATCCGGCTCGCGGTGGAGAACCCCGCGGACAAGGGCGAGTTCCGGGTCTTCAACCAGATGACCGAGAGCTACTCGGTGACGCAGCTCGCCGAGCTGGTCGCGGAGTGCTTCCCCGGCCCGGTCCAGGTCGAGCACCTGGAGAACCCGCGGGTCGAGCAGGCGGAGCACTACTACAACGTCAAGCACACAGGCCTGGTAGGCCTCGGCCTCCAGCCGCACCTGCTGTCCGAGACGCTGATCGAGTCGATGTTCGACATCGTCTCGGCCAACAAGGACCGCGTGGACCCGGCAGCTCTGCTGCCGACCGTCCGCTGGCAGGGTCCTTTGAAGCAGGGCTGAACCCGCCTGGTTCGCCGGGAGGCTCAGTCGGTGAACAAGCAAAAGATGTGACCGACAGGGTCGGCGTACACGCGGACGTCGGGCTGCGGCTGGAACTCCATCAGCCGCGCCCCGGCCGCGATCGCGCGTTCGTGCGCCGCCTTCAGATCGTCCACCTTGATGTCCAGATGGAGCTGCATCTGCTGGATGTTCTGTCGGCTCGGCCAGCTCGGTGGCTGGTAGTCGGGCTCCAGCTGGAACGACAGGCCAGTGGTGCCGTCGGGATCCGTCGCCGTCACCCAGGTTTCCTCGTCGGCGTGCAACTCCCACCCCAGGAGCCGGCTGTAGAACTCGCCGAGCTCACGCGGGTCGGGTGCGTCCAGTACTACGCCCTTCAGCGAATATTTCTCGGTCATCTTCCGCACGTTAGCGGCGGGCACCGACAAGAATCGTCGGCGCGGCCGCCAGGAAGCGGTCCCGCCGCCCTCTGCGTGTCTGCTCGGCCAGCCAGCCGGATGCGTCCTCCTCAGTGATCAAGGCTTTCGCGACCGCTGCCTCGGCGGCGCTCTTGAGCTGTGGAGCCATCAGGCGGTGGTCGGTGACGACGTCGGTGTGTACGGCGACCTCGACATCGTGGAACCCGGCGTCGAGCAGTACGTCGCGCAACGTCCGGGTGGCGCGCGGGGAGACCGTGCGGGACTCCAGGCCGAGGCGGATGACGTCGGTCAGGTCCTGGTCGGAGCTGTCGATCAGGAAGAAGCCGTAGTCCTGCCCGCCGACCACGATCCGTCCGCCGGGACGCAGTACCCGGCGGGCCTCGGCGATCGTCGGGCGTGGATCCTCGAGCAGGTGGAACAGCCGGAGCGCCCGGTACCCGTCCATCGACGCGTCCTCGAGCGGCAGGGCGGCGGAATGTGCCACGTGAAACATCGCCCCGGGCGCACGCTCCCGGGCCGCTGCGATCGCGTCCGGGTCCGCGTCGACGCCGGTCACCTTGAGACCCTTCCGGGTCAGCTCGGCGACCGCGTGACCGGCTCCGCACGCGACGTCGACGCAGGTCGCCCCGCGTTTCAGCGCCAGCATCCGGTACGACGCCGCGCGTACCTCGGCCGCCCCCGGCCGCTCCTCGATCCGCTCCAGATAACTCATACGGTCCACGCTGCAACTTCAGGTGGACCTGAAGTCAATCCATCGACACCTTGTCGAACGTCGTCGTGGTGTACCGGACGTCCAGGTCGACCTCGTCGCCGACGGCCGGCGGCGCCACCGCCGACGGCAGGAACAGCATGCTGGCCTGCATGTGCGGCGGCTCCGCGAACCAGCGCTGCTTGCCCTCGATGCTGAACGGCGACAGCGCCATCCCGGCCGCGTCCAGGCCGCCCTTGGCCATCGCGATCGCCCGCTGCCGGACGGTCGCCGCGCCGGTCGGCGCCTCCAGCCCGACGCCGTGCGCCGTACCGCCGGAGACGACCAGGATGTGCCCGTCGCCGCTCACCCGCCGCTGCCGGTACCCGACGCGCTCGCCCCGGCGTACCGAATGCACGTCGAGCACCGTCGCCTTCACCGACAGCGCGCCGCGGTCACCGAGCCACAGCCCGGTACCCATCCGGAGCTTCACGTCCTCGCCGATGTCGCCGAGCTTCTGCGCTGGTACGTGCGACACCCAGAGCGTGTTCTTCCGTACGTCGAGAGCCGCCTTGGCGAGCTGCTGCGCCTCGCGGAGGTTCGCCGACGTGCCGCCGGCGCCCATCGGGAAGTGCAGCGACCAGCCCTCGAAGCGGATCCGGTCGAGCGCGTTCAGCAGCATCGTGTGCCGTAGTTCGCGGGCGCCGATGCCGTGCCGGCGCATCGATGTCATCACCTCGATCAGCACCCGGCTGCCGGCCGGGATCGAGACCAGGTCGGCCAGCCGGCTGACCGTGTGGATCACGTTCTGGCTCTTCGGCATGTCCAGGAACGGCCGCCACGGCGACAGCACCACGACGTCCTCGCGCGGCTCCGCGGGGACCTCGAAGTACGTGCCGACCGCGACCGTCCGGGCGCCGAGCGCGCGTGCCTCGGCGAACAGCCGGGGGTTCCCGAACCCGTACCCGTTGCCCTTGGCGACCGGGACGATGTCGGGGTTCCACGTGGAACGCAGGTGATCACGCCATCGATCGGAATCGACGTGCAGGACTAGGGGCATGGTGTCAACGCCGTCTCATGTAGAGGTCGAATGCGGTGTAGAGCGCCTTGTTCAACGGCAGGTCCCACTCACCGACGTACTCGACGGCCTCGCCGCCGGTACCGGTCTTGAACTGGATCAGCCCGACGTGCGGGTCGTTCGGGTCCAAGGTGTCGGTGATGCCCCGTAGGTCGTACACGGACGCGCCCGCCGCGAGTGCGTCCGTCATCATGCGCCACTGGATCGCGTTCGATCCGCGCACGTCCCGCTTGGCGGTCGAGCTGGCACCGTAGGAGTACCAGGAGTGACCGCCGACCCGGACCCAGATCGTCGACGCGACCAGGTCGCCCTCGTGGTGGGCGTTGTAGATCCGGAAGTCACAGCAATCGGCCGGCTGGTTGGCCATCGCGGCGTACATCTTCTCGAAGTACGGCAGCGGGCGCGGCGTGAAGTGGTCGCGCTCGGCGGTCTCGACGTACAGCCCGTGGAACGCCTTGATGTCCTCGGGCCCGCCCTGCGTCACCTCGACGCCGGCCTTCGCGGCCTTCTTGATGTTCCGCCGCCAGAGCTGGTTCATGCCCTTCAGCAGGTCGTCCTCGGTGCGGCCGGCCAGCGGCACCTGGAAGACGTACTGCGGCTGACCGGCCGCGAAGCCCTCCGCGATCCGCGGCGGCTTCCAGCCGAGCTTGCGGAGCTTGTCGCCGACCGTCGCGCCGGAGGGCTCGATCACGTCCGGGCGGACGTCGCCGAGCCGCGGCTGCTGCCCGCCGGCGATCGCGTCCTTGATGGTCTGCGCGCCCCACCGCCGGGTCGCCACCGGCGGACCCATCCGGATCCCGAACGCGCCACGCTCGGCCAGGTGCGCGGCCAGCGGGCGCAGGTAGCTGCCGAGGTCGATCGCGTCCCAGTCGATGACCGGGCCCTCCGGGAGGTATGCGAGGTACCGCTTGACCTTCGGCATCTGCCGGTAGAGCACCAGGCCGACGCCGACCAGCTCGCCGGGCGTGCCCGGCTCGTACCAGCCGAGTGACTCCGCTTTCCACTCGCTCTTCACCGCGGCCCAGCCGGGCGTCTGCAGGAAGCTCGCCGCCGGCTGCGCCGCGATGTACGCGGCGTGCTCGTCGGACGAGATGGTCCGGATGCTCAAGTCACTCACGGTGGGTCAGGCTACCGGCCCAGCCGCGTTAACCGTAGCTGAGCCGGTTTCTGATCAAATCAGCTTCTCGGAGAGGTCCCACAAGCGAGTGGCGGACTCCGGATCGAGGGCGTACGGCGCGACGCCGGTGTTTTCTCCCGCGACGTTGGGCAGCGCCTCGTTGTTGTCCTCGAAGTACTTGCCCGTCACGCCCTGCACGAGCGGCGACGCTGCCAGCAGCACCGACGTGGCCGCGCCCTGTTCGACGCTCTTCCAGCGGTACTGATCCCAGTCCTGCTGCACCTCCGCCGGGACGTGCCGCTGCAGGGCGGTCCGGATGCCGCCGGGCATCAACGCGTTGACCGCGATCCCGTCCGCGGCCCACCGCTTGGCGCCCTCGACGGCGAACAGGATGTTCGCGGTCTTCGACTGCCCGTACGCCGCCCACGGTTCGTACGGACGGTTCTCGAAGTGCAGGTCGTCGAGGTGTACGTCGGAGCGCAGGTGGGCGCTCGAGCTCACCGACACGACCCGCGCGTCCCCGGCCGCCGCGAGCGCGTCGTGCAGACCGAGGGCGAGACCGAAGTGCCCGAGGTGGTTGGTGGCGAACTGGTGCTCCCAGCCTTCCGGGGTCCGGTTGAGCGGCTCGGCCATCACGCCGGCGTTGTTGACCAGGATGTGCAGCGGCCCGGTCCAGCTCTCTGCGAACGCCCGGACCGAGGCGCGATCGGCGAGCTCGATCGGTGCGACGAAGACGTGGTTGTTGCCCGTGTCCTCGATGATCTGCCCGGCGACCTGCTCGCCGGCGGCGGTGTTCCGGACCGCGAGGGTCACCTCGGCGCCGGCCGCGGCGAGCGCCCGGACGGTCTCGACCCCGATCCCGGACGCGCCGCCGGTGACGACCGCACGCCGACCGGTCAGGTCGACTCCGGCGATCACCTCGGCCGCGGTCGACTCATACCCGAAAAGTGTGGTGATTCTGCTCATTGGAGTCCGTCCTATGCTATTAACCGGAGGTGCCTCCGGTACTTCGAGTTAACCGGAGGCGCCTCCGGATATCAAGTTCCGCTAGGTTGTGGAGTTCCGGAGGGGAGGGACATGGGCAGTACGAGCGAGCGCCCGCTGCGAGCGGACGCCCAGCGCAACCGGGGGCAGATCCTGACCGCCGCGTCGCAGGCGTTCACGAAATGCGGTCTGGAGGCGACCCTCGAGGGGATCGCGAAGGACGCCGGCGTCGGGATCGGAACGCTGTACCGGCACTTCCCGACCCGGGAGGCGCTGATCGAGGCCGCGTACCGCAGCGAGCTGGCGGCCGTCTGCGAAGCCGCTCCGGAGCTCCTCGCCAAGCTGCCGCCCGCGGAGGCCCTGCGCGCCTGGATGGATCGCTTCATCGACTACATGGCGCGCAAGCTCGGCATGGCCGACGCGCTGCGCGCCGTGATCGCCTCGGGCGCCGACCCGTACGCGCAGAGCCGCGACCTGCTGGTCGGTGCGATCACACCGCTGCTCGACGCGGGCGCGGCCTCCGGTGAGTTGCGGTCCGACGTGACCGCCGACGACGTACTGCTGAGCCTGAGCGGTGTCGGACTGGCCGCGGGCGGGCGTCGCGAACAGGCCGACCGCCTGCTCAACCTGCTCCTCGACGGTCTCCGGTACGGCGCGTGAAGGTCGCGCTCGTCACCGGGTCGACCTCCGGAATCGGCGAGGCGACCGTACGGCGACTGGCCGCGGACGGGATGACCGTCGCGGTGCACTCGCGGTCGACCCGGTCCGCCGGAGAGAAGCTGGCCGCGGAGCTCGGCGGGACGTACCACCAGGCCGATCTCTCCGACGACACGGCCGCCGCGGCGCTCGTACCGGACGTGCTGGCCGCGCACGGGCGGCTCGACGTACTGGTGAACAACGCCGGCATCAGCTGGCCGGTCCCGCACGCGGACCTCGACGCACTCACCGCCTCCGACTGGCGGCAGCTGCTCGACGTGAACCTGATCGCGCCATGGCTCCTGTGTACGGCGGCCCTGCCTGCGTTGCGCTCGTCGGGCGGGTGCATCCTCAACGTCACGAGCCATGCCGGCATCCGGCCGAAGGGCAGCTCGATCGCGTACGCCGCGTCGAAGGCGGCGCTGAACCACGTGACCAAGTTGCTCGCCGCCGCGCTCGGCCCCGACGTCCGGGTGAACGCGGTCGCGCCGGGCCTCGTCGACACGCCGCTCACCGAGTCGTGGACCGAAGCCCAGGACCTGTGGAAAACCTCGAGCCCGATGCGGCGCGCGGCGCAACCCGCGGACGTCGCGGACCTGATCTCGGCAGTTGTCCACAACTCCTACCTGACCGGGGAAGTCATCCTGCTCGACGGCGGCCTGAACCTGCGCTGATTCTGTCCGTGCCGACCCCTACGATCGCGGGGTGTCTTTGGGTCGAGACTTCCGGCGGTTGTGGGTCGCGTTCACGGTCAGTGCGTTCGGATCGGCGGTCGGACTCGGCGCGTTGCCGTTGGTCGCCGTACTCGCCCTGGACTCCACGACCTTTCAGGTCTCGTTGCTCGCCGCGTTGTCGGCGCTGGCCGGCGCGGCGCTCGCGTTGCCGATGGGCGACTTCATCGAGCAGCGGCACAAGCGGCCGGTGATGATCGCGTCGGACCTCGTGCGGTTCGTGGCCTTGGCGTCGGTGCCGGTCGCGGCGGCGTTCGGCGTACTGACGTATGCGCACCTGTGCGTGGCGGGTGTGCTGCAGGCGGCCGGGACGATCGCGTTCCAGGCGGCGAGCGGGGCGCACCTGAAGGCGCTGGTCCCGGCGGCGGGGCGGGCCGAGGCGAACAGCCGGTTCGAGCAGACCAACTGGGTCTCGCTGAGCGTCGGCCCGGCGCTCGGCGGCGCGCTCGTCAGTCTGGTCGGCGCGACCATGACCCTCGCGGTCGACGCGGTGTCGTTCCTCGGGTCGGCGCTCGGCATCCGGCGGATCCAGCAGCCCGAGCCGGAGCCGGTGAAGCGCGAGGGCAAGCGCGACATCACGGCCGGCTGGCGGTACATCCTGGGACATCGCGGCCTGCGTGCGCTGTTCTGGAACGCGCAACTGTTCGGCGGCGCGGTGATGATGACGTCGCCGTTGCTGACGGTGTTCATGCTGCGCGACCTGGGCCTGGCTCCGTGGAGCTACGGCGTCATGCTCGGGGTCTCCTGCATCGGCGGGGTGATCGGTGCGCGGTTGGCGCCACGGTTGACGAAACGCTACGGCCTGCACTGGATGCTGCTCGTCTTCGGCGTACTGCGGGCCCCTTGGCTGTTGCTGTTCCCGCTGGCGCCGCACGGGTGGGGCGGGTTCGTCGTGCTCACCCTTGGGGAGACGGCGCTGCTCGTCGGAGCGGGGGCGTTCAACCCGTCGTTCACGACGTACCGGATGGAGGTCACCGAAGACGGGTTCATGGCGCGCGTGGTCGGGTCGTGGTCGATCAGCTCGCGATGTGTGCAGCCCGCGTTCATGGCGCTCGGCGGAGTGCTAGCGACGCTGGTCGGCATGCGCGGCGCGCTCTGGGTCGCTGGCATCTGCTGCACGCTGAGCGCCGTACTGCTGCCGTGGAAGGCGGCTAAACCAGCTGCATTGCCTGAGCCAGCCTGACGACCGAGCCGACCTCCTCGACCTGGCCGTCGAGATACTTGGCCGCCTCGTCCGGCGGCAGCACCAGGACGTCGGTGACCTGCTCGCCGTCGGGCGGATTCGTCGGCGGCTGCTCGATCACGACGTCCGCGACGTAGTTCGCCCAGTACGACACCGGGTGCGGCAGATGCGGACGGTACGGCGCCGGGCGGCGATGGTCGGCACGGTGCGCACCGAGCCAGGTGAGCGGGCCGGTGAGCCGCGCACCCGCCTCCTCGAGCAGCTCACGCTCGACGAGCTGCTGGATCGTCTCGCCCGGTTCACGGGTCCCGCCAGGCAGGAAGCGCCAGCCGAGATCGTTGGTGCAGACAACCACTCCGTCGGCCGTCCGGCAGACCACGTGCACGTTGCTGATCAGCTCGTCCGGCGGTTGCTCCACGGTGTACCGAACGTCCAGCTCGCCCCACTCCCAGTGCCCCGGTGCGAACAGGTCGGGGAACTGCTCCGCCCAGGGCTGCATAACCTCATTCTGCGCTACCGTCGCTGCCATGGCCCAGTCAGATCCCGAGCCCGCCCCGGCCGCCGATTCCGGCGACACCTCCAAAGCGGAGCTGAACGGGAAGGCCGAGCTGGACGGCACAGCGCCGGACCAGCCGCCGGCCGAGTCGACTGACACTGCGGCCGCTGCCGAGGCTGAGCCGGAGGAGACTCCGGAGGAGAAAGCCCGCCGGATGGTGCGCACGTTCCTGTGGACGTGCGGCTGGCTGACAGTCCTCGCGGGCGCGTTCCTGCTCTCCGACATCGCGCAGTCCCAGAAGCCCTTCGGAGTCGTCGGCTGGCTCAGCGTGGTGCTGACCTACCTGTGCCTGGCCGCACTCGTAGCCGGGTACTTCCTCTGCGCGCTCGACAAGGCCACGCTGCGAACCCGGCTGCTCGGCCGGTTCGACCTCTTCCAGCTGAGCACCGTGGTCGTCGTGGTTGCGGTGGTCTTCGGCCTGCTCATCCCGACCAGCCACAAGGCAGCCCTGGCGCTTGCGCTGCCGTGGGCCTTGACCTATTGGATGTACGGCACCGACCGGACGAAGCCGCCGACGGACGCGGACCCGGCTACGTGAGGTGCGCCCGGAGATAGTCGAGGTCGGTCTTCTGGCCGTTGTCCGCGTTCGGCGTCTCGACGACGACCGGGGCACCCGCCGCCTGGACGACCGCGACGATGTCGGCCGGGTCGATGTGCCCGTCCTCGAAGTTGCTGTGCCGGTCCGCGCCCGAGCCGAACTCGTCGCGTGACCCGTTCGCGTGCACCAGGTCGATCCGCCCGGTGATGGCCAGCACCCGCTCGACGATCGTCGGAAGCTCCTCGCCGGCCGCGTGGAAGTGGCACGTGTCCAGGCAGAAGCCGACGTTCTCCAACCGGTCGTTGCCGGACGCCTGCACCGCCTCCCACAGCCGCTCGATCCGCTCCAGCTGCCGGGCCATCGCGTTCTCCCCGCCGGCTGTGTTCTCGATCAGCAGCGGCACCGGCAGCTCGGCCCGCTCGATGCACTTGCGCCAGTTGTCGAACCCGGCCTCCGGATCGTCCTCGTCCCCGACGTGCCCGCCGTGCACGATCACGCCCTTGACGTCGATCTCGGCGGCCTTGTCCAGCGTCTGCTGCAGCAGCTTCCGGCTCGGGATCCGGATCCGGTTGTTCGTGTTCGCGACGTTCAACCGGTACGGCGCGTGCACGTACAGGTCCACGCCCGCCGCGGCGGCCCGCTCCTTCAGCGCGTCCTCACCGTCGGCGTACGCGAGCTTGGGCGCCTTGTAGTCCTGCGGATCCCCCAGGAAGAACTGCACCAGGTCGGCACCCCGATCGGCGGCCTCCGCCAACGGGTCCTCCTGGTCCACATGCGCACCGAGCTTCACAGTCATGCCTCCACCCTAGAACCGCCGACCGACAGTT
The DNA here is from genome assembly GCF_040682535.1 of Kribbella sp. NPDC051137. Lineage (NCBI taxonomy): Bacteria > Bacillati > Actinomycetota > Actinomycetes > Propionibacteriales > Kribbellaceae > Kribbella > Kribbella sp. NPDC051137. Next base: position 348,787 of record NZ_JBFBBI010000003.1, read on the forward strand.
CACGAACCCCAGCCGGGCGAGCGGGTGACCTGGCGTTGGCTGGGGGCGGGCGGCTGGACCGGGCGGCCTTCGAACTCTGTGGAGAGGACGATGTGGGTGTTCATCTCGCCGTGTTCGCCGAGGCGCTCGAAGAGGCCTTCGAGGTGTTGCATCGACGTGACCCGGACCCGGAGCATCGAGCAGGAGTTGCCACTGAGTTTGTGGATCTCGAGTACTTCGGGGAAGTCCTCGGCGCGGGTGGTCTTGAGCAGGCAGCGGCCGGTCGTGCAGCGCATCTGGACGAAGGCCGAGAGCGGCTGGCCGGCGCGGGCCGGGTCCACCTCGGCGTGGTAGCCGGTGATCACGCCCGCCTCTTCCAGTCGCCGTACCCGGTCGGCGACCGCAGGCGGGGAGAGGTTGACGCGCTTGCCGAGCTGGTTGAACGACAGGCGGCCGTCGGACTGCAGGGCGGCGAGGATCTGCCAGTCGGTGGCGTCCAGTTCACGCTCCTGAAAGGTCATCTCCTCAGAACACCTTCGATATCGGCAGTGCGCAAGCCCGAATGCCTTGTTTCGAGCATTCATCCCGAGGCGCGGCCTTTCTAGCGTTGTCGACATGTTGATCCCTGTCGTTCTCGCCGCCGCCCTGATGCAGGCCGCGATGGCCGCTGCGAGTGCGGTCAGCGCGATTCTCATCGCCGACGACCTCGGCCCGGCACTGGCCGGTTTGCCCAACACCGCCGGCGTCCTGGGTACAGCGGTTGGCGCCATGCTGCTCGGCCGGTGGACAGCGCGGCTCAGTCGCGCCCAGGCCCTCCGGATCGGGTACGGCGTCGGCGTGGCAGGCGGGGCGTGCACCGTACTCGCGGCTGCGGGCGCACCGGTCGTGCTGCTCTTCGTGGGCATGCTCCTGCTCGGTGTGGGCAACTCCGCGAGCCTCTTGTCCCGGTACGCCGCCGCAGATGCCGTATCGCCTGCTCGCAGAGCACGTGCGATGAGCACCGTGGTCTGGGGCAGCACGCTCGGTGCGGCGGGCGAACCGTTCCTCATGGCACCGTCCCAGTCCGCTGCATCCAGCGTTGGCCTCCCGGCGATCACAGGGCCGTTCTTGCTAGCACTGGCCGCAGTCTTCTCGGCCCTGGTCGCAGCCACGTACATCCGCCGTACCAAGCCAACTGACGCACCACAGGTCCACGCAGCAGCCAGCGGGCGCTCCGTGCTGCTGGCTGCCGGAGTGATGGTTGTGGGGCAGGTGGTGATGGTCTCGGTCATGACAGCCGTTCCCGTCCACACCCACCTGCACCACGACGGCCTGGGCGTGCTCGGGGTGATGTTGTCTGTCCACACCCTGGGGATGTTCGCGCTGTCGCCGCTGACGGGCTGGTGCATCGACCGCTTCGGACCGCGGGTCGTGACGCTCGCTGGACTCATGGGCCTGCTGGCAGCCGCCGTACTGGTCACACGGACCGGTATGGCCTTCACACCGTCGCTGTTCTTACTGGGGTACGCCTGGAACCTCTGCTACCTCGGCGGCAGCGCCCAGCTCGGATCGGCCGCGCTGGAGAGTCGCGTGGAGTCGTCGATCTGGACCGTGTCGGCGCTGGCCACAGCCGCATCCCCGTGGCTGTTCACGCTCGGCGGGTTCCCTGTCCTGGCCGCAGTCTCACTCACGATCGCCGTGCCGCTGCTGGTCCTCGTACTGCGTCAGCGTGTGACTCTTGTTGACGCAGGGTGATCAGTCCCCGCGCCCGCCGCGTCCTCTCTCGCGTCCACCCAGCTCCCGCGCGTCCCGCACCCGCGACCGCGTGCGTTCCTCGTGCTCCCGGACCTGCTCCGGCGTGAGCTTCCCGAAGGTCGAGGCATCCCCGTACGTCACGCTCATCAGGTGCTGTATCTGCGCGATGTTCCGCTCGCGCGCCTCTCGATCCCGCTGCTCACGTTCCCGCTGCGCCCGCTCCAGCTCCTGTGCCCGGTTCTCCTTCACCGGCTGCGGCGGCGTGTAGCTCCCGAACGCCTTCCACGTCTCTTCCAGTTGCTTGCCGTACGAGATCATCGACTGCGCCAGGTCGACGGCGGTCCGGCCGTCTCCGAACATCCGGTTCCCCAGGCCGACGAGGCGCTGCACGCTGCCCTTGCCCAGCTGGTTCGGGCCGTTCTTGATGCGGTCCTCGAGCGCCCGGTGCAGCTCCCTGCCGATCCGGCCTTCCCGTTCCTCGATCCGCCGCCGGGCCTCCGCGAGATGCTGGTGCTGCTCGGGATCAGTGCGGTCCCGCGCGATGCTCTCGGCCCGGTCGAGCGCCTGTCGCTCCCGCGCCCGTTGCTTCTCGTGCGCCTTCTTCCTCGCCGCGCGTTCCAGCCTGGCCTTGCGCTGGTAGTCGCTCTCTGGACTCATGCTCACCACCGTGGCGCCACCGGACCCCTCGGCAGCCGGGGGTGGCCCCGTCCGGCCAGGCGTTGGCCGGTTGGGGCAACAGGCCTGTGGATATGTTCAAGGGCCAGTCCGAACGCTGGTACTCTTTTCGGTGTGGCCCGGTCCATCGACCGGGCTCGTTGCTTGGCGCCGGTGGCAATTGCCGGCGCGGAGCGCAACCGCATCGCCCTCCTGCCACGGAGAGACCGTGGCCGCCAAGTCCGAAGGAGGTGGAGTTCGCGCATGCGTCGTTACGAAGTCATGGTGATCCTCGACCCGGAGCTCGATGAGCGCACCGTGGAGCCGTCCATCGACCAGTACCTGAACATCGTCCGCAAGGAAGGTGGCACGGTCGAGAAGCTCGACATCTGGGGTCGTCGCAAGCTCGCTTATGACGTCAAGAAGAAGTCCGAAGGCATCTATGCCGTCGTCGACCTGACCGCTGAGCCGGCGGTCGTGAAGGAGCTCGACCGTCAGCTCACGCTGAACGAGTCGATCCTGCGCACCAAGGTCATCCGGCCGGACCAGCACTGAACCTGGGGTCGTCAGCAGCCATCGGTACTGTCGGCTCCAGCCGATACCAATAGCTGTAGACACAGCCACACCCGATAGCAGGAGGAACGGCAATGGCAGGCGAACCACCCATCACCCTGATCGGAAACCTCACGGGTGACCCGGAGCTGCGATTCACGCCCTCAGGGGCCGCGGTGGCGAATTTCACCATCGCGTCCACCCCGCGGACGCTGGATCGGCAGAGCAACGAGTGGAAGGACGGGGAAACCCTCTTCATCTCGTGTTCGGTGTGGCGGCAGGTCGCCGAGAACGTTGCCGAGTCGCTCACCCGCGGTTCCCGGGTCGTCGTGCACGGGCGTCTGAAGGCGCGCAGCTACGACGACCGCGACGGGAACAAGCGCACCGTGTTCGAGTGTGACGTCGAGGAGATCGGCGCCAGCATGCGGTACGCGACGCTGAAGATCTCCAAGACCTCCCGTTCCGACGGTGGCGGTGGCGGTGGCTTCGGCGGTGGCGGCAACCAGGGTGGCGGCTACCAAGGGGGCGGTGGCAACCAAGGCGGCGGCTACGGCGGCGGTCAGGGCGGCAGCGCTCCTCAGAACGACCCCTGGGCAACCCCGCAGGGCGGCGGCGGTCAGTCCGCCCAGCAGAACGACCCCTGGGCCAGCCAGGGCGGCGGCTCGATGGAGGAGCCTCCGTTCTGACCGGCCCGCAACACCACTAGTCAGCGACCATTCCGGCAGTCCTGCCGGGCTCTGGAAATAGGAAGAGAGCACCACAATGGCCAAGATCGTTCGGAAGCCGAAGAAGAAGGTCTGCGGCTTCTGCAAGGACAAGGCGACGTACGTCGATTACAAGGACACCGCGCTGCTGCGGAAGTTCATCTCGGACCGCGGCAAGATCCGCGCCCGCCGGGTGACCGGGAACTGCGTGCAGCACCAGCGCGACGTGGCCACCGCTATCAAGAACGCTCGTGAGGTGGCCCTGCTGCCGTACACGAGCACGGCTCGCTGAGGGAGGCGCGGACCATGAAGCTCATCCTGTCTCAGGAGGTCGAGGGCCTCGGAGCCCCCGGCGACATCGTCGAGGTCAAGGACGGCTACGGCCGGAACTACCTCGTCCCGCGCGGCCTGGCCATCGGCTGGACCCGCGGTGCGGAGAAGCAGATCCAGACGATCAAGCGGGCGCGTGACGCCCGGGCGATCCAGGGCAAGGAGCACGCGAGCGAGGTCAAGAACCAGCTCGAGCAGCTTGCCGTGAAGCTGGCGGTCAAGGCGGGTGACACCGGCCGGCTGTTCGGCTCGGTCACCCCGGCCGACATCGCCGGTGCGATCAAGGCCGCCGGCGGCCCGCTGGTCGAGAAGCGGGCGATCGCGATCGGCTCGCCGATCAAGACCACCGGCAAGCACCAGGTCGCCGTCCAGCTGCACCCGGAGGTGGCCGCCACGGTCCGCCTCGAGGTCGCAGCCGGCTGACGTCCTCGCCGTACCAACAAGGCCCGCGTCCCCTCTGGGGGCGCGGGCCTTCTGCGGTATCAGCCTTCGATCTGCTTCGGGGCGGGCCAGTCGACCGGCTGCGGTTGCAACGGCTGACCGCTCTGGTCCGGCTGCGGGACCGTCGGCCAGTCGAGCGGCTGCGGCTGGCTGTTGTCCGCCAGCGCCTGCGTCGACGGGATCAGCAGAACCACGGCCGCGGCGAGGGTCGCCACCAGCCGCGGCGTACGGTGTGCGCTCATGACCGGTCCAATGCGTAGAGGACGGAGTTGTAGACGACGATCGCGTGCGAGCCGGCGATCCCCCACGGCCGCGTGATGTCCTGCAACTTGTGCTGGCTCCAGTTCGACGATACAGCGTAGAGCTGGCTGTGGATCGTGCCGTAGATGAAGCCGCCGGCCAGCGACAGGGGCTGGAAGTCGGGGACGATCGTGCTCTTGCCGGTGGACAGGTTGATTACGCAGGGACCCCAGGCGGCGGCTCTGCGCATCGGGTCCGGAACCCAGTCCCAGCCTTCGGTGTCCCCGTTCTGCTGCGGCTTGCAGACCGCGACGAACTTGCCGCTGGCGGTCGAGTGCACCACAGGGATCACCATGTCCGGGCTCTTGACGCTGGTCCACAGCACCAAGGCGTAGTCCGGGCTGGCCGCCACCACCTGCTTGACCGCGCCGGCGCCTCCCGGCTTCTGCAGATCCAGCTGTTGCGTCTTCTTGTCCGGCTGGGTCCAGTAGATCGGGCCGCCGTACAGCGCGTACAGCGCCCGGTCTCCCTCGGCGAGCAGGATGGTGGACAACCGCGGCCCGGCCGGCGCCTCCTTGAGAACACCGCCGGAGACCACCATGGCGCCGGCGTTGTCGCCCGACAGCACGATCAACGGCGACTTGCCGAAGAACTGAACGGTGGCGCTGTCCGGGAGCTCGATCTCCTTGGGGAAGGCGCCGTCGCCCTCCCAGTAGTACAGCGTGTCCTCGGTGGTGACCGCGAGCACCACCTTGGAGTCGATGGTGGTGTAAACCGGGTTGCTGGCGTCCTTCGGCACCTTGTCCTGCCAGAGCACCTTGCCTTCGCTGTTGAACACGACGACCTTGCGGTTCGAATCAGCGTCCTCGCTCAGAATCGCCACCTCGGTGCCGTCTGGCCGGATCGCAGGCGTGCTGTCCTTGGCGATATCTACGCTCCAGGACGCGTGCGACGTGTAGCCCGGAGGCTGCGTTTTGGGAGAGAACTCGTACGGCTCGACGCTCGGCTCGGGCAGCGACGGCAGCTTCGGCGAGGCGGTCGCCACCGGCTTGTGGTCGCCGAGCTTGCTGAACACGGTCACATACAGCGTCGTACCGGCGATCAGTACGACGGCCACGACCAGAGCCACGACGATCGGCCAGATCGGCTTCTTCTTCCGGGCACCGGTGTCGATCGCGTCGACCTGGCCGTCGGGATGCACGACCAACGGCCAGGAGGCACCGTCCGCCTCGACCGCGGTGACCTTCATCGGCCGTCCGAGCTGGGCCGCGCGCTCGGCCACCAGCTGGATCGCAGCCGCCCGGGGGTCGGAGTTGTTGAGCGGATGACTACGGCCGGCGATCTTCACTTCGGCGTTGTGGTCGTCGTAGAGCCGAATCGTGACCTTCGGCCAGGAAGGGATCTTCTCAGCCACGATGGCCTCTCATTCCCGCCACAGGTCTCCCTCGTTCATCCGGTTCCGACGTCCTCGTTCTAGCATGTCCCCCGCACGAGGCATGCCAGGGATTCCGGGCACGCAGAAACCACGCGGGCCCGGCGGCTCGACTGACCCCGACAAGGGGGTAGAAACATCCTCGCCTGTGGATGGGTCATGAAAGTACACCCGGAAAGCGAGAGAATACGGTGGGCGACTGCCTGTGACGGAACGCGAGAGGAGGGGCCATGACGCAGAACCCGTGGACACGAGAGCAGTCTCCGGGTCCACAACAGCAGGCGTCAGTGGCTCCGGGACCTCGGCCGGACATCACCCCGCGGGGGCCGTCCGCCCCGCAGCACGGGGTGCCGGCGCCCGCGGAGGATCAGCGCTTGCCCAAGTTCGCGATTCCGGCGGCGGACACGTTGTGGTGGGTCGGAGTGCACGGTGGCGCCGGCGAGACCACGATGTCCGTGCTGCTTCCGGGGACCCGGGCGGCCAACCACCGTTGGCCGATCCCGCCACCGCCGGTGCCCACACCGGTGATCCTGGTCGCCCGGACCCACGGGTCCGGTCTGCGCGCCGCGCAGCGAGCCGCGATCGAGTGGGCCTCGGGAGTCGTGCAGGGCGTCGCCGTACTCGGCCTGGTGCTGATCGCGGACGCTCCGGGCCGGCTGCCCCGGGTGCTCGACGACTTCGCCGACATCGTCGGCGGAGGGGTCCCGAGGGTCTGGGACATTCCGTGGATCGAGGAGTGGCGTCGAGGGGAGGCTCCCACGCCTGACAACACCCCCGACGAGGTTTTCGAAGTACTTGAATCCATCTACGCACTTCGCGCGTCAAACCCAGCGGACTACCCCGCCCCGTACTGAAAGGCATTGTCACCATGATGTTGCTTCACCATCTGGCCACCGAGCTGCCGAACATGCTCCCGGCCGACGCACCTCCGACGGAGGTCACGAGCGGGCTGAACAAGGTGCTCGGCTGGGTCAAGTGGATCGCGTACCTGATCTGCAGCCTCGGCATCATCATCGCCGGCGCCATGATGGCCATCGGCCAGCGCCGCGGTGAGGGTGGCGAGCACGCCGCCCGCCTGGGCTGGGTGCTGGCGGCCTGCATCGTGATCGGTGCGGCGACGGCACTCGTCGACGCCCTGAGCCACTGACCGGGCCTCGCGTGAACGTGCTCGGAGGCTGATAGACGGTGGGACTGTTCAGTAGCAACCAGGACTCGGGAGACGACTCCGACGACGACGGAACCGGCATGCTCCAGCAGCCGGCCTTCGTCGGGTCGGCGATCGTCGTCGTGGCCCTGGTGCTGTGCCTGGTGGTGTACCTGCTGCTGCGCGGCGGCTCGGGTACGCCGGCAGCCGGTCCCACCCAGACTCCGAGCACAGTGCAGCCGACCGGACAGCCCACCGACGAACCGACCGACGAGCCGAGCGTGCAACCCACGACGCCGGAGGAGCCGACGTCGGGTCCGACGAGTCCGCGGGTGACTCCGCCGCCGGCGAACAACACGGTCGGAGGCTGTCACGTCGCCAAACCGAGCCAGGTGATCCCGCGGTCCTCCGCTCCGGCCGCGGTCACCTGGCAGTTCGAGGGCGCGATGCTGATCCCGCTGCAGGTTGCAGGCGGCCCCGCGGCAACCAAGGCGAACGGGGTCAGGTACTGCTTCGCCCACTCTCCGACCGGCGCTGTGCTCGCGGCGATGGTTCTGCTCGGCCAGGTGCAGAACCGGTCCGTAGCGCTCGACGTGCTGCGCGAGCGGGTGGTGCCCGGGCCGGGACAGCAGCGGGCGATCGCCGAGGCGAAGGCGGAGATGGCAACGCCCAGCGACGGAACCAACGTGCAGTTCGTCGGCTTCAAGGTGATCTACTACGCGCCCGACGGCTCGCAGGCGATCATCCAGATCGCCTCCCAGTTGGGCGACCAAGGCGTCGGTGCGCTGCCCGTCACGATGCAGTGGTCGAAAGGTGACTGGCGCGCGGTCCTGCAGCCTGACGGCAGCTTCAACGGATCGGTCGAGCCGGACATCCTGTCCTCCCTCAACGGCTACGTAAGGTTCAGTGGTTCCTCATGATTGCCCTGGGTTGCTCGTGGTGGCCGTGGGACTGGGCGGACTGCGTCAAGAAGTACGTCGGCGACGTCCTCGGCTGGTTCTTCGGCGAAATCTTCAAGCACATCTTCGAGGCAGTCGCGAAGGTCGTGCTGGACGCGGTCACCGCCGTCATCGATGCGGTGGCGTTCCTCTGGGTCAACCTCGACACCCCGGACGTCTCGCAACCCGGTGCGGCCACCTGGATGCAGGACCACCTCAATTTCTTGGTCATCGTTGTCGGCGGGATCGCTGTGATCGTCGGTGCGATGCAGATGGCGTTCATGCAGCGCGGTGAACCGCTGCGCGACATCTTGAAGTCGCTGCTCACGCTGGCGGTGGTGTCCTCGGCCGGGGCGATGTTCGCGGCCACGCTGATCAAGGCCGCGGACGCCTTCTCGCAGTGGATCATCATCTCTGCGCTCAAACTGCCGACGGACCCGAAGACCCACGCGATCAAGGGACCGGCCATCGCCACCATGTTCACCAAGGCGCTGGTGGACCCGCTGAAGACCCCGCAGGAGGCTTTCGGCTTCATGCTGGTGATCTGCGTCGGAATCCTGATGGTGATCACGTCGATCGTCCAGTTGGCGCTCATGGTCGTCCGTTACGGAATGCTCGTGCTGCTGGTCGGGGTGCTGCCGCTGACGGCGGCCGCGACGAACACAGAGATGGGGATGATGTGGTTCAAACGCGCGATCGGCTGGCTGGCCGGATTCATCATCTACAAACCTGTCGCGGCACTGATATACGCCACCGCCCTGGCGCTGATGGGCAACTCTCCGGAGGTCCAGGGCGCGGCGGACGGGACCTCCGACGCAATGAAGATGGCAATGGGCATCACGCTGATGATCGTCGCGGTCGTCGCGCTGCCGGCCATCCTCCGGTTCGTCGCACCGAAGCCGTCCTGACATGATCTCGCTCGGCTGGGTAGACATCCTCAAGCATGCGTTCGAGGCGTTCCTCAACGGTGCTGAGACGCTCCTGGAGAAGTTGATCACGATGATTTTTCAACCGGTGCTCGACGCTCTGATGCAGGCCGTGGGCATCATCATGGGCGCGATCGGCACGTTCTGGATCTACGTCAAGACGCCGACCATCGGCAACATCGTGACCGGCGAGCCAACCAACGGCACGGTGGGCTGGGTCTGGCAGCACACGTCGTACCTCAGCGCCACGATCGCGGCCATCGGGATCGTCGTCGGCTGCATCCAGATGGCCTGGTCGCAGCGCGGTGAATCCGCTCGCGAGTTGCTGAAGGCGCTCATCACCCTCGCTGTCGCCACCGCGTTCGTGATCGCGGTGGCCCAGGTGCTGATCACGTTCGGGGACGACTTCTCGAACTGCCTGGTCACGACGGCGCTCGGGGATCCCGCCGACCACCACAACCCGTTGGTGCACTCCGCCACAGGCGGCTTCATCTGTCACGACTGGGGCAAGGTTTCCGGCGGCGACTATCGGGAATTCGGCAAGGCGATGACCGAGTTGCTCGGGTTCACCGCGGCAACCACCGGTCCGATCGGCTTCGGCCTGGCGATCTGCATCGGCATCCTGTCGATCATCGCCGGCCTGATCCAGATCGTGTTGATGATCGTCCGGACCGCGATGCTGATCCTGCTGCTCGGGGTGCTGCCGATCGCGGCCGCCGCGACCAACACGGAGATGGGCCGGAACTGGTTCAAGAAGATCTTGGCCTGGATCTTCGCCTTCGTCCTCTACAAGCCGGTGGCAGCGATCGTGTACGCCACCGCGATCCGGCTGACCACGAACAACGGGCAAGGCCTGTCCTTCTCGGACGGGGACGTCGCCGGCAAGGTGATGAACATGGTCACCGGTGCCACGTTGCTGGTGCTCGCGTTGTTCGCGCTGCCCGCGCTGATGCGGTTCGTCGTACCGATGGTCGCGGCGACCGCGGGCTCGGCCGGGGCCGGCATGATCGCGGCCCGGATGGTCGGGATGGACAAGCTCGCCGACATGGCGAACAAGGGCGCCGAACAGGGGTCGGAGGGCGGCGGCGAAGGCGACGGACCGAGCGGCGCACAGAACGTTCCTTCGCAACAGACTCCGAGTACCAGCGGTCCAAGCGGTGGTGGCGAAGGCGCGGCCGGTGGCGGTGAAGGTGCCGCGGCCGCGGGTGGTGAAGGCGGAGCTGCGGCAGGCGCTGCTGGTGGTGCCGGTGGCGGAGCTGCTGCGGGTGGCGCTGCGGCCGGCGGTGGTGCCGCGGCTGGAGGTGGCGCTGCCGCAGGAGGTGCGGCTGCGGGCGGTGCTGGTGCTGCCGCCGCGGCGGGACCGGCAGCTGCAGTAGCCGCGCCGATCATCGCCGTCAAGATGGGTATGGACGCCACCAAGGCCTTCGGAAACATGGCCGCGTCCGAGTCGACAGGCGAAGGCGGCGGTGGTGGTGGCGGTGGCGGCGGTGGCGGCGGTGGCCCGTCCGGCAGCACCCGCAATACTGCGCAGGGCTCAAACGACAGCGGTGGCGACAACCAGCCACCACCTCCAGCACCGGACGGACCAAGTGGCAGCGGCTGAGAACGTACGACGCGCACCTCGCACCTACGGCAACTGGCGGCAGCCCGCCTCGGCGGGTATCGCCGGGCTGGGCATGCTCGGTACCGCGCTGATGATGGGCGGCCTGCTGCTGGTCGTCATCGCGACGATGTCCGGCGGTATCAAGGCCGCCCTGGTCACCCTGGTGATCGTGGGCGCGGCGCTCGGGCTCCTGGTCACCAAGGACAAGCACGGGCACTCCACGCTGCAGCGGCTCTCGACCTACATTGGATGGCAAAGAGCAAAGATGGCTAAGCACAACCATTACCGCTCCGGCCCGCTCGGCCGGACCGCCTGGGGCAAGTTCCAGCTTCCCGGTCTCGCCGCGGCCTCCCAGTTGAGTGAGTACCAGGACTCGTACGGCCGCCCGTTCGCGCTGCTGTTCTACCCGAGCACCCGGCACTTCACGGTCGTCATCAATGCCGAGCCCGACGGTGCCTCACTCGTCGACGAGGAGCAGGTCGACGTCTGGGTGGCGCACTGGGGTCAGTGGCTGGCGTCCCTCGGCCATGAGCCGGGCATCGTCGCCGCCTCGGTGACGGTGGAGAGCGCGCCCGACACCGGTATCCGGCTGCGCCGCGAGGTCGGCGGCAACATGATGGACAACACGCCGCCGATCGCCCGGGCGATGCTCACCGAGGTCGTGCAGACGTATCCCGAGGGTTCCGCGCTGGTGTCGGCCCGGGTCGCGCTGACCTTCAAGGGCACCGACCGGAGCGGCAAGCGGCGCAAGGAAGACGACATGGGTCGCGAGCTGGCGGCCCGGCTGCCCGCGCTCACCCAGAGCCTGAACGCCACCGGTGCGGGCGCCGCCCGGCCGGTCAGCGCCCAGGAGCTGTGCGAGGCGATCCGGATCGCGTACGACCCGGCGTCCGCGTCGCTGATCGACGAGGCCCGCAGCCAGGGCATGCCGCCCGAGCTGCAGTGGACCGACGTCGGCCCGGCAGCCGCCCAGGCGTTCTGGGACAAGTACCGGCACGACTCAGCCTGGTCCATGACCTGGCAGATGTCGCAGGCCCCCCGCGGTGAGGTGTTCTCGTCGGTGCTGTCGCAGCTGGTCGCGCCGCATCCGGACATCGACCGCAAGCGCGTCACGCTGCTCTACCGCCCGCTGGACGCCGGTACGGCGGCCCGGATGGTGGAGGCCGACAAGCGCAACGCGTCGTTCCGCGCCACCACGTCCGCGCGGCCGTCTGCGCGCAGCCTGGCCGAGGCCAGGGCGGCCGACCGGTCCGCGCAGGAAGAGGCACGTGGCGCGGGTCTGGTCAACTTCGGCATGGTGGTGACGGGAACTGTGATGTCGGCGGAGCAGCTGCCGGACATGGTCGCCGCGGTCGACAACCTCGGTGCCACGGCGCGGGTGCTGCTGCGGCCGGCGTACGGCTCGCAGGACTCGGCGTTCGTCGCCGCGCTGCCGCTCGGTGTCGTGGTCTCGAGCCACCTTTCGGTGCCCGCCGGACTGCGGGAATCCCTATGATTGAGCTGAGCGCAGTGACATCTGGGGAGTCACAGTGAGCGACAAGAAGAAGCAGAAGAAGCCCGTCGATCCCACCCGCCGTGGCCGGCGGCCGATGCCGCGTGGCTGGCCGGGGCCGGGCGGGGGCTACTCGACGTACCTGCAGGCTCCGCAGGAATGGCGCGGTACGACGGTGCAGGTCTGCGGGATGTGGCCGTTCTCGGCCGGTACCGGCAGCCCGATGGTCGGCGTACCGATCGGCCGGAACATTCTGTCCGGCGCGACCATGTGCTGCGACCCGATCAGCTGGTTCATGCGGGCGAAGCTGATCTCGAACCCGTCGATGTTCGTGCTCGGCAAGCCCGGTCTGGGCAAGTCGACGATCACCCGGCGGATGGCCCTCGGTCTCGCCGGGTACGGCGTACAGCCGCTGGTGCTCGGCGACCTGAAGCCGGACTACAAGGACCTGATCGAGGCCCTCGGCGGCCAGGTCATCCAGCTCGGCCGTGGCCGCGGCCACCTGAACGTGCTGGACCCGGGCGAGTCCCGGCAGGCCGCGCTCCGGCTGACCGGCAAGGCCCGGGAGGCGATCCAGGCCGACGCGCACGGCCGCCGCCAGACGATGGTGTCGGCGCTGATCGCGATCATGCGTAACCAGAACCCGAACGACCGCGAGGAAACCATCCTCGACGAGGCGCTCAAGGTCCTGGACGAGCGGTTCCAAGGTACGCCGGTGCTCCGCGACCTGCTGCAGGTCATCCAGGACGCCCCGGACCGGGTCCGCAACGTGGCCCTGGACCGCGGCAGCCTGGACCGCTACCGGCAGATCACCGAAGGCCTCGAGGCGTCGCTGATCGGCCTGGTCGGCGGTGGCCGGCTGGGGGAGATCTTCTCCGAGCAGACCGACAACCCGATGCAGATGGACCGTCCGGTGGTGTTCGACGTGTCGAACGTCGACGACTCCGAGACCAGCCTGCAGGCCGCCGTACTGCTGGCCTGCTGGTCGTACGGGTTCGGCGCGGTCGCGGTCTCGCAGGCGCTCGCGGACGCCGGGCTGGAGCCGCGGCGGCACTACTTCGTCATCCTCGACGAGCTCTGGCGGGTACTGCGGGCCGGGAGCGGCCTGGTCGACCGGGTCGACGCCCTGACCCGGCTGAACCGGCAGCGCGGTGTCGGCATGGCGATGATCTCGCACACGATGTCCGACCTGCTGGCGCTGCCGAATCCCGAGGACCGGATGAAGGCGAAGGGTTTCGTCGAGCGTTCCGGCATGGTGATCTGCGGCGGTCTGCCGCGCGCCGAGATGGACAACCTGACCGAGGTCGTGTCGATGTCCATGGAGGAGCAGAACATGCTGGTCGGCTGGCAGGACCCGCCGGCCTGGGACCCGTCCACCGGCAAGGAGGCCGCGCCTCCGGGCCGAGGAAACTTCCTGATCAAGGTCGGCGGCCGCCCGGGGATCCCGGTGCACGTCGGCCTGACCTCGGTCGAACGCGAGATCAACGACACCAACAAGCTGTGGACGACGGGCGAGAACGGCAAGCCGCAGATGGTGGAGATCGCACCGGACGGCACCGAGGCGGTCGTCGGCGAGTACAGCCTGGACGACCCGGCCCTGTTGCCGCCGCCCGACCCGACGACCCGGGTCACCGCCCGGACGGGAGTTGACGAGTAATGGCCGACGGCAAGCGGAGTACCGGACCGGGCGGAGTATCGCCCGAGGCCATCTTCATCTTCGTCATCGTCGGTGTGGTCGCGCTGGTGGCGGGCGTCGTCTGGGGCGCGCTGAAGATCGCCTCCGCGATCAACGGCTCTCGCTCGGTCGGCAACCCGTTCGGGGCGATCGTCGACCTGGCGAAGGGCACTCTGCACTGGTCCGGCGCGGCCACCGGCGTCCTGGTCATCGAACTCGTCGTACTGCTCGGCCTGGCCGGTGGTAGCTGGTGGTACCTGCGGAACCGGAAGCAGTCGGTCGGCCGGGTCGACCGGCAGGCGTCGCTGATGGCGAAGCGGTCGGAGATCTACAAGCTCACCCGCGAAGGCGCGCAGGAGAAGGCGAACCAGCTCGGCATCGCGGACTCCGGCCCGGGCATCCTGATCGGCCGGACGGTGCAGGGCAACCTCGAGGTCTTCGGCAACTGGGAAGACATGCACGTCGACATCTGGGGTCCTCGTACCGGTAAGACCACGTCGCGTGCGGTGCCGGCCATCCTCGACGCGCCCGGCTGTGTGATCGCCACCTCCAACAAGCGCGACATCGTCGACGCCACCCGCGGCCCGCGGTCGGCGAAGGGCCCGCTGTGGGTGTTCGACCCGCAGGAGGTCTGTGAGGAGCCGCCGAACTGGTGGTGGAACCCGCTGACCTACATCACCGACGAGACCAAGGCCCGCGAGCTCGCAGAGCACTTCGTCGCCTCGCAGCGCACGGTCGGCGCGCAGACCGACGCCTTCTTCGACGCCGCCGGTACCGACCTGCTGGCCGGCCTGCTGCTCGCCGCCGCGGTGGCGAAGCGGCCGATCACCCAGGTGTACAGCTGGCTCGCCGACCAGCGGAACGACGAGCCCGAGCGGATCCTGCGCAACACCCCGGGCCTGCAGCTGTCCGCGGACGCCCTGGCCGGTGTCATCAACGCACCCGACAAGCAGCGCGCCGGTGTCTACGGTACGGCGCAGCAGAGCGCGCAGTTCCTGGTCAACCGCAAGGTCACCCGCTGGGTGGTCCCGAACGGGCCGAACGACAACCGTCCGCAGTTCAACCCGCACGAGTTCGTCCGCAAGGGCGGCACGCTGTACAGCCTCTCCAAGGAAGGCGCCGGTACGGCGGGCCCGCTGGTCACCGCGCTGACCGTCGCCGTCGCCGAGGCCGCCGAGCAGTACGCCCGCGGCTGCCCGCTCGGCCGGATGCCGAGGCCGCTGGTCGGCGTACTGGACGAGGCCGCGAACGTCTGCCGCTGGAAGAACCTCCCGGACCTGTACTCGCACTTCGGCTCCCGCGGCATCGTGCTGATGACGATCCTGCAGTCCTGGGCACAGGGCCAGGAGTGCTGGGGCGACCACGGCATGGAGAAGCTCTGGGGCTCGGCCAACATCCGCGTGTACGGCGGTGGCGGCGCGGACCCGAACTTCCTCGAGCGGCTCAGCAAGATGGTCGGCGAGTACGACATCCAGTCCAACTCGGTGTCCTACAACGAGGGCAAGCGCGGTACCAGCCAGCAGACCCAGCGGCACAACATCTTCGACGTGTCCGCGCTCGCCGCACTGCCGGCCGGGCGCGCCGTCGTCCTGTCGTCGGGTCAGCCGGCCACGCTGGTGAAGACCGTCCCGTGGTTCACCCGGCCGGACGCCGGTGCGGTGAAGGCGTCGCTGGCGAAGTACGATCCCGGTGCGGCGACGAACATCCCGGTGAGCAACAACCCGTGGGTAGCGTCGCAGCAGCCGGCGCTCCAGCAGCGCGGCCCGGAGCGCCCGGTCTGGGAGCAGAACGAGGGGAACACCGGTGGATGGTGAGCAGGAGCTCTTCTACCCGCACGTCGCGGAGTTCGTCGAAGACCGGCTGATCTACCTGTACACGCGGCGCCTCGGGCAGCAGTTCGTCTGGTGCCCGGAGTGGTACCGGCACGCCGAGGCGCTGAGCCGGCTGGACTCGATCTGGCGGGCCTGGGAACACCTGCGGCTGGACCCGGCGACCGGTATGTCGGTCTGGTGGCGGGACCACGCGGACCCGCACATGATGGCGCTGCTCGACCCGGACGGCCCGTTCGCCGCCTGCCGGAACAACCAGCACACCGACTACCCGATCCCGCCGCTACCGGTGCAGGAGCCGCCGGCCGGCCTGTTCTTCGACCAGCGCCAGCCGAACATCCGCGGCGTCTGAGATGTGGAAGGCGGCGAACCTGCTGCTCGCCTTCCTCGCCGAAATCCTCGCCCTGGGCGTTCTCGCGCGCTGGGGCTGGGATCTCGGAGGTACGACGGCGACCCGGCTGCTGCTGGCGGTCGGGCTGCCGCTCGTGGCGGCCGTCCTGTGGGGACTGTTCGCGGCACCGACGGCCACCCGCGGGCAGGTCCCGCGATGGATCGTGAAGGTGCTGGTCTTCGGCCTCGCGGCCGCCGCCCTGTGGAGCATGGGCCACCCGCTCCTCGGCATCGTCTTCGTGGTGGTGATCGCCGCCAACCTCGCGATCATCCACACCCAGAAGCTCCAGCCCTAGCTGCGCTCCCGGCGGCGGTCGATGCTCAGGTCGGGAGTTCCGGCGCGGCTCGGGTTGGGCTTCAGGGCCTTGCCCTGCTTGTCCCGGACCTGGCCGTGGCCCCGCACGTGCAGGCGGTCCTGGGGGAGCTGTGCCTCGGGTGCTTCCTCGGGCGGGTTGCGAACGGCGCCGGACGCGTGCGGCTGTGCCTCACGGGCCTCTTCGCGGTGCTCGCGGGCAGAGGCGTCGTAGTTGTCGGCGATCTGGTCCTCGGCGGTGGACCGGCGCTCCTCGATAGTGGCCAGGTTCTGGAACCGCCGGCCTTCCGCGGCCAGCCCCGGCGACCCGAGGTCGTCGGGCCGGGCGGCCGCCTCGTCGAGTTCGTGCCGTCCGTGGGCGCGGTCGCCGATCCCGCGCTGCTTGTCGTTGGCGGCGTACTGCCGGTGGACGTCGCGGGCCTGCTCGTCGGCGTAGGCGAGCTGCATCGCCCGGGTGGTCTCCGCGGTCGCGTCGAGTACTTCGTCGCGGAGGCGGTGCTCCTCGAGCGCCTGCTGGTCCTTGGCGGCGAGCTCGATCTCCTCGTTGCGGGCGGCAGCGTCCTCCTCGTCCAGGCGGGCCTGCTCGTCCGCCTCGTCGAGCTGCTTGCGGGCCTCGTCGTCGAGGTCGTGCGTCGGGGACTTGTCGGCCTGGGCCCGAGCCGTGGCGGCACGCCGCTCGCGGGCGGCCTCGGTGTCGTCGTCGCCCTGCTCCCGCTGAACGGGGTCGAGCTCGACAGACTGTTCGTCGTCGGTGTCGGGCATGCCGCTCCTTTCCTTCTGCTCAACGATGCCGTACCGCAGGGTCAGCGGGTAGCTCCCGTGACCAGCCAGCTCTCCCGGCGCTCCCGCATCGTCAGCGTGAGGAATCGGAGCAACATGTACCCGCCGAACGCCCACCACAGAGCGACGATCCCGCCGCCCGCCCAGAGCACCGCCAGAGCCAGCGGTACGTACAGCACCAGCGCGACCACGCCCGCCATGGCCAGGTAGCGCCCGTCCCCGGCGCCGATCAGCACGCCGTCCAGCACGAACACGACCCCGTTGACCGGCTGCCACAGCGCCGCCACGATCAGGACGGCCGCCAACGTCCGGCGTACGTCGGGATCCGAGGTGAACCACGGGACGTAGACGGCCCGCAGGCCCCAGAGCGCGAGGCCGCCGATCAGCCCCGAGAACAGGCCCCACCACATCATCCGGCGGGTGACCGCCCGGGTCCCGGCGACGTCGCCGGCACCGAGTGCGCGGCCGGTGAGCGCCTGCGCGGCGATCGCGATCGCGTCCAGGGCGAGCGCGAGGAACGACCAGAGCGTGAAGGCCACCTGATGCGCCGCGACGGACGTCGTACCGAGCGCCGTCGCGACGAAGGTGAGCAGGATGATCGCCGCCCGCAGCGTCAGCGTCCGGACGATCAGCGGTACGCCCATCTGCGCCGAGGCGAGGATGCCGGGCCGGTCCGGGCGGAGCTTGGCGCCGTCCCGCCGGGCACCGCGGACCACGACGACGGCGAGCGCGACCCCGGCCCCGGTCTGCGCCAGCGCCGTACCGAGGGCCGAGCCGGCGATGTCCAGGTGTACGCCGTACACGAGGAGGACGTTCAGCCCGATGTTCGCGAGGTTGGCCGTGATCGCGACGACCATCGGGGTCCTGGTGTCCTGCAGGCCGCGCAGTACGCCGGTGGCCGCGAGCAGGAGCAACATCGACGGGATCCCGAAGCAGGAGATCCGCAGGTACGTCACCGCGTAGTGGACGACCTCGGGCGACGGGTCGAACGCGCCGATGGCCTGCGGCGCGAGGGCCAGCCCGAGCACCGCGAGTACGACGCCGAGCAGCAGCGCCAGCCACAGTCCGTCGATGCCCTGGGCGAGCGCGCCCTTGTGGTCGCCGGCGCCGATCCGCCGGGCGACCGCGGACGTGGTGCCGTACGCGAGGAAGACGCAGATCCCGACCAGGGTCTGCAGGATCGTCCCGGCGACCCCGAGCGCGGCCAGTTGCGGCGTACCGAGGTGACCGACGATCGCCGAGTCGGCGAGCAGCATCAGCGGCTCGGACACCAGCGCGAAGAACGCCGGGACCGCGAGGCGCAGGATCTCCCGGTCCTGGTCGCCGAACAGCCGCCGCCTCACCGGGGGAGCACAAATGTCAGGGGCATGGCCGCTATTGTGCCTGACGCAGCCTGTGGAAAACCTGCCGTGTCCCGGACTCCGGAAGAACCTTCGGAAGTTTTTCTCCTCCACAGTTGTGTACCGGAGAATCCGCAGGTCAGGGCGCATTTGTGGATTCCCTGTCCCCAGATATCCACAGCCTTGTGCTCAACCTGTGCACACGACTTCGGCAAGTTACCCACAGCTCTTCCCCACCCCCTGTGGACGACCGGGTGGCTTTGGGTGACGAGACCGGCGTACGGTCGCGAGGCCGATGCCGTCCGGCGAGCAGAAACTGTCCGCGGGGCTGGCTATGGTTCGATCAGGTGTTCGAATCCGGCACCGATGATCGGCAGGGCTGGCGAGGAGGTCGGGCGAAGTGAGCGTGGCGGAGTTCCGCGGGGGCCAGGACGACGGCCACGAAGAGCGCAGTCCGGCGATGGGCTTCGACCGGACCCCACCCCAGGATCTGGCCGCGGAGCAGTGCGTGCTCGGCGCGATGATGCTGAGCAAGGACGCGATCGCGGACGTGATCGAGAACCTGCGCAGCACCGACTTCTACCGGCCTGCGCACGAGCTGGTCTTCGACGCGATCACCGACCTGTATGCGCGGGGCGAGCCGGCCGACGCGATCACCGTCGCCGCCGAGCTCAACAAGCGCGGCGAGATGACCCGGATCGGCGGCGCGCCGTATGTGCACACGCTGGTCGCCTCGGTCCCGCTCGCGGCGAACGCGTCGTACTACGCGCACATCGTCCGGGAGAAGGCGATCCTCCGTCGCCTGGTCGAGGCCGGTACGAAGATCGTCCAGCTCGGCTACGCGGGTGAGGGCGAGGTCGACGACGTCGTCGACGAGGCCCAGGCGGAGATCTACTCGGTCACCGAGAAGCGCACCGCCGAGGACTACGCCCCGCTGAAGGACATCATGGAGGGCACCCTCGACGAGATCGAGGCGATCGACTCCCGCGGCGACGCGATGGTCGGCGTACCCACCGGGTTCACCGACCTGGACGAGCTGACCAACGGGCTGCACCCCGGCCAGATGATCATCGTCGCCGCCCGGCCCGCGATGGGTAAGGCGCTCGCCCTCGACACCCCGCTGCCGACGCCGACCGGCTGGACCACGATGGCCGAGGTCGCGGTCGGCGACCAGTTGCTGGACGCCGACGGGCGGCCGACCACGGTGGTCGCGGCGACCGAGGTGATGGTGGACCGGCCGTGCTACCGGCTGTCGTTCTCCGACGGCAGCACGATCGTCGCCGACGCCGAGCACCAGTGGCGGGTCGAGGACGGCGGCCGCCCGGTGATCTGCACGACCGAGGACCTCTACACGGCGATGTCGGCGAGTCCCGGACTGACACCGTCGATCCCGGGGTCCGCGCCGCGGCAGATCACCGGGCACGGCTACCCGGCCGCGCTGACCGGCGAGGGGGAGCGGCGACTCGAGTGGGTGGACCCGGTGGTCAGCGTCCCGGTGCGCTGCGTCGAGGTCGACAACGCCGACCATCTGTACCTGGCCGGCAAGACCATGATCCCGACCCACAACTCCACGCTGGGCCTGGACTTCGCCCGTTCCTGCTCGATCAAGCACGGCCTGACCTCGTGCATCTTCTCGCTGGAGATGAGCCGCAACGAGATCACCATGCGACTGCTCTCCGCCGAGGCGAAGGTGCCGCTGCACCACATGCGCAACGGCAAGATGACCGACGAGGACTGGGCCCGGCTGGCCCGCAAGATGGGCGAGGTCTCCGAGGCCCCACTCTTCATCGACGACTCGCCGAACCTGACGATGATGGAGATCCGCGCCAAGGCCCGCCGCCTGAAACAGCGCCACGACCTCAAACTGATCATCATCGACTACCTGCAGCTGATGACGTCCGGCAAGAAGGTCGAGTCCCGCCAGCTCGAAGTCTCCGAGTTCTCCCGCTCCATCAAGCTCCTCGCGAAAGAGCTCGAGCTCCCGGTAGTCGCCATCTGCCAGCTGAACCGAGGCTCCGAACAACGCTCCGACAAACGCCCCATGGCCTCCGACCTCCGCGAATCTGGTTGCCTTACGGCGGACACGCGACTGATGCGGGCGGACACCGGCGCGGAGATCACCCTCGGCGAACTGCTTGCCGAGGACGTGCGTGACATCCCGGTCTGGTCGCTCGACGACCGGCTGAAGCTGGTGCCGCGTACTCTCACGCATGCCTTCCCGAGCGGTGTGAAGGAAGTCTTCCGGGTGAAGCTCGCCTCCGGCCGCGAGGTCAAAGCCACCGCGAACCATCCGTTCCTGACGTACAACGGGTGGAAGCCCCTGGGGGAGCTGGCGCCGGGTGCCCGGTTGGGTTCGCTCCGCCACGTGCCGCCGCCGCTCGACGTCACGCCGTGGGACGAGGACGAGCTCACCTTGCTCGCCCACCTGCTCGGTGACGGCTCGTTCGTGAAGCGTCAGCCGATCCGTTACGCGAGCATCGACGAGGCCAACCTGACCGCGGTGTCCGAGGCGGCTCAGCGGCGCTTCGGCATCACCGCGGTCCGCGACGAGTACGCCGCGGCGCGCGTCACCACCTTGCGCCTGCCCGCGCCGTACCGCCTGGCCCGCGGCAAGCGCAACCCGATCGCCGCGTGGCTGGACGATCTCGGACTGTTCGGCCTCCGCAGTCACGAGAAGTTCCTCCCGGACGGTGTGTTCGGCCTGCCGAAGGATCAGGTGGCGCACTTCATCCGCCACCTCTGGGCGACCGACGGCTCGGTCCGCTGGGACGACAAGGCCGGCCAGGCACGTATCTACTACGCGACCACCAGCCGCCGCCTCGTCGACGACCTGGCCCGCCTCCTCCTCCGCCACAACATCTTCAGCCGGATCAAGACGGTGAAGAAGACCGGGTACCGCGACGCCTATCACCTGCACATCTACGGCGCAGAGAACCAGTTGCGGTTCTGTGACGGAATCGGCGTACACGGTCTCCGCGGTCTGAAGGTGCTGGAGGCCGCTGCTGCCCTGCGGGACGTCAAGGGGAACACCAACCTGGACACGGTTCCGCAGGAGGTCTGGTCCCAGGTCCGTCAGGTGCTTGCCGAGCGCAACGTCACGCACCGCGAATTCGCGGCGGCAATGGGCACCCAGTTCTCCGGTTCGACGATGTGGAAGCACGCTCCGAGCCGTCAGCGTCTGGCCAAGGTCGCCGACATCCTCGACGACGCCGACCTCGAGGTGCTCGCTACCAACGACATCTTCTGGGACACGATCACCTCCGTCGAAAGCCTCGGTGAGCAAGAGGTGTACGACGCAACGGTCCTAGGAACCCACAACTTCGTTGCCAACGGCATCGCGCTCCATAACAGCCTCGAACAGGATGCTGACGTTGTCATCCTGCTGCATCGGGAGGATGCGTACGAGCGGGAGTCGACCCGGCCCGGTGAGGCGGACTTCATTGTCGCCAAGCACCGGAACGGGCCGACTGCGGATGTGGTGGTGGCGTTCCAGGGGCACTACTCACGTTTCGTGGACATGGCCCACGACGGTTAAGCGAGCTCGGGGGCGTCCCAGGTGGAGAGGCAGAAGGGGTGGCCGGCCGGGTCGGCGTAGACGAAGCAGTGGTCGGAGTTCGGTTGGTAGGTGAAGCGGGTGGCGCCGGCTGCCAGGACGCGGCGTTCGGTGGCTTCGAGGTCGTCGACGTAGAAGTCGAGGTGCATCTGCATCGGGATCTCGCCGTCCGGCCAGTCGGGCGGGCGGAAGTCGGCGACCTGCTGGAAGCCGATGCTTCCGCCGTCGCCGGTCGAGATCGCCCAGTGTTCGTCGCCTTTCGCGACGCCTCGGGTGATCTCGGCGTAGAAGTTCGCGAGGGCGAGGGCGTCGGGAGCGTTCACGGTGACGCCGCTGAACTTGATCCGGTCCGACATCAGCCGACCTTCGCGTCTTCGTACGCCGCGGCCAGCTCGGTCCAGCGTTCGTGCCAGGCCGTGGCGGGTCGTTCGCTCGACCAGCCGCCTTCGTGAGCAGAGCCGCCCAGGGCAAGCGATCGGCCGAGGTCCTCGAGGTGGGCCTGCCAGCCCGCGCCGTAATGGTGGAGTACGCCGACCGGCAGCCCTCGCTCCTCGACGACCAGTCTGGTCCGCGAGCCCTCCGCGGTGAGCCAGGCCTCGAGTTGTCCCTCGTCGTCCGCGCCCGGCTCCGTCCTGAGCAGCAGATGGTGAGGCCGCTCGCAGATCTCGATCTGCGCCGGTCCCGTCCATGTGCTGGTGAAGACGACCTGGACCGTGCCGCCCACCTGGAGATCGCCCGACACCTCGGCGATCCAGCGCGCGAGCCGCTCCGGGGTCGTGCACGATTCCCAGAGGTCGTCGATGTCTGTGTCGTACACGTCCTCGACGCGCACTGCTCCACGGGTCTCGTCGAGTGCCCGCATGGTCCCGATCAGCTTCACTTTCGCTCCTTCTTTCCCCGCGCGATCTCGGTGTGCAACGCGTCCAGCCGGTGCCGCCACAGCGCGCGATAGCCGTCCAGCCATTCGTCCACCTCGACGAGCGCCTCGGGGCGCAGGCTGTAGATCCGCCGCTGCGCCTCCTGACGTACGTCGACCAGCCCGGCCTCGCGCAGCACCCGCAGGTGTCGGGAGACACCGGGCCGGGCGATCGGAAGCGCGTCCGCCAGCTCGCCTGCCGTCGCCTGATGGTCCCGAAGGATCTCCAGCATCGTCCGTCGGCTCTCGTCGGCCAACGCGTGCAGCACCGCGTCCATGGCGTTCAATGTACCCAATTGGTTACGTACCTACAAGGGTACATAAATGCCCGGCAGCTAGCGGTTCCTCCAGCGGTCGGCCGAGATCGACTCCTGCGCGAGTAGTCGGAGGGAGGCGATCAGCGTCTCGCCGAGGATGGTGCCGATGACCACCGATTCGGCGAGCTGATCGCGGGTCGGGTTCGCGGTCACGGCGTCGATCTCGAAGCGGGTGAAGCGCTCGACGGAGTCGGCGTAGGCGTCCAGGTGGGCGATCAGGTTCTCCTGTCCGAGGGCGCGGAACGCTGCGACGGTGTCGATCAAGGTCGCCAGTGCGGGTGCCGAAGGTTCGACGGTCCAGCCGCGGTCGTGGATCAGCTTGGTGACCTGGGCGGTCGCGGCGTCGCGGGCCTCGTCGGTCGCGGACAGTCGGCGGGTCGGGGTGAGTGCGCGGTGCGCGCGCCCGATCTGTTCGTGCAGCGGCTCGGTGTCCGCGTCGAGTGACTCGAGGATCTCCTTCACGGTGGCCACTGGTACCCCTGCCAGTTCGACCAGAGCGCGGATCAGGCGCAGCCGCCGGACGTGCGTGTCGCCGTACGACGCCTGGTTCGGGCTGCTGAGTTCTCCGGCCGGCAGCAGGCCTTCGCGCAGGTAGTACTTGATCGTCGGCACCGGGACGTCGGTCGCCTTGCTGAGTTCCCCGATTCGCATCGCTTGCCTTCCTCGTGACTGTCATGGATAGTATCAGTATCCATAAGCGGATACCTGGACTATCCATAAGGAGTGAGGCGGATGATCCCGCTCGTACTGATCCTGGGTGCCGTCGGCTTCCGGGCGCTGGGTGCGCTCGGCGTCCGCCGGTTCGCGACCTGGCCGGCCGCGGCCGCGCACGCAATGGCCGTGATGCTGGTGCTCACCGCAAGCGCGCACTTCGTTCCGGCGAGCGTGACGGTGATGCCCAATCACGCCGACATGGTCCGGATGGTCCCGCCGTTCCTCCCGTACGCCGGCGCGCTCGTCTACCTCACCGGCGTACTCGAACTGCTCGGCGCCGCCGGACTGGTGGTCACCGCAACCCGCAAGCCGGCCGGTTACGCCCTGGCTGCGTTGTTCGTCGCGCTGCTGCCGGCCAACATCCACGCCGCGGTGGCGCACGTACCGTTCGCGGGCGGCGCGGCGACACCGCTGTGGCAGCGCATCCCCGAACAGCTTCTCTACCTCGCCGTCGCGCTCTGGGTTGCGCGGTCGGCCACCACGACCACACCAGTCAAGGAGCGCGTGTTCGCATGACCGACGTATCCCGCACCATCGCCGGCGCCGTCCTGCTCACGATCGTCACGATCCAGTTCGGGGGCTACTTCATGACCCGGATCGTCCGCGGCCAGGTGCCGATGACCGATTTCCAGAAGTCCTTCGCTCGCGCGGGCCATGCGCACGCCGGCGTGCTCGTGATCCTCAGCCTGGTCGGCCTGCTGTACGTCGACCAGACCGGGCTGAGCGGGTTCTGGTTGTGGATCGCGCGGCTCGCAGTCCCGGTCGCGGCGATCCTGATGTCCGGCGGATTCTTCGCCTCGTCGGCCGGCAAGGACCGGACCGCGCCGAACCAGTTCCTCTGGATCCTCTGGCTCGGCGCGGCATCACTCGCGCTCGGCGTCGTCACCCTCGGAGTCGGCCTGATCGTTGCCTAGCGCAAAGGCTCGCGCCAGGCGTTCGCCGACTCCACTGATCAGTGCGGCGGTCTCCGGGGTCGCGTGCTCGACGGTGAGCGGGCCGAGCGCGGCCAGGGCGGCCACCTGGGTGAGGAGCATGCCGGGGGTGTCGGCGCTGAAGCGGACCTTGCAGGACGAGTCGCCGACCGGTGTCACGATGCCGCGGACCACGCCTTCGAACGTCGAGGTGACCTCGGCGGCCGCTGCCTCGACGGTCACCTCGACGCTGTACTGGTACTGCGCCGACGTCAACGACTCCACCAGGTACGTCGGCCCGTCCACCACCCGCGGCGTGAACCGGTGCAGGACCGAAGCCGCCGAGGAGATCCGGTCGACGCGGAACGTCCGCCAGTCGTCCCGATCCGGGTCGAACGCGAGCAGGTACCATCGCCAGGCCAACGTCAGCAACTGATGCGGCTCCACCCGCCGGCGCGTCGGCTCCCGGCTGCGCCCGGCGTAGTCGAAGGCAACGATCTCGTGGTTCCGGCAGCAGCGGGCGAGGACGGCGAGCACGCCCGGATCGACCTGCGGGAGACCGGGCCGCGGGATCGCCTCCGCGGCCGACCCGACCGCCGCGAGCTGTGGGCGCAGCCGCGCGGGCAGCACCTGTTCCAGCTTGGCGAGCGCGCTCATCGAACTGTCCGCCATCCCGCTCACCCCGCCGCCGGCCGCGCCGACCAGACTCACCGCGACCGCGATGGCCTCGTCGTCGTCCAGTTGCAGCGGCGGGAGGTGCGTCCCGGAGCCGAGGCGGTAGCCGCCCGCGGTCCCGGTCGTGCCGGCCACCGGGTAGTCGAGGGCGCGCAGCCGCTCGACGTCGCGCCGTACGGTGCGTTCGGTGACGCCGAGACGGTCGGCCAGCTCCCGGCCGGACCATTCGCGCCGACTCTGCAGCAGCGACAACAGCCGAAGGAGACGGCCGGGCAGGTCTCTCATGAGCCCATGATCCCTTGCGGACAAGATGTGTCCGCAAGGGCTTCTAGCGTGATCTTCATGATGCTGACGACGACAAGCACCGGGTACGACGAGGCGCGGCTCGGGTTCCAGCGGCGGGACCCGCACCGCCCGGCGGTCATCTTCCCGGTCACGAGTACGGACGAGGTGCAGGAAGCGGTCCGGTACGCGATCGGCAACGACTTGCGGATCGCCGTGCAGGCGGCGGGGCACGGGGTGATCGAGGGGATCGACGGCGGCGTGCTGATCGCGACCGCCGGCTTCCACGGCGTGACCGTCGACGCCGGGAACAGGACCGCCTGGATCGAAGCGGGCGCGACCTGGCGGGACGTGCTGGCAGCGACCGCGCCGTACGGGCTGGCGCCGCTGTCCGGCAGCGCGCCCGGCGTCGGCGCGATCTCGTACACGCTCGGCGGGGGACTGGGCCTTATGGCCCGGCGGTTCGGGTACGCCGCGGACCACGTCCGGCGGATCGAGGTGGTGACCACGGACGGCGTACGGCGGAACGCGGAGGACGACCCGGATCTGTTCTGGGCGCT
This sequence comes from Kribbella sp. NPDC051137, assembly GCF_040682535.1. NCBI lineage: Bacteria > Bacillati > Actinomycetota > Actinomycetes > Propionibacteriales > Kribbellaceae > Kribbella > Kribbella sp. NPDC051137. The sequence goes on from NZ_JBFBBI010000003.1 coordinate 375,211, forward strand.
CCGGGGCGGCGGCGGGAACTTCGGGGTCGTGACCGGGATCGAGGTCGACCTGTTCGAGGTGCCGACGATCTTCGGCGGCAGTCTGTACTTCGACCTCGTCGAGTACCCGGAGGTGCCCGAGGTGTGGCGGGAGTGGACCCGGACGGTGCCGGAGGAGGTGACGTCGGCGATCGCGATCCTGCCGATCCCGGACATCCCGCAGGTGCCGGCGCCGCTGCGCGGGAAGTACATCGGCCAGATCCAGCTCGCGATCCTCGGCGACCGCGGCGCGGAGCTGATCGCACCGCTCAAAGCGATCGGGACGCCCGTGCTGGACACGGTCGGTGAGCTGCCGTACGTCGATTCCGGGCAGGTCTTCGCCGAGCCGGAGCGCCCCGACGCCTACACCTCGCTCAACGCCTTGCTGACCGATCTCGACGCCCTGAAGACGCTGCCGGGACCGGACGCGCCGCGGATGCACGTGATCGGCATCCGGCACCTCGGTGGTGCGCTCGCCCGCCGACCCGAGATCCCGAACTCCGTCGGGCACCGCGAGGCGGCCTATTCACTGACAGTGCTCACCCCGGGCACCGGCGAAGCCGCGAGCGACGTACTCGAGCCGTGGCGGGAGGCCACTATTGGCCGCGCCCTCAACTTCACCTTTGCCAAGCTAACGCCCGAAGAGGTCGCCGAGGCGTACGACGACTACGCCCGGCTCGTCGAGCTCAGGCGCCGGTACGACCCGGATCGCCGCCTGTGGGCGAACCACCAGCTCTAGCGATCATCTCCTCGACCAAGGCGCCCTTGCCGGTGACATAAGCACTGCGGTCGGTGGTGAGCAGGTGCGCCAGCTCGCGTTTGCGGGCGGCGTACCGCTCCCGGTCGGCGGCGTCCGCGCGCAGATGATCGCGGAGCAGCACGTGGTCCCGGTGTGCCTTGTTGCCGCCGACAACGACGTACAGATGATGGTAATGCACCGCATCGGGCGGCAGCGCGAAGGCCTCGCGACCGGCGATCCCCTGGTCGCCCTCGTGGACGTACCCGGCCGCGGCCAGTCGCGCGATCGCGGTCGGGACCAGGTCGGCGGACGGAACGACGACGTCCACGTCGATGATCGGTTTCGCCGCCAGCCCCGGTACGGCGGTACTGCCGACGTGTTCGATCCGGTGCGGGACCTCGGCCAGGTACGGCGTCAGCCGCCCGCGGATCTCCGCGAACCACAACGGCCAGCGCGGGTCGTAGTCCACGACCTCGGCGGGGACGATCACAGAGCCGCGGTGACGTCGACCTCGACGAGCTGCCCCGGGAACCCGAGCTGGGCGACGCCGAGCAGCGTGCTCGCGGTCGTGAATGCCGGCCCGAGGGCCGACTCGTTCAGCTGGGTCCACACCGTGCTCAGGTCGTCCCGCTCGGAGCTGGCGACGTAGATCACCGTACGGACGATCTGGTCAGGCGTCGCGCCGACGGCCTTCAACGCGGTCAGGATGTTCGTGATCACCTGCGCGGTCTGCCCTTCGAGACCGCCCGGAGCCAGCTCGCCGGACGGCTGCAACGGGCACTGACCGGCCAGGAACACCATGGTGTCCGCCTGGACCCGCGTCACGTGGTGATACCCAGGCGTCGCATGCAGCCCCTCGGGGTTGCTTCGCTCGATCGTCACACCTCGACCCAACGCGATCCCTCACGCCCCGGTCAACAGATTTTGCACGTACCGCTTCTGCCACGGCGTCTCCACCGCGTGCTTGTCGTAGTGCTGCCGCACGTAGTCCACCGCCTGATCAGCCGGCACACCGTCCAGTACGGCGAGGCACGCAAGCGCCGTGCCGGTCCGGCCGCGGCCGCCGCTGCAGACCATCTCGACCCGCCCGGTCGCGGTCCGTTCCAAGGCCTCGCGGAACGCGGCCAACGCCTGTGGACGATCGACGGGCAGCCGGAAGTCGGGCCACTGCACCCAGTGCGCCTCCCAGGGCACGTCCGGCGGTTCCTTGCCGAGCAGATACACGCCGTACGTCGGGAACGGCGCTGCCGCCGGGCCGTGCCGCAAACCGCGTCCGCGGACGAGCCGACCCGACGGCAGCTCCATCACTCCTGGTGCCTGCTTCTCCCAAAGGCCCACAGGACCAAAATACAAAAGCAGGAAGGCGGGTGGGGATCGATCAGACTACGAGGCGCTCCTCGGTCGAGGTGGAGAACAGGTGCAACTTCTCCGGGTCCGGGGCCAGGTAGACCTCGGTGCCCGTGTCGTTGTGGAGCCGGGTGCCGATCCGGGCGATGATCTGCTGGTTCTCGGCGTGGTCGGCGGAACCGTACAGGAACGCGTCCGAGCCGAGCTCCTCGATCACCGAGACCCTCACCGGCAGGCCCTTGTCAGCCAGGTGCAGCGCCTCCGGGCGGACGCCGATCGTCAGGGTCTTGTCGTCACCGGCCTTCGCCAGCAGCTCCCGGGAGATCGGGACCAGGAAGTCGCCGATCAGCGCGCCGCCGTCGGTGATCTCCGCGGTGATCAGGTTCATCGCCGGCGAACCGATGAAGCCCGCGACGAACTTGTTCCGCGGCCGGTCGTACAGGTTCAGCGGGGTGTCCACCTGCTGCAGTACGCCGTCCTTCAGCACGGCCACGCGGTCGCCCATGGTCATGGCCTCGACCTGGTCGTGGGTGACGTAGACGGTGGTGACGCCGAGCCGGTGCTGCAGCTCGGCGATCTGCGTGCGGGTCTGAACCCGCAGCTTGGCGTCCAGGTTCGACAGCGGCTCGTCCATCAGGAAGACCTGCGGGTCACGGACGATCGCCCGTCCCATCGCGACGCGCTGACGCTGACCGCCGGACAGCGCCTTCGGCTTGCGGTCGAGGTACTCCTCCAGACCGAGCAGCTTGGCCGCTTCCTGCACGCGCTTGGCGCGCTCGTCCTTGTGGATGCCCTGCATCTTCAGGGCGAAACCCATGTTGTCGGCCACCGACATGTGCGGATACAGCGCATAGTTCTGGAACACCATCGCGATGTCCCGTTCCTTCGGCGGGGCGTTGGTCACGTCCCGGTCGCCGATGAAGATCGCTCCCTCGTTCACTTCTTCGAGCCCGGCCAGCATCCGCAGCGCCGTCGACTTGCCGGAACCCGACGGGCCGACGAGCACCATGAACTCGCCGTCCTCGATGTCCAGGTCCAGCTTGTCCACCGCGGGGATGTCGGTGCCCGGGTACACCCGGGTGGCTCCCTTGAACGACACAGTTGCCATGTCGCTTCCTCTCCTTCGCCGGCAGGAACGTGCCGGACGATCCGTAGCAAAGGCCCCCAGGTCTGGGTGTCTGTTTGCTGCAACCGTCGTTCGCCGACTTACATTCCCAGGTGAAGCAAGGTCTAGAAGTATCGGCCGTCCGGGCCGACGAGCTCGAGCAGGGCTGTCACCGCGCGGCTGGGCGGACGTCCGGCGAGGGTGGCGACGGACAACGTCCAGGTCAGGTCGACGCCCATCAGCGGGATCTTCGCGACGCCGGGCTCCCCGGTCAGCTCCGGCTCGGGCACGACCGCGACCCCGAGCCCGGCCCGGACGTAGTCCGGAATCGCGGTCAGTTCGGGGACCTCGACCTGGATCCGCCGCGGGTGCCCGATCGCCTCGAACGCCCGGTCGACCATTTTCCGGTTCCCGAAGCCGCCCGGCATGTCGACGAACCGCTCGACCGCGAGGTCCTCGAGCCGCAGTGCCTCCCGCCGCGCGAGGGGGTGCCCGGCGGGCAGCAGTGCGACGAAGTCGACGGTCGCGATCTCGCGGACGTCGAGCCCGCTGAGTTCCGGCTTCGGCAGGCCGAGCAGCGCGACGTCGAGCCGGCCGTGCCGTACGTCGTCCGCGAGACCGGTGGACCCGGTCGGCGAGGTGGCGACCTGCACCTCGACCAGCGGGTACGTGCGGTGGAAGGCGCCGAGCAGCTCCGCCATGTTCACCAGGCTGAGCCGGGCGAGCGTGCCGATCCGGAGGTTGCCGCGCAGGCCGGTGGAGGCTTCCTCGACCACGGCGCGGGCCCGGTCCAGTGCCTCCAGCGCGGCCTTCGCCTCGGGCAGCAACGCCTGCCCGGTGGTCGACAGCACCACCCGGCGCGTGGAGCGGTCGAAGAGCGTGGTCTTCAGATCGGTCTCCAGTGCCCGGACGGCGGCCGACACCGTGGACTGGACGGTGAACATCCGCTGTGCGGCGCGGGTGAAGCTCAGTTCCTCGGCGACCGCGACGAAGTACTCCAACTGCCGGCTGTCCACACGCAGAATTATCGGCGACGCCGATAAGAGCGTGCAAGAACTTTCGTTGGACTCGATAGATTCGGCGCGGCAGCCTGGAAACATGTCCACCATGACGACTTCGCGGGCCGGCGTACGGATCCGGCTCGCTCATGCTCCGGGGTTCTGGGTGATCGCGGCGGCCTTCCTCACCACGATGGCCTTCTCGACGATCCCGACTCCGCTCTATGCGATCTACCAGCACCGCGACGGGTTCCCGACGTACGTGATCACGGTGATCTTCGCCAGCTACGCGGTCGGCGTGATGGCCTCGCTGTACCTGGCGGGTCATGTCAGCGACTGGCTCGGGCGGCGCCGGGTCGCGCTGCTCGCCGTCCTCGCGGAGGCGCTGTCCGCGGCGATCTTCCTGAGCTGGCCGGCCGTCCCGGGGCTCCTGGTCGCGCGGTTCATCTGCGGCGTCGGCGTCGGCGTACTGACCGCGACCGCCACCGCGCACCTGTCCGAGCTGCGGCAGATCGCTCGGCCGGGGGAGGACCCGAGCCGGTCCGCGCTGATCTCGAGCACGGTGAACCTCGGCGGCCTGGCGCTCGGTCCGCTCGTGGGCGGTCTGCTGGCGGAGTACGTCGACGCGCCGCTGCAGCGCCCGTACGAGATCTTCCTGGTGTTGCTGCTGCTCAGTGCGGTCGGGATCGCGTTGGTCCCGGAGACCGTGGAGCGACTGGAGGAGCGTCCGGCGTACCGGCCGCAGCGGGTCGCGTTGCCGTCGTCGGCACGCGCCTTGTTCTTCGCGTCCGCGATCGGGGCGTTCGGGGCGTTCGCGATCTTCGGCCTGTTCACGTCGCTGGCTCCGACGTTCCTGGCCGGGGTCCTGCATCACACGTCGCGGTTGCTGGCCGGGGTGGTCACGTTCGCGGTCTTCATCGCGGGTGCGGGCAGCCAGGTCGTGTTCGTGCGGATGTCGCGGCCGCGACAGTTGCGGCTCGGGCTGGTTGCGATGAGCGTCGGCCTGGTCGGCGTCGCGGTCGGTGGACTGGTGCCGAACCTCTGGCTCTTCGTCGTCGGCGGGGTCGTCGCGGGCGCCGGCGTCGGCCTGGTGTTCCGCGGGGCGGTCGCCACCGCCGCCGCGCTCGCGGACCCGTCGTCGCGCGGCGAGGTGCTCGCGGCACTGTTCCTGATCGCGTACGCCGGACTCGCGATCCCGGTGCTCGCGATCGGCCTCGGTATCGCACTGCTCCCGGCCCAGGTCGCGCTGCTGCTGTTCTCCGCGCTGATCCTGGTGCTGGTCAACGCCGCCGTATTACGGATGCTTGCCGCGCAGAAGAAGTGATCTGATGCGGGAATGGATCTGCTACGCGACTACAGGCTGACCGTCGCCGACCTCGTGCCGCACTCCGGCGGGTTCGCCACCGAGGGCTGGGTGGCGGACCGTCGCTGGTTCGTGAAGCGGTGGAAGGACGGCGCGGAGCCGCTCGGCCTGACGCAGTTGGAGGAGTTGCACGGGCTCGGACTTCCGGTCGTCGAGCCGCTGCGGACCGTCGACGGCGAGCTGTCCGCGCGGAGCGGTTCCCGCGCGTACGCCGTTTTCCCTTATGTAGCGGGGCGTACGGCGACGTGGGAGGACTGGCGGGCGGTGGCGCGGGCGTTGCGCCAGGTACACGAGGCGCCGCGGCAGGTCACGCTTCCGCCCGCGGACGTGAGTGAGCCGCACATCCACAACCTGGTGCGGTACCTGCGGCACCCGTGGATCGCGGATCGCGCCGACCTGGTGCGGGCGGCGATCGCGCGGCTGGACGACGTACGGACGCGGCTGAAGCCGGTGCCGGAGGTCGTGTGCCATACCGACTTCCACGGGCTGAACGTGCTGATCGGCGCCGACGGCGAGGTGGCGGCGATCCTCGACTGGGAGAGCGCGGTGATCGGGCCCCGCGAGTACGACCTGTGGGTCGCGGCCGACGGCGAACCGCTCGTGGAGTTCCTGGACGCGTACGGCGCCGACGGCCTGGACCCCGACCACCTGGAGTTCGCGCTGCTCGCCCGTGGGCTGCGAGATCTCGCGGCGCGAGTGATGACCGAGGTGGACCGGCCCGGCGTCGACACCTGGGGCTTCGACCGGATCGCCCGGGTGGACAGCAACCTGGAGATTTTCAGGCGGTACTGCGCGTAGCGCCGGGGCCCGGGAGCACCTCGACGTCGTCCGCGTGCATCGGCTTGCCGCAGTGGGCGCAAGCCAGGTCGACATGGCTGATCTCGCCGCACGCGTGGTGCCGGTACAGCACCGGCGGGCCCGCCGTACCGGCCAGCCATTTGTCGCCCCAGGCAACCATCACCATCAGTACGTCGACCAGTTCGCGGCCGCGGTCCGTCAGGACGTACTCGTAGCGCGGGCGTGCGTCGTACGGCCGGCGCTCGATCACCTCGCGGTCGACCAGGTGGTTCAGTCGCTCGGTGAGTACCTTGCGGGAGATCCCGAGGTCCGCCTGGAGTTGCTCGAACCGCGCGAGGCCGACCCAGATGTCGCGCAGGATCAGCGGCGACCAGGGCTCGCCGATCACGTCCAGCGTGCGCGCGATCGAGCACGCCATCTCACTGAAGTCCGTTCGCTGCATGGCATCAGTCTAGCGCTTGGGGTTCCCTTAGGGAACTCCGACGTGTTAGCGTTCCTTCAAGGAACCCCGAACGGAAGGGCACCACGATGAGCAAGGTCTTCGCCGCACTGGCGGTCTCGGTCGACGGATACATCAGCGGCCGCGGCTCCGGCCCGGACCACGGCCTCGGCGACGCGCCGATGCTGTTCGACTGGTACTTCGACGGCGACACCCCGAGCCAGGCCTTCGACGGCTTCAAGCTCAGCGCGCCCAGCGCCCGGGTGTTCGACACGGCCGCCACCAGGGTCGGAGCGGTGATCGCCGGGCACAAGACGTACGACGACTCCGGCCACTTCGGCGGCAACAGCCCGCACCCGAACGCGTCGCTGGTCGTGCTGAGCCACGGGCCGGTCGCGGAGATCAGCGAGCGGCAGACCCTCGCGCACACCGTCGAGGACGCGGTCGCCGCCGCGCGTGAGCTGGCCGGCGGGAAGGGCGTCGGCCTGATGGGCGGCGGCGTGGTGACCCCCGCGTTGCGGGCCGGGCTGGTCGACGAGCTGATCCTGCACCAGGTCCCGGTCCTGCTCGGCGGCGGCCGCCCGTTCTTCCAGGAACTGCCCGACCACATCCGCCTGAACCTCGTCGAGGCAGTCCCCGCGCCCGGCGTCACCCACCTGCACTACGAGATCGTTCGCTGAAGGAGCCCGACATGTTGAAGCCCGCCGTACGTGCCGCCGTCGAGAGCAACTCGATCGCCCACCTGGCCACCGTTCTGCCGGACGGCTCGCCGCACTCGATCCCGCTCTGGGTCAGCACCCTCGACGACAAGATCATCTTCCTCACCGGCCCGGACTCCCAGAAGGCCCGCAACCTTCGGCGCGACCCGCGCGTCGCGCTCTCGCTCGCCCCGGTCGACAACCCGTACGAGCCGGTCATCGTCCGCGGCCGCGTCGTCCAGTGGATCGACGGCGACGAGGGCTGGGCACTGGTCGATCAGATCGCGATGAAGTACCTCGGCCAGCCGTACTCCCGCGACCTGGACCGAGTCATCGGCGTCATCGAGGCGGAACACGAGACCGTTGGCATTTGAGCGTTGACGCGCGCCAAGGAAGATCGGCGTAACGTCCGGGCTCCGGGGACGATATCCAGGCGAACCGCGAGTCGTCCGGAACTCGCTGTCGGAGTTCTGGGGAGATCGCATGCGTGTGGTCAGGCGTTTCATCGCGGCCGTGGCGGTGGCGGCTCTGGCGAGCGGTGGAGCGTTGTCGGCGTACGCCGCGGACGGTACGCCGTCGGTCACGGTCGACAGCCCGGTGATCGGAAGCACCATCCCGCTCGGTGACGTGCCCGTGCAGATGTCGGTCGATCTGGGCGGTGAGCCATCCGGCCGGGTGGACGTATCGATCGGGTACGACGTCACCGGCTCGGTGGACATCCCCGCGGGGACCTGTGACGCCGGCTGTCAGGTGACGGTGCCGTTGCATGTCGGCGACTGGGCCCACCCGGGGCCGGTGTTCGGGGATTACATGGTGTCGGCGAAGCTGACAACGGGGTCCGGTGTCCAGACGTACGGCGGCGGTGACGTCCACTTCGACACCCCGGAGAAGATCTCCGACCTGCAGCACGTACGCGACGGCCAACTGTTCAGTGAGGCTGTCGTCGACACCACCGGAGCGTTCCGGGTGACGTCGGACTACCCGAGCGACGACGTCGCGGAGGTGCGGCTGATCGACATCGCGTCCGGAGACGCGGTGCTGACCGCGTCGGCGCCGTTCGACGTCGCGCGAGGCATCGAGCACGACGCGATGATCGACCTGGACTTCGCGTCGGTCCCCGACGGCCCGTACGAACTGCAGGCGAAGGCCCGGAACGCGGCCGGCTTCTACGGCTCCGGTCAGCACCTGTTCGTCCGGGTGAACCACAAGGACCCGGTGCTGTTCGACACCGGCACCGGTTCGCTGGTCAGTCCGGCGCACGTCAGCGGCAACCTCAAGATCACCGGTCCGCTGGTCAGTGGGAGCAAGCCGGGAACGGTGCGGCTGACTGTTGACGGTGTCGACCGGGCGGTGTCCGTGACGCCGACGTGGAAGACGGTGAACTGGCAGGACCCGGCCACGTCGTGGCAGAACGTTCAGTTCGTCATGGGCGAGCCGCAGCTCACCCTCGGCACCCACCAGATCTCGCTGAGCCTGCTCGACACCGCCGGCCGGCTGATCGGCAAGCCGGCCGCGACGACGATCACCGTGACGGACTTCAGCGCCGGCGTGACCGCGCCGACGTTGGTGGTCGGTCGTACGTCGACCGTTGCCTTCCGCGCCGATCCGCCGACGAGCGCGCCGTTCGACAGTTGCGTGGTCGGCCTCGCAGGGCCAGGCGCCACCGGTGTCACCGTCGGCGACTGGTGCTCGACCGTGCACGTCCTGCCCAACCTCCGGACGTCCGCGGCCGTGACGCCTCGGTCGGCGGGCGCGAACACGTTCACCTTCTACCTGCACACGTCCGACGGCTATGTCAGGAACATCCCGGTCCCCGCGACGGTGTACGCCGCTCGTCGTGCCACGGTCTCCGCACCTGCCGTGCCGTACGGCGGACGCAGTGCCGCGAAGGTCGTCGTACAGGACATGCGCAGTCTGAACACCTGGTCCGCCGCTCCGGCCGGTGTCACCGTCTACCTGCAGCGGCAGGCGGTCGGGACCACGCGCTGGGTGACGCTCGGCTCGGCGAAGACCGTGACCGGCGGCGTCGCGTCGATCCCGTTCGTCAGCGCCGTCAACGGCGCGTGCCGGGCCGTGCTGGCCTCGAGCGTTCCGGGCGAGACGCTGATCACCCGCCCGATCGGTGCGGTCTCGAGCGCGGTCGTCAGTTGGCGGGTCGCACCTCGGACGGCTGTCCACGGACGTGCGGTCGCGTACGAGGCTTTGGCAAATCCGTACGACGCCGGAGCGTCCGCGATTCTCCAGGTTCGCAAGGTGGGGGCGACCAAGTGGACCTCGGCGAAGACCGTTGCCGTCCCTACCACCCGCATCACCCGTTTCGGCTACGCCTTCCCGAGCGCCGGCACCTGGTACGTCCGGGTCTACCGTCCCGCGACCAAGCAGCACGCCGCCGGGCTGTCGAGCATCCTCACGGTGAAGGTCAGCTGATCTAGGATCTGCCGCATGGGTGTGACTGTGGCGGTTGGGGAGCAGGACGCGTATCTGGCGCGGGTCGGGCGGGCCGGGATGCTGATGCTGCCGATGATCACAGGGATCGGCGAGCAGATCCGGGAGTGGGCCGACGAGCTGGCCGGTGAGGGGATCACGGCGTTGTCATGGGATCCGTTCAAGGGGCGGAGCACGGACAACGCCACCCGCGAGGAGCTCAGCGGGATGTTGCGGGAGATGGACGACGACGCCGCGCTGGCGGAGCAGTCCGCCTTGCTGGACTACATGTTCGGCGAGCTGGGGTGCGACAAGGTCGGCGTGATCGGGTGGTGCCTGGGTGGGCGGTTCGCGTTCCTGCTCGGGGCGCGGGACCAGCGGGTGGCGAACGTCGTCGCGTTCCACCCGACCGTGCCGTCGGACCGGCCGCCGCACCACACGTACGACGCGATCGCCGAGGCGGCCGGGATCACCGCGCCGGTGCTGGTGAGCTACCCGAGCGCGGACGCCGCCGTACCGAACGCGGACTTCGAGACGTTGCAGACCGTGCTCCAGGCACGGACCGCCGGTGCGACGTTCGCGCAGTACTTCCCGGGCGCGGACCACGGGTTCTCGGACAAGTCGCGGCACGGCAAGGACGTGAACGCGGACGCGTTCCGCCTGGCGTGGCCGCAGGCGCTCGCGTTCATGAAGTCGACGCTCGCCTGAGCGCAGTTTCAACCTCCCGACCCAGCTCACCCAGCCGACCGCAGCTGCCGGAGACCTTCACGCCGCTCGGCGATGATCGGTCGGGGTGATGCCGCGAACGCGTTTGAAGGCGACGCTCAACGCGAACGCGTTCGCGTAGCCGACGCGGCGGGCGATCGTCTCGACGGTGTCGCGGGTAGAACGCAGTTGGTCGGCGGCAAGCGTGATGCGCCAGCCGGTCAGATAGCTCATCGGGGCCTCCCCGACGACGGCGGTGAAGCGCCGGGCGAGCGACGCGCGCGACACCCCGACCCGGTCGGCGAGCTCGGTCACGGTCCACGGATGCGCCGGATCCTCGTGCAGCACGTGCAACGCCGCACCCGCCACCGGATCCGTCTGCGCCTGGTACCACCCGGGCGCCTGCGACTCCGGCCGCGCGAACCAGGCCCGCAACGTGGTGATCAACGCCAGGTCGAGCCACCGGTCGAGCACCGTCTGCTGACCCGGCACATCGCGCTGGATCTCGGTGGTGATCATGTCCATCACCGCCCCCGCCACTTCCGCCGCCGGTACGACGAGCACCGGCGGCAGCGCGGTCACGAGTCGCCGGCTGACGTCGCCCGCGACCGAATAGGTGCCGCTGGCAACCATGATCTCGCCGGACTTGCGCCCGCCGAACGTCCGTACCCCGAGCTGCGCCGAGTAGTCGATCGGTGCCCCAGGCAACCGTTCGCAGACGCCGCCGGGGTGGATCCGGAGCACCGGCGTGGCCGAGATGGTGTCGCCGACGACGTACGGCTCCGGGCCGGTGACGATCGCGACGTCACCCTGCTCCATCCGCTGCGGCTCGATCCCGGCGCGGGTCAGCCAGCCCGAGCCGCGGACGATCGTCGCGAGCGCCAGCGGTGCCTCGTCGCGGATCTCCAGCGCCCACGGCAGATCCAGGATGGTCAGGTTGAACACCCCGTCCTGCGCCCGCGTCCCGGTGAGCAGTTCGTCGAGCACGTCCATAAGCTGAGCCTAGAACAGGGGCCGGCCGTCGCGGCCCGGCTCGACGCGCGCGGCGAGCGATCTGGAGTGGACGATCGCGCAGCCGGCCTGGTTCGCGCAGGGGTTCAGCGAGGACTTCCTGCGGTACGACGTACTCGCCGGGCAGATCCGGTTGTCCGCGGGGAACGGCGGCGAGACGTGGATCGACACCGACGTCGGCGACGTGATGACCACTGCGCTGCTCGACGAGTCGTACGCCGGGCAGGTGGTCTGCCACCGGAGGACGCCGAGGCGATCCGCGACCTGTTCACGGTGATCCGCAACCACCGCTCGGAGTACGTGTCGGACGGCGTCGAACGCGTCCTCGGTCGCCCGGCCCGCGACTTCACCGCCTGGGCACGGGAGACCGCCAAGACCGGAGTGTGGTGATTCGCGGACGCCCAGCACTCAATAACCGCAGCGTTCCGGGCCCCGCACGCTCACGCCTACCGTGCACCGGCCAGTTGTGTAGTGCTGGCGGTCCGCCTCCCCGCCCACCTGAAGTGCGGGGAGGCGGATCGTGTTCAGCGGAGGGCGAGTGCCTCTTCGTGGGTGAGTTCGCGCAGCTCGGACGCAGGGGTCTTCGTCCGCGGTTCGGTGCCGCCGCCGACCGCGCCGCCGCCGAAGACGAGGTTCGCCCAGTTGTTCTGCGCGATCAGCACCGACGTGGTCTTGTCGCCGTTGATGTCCGCGGCCGTTGTGGTGTCGGAGGTGTCGCCGTCGCAGTTCCAGTCGATCGGCTGGTTCGCGGCGCCGGTCGTGGTCCGGGTCTTGCCGTCGGGGCACTTCCAGCTCGTTCGGTACCCGGCGCCGAGGCTGCCGAGGCCGGCCGTCTCGTCGGGGCGCGCCTCGTTGATCGACGTCGGCTGGACGTTCGAATAGCCCCAGTACTTGGTGCCGTCGGACTTGAGTACGCCGCCGAGCTGGAAGGAGTAGTTCATCACGCTCAGGTAGTTCGGCTTGTAGTTCAGCCCGTCGGCGCCGCCGTGCTGCAGCCCGAGGTTGTGCCCGAGTTCGTGGACGAACGTGCCGACGTTGGTGTCGTCGGTCGCGTTCCAGTTGCACTTCTGTCCGACCGTGACGATGAACGTGTCGTTCGGGATGTTGAAGGCCTGCCCGCTGCTGCAGCCGCCGTCGTAGCTGTCGCCCCAGAGCATGTAATGGAAGACGGCTTTCCGTGCGGTCGCGAAGTTCGCCGCCTTGAGCGCGTTCGTCTGGGTGGCCGACGGGTTCAGGTCGTCGTCGTACGCGACCTCGTTGCCGCCGCCCAGGTCGTACTTCGTCCCGCGCGCGGCGCCCGCGTCGAGGTGGATCGTGATGCCGGTGCTGCCGTCCGGGTTGCTCACCGGAGCGGTCGAGAAGACCTGCACGATCCGGTCCAGGGCTGCCGTACTGGCGAGCCGGCCGGACATGTAGTCCATCTCGACGAACAGGTCCTTCTTCTTCGGGTTCGCGCCCATCGCGGGCAGGTCGACGTCCACGACACCGTCGCCGTTCGCGTCGTACCCGTTGGTCTCCCAGGCGTCGGGCAGCGAGTCGCCGTCGGTGTCGGTCGCGGCCACCACGGTGGTGTCGGTGACCGGTGCCGCGGCGGCGTGTGAACCGGCGAGGGCAGCGACCGCGAGCGAGGTCAGCACGGCGAACAAGGCGGGGCGGGGCCTCATCAGATCTCCTTCGGGGCGGTGGGTGATCTCTGCGCTACCGTAGGTGATATCCCTTGATGAGAACGGCGCAGCGACGACAGTGGCTCATTTGGGTCAGCTGCCGGAAGCGGACAGGATCTGACCGCTACCCGTGGCAGTCTGACTGCATGGCCGAAACCTCCGCCCGCCTCCTCGCGCTGCTGTCGCTGCTGCAGGCGCGGCGTGACTGGCCGGGTGCCCTGCTCGCCTCGCGGCTCGAAGTGAGCCCGCGGACGGTACGCCGGGACGTCGATCGGCTGCGCGACCTCGGCTACCCGGTCCGGGCGATCAAGGGCCCCGACGGCGGGTACCGCCTGGACGCCGGCGCCGAGCTGCCGCCGCTGCTGTTCGACGACGACCAGGCGATCGCGGTCGCGGTCGCGTTGCAGACGGCAACGACCACGGTCACCGGGATCGAGGAGGGCGCGCTGCGGGCACTGGCTACGGTTCGTCAGGTGATGCCTGCGCGGTTGCGGCAGCGCGTCGATGCCCTCCAGGTCACCACCGTCGACCGGTACGCACACCGCCGTACGACGGTGGACTCGGACCAGCTGATCGCGATCGGGACGGCGGTCCGCGCGCGCGAGGTACTGCGGTTCGACTACGCCGCGCCCGGTGTGCCGGAGGGGGAGTGGGCGCCGCCGCGGAAGGTGGAACCGCACCACCTGGTCACGTGGGGCGGGCGCTGGTACCTGGTCGGCTGGGACCTGGACCGCCGGGACTGGCGGACGTTCCGGGTCGACCGGATGACGCCGAAGACGCCGACCGGTCCGCGGTTCACGCCGCGCGAGCTGCCCGCGCCGGACGTCGCGACGTTCATCTCCAGCCGGTTCCGCGGGCAGGACAAGAATCCGTGCCGGGGCGAGGCGATCCTGCAGGCGAAGGCGTCGGACATCGCACAGTGGGCCGGGTACGGCGCGATGGTCGAGGAGCTCTCGCCGACGAGTTGCCGGCTCGCGCTGACCGGTTGGTCGTGGACCGGGCTGGCCGCGACGTTCGGGATGTTCGAGTGCGAGCTGGAGTTCGTCGGCCCGCAGGAGTTGAAGGACGCCGCGATCCAGCTCGCGGCTCGTTACCGGGAGGCATCGTCGTGAGTACGGAACTGATCGTCGCGGACGCAACGGCCTGGCGCGACTGGCTGCGGAAGAATCATCGAGAGCCGGACGGCGTCTGGCTCGTGCTGGCGAAGAAGAACGTGACGACGCCGACGAGCCTGACGTACGACGAGGCGCTCGAAGAGGCGTTGTGTCATGGGTGGATCGACGGGCAACGCCGCGGTCGCGATGAGCAGACGTTCATCCAGCTGTACACGCCGCGCCGCACCCGCAGCATGTGGTCGAAGCGGAACGTCGATCTGATCGCGCGGCTCGAACAGGAAGGGCGGATGCACACCGCCGGTCGGGCCGAGGTCGAGCGCGCCAAGGCCGACGGCCGGTGGGACAAGGCGTACGACGGCGCGAGTGCCCGCCAGGTCCCCGACGACCTCGCGGCGGCGCTGGCCGCGGAACCGCGGGCCCTGGCGATGTTCGAGATCCTCACCAGCGCCAACCGGTTCGCGGTGATCTATCGCGTGAACGATGCGAAACGCCCCGAGACCAGGGCGAAACGCATCGCGCAGTACGTCGGGCAACTCGCCCGCGGTGAGACCGTCTACCCGCAGAAGCGCACTCTCTAGACCGGGTCGAGCCTCGCCTCCTGGCCCTCGACGAGCGGGAAGTACGCGATGAACGTGACGCCCTCGTCCGCGGTGTCGAATCGCGTGATCCGGTCGACGGCCGGCTCGTAGAACACGTCGCCGGCGTGCAGGACCTGCGGCTCGTCGCCGTCGCCCTGCTGGTAGATCGCCGACCCGGACACGATGTTCCCGAACACGGGCCCGTTGTGGACGTGCGCGCCGACCGCGGTGTGCGGCTCGATGGTGATTCGCCGTACCTCGACGCGCTGCACCGGGAGTGCTGCCGGCAGCTGCTGGTCCAGGACGACGACACGGCTGATCGCTTCGGTCATGCCGTACATACTAATAGGTACAGAGCTCAGTAGAGAACCGGGTTCAGCGGGGACGAGATGGTCTCGCCGGGCTGGTTGCCGGGCATCCAGGTGGCCAGGTCGGCGACCTGGTTCGCGTTCACCGGTTCGGCGATCTCCATCGCGGCATCGACGTAGATGACCGTCATCACCCGGCGCGGGATGTCGGTGGTGTTCGGCGGCGCGTGATGGAAGGTCCAGCCGAGGTGGTAGCTGACCTCGCCGAGTTCGTACGGCTCCGAGACCTCGGTGAAGTTCTGTTCGGCGAGCGCCTGCTGCAGGACACGCTCGGACTCGTCGCTGATCGGCAGGTCGCGCCCGAACTCGAACGTCTGGCTGCCGGCCGCGAAGGACAGCGGCCCCATCTCCATCGGGGTGTCCTGCAGCGGTGCCCAGATCGTCACGCACCGGTCGGTCGTGAACGGCCAGTAGTACTGGTCCGCGTGCCACGGGGTGACGCCGCCGCCGGACTCCTTGTAGAGCGCCTGGTCGTGGTACAGCCGCACCGACTGAACCCCGAGCAGCTGCGCCGCGATCCGGGCGAGCCGCGGCGATGAGACGAACTCCAGCACCCGCTCACTGTCCTGCCAGAGGTTCGACACCTGCAGGAACGCCTTCCCGTAGGTGTCCCGCTCCTCGAGCGGCAGGTGCTGGGTGTTCAGCTCGATCACCTTGCCGGTGATCTCCGGCTCGTACTCGGCGATCGTCTCGGCGCTGAGCACATTCTTCAGCTTCACGAATCCGTGCTCGGCGAAGTGTCTGATGTCGGACCGGCTGAGGATGTAGTCGGTCTCCAGCTCCGGGCGGGTCAGAGTCATGGGAGTCAAGAGTTCCCGGACCTTTGACGCCTGTAAAGATCAGTGATCAAATCTTTGCCCTACGTGCAGGTGCACGTGCAAAACCGGTCAGGACCGTAAAGCGAAACGCTCCAGC
Source organism: Kribbella sp. NPDC051137 (assembly GCF_040682535.1). NCBI lineage: Bacteria > Bacillati > Actinomycetota > Actinomycetes > Propionibacteriales > Kribbellaceae > Kribbella > Kribbella sp. NPDC051137. Next base: position 391,496 of record NZ_JBFBBI010000003.1, read on the forward strand.
GCCTCGAGGATCAACTCCTGCGTGGATCGTCCACCCGCACCGTGTCCCTCCTGCTCGACCAGGTGCAACTCCGCGCCCGGCCACGCCTGCGCCATCCGCCACGCGATGTCCGCCGGGCTGCTGATGTCGAGCCGCCCGTGGATCAGTACGCCCGGAATCCCCGCGAGCTTGCCGGCGTCGCGCACCAGCACGCCCTCGTCCAGCCAGGCCGCATGGCCCCAGTAGTGCGTCACCAGACGCGCAAATCGCAGCCGCAGTACCGGATCGTCGTACCTCGGGTCCGGTCGCCAGCCAGGGTGGGTACGCACGTGGGTGTCCTCCCAGGCGCACCAGTCCTTGGCGGCCTGCTCCCGGACGGCCGGGTCCGGATCGTGCAGCAGGCGGCTGTACGCGAGTGCGAGATTCCCGTCCCGATCCTCCTCCGGTACGCCGTCCCGGAACCGGGCCCATTCCTCGGGAAAGATCCGGCCCATCTCGCGGGTGATCCACTCCACCTCACGCCGGGTGGTGTTCGTGACGCTGAACAGCACGACCTCCGAGATCGCCTCCGGGTGCTGCTCGGCGTACGCGAGCCCGAGCGTCGCGCCCCAGGACGCCCCCAGCAGCAACCACCGCTCGATCCCGAGCATCCTCCGCAGTTGCTCGAAGTCCGCGATCAGGTACGCGGTGGTGTTCGTCCGCAGATCCACCTCGGGCTCGGCCGCGTCCGGCGTACTGCGTCCGCAGTTGCGCTGGTCGACGAGTACAACCCGGTATTTCGCGGGATCGAAGTACCGCCGCCACCAGGCACCGGCCCCGGAGCCCGGTCCGCCGTGCACGACGAGCGCCGGTTTGCCGTGCGGGTTGCCGCAGACCTCCCAGTACACGCGATGTCCGTCGCCGACATCGAGCAGGCCGCGGTCGTAGGGCTCGATCTCGGGATACATGCTCAGAGGACTCCGGTGTAAGTGAGGGCGAAGGCGGCGCAGGGGAGCAGGAAGAGGGCGGCCAGGACGATGATGCCTTTGAAGGACTGGTGCGGGCCAATGAGTTTGGGGTACGCCGCGACCAGGACCGGGACCATCACCAGCTCGAGGGGGAGCATGCTGCGGGGGATGATCGTGCCGGTGGCGGCGAGGACGACCGAGAGCGTGGCGGCGGCGATCCAGGCGGCGTAGCCGAAGCGGTACGTCGTGCGGGCGCCGAAGCGGACCGCGATCGTGTGGTAGCCGGCGGCGCGGTCCGCGTCGAGGTCGGCCAGGGTCGTGGGGAGGTAGAGGCCGACGGCGGCGAGGGTGCCCTGCAGGCCCATCAGCCACGGGAAGTCGCTCAGATCCGGGTTGATCGCGGCCCAGCCGGCGAGGGGTCCGAAGGCGCCGAGGGCAAGGGCGTTCACGGCGACGTCGAAGCCGGCCCGCGTCTTCAACCGGACGGGCGGGACGGAGTACGCGTACCCGAGCAGTACGGCGAGCAGCACGCCCAGCGCGAACACGACCCCGACCAGCAGGCTCAGCCCGACCGCCGCGACCGCCGCCGCGAAGGCCAGTCGCAACGCCGCCCGGAGCGTGACCCGCCCGTCGAGCAGCGGCGACCTGGCCTTCCGCGGATTGAGCCGATCACTCGGCAGGTCGTACGCGTCGTTCACCGCCAGTACGGCGAGCCACACCAGCGGACCCATCACGACCGCGCCGACGATCAGCCGCGGCCACTCCTCGACCGGCGGGATCAGCCGGTGCGTGGCGAGCAGGATCCCTGTGTAGTAAGGGACGATCGACACCATCCAGAACGCCGGCCGGCCGACCGCGACCACGTCACGGACCCGCGGGCCTCGTACCTGCACGTCCGTGCGCACCTCACCACTGTCCACCCCCGCGGTGCGTCCCGTCCTCCCTCCACAGGGTGAACCTCCTCACCCGCGCGGCTCGATGTGAGCCACGGAACCCTTCTCCAGTGCGACCCACACCGAGCCGTCGGCGCACAGCCCGTGCGGCTCGGCGCCCGCATCGAACTGCACCCGCTCGGTGATGTTGCCCTTGGCATCGAGATGTGCCAGTGCCGACGCCGCCCACAGGGTGACCCAGCACCCGTCCGCTGTCGCCGCCACCGCGTGCGGCTTCGACCCGGCCGGCAGCGCGAACTCCTCGATCGTCCCGTCGGCGCCGATCCGGCCCACCCGGTCCGCGAGCAGTTCGGTGAACCAGACGCCTGCCGGTCCCGCGCTGATCCCGACCGGCCCGGCGCCGCCGGTCGGCAGGGGATAGGTGGTCACCTCCCCGGCCACGGTCATCCGCCCGATCGCGTTCGCCTGGTTGAGCGTGAACCAGAGGTCCCCGGCGTACGTCGTGATCATCGCCGGGAACGCCCCCGTCGTGCCGATCGGGTACGTCGTGACCTCGCCGTCCGCGGTGATCCGGCCGATCGCCTCGCTGCTCATCAACGTGCACCACAACGCGCCGTCCGGGCCGACACACAGCCCGTACGGAGCACCCGCGACCTGCACCGACGACACCGCGCCGTCGTAGCCGATCCGCCCGACCCGGTCGTCGCCGTTGCGCGTGAACCAGACCGCGTCGTCCGGCCCGTCGACGATCACACTCGGCCGCGACCCGGGCGCCTCCAGGTCGAAGACCCGGCCGGACACGGTGGCGATCTGCCCGGTGTCGACGAGCGTCGTCCACACCTCACCACCTGCCGAGACCACGCCGTACGGCGCTCCGTCGACCGCGTGTTCACTGAGTGGCATAAGTCTTCTCCTCCAGATCGATCAAGGTTCCGCGCCAACGGGACACGAAGCGGCGGTCGTGGCTGACGACCACGAGCGTGCCGGGGTAGCGGTCCAGCGCTGCCTCCAGTTCTTCCACCAGCACGAGCGACAAGTGGTTCGTCGGCTCGTCCAGCAGCAGGACGTCGTACGGCGTGGTGAGTACGCGGGCCAGGGCAAGACGTCGTCGCTGGCCTGTGGACAACGCGCCGACCCGGGTCTGCAGCTGCTCCTGCCGGAACAGCCCGAGCCCGGCCGCGCCCGGATGCCGGGCCAGGGCCTGACGCAACGTGTCGCCGGGCCGCGGCTCCTCCGCGTCCTGCTGGAGATACCCGATCCGCCCGCGGCGCTCGACGTACCCGGAGTCCGGCTGGAGCACGCCCGCGAGCACGTCGAGGAACGTCGACTTGCCCGCACCGTTCGGCCCGGTGATCAGCGCCCGGCCACCTGCCGGTACGTCGAGTGACAGCGGCCGCAGCCGTCCGGAGACCGCGACGCCCACCGCATCCAGGCCGGCTGCGGCGCCCGTCGTACGGATCGAGCCGTTGAACCGGAGCGGCTTCGCCGGGACCGGCGCCGGGTCCTCCTCCAACCGGCGCAGGCGCTCCTTCGCGTTCCGGATCTTGCTCCGCTCGGCCTCGTTGACGCGGCCCGTCGCGCGGTCGTACGCGACCTTGTTGTTGTCCTTCATCGGTCGCCCGTACGCGACCCGGTCGGCGGTGGTCCGGACGAGCACCCGCAGCTCCGCGACGTCGTCCTCCCACTGCTGACGGGCCTGTTCGAGCCGCGCCCGTTCGGCCGCCTTCTCCTGCAGGTAGCCCTGGAAGCCGTTGCCGTACCGCGTCATCCGGTGTGTGTCGCCGTCCACCTCGAACAGCGTCGACGCGACCCGCTCCAGGAAGGCGCGATCGTGTGAGACGACCACCGTCGTACCGCGCCGGGACCGGAGGTGATCCTCCAGCCAGGCGGCGGCCGAGACGTCCAGATGGTTGGTCGGCTCGTCGAGCAGCAGGATCTCCGGGGACGACGCGAGTACGGCGGCGAGGTTCAGCCGGGCGAGCTCGCCGCCGGACAGCTCGGACAGCCGGCGATCACCGGGCACCGTGGACAGCCCCAGCCCGTACGTCGCGCGGGCGAACCGGGCGTCCGCGTCGTACCCTTCGCGGAGCTCGAAGGCCGTCTGCAGTTCGCCGTACTCGACCAGAATATCGTGTCCCTGAGCCAACTGGTCCTCGAGCTCGCGGAGACGGGCCTCGATCCGGCGCAGGTCGGCGAGGGCGTGGTCGGCCAGCGCCCGTACGTCGAGATCGAGCGGCAGCGGGTTGTCCTGGGCGAGGAAGCCGATGCTGCCGGCAACGGTCGCCGTACCGTCGGTGGCCGGCTCGAGACCGGCCAGGATCCGCAGCAGCGTCGACTTGCCGGAGCCGTTCTCGCCGATCAGGCCGCTGACCTGTCCCGGTGGGAAGGCGCAACTGATCCGATCGAGCACCAGGTGGTGGTCGTAGGACTTGGTGATGTCGTGCAGGGACAGCTGGGTAGACATGAGGATCCTCCTGACCTCTCGCGGGTTCGTGGTTGGCGAACGGCGGGTCAGAAGATCACTGGCTACTCCCTAAATGCGACGACTGTTGCGTTAAGATGATTGCATGACCGATGGTGTTCGCGCAAGCAGGCCGGGTGGACGGACCGCCCGGGTGCGCTCCGAGGTACTCGCAGCGGTGGAGGCCGAGCTGGCCGAGCACGGGTACGACGGGCTCACGATCGACGCGGTCGCCGTACGCTCCGGCGTCCATCGCACGACGCTCTACCGGCGCTGGAAGAGCGTGTCCGGCCTGCTCGTCGACCTGCTCGAAGCCGGCGCCGACGACGCCTGGGAGCCGGCCGACACCGGCTCGCTGGAGGGTGACCTGATCGCCGTCAACCGCGAGGTCCAGGCCGCGCTGACCGCCCGCCCGTCGGTCACCCAGGCAGTGATCGCGGCCTCGTTCCGTACGCCGGAAGCCGCCGAGGCGCTCACCCGCTTCTGGGACGACCGCTACCGGCGCACCGCCGTTCTGGTCGCCCGGGCGGTCGACCGCGGCGAACTCCCGGCCGGCGTGGACGCCCACCAACTGCTGCTCACCGCGACCGGTCCGGTCTACCACCAACTGGTCCTGCTCCGGCAGCCGATGTCCCGCGCGCAGGCGGACCACCACGCCCGGATCGCCGCAAAAGCCTTTGCGGCCGCGCGTGCCGCCGACCTACCGTGACGGCATGGCTACCTCCCTTTATGCGCTGTCGATCGACGCGAAGGATCCGGCCGGGCTCGCGCGGTTCTGGGCCGGCGTATTGGGATGGGAGCAGGCCGACGGGAACGAACTCCTGCCCGATGAGAAGACCAGTTTCCGGCTGCGGTTCCTGCCGAGTGACGTCGCGAAGGATCGCCCGAACCAGATCCACCTCCACCTGACCAGCGAGACGCCCGAACAGCAGCAGGAGACGGTAGCGCGGGCGCTCGAGCTCGGCGGCCGGCACCTCGACGTCGGGCAGAAGCCGGAAGAAGGACATATCGTCCTGGCGGATCCGGAAGGCAACGAGTTCTGCGTGATCGAGGCCGGGAACAACTTCCTCAAGGACACCGCGTTCCTCGGCGAGCTGGCGGGGGACGGCAGCCGTGCGGTCGGGTACTTCTGGAGCAAGGTCCTCGACTGGCCGCTGGTCTGGGACCAGGACGACGAGACCGCGGTCCAGGCGCCGACCGGCGGACCGAAGGTCGCCTGGGGCGGAGGGCCCGTCGCCCCGAAGGCACCGAAGAACCGACTGCACCTGGACCTGGTCGCGGACGGCGATGCCGAGGCGGAGGTCGAGCGGCTGCTGGCCCTCGGCGCGACCCGGCTCGACAGCGGTCAGGAGCCCGGCGCGATCCCGATGGCCGACCTCGACGGCAACGAGTTCTGCATCCTGACCAGCACCCGAGCCTGACGACGCGCCCGACTAAGGTCGTTCCCGACGCCTAGGTTGAGGGAGACGTTTGTGACTGGTCGGTTGGCGAACGAGGTTGTACTGGTGACGGGGGCCGCGCGCGGGATCGGCCGGGCGGTTGCGGCGAAGGCCGCGGCGGAAGGGGCGGCGGTCGGGCTGGTCGACATCCTCGCGGACGAACTGACCGCGACCACCGCGGAGCTGGGCGAGACCGGTGCGAAGGTGGCCGCCGCGGTCGGCGACATCACCGACGAGGTGTCGGTCCGGCAGTCGGTCGCCAAGCTCACCGACGACCTCGGCGGCCCGGTCACCGTGCTGGTCAACAACGCCGGCAAGAACTCGTACGCCGACCCGGCCCGGATGTCGGTGTCCGAATGGGACGACGTGTTCGACGTCGACCTGAAGGGCGCGTTCCTGATGTCCCGCCAGGTGCTGCAGCCGATGATCGACGCCAAGCGCGGCTCGATCGTGAACATCGCCTCGATCCACTCGAAGCTCACCCAGGCCGGCATGTTCCCGTACGCCGCCGCGAAGTCCGGGCTGGTCGGGATGACCCGCTCGCTCGCGCTCGACGTCGCGCCGCACAACGTCCGGGTGAACGCGGTCAGCCCCGGCTACATCGCCACCGACCTGCTCGAGGAGTTCTTCGACACGATCCCCGGCGAACGCGAGAAGGCCCTCGGCGTGCACCCGCTCGGCCGGATCGGCACCCCCGAGGACGTCGCCGAGGTGGTCTGCTTCCTCGCCTCCGACGCCGCCGCCTTCGTCACCGGCGCCAACTGGGCGGTCGACGGCGGCCTCGGCATCCGCTACGCCTAGGGCATGTCTCCTAACCGGTCGCGCCCGGGTTGTAGGCACACGCCGACGTCAGGTCGCCGCTGTCGGGTTTCGTGGTGACCTTCGGCTGGGTCGGCGGGACGGTGGTGGTGCGGCGCGGTACCGGCTTGGTACTGCGGACCGGGTTGATCGCCTGCGCCACGATCGCGCGCATCGCCGCGTAGTTCGGGTTCCGGCCGTTCGGGAAGTTCTTCTTCTTGTCCAGGTCGACGTTCGTGATCTTCGCGGTCTTCACCCGCTGCCCGACGTCGACCAGCGGCTTCAGCAGGCTTCCCGGGATGTCGGTGCGGATCAGCTGCTCGCCGGCATGGGCGATCTCCTGGTAGTTGGTGAGCACGTTCTGCGGCGTGGCTCGCTCCACGATCGCCTTGACCGTGCAGCGCTGCCGGGCCTGGCGGGCCAGGTCGGCGGTCGCCAGCCCGTACCGGCCGCGCGCGAACCACAGCGCGTCGGATCCGTTCAGGTGGACGTCCCGCCCAGGCTTCAGGTACCGGCTCGGCGGGATCTTCTTGTCGTCGTTCCCGCCGACCGGGACCGGGTAGTTGATGTTCACGGTGATCCCGCCGAGCGCATCCACCAGCTTCGCGAACCCGGCCAGGTTGACCTGCACGTAGTAGTGGATCTGCAGCCCGAGCGCCGCGCCGACCGACATCTTCAGCACGTCCGCGCCGGGGTTGTCCGACGGGCCGATCAGCTCCGGGTACAGCTTCGGGATGTTCCGGTACATGGCGTCCAGGTAGAACTCGGGCTGTTCCTGGCCGGGCGGGAGCTTCGGGTCCCAGAACCCGGTCGGGAACTTCTCATGGAGCGGAGTGCCGGCCGGGAACGGCATCCGCATGAAGTTCCGGGTCAGCGAGATCAGCGAGGTGTTGCCGGTCTTGGTGTCGATGCTCGCGACCATCACCGAGTCGGTCCGGACGCCCTGCCGGTCGGCGCCGTCGTCCGCGCCGAGCAGCAGGACGTTGAGTCGCGGGAGCTGCTCCCAGATGTCCTTCTTCGGGACGATCGTCGGCCGCGTCTGGCTCTTCGTCTCCGAGCCCGCGAAGACCTTCGTGACCAGCTCGCGCTGCGCCGCCAGCGTCTGCGCGCCGCTCGCCGTACCGACCGCCAGTGCGAAACACAGCACGCCGATCACCAGCGAGCCGAGCGTCCGGGAGGCCGGCCCGGCGGTCAGCGGGCGGAGCATCTTGTACGACGTGACCAGCACGACGACCCACGCGAGCGCGACCGCGACCAGGCCGGCGATCATCCACAGCAGCACGGCCGGATCCAGCGCCCACCCGATCACCGCATCCCGCTGCCGGAGCACGAGGTACGCCGCCGCGCCGTACAGCCCGAGGCTCACCAGCGTCACCGCCGTACCGAGCCTGGGCCGGCGGGCCACCAGATAGGCGGTGCCGGGGACCAGGATGCCGACGACGGCGATCGCCAGTGCCCCGATCCCGGTCGGTCGGCGTGGTCCGGCGCGTCGAGCGCGGGCGGCACGCGGGGCTCTGGTCTGCGCCATATCCCCTACGATTCAGCGCTTCGGCAAAAAGTTGGCATGATCGGAAAAGTGAACGAAAGTCAGACACAACAGCCGGCGGTCCGGCGGGCCGGGACGGCCGATGCGGAGTCGCTGGTCCAGTTGCGCGCGCTGATGCTCTCCGCGATGGGCGCCGACGTCGGCGGCCCGGACGCGCCGTGGCGGATCGGTGCCCGCAAGTGGTTCGCCGAGCAGCTCGCGTCACCGGACACCTTCGCGGCGTACGTCGTCGAGGACCCGGATGCCGGAGTGGTCGCCGGTGCTGCGGGCAACGTGTACGCGCATCCGCCGGGCCCGCGGGACGTGTCGACCGTTCGCGGGCACCTGTACAACGTCAGCACACACCCGGACTTCCGGCGCCGCGGTCTGGCCAAGGCGTGTGTGGTGGCGCTGGTGGACTGGTTCCGGGACGAGACCGCCGTCGGTCAGGTCGAGCTGCATGCGACCGACGACGGCATCGACCTCTACCGGGGTCTCGGGTTCATCGAGTCGACATACCCGACCCTGCGGTTCCGGACCACGACGGCGTAGCCCGGCTGGTGTCGCGGAGCGCGTTCGTCGAGCAGTGCACCTCGCCGCCGCCGAGGTGTGCCCAGAAGAAGTCCTCGACCCAGCGGACCCGGACGCCAGTGCCGGCCAGTGCGCGCCCCGTAACCAGCTTGAACACGTCCTGACCGTGCAGGCGCGGCCCGTGCGGATCGGGTGCGGCGTACTCACGGGCGGTGATCGACAGCCCGTTCGCCGGGCCTGGAGTCATTGCCTTGAGCAATCCGTAGCCGGGCACCCGGTTGAAGATCTCGGGCAGCCGGACCAGCTCGTCCTGCTGCAGCCCCGTGGCCTTCAACAGGACTTTCAGCTGGCCGTCGATGTGCTTCGCCGCGTCCTCGTTGTCGGCCAGGCCGGTGCGGAGTACGTCGTCGACCGTCGGCTTGTGCGGCGACTTCGTGTCCGCGAACAGGTGCTGCTTGCCGCCGCCTTGCCGTTGCACCTCGCGCAACAGTTGGGCGCCGAGCCGCGGATCGGCGACCGCGAGCGTCCAGCCGCGGGCGTTGTCCGCGCGGACGACGTGCACCGTCTCGTCCACGTGCCCGACCATCAGCCAGGACGTGTCGATCACCAGTGGCGGCTGGTACCCCTGGCCGGTCAGCATCGTGAGGAACCCGGCGTCGGGGTGCCGCTCGGCGGTGGCGCCGTACAACAGCCGCCCGTGCGGATAGCCGGCGTACGGCGGAAGCGATTCGATGTTGCCGCCCAGGTTCAGCAGGTCGTTCAGCCCGGAGGATGCCTGGTCGGCGAGTTCCTGGACGACGCCGACGTCCGGGCCGCGCAGGTCGCGGTACAGCAGCCTCCCCGCCGGGCGCGGGGTGTTGTCGGCCGGCATGTCCCACACGCCGCCGGAGCGGATCAGGATCCGCATCGTGTGTGGGCCGCCGATGCCCGGCATGCTCGCGGTGGCAGGCTCGAACCAGTCCTGCGCCCACATGTCCTTCCAGCCTTCGTGCGTACCCTGGACGAACCGGACTTTGGTTGCCTTACGCAACGTCGACGAGAACTGCGGCCAGTCACCCGGAGCACCCTGCTCGTACGGCGGCGTCCGGCCCCAGAAGCCCTGCCCGGTGTTCGGTGTGCTCGCGAGTACGGTCTGCGCAGGCTGCAGGTCGTTCTGCAGCATCAGCGGCGCGACCCGCATCCGTACGGCGTCCGTGACGGTCTGACCGCGGTCCGTGACGGACAGCGTGACAGTGATCTGGCCGTCCCACTTCTTCGGGTCGCGGACGATGTCGCGGCCCTCGAGCAGCAGGTGTACGCCGTGCCGCAGGTCCTGGGCGGTCAGCGTACCGACCGGGCGGCCGTTCGCGAAGGCACGCGCCTTGCCCGCCGGGGTGATCGTGACGGTGCCGGTGGCACCGCCGGAAAGGTTGCGCTCGGCCTTGATCGCCAGCGGCGCGAGGTCCGCGGCGTCACGCGGCCCGTTGATCCGGTCGTCGGCCGCGTCGTTGCAGGCGGCAAGCCTGTCGTCGACCGCCCGCCCCGGTGCGTCGAGGTCGGCCGGGTCGACCGTGCAGCGGTGTTCGTCGTCGTCCAGGTTCGGCAGGAAGATCGCGCCGCGGGCGTCGGTCCAGCTGTTCCTCCCGGCGTCGTCGGCGGACGTCAGTACGCCGTCCCGGTTGACGTCGGCGGTCAGCCGTGGCGTCGGCGCCGTACCTGTCGTTCCCCAGGCGGTGGCCGCGAGCAGGCTGGTGACGCCTGCGATCCAGCGGTTCATCGAAGGCTCCTTATTTGATACAGGTGTGCTTCTTCGATGAAACTATCCAGCGGCGCACCGCCCCCGGGAGATGGAAATCCTTTCTCCACCCGTGGGCGGAGAAGGGGTCAGTCCTGTTGGAGGACCGAGAGGATGTTGCCCGCAGGGTCCTTGAACCAGGCGATCAACGGGCCCCCGCCGCGGTTGATCCCGAGCTCGTCCTGGGCCTCGTGGTACCGCTCGAACGTGACGCCGAGCGCGGTCAGCCCCCGCACCGTCTCCTCGATGTCCGTGACCGGGAAGTTGAGCACGGTGAACTCCGCCGGCACGTGGTTGTCCTTCGGGTACACGAGCACCGAGTTGCCGCCGCCGGTACGCAACTGCAACATCCCGTGCACTTCACCGACGTCGAGACCCAACGTCTTCGCGTAGAACTCCTTGGCTCGCGGAATGTCGTCCACCGAGAACCCACTGAACGCCTTGCTGTCCTGAAGCATCTGATGCCCTCCTAGTCACTAGACATCAGCTACGTCGTTGCCACCAGGCCGATTTCGACACGCCCTAGTTGTGCGAGACCACCTGATGTTGTGGATTGACGGCGGCCGCGACCGAGGCGGACTCGAGACCGTCGGCGACCGTGTGCAGCAGGCGGACCAGGTGGGCCGCGTCGGTCGGGCCGAGGATGCCGGTGATGACGTCGAGGACGCGGACGGTGAGGCCGTCGAGCTGGGACAGCCGGGCCTGGCCCATCCCGGTGACGGTCAGCGTCGGCGTGGTCCGGACCATGCCGAGCGCTTCCAGGTCGGCGATCGCCAGCTCCGCCTCGCCGGGCGTGATGCCGACCTGTTTCGCGACCTGGTGGGCGGATGTCCGGCCGTTCGCGATCGCGCTCAGCACGAGCGCGGCCGGCATCTTGATCCCGACCGCTTCCTGCAGGCCGAGGATCAGCGGATGCGCGTGCCCGCGGACGCGCTCGACCGCGTCCAGCAGCCGGAGCGCGTCGCCGACGTCACTGATCAGATGCTCCGTCTGGACGGCCGCGATCCCCGCCGGACCGGGCCGGACGGGCGACGGGACGACGCCGCCGATCACCCGCTCGGGAACGACGAGAGCGTTCTCCACGACCGGTTCCTCGACAGCGTCCGTCAACGGCCTGATGCCAGCGTCTTCGATGGTCACGCCTCCAGCGTACGGAGCGGTTCCGACAGCTTCGGCGTGTCTTTCCTGAGGAAACACTGTGAATCTCGTGACGTTGCCGTCATATTCTCCGCCCATGCAGCTCAGTGGAAAGCGAACCCTGGTGATCGGCGGCGGAGGCGGCGGCATCGGCCGCGCGACGACGGACCTGTTCGGCCGGGAGGGTGCCGCGGTGATGGTCGCGGACCTCGACCCGGAACGGGCCGCCGAGGCTGCGGACGCGGTCCGCGCGGCCGGCGGTACGGCGTACCCGATATCCGGCGACGTTCGGTCGGCGGCGGACGTCGAGGCGATGGTCGCGGGCGCGGTGCGGCAGCTCGGCGGGCTCGACGTACTGGTTACGGTCGTCGGCGGCCAGGTCGCGTTCGTGCCGGCGGTGAAGCTGCACGAGATGGCCGACGCGGACTGGGACACGATCTACGAGGTCAACCTCCGGTACGTCGCCCGCGCGGTCCGGGCCGCGCTCCGCGTGTTCCTGGACCAGGGCACCGGCGGCGCGATCGTCAGTGTCGGATCGGTAACGGGTTTCATGGCCGCGCCCGAGCAGGCGGCGTACGGCGTGATGAAGGCCGGCATCCTCAGCCTGGCCCGGACGGTCGCCGCCGAGTACGCCCGGGACGGCATCCGGATGAACGTCGCCGCGGCCGGTGCGATCGCCACCGCGGTCGCGAACGCGAACGTCGGCGAGGAGGTCGTCGAGGAGATCCCGGCGGGGCGGTTCGGGCGGTCGGCGGAGGTGGCCCGGGCGGTCGGCTACCTGGCGTCCGACGAGGCGTCGTACATCACCGGTCAGCAGATCGTGCTGGACGGCGGGGTGTCCGTCCGCGGGCCGTTCGCGTAAGCGGGCGTCGGGCAACTCCAGAGGTCAACGAGGGATCGCGGCGTCGACCAGGACGGCGGCGATCGCAGCGGCGGTGCGGAAGGCGTCGGCGTTGAGGACCCGGGTGCGGGCCGCGGCGCCGTCGAGGAGCAGCGCGAGTTGTTCGCCGAGCTGCTCGGGATCGGCAGCGCCGGCCTCGCGGGCGGTGTCCGCGAGCCGTGCCGCGATCGCCCGCTTGTAGTCGTGCGCCTGCCGGCGAGCAGGGTGTTGCGGGTCGTTGAGCTCGACGGCCGCCGCGATGTACGGGCAGAGCGGCGTGAGGTCGTCCGGCCCGGTCGTCGGTACGTCGAACACGGCGAGGAGCCGCTCGCGCGGCGTGAGCTCGCTGTTGTCGAACACTCCGGGCAGTACGTCGGGATCGAAGCGCCGCAGATACTCGGTGACCAGCTCGTCCTTCGTACTGAAGTGCTGGTAAGCCGTCCGCTTCGACACCTGGGCCACCGCGCAGAGCTGATCCATCCCGGTATGGCCGATGCCTTGCTCGCGGAACAGCTGCTGTGAGGCGCTGAGGATGCGCTCGCGTGCGCCCCGCCCGCGGCGCCGGCCCTGCGGGCCCTTCTCCAACTCCGTCATACGACCCAGCCTACCCGTCATGGGTAATGGTCGGTGTACTTAGCTTGCGCCGGACTGGTTCGATCGCTTAGGTTAAGCACACTGATTGGTGTACATAACGCGACGGAGTGGATCATGGGAAAGCTCGACGGCAAGGTCGCAGTGATCACGGGTGGAACGACCGGTCTGGCGCTGGCCGGTGCCAAGCTGTTCGTCGACGAGGGGGCGTACGTCTTCGTCACGGGCCGGCGGCAGGACGCGCTCGACGAAGCCGTGAAGGCGATCGGCCGGAACGTGACCGGCGTGCGGGGAGATGCGGCGGATCTGGATGACCTGGACCGCCTGTTCGCGACGGTCGAACGCGAGCAGGGAGCGATCGACATCCTGTGGGCGAGTGCCGGGACGGGCGCGCAGGGCCGGCTCGGTGAGATCACGGAGCAGCACTTCGACACCACCTTCGGCCTGAACGCGCGCGGCACGCTGTTCACGGTGCAGAAGGCGCTGCCGCTGTTCAACGACGGCGGTTCGATCTTCATGACCGGCTCGAACGCGTCGGTCAAGGGCTATCCGGAATGGAGCGTGTACGCGGCGAGCAAGGCCGTGCTGCAGGCGTACGCGCGCGTCTGGTTGTCCGAGTTGAAGGACCGGCGGATCCGGGTGAACGTGCTGATGCCCGGTCAGGTCGCGACCGCGAAGCAGGAGGAACTGTTCGACGAGGAGACCAAGCGGCAGTTCGAGTCGCTGATCCCGCGCGGAAAGATGGGCAGCCCCGAGGAGATCGCAGCCGTCGCGTTGTTCCTGGCATCGGACGATTCGACGTACGTGAACGGCGTGGAGCTGGCTGTCGACGGTGGCGTGTCGGTGGTCTGAGCGAAGAGTTCTGGCAATTGTCCAGAATTTCCGGAATCGGGCGTGACCTCGACTCTCGGTCCTCCGTTGGAAGTGACGTGACGGTGAACACAACACGGCGCACCGGCACCGCGCTCGCCCGCGTTTTCCAGGCCGACCCACCCTCGAAGTAACAGCCAGGAGGACCCGTGACAACCGCCACCGCCACTCAGACCGTTCAGCGCCGACGCGTGCGTGTCTGGTTCGGTGAGCACGTCATCGCCGACTACAACGCCGAGCCGGCGTTGGCCGAGCGGTACGCAGACGCCATGAGCCGCCGATTCGCCGGTCTCCGGGTCACGAACGACCCGATGCCGATGATCGACAAGCTCCCCGACCCCCTGCCCGGCGAGCGCATGTGGGACGTAGCGCCCCGCTGAGAAGAATCCCCGGTACCTTTCGCGTTCCGTATCTCACCAGACAACCCACCCGGAACGACGCCAGGTCGAGCGCCTCACCTCGATCATCAAAGGACCGGTGTCGGGCGGCAGGCGAGCGTCGGCGTTCTGCCCCTCGCTTGCCGCCCCTTTTCTCCCCTGTGAAATGCGCCTGAACCACTACCGCGTTCGCACCGGATCCCCCAGGTCCGGTGCGAACGTTTTTCACTTCTGCGTGTAGTACTCGGGTTTCATCTGGATCAACTGGACGTAATTCCCGTCCGGGTCGATCACGGTCGCGAACCAGCCGATCCCGCGGTCCTCCGGGTGCACCAGCCATTCGACGTCCAGCGTCCGCAGGTGCCCGGCCGCCCCCTCGATGTCGTCGACCGCGAAGTTCACGATGTGCCGCCCCGGCTCCGGGTTCTTGCCCGCGATGTCGTCCCGCTGCTCGATCACCAGCCCGAAGCCGCCGAGGTCCAGGTTCCCGTAGCCGTCGACCTCCGCCCGGAACCCGTCCCGGTACCACGCCTTCAACCGCTCGGCGTTCGTACTCCCGAGCAACATGCTGTTCAGAATCACGCTCACTCCTTCCACCGACCTGACCTCGGTACGTCGGAGCCACCGCCGGCCTCTCGACATGACCTGCCGAACTCGCATGATGGAGCGATGAAGTTCACCGCTGAACTCCTGTCCACCGGCAAGAACACGGCCGGCTTCGAGGTCCCTGACGAGGTCGTCGAGCGGCTCGGCGGGGGCGGCCGCCCGAAGGTCAGCGTGACCGTCAACGGCTTCACCTTCCGTACGTCGATCGCGCGGATGGGCGGGCGGTATCTGCTCGGCGTCAGCGCGGAGCGTCGTACCGAAGCCGGTGTCGCACCCGGTGAGGTGCTCGACGTCGAGGTCGAGCTGGACACCGCGCCGCGCGAGCTGGACGTACCCGAGCCGCTGGCCGCCGCGCTGGCGGCCGACCCGGACGCGAAGGCGTTCTGGGACACGTTGAGCTACAGCAACCGGCAGTGGCACGTGCTGCAGGTGACGTCGGCGAAGACCGACGCGACCCGCGACCGCCGGATCGAGAAGTCGGTCGGCATGCTCCGGGACCGCCGCGCCCGCTGAGCTCTCGCGACCTGGTCGCAGGAGCGGGGAACGGTTCATTTCGCGCACATCTCGTGGTCACGGACACCGGCGATGATCCCGCCGATTCCGCCACGAGAGGACAGTCGATGGGGCACTCGCACGACCACCCGCACACCCATGACCACGATCACGGTCATGGGCACGACCACCATCACCCGAACACGGAGCTGGACCAGGCCACCCTGGCCGCGCTGGACACCTCCGTACCGGACAGCGAGCTGTCCCCCGCCGAGGTGAGCCGGCGCAGTCTGCTCCGGTCGGCCGGCATCCTCGGCGGTACGGCGGCGCTCGCGGTCACCGGTGCGCAGTTCGCGGCGGCGGCCGCGCCGAAGGACGGGTGGGTCTTCCGGCCCGGCAGCCGCCCCAAGGTCTGGCTGGCCGGCGACCACCACATCCACACCCAGCTCAGCTCGGACGGCATGTACCGCGTCATCGACCAGGCCCGGCACGCCGCGGCGTACGGCCTGGACTGGCTGGTGATCACCGACCACGGCGGCGCGACGCACGCGCGGATCGGCGTCGACCTGGTCAACCCGCAGATCAAGGCGGCCCGCGCCGAACTGCGCGACACGCTGATCTTCCAGGGCCTGGAGTGGAACATCCCGGCCGCCGAGCACGGCACGATCTTCGTCGCACCGGGCAGCCGCGAGGTCGACGTACTGAAGCAGTTCGAGAACAGCTACGACGGCAGCGTGAAGAACGCGAGCTCGAACTCGCCGGCCAACGAGGCGCTCGCGGTGTCCGGCATCCAGTGGCTCGGCCGGCAGGTCGACAAGCGCCGGGTCGCGGACGCGCTGTTCCTCGCCAACCACCCGGCCCGGAACGGCATCGACAGCCCGCACGAGATCCGCAACTGGCGCGACGCCGACCCGCGGATCGCCGTCGGCTTCGAGGGCGCACCCGGTCACCAGGCCGGCGGCCTGCCGAAGGGCATCGGCGCCGGCAGCGCCCGCGGCCTGTACGGCAACGCCCCGAACCCCAACTCGTTCCCCGGCTACCCGGCCGAGAGCTACCGGACCTGGGGCGGCTTCGACTGGATGACCGCGACCGTCGGTGGCCTCTGGGACAGCCTGCTCGCCGAGGGCAAGCCGTGGTGGATCTCCGCGAACTCCGACTCGCACGTGAACTGGAACGAGACGTCCCGCCGGCCGGACGGCTCGTCGCAGGCGCAGTTCGACCGCGATGGCCGGTACATGGACCCGGTCTACGGCAACGCTGTCAACTCGACGGCGAGCGACTTCTGGCCTGGCTACTACAGCCGTACGCACGTCGGCGCCAACCGCCGCGACTACCTCGCGGTGATGGAGGGCCTGCGCAACGGCCGCGTCTGGGTCGACCACGGCGGACTGGTCAAGGGTGTCGAGGTCGAGGTCCGCGAGGTCGGCAAACTGTACGGCGAACCGCTCGGCGGCGCGCTGCTGGTGAAGAAGGGCCGCGCGATCGAGCTGGTCGTCCGGATCACCGCGCAGACGATGCCGAACTGGTCGAACTTCGTCCCGGCGCTGAACCGGGTCGACGTGATCCAGGGCTCGGTCACCGGCCCGGTCGCCGACAGGGACACGATGACCGCGCCGAACACCAAGGTCGTCAGGCAGTGGGACACCTCGGGCCGGCGCGGCACCTTCGAGCTGATCCACCCGCTCGGCCGCGCCGAGGAGGCGCAGTACGTCCGGGTCCGCGGTACCGACGGGAACCGCAGCCAGCCGGGGTACCTCGGTGCGGCGGTAGACCCGGTCGGGCCGAAGCTGGACGTGGTCGGCGACGCGGACCCGTGGGTCGACCTGTGGTTCTACACCAACCCGATCTGGGTGCTCCCCAAGTAAAGGACACGCGTTCGTGATCATCGCGATCGATGCCGGCAGCAAGGACACGGCGGCCGCCGACCACCTGTTGTACGAGGTGATCGACGGCCTCGAGCAGCCCGTTCTCGCCCTCACCCACACGGTGTCCGGCGACGACCGGCCGCACGTCGCGGTCTCGTTGACCAGTGCCGCCGACCTCGCCGACCCGGTCCGCGCGATGGTTGCCGAACGCAACGTCGGGCTGGCGGTCACCCGGCCCGGCGCGTCCGAGCCGGAGCTCGCCGGACCGAGCCGGCTGGTCCGCGGCGCGTACGTCGCGGCGGTCGAGGCGGCCCTCGGGACGACGGGGCGCGTGGTGCGCTGGGCATCGATCACCTGGAGGGCATCGGCGGTGTGCCGATCGAGGACGACACGTTGATCGACACCCTCGACTTCCTCCGCCCGCTCCGTCGCGACGGCCGGCTGGTCCTCCAGGTCCAGCCGGCCGCCGGTGACGTGCTGATCCCGTTCGAACTCCAGCACCAGCAGAAGTGCTGCGCGGATCACTGACCGAGCTACTGTCCAGGTATGGGCGGTAAGACCGGCAAGTTCCTCGGCATCCCGTACGACTGGCGGCCCCTGACCGGGGACCGGCTCAAGTCCCGTTGGTGGAATCCCGACGACCCGCGGCTGTTCACGCCGAAGGCGCTCGGCTGGGGGTTCGACGTGAACTTCGCCCGGCTGCTCGGTCGAAAGGGCAACGAATCACCCCCAGGCAGCTGACTCCCGCAGTACGTCGGGGAGGTCGCCGACGACGCCGAGGCGTTGGGTGCAGCGGGTGAGTGCGACGTACAGGTCGCGCAGGCCGCGGGGGGACTCGATCACGATGCCGTCCGGGTCGACGACCAGCACCGAGTCGAACTCGAGGCCTTTCGCCTCCCGGGCGGTCAGGACGGTGACACCGCTCAGCCCGTCCACCGCCTCCTGGATCAGCTCGAGCCGGCTGCGGGAGGTGATCACGCCGACCTCGCCGTACGCCGTCTCCTCGGCCGCCATCTTGTACACGTACAACGCCTGCTCGGCCGCCGGTACGTCGACATGCCACGGCCGGACGCCGGTCGAGCGGACCGACTGCGGCGCCTGTGCCGACGGGTCGACCTCCCGCAGTACGGCGTTCGCGAGCTCCATCACCTCGGCAGGCGTCCGGTAGTTCAACGTCAGCTCGGCCAGCCGCCACCGGTCGCCGAACGTCTCGCCGAGCGCGCTCGACCACGACGTACCGCCGCCGACCGAACTCGTCTGCGCCACGTCGCCGACCACCGTCATCGATCGCAGCGGGCAGCGCCGCGCGATCGCCCGCCACGCCATCGGCGACAGCTCTTGGGCCTCGTCGACGATCACGTGCCCGTACGTCCACCGCCGGTCCGCGGCGGCCCGGTCCGCGAGCGTCCGGTCGTCGTCGGCCTCGTACCGCTCGGCGAACGCCTCCGCGTCCAGGATGTCCTTCGCGGTCAGGATCTCCGCCTCGTCGTCCTCGTCGAAGTCCGTCGACCCGGAACCCGCGAGTACGTCGAGAGCCCCTTGGGCGTAGGCGATCGCCCGCGCCCGGGCGGCCCGCTCCCGCGCCGCTTCCGACCCGTCGTCGCCCAGCAGTTCCGCGGCCTCGTCCAGCAGCGGTACGTCGCCCGGGCTCCAGTCGGCGCCGTACCGCAGGAGGTGTTCGCGATCCAACGCGGACAGCTGCGGCGCGGCGGTCGCCAGGCGGTCCTCGTCGCCGTACAGGTCCTCCAGAAGCTTCTGCGGACTGAGTAGCGGCCAGAGTTGCTCGAGCAGGGCCTGCACGGCGGGCTCCGCGAGCACCTCGTTGCGCAGCTCGGCCAGGTCGTACTCGTCGAGCAGTTGTTCGCCGTCGAGCGGATCGGTGCCGATCAGCTCGGCGTACTGGTTGGTCAGGTGGTCGGTGATCTCGTTCAGCACGAACGGGCGCGCCTGGTTGTGGGTGAGGTTGCGGTTCCGGACCCGTGCGTGGGTGGCGCCAACGACCTCCGGGTCGAGCGTCAGTTCGGTGCGCTCGACGGTCACGTGCACCGGGCGGTCCGGGACCCATTGCCGGTCGGTGACCGCCTTGGCGATCACGTCGGCCATCACGGTCCGGCCCTTCACCTCGGCGCTCTCCGGCGACTCCGGGCGGGTGGCGCTGACGCCCGGGTACAGCTCGGCGATCGTGACCAGCCGGACGCCGTCCTCACCGAGCGACGGCAGCACCTGGCCGATGAACCGCAGGAACGCCGCATTCGGCCCGACGACGAGAATTCCGCGCTTTTCCAGCTGTTCCCGATAGGTGTACAGCAGAAATGCCGCGCGGTGCAGCGCGATCGCGGTCTTACCGGTCCCCGGACCACCCTGGACGACCAGGATTCCGGGCAGTTCCGAGCGGATGATCCGGTCCTGGTCGGCCTGGATCGTCTGCACGATCGACTCCATCCGGCCGGTCCGCCGGGCGTCCAGCGCCTTCATCAGCACCGCTTCGCCGATCACCCCGGTCCCGGGTTTCGACGGGTCGGCGGCTTCCCGGCCGAGGTCGAGCTGCTCGTCCTGGACGTCGATCACCCGGCGCAACCGGGTCTGCACGTGCCGGCGGCGGACGATCCCGTGGTTCGCCACCGCGGTCGCGACGTAGAACGGGCGCGCCGCGGGCGCCCGCCAGTCGACCAGCAGCGGTTCGTACTCGTCGTCGTGCAGCCCGAGCCGGCCGATGTGCAGCACCTCGCCGTCGGCGGTGTCCAGCCGGCCGAAGTACAGCCCTTCCTCGGCGGCGTTCAGCCGGGCCTGGCGGAGCTTGAGATCCCGGATCCGCCCGTCCCGCTGGTGCAGCGCCTGGGCGTTGCGGGTGTGCACCAACTGCTCGTCGTCGGACCGCGCGTCGGCCCGCTCCCGCTCGGTGTCGAGCGCAGCGTAGAACCTGACCAGGTTGTCCTGCTCGGCGTCAACAGGATTCGGCAATTCGCTATCCCTTGTGTTAAAATGCGCGCGTTGATTTCGGGCTGCATTTCTGGAATTCGCTTCGACGCAGCCACAAATCCTTGAGTTTATCTCGGTGCCGGGTTTTCCTGTAGTGGTGTTCCACTCCATCGTCCCGCCGTATCTGCTCGAGCAGCTCGAACAGTCCGCGGGTGACCCCAGCGTCCGTGCCCGGATCCGGCAGTCGTTGCAGCACGACGCCGTACTGCGAACCCGGCCCGCGGCAGGCCGTGAGACCGCGGCCGCGGAGGGTGGCCGGCAGCGCAAGGTGTACGACGCACAGAACGGCACCGACCTACCCGGCACACTGGTCCGCTCCGAAGGACAGGACGCGGTCCAGGACCAGCCGGTCAACCAGGCGTACGACGGCACCGGTGCGACGTGGACGCTGTACAAGGAGTGCTACGGGCGGGACTCGATCGACGGGAGCGGGCTCGTCCTGGTGTCGACGGTGCACTACGACCGCGGGTACGCGAACGCGTTCTGGGACGGCTCGCAGATGGTGTTCGGCGACGGGGACGGGACGATCTTCGGCAACTTCACGTCGTCGATCGACGTCACCGGGCACGAGCTGACACACGGCGTCACCCAGTACACGGCGAACCTCGACTACCAGGGTCAGTCCGGTGCGCTGAACGAGAGCATCTCCGACGTGTTCGGCTCGCTCGCGAAGCAGTACTCGCTGAAGCAGAGCGCGGCGGACGCCGACTGGCTGATCGGTGCCGGGTTGTTCCTCCCGGGTGTGCAGGGCGTCGCGCTGCGGTCGATGAAGGCGCCGGGGACGGCGTACGACGATCCGCGGTTGGGCAAGGACCCGCAGCCGGCCGACATGTCCGGGTACGTCGACACGCAGGACGACAACGGCGGCGTCCACATCAACTCCGGCATCCCGAACCATGCGTTCTACCTGGTCGCCACGGCCGTCGGCGGCAACGCGTACGACGACGCCGGCAAGATCTGGTACGAGACCCTGACCGGCGGCAGCCTCGCGTCGTCCGCCACCTTCAAGGACTTCGCCGAAGCCACCCAGGCCACCGCACGCACCCTCTTCGGCGACAACTCGACCCAACTGGCCGCCGTTACCGACGCCTGGCAAGCGGTCGGTGTGCTCGGCGACCAAACCACCCTCATGCACGCCGCCCAGACCGACCTCCACACCACGACCCCGCCGTCGGCACCCCCAGACTCACCGGCCCGGCAGTGAGACGGTTTGACCTCAAGTCTTGTTGAGGTATTAGCGTCGTCGGTGTGACAGTTCATCCGCTCCGGCTCGTCGTGATGACGCGCAATGTCGAGGCGGGGCGGTTCGGGACCGTGGTGACTCGGTGGTTCGTGCGGGAGGTTGAGCGGGCGGGTGAGTTCAAGCTCGACCTGGTCGACCTCAGCCGGACGGCGCTCGAGGAGTTGCCGGCGCGGATCGAGGACGCGGACGCGGTGATGATCGTCACGGCGGAGTACAACCACGCGTACCCGGGTGACGTGAAGACGGCGATCGACGCCGTACGACGACCCTGGTACGCGAAGCCGGTCGGCTTCGTCGTGTACGGCGGCCGCTCCGGCGGTCTCCGCGCCGCCGAACAACTCCGGCTCGTTTTCGGTGAACTGCACGCGGTGACGATCCGCGACACCCTCGGCTTCCACGAGGAGGACTTCGCCGACGGCGAACCGGTCGACCCCACCACATCCACCGCCGCCGAGGCCCTCCTCACCCAACTCGCCTGGTGGTCCCGAGCCCTCCGCGACGCCCGCACCACCACCCCCTACCCCACCTGAGTCGACCCTCGCCCGCGCGATCCGGAATACCTACCAACCAACCCGCGTTGACACCCATCCGTGAGCGCCGAAGCGATGCCCTTGTCCGTGCTGGACCTCTCCCCGGTGCCGTCGGGCACCCGACCGTCAGAGGCATTGCACGAGACGCTCGAACTCGCCCGCACCGCCGAGGCGGCCGGCTATCACCGGTTCTGGCTCGCCGAGCATCACAACATCCCGAGCGTGGCGAGCTCCACCCCCGAGGTGATGATCGCGGCAGTCGCCTCGGCGACCTCGGCGATCCGCGTCGGCTCCGGCGGCATCATGCTGCCGAACCACTCCCCACTCAAGGTCGCCGAGACGTTCCGCGTCCTCGGCGGGCTCTACCCGGACCGCATCGACCTCGGCCTCGGCCGCGCCCCGGGCACGGACCAGCGCACCGCGCTCGCGTTGCGCCGCAGCCGTGAGGCGCTCGGTGCGGACGACTTCACCGAGCAGTACGCCGAGCTCCGCGCGTACGTCGACGGCTTCCCCGCGGGTCACCCGTTCGAGCCGATCACCGCGCAGCCGTCCGACGTACCGCTGCCGCCGATCTGGATCCTCGGTTCCAGCACGTACGGCGGTCAGGCGGCCGCGGCGCTCGGCACCGGCTTCGCGTACGCCGGGCACTTCGGGACGCTCGACCCGGCCGGCGTGATCTCGGCGTACAAGACGAACTACCGGCGGTTCGAGCACGACGGCGAACCGCGGGCGATCCTCGCGCTGGCCGCGATCGTCGCGGAGACCGAGGAGCGAGCGCAGCAGCTCGCTCGAGCGAACGCGCTCTCCATGCTCCGGCTCCGCTCCGGCCGCCCGGGCCCGCTCCCGTCGCCCGAGGAGGCTGCGGAGTACCCGTGGTCCGAGGCGGAGGAAGCCGCTGTCGAGGAATGGGCCGGCCTGGTGTCCGTCGGCACGCCTGACCAGGTGGCCGCCGACCTGCGCCGCCGCGCCAACTCGGCCGGCGCCGACGAGCTGATCATCACCACGAACATCCACAACCCGGCCGAACGCCGCCACTCCTTCCAGCTCCTCGCCGAGGCCTGGAGCCTCAAGCCCCGCTGACCGCGGACCTCCGTCACTCACTAACCCCCGCAAGTAGGCCGGTGCGCCGCTCCCTCGAGCGTCAACTGCCCGACCCGCGCGAGGTTGGTGAGTGCTGCACGTCCGGCATCGCCCGGACGTGTTCGAAGATCAGGCTCGTCTCGGCGTGGGTGACCGCGGGGTCCGCGGTCAGGTGGTCGAGGACGAACTCGCGGAGTGCGTCCGGCGTGCTCGCCGACACGTGCAGTAGATAGTCGTTCGCGCCGCTGACGTGGAACAGCGACAACACCCCGGGGAGCCGGGGAACCTTGGTGCGGAACCGGTCGATCTCGTCGCGGGAGTGCGCGCCGATCCGGATCGCGATCAGCGCCTGCAGCGGCCGGCCGAGCGCGGCCAGGTCCACGTCGGCGTGGAACCCGCGGATCACCCCGCGTTCGCGTAACGAGCGGACCCGGGTCAGGCAGGTCGACGGCGCGATGCCGACGGCCTCGGCGAGTGCGTTGTTCGGCATCCGGCCGTCGGCCGTGAGCAGCTGGACCAGCTTCCGGTCCACCTCGTCGAGCCTGTCCGACGGTGCACCCGGTTGGGGCCGCGGAGCCGGTCCCGGGCTCCGACGATCCTTCGGCATGCCACCTACTGTAGAGCCATCCACAGAATCCACAGCGTGTGGATGAGCCTGTGGACGAATTTTCTTCGGAGCTCTTGCCTCTACATCGCAGAAGATTCCACAGTCACCTCAGTTATCCACAGGCGGAGGAGGCTCTCATGCTGGACACCCGGGCGGTACACGCCGGCCGCGACGACCTGACCGCGCGCGGCGTCCATGTCCCTCCGATCGACCTGTCCACGACCTACCCGCTGCCCGACGTCGACACCGGCGGCGCGTCGTACGACGAACTCACGCAGGGCCGCGGCCCGGACGGCGGGAGCCTCGTCTACCAGCGCCTGTGGAACCCGAACGTCGCCCGCTTCGAGGACGCGCTCGCCGAACTCGAGCACACCGACGGCGCGGTCGCGTTCGGCTCGGGCATGGCTGCGCTGACCGCCTGTCTGCTCGCCACCGTCGCTGCCGGCCGCCCCCACGTGGTCGCCGTCCGCCCGCTGTACGGCGGCACCGACCACCTGTTGTCCACAGGCCTCCTGGGGACAACCGTCAGCTATGCACAACCCGACGAGCTCAGGGCGGCGATCCGCCCGGACACGGGACTGGTGATCGTCGAGACGCCGGCCAACCCGACCGTGGACCTCGTCGACCTCCGGTACGTCGCGGCCGCGGCAGGCGACGTACCACTGCTGGTGGACAACACCTTCGCGACGCCGGTCCTGCAGCAGCCGGCCCGGCACGGGGCGAGCCTGGTGTTGCACTCGGCAACCAAGTACCTCGGCGGCCACGGTGACGTCATGGGAGGCGTCGTCGCGGCCGGCGTGGAGTGGGTCGGCCGGCTCCGGCAGATCCGCGCTGTGACCGGTGGCCTGCTGCACCCGCTGGCGGCGTACGAACTGCACCGGGGACTGCAGACGCTGCCGGTGCGAGTACGGGCGCAGCAGGCGACCGCGATCAAGGTCGCGGACTGGCTGTCCGCGCAGCCCGCTGTCGAGCGGGTCTACTACCCCGGCCTGAGCGACCCGAACGGCCTGATCGGTCGCCAGCAGTCCGGGCCCGGCGCCGTACTCGCGTTCACTGTCAGTGGCGGATATGAGGCGGCGGCGCGGGTGGCGAGCGGGCTGAAGCTCATCACCCACGCGGTCTCGCTGGGCGGCGTGGACACGCTCATCCAGCACCCGGCCGCCCTGACGCACCGCCTGGTCACTCCCGAGGCGAAGCCGTCCGACGCCCTCCTCCGCCTCAGCCTCGGCCTGGAAGACCCCGAGGACCTCACCACCGACCTCGCCAAAGCCCTCGCCGCGACCCACTCCTGACCCACTTTGTGCACCCGATCCGCGCCCGCCGGCCGCCGAACTGCTGATCTGGTGCACAAAGTCTGCCGATTCTGCGCAGAGCAGAAAGTCTGCTGAGGGCAGATCCGGCGCGGGCGGCCCGTGGCGGATGGCACACTCGGTACAGGAGATCCGGAGGCGAGGAGGGCCCGTCGTGTTGCTACGCCAGGTGATCGGAAACGTTTTCCGCCGACTGCGGCGCGAGCGGGGCATCACCCTGCGTGAGCTCGCCGAGCAGGCCCAGGTATCGGTGCCGTACCTCTCCGAGATCGAGCGCGGCCGCAAGGAGCCGTCCTCGGAGATCCTCGCCGCGATCTGCCGGGCGCTCGAACTCGAGCTCACCGACCTGCTGGCCGAGGTGCAGTTCGACCTGACCACCGCGGTCCGGTCCACCCTGCCCGTCCACCTCCAGACCGCCGCCATCCGCGTCGAGGACCGCTCCCACCGGATCCCGTCCGGCCCGCGCGCCTACTCCTCGATCCCGACGGCGTACACACTCGTCGCCTAGAACTCGTCGCCTAGAAAAATCGGTCACGCCAGCCGGCTGGTGTCTCTAGCCTGACCTGGTGACGCATCTGAAGCGCCGGGCGCCCGCGGTACCGGGCTCGATCCCGGACGTCCTGAACATGTTCGAGTCCGAGGTCCGCTTCTACCGCGAGATCGCGCCGTACGTCGGTGTGCGCGTGCCCGAGTGCTACCAGGCGGAGTCCGGCCCGGACGGGACGCTGCTCGTCCTCGAGGACCTGTCCGCGTGGACGCCGGGCGTCGACCCGGTCGCCGGGGCGCGGGCGTTGCGCGACCTCCACGACCGCTGGACCGGCCAGGCCCACGAACGTTGGCCGTGGCTGCGACCGCTCGGCGCCGCCGAGGACTTGGTGGCACAGCTGTACGACCGCACCTGGCCGACACTCGCCACCAGACGGGACCTCAGTACGCCGGTCCGTGAGTTCGGCGAACGCCTCGTCGGGAAGGTCGTCGAGGCCGAGCGCGCCGTGTCGAGGGCCGGTGCGCTGACCCTCGTCCACGGGGACGCCTCTGCGCAGAACCTGCGGACGTCACCGGACGGTGAGGTGGCCTTCCTGGACTGGGAAGACGTATCAGCAGCACCCGGCGTCCTCGACCTGGCCTGGTTCCTGGTCTCGTCGGTCGACTCCGCCGACTGGCCCGACGCGCTCGACGCCTACGGGGAAGCCGACGGGCTGACCGCGGTCCTGCCGTCCGTTGCGGTCCAGGGATATCTGAGCATGTCCGATCTGCCGGAGGGTTCGGCCGACGGATGGATCGCCCGGCTGGAAGCGGCGGTGGGGATGCTGTGAAGTACGTCGTGCGGTTCGAGGTGGACGACCGCGAACTGTCGGAGTTGCACGCG
Source organism: Kribbella sp. NPDC051137 (assembly GCF_040682535.1). Taxonomy (NCBI): domain Bacteria; kingdom Bacillati; phylum Actinomycetota; class Actinomycetes; order Propionibacteriales; family Kribbellaceae; genus Kribbella; species Kribbella sp. NPDC051137. Next base: position 417,779 of record NZ_JBFBBI010000003.1, read on the forward strand.
GCTGCTTTCGAAGGTGAGCCAGAGGTCGAGCCTTGGGCGGAGCGGCTGCAGCGATGGGCGCTCACCTGGGTAGGGGCCTTTAGCAACGATCAGCTGCTCGGGTTCGTGCAGGTGTGCTGGGACGGCGGTGCGCACGCGTTCGTGCTGGATACCGCCGTACATCCGGACCACGGCCGACGCGGTATCGGCAAGCAGCTCGTACTGATCGCCGCTGAGGAGGCGCGCAAGGCCGGCTGTGAATGGTTGCACGTCGACTTCGAACCGCATCTGACCGCGTTCTACCTCGACGCGTGCGGTTTCCGCCCGACCGACGCCGGTCTGCTCAGGTTGGGATAGCGGTCAGGAACTCGGTTGCGATGCAGGACGTCAGGCAGCGTTCCTTCGCGTCGCCGAGCAGGTCCGCGGTCCAGGTGGTGAACCCGCCGTCGCCGATCTCGTGGTCCGGCACGCCGACGGCCAGCGCAGTACCGGCGTAGTAGCTCGCGCTCTTGGTCCGTTCGGCGTCCTCGGTCAACGGCACCGCGAGCGCCGGGCGGACGGTGTCCTCGATCCGGTCCCGCAGCCCGGATTCCTTGAACAGGGTGAACCTCAGATCGGCCTTCTCGCCCAGGACGGCGTGCCAGAAGCTCAGGTGGTCGATCAGCAGCTCCGCCTCGGTCCGGAACGACCCGCTGTCCCGTGCGCTCGACACCAGCACGAACAGCTCGAAATGCGCCGCGAACCCGGGGGTGTCGAACGGTTGCGCGCGCACCACCCGCTGACAGGCGGCCAGGTGTACCCGCTCCTCCCCGGCGCGCCGACGTACGGCGGCCTCGATCGCCAGCTCGTTGGTGGGATCGCTGGCCACCTCGGTACCGCGGATCGTGCTGACGATCTGGTGCTGGTTGATCGTCGCGACCGCCGAACAGGTCCCGAGCGGCGCGAGCGGCGACAGCTGTACGCCGGCGAACTTCTCCGGCAGCAGCTCCCACAGCCGCTGCTGCGTCTTCACCAGCGCGCGCGGATCCACGGCCGACGGCCTGACGAACCGGTCCTGCGTCCAACGCTGCAGCAACCGCGCCGGCTTGACCTTGGCGGCCCGCTCGCGGGTCACGTCCAGGAGGACGGACTGCAGCTCGGACTGACTCAACCCGTCCACCAAGGCGTCCCGGCTGCCGTCCGGCAGCTTCGCCCAGAACCGTTCGCTGACGTCTCCCATCGCTCTACTCTGACGGATATTCCCCGGGTGGCGCGCGGCATTTACCGGTATCGTCGAGGCATGAGCCCTCCACATCATTGACGTACCGAGCGAGCGCTGTCGGCCCGGATCGTCGCGGTCAACGCGCTGCACGACTTCATCCCGCTGTATCCGCTGTACCAGCTGCTCTTCAAGGATCACGGGCTGTCGCCTGCCCAGATCTCGCTGCTGTTCGTGATCTGGTCCGCGACCGGATTCGTGCTCGAGGTCCCGTCGGGTGCCTGGGCGGACTCGTACTCGCGGCGCAAGCTGCTGATGCTCGGCGCGTTGATCAGTGGGCTCGGATACGCGGTCTGGATCGCGCTGCCCTCGTTCGCCGGTTTCGCGGCGGGATTCGTCCTCTGGGGCGCGTCGTCGGCGCTGATCTCCGGCACCTACGAAGCGTTCGTGTACGACGAACTCGCCGCGCGCGGCCGTACCGGGTTCTACCCGACGCTGCTGGGCCGTGCCCGCTCCGCCGCCTTCGTGGCGAACCTGGCGGCGACCGTGATCGCCGCACCGCTGTTCGACCTCGGCGGTTACGTCCTCGCGGGCGCGGTGAGCGTGCTGAGTTGCCTGGTCGAGGCGGCGGTCGCGTGGTCGTTGCCCGAAGCCCGTGCCGTCGACAGCGCTCGCACTGAGGGCTACCTCCGGATGCTGCGGACGGGTATGTCCGAGGTGCTGACGAGTCACGTCGTACGGCGGGCTGTTCTGCTGGTTGCGCTGCTGGGCGGATTCCTGGCGTTCGACGAGTACTTCCCGTTGTTCGCCCGCGAGACCGGTGCGGCGAACGGCGTGATCCCGTTGCTGATCGCCGGCACCGTCGCGGCACAGGCGATCGGCGGCGCCCTCGCGGGACCGGCGTACAAGTTGCCTGTAGCAACCTTCACCGTCGGTCTGGCGGCGTCCGCGGTACTGATCGCGACCGGTGCGCTCGGCCGCTCCGCCTGGGGATTCCTGCCGATCGCGATCGGGTACGGCGTACTCCAGCTGGTGATCGTGGTGTCCGAAGCGCGGCTGCAGGACGCGATCAGCGGCCCGGCGCGGGCAACCGTGACCTCGGTGTCCGGCCTGTTCGCCGAGGTGTCGGCGATCGCCGTGTACGGCGGGTTCGCGCTCGGGTCGATCTGGTTCCCGATGTCCGTGCTGATCGCGGCGTTGACGGTGCCGGTGTTGCTGACCGCGTTCGTCGTACCGCTCGCACTGCCGGCGCCGAATAGTTCGGCGGAGGCCGAAGCGAGCGAGACCTAATCTCACGGGTATGGGCGGCGAAAACGTTGTACGAACATGAGGAAACAGGGCGTACGCGCGGCTGGGGCCGCCGTGGTGACGGTTGTGTTGTGGGCGTCGGCGTTCGTCGCGATCCGGCATGTCGGCGCGGACATGTCGGCGGGTGCGCTGTCGCTCGGGCGGTTGCTGGTGGGCAGCGTGGTGCTCGGGATCTTCGTGTTCACGCGGCCGCGGCGCTGGCCGGCGCGGGCGGACTGGAAGTTGCTGCTGGCATGCGGGTTGCTGTGGTTCGGGATCTACAACCTCGCGCTGAACGAGGCTGAGCGCCATCTCGACGCTGGGACGACCGCGATGCTCGTAAACATCGGGCCACTGCTGATCGCCCTGCTGGCCGGGCTGTTCCTGCACGAAGGGTTCCCGCGGCGGTTGGTGATCGGGAGCCTGATCGCGTTCGGCGGCGTGGTGTTGATCGGTGTTTCGTCGTCGCACGGGAGGGCCGGGACGTGGGGCGTGGTGCTGTGCCTGATCGCGGCGGCGGCGTACGCGATCGGTGTCGTGTCGCAGAAGCCGCTGCTCGCTCGCCTGCCCGCGCTGGAGGTCACGTGGTTGTCGTGCGTGATCGGCGCGGTCGCGTGTCTGCCGTTCGGGCCCGCGTTGGTCCGGGAGGTCGGGCCGTCGACGGTGTGGTGGGTGGTGTTCCTCGGCGCGTTCCCGACCGCGATCGCCTTCACCACCTGGGCTTATGCGCTGGCGCGGACGACCGCGGGCCGGATGGGCGCGACGACGTACCTGGTGCCGCCGCTCACGATCGTCCTCGGATGGCTGCTGCTCGGTGAGAGCCCGGCGCTGCTCGCGTACGCCGGCGGTGGGCTCTGCCTGGTCGGCGTCGCGATCTCGCGTTACCGCGCGAGGCCGGCGATCACGGTGCAGAGGCCCGACTCGAAGCCGCTGTCGAAGTCGTAGGCGAGTCCCTGCGGGCCGAGCTCGGCGACGATGCGGGTCAGCGTCGGGGCCTTCTCAGGTGGCAGATCGCGGATGCGGGCGAGCAGATCGGGGGCGAGCTCGAACGTGTCCGCCTGGACGGACGTCTCGCCGAGCGTGAAGCCGTGGATGAAGTCGACCAGCGTGTTCGCGGCCTCGAAGATCTGCCGCGGCGCGAGGCCGGCGCGGTCGAGTGCCCGGTAGAACGGCTCCATCGTCACCACCACCACGCTCGAGACGGCGGAGGTGTCGGACAGCACCTGGAGCGCGAGGTTCGGGTGGGCGCGCAGCCCGTTCCGATACGCCCTCGCCGCGTCCTTGAGCTGCTCGTCCCAGGGCACCGCGGGACCCGGATCGGGCAGCTCCAGCTCGGCGAAGACCAGTTCCGCGAGTCCGGCCAGTACGGCGGCCTTGTTCGGCAGGTGATGGTAGAGCGACATCGGGTTGACCTGCAGTGTCGCGGCGAGCCGGCGCATGGTCAGCGCGTCGATGCCCTCGTCGTCGACGATCCGCAGGGCCGCGGTCAGGATCGCGGCCCGGCTCAGCCGCTCCTCCCCCGCCCGCGGCCGTCCGGAGCGCTTGCCGACATTAACCATACGCCGTAGGGTACATAATCATACGTTGTATGGATAAGGAGGACGGATGCAGCCGAACAACGCTCGATCCGCTGCGACTCCGGCGTACGCGCCGGACCTGGCGGGCAAGGTGGCACTGGTCGCCGGCGCGACCCGAGCTGCCGGACGGGGGATCGCGGTCGAGCTCGGCGCCGCCGGCGCGACCGTCTACGTGACGGGGCGCAGTACGCGAGCCGGGCGGTCGGAGATGAACCGGCCGGAGACCATCGAGGAGACCGCGGAGCTCGTCGACAAGGCCGGCGGGCACGGGATCGCCGTACCGGTGGATCATCTGGATCCGGAGCAGGTCCGGGCGCTGGTCGAGCGGATCGAGCGGGAACAAGGCGCGCTGCACATCCTGGTGAACGACATCTGGGGGCAGCACGGCGAGCCCGAGTGGGACAAGACCGTGTGGGAGAGCGATCTCGCCGGCGGGCTGCGGTTGCTGGAGCTGGGCGTCAACACGCACGTGATCACCGCGCATTACGCGTTGCCGCTGCTGATCAAGTCGCCCGGCGGGTTGGTGATCGAGATGACGGACGGCACCGCCGAGTACAACGCGGAGACCTATCGGGTGTCGTTCTTCTACGACCTGGCGAAGGGTGCGGTCGGGCGGATCGCGTTCGCGTTGGCGCACGAGCTGGACAAGTACGACGCGACCGCCGTACTGCTGACGCCCGGGTGGTTGCGGTCGGAGGCGATGCTCGACGGGTTCGGCGTCCGCGAGGACAACTGGCAGGACGCGACGGCGGAGGTCCAGCACTTCGCGATCTCGGAAAGCCCGTCGTACGTCGGCCGCGCGGTGGCGGCGCTGGCGGCCGACCCCGACGTACGCCGGTGGAACGGCAGGTCCACGTCGAGCGGTGAACTCGCGCAGGTCTACGGCTTCACCGACGTCGACGGCAGCCGCCCCGACGCCTGGCGCTACATTGTCGAGGTCGAACACGCCGGCAAACCCGCCGACACGACGGGCTATCGCTAGAGCTTGTACGGCGGACAGACGTCCTCGGCCGTGCCCGCGGAGGCGACTGGATCGCCCGTCGACGACAACGCCGCCGGCGGATGCGCGGCCGCGATCGGAACCCCGAGCGTGGCCGCCAGCGCCAGCACCTCCCGCCGCGAGGTGACCGCTCGCGCCGGATCGCGCTCGTACACATACGTCAACTCAGGCCGCCGCGCCTGCGCAGCATGCACGAACACGTCCCCACCGAGAATCGCCCGCTCCGTGACCACCGACTGGTGTCCGGGCGTATGTCCCGGCGTCGGCAACAGCCGAGCCCCGCGCACCATCGCCGTACTGTCCACCACCCGCAACTGCCCAGCCTCCTCGATAGGCCGGATCCGCTGGTCATAGGTCACCCCACCACGCACATGCTCCAACTCTTCCCGCTGTACGACGTACTCCGCCCGCGGAAACCCCACCCGCACCCCGTCCGAGGCCCATCCCACGTGATCCAGATGCACATGCGTCAACACCACCGCGTCCACGTCCTCAACCCCCACCCCCACCTGCCCCAGCAACCCCGGCAACCGCCCCGAAACCCCCAACCACTCCGCAGCCTCCCCACCCGCCGGCCCGATCCCCGCATCCACCAGCACCGCCCCCGACTCCCCCACCACCAGATAACTGTGAAAGTGCAGCAACCACCCCTCCTCCCCCACCCCCGGCAAAGCCACCCCAACCTCTTCCGGAAACACCGCCACCGCATCACACAACACAGTCACGTCCATCACAGGTCTCCCGTCCACGGGTGCTCGGCTCTCCATCCGGACGGAAATCCGAGCTCGTGAAGACCCCGTCCGCAGGATGGAATCTTCGTACTGAGCAGGTCCCGAGCTTGCAAGGTCCATTGCGGTCCGTGGCCGGTACGGGACAGTAGGAACGCAACGATGCACAGCGTCGAGTAGATCCGGGAGTGCGAGACCTCGCGGCGAGCTAGGGCGTGCAGGTCCGGGACCGACCGCAGATGACGCGGTGCCAGCTGGTCGACCAGGTTCCGGTTCCACAGCCGTGAGTGGTGGGCGCAGACATTTCGGACGTAGTTGAGCACGCGCAGCCAGTTCGCGAGCGCGGTACCGTTGCCGCCGCCCGACTGGTCGACGACGCCGAGCCGAGCGGCGATCTCGTTCCGGTCCGTGCTCTTCAGCCCCTGGAACAGGTAGCTCATCGAGCCGAAGTCCAGGATCTCCGTGACCACCCACACCGGCAGTCGCCCGTCGTACTTGCTCTGGAAATGCTGGACAAAGTCCTCCGAAGACCTGCCCTGTGCAGCGAGAACCTTGCGCAGCCACCGGTCGTGGGTGCTCGGCTGTCCACTCCTCGACTGCGTGAATCGCCCGTCGAGGTTGCCGGCCGCGAGATGGGCGTAGGCACCACGGCGGCCGAGCGTGAAGCCGATCATCACCCGGACGGCGATCTCGATCCGTTCGAGCGAGTCGAGCAGGTGCAGCTTCAGTCGTCTGTCCGTGTCGTAGAGCTGCACCACCTGCCGAAACGTGGTCCCGTCGACGAAAGTGTCGGCACGCCGACTGCCGTCGAGTCGGCGCCGGTAGACGTACCAGTAGCCGCTCAAGCGGTAATAGCCGATGCTGCTCAGCAGATGCTCCGCCTCGGCGTCGTCGTCGATCACCAGGCCCCTGCTCTTCAGCAGTTGGACCTGGTCGGCGAAGGCGAGGTGGGGCTTGGCGTAGGTTGCCACGAAGTCCCCCAGGTAAAAGAAAACCAGCCCGTGCCTGCGAGGCAGAGGGGCTGGCCGTGTTGCACACAATCATACATGGAGTGATGCCGTCATCCGCGGACGATCTTCGGGCTGTGGATATCAGGCGAGGAGCATCCAGGTGGCGAGGGTGGTCATGAGGAGGGCTATGGCGGTGTCGAGGAGTTGCCAGGCTCGGGGGCGGGTGAAGAAGGGGGTTAGTTTGCGGGAGAAGAAGCCCAGGGAGAAGAACCAGAGGAAGCTGGCGGTGACGGCGCCCAGGCCGTAGAACCAGCGGCCGTTGGTGCCTCGTTGGTTGGCCAGGGAGCCCAGGAGTACGACGGTGTCGAGGTAGACGTGCGGGTTCAGGTACGTGAAACCCAGGCAGGCCAGTACGACGCTGCGGAGGGCGGCGGGGGCGTGGTCGGTAAGGGTGATGGCGCCCGGGTGGAAGGCTCGTTTCGCGGCCAGGAAAGCGTACGTGTAGAGGAACGCGGCGCCGCCGAACTTCGCGACGTCGAGGGCGAGTTGGCTGCGGGTGAGGAGAGCGCCGAGGCCGAGGATGCCGCCGGAGATCAACAGGGCGTCGGAGAGTGCGCAGGTCAGCACGACCGGCAGGACGTGTTCGCGGCGCAGGCCCTGGCGGAGGACGAAGGCGTTCTGGGCGCCGATCGCCACGATCAGTGTCAGCGACGTGGCGAGACCGGCGAAATATGGCATGTCTCAGACGCTAGGCATCAGGAGTCCTTCAAACCAGCTAAAGATTCTGAAGTGCCATTAGGATTGCTTCATCATGCAGTTCGACTCGGTGCAACTCGAGACGTTCGTCGCGGTCCTCGACGAGGGCAGCTTCGACGCGGCCGCGCGGCGCCTGAGCGTGACACCGTCGGCGATCAGTCAACGGATCAAGGCGTTGGAGAGCCGGCTCGGCCAGGTGGTGGTGATGCGCGGCAAGCCGGCCCGGGCGACCGCGGCGGGGGAGGCGCTGCTCCGGCTCGCGCGGCAGGTCGCGCTGCTCGAGGTCGAGGCGATCGCCGCCGTCCGCGGGACGGTCGACGCGCAGCGGATCCCGATCGCGGTGAACGCGGACTCGCTGAACAACTGGTTCCTGCCCGCGATGCTCGACCTGTCCCGCACGCACGACGCCCGGTTCCTGGTGCACCAGGAGGACGAGGAACACTCGGCGGAGTACCTGCGCAACGGCACGGTCCTCGCCGCGGTCACCGCGGACCCGCGCCCGGTGCAGGGCTGCCGCGTCGTACCGCTGGGAAAGATGCGGTACCTCCCGCTCGCCACCCCGGAGTACGCCGAACGCTGGCTGGCCGGCAAACCGTTGCCTGAGGCCCTTTCCGAGGCGCCGATAGTGATCTTCAACGAGAAGGACGTCCTGCAGCACCGGCTGCTCCGCAAGGTCACCCGCCGGAAGCTGGACCCGCCGGCGCACGCGATCCCGGCGTCCGCGCCGTTCCACGAGGCGGTCCGGATCGGGCTCGGCTGGGGGATGATCGAGGATCAGCTGGCCGGACCCGAGCTGGCCGCGGGGCGGATGGTCAGCGTTGCCCCGGGCAAGTACATCGACGTACCGCTGTACTGGCAGCACTGGAAGCTCGAGTCCGGCATCCTCGACGCGCTCACGGCCGCCGTACTGCGGGCCGCGGACGCGGGTCTTCGTACGTCGGCAGGTCGATCGCGTTCCCGACCTTGAGCGACATGTCCCGGATCAGGTTCCGCCACGGCAGGTACGGCATCAGCCGGTAGGACAGGTTCCGGACCCGGGTGAACCACTTCGTCGCCGGCACGAACCAGCGCGCCCCGTCCACCGCTTGCTGCTGACACGCGTCCACAAAACCCTTCATCCGTACGTCGTACTCCGCGAACGCCCGGGTGTGGTCACCGCCGGCCGCGTGCAGCTCGCCCGCGAGTACGTAGGCGCCGACGATCGCGAGGCTCGTCCCCATCCCGGACAGCGGCGAGGCGCAGTACCCGGCGTCACCGCACAGCGCGATCCGGCCGCGCGAACAGCTGTCGAGCTTGATCTGGCTGATCGAGTCGAAGTAGAAGTCCGGCGCGGTCCGTAGCCCGTCGAGCAGCGTCGGCACCTCCCACCCGAGGTCCTTGAACTGCTCCTCGACGATCGCCTTCTGCTCCGGCACGTTCCGCCTGTCGTAGGTCAGGTCCGAGGACGCGAAGTAGAACAGGGCCTTCGCCTCGGTGTTGTTCCGCGCGCTGTACATGCCGACGGTCTTGCCCGGGACGTTCAGGATCTGCCCGGTGTGGTCGAGCCCGAGGTGGTTCTCGACCGTGCAGACCGATGCGTAGTAGCCGAGATCGTGGACGTACGACGACTCCGGGCCGAACGCGATCCGTCGTACGTTCGAGTGCAGCCCGTCCGCGCCGACGACCAGGTCGAAGCGGCGCGTCGTACCGCTCTCGAACACCACCTCCACACCTTCGTCGTCCTGGGTGAGCGCGGTGATCGAGTCGTCGAACAGGTACTCCGTGGTGTCGCGGGTCAGGTCGTACAGGATCTCGACGAGGTCGCCGCGGAGGATCTCGAGCTCACCGCTGAACGCCTCGGGGGAGGTGGTCGCGACGACCTTGCCGGACTCGTCGACGTACGACATCGCGCCCATCTCGGTCGCGCGTTCCCGGATCGCCGGTAGGACGCCCATCCGCTCGAGCACGGTCATCGACGCGCCGCGGAAGTCGACCGCGTACCCGCCGGGGCGTGGGGCAGGAGCGCGCTCGACCACCGTCGGCTCGTACCCGTACCGCTGCAGCCAGTAGGCCAGCGCCGGGCCGGCCACGCTCGCACCTGAGATCAGCACCGTCGTCATCGTGAACCCCTCCGAAGGTTTGGTTGGTGCGATGACTGTACGGCGGTCTTAGACATTTGTGCAAGACGATTGTTTGAGACGTATGTGTTAGAGTTGTGGGTATGGGAAACCGCGAGGCGTTGGTCGAAGGTGCGAAGACGTGCCTGCTGGAGAAGGGCTACAGCAGGACGACGGCGCGCGACATCGCGACCGCCGCCGGAGTGAGCCTGGCGGCGATCGGCTACCACTTCGGCTCGAAGGACACCCTGCTGAACGAAGCGCTCCGCGCCCTACTGATCGACGAATGGGCACCCCAGGTCGCCACCGGAGACGCCACCGGAGACGCCGCGGGAGGCGCCGCGGCCGGGAGAGCGGGGGCTCACGGGCAGTTCGTGGGGACGTGGGCGCGGATCGTCGACGGGCTGCAGGAGCCTCGGATGCGGGCGTTGTGGGCTGCGCAGTTCGAGGTGCTCAGCTTGGGGGAGAGCATGCCCGAGCTTGTCGCGGACCTCGTGAAGATGCAGGGGGAAGCCCGGGAAGGGCTGGCGGAGATGTTCGGGGGAGTGGACTCCGGCGCAGCGCCGGAGGAGGTGCAGGCGATCGGGAGACTGCTGCAGGCGATGCTGCTCGGAGTCGTCGCGCAGAGCATGTTCGACCCGGCCAGCGCGCCGACCGGTGAGCAGTTGGCGCAGGCGTTGCGGAAGCTCGCCGATCGGGTCAGTCCCAGCGCATAGCCATCGGGTTGTCGGCGGGGATCAGGCCGTCGGCCATCAGTACGGCGCTCAACGGGTACATCAGGTCGTGCAACTCGGTGGTCGACTCGTCTCCGAGTGCCCGCCACCCCTGATCCGCCAGCGCGTCCGTCGTCTCCTCGACCTGCTCCCGTAGCGCCCGCCCATCGGAAGTCAAGACACCCGATGCATCCAGCAGCCCGCGATCGCGAAGGTCGTTGGACGCCTCGGCCCACTCCTCGTCGCTCCACCGGCGGTTGAGCTGGAAAACCTCCTTGGCCGGGCCGCCGGCCGCGGAGATCGTCACGAGGGCCTGGCACGGACTGAGCCCGGCCGCCACCAGCGCCGCGACATGCCCGTCACCTCGCGACTCCCGCAGGATCGTGGTCGCCTGCCACAGCGCCAACGCCGGGTCCGTTGGCCATTCCAACGATGCATTCGCCGCGGCGAGCGGACGCCCCGCGATCGGCGCCAGCTCCGCCGCCCGCCGCGCGAGTTCGGCGGCCCGGTCGAAGGACGCGTCCGGGAACAATCGCCGTACGGCGATGTCCACAGCGGTCAGCCGCGCCGCGAGGAGCTGCTCCGGCGGCGCGTAGGTCCACGCGTCCGGGAGCGACCGCGCGACCATCGCCGGGTGGAAGTTGTAGAACACCGCCGCCACGAACTCGGGCCCAACCGCCCCGAGCGGCGCCGCACGGCAACCGAAGTAGCTCATCCACCCGCCCTTGAGCCCGAGCGCGTCGGTCGCCTGCCGAGTCTCCGGCGCGAAGTACGTGATCGCATGGAACGGCTCGAGCGCCTTCCACATCCGGCGAGCCCTTGTCATGGGGCCTCCTGGTCTGGACTGAGGAGCGAAGCGACGAGGGAAGACCAGGAGCTCGAGCCCCATGACCCGCCGCGACGGAGTCGCGGCATCGGCACCGTCATGGCAACGGACGGTACATCACGTGCAAACCTACGTAGCCGAGCTTGGGGTGGTCGAAGGCCTCGGGGACGGTGCCGGCGATGCGGAAGCCGAGGGACTGCCAGAGGTGTACGGCGGGTCCGTTGGTCTCGACCACCGCGTTGAACTGGATCGAGCGGAACCCGGTCCGCCCGGCCCACGCGATCATGTCCTCGCAGAGCGCCCGCCCGACACCGCGGCCACGGGCCTTTCCGTCGACCATGAAGCTCGCGCTCGCCACGTGCGCGCCGGGACCGGGCCGGTTCGGGTACATGTTGGCGCTGCCGAGGACGGTGCCGTCGGCATCGACCGCGACCGTCGTCCGCGCCAGCGGCGAGCTGGACGGCGACATCCACAACGCCCGCGCCTGTTCCTCGGTGAGCTCCGGGTCGTAGGTGTAGGTCTCCCGCGCGGCGACGATCTCGTGGAAGAACGGCCAGATGGCCGCCCAGTCGTCGGCGGTCGCGTTCCTGATGTTGACAGCCATAATGGGAGAAGCATCACCCGTCGTTCACCGGAAGCCAAGCGGATTGCCGATAGGCTTGCTGGGGATGAAGAGATCCGTGACCCAGGGGCTGCCGCGGTGGACCCTTGTCGTGCCCGCACTCGCCTTCCTGGATCTCGTCGGGTCCTGGCACCGGGACCTGGGCACGGTGCTCCTGCTGCTGGTCTGCCTCGGCCTCGGCGCCGCGGTGTTCGCGGCCGTCCATCATGCCGAGGTCGTCGCGCACAAGGTCGGTGAGCCGTTCGGCACGCTGATCCTGGCGCTCGCGGTGACGGTGATCGAGGTCGCGCTGATCGTGACGCTGATGGCGTCCGGCGGTGACAAGGCCGCGTCGCTGGCCCGCGACACCGTGTTCGCCGCGGTGATGATCACCTGCAACGGCATCCTCGGCCTGGCGCTGGTCGTCGGTTCGGTGCGGCACCGGGTGCAGGTGTTCCGGGTGCAGGCGTCGTACTCCGCCTTGACCGTGATGACCGCGCTGGTGACCTTGAGTCTCGTGCTGCCGACGTTCACCACGAGCGCGGAGGGCCCGCGGTTCAGTCCGGCGCAGCTCGCGTTCGCCGGTGTCACGTCGCTGGTGATGTACGGCGTGTTCGTGTTCATCCAGACGATCCGGCACCGCGATTACTTCCTCCCGGTCAGCGCGGACGGCGACGTCGACACGGACGAGGACCACCACGCCGAGGCGCCGCGGACCGCGACCGCGCTGCTCAGCCTCGGGCTGCTGCTCGTCTGTCTGGTGTCGGTGGTCGGCCTCGCGAAGACCGTCTCGCCGAACCTCGAGCACGCCGTCCAGTCGGCCGGCCTGCCGTTGTCCGTCGTCGGCGTCGTGATCGCGATGCTGGTGCTGCTGCCGGAGACGATCGCGGCAGTGCGCGCGGCACTGCGCAACCGCCTCCAGACCAGCGTCAACCTGGCGCTCGGCTCAGCGCTGGCCAGTATCGGCCTGACCATCCCCGCGATCGCGCTCGCCTCGATCTGGCTGAGCGGCCCGCTCGTCCTCGGGCTCGGCGGCAAGGAGATGGTGCTGTTCGCGCTGACCGTGGTGACCGGCATCATCACGCTGTCGACCGGTCGCGCCACGCTGTTGCAGGGCGCCGTTCATCTCTCGGTGTTCAGCGCGTTCCTGTTCCTTGCGGTAAGCCCCTGAGGAAGGCGGCCACCGCATCTTGGTGGTTGTGTTCGGCCCAGCTCAGCGCGTTCCCGTGGTAGTTGGGGTCGCGTACTTCGGGATCGGCGCCGAGCTCGATCAGCTTCCGGACCGTCTCCAGGTGGCCGTTGATCGCGGCCCGGTGGATCGGTGCGGCGCCCTGCGTGACCCGGGTGAGGTCGTACCCGAGTCGCTGCAGCGGCTCCATCGCCTCGGTCCGCCCGACCTCGGCCGCGCGGACCGGTAGCCGGCGGTAGCGAGCCACCGCACGGGCCGCCAGTGCGGGGTCGACCTCGCCCAGTTCCCCGCGCATCGCGGCGGCGTACACCTCGTGAACCTCGTCCAACGGCCTGGCGCCTCGTGCGCGGAGCAGTTCGGCGATCTCCGTGTGGCCCTGGACGGCGGCGAGCTCGTACGGGCGTTCGCCGTTGAACGCCGGGTGCTGCGTACCAGTGCCTTCCGGATCGGTGCCCTGGGCAAGGACCAGTTCGACCCGATGGAGCAGACCGGCCGACGACGCGAACACCAGCTCGTCCTCGAGCAGTTGCCGCGGGGTCGGATGGGCCGTCGTCATCCGCTCGTGCCACGGCCCGCCGTCACCGCGGCCGAGCCCGTACTCCAGCAGCAGCTCCAGGTGTACGTCGTCGTGCGGCGGCGGACAACCGGGCCCGCAGTTGTACATGGTCTGGCTGTCGTTGGGGTCGGCACCCGCGTCGAGCAGGAGTCGCGCCAGCTCCACGCGATCGCGGTGCGGCGGTTGATCGCCCTCGCCGCGACCGAAGACCCCGGTGAGCGCGGTGAACGGCGACGGCATGCCCTGCCACAGGTAGCCGGCGTTCGGATCGGCGCCGTGCTCCAGGAGCCGGCGAGCGATCTCGACCTGATGCGGCGCGTCGAGGCGGCTGTAGGTCAGGTAGAGCAGTGGTTCCCAGCGGTACGGTCCACCTTCGACGCTCGCCTGGGTGAGGTCGATGTCCGGGTCGCCGCAGACGACCTGTGTGTAGATGTTGCTCTGGGCAATGTCCGGGAAGCGTTCCAGCAGGTCGCGCGCTGACCGCTGCCGGGCCGGATCGTCCTCCCCGTAGTGCAGCGTCGCGAGCCGCAGGAACTCGTCGGCGCGCTGCTCCGGTGTGTCCAGCGGCCCGCCGATCGACTGGCGGTGCGGCGAACGGCTGTAGTGGTCGACGAGTTCCAGGTGCCGCACGATCCGCGGCCAGCTGGGGAACCCGTAGCTGCGGGCGATCACCAGCTGCGCGTCTGCCAGCGTCTGCACGGGATGGAACTCGGCCGCCAGCGCGACGGCATCGTCGTCCTGAGCGCGCACACCCTTGAGCAGGGCTTTGGCCTGACCGCGCAGGTGATCGAGGTTCGGGTCGTCCGGAAGGTGTCGGGTCGGCATCGCCGACCTCCTCTCTACAAGCCTGCTGTCCGCGTCGTCAGGCGAGAAAGGAGGTCAATCCGTACTCGAAAAAGCATCTCAGGTGGGCTGAGCCCTTCCCGCGGACCGGTGGCACCCTGAGCGCCTACGCACGAGAGTAGCTCACCGCGGCTTCTCCATCCACCACTCGACGAACTCGTACGCGCGCTCCTTCTCCAGCCGGATCACCCACAGGTTGCTGAACTCGCCGGGCGGATTGGTGAGGTACGTCGTCCAGCCGCGGACGAAGGCCACGCCGTCGCCGAACCCCAGCACCTCGTACTCGAACGTCGTCTCGCCCGGTGCGTCCGCGAGGTCGAGCCAGGCCTCGACGATCGCCTCCTGCCCGACCACGGGCGGCTCGTCGGGACGCCGGTACCAGGCTGCGTCCGCGCTCCAGAGCGCCGCGATGTCCTTGGGGTCGTTGCTCTCCCACGCCTTCCTGTACTTCTGCACCCAGCGGTCGAGGTCCTTCTCCTTCATCGGATCCGCCGGCCGTTGAGGACGACCGCGGCCGGTCGGGCCAGGACGTCGGGGTGCTCGCGCGGGTCCGCGTCGTACGTGACGAGGTTGCCGGCGCCGCTCAGTCCGAGGAAGGCCTGCGCACCGGTCGACGCCGCGGTGATCGCCTGCTCGACGGTCAGCCCGTGCTTGACCAGCATGTCGATCTCGCCGGCCACCGTGCCGACCACGTCGGACCCGGCCAGCACGTGCACGCCGTACCGCTCGGCCAGTGGGAGGACCGACGCGAGGTACGCCGACCGCTCCTCGCGGCGGGTCTTCCGCTCGGGGGTCTCGTCGGGGCCGGGGCTGACCGAGGCGCTCAGTGTGGGCGTCCACGCGCCGCCGCGGGCGCCGAGCACCTCCAGGTCCTGCTCGGTCAGCGCCGTACCGTGTTCGACCGAGTCGATGCCCGCCCGGATCAGGCCGGCCACGTGGTCGGTGTTGACGTGCGCCGCGACCCGGGCGTTCCGGGAGTGGGCCAGCTCGACCATCGCGGCGACCAGCTCGAGGTCGTACGTCGGGCTGATCTTGCTGCCCCTGATCGGGCCGTCCGGGCCGACCTCCGGGAAGTCGCCGACGAGCTTCAGCCAGGTCGCGCCGTCGGCGATCTCGGCCTCGACCGCGGCCAGCAGCTCTTCCGGGGCGACCGGCTCGTACGCCTTCGGGAAGTACGCGCCGGCCGGTGCGAGGAACCGGCCGGCGGCGAGGACGAGTGGACGGCCGTCGTCCGCATCCCGCGCGAGTCGGAGCGTGACGTCGCGGTTGCCGCCGACGTCGCGGAGCGCGCTCACCCCGGCGCCGGCCAGCTCGGCCAGCCGCGCGGCGGCGAAGTCCTCGCCGCGCAGCACCGGCCCGTCCGGGGTCGCGTCGAAGGTCAGATGGCAGTGCGAGTCGACCAGCCCGGGAACGGCGAACCGGCCGGGCAGCTGGTCTCCGTCACGGCCCTGGCCGAACGTCGAACGGGTGGTGTCGCCGGTGGGAAGAACGGTTCCTTCGAAGACCCAGGTCGTCCATCCCCCATCGTGCCCCAGATCACGTCCGGCTCGACTTGAACATGTTCAAAACATCGGCGTACTGTCAGGGTCACGAAGAATTTGAACGTGTTCAAGACGTGGGGTGGATGATGGACATGACAGTCACGACGTACCTGCTCTACCTGCTGATCGCGGTGCCGCTGACGGTCTGGGTGGCCCGGACGCTGAGCCGGTACGGGCGGATCTTCCTGGTCGACGTGTTCCACGGCAACGAGGACATCGCGGACGCGGTGAACAAGCTGCTCGTGGTCGGGTTCTACCTGCTCAACCTCGGCTTCGTGACGCTGTTCCTGCGCAGCGGGAACCCGGTCGTGAACGCCAGCGGGATCTTCGAGCAGCTGAGCGTGAAGCTCGGGATCGTGATGCTGGTGCTGGGAGTGGTGCACCTGACGAACGTGTGGATCTTCAACAAGATCCGCAACCGCAGCAAGCTCGACACGATGACCCGCCCGCCGGTGCCGCCGAACGAGACCGTCACTCCGGTGACGATGACCGAGCAGGCCGCGCGGTACGGGTATTGAAGGCCGCCGGGCCGTGCGTGAACTGACAGTGCTGTACGACGCCGGGTGTCCGCTCTGCCGCCGGTTCGCGCAGTGGCTGGCCGGACAGCGGCCGGCGCCGGACGGGTACGGCGGGGTGGTGCGGTTGCGGTTCGTCGCGGCGGGGTCGGCGAACGCGCGGGCGCTCTACCCCGCGCTCGACCATGCGGCGACGTTGCGGGACATCACCGTGGTCGCGGACGACGGGTCCGTGTACGTCGGCGACCGGGCGTGGATCGTCTGCCTGTGGGTCACGGGGGAGCACAGGCACACCGCGGTACGGCTGGCGAGTCCGGCGATGCGGCCGGTGGCGCGGGCGATGGTGCAGGCAGCGGCTGGGCTGCGGAGGTTCACGGGAGGTGATTACGCTGACCGGTGTGACGGACGGTGCGACCGCGAAGGGCGAGCAGACGCGTGAGCTGATCCTGACGACGGCGCTGCGGTTGTTCCGCGAGCAGGGGTACGGCAGGACGACGATGCGGGCGATCGCCAACGAGGCGGGCGTCTCGGTCGGGAACGCGTACTACTACTACGGTTCCAAGGACCATCTGATGCAGGCGTACTACGACCTGCTCCAGGACCAGCACCGCGCCGCGGTCGAGCCGGTGCTCGCGGCCGGGCAGGCGTTCGTACCGCGGATGACCGGCGTACTGCTGGCGTGGCTCGAGGTGGCGGCGCCGTACCACGAGTTCGCCGGCACGTTCTTCAAGACGGCGGCCGATCCGCAGAGCCCGCTGTCGCCGTTCAGCGACGAGTCACGCCCGGCCCGGGACGCGAGCGTGGAGATCTTCCGCCAGGTCGTCGACGGCTCGGACCTGAAGCTCCCGGCCGACCTGAGGTCGGAGTTGCCCGAGCTGCTGTGGCTCTTCCAGATGGGGATCGTGCTGTTCTGGGTGCACGACCGGTCCGACGACGTACGACGTACGCGCGCGCTGATCACGCGCTCCGTCCCGTTGCTGGATCGGCTGCTGCGGCTCACCCGCATCCCCGGCGTCCGCGGCGTCACGAACGACGTCGTTGCCCTGATCCACTCGATCAAGCCGTAGGGCTACTCCCCGGTGGCGCCGTCCAGGCGTTCGCGGAGGAGGTCGGCGTGGCCGTTGTGGCGGGAGTACTCCTCGATCATGTGGATGTAGAGGTAGCGGAGCGAGTACGACCCGTCGTGGCCGGGACGGACGAAGGTGTCGTCGAGGGAGTAGTTCGCGGCGAGTTCGTCGGAGCGGCGGACGATGGCCCGGTGCTCGGCGAGGTCCTGCTCGGCCTGCTCGGGCGTGACCAGGTCGAAGTCACCGTAAGGGTGCTCGTCGGTCCAGTACTTCGGCGGCGAGTCCTGACCGGCGAGTGCGCGGTGGAACCAGTACTTCTCGACCTCGCTCAGATGCCGGACCAGACCGATCAGCGACAGGCTCGACGGCTCGGCGGTACGACGTACCAGCTGGTCGCCGGTCAGGCCGGAGACCTTCCACCAGAGAGTGCCTCGGTGGTAGTCGAGGAAACCCTGCAGAAGGGTACGTTCGTCGGCGGCGGTGGGCGGATCCACGCGGAAGTCGGTCACGAGCAGAAGGTACCCGTGTGACGTGCGTCCTCCCGGTCGCACCCACCCGTGCCGTAGACTGTCGGTGACGGCCCGCCCAGTTCTGCCTCGGGCCGGTGAGCGCAATCACTTTGCGCCAGCAGTCGACCACCACGCGCCGCGGCCCACCGGCCGCGCCGGGCAGGACGACCCCCGAACTTTTGGAGTACTTCTATGGCGGCCCGCCGCCCCACGTCTACACCCACGCACACCCAATCCGCCTCCCAGAACCGCAAGCCGGCCGGCTCCGCCGGTGAGTCGCGCGGTGAATCCGGGCGACCGCGCCGTCGGCGCCGCTCGGGCACCGGACGCACCCAGCCCGCGGACGTACGTCTTGAGGTTGCTGAAAGCAACGACCTCGAGACGCTCGGCGACGACGTCGTCGAGACCGTTGCCGCTGACAACCGTACGTTCGCGGACCTCGGCGTCCCCGCGTCGCTGGTCACCGCGCTGGCCGCGTCCGGAGTGACCGAGCCGTTCCCGATCCAGGCGGCGACGCTGCCGGATTCGCTGGCCGGCAAGGATGTTCTCGGCCGCGGCCGGACCGGATCCGGCAAGACCTACGCGTTCGTGCTGCCGGTGCTGGCACGGCTCGCCGCGAGCGGTACGAAGCGCCGGCCGAACCAGCCGCGCGCGCTCATCCTCGCGCCGACCCGCGAGCTCGCGACCCAGATCCAGGCGTCGATCACGCCGCTCGCCGACAAGCTCGGGCTGCGCTCGATGACGATCTTCGGCGGCGTCGGCCACGGCCCGCAGATCAACGGCCTGCGGAAGGGTGCCGACATCGTCGTCGCCTGCCCCGGCCGGCTGGAGGACCACGTCCAGGCCGGGCACGCGAAGCTCGGCGCGGTGGAGATCACCGTGCTCGACGAGGCCGACCACATGGCGGACCTCGGCTTCCTGCCCGCCGTACGGCGGATCCTCGACCAGACCCCTGCCACCGCCCAGCGGTTGCTGTTCTCGGCGACGCTGGACGCCGGGGTCGACGTTCTCGTCCGGCGCTTCATGACCGACCCGGTGACGCACAGCGTCGACTCGGCGCGCTCGCCGGTCGCGAAGATGACCCACCACGTGCTGCACGTGCGGCCGGATTCGCGGCTGCCGGTGCTGGTCGATCTGACGGCCGCGCCCGGTCGTTCGCTCGTGTTCACGCGGACGAAGTACGGCGCGAAGGCGCTGACGAAGAAGCTGATCGCCCAGGGGGTGCCGGCCGTCGAGCTGCACGGGAACCTGTCGCAGGGGGCGCGCACGCGGAACCTTGAGGCATTCTCGGACGGTACGGCGCGGACGCTGGTCGCGACGGACATCGCGGCGCGCGGGATCCATGTCGACGGCGTCACGCTGGTCATCCACGCCGACCCGCCGGTCGAGCACAAGGCCTACCTGCACCGCTCCGGCCGCACCGCTCGCGCGGGCGCCGAGGGGACGGTCGTCACGCTGATGACCGACGACCAGGTCCGCGACGTCCGCGACCTGACCCGCAAGGCCGGCATCACGCCCACCACCACGAAACTCGACCCCGGCCACCCTCTGCTGACGGAGCTGGCACCCGGCGACCGCACGTACGTCGCCCCCGCCCCCAAGGAAACCGCCGCCAAGCCGTCGACCGGCAGTTCCACCGGCCGCTCGTCCTCCAGGCGCTCCCGCCGCTCCCCAGCCAACCGCACCGGAGCCACCCAAGCAGGAACAACCACGCCCACCCACCCGAACACCCGCGGCAAGGAAACCACCCGCACGGAGAACAACCGCCCGGGCAGCTCCAACCGCCGCCGCGGCGGTCGACGCCGCGGTTCGACCGGCCGGCAGGCCGCCTGAACCACGGTGGGCTGAGGAAGAGGGTGATGATGCGGGTTCGTACGGTGCTGAACGATCTGGTGCCTGGAGCGCTGGGGATCACCGACTCGCATGATCACCTGTTCTTCCGATCGGCTGTTCTGCCGACGGAGCAGGTGCTCGACGACGGGCAGGCCGCGGCCGCCGAGGTGCGGGCGTTTGCGGATGCGGGTGGGCAGGCCGTCGTGCAGTGGACGCCGCACGGGTTGAACCGGCGGGCTGACCTGCTGCCCGGGATCTCCACCAGCACCGGCGTCGCGATCGTCGCGGCGACCGGTCTGCACCGCGGCGAGCACTACCCGGACGGGTATGTCGACAAGGTCTACGACCAGCTCGCCGACATCTTCGTCCGGGAGTTGACGACCGGCATCGGCGACACCCAGGTCCGCGCCGGTCTGATCAAGGTCGCCGGCGGGTTCCACGTCCTCGACGCGCACGCCGAGCACGTGATGCGCGCCGCCGCCGAAGCCCACCACGCCACGAACGCCCCGATCGCCGTCCACCACGAGCACGGCTCCGCCGCGGACGCCGTACTCGATCTGCTCGTCGACGAACTCGACGTCCACCCCGCCGCCGTGATCCTCGGCCATCTGAACCGCTTCCCCGACCATCGTGCGCACCTCGACCTCGCGCGCCGCGGTGCCTGGCTCGCCTTCGACGGACCGTCCCGCGCCAACAACGCGACCGACCCGCACCTGCTGGACTGCCTCGGCGCGTTGATCGACGCCGGGTACGCCGACCGCCTGCTGCTCGGCGGCGACACCACCACGGCCCGCGCTCGCGGCGCCACCGGCGAAGGCCCGGGGATGCCGTACCTGCTCACCCACCTCCGTCCGCGGATCACGCGGTACTTCGGTGCGGACGTCGCCGACGCCGTGTTCCGGAACAACCCAGCGCGTGCCTTCGCCACGGATTGGCGCGGGTAGCGGTACGTTCCCCGCATGAGCGTGGTCGCGCAGGTCTTCGTTGTCGTCGCGGGGCTGTTCCATCTGGTCGTGTTCGCCATGGAGAGCCTGCTCTTCCGCAAGCCGAGTACGTACGGCCGGTTCCTGGTGAAGGAGAACGAGGTCGAGGTCGCGCGCCCGTGGGCGTTCAACCAGGGGTTCTACAACCTGTTCCTGGCGATCGGCGCGCTCGGCGGGCTGGTCTGGGGCGGCGACAAGGGCCATGCGATCGCGCTCTTCGCGTGTGCCTGCATGGCCGGCGCCGGCGTCGTACTGATCGCCTCCGACCGCCGGATGGCCCGGGCTGCCGCCACCCAGGCAGTTCCGCCGATCATCGCACTGGTACTCGCCGCCGTTCTCTAGTTGACTTAAAGTGCACTTGAGGCCGGACAGTTCTCGGCATGACCACCGTTGCCGAACCGGCCACCGAGACCGGAGGCGTCCTCTCCCCGCAGTACCGTGCGTTGACCATCGGGATGGTCGCGCTGATCACGCTCACCGCGTTCGAGTCGCTGGCGGTGGCGACCGCGATGCCGACCGTGGCGCAGGCGCTCGACGGGCTCAACTTGTACGCGCTCGCGTTCGGCGGACCGCTCGCGTCCGGGGTCGTCGCGATGGTTGTCTCCGGCACCTGGTGTGACCTGAAGGGCCCGACCCGGCCGCTGTGGCACGGTACGGCGTGGTTCCTGGCCGGGCTGATCATCGCGGGCCTGGCGCCGTCGATGGAGGTCCTGGTCGTCGGCAGAGTGATCCAGGGGTTCGGCTCCGGGCTGCTGATGGTCGCGCTGTACGTCGTCGTCGGGCACCTGTACCCGGCCGGTCTGCGCCCGCGGATCTTCGCCGCGTTCGCGACCGGCTGGGTAGTGCCGTCGCTGGTCGGACCAACGATCGCGGGCCTGATCGTCGAACACGCCAGTTGGCGGCTGGTGTTCCTCGCGGTCCCGGCGATCGCGATTCCCGCGGTGCTCGTGATGCGCCCGGGGCTGGCCCGGCGGAGCGGGTACGACGTACGTCCGGGCAAGCTGTGGGACAAGCGGGCGTTGTGGGCGGTCGCGGCGGCGGTCGGTGTCGGGCTGCTGCATTACGGCGGCCAGCAGCGCGGCGTACTGCAGATCGTGCTGCTGGCGATCGGTCTCGCCGGGGTAGTCGTGTTCGGTCCGCGGTTGCTGCCGTCGGGAACGTTCGCGTTCGGGCGGGGGCTGCCGTCGGTGATCGCGCTGCGCGGGCTCGTCGCGGCGTCCGGGTTCGGCGCGGAGGTGTTCCTGCCGCTGATGCTGACCCGGCAGCGCGGCCTGTCCCCGGCGCTTGCGGGCCTCGTACTGACGATCAGCGCGCTCAGTTGGTCGGCGGCGTCCTGGTACCGCGGGCGGCCGAAGCAGCCGTTCTCGCACGCGGTCTTCCTGCAGGCTGGAATGGTCGCGGTCGTGCTGGGGATCGTCACGGCAGCGTTGACGCTCAGCCCACAGGTGCCGATCCTGGTGGGCATCCTCGGCTGGAGCCTGACCGGGTTCGGCATGGGGACGGTTTTCCCGACGCTGTCGGTGCTGGTGCTGGAGTACTCCGAGCGCGACGAGCAGGGCGCCAACAGCTCTGCGGCGCAGCTCAGCGACTCGTTGTCAACAGCAACGATCCTGGCGATCGGCGGCTCGCTGTTCGCGGCCATGGAGCCACACTCCGCCGTCCTGGCGTACCTGGTCGCCTTCGGACTCCCCGCAGTACTAGCCCTGCTCGGCGTACCGGCAGGCCGCCGCACCTAGTCTTTGGTGCCGGAGACCGCGATGCCGGCGCCGAGGCCGATGATCATCAGGCCGCCGGTGCCGCCGACCAGTTCGAGGCGGCGCGGGGAGCGGGCGAACCACTCCCGCGCGGTCCCGGCGACGACCGCCCAGACGCTGTCCGAGCAGAGCGCGATCACGATGAAGATCAGGCCGAGGATCAGGATCTGCGCCCAGGCCGGGCTGCTCGCGCCCTTGTCCACGAACTGCGGCAGCGCCGCGGCGAAGAACACCGCGGTCTTGGCGTTGGTCACCCCCACGAGGAAGCCCTGCCGCACGGTCTTCCGCCCGCTGCTCGGCTTGACGCCGGTCGAGAGCGCCTCGGCCAGCGACTTGCGGGACCGGAACGCGTGCACGCCGAGATAGATCAGGTACGCCGCGCCGCCGAGCTTCACCACGGTCAGCGCGACGGCGCTCGCGGCGACCAACGTCCCGAGCCCGGCGGAGATCAGTACCAGCATGACCGCGGCGCCGAGGGTGTTGCCGACCATCGTCAGCACGGCTTCCCGGCGCCCGACCGCGAGCGCCCGCCCGACGATGAACAACACGCTCGGCCCGGGCACGACGATGATGATGAACGCGGTGATCGCGAACGCGACCAGATGATGAGCGGACGGCATCTCCCCAGCGTAAGTGCGACGTGGTCGCGGCGCACGGGGGTATCCGGCAGGTGGTCCCTGGTCATCCGGGCCTCCGGCTGGAAGACTGCGGTAACCCGGTCCCGCGCCCAGAGGACCGGTCGTCACGGGGAGTCACGATGGCGGTGTCCGAGCAGCTGGCCGAGCGGTTCCGCGCGAATCACGAGCTGCTCGTCGGCGCTCGCGACCGCCTGCAGGCGATGGTCGATGCCGGTACGGCGAGTGCCGACCAGCGGAAGCGGCTGGACACCGTCAAGGAGCTGCTCGTCCCGGTCAAGGAGACAGCTGTCGATGCCGCCGGCAACGTGGTCGAGGTCGAGCGCGAGCGGCAGTTCCTGAAGGTCGACCCGGAAGGCAAGGGCCGCGCGATCGAGGTGCTCGGCGATCTCGAGCACGCGAAGCACCTGGCGGTCGTGGTCCCGGGGATGGGGAACAGCCTGGAGACGTTCCGCGGGCAGGCGGACCGCGGCGAGCTGATCCGGCAGGAGGCCGGGCCGGGCACCGCCGCGGTGGTGTGGTTCGACTACGACTCGCCGCAGGGGCTGCTGGAGGCGGCGAGCAAGGAAGCGGCGATCGACGGCGGACCGCGGCTGGCGGAGTGCCTGGACGAGCTGGACGAGCTGAAGGAGGACGAGGCCGACGTCACGGTCGTCGCCCACTCCTACGGCACCGACGTGGCGGCCCAGGCGGTGATGGAGAGCGGCGCCCGGCCGACACGGCTGGTGATGACGGGGTCGCCGGGGATCGAGAAGTATGTCGACGAGGCCGCGGACTTCGTCCAGCCGCCGACCCGGCTGTTCACCGAGCGGGCGCCCGGGGACTACGTGTCGTACTCCGAGTGGCACGGGCCGGATCCGGCGACGTTCCCGGACGCGATCCGGATGGCGACGGCCGACCCGCGCGGCGAGGATCCGGTGTCGGTGCACTGGCACAACGAGTACTACCGGCAGAACAGCGAAGCGTTGCGCAACGTCGGGCGGGTGGTCCGCGGTGATCTGGGTGCGATCACGACGACGGACACCGACCGCGGCGAGGAGACCCGGCTCGCCTGGGGCGTGCCGCTGAACAAGGCTTCCCACGTGGTCTCATCCCTCTACAACGGAGTCACCCACAACCACCACCCACCGGCCCCGGACGGCGTTACGGGGCACGACGGCGATGATCGGGCGGCGGTGCTGGACGGGGTTGCGGCGGCGTACGGCGGGGTCGCGGCGCCGTCCGGTCCGTCGCGCGCTTCCGCGGCGTCGGCCGTCGCGCAGGTCAAGGCGAGCGTCGCGGCCCGGCCGGGGAACGAACAGTCGAAGGGGCCGAGGCGATGACAGGAGAGCGGGAGTTCCTGCGGAGCGAGCTGGTGGCGGTCGCGGAGGCCGTCGTACCCGGTCAGCGTCCGGTCGTCACGGGTGACCCGGGGCCGGTGAATCCCGGCGTACTGTTCGACGGCCGCGGGCCGGCCACCGTGTGCCGGGTGACCGTGCAGACCGGCAACCCGAAGGCACCGGACCCGGCGGCCGAGACGGAGGCCGCCGCGGCGGCGTTGCGCGCTCGCGGGTGGAACGCAGCCGTCGTACCGCCGGAGAGCGGGCACTACCGGGTCACCGCCGAGCGCGACGGGTACGACGTCGCCGTGCACGCGTGGACGACCGACTGGCGGATCACGTTCACGGGTGAGACGCCGTACACCGAAGACCGCTGAGGCGACTTCGCGCGGTCAGCTGTCGGTGGTGCGCTCGGCTTCGCCGCGGAGGATGCAGAACTCGTTGCCTTCCGGGTCCTGCATGACGACCCAGCCCTTGCCGTCGGCGTCCCGGCGGTCGTGGGCGACCGTGGCGCCGAGCGTGAGCAGCCAGGCGACCTCCTCGTCGCGGGTGGTCTCGGGGACCAGGTCGAGGTGGGCGCGGTTCTTCACGACCTTCTCGTCGTTGTTCTGCTCGAACAGGACCGTGACGCCGTCGGCGGGAACCGAGGCGTACGGGTCGCCCGGGTGGTCGTCGTCGGGGCGCTCGGCCTTCAGGACCTGGAGCCAGAAGCCGGCGAGTTCGTAGGGGTTGTGGGCATCGAACGTCACGGTTCGCACGCGAGAAGTCATGCGCAGAGGCTACTTCTGCAGGAGCAAACGGTCTTCAGGAATTTCGCTCACCTGGTACGGCGTGAGCCCGGCGGCGCCCGCGAGCTCCGTCAGGGCCGGCCCGGTCCAGCGGTGGACGTCGATGTTCATCGGGTGGCCGCCGTACCCGGAGGTCTTGTGCGTGCTGTGCTCGCCGACGTGGAAACCCAGCAGCAGGAACCCGCCCGGCGCGAGCACCCGGTGGAACTCGGCGAAGGCCTGCGGCACGACGTCGCGCGGCAGGTGGATGATCGACCACCAGGCGACGACGGCGGCGACCGAGCTGTCCGGAAGGTCCAGCGCAGTCATCGAGCCGACCCGGAAGTCGAGACCCGGGTGGTCGCGGCGGGCGATCTCGATCATCCCCGGCGAGAGGTCGATCCCGATCACCGACAGGTCGCGCCCGGCCAGCAGGCCGGTCGTCCGGCCCGGTCCGCAGCCGACGTCGAGCACGGGCCGCCCGCTCCCGGCGACGAGCTTGCCGAGCAGGTCGAACGCCTCGACCTCCCAGTCGGCGCCGTCCACGATCATTGCGGCGTACGAGGCCGCGACGTTGTCGTACGAGCTGCTGATGTCGTCCAGGAAGTCCACCCGGCCGACCCTAGAGCCGGCCGGGGACAGTTTTGGTCAGGCCTTGCCGAGCGCCTGCTTCTGCCGGCCGAGGCCTTCGATCTCGAGCTCCATCGTGTCGCCCGGCGACAGGTACGGGAACCGGCCGGACAGCGCGACGCCCTCCGGCGTACCGGTGTTCACGATGTCGCCCGGACTCAGCACCATGTACTGCGAGAGGTCGCGGATCAGCGCCGCCACCGAGAAGATCATGTCTGCGGTGTTCGAGTCCTGCCGCGGCTCGCCGTTCACCCACGACCTGAGCTGCAGGTTCTGCACGTCCGCGACCTCGTCGGCGGGCACCAGCGAGGGCCCGAGCGGGTTGAACGTCTCGCAGCACTTGCCCTTCGACCACTGCCCGCCGGAGACCTCGATCTGGAACGCGCGCTCGGAGACGTCGTTCGAGACCGTGTACGCCGCGACGCAGGCGAGCGCCTCTTCGTCGGTCTCGACGTACCGCGCCTGCTTGCCGATCACGACCGCGAGCTCGACCTCCCAGTCGGTCTTCGCGGAGCCGCGGGGGACCAGGACGTCGTCGTTCGGGCCGACGACGGTGTTCGGGTGCTTGAAGAACACGATCGGCTGCTTCGGCGGCTCGGCGCCGCCCTCGGCCGCGTGCGCCGCGTAGTTCATCCCGATGCAGACCACCGCGCCCGGCCGGGCGATCGGCGCGCCGATCCGCAGCCCGTCGACGTCGGCCGCGGGCAGCTCACCGGCTTCGAGCGCGGCACGCGTCCGGGCGATGCCGTCGGCGGCCAGGAAGGCTCCGTCGATGTCTGCGGTCAGCGGGGTCAGATCGTGAACGGTGCCGTCGGCGGCGCGCACGTACGGGCGCTCCTCGCCGACCGCCCCGAGGCGGAGCAGTTCCACAGGTGTCTCCCTAGGACTGGTCGAACTACGACTGGTCGAACATGGGCCGCAGCCGGGCGCGGGAGGCCTCGATGTGCGACCGCATCGCCGCGGCCGCCTCCTCCGCGTTGCCCTTGCGGACGGCGGTCACCACTGCCTTGTGCTCTCGCAACGCCTTCGTCGCGATGCCGCCACCGTAGTACAGCCGGAACAGGTGCAGGTGGCAGTGTGTCCGCTGGAAGGACAGCCGGGCCGTCTCGTTGCCGGACAGCTCCAGCACCAGGTCGTGGAACCGCTGGTCGTGCGCCGCCATCGCCCGGTAGCTCTCGTACGACGGACGATCCGGTACGTCGGTGTAACTGAGCATCTCGGCCTTGAGCCGGGCGAGGTCGTCGTCACCCGCCCGCTCCGCGGCCCGTGCGGCCCCCCACGGTTCGATGTGCAGCCGGTACTCGAAGAGGTCCTCGAACTCGTCCCGGGTCAGCCGCGACGACACGCGGTACCCGCGCAGCGGCTCCTTGATCACCAGGCCGTCGGACTCCAGGCGGGCCAGCGACTCGCGGATCGGAGTCTGGGAAATGCCCAGCTCACGGGTCAGCGCGTCGATGTTGAGCCGGGTGCCCGGCTCGACGACGCTGTCCATGATCAGGCCCTTGACCGTCTCGTACACATCGTCGCTCAGCACCTGGCGCTGCGGCAGCCGGGTGAGCTGCCCGGCCAGACCTGCGTGCGCATCAGTCACCTGTCGCTCCTCCCGGAGTCCTCGGAATCCGTCTTGACGCACCCAGTGTGAGGCGGCAGCATCAGAATGCGCAATATCCTATAGGATCTTGGAGGCAATGTGAGTACGGCGATCGTCCGGGCCGAGGCATTCCTGGTCGACCTCGAGGTCGAAACCGTCCGGACCGACGCCGTCCAGGCGTTCCTCAAACAGGAAACCGTTTTCGTCCGGCTGACGACGGCGGATGGGCTGAGTGGCCTCGGATACTCGTACACGATCGGCACCGGCGGCACCGCCGTACTCGCGCTGCTCCGCGACCACCTGCTGCCGCGGCTGGTCGGCGCGGACGCGCGCAACGTCGAGGCCCTGTGGTCGGATCTCTTCTGGTCCACGCATGCCACGACTGTAGGCGCGATCACCTCGCTCGCGCTCGCTTCGGTCGACACGGCTCTGTGGGATCTGCGCTGCCTGCGCGCGGGCGAGCCGCTGTGGCGGCTGGCCGGCGGGTACCGGCAGCAGGTTCCGCTGTACGACACCGAAGGCGGCTGGTTGCACCTCACAACGGACGAGTTGGTCGCCGGCGCGCTCGCGTCGCGGAAGGCCGGCTGGCCGGGCGTGAAGCTCAAGGTCGGGAAGCCGCGCGTCCACGAGGATCTGGAGCGGCTCCGCGCGGTCCGGGACGCGGTCGGGCCGGCGATGGACATCATGGTCGACGCGAACCAGTCGATGACCTATCCGGAGGCGAGACGCCGGGCGGCGGCGTTCGAGGCCGTTGACCTGACCTGGTTCGAGGAGCCGCTGCCGGCCGACGACGTGACCGGTCACGTCCGGCTCGCCTCAGGGACCTCGATTCCGATCGCGGTCGGCGAGTCGCTGTACTCCGTCTCGCAGTTCCGCGAGTACGCCGCGGCCGGCGGCGCGGGCATCATCCAGGTGGACGTGGCCCGGATCGGCGGTATCACGCCGTGGCTGAAGGTCGCGCACCTCGCCGAGACCTTCAACCTCGAGGTCTGCCCGCACTTCCTGATGGAGTTGCACGTCAGCCTCACGGCCGCCGTACCGAACGGACGGTACGTCGAGCACATCCCGCAGCTGCGGGCGATCACGTCGTCCGAGATGGAGATCGTCGACGGGCACGCGGTCGCCCCCGACGTACCGGGCCTCGGCATCGACTGGAACCAGGACGCCATCGACGACCGCCGGGTCCGATGAAAGGGTACGTCGCATGAGCAGAGTCGACGCGCACCATCACGTCTGGGACCTGAGCGTCCGTGAGCAGACCTGGATGACCGGGCCGGAGATGGACCCGATCCGGAAGAGCTTCTCGATCGCCGACCTGGCCCCGCTCGCCGCGGCCGCCGACGTCACCGCGACGGTCCTGGTCCAGACGGTCGGCCTGCTCGACGAGACGGTCGAGTTCCTGGAGATTGCCGGCGGCAACGATCTGGTGGCCGGCGTGGTCGGCTGGGTCGACCTCACCGCCCCCGATGTGGCCGACACGTTGGCGTCCCTGCTGGCGCGGCCCGACGGCTCGTACCTGAAGGCGATCCGCCACCAGGTCCACGACGAACCGGACGTCGAGTGGCTGCTGCGGCCCGACGTACAACGCGGCCTCGCAGCCGTCGCGGACGCCGGGCTGGCCTACGACCTGCTGACCAAGACCCCGCATCTCCCCGCCGCGATCCAGACCGCCCGCAACCTGCCTCAGCTGTCCTTCGTCGTCGACCACATCTCCAAGCCGGTCATCGGCGATCCGTTGACCCCCTGGTCCACCCAGCTCCAGGCGCTGGCCGCCCTTCCCAACGTGACCTGCAAACTCTCCGGCATGGTCACCGAGGCACCTTGGGACACCTGGAAACCCGCCGACCTCCAGCCGTACGCCGACGTGGTCCTCAACGCCTTCGGCCCCGACCGCGTCATGTTCGGCTCCGACTGGCCCGTCTGCCTCCTCGCCGCGTCGTACGCCGACGTCGTGTCCACCGCCGAAACCCTCACCGCCACACTGTCCGCCTCGGACCAGCACGCCGTCTTCAACACCACGGCCACTCGCGTCTACCAGCTGTCCTGACCCGGTGGAACTGCAAGCGATCGAGCGCGACCCGGATGCGTTCCAGCGCGGTCTGACCACCACACAGATCCAGGCGATCTGCCGCCGTGCGTTCGGCGCCGATGCGGATCCGGTGTCCGCGGTGGAGTTGGGGTACGGCGGTTACAACAGCGTCTACCGGATCGAGTTGCCCGAGCCGGTGATCCTCCGGATCGCGCCTGAGGAACCGAAGCAGTTCCGGTCAGAGCTGCATCTGATGCGGAACGAATACGCGAGTGTCCCGTGGCTGGCTCCGATCGCTCCGCTGATGCCGCGGGTGCTGGCGGTCGACTGGTCGCACGATGTCGTCGACCGCGACTGGATGATCCAGACCTGCCTGCCAGGCCGGCCCGCTCCGGAACATCTCGGCCACTACCCACGCTCCGGCCGTACGACGTTCTTCCGCCAGCTCGGAGCCATCACCCGCACCGTTCACGACGTACGCGGGCCGTCCTTCGGCCGTGTGGACAAGCCGTCGTACGCG
This sequence comes from Kribbella sp. NPDC051137, assembly GCF_040682535.1. Lineage (NCBI taxonomy): Bacteria > Bacillati > Actinomycetota > Actinomycetes > Propionibacteriales > Kribbellaceae > Kribbella > Kribbella sp. NPDC051137. The sequence continues at coordinate 447,771 of NZ_JBFBBI010000003.1, forward strand.
CGCTGGAGCGACGCCGTCATCGCCAGCTTCCTCCAGATCGCCGACGACCTGGAGCGGGCCGGCCTCGACGCCACCGACGTACGAACAGCCGCCGACCTGTCCGAGCGCGGCCGCGCGACCCTGGACGAAGTACGCGAACCACGCCTGCTGACCGGCGACCTGTGGACCGTGAACTGCCTCCTCGACGCCACCGCGCCCGAACCGCTGATCACCGGCGTCCTGGACTTCGACCGCACCGAGTTCGGCGACCCGGCCGCAGACTGGACCATCCACATGGCCCAGGCAAAACCGGACGAACGCGAGGCCTTCTGGGACAGTTACGGCCCCCTGGACTCCTCCCCGTCCGCGACCTGGCGTGCGGCCGTCTACGAAGCGCGCCATATCGCCGCGATCCGCCTCGAACGCCACCGCCTGAACAACCGCGCTGCCGTCCAGCAAAGCTTTGACGACCTGTCAAAGATCCTCACCGACCTGCTCAGCTACGGCGACCCGTCCGCGCTGCGAAGTCGTCGAGCGCGGTGATCACTTCGCGGGCGATCCAGACACGGTCGCGCTTTCCGGTCGAGATCTGCTTCAGGATCTCCGCGCCGACGAGCTGATCGACGGCGCGCTGGGCGGCCGGCTGTGACACACCGAGGTGCTGCTGGACGTGCGCAACGGTGACTGCCGGCTGACTCAGCAGATGTGGCAGCAGGCGGCGGGCCGCCGAGCCCTTCCGGGAGGGGAGGATCTGTTGCCACTCGTCGTAGATGCCGATCAGGTCGGTGACCAACCAGCGGCCGTTGCCGACGGCAGCGAACGCCGCACGGCTGAACTGCGTGATGATCGGCGCCGGATCACCCTCACGATAGGAACCGAGCGCCGCGAAGTACGCCGGGGTGTCAGTCAGCAGGCCCGCCGAAAGCGGAACGGTCAGGCGCCGAGTCACCCCCGATCGGCGGAGCATCGCGTGCACCAAGGTGCGACCGGTCCGGCCGTTCCCGTCGTTGAACGGGTGGATCGTCTCGAACTGGGCGTGTGCGATCGAGAGCTGAGTGAGGACGGGGATGTCGGTACGTCGGCAGAACGCGACGAGGTCCTCGAGCAGCGCCGGGACGCGCTCCTGCCGAGGTGGGACGAACGTCGCGGTGTGCGAAGTCGGACCGCCGCCGATCCACACCTGCCCGTCCCGGACCAGTCCCGGGCGGGCATAGGACTGATCGTGCATGAGAGCGCGGTGTGCGGCGAGGATCGAGTCGACGCTGAGCTCGTCGGCGAGTGCGATCGCCTTCTGCATGGCGTCGACGTTCGCGGCGACCAGGCGGGCGTTCTGTCCGGAGGACTCGTTCAGAGTGGCGATCGCCAACGCCTTCGCGCCGGCCGTGACGCCTTCGATCTGCGACGACGACGCCGACTCGGTGCGCAGCAGGACGACGGCCAGTGGCGCGAGTTCGCCGTCGGCCGCCGGGAGTGACGCGGCCAGTTCGGCGTCGAACCGGGAGACCTCGATCAGCGCGTCCTCGGCCGCTGCGGCAACGTCGGACGGGACGTCGAACTGCAAGCCGGCGATGTCAGGCGGAACGGATGCCAGGTACGAGCCCCGCGACTCCGCTCGCTCGCGCCGCGACATCGGCTGCCCGCTCGCGTCCCACTCGCAACGCTCCCAGCCGACGGATAGTTGGTTCACGCTCGCCACTATATAACTTTCTGACAATAAAGTTATATAGTGGTCAGGCCGGTGGGACGAATTCGACGCGGACGCCGAGGAGGCGGATGGGGCGGCGGAGGTCGAACTTTTCCAGGAGGGTGAGGGCTGTGGTGGCGATGACTTCGGGGTCCTGGGTAGGGGCGGGGAGTTTGCGGCTCTTGATCGGGGTGTAGAAGTTCACGAAGCGGAGTTTGACCCAGACGCGTTGGATCGTGCGGCCTTCGGCGACGACCTCCTGGGTGACTTCGACGGCGATCCGGTGGAGTTCGCGGGCGACGGCCTCGTGGTCGGGGAGGTCGGTGGCGAAGGTTTCCTCGTGGCTGCGGGACACCGGTTCGCGGGGGACGTCGGTGAGCTGGGTGTCGCCGAGGCCGCGGCCGAGGGCGGCGTACCAGGTGCCCATCTTCGGGCCGAAGCGCTTCTTCAGCGTGTCGACGTCGGCGGCGGCCAGGTCGGCGACCGTGGTGAGGCCGAGTTCGTTGAGGTTGCGTTCCATCCGGGCGCCGATGCCCCAGAGTTCGCGGACCGGGCGGTGGTCCATCACTTCCCGCCAGTTGGCGGCGGTGAGGCGGTAGATGCCGGTGCGTTCCCCGGCGGACTTCGCGAAGTTCGTGGCGAGCTTGGCGCGGGTCTTGTTGTCGCCGATGCCGACGCAGCAGGTCAGCCCGGTCCGCTCCAGCACCGCGGCCCGCAAGGAAGCGGCCAACGTTTCCGGGTCGTCGGTCTCCGCGCCGACGAAGCACTCGTCCCAGCCCCAGACCTCAACTACCACCGGGAACGTCCGCAGCGTGTCCATCACCTCGGCCGACGCCGCGTCGTACGCCTTCGGGTCCGACGGCAGGAAGACGGCGTCCGGGCACTTCTTGTAGGCCGCCCGGATCGGCATCCCGGAATGTACGCCGAACGCGCGGGCCTCGTACGACGCGGTGGCGACCACCTGTCGCGGCAGGGTCGGATCGCCCGAACCACCCACCACGACAGGCAGCCCGCGAAGCTCAGGCCGGCGCCGGATCTCGACGGCAGCGATGAACTGATCCATGTCCACGTGCAGGACCCACCAGCTCATACCTCACAGGTAACCACATCAGCTGGACGCACTGGAGTACGTCAGCACCCCGCGCCGCCACACCAGCCGTACCAGCAGCAACGCCAGCACGGACAGCCCGACGCCCAGCGCCACCGGTGACCACCCGAGGTCGCCGGCCAGCGCCCGTACCGGGAACGTCGTCGCGAACGCCACCGGGAACGCGAACGTCAGGAACGTCCGTACCGCCACCGGGAAGAACACCAACGGGTACCGCCCGGCCTCCACCATGCTCAGGAACACGATCCCAATGGAGTTCACCGACTGCAGCCAGAACGCCAGGAACGCGAGCGCCGACCACACGCAGGTCAGCAGCACCAGTCCGCAGCACATCAGCACGAAGGCCTGGACGACCTGCCCCGGCCCGAAGCTGATCCCGGCCTGCACCAGCCCGATCACGAGTACGACGATGCCGCTGGCAACGTTCGTCAGCTCCGCGACGTTGATCCACCGCAACGTCAGGTAGAACTGGCTCGACACCGGCCGCAGCAGTACGCCGTCCAGCTCGCCCTCGGTGAGGTACGTCGTCATCCGGTTCAGGTTCGGCGCGACGAACGTGGCGATCAGCCCGGTGACGATCTGGAACACGCCGACCAGCGCGATCACCTCCGCGCGCGACCACCCGTGCACCTCGGACGTGAACCCGAACAGCAGCAGCGTCGGCACGATGCCCAGCCCGAGCTGCACCAGCCCGACCAGCAACGTGGTCAGGAAGTGCGCCCGGTAGTGCGTCTCGCGGACGACAGCCTGCAGGAAGAACCGCCGCCACAGCTTCACGTGCAGCCAGATCCTCATGCGCCCACCGCCGAGTAAGCGCGGATCCCCGCCGCCCACACGAGGCGGGCCAGCACTCCGAGGACGACGACGTACCCGAGCTGGAAACCGAACCCGGTCAGCAGCTCCCGCCCGGTCAGCTGACCCGCGACGATCTCCACCGGGAACGACACCGTGTACCGGAACGGCTGGTGGTCGACGAACCCGCGCGACCACGACGGCATCAGCGCCAGCGGTACGACGGCACCGGACAGCACGCTCGACACGATCACGCGGGCCTGCACCAGCGCGCTCACGTCGTCCATCCAGAACGCCAGCGACGCGATCAGGATGTCGATCGTGAACGTCAGCGCCGCGCCGAAAACGATGCTGACCGCGAACAGGACCCACCGTCCCGGACCGGCCGCGATATTCATCGAGTCCCGGAAGATCCACCACACGATCCCGATCATCGGCACCAGCGCGATCAGCTTCAGGAACTTCTCCGACAGGTTGTTCGCGACGAACCCGACCAGCAGCGACGCCGGCCGGATCATCCAGCTGGACAGCTTCCCGAGCCGGATGTCCTGCGCGAGGAACCCGGCCATCCACGACGAGGTCGCCATCGTGACGAACCCGAGCAACACGAAGTACGTCGTCACGTACCGCTCGTCGACCGGCAACCGCGCCCCGCTCGCGAGCGCCGTCCGCCAGATCAGCAGCGAGATGATCGGGACGCAGATGTTCGCGAGCATGAAGATCACCCACGCCGCGCGGTACACGGACTGCTGTGCGATCTCCGCCGCGGTCATCCGCCGAACGACGCGGAGGTTCCGTGCGACCGTGCTCATGAGGCATCGCCGAGCGTGCTGCGGTGCAGGAACAGGTCCCGCATGATCTCCTCGATGTCGGCGTCCGCGACATCCAGGTCGACGAGCGGGCCGAGCTTGATCAGCTGCTCCAGTACCGCACCGGCGCGCTCCCGGTCCGCCTCCAGCTCGACGGTTGTGCCGGAGACCGCGGTCACCCCGTCGAGCTGACCGGCGTCGACCGGGGTCGCGTACGTCGCCCGCACCAGCTTGCGCGGGCGCGCCGTACGGACCAGATCGTCCAGGCCGCCGTCGAACTGCAGCCGGCCGTGGTCGATGATCATCACCCGCGAGCAGAGCGCCTCGATGTCGTCCATGTCGTGGCTGGTGATCAGGATCGTGGTCCCGCGGAGCCGGTTGACATCGGCCAGGAACGAGCGGACGCGGGCCTTCGCGACCACGTCCAGCCCGATCGTCGGCTCGTCCAGGAACAGGATCTCCGGGCCGTGGACGAGCGCCGCCATCAGTTCGAGCTTCATCCGCTCACCGAGCGAGGTCTTCCGGACCTGCACGTTCAGCAGGTGCCCGACCTCGAGCAGTTCCGCGAGCTCGGCCACGTTCCGGTCGAACTCCGCGGTGGACAGCCCGTACATGTCCTTGTGCAGCAGCAGGCTCTCCATCGCCGGCACGTCCCACCACAGCATGGTCTTCTGGCCCATCACCAGCGCGATCCGGCGCAGGTAGTCGGGTTTGCGGTCGGACGGGGTGTGGCCGAGGACCTCCAGGTCGCCGGAGGTCGTGTAGAGCAGACCGGACAGCATCTTCAGCGTGGTCGTCTTGCCGGCGCCGTTCGGGCCGAGCAGGCCGACGACCTCGCCGCTGCCGATCGTGAACGAGATCTTGTCGACGGCGAGCCGGGTCTCGTACTTACGTCGTACCAGGCTCTTCAGCGCACCGCCGAGTCCGGCGCGCTGCTGATGGAACGTGTAGGTCTTGGTCAGGTCTTGCGCCGCGATAACAGGCGTCACGAAATGCACCGCTTTCGAGAGAATGTCAGGACCGGGCAGCGTCAACGCGCAAACGCGCAGAGCGCAGGCCGCTCACTTCGCCGAGCGAGATCGGCCGGGGCGGACACGACGGTCCGTCCCGGCTACGCGGTCCGGTCCGACCGCGAGCGCTGGGTTCGAATCAACCCTTGTCTCGGCGAGGTGTCGACATCGCTCCCTGTGGGTCCTTTCGACGTGCGGCTGCCACCCCCACGGTATTCCGATCCGGAAAGCGTCGTCCAGCAGGTTTCAGCGCCGGAAGGCGTCCCGATGCGCTCCGACCCAGTCCGCGAACGACCGCGCAGGCCTGCCGAGAACCTTCTCGACGGTGTCTGTGGGCGCCGGCGCTACGACCTTCGCGTAGCGGTCCATCAGCGCGTGGGCGAATGCTTCCGGCAGCCCGTTCGCGACCATTCCACGTACGGCGGCCTCCGCCGGGACCTCCTGGAACTGCAACGGCAGACCGAGGACCGCGCCGATGACGTCCACCAGTTGCCGCTGGGTCAACGACTCCGGCCCGGTGACCGCGAGCCGCTGCCCGTCCCACCGGTCGTCGAGCAGTACCTCGGCCAGTACGGCGGACACGTCCGACTCGTCGATCAGCGCCTCGCCGAAGTCGCCGTACGGCGCTCGCACGACATCGCCGCCCCGGACCTGCGCCCCGAACAGACCGACCGCGTTGGCCGCGAACGACGCCGGCCGTACGGCGACCCACGGCAGCCCGCCCGCGACGACCGCGGCCTCGACCTCCCGGTTGCGGTCGCCGTTCCACCGCGACGGCTGCAGCGCCGGGTCGTCGTCGACGTTGATCGCCGACATCACGACCACCCGCCGTACGCCGTGCTCCGCCGCCAGCGCGACCAGCCCGGCTGCCTGCTCACCGACCGCCCGCGGGTGCACGAACAGTACTTCGACGTCCTTCAACGCGGGCGCCACGCTGCCCAGGTCGCCGAGGTCCGCCGCGAACCGCTCGACGCCCGCCGGTACGTCCGCCACGGAACGCCCGACTGTCCGAACCGCCGCGCCGCGCTCGACCAGCGACGAAACCAACGGCCGCCCAACGGTTCCTGTCCCGCCAGTGATCAGAATCATCCTCAGCTCCCAGATATGAGTCTCATATATTATGAGTTCCATACTAACCAGAAGGAGAGCGATGAACGAGCTCGAACTGTCCGCCGGCACCCTCCAATACGTCGACCGCGGCACCGGCCCGGTCGTCGTCCTGCTGCACGGACTCCTGATGGACGCGTCACTGTGGGACGACGTCATCGCGGACCTGTCGGCGGATCACCGCTGTATCGCTCCGACCCTGCCGTTCGGTGCGCACCGGATGCCGATGAACGCCGACCTCTCGCTCCCGGGGATCGCCCGCCTGGTCGGGGAGTTCCTCGACCGGCTCGACCTCGAGGACGTCGTCCTCGTCGGCAACGACACCGGGGGAGCCGTCGTCCAGCTGGTACTCCGGGAGGATCCGAAGCGGATCGGCCGAGCGGTGCTGGCGTCGTGCGAGGCGTTCGACAACCTCCCGCCCGGGCTGACGGGGAGGTCGCTGGCGCTGTCCGGCAAGCTGCCGCCCGCACTGTTCGGGGCGTTCCTGCAGCAGTTGCGGGTGAAGGCGATCCGGCGGTCGCCGCTCGCGTTCGGGACGTTGACCAAGCGCGGCGACGCCACGACGGCACGCTGGATCCGCCCGGTCCTCGAGCAGCCCGAGATCCGCGCGGAGACGGTGCGAATGCTGCGTGCGGTGTTCGCGGACCGCCGTGTGCTGGAGGAAGCCGCGCCGGATCTCGCGCACTTCGACCGGCCCGCGCTCGTGGTGTGGGCGGCCGACGACCGGGTGATGCCGCTCGACCACGGCCGCCGCCTCGCCGAGCTGCTGCCGCAGGCCGAGCTCGAACTGGTCGAGGACAGCTACACACTGATCCCGCTCGACCAGCCCGCGCTGTTCGCCGAACTCATCAGGCGGTTCGCCTAGAAGGTCTTCCGCATCTGCTGCGAGGTGACGGTATAGCCGAGGGAGTTGTACAGCGCGATCGCCGACGCGTTGTCGCCGAAGACGTTCAGCTCGAGCGCATCGTACCCGCGCTGCCGGCACTCCTCCTCGGCTGCGAGCATGATCGCCCGGCCGTATCCCTTGCCGCGCTGTGCGGCCGACACCTCGATGCTGTACACGAACGGCATCCGAGCCCGAGTACTGATCCACAGGCTCCCGACCGGTTCGCCGTCCGCGACCGCGACCCAGATGAGCTGGTTCTCGCTGTCCGGCCCGTCGGGCAGCAACTTGCCGGTCTCCGCGTAGGAAACCTTCAAGGCCTCGTCCGGATCCAGACCCCGCGCCGGCCCGATCGCAGCCGCGAACCCGGTCGCGAGTTGCTCCTTCCACTCCGGATACTCGCCCGCGGAGATCGGACGCAGTTCCACCCTCGGCGTACTCACACGACGACTTTAGGCTGAGCGGCATGGAGTTGACGCTCGAGGTAGCTCAGAAACTGCTGGCGACGCAGCCGTTCAGTGTGTTGGTCGGGGCGCGGGTGACCGCGTTCGGCGACGGCGCGGCGACGCTGGAGCTCGACATTCGCGAGGATCTCCAGCAGCAGAACGGGTTCCTGCACGGCGGGGTGCTGAGTTACGCGGCTGACAACGCGCTCACCTTCGCCGGCGGTACGGCGCTCGGGCCGGAGGTACTGACGGGCGGCTTCACCATCAACTACCTCCGCCCGGCGCGGGGCGACGTACTGCGGGCCGTCGCCAGAGTCGCGCACTCGACCAGCCGTCAGGCCACCTGCACCTGCGAGCTGCGCACCGTCGACGGCGACACCGAAACCCTGTGCGCACTGGCCCAGGGCACGGTGATCGCGGTCCGGCGGTAACGGTCAGTCGAAGAGGTCTTCGAGGAACGACTTCTTTTTCTTCTTGTGCTGGTACTGGTTCCCGTAGCGGCGGTCGTCGTCGTACCGCTTCTCCTCGTAGCGAGGCTGCTGCTGCGGTGAGTTGTAGCGCGTCTCGGCGTCCACGAGGCGTTCCAGTTCGCCCCGGTCGAGGAAGATCCCGCGGCACTCGCCGCACTGGTCGACGGCGATTCCACTGCGTTCGTACGCCCGCATCCCGCCGCGGCACTTAGGGCAGACCAAGCTCTCCATCCGGTTACCCTAAGTGCCGATTTCCCGATCTCGGCGGGCTCTCAGCCAAGTCTCAGCAAGTTCCTACTTGAAGCTGGAGAGGAACGTCTTCAGGATCGGGCCCGCGGTGTGCGAGCCGGACTCGCCGCCCTCGACGATGACCGCGAACGCGACGTCGCCGCGGTAGCCGGCCATCCAGGCGTTGGTGGTGACCTTGCCGTTCACCACGACCTCCGCGGTACCGGTCTTCGCCGCGACCGCGCCGTTCCCGGCGAGCACCTTCGCGGTACCGCCGGTGACCGTCGTCCGCATGAACGTCCGCAGCGCCGCCACCGTCGCCGCGGGCAGCGGTGACGCCGCCGCGCCGGCCGCATCCTTGCCCGGCACCAGCACCGGCTTCATCGCCGTACCGTGGTCGACCGCCGCGGCGACCAGCGAGATCGCCAGCGGGCTGGCGGTGACCGTGCCCTGGCCGATCATCGACGCGGCCTCCTCGACGTCGTCCTTCGGCGCCGGGACCTGACCGCCGTACGCGCCGATCGACAGGCCCAGGTCGCGGCCGATGCCGAACATCGCGGCGGTCTTCGTCATCGCGTCCTTCGGCAGCTTCGCGTGCTGCGAGATGAACGCGGTGTTGCAGGACTCGTTGAACGCCTTCTGCATGGTGCCCGCGCCGTACGCGGTCAGGCCGTCGTAGTTCTTGAAGGTCTTGCCGAAGACGTTGATCGTCGGCGTACACGGCAGCGGCGTCGTCGTGGTCTCGCCGGCACCGAGCAGCGCGGCCGAGGTGACGATCTTGAACGTCGAACCCGGCGCGTACCGGCCCTGGAAGGCGCGGTTGTAGTTGGTCGGCTGCGGACCGTTCGCCGCGGCCAGGATCTGCCCGGTCGACGCCTGCACCGCCACCAGCGAGGCCGGCAGCTTGCTGGTCGCGAGCGCGGCCTCCGCGGTCTTCTGCATGTTCGTGTCGAGGGTCGTCTTCACCGGCTTGCCGGCGGTGCCCTTCTGGCTGAAGACCGTCTTGATCGTCATCTTGGTCTTGCCGTCCCGCAGCGTCACCGTGCCACCCGGGGTACCGGCGAGCTGCTGCTGGAACGCGTACTGCAGGCCCGTCGTACCGACCTGGTCCTGCGCCGACGCCGTCGGGCCGGCGTTCTTCAGCGTGTCCGCGGTCGCGGTCTTCATGGTGCCGAGGATCGACTTCGCGAACGTCGCGGTCGGCGGCAGCGACTGGGTGCCGCCCATCGTCAGTACGCCGGGCAGCGCCTGCATCTTCGGCCGCAGCGTCTCCCAGTCCTCGGCGCGGATCGTGATCGCGTCGACGAACTGCCCGGCCGGGGCCGCCTTCGCCCGCGCGGCCAGCTTCGTACCGTCGACCTGCAGGTACTTCGTGAACGCCGCGTACGTCGCCGCGGTCGCCTTGTTGCCGGACGCGACGCCGACGATCACGACCTGCCGGTTCGCGGTCAGCGCGACGCCGTTGCGGTCCAGGATCGACGCCCGGGCCGGCAGCGCCCGGACCCGCTTCAGGTAGTTGTTGTCGCCGAGCCCCGGGTAGATGGTGTCGCCGGAGGCCTTGACCTTCCAGGTGTCACCGGTCTTCACGGCGGTCGCCGTACTGGTCCACTTCATCGTGCCGATGCCGCGCAGTTGCGCCTCGACGGCCAGGTCCTGCGTGCAGTTGTTGCCGTCCGAGCACTTCGGGTTGTCCTGCGGGGTGACCGTCACGGTGTTCGCCACCAGCGCGCTGTCGACGTCGTCGAGGCGCTTGGCGAACACGGTCGGGTTGTCGGTGAGCGCGCCGGCCGCGTCCGGCTTCCCGTTCGGCGCCCAGGCCTGCACCCAGGCGTCGGCGAACTGCTTGATGACCGCTCCGGACGCCTTCTGCTCGTCGTTCCCGGAGCCTCCGCCGCCGGACTTGCTGTCCGAACAACCAGCGGTGATCAGCAGACTACTCAGGCAGACGATCGCAGTGGTTCGCTTCACGTTCCCAACTCTCGCACGACGACGGATGGACACCGGGACACGGCCTTCGGCGTGTGGCTACCTCGGAAACCTACTCAATCCCCCCAAGTACGACGCCGGTCCAGGCTCCGGAGTTGGCCGCAGAGCCGGTGTGAATCGGGACCAAGACGATCGGCGAATTGGTCTGCCGGAATCTGGAACCGCGTTCCACGGCCGCCTCGCGCGGCGTATTCTGCTCGTTTGTGACCCGCCTTGCGCTGCACAGCCGCCTGATCCCCGGAACCGAAGAGGCCTACGAGACCGAGCACGCCCGTGTCTGGCCCGAACTGATCACGGTGATGCACGCCGCCGGGATCAAGGACTGGTCGATCTGGCGCAGCGGCCGGGACCTGTTTCACCTGGTCGAGTCCGACGACTACGAGTCCGCGGTCGCGTACCTGCGGGACAACTCCACCGACCAGCGCTGGCAGCAGCACATGAGCCAGTTCGTCGAGGGCTTCGCGGAGAACCCCGAGGGCGTCGCCGGCCAGTCCCTGCGGCACGTCTGGACGATGAGCGAGCAGACCGACTAGCACCTGCAGCGGATCCTCCCTCAGCACAAGGTCCCGGGTGTCTCAGGACCTTCTGTCGTTGTCCACGGCGCCGGCCTGGACAACGGTGTTGGGAGGAGGGTCGCCATGGATGGTCAGGTGGAGCATCTCCGGCTGACGACCGCGTTGCCGCGGCTGGCGGCGTGCGCGGGCCGGACCGGGGCAGGGCTGTTCCGAAGTCGCATCCGGATGCCGCGGGATCACGTCGGGATGCGGGTGCGGTTCGGCGACGGGTCCACTTCGTGGGTCTACCGGGAGACCGTGCTCGACAGACCTGCACCGCTGGATCCGTGCGCATTGATCGTGCAGTTCCGGTTGCGACTGGTCAGTGGACGCGGGCACCGGCTGTTCCGGGACGAGAGCCTGCTCAACACACCGTTGTTCGCCGGCTTCCCGGGCTTCGTGTCGAAGCTCTGGTTCGCTGCCGACGAGTTCGGCGTCTACCGCGGGTGCTACGACTGGGACGGGCCTGACCAGGCGGATGCCTACGTCCGGGCGCTCTGGTGGCCGTTGGCTCTGGTCTCCGACACCGGGTCTATCCGATACCACGTGGTGCCCGGCCTGCGTCGGGACGATCTGTTCGCCGACCCGACCAGGATCGGAGGGCCGGTGGACCAGTGGTGGCGACCGCTGGAGTCCTGGTGACGCGCGTACTGGTGGTGGGCGCCGGGCCAACGGGCCTCGCTCTCGCGCTGCAGGCCCAGGCATCCGGGGCCACCGTCCGGGTGATCGACCGGCGTCCCGACGCGGCACGGCCGTCGCGGGCGATGATGACGCACGCACGAACGCTCGAGGTGCTCCGGCCGCTCGGCGTCGTCGAGGCCCTGCTCGAGTACGCCGACCGCTCGCCGACGGTGCAGCTCCACCTGCACGGGCGCGCCGTCCGGGTGAAGATCGCCGACCTCGCCGTACCCGACACGGCGTACCCGCATCTGACGTTGCTGCCGCAGGCGCACGTCGAGGCGGTACTGGCGACCGCGTTGGAGAGCCGGGGCGTCCCGGTCGAGCGTGGGGTCGAGCTTGTCGGTCTCACGTCCGCGCCGAGGACCGCCGTACGCGCACAGCTCCGCGGAGCCGGCGAGACGACCGCTACGTGCGACTACCTGGTCGGCTGCGACGGCGCTGGCAGCACGGTTCGCCAGGCTGTCGGCATCGGGACGACGGGTGCGGACTACGACCGGGAGATTGTGCAGGCCGACGTCGAGCTGGAAGGCGGCCTCGGGACGGACACCGCGCACGTAGCGACCACTCGTGCCGGTCTGGTCTTCCTGTTCCCGCACGGTGACCAGGCGACCTGGCGGCTGATGGCGACCCGGGCCGTGAGTGGTGGTTCTGCCGGCGACACCCTGTCGCCGAGGGAGGTGCGGGAGCTGCTGGAGGCCGCGCGGTTGGGCACACGTGTCAGTCGGCTCGCCTGGTCGGAGGTCGTGCCGATGCGGTACCGGTTGGCCGACCGTTACCGGGACCACCGGGTGTTCCTGGCCGGTGACGCCGCACATGTGCACTCGCCGGCCGGTGGGCAGGGCATGAACACCGGCATCCAGGACGCGATCAACCTCGGCTGGAAGCTCGCCCGCGCCGCCAATGCTTCAGATCCGGAGACTCTGCTCGACTCGTACGAGCTGGAGCGGCGGCCTGTCGCGCGGAGCACAACGGCCTGGACGAACCTCGTCTTCTGGGGAGAATCGGGCCTCGACCCGCTGGCTTCACTGATCCGGACCGTGCTGCTCCCGGTGGGCGCGCCCCTGCTGCTGCCGGCGGTACTGCGTCGGCGCCGGCTGCTGGCCGCAGGGTTCCGCATTCTCGCCCAGCTCCGCATCAGCTACCCGAACAGCCCCCTGTCGATCGACGACGGCCGGCCCGAATCGCTTCCGATCCGCGTCGGTGACCGGCTCCCCGACCTGCCGGTCACCGTCGCCGACGCTGGCACACGACTCCAGAGCCTCACTGCGAGCCCGGGCACCCACCTTCTGCTGCTCCGGGATGCGCCGACCCCGGATCCCGTCGCCTCCGACGGATGGACTCGGGTGCACCGTCTCCAGGACCGACCCGGTCGCGGACTGATCGCCGTACGCCCCGACGGCTACGTCGGCTTCCGAACCACCGAGTCGACCTCCCCACACCTCCACCGCTGGCTCAACCTCACCGGCGCCCACTGACCGCCCACCCACTCCAGCCGACCGATCGTCTCTGCTGCACCTTGTGCACCAGTTCCGTACGGCGCCTGCCGGAGAACACGGATGTGGTGCACAAAGTTGGGGGTGGTGGTCAGGCGTGCATTTCCCAGAGGAGGAGTTCGGCACCGGCGGGGCCTGCTGTGACGCGCTCGCCGTCCGAGTTGGTCAGCCGTACGGCGTCCGCCGTACCGAGGTCGCCCGCGTCCTCGAGCATCGCCGTACCGGTCGCGACGAACAGGTGGAGGTACGGCGCGGTGGGCAGCTCGACCGTGCCGCCTGGGCTCAGCCGGGCCACGGACATCCCGGCGGCCGGCTGGTTGATGCGGATCGCCGTCGACGACGTGTGCTTCGCGAGACCCGACGCGACCGGAACCAGCTCGCCGGTGGACAGGTCGAGCTCGGCCTGCTCGTACGACGGCGGCAGGTCGAGCCGGTCCGGACGGACCCACATCTGCACGTAGTGCACGGGGCCGGGGCCGTCGTTCCACTCGGAGTGCTGGATACCGGAGCCCGCGGTCATCCGCTGCGCGAGCCCGGGATACACCACGCCGTTGTTCCCCTGCGAGTCCCGGTGCGCCAGCGAGCCCCGCAGTACCCAGGTGACGATCTCCAGATCCTGATGCGGATGCGTGCCGAACCCGGAGCCGGGGGCAACCGTCTCGTCGTTGTGCGCGAGCAGGAACCCGAACCCCACGTTCGCCGGATCGTAATGCGCCCCGAACGAGAACGAATGCCGCGACTCCAGCCACTCACTCGCAGTCCGAAACCGCGCGTCCGCCCGATGGATCTCCACAGGTTCTAGTAATACCCGGTCTCGCCGTCCAGCAGCTCGCGCATGGCGTCGAGGTGGCCGACATGCCGGGCGGTCTCCTCGACCATGTGGATCAGGATCCACCGCAGCGACGGCTGGTATTCCGGGTCCTTCCCGACGTCGTCGAGCGAGTGGGCGGCGGTGATCCGGTTTGACTCTGCGTACTGCGCCTCGAACTCGTCCAGCAGTTGGGCCAGCGGTACGCCGGCCACCCGCATGTCGGCACTGTCCGCTTCTTTCCGGAACTGCGGGTTGGTGGCTTCCGGCTCGCCGAGGAAGATCACGTTGAACCAGCAGTGCTCGGTCCACCGCATGTGCGACACCAGCCCGGCCGGCGTCATCAACGGCGACTTCGGCAACACCGCACGGTGCTCGTCCTCGGGCCGCAGCCGCTCGAGCTTCCGCCGCACCAGCATCCGCTGCAGATCCAGCCAGCCGACCAGCTGGGTCCGCTCGTCGGCCACGATCGGCGGCCGCCTGTCACGAAGGTTCATACCGGGCATCTAACCCGAGACCGGGTCTGACTACTCCGTCACCCAGTGACGTCCCGGCTCAAACCACCCACGGCCCGGGAACCACGCAAGACACCTTCCGATCGGATGATTCCAGATCCAGACGTGGTTGATCTCCGGCGGCAGCCGCGGCGTGAACTCCGGCAGGTTCGAGTACGAGGAGCTGAGTGCGTGATAGGCACCCCACGCCGTGCTGAAGGACATTCCGATGAAGGCATGACGTGCTTGAGACCTGGTGGCGGCCAACTTCTTCCGTACGTCGGCACGCTGGGGGTCATGCAGATACGCGTAGAGCCAATCGTCAAGCTGGGCCCAGTCCTGTCCAGTCCTGCCTCCGGTGCCTTCGGCGTAGATCCAAACCTTCCCCTCCTGGTTCTCCGTGGCCGGCGCGGAGGCGAGTTCGATAACGCCTTCAGTAGCCAACCGACGAACCTCTGGGTCCTGGTTCTGTGAGAACGACGCTTGAGCCTGAGCCGTGTCGAACAGCTGACCAGCAGACTGTAGGGCCTCCAATCTGCTCACCAGGCTCCGTACCAGTCGATGCACGTTCGCCGAGGCCCCCAGGGTCACGTACCAGACTCGACCCAATCTGGGCGCTGGCAAGGTCTGGTGCTGACGAACGCCACTGACCATCTGCGAATACCGCTCGTCGATGTCCGTGACGACTTCGACGTATGCCGGCAGGCGATCGTCGGACTCGATTCGAAGATCCACCATTCCTGGACGGCTGTTGTCGTCCTGAATGACAACCCGTTCGCCACTGAACCTCGCGATCACCCGGCCAGCTGCCCACTCGAAGTCGCCGAGGTGGCTCTTTTCCTGGCGTGAGCGCTGTTCTGGTGTCCGCTCGTCGACCGGGTAACCGGGTCGGTAGTCCTCCACCGGCACAGCCTACGGACAGCCGAACGGACTGCGCCGCTCGGTGGGCGGCGCAGTCCGGTCTAGTGGGTGTGACGCTCGATCAGCCCGTCGGGTTCCCGTTGTCGGAGCCGAGTGTTGCGGTGATCGTCTGGGTCTTGCCGTTCCGGGTGACGGTGAGCTTCACCTGATCGCCCGGGCGGTGCGAGCGGACCGCGGCGACCAACGCGTCCCCTGACGCGATCGCCTTGCCGTCCACAGCGGTGACCACATCACCTGACTGCAGACCGGCCTTGTCCGCCGCACCGCCGGACGTGACCTCGCCGAGGCGTGCTCCGTTCGTGAGCCCGTCGGAGGACTGCGCGTCGCCGACCGTCACTCCGAGCCGCGCATGCGTGGCCTTGCCCTTGGCCACCAGCTCGTCGATGATCGGCTTGGCCTGGTCGATCGGGATTGCGAAGCCCAGGCCGATGCTCCCGCCCTCGGATTGTCCCGATCCGCCGGCGGTTTTGATCGCGCTGTTGATACCGACCACCTGGCCGGCGAGGTCGATCAGGGCGCCGCCGGAGTTCCCCGGATTGATCGCGGCGTCCGTCTGGATTGCTGGGAAGACCGTCGTACTGTCCTGCTGCTGGTCACCGGACGTCACCGGGCGGTTCAGCGCCGAGACGATACCGCTGGTCACGGTCGCCTCCAGGCCGTACGGCGAACCGATCGCGACCACGCCCTGCCCGACCGCGAGCTTCCCGCTCTGGCCGAGGGTGGCCGGGGTCAGATCGGTCGCGTTCGCGTGGATGACGGCGAGGTCGGTCAGCGGGTCGGTGCCCTTGACCGTGGCCGGTACTGTGCGGCCGTCGTTCAGGATCACCGTGATCGTCGCGCCCTGCCCGGCGCCGGCGACCACGTGGTTGTTGGTGACGATCAGGCCGTCCTTGCTGACCACGATGCCCGATCCGGTCGCCTCGCCTTGCTGGCTGGCGACCGCGATCTTCACCACGCTCGGCAGGACCTTCGCGGCCGCGCTCTGCACGGTGCCGTCGGGTGCCGACGCGGGAGCGGCCTGGTTGCCGTTCAGCGGGGCGGTCACGGACGGGACGTTCGTCGAGTGGTCGTTGCTGGCCGAGTACACGGCCGCGCCGCCGACACCGCCCGCCGTACCGACCAGGAGCGCGGTGAGCGCTACAGCGGCCAGCCCGAGACGACGTTTCGGCTTGGGTGCCGCCTGCTGGGTCTGTTGCGGGCCGAGGGGCCAGTTCGGGCCCGGAGACGTCCCCTGATGCGTCCCCGGCCCGAACTGCGGGTAAGAACCCCCACCTGCGGGGTACTGGCCCTGCCGCTGCCCCTGCGGCCCCGAGTCCAGCCGCGGCTGCCCGCCTTGCGGCGCGTAGTGCTGCTGCTGATGCTGCCCGTACATCGGCAGCTGCTGCGTCCGCTCCGGCCCTTGCTGTCCCTGTGCGTTCTGGCCGGGTTGCGGCTGCGGCTGCTGCGGCTGGTTCTCGGTCATGGCACGTACTTTGTCGGCCGGACCTGAAAACCGCCTGAAGATCCCCTCGGAGTGACCGAAGAACTCCATGAAGATCCTCTGAAGGACCGATGAGGTAACTGTCAGCGAGTCTGAGTAGCGGCGTGCGGCAGCCAGAGCGTGAACTGGGCGCCGGCGCCGGGAGCGTTGCGGGCGTAGATCATCCCGCCGTGCTGCTCCGCCGCGTGCTTGACGATCGCCAGGCCGAGGCCGGAGCCGGGGCGGCTGCGGGCCTCGCTGGAGCGGTAGAACCGGTCGAAGACGTGCGGCAGGTCCGCCTCGGCGATTCCGGGGCCGGAGTCCGTCACGGTCAGAACACCGTCGAGCAGCCGCACCGTCACCTGTCCGACGGGCGGCCCGTCGGTGCGCTGCTCGGCGCCGTCCGGGACGCTGTACTTCGCGGCGTTGTCGAGCAGGTTCGTCACCGCGCGGCCGAGCAGCCGCTCGTCACCCCAGACCGGGAACGGCGTCAGCTGCACGTCCCACTCCAGCCCGGGCGCGCGTCGACGTACCTTGATCACCGCGTCCTGGACCACGTTGGAGAGCTCGATCAGCTCCGCGTTCCGGACCTGCGGGGTGTCGCGGGCCAGCTCGGTCAGGTCGCCGATCAGCTGGGTCAGCTCGTCCATCTGCGCGCGTACGTCGTCCAGCAGTTGCTGCCGGTCCTCCGGGCGGAGGCCGCCGCGCTTGTCGGCCTGGGCGAGCAGGTCGAGGTTGGTGCGGACGCTGGTCAACGGCGTACGCAACTCGTGCCCGGCGTCGCCGACGAGCCGCCGCTGCCGGTCGCGGGACTGCGCGAGCGCGCCGAGCATCGCGTTGAACGCCATCGCCAGGCGGGAGATCTCGTCGGTACCGGTGACCGGGATCGGTTTCAGGTCCTCGGTCGCCGCGACGTGCTCGGCCGCCCCGGTCAGCCGCGCCAACGGCCGCAGCCCGGACCGCGCCACCGCGTTCCCGGCGAGCGCCGCCCCGATCACACCGATCAACCCGAACGCCCACAGGACGATCCCGAGGTTGTGCAACGTCTGGTCGATAGGCCCCAGCGACTGCGCGACGACCAAAGCTCCGGGCTGGAGGTAGTTCTCGGGTTCTGCCTGGCAGGCCCGGCTCAGGTCTGGCGGACAGTAACTCGCGGGGACGGCGACCACGCGGAAGTGCGAGCCGGCGTTGCGGATACCGACGGTCCGCAGGCTGGCCGTGTTGCCCTGGTCTCTCGCGACCTGGAGCTCGTCTTGGCCCATCGGCGGCAGCAGGCTGTTCGGCGGCCCGAACTGCTGTCCGGTGGCGCTGATCACGCCGACGCGGATATCGCTCAGACCGAGTGCGTCGGAGGGGACGCTCTGCAAGATCGTGAGGTCCGTCAGGACGCCCTTCTTCGCAGCCTGGGCGGCACGCTCGGTCAGGCTGTTGTCGAGGTTCTGGTACATCTGCTGGCGTACGGTGATGTACGCCGCGACGCTGACGATGGCCACCGCCAGGCCGACGGCTACCGCGGCGAGCAGTGTGACGCGGGCGTGCAGGCTCAGCTTGTGGAGGGTCTCGTTCCACCAGGTCTGGGTGCGGGCCGCGGTCGCCGCCACCCGGTTGCCGTTGCCGTTTCCATTGCCGTTGGCAACAGGTTGCTCCGGAGCCGGCGGCTGCTGCGGCGGTGGTGCCGGTTGCTGCGGACCGTCGGCGTACGACGGGAAGTCCTGGGGGTGTTGCTGGCTCACGGTGGGGTGTCCCTCAGCACGTAGCCGATGCCGCGGACGGTGTGGATCAGCCGCGGCAGACCGTTCACCTCGGTCTTGCGGCGCAGGTACCCGATGTAGACCTCGAGCGAGTTCGCGGTGGTCGGGAAGTCGTAGCCCCAGACCGCGTCCAGGATGACGGCCCGCTCCAGGACGCGGCGCGGGTTCCGGATCAGCAGCTCGAGCAGCGAGAACTCGGTGCGGGTGAGCTGGATCGGTACGTCGCCGCGGTGCACCTCGTGCGCGTCGACGTCGACCACCAGGTCGCCGTACTGCAGCACCTCGCCGCGCTGGCCGCCCTCGCCGGGCGCGGTGCTCCGGCGCAGCAGCGCGCGTAGCCGGGCCAGCAGTTCCTCGAGCGCGAACGGCTTCGTCAGGTAGTCGTCGCCACCTGCGTCCAGCCCGTCCACCCGGTCCGCGACCGCGTCCCGCGCGGTCAGCACCAGGATCGGCACATTGTTGCCCGCGGCCCGCAACGCCTTGGTGGTCTCCAGCCCGTCCAGCCGCGGCATCATCACGTCCATCACCACGACGTCGGGCTCGACGTTGCCGATCACCGCGAGCGCCTCGGCGCCGTCGGCCGCGGTCACCACCTCGAAGTCGTTGAACTCCAGCGAACGGCGCAGCGAGTCCCGGACCGCCCGGTCGTCGTCCACCACCAGTACCCGCATGCTCTGCCCCGCTCCGCTCGAAGTTCCGCCACCGAGACTAAGTCGCTTCTGTGAGAATCGCCTGAGAACCCGCTGATGGCTCACACAACACCTTAGATTCCTGTTATGGACGTCCTGGAATTCACGCCTGAGCCCGCCGACTTCGCCTGGACCTTCGGGGGCGTCCCGCCGGTCCGCCGGGTCAAGCCCGGTACCGCGCTGCGCCTGTGGACGGAGGACGCCTTCGCCGGCAGCCTCCGCAGTACGTCGGATCTCGCGAGCGCCTCGCTGAACATGCCGTTCGTGAACCCGCAGACCGGCCCGTTCCACGTCGAGGGCGCCGAGCCGGGGGACACCCTGGTGCTGCACTTCGTCGAGCTGACGCCCGCCCGGAGCTGGGGCGCGTCGGCGACCATCCCGTTCTTCGGCGGGCTGACCAGCACCGACCGGACCGCCACGCTGCAGGACCCGCTCCCGGAGCGGACCTGGATCTACGAGGTGGACAGCGCCCGGCGGACGGTCGGGTTCCAGGCACAAGGGAGCGACCTGGAGGTCGCGCTGCCGCTGGAGCCGATGCTCGGCACGGTCGGTGTGGCGCCCGCGGGCGGCGAGGTCCGCTCGGCGCTGGTGCCGGACATGTTCGGCGGCAACATGGACACACCTGAGATGCGGGCCGGGACCACCTGCTACCTGAGGGTGAACGTCGAGGGCGCGCTGTTCTCGGTCGGCGACGGCCATTACCGCCAGGGCGAGGGGGAGTCCTGCGGGACCGCGGTCGAGGGCGCGATGAACGTCGTACTGATCGTGGACCTGCTGAAGACGCCCGGGCCGGTGTGGCCGCGGCTGGAGAGTGACGAGTACCTGTCGGTGATCGGGTCGAGCCGGCCGCTCGAGGACGCGTGGCGGGCCGGTCAGGTAGACATGGTGCATTGGCTCGGCGAGCTGTACGGCCTGGACAAGCTGGACGCGTACCAGCTCCTCAGCCAGGTCAGCGAGGTCCCGTTGGCGAACGTTGTCGACGCCAACTACAGCGTGGTCACCAAGCTCCCGAAACGCCTGCTCCCACAGGTGACGGCGTACGACGGGATCCACCAGCAGCTCAGGCAGGTCTCCCTGGGATAGCGACGACCCGTCCGCAGAGCGAACCCGACCACCACCCGGAGTGGTCCACATCACTAGTCTGGGGACGACTTCAGAGACACTCCGGAAGGACCGAGGACCATGGCTGTCCGCAGAGTTGCCCTGCTCACCGCCGGCGGGCTTGCGCCCTGCCTGTCGTCCGCTGTCGGCGGACTGATCGAGCGCTACACCGAGGTGGCGCCCGACGTGGAGATCATCGCCTACCTGAACGGGTACCACGGCCTGCTCAGCGGCCGGTTCCTCGAGGTCACGCCGGAGGTGCGGGAGAAGGCGTCGTTGCTGCACAAGTTCGGCGGCAGCCCGATCGGCAACAGCCGGGTGAAGCTCACGAACACCGCGGACCTGGTCAAGCGCGGCCTGATCGAGGACGGCCAGAACGCCCTCCAGGTCGCGGCCGAGCGGCTGGTCGCGGACGGTGTCGACGTCCTGCACACGATCGGCGGCGACGACACCAACACCACCGCGGCCGACCTGGCGGCGTACCTGCACGAGCACGACTACGACCTGACCGTGGTCGGCCTGCCGAAGACAATCGACAACGACGTGATCCCGATCCGGCAGAGCCTCGGTGCCTGGACCGCGGCCGAGCAGGGTGCGCTGTTCGCCCGCAACATCATCGCGGAGCACTCCTCGAACCCGCGGATGCTGATCGTCCACGAGGTGATGGGCCGGAACTGCGGCTGGCTCACCGCGGCCACCGCACAGGCGTACCAGCAGTGGGTCGACCAGCAGGAGTGGAACCCGGGCATCGGCCTGACGAAGGGCGGCTGGTCCGTGCACGCCGTGTACGTGCCGGAGGCCTCGATCGACCTGGACGCCGAGGCGGAGCGGCTGCGCAAGGTGATGGACGAGGAGGACTGCGTGAACATCTTCCTGTCCGAGGGCGCCGGCGTACCGTCGATCGTCGCCGAGATGGAGGCCCGCGGCGAGGAGGTCGGCCGGGACCCGTTCGGGCACGTCAAGCTGGACACCATCAACCCGGGCGCGTGGTTCGCGAAGCAGTTCGCGGAGCGGATCGGCGCCGAGAAGACGATGGTGCAGAAGAGCGGCTACTTCAGCCGGTCGGCCGCGGCCAACGACCGCGACCTCGCGCTGATCAAGGAGTGCACCGACTACGCCGTCGACGCGGCGCTGCGCGGTGAGTCCGGCGTGGTCGGCCACGACGAGGAGCGCGGCGACGAACTGCGCGCGATCGAGTTCCCGCGGATCGCCGGCGGCAAGGAGTTCGACCCGGGCGTGGAGTGGTTCGTCTCGCTCAAGTCGGAGCTCGGTCAGGCCTGACCGTCGCGGAGGCGGTCGACCCACGCGTCGGCCGCCTTCTCGATCTGGGCGAGGACCTCGTCGAAGCCGTCGTCCTCGCCGTAGTACGGATCCGGTACGTCGTCGCGCGCGAACAGTTGCGCGGCGACGCCGTACCGGGTGAGCGTGTCCAGGTGGCCCGCGTCCATCGCGAGCACCAGGTCCCGGTCCCAGGACCGTTGGTACTGCTGGGCGCGATGCGAGCTGCCGTCGTACCCGCGGCGTCGGAGCGCGGCCGCCGCGCGCGGGTCCATCCGGTCGCCGACGTGCCAGCCGCCGGTCCCTGAGCTCGAGACGAGTACGCCGTCGACGCCCGCCTCGGCGAGCTTGTGGCGCAGCACCACCTCGCCCATCGGCGACCGGCAGATGTTCCCGGTGCAGACGATCTCGACGCGCATGCTCAGTGGATCTCGGCCTTCTCCGGCAGGACGGCGTTGATGATCATGCCGACGACGCTGATGATCAGGGCGCCCCAGAGTGCCGACCAGAAGCCGGCCACGTGGAACTGGACGTCGAGCTTGCCGGTGATCCAGGACGTCAGCAGCAGCATGACGGCGTTGATCACGAACGTCAGCAGGCCCAGCGTGAGGATCAGCAGCGGGAAGGACAGCACCTTCACCACCGGCTTCACGATCGCGTTCACGACCCCGAAGATCGCGGCGACGATCAGCAGCGTGAGCACCCGCTTGCCGGTGGTCGCTCCCTCCAGCGTGATTCCGCCGACGAGCCAGGCCGCGATGCCAAGCGCGACGGCGTTCGCCAGCAACCTGATGATCAAGTTCTTCATACCGTCGATCCTCCCACTCGGGCGGTAGCACCACTCTCCGTACACACCCTGGTCGAACCCTGGGTCTTGACACCGAAAATGACCAAGTGATCTGATCATTTTCATGAAACGGCCCCTGGTTGCGGTTGTCGCGTTGTCCCTCACGGCAGCAGGCCTCGCTGTCCCCGCCGCGTCCGCGGCCCCTTCGACGTGCAGCGCCGTCCAGACGAACTGGACCGCGAGGACGACCCCGCATGCCGCGCCCGAGGCATTGCTGAACGCGTACAGCAACACCGGCAAGGGCTGGACCGGCGCGGACAGCACGTACTCCGTGCCGCTGTCCGGCGGTCGTACGGCGTGGATCTTCTCCGACACGTTCCTCGGACCGGTGAACGCGGACGGCAGCCGGCCGACGACGACGCCGTTCATCAACAACTCGTTCGTGATCCAGCACGGCACGGAGGTGAAGACGGTCACCGGCGGTACGGCGGACAGCCCGACGGCGCTCGTGCCGCCGCCGTCGGACGGCTGGTACTGGTTCGGTGCCGCGCAGACCAGCCACGCCGGCCAGGATCTCGACGTGGTCGCGCTGCGGTTCCAGCGGACCGGTACGGGTCAGTGGGACTGGAAGTGGTCCAGCAACTACCTGGCGCGGTTCGACAGCAAGACGTACAAGCTGAAGTCCCTGACGCCGATCCCGTCCGCCGCGAACGTGCAGTGGTCCGGCTGGCTGCTCCGCGACAACGGGTACACCTACGTCTACGGAGTCGAGGACCTGGGCGCCTCGAAGTACCAGCATGTCGCCCGGGTCCGCGGCGACGACCTGACCGCCAAGCAGTGGGAGTACTGGACCGGCTCCGGCTGGTCCGCTGACGAGACCGCGTCGGCCCGCGTGCTCGAAGGTGTTGCGAACGAGCACAGTGTGACCCGTTGGGGCGACGGCTACCTGCTGGTCACGCACAACACCAAGGAGCTCTTCAGCAAGAGCGTCCTCGGGTACTTCTCCTGCTCGCCGACCGGCCCGTGGGTGAAGCCGGTCGAGCTGTACCAGACCCCCGAGACCGGCGGGAACATCATCACGTACAACTCCCACGAGCACCCGGACCTGCGGCAAGGGTCCTCGCTGCTGGTGAGCTACAACGTGAACAGCCTGGTCAGCGACGACCTGTACGGCGACGTGAGCATCTACCGGCCACGCTTCCTCTCGGTCACCCTGGCGGCGGCCGAGTGAGCGCGTCCGGCGGCGTCGTACGGCGCAGTCTCCTCGACGACCTGGCGACGTCGATGCTCACGCTGATCGCGGAGCGGAAGCTGGCGCCGGGGGATCAGTTCGAGGCGGTGCGGTCGCTGGCGGAGCGGTTCAAGGTCGCCGTACCGACGGTCCGGGAGGCGCTGCGCCGGCTGGAGGCGACCGGGGCCGTGGAGCTCCGGCACGGCTCCGGTGTGTACGTCGGCCCCAACGTCGGCCGGCTGGTTCTGGCGAACCCCCTCGCGCTGGAGCCGAGCCCGGACCGGCTGGTGGAGCTGCTGCAGGCCCGTGCCCTGATCGAGCCGCCTGTCGCCGCGCTGGCCGCGAAAACCCGCGCCGAGGCGCCGCTCGAACAGATGGCCAAGGACCTCGACGCGGCGGCGGAGCTGATCGCGTCCGGGGACCACGCGCAGCTGGCCGAGGTCAACATGGACTTCCACCGCTCCCTGGCGCTGGCGTCCGGCAACGCGACCCTGGCCGAGGTGGTCGAGTCCGTCACGGTCGTGAACGCCCGCGAACAGCTGGAGATCCTGCACATCCACGGTGACCGCCAGGCCGACCTGGACGAGCACCGCGCGATCTACGACGCGATCCGGTCCGGCGATCCCGACCTGGCCGAACTGCTCACCCGCGAGCACCTGGACGGCGTCCTGGCCGTCATCAACGAACGACTTCAGCACCCCTGAGCTGGAAGGACGCAACATGCAACGCAACAACCGCAAGGCGCTGGCTGCCCTGGTGATCGCCGGCACGCTCGCGCTGTCCGCCTGTGGCGGCGGTGCCAAACCCGGCAAGGCCGCCGAGGACAAGCCGGTCGACTCGCTGAAGTTCTACAACGACAAGGGCGGCTGGAAGGACGCGTTCACCCAGGTCGGCGCGGCCAGTAAGAAGGACATCGGCGTCGGCATGGAGCCGGTCGGGTACTCCGACTCGAACACCTACACGGCGTTCATCCGGTCCTCGTTCCGGACCAAGGAGAAGGCCGACCTGTTCACCTGGCACACCGGCAAGGAGCTTCAGGATCTGGTGGACCAGAAGCTCGTCGCCGAGACCACCGACCAGTGGACCAAGGCGGTTGCCGACGGCAACGTGCCCGAGCAGCTGAAGCAGTACTTCACCTTCGACAACAAGCAGTACTGCGTCCCGCTGAACGCCGGGTACTGGGTGATGTACTACAACAAGGCGGTCTTCAAGAAGGCCGGGATCACTGCGGCGCCGACCACCTGGGCCGAGCTGATGCAGGCGGCGGACAAGGTGAAGGCGATCGGCGTGAAGCCGTTCTACCAGACCAACATCCTGTTCTCGTTCGTCTGGTTCGAGACGCTGCTGGCCGGCAAGGACCCGGACCTGTACGACAAGCTCGCGACCGGCAAGGCGAAGTACACCGACCAGGGTGTCGTCGACGTGATGAACGAGTGGAAGAAGATGATCGACGCCGGCGACTTCAGCGACCCGGGCGCGAAGACCGAGCCGCAGGCGCAGTTGAAGAACGGCGACGTCGCGATGATCAACTTCGGCACCTGGTTCAGCGGCAACCTGAACACGCTGAAGATGAAGGCCGGCACCGACTACGACTTCTTCGTGATCCCGAACGTGAACCCGTCGCTGCCGAAGACCTCGATGATCTTCGAGACCGGTCCGGTCTGCTCGGCCGCCGCGAGTGACCACGCGTCGACCGTGAAGAAGTGGACCGACTGGTGGCTCACCCCGAAGGCGCAGACCGACTGGGCGAACTCGCGCGGCGACCTGTCGTTCAACCCGAAGGCCGAGGTCAAGGACCCGGGCCTGTCGAAGCTGAACAAGGACGTCGGCGGTGACGGGTACCGGCTGATCAACCGGTGGTTCGAGGCGACGCCGGTACCGGTCGCGAACAAGGCGCTCGAGGTGTTCGGCGCGTTCGTGACGAAGCCGGGCGACCCGATGCCGGGCCTGCAGAAGATCCAGGCCGAGGCGGACGCGTACTGGGCCAAGCAGAAGTGAGGGATCGAACCGGAGCGCGGGCGGCGCCACTGTTCGGGCTGCCCGCGGTAGCCGTCGTCGCGCTGCTCCTGTACGTGCCGTTCCTGTGGACGACGTACGTCAGCTTCACGTCGTACGACGGACTGGCGTCACCGGTGTGGTCCGGGCTGGCCAACTACAAGGCGATGTTCAGCGACCCCGACCTGGTCGGGGCGCTGGTCAACACGCTGCTGTGGGTGGTCGGCATGATCACGCTGCCGGTGGCGCTCGGCCTGCTGGTCGCCGTACTGACGTATGGCCACCGGTGGGGGACGTGGCTGCGGCTGCCGTTCCTGCTGCCGTACGCGATCTCCGGTGTCGCCGTCGGTGTCATCTGGGGGTTCGTGCTGCAGCCGGACGGCGCACTCGGCCAGGCACTTGGGTTCTTCGGGCTCCCGGGTGCCCACACCGGGTGGCTGCAGTCAGGGCCCGGCAACACGATCATGATGATCGTCGCCACCACCTGGCAGGCCGCCGGCGTCAACGCGCTGTTGTTCGTCGTCGGCCTCCAGTCCATCCCCGGGGAGCCTCTGGAAGCCGCCCGCCTCGATGGCGCCGACGGCTTCAAACTCTTCCGCTACCACCTCTGGCCGCAGCTGCGTGCCATCACCACCGTCGTCATCGGCCTCTCGCTCGTCGGCAGCCTGAAGACGTTCGACGTCGTCTGGGTGATGACCCAGGGCGGACCGGGCACCTCCTCGGAGACCCTCGCGCTCTCCATGTACAAGGAGACCTTCGTCCTGAACGACTACGGCCAAGGCGCCGCGATCGCGTTGTTCCTGAGCCTGGTGACCTTCGCGGCCTCGATCCTGTACCTGCGCTACCAGCTGGGAGACGCCCGTGAGCAAGGTTAAGACGGGGGTTCTGATCGTCCTGGGGCTGTTGTGGCTCGCACCGGTCTATCTGCTGGTCGTCAACGCGTCCAAGTCCGTCGACGGGTACGACGCCAAGACCGTGTGGAAGCCCGCCGGGTTCGACCTGTTCGCGAACTTCGGCGACGCGTGGAGCAAGGCCTCGCTCGGCGACACGTTGGTGTCGACAACGATGTACAGCGTGATCGCGCCGGTGCTCGCGGTGCTGGTCGGTGCGGCCGCCGGGTACGCGATCGTCGTACTCAAGTTGAAGCGCGGGTTCCTGTGGTTCGTGTTCGTCTTCGGTGGGACGATCTTCCCGTTGCAGATGATCCTGATGCCGCTGTTCTCCGGGTACGCGAACTCCGGGCTGTACGACACCCGGGTCGGGATGATCATCGTGTACACGGCGATCAGCGTGCCGTTCTCGGCGTTCGTGATGCGGAACTTCTTCACCGGGATCGCCCGCAGCGTGTTCGAGGCCGCGATCGTCGACGGCGGCGGGTTGTTCCGGATCTTCCGCAGCATCTACCTGCCGATGGCGGGGTCGGCGCTGGCCGCGATCTTCATCCTGCAGGCGACGTTCGTCTGGAACGACCTGCTGCTCGGCCTGACCCTCAGCCAGTCCGACTCGGTCCGCCCGATCATGCCGGCGCTGACCGGCCTGCAGAGCACGTACGGCGGCGCCGCCCTCCCGACGGTCCTCGCCGGCGGTCTGCTCGTCTCGCTCCCCACCGTGATCCTGTTCCTCGCCGCCCAACGCTTCTTCTCCCGGGGCCTCGCCCTGGGTCAGTTCTGAGAAAGGGACACATATGCCGCAGCAGTCCGACACCGCCTCCGGCGGAGAAACGCGGGAGGTCGGGGGTGGCCGCACAGTCGTCGTCACGGGTGGTGCGGCCGGCATCGGCCGGGGCGCCGTGGAGCGGTTCCTCGCCGCCGGCGACCGCGTCGTGGTGCTCGACCGCAGCATCGACGGTCTGGACGATCGGGTGACCGGCCTCCAGGTGGATGTGTCGGACCGGGCCGCGCTCGCGGCGGCCGCGGAAGAGATCGGCGCCGTGGACGCACTCGTGTGTGCGGCGGGCATCCAACGCTACGGAACCGTTGTCGATACGCCCTGGAACGTCTACGACGAAGTGATGGCCGTGAACGTCGGCGGGGTGTTCTTCGCCTGCCAGGCGTTCGTGCCGAAGCTCCCGCGGGGCGGCAGTGTCGTGGTGGTCGCCTCCGTCCAGGCGTACGCCGCGCAGACCGGCGTCGCGGCGTACTCGATGGGCAAAGGCGCCCTGCTCAGCCTGGTCCGTGCGATGGCGGTCGACCACGCCGCGGACGGGATCCGCGTGAACGCCGTCTGCCCGGGCTCCGTCGACACCCCGATGCTCCGTACGTCGGCCGCGCAGTTCGGAGCCGGCCGTACGACGGACGAGGTGGTCGCGGAGTGGGGTCGCTCGCATCCGCTCGGCCGGGTCGCGAACCCGGAAGAAGTTGCCGAAGTCATCTATTTCCTGTCCTCACCGGCCGCGTCGTTCGTGACCGGTGCGGACGTGAAGGTCGACGGCGGGCTGACCGCCGGACTGCCCGTAGTACTGCCGGAGGACGACAAGTGAAGATCGTCGACGTACGCGCCACCACGGTGACCATGCCGCTGGAGGCGCCGCTGCGACACAGCAACGGGGCGCACTGGGGACGTTTCGTACGGACTGTCGTGGAGGTCGAGGCCGACAACGGGCTGATCGGCCTGGGCGAGATGGGCGGCGGTGGCCAGAGCGCCGAGGCCGCGGTCGCCGGGCTGAAGGAGTACCTGGTCGGCCACGACCCGGCTCGCACCGAGGCACTGCGCTGGATGCTCGCCAACCCGACCGCGAGCCTGTACAACAACCGCACCCAGTTGCTCGCGGCCATCGAGTTCGCCTGCCTGGACCTGCAGGGCCGCGAGCTCGGCGTACCCGTGCACGCTCTGCTCGGCGGCAAGGTGCGAGACCGCGTGCCGTTCGCCAGCTACCTGTTCTTCCGGCACCCCGCAGCCGACGGGACCGGGGAGATCCGCACCGCCGAGCAGTTGGTGGCCCATGCTCGATCATTGGTCGACGAGCATGGATTCAGCGTGCACAAGCTGAAGGGCGGCGTCTTCCCGCCGGACTACGAGCGCGAGTGCTTCCGCGCGCTGGCGGAGGCGTTCCCGGGGCATCGCGTCCGGTTCGACCCGAACGGCGCGTTCAGTGTCGAGGAGGCGATCCGGTTCGCGCGCGGGATCGAGGACCTCGACAACGACTACCTCGAGGACCCGACCTGGGGCCTGAACGGGATGCGCCGGGTCCGCGAGAACACCCCGATCCCGCTCGCCACCAACACGGTCGTGGTGAACTTCGAGCAGCTCGCCGCGAACGTCCTGAACCCGGCCGTCGACGTGATCCTGCTGGACACCACGTTCTGGGGCGGCATCCGCCCGTGCCTCAAGGCGGCCGGCGTCTGCGAGACGTTCCAGCTCGGCGTCGCCGTGCACTCCTCGGGCGAGCTCGGCATCCAGCTCGCGACGATGCTGCACCTCGGCGCCGTCGTACCGAACCTGTCGTTCGCCGCGGACGCGCACTACCACCACCTGCGCGACGACATCATTGCCGGCGGCAAGCTTCCGTACGTCGACGGCGCGATCGCGGTCCCGGACGCGCCGGGCCTCGGCGTCGAACTGGACCGCGACAAGCTGGCCGAGTACGCCGAACTGTTCCGCGAGCTCGGCACCTACCCGTACGACCGCGATCCGGCCCGCCCGGACTGGTACCCCCTGCTACCGAACACCGATTGGGCAGACCCGTCATGACGATCCCGCGTTCCGCCGACCTGGCGAGCGACGTCCTCACGCACACGTACGACGACATGTTCAACCCGCCGGGGCTGACGAACTTCCTCGGCACCGCCCAGGTCGACCTCGACGTGGTCGGGATCCGCAGCGTGAACTTCCCGCCGTACTCGCACGGCGACACGATCACCGCCCAGCTGTACGTCGACGGCCGGCTGGCCCGCTCGTACGGCGGCACCGTCGAGGTCGTGTGGCGCCCGGACCGCGTCGTCCGCTCCACCACGGTCGACGGCCTGCACATCCGCACGACCACTGCCTGCGCCCCGGGCCGACCGGCTGTCGTCGTACAACTGGAGATTGCCGGGCAGCCGGGGCGGTCGGTTCGACTGGGGCTTTCGTTGGCAAGTACCGCGACGCGCTCGTCGGCCGGGTGGTTGCGGCCGGAGCCACCGTCCGAGCCCAACACGCTGACTGTTGTCGACAATCGGGTTGTCGGCACCGGGGAGTCCGGATCAGCCGTGAGCCTGCAAGGCGTCGACATTCCCAGCACTGTGGACCGGGGGATGCTCGAGGCGACTGTTGACCTGGACGCCGACGGGCACGCGCGGCTGTCGTACGTTCATGCGCTGGCGGGGACGTTGGAGGAGGCTGCGGAGCACTTCGACGTGTGCGTGGCCGACGTACCGGCCGTCATCGCTGTCGCGGAGAGCGTGTGGGATGTCGCGATCGCGGACGCGTTCGATCCGTCCAGCGAAGGCTTCAGCGGATCCCTGCCGGTGCTGGAGACCTCCAACGAGGCCCTGCGGAAGCTGTACTGGTGGGGTGTGCTCGGTGTGATCTGGTTCCGCCGTGACAACCCGGCGAGCGTGCTCGGGCGGACGTACGACACCTTGATGCCGCGGTACTGGCAGACGACGACGTTCATCTGGGACTACAGCCTGTCCTCGTTGACGCATGCCCTGCTCGACCCGGAGCCGATGCGCAAGCACATCGAGCACTGGATCGACCTGGACATCCACAAGCACTTCGGCACCGAGTGGCTGACCGGCGGGCCGGTCGGTTACTGGTACTCCGTCAATGACTTCGCCATGACCCGCCTGGTGCGCGACTACGTACGTTTCACCGGCGACGACGCGTTCCTGGACGCTGTTGTCGGTCCGAAGGCGGTAGGGGAGCACGTCCACGACTGGGCGACCGCCTGGCGCGGGCTGCGCGGTGAGCACGCGCTGGCCGACTACGGCGGCATCGACAACCTGCTGGAGTGCGTGAGCAGCTACGTGCACGAGGTGGCCAGCTTCAACGCAGCCAACGTCTGGTGCATGCGGGTGGCCGCTGAGATCGCGGACCGCTCGGGTGACACGGACCGTGCCGCTCTACTCCGCAAGGAGGCGTCTGCGCAGGCGGGGCACGTCAATGAGCTGTACGTCGAGGGCAGGGGCTTCTGGCACGCCCGCCAACCCGACGGCACGCTGGTACCGGTACGGCACTGCTACGACTTCAACATCATCGGTACGACGATCCCGGACGACCTGTCCGAGTCGCAGTGCGCGGAGATGGTGTCGTTCTTCCAGAACGAGCTGCAGACGCCCACCTGGATGCGCGCGTTGTCGCCGTACGACGCCGACGCGGCGTTCAGCGTCCGCCCGGACCACCAGTGGAACGGGGCCTACCCGGCGTGGCCGGCCGACGCGGGGCGCGCCCTGTTCGCCCTCGGGCGTGGCGACGTACTGCTGGACTGGCTGCCGGGACTCGCGAAGACCGCGAACCAGGGCCCGTGCGGGCAGGCGCACTTCGTCGAGGAGGCCCAGCCCGCGATGGCCGGCGGCGCGCGGAAGTCGCCGCCCCAGTTCCCGTACCTGATCGACTGGTCCTGCTCCTCCTCCGGCGCCTGGGTCAGCCTGGTCCTGGAGGGCATCTTCGGCATCGAGGTAGCCCTCGACGGCACGGTCACCGCGAACCCACAGGTCGCGGGCCTCGACCCCAACGCCCGCCTGACCGGCCTCCGGGTCGGTTCTCGGACGTACGACGTGATCGCGGACGGGCTGGTCTGACCCGAGCTGTCAGGCCGGCGGCATTGCGATGGCCTCGAGGAGTGACTCCTCGGCACCGGCCAGGTGGCGCCGGAGCTCGTCGACGCACTCTTCGAGCTCACCGCGCTCCAGCAGCCGGATCAGCTTGCGGTGCGACGCGACCTGCTGGCGGGCGTCCTGACGCAGCGCATCCACCCGCGCCAGCGCCAACCGCGCCTCACCGGTCACCGAGTCCGCCGTCGCGATCAGCCGCTCACTCCCCGTGAGTGCGACCAGACTCCGGTGGATCGCCAGATGCGTCTCGGTGAGCGCCTCCGGATCGGCCCCGTCCTTGGCGGTCGCGGCGAACACCCGCATCGCCTCCCGGACCCGCTCCCGGGCCGCCTCGTCGGCGTCGAACCACGCCCGGATCCCGGCCGACTCCAGCACGAACCGCGCCCGGCAGATGTCCGCCACCGCGGCCGGGTGCAGGATCGCGACGCTGACCCCCTTGTTCGGCTCCCGCACCGCGAGCCCCTCGGTGACCAGCATCGTCATCGCCTCCCGGATCGTGCTCCGGGCCACCCCCAATGCCTCCGCCAGCGGCTGCTCGCGCAGCGGCGTACCAGGCTGCAGGTCACCGGCGAACATGGCCGCACGCAGCGCGTCGACCACCCGGTCCACCGTGGTCGAGCGGTCCACCCGCAGCCGTTCGTACATGGGAAGATTCTCGTCCAGACCCGCCCCGTTGTCGCGCCCGCCCCGCCCCCGGCCACCCACCCTGTGGATAACTTCCACACGATGACCCGCTTTTCAGGCACCATTTTCCACTAGTGGCCGCCCCTTCCGCCGACCCGCGCGGAAGCCCACTCGAGCCAGCGAGGAGCAGACCGTGGAAGGTGCCAAGAAACTGGTGCCGCTCGTCGGCGGCCTGCTCTTGCTGCCGTTCGCGCTGGGCGTCGTCATCGTGATGCTGCTGAGCTCGCTGATGGGCATGGACACCCAGGCCGCCGCCTGCGCGATGTCGCCCGCGAACAGCGGTGCCGACCAGGCCACGTTCGCCTGGCCGACGGACAAGCACGAGATCTCCCAGGACTGGGGTGTCGACCCGAACGCCGGTACCAGCCACTCCGGTATGGACTTCGACGTCTCCGAGGGCAGCAAGGTCTACGCCGCTGCCAACGGCACGGTGGTCTCCACCTCGAACAACGAGATCGTGATCAAGCACGAGCAGGAGGTCCAGACCCACTACCGGTACATCAAGGACTTCCTGGTCCACGCCGGTGACACCGTCAAGCGTGGCCAGCAGATCGCCACCTCGGGTTCCGGCAACGAGGATCCGCCCGGCCTGTCCGGCGAGCACCTGCACTTCGAGGTCTGGATCGACAAGGAATCCAACGGCCACCTCGTGAACACGCAGATGAAGGACAACCCGTTCGTCGTCCAGGACTCCGGGGATTCCGGGGGCAGCTGCTCCTGCCCGACTTCGTCGCTGACCGGCAACAACAACGTCCAGATGGTCTTCAACTACTTCGTCGCGAACGGCTACTCCAAGGAGCAGGCGGCCGGGGTCATCGGCAACATGCAGACGGAGTCGTACGTCGAACCGACGATGCTTCAGGGTGGTAAGCCCGGCGACGTCACCCATGTGGCCGATGCGTTGAAGCAGTCGAACCTCGGCTGGGGAATCGTGCAATGGACCCCGTCGACGAAGATGATCAACCCGTCCAGGGCCTCAGGTGCTGACGACAAGACCATCGAGTCGCTCCAGTTCCAGCTCGACTTCCTCAGGGACCAACTCCTCGGCAAGGGGCCGGACCCGCGCAAGGACGGCGGCGACCGGCTCAAGGCGGCGAAGACGGTCAAGGACGCCACGATCGCGTTCGGCCAGGGCTTCGAGGGGTTCGGAGGCAACGAGAACCTCGACTCCGACAACTGGCGGAAGCGGATCGCGGACGCGCAGAGCGCCTTCGACCAGTACGCCGGGATCGCGCCCGCCCAGGGTGCTGCCGACGACACCGGCGGTGGCGGCTGCGGGGCGGCGGCCGGCAACGGGGACATCGTCAAGACCGCCTTGTCGCTTGCCTGGGACACTCCGGGACACGGGTTCGATGCGAAACCTGCCTACCCGCCGGCTGAGAAGAAGTACAACGGATCGACGGGAGAGGACGAGCTGACCGACTGCGGTGTGTTCGTGGCCACGGTGATGGTGATGAGCGGTGCCGACCCGGACTACGCTCGCCGCGGAACGTCGATTCAGATCCCGTACGTGCGCAACTCGCCGAAGTACGAGGTCTTCGACAACCTGACCAACGAGGGGCAGCTGAAACCGGGCGACATCTTCCTCATCGACGGGCACACCTACCTGTACACCGGCCCCTACAAGGGTGGTGACGGGAAGACGTACAACGCGGCCTCGGCCTCGCTGCACGGTCACACCCCGGAAGCGTCGCACGTGTACTTCGACGACTACCGTGGCCACTACATGGTGGCTCGCCTCAAGAAATCGGGAGCGTAGGTTCGATGGAAGAGAACCGGCGGCTGTACGTGGCCGGGGCGGCGATCTTGGTGGCCGTCGTACTGCTCGTGGCGTTCTTGGTCTTCAGGGGAGGCCCGGAGCACAAAGTGCAGGTCAGCTCGGTGCCGAACGACCTGACCCTGACCGTCGACGGCAAGCAGGTCGCGGCGAACGGCGAGATCAAGGTCAAGGAAGGCCAGCACACGTTCGTCGGTCAGCGGAAGGGCTTCGAGACCTACACCGAGACCGTGGACATCCGTCAGGACTACGCCTTGAAGATGTACCTGTTCTCGAACAATGCCGAGGGGCGGGCCTGGGAGCGTTCGCACCCCGAGCAGGAGCTGCAGATCGAGGCGGAGACCGGTCGACGCTTCGACGAGCTCAACAAGCGGCTGGAGGCCAAGTACCCGATCCTCCAGCAGTTGCCGTACATCGGCCGCGGCTTCACGATCAACCAGGGCGTCTCGAAGGCGCACCCGGGCGACCCGGAGTACCTCGCGTTCTACATCAAACTGGTGTACCCCGAGGGTCGCAAGTACGCCCTCGAGTGGCTCAAGGGCAATGGGTACGATCCGGACAATCTCGAGCTGATCTTCACCACCAGCTGAGCACCCTGATCAGGCAGGGAGGTGCAGTTCCCCGCCTGGGGTGGTGGCGGAGGTCAGGGGGAAGTCCAGGGGGTTGGTGAGGCAGCGGGCCGAGCCGCCGCCCTTGTGGAACTCGGAGAGGTCGAGGACGACCACCCGGAGGCCGAGGGCGGTGAGGATGTCGCGGAGGCGCTCGGAGCAGGCCGGCATGATGATGGTTTGGTCGACGACGATCGAGTTCGCGGAGAACGCGAACGCCTCCTCGTCGGTGAGGACGATCGGGTCCGGGACGATGGCGGACAGTTCGCCCTGGCTCGCGGTGTCGAAGGCCGGCGGATAGACCATCGCGTGCGTGCTGTCCACCGGGCAGAACGGCAGGTCGAGGTGATACATCCCCTCGTGTGCGATCCGCAGGCCGCGGACCCGGACGTTCCACTCGGTTGCCAGGTGCTTGAGCGCCTCCGCGTCGGTGCGCGGCCCGTACCCGACGACCAGGCTGTCGCCGAACACGAACGCGTCGCCGGACTCGAAGTGCGGCCCGACGCCCTCGGCGCCGACCCGGTCGAGCCGGAAGCCGTGCCCGGTGAACCAGTCCGCAGCGCTCAGCGACTCTGCCCGGCGGGGCTCGAACCGCATGTGCGAGAGCATCGCCCGGCCGTCCGCGGCGGCCAGCCCGAGGTTCATCGCGTACACCATGTCGGGGGAGTCGGCGCGCTGCTCGAGGACCTCGACCTCGCCGCCGGCGTCCAGGATCGCCTGCCGCAGCGCGTCCCACTGCTTCAGCGTCAGTGCCGGGTCCGGCTGGTCGTGCGTCGACATGTACGGGTTGATCACGTAGTCGATCCGGAAGTGGTCCGGCCGGACCATCAGATAGCGACGACCCCACTCCAGCGGCTGTCCCACGAGTACCTCCCTGACCGTTGAGATCCCGGTGCAGGATCCCCTGATTGTCCGACAATCAGTCAGTTTGAGGCTCGCTGTTCCCGGAGTCAAACGGTCGCCCCGGGCAGGGTGGTTCCGGGGTGCGGTAAGGATTAACCTGCGGGCATGACCCCTGACAATGAGGTTCGCTTCCGCGCCTGTCTGGACGACGTACCGGCTTACAAGCCGGGCCGTCCGCCGGAGCGCACCGACGGCCGGCCGACGTACAAGTTGTCCAGCAACGAGAACCCGTACCCGCCGCTTCCGGGTGTCCTCGCCGCCGCCACCGAGGCCGCCGCGCAGATGAACCGCTACCCGGACATGGGCGCGGTCGACCTGCTCGAGGCGCTGTCGAAGCGGTTCGGCGTACCGGTCAGCGATCTCGCGGTCGGCACCGGGTCGGTCGCGCTGCTCTACCACTTGCTGCAGGCGACGGTCGCGGACGGTGACGAGGTCGTGTACGCCTGGCGCTCGTTCGAGGCGTACCCGATCGCGGTGCAGCTGACCGGCGCGACCTCGGTCCAGGTACCGCTGACCGCCGACGCGCGGCACGATTTCAAGGCGATGGAGGCGGCGATCACCGACCGGACGAAGGTCGTGCTGGTCTGTACGCCGAACAACCCGACCGGCCCGGTGGTCCGCCGGGACGAGCTGGTCGCGTTCCTGGACGCCGTACCGTCGAGCGTGCTGGTCGTGGTGGACGAGGCGTACCGCGAGTTCGTCCGGGCGACCGACGTCGTGGACGGGGTCGAGCTGTACCGCGACCGGCCGAACGTGCTGGTGCTGCGGACGTTCTCGAAGGCGTACGGGCTGGCCGGCTTCCGCGTCGGGTACGCGATCGGGCATCCGTCGGTGGTCGGCGCGATCCGTAAGTGCGCGCTGCCGTTCGGGGTCAGCTACGTGGCGCAGGCGGCCGCGATCGCGTCGCTCGCCGTCGAGGACGAGCTGCTCGAACGCGTCGACGCGCTGGTCGAGGAACGCGGCCGGGTGATCGCCGAACTGCAGGCCGCGGGCTGGAACGTTCCGGAGTCGGAGACGAACTTCGTCTGGCTCGAGCTCGGCGACGACACCGTGAAGTTCGCCCAGGCGGTCCAGGCCGAGGGAGTCTCGGTCCGCCCGTTCCCCGGCGACGGCGTCCGCGTCACGATCGGCGAACGCGAGGCCAACGACCTGTTCCTCGCCGTCGCCCGCACCTGGCGCCAGTGAGTTCGCTCGTCTGGATCTCCGGAGCCTCCAGCGGGATCGGCGCCACCCTGGCCGCGTCGGTCCCGTTCCCGGACGCCCGCGTCATCGACATCTCCCGTACTGGCGGCCGGGCGGGGTACCTGCGACAGCGCCTCGGGCAACGCGACCACGACGGGACGGCGGAACACCTCAGGGCGGACCTCTCGGACCCGGACGGCTGGTCCCGCGTCGCGATGCAGTTCACCGCCGAGCTGTCGGCGTACGCCGGAGATCGCGTGGTCTTCATCCACAACGCCGGCACGATCACCCCCATCGGGCCGGCGTCCGACGCCGACCCGGAGTCGTACAACCGAGCTGTCCTGCTGAACTCCGCCGCCCCGCAGATCCTCGGCGCCGCGTTCCTCCGCGCGTCGGCCCACCTGACCTGCGAGCGCCACCTGATCATCCTCTCCTCGGGCGCCGCGAAGACCGCCTACGCCGGCTGGTCCTCGTACAACGCCGGCAAGGCCGCCGTCGAGCACTGGGTCCGCACCGTAGGTCAGGAACAACCCGCCGACGGCTGCCGCGTCATCGCCGTAGCCCCCGGCGTGGTCGATACCGACATGCAGTCCGAGATCCGCGCCACGGACGAGACCGTGTTCCCGTCGGTCGGCCGCTTCCACACCCTGAAGCAGACCGGCGCCCTGAGTACGCCGGAGTCGGCCGCCGCGGGCATCTGGTCCCTCCTGACCCGAGACCTGTCCAACGGTGCGTGTGTAGACCTTCGCGACCTCTGAGCCCGCACACGGAACACCCCGCGGGGTCGTGCGACACGCAATAGCTTGTCGTATGACCCCGCGGGGTGTCGTGAGTTGCGGGCACAAAGAAGCGGCGCCGGGAGGAGTGAGGCTTGCTCCCGGCGCCGCGGTGTTGCTCCGAATCAGTCAACCCACCGAGGTGGCTGGTTCGGGTCCTGCATCACTGACCAGGGAGGGTCAGTTGTTCTGCTCGTTGCTCTGCTCGCAGGTCTTCAGCGAGTCGATCGAGTTGCCGTTGTTGTCCAGACCGAGGATGCCGGTCGGGTTCGTCAGCGGA
Organism: Kribbella sp. NPDC051137; assembly: GCF_040682535.1. Classification (NCBI taxonomy): domain Bacteria; kingdom Bacillati; phylum Actinomycetota; class Actinomycetes; order Propionibacteriales; family Kribbellaceae; genus Kribbella; species Kribbella sp. NPDC051137. The sequence continues at coordinate 485,478 of NZ_JBFBBI010000003.1, forward strand.
ACGGTGCCGCCGATGCCGGTGGCGTCGATCTCGTTGTGGCAAACCTGCCACGGGCCGACCTTGTTGTCGCTGACCGAGACAACGCCGTTGCCGTCAGCCTTGTACCACTTGCGGTTCTGCTGGTTGTCCTGCTCGCAGGTCTTGACGGCGGTGATGCTGTTGCCGTTGTTGCCCCAGCCGATGATGCCGGTGATGTCCTCGGCCGGAACCGTGCCGCCGATGCCGGTGCCGGCACCGAAGTTGTGGCAGGCCTGAACGGCGCCGAGGTCGTTGCGGTCGATGGCGACCAGCGAACCGTCCTTGCGCATGCCCCACCAGCGAGCGTGGGAGCCGTCGTAGTTGCCGGCGCCCTGGGACAGAGCCGACACCTGGTCGGACAGACCCTCGACCTGGGCCTTCTTCTGCGCGTCGTCGAGCATGTTGGCGCCCGCGAAGCTCGCGACACCAAGGGTGGCAACGGTCGCCGCCGCGGCTGCGATGACGATCTTGCGAGTTACCTGCATTTTGCCAGGTTTCCTTTCGGGTTTGACGGATTCGTCTTAGTGGTAACGACCCCTGGCGCGGCCGGTTACAAACTTTTTCGTCAACTATTTTCCCTGATGCGGCAGTGATATTGGTGAGCGGAAGTTGAGACAGAGGGGCCCGTAACCAGGGCAGAGGTGCGTCGTTGAGTCAGCGCGGGTGACGGATGGCCCGGTGAATCGGAGATTGTTTCGGTGGGCTCGGTGGCTGCCGAATTGGCAATAGCACGATTCGTCGGAACAATTTGGAACCATTGCCGGAGTTTCGTGCCGTGTTTTTTCGGGGCAGGGCGCGACCGGCAGCCAGACCCGCTGCCGCGCGCATCGGCAGCGGTGGGAGACCCGGGTCCTTAGGGGCCCGGGTCTTTCCTTTTCAGGCCCGGCGGCGTTCCGCGGTGACGACCAGTGCTACCCCGACGATGATCACCGCGCCGCCGAGCAGGATCTGCCAGGTCAGCCGCTCGCTCAGGATCAGCCAGCCGAGGAACACCGCGACCGCCGGGTTCACGTACGCGTACGTGCCGACCAGCGAGATCGGGGCGTTCGCGAGCAGATACGAGTACGCCGTGTACGCGAGCAGCGACCCGAACACCACCAGGTACGCCAGCCCGACCCACCCGCTGCCGTGGATCCGGTCGAAGTGCAGCCGCCCCGGCTCGCCCCGCAGTACGCCGAACAGCACCATCGCCGTACCGCCGAAGACCATCTCGTAGAGCGCTGTCACCAGCGGGTCTCGCGGCAGGCCGAGGCGCGGCGCGTACCGCGAACCGGTCGCCCAGCAGATCGTGCCGGCGACCAGGATCGCCACCGACAACGGCTTCGCGCTCGTGTTGCCACCCGACAACGCGAGCAGCGCCGCCCCGCCGAACCCGATCAGTACGCCGACCCACGTCATCGCGCGAGGTCGTTCGCCGCCGCCGACCCGCAGCAGCATCAGCCACAGTGGGATCGCCGCGACCAGCAGCGCCGCCAGCCCCGACGGCACCGTCTGCTCCGCGATCGCCACCGCGCCGTTGCCGAGGGCAAGTAGCAGGACACCGACGGTGGCCGCGCCGATCGCCTCGCGCCGGGTGATCCGGAGTCGCTGCCACCCCGATTTGAGGGCCAGTCCGGTCGCCATCAGCACCGACGCGGTGAGGAACCGGGTGGCCATCCCGAGCATCGGAGGGATCTCCGCCTCGACCACCACCCGGATCGCCAGGTACGTCGAACCCCAGACGACGTACACCACCGCGAGCGCGGTCCAGATCATCGCGCCGGAGGCCGGCCGTGAACCGGTCTCGACCACGTCGGCGGGAGCTGTGGCCATCACGACCCTCCTCGAAGGGATGTCAGGGGTGTCTTGTGCGAACGATGCTTACGCTAGGCCTCGCGTGCACGCGCACGCAAGGAGATTTCCGGCCACCGGGCGGCCGATTCCCGCCAATCGCCGGCTGTCGAGACGAACTTGTGACACTTCCCCTTCGCGGTGCCCGCACGCTGTAAGACGAGGCTGCGGATAGGACCAGTGGGTGGACTGGTGTCTCATCCCAGGACCGATTCCGGTACCGCCGTACCCGCTGGAGTCCAGGAAGTTAGCGGATCAGGCACCTGGTCTGTACGGTGTCCGGCAAGATGGGAGTGAGACCAGTGAGGAGGTCCACTGCCAGCAGTGCATCAACCCCTGGAATCACGCGGACCAGCCTGCGAAAGCCTCATCCGGCACATCGGGCCGGCCCCCGTGCAACGTGCGGTCGCGGCGATCCCGCGCTCGAACCCGAGGAGTGCATGTGAGTGAGTCGGTGCCGGGCCCTGCCCCGGAAGTGTTCGCGCCCCACAAGGCGCCGGTCAGTCCGCCCCAGGCCTCCGAAGAGGTCGAGTTCGTCCAGCTCCTGACGCCCGAAGGCGAGCGCGTCGAGCACCCGGACTACTCGTTCGACCTCGACGACGAGGCGATCAAGGGCTTCTACCGGGACATGGTCCTGGTCCGCCGGATCGACACCGAGGCGACCGCCCTGCAGCGTCAGGGTGAGCTCGGCCTGTGGGCGTCGCTGCTCGGCCAGGAGGCCGCGCAGATCGGTTCCGGCCGTGCCCTGAACAAGAAGGACATGGTCTTCCCGACGTACCGGGAGCACGGCGTCGCCTGGTGCCAGGGGGTCAACCCGCTGAACCTGCTCGGCCTGTTCCGCGGCGTCGACCAGGGCGCCTGGGACCCGAAGGACAACAACTTCCACCTGTACACGATCGTGATCGGCGCCCAGACGCTGCACGCGACCGGGTACGCGATGGGCCAGCAGCGCGACCACGCGATCGGCGACGCCGACAACGGCGAGGCGACGATCGCGTACTTCGGTGACGGCGCCAGCAGCCAGGGTGACGTCAACGAGGCATTCATCTGGGCCTCGGTGTTCAACGCCCCGGTCGTCTTCTTCTGCCAGAACAACCAATGGGCGATCTCGGAGCCGATCGACCGGCAGACCCGGATCCCGCTGTACCAGCGCGCCGCCGGCTTCGGCTTCCCGGGCGTCCGCGTCGACGGCAACGACGTACTCGCGACGTACGCCGTCACCCAGCAGGCCCTGAAGCGCGCCCGCGAGGGCAGCGGCCCGTCGCTGATCGAGGCGTACACGTACCGGATGGGCGCGCACACCACCTCCGACGACCCGACGAAGTACCGGCTGAACGAGGACCTCGAGCACTGGAAGCTCAAGGACCCGATCGAGCGCGTGCACGCGTACCTGGCCCGGCACGCGAGCGTCGACCACGACTTCTTCGACGAGGTCGACGCCGAGGGCGACAAGGTCGCCGCCGAGTTGCGGGCCGGCTGTCTCGCCCTGCCGGACCCGGTGCTCACCGACTTCTTCCAGAACGTGTACGTCGACGAGACGCCGCAACTGGCCGAGCAGCGTGACCAGTACGTCGCGTACGCCGCTTCGTTCGAAGGTGAGGGCTGAGCGATGAGCAAGATCACTCTCGGCAAGGCCATCAACGCCGGACTCCGGGCCGCGATGGAGAAGGACCCGAAGGTCCTCGTGATGGGCGAGGACATCGGCAAGCTCGGCGGCGTCTTCCGGGTCACCGAAGGGCTGCAGAAGGACTTCGGCGAGGACCGGGTGATCGACACTCCGCTGGCCGAGTCCGGGATCATCGGTACGGCGGTCGGGCTCGCGCTGCGCGGGTACCGCCCGGTGTGCGAGATCCAGTTCGACGGGTTCGTGTTCCCGGCGTACGACCAGATCGTCAGCCAGGTCGCGAAGATGCACTACCGGTCGATGGGCAAGATCAAGATGCCGGTCGTCATCCGGATCCCGTACGGCGGCGGCATCGGCGCGGTCGAGCACCACTCGGAGTCGCCGGAGACGCTGTTCGCGCACGTACCGGGGCTGAAGGTGATCTCCTGCGGCGACCCGGTCGACGCGTACTGGATGATCCAGCAGGCGATCGCGTCCGACGACCCGGTGGTGTTCTTCGAGCCGAAGCGGAGGTACCACGAGAAGGCCGAGCTGGACGAGTCCGCGGGGCCGGCGCTGCCGCTGCACAAGGCGAAGGTCGTGCGTGAGGGTACGGACGCGACGCTGCTCTGTTACGGGCCGATGGTGAAGACGTGTCTGCAGGCGGCCGAGGCCGCGGTCGAGGACGGGCGCAACCTGGAGGTCGTGGACCTGCGGACGATCGCGCCGTTCGACCTGGCGACGATCTTCTCCTCGGTGAAGAAGACGCGGCGCGCGGTCGTCGTGCACGAGGCGCCGTACTCGTTCGGTCCCGGGTCGGAGATCGCGGCCCGGGTGACCGAGGAGTGCTTCTACCACCTGGAGGCGCCGGTGCTGCGCGTCACCGGGTACGACACTCCGTACCCGCCGTCGCGGATGGAGGACGAGTACCTGCCGGACCTGGACCGGGTCCTGGACGGCGTCGACCGGGTGATGGGGTACTGATGGGCATCCAGCAGTTCCGCCTCCCCGACGTCGGTGAGGGGCTGGTCGAGGCCGAGATCGTCAGCTGGAAGGTGAAGCCCGGCGACACCGTCAAGCTGAACGACACTGTCGTCGAGATCGAGACCGCGAAGTCGCTCGTGGAGCTCCCGGTCCCGTTCGCCGGTGTCATCACCGAGTTGTTGGTCCCCGAGGGCGAGACGGTCCCGGTCGGTACGCCGATCATCTCGGTGCAGACCGAGTCCGCCGGCGACGAGCCGCTCGCGGACGACATGGTCCCGTCCGTCCCGGAGCCGGAGGAGTCCGGCGGTCGTACGGCGGTCCTGGTCGGCTACGGCCCCAAGACCACCGAAGCCAAGCGCCGCCAACGCAAACCCGCGAACGGTGGTCCAGGAGCCGGCGTTCCCACGGCCGCACCAACAGGTTCCCCAGCCGCACCGCCGACCGCACCCGCCGCGCCTCAGGCCGCACCCGCCGCGTCTCAGGCCGTACCGGCCGGACCTCAGGCCGTACCGGCCGCACCCCAGGCCGCAGCTGCGGCGTCGGCCGTCCCAGCCGCGCCTCCGGCGTCCGCGTCGGCCGCTGTCGCACCTCCCACCCCGGCGCCGCAGGCGCCGGTTGCCAGGGGTCATGTACTGGCGAAGCCGCCCGTGCGGAAGCTTGCCAAGGATCTGGGGATTGATCTGGCGGCGGTGACCGCGACCGGCGCGGGTGGTGTGATCACCCGGGCGGACGTGGAAGCGCACGCCGCGGCTCCGGCCGCCGACGTACCGGCGGCTGCGACGTACGAACCCGCCCCGGTGGTGAGTGGCCGCGAGGACACCCGCGTTCCGGTGAAGGGTGTACAGAAGGTGATGGCGCAGGCGATGGTCGCCAGCGCGTTCACCGCACCGCACGTGACCGAGTGGATCACGGTCGACGTCAGCGCCACGATGGAACTCGTCGAGCGGCTGAAGTCGGACAAGGCGTTCCGCGACCTCCGCGTCTCCCCGCTGCTGATCGTCGCGAAGGCCGTTACCCTCGCCGCCCGCCGTACGCCGATCGTGAACGCGGCCTGGGACGAGCAGGCCCAGGAGATCGTCTACAAGGGCGCGGTCAACCTCGGGATCGCCGCGGCCACCCCGCGCGGGCTGATCGTCCCGAACATCAAGGGCGCCGACTCGCTCACCCTGCCCGACCTCTGCCGGGCGCTGAACGACCTGGTCGCCACCGCCCGCGAGGGCAAGACCCAGCCCGCGGACCAGGCGGGCGGTTCGTTCACGATCACCAATGTCGGCGTGTTCGGGGTCGACGCCGGTACGCCGATCATCAACCCGGGCGAGGCCGCGATCCTCGCGTTCGGCGCGGTCCGGAAGCAGCCGTGGGTGGTGGACGACGAGATCGTCCCGCGCTGGATCACCACGCTCGCGCTGTCCTTCGACCACCGCCTGATCGACGGCGAGAAGGGCTCCATCTTCCTCGCCGACGTGGCGAGCATCCTCGAGGATCCCGCCCGCGCACTGATGTTCTGAGCTCGAAGGCCCGGGTGAATTCATCCGGGCCCTTCTTGTTTGACCTCAAGCGCTTTAAGTATGTGACCGTGGCGGCATGACGGTTTTCACCATTCAGGAGGTCGCGCGGCGGAGCGGGCTGAGCGAGCCGACGCTGCGGTACTACGAGGACGTCGGGCTGGTCGGCCCGATCGGCCGGGACGCGCAGAGCGGCCACCGCCGGTACCAGAGCGCGGACGTCGACGTACTCGAAGCGCTGGCCTGCCTGCGCGCGGTCGGCGTCGGCATCGGAGACATGCGCACGTACCTGGCGAACCGCGCCCGCGGGCGTGCGGCGGCCGGCGAGCAGCGCGACCTGCTGCTCCGGCACGCCGAACGCATCGAGTCCGAGATCGCCGCCCAGCAAACCCGCCTCCGCTACCTCCGCGAGAAGGCGGCGCTGTGGGACGCCCGCGACCGCGGTGACGAAGCAGCCGAGGCCGCAACCATCGAACGCCTGGTAGACGTCGTCGACGGCCTGGGAGCCCTCCGATGAGCCCGGTGCTCGTCACCGGGGGTTCCGGTTACCTCGCGACTCACCTGATCGCGCGACTCCTCCGCGACGGACGCGACGTCCGTACGACGGTCCGCTCGAGGTCTCGCGCCGACTCGGTCCGGGCCGCCGTACGCCGGGGTGGCGCCGACGACACCCGCCTGGAATTCGTCGAGGCGGATCTGATGTCCGACGACGGCTGGAAGACCGCCGTCGACGGCTGCGCCGAGATCCACCACGTAGCGTCCCCGATCCCCGCCGTACAGCCCGAAGACCCGGACGAACTGATCGTCCCCGCCCGCGAGGGAACCCTCCGGGTACTACGAGCCGCCCGCGACGCCGGCGCCCGCCGCGTCGTCCTGACCTCGTCCTTCGCCGCGATCGGGTACACCCCGAAACCCGACGCCGACTACACCGAGGACGACTGGACCGACCCGGACACCCCCGGCCTCGCGCCGTACCCCCGCTCGAAGGCGATCGCCGAACGCGCCGCCTGGGACCTGATGCGCGACGCCGCCACCGAACTGGTCGTCGTCAACCCGACCGCCATCTTCGGTCCGACCCTCACCACCGACCTCCGGTCCTCCACCCAACTGATCAAGTCGATCCTCGACGGCAGCATCGACGTGCTCCCGCGTGCCCGCTTCGGCGTGGTCGACGTCCGTGACGTCGCCGACCTGCACGTCCGCGCGATGACCAACCGGACCGCCGCCGGCCACCGCTTCCTTGCCGTAAGCAACGACCCGGCCACGAGCTTCCTCGAACTCTCCCACCTCCTGCACGAGCATCTCTCCGTCCCCACCCCCACCGAAGAGGCCCCCGGCCCCGACCTCCCCCGCCCCACGATCCACAACACCCGCGCTCGCACCATGCTCGGCTGGAACCCGCGCCCCCTGGAAACCACCATTCTCGAAACCGCTCGAAGCCTCCGCGACCTCGACCTCCTCTAATCCACCTGACCCGCGCCGTGAGCGGGTGAGAGGGTGGTGGAGTGGTCGTGATTCTGGTGGTCCTCGGGGCGGCGGTCCTGCACGCAACGTGGAATGCGATGGCGCACGGGGCGCCGGATCGGTTTGCCGGGTTGGCGTTGTTCGAGTTGGCGGCCGGGGTGATCGGACTGGTGGCGGTGCTGGTGATGGGGCTGCCGCCGGCGGGGACGTGGGGGTACATCATCGCGTCGGCGTTGCTGCACCTCGCGTACCTCGGCGGGCTGCTGGCGTCGTACCAGCTGGGACAGTTCAGCCAGATGTATCCGTTGGCCCGCGGTACGTCGCCGTGGGTGGTGGCCGTGGTGTCGATCGTCGTACTGCATCAGCAGCTGGCCCTGCTCGAGCTGGCCGGTGTCCTGCTCGTCTCGGCGGGCCTCATCGCACTTGTGTTCATCGGGCGGCCCGGGCGCAACCAACTGCCGGCCATCTTCGCCGCGACCGGTACCGGCCTGATGATCGCGTCGTACACCGTCGTCGACGGGGTCGCGGTCCACAAGATGCCGGTGGCAACGTACATGGGCTGGGTCTTCATGTTGCAGGGATTCGCGATGCCGATCGCCGTGCTGTTGTGGCGTGGCCCGCGGATCTTCGACCTGCCCCGCCCGGCGATCCTGTCAGGTCTCGCGGGCGGCGTCGTGTCGATGGCGGCGTACGGCCTGGTGCTCTGGGCCCAGACCCGCGGCACCCTCGCCGCCATCGCCGCGCTCCGCGAGACCAGCATCATCTTCGGCGCGATCATCGGCGCTCTCTTCTTCCACGAACGCTTCGGCCCGAAACGAGCGACCGCGGCCGCCGTCGTCGTGGCCGGGATCGTGCTGATCACCACGGGCTAGATACAGGTACGGTCGGCACTCCGCGGATCGTCGACCTTCCGGCGTCAATCCAGCAGGGCCTGCAGATTGCGTTGATGCGGACCCATCATCCAGTCCTGCTCCATGCGTACGTCGACCGGCTCCTCCCGCCGCCGCAACGCCTCGAGGTATGCCCGATCCGCCGTCAACCGCGCGGCCACCTCAGCCCTCTCGGCCACGGCCCCGTGCCCCGGGACCACGACGTCGACCCGCCGCACAGCCTCCTCGAGCCGGCCGAGCGCCGCCTCGTAGGCATCCAACTGACCAGGCCGACCTACGTCGAGCATCGGAATCAGTACGTCAGACAGCATGTCGCCAACCAGCAGGACCCCGTGATCTGCCAGCAGTACTGCGGCGTGCCCGACAGCGTGCCCGTCATGCTCGATGATCTCGCCCGGCACAGGTCCACCGCCCGCCGGCAACGGACTGACAAGCGCCACCAATTCGACCGGTACATCCTCCGCGGTCTCCACCGCCATAACCTGCGCCTGCTCCCGACCCTCAGTCGCAACCCGCGCACACCCAGCAGTCGCATACCGAGGAACATCCCCGAACCGCGAATGCCACAACAAGTGATCAAAATGCGGATGCGTCGAGAACCCCGCCACCACCGGCACTCCCAGCCGATCCACCTCATCAGCAAGTGCACCGAGCTCAGCCCCACTGATCCCCGGATCAACAAGAACCAACCCGTCGTCCGTCCGCACGACAGTCGAGTTACTCCAAACCCACCCACTCTGCCGCACCCAAACCCCATCGCCCACCTGCTTCAACATCCCCACACTCTGACACCTTTCCCGTCCGGAGTCAGAAATCGAGTTGCCAACTGATTGGATGGCGCCGATCGTCCTTGCATGGTGGCTGTGCTTCTCGCCGGTGGTCCGGGCTCAGGCAAGTCCACGGTTGCTGCTGCTCTGCAAGAGCAGGGCCGGTACGCCGTCGACCTGGACTACGGGTATGCGCGCCATGAGGACTCGTCCGGCAGCCCGGTGTCCTTCCCGCCGGCGCCTGATCTGGCCTGGCTGACCGCACATCATTGGCAGTGGATCGACGGCCGGCTGACAGAACTTCTCGCACACTGCCGATCCCGCAACGCGGTGCTCTGCGGAACTGCGTTCAACATGTTCGACTACCTCGACCGGTTCGGACTTGTGATCCTGCTCCGCTGTGACGACCGGACGATGGACGCCCGCCTGCGAGACCCGAAGCGTGCCAACATCTTCGGCAAGGTGGGTGACACCGCCGTCTGGTCGCGCTGGTGGCGCACCAGAGTCGAAGAAGAGCTGGGTAAGCGCCAAGCGCGCATCGTAGACGCCCACCAACCTCTACCCCAGGTCGTCAGCACAGTTCTCGACCTTTGCGCCGCCGCGGGCCACCCCATCTCCGGTGACACGACGGTCTAGCACGGCGGGTGTGGCAAGAGGTTCCGCTGCAAGGTATGTGCCTGCCATGATTCTTCAGTGAGCACAGACCGTCGCGCGGGCGACCGATTGCCCGGCGAGGCGGTCAGCCGCTGTTGGAGGGTGAGCCCGGTCGTCCAGGTCGGGATTGGAGTAGGGATCCTTGCTACCGCCCCGATCGCCCTGATCTCTACCGCGAGGCAGGTCGACCATCCGATCAGCGATCCGCTGACGGCGATCGCGATGTACGTGGTGCTCTGGTGGTTCGGCATCGTGCGGCCCGCGGTGTGGCTCTCACCTGATGAGCTGGTTGTGCGCAATCCGCTGTGGACTCACCGGATCGCCAGACACGACGTCGTATCGGCGACGTCCGGAGCATTCGGAGCCGTCATCAGGCGGCGAGGTGGTCGCCGTTGCGTCGCCTTGGCCTTGCACAAGCCATGGATCGCCGTCGGGGATCCCGCGGTCCACCTGATCAACTACTGGGCGCAGACCCCGCGCTCGAGCGATCTCTACGCGCCGACCCCGGAAGAACGCAGCGGGTGGCGACTCGGTGACGTCGTCGCGGCAGCCGGGATCGCTGTCGCCTTCACCGTTCCGGCCGTGCTCCTGGCTTGGCCGAGACACCCTTCCTGGTTCTCCCCGGTGGCCTGCCTCGCCATGGTCGTCGCTGTGGTGCCGTACGGGATGACCCGACGATCAAGGGGCGCCGTCCGCGCGCACAACTGAGTGCTGCGCTCGTGCGAACTTGGTCAGCTCTTGTCGGCATGGAGGTCGGCCGCCGCCTGGACCCTGGCGACGTACGCTTCCCACCTGTCCGGGGCGCCGAAGTCGCCGTAGTCGGAGCCTGCCCGGCCGTCGACCAGTTCCCGGACGACATCGATGTGACCGCCATGGCGGAGTTCCTCACCCACAGGCTTCGTGGGTTTGGGGGTGAGTGGGGGTCCCGGGCGGTGGACCCCCACTCGGATCGGGGGTTAGCGGGTTACGGCGTCGAGGGCGTCGGCGGTGCCTTCGCCGTAGAAGGAGTTGTTGGCGGTGGTGCCGGTGCAGCGGGCGTCGGGGGTGGTGGGGCAGGCGGTGTCGTCGGCCTCGGTTCGGAGGGCTCGTTCGATGTCGCGGGGGCCCCACCAGGGGTGGGTGGACTTGATCAGGGCGGCGATGCCGGTGACGTGCGGGGAGGCCATGGAGGTGCCGCTCATCAGGCCGTAGCCGCCGCCGGGAAGGGTGGAGAGGATGGAGCTACCGGGGGCGGCGACGTCGATCTTGTCGAGGCCGAAGTTGGAGAAGCTGCTGCGGGCGCCGGTGCGGGTGGTGCTGGCGACGGTGATGACGCCGGGGAGTTCGGTCGGCATGTCGAGGCAGTCGTTGTTGATCGTGCGCGGAACCGCGGGCCCGTCGTCGGGGCTGCCGTTGTCGGTGGTCTTGTTGGCGAGGTCGTAGTTCGAGTTGCCGGCCGCCGCGACGGAGAGCGTGCCCTGGTCGGTGGCCCAGGCGTACGCCCGGCGTACTGCTTCCTGGACCGCGCCCTGGTCGCCGTTGTCCTTGCACCAGAACTCGAACGGGTCGATGAAGTAGCTGTGGTTCGTGACGGCCATGTGGTGCTCGGCGGCCCAGACGATGCCGCAGATCGAGTACTCCGGGTAGATGAAGCCGGCGTCGTTCACCACCTTCACCGACGCGATCCGGACGCCCGGGGCGACGCCGACGATGCCGATGCCGTTCCGCGCGGCGGCGACGGTGCCGGCGACGTGGGTGCCGTGCGAGCTCGTGGTCGGCCGCCAGGCGCCGGCGGTTCGGTCCGGTACGCCGTTCGTCACGCAGCTGACCGAGTCCGCGGCGTCGAAGTTCGGCGCGAGGTCCGGGTGGGTGTCGTCGACGCCGCTGTCGTTGATGCCGACGAGGACGCTGCGCGAGCCGTCGGTGACCGCGTGCGCCTGGTCGGCCTTGATCTGCTGCATGTCCCACTGCTCGCCCTCGCGCGGGTCCGCGACCGGGGTGGCGGTGGCTTCGTCGAGGGCGTTCATGCCGCCTTCGCTGACCGCGGCGGTGCGGGTGGCGCCGACCGACTCGACCTCGCGGCCGTTGTGGGTCGCGCGGATGTCGGTACGGAAGTCCGGGTTGGTCGACTGCGCGACCACCACACCGAACTGCCGGTACGAGACCAGGACCTTGCCGCCGGCGTCCTTGATCGCGTCCTCGGCCTTGCGGACGTGACCGGGCGTGGCCTTCGTGTTGACCACGTAGTTCATCAGAGGCCCGGCAGCGGTGGCGGCGTGCGCGCCGGTCGCGGCGCCCAGCGAAACGCAGACGAGCGCGGCAGCGGACAGACCGGCGGCCAGCCGGTGGGGACGGGGCGTTCGGGACACGAGGCCTCCTCAGGGGCAGGGGCCGGACGGACGGGTCCGGACCGGTAACCCGAGACTCTAGGCCGGATCGCGGAGAAGCGGAGTTCTTCGTCCACAACGCAGGGGAAACCCTGCAAGCTGTGCACATCGTGTGGATACGCCTGTGGATAACCTGGGGAATACCCGGCTTCGCCAGTGGATTGTTTGTGTGTGTAAGATAGATACAACAAAGATACGAGTCGTATGGGTGGGGTGCAGTGGCAGGCGGGGACGCGGCGAGTGACGCGTTGACATTGGGTGACGAGACCGCGGAGATCGCGCGGGTGGTGGTCGAGGCGGCGCCGGGGGTGGAGAAGATCCCCGCGGCGGAGCGCGTGTACGCGTACGTGAAGGCCGCGATCCTCGACCGGGCCTACCCGGGTGGCGAACTCCTCACCGAGGGTGAGCTGGCCACTGCGGTCGGTGTCTCCCGTACGCCGGTCCGTGAGGCCCTGCTCCGCCTCGAGGAGTCCGGCCTGGTCAAGCTCTACCCGAAGAAGGGTGCGCTGGTCCTGCCGGTGCTCCCGCAGGAGATCGACGACGTACTCGAGGCCCGTGAGCTGATCGAGACGCATGCCGCCGCCAAGGTCTGGCCACGCCGCAAGCAGCTGATCGAGGCTCTGACCGAGCGCGTCGACGAGATGCGCGCGCACCGCAAGGACGGCGACGCGAAGAAGTTCCTGGAGGCCGACCGCGCCTTCCACGAGGCGATCGTCGATGCCGCCGGCAACCAGATCCTGGCCAAGCTCTACAACAGCCTCCGCGACCGCCAGGTCCGGATGGGCGTGCCCGGGATCGAGGTCCAGCCGGCCCGGATGGACAAGTCGATCACCGCGCACCAGGAGATGATCGACGCGCTCGGCGGCAACAGCGTGAAGCGCTTCCGCGAGCTCGTGATCGACCACATCGAGACCGCCGCGACGGATCTGCGGGGCACGCGGTGAACGAACTTCGCTACCCCCTGGGCGGACGGCGTGCCTGGGCGGTGTGGGCCACTGCTGTCCTCACGTACCTCGTCACCGTGCTGCACCGCGGCTCCATGAGCGTGGCCGGTCTGCAGGCCGCGGAGCGCTTCCATATCTCCGCGTCCGCGCTGGCCAGCTTCACCGTCGTCCAGCTGACCGTGTACGCCGCTATGCAGGTGCCCGTCGGCGTTCTGCTCGACCGTTACGGCTCCAAGCGCCTCCTGATCGCTGCGTCCGGGCTGCTGTTCGTCGCGCAGTCCGCGTTCAGCATGGTCAACTCGTACCCTGCTGCCCTCGCCGCACGCGCAGTGCTGGGTGTTGGCGACGCACTGGTGTTCATCAGTGTGCTGCGGGTGGTCATGTCCTGGTTCCCTGCGCTGCGCCAGCCCGTGATGTCACAGGCGACAGGAATGCTCGGCGGTCTCGGAGCGATCATGTCGACCGTTCCGATGGCTGCTGCCTTCCACGCCTTCGGCTGGACGCCTACGTTCGCCGCTGCATCAGTACTGAGCCTGGTAACAGGCGTACTGGTACTACTGCTCGTCAGGAACACCCCGTACGACGAACAGCTCCGCCGCGCGAAGCCCCCGCTCGCAGAGGTCAAGAAGAACCTCCGCCGCGCCTGGCAGGAACCGGGCACACGGCTGGGCCTGTGGACGCACTTCACGACCAGCTTCTCCGGCAGCACGTTCGGACTGCTCTGGGGCTACCCGTTCCTCGTCCAGGGTGAGGGGGTCGCCCCAACGACCGCCGCGGCCATGCTGATCATCCCGGTGCTGGCCGGCCTCTGCTACGGACCCCTGGTCGGACGGTACGCCGCCAAGTTCCCGTTCTACCGGTCCTGGATCGTGCTGGCGGTGATCGCGGGCTCGGTGGTGATGTGGACCGCCGTATTGCTGTGGCCGGGACGTGCGCCGATGCCTGTGCTGCTCGCGTTGATCGTCGTGCAGGCGGCCGGTGGACCTGGCTCGATGCTGGGGCTGGACTACGCCCGTACGTTCAACCCGACCACACGCTTCGGCGCCGCGAACGGGATGGTCAACACCGGCGGCTTCATCGCGACGCTGCTCTGCATCGGGATGGTCGGCGTACTGCTGGACGCGTCGTCCGGGGGTGCGCCGCAGGCGATCGGTGACTTCAAGGTCGCGCTGGCGTTCCAGTACGTGCTGTGGGCGATCGGGACGCGGCAGATCCTCAAGTACCGGCGGAAGGCGCGAGGCAATCTCGCGCGGTACAACCCCGAGGCGTACCAAGCGCTGCTGGCGAACCAGATCGTCCCGCTGAAGGGCTGAGACAGCGCTGTGCCAGGTCCGTGCCAGCACGTCAGGAGACGGTAGTCCCAGTAGGTAACCACTGGGAGGAACCCGATGACCACAACGAACCAGGTCGCCATCGAGGCGGTCGGTCTGGTCAAGAAATATGGCAGTACCACGGCGCTTGCCGGCGTCGACCTGAGCGTGCCCACCGGCACGGTCCTCGGGGTCCTCGGCCCGAACGGCGCCGGCAAGACGACCGCGGTCCGCATCCTCGGCACGCTGCTCCGCCCGGACGCCGGGCACGCCACGGTCGGCGGGTACGACGTCGTCCGCGAAGCCGGGAAGGTCCGCGGCATCATCGGGCTGACCGGGCAGTACGCGTCGGTCGACGAGGACATGTCCGGCCGCCGGAACCTGATCATGATCGGCCGGCTGCTGGGGTACTCGCGCCCGCAGGCCCGTACCAAGGCGGACGAACTGCTCGAACGGTTCGAGCTGACCGACGCCGGCGACCGGATCGCGAAGACGTACTCGGGCGGTATGCGCCGCCGCCTGGACCTGGCCGCGAGCCTGGTCGGCAACCCGAGCATCCTGTACCTGGACGAGCCCACCACGGGCCTCGACCCGCACGCCCGCAACGGGGTCTGGGAGACGGTCCGGAACCTGGTCCTCGACGGTACGACCGTCCTGCTCACGACGCAGTACCTCGAAGAGGCCGACGCGCTCGCCGACTCGATCGTGGTGTTCGACAAGGGCGCCGTGGTCGCGAACGGGCGGCCCGCCGAACTGAAGGCGCAGGCCGGCAAACAATCGCTCGACGTACGCCCGGCGGAGCCCTCGCACATCGAGCGGGTGGCCGCGATCGTGGCCGAATCGGTCGGCACCCGACCGACCGTCGACGTGGTGAACGCACTGGTCAGCGTGCCCGTGACGGACGGCTCGTCGATGCCGGTCGTCGTACGGCGACTGGACGAGGCCGGGATCGCGGTGACTGAGCTGTCGCTGCGGCTGCCCAGCCTGGACGAGGTCTTCCTGGCCCTGACCGGTCACACCACCGAGGAGCCGAAGGTCCTGGAAGGAGCCGGCCGATGACCACGATCGCAATCGAAACAAGGCGGGCCAACCCGTTCGCGTGGGCACAGCAGAGCCTGACGCTGGCCTGGCGGAACATCGTCCGGATCCGGCAGAACCCGGAAGCCCTGGCGGACGTGACCTTCCAGCCGATCATCTTCCTGGTGCTGTTCCTGTTCGTGTTCGGCGGTGCGATCGCGCAGGGCGCCGGCTGGCGCGACTACCTGCCGTTCCTGCTGCCCGGTCTGCTGGTGCAGACCGTCGTGTTCTCCACGATGGGCACCGGTGTCGCGCTGAACGACGACTTCGCGAAGGGCGTGTTCGACCGGTTCCGGTCGCTGCCGATCGCCCGGATCGCGCCGCTGGTCGGCGCGGTGCTCGGCGACGCGGTCCGCTACACGCTGTCGATCGTGATCCTGATGGGCACCGGGTTCGCGCTCGGGTTCCGGTTCCAGAACGGCGTCGGGTACGGCCTACTAGCGCTCGTGATCGTGCTGGCGTTCGCGCTGTCGATGTGCTGGATCTGGGTCTGGCTGGGCCTGTCGCTGAAGACCGCGCAGGGCGTGCAGGGTGTGGCGTTCCTGGTGATGTTCCCGCTGACGTTCGGCAGCAACGTGTTCGTGAAGACCGACACGCTGCCGGGCTTCCTGCAGGCGTTCGTGAAGGTCAACCCGGTCAAGTATCTGGTGGACACGATGCGCGGACTGATGCTCGGCGGCCCGATCGAGAAGCCGCTGCTGATCACGCTCGCCTGGATGGTCGGCCTGGTCGGGGTCTTCGCCCCGCTCGCGATCCGAGCGTACCGCCGGCGGACATAGAAAATCTGTCGGTGGTGAGCGTCAGAGTGGTCGCATGACGACCAAGTGGACGCTCACCATCGACTGCGCCGATCCCGCGCTGGTCGCACGCTTCTGGTGTACGGCGCTCGGCTACACGGAGTCGGCTCCGCCGCAGGGCTGGGACACCTGGGAGGCGTGGTTCACGGACCTGAACGTCCCCGAGGACGAGTGGAACGACGGCGCCTCGATCTCCGACCCGGACGGCGTTCTCCCGTCGATCTCCTTCCTCAAGGTCCCCGAGCGGCGCACCGTCAAGAACCGCCTGCACCTGGACCTCCAGGTCGCAGGCGGCCGCGCGCAGCCCCAGCATCTCCGCGAGCAACGCATCCGCAGCACCGGCGACAAGCTCCAGGCCGCCGGCGCCACGCTGGTCGAGGAGTTCGGCACCGACAACGTCCTCGACCACCTGTGGATGCAGGACCCCGAGGGCAACGACTTCTGCGTCGTCTAGCCCGGGTTGATCTCACCGAAGGACAGCGGCTCCCGGGTGCACAGGTAGGTTGCCCAATGCAACTTTGTGGGGTGGCCGGCCGGGTCGCGGGTGATCTGCAGGAGCTCGCCCGTCTCGCGGCCGGAGACCGTCCGGTAGACGTCGTCGGAGACACGTTCGAAGACGGCGGGGGACTGGTATTCGGCCGCCGCCGGCGACTTCGCCTCCAGCGTGCCGTTCCTGACCGAGAACACGAACGGCGAGCCCTCGGTGAACCAGGTTCCGAGGACGCCGGACAACTCGGACGGTACGGCGGTGCCGGGGACCCAGGTCTCCGGCGGCAGCGGGTCGTCCTCGAGGACCTTGATGATCAGGTCGGTCGCCAGCGCGCTCGGTGCCGGCGACGAGGTGGCGCCGAACAGCGCGATCCCCGCCGTACCCGAGGAGCGGTCGACGAACGTCGACGTGATGTGGCCGGGCATGCCGCCGTCGTGGCCGACGAACAGCCGGTCGCCGCGGCGCAGCAGCATGAACCCGAGGCCGAAGGCCAGCTGCCAACGGTCCACGTCCGCCATGATCTGCACCTGGCACATCTCGTCCAGGGTGTCCTTCGACAGCACCTCGTCGACCGGGTTCGCGACGAACATCGCCCACTTGGCCAGGTCCTCCGCGGTCGACGCCAGCCCGCCGCAGGCGTCCATCGCGCCGATGTCGAGCAGCGGCTCCTTCACGGGGACGTCGGAGAACGGCGGTACGTAGTACCCGGTCTGGGCCGGGCCGCCGTCCATGCCGACCGTGGTCCGGCGCATCTCCAGCGGGTCGAGGATCCGCGCCTTCACGGCGTCGTACCAGGACCGGCCGTCGAGCCGGGCGACGATCTCGCCGAGCAGCGAGAACACCAGGTTCGAGTAGTGGAACCGGTGGTGCGGCTTGCCGATCCGCTCGGCCGCGTTCCAGCCCGGGACCAGCTCGTCGCGGGACGGGAACTTCATCAGGTCCCAGACGTCGCCGACCGGTTCGCGCTGCATGCCGCTGGCGTGGCTGAGCATCTGCCGGACCGTGATGCCCTCGTGGGTGCTGTCCGGGATCAGCGTCTCGATCGTGTCGTCCAGGCTGAGCTTGCCCTCGTCGCGGAGCGCCATGATCGTGACCGCGGTCAGCGTCTTGCTCTGCGACGCGATCAGGAACTGCGAGTCGGCGGTCGGCGGTACGCCGGGATTGTCCAGGTCGGCCGATCCGACGCCCTGCGACCAGGCCAGTGACCCGGCCCGGGCGACGGCGCCCACCACACCGGGCACCCGGCCCTTGGCTTGACGTTCGGCGACGATACGAGTGAGCGCGGATTGTGTCTGCGCGGCAATTTCTGTCACGACTCCCGACCTTAAGGGAGCGAAGTGACAAAAGGCAGGGGTGTTTGGTCGGGAGGATGTGCAAGGCTGGTGGAGTGCGCATAGCGGTGCTCGGTCCACTCGCGATGTGGGCGGCCGACGGGACTCCGCTCGACATCCGGGGTGTTCGCCTGCGCGGACTGCTCGCGCGGCTGGCGCTGAGCGCGGGGCGGCCGGTCAGCGTCGAGACGCTGGTCGACGGGCTGTGGGGCAGCGAGGCCCCGAGCGCGAACGCTCTGCAGTCGCTGGTCTCGCGGCTGCGCGGCAGCCTGCCCACGACCGAGTCGAGCATCTCGGTCCAGTCGGGTCCGGCCGGCTACACGCTGACGATCGGCCCGGACTGCGTCGACACCCTCCAGTTCGAGGAGCTGGTACGGCGTGGTCGCGCGGTCCTCACGTCCGACCCGGAGCAGGCGCACCTGCTGCTCACCCAGGCCGACAAGCTGTGGCGCGGCGAGGCGCTGACCGACCTGCGGGACCTCCCGTTCGCCGCGGTCGAAGCGGACCGGCTGGCCGAGCTACGGCTGGCTGCCGCGGAGGACCTTGCCGAGGCGGCCGTCAGCTGCGGTCACGCCCGCGACCTGATCGCGAACCTCGAACACCTCGCCGTCACACATCCGCTCCGGGAACGCGTCCACGAGCTGCTCATCCGCGCCCTGTACGCCGACGGCCGCCAGGCGGAGGCCCTGACGGCGTACGAACGTGTCCGCACCACCCTGGCCGACGAGCTGGGCGCTGACCCCGGTGCACGCCTCCGGGACCTGCATGTGTCGGTGCTGCGGGGCGACGTGGTCGATCCGGCTGCCCGGGGTTCCGCCGTACCGGTTCCTGCGCCGGCCGCGCCGCGTAACAACCTGCGGGCTCCGTTGACGAGTTTCGTCGGTCGCCGGGAGGACGTGTTCGAGCTGACCCGTCTGCTGAGCAATGGGACCCGGCTGGTCACCATGGTCGGCCCAGGTGGTGCCGGCAAGACCAGGCTGGCCACTGAGACCGGTAGGTCGCTCGTGGACCAGTCCGGCGACGGCATCTGGTTCGTAGAACTGGCACCGTTGGGAGACGCGGCCGACGTCGCACCCGCCGTACTGTCCACACTTGGCGCCAGTGAGTACGTCGACGTCACACAGGCACGGTTCGCGCCGCAGCACATCCCTACCAGCCGCGCAGCGACCCAACGGCTCGTCGAGGTCATCGGGGACCGCCGCGTCCTGCTGGTGTTCGACAACTGCGAGCACCTGGTCCAGGAGGTCGCGGGACTCGTCGACTCGCTGCTGGCGGCGTGCCCGCGGCTCCGGGTGCTGACCACGAGTCGTGAGCCGTTGAGCATCCCCGGCGAGCACCTGCACCCGGTCGGTCCGCTGGACCTGCCGCCGGAGGACGCGGCCACCGACGAGTACCCGTCGATGCAGCTGTTCGTCGACCGCGCCCGCGCCGTACGCCCGGACTTCCAGCTGACCGACGCGAACAGGGAAGCCGTCGCGGAGATCTGCCGGCGTCTGGACGGCATGCCGCTGGCGATCGAGCTGGCCGCGGCGCGTCTGCGGGCACTCAACCCGCCGCAGATCGTCGACCGGCTGGCGGACAGGTTCCGGCTGCTGACCAGCGGTTCCCGTACGGCGCTGCCGCGCCACCAGACCCTGCGCGCCGTCGTGGAGTGGAGTTGGGACCTGCTGGACCCCGACGAGCAGGCGGTCGCCCGGCGGCTCTCGCTCTTCTCCGGCGGTGCCACGCTGGACGCGGCCGAGCAGATCTGCAGCGACGAACACCTCCCCGCCGAGTCTGTGCTCGGCGTGCTCGCCTCCCTCGTCGACAAGTCACTCGTCGAGGCCGCCGCCGACGAGCGGTCCGTGCGCTACCGGATGCTGGAGACGGTCCGCGCGTACGGCGCCGAGCAACTGAAGGCCTCGGGGGAGTACGACCGCTTCCGCTGGGCGCACACCGTGTACTTCAGCCGCCTGCTCCGTGCGGCGCGGCCGAAGCTGCGGACCGGCGAACAGATCGAGTGGATCGCCCGTCTGACCGCCGACCAGGAGAACCTGATCGACGCGCTCCGGACCGCGATCGACACCGGCTCCGCGCGGGTCGCCGTACAGATGGTCGCGGTGCTCGGGGAGTACTGGACGATGAGCGGCCGCCCGGCCGAGGCGGTGACCTGGATGCAGGCCGCGCTCGCCGTACCGGGGCCGACCGTACCGGTGGACAAGGCCGAGGCGCTGTACCTGCTCGCGCTCGGCCGGATGTCGACCGCGCAGGACGCTGGGAAGGCGTTCCGGCAGGCGGCCCGCGGGCTGGCCACGGTTCGGTGGATGACGCGCAAGCACCCGATCCTGGTCGACTCCGGGATCGGGCTGTTCACCAACGCGGTCTGGGCCGCCGTACGCCGGGACAAGGCGACCTGCTTCGCCGAACTGGAGGCCGCGGGGCGGCACCCCGACCCGTGGATCCGGAACATGGGCGTGATGACCAGCGCGATGTTCCGGGAGAACGAGGGCGAGGTCAGTGAGATGGCGGCCGACCTCACCGTCGCGCTGGACGGGTTCCGCGAGATCGGCGACCGGTTCGGTACGTCGATGGCGCTGCGCGGACTCGCCGGGTACCAGGCCAGCACCGGGGATCACGCGGCCGCGCTGGAATCGCTGGTCGAGGCGCTCCGGCTGATCGAAGAGCTCGGTACCACCGAAGGCGTCGGGCAGTTGCTCGGCAGCTGCGCGATGAGCCGGGTCGAGCTGGGCGACTACGACGGTGCCCGCGCCGACCTGCAGCGGGCGTTGCAGCTGTCCGAGCAGACGGGGTCGCGCGGCGGCGAGGCGATGGCGTACATGGGGCTCGCCAAGGTGCAGTTCCGGCTCGGGCGGATCGACGAGGCGCGCGAGCTGGCGGAACGCGCGTACGCGACGCTGGACCTGGAGGCCGAGCGGATGGCGCCGCACGGGCAGGCGGTGATGCTCGGGCAGCTGAGCCGGATCTACGCGTCCACCCGCGACGTCGAGAAGGCTCAGCAGTGCGCCCGGGAGGCGATCGGGCTGGCGCTCGGGACCGAGGACATGCCGGTCGCGGCCGCGGTCGTCGAGATCGGGCTGCACGCCGACCTGCTGACGAGCGAGCCCGCGGAGGTGGCCCGGGTGTTCGGGCTCGCCGCCACGATGAAGGGCCTCCGCACGATCCCGGACGCCGACGTACAGCAACTCGTCGACGAACTCCGCGATGCCCTGGGCAACGAAACCTATGAGGCCACCTACGCCGCCGGCGCCGCCGTACCGCGCGAGGAAGCCCTCGCCGAGTTGCGCAAGCGGTACCTCGACTAGGACCTGTCTGGTAATCCAGCGCCTACTGCGGGGCACTCGGCACGGCATCTCGGCGCACGGGTGCAAAGGGAACGATGCTCCGCATCGACCCCTTCGCCCCCGCGCGCCGAGCTACCGCACCGAGCACCTCCTCGCGACGGCGCTGGATTACCAGACAGGTCCTAAGCCGTGATCAGCTGGACGGCCAGGTCGCGGAGGGAGTTCTGGATGTTGTGCTCCGGCGGGCGGGGGTCGGCGAGCATCCAGTCGTGGACGACCGCGTTCACCGCGCCGAGGAACGCCAGCGCGAGGAAGCGGAAGTCCTTGCGCTTGATCTCGCCGCGTTCCACCGCGGTGTCGCCGAGGTCGCGGACCTTGCCGATCAGCAGCTCCCGGAACGCGTTCCGCTGCTCCTCGACCGCCGGGCTGGCGCCGACCACCTCGACGAACGAGATCCGGGCTCGCCGGAGGTCCGCCATGATGGCCCGCAGGTACGAGTCGACGGCCGCGGTGATCCGCTCCCGCACCGGCTGGTCGGCGGTCCGGCGGAGGGCGTCCCCCGTACTCCAGACCGCCAACTCGATCACCTGCGCGTGCACCGCGAGCAGCACGGCTTCCTTGTTCTGGAACTCGTGGTAGAAGTGCCGGGTGGACACTTTCGCCTGTGTGCACAGGCGTTCCACGGATGTCGCCGGATATCCTTCGGTCCCGAAGAGCTCGAGCGCGGCAGCCAGCAGCCGTTCCCGGCGCGCGGCCTTCCACTCTTCGACTGACCGCCCGGAATAACGGCGTACGGAGGGTTCCCTCATCACACCTCTTGTCGCTACCCCGTGCCAGATGCCGGACATCCTATCCACCCCTCGGCGCAGGCGTAACCGGGTTACTCCACCTTCGTGTAACCCTTCGTGCCGTCGAGGAGTTCGCGGATGATGTCGAGGTGGCCGACGTGGCGGGCGGTCTCCTCGATCATGTGACACAGCACGTACCGCAAGGATGCTGCCTTGTCAGCGGGTTGGCCCGCCTCGACGACGTCCAGCGGCAGGTCCGCGATCGCGGCGTTCGAACGCCGGCACTCCTCGTCGTACTCGTCGAGCAGCTGGCCGATCGGTACGTCGTCGACGAACATCTCGGCGTCCACGTGCCCGCCCTCGGTCCACGGCGTCTGGCCGGTGTCGGGCACGCCGCGGATTCCTTGCTGGAACCACGAGTACTCGACCCAGCGCAGGTGCGCGACCAGCCCCGCCGGGGTCATCAACGGCGAGGTCGGAACAACCGTGCGGTGGGCATCTTCCTCGCTCAGCCCGGCACACTTCATCCGGACGAACGAACGCTGCAGGTCGAGCCATCCGATCAACTGCTCCCGCTCCCCGGCGGTCAGCGACGGACGTTGTACTTCGTTCATACGACATCTCCTAGGTGGTACGACGCCACCCGGTCAGCCGTGGACACGGCAGCGGGGCGGCACGACAGTCGGACTCGACATCGCGCTCACCTCCTCTCCACCGCCGGGGTGTCGAAGCCTCCGGCCCTCGCACCGTAGCGGACCGACGCCGGGGAGGAAACCCCATTTCTGACACTCTGTTGACGACAAGCGCCCGCACCGGGATTCGAGGTGAGACGTGGATCCACGGTTCGACCTGCCGCTGTACACCCGCGCCGAGGTGGCCCTGCATCTCGGGCTGCCGGCCACCACGCTCGGCGACTGGCTGCGCTCCGGAGCGCTGGAGGCGGGCCGCGGAGGTCGCGGCGAGCCGACGATCACGTTCGCCGGCCTGGTGGAGACGCACATGCTCCGGCAGCTGCGCCGTACCGGACTGTCCCTGCACGCGATCGGCGAGGCCGCGATCGCGCTCCGCCGGCGGGCCGGCCGCCGGTACCCGCTGGCCTGGTCCGGGCTCGCGCACGACGGCCGCGACCTGCTCATCGAGATCGCCGCCGAGGGCCCGCGTCCACGGGCCGTCCGCTGGTCGACGACATCCCGGTGGAGGATGTGATCGACGAGGTCCGCACCGGCGCCTCCTATCGGGACGTCGCCGCCAAGTTCAACCTCGAGGACTTCGAACTGGAGGCCGTGATCCGCCCCCACCT
Organism: Kribbella sp. NPDC051137; assembly: GCF_040682535.1. Lineage (NCBI taxonomy): Bacteria > Bacillati > Actinomycetota > Actinomycetes > Propionibacteriales > Kribbellaceae > Kribbella > Kribbella sp. NPDC051137. Next base: position 508,877 of record NZ_JBFBBI010000003.1, read on the forward strand.
CCGCCCACCCGCCTTCCGCAAGGCGCAACCCGCCGACCCCCAACGCGAATCGCTCATCTGACGGGGCCGTGCACCCCAAGCCGAGGCGTTGAACAAGCAATAACCTGGCCAAAGCCCCCAGATGGGGTGCAAGGCCCCCAGAGCCGGCCGGGGCCCGCAGTGCACCAGGCCGGTGCGGCAGGCCGAGGTAGGTGTCAGTGCGTGCGTAGGTCCTTGATGCGTTTGGCCTTGCCCAGGGAGCGTTCCAGGGCATGCGGGTCGACGACCTCCACGGCCGCGGTGACGCCGACGCGGACTTTGATGCGGTGCGCGAGGGTGGACGCCGCGGTCGCGCGGTCCGTCAGGTCAGGGGACGCCTCGACCTGGACGGTGAGTTCGTCGAGGCGGCCGGGGCGGGTGAGGACGCACAGGTAGTGCGGGGTGAGGCCGGGGACCAGCAGGATCTGTTCCTCGATCTGGGTGGGGAAGACGTTCACGCCGCGGACGATCATCATGTCGTCGGTGCGGCCGGTGATCTTCTCCATCCGGCGCATCCCGGGACGGGCGGTGCCGGGGAGCAGGCGGGTCAGGTCGCGGGTGCGGTACCGCAGTACCGGGAAGGCTTCCTTGGTGAGCGTCGTGAACACCAGCTCGCCCTCGGAACCGTCCGGCAGCACCTCGCCGGTCACCGGGTCGATGATCTCCGGGTAGAAGTGGTCCTCCCAGATGTGCAGGCCGTCCTTGGTCTCCACGCATTCCTGCGCGACGCCCGGCCCCATCACCTCGGACAGGCCGTAGATGTCGACGGCGTGGATCCCGGTGCGTTCCTCGACCTCGGTCCGCATCGCCTCGGTCCACGGTTCGGCGCCGAAGATCCCGATCCGCAGCGAGGTGTCCCGCGGATCCAGTCCGCGGCGTTCCAGTTCGTCGACGATCGACAGGAAGTACGACGGCGTGACCATGATGATCCGGGCGCCGAAGTCGCGGAGCAGATCCACCTGGCGCTCGGTCATCCCGCCCGAGATCGGTACGACGGTGCATCCGAGCCGCTCGGCCCCGTAGTGCGCTCCGAGCCCGCCGGTGAACAGCCCGTACCCGTACGCCACGTGGCAGACGTCCCCGGCCCGCCCACCGGCCGCGCGGATCGAGCGCGCCATCAGGTCGGCCCAGTTGTCGAGATCCTGCCGCGTGTACCCGACCACCGTCGGCCGCCCCGTCGTACCCGAGGACGCATGCACGCGCACAACTTCAGTTCTGGGCACCGCGAACATCCCGAACGGGTAGTTGTCGCGCAGGTCCTTCTTGGCAGTGAACGGCAGGCGACTCAAATCGCTGAGCGACTGCAGGTCGTCGGGTTTGAACCCGACCGCGTCCAACGCGGAACGGTAGTGCGGCACGTTCTGGTACGCCCGCCGTACCGTTGCCTGCAGCAATGACAGCTGTCGCGACCGGAGCTCGTCGACGGACAGCTTCTCGCCGGGGTCCCGCAATTCGGAGGGGCAAGCCTCACCGAGCATGAACGACTCCTAAGGACGGGTGAGCAGGGTCGCGACGCCTTGGCCGACGCCGATACACATGGTGGCCAGTGCGTACCGGGCGTCGCGACGGCGAAGTTCGAGGGCGGCGGTGAGGGCGAGGCGGGCGCCGGACATCCCCAGCGGGTGGCCGAGGGCGATGGCGCCGCCGTTCGGGTTCACGTGCTCCGCGTCGTCGGGCAGGCCGAGTTCCCGCAGTACGGCGAGCGACTGCGACGCGAACGCCTCGTTCAGTTCGATCACCTCGATGTCCGGCAACGCGACCCCGGTCCGGTCGAGCAACTTGCGGGTCGCCGGCGCCGGCCCGATCCCCATGATCCGCGGCGGCACTCCCGCGGCAGCGGTCCCCACGACCCGGGCCAACGGTGTGACGCCGTACCGTTCCACAGCTTCCCCACTCATCACCAGCAGAGCGGCCGCACCGTCGTTCACCCCCGAAGCGTTTCCCGCGGTAACAGTTCCAGGCGATCGGAAAGGAGTCTTCAAGGCCGCCAGAGCTTCGAGAGACGTTTCACGCGGGTGCTCGTCGACATCCACCGTCACAGAACCACGTTTCCCCGGCACGTCGACGGAGACGATCTCCTCCGCCAACCGCCCGTTCGCCTGTGCCTTCGCCGCTCGCTGCTGCGACCGCAGCGCGAACAGGTCCTGGTCTTCGCGCGACACGTCGAACTCTGCGGCCACGTTCTCCGCCGTCTCCGGCATCGAGTCGATCCCGTACTGCGCCTTCAGTACGGGGTTCACGAACCGCCATCCGATCGTGGTGTCGAACACCTCCGCCTGCCGCGCGAACGCTGTCGTCGCCTTCGGCATCACGAACGGCGCCCGCGACATCGACTCCACCCCGCCGGCCACCACGATGTCGTTGTCCCCGGCAATGATCGACCGGGCCGCGTACGCGACCGCGTCCAGCCCGGACCCGCACAGCCGGTTGATCGTCGTACCGGGCACCGAGTCCGGCAGCCCGGCGAGCAGCACCGCCATCCGGGCGACGTTGCGGTTGTCCTCGCCGGCCTGGTTCGCGCAGCCGAGGACCACGTCGTCGATCCGCGCCGGGTCGAGCGCGGTCCGGTTCAGCAGCGACGAGACGACGTGCGCGGCCAGGTCGTCGGCGCGGACCGCCGACAGCGCCCCGGCGTACCGCCCGATCGGCGTCCGCACGCCGTCCACCAAGAACGCCTCGCGACTCATTCTTCCTCCGGGATGATCGTGCCTGACAGCTGGCGGCTGCGGCCGCGGAACTCGGCGATCACGTCGTCGCCGCGGGTGACCGTGATGTCGTAGATCGCGTTCCGGCCGAAGGTGGTCCGTTCCCGCGCCTCCGCGACCAGCACGTCGCCGCGGTGCGCCGGTGCCACGAACACGATGTCGCAGGCCTGCGCGACCGTGACCCGGTTGCGCGAGTTGCACGCGAACGCGAACGCCGAGTCGGCCAGACTGAACACGAATCCACCATGCGCGATTCCGTGCCCGTTGACCATGTCCTCGCGAACGGTCATCTCGAGTCGCGCGGTGCCCTCGCCGACCTCGACCAGCTTCATCCCGAGCCCGGCGCTGGCGGTGTCCTCCGCCCACATCGCCGCCGCCACCCGCGCCGCCAAGTCGTCCATAAGCGCCCCATCAGAAGTAGGCTTGTGACACCCTAGTGCCGGTTGCGCCATTGACTGTAACATCGCAGACATGACCACGGACCTGCTCTCCTCCCACCGTGAGCGCCTCGACGGCGCACTGAAGGCGATCCACGACCGCGGCTACCACTCCGCGTTCCCCGAGTCGCCGAGCCCCCGGGTGTACGGCGAGACGGCGGCGGCGGACGGCAAGGCCGCCTTCGAGGCCCACCTGGGTACGGCGTACGCGCTGGACATCCCCGGTGCGCGCGGCACGATCGTGACCGAGCAGTCGCCGTACGGGATCGCGATGGACGTCGCGTACCCGCGGGTGGTCGAGGAAGGCCTGGACGAGCTGCTCGCGGCCGCCCAGCACGGGCTGGCGGACTGGCGGCGGGCCGGGGTCGACGGGCGGACCGGGGTCACGCTGGAGATCCTCGATCGGCTGCACCGGCGGATCTTCGAGCTGGCGAACGCGGTCCAGCACACCAGCGGGCAGGCGTTCGTGATGGCGTTCCAGGCCGGCGGCGCGCACGCGCTGGACCGGGCGCTGGAGGCGGTCGCGTACGCGTACGAGGAGATGAACCGCTACCCGGCGACCGCGACCTGGGAGAAGCCCGCCAAGGGTGACCCGATCCGGATGGAGAAGACGTTCACGGTCACCGGTCGCGGCGTCGCGCTGGTGATCGGCTGCAACACGTTCCCGACCTGGAACTCCTGGCCCGGCCTGTTCGCCTCGCTCGTCACCGGCAACGCCGTCGTCGTGAAGCCGCACCCACTGGCCGTACTGCCGCTGGCGATCACCGTCGAGGTCTGCCGTGAGGTGCTCGCGGAGGCCGGCTTCGACCCGAACCTGGTCACGCTCGCCACCGAACGCGCCGGCGACGGCCTGGCCAAGCCGCTGGCCCAGCGCCCCGAGGTGAAGCTGATCGACTTCACCGGCGGCAGCGAGTTCGGCGAATGGCTCGAGCAGAACGCCACCCAGGCCACCGTGTTCACCGAGAAGGCCGGCGTCAACGCGGTGATCGTCGACTCCACGGACTCCTTCAAGGCGCTCTGCAACAACCTCGCCTTCACGCTGAGCCTGTACTCCGGCCAGATGTGCACCACCACCCAGAACCTGTTCGTCCCGGCCGGCGGCATCGAGACCGACGAAGGCCACAAGTCCTTCGAGGAGGTCGGTGCCGGAATCGCCGCCGCGATCGGCAAGCTGCTCGGCGACGACGCCCGCGCGGTCGAGATCCTCGGCGGCATCGTCAACCAGGCCGTGATCAGCCGCCTGGAGCTGGCCGGCGAGTACGGCGACGTGGTGCTCGAGTCCCGCGCGATCCAGCACCCGGCGTTCCCGGAGGCGGTCGTCCGGACCCCGCTGCTGGTCGCGATCGACGCCGCGGACGCCGACGTCTACGGACGCGAGTGCTTCGGGCCGGTGTCGTTCCTGGTCAGGACGGCCGACACCGCGCAGGCGATCGAGCTGTTCCGGTCGACCGTGACCGAGGACGGCGCGATGACGGCCGGGATCTACTCGACCGACCCGAAGGTCCTCGACGAGGCCCGGGACGCGGCCCTCGACGCGGGTGTCGCGCTGTCCGAGAACCTGACCGGCCAGGTGTTCGTCAACCAGTCCGCCGCGTTCAGCGATTTCCACGGCACCGGGGCCAATCCGGCGGCCAACGCGACATACACCGACGGCGCTTACGTTGCGAGTCGCTTCCGCGTCATTCAATCTAGGCGTCATGTGTGAGGCCCTGAATCCTGAGAACCTGCGCGAAGCGCTCGCCTATTACGACAGCTGGCTGAAGTACAACCAGCACTACCAGCGGATCCCCGGGGTCCAGGTCGCGGTGTACGCCGACGACCGCGTGGTGTTCTCCGCCGCGTACGGCCACGCCGACGTGGAGAACGACGTACCGCTGACCGACCAGCACCTGTTCCGGATCGCGTCGCACTCGAAGACCTTCACCGGGACCGCGGTCCTGCAGCTGGTCGAGCAGGGTCGGGTGCGGCTGGACGACAAGGCGTCGCAGCACGTCACCGAGCTCGTCGGTACGCCGATCGGGGAGCGGACCGTCCGCGAACTGCTCGCGCACGCCGGCGGCGTCACCCGGGACAGCCAGGACGCCGACTGGTGGCAGCTGGCCACGTCGTTCCCGGACCGCGACCAGCTCCTCGACGTACTGCGGGACGCGACGTCGGAGGTGATCCCGGAGAACGAGCGCTTCAAGTACTCGAACATCGGGTTCGGGCTGCTTGGGCTGATCGTCGAGGCGGCGAGCGGGACGTCGTACAACGCGTTCGCGCAGACCTCGATCGTCGACAAGCTCGGGCTCGCCCACCTCGGTCCGGAGCTGGATCCGGCGCGGCTGACGGAGTACGCGGTCGGCTACAGCGCGCTGTCGTACGCCGACACGCGGGTGCCGATCGAGCACGTCGACACCCGGGCACTGGCCGCGGCGACCGGGTTCTTCGGCAACGCGCACGACCTGGTGACGTACTTCTCCGCGCACCTGCCCGGCGACGACCGGCTGCTGGTGGAGAAGTCGAAGCGTGAGATGCAGCACCCGCTGTGGACGACCGGGAGCGACGAGAAGGCGCGGTACGGCCTCGGGCTGGCGGTGTCGAAGGTCGGCGACCGGGAGATGTTCGGCCACGGCGGCGGGTACCCGGGGCACATCACCCGGACGCTGGTCGACCCCGCGAAGCGCCTGGTCGTGGCCGTGCTGACGAACGCGATCGACGGCCCGGCGTCCCAGCTCACGGAGGGCTTCTTCCGGCTGCTGGACCTGGCCGAGTCGAAGGACCGCGGCGACGCCGCCGGCCTGGAGCGCTTCACCGGACGCTTCGCGAACTTGTGGGGCATCACGGATGTGATGCTGCTCGGTGGCCGGCTGTACATCACGGACCCGTCCGGCCCGAACCCGGCCGAGGAGCCGATGCCGCTCGAGGTCGACGGCGACGCGCTGCGGGTCACCGGCGGCAACGGGTACAGCTCGTACGGCGAGTACTACCGGTTCACGTTCGGCGCGGACGGATCCGTGGAGTCGGTGCGCGGCTCCAGCGGTCTCAGCCTGCACCCGCTCGACAAGTTCACCCTCCCACCCCGCGTTACCGTGGCGGGGTGACTGTGCACATGCCACGCCTCCGGCGCGGCGGGTCCTGGGGCTGTAACTCCCGTCCTTCCCTCGTCGCTCCAGTCGCTTCGCTCCCTCCGCTCCTCAGTCCAGGACGGGAGGCCCCATGACCATTCACGGCGACCACCCGTTCCTGCCGCCCGAGTCCGAGCGGAGTCCGGTACGGCGGTTCCGCGGGCGGCTGGCGTCGCCGGTGGGGCTGTGGACGACGGCGTACGAGGGAAAACGGGCCGGGCTCACGGTGTCGTCGATGCTGGTCGCGGACGGGGAGCCCGGGTACGTGATCGGGCTGCTCGACCCGGACTCGGACCTCTGGGAGACGTTGCGTGAGGCAAGGGCCGCGGTGGTGTCCCTGCTCGGCGAACCGCACCGCCAGTTGGCCGACGCCTTCGGGTACGTCGCACCGGCGCCGGGCGGCCCGTTCAAGCTGATCGACTGGACGGACACCGAGTGGGGCCCGGCACCGCTCGGCGTCAGCACGTGGGCCGGCTGTACCCTCGTCGACCAGGATCCACCGGAGATCGGCTGGGGCCTGCAGGTGCAGCTGGAAATCGCCCACGTCGAGTTCGGCGCGGACGACGTACCGGCCCTGGTGCACCGCCGGGGCCGGTACTCGACTATTTAGCCAGCCCGCGGATGCGCTCCGCCTGCTGGTTCTGGAGCTCGATGCCCTGACCGAGGAAGTCACGGATCGTTTCCAGTTCGGCGACCGTGTACTTCGCCAGCCGCGCCGAGCCGAGCTTCTCCAGCGGCGCGTAGATCTCGGTGACCCGCTGTTCCGCGAGCGGAGTCGCCGCGACCAGCACCCGCCGCCGATCCGCCTCGTCCCGGGTGCGACCGGCGTACCCGGCCTTCTCCAGCCGCTCGATCCCGGCCGTCATCGCCGCCGGGCTCAACCCCGCCTCGGTCGCGAGCTGCCCGGCCGTCAACGGCCCGCCGCGCACCAGCACCCCGAGGCAGAGCAGATCGGTGCGGTTCAGCCCGAGGACGCCGGCCGCCGCCGCGTCCACCCGGTCGGTCGCGTCCTGGGACCTGGCGATCGTCCCGGTGATCTCCGCGATCAGGGATTGCTTCGACACTCGAAAGATTCTACCATCGAAGCAGATATTTCGATCATCGAAACAAATGGAGCTGTTATGGCGGTCCAGGGTCTGCCCGGCTGGCTGAAGCCGGTGAATCGGCTGGTCAAGGTGCTGCACAAGTTGGGGATGCGGCCGGGGACGATCCACCTGCTGTCGGTGCCCGGGCGGTCGACGGGGCGGCTGCGGACCACGCCGGTGTCGCCGTTGACCGTCGACGGGCGGCGGTACGTGCTCAGTCCGGCGCCGGAGTCGGACTGGGTCCGGAACGCGTCCGCCGCGGGCTGGGGCGTGCTGATCCAAGGACGGAATCGGCAGAAGGTGCGGCTCGAACCGCTCGAGGACGTACGGGACCGGGAGAAGGTGCTGCGCGCGTTCCCTGCCGAGGTGCCGCACGGCGTGCCGTTCTTCCTCCGGATCGGTGCGGTCACCGGCGCGACTCCGGACGAGTTCGCGGCCGCCGCGCCGCGGTCGGTGGTTTTCGAGGTGGTTGCAATCTGAACTACGCTGGCCGGTATGCGAGCCACGGTGATCCACGGAGCGTTCGACGTACGGCTGGAAGAGCGCCCGGATCCGAGGATCGACGGGCCGGGGGACGCGGTGGTGAAGGTCGTTGCCTCGTGCATCTGTGGCTCGGACCTCTGGCCGTACCGGGGGGAGAACCCGGTCAAGCAGCCGCGGCCGATCGGGCACGAGTTCGTCGGGATCGTCGAGGACATCGGCTCCGAGGTACGCACCGTCAAGCCGGGCGACTTCGTGATCGCGCCGTTCGTGGTCAGCGACGGGACCTGCCCGCACTGCCTCGCCGGTTACCAGACGGCGTGCCAGAACATGGTCGGCTACGGCAGCGCGAAGGCGGACGGCGGCCAGGGCGAGTACGTGAAGCTCCCGTACGCCGACGGCACGCTGGTCGCGACGCCCGGGATGCCGGACGACTCGCTCGTCCCGTCGCTGCTCACACTCTCCGACGTGATGGGCACCGGCTGGCACGCGGCGCGATCGGCGCGGGTGAAGGCCGGTGACACGGTCGTCGTGGTCGGCGACGGCGCGGTCGGGCTGTGCGGCGTACTGGCGGCGTCCCGGATGGGCGCGGAGCGGGTCGTTGCCCTGTCGCGGCATGAGCCCCGGCAGAAGTTGGCGACGGACTTCGGTGCCACGGACATCATTGCCGAACGCGGCGACGCGGCCCGGGACGCCGTACTGGAGTTGACGAACGGGGTCGGTGCGGACGCGGTCCTGGAGTGCGTCGGCACGGAGCAGTCGATGACGACCGCGTTCGAGGTCGCGCGGGCCGGCGCCACGGTCGGGTTCGTCGGCGTACCGCACGGGGTCGAGGTTCCGATCAAGACCATGTTCAGCCGGAACGTCGGGCTGAACGGCGGGGCCGCGCCGTGCCGTGCGTACCTGCCGGAGCTGATGGCCGACGTGCTGGCGGGCGCCATCGATCCGGGGCGGGTGTTCGACGCGGAGTTGCCGCTCGCGGAGGTCGCCGACGGGTACACCGCGATGCATGAGCGGCGAGCGATCAAGGTGCTGCTCCGACCCTGACGTTGTGCGCAATCGTTCTGTTCGCACAAGGAATGTGCGCGCTCTCACACTGGCGGCCCACGCGGGGTCACGGCTGCGCAACGCGCCTGCGCGGAACGTTGACACTCGCCAGTAGCAGTTCCAGAGTGGGGGCGGTCAAGGGGGCATCGTTGTCAGGCGGCTCCATCAACAATGATCGGAGAATGAATCATGCGTGGTGGTCTGAGCAAGACCCTGGCGCTGGTGGGTGCGGCGGGTCTTCTCGCGGTGAGCGCCTGCGGGAACAGCGACAACAGCAGCGGTGGCGGCAATTCGTCGGCGAGCAAGGACGTCACTGTCTTCACCTGGTGGGCCGACGGTGGTGAGAAGGCCGGTCTGGACGGCCTGGTGTCGGTGTTCGGCACCGAGTGCAAGGACTACAAGTTCGTGAACTCGGCCGTTGCCGGCGGCGCGGGCTCGAACGCCAAGCAGGTGCTGGCGAACGACCTGCAGGCGGGTAAACCGCCGTCGACGTTCCAGGCGCACGCCGGCGCCGAGCTGAAGGACTACATCAACGCCGGCCAGGTCGACGACGTCAGCCAGTTGTACAAGGACTACGGGCTGGACAAGGCCTTCCCGCAGAACCTGCTCGACAACCTGACCGTCGACGGCAAGATCTACTCGATCCCGGCGAACATCCACCGGGCGAACGTGGTCTGGGCGAACCCGACCGTCCTGAAGAAGGCGAGCATCGACGCCACCAAGGCGCCGGCCTCCGTGGACGCGTGGATCGCCGACCTGACCAAGCTGAAGGCCGCCGGTGTGGCCGCGCCGCTGGCGATCTCCAAGGGCTTCGCGCAGGAGATGCTGGTCGAGGCCGTACTGCTGGCCGAGCTCGGTCCGGACAAGTTCAAGGGTCTGTGGGACGGCAAGACCGACTGGGCCGGCGGCGACGTGACCGCGGCGCTGAACAAGTACAAGACGCTGCTTACCTTCACCAACACCGACCGCGAGGCGATCGACTGGCCGGACGCGCTGGGCTACGTGAACAGCGGCAAGGCCGGCTACACGCTGATGGGTGACTGGGTCGCGGCGCAGCAGCTCGCGGACAAGGTCCCGGACACGGCGTACACCTACTGGCCGGCGCCGGGCACTTCCGAGGACTTCCAGTTCCTGGCCGACTCGTTCACGCTGCCGACCAACGGTGCGGACCCCGACGGTGCGAAGTGCTGGCTGAAGGTCGTCGGCTCGGCCGAGGGCCAGAAGGCGTTCAACACCAAGAAGGGCTCGATCCCGGCCCGTTCGGACGCCAACCCGGCGGACTACCCGAAGTACCAGCAGACCGCGATGGCGGACTGGAAGAAGGACAAGATCGTCCCGTCCTGCGCCCACGGTGCGGCCTGCACGCTGGGGCAGAACAACGACATCCTGTCCGCGCTGAGCCAGTTCAGCGGCAGCCCGGACGTCGCGAAACTGCAGTCCGCGCTCGGTACCGCGATGAAGACGAGCTGATGTGTCGCGAGTTGCGAGCTGACGAGTTGGAGGACTGAGCGTGCACGGAAGAATCCGCACCTGGGGACCCGGTGCCCTGGTGCTGCTGCCGACCGTGCTCCTGCTCGGGTACTTCGTCTACGGGTTGATCGCGTGGTCCTTCAACACCTCGCTGACGAACCGGCACACGGCGCGTAAGGGCCCGGCCGACTACGTCGGGTTCGAGAACTACGGGCATCTGTTCGGTGAGGACCGGTTCCTCAACTCGCTGAAGAACCTCGGCGTGCTCACGGTGGCGTTCATCGTGGGCACGCTGATCTTCGGTCTGCTCTGGGCGCTGCTGCTGGAGAAGGGCGTGCCCGGCGAGTCGATCTTCCGGTCGATCTACCTGTTCCCGATGGCGATCTCGATGATCGCGTCCGGCGTCGTCTGGGGCTGGCTGCTGAACCCGTCCCAGGGTGCCGACGCCCGCGGCCTGAACCGGCTCTTCGAGATCCTCCATCTGAATTTCCTGGAGAATCCGTGGTGGACCGCCGGGAGCAGATGGACGACGATGGCGTCCATCGCGTTACCGGCGGTCTGGCAGCTGTCGGGGTACATCATGGCGCTGTTCCTGGCCGGCTTCCGCGGGATCCCGCCGGAGCTGCGCGAGGCGGCCCGGGTGGACGGAGCATCCGAGTTCAAGCTGTACCGGCACGTGCTGTTCCCCCAGCTGTCGCCGATCGCGCTGTCCGCGCTGATCATCCTCGGGCACATGTCGCTGAAGCTGTTCGACCTGATCTACGCGATCACCGGGCCGAACCAGTTCCGTACCGAGGTGCCCGCGATCTACATGTGGAACACCTTGCTGCGCAGTGACCAGGCGAAGTCGGCCGCGATCGCGATCGTGCTGCTGGCGGTCGTCGCCGTCCTGGTCATCCCGTACATCGCGTACACCGTCCGGCAGGAGAACGAGGAATGAGCGCCGCCGACACCGCCACCGCCGCGACCGGTACCGCCGCGGCGGCGGTCAACCGGAAGCCGCCGAAGAGTCGGGGCGTCATCGCGGACGGCTCGACCCGGCGCAGCCGGACGGTTCGCTACGTCCTGCTGCTGCTGTTCCTGCTGTTCGTCCTGATCCCGGTGTACGTCGTACTGATCACCAGCTTCAAGACCTCCGGCGACACCACCGCGGCCTCGCAGTGGAACCTGCCGAAGACCTGGACGCTGGACCCCTGGCGCAAGGCCTGGGAGGTGCTGCAGCCGTACATGATCCGGTCGCTGTCGCTGGCGATCCCGGCCGCGATCATCTCCTCGCTGATCGGTTCCGTGAACGGGTTCGTGCTGGCCCGCTGGCGGTTCCCGGGGGCGAACATCGTGTTCGCGTTCATCCTGTTCGGGATGTTCATCCCGTACCAGGCGGTGATGCTGCCGCTGCGTACGACGTTCACCGAGCTGGACGTCACCCGCGGGGTGCCGACGCTGATCGTGGCGCACTGCATCTACGGCATCCCGATCTGCACGCTGATCTTCCGGAACTACTACGCCACCGTCGTACCGAACGAGATCATCGAGTCGGCCCGGGTGGACGGCGCCGGGCTGATCCAGACCTACCTCCGGATCATCCTGCCGATCTCGATCTCCGGGTTCGTGGTGACGCTGATCTGGCAGTTCACCTCGGTCTGGAACGACTTCCTGTTCGCGCTGTTCCTGACCCAGCAGAACAACGGGCCGGTGACGCTCGGCCTGGCGGCGCTGGCAGGCGGTCAGAAGGTCGACTACGCGGCCTCGATGGCGGGTGCGTTGATCACTTCGCTGCCGACGCTGATCGTCTACATCGTGCTCGGCCGCTGGTTCATCGGCGGCCTGATGGCGGGCGCGCTGAAGGGCTGAACCTCTCGGTATCAGCGACGGCCCGTGCGCACCCGCGCACGGGCCGTCGTCCTTGAGTTGTCCACAGGGCGCGCGCAGGGGCCTGCGGGGGAGTGGCTCCGGACGGTAATCTCACGGAGGTGACCAAGTCTCCGAGTGGACGGGACGGACGGCGCAGCCACCTGCGGCTCGTCGGCTCCGATCCCGGCGAACCGTACGCGCCGCCGGCGGGTGTCGATGTCGACACCACGCCGAGCGTCGCTGTGCTGGAGACCCTGCTGGAAACGCTTTCCCTCGATCTGGCCGCCGTGCCGGCCGCGCTGCACCCGGTGATCGCCGAGGCGTCCGTGGCCCGTTCGGCGGCGATGCTCGCCGACCAGCTGTGGCCGGCCGGGCGTCCGGACGAGATCGGTGAGGTGGAGCGCTTCTTCTGGGCCGACGCAGCCCGGGTGCTCGGTGAGCGCCGTGACCTGGAGTCCTTCGTACTGCTGACCAGCCTGGCCCGGACCGTCGGCCCGGCCGGTCGGCTGCCGTTGCAGCGGGCGCACGTGTCGCGCCTGCGGACGCAGGACGAAGTGCCCGAGTGGGTGACCCGGATCGCCGGGTTCCGGCTGACCAGCGCGATCGTGTCCGAGGACATCACGGGGGACGGGCTGAGCGTCGTGCTGGACTACGACGACGAGCAGCATCCGCACACCGTGGTGGTGTTCATCGACAACAACCTCGGCGCGATCATCAAGGATGTGTTCGTCGGCCCGCCGGTGGACCGCGTCCTGGAGGCGTACCAGCGCGGCGGCCGGGTGACCATCCGGACCGTGCGGCCGCCGATCGCCGCCGGGATCATCCTGCAGGCGCTCGGCGAGACCCGGGACTTCGACGATCCGCCGGTCAGCGAGGACTTCGAGTTCTTCACCGGCCTGCTGGTGAATCGGCTGACCCAGATGCCGGAGCGCCCGGTCCGCCCGCCGATGCGGCCGTTGCTGGCCCCGCGGCAGCGCGAGCAACTGGTCGAGGAGTTCCTCGAGTCGCGGTTCGCCGGCGGCCTGCCCGACGACGCGCCGGACATCGTGCGGCTGTGGATCGACCACGCGGTCGACCACACCGTCGGCGGTCCGCTGCGGGTCAGCGGCGTGCTGGTCGAGCTGTTCCTGGCGCACTGGCTGCCACGGAAAGTGCTTGCCGACAGCACCTACTTCGATGCGGTCCCGGCCGTGGTGAAGGCCTGGCTCGAGTTCGCCGGCGACCGGGGCGGCCTGCCGCTGGACACCGTCGACGAGGCGGTCGACGCGGTCGACGTCTGGCAGCCCGCGCTGGAGGCGGCCGCGATGATCGACCCGGTCGGCTCGAAGCCCGGCGAGCGCGTCTTCCTCGACGACACCACCAACGACCTCGAGGACGCCTACCGCGCCCTGGCCGGCCTCGGCACGCCGCCGCAGCCCGATCTCCAGGGCCTGGACAACCACCAGGCCGCCACCCTCTCGGTGCTGGCCCCGCACGCCTGGCTGATGGCCGGCGAGACCTTGGGTACGGCGTACGCCCCCGACGCGTTCGACATCGCCGAACGCCTGGTCCGCGAAGCCCCCGACCTCCTCGCCAAGGCCCGCCTCTCGACCTGGCCCCGCGCCATCGTCTGGCTGATCGCCCACCGTCACCGCCTGGTCGGCCCCGGCGAGTCCCTCACCCCCTACACCCTCGCCACCGACCTCTCATCCTCCCCGGCCACCCTCCGCAAAACCGCCAAACTCCTCACCGACACCCTGATCCTGCCTCGCTGATCCGCGCGGTTGGGCGGTCACGGACAATGGACGCATGCATGTGCGTGCGCCGGAGTTGCGAGGTCGTGGGTGGTTGAACACGGGCGGCCGGGAGTTGGCGTTGGCAGACTTCCGGGGGCGGTTTTTAATGCTCGATTTTTGGACGTTTTGCTGCATCAACTGCTTGCATGTGCTGGACGAGTTGCGGCCGTTGGAGGAGAAGTACGGCGATGCGCTGGTGATCGTCGGGGTGCATTCGCCGAAGTTCGCGCATGAGGGCGAGGAGGCGGCGGTTCGGGCCGCTGTCGAGCGGTACGAGGTGGGGCATCCGGTGCTGGACGACCCGGAGCTCGTCACCTGGCAGAACTACACCGCCCGCGCCTGGCCGACCCTCGTCCTGGTGGATCCGAACGGCTACATCGTCGCGCAGTACTCGGGCGAGGGGCATCTGCATGCCCTGGACGCGCTGTTGTCCGAGCTGGTCGCCGAGCACGAGGCCGCCGGCACGCTGACCCGGGGCAAGTCGCCGTACGTCGCGCCCGCGGCGGAGCCGACCGACCTGCGGTTCCCGGCGAAGGTGGTTGCGCTGGACAACGGGTTCCTGGTCGCGGATGCCGGTAACCACAGCCTCGTGGAGCTCGCGGCGGACGCGACGACCGTCGTACGGCGGATCGGGACCGGCGAGCGCGGTTTCGTGGACGGCGGCGACTCCGAGGCGCGCTTCTCCGAGCCGAACGGGCTGGTACTGCTCCCGGACGAGGTCGCGGCGCGGACCGGGTACGACGTGGTCGTGGCGGACACGGTCAACCACGCCCTGCGCGGGGTCCACCTGCAGAGCGGCGAAGTGACGACGCTGGCCGGGACCGGCAAGCAGTGGATGGACGGCGACGGGACCGACGTACTGAGTTCGCCGTGGGACGTCGCGTGGTGGCGCGGCAAGGTGTGGATCGCGATGGCCGGCGTCCACCAGCTGTGGACGTTCGACCCGTTCAGCGGGGTGACCGAGGTCGCCGCGGGGACGACCAACGAAGGACTGAAGGACGGGCCGCTCGAGGAGGCGTGGTTCGCCCAGACCAGCGGGCTCGCGGCGGACGGGGAGCGGTTGTGGCTCGCGGACTCCGAGATCTCCGCGCTGCGCTGGATCGACACGGCGGTACACACCGCGGTCGGCACCGGGCTGTTCGACTTCGGGCTGCGCGACGGCAAGGCGAGCGAGGCGCTACTGCAGCACCCGCTCGGCGTCACGGTGCTGCCCGACGGCTCGGTCGCGATCGCCGATACGTACAACGGCGCCGTACGGCGCTACGACCCGGCCACCGCGACGGTCGAGACGATGGCCACCGGGCTGGCCGAGCCCAGCGGTTCCGTTGTCGTAGGCAACGAACTGCTGGTGGTCGAGTCCGCCGCGCACCGGCTGACCCGGATCCCGCTCGGCGCGTCGGCGGTGGCGGACGAGTTCAGCACCCGGACCCAGCGCCCGCCGATGGACCTGGCGTCCGGCGAGGTCACCCTCGAGGTCGTCTTCACGCCGCCGCCCGGCCAGAAGCTCGACGACCGCTACGGTCCGTCGACCCGCCTGCTGGTCTCGTCCACCCCGGACAGCCTGCTCCGCGAAGGCGCCGGCGACTCGACGGATCTCGTACGCCGGTTGGTCGTCGATCCGCACGCGGGTTCCGGCGTACTGCACGTAGCCGTCCAGGCCGCCTCCTGTGACGACTCCGCCGCGGTGGAGTTCCCGGCCTGCCACATGCACCGTCAGGACTGGGGTGTGCCGGTCACCATCACCCCGGGCGGTCCGGACCGGCTGGAACTGGTGCTGTCCGGCGGCAAGTAGGAGTTTGCCGATCGGGTACAGGGAGGGCGTCAGACAGCCGCGGCCCGGAGGGAAGCGAGGACGTCGATGAGTATCGGTGTGGGGATCTTTCTGATGGTGGTGGGCGCTGTCCTGGCGTTCGCGGTCCGGGACAGCTGGGACGCCGTCAATCTGCAGGTGGTGGGCTACATCCTGATGCTGGCCGGCCTGGCCGGGATCCTGCTGTCGTTCTACATCACCAACCGCCGCCGCCGGGTGGAGACCAACGCCATCGACCCGGCCGTCGAAGAGGAATACCGGGTGGTCGAGGAACACCACCACGACGTGAAGGAATAGCCGCTCAGCTGGTCCGGAGCTCGATGTCGCCCGACGTCGTGCGCACCGAGACGGAGTGCGAACCGGTGTCGGTGTTGCCGAGTTTGTTCTCGACGTCGCCGTTCTTCGAGTCGGTGCTGACCTTGTAGTCGGTGCCGGGGGCGGTGATCTCGACGTCGCCGCTGGTGTCCTTGGCGTTCACGTCGTTCGCCTCGGCGAGCCTCAGTTCGATGTCGCCGGAGGTCGTCTCGACGTCGACCGGGCCGCCCTTCAGGTCCTTGCCCTCGATGTCGCCGGAGTTCGCCTTCACGTCGAGCTTGCCGTTCAGGCCGTGTACCGACACGTCGCCGGAGGTCAGGTCGAGGTTGACGTCGCCGTCGATGTCGCGGAGCTCGAGCTTGCCCGAGGTGGACTTCGCGTCGACGCCGCCGACGCCGGTCAGCTGTACGTCGCCGCTGCCGTTCTCACCGGTCACCTTCGTGCCGCGCGGGACGGTCACCTCGTAGTCGGCGGTGCATTGCCAGCCGCAGTCGCCGTCCAGCTTGAGTACGCCGTCGTGCACCGAGTACGCGTCGCCGTGCTTGAAGAACCAGTACTTGCGCTTCTCCCGCACCGTCGTCTGACTGTCGTCGGAGACCCTGATCGTGATGTCGGAGTGGCCGGCGGCCAGCTGGACGGTGCTGATCTTGTCGTCGACCTTGTGTGTGTCGTCGGAGTTCCGGCCCCCGAACTGCCAGAACGCCAGCCCGGCTGCCGCTACCAGCAGGACCACTCCGAGCTGCTTGTTCTCCGCCATCGTCCGCCTCTTCTCGAGCCCACCCGCGTTGTCGCAACGACAGTAGGCTCCGAGGGCCGCCCGGAGGATCCGGCAGATCCCCCGAGCCCACCCTGACTGCTGCTCAGGGTGCTACCGATGGAGCTCGCCCCGGGACACCGCGGAGGCCAGGTCGTCGCCGGTGGTGCCGAAGAAGGTCCGTGCCCAGAGCGAGTCCTCGTACCAGTACGGGCCGTCCTTACCGGGCAGCGACGCCGGCGCCGAGCCGCGCCGCAGCGCCTGCCGGCACTCGTTGCACAGCGGCAGCGTCAGCGTGGTCCCGTTCGACTCGACCTTCGTCGGCCGCCCGGTGGACCGCCCGTGCAGCGGGTTGAACGCACACAGCTCCGGTACGTCGGCCGCGCGCCGGCCGGCCGCGGTCGCGACGGCGGCGTCGTACTCGCGACGGCCCTTGTCCAGCAGCACCATCGCGCCGACCAGGTCGACGAGGTCAGGCGACGTGGCGTCGAGGATCTTCGAGGCAGCCGCGTGGTCGTCGAGCGCCGCCTGCTGGTGCACCAGCCCGGCACCTTCGGTGGTCGGCAGGGCCGCGAGTTGCGAGCCCAGGGTGGTGAGCTCGGCGGTCGTGTCCCGGGTCAGCTTCCGGCGCCGCTCGGCCGCCACGGTCGCGGCCACGTGCGGCGGGATCCGGAACGTCTTCTGCCGGCCCGGCGCCGAACCCGATCCGCGCATCCGCCCGATCACCAGCCCGAGCGCGACCAGGATGAGCAGGCCGCCGACGATGCCGAGCGTGATGACGGTCCCGTGGCCACCCGACCCTGAGTCCTCGCGGTGCGTCGGCGTGCCCCGGTCCGGCCGCTGGGAGGTCTTCGGGATCCCCGGCTGGGCGAGCAGCTCATACATCCGGGCGACCACCTCGGTCGGACCCGCGTCGTACCCGGTGTCGTCCAAGGCGCGCTGCCGGGACGCGTTGAGCTTCTCGTCGCTGACCTGCGGCAGGTCCTTGGTCTCGTACCACGGGAAGCGGCTGCCGCCGTCGACCACGACGTACAGTCCGGGCTTGCGGAGCGCGTCCATCACCAGCGTGAGGACGTTCTCCTCCTTGCCCTCGAACTCGTCGCTCGGGGTCAGCGGCAGGATGATCGTGTACGTCGGGTACCCGAGCGCGGACGCCTTCTTCTTCACGTCGGCGCGCAGGTTCGCCGGCAGCGCGGTCTTGTACGCCGGGTCGATGTACAACGAGTCCTTCAGCAAGGCGGTCGCGATCTCGTGCGCCCGCTCCGCCGGTGTCCCGGCCGGTGCGGCCTGCGCCGGCGCCGCGACCATCGTGGTCAGTGCGGCAACCAGACAAGCGAGAAGAATCCGGGCCTTCACGAGCGTCCCTTCCGTCGTCGTGGGGTGGCGATCGCCGCCACGATCAGTACGAGTCCGCCGAGGACGCCGCCGCCCATCATCCCGAGCACGGTGCCGCCGGCGCCGTTCGCGAGGGCCTTGCCGACGGTGAACTTGTCCTCGGTCGACGACGACGAGGCCTCGGGGGCCGGTGTCGGCGTCGGTGTCGTCCGGGCGGGCTCCGGCGTGGTCCGGTCCTGCTCGATCCCGTGCACGTAGTCGGCGAGCTGACTGCTCATCGACTGGTCCCGGGTCCCGAAGGTCCAGTCCGGTGCGTAGGCGGCGATCTCGTGCGCGACGCCGTACGTCCGGTCGCCGTCCATCACGACGTACACGCCGGGCTTGCCGTTCGCGGCCGCGAGCCGGCCGGCCAGCAGTTCGGTGTCGCCGCGCTCCGGGAACCACTCGCCGGTCGGTACGACGGCGACGTACACCGGCACCTTCGCCTCGGCGACCACCTTGTCGATCTCGTTCGTGTCGGCGATCGAGGTGTAGTCCGGGTCGACGTACAGCGGCCCGGTTGCCCAGGC
Source organism: Kribbella sp. NPDC051137 (assembly GCF_040682535.1). NCBI lineage: Bacteria > Bacillati > Actinomycetota > Actinomycetes > Propionibacteriales > Kribbellaceae > Kribbella > Kribbella sp. NPDC051137. The sequence goes on from NZ_JBFBBI010000003.1 coordinate 527,635, forward strand.
CGCGACCGCGCCGGTGATCCGCGGATCGGCCGGCGTGGCGGCCCAGGCGGTCCCGGTCAGCAGGAGGACCGTCGCCGTGAGCACCAGGAGGAACCGCCTCATCGGACCTCGTCCTTCCAGGCCTCGACCCGCTCCGGCAGGTCGTCCGAGAGCGCGCCGAAGCCGCTCGCGACCATCGGGTTGTCCGGCTCGAGCGTCCAGTACGGCACCTGCTTGCGGTCGTGGCCGAGCAGCCCCGACTTGCTCCAGACCCGCAGCCCGCGCGGCGTCTTCCCGCGCCGTACGACGCTCGCACACTGCTGGCACGCCGGCACTTCGACGTCGTCCGACCAGTCCACCGTCGCCGTCCCGGGGTTGTGCGTCGGGTCGAAGAAGCACGGCGGCTGCAAGGCCGCTCCGGACGCGACCCGCTCGGCCTGCCGGGCGAGGATGAGCGCACCGGCCGAGGCGAGCAGGTCCTCCGGGTGATCGGCACGCAGGGTCCGCGCGGCATCCAGCCTGCGGTACGCGTCGTCGCGCCGGTCCAGCTGCGCCGTCGTCCGGTTGCGCCGCCTGTCGAGCCGGGCGACGGCGCGCTCCGCGGCCTTGATCCTGTCGTCGGCCTTGAGTTGCACGTCCCACGTGTCGATCGGCGGGTCGTCCTTGGCCGGCGGCTTGATGCGCTTGGGGGTCGTCTTCCGGCGCCGCCGCAGCCCGAGCAACAGCGTCAGCACGAACCCGAGGAACCCGCCGATCCCCATCCCGATGTACGCCGACCGGTCCTCCTTGTCGGTCGTCGACAGGCCGTGGTCGCTGTACTCGTGCGGAGGCTCGAGGTCACCCGCCGGGACCGCCGGGAGCGGCCGGCCGTCGAGTGCTGTCGACGCCTCCTGGATGGTCCGCACGATCGGCGGCGCCGGGCGGTCCGTGACCACGTCGAGGCGCTGCTTGTCGTCGTTCTGGACGCTGACCAGCTCGCGGCCCCGCAGCCCGCCCGCCCGGTACAGCTCCGCGCTGATCGACCAGTAGGTGCCGTTCACCACCGCGAGCAGGTACAGGCCCGGCGTACCGATCCGGGCGTGCAGCAGCGTCGGCATGTTGTACGACACCTCCCGGAGCGGCGGCGTCGACGGCACGATCGCGACGTACACCGGTGTGCCCGCGGTCCGCATCGCGGCGCGGATCCGGGTCAGCTCGGTGGCGGGAATTCCGCCGGCCAACCGAGGGTCGACGGACAGATGGTCGGTCCGCCAGGCGGCGGCGATTCGGTCCGGCAACTCCGGCGTGTCCGCCCGCGCCGGAACGGCCGGGAAGAGGACGAGGGCCGCGAGCAGGGCGGTGAGAAGACGGGCGCGCATCGCGGACAGCGTACGACGACCAGACCTGAGCACATGCATACGGACGCAAGCACGCATCAGACGGTTCCAGTCGCCGAAGTTGGCGCGACCCTGGCTCGGACAGGGGAAACCAAGCCAGGGTCACGGTGTTTCAGGGCAGGAACGTTGCCGCATGATCACGCTCCGCAACAGGGCAGATCGTGGGGCAACCTGGGGCAGATCGGCGAAATCATGCCCCGAATCCTCCGGCTCGACCCGCGCAAGTGGCCGAGCCGGAGGAGCTTCAGAACGCGGACTCGGGGAGGTCCATCACGTCCAGATCGGTGAGCTCGGCCTTGATCCGCTCGGCCCGCACCGACGGCATCGTCGACCGCACGAACCACTGCGCGGCGGCCACCTTGCCGGTGTAAAAGTCCTGGTCAGCGGCCGAAAGCTCGCCACCGAGCCGCTCCAGCGCGACCTCCGCCTGACGCAGCATCAGCCACGAGCAGACCACGTCGCCGAGGACGAACAGCAGTCGCGAGGTGTTCAGCCCGACCTTGTAGACGTTGCGGGGATCACCGTTCTCCGCCTGGGGATTGCTGGCCATGAGGGCCTGCCCCATGATGCCCAGGATCTTCTGCGTGTCCTCGAGGCCCTTGGCGAGCAGTCCACGCTCCTCCTTGAGGCGGCCGTTGCCCGCCTCGGAGGCGACGAACGCCTGCACCTGCTCGGCGAGATGGCCGAGTGCCTTGCCCTGGTCCTTGATGATCTTCCGGAAGAACAGGTCCTGGCCCTGGATCGCGGTCGTGCCCTCGTACAGGGTGTCGATCTTCGCGTCCCGGACGTACTGCTCGATCGGGTAGTCCTGCAGGAAGCCGGAGCCGCCGAACGTCTGCAGCGACTCGGTGCCGAGCAGCGTCCACGACTTCTCCGAGCCGTACCCCTTCACCAGCGGCAGCAGCAGGTCGTTGACCCGCTCCGCGAGGTCGTCGTGCTCCCCGGCGTACCGGGCCTGCTCGGCGCGGTCCTGGTACGTCGCCGTGAACAGCACGAGCGCCCGGAGCGCCTCGGCGTACGACTTCTGCGTCATCAGCGAACGCCGTACGTCGGGGTGATGGGTGATCGTGACGCGCGGGGCGTCCTTGGCCGGCTGGGTGAGGTCCGCGCCCTGCACCCGCTCCTTCGCGTACTCGAGCGCGTTCAGGTAGCCGGTGGAGAGGGTGGCGATCGCCTTGGTGCCGACCATCATCCGGGCGTACTCGATCACCTGGAACATCTGCGCGATGCCGTCGTGCACCTCGCCGAGCAGCCAGCCCTTCGCGGGGATGCCGTCGCCGAAGGTCACCTCGCAGGTCGTGGAGACCTTGATGCCCATCTTCTTCTCGACGTTCGTGACGAAGGCGCCGTTGCGCTCGCCGGTCAGCTCACCGGTCTCGAGGTCGAAGTCGTACTTCGGAACCACGAACAGGCTCAGGCCCTTCGTGCCCGGGCCGCCGACCCCCTCGACGCCCTGCGGGCGGGCCAGCACCAGGTGGATGATGTTCTCGGTCATGTCGTGCTCGCCCGAGGTGATGAACCGCTTGACGCCCTCGATGTGCCAGGAGCCGTCGTCCTGCAGCGTGGCCTTCGTCCGGCCGGCGCCGACGTCGGAGCCGGCGTCCGGCTCGGTCAGCACCATGGTGGCGCCCCAGCCGCGCTCGATGATGTGGTGCGCGATCTTCTTGTCCCGCTCGGTGCCGTTGCGCCAGAGCACGTGCGCGAAGTTCGGGCCGGCGGCGTACATGTGCACCGGCGGGTTCGCGCCCAGCACCAGTTCGGCGGCGGCCCAGCGCAGCGACGGCGGGGTCGGCTGACCGCCGAGCTCGGCCGGCAGCTCGAGCTTGAACCACTCGGCGTCCATGTAGGCGTGGTAGCTCTTCTTGAACGCCTCCGGCATCCGGACCTCGTGGGCCTCCGGGTCGAAGACCGGCGGGTTCCGGTCGGCCTCCGCGAACGACTCGGCCAGCTCGTGCTTGGCCAGCCGGTCCACCTCCGCGAGCACCTCGCGGGCGGTGTCGACGTCCATCTCGGCGTACGGGCCCTGTCCGAGCACGTCACCCCGGCCCAGAACCTCGAGCAGGTTGAACTCGATGTCGCGAAGATTCGACTTGTAGTGGCTCACAGATGCTCCCTTACTCACGAGTAACTTAAGTATATACCCGTCGGTAATGAGGGCAAAGGGGATTAGCTGTGACCTGTGACAGTATTGATGCCGCGACTCCGTCGCGGCGGGTCATGGGGCTCGGTCTCCCGGTCTTCCCTCGTCGCTCTGGTCGCTTCGCTCCCGCCGCTCCTCAGTCCAGACCGGGAGGCCCCATGACCAGGCTGATATACGAAACCCACTCGATCACTCTCGACAATGAGAGCGGAATCGCGACCGGATGGTTGCCGGGGGAGCTGTCGCCGGAGGGTGTGCACCTGGCGAAGGAGTTGGGCGAGCGCCGCACGGACGTCGACGTGGTGTTCAGCTCGGATCTGTTGCGCGCTGTGCAGACAGTGGAGGTGGCCGGCTTCGTGGTTCCGCATCTCCAGGACTGGCGGCTGCGCGAGTGCAACTACGGCGAGCTCAACGGAGCGCCGGTGGACGCGCTCGCCCCCAGGGCCGAGCGCGTCCGGGACCCGTTTCCGGGTGGCCAGTCGTACGCCGACGTCGTCGAACTGACCCGTTCGTTCCTTGCTGATGTGAAGCAGTGGTACGACGCGGCAACCGTGCTCGTGGTTGCCCACTCCGCGAACAGGTGGGCGCTGGAGCACCTGCTGGGGAGCGGGCGACCGATGGAGGAGCTGATCGAGGCGCCGTTCGACTGGCAGCCCGGCTGGACCTACGCGTTGTAGACGGTGTTGCTGCCGTAGAGCTTCTGGGTGAAGGCGGACATGTACGACGACGTGTCGGCCTCGGTGAGGTTGTACGTGAGGAAGACGCCGTACCCCTCGTTCACCGTCCGCTGGGCGAGGCTGGCGGCGGTGGACGAACTGGTGGCGGTGTACGAGACGGCGGCCGGTGAGACCCGGGACTTCTCGCTCGGCGCGCTCGGCACCGACCACGTGCCGTAGTACGGGTTCCAGCCGTAGTCGAAGGTCTCGACGATGCTCTGGCCGTTGTAGGTGAGGCGGTCCGCGGCCGGGCCGATGTCGTACAGCGTGATGAGCTTGTTCGGAAGCTTCGCCCGCAGCGCCTGGACCAGGTACACGAACGAGAAGTCGTTCGGCTGACCGGTGCCGTTGTTGCCGTACTCCGCGTACTCGTCGTCGAAGTCGATGCCGTCCAGTCCGTACTGGTTGACCGCGTCGGCGAGCTGCTGCGCGAACGCGTCGGCCGACGCCTGGTCCGGGAAGTTCGCGAAGCCGGCGCCCTGGTGGTTGCCGAGGATCGACAGCAGGACCTTGATGCCCTTCTGCTGCAGCGGCCTGACCTGGGTTGCGACGTTGTCGAGCACGCTCTGGACCTGCTGGTTGAACGACAGGTACGCCTTGGTGCCGTCGTAGTTGATGTTCGCGGCGAAGATCACCGCGATGTCGATCACCTGCGAGCCGTCCTTCGCCAGCGTGTACTTGCCGGCGTTCAGCATGCTGTGGTCGTTGACCTCGATGTACGCGACGGTCACCGCTCCGGTCGTCGCGCGCGGGCGGCGCTTGCCGGCGGCATCGGCCGGGAGCGCGGCACCGGTGGCGGCCGCCGCGGTACCGGCGGCCAGGGCTGACAACAGGGTCCTTCGCTTCATGAGCTGATCGACTCCTCGTCAAAGATGGGCGGGCTCGCTATATCGGTTAAGTAGCTCCCACCACCTGCCGGAACGGCTGTGCGGCCAGTGGAGATAAACCGGTATAGCGTCACTGATCATCAATCCGTGATCACCGGCTGTCAAGACCCGAGGCTGATGACCCAGACTGGAGACTGCGACCGGCCACCGACGGGAGTGATATGCGAGTGATCGGACTGATGTCCGGGACGTCGTACGACGCGATCGACGCCGCTGCCGCGGATCTGCGGCTGGACGGGGACCAGCTGGTGCTGACACCGCTGGGGATGCTGAGCCAGCCGTACCCGGACGAGCTGCGCGCGGCGGTCGCGGCCGCGTTGCCGCCGGCGCCGACCACCATGGAGCAGGTCTGCAAGCTCGACACCGGGATCGGCCAGGCGTTCGCGACGGTGGCGCGGCAGGCGGTCGAGCAGCTCTGCGGCGGGTACGCGGACCTGATCGTGTCGCACGGGCAGACGATGTACCACTGGGTCGACGGCGGCGTGGTGCACGGGACGTTGCAGCTCGGGCAGCCCGCCTGGATCGCGGAGGCCACCGGCGTACCGGTCGTGTCGGACCTGCGGGCGCGGGACGTCGCCGCGGGCGGTCAGGGGGCGCCGCTGGTGAGCATCATCGACGTACTGTGGCTGCGCGGGCGTCCCGGCGTACCGGTGGCGTTGAACCTGGGCGGGATCGCGAACATCACGGTCGTGCACGGCGACCCGGTGGCGTTCGACACCGGTCCGGCGAACGCGCTGATCGACGCGGTGGTGACCGAGCTGACCGGGCAGGCGTTCGACGCGGACGGGGTGATGGCCGCGCGCGGGCAGGTCCATCTCGAGCTGCTCGACCGGTTGCTGGCCGAGCCGTACTACCGACGCCCGGCGCCGAAGTCGACCGGCAAGGAGCTGTTCAACCTCGCGTACGTCGCCCGGGCGATGGAGGGTCTTCCGGTGATCCCGGCCGAGGACCTGGTCGCGACGGTGACCACGTTGACCGCGCGGACGGTGGCCGACGCGGTACGCCGGTACGGCGGGACCGAGGTGGTGGCGTCCGGCGGCGGGATCCGGAACCCGGTGCTGATGCATCTGCTCGCGGACGAGCTGGAGATTCCGGTCCGGACCACCGACGAGCTGGGCATGCCGTCGGCGGCGAAGGAGGCGTACGCGTTCGCCGTCCTCGGCTTCCTGACCGTGCACGGCCTGGGCGCGACGGTGCCGAGTTGTACCGGCGCGCGGCACTCGAGCGTGCTCGGATCGGTGACTCCGGGACCGAGCGGACTGCCGACGATGCCCGGCGAGGCACGACCACCCCTGCGCCTTCTGGTGCAATGACCGCACACTAGAGCTGTGACAAGGTTGTTCGTGGTGACCGGGGCGCCCGGTTCGGGGAAGTCGACGGTTGTGCCGGAGCTGGTCCGGCTCAACCCGGGCAATCTGGTCGTGATGGACATGGACGAGCTGCTGGACGACAACGGCCGGCTGCTCGGCATCTCGATCGCGAGTCCGACGGCGGCCCCGATCTGGCCGGCGTACAACGCGCTGTGGCTGCGGATCACGGAGTTGATCCGGCGGTCCGGGATCCCGGTGCTGCTGCTCACGCCGGGCCTGCCGTCCGAGCTGCCGGAGGGGCGTTGGCTGCACCTGGACTGTCCGGACGCCGTACGCCGGAAACGGCTGGCTGCGCGCGGGTGGCCGGCGGGGCAGATCGAGGAGGCGGTCGCGGATGCGGCCGAGCTGCGGAAGTACGTGCCGCGGTCGGTGCTTTCGGACGTGAATCCGGAGCGGTGTGCGAAGGGGATCCTCGACTGGATCCGCGGCGAGCGCTTCGGCAAGACCCTCAGCCTGTGGGGTCGGCTCCGGAGTTGACCTTCGAGTTGGTGCAGGGATGAAGGTCGTCCGCATGACGATCAGTGAGTTCGCGCGGCTGGTGGGGTTGGCGCCGAGCGCGTTGCGGTTCTACGACGACTGCGGCCTGCTCCCGCCCGCCGAGGTCGACGCGACGAACGGCTACCGGTACTACGACCCGTCCCAGGCCGACCGCGCCCGGCTGCTCCGCGACCTCCGCGAGATCGACCTCCCGCTGCCGGACGTCCGCCTCGCCCTGGACGCGCCGCCGGCCGAGGTCGCCGAACTCGTACGGGCGCACCTCCGCACGCTGGAGGCCAAGTCGACGGCAACCCGGGAGGCTGCCACCCGTCTGCTCACCCAACTCCTCTCCCAGCGGACAACAGCGGTCCTGGGCGGCCCCGAACTGGCCAGCGCCATCCGCCAGGTAGCTCCCACCGCAGGCTCGGGTGACGCGGTGGGGGATGAGGACCTGGCGCTGGTGTTGAGCTGTGTGCTGATCGAACTGTCGCCGGACGAAGTCGTGTTCGTGGCGACCGACCGGTATCGGCTGGCGGTGCGGACCGTCCGGCCGGTGGAGTTCGGGGGGACGACGGGGCGGGTGCTGGTGCCAGCGGCGGAGCTGGCCGCGGTGAGCCGGTGGGCCGCGGCGGGAGACGTCGTGCGGGTGGAGGTGGACGGCGGGCTGACGTTCGTCCGGGGGGACGAGTCGCGCGAGCTGACAACAGTTGACGCGGACTACCCGGCGTACCAGCAGATCCTCGAAGGGTTGGCCCCACCGGTCTGTCGCGTGGTGGTGGACCGTGTCCGACTGCTCGAGGCGCTGCTCGGGCGCGAGATTGTTGCCTTCGACATCGACGACGAGGCGCTGCGGATCGGTGACGAGGTAAAGCTCGACGTGATCGGCACCGGTGCCGCGCGGATCGCGTTCACCGCGACGCTGCTGGCCGCGGCCCTGGAGGCGAGCGTCGGGCCCGACGTACTGCTGGAGATCTGCGATCCCTCCCGCCCGGTCGTCGTACGGTCGGCGGACCAGGGCACGTTCACCACGCTGGTGATGCCCGTCCGGCTGGACGGGTGAACCGGGCCTATTACGGCTGGCTGGCAGGCTCCACTCTCTCGGTACTCGGCGACGCCGCGCTGTTCTTCGCGCTCGGCTGGGCGGCGACCGGCATCGGCCCGCGCGTCGCCGCGCTCGTCCTGACCGGGTTCACGCTGCCGCGCGCCGTACTGCTCCTGCTCGGCGGCGTCCTCGGCGACCGCATCGGACCACGCCGCCTGCTGCTGATCTGCACCGCGATCGTCGGCACGTGCTGCTTCCTCCTTGCTCTTGTCGTTGGAGTGCGCGGCGTATCAACCGGGGTGCTGCTGGGGACGTCGATCACGGTCGGGACCGTCGATGCCTTCGCCCTCCCGGCGTCGGGTGTGCTGCCGCGGCTGTTCGTCCCGGACGATCAGTTGCCTCGGGCAATGGCATTGCGTACGTCGGCCTCTCAGGTGATCACTCTCGCCGGCGGACCACTCAGCGGGATGCTCGTCGCGACGGTCGGACTGGTCGGTGCGCTGGTAGTCGACGGCGCGACGTTCGCGGTGCAGTTCCTGGTATTGCTGGCACTGCGACCGCCGTACGACGTACCTCCGCAGCCCGATCGGCCGTCCGTCGTACGGGCCGCGCTGGACGGGTTGCGCGTGGCGATGGCGGATCCGGTGCTGCGGATGATCCTCGGCGTGGTCGGGCTGGTCGCGGCGTTCGTACTGCCGGTCACGTCGCTCTGCGTCCCGCTGCTCGCCCGCGCCCACGGCTGGACCGCGGGTCAAGCCGGTTTCGTTGTTGCAGGCAACGTTTGCGGCAGCCTGCTGGTCACCGTCCTGGTGGCGCGCTTCGGCTCGTTCACACGCGCGGGCCTGGTCGGCGGCTCCGGCTGCCTACTCGCCGCCGCAGGCATCTCGGGCCTGGCGCTCGCACCGTCGGTCCCACTCGCCGTGAGCGCAACTCTCCTGCAAGGCCTCGGCGTGGGCCTCTTCACGTCCCACCTCGCGCCCGTCTTCGTCCGCAGTACGCCGAAATCCCACCTGACCCGCCTGCAATCCCTGCTGTCCCTGGTGCAGACCCTGCCGCTGATCGCGTCCACCAACCTCCTCGCCACCCTCGACGTACACCACGCCCTCCCCCTCGCCGCCGCCGCGACCGCCCTGGCCGGCCTGATGTTGCTCAGGCTTTGAAGTCGCATCGAGGTGGCAAGCTATTGACAACATGCTGTCGTGATGACAGCATGTTGTCTATGAAGACGGCATATGTGGCGGTGTACGAGACGTTGGCGGACTGGGAGATCGGGTATCTCGCGGTTGAGTTGCGGACCGGGCGGTTTACCGGGGATGCGTGGCGGGTGGTGACGGTCGGGGAGTCGCTCGAGCCGGTGGTGACCATGGGTGGGCTGCGGATCGTGCCGGATGTGACGATCGCGGACGTGGAACCGGACGCGGGGGATCTGCTGGTGCTTGCGGGGTCGGCGCAGTGGGATCACGGCGGCGGGGAGGAGTTCGCGAAGCTGGCGGGGCGGTTCCTGGACGACGGCGTACCGGTGGCGGCGATCTGTGGCGCCACGGCGGGGCTGGCGCGGGCCGGGCTGCTGGACGGGCGGAAGCACACGAGTGCGGCCAAGGAGTACCTGCAGGCGACCGGATACCAGGGCGCGGACGGGTACGTCGATGCGCGCGCGGTGATCGGCGGGGACCTGATCACGGCCGGGCCGGACTCGCCGGTGCAGTTCGCGCGGGCGGTGCTGGAGCGGCTCGGGCTGGCGGACGAGCGGAAGCGGGAGGCGTACGAGGGCGTGTTCCACCGTGCGGACCCGGCCGCCTACGCGACGCTGGTGGGATGACGCGCAAGGACGAGACGCCGCCGCGAGACGAGTGGCCGACGCCGGGACCGCAGTCGGAAGGTGGCGCGGCGTTCACGGACGTCGTACTCGCCACCTTCCGGCTGAACGCGCGGCTGATGGAGGCCGCCCAGGGCCTGGCGGGTCACGGCGGGCTGACGGCGGCGTGGTGGCAGGTGCTCGGCGGCGTACTGCGGGAACCGCATTCGGTCGCCGATGTCGGACGGATCATGGGAGTGAGCCGGCAGGCCGTGCAACGGATCGCGGACCTGCTGGTGGAGCGCGGGCTCGCGGAGTACCGGCCGAACCCGGCGCATCGCCGGGCGAAGCTGCTCGCCTGTACCGAGGCCGGGCACTACGCGATCCGGCAGATCGCGGTCGCGCAGCATCCGTGGACGTCGGAGGTGGCGGAGACCGTCGACCTCGACGATCTCCGGACGACGTTGCGGACGATGCAGGCCCTGATCACCAAGCTGGAAGGAGCCTGACGGCGAGGCTCCTTCCGTAGGTGTGCCGGGTGGTGAACGTCAACCGGGTCCCAGTGGCAGTTCGCGTCACCTGGACTCCGGCGACCGGCGCCGCGGGCTTCAGGTACTGCGTCGGCAGGTTGACCGCGACGGTGTCGCGCTGCGTGGTGGGATCGGAGACGGCGACGTTCACGGTGGCGCCCTCACGGCGGAGGAGCAGCGAAGCGGGTCCGTCGACGGTGCATCCCGGCAGGTGGTGCAGACCGGGGCTGAACGTGTTGGCGGCCGTCAGGCGCAGGCCGTTGTGCTGGATCGCCTGGAGCCTGGTCGTGTTGGCGATCAGGGTGAGACGTCCGTGCTGATACGCGTTCAGCGCGGATTCTGTTGCGTTGGGCACCAATGCGTAGGCGAGCGTGTGTTTGCGGCCGGGCGGCTGGGCGTGGGTGAGCGCGAAGACCTGCTTGGTGATCGCGGTGTCCGGGTTCGACGTGCGCACCACCCGCCGGCTCCGTGTCACCGTCTGCACCTGCGCCGAGACGTCCGCGGCCTCCAGTAAGTAGTAGCCGACGGCAACTGTTCCGTCGGTGTACCGGAACCATCGCGGCGATCGGGACACGTTCACCGGAGCGGTGGCGGACGCGATGCGGGTGTCGAGCGTCGTCGTGACCGCCCGGGTGTCGTCGCCGACGCCGGCGGCCAGTACGACGATCTCGTCGTCGAGGAGGAACCACGACTTGGTCGCCGACGCGTTCTGGTAGACCACGAAGTCCGCGGGCAGCGTCTCCCGGGACGCGTACGCGAAGTCGTCGGACTGCACCCACCCGGCCGCGCCGTACGCGTCGAGCGTCGCGCCGCCCGAGTACGTGTTCGTCCCGACCGGGAAGTACACGTAGGTGTTCTGCGACTCCGACGACGCCGTGAAACCCGCCGCCGCGTTGTCGTAGTACGCCGTCCCGTACAGCTCCGGGATCGACTTGCGCGTCTCGACCGGAGCAGTCACGCCGCCCAGCGCGTACGGCGACACCGTGGTGAAGTAGTCGATGCCGAACGCCTGAGTCTGGTCCTGCCCGGACAGGTACAGGTAGTGCGCGCCGTCGCCTTGGAACCAGGGCAGCAGGTTCTCGCCGCTCATGTACTCGTACTTGCTGATCCGCTCCGAGTTTCGCGCCAGCGCGAACGCGTACCCTGGGCGCCGGTGCACCGTCCGGTCCATCGCGTTGAACGCGGTACTGAGAGCGGCCGGGTTGAGGTCGGCCGGCACGATCGACGCGTCCGCCTTGAGGTCCGCGAAGCGCCCGACGCTGACCGGCGACACGAAGCTGTTCACGTTGATCGTCGGTCGCGCGGTGAACTTCGCGAACGCCTTCAGTCGCCGGGAATCCTCAGGGGTGGCGTAGTCCGCGAGATCCACGATCGCCTCCACGACGACCGCGACGTCGTCGTACCCGGTGGCCGTCCGGGAGACCGCCCGGCCCTTGACGATCTCCATCATCCAGCCCTCGAAGATCAGCGGCGCGAACCCGTGCTCGACCCAGCCCTGCACCACGCCGACCAGGTCGTCGCCCTGCGCGTACTCGGTCCCCGCGAGCACCTTGATCGTCTGCACGACCCGGCTGAGCAGGCCCTTCCCGTACGAACCCGTGTACGCGACCGACGCGTGCTGGATGAACGAGCCGTCCGCGTAGTAGCCGTCCGTGACGCCGTGCTGCAGGTTGTACGGGTCGACGGTCGCGAACACCGTGAACTGGTCCTGCAGCGCCTTCCGGATCCGCGCGTCGTCGTTCAGCAGCGCGCCCTGGAGCACCCGGTTCGCGGTGATGTCGACGAGGTTCGCGCCGGTGTGGAAGCGCGAGTCGAGGTCGACGTCGCCGTTCTTCCCGTTCCGCAGGTACGCGTCCATCGAGGCGACGTACGTCGTGATCAGGTCGGCCGGGGCGTCGATCAGCGCGAGCGTCTTCGACACGAACGTGGAGATCCCGATCTCCCAGGTGAACCAGTTGCCGTAGTACCCCTTGGACTGGTCGCCGTAGTAGTTGTCGTGCAGCCAGACCAGGCCGTTCACGATCTGGTCGCGGACGGCCGGCGCCTGCAGGTCGGTGGCGGCGCCCGGGCGGCGGTAGGCGAGCGCGATCTCGTAGAGGTGCTGGTACGACGAGCTCAGGTTCGGGTCGCTCGTACCGAGCGGGAGGCCCGCGAACAGCTCGCCGGCACCGGCCCCGCCGAGAGCGGACAGCCAGGTGCGGGCCGTTTTGTCGATCGCGGCGACCTTCGCGGCGACCTCGGGGCGCGCGTTCGACTCCGCCGTACCGGCGTAGATCGCGATCATGTTCGCCAGCAGCACGTTCGGCTCGGCGGCCCGCGCTGTGGACGCGGGTCGTACGGCGGTCAGCAGGGCGGTGGCGGGGACGAAGGACAGCAGGCGGCGACGGGTGAGCTCCACTGGTACTCCCGGGCGGATGGGAAAACCTGACCCCGGGAGTCAATCAGTAGAAACTATCTTTCGGCAATCGCTTACCGGTCAGACTTTTCAGAGACCGCCGGCGCCGACCAGCTGCGGGTCGATCGACAGCACCCGGACAGGCTTGCCGGACGCCTTGGTCGGGATCACCAGCGCGACCTGGTGGAGGTAGTCCTGGTGCAGGCTCTGCGTGTACTTGACCATGCTGCTGAACGCGGTGGCCTCGCCGCTGGTCCAGTACGCGTTCGAGCCCGGCTCGACGCGCTGCAGGTACTGCTCGGTGAGCGACAGGAACACCAGGGCGTCGCCGTTCGAGGTGATGAAGGACAGCGGCGTACCGGACGTCAAGAACGCGTCGGTGACGCTCGCGATGTACGGCTCGGCGGTGTCAGAGGCCTTCGTCTTCGCGCGCAGGTCGAGCAGGCCCTGCAGGCTCGGCGAGGCCGCGAAGGACTTCGCCTGCTGGGCCTTCGCGCCGCCGGACAGGTACGCCGCGAGGTCCTTCGCGACGGCGTCCGGCTGCGCCCGGAGGAGGTTGAGGTCGGCGGTGTCCGGCGTACGCAGACCGTCGAGGGACGGGACCGGGGCCGTCTTGGCCGGGTAGACCGAGTGCGTGAGCAGCCACGGGGCGCCCGCGCTCTGCCGCTGCCAGACGCCGAGCTGGCGGCTGTCCGGGGCGTTCGAGACGCCCGAGCTGACGACGAACCGCATCGGGTACGACGCGAACTGCGGGGCGCCGATCTCCGGGTTCGTGTAGGTGAACGGCTTCGACACGTCCTTGCCGGCCGCGTCCAGCTTCCGGCCGATCTCGAAACCCGCCTGGGTCTGCGCGAGCGTCGGGTTTCCCTCGATCGTCGCCGAGATCTTGGCGTCGCGGGTCCGGTTCGCCTGGTTGTTGAGCTGGTTGTAGCGCTGGACGACGGCCTGGGCGTCGGCGAGCGTGACCGCCGGGCGGGTGTCCGGCACGGTCAGGCTGTTCTTCGGGGGCAACAACCCACAACTCGTTGTCGTCAGCAACAACGCGCCACTGGCGAGCAGGGCCGCGGTCCGCCGGACGGCCTCGTCACTCTTCACGAACTCAGGCGACGCCGCCAACGGCACCGTCTCCTCGCCCTTTCCCGCCGCCGAACCCGACCCCTCCGCCGCCGAACCCGATCCCGCCGCCGAAACCGATCCCGCCGCCGAACCCGATCCCGCGGTCGGCGTCGAACCCGACCGCGTGGTCGGTCGTCCGTCGGCCGGTTCGCGGTGGACGGGCGCCTCGTACCGCGCCCCGGCGCCGATCAGCACGGGCGCCTTCGCCCGCTGGACCGCGGCGGCCGACATGAACATCGGCGCCGCCGGAACCGCCGGCGCGTTTCGCGCCGCAACAGGCTGCATCCGCGCGGCAGCAGCCGCCGGAGCGGCTGCGGGGACCCCGGCGCGGGGCCCGGCCGGAGCGGCGGCGGGAGTGGAGGTGGTTGCGGCGGTCGCGGGAGCGGCGGTCGAGGCTGAGTCAGCAGTCGCGGCAGCGGCAGCAGCCACGGGAGCGGCGGACGCAGCGGAAGCAGCAGTCGCGGCAGCGGCGGCGGGAGCGGCAGATGCAGCGGCGGAGCCGGCGGTCGTGGGAGTGGCGGTCGGGGTGGAGATGGCGCGGGCGGCGGCCGGGGTGGATGTGGCGGGGGTGGGTGTGGGTGTGGGTGTGGTGGGCAGTGCGGTCGGTGCTGTCTCGGTGGCCGCGGGTCGGACCTTGGCGGGCTGTTCGGTCGGCTCGGCGGATTCTGGGAGCGGGGCGAAGGGGCTGACGCGGTCGGGGTGGAAGGGGGACACGCGGTACGCCGGCTCGTCGTGCTCCTCGGCGGCGATCGGCAGCTCGGCGGGGGCGGTCGGGACCAGAACCGGGATGCGGGTGTTGATGACCGGGATCTCCCGGGTGTCGGTGAGCTCATCGCGGGCCGGGCGGCGCCGACGCATCAGCGCCACACCGAAGGCCAGCACCAACACGCCGGCTCCCAGCACCAGCAGGCAGATGCCGAACAGCCGGTGCACCTGGAGGCCGAACGTGACCTGCGCGGCGACCGCCGGCGTACCGTCCGCGTTCATCACGACGACGTCGTACCGCCCGTCCTGGACCGGCCAGCTCAGAGACTGCCCGCCGGCCGCCGACTGCGCGACCCACCAGTCCAGGTCGCCCGGCGGCGTCAGCTTGTTGGTGCGGCCACGCACCTCCTCGGTGCCGAACGCGGCCGGCAGACCGAACCGGGTCACCTGCGTGTGCGAGACGCCGGCGAGGTAGTCGCGGACGTCGAGATCCTGGGCGACGCCAACGAACAGCGGCTTGTCGCCGGACGCGCTGACGTGCAGCGTCGGACCGTGGCGGTCGAGCAGCTGCGGTGCGCTGACGACGGCGAGACCCTTGCTCGCGAGCTCGCGGTGCGGGGTCGTGATCGTGTTGTCCGGGCCGACCAGCCAGAAGGCCGCGACGGCCCCGGCGACGGTGGCCACCAGGCCTGACAGTGCCAGCAGCAGGCCCAGGGTGATGCGGGCGAAACGCATGAAGAGGCTCCCGTTGGTACGACGAGCCCGGCCACGGACGGGTGCAGCCGGACGGCGGGATCGCGGTCCGGACCGCCTTCGGCAGCCCGAAAGCAGTATCCGTAACCTCACCCGTTGTCACTGACTAACTGATCCAACAAGAATCTGTTACGGACTCGTCTCCACCGATGGTGCTAGTGCAGGTACGACGCCCCGTTGAAGTCGAGGACCGCGCCGCTCGCCCAGTTCGCTTCGGCGGAGGCGAGCCAGTAGATCGCGTTCCCGACCTCCTCGGCGGTGGCTACCCGGTTGAACGGGCTCTGCGCGCGGATCGCGTCGCCACCCGGACCGGCCAGGAAGGACTCGGTCATGTCGGTGGCGATGAACCCGGGCGCGATTGACGTCACGGTGATGTCATGCGGCGCCAACGACGCCGCCAGGGACTGCCCGAGCGCGTGCAGTCCCGCCTTGGATGCGCCGTACGCCGGGACGTCGGGCTCCCCGCGGTACGCGCCGCGGGAGCCGACGTTCACGATCGCGCCCCGTCGTACACCGTCCGCCGGGTCTACCTCGAGCATCTGCCGCGCGACGCACCAGGTGACGTGCGCGGCCCCCTCCAGGTTGACGGCGAGGGTACGGCGCCAGGTCGCGACCCACTCGTCGTACGACGTCTCGGCCAGCGGATGACCGACCCGCCGGGAACCTGCGACCGGCTCGTCGACGAACATCGCGGCGTTGTTCACGAGTACGTCGATCCGCCCGAGCGCGGCGGCCGAATCCGCAACCAGGGCAGGGATTGCGGCCGGATCGCCGAGGTCCGCGGCGACCACCGCGTGGCCGTCGCCGGGCAGTGCTTCGCGGATCTCGTGCGCCCGGTCGACGGCGCCGCGGCAGTGCAGCACGACGCGATCGCCGGCTGTCGCGAACGCCCGCGCGGCGGCCGCGCCGACACCTCTGGATGCACCCGTGATCAGTACGCCTCTGCCCATGGGGTCATTCTGCCTTGACGCCAGTTCGACGGCGTCATGACATCACGAGGGTTGACAGTGACGTCATCATGACGTCATGATTGCTGTCATGGAACTTGACCACTACCTCGAGTCGGTCCGGCGGAGCGTCGAGAACGCGACCGCCCTGGCCGACGAGCAGACTCGCTCCGTGGCGCAGCGCCTCGGGGCCACGCTGGATGACGCGGGCCGCCTGGCCCTCATCTCAGCCCTGTCCGACGCCGCCGGGGAGATCAGCCGCGAGCTGTCCCCTGGGTCGGTCGAGCTCCGGATGGCCGGCGGCCGCCCGGAGTTCGTGGTCACGCCGGCGCCCAGCCAGCTGACCGGTCCGGACGAGATCGACGACGACCTCGAGGACGACGTCCAGGACGCGACTGCCGAGCAGATCGTGCCGGACGCCGACGAGCCGAATGCGCGGATCACGCTGCGGCTGCCGATGTCGATCAAGAACAAGGTGGACGAAGCCGCCGACGCCGAGGGCATCTCCTCGAACGCGTGGCTGATGCGCACCGTGATGACCGAGCTCAGCGCCGGCCGCCGCGGTGGCCCACGCCCGCCCCGGCCGCCGCGCCCGCCCCGTGGCCCGGTGTTCGGCCCCGAGGGCCCGCTGGGTCCGAACGGACCGCTCGGCCCCGATGGGGTCTTCGGCCCGAACGGCGTCTTCGGTCCGAACGGGCCGTTCGGTGACGAGGGCGTGTTCGGCCCGGAGCGCGGCCGGGACCGCCGCCGGGACGACCGGGAGCGGCGCCGCGAGGACAAGGACCGGCGACGTGAGGACAAGGACCGGCGCCGTGGCGGACACGGCCCGGGTCAGCGAGTGACGGGATGGGCGGAATGAGCGAGTACAGCGCGACCCAGCTGAACGACGACGAGAACGACCGGATCGATCGGATCCGGATCGAGATCGGCTCCGGACTGGTCGAGGTCGGACCCAACCCGGACGGCGAGGGCACCGCGCTCTCGATGAAGGTCGAAGGTGACGACGACGGCGTGGTCTGCGAGGTCCGCGACGGCGAACTGGTCATCGAGAGCCCGCGGAACGTCCGGCGCGGACCGGACATCACCGTCCGGATCGCCACCTCCGCGGTGCTCGACGCCCGGGTGAAGACCGGGTCCGGCGACATCGTCGCCGACGTACCGCTCGGCTCGGCACGGCTCGCGACCGGCTCCGGCGACGTCCGGCTGGCCCGGGTCGAGAGCGAGGTCGGCGTCAACACCGGCTCCGGCGACGTCCGGATCGGGTCCGCCGCCGGAGCGGTCCGGGCCAGTACCGGCTCCGGCTCGATCGACATCGAGGAAGCCGGCGACGCGCTCGGCCTGAGCACCGGCTCCGGTGACGTCACGATCGGCGACGCCGCCGGCCCCACCTCCGTCAAGGTCGGCTCGGGAGACATCACCATCGAGCGGATCCGCGACCACTCGGTCGCCACCTCCGGTTCCGGCGACGTCAAGGTCGAGATCGCCGACGCACCGAGCGTCCAGGCCGAGACGGCCCGGGGCGACGTACAGATCGGGGTCCCGGACGGGCTCCCGACGTACCTGGACCTGAAGACCGTCACCGGACGGATCCGCTGCGACCTCCAGCCCGGCGACAAGCCGGCCGAGGGCGACCGCGCCCTGATGTTGCGCGCCCGCACAGTCTCCGGCGACATCACCGTCGTCAAGGTCTGACCTTCACCACCACGGCACAAGGTCCCGCCACTGGGGGCGGGACCTGGGTCGAGCACTGCCAAAAACACAGCACGGGGACAACGCGAGGGGAGAACCACCATGATCACCGAACACGCCGAAGTTGCCCGCTACCGCGTCGCCGAGCAGTTGCGCGCGGCCGAGGTCAGGGCGCAGCGCCGCGAGCGGAAGCCGCGCACCGGCGCACGCGAAAGCCTGGCCGTCGCGCTGCGCCGCCTGGCCGACAAGCTGGAGCCCACCTCCCGGCGCCTGACCGAGCCGGCCACCCGCCCGCTGACCGACGCCAACCCCCACCGCCGCGGCACCGGCCTCTCCATCGTCCGATGACCGAGTCCCTCACCCTCCACCCCGAGCCGCTCGCGCCCGGCGTACTGCTCGCGCCCCGCCGGCCGACCACAGGCGAGCTGGAGGCGCGGACCCCGGCGGCCGCGCCCGCGAGTGGCGCCGTGGGGGCGCTCTACACGCTGCTGGAACGGATGGGCCTGCTGGGATCCGGACCACAGGGGCGCTGACAGCAGGAAATTGCAGGTTGATGCAACGCCTGTGGATAACTCCCGGGACCGACCCACGAACACTGCTAGCGTTCAGTCGATCATTCTCGGTCGACCTGGGAGAGAAACCAACGATGTTGCGTCCGATGGTGGCAACTACAGCTGTCACCGCAGCCCTGATCCTGCTCGCGGGTTGCGGCGGCGACAAGAAGTCCGACTCGGGCTCAGACAACAACAGCGGCGACAAGTCCAACTCCTCCGCCTCGCCCACCGCCCCGAGCGTCCCCACCTTCGACCCCCCGAAGTCCTTCGCCATCGGCCGGGCGTACCCGGTCCTCAAGGACCCGGCCGAGTCCACGCTCAGCCACGCGGGCGTGGCGCTGGTCGGCAAGGTAGCGGTCGCCGGTAACAAGAAGGTCCTCAACGGCCACGACGTCACCGATCCCAGCAAGACCTGGTCGATGCAGGTGCCTCCGGCCACGACCACGACGGTCAGCATGGCGCTCCCGCCGAAGGCGGTGAAGGTCGACGGCAAGGACGTCGCGGTCGTCGCTTACGCCGAGACGGACAAGGGCAACGGCACCCAGAAGCCGCAGGGCCTCGTGGTCGTTCGCTGGGTGGACGTCTCGACCGGCGAGAAGATCGCCGAGACCTCCACCAAGACCGGTGAAGAGCAGCCAGGCCTCGGGACCGTGGCGTACGACGTCGAAAGCGGTCAGATCGCGGTTCAGGCCGGCTCCTGGACGGTGTTCGCCGACCCGGCAACGAAGAAGGCGACGCTTGTCCCGGGTCTCGAGCCGGCCGCGGTGCACAACGGTGTGATCGTGGGTCAGAAGGAGGCAACGGGCCCCCAGGTCGTCGACGCCACGATGGTGCTTGCCGATGGTGCGAGCGGGAAGATCACCAAGAAGGTCGGACCCCCGATGGGCGACTTCAACGTGCTCGCGGGGACCAGCAAGCACGCTTACTTCTACGGCATGAAGTACATCGACTACGACGCCGGGACGGAGGCCGAGGCGCTCTACTCGGTCGACCTGTCGACCGGTGCCGTGGTGACGACCGCGCTGCCCAAGGCCTCGGCAGAGTCCGGCTCGTGGACCTGCTACTCGGACGAAGCGGCGTCGGTCGCGTGCGTCCAGCAGGCGACCGCCGACAAGGGGGAGACGATGATCGGGTTCGACGACGAGACCGGCAAGAAGACCTGGGGCTTCTCGAGCGACTCCGGCAACCGCAACGTTCCCGAGGTGACCGCCGCTTACCACGGCGTCATCTATGCGAAGACGGAGGCCCAGCCCGTGCTGCTGGACGCGAAGACCGGTGCGGACCTGCCGAGTGCGACTCCGTCAGGAAGCCCGAGTTCGAGTGACAGCCCGTCGACGGGCAGCACGCCGAGCGACGGCGACAGCCCGACGTCGGGGGACACTCCGTCCGAGGGATCGACGCCGGGTTCCGATTCGAGTTCCGGGAACGGCGACCTTTCGCTCTTCGACGGCACGCTCCAGTCGCCGACGTCGGTCTCGCCGTACGGTGGCGTCTACAGTCAGCAGCCGCACGGTGACTACACCGTCACCAACGAGCTCGACTCGGTCGTCGTGTTCATGAAGGCGACCGCCTGATCCATCGAAAAGGGCCCCGGGAGGTTTCCCGGGGCCCTTTTTCGTTGGTCAGATGTCGGTGCGGTGGAAGTTTTTGTAGGAGCGCGACGGGGTCGGGCCGCGTTGACCCTGGTAGCGGGAGCCGTACTTGCTGGAGCCGTACGGGTGTTCGGCGGGGGACGAGAGGCGGAAGAAGCACAGCTGACCGATCTTCATCCCTGGCCAGAGTTTGATCGGGAGGGTGGCGACGTTCGAGAGTTCGAGGGTCACGTGGCCGGAGAAGCCGGGGTCGATGAAGCCGGCGGTGGAGTGTGTGAGCAGGCCGAGCCGGCCGAGCGAGGACTTGCCCTCGAGGCGGGCGGCGACGTCGTCGGGGAGGGTGACGAGCTCGTACGTCGATCCCAGGACGAACTCACCGGGATGCAGGATGAACGGTTCCTCACCGTCGGGCTCGACCAGCCGGGTCAGGTCCGGCTGTTCCTCGGACGGGTCGATATGCGGGTACCGGTGGTTCTCGAAGACCCGGAAGAACCGGTCCAGCCGTACGTCGACGCTCGACGGTTGCACCATCGTCGCGTCGAACGGGTCCAGCTGGACCCGTTTCGCGTCGAGCTCGGACAGGATGTCACGGTCGGAGAGCAGCACGCTCGCACGTTAGCAGCGTGCTGCCCATCCGCACAGCTCGAGGAGGCCGTTCCGGTGCTGGAGCGTCCGGAGCCCTCAGCTCTCCGGCGGGCCGCATCACCAGACCTGGGCCTCAGGCAACTATCGTCAGTTTGCCAGTTTGTTGAACTTCGACACCTGGGTGGCGAAGGTCTTCACCTGCGTCGGGGACCAGTCCTTGAGCAGGTCCTCGATCACCTTGTGCCGCTTCTTCCGGGCCGCCGTCAGCTTGCGCTTGCCGGCCGCGGTCAGCGTCAGCAGGGTCGCACGCGCGTCCGACTTGTCGGCCGCCCGCTTCAGCAGGCCCTCTTCCTCCAGTCGCGCGCAGGCCCGGCTGACCGGTCCCTTGTCCACCTCGAGTGCTGCCACCAGGTCGGCCATCCGCACCGGCGCCAGTTCCTCCACGTGGTTCAGCAACGCGTACTGTGCCGGCTCCAGGTCCGGGTGCGCCTCGTCGGACAGCGTCCGCTGCAGACCGCGCAGCCGGCGTGCCAACGTGACGAGCTCCTTCTCCAGGTTGTCCACCGCGTCACTTGTGTCTGTTGCCACCGTTCACCCCTTCATCCAGTTGCCCCGCAACCAGCTCGCCCGGTCCAGGACTCGCGTCCTCACGTTGCGTCAAATGTTGCCCCCGGCAACGCGTTCTAATCTGCCAGAAGATGACGAACCTGCCCAGTCCTGAACGTGCCCTTTGTGAAAAACTGCCCAAGAACCCCGGGTGCAAACCGCCCGATCGGCTCTTTTCGATGCGTCCGGCACCTTCTCGGGGTGTATCCCGCTGACGCCGCAGCAAACCGGGTTCCGGGTGCCCGGAACCCGGCTCGCTGCCCGGAAGTAGGCAGTTGCTTCCGGCGCGCGGACCCGGCGTGGTTGCGAGCCCCGACATCGGCTATGCTCTTCACCGCTGCCGGGAGACCGGCCAGGCGGGTGTAGTTCAATGGCAGAACATCAGCTTCCCAAGCTGACAGTGCGGGTTCGATTCCCGTCACCCGCTCCACAGCTCAGCCCCAGGTCAGAGGCACATTCCTGACCTGGGGCTGAGTCATCTCAGGGGCCTGGGAGTGGCGGCGTGCCCGTTACGTGCCCGATGCGACCGGCAACGCGCCGTCTTCGTCGTCTCCGTCCTGGTCGGTGCCGTCGTCGGCCCGCAGTCCGTCCAGGTGGTCTGACATGGCTTGAGCGAGGAACCGTTGCCGACTGTCCCGTGTGTGGATGTACCGCACGGCGGCCCGGGTGCTGGCATGTCCCATCCGCTGCATCAGGTCGGCCAGGGTCGCGCCGGACTCGGCGGCCCAGTTGTTCCCGGTGTGGCGTAGGTCGTGGAAGTGGATCACGCCGGTCACCTCGGCGGCCGTCAACGCCTTCCGCCAGGCTCGCTGGAAGTTCGACCGGCGAAGCAGTGCACCCTTCGACCCTGTGAACACGTGCGACTCCGCACCCGGCTTCACGTAGATCTCGAAGTGCAACCGAAGGTCCTCGATCACCAACTCCGGGAGATGAATGTCCCGCACGCCGGCATCCGATTTCGGCGGACCGATCCGGAGTTCCCCGGTCGGGAGTTCGACAGCCGCCCGCCGTACCTTGACGACGCCACGACTCAGGCTCACGTCCCGCCTTTGGAGTCCGGCCAGCTCACCCCATCGGAGACTGCCCATAGCCGCCAACAAAACAAGCGCTCGATAGCGAGGTGCAATCCCGCTGGCGATTCGGTAGACCTCGGCAAGGGTCAGCGTCGGCCGTTCGGGACTCTTCTCCGTTGCCGCACCTTTGATGTAGCAGGGGTTGAACTCAATCATTCGGTCCTCCACAGCGGTCGTCAGAATCGATCGCAGCAGCCGATATGCCTTTGCGGTGGTGACTGGTCCTAGGCCGCCGTCCAGGAGCGATTTCCTCCAGGTTCGGAGCATCGGCGCCGTGAGTTCGTTCAGCGGTTCGGTGCCGAGCGACGGCGCAATGTGATTGCGAAGCAGCCCGTTGTAGAGAACCAGCGTCTTCGGGCGGAGCCCGGGTCGTTCGTCAATCCACTTCCGTGCATACGCTCCGAGTGGTGTACCAGCGAGAGCCGGATTAATCCACTGCTTGCTCAGCAGCTCGGCTTCCTTGTTGGTCAGCCAACGTCCCGCGTCCGTCTTGTTGGCGAATGTGTGCGGTGCGGGCCGGTCAACACCGTCCGGTCCGGGGTACCGCGCCTGCCAGCGGCCGGACGGCAATTTGCGGACACGTCCAAATCGACGCTTCGTCATCAGGCAGCGGTCCTTTCCAGAGCCGGGCGCATGGGTTCGACGGTGTTCTGTTCGATCAGTTCGCGGATCGCGGATTCGGGGATGCGCACCATGCGACCGATGCGCACGAACCGGATGCGACGTTCGGAGATGAGGCGACGCGGGAACCTCACACCGCTGGTGTTGAAGGTGCCGAGCATGACCGCCGCCTCCTCCACGTCGAGCAGCCGGTCACTGTCACTTGTCGGGGTCGTCAACGTCGTCCTTCCTTGGGGCTGTCTGCTCATGCGCAGTCCGTCTGGTTGTTGTCGTCGGCAAGGTCCGGAACCGCCCTCAGTCCCCAAGCCGTCCCAGCCGTCCCAGGCGTCCCTTCGCAGGTCAGGTGCGGGACGGCTTGGGTCGGTGGGACGGCTTGAGCCGTCCCGGGGGTGGAAGCCGTCCCCGGCGTGACCTGCGGTGGGACGGCTGGGACGGCTGGGACGGCTTGCCCCGTACCGGCGTCGTCGGTGGTCGTTTCGGGTTCGGGGCAGTAGCGGTTCCACGCGTCGGTGAAGGCGTGGCGGTGGTAGCCCTTGGCCTGTCCGGTCGGGAACCGGATGTTGCCGCTGCGGATCTCGAAGTCGCGCAGCAGCATGCCGAGCTTCATCGGTGACAGTCCGCCCGATCCGAGCGTCGCCCACGGCGCTTCGTCGTCGGCCAGGAGCCGTTGCAGCAGGTCAGCGGTGGGCAGCGCGTCGGCGTCGCGGAACGCGGTCCGGCAGTCGGCTAGCAGCCGCACCGACAGCGGCAGTTCGGCGGAGTCTTCCTGTTCGGCGAGCAGGGTCAGTGCGGCTTGCCGGGCGTCGGCGGCCCAGTGACCTCCGGCGAGGTCGGCAACCGCAATGAGCGGTTCCCAGGTGTCGGCGGCGCGGTCTTCTAGCGGCATCGCGGGCATGGCGTCGGTCAGCTCGTCCACGTGCGCCGTGAGCCACTCGTGCAGCCGGTTGCGGACCACAGTCAGCGCCGGGCCGTCCCGTCGCACCCGGTAGGGCTGGACGGTCTCACCGGCAGCGCGGCGGCGCATCCGGATCACGGCAGCGCGGTCCTCGATCGTGTCCGGCATCGCGCCAATCCCTGCCAGGGCAGCCATAGCGAACGTCTCGTGACTCTCGACGCGGTTCAGCCCAGCGTTGTACCGCTTGGTCGGCCGCCCACGCTGGTGACCCGCGTTGAGCAGCCCGCGCAGGTCTTCGTGGTCGCCCGCCTTCGGGCCAAAGATCGTGTCGGCCTCATCGATCAGTAGCGTCGGCGGGTCGCTCGGAGTGAGACCGATCGACCGGTAGACCGCTGACGGGGAGGCGTTCGCGGTCATCATCGGCTGGTGGCACATGGCCTCCACCAGGTCCAGCAGCCGCGATTTCCCGCACCGGCGCTGCGGTGCCCGGATCACCAGCCGTGCGGCACAGTTCCACGCCGGTACAGCGTGCGTCGCGGCGATCCACAACACGACGGCGATCAGCGCGGCCGGGCTGGGCAGGATCACGTACCGGGTGATGGTGGCGGCCACGTCGTCCAGCAGCTCGGCACCGTTGACCCGCTCGGGTGTGGTGTCGGTCGGGGTAGTCATGCTGCGATCCCTTCGTCATGGAAGCCACCGGAGATAGCGGCTCGAATGTCGCGGGCGGTCTGTTCGACTTGCTGCCCCACGTCGGTCAGTGCGGCGATCGCGTCGTCTCGGCTGATCGCACCGGCCGCGACCATCCGCGCAACCCCACGTGCGGCGCCGTAGAGCGTGGTCCGGCGCTTGCCCTCAGGTGCGTTGCGTACGGCGTTGAGCGTGGACGTCAGGAGGCTGTGAGGGTTCGAGATGCCCCCCGCTCGGGTGGTGCGGATCGGTCCGGCCGGGCGGGTCGTGGATTCGGCCGGCGTGGGAGGCAGGCAGGATTCGATCAGCGGCGGGGGCATCTCGCTCGGTTCGCACAAGCCGTCGCCCCACTGGTACGGCTGGTGGGTGCGGTGGTGGATCGACGGGGGAAGCACGACGTACCCGCCGTCGGCCTTCACGTCGATCCCGGCCCGCCCCGGCATCGGCCGTGAGCCGATCTCGCGGCCGGGGTGGCGGTAGTACAGGTGCACGCCACCCGAGCCGGTGCGGACCCACAGGGTGCGGGGAACCAGCTCGTGCGCCACCAGCTCCGCGAGACTCACGCCTCCGCCATGCGCCGGATCCACATCCACGACCACCAGCCCGGAGACAGCTCCGGTACGTACCGCGAGCTGTCCGGCTGGGACGGCGGCGACGATCTGTGCGACACGGTCGGGGTCGGTGGTAGCGGCGTAGAACCCGTGGCAGGTCAGGTGCCCGCAGGTCGCCGGGTCGTGGGCGTCCGCAGGCTGGTTGCGGCAGTCGTTGCAGTTGGCAACAGGCCGTTTGGAGCGACCGAGCATGAACACCGGCCAGCCACGCTTGGCGGCAGCGACGGCGGCGGTCAGCAGGTCGTTCATCGGAGATCTCCTCTCGAGGTCGGCTAGGCGGCGGTGACGTGTTCGTACGCGTACATGCAGGTGTCACAGAGCGGGTCGTGCGTCGGCACGCAATAGGTCTCGACGCGCCCGCACTTGCGGCAGGTACGGCGGGCCTGCATCGCCTTGTCCAGCGCGTTGAGCTGCAACGGCGACGGCGTACGGGACGGCTTGGCGAGATCGAGCCGGTACAGCCACGCCCAGCGCTTGCCGTTGCGCCACACGAGCAGCGCGTACGGCTCCTGACCGCCCGGTGACATGCGCATCGCCCGGAGCTGGCGGCGCGTGGCGAGCCCTGCCGGCGCCCACCGGAACTTGAACACCGGAGTGCCGTAGTAGTCCCAGCCGAGCGCCTGTTGCCCGTTCCACAGCTCCACCCACTGCGACCGCGACGGGTGCAGGCTGAGACCTGCCAGCACGGCGCACATCACTTGTCGCCCTTGCTGGTGGAGTTCTGGCCAGCGCCCCGGACGGCGCGCATGTGGTTGATGACGTGGCGTCCGAGCCGGACCCGCAGCCCGGACCCCTCGCACTTCCCGCAGTGCCGGAACGCCTTCCCGAACGGTGACTTGAACTTGCCGACGCCCTTGCAGCGGCGGCACTTGCCGAACGGCCAAATCAGGCAGGTGAGCAGGTAGAACGCGACGACGGCGGTCACGATCAGTGCGATCGTGGCGACCTGTCCGGCCGTGTGGACGGTGGCGGCGAGGGTAGCGCCAGCGTCGGAGCTGTCGCTACCGTGGGTAGCGGTCGTGAAGGTAGAGGTAGCGGCGCGGGACAGCATGGGAAGCCTCCAGGGGCCGGTTTTTGGGCGTGAGGGACCGTGGCCGCGACCCGCTACCTGCGGAGATACGGCCTGGTCAGCTACGAGATTCGAGGTAGCGGGGTGGGGTAGCGGTGCCGCTACCGGTAGCGGTGAGCCCGCTACCGGAGCCGTCCCACCACCCCACCTCGATTGGTCACCGAGTGTTACCGGGTGTTGCCGCCGTTCCTGCGGTCGATGGCGGCGCGGATATCGTCGGCGCGGCAGCCCTTGCGGTTCACGCCGTCGCGCTTCACGTCCCGGCTGGGCACCTTCAGTGCCCGGGCCTGAGCCGAGATCGCATCGGGCGTCGTGCCGTCGTACTGCTCGGGCATCTCCTCTGCGAGCCGTCCGGCGATCGCCTCCCAGTGCGCGGCGGTGTCCGCACCGAGCACGGTCAGGATGTCGGCCAGCACGTCGCGGGTCTCCCGCTCGATCTGCTCCCCGGCCGCCTGCCCGGTGAGGGTGCCGAGCCGTTCGCGGTGCTTGCGGGCGGCATCGAGGATCTTGTCCGCGTCCTTGCCGTCAGCCAGGAACGACCGCACCGTAGGCGTGGCGTCGGCCGCGCCGTACAGGTAGCCGATGCCCCGGAACTTGTCACCGACCGGCAGCGAGGACGCGTCGTAGCCTTCCTGGTAGGCGTCACCGCCGAGCACGGCCATGGACACGTCCCGGTTACCGCAGCGCAGCGCATAGCGAATGGTGTGGTTGTCCCGGAACCGGTTGAACAGCCGCTCCACGTCGCCCGCGCCGACCCGTGACGGCTTCTGCGACGCCGACACCAAGATCACACCAGCGGACGGGCCGATGGCCAGGATCTTGGACAGCTTGTCCGCGATCTGCTTGTTGACGTTCTGGTCTGCGGTCTCGAAGTACACCTGAAACTCTTCCATCACCAGCACCAGCACCCGCAGCTCCGGGTAGCGCCGATCCCGCGCCAGTTGCGGGGTGAGCTTGCCGTCGGGGCACTCGTCGACCGGCAGGGAGGTGAGCCGGGCGTTGACCTTGTCGATGTGGTCGAGGATCTCGTCCAGGATCGCCAGCAGGTGCCCGATCGGGTCGTCATCGAGCGGGTTCGGCAGTTCCCCGAACACCATCCGGTGCGCGACCTTGCGGAAGCTCAGCCAGTCCGGCGACTTCTTGCCGTCGACAACGATCAGCTTCACCCACGGGTCCAGCGCGGCATGCAGGGCGATCAGCCGAGCAAAGAACGTCTTGCCCTTGCGTGGCTGGGCACCGATCAGCAGCGAGAACCACATCAGCGACAGCTCGACCAGCCGGTCCCGCTCATCGCGGCCGAGCTTCATCGGCTCCCAGATCGAGCGCTGCTTGCCGTCCAGCAGGTCCGTGCGACCGGCCGGGATCGCCAGCGGGTCAGTGTCCGCCACGAACAGCATGTGACGGCGGCTGGACGTGTCGTCCTCGGACAGGAACACCTGCCGCACGTGCACATCCAGGCCGGAAGCGATCTTCTCCCGCGCCTTCAGCACATCGCTCCAAGACTTGCCCCAGGGCAGATCGATGACCACCTGCGTGCCCTGGTCGGCCGCGTCCCGCGACATGATCGACCCGAACGTGACCTGCTGATCGGTCTTGTCCGGGTTGCCCAAACCCGCAGCGTAATAGGCACGCAGAACCACATCCGAGGTGAGCTTGCGGTACCGGGGCGCGACCACGGCCGTGCCGATCAGCGTCTGCCCTTCCGGGCGGCCGAAGTGCGCCAACGCAGCCGTGGCGATCGCACCGGCCGCGACCAGGGCAGCACCGGGCGCGGCGCTGTAGGCGATCGGCGCGCCGATCAGCAGACCCAGGTTCTGCAACGCCAGCACACCACCGCGCCACATGCGGGTTGCCTTTAGCTGGCGGTGGATCTTCTCCCACTCCTTCAGCTCGCCCGCGTCGGCGGCCTTCTGCTCCAGCGCGTACGAGTTCGGCACCCACCACCAGTTGAGCTGGTTGCGCACCAGGCGCGTGAACCCGCGCCCGGCGAACCAGCCGAGCTTGACGCCGTACCAGGGCGAGCGGACCGCGTGGAACGCGGCCACATGCCCACTGCGAACGAGGGCGCGGCGGATCGTGCCGCGCAGGTTCCCCGGCCGCAGATGCACCGGGATGATCGGGATCCGGGCACCCTCCTGCACCGGCAACGCCAGCCCCGGCGTGTCCACCGGCACCAGCACGTTCCCGGTCGCCGGGTCCTCGTCCGCGTCCCCGTCGAGGGCGACTTCGTAAGCGGTGTCCATCCGCTGCACCTCACCCGGCGCGAGCGGAACCAGCACGCCGGCCGTTTCCTCCGAGGTCGGGGCGGTCATCGGTACGGCGTCCTGTACGTCCTCGCGGCGGGCGCGGCGCGCGTCCAGGTCGATCGGGTCGGGCAGGTTGTTCATCGGCTCAGTCATGGTCAGTGGCTCCCGTTCTCGCGGGTGTGGATCAGGTGGGCCAGCGCGGCGCCCATGCCGAGCACGGCAACGGGCAGGCAGGCAACAGCGGTGGTGATCAGCCACGGGGCACGGGACACGCCAGCGGCCTCTAGCAGGTGGTAGGCGACCTGCCCCAGCGCGCCCAGTGCGAGGGCGGCCAGAGCGGACCGCTTGGCGAACCGGCGCGCCTTGGCCGGGACGCGGCCGGACAGCCACACCCGCAGCGCGAACGCGGCATAGGTCTCGACACCAATCGGAAGCGTGATCGCAGAGTTGATCGTGAAGCCGTCCGCGATACCGGGCAGCGGGTGCACGACACCGAACCCGGTCAGCTCACCGAGCCCGACCCAGCCGGACCAGACCGCGACGAACGCGGGCAGCGCCAGCAGCAGCACCGGCCAGGACCGAACCGGGCGCATCTCGTCGGGGTCCTCAGAACCGGTCTCAGCATCGGTGTCCGGGGTCGGCTCGGAAGCCGGGGAGATGCCCCCCGCGCTGTCCGGGTAGGCAGCCGCGGGGACCAGCTCGGCCGGGAACACCTCAGCGTCGGAGACCGGGTCCGCCTGCTGTGTGACCTGCACAGACTCCTCCGGAGCGTCGTTGGCGGCCGTGTCGGCGGTCGCAGTCTCGGCGGTGGTCTCGTCCGGGTCCGGCACCGAGTGCAGCCGAGTTTCCGGGCGGTCCTCGGTGCGCTCCTCGGTGAGTGCGGCGTGGACGGCTTTGGCCTTGTCCTTGCCAACCCGCAGGTGCTTCATGAGCCGGTTCTGCGACGGGATCTCGCCCAGCTCGACGGCGAGACGGCGGCCAGCCGGGATCAGGTCCTCCACCGGGACCGGGTACGACGTACGAAGCGGCGTGCTCATCACTCGTCCTCCTTGTCCAGGTAGAAGCCCTGCAGGGCGATGGCGGCCTGAGCGGTGCTCGTGCTCTCGGCGGCCCGGGTGGCGTGAATCGCGGTCGCGGTCAACGCGGCGGTTGCCTCGATCAGGCTCTCGCCGGGGTCGCGGGCGTCGTCGTACACCTCGAACTCGGTCAGCGACCGCTCAAGGCCGGCCGCGATCTGCCGAGCGAGCTGGGCAACGGCGTCCTGCATCTGGCTGAGCGAGCCCAGCAGTACGTAGGCGACCGGGGCCGGGATCGTGGCCATGGTGGTGGCGTGCTTCAGCGTCTGGATCGCCTGATGGGCGTCGTTTGCGGTCTTGAACATGGCGTCGGTGCGTTCGGGGTTCATCGCGCCGGACCTCCCGTCAGGTGGTTAGCGACCCAGCCGCCCGCGTGGGGCAGCGTGTCGGTGGTGTGCATGAGGTGATCGCCGTGCCAGACGACCCATGCCGTCCCCAGCGCGGTACGGGGCGAGACGACCTGAACGAGGTCGTAGCCCGCGAGCTTCCACCAGCCCAGATCCACCTGAACGAGCTCCGACACCGGCAGCTCGGCAACCTGACCAGCGGTCGCGTTGGTCATCAGCGCGGTCATCGGACACCCCCGGACAGCAGCACCGTGAGCAGAGCAGCCGCGAACAGGCACAGGTGGTGGAACGACTGGTCCAGTGCGTATCCGGCAGTACCGAGCGACGGATTGTCGTCGTAGGCGTTGCCGTTGCGGTCAGTGCCGGCACGGGGTACGCCGAGCCGCAGGAAGTCCGTCTTTCCGATCCAGCGGGCGAACCGCTCCAGGTGGATCCGGCGATCGGCCAGGTAGTGCGTCGCGGCGGACAGCGCCTGACCGGCAACGAAACCGAGCCAGGACAGGTGCAGGTCAAGGACCTGCCAGACCAGCAGTCCGAGCAGGGCCGTGGTCGCGGTGTAGCTGGCGACGTGGCGCAGGCAGGCCAGCCGACCGGCCCACCCGGGCTTGCCCTTGCAGGTGGCCTGCGTGTGCGTCTGAATCCAGTGATCCCCAACGGTGTGGGCGGTCAGTAGAGCCAGCATGTAGGCGGCGAATGCGGCGGTCATGCGACGATCTCCGTTCCCGTGGCGCGGTCGGCCAGGTCACGGCCGATCTCCAGCACCCGGCGCTCGGCGCGCCGCACGCGGCGCGTCTCCAGCTCCGACGCGTACGGACCGGCGTTGATGAACGCGATCTCCGCGTCCAGTAGGTCCAGCCCGGCCGCGATCAACGGCCACTCCTGCTCAATCGCGGTCAGCTCAGCGGCGGACGGTCCCTCGCTACTGACGGCGGACAGGTGGATGATGCTCATGGGTTGCGCTCCTCTTAAGACGACTAGTGCGACCTAGACACCTCGGCGGTTGCACCCGCCGGGGTGTCGCTTCTCGAAATCGCTTTCGAGCTGCGATTTACAGTAGCGCCAACTGCCCTTTGATCGCAACAGGGGCGCGATATTCTGTGTGACGTGACTGATCCACGGAGTGCTCTAGAGGCCGCGACCGCCCGATACCGAGAGACTGAGGCGACCCACGAGCAAGCTCGGCAGGAGCTGCTAGATGCCGTGGTTGACGCGCTGCGTGCTGGCGTTTCACCGACCGAAGTCGAGCGGCTGTCGCCGTTGTCGGCCGCGTACATCCGGAAGACGGCGCGAGAGCGGGGCGTACCGCCCGCAGAGCGCGGCCGGAAGCCGTCCTCTGCTGCGGGATAGCGCGTGTTCTGGGGCATGCCAGAAGTCTTGGTGACTCGGAGTCTCGCCCTAACTCCGCGTGTATCTCATCTCGACCATCCGTGAACCGTCTGGTCTCATCTCTGTCTCATGAGACTGATAGCGTGACGAGACCGAATCCCGCCGCTGGGGAGCAGCATGCAGGCTGAAACGGCACTGAAGGCGCTACTGCGAGAGCGCCACTTACAGGAACACCGGGCGTTCTGCCGGGAGTACGACAAGGTTGCGCGGGTCGTAGATCGTGAGCAGGTCAGCGGCTACCCAAGCAAGGCGACGTTCTACCGCTGGCTGTCTGGCTCGCTCACGGGCCTACCGCACCCCGGGCACTGCCGAATCCTGGAACACATGTTCCCGGGCTGGAAGGCGGAAGCGCTGTTCCTCCCGTGGCCGGATGAACCTCCCACCGATCCGACAGCCGCATCCGTACCGGCCGCCGCGCCAGCTCCCCAGCCGGTGAGTTCGCCCACTGCGACAACCCCAGCCGAATATGCCGGCGTGACCGCGATCTACACGAGCCGTACGGAGTTCTCCCATGAGATCCCCACGCCCAAACTGTTCGACAACGCCTCGGAGGTGTCGGCGGCCGGGCTGTCGCTCAACCTGATCTGCCAGCAGTACCCGGACCTCAAGTTGCGTGCGCTTCTGCGTCGGGCGTCCGTTCGGTTGTTGTTCCTTGATCCGGACGGCGAGTCCATCCGACGCCGAAACCGCGAGGAAGGCCACGAGGAGGGGCACCTCTCGGCTTGGTCGCGAGGAAACATCAACATCATGAGCAGGCTCCGAGACGAGCTTGGGGGAGCGGCCGACAAGCTCGAACTGCGAATGTATGACGAAACGATCCGCTTCAACCTGATGTTCATCGATCAGAAGCTCTGCGTTATGCAGACCTACTTGCCAGCGCTCCGAGGGCTAGATTCACCAACATTTGTCATGGAGCGGACTGGTAGCGATTCGTCGGATCTGTACTCTGTCTACGACCAAATATTCGCCTCACTCTGGGAGACGGGTAAGACCATATGACGGACCTGTCAAGACTCCTCAAAATCGCGAACGAAGCGGTAGATATCGGGCGCGAGGCCGCGACAACGAGCGAGTTGGGAACGGTCACCTCTAAGGGTGATCGGGATATGGCATCCGAGGTTGACTTTGCCGTCGAGCAGGCGATTAGGTCACACCTGGCGAAGATTACGCCGGACATTGAGTTTCTCGGCGAGGAGGAAGGTCGGTCCGGCGATTCGGGAGATCTCCTGTGGGTTCTTGATCCGATCGACGGTACGGCGAACTTCGTTCACGGGATTCCGTTGGTCGCGATATCTCTGGGCCTGGTTTCCGGAGATGAATCACTAGCTGGCGTTATTGATATGCCCTTCCTCAGTCGGCGCTATTCCGGAAGCCGTGGCGGTGGATCTTATTGCAATGAGCGGAGAATTCACGGCGGAAAATGCGATCGGTTGAATGATGCGATTGTGGCAATTGGGGACTACGCCGTAGGTGATGGGTCCGGCGAGCGAAACCGACCCCGACTCGCTCTCACCGCGTTGCTGGCAGCAAAGGTGCAAAGGGTGCGCATGCTCGGTACAGCAGCCACCGACCTTGCATGGGTTGCTGACGGCAGTCTCGACGCCTCCGTCATGTTCAACAACAAGCCGTGGGACACGAGCGCAGGTGTCCTGATTGCGCGTGAGGCAGGAGTTGCCGTGCTCGACACGGACGGCACTCAACACACCTTCAACTCGCGTGGGACTGTCGCCGTTGCTGAACAACTCGCACCGGAGCTGCTTGCTCTCATCGCAGAAGCCTCGGGGTGACGTGCCCGATTCGTGCCCGATCGGACGGCACACCGGGCGTAGTTGCGGTCAACAACGGTCACTCAGCCCCGAGGACAGGGCCGTGCAGCGCTGAGCGTGAGCCGGGCGGGGATGACAATTCTGTTCCCAAGCTGACAGTGCGGGTTCGATTCCCGTCACCCGCTCCACAGCACAGCCCCGGGTTCGAAGTAGGTTTCTGACCCGGGGCTGAGTCGTCTCAGGAAGCTGAAACCGGTCGAGGCCCGTGGCGAGCGTGGGACCGGGGCTGGCCGGTGGGCCGGTGGGGCCTATCGTTTGGCGGATGAGCTACCAGCAGCAGCCGCCGCAGTTCCAGCCGCAGCAGCCATATCAGCAGTATCAGCCGCAGGGTCCGATGGGGATGCTGCAGTTGACCATCCAGGGCAGTGCGATGACGTCCAACCTGGTCCCGCCGACGGTGCACCTGAACGGCTACCCGGTGCCGGTCAAGTACGGCCGGAACGACATCCCGGTACCTGCCGGACCGCTGCACGTCGACGTCCACTCGCAGTGGATCCTCACCTACGGCAAGGCCGCGCTCGACTGCACGGTGCAGCCGAACGAGGCCGTGCCGGTGTTCTACGCGTCGCCGTACCACCAGTTCACGTCCGGGAGCATCGGCCACAGCAAGGTGAAGCGGAAGGGGCTCGGCCTGCTCCTGGTCTTGATCGGCGTGATTCTCGCGGTGGTCGTTCTGGCGGGCGTGCTCGGAGCGTTCGGCTGAGCACACTCGTTCAAACGGTTGACCTAGAGGCTGTTGCCTCGGTCAACCGTGTTGGGGGGTGAGGCCGGGCAGGCGGTAGGTGAGGGTCAGAACGCCCTGGGCCGCCTCGGTGGCCTCGCCGGTGAGACCCGCGAGGGCGCCGGTGCCGGAGCCGGGTACGACCGATCCGTAGGTGGACTGCTGGTCGCCCTCCGCGAGGCCGCCGTGCTGGATGACGAAGGTGCCGGCGCGGCCGTCGAGGGTCCCGCTGACGCGTTCGGATGCCACGAACCCGGCCCCGGCTGCGCCCTGGGCGGTCAGTACGTCGGCCACGCCCTTCCCCTCGAGGATGCCGCGGTAGGTCTTGGTGATGGTGACGCGGGTCAGCTTCGGCCCGTCGGCCGGTTCGTCGTACGCGGCCTCGTCCCAGGAATCGATGTCGAACTCGATGTCAGCGGTGGTGGCGGTCTGTTCTGTACTCACGGCCCCGATCCTCGCATTGCGGAGGTCCTGCTTCGGTCAGCCGTAGACCTCGAGTTCGACGATCCGGGAGTAGGTGTGGTCGTTGCCGTCGAGGCAGAGGATGCGGACGGCCTCGGCTCGGACCGGGGTGAACTCCGACGTGACGTGGCCGGCGGTGTTGCCGCGGACCTGGGCGGCGGTCTGCCAGGTGCCGTCCACCTTGACCTGGACGTCCCAGTCGCGGAGGCCGTTCGTGCGGGCCGGGTACTTCGCGGAGTCCAGCGTGTAGAGCTCGACCCGGCTGACGGTGGCGGCCGCCGACAGTGCGACGTCGTACGTGTCGGGGAACACGGCGCGGGTGCCGTCGTTCCAGCCGGTGAGGGTGTCCCAGTGTTCGGAGTCCTTGTCGCCGTCGACGGCGCCGCAGAGGGTGAAGTTGCCGTGGGTGGAGGAGGCGGTGGCCTGTTCGCCGAGGGCGAGGTTGTCGCCGGCGCCCTTCGGGGGCAGCGGCTCGACGGTGACCGGGACGTTCACCTGGGTACGGTCGACCTGTACGCCGATCCGGTACGACCCGGGCTTCGCGTCCCGCGGGACCCGGACCTCGACCGGTGCGGTCACCGGCTGATCCGGGTCGACTGCCGGCAGCCACGACGAGAAGAGCGTCCGGGACAGCTGCAGCGGTCCGGTCGGCGCGAGCGTCAGATCGGCGTACCGGTCCTCGGCGCCGGTGTTCGTCATCGTGAGGTTGAGCGTGCCGGGCAGGCAGGGGAGGCCGACGACACTCAGCTGTTCCGGGGCGACGCTCACCGCGACCGGGGAGGAAGTTGCCGCAGGCATCGAACTGGAGCCGAGCAGGGCGGCGGTCACGAGCGTGCCGGCCGCGATCACGGTCTGCCGGGTGAGCCTCATTCCTGTACCTCCGCGATACCGGGCCGGCCGTCCTCGACGAGGAGCTTGGCGCGGGTGCTGACGGTGCCGCCCTGGACGGACACCTTGTCGACGACGCGGTAGTCCGAGACCCACCGCTGAGGTGTGATCGTGCAGCTGACGTAGCCGCGCTGGAAGTTGCCGAACTTCATGTGCGGGTTCTCCCGGAGCAACGTCGCACCCCCCGGGTCCAGATCCTGCCCGTCGATACCCGACGTGATCGACGTACCGACGAACTCGGCGCCGACCGTCGCGGACGAGGGATCGGTGAAGTCCAGCTTCAGGTCCGACGCCACGCTGCGGTGCAGGTCGCCGGCGATCGACACGAGGTTGCGGACCTTGCGCTGCGCGGCACCGCCGAGGACGCGGTTCCGGGACGCCTCGTACCCGTCCCAGGTGTCCATCGGGACCAGCACCTCGGGTCCGTCCTTGGTGTCCAGCCGGGCGATCGCGGTCTGGTGCGCGAGCACGTTCCACCGGGTCTGCGACGCTGCCCAGCCGTCGAGCAACCACTTCTCCTGCGCGTCCCCGGTGATCGTCCGCGCCGGATCCGCGGTCTCCGGGCCGGGCGCCTTGGTGCCGTCGCCGTACGCCTGGTCGGACCGGTACTGGCGGGTGTCGAGCACGCTGAACTCGGCGAGCCGCCCGTACCGGATCCGCCGGTACAGCTGCATGTCCGGGCCCTTCGGGAGTTGCGCGAGCCGCAGCGGCATGTGTTCCCAGTACGCGCGGAACGCGTTGGCCCGCCGGACCAGGAACTGCGCCGGCGGTGCGCTCGGGTGCGCCTCGTCGGCCCAGTTGTCGACCACCTCGTGGTCGTCGAGGGTGACGACCCACGGCGCGACCGCGTGCGCGTGCTGCAGGTCAGGATCCAGCTTGTACGCCGCATAACGCTGCCGGTACTCGTCGAGCGTCACGGTCTGCTGGGTGATGTACGGCTCGTTCGAGTGCGGCCGGATCCCGCGGTCGATGCCGAACTCGTAGATGTAGTCGCCGAGGAAGAACACGACGTCGTGGTCCCGCTGTGCCAGGTCGGCGTACGCCGTGTACCAGCCCTCCCACCATGCCTGGCAGGACGCGAACGCCAGGGACAAGGACGGCAGTACGGCGTCGTACGCCGGCGCCGTCTTGGTCCGGCCGACCGGGCTGAGTTGCCCGTTCACGCGGAAGCGGTACCAGTAGTGCCGCCACGGCCGCAGTCCGCGGACGTCGACGTGTACCGAATGGCTCGACTCCGGCTGGGCCTTCGCCGTACCGCTCCGGACGACCCGGCGGAACTGCTCGTCCTCCGCGACCTGCCACTGGACCTCGACGGGCCGCCGGTCCATCCCGCCGAACGGCGCCAGTGGATCGGGGGCCAGCCGGGTCCAGATCACCACCGCGTCCGGCAACGGGTCGCCGGACGCGACGCCGAGCGTGAACGGGTCGCGCCGGTCCGGCGTGCCGGTCCAGCCGGCCGCCGCGGACCGGATCTCCGGAAGGCTGCCGGTCAGCGCGAGCGCCGCCGCTGCTCCGCTGACGGTGAGGAAGGTACGTCGTGTGCTCCGCATCGGCATCCACCCACCCGATCATCCCGAGGTGATCACATCCGTAACGCGAGATTACGAGAAGTTCACGTGATCGGGTGAGAAGATGACCGATACCGGCCTACTTTGCGGGCGTGGCCGTATTCGTGGCGCCGGCTGGCGCGGACGGTCGGTAGCCGGTGGGTTTGTGGTCGCAGGCGGCGAGCCCGAGGACGAGTGATGCGGCGGCGACGGTGGCGATCGCGGCGCGGAGCTTCATGGCGGCTGTTCCTCCCCAGATGATGCAGCCGCAGGAGTTTACGGTCCAGACCAGCTGAGGAGGAAGGAGTGCTGCAGCTAGTTGCAGTTACTCCCCGCGCTTGACGGAGGCGAGCAGTAGTTGGGCGACGTCTTGGACCTCGACCTCTTCGCGGGCCGAGCCGTCGGCCTGCTTGGCGGTGAGGCCGTCGGACAGCATCACCCGGCAGAACGGGCAGCCGGTGGCGATCTTGTCCGCACCGGTCTCGACCGCCTCGGTGGTCCGGTTCAGGTTGATCCGGGTGCCGAGCTTCTCCTCCATCCACATCCGTGCGCCGCCCGCGCCGCAGCAGAACGACTTCGTCTGGTTCCGCGGCATCTCGGCGTACTCCGCGCCCGGGATGATGTCGAGCAACTCGCGCGGGGCGTCGTACACCTGGTTGTGGCGGCCGAGGTAGCACGGGTCGTGGTAGGTGATCTTCTGGCCGTTGAGTGAGCTGTCGGCCGGCGCGACCGGGGTCAGCTTGCCGTCGCGGACGAGCCGGTTCAGCAGTTGCGTGTGGTGGATGACGTCGAGCTCGACGCCGAGCTGGGAGTACTCGTTCTTCAGCGTGTTGAAGCAGTGCGCGCAGGTCGAGACGACCTTGCGGACTCCTGCCTCCTTGAAGACCTCGGCGTTCTGCATCGCGAGCTGCTGGAACACGAACTCGTTCCCGGAGCGGCGCGCCGGGTCGCCGGTGCAGGTCTCGCCGTCACCCAGTACGGCGAAGCTGACACCCGCGATGTTCAGCAGTTCGGCGACCGCCTGCGTGGTCTTCTTCGCCCGGTCCTCGAACGCGCCCGCGCAGCCGACCCAGAACAGGTAGTCGACCTCGTCCAGCGACTCGACGTCGGCGCCGACCTGCTTGACCTCGAACGGCAGGTCCTTGGCCCAGTCCATCCGGCCGGACGGGTTCATGTTCCACGGGTTGCCCTTGTTCTCCAGGCCCTTGAACAGCCCGTTGAGCTCGGACGGGAACGACGACTCGATCAGTACCTGGTACCGGCGCATGTCCATGATCGCGTCGACGTGCTCGATGTCGACCGGGCACTGCTGCACGCACGCGCCGCACGACGTACACGCCCAGAGTGCGTCCTCGTCGATGACCGCGACGTCGGCAGGCCCGACCAGCGGCTTCTCCTGCTCCGCCAGCACCAACTCGGGCAGCGACTTACGCGCGTCGTCATCAGCAGCCAGCAGGTACGGCGCCTTCGCGTACGCGTGCTCGCGCAGATTCATCATGATCAGCTTCGGCGACAGCGGCTTGTCGGTGTTCCACGCCGGGCACTGCGACTGGCAGCGGCCGCACTCGGTGCACGTGGTGAAGTCGAGCAGGCCCTTCCAGGTGAAGTCCTCGACCTTGCCGACACCGAGCGCCGCGTCCTCGTCGAGCTCGTCGATGTTCTCGAAGTCGATCGGTGCGCCGTTCACCATGATCGGCTGCAGCGCGCCCAATGCCAGACCGCCGCCCTCACTGCCCGGCTTGCGCTTGAACCAGATGTTCGGCCAAGCCGTGAACCGGTGCCACGCGACACCCATCGTCGCGTTCAGCGAGATCGTGATCATCCAGGCGAACGAGATCAGGATCTTGATCATCGCGACCAGGTAGACCGCGTTCTCCAGACCGCCCTGGCTCAGACCGCCGAACAGTCCGCCGAGGAAGAACGTGCCGGGATAGTGGAACTTGCTGCCCTCGCCGAGCTGATACTCCAGACCGCGGAGCAGCAGGATGCAGATCAGTACGCCGAGGATCGTGTACTCGACGTAGTACGCCTGCCACGACGTCGAGCCGTAGAACCGGGACGAGCGCGGCTTGTCGCCCGTCGGCAGGTGCATCAGCCGGTAGACGATCAGCCCGACGATCGACACCAGGCCGGTCCAGGTGAGGGCCTCACTGACCCACTCGAACACGAACCAGTGCCCGATGACCGGCAGCGCCCAGTGCGGGTCGAAGAGCTGGCCGAACGCGGTCACCAGGGTCAGGAACAACCCGATGAACCCGAACGCGACGAACCAGTGCATCACCCCGATGTGGCTCCACTGCAGCATCCGGGTGTGGCCGAGGGACTCCTTGGCCAGGGTGACGGTCCGCTTGCCCGGGTCGTTCGTCCGGCCGGCCGGCTGCCCGAGCTTGATCACGGACACGATGTGCCCGATCGTCTTGCCGAACAACGCGACGGCGACCAGGGTCACCGCGAGCGAGACGACGATGGCGAGGATCTGCATACCAGCGATGTTATTGGTTGGTTACTCATGAGTCATGTCCTTGCGGTCCTCGTCACGCCCGCGTGTTCCGGCTCACGTACCGCACGGTGAGATCTCGTCGAGAACCGATCGACACACAGCGTTACGGAAGACTCCTTGCTATCGGTGTAGACCAATCCGTAGCTTTCCAACCACTGCGACCGCAGTAATGTCAATCGGTTTCGATGGGAGAGTCATGCGTCTTCGTCGGGGAATCGCTGCTGGGGTACTGATCGCGACCGGGCTGGTGGTTCCGGGGGTCGCGGCCGCGGCGCCGGCCGCGGGTAAGAAGTGCGACACGAAGACCGTCTAATGGTACACCCGGGGCGGCCACGAGGTGTACGTCGGGACGAATCTGCACAGCGACTGGATGGAGGGTCCGGGGCGGATCACGTACCAGAAGACCGCTACCTCTGAGTCGAACTCGTCCTGGTCCGGTGATCTCGGGGTGAGCATCCCGCTGGTGATCGCGGAGATTCAGAGCAAGTACGCCAAGACGGTCGGGAAGTCGCAGTCGGTCACCGACAGCTGGTCGTACACGGCCGAGGTGCCGAAGGGCAAGGTCCGCCGGCTGCAGCAGCTCAAGCAGTCCTGGCGGGTCCAGGTGGTGCGCTGGAAGTACACCACCAGGGACTGCAAGAAGACCAAGGAGGTCAGCAACAAGACCGCGACGTTCCCGACCAAGAACCGCGACTACATGTGGATCCTGGTCGGCCGCGAGTAGGTCAGTCGAGCAGCCGATGGAGGCGGGCGGCGACTGCGGCGTGCCGCGGGTCGTCCGTCGGCAGGGCGGCCGCCAGGGATTCGAAGATCTCCAGGTCCTCGGCGCCGGTCGAGGTACTGGCGAACCGCCACAGCAGGTCGGGATCGCCGGCGTCGAGGGCGGCGCGGCGGACGGTCGCGTCGAGCTCGTCGCGTTCGGCCCGCAACGCGGGCGCGTCGGAGCGGGCGAGCAGCGGGCCGGCGTACAGATCGAGGGCCTTCGTCAGATCGCCGGCGCGGAGGGCCTGCTGTACTTCGGTGACGTCGCCGGTGACGTCCGCGACGATCCGGTACGGCTTGGTGTCGAGGACGCCGCCGCCCAGCAGGGTCCGCAGCCGGTGCATCTCGGCGCGGACCGTCGTCGGGTTGCCCTCGTCGCCGTACAGCTGGAGCATCAGCTGCTCCGCGGTCAGGCCGGTCGGCTGGAGTAACAACAGCGCGAGTACTTCGGCCCGCCGCAACGTCAGCGCGATCTCGCGACCGCCGACGACCGCGAGCGGCTGCCCGGAGCCGAGGAGCTTCAGTCGGAGGGACGGACGCGCACGGCGTACCGGCGTACCGGGCATCCGGAGCAGGTAGCCCTCGTCCAGGCGTTCGACGATTCCTTCGCGGCCGTCGCCGAGGTCGATCCGGTCGGCGCCGTCCGGTACGACGAGGCGGTTCGGGAGCCATTCGAGTGGTTGCACCGCGAGCACCCGGCCGGTGGGGGTGAGCAACGCGCCGGGCGCGTCGCCGAGCGCCATCAGGTGCCGCATGTTCCGGGCGCGGAGCATCTCGTCGGCGGCGGCCATCCGGACCTTCAGCTGACCTTCGGCGAGCTGGGCCGCGGCGGTGACCAGCGCGACCATCGCGGGATGGACGGTACGCAACGGGCCGGAGACGTCGACCGCGCCGAGCAGCTTGCCGGTGTCGGGGTCGTGAACGGGCGCGGCCGCACACGTCCACTCGTGGATCCGGCGGACCAGGTGTTCCGCGGAGTGGATCTGCACCGGCTCGCCGACCGCGAGCGCCGTACCCATGCCGTTGGTACCGATCTTGTCCTCGGACCACACCGCGCCTTCGGACAGCGCGATCCGGTCCGCGGTGCGTTTCACGTCGGCGGAACCCTCGCGCCACAGGATCATGCCCTGCGCGTCGGTGACGATCATGATGTGCGACGCCTCGTCGGCGATCGTCGTCAGCGTCTGCCGGAGCACCGGGAGGACGGCGCTCAGCGGGTGGTTCGCGCGCAGCTCCTCGACCATCCGTTGCTCGAGGATCATCGGCGGCAGGTCGAGGTCCGGGTCGACCGCGGCGGCAAGA
The DNA here is from genome assembly GCF_040682535.1 of Kribbella sp. NPDC051137. Taxonomy (NCBI): domain Bacteria; kingdom Bacillati; phylum Actinomycetota; class Actinomycetes; order Propionibacteriales; family Kribbellaceae; genus Kribbella; species Kribbella sp. NPDC051137. The sequence goes on from NZ_JBFBBI010000003.1 coordinate 568,911, forward strand.
GAGCGTTCCCAGGAGGCCGCCACCAGCGGGCGCGGGTCGGCGGCGGGCCGGCTCCCGCCGAGCACGTCGTCGTACAGCCCGCTCAACCGGCGAGCCTGCTCCGGTGCGTCCATCCGCCCTCACCTAGGTCCGGTCTGGTAGTCCATCGCCTACTGCGGGGCACTCGGCACGGCATCTCGCCGCACGGGTGCAAAGGGAACGATGCTCCGCATCGACCCCTTCGCCCCCGCGCGCCGAGCTACCGCACCGAGCACCTCCTCGCTACGGCCCTGGACTACCAGACCGGACCTAGCGTTGCAACGTCCGTGCAACGTCATGCTCCCTAGGTTCGGTCCCACGCCATAACCGTTGGAGGACCTATGACGATCTTCGCAGCTCCCGGGCAGGATGGCAGCCCGGTCGCGTACAAATCGCGCTACGACCACTACATCGGCGGCGAGTGGGTCCCGCCGGTCAAGGGCCAGTACTTCGAGAACCCGACCCCGGTCACCGGTCAGACCTTCACCGAGATCGCCCGCGGTACGGCGGAGGACGTCGAGGCCGCGCTGGACGCCGCGCACGGCGCCGCGCCGGGCTGGGGCCGGACCTCGCCGGCCGAGCGGGCGAACATCCTGAACAAGATCGCCGACCGGATCGAGGCCAACCTCGAACTGCTCGCGGTCGCCGAGACCTGGGACAACGGCAAGGCCGTCCGGGAGACGCTGGCCGCCGACCTGCCGCTGGCGGTCGACCACTTCCGGTACTTCGCCGGCGCGCTCCGGGCCCAGGAGGGCTCGGTGTCGGTGATCGACGACGACACGATCGCCTACCACTTCCACGAGCCGCTCGGCGTGGTCGCGCAGATCATCCCGTGGAACTTCCCGATCCTGATGGCGGTCTGGAAGCTGGCGCCCGCGCTGGCGGCCGGTAACGCCGTCGTCCTGAAGCCCGCCGAGCAGACCCCGGCCTCGATCCACGTGCTGATGGAGCTGATCGCGGACCTGCTGCCGCCGGGCGTGGTGAACATCGTCAACGGGTTCGGCGTCGAGGCCGGCAAACCGCTTGCCTCCAGCAACAGAGTTGCGAAGGTCGCGTTCACCGGTGAGACCACGACCGGCCGGCTGATCATGCAGTACGCGTCCGAGAACATCATCCCGGTCACGCTCGAGCTCGGCGGCAAGAGCCCGAACGTGTTCTTCGCCGACGTCGCGTCCTCGAAGGACGACTTCTACGACAAGGCGCTCGAGGGCTTCACGATGTTCGCGCTGAACCAGGGCGAGGTCTGCACCTGCCCGTCGCGGGCGCTGATCCAGTCCTCGATCTACGACTCCTTCCTGGCCGACGCGACGGCGCGGACGCGGGCGGTCAAGCTCGGCAACCCGCTGGACACCGACACGATGATGGGCGCCCAGGCGAGCAACGACCAGTACGAGAAGATCCTGGCCTACATCGGGATCGGCAAGGAGGAAGGCGCCCGGGTGGTCACCGGCGGCGCCCCGGCCGAGCTCGGCGGCGACCTGGCCGGCGGGTACTACATCCAGCCGACGATCTTCGAGGGCGACAACAAGATGCGGATCTTCCAGGAGGAGATCTTCGGCCCGGTCGTCTCGGTCACCCGCTTCGACGACTACGCGGACGCGATGAAGATCGCCAACGACACGCTGTACGGCCTCGGCGCGGGGGTGTGGTCGCGCGACATCAACACGGCGTACCGGGCCGGCCGCGAGATCCAGGCCGGCCGGGTGTGGACGAACAACTACCACGCGTACCCCGCGCACGCGGCGTTCGGCGGGTACAAGAACTCCGGCATCGGCCGGGAGAACCACAAGATGATGCTCGACCACTACCAGCAGACCAAGAACCTGTTGGTCAGCTACAGCCCTTCCAAGCTCGGGTTCTTCTAAGTGGTCGAGAAGGTGTTGCTCACCGACGAGGCGGCGGAGTGGTTGCGCCGCCTCACCGGGATGCACGGTCCGCTGATGTTCCACCAGTCCGGCGGGTGCTGCGACGGCAGCTCGCCGATGTGCTACCCGGACGGTGAGTTCCGAACGGGGGCCGCGGACGTGCATCTCGGTGATCTGGTCGTCGAGGGCGTGCAGAAGCCGATCGGCTTCTGGATGTCCGCGAACCAGTACGAGTACTGGAAGCACACCCAGCTCACCGTCGACGTGGTGAAAGGCCGCGGCAGCGGATTTTCCGTGGAGGCCCCCGAGGGCATCCGCTTCCTGATCCGCTCCCGCCTCTTCACCGACCAAGAGTCCGCCGAACTGGGACTCCTCTGAACGAGTGCCGCCCGTCCGGTGGCGTTGCCGGACGGCCGGCACTCTCTTGTGCCGTCAGCTACGGGGTGCGGGCGCGGCGCGTGTGTACGTCGAGCTGCTGCTGGAGGTGGTCGGCGAACGCGACCGCGACGTCGAGCTGCTCGCGGAGCGCGGTGATGCGCTGGTCGGCGGCCTCGCGGTACATCGTCAACCTGTCCAGCAGAACCGTCCGAGGGTCGTCCGGGTCCTCGGTGGCGAGGTGGTCGAGCAGGCCGAGCAGGTCGGCCATTTCCTCGAGTGTGAAGCCCAGAGGCTTCATCTTCCGGATCAACAGCAGCCGCTGCACGTCGGACTCGGAGTACAGCCGGAAGCCGCCCTTGCTGCGAGCGGACGGCGGAACCAGGCCGACTTCTTCGTAATGGCGGATGGTGCGCAGGCTGAGCCTGGTCCGCTCGGCGACCTCGCCGATCTGCATGTGCTCGCCCATCTCACTCCCGCCGGCTGTTGAACCCTCGCGACAACCCTACTCTCACGTCAGGGTAGAGTTGTCGTGGTGAGTCGTTCTGGTGTTGCTCACCCGCCTCACTGTTCTTGACTGCCCTGGAGATCGCATGTCCTCGCTGACGCCTGAGTCAGCCACGCCCACTCCTGCCCACGTCCCGGCTCCCGAGGCCGACATCATCTCCGTCCGCGCGGCTCTCCGCTCGCCGCGCCGCCTGCGCGTCGAAGTACTGGCCGGTCTGGTGGTCGGGCTCGCGCTGATTCCGGAGGCGATCAGCTTCTCGATCATCGCCGGGGTCGACCCGCGCGTCGGCCTCTTCGCCTCGTTCACCATGGCGGTCTCGATCGCGTTCCTCGGCGGCCGCCCGGCGATGATCTCCGCGGCGACCGGCGCGGTCGCGCTGGTGATCGCGCCGGTGATGCGTGAGCACGGCTTCCAGTACTTCGTCGCCACCGTGATCCTCGCCGGGATCCTGCAGATCGTCCTCGGGCTGCTCGGCGTCGCCCGGCTGATGCGGTTCATCCCGCGCTCGGTGATGGTCGGCTTCGTCAACTCCCTGGCGATCCTCATCTTCCTCGCCCAGCTGCCGCACCTGACCCACGTGCCCTGGCTCGTCTACCCGCTGGTCGCGGGCGGCATCGCGGTGATGGTGTTCCTGCCGAAGGTGACCAAGGTCGTGCCCGCGCCGCTCGTCGCGATCCTGGCCGTCACGCTCCTCGTCGCCCTGACCGGGGTCACGGTGCCGACCGTCGGCGACGAGGGCAGGCTGCCCGACAGTCTCCCGTCGCTGTTCTTCCCCGACGTGCCGCTGAACGTCGAGACGTTGCGGATCATCGGGCCGTACGCCGTCGCGATGGCGCTGGTCGGCCTGCTCGAGTCGCTGATGACCGCGAAGCTCGTCGACGACATCACCGACACGCACTCGGTCAAGACCCGCGAGGCCTGGGGGCAGGGCGCGGCCAACATCATCACCGGCTTCTTCGGCGGCATGGGCGGCTGCGCGATGATCGGCCAGACGATGATCAACGTGAAGGCCTCCGGTGCCCGCACCCGGATCTCCACCTTCCTCGCCGGAACCTTCCTGCTGATCCTGGTCGTCGGGCTCGGCGACCTGGTCGGCGACATCCCGATGGCCGCCCTCGTCGCGGTCATGATCATGGTCTCGGTCGGCACCTTCGACTGGCACAGCCTGCGCAGCCTGCCCAAGATGCCGCGCAGCGAGTCGATCGTCATGGTCGCCACGGTCGTCGTGGTGGTGATCACCCACAACCTCGCCATCGGCGTCGTGGTCGGCGTCATCGTGGCCATGATCGCCTTCGCCCGCCGCGTCGCGCACTTCACCACCGTCCAGGACGTCGCCCGTCCCGACCAGGACACCAAGGTGTACGCCGTCACCGGCGAACTGTTCTTTGCCTCCAGCAACGACCTCGTCTACCAGTTCGACTACCGCGGCGACCCGGCCAACGTCGTCATCGACCTGTCCGAGTCCCACATCTGGGACGCCTCCACCGTCGCCGCTCTCGACGCGGTCACGACCAAGTACGCCCGCTACGGCAAGACCGTCCGGATCACCGGCCTCAACGAAGCCAGCGCCGAACGGCACGAACGGCTGGCCGGAAAGCTCGGCAGCAGCGGTTGACAGATCCTCACCAACCGGGAAGGCTGATTCGGAAAGATCTTTCGGAAATGTGTTGCCCCTTCGCCCGAGGTGACTCTTATGAGATCTGTCCGTGTGGTCGTGGCCGGTGTGGTTGCGGCGGTTTCTTTCCTGATCGCGCCGGCGGCGCCTGCCGCGGTGGTGGGGCCCGCGCGGGATGCGTTGGTGCGGTTGGTGGGGCAGCGGTACGCCGATCAGGTGGTGCTGCAGACGCTCGATCGCGGGGCCGGGAAGGACGTCTTCCGGGTGGGCTCGGTCGACGGGAAGGTACTGATCGCGGGCACCACGCCGGCCGTGCAGCTGACCGGGTTCGGCTGGTACCTGCGGCACGTCGCGCACGCGGACATCGAGCTGGAGGGCGCGCAGCTGAACCTGCCCGCGCGGCTCCCGTTGCCTGCGCAGCCGACGGAGCAGCGTGCGGCGGTCGACAACCGGTTCGCGTTGAACGACACCAACGAGGGGTACGCCGGCCCGTACCTGAGCTGGTCGCAGTGGCAGCGGCGGATCGACGTACTGGCGCTGCACGGCATCAACCAGGTGCTCGTGTACGAAGGCCAGGAGGCCGTCTACGAGCAGGCGTTCCAGAAGTTCGGGTACCGCGCTGACGAGCTGCGCGCGTGGATCCCGCAGCCGGCTCACCAGGCGTGGTGGCTGCTGCAGAACGAATGCTGCCTCGGCAGTCCGATCTCGCAGCAGCTGATCGACCGGCGGACCGTGCTCGGCCGGCAGATGGCCGACCACCTACGCGAGCTCGGCATGGTCCCGGTGCTGCCGGGGTACTTCGGCACCGTTCCGCCGGACTTCGCCGCCAAGAATCCGGGCGCCAAGACCGTCCCGCAAGGCAAGTGGGACGGCCTCGCCCGACCGGACTGGCTGGACCCGACGAACCCGCTGTTCGCACAGGTCGCGGCGGAGTTCTACCGCGTGCAGACGGACCTGTTCGGGCCGAGCACGATGTACAAGATGGACCTGCTGCACGAGGGCGGCACCCCGGGCGACGTCAGCGTTCCGGACGCCTCCCGCGCCGTACAGAATGCTCTGGAGGCGGCGCACCCCGGCGCGATCTGGGCGATCCTCGGCTGGCAGAAGAACCCGCTGCCGGCCACGCTGCAGTCGATCGACCGGTCGAAGATGCTCGTCGTCGACGGCATCTCCGAGGCGTCCAACATCACCGACCGGGACAAGGACTTCCTCGGTACGCCGTACGCTTTCGGTACGATCTGGAACTTCGGCGGCCACTCGAACCTCGGCGCCTCCCTGGCCGCGTGGAACGAGAAGTTCCACGCCTGGCTGGCCAAACCCGGTACGGCGCTGAACGGGATCGCGCTGATGCCAGAGGCGATCGACAACAACCCGGCCGCGGTCGCGTTCTTCACCGACCTGGCCTGGCAGAGTGAACCGGTGAACCTGCAGCAGTGGTTCACCGACTACGCCACCAGCAGGTATGGCGTGGCCGACCCGCAGGCGATCGCGGCCTGGCAGACCCTCGGCAGCACCGTGTACAGCTGGCCGGCTGCTGCGGACAGCAAACACCCGACAGGGCTCTTCGACTACGAGCCCAGCCTCGGTGTGAGCGGTACGGCGATCCCGTACGACCCGGAGGCGTTCCGTAAGGCGCTCGGCGAGCTGCTGGCGGTGTCACCCGCAGCACGCCGCAGTACGGCGTACCGCTATGACCTGGTCGACGTGGCGCGACAGGTGGTGGCCAACGACAGTCGTACGTTGCTTCCACGGATCTCGGCCGCCTACCAGGCGAAGGACTTGCAACAGTTCCGAAAGCTGACGGCGGACTGGTTGCAGCGGCTCAAGCTGCTCGATGACCTGCTGGGCACCGACAACAACTTCCTGCTCGGCTCCTGGCTCGCTGGGGCGACCGCACAGGCCGCCAACCCGGAAGAGGCAGCAGCGTTGCGGTACGACGTACGCACGCTGATCACGGACTGGACTGCCACCGCGACCCTGCAGGACTACGCACGCCGGGAGTGGAACGGACTGGTCGGCGACTACTACGCGGGTCGTTGGCGAACGTACTTCGCTGCGCTCGACAAGGCCCTGTCCACAGGTCAGCCGGTAGCGCCGATCGACTGGAAGGCCTACGCGGAGCAGTGGGCGCACACAGATACGCAGTACCCGGTCAAGGCACAAGGGGACGCGTATCAGCTGGCCTCTCGGGTTGCTGCTGTCCCAAGTGGTTCTTTGAGCGTCGAGCCGGCTGCGCGCGGTGTACGGCCAGGTGAGACGGTGCGGGTCACGGCGACCTACTCCAACGGCAACACGTTGCGCGCCGCCCAGGCGGTGCGGGTCTCGCTGACGGCGCCGGCGTCGTACGGGGTGAAGGCGGTCGGGCCGACCGTAGCCGCGCAAGTGCCGGCGGGCGGCACGTTCAAGGCTGTGTATGACGTGACTGTGCCGGCCGGCGCACATGCGTTGGACCTGCCGGTGCTGGCTGCCACTGTCAACTGGGAGGGCACATCTGAGGCTGCTAGCACTCGGCTGTTGGTTACTGGTGATGTTGGGGCGCCTTGGAAGACCGTGTCGACCAATGACGCGTCCTTTGCGGTGTCCGGTGACCGTGTGGGCATTGCTGGTGGCGGCAGCGACATGTGGAAGGACACTGACGAGCACGGCGCGGTCTACCAGCAGCAAGTGCTCTCGGAGGGGCAGTCGGTGACCACCCGGGTCACTTCACAGGACAGGACTGCGCCTTATGCGCGGGCTGGATTGTTGGTCGACGACGCCAACATTGCGGTCACGCCGGACCACGGGTGCATGTTCAGCTGGGACTCCAACGGTGACGGGATGCTCGACAGCTACACGGCCGCGGACGGCTTCAAGGCGCCCGTGTACGTGCGGATCGCCCGTACCGACGGGAAGCTCAGCGGGGCCTGCAGTGAGGACGGGGAGAACTGGACGACGGCTGGGTCGGCTGTAGTGCCGGGCGAGGCCGCAGTACAGGACGTCGGGGTGTTCATGAGCGCCGTGAACACGCACACCGGGACTACCGGTGTCGCAACCTTCGAGGGGTTCGACGTTGCTCCGTACACGCCGCGGGACAGCTCGGGCGACACGGTGCTGAGCGTGCGTAAGCCGGTCACGGCTCTTGGTGAAGAGGCAGGCCATCCGGCGACGGCTGCGAACGACGGCAGCAGGTCCAACAACCCGTACTGGGGCGGACCGTTGGGCCCGACGTGGTGGCAGGTGGACCTGGGTGCGGCCTCCGCGGTGTCGACGGTCAACGTCCGGAACTACGTGGACGGGACGCGGTACTACAACTACCGACTGCTCGGCAGTGTGGACGGCACCCACTGGTTCCTGCTGGGCGGCCGGTTCGGTACGGCGCCTGTCGTCGACGCCGGCGACACCTTCCGGACCGAGGCGACGGCGCGGTACGTGCGGGTGGAAGGGTTGAGCAATTCGGCGAACAACACCTTCCACCTCACGGAGGTGACGGTTTCAGGTCGTTGAGATCACCAACGGAGTCCCGGGATCGTCGACGGCGTAAGTGGTGCCGTCGACGATCACCGCTCGCAGGTCGAGGTGACCCGCTTCGCAGGTCAGCGTGAGCCTGCCTGAGGAGTAGGTGGCGGTTCCCCAGCCGGTGTTGGTGGTGAAGGGGAAGCTCCAAGCATCGTTCGAGCGGGCCAGATCCAGCGGGGCGAAGGTGATGGTCCTGGTGACGGCGTTGTGGCGGTAGCCGGTCAGGGCTTCCAGGACGGACCAGCCGGCGGCGTTGCGAATGTAGTGGTCACCGCACTCGATCGGGTTGAACGGGTTGCGCCTGGTGCCGTCGTACCGCGCCCACATCCCCTGCAGGATCGACATGCCCTCGCTGGTGAGGCCTTCGTACAGGCAATGGGCGGCGACCTGGTACTCAGAGCCGGTCCACACCTCGTCGCAGTAGCGGGTGGGTACGTCGGGGCGACCGCCGTGCGGCCAGGTACACATCAGCAGGCCGGTGTCGTCGCCGTCCGCGAAAACGCGGTACGGGTGCTCGAAGTCGTGGAAGTCGGTGCGGAGGTTGTGCCGGACTACGTTGCGCAGCGCCGTACGCACGTGCTCCTCCGGGAGCAGGTAGCCGAGGTCCAGCTGGTGTGCCCACCACTGGCCGATCAGCTGGTCGGCCAGGCAGCCGTCGCCCCACTGGAAGTCACGGGTCTCGTCCGGGTCGAGGATCTGCCGGTAGTACTCGCCCGTGAACAGGAGCTCGTCGTACGCCGTGCTGCCGGTCTCGAAGAGTGCGCGGTACTCCTTGGAGTCCTCGCCCAGCAGGAGCGCCATTTCCTCGGCCGCACGCAGCGCGGCCAGCCAAAGGGTGCCCATGAACGAGTTGACGCCGCAGAGGTCGATGTCGTGGGTGCTGGGCTGGATCCCACGCAGTACCCCGTCGCGCAGCCACTTGCCGTGGACGTGGTCCAGGAGACGTACGACGTTCGGCCAGCGGTGGCGGAGCCAGTCGAGTCCGGCGCCCTGCCGCACCTCTCGGTACGTCTTGAGGACGTTGCCGAGCATGCCGTCGAGCGCGGGTTCCTCCGGTCCGCCGATGATCACGTCCCAGAGCTGCTTCACGTACAGCGGCGCGCGGACGCGGTGCGGGATATAGCCCTCCGGGGCCTGCATGACGTCGTACTCGGTGTCCCGCATGTTCTGCTCGAGCGCCGGGAAGAGGCGGGAGAGCGTCTGCTCGTAGTTCCACACGTGGGTGCAGTTGAGCGGGCAGGACCCGCCGTACCGCTCGCCCCACATCACGGTGGAGGCACCGAGCACACCTTCGAAGCCGAGTACGTCGCCTTGGGCGGTCCGGAAGACGGTTGGGCTGCGCACGTCGGCCGCGAGGGCCGCGAGTCGTGCGCCGGCCTCGCCGGGGAGGGTGCTGTTCTCGAAGGCCGCGGTCCAGCTGGTGGTGAGGTCGCGCTGCTCGTCCCAGTGTTCGACGAAGTGCTCAGCGGCGGCGACGGCGTCGGGGATACGGCGGGTGTAGGCGTTGCCGAGCCAGAAGCGGCTGTGGCCGTACTCCGGATGCGGGCCGAACTGGTTGAAGTCGACATATCGGTTCGGGAAATGCCAGGCGATCACGAACCTGAACCGCTTGGTGTCACCGGGCTCCAGGTGGAACGGGACAGCCAGACCGCCGTTCCAGGTGCTGCCCGGCGCGCTGGCGCCGCTCGCCGGGGTGACCGGACCGTTGAGAAAGGCAACGAACTCTTCGGGCCTGGTCCACTGCGGATGAACGAACGCCTCACCGTCGGCCGCGAGCACCAGCTGCCCAGCACCGGGATGGTCGACGGGCAGGCTGCCGTTCTCGAGGACCAACGAGGTCCAGCCGCCGGACGTGCGCGGGCGGTTGGTGTTGCCGCCGTACAGGCTGCAGCTGGTGCCGTCGATGGGGGTGATGCCGTCCCAGCCGACTGTGTTCTGCAGGGCGGCGGCAAGCTTGCCGTGCAGGGCGATGGGGCCCGGATTGTGCAGCGTGAACGTGAACCCGACCACCGGCTGGGAGCTGGCGTCGGCATCACCAGGCACCAGCGGATTGAAGACGTCGAGGCTCAGCTCGATCGGGAGATCGGTCTGGTAATCCACATGCGCCTGTGGATAAGTGGCAGTCACCGCGGTCGGACCGATCGGCCGGATGACCTCGTGCAGATGTTGCTCACCGCGCGGTACGACGTCGTCCGTGACCAGCGGGGTGTTGGACGGCGTAGCAGGCGGTCCTTGGAGCAGCCGTACCTCGTCCAGCGGCGGTTCTACGCGCGACAGGCGCAGCGCGAAGAAGCTGTTCGGTACGTGGCCCTCATGGTTGCCGACGTTGTGCAGTTGCCACTGACGGAGCGCACCGTTGCCGGCCAGCGCGACGGTGCCGGTGCCGAGGCCTCCCAGCGGCAGAGCGAAGTGTCGAAGGGCGTCACCGGTGTAGTGCATGTTTCTCCGTCCATGTACCAGCAGAGGCGAACAACGCAACAGGTCCTGGGGCGAGTAGTAATAGTGAAGCGGTAACAGACGTGCCGAGCAGCAGCGCGACAAGAGCGAGCGCCAGTACGCCGAGAGGCACCAGAGGGGCACGAGCTACCAGGTAGAGCGCGGTGAACCACAGCTGCTTACCCCGCAGTCCGGCGGTCACCCGCAAGCTGAAGGCGTAACACGAGGCAAGAACCAGCAGCACACTCGCACACCCGCTGAGCGCCAGAGGGACCGCATAGACCGGCCCTGAGTACAGCTGCCAGTTGAACAGCCCCACAGCAACCACAACCCCCGGAACCAGCCCGACTGCCAACCCGGCGAGAGCATGCTTCCGCAAGTTCCGCACCAGCTCCGGGACACCGCCACGGTCGTCCCGCACGACCGCGTCCGTGGTCGCGACAACAGCAGCCCAGACCGGAGCGACGACGATTGCGCCCAGTAGAGCAGTAACTGGCGACATCCCAGGACTGAGGAACAGAACCAGTGCAGAGGCTGTGCAGACGAGCACACCGGAGGTTGCCAGCAGCGGGAGCTGATGCCAGAGCGCTTTGAAGGCAGCGGGCAGGTATGTCATGCGCGCAGCCCTGTGGTCGCGATCGACGCGATGAACGAGCGCTGGAAGATCAGGAACAGGATCAGGATCGGCAGCACCACCAACGTGATCGCCGCGAACAGGACGACGGCAGGCCCACCGCCGACAGCACCCTGGAGCGACACCAGCCCCACCGGCAACGTCATCTTCTCCGGGGTCGACAGGAAGATGTACGGCCAGAAGAAGTTGTTCCACGACGCCTCGAAGACGAAGATCCCGAGCGCGGTCAGCCCGGGCCGGGCCAGCGGGAGGATCACCCGGAACAGGATCCAGAAGTGCCCGGCGCCGTCCATGATCGCCGCCTCGTCCAGCTCCCGCGGGATCGACGAGATGTACTGCCGCAGGAAGAAGATCCCGAACACGTTGACCAGCGCCGGCAACCAGATCGCCACCGTGGTGTCCACCAGGTGCAGCCAGCGCATCATGATGAAGATCGGTACGACGGTCAGCTGCACCGGCACCACCAGCGCCGCGAGCAGCACCGAGAAGATCTGGTCCCGCCCCGGGAACCGCAGCCGGTTGAACGCGTACGCCGCCATCGCGCTCGTGAACAAGGCTCCGGCCGTCGTGAGCACCGCGATCTGCAGGCTGTTCCACGCCATCCGGGCGAACGGGATCAGCCCCGGCACCTGCTGGAAGTTCTGCAACGTCGGCGGGTTCGGGATCCACCGCGGCGGCAGCTGGAACGCGTTGATCGGCTCCGACAGCGCGTTCACGACCAGCCACACCAGCGGTGCGATCATCACCAGCCCGCCGAGCACCAGCACCAGGTCGAGCAGCTTGCCCTTCATTGGTGCACCCACCGTCGGCTCAGCCGGAACTGCAGGCCGGTGACGATCATGATCACCACGAACAGCACCAGCGACAGCGCCGCGGCGTACCCGACCTCGAACGACTGGAAGCCCTTCTCGTACGTGTACTGCACGATGCTCCGGGTCGCGCCGTCCGGGCCGCCCTGGGTCATGATCACCATCGGGTCGAAGATCTGGAACGCGCCGATGAACGTGATCACGGTGGCGAAGAAGATCGTCGGCGACATCACCGGCAGCGTCACGCTCCAGAACCGCCACCACGCGTTCGCGCCGTCCACCCGCGCGGCCTCGTGCAGCTGCGCCGGCACTGTCTGCAGCCCGGCCAGCAGGATGATGAACGTGTACCCGATCGTGTGCCACCAGTCGACCACGATCAGGGTCGGCAAGGCCCAGGTCGGCGATGCCAGCCAGTTGGTCGTGGTGTGCAGGTAGTACGCCGCGATCCCGAACGTCGGATCCAGCACGTACTTCCAGATCAGCGCGACCGCCGCCCACGACACCAGGAACGGGAAGAAGTACGCCGTCCGGACGAAGTACTTCGTGCCGCGGGTCATCGTCCGGTGCACCCCGAGCGCGAGCAGCATCCCGAGGCCGATGTGCGTGATCACCGACGACAGCGCGAACACGAACGTGTTGATCACCGCGCGGATCGTCGCACCATCGGTGACCAGTTGCTTGAAGTTGTCCAGACCGGCGAACTCCGGCGTGCTCAGCAGGTCCCAGTGGAACAGGCTCAGCCCGAAGGCGGCGACCAGCGGCAGTGCGACGAAGACGACGAAGAGCAGAACGGCCGGGCTGATGAACAGGTAGCCGGGGAGCCAGTCCCTGCGCTGCGGTTTCAGACCAACCCCTCCAGCGTGGTCTGGGCCTTGCCGAGCGCGTCGGCCGGCGCGGCGTTGCCGGTCAGGACCTGCTTCCAGCCGTCCTCGATCGCCTTCTGGATGGCGGCGCCCTTGTCCGGCGAGGGGATCGGCGTCGCGTAGCTGAGCGCCTGGTACAGGTACTGCGTTCCGGAAGGTGCGTCCTCGAGGAACGACTGGCTGTTCGCGATCGACTTCCGGGCCGGGACGATGGTGCCGCCGAGCTGGGCGAACGTCGACGACCCTTCCTTCGAGATCAGGAACTTGATGAACGTCCAGGCGTCGTCCTTCTTCTTCGACGCCTTCAGGATCGGGTACCCGTTCCAGCCCACCGGCGAGCCCTGCTGCACCTTCGTCGGCCACGGCACGATGCCCATCTTCTGGGTGGCCTTCAGGTTCCGGATGCTGATGATCGGCCAGCGCCCGCCGCCGAACATCGCCAGCTTGCCCTGCGCGGCGGCGGTGAACGCGTCGAACGTTCCGCCCGGCGGCGGGGACAGCTTGTCGGCGACGAGCTTCCGGTTGAACTCGGCCGCCTCGATCGCCTTGGGATCGTCGTACGTCGGCTTCGACCAGTCCTCGGTGAAACTGCTGGTGCCGTTCGTGAGCAGCCACGGCATGATCGCGGCGAAGTACGCGGAGTCGGCGGCGTACCCGAACGCGCCGGTCTTGGCCTTGATCTGCTCGCACGCGTGCCGGAAGTCGTCCCACGTCCACTTCGGCGTCGGCTCCGGTACGCCGGCTTTCGCGAACAGGTCCTTCGAGTACCACATGCACATCGTGTTGAACTCGCCCGGCAGGTAGTACGTCTTGCCGTCGGTGGAGGCGTACTTCTTGTCCCACTCGATCAGGTTCGGGTCCATGTCCGCGTAGTACTCGTCGATCGTCGACTGGTCCTTCTTGATGTAGTCGTCGAGCGGTGCGAGCAGGCCCTTGGACGCGAACAGCCGCTGGCCCTCGGTGGCGATCTGGATGACGTCCGGGACCTGGCCGCCGGCGATCCGGGTGGACAGCTTGTTGAAGAAGTCGCCCCAGTTCGACAACGGGATGCCCTCGGCCTTGAGCTTGATCTCCGGGTGCTGCGCGGTGAACTTCGCGAACAGCTTGTTCCAGGTCGCCTGCTGCTCCGCCGTACCCATGTAGACGAACGACAGCTCCTTGGACGACGACCCGCCGCCGCTCCCGCCACCGCCGCATCCGGCCAGCGCGGCGGCCAGCGCCGTACCGCCGGTGGTCTGCAGAAACCGTCGACGGCTGAGCGATCGCTGATCCATCGGTGGACCTCTCTGGACGGGAAATCGATTTCTCGGCAGCATAGTCCCGACCGCCGAAACGGTGTCAAGACTCGGGCGACGGAAACTCAGGGGGAATCCTTCACCGCTCCAAGAACTGGTGGTGACCGCGTGATCACGCGGCAATTCCGGTCTGGCCGGGACATCTGTCACGGCTCGACCCATGACAGATGTCAGTGGTGCAACCGCTGGCTTCCGGCGCTGCCCCGGACGGACGATGCGAACACCCCAAATCAAGCCGGCCTCCGCCCACTGGCCGATCGGGACCGTACGCGCGGAGGCCTGCCCAACCTCGAGGAGTCCAGTTGAGGCAACGGATTCTCGTCTCCGCCCTGAGTGCCGGCGCGCTGGCCGTGGTCGGAGCGACCGCGGCGATGGCCAGCGCGTCAGCACAGACCGGAGCGGCGCCAACGCCCTACACCGCCGGGAAGCACGCCGCAAAGGTCTGCTCGGCAACCACGTCGGCCCACACCGCGGTCTGCGACGCGGTGAAACTCGTCGACGCGAAGGGCGCCGCGCCCCGCTCCACCACCCCTCCGTCGACCGGTCTGACCCCGAGCGGCCTGCAGGACGCCTACAAACTGACGGGCCTGCACGCCAACGGCCGCACGGTCGCGATCGTCGATGCCTACGGCTACCCGAACCTGGAACGCGACCTCGGCGTCTACCGTTCCCAGTTCGGCCTGTCGGCCTGTACGACGGCCAACGGCTGCCTGAAGATCATCGACCAGAACGGCGGTACGGCGCTGCCGCGCTTCAACGCCGGCTGGGCCGGTGAGCAGGCGCTCGACGTCGACGCGATCTCGGCCGCGGCGCCGGACGCCAAGATCATCATGGTCCAGGCCAAGTCCGCCAGCTTCGCCGACCTCGGCGCCGCCGTACAGACCGCGGCCAAGCAGCCCGGTGTCGTTGCCATCTCCAACAGTTACGGCGGCGGCGACGCGGACGACGCGACGTACGGCGCCTACTACAACCACCCCGGGATCGCGGTCACCGCGTCCACCGGCGACAACGGTTACCAGGGCGGCAGCTACCCGGCGTCCTCGTCGTACACCACAGCCGTCGGCGGTACGTCGTTGGTTGCCGCGAGCAACACGCGGGGCTGGAGCGAGTCCGTGTGGAGCGGCGCCGGCTCCGGGTGCTCGACGTACAACACGGCCCTGAGCGCCGCGTCGTCGTTCGACACCGGTTGCTCGAAGCGGGCGATGGCAGACGTGTCCGCGGCGGCCGACCCGAGCAAGGGCGGGATGGCGATCTACTACCCGACCAGCAAGACCGCGTCCACCTGGGCGCAGTTCGGCGGGACGAGTGAGGCGGCGCCGATCATCGCCGCGGTCTACGCGCTGTCCGGCAACACCACCGGCTACGCGAACGCCTTGCCGTACGGCCACGCGAGCTCGCTGTTCGACGTGACCAGCGGCAGCAACGGTACGTGCCCGACGACCCAGTGGTGCAACGCGCGCACCGGCTGGGACGGCCCGACCGGCCTCGGTACGCCGAACGGCGCCGGCGCCTTCTGATCCAGCGCCACAGCAACACAAGGAGCGACCGGGCGATTGCTACGTGCAATTGCCCGGTCGCTCCCAGTACTGTTCCGTGCACGAAGGACAACCCTCAACTCCGCGGCAATCCGGTGAATTCTCTTCCCCGGATGTCTCCACAGGCTTAAGGTCAGCCCCCGGGACGGGTCGTGGAGGGCGACCCGCTGATTCGAACTCCATGGAGATTTGCTGTGACCACATCACGCAGAGGGCGGGGGCTCCTGGCAGTCTCAGCCGTCTCCGCGGCCGCCGTCGCGCTGGCCATGACCGCCGGTGGCGCGGACGCCGCGCAGACCGCCGGCCCGGACAAGGGCAAGGCCGCCCAGGCCGAGAACTTCACCGGCAAGGAGCAGAAGGGCTTCTACGACGCCCGGACGCCCGACGCCAAGACGACGCACGCGCGGGCCGCGAAGGTGGCCGGCAAGGAGAGCGCGGCGTCGGAGAAGTTCCGGAGCTCGCTCGGCACCCAGGGTGTCGTCGAACTCGACCCGAACACCGGCACGCCGGCCCAGGTGACCAAGCTGAACGGCTTCCTCACCGGCAGGAGCGCCAAGAAGGCCGACGTCATCGTCCTCGACTACGTGAAGGCGCACCCCGAGGTCTTCAAGCTGTCCGACGCCGACCTGAAGACGCTGAAGCTGCGCAAGGACTACGTCGACGACCTCGGCACCCACCACATCTTCTGGTCCCAGGTCGTCGACGGCGTCGAGGTCTTCGGCAACGGCCTGAAGGCGAACGTCACCAAGCACGGCCAGATCGTCTCGATCATGGGTGCGCCGGTCGCCGGCCTCACCTCCGCGGCGCAGACCCGTTCGGCCGCCGCCGCGCCGAAGATCAGCGCCGCCGGGGCCCGCAGCGCGGCGATCGAGGACGTCGGCGGGAGCACGAAGTCCGCGACCGCGAAGACCTCTGGCGTGAAGACCACTTTCAGCAACGGTGACACCGCGAAGCAGGTCTGGTTCCACACCGCTGACGGGCTCCGCAAGGGCTGGCTGACCTACGTCAACGCCGGTGGCACCAAGGTCTACACCCACGTCCTCGACGCCCAGTCGGGCGCGCTGCTGTACCGGCAGAACCTGTCGAGCTCGGCCAACGGTGACGCGCTCGTTCAGGACTACTACCCGGGCGCGGCCAAGGGCGGCACCCAGCGGGTCGAGAACCTGATCTACAACAAGTGGCTGCCGAAGAACGCGAAGACCCTCCTCGACGGTACGTCGGTCGCGGCCTGGGCGGACGTCAACGACGACAACCAGCCGAACGCCGGTGAGACGGTCAAGGTGCCCGGCACGGCGGGGCCCAGCGGGACCGGCGCACAGTACAAGCTGACCACCTTCCAGAACGCGTCGTCGTTCTGCTCGGCCTCGTTCATCTGCACCTGGGACCCGGCGAAGCCGGACTCCTGGAAGACGAACATGAACCAGGACGTCACGAACGCGTTCTACCTGGCGAGCAACTACCACGACTGGCTGGCCAAGCCGCCGATCAGCTTCACCCCGGCGGCGGGTTCCTTCGACGCCGCGGGCGGCGACCCGGTCCACCTGAACGCGCTGGACGGCGCGGCGACCGCCGCGAACGGCGGACCGGACGCAGACCACATCGACAACGCGAACATGTCGACCCCGCCGGACGGCACCTCGCCGACGATGCAGATGTACCTGTGGCACACGCCGGGCGCGACCGACGCGCAGGACGGCTTCACGCCTGCCAGCGGCGCGAACGACGCGAGCGTCCTGTACCACGAGTACACCCACGGCCTGTCGTACCGCCTGGTCACGGATCCGCAGGGCAACGCCACCCTGAACAGCATCCAGGCCGGTTCGATGGGTGAGGCGTGGAGCGACTTCTACGCGATGGACTACCTGGTCTCGCACGGTCTGGAGAAGGACACGACCGCGCCGGGTGAGGTCCTCGAGGGCCGCTACGTCGCGCACGGCGACCTGTTCCGTACCCAGGCGATCGACTGCCGCGTGCACGCGGTCAGCCCGAACTGCATCCAGCCGGACGGTTCGAAGGGCGGCTACACCTACGCCGACTTCCCGACCATCGGCGGTGCGCCCGAGGTGCACGCCTCCGGTGAGGTCTGGGCACAGACGCTGTGGGACCTGCGCGAGCGCTTCGGCCGTACCTACGCGCTGAGCCTGATCACCCGCGCGATGGAGTTGTCGCCGGAGGACCCGACGATGCTCGACATGCGCAACGCGATCGTCCAGGCCGACCTGATCGCCAGCGGCGGCCTGCACGCCGACACCATCTGGACCGTCTTCGCCAACCGCGGCATGGGCTGGTACGCCGGTGTCGTCGACGGCGGCGACGCGTACCCGGCCGAGGACTTCCACAAGCCGCCGACAGGTGCGACCACCTCGCTCAGCGGCACCGTGAAGGACAAGGACACCGGGGCTCCGGTCGCCGGCGCGCTGGTCTACGTCGGTGGTCACTCGTCCGGCTACGCCGGCGACTACGCCGCGTCGACCGATGCTCAGGGCAACTACACGATCACCGGCGTTGCCCCGGGCACGTACCCGAAGGTGGTCGTCTCGGCCCCGGGCTACGAGCTCATCGTCCAGTCGGTCAAGGTCAGCAAGGGTGCCAAGACCGACTTCACGCCGCGCCGCAACTGGGCCGCCGCGTCCGGTGGCGGAACGGTGACCGGCTTCAACGGTCCGGACTTCAGCCCGCAGTGCGGCCCGGCGTTCGCCATCGACAACGCGCAGGGCACCGGCTGGGGCAGCACCACCGGTGACGACAACGGCACGGCGACCAACCAGATGATCGCCAAGCACGTCGACATCAAGCTGCCGGCGAAGGTCGACATCAGCAACTTCAACGTCGACCCGTCGAACACCTGCGGCGACCCGGGCAGCTCGTCCACCGGCCAGTACAAGATCGAGACCTCGGCCGACGGCAGCACCTGGGCCACGGCGGCGTCCGGCACCTTCGACGCCTCCAACCGCGGCAAGTACAACCTGGTCGCCCCGACCGGCAACGCGACCGGCGTCCAGTACGTCCGCTTCTGGATGCTCAGCCCGCAGGTCCCGGACTTCCAGACCAACTGCCCGAACGGCGCGTTCGGCGGCTGCAAGTTCACCGACATGACCGAGCTCCAGGTCTTCGGCACCAAGTAACCCAACACCCGCAAAGGCCGGCCGAGCACCCCGCTCGGCCGGCCTTTGGCTTGCCCACCGAACCGGAGGGTTGCCCACTGGGATTTTCGATGGGCAACCCTCCAGTTCAGTGGATGCCCGTCGAGCTGGAGGGTTTGGCCGGGGGGACGGTCTGGGCCCAGTCGGCCCAGTCGGCGAGGGCTGTGTAGACGCGGATGCCTGCCTCGATGGTGACCCGCATCGACTGGGTCTGCTCGCTGTAGCCGAACTCGCCTCGGTCCTTGCGGGCGGCGTACTCGGAGTACTGCTCGGCGAGGTCGCGGTAGTACCGGGCCTCCGCCTCCAGGTGCTGCCGGAGTTCGTCGCGGTCCATCATCCAGAAGAACAGCGACCGCAGTAGCGGCTGCAGGCGCATCGTATGGTCGACGTCGACCTCGGTCAGCCAGCGTTTCACCTCGGCGACGCCGGCGTCGGTGATCCGGTACGCCTTCCGGCGCCGCGGGCCTTCGCTCTCGACCTCGAGCAGCCCCTCGGCGGCCAGCTTGTTGAGCTCGGCGTAGATCTTCGGGTGCTGCGCCGGCCAGATCGATCCGAGCACCTCGGTGAACCGCCGTGCCAGGTCGTACCCGCTGGCCGGCCCTTCCGCCAGCAGTCCGAGCAGCCCGTGCCGCAATGACATGTCCCCGCCTTCCTTCGCTGGGAGACATCTTGACATGTCCCCACGGACATGTGCATGCTCTCATATGTCCCTAGGGACATGTCCTAGAGAACATCTCAGAGGAGTGGCTATGAAGGCTGTTCTGGTCACGGGTTCGACCGGCGGCATCGGTACGGCGACGGTCGGACTGCTGCGGCGCCGTGGGTTCACCGTGTACGCCGGGGCGCGCGGGCCGGCCGACTTCGGCCCGGAGGTCCGCGTGGTGCCGTTGGACGTGACCGACCCGGAGAGCGTGGCCGCGGCGGCGAAACGGATCGAGGGCGAGGTCGACGGGCTCGCCGCGGTCGTCAACAACGCCGGCGTGATCGTGCAAGGTCCGATCGAACTGGTTCCGGCCGACGAATGGCGGCGGCAGTTGGAGGTGAACACCCTCGGGCCGGCATCGGTGATCCGCGAGTTCCTGCCGCTGCTGCGCTCCGGGACGGCGCCCCGCACACCGGGGCGGATCGTGAACGTGAGTGCCGCAACCGGTCGGGTCGCGATGCCGCTGCTCGGCGCGCTGTCGGCAAGCAAGGCTGGCCTCGAAGCGCTGTCGAACGCCCTCCGCCTGGAGCTCGCGCCGTGGAAGATCCCGGTCGTCGTCATCGAGCCCGGTACCACCGAAACCGAGATCTTCGCCCGAGCGGGCATCGCCGCGGATGCCGCCCTGCGGCGCGCCGACCGCTCACGGGTCGACCTCTACCGCGCACACCTGGCGGCGTACGAAAAGGCAATGACCCGCTTCAAGCCTGGTCCGGTCGACAAGGTCGCCGAGGTCATCGTCCGCGCCGTCGAGTCCCGCAGCCCCCGCCGCCGGTACGCCGTCGCGGAGGCTCGCACCTTCGGCGCCGTCCTCCCCAACCTCCCCGCCCCACTCCGCGACCGCCTCCTCGCCACCGCCACCGGCCTGAGCGGGGTAAGGGCCGCCGGGTCGTGAGTAGCGGTTGCGAAATCCGACCACGATCCACGACTCGACAGACAGGGTGTCAGCCACCTGCCACGACTCGGCGGGAGGTGAGCGTGTGAGGACGGTTGTGGTGGTCGGGGCGACGTCCGGGATCGGGCGGCGGGTGGCCGAGCGACTCTCGGTCGACGGGTGTCGATTGGTGCTGGTCGGACGGGACCCGGCGCGGGCCGCCGAGCTGGCGAGGAAGTTGCCGGATGCAACGGTCGTCGTCGCGGACGTGTCGGTGAGGGCGGGCGTCGACCGGGTCGCGGCCGCGGTGGCCGGGCGGATCGACGTACTGATCAACAACGCCGGCGTGATGACGCCGACGTACCAGCAGAGCGACGAAGGGGTCGAGCTGAACCTGGCGATCCATCACCTTGCGCCGTGGCGGACGGTCGCCGCGCTCGGGGCGATGATGCCGGCCGGTGGGCGGATCGTGAACGTGAACTCCGAGGGGCATCGATCGCCGATGCGCGGCGGGACGGTGCGGATCGATCCGGAGCGGCTGATGGACGGGCCGGGGGAGTTCGACCCGTTCCTGACCTACAGCCGGAGCAAGCTCGCCAATCTGCTGTTCACGTACGAGCTGCAGCGTCGGCGGCCCGACTGGAACGTGGTCGCCGTCCACCCCGGTGTCGTGCGTACAGACCTCGGCCGGCAGTTCCCGCGCTTGCAGGTCGCGGCGGTCTCCGCGTTCGCCCTGCCCGCGCGCAAGGGCGCCGAGCCGATCGTCGAACTGGCCGTCGGCGCCGAGCCGCCGACCGGGTACTACGACCGCTTCACCAGGACCCGCTCGTCGCCGAGCTCGTACGACACCGAACTGGCGGGCCGGGTGTGGACCGCGACCGAGAGGCTCGGCGGCGTCCGGATCCTGGACAAGGGGCAGTAAGTCTACTGACCTGATTTAGTTTCGAGCGATGGAACCCGTCGCGCGCCGGTCAGTTGGGTGGTCCGGCGACCGAGCCGCGTTCGATCAGGGTCGGTGTCAGCGTCGTGCGGCGGACCCGCCGGTTGGTGTCGACGGCGGACGTGACGCGGGAGACGACGTGGGTGACCAGGTCGTCGAGGGGCCAGTGGAACGTGGACAGCGGCGGTGTCAGCAGCTGCGACATCGGCTGGTCGTCGTACCCGAGCAGCGACAGGTCGTCCGGGATGCGCAGCTCGAGCTCGCGACTCGCGGCGTACACCCCGAAGGCCATCGAGTCCGCGAGCGCGAGGATGCCGGTCGGACGGTCGGGGCCGGTGAGCAGTGTGCGGGCGACCTCGGTCGCGCCGGCCAGGTCGTGCGGGCACTGCAGCAGCCGGATCCGCAGGCCGAGGTCCTTCGCCACCCGCTGTGCGATCTCCTCGGCGGGGCGCTCCACCTCGAGGCGCCGGGTCGGGCTCAGTACGGCGATGTCGCGGTGGCCGGCGCCCGCGAGCCGGCGCAGCGCCGTACTGACGCCGGTCTCGTTGTCGAGGATCACCTCGGACTTCGCCTTCGCGGCGGGCAGTGCGTCGCCGATCGCGATCACCGGCACCTGCCGGGCGATCTCCGCCCAGGCTTTCGCGGCCGGGTCGATCGGCACCACGACGATCGCGTCCGCGCGGTGGTCGACCAGGTGCTGGGCGAGCTCGAGCTGCCGGTCGGCGTCCCCGGCCGAGTCGATGATCCAGGCGTTCCGATCCGGGGCCAGGAGCTCGCGGCCGAGGGCGGCGGCGACGCGTTGCTGCCAGAGGTCCTCGAGCGACGCGCAGAGGACGCCGATCGAGCCGCTGCGGCCCGACGCGAGCGCGCGGGCCACCGGGTCGGCCTGGTAACCGAGCCGCTCGGCGGCGTCCTGGACCCGCTGCCGGGTCTCCGGAGTGCCGTGCAGGCCGCGCAGCGCGTACGACACGGCGGCCATCGAGAGCCCGGTCTCGGCGGCGATGTCCTTGAGGGTCGGCCTCCGGCTCGTTCCGGACATGTCCACGACCCTAGCCGGAGTCGTGGACGGAAACTTGACAGACCACCCTTTGAAGCGCTTCACTCTATTCGTCCTGAAGCGCTTCAATCTGATCAAACCGGCGAGAGGAGACGATGGTGATCGACGTCCACCAGCACCTCTGGCCGGAGGCTTTCGTGGACCGGCTGCGGGCCCGGCGGGAGCCGCCGTACCTGGACGGCTGGACGCTGCACACCGCGACCGAGGCGCCGTACGACGTGGACCCGGCGGCGCACGAGGTCGGCAAGCGGGTCGCGCTCGAGCAGGACGCCGGTACGACGCTGGCCGCCGTCTCGCTGTCGAGCCCGCTGGGGGTGGAGGAGCTCGAGGACGCCGAGCTGCTCGCCGCATGGCACGACGGGGCTGCCGAGTTCCCGGCACCGTTTCGCGCCTGGGCTTCCGTGGACGTGCGACAACCTGACATCACCGGTCTGGAAGGCCTTCTGCGCAAGGGTTTCCTGGGCGTCCAGCTGCCGGCGCACGTGCTCGGTACGCCGTCCGCGTGGGAGGCGCAGGCTGACCTGTTGCGAGCAGCCGAGCAGCTGGGGAAGCCGATCCTCGTCCACCCCGGCACCGCGAGCCGGGCCGAGACCGCCTGCTGGTGGGCGCCGGTCGTCGATTACACGACGCAGCTCCAGGCAGCATGGTGGGCGTGGCACGCGTTCGGCGGACGGCATACGTTCCCCGCTCTCCGGCTCTGCTTCGTCGCCGCCGCCGGCCTCGCCCCGGTGCACCACGAGCGGCTGACCGCCCGCGGCGGCCGGCTCGGCACCATCGACCCCAACCTGTACGTCGATACCTCGAGCTACGGCCCGCAGGGGATCGACGCGGTCGCGCGGGTGCTCGGTATCGACCAGGTCGTGCACGGCACGGACCGGCCGTACGCGGGTATCACCGACCTCCGCCAGGGCGCCGCCGCAACCGCGGTGATCCGCCACGACAACCCGCACCGTTTGTTGTTCGGTGCCGCTACTCCTGAGAGGGGAGTGCAGTGACTGCCCAGCCCATCGACGTACCCGACGTTCCGGCGCGCCAGGCCACCCGGCTCGTGGAGCTCAACAACTGTCTGTCGCTGGACGACCTCCCGGGGCGCGACCTGACGCCCGCGGAGTTGTCCGAGCTCGCCGCGTCGATCGCCGCACAGCCGCACCTGTGGGAGGACCAGGTCGCGTACAGCGACGAGGAGCGGGTCTTCGCGTCGTTGCACCGGGACGCCAACGTCGACGTCTGGCTGATCTGCTGGACGCCGGTCAACGACACCGGCTGGCACGACCACGACGTCTCCTCCGGTGCGGTGGCCGTTGCCCGGGGCAAGCTCGTCGAGCACAACCTGGCGATCGGCACCGACGCGATCGAGACCGAGGTGGAGGCGGGCGACGTGTACGGCTTCGGCCCCGACCACATCCACCGCCTGACCGGCCTCGACAAGGGCAGCGTCACCGTCCACGCCTACAGCCCGCCACTGTGGCGGATGGGCCAGTACTCGGTGAAAGACGGCGTACTCCGCCGCGTCTCGGTCTCGTACGCCGACGAGCTCCGCCCGATCGACTGACCACCGGACCGCGGCCCATCCACCGGACGGGCCTGCGGTCACGTCAGCCCGTTGCCGATGAAGGCCGACGTCAGCGCCTCGATCCTGCGGACCTGAGGGTCGTCCCGGAGCGGGCCCTGCGTCGTCAGGACCGCCGTACCGTGCACGATCGACCAGATCGGGTACTCGATGCCCTCGCGCCGTTGCGGATCGAGGACCCCGGCCTCCACCAGTTCGTCGAGCGCGTCCCGGAGCAGCCCCAGCGGCGTGCGGGCTGCCGCGTAGGTGTGCTGCTGCGGTACGGCGAACGCAGTCGCGAACAACCCGGGCTCCTGATGCGCGAACTCCAGGTACGCCGCCCCGATCGCCGCCAGCCGCCGCTGCGCGGCCTCCGGGTTCCCGCGCTTCCCGCGGACCCGGCCGATCCCCGCGACCATCCGCTCGGCCAGCTCGTTCATCGCCGCCGCGCAGACCTCGGCGAGCAGCTCGTCGCGGTCGGCGAAGTGCCGGTACGCCGCGTTGGGTACGACGCCGACGCTCCGGGTCGCCTCCCGCAGTACGACGGCCTCCGGACCGCCGGCCCGCGCCAACTCGACTCCGGCGGCGACCAGCCCAGCCCGTACGTCGCCCCGCGCCCGCCGTCGCCGCGGTGCTTCCGCCGGTTCGCTCACCGGCTCAGGATAACAAGGTGGACACTGTCCACATTTGCGACGTAATGTGGACACTGTCCACTAAATCGGGAGGGTTCGATGGGAACGGTGTGGGTCACCGCCGACGAGTGGTTCGCCGGCGGCCGACGGATCGGGTACGACCCGGAGCACGCGCGGACGGACGACGCCGGCGTACTGAAGGTCTTCGAACGGGCGACGCCTACGGCCGACGCCGACGCGGTGTGGCTGACGATGCTGCCTGGCTTCCCGGACGGCTCGTACGGCTGGGCGCAGGTGGATCACCTGCTTCCGGACAGCCTGCGGCCGCGGCTCTACGTCGAGCCGATCGGGCAGGGCGATTCGGACAAGCCGCGGCGCTATCCGCATTCGACGGCCGGGCGTGCCGACCTCGTCGAGGCGTTGTGGCGGCACCACGGCGTACGTCGTACCGTCGTCGTCACGTTCGACTACAGCTCGCTCGCGCTGCTGGAACTCCTGCGACGCGACCTGGAGCCGACGATCGAGGCGGTCTTCATCATGAACGGGGGCCTGTTCGCCGACGCGCACACGCATCCGTGGCGGGGCACGCCGATCCTGCGGTCACCGCTCGGTGCGCTCGGCGCGCGGGGCATCCAGCGCTCGGTGGTGCCGTTCGTCAAGGGCTGGCAGCAGGCGCGAATGTACTCCCGTGACTACCACCCCGGCGAAGCCGAGCTTGGGGAACTGTGGTCCGCGCTGACCCGCCGGGACGGAGCGAGGTTCCTCCACGACGGCGCCGGCTTCGTGCAGGAGCACCGCCGGAACGCGGATCGCTGGGACTTCGCGGCGATCGCCCGTTCGCTGAATGGATCGATCCCGTTGTACGTCGGAATGCTCACCGAGGAGGCGGCATGACAATCCCCTACCTGACCGGAACGGTCCACGCCGATGTCGAGAAGGCATTGGTTGCTGCAGGCAAGAACCTTCACAGCATCGAGCCCGCGGAGCTGGCGATGCTGGAGGACTACCACACCGGCGGACGCCTCGCGACGGCCCAGCTCGTGAACCTGGTCGGGCTGAACCAGGACAGCACAGTCCTCGACGCGGGCGCCGGCATCGGTGGTACGTCGCGGTACGTCGCCGACCGTTTCGGGTGTGTCGTCACCGCCGTCGACCTGTCGGACGAGTACTGCGAGACCGCGCAATGGCTCAACGACCTCGTCGGCCTGGGCGACCGGATCGTCGTACGCCGGGCCGACGTGACCGCGCTGCCGTTCGACGACGCGTCGTACGACGTCGTGTTCAGTCAGCACGTCCAGATGAATGTCGCGGACAAGGACGCGCTCTACCGGGAGGCGGCGCGGGTGCTGAAGCCCAGCGGTCGGCTCGCGCTGTGGGACCTGACCGCCGGTGACGGGCGTGACCTCGACTACCCACTGCCATGGGCTGACACCGCCGCCGACAGCCATCTCAGTACGCCGAAGGAGCTGCGCGCGACGATCGAGGCCGCCGGCTTCACCGTCGAGCACTGGGAGGACCTGAGCGAGTCGGTCGGCGCGATCATGCGGTCGATGCCGCCCAGCCCGCTCGGTCTCCAGGTGTTCGTCCCGGACTTCCGCTTGCGCGTCAAGCACCTCACCGAGGCGCTCGCCGACGGCCGCGTCCGGGCCGTCCAGGCGGTCGGCCGGATTCGCTGACCGCCTGGACAGACTGATCAGGGCTTCTGCAGTTGACCGAGGAGCCCGTGGGATTCGTCGTCGGGGCCGGCGGAGAACCACAGGACATCGGTGCCGCCGGTGGTCTGGGTGCCCTGGAGCAAGGCCCACAGGCCGTCGATCGTCAGCGTCTTGCCGTTCGTGTCGCGGACCTGGCCGGCGGGCTCGAAGCGGTGCCGGGACCTGGGCACCAGGATGTTGATCCGGCCGTCGCCGAAGTTGCCGACCAGCAGCGTTCCGGCCGGAGCACCCCAGCTCGCCGGTGCCATCGCCATACCCCACGGCGCGTTCAGCAACCCGCGGGTCGCGACGCGGGTGATCAGCCGGCCGCCGGTGCTGTACTCGTCGACGAACCCGAGGCCGCGGCCGTCGATCTCGTCGCCGGTCTTCGCGTTGACCTTCGCGTACGAGACGAAGATCCGGCCGTCCAGCGCCTGCACGTTGAACGGGCCGTACGACGCCGGCACGTGCCGGTCGCGGAACGCCCACGCCGGCAGCTTCACCGGCATGAACGAGCTGTCGAACACGTCGATCCGGTGCTGCGTGAAGTTTGCGGCGTACAACTGGTCACCGGCCAGCGCGAGGCCCTTGTACTCCGCGCCGGGCGTCGTCACCTTGATCTCGGCCGCACCCATCGGCGGGTCGACCAGCCGGCTCCAGGCCGCGATCTGGCCGGTCTCGGTGGCGAAGATGAAGTTGGCGGGTGCGCTGGTGGTGCCGTTGCTGAGGACGAACCCGGTGCCCGGGTTGTTGACCTGCCCGGTGGGCGACGGCATCGTCGGCCGGATCGGCGCCACCTTCGAGATGGTGCCCGAGCCCGGCGCGGACGAGTACAGCGTCGACGACGACGTACCGTTGTTCGACACCCACAGCGGGGTGGTGGCGCCGAGGGACAGACCCCATGGATTCACCAGGTCGGGGTCCTGGAGTACGGCCTTGCCGGCCTGGTCGGAGACCAGGTTGACCTGCCGTACGGCGAGATGGTGCGACGGACCGGTTGCGTCGGCGGTCGCGGGCGCGGCCAGTGCGAGGCTGCCGGCGAACGCGGTCGCGACTGCGAGTGCGCGCAAAGACATGACACTCCCCCTGAGTCGGGATGTGGACGCTCTCGATACGTCCCGCGGCGGCGCACGGTTCAAGGCCACTCGCACCGGAACTGGATATGGCCGGTGCCGGGTGCCGGTGGTTAGCGTCTGGGCATGAGGATTCGCGTGGTCGACGCCTTTGCCGAACGAGCGTTCACCGGAAATCCGGCGGCGGTCTGCGTACTCGAGGACGGGCCCTGGCCGGACGAGAGCTGGATGCAGAGCGTCGCGGCCGAGATGAATCACGCCGAGACCGCGTTCGTCCGGCCGTCGGAGCGGGCCGACGCCGACTGGGACCTGCGCTGGTTCACGCCGACGCTCGAGGAACGGCTCTGCGGTCACGCAACGCTCGCGACCACGCACGCGCTGGCCGCGGACGGCAAGGTGTCGGGGAAGACCTCGTTCGCAACGCTCAGCGGCATCCTGACCGCGACGGTCGCGGAGGACGGGATCACTCTCGACTTCCCGGTCAATCTGCCTGTTGCCACACCCGTGCCGGACGGCCTCGCGGCGGCGATCCAGACCGAGCCGCTCGAGACCTACGTGACCGGGGAGCTGCGCGACCTACTCGTCGTCGTCCAGGACGAGGCGACTGTGCGGGCGGTGGTCCCGGACTACGACGTACTGGCCGGAATCATCGAGCGCGGACGGCTGCGCGGGGTGATCGTGACGGCTTCGAGTTCGGAGTACGACTTCGTGTCGCGGTTCTTCGCGCCGGGGAGCGGGATTCCGGAGGACCCGGTGACGGGGAGCGCCCACACGAGTCTCGCGCCGTACTGGGCCTCACGCCTGGGCCGGGACGAACTCGTCGGCTACCAGGCCTCCGCCCGCGGCGGTGTCGTCCGCGTCGTCCCGGCCGGCGACCGCGTCTACCTCAAGGGCCGCGCGATCACCGTCCTCGACGGGGAGCTGTACGTCTAGGCCTCTCCCGCGTGCTCCGCAGCTGCTCCGGCCGCTGCGCTCCCACCCACCCGCCGGCTTTTGCGAGCTGCCGCTCGCGGCGACTGCCTAGGCGGAGGTGGTGCGTGAGGCTGGATGTGGTCAGCGGCGGCTGGAGACGTGGGACAGGCGGGCGCGTTGACGGGCCGGGTAGCTGGTCCCGAGCTGCGCAGCCGACTGCCGGCGGTGCGTTGTGAGCGACAAGCCCTGGGTCGGGGAACAACCCGTGGTGTCGGGGAACAAGCCATAGCCTGTCGCCCGACACCGGGAGGTATGCACGGTCACCCCACAGAGAGCACCGGCCGCCCCGCACCGGCCGGTCACTCGCGGCACCACCCGCCGAACCACTCGCAGCCTTCCACTCGCCACCCCACGCCCTCCAGCTCTCAATTGCCCACCTCCACCGCTCGCCACCCACCACCTGCGGTTTCGCGGAGCACGTACGCGGGGGTTGATCACACTCGCCCGGCACCACTCCGCTTCCCACCCCTCACGTTCACGACTCGCATCACCCGCCACCCACCACGAGCGGCTTCGCGGAGTACGCCGGCGAAGTAGTCAGCCACGAGCGGCAGCTCGCAAGATGCCGGTGGGTGGGAGCGCACGGAGTGGGTGCGGGAGGGAGCGGAGCGACCGAGAACGCGGGGGTGACCACGTCCGCTCGCTCCCTCACGCGGGGGGGTGACCACGTCCGCCCGTTCGCTCCCTCGCGCGGGGGCTAGGCCCAGGACTCGGCGTGGGTGGCGACGCCGTTCGGGGCGATCAGTTCGGTGATGACGTCCTCGGCGTCCGGGTCCAGCGGCTCGAAGGGTGCCTCCGGTACGACGTATGCCCGGGCGCCGGCGATGAGCTCGGTGCCGGGTAGTTCGAACCACGCCTCGCCGACCTCGCGGCTGATCTCGTAGATGGCCTGCTCGGCGCTGTCGACCGGCTCGCGGTCGCCGGACTCGTCCAGCTCGGCCGGGTGCCGCTCCTGCGCGGCGCGGCCGGCCTCGAGGAGTTCGTCCAGGTCGACGACCCGGAGGTCGAAGCGTGACACCACGCTGATCAGCTGGTCCGGCTCGGCCGCCTCGTCGTCCTCGTCCTCGGCGGCGTCGTCGAGCAGCAGCGCCGTCGTACCGGTGTGTTCGAAGACGGCGTCGTTCCAGTCCTCGACCACGCCCTCGAGGGCCGCGTTGTGCTCGAACAGGGTGGTGTGGTCCTCGTCGCCGGTCATCGCGAGCAGCGCGTCGGTGTGCGCCTGGAGCCGTTCGGCGAGCTTGCGGCTGGCCTCGGCCAGCGCGGCCCGGGTCTCCGCGGAGAAGAACTGGTCGGTGGGGGCGGGGATGTCGATCTCGGTCACGTGCGTGTTCTTCCCTGTCTGTCGGCTGGGTTTGCCAGCCGTAAGTATGTGAGAAGCCTGTGAGAGGTCCGGCAGCGGGTGTGAGAGACCTGCGAGAACCCTTCTGGCCGGGCAGCCGGCGATGTGCAGTGGAGTCATGAACACAAGGCCGCGTGCTGGGCTTCCGGGGGAGCCATATGTCGTCGCGTTCAACGCGGCGCTGGCATGATCGCAGTATGAAGCGCGGGCATCTGCGGGTGTATCTGGGTGCCGCGCCCGGTGTCGGCAAGACGTACAAGATGCTGGGCGAGGCCCGGCGCCGGCGTGCCCGGGGGACCGACGTAGTGGTCGGGTTCGTCGAGAACCACGGGCGGGTGCACACCGCGGAGATGCTGGAAGGGCTTGAGGTGATGCCGCGGCGGATCCTCGACTACCGCGGCGCGAGCTTCACCGAGCTCGATCTGGACGCGGTGCTGGCCCGGCGGCCCGAGGTCGCGCTGGTCGACGAGCTGGCGCACACGAACATCCCGGGCAGCCGGAACGAGAAGCGCTGGCAGGACATCGAGGAGCTGCTGGCTGCCGGGATCGACGTGATCTCGGCGGTGAACATCCAGCATCTGGAGTCGATCAACGACGTGGTCGAGAAGATCACGGGTGTTCCGCAGCAGGAGACGGTCCCGGACCGGGTGGTCCGGGCGGCGGACCAGATCGAGCTGGTCGACATGACGCCGGAGGCGCTGCGGCGGCGGATGGCGCACGGCAACATCTACGCCGCCGACAAGGTGGATGCTGCCCTGGGCAACTACTTCCGGGTCGGCAACCTGTCGGCGCTGCGGGAGCTCGCGCTGTTGTGGCTGGCGGACCGGGTGGACGCGGGTCTGCAGCAGTACCGGGCCGAGCACGACATCGACTCCACCTGGGAGGCCCGGGAGCGGGTCGTGGTCGCGCTCACCGGCGGCCCGGAGGGTGAGACCCTGATCCGCCGCGCCGCCCGGATCGTCGCCCGCTCGTCGGGTGGGGACCTGCTGGCGGTGCACGTGGCCCGCTCCGACGGTCTGACCGGCGCGAACCCGAGCAAACTCGCCGAGCAGCGGAACCTCGTCGAGCAGCTCGGCGGCACCTATCACCAGGTGGTCGGCGACGACGTTCCGGCCGCGCTGCTGACCTTCGCGAGGGCGGAGAACGCGACCCAACTGGTCCTCGGCGGGTCCCGGCGCAGCGGGTTGTCCACGGTGCTCACCGGACCCGGGATCGGCTCGACGACGATCCGCGACTCGGGCGACATCGACGTACACATCGTCACCCATTCGCTGATGGGTCGCGGCCGGCTGCCCAGGATGCGCGGCAGCCTGTCCCGGAAGCGCAAGATCCAGGGATTCGTTCTCGCGGTCGTGTTGCAGCCCGTGCTCGCGCTGGTGCTCGGGCTCGGCGGCGACACACTCAACCTGACCAGCAACGTGCTGGTGTTCCTGCTCGCGGTCGTCGTGGTGGCGCTGGTCGGCGGGATGTGGCCGGCGATGCTGACCGCTGTCGGCGGGTCGCTGGTCCTCAACTACTTCTTCACCCCGCCGAAGCGGACGTTCACGATCGCCGAAGTGAACAACGCGCTCGCGCTGCTGATCTTCATCCTGGTCGCGGCGATGGTCAGCTCGGTCGTCGACCGGGCGGCGCGCCGGACCAGACAAGCGGCCCGGGCGGCCGCGGAATCGGAGACGCTGGCGACCTTGGCCGGTTCGGTACTGCGTGGCGAGACCGCGCTGCCCGCCCTGCTGGAGCGGGTGCGCGAGGCGTTCGGGATGACCGGCGCGTGCCTGATGGAGCGGGTCGACGACGACGAACTCACCGAGGTCTGGCGGCCCCTCGCCTCCACCGGGGTGCTCACCTGCACCCGGCCGGAGGAGGCCGACGCCGAGATCCCGGCGCGCGACGACCTGGTGCTGGTGCTGCAGGGCCATCAACTGGAGGCGGACGAACGCCGGCTGGTCGGCGCGTTCGCGGCCCACGCGGCGGCGCTCGTCGATCGGGCCCGGCTGAGCGAGGCGGCCGCGGAGGCGAAGCCGCTGGCCGAGGCCGACAAGCTGCGTACGGCGTTGCTCCGGGCGGTCGGGCACGACCTGCGCTCCCCGTTGGCGTCGGCGAAGGCCTCTGTCACCTCGCTGCGCAGCGACGACGTGGAGTGGAGTGACTCCGAGCGGGCCGAGCTGCTGGAGACCGCGGACGAGTCGCTGGACCGGTTGTCGCGGCTGGTGGACAACCTGTTGGACCTGAGCCGCCTACAGGCCGGCGTACTCCCGGTCTTCACACGGCCGATGGCGCTCGACGAGGTCCTCCCCGGCGTACTGTCCGAGGTCGGGGACGACGCGGACCGGGTAACCGTCGACATCCCGCACACGCTGCCGCTGGTCGAGGCGGATCCGGCACTGCTGGAGCGCGTGGTCGCGAACCTGCTGGCGAACGCGATCCGCTACTCGCCGCCCGGACGGCCGCCGCTGGTCACCGGCAGCGCGCTCGGCGCCACCGTCGAGATCCGGGTGATCGACCGCGGTCCGGGGATCCCGCAGCGCGACCGGGACCGGGTGTTCGCGCCGTTCCAGCGGCTCGGCGACACCGACAACACGGTCGGTGTCGGGCTCGGGCTGGCGTTGGCCCGCGGGCTCGCCGAGGCGATGCACGGCACGGTGCAGCCCGAGGACACGCCGGGTGGTGGACTCACCATGGTGGTCTCGATTCCCGCGGCGCAGGCTTCGGAGGCCCCGGTTCCGGGCGCACGTGAGAGGTCAGGAGAGACGGAGTGACCAGGGTTCTGGTGGTTGACGACGAGCCCCAGATCGTGCGGGCGCTGCAGATCAACCTGAAGGCGCGAGGGTACGAGGTGCACCTGGCCGGCACCGGTACGGCGGCGTTGAAGGTGGCCGCGCAGCACCCGCCGGAGCTGGTGATCCTGGACCTCGGCCTGCCGGACCTGGACGGCGTCGACGTGATCCGTGGGCTGCGCGGCTGGACCGACGCGCCGATTCTGGTGCTGTCCGGGCGGACCGACCAGACCGACAAGGTGGAGGCACTGGACGCCGGCGCCGACGACTACGTGACGAAGCCGTTCGGGATCGACGAACTGCTCGCCCGGATGCGCGCCGTACTGCGCCGCAGCAACCTCGCGCAGGACCAGCCGATGGTCACCGTCGGCGGCATCAACGTCGACCTGGCCGCGAAACGCGTGACGCTGGAGACCGGCGAGGACGTCCGCCTCACCCCGACCGAGTGGCACCTGCTCGAGGTGCTCGTCCGCAACCCCGGCAAGCTGATGTCGCAACGGCAGTTGCTCACCGAGGTCTGGGGCCCCGGCTACGAGACGGCGAGCGGCAACCTGCGGTTCTACATGGGCCAGCTGCGCCGCAAACTCGAATCCGACCCCGCCCGCCCGAAGCACCTGCTCACCGAGCCTGGGATGGGTTACCGCTTCGAGCCGTGACGTCCGTTTCGTTCAAGACGCCGTGGACGGATCTGGGGGAGGGTGAATCCATGGACATCTTCACGGCAGCACGGGACTTCGTACGGCGGGACGCTCGGGTGCTCGAGCGGCGGCTCTTCGCGACGGTTTTCGAGGGGGCGGATGCGCACGGCGTGGTGGACGCGCTGCGCGGGTTCCAGAACGCCGACGGGGGATTCGGCTGGGGGCTGGAGCCGGACAAGCGCTGCCCGGACAGCCTGCCGCTCGACGTCGAGGTCGCGTTCGACACGCTGCTCGCGGCCGGCGCCCGCGACCAGGAGATGGTGCGCCGGGCGGTCGACTGGCTGAGCGGCCTCGCGAACGCGGATGGTGCTGTCCCCCTGTGCGGTCCGGCCGTCGAGCAGTATCCGCGGGCGGCGCACATGACCGAATGGACGTACCAGC
Organism: Kribbella sp. NPDC051137; assembly: GCF_040682535.1. NCBI lineage: Bacteria > Bacillati > Actinomycetota > Actinomycetes > Propionibacteriales > Kribbellaceae > Kribbella > Kribbella sp. NPDC051137. The sequence goes on from NZ_JBFBBI010000003.1 coordinate 602,185, forward strand.
CGGACATGAACCCCACCGCGGGACTCGTCGCTGCGCTGTACGAGCTCGGCTTCGAGCATCCGTGGCGGGACAAGGCCGAGGCATGGTGCGCGTCCGAGGTGGCGAAGGGCTTCCCCGAGGACGCCCACGGGATGCTGACGACACTGAAGTTCCTGGAACACACCGAGGATGCCGACCTCGACAGCATCCGCGACTGGTTGCCGAAGCTGACCAACTACCGCGCCGACGCGAAGTCTCCGGAGTATGGCGTCACCCCGCTGCAGTTCGCGCCGTCCCCCGACAGCATCTGGCGGCCGCTGTTCACCGACGAACAACTCGACGCCCACCTCGACCGCCTGATCGCCGACCAGCAGTCCGACGGCGGCTGGGCCCTCACCTGGGAACCCCCGGGCCCCGCCGCCACCCTCGAGTACCGCGGCATCGTCACCGTCGGCGCCCTCCGCACCTTGAAGGCCTACAACCGCCTCTGACCGCCTACCCCGACTCCGCGGGGTGTTCGACCTGGCGGTCGCCCCATTGGGTGAGCAGGCCGCGGGCGATTTCCAGGTCCTCGCGGAGCGAGCGGTCGGTCAGGTCGCCGGGTAGGGCGGCGAGGGCGTCGGCCAGCCACGGGCCGACGGGCGCGGGGGACAGGTCCTCCGGGGTCAGCTCGGCGAGCCGGATCGCGCGGACCGCGGTGACGAGTTCGCTGGCGAGGACCTCGCGGAGTGCGTCCAGGAGCTGCTTGGTCAGTACGGCGGCCTGCGGGGCGAAGCTCGCGTGGAGTTCGGCGCCGCGGGACAACGTCGCCGTACCGAGGGTCGCGGGCTGGGCGGCGGAGCGGACCGCGGCGAGCGCGTCGTGGGCGACGTACTCGATCATCATCACGCCCGAGCTCGCCTCGGCGCCGCTGGCCAGGAACCGGCTGAGGCCGGTGTAGTCCGGGTCGACCAGGTTCGCGACCCGGGTGGTGGAGAGGGTCGCGACGCTGTGCAGGCTGAGCCGGAGCGAGTCCAGCGCGAGCGCGATCGGCATCGCGTGCCAGTTGCCGTTGTGCAGTACGGCGTCGCCGGCCACCAGCGGGTTCTCCGCGGCGGCGTTGATGTCGATCCGCACACTGTTGCCCAGGGCATCGGAATGGTCGACGGCCGGTCCGAGTACCTGCGCGAAAGCCCTGAGCCCGAAGGGATCCTGGACCCGGGCGGGTTCGAGCGGCAGGCCGTCGAGCAGCTCGCGCATCCTCCGGGCGACCCGCAGCTGTCCCGGTTGCGGACGGGCCTCGTGGACGCGGGCGTCGTACACCTCGGCGTTGCCGCGGAGCGCGACGTGCGTCAGGGCGCCGACCAGCGGTACGACGTTGATCAGCGTGGACGCTTCGACGTAGGCGAGGCAGCATTCGGCCAGCGTGAAAGCGTTGCTGGACAGCAGCGGGAGCGCACTGGTGCCGTCGACGACGTCTCCGAGCGCGAGCCCGAGCTCGGCGAGCGGGCCGAGGTCGCCGGTGCCGATCGCGCCGCCGCGGTGCAGGTCCGGCAGGTCGTCGTCGTTGAGCAGGCCAACGATCGCGTCGGCGACCGCCGGGTCGAGCCCCGATCCGCCGGCCGCGAGCTGGTTCACCCGGATCAGCAGCCCGAGCCGGACCGCGTCCTTCGGGTACGACGTCGTACCGGTCGTGGAGTGCGACGCGAGCAGCCGCGCCCCGTGCTCGGGGTCGGACGTCAGGACGTCGCGGTTCGCGCCGACGCCGGTGGTCCGCCCGTACACGGCACGCCGCGCCGAGACCTCGGCGACCACGCGGGCCGACTCGTGCATCCGTTTGCGTGCGTCGTCACTCAGGCGTACCGCCGTACGCCGCTGGCCCAATGCCACGGCCTCCAACGGCGCCAACCCAGCCCCGCTGAGCTCGACCGGTTCCATCCCGTCATTGTGAAACCGCCGGCCACCCCCGGGTAACCGGCGCGCGGTGCTCCCCGTCTCGAATCCGAGACGAAGAGGGCTGGGGCGAAGAACGGCCCGTCATCCTCGGTGGGGATGACGGGCCGGTTGTTGTTGCGGGTTACTTCTGGCCGTAGCGCCTCTTGAACTTCTCCACGCGGCCCTGGGTGTCCATCACGCGCTGCTGGCCCGTGTAGAACGGGTGGCTCGCGGACGAGATCTCGACGTCGACGACGGGGTACGTGTTCCCGTCCGTCCAGACGACCGTCTCGTTGCTCTCGCGGGTCGAACCGGTGAGGAAGCTGAAGTTGCCGGACTTGTCCCGGAAGACGACCCGGCGGTAGTCGGGGTGGATGTCCTTCTTCATGCTGCAGTACTTCCTTCCAAGTAGGGAGCGAACGGATCGGTCAGGGGGTGGACCGCTTCGTTCGCACGTAGGACACAACCGTCGAGGAGCCGCTGTAATTCCCGGACGTCCGGCGCGGGGCCGGTCAGCGACAGGTACGACGCGCGGTCGCCGTACTCGGGATGCCACTCGAGCGCCGACCGGGCCTGGTGCTGCTGCCCGACGGACGGCCAGCGGTCCGCCGGGAGGTCGGCCAGCCACGGACCGAGGACGCCGAACACGACGTTCGTCCCGAAGCTGTCCCAGCTGATCCGGTGCCGGTGCTGGGTCGCGATCCAGAGCGTGCCGCGCCCGCGGACCGTCCCGGCGACCAGGTCCTCGAGGGCGTCGTACAGTCTCTCCGGATGGAACGGCCGTGCCGCCTGCCAGACGAACGTCAGCCCCTCCACAGGCGCAGCGACCGAGCCGGGCTCGACGGTTCGGGGGAGTTGCGGGCGTACGTCGAGCAGCCCGGCCGGGCTGGTGCGGGTCGACAGGCGCGGGTTGATCGCCTGTAGAAGCTTCTCGGTGGGGTCGTCGGAGGTGCTGAGGACGGCGGCGTCGGCGTACTCGAGCTGCCGTACGACGACCTCCGCGGTCGCGCGCCCGTCCTCGGCCGCGGTCGGGATGCCACGCTCGCGGAGCAGGTCCTCGCCCTGCAGGTCGGCGAGGACGGCCGGGGTGACGACGCTGGTGACGACCAGGCCGACGCGGACGTCCGGGCGCTGGTCGATCTCGGTCGTGATCGCATGTGTGTCGCCGGCGGCCGGGACGTCGACGATCGCCACGGCGTACCGCTCGACGGCCGCGATGCTCGCGAGCAGCTGGACGAGGGAGCCGCGCATCGCGCACGAGACGCACGGGTGCTCCATCGTGATCACCTCACGGTCGATCACACCGGCGGCGGTCCGGGCGGTACGGACGACGGCGCTCAGATCGCGTACGTCGTACTCCACCAGGACGCCGGCCGCCCCGGCCTCGGCCAGCAGGTTTCCCGCGACGGCCCCGCGGAACCCGTCGTCGAGCCCCGTCAGCAAGGTCACCGGCAGCATCGGCTCTCCTGGTCTTATTGAAAACGATAACCACTGCACTGTATCCTGTGGGGCATGGCAAAGCGCAACGACCTCCGCCCGATCGTCAAACTCCGCAGCACGGCAGGCACCGGGTACACCTATGTAACGCGGAAGAACCGCCGGAACAATCCCGACCGCCTGGTGATCCGCAAGTACGACCCCACCCTCCGCACCCACGTCGACTTCCGCGAAGAGCGGTAACGGCGACCGCGGCGAGGCCCAGCGCCGGCTCCACCGAGTCGTCCTGGTAGACCTCCCGTCTTCTACCCGTGCAGGCGACGGGTCAGGGCCTTGGCTGCTTGGCGGATCTTGTGGGCGAGCTGAGGGCGGTCCGTCGGCGGGACTGTGTCTGTCCGGAAGGTGACCGAGATAGCAGCCACTGGATGCCCCGCATGGTCCACGGCGGCGCTGGCCACCGATGCCATGCCGGGGGTGATGAAGGAGTCCTCCACCGCGAAACCTTGGCGTTTCTCGTCGGCGAGGATGCGGCGGAGCTGGCTGAGGGTCTGCGGGCCGTGGTCGGTGCGGCGTACGAACGACTCCGGCGCGGGGAACAGCGCGCGGACCTGCGCGGGCGGCAGTTCGGCGAGCAGCGCCCGGCCGGAGGCGGTGAGCGTGGCGGGCAGGCGTACGCCGACGTCGGTCACCAGCGTGACGGGACGCGGCGGCTGTTCCTTCAGCAGGTACACCAGTTCCCGGCCGTGCAGTACGCCGAGATGCGCCGTCTGCCCGACCTCGTGCACCAGTTGGACGAGCAGCGGTCGCGCGAGCCGCTCCAGCGGGTCGTGCCGCAGGTACGCGGACCCGATCTCGAACGCCGCCACCCCGAGCCCGTACCGCTTCTCCTCCGGCAGATGGACGACGTACCCCTCGTCGATCATTGCCCGCAGCAAGTGGTACGTCGACGAGCGTGGCAGTCCGACCGCGGAGGCGATGCGCTCCATCGGCACCGGACCGGGCTGGGTGGCCAGGAACGTCAGCACCCGCAGCGTGCGGGTCGAGGCGGGAACGTTGCCGCTCACAACCGCAGCGTAACCCCTCAAACCCCCGAGGAATCGCGCTTCTTGGCCCGGCTGCGTTGCAGCCAGAAACGAAAGCCCTCGCCGGCGATCGCGATCGCGAACAGGCCGACCGCGACGCCCCAGTCGACGAAGTCGGGCCCCGAGACCGCCATCCCGACGCCGAACGACAGCACCAGGAAGGCCAAGAGCGAGACGACGAACCGCTTCACAGCGGCTTCTCCGCGGTCCACGCGCCCGAGGTCTCCCGGTAGCCGAGCCACCGGTTGACCGCCAGCATCGGCTCGTTCGCCGCGTCGTTCCCGGTGGAGGCGACGGTGAACCCGGCGTCCCGGGACCGCGCCAGCGCCGCCGACTTCGCCACCTTCGCGAGGCCCCGTCCGCGCGCGGACGGGATCGTCCCGGTCAGGTTCGACCAGATCACCCGGCGGTCCGGGTCCGCGGTCGTGGTCACGAACGACAGCACCCGGTCCCCGTCGAGGACGGCGACGCTGAGGTCGTACCGGTTGTCCGGGTTCTGCCACGACGTACGGACCCATTCGTCGTACGTCGGCCCGCCGGACAGCCCGCTCGGGTCGTCGTCGCGCACCTGGACCTCGGCGTCGTACAGCTGCCGCGGTTCGAGTTCGTCGTACGTCGCCAGCCGCAGCCCGTCCGGCACCGGCAGCGGATCCCGTACGGCGGTCAGGTCGGCCGCGGAGTGTGTCATCCGCCGCGCCACCGTGAATCCGTGCTTCTCCGCGAACCCGGTCGAGTCCTCGGCCACCGCCACCAGCAAGCGGCCGGCTCCGAGCTCCCGCGCCCGCCCTGTGATCGCATCCAGCAGCGCGGTGCCGATGCCGTGACCGCGGTACTCCGACGGCACCTGAAGCGTGATCCGCACCCGCGGCACCTCGGCGTCCGCCGGCGGCCGGTACAGATTCGCGTAACCGACCACGTCGGGCCCGTCGACGGCGATCAGCACCTCTTGCGAGCGACCGTGCCGCAGTTGCAGCTCGACCGCCCGTGCCGTCTTCACCAGGTACGGCATCGTGGCGGCCCAGACCCGGGCGATCCCTACCGCATCTTCCGGCCGCGCCGTCCGGATCTCGAACACCATGCCAGAACCCTACGACTACTGAGGGTCGCTAGCTTCGTCTCGGATCCGAGACGAATTGTGGCCCCGCGCTGCTGGAAGGTGCCGGTCCGGCGCGGTGCAATGGGCGGGTGGAACACACGGTGATTGTCGGCGTCGGCCCGCTGACCCCGGCCCAGGTGGTCGCGGTGGCGCGGTACGGCGCGCAGGTACGGATCGACGACCAGGCCCTCGAAGAGATCGCGAAGTCGCGCGCCGCGATCGAGGCGCTGGCCCATGCGGACACCCCGCACTACGGCGTCTCGACCGGGTTCGGCGCGCTCGCCACCCGGCACATCGCGCCGGAACTGCGGGCGCAGCTGCAGCGCAGCCTGATCCGGTCGCACGCGGCCGGCTCGGGCCCCGAGGTGGAGCCGGAGGTCGTCCGCGCGCTCGCCCTGCTCCGGCTCTCCACCCTCGCCACCGGCCGCACCGGGGTGAAGGTCGAGACCGCCCAGGCGTACGCCGGACTGCTGAACGCGCAGCTGACGCCGGTCGTCCACGAGTACGGCAGCCTCGGTTGCTCCGGGGACCTCGCGCCGCTGTCCCACGTGGCGCTGGCGATCCTCGGCGAGGGCAAGGTCCGCGATGCCGACGGCAACCTTCTCGACGCCGGCCAAGCCCTGGAGGCCAACGGTCTCCAGCCGGTCGTCCTGGCCGAGAAGGAGGGCCTCGCGCTGATCAACGGGACCGACGGCATGCTCGGCATGCTGGTCCTGGCGCTCGCCGACCTCGACCGGCTGTTCAAGACCGCCGACCTGGCCGCCGCGATGAGCGTCGAGGCCCAGCTCGGCACCGACCGCGTCTTCGCCGAGGACCTGCAGGCCCTGCGCCCGCACCCCGGTCAGGCAACGGCCGCCGCGAACCTGCGAGCGATCCTCAAGGACAGCGCGATCGTCGCGAGCCACCGCGGCCCGGACTGCAACCGCGTCCAGGACGCCTACTCGCTCCGCTGCTCGCCCCAGGTCCACGGCGCCGCCCGCGACACGGCGGCCCACGCGGCGACCGTCGCCGAGCGGGAGCTGGCCGCGGCCATCGACAACCCCGTCGTACTCCCGGACGGCCGCGTCGAGTCCAACGGCAACTTCCACGGTGCCCCGATCGGGTACGTGCTCGACTTCCTCGCGATCGCCGTCGCGGACCTCGCGAGCATCAGCGAACGCCGTACCGACCGCTTCCTCGACGTCGCCCGCAACCACGGGCTGAACGCGTTCCTGGCCGACGACCCGGGCGTCGACAGCGGCCACATGATCGCGCAGTACACCCAGGCCGCGATCGTCTCCGAGCTGAAGCGGCTCGCCGTACCGGCCAGTGTCGACTCGATCCCGAGCAGCGCGATGCAGGAGGACCACGTCTCGATGGGCTGGTCCGCGGCCCGCAAGCTGCGCAAGGCCGTCGACGGTCTGCAGCGGGTGCTCGCGATCGAGATCCTCACCGCCGCGCGGGCGCTCGACCTGCGCGCGCCGCTGACGCCCGCCCCCGCTACGGCAGCGGTCAGAGCCGCCCTGCGGGAGTACGTCGAGGGGCCGGCCACCGACCGTTTCCTCGCGCCCGAGCTCGAGCACTCCGTCCGGCTTGTTGCTGACGGCACCTATGTCACCGCCGCCGAGGCCGTCACCGGCCCGCTCTCCTAGAAAGGCTGGATCACCCATGTCCGGACCACGACCCGTCCGCGCACCCCGCGGTACCACGCTGACCGCCCGCGGCTGGCAGCAGGAAGCCGCGCTGCGGATGCTGCAGAACAACCTCGATCCGGAGGTCGCCGAGCATCCTGACGAACTCGTCGTGTACGGCGGTTCCGGCAAGGCCGCGCGCGACTGGAACTCGTTCGACGCGATGGTCCGCACGCTGACCACGCTGAAGGACGACGAGACCATGCTCGTCCAGTCCGGCCGTCCGGTCGGCGTCATGCAGACGCACGAGTGGGCGCCGCGGGTGCTGATCGCGAACTCGAACCTGGTCGGCGACTGGGCCACCTGGGAGGAGTTCCGCAAGCTGGAGGCGATGGGGCTCACGATGTACGGCCAGATGACGGCCGGGTCGTGGATCTACATCGGTACCCAGGGCATCCTGCAGGGGACCTACGAGACGTTCGGCGCGGTCGCGGAGAAGAAGTTCGGCGGCTCGCTGGCCGGCACGATCACGCTGACCGCGGGCCTCGGCGGGATGGGTGGCGCGCAGCCGCTCGCCGTCACGATGAACGACGGTGTCGCGATCTGCGTCGACGTCGACGAGTCGCGGATCCAGCGCCGCATCGAGCACCGGTACCTCGACGTCCGGGCGTCGTCCGTCGACGAGGCGCTGCGGCTGGCCGAAGAGGCCAAGAAGGCGCGGAAGCCGTTGTCGATCGGTGTCCTCGGCAACGCCGCCACGATCGTTCCGGACCTGCTTCGCCGTGGCGCTCCCATCGACGTGGTCACCGACCAGACCTCGGCGCACGACCCGTTGATGTACCTGCCGATCGGGATCGAGTTCGAGGACTGGACGACGGCGCGGGAGAAGGACCCGGCCGGATTCACCGAGCGCGCGCAGGAGTCGATGGCCAAGCACGTGCAGGCGATGGTCGAGTTCCAGGACGCGGGCGCCGAGGTGTTCGACTACGGGAACTCGATCCGGGACGAGGCGCGCAAGGCCGGGTACGCCCGGGCGTTCGAGTTCCCCGGCTTCGTCCCGGCGTACATCCGGCCGTTGTTCTGCGAGGGGAAGGGCCCGTTCCGGTGGGCGGCGCTGTCCGGCAACCCGGCCGACATCGCGAAGACCGACCAGGCGATCCTGGATCTCTTCCCGGACAACGAGCACCTCGCGCGCTGGATCAAGCTGGCCGGTGAGCGGGTCGCGTTCCAGGGGCTGCCGGCGCGGATCTGCTGGCTCGGCCAGGGCGAGCGGGACAAGGCCGGCGTCCGGTTCAACGACATGGTGGCCTCCGGTGAACTCGAAGCCCCGATCGTGATCGGCCGCGACCACCTGGACACCGGCAGCGTCGCGTCGCCGTACCGGGAGACCGAAGGCATGCTCGACGGCTCGGACGCGATCGCGGACTGGCCGTTGCTGAACGCGATGGTGAACGTGGCCAGCGGCGCGTCCTGGGTGTCGATCCACCACGGCGGCGGCGTCGGCATCGGCCGGTCCATCCACGCCGGCCAGGTGTCCGTTGCCGACGGCACCGACCTGGCGCGGCAGAAGCTGCAGCGGGTACTGACCAACGATCCGGCGATGGGTGTGATCCGTCACGTCGACGCCGGCTACGACACGGCGGTCGAGGTCGCGGACGAGCGCGGGGTGCGCGTCCCGATGCGCGAAAGCTGACTGTCTGCGACGGTAGCAATCTGTAGCGCTACGGTACAGATTCCCGAGAAGCGAGAAACCGTGCGACGGCGTGGTTTCGGTCTGCGGTTCCGCTAGGGTCTTTCGGGCGACCGGACGACGAGCGCGAAGGGGCGCCATGATCGAGTTCGAGGACGTCACCAAGCAGTATCCGGACGGCACCGTCGCCGTCGACAAGCTGTCCCTGCAGATCCCGAGCAACCAGATCACCGTGTTCGTCGGTCCGTCCGGCTGTGGCAAGACCACCTCGCTGCGGATGATCAACCGGACGATCGAGCGCACCTCCGGGACGATTTCGATTGACGGTACCGACATCAACTCGCAGGACGCGGTGACGCTGCGGCGCGGGATCGGGTACGTGATCCAGAACGCCGGGCTGTTCCCGCACAGGACCGTGGTGGACAACATCGCGACCGTGCCGAAGCTGCTCGGCTGGGACAAGCGCAAGGCCCGCGACACGGCGATGGAGCTGATCGAGCGCGTCGGGCTGGACCCGAAGATGGCCGAGCGGTACCCGGCCCAGCTGTCCGGTGGCCAGCAGCAACGAGTCGGCGTCGCACGGGCGCTGGCGGCCGATCCGGCGATCATGCTGATGGACGAGCCGTTCAGCGCGGTCGACCCGATCGTCCGGCACCAGCTGCAGGAGGAACTGCTCCGGCTGCAGCGCGACATCGGCAAGACCATCGTCTTCGTCACTCACGACATCGACGAGGCGATCAAGCTCGGCGACAACGTCGCAGTACTGCAGGTGGGCGGCAAGCTGGCCCAGTTCGCGCCGCCGGCCGAGCTGCTCGCGAATCCGGCCGACGACTTCGTCCGCGGGTTCGTCGGGCAGGACCGCGGTTACCGGGCGCTGACGTTCGTCTACACGGACCAGCTCACGGTGCAGCCGCTGCCGGCCGACCTCGCGCTGACGGACGGCGTACCGGTCGGCTGGAAGAACGGCTCCGAGAAGCTGGAGCCCGTCGGCGCGGTCTTCAAGCGCGGCGACTCGCTGCGCGCGGCGCTGGACGCCGTACTGACGTCCCCGAACGGCCTGGGCGTCGTCGTCGACGACGAAGGCCGCGCAGTCGGCGTCGTCGACCAGGGCGCAGTAGCGGAAGCGCTCCGCTCATGAGTTGGATCGGCGACAACCTGGGCCTGATCTGGGAGCAGTTGCGCGAGCACCTCTATCTGGCGATCATCCCGGTGATCCTCGGACTGATCATCTCGGTGCCCCTCGGGTACGTCGCGACCCGGTACTCGTGGCTGGCGAACCCGCTGATCGCGTTCGGTGGCCTGCTGTACTCGCTGCCGTCGATCGCGCTGTTCATCGTGCTGCCCGCGATCCTCGGGACCAAGGTGCTGTCCACGGTCAACATCATCGTGGCGCTGACCATCTACACGGTGTCGCTGTTGATCCGGAACGTGATCGACGGACTCCGCTCCGTACCGCCGGACGTCCGGCAGTCCGCGATCGCCGTCGGGTACGGCGCCCTGCACCGGCTGGTCGCGGTGGACCTGCCGATCGCCGTACCGGTGATCTTCACCGGCCTGCGGGTGGTCACGGTCGCGAACATCTCGATGGTGAGTGTCGGCGCCGTGATCGGCATCGGCGGTCTCGGTGAACTCTTCACGCTCGGCTTCCAGAAGGCGTTCCTGACGCCGGTGGTCGTCGGCGTGGTGCTGTCGCTGGCGCTCGCGCTGCTCGCGGACTTCGTGCTGGTGACCCTGCAGCGGTTGCTCACTCCTTGGGCGCGCGTCGCGGCGCCGGTGGCGGAGGTGGCCTGACATGTGGCAGTACCTGACCGACTCGTACAACTGGTCCGGCAACGAGGGCATCTGGGCACGGATCCTCGAACACCTCTGGTACACGTTTGCCGCGCTCGGCCTGTCGGTCGTGATCGGGTTGCCGATCGGCCTGCGGATCGGGCACACCAGGCGCGGCGCGTTCCTCGCGATCAACACCGGCAACGCGGCCCGGGCGCTGCCGAGCCTCGGGTTGCTGATGCTCGCCGTACTGCTGACCGACCAGATCGGCTTCCTGCCGGTGCTGATCGCGCTGGTCGCGCTGGGCATCCCGCCGATCCTCGCCTCGACGTACGCCGGGATCTCGGGTGTCGATCCGGCCACGATCGACGCCGCGCGGGGGATGGGGATGACCGGCCGCGAGATCCTGACCAAGGTGGAGATCCCGATCGCGATGCCGTTGATCATCTCCGGCGTCCGGAGCGCGACGCTGCAGATCGTGTCGACCGCGACGATCGCCGCGCTGGTGTCGCTCGGCGGGCTCGGGCGGTACGTGATCGACGGGCTGAAGCTGCGGGACTTCCCGCAGATGTTCACCGGCGCGCTGCTGGTCGCCCTGCTGGCGTTGCTGCTCGACGCGCTGTTCGCGCTGATCGGACGGCTCACCGTCTCACCGGGCCTGAAAATCGGCTGAACTGTCCGGGGCACCTGATGAACTTGAGACACATCCATCGGCACCGGCCGGTGGCTGAACGAGAACACTGGAGGCTCTCGTGTTGAGATCCACGCTCATCCGTACTGCGATCGCCGGGGCGGCGGTCCTCGGCCTGGCCGGCTGTGGGGGTGGCGGCAACCAGCTCGGCAACGACAACGCGGGGTCCTCGCCCGCACCGTCCAAGGTGACGAGCATCACCGTCGGGTCCGCCGACTTCTCCGAGAGCCAGCTGCTGGCGGAGATCTACGGCCAGGCGCTCGCCGCCAAGGGCATCGACGTGAAGAAGAAGCCCAACATCGGCAACCGCGAGACGTACATGGCCGCGATCAAGGACGGCTCCGTCGACCTGGTGCCGGAGTACACCGGCGCCTCGCTGGCGTACTTCGACAAGAACTCCACCGAGACCGACCCGGAGAAGGCGTACGACGCGCTGAAGAAGGCGCTGCCGTCCGGGCTCGAGATCCTGGAGAAGTCGCCGGCCGCCGACGAGGACACCATCGTGGTGACCAAGCAGACCGCGGACAAGTACAACCTGAAGTCGATCGGTGACCTGAAGGGCAAGAACCTGGTCGCCGGCGGTAGCTCCGAGTTCAAGGTCCGGACCGCCGGGCTGAAGGGCATGAAGGAGAAGTACGACGTCGACTTCAAGGACTACAAGACGCTGGACGCGGGCGGTCCGCTGAGCATCAAGGCGCTGGAGGACAACACCATCCAGGTGACCGACCTGTTCACCACGCAGGCCGTGATCAAGGACAAGGGCTGGGTCCAGCTCGAGGACCCGGAGCACATCCTGCCGCCGAACAACATCGTTCCGCTGATCCGGACCGACCACAAGTCCGACGACGTCGCCGCCACGCTGAACGCGGTCGACGCCAAGCTCACCACCGACGACCTGACCGCGCTGGTCAAGCGGATCGACGTCGGCAAGGAGAGCGCGGACGCGGTCGCCAAGGACTGGCTGTCGAAGAACCCGCTGTCTTGAGTTTCGAATCCCTGTGGGCGGACCAGTCCGCCATCGGCCGTGACCCGGAAACAGGCGGGTACACCCGAGGCGGCTGGTCCCCGACCGAACGCGAAGCGACGCACTGGTTCCTCGACCAGTGCGTCACCCGCGGTTTGCCCGTCGAGTCCGACGCCATCGGCAACCTCATCGCCTGGTGGGAACCGCGCGGGGAGCCGGCTGGAGGGCCGGGAATCGTGACCGGGAGTCATTTGGACTCGGTGATCGATGGTGGGGCGTTTGACGGTCCCCTGGGGGTGGTTTCTGCTCTGGCGGCTGTGGACAAGTTGCGGGCCGAGGGATTCGAGCCGGGGGTGCCGATCGGGATCGGCGCGTTCGTGGAAGAGGAAGGGTCGCGGTTCGGGATGCCCTGTCTGGGGTCCCGGGTCGCGGCTGGGGTTCTGTCCGCGGAGAAGGCTCTGCAGTTGAAGGATCGTGCAGGTGTGGGGCTCGCGGAGGCGCTGGAGAAGGCCGGGCTCGACCCGGCCGGCCTGGGCCCTTCGCCGCTCCTGAAGCGGATGGGGACATTCGTCGAACTGCACGTGGAACAGGGCCGCGGACTGACCGCTCCCGTGGGTGTGGCGAGCTCGATCTGGCCGCACGGACGGTACCGGTTCACGTTCGGTGGTGAGGCCAACCACGCGGGTACGACGCTGATGGAGGACCGTCACGACCCGATGCTCACCTACGCGATGACGGCCCTCGCCGCGAACAAACAGGCCCGCCTGACCGGCGCCCGCGCCACCTTCGGCCGGGTGTCCGTCGAGCCGAACGGGACCAACGCCGTACCGTCCCAGGTCACCGCCTGGCTGGACGCCCGCGCCGCCGACACCGGCACGCTCGAATCGTTGCTCGCAGCAATCACCAGGCAAGCTACCGAACGTGCCGAACGCGACGGCACCACCCTCGAGGTCACCCCCGAGTCGGTCTCGCCGATCGTCGACTTCCCGGCCGGCCTCCGCGACCGCCTGGCCGCCGTACTCGACGGCGCCCCGGTGCTGCCGACCGGCGCCGGCCACGACGCGGGCGTGTTCTCCGACGCCGGCATCCCGACCGCGATGCTCTTCGTCCGGAACCCGACCGGCGTCTCGCACTCACCGGCCGAGTACGCCGAGCCGGACGACTGCCTCGCCGGCGTCGACGCGCTGGCCGCCGTACTGAAGGATCTCGCGCAGTGACGACATACTGGTGCGAGACCGCCCTGCTCCCTGGCGGTATCGCCTCCCGGGTCCTGGTCACCGTCGAGGACGGCCGCTTCACCGCGGTCGAGTCCGACGCCGACCCCGGCGACGCGACGGTCCTGCACGGCCTCGTCGTACCCGGACTCGCGAACTGCCACAGCCACGCGTTCCACCGCGCGCTCCGCGGCCGTACGCAGACCGAGCGCGGCACGTTCTGGACCTGGCGCGAGCAGATGTACGCCGTCGCCGCCGCACTCACGCCCGACACGTACTACGACCTCGCGAAGGCCGTGTACGGCGAGATGCTGCTTGCCGGGATCACCGCGGTCGGCGAGTTCCACTACCTGCACCACGCTCCCGGCGGCCACCGGTACGACGACCCGAACGCGATGGGTGCCGCGCTGATCACGGCCGCCCGCGACGCCGGGATCCGGATCGCGCTGCTCGACACCTGCTACGTTGCCGGCGGCATCGACCAGCCGGTCAACGAGGTGCAGCGGCGTTTCAGCGACGGCGACGCCAGTGCCTGGGCGTCCCGGGTCGCCGGGCTGAGTGGTTGCGACGACGTGGTGATCGGCGCGGCGGCGCATTCGGTCCGGGGCGTCCCGCAGGACCAGCTCGGCGCGGTCGCCTCGGCGTTTCCCGACGTACCGCTGCACATCCACCTGTCCGAACAGGTCGCCGAGAACGAGGCGTGCCTCGCGGCGTACGGACGTACGCCGGCCCAGGTCCTCGACGAGGCGGGCTTCCTCAGCGGCCGGACGAGCGCCGTCCATGCGACCCACCTGACCTCGGTCGACATCGGCCTGCTCGGGAGCTCCGCGACGTACTCCTGCTTCTGCCCGACCACCGAGCGCGACCTGGCCGACGGCATCGGCCCGTCCGTGCAACTCCGCGACGCCGGATCGCCGTTGACGCTGGGCTCCGACAGCCATGCCGGGATCGACCTCTTCGAGGAAATGCGCGCCGTCGAGCTCGACGAACGCCTCGCCACCCAGGAACGCGGGCATTGGTCTGCCCCCGAGCTCCTGAAAGCGGCCACCACCGACGGCCACCGCTCCATCGGCTTCGAAGACGCCGGAGCACTCGAGGTCGGCTCCCGAGCCGACCTGGTAGCCCTCCGCGGGAACACCGTCCGCACCGCCGGCACCGGCGGAACTGCAGAAACCGCGGTCTTCGCGGCAACCGCCGCGGACGTATCCGACGTCGTCGTCTCAGGAAATCATCTGGTTGCCGACGGCAAGCACACCCGGATGGATGTCGCGGCCGAGCTGTCAGCGTCGATCGCGGCGGTGACCCGATGACCTCGCTCCTGCTCACCGGCATCAACTCCCTGGTGACGAACGATCCCGCGCACGGTGGTGTGCTCGGCGAACTCCACGACGCCGCCCTGGTCATCGACGGCAGCAAGATCGCCTGGGCAGGCCAACGCCAGAACGCACCGGCCGCCGACGCTGCCACCGATCTCGGCGGTCGTGCGGTGATCCCCGGCTTCGTCGACTCGCACTCGCACCTCGTCTTCGCCGGCGACCGCGCCGAGGAGTTCGCCGCCCGGATGACCGGTACGCCGTACTCCGCCGGAGGCATCCGGACCACCGTCGCGGCGACCCGCGCCGCCACCGACGAGCAGCTGACCGCGAACGTCTCGCGCCTCGTCACCGAGATGCGTCGCCAGGGCACCACCACCGTCGAGATCAAGTCCGGCTACGGCCTGACGGTCACCGACGAGGCGCGGGCGTTGCGGATCGCGGGCCAGTTCACCGACGAGACGACCTACCTGGGCGCCCACGTGGTCCCGGCCGACCAGGACCCGGCCGCCTACGTCGACCTGGTCACCGGCCCGATGCTCGACGCCGCCGCGCCGTACTCGAAGTGGATCGACGTCTTCGTCGAACGCGGCGCCTTCGACGCCGACCAGGCCCGGGCGATCCTGCAGGCAGGCATCGCCCGCGGCCTCCAGCCCCGGGTCCACGCCAACCAGCTCGGCGAAGGTCCCGGCGTACAACTGGCCGCCGAACTCGGTGCCGCCTCCGCCGACCACTGCACCTACCTGACCGACGCCGACGTCGACGCGCTCGCCTCCAGCGGAGTGGTGGCCGGGCTGCTCCCCGCGATCGAGTTCTCCACCAGGTCGCCGTACCCCGACGCCCGCCGCCTGCTCGACGCCGGAGTCACCGTGGCCCTCGCGACCGACTGCAACCCAGGCTCCGGCTACTCGTCGTCGATGCCGTTCTGCATCGCCCTCGCGGTCCGCGAAATGCACATGACCCCCGCCGAAGCCCTCTGGTCCGCCACCGCCGGCGGCGCCGCCTCCCTCCGCCGCCCCGACCTGGGCCACCTGACCCCCGGCACCCCGGCCAACCTGACCGTCCTCGACGCCCCCACCTACCTCCACCTCGCCTACCGCCCCGCCGTCCCGCTGGTCACCCAGACCTTCCTCAACGGCCGACCCGTGTAAGCGGACCCCCAACACTCACCAACCTCCCTCCGAGCGACCGCCGCAGGCTCGTCCCGGCGGTCAGGCCGCATGGAGCAGAGGCTTACTGAGTGGGGGAAGTCCGGCGGCTCGCTCGATCGCCGCGACCACCCAGTCGGGGTCGTACATGATGTCCTCCCAGCTGAAGCGGAGCACCCGCCAGCCGCGGATCGCGAGGTTCACGTGCCGACGGCAGTCCTTGACCAGCGCCCGGCGGCTTCCGTGGTAGGCGAACCCGTCTGCCTCGAGGCCGAGGCAGAGCAGAGGATTCCCCAGATCAAGACGAGCCGAGAACTCCGAGTCCTGCACCAGCAGTTGAGGAACGAAGCCTTCGACTCCCCGCTCGATCAACAACGCTCGCAGGGCGGACTCCAGCACTGATTCGGCCCGGCCGTCCGCGAATCCAGCAACGCGCCGAATGCGTCCGCGATGTGGTCCCCGAAGTCGCCGCGCCGCCTCGAGAAGCTCGTCCTGCTGGACGCAGCCTGCCCGGAGGGCCGAATCCGCCAGCGCGAGCGCATCGGTGAAAGGCAGAATGCGAAGGCAGTCCAGGACCGTCCGGAGCGGAGTGGTGACGTCGTCCAGCACGGGAACGTCCGCCCAGTGCAAGATGCAGGGGAGTCCCGTACGTCTTCGGACCCGGCCAGGCGGCAACGTGACATGCGGCTGGGTCGGCACGTTGATCAGCTCCAGACCCCAGTGCTGCGCAGCGCTCAGGTGCGAGACGACACCTCCGTGGCTGCGCGCCGCGGTCAACGCGTGCGGTGCCTCCGGAAGTGCGTAGACGCCCTTGGCCACCCGGCGGATTTCGCCCGCCGCGAGAGCTTTCCGGACAGCCCGCGCCGAGACGAGAGCGCGGAGGTCAGCGAAGGTCGACGACCCTCCACGCCTGCTGATCGCCTCGGCCACATCTGTCACCCGAAAATGATGACGAGAATCGCGGACCTGCGGCGGGCGTTGTCCACAGGCGGACCGCCAACACTCAGTATCGCCGCCGTGCCGCGCCATGTCGGCCGTTGCTGAGCGTGGGTTACGTCGCGGCTGGCGACTTGGTGAGTGGCGGGGGTCCGCCCAAAACCACCTGCGCTCAAGCCTCACATGGGGGGACCATCTACCCATGCACACAAAAGCGCGGCTTCGGAGTGGGTTTCGGTGGCGGACGGATCGTGGGGTGTGAAGTGGTTACGCCGACCTGACCGGGTGGTGGCGGGACGGTGAGCTGCTGCGTGAGCTCGGGTCGGCGCTGGCGGGGCTGTACGACGAGGTGCCGACGGTGGTGGTCGGGCCGGTGTCGCGGGGGTCGTTGCTCGGGGCGTTGACTGCGGCGGCGCTGGGGATCGGTTTCGTCGAGATGCGGAAGCAGAGGGGGTCGTCGGTCGACAGCGATCGGTGGGTGTGGCGGACGACGGCGCCTGACTACCGGGACCGGCAGCAGGTGTTCGGGTTTCCGCGGCGCTTGGTGCGGGCCGGGGATCGGGTGCTGATGGTCGACGACTGGGCCGAGACCGGGGCGACGGCGGTGGTGGGCCGGGGTTTGGTCGAGGACTGCGGGGCGCGCTGGATCGGGGCGGCCTGCATCGTTGACGGGTTGACCCAGCCCCGGTTACGGCACGAGCTCCCGCTGCGGGCGCTGCTCGACGTACGGCAGCTCTAAGGCATGGCTCCTGACCGGCCGCCGGTCAGCGGGTGCCCTGGTACAGGCTGGGCGCGTACGTGCGGGCGGCCTGGTCCAGGGCGGGGACGAGCTCCTGGTTGGGCCCGAGCGGGACGATGAGCTGCCCGCTCGGGTCCTGGTACGGCAAGAGCTCCGGGTGGCGGGTCAGGAAGTCGGGTGCGGCCGGGGTCAGCAGGAGGCGGACGTACGGGCCGTAGACCTGCGCGACGTTGGTCTGCCCGTTCCGGACGGGGTGGCTGGACGTCAGTACGGCGAGACCGGCCAGCTCGCCCCAATAGCAGCCCCACGATCCAGCGGGGTCCTCGTACCGCAGGCCGTTCGGGTCGAACCAGAAACGCCGCGTCCGGGTCAGCGTGCGCAGTTTCAACGCCGGGATGCCGCCCACGAGCAGCAGGACCACCGCCAGCACCACGAACGTGACGCGCGCACGCTGCCGCTCGCCAGCACGCCCAGGACCAGGCAGACCGCGGCGGCGACGCCGAGTCCGACGATGCCCTTCACGATGGTGCGGCTGTTGCCTGCCGAGACGTCGATCGCGATGCTCATCGCTCCGACGCTAACGCCTCAGGTGGTCAGCTCCTTGGACACCAGCGTGGTGACGGTGCCGTCGGGGAGTCGTTGCTTGCCGACCTCCTCGTAGCCGCGCCCGGCGTGGAAGGTGAAGGCGGGGCTGTCGGTGGGGACGGCGGCCACGGTGCGGTCGAAGGGGTGGGCGGAGCGTTCGACGGCTCGGTAGACCTTGGAGGCGAGGCCCTGGCGGCGGTTGTCGGGGGCGATGACGATGCGCTCGATGTAGAGGAAGCGGTCCGCGTACGTGCGGGTGAAGGACGCGAAGGCGAGACCGTCGTACGCCGAGCCGGGGGTGAAGGTGAGGACGAAGCCGGCGGGACGGCCGTCGAGGTCGACGACGGCGGCGTGGGCGGCGATCAGCCGGAGCCAGTCCAGGCGGTCGGCGGTGAGGGGCTCGACCAGGCCCTCGGCAGTGGCGTTCAGCGCGACGACCGCGGCGGCGTCGGCGGCGGTCATCGGGCGGAGTTTCACAGTGATCAGGATCGCACGGTAAACGTTTGCTCCGGGAGGGGTCACCCTGGCCGCACCCTGGCGTGGACCCCGAAAATCGGGACCTCCCTTGGGAATGACCGGGGCGATGTGCAATGTTGAGTCCAGTGAACTCAAGTTTGTTCGGTCACGGATTTGAAACCGAGGCGGACGAACGGCAACATTGAGTCTGCATCACTCAACTTCGTGGAGGTAACAGCATGGCCCGCGCGGTCGGAATCGATCTCGGTACGACGAACTCCGTCATCGCCGTACTGGAAGGTGGCGAGCCCACCGTCATCCCCAACGCCGAGGGAGCGCGTACGACGCCCTCGGTGGTGGCCTTCGCCAAGAACGGCGAGGTCCTGGTCGGCGAGGTGGCGAAGCGCCAGGCCACCACGAACGTCGACCGTACTATCCGCTCGGTGAAGCGGCACATGGGCGAGAACTGGTCCGTCGACATCGACGGCAAGAAGTTCACCCCGCAGCAGATCAGCGCCTTCGTGCTGCAGAAGCTGAAGCGGGACGCCGAGGCGTACCTCGGGGAGCAGGTCACGGACGCGGTCATCACCGTGCCGGCCTACTTCTCCGACGCGCAGCGCCAGGCGACCAAGGAGGCCGGCGAGATCGCGGGCCTGAAGGTGCACCGGATCGTCAACGAGCCGACCGCGGCCGCGCTCGCGTACGGCCTGGACAAGGGCACCGAGCAGACCATCCTGGTCTTCGACCTCGGTGGCGGTACGTTCGACGTCTCGCTGCTGGAGATCGGCGACGGTGTCTTCGAGGTGAAGGCGACCAGCGGTGACAACCACCTCGGTGGTGACGACTGGGACAACCGGATCGTCCAGTGGCTGGTGACCCAGTTCAAGAACAAGAACGGCACCGACCTGTCCGGCGACAAGATGGCCATGCAGCGGCTGAACGAGGCCGCCGAGAAGGCCAAGATCGAGCTGTCCAGCGCCGCCGAGACCACCATCCACCTGCCGTACCTGAGCCTCACCGACTCGGGCCCGCTGCACCTGGAGGAGAAGCTCTCCCGCGCCGAGTTCCAGAAGATGACGAACGACCTGCTGGAGCGCGCCCGCGCCCCGTTCAAGGCCGTCATCAAGGACGCCGGCATCGACGTCAGCAAGATCGACCACGTGATTCTGGTCGGCGGCTCGACCCGGATGCCCGCGGTGGCCGACCTGGTCAAGGAGCTGACCGGTGGCAAGGACCCGAACAAGGGCGTGAACCCGGACGAGGTCGTCGCGGTCGGCGCCTCCCTCCAGGCCGGTGTGCTGAAGGGTGAGGTCAAGGACGTCCTGCTGCTCGACGTGACCCCGCTGAGCCTCGGTATCGAGACCAAGGGCGGTGTGTTCACCAAGATCATCGAGCGCAACACCACGATCCCGACGAAGGGCTCGGAGATCTTCACCACGGCCGAGGACAACCAGCCGTCGGTGATGATCCAGGTGTACCAGGGCGAGCGCGAGATGGCCCGCGACAACAAGTCGCTCGGCAACTTCGAGCTGACCGGCCTGCCGCCGGCGCCGCGGAACGTGCCGCAGATCGAGGTCACCTTCGACATCGACGCGAACGGCATCGTGCACGTGAACGCCAAGGACCTGGCCACCGGCAAGGAGCAGCGGATGACGGTGACCGGTGGCTCCGCGCTGCCGAAGACCCACATCGACCAGATGGTCCGCGACGCCGAGCAGTACGCCGAGGAGGACCGCAAGCGCCGCGAGGCGGTGGAGAACCGCAACCAGGCGGAGTCGCTGGTCTACCAGACCGAGAAGTTCCTGCAGGAGAACGAGGACAAGGTTCCGGACGACGTCAAGACCGAGGTCAAGGACGGCGTCGCCGAGCTGAAGAAGGCCCTCGAGGGTGACGACGCCGACGCGATCAAGGCCGCGTCGGAGAAGCTCGCCCAGTCCAGCCAGAAGATGGGTGCCGCGATGTACGCGAACGCCCAGGCCGCCGGCGGCCAGCCCGGCGACGGCGCCACCTCCGACGACACGAGCTCGAGCAGCAACGACGACGACGTCGTGGACGCCGAGATCGTGGACGAGGACCGGCCGCAGGACAAGACGGAGGACAAGTGACGGATCGACCGACAGGCAGCGAGTTCGGTGACGGTGAGCCCGTCGTCCGCGACAAGCGCCGGATCGACCCGGAAACCGGCAAGCTGCGGGAGCCCTCGGAAGGGGGCCCCGCGGCCGGCGGGCCCGGTGCCCAGCAGCCGCCGCGGGACCCGTCGGACCTGGTCGGTCCGTCCGCACAGGAGGCCCTGCTGACCGAGGCGCTCGCGGAGCGTACGGCGGACCTGCAGCGACTGCAGGCCGAGTACGTGAACTACAAGCGCCGGGTCGACCGGGACCGCGAGGCGGCCCGCGAGATGGTGGTCGGCACGGTGCTCACCGAGCTGCTCGGGATCCTGGACGACATCGGCCGGGCCCGCGAGGCGGGCGAACTCGAGGGCGCGTTCAAGGCGGTCTCCGAGTCGCTGGAGCGGGTCACCGAGAAGCTCGGCCTGGTGAAGTTCGGCGAGAAGGGCGATGCCTTCGACCCGCGGATCCACGAGGCCCTGCTGCACAACTATTCCGACGACGTCGACGGCCCGACCGCGACGATGATCATGCAACCGGGCTACCGGCTCGGCGAGCGGATCCTGCGGGCGGCCCGGGTGGCCGTTTCGGAGCCGACCGAGCAACTGCCGGCCGACGCCGCGAAGGCCGACGTACCGGTGGAGAGCACAGATGAAGACGCGGACGGTTCCGCGGAGTAACAGCGGCCACGACGGGAGGGGAGGCGCCAGATGAGTACGAAGGACTGGATCGAGAAGGACTTCTACAAGGTTCTCGGCGTCTCCAAGACCGCCGAGCCCGACGAGATCAAGAAGGCCTACCGCAAGCTGGCGCGGCAGTACCACCCGGACTCGAACGCCGGGGACACCAAGGCGGAGGCCAAGTTCAAGGAGGTCTCCGAGGCGTACGACGTGGTCGGGGACGCGAAGAAGCGTAAGGAGTACGACGAGGCGCGGCGGCTGTTCGGCAGCGGCGGCTTCCGGATGCCGGGCGGCAGCGGCGGCCAGGGCGGCGGCGGGTTCAACTTCGACGTCGGCGACCTGTTCAACCGCGGTGGCGGTCAGGGGACCGGCGGCGGACTCGGCGACATCCTGGGCGGCATGTTCGGCGGCGGTGGCCGGACCACGACCACCACGACGGCCCGTCCGCGGCGCGGCCAGGACATCGAGACCGAGGCGACGATCGAGTTCGCCGAGGCCGTGAACGGTGTCACGGTCGGGCTCCGGATGACCAGCGACGAGCCGTGCCCGACCTGCCGGGGGACCGGCGCGAAGTACGGCACGGTGCCGAAGGTCTGCCTGAAGTGCGAGGGCACGGGCATGCAGACCTCGGTGCAGGGCGGTGTGTTCGCGATGACCGAGCCGTGCACCGAGTGCAAGGGCCGCGGTCTGGTCGTCGACCAGCCGTGCGAGACCTGCCACGGCTCCGGCCGCGGCCAGTCGAGCAAGACCATGCAGGTCCGCATCCCGGCGGGCGTGCAGGACGGTCAGCGGATCCGGTTGAAGGGCAAGGGCGCGGCCGGCGAGCGTGGCGGACCTGCAGGCGACCTGTACGTCACCGTGCACGTCAAGTCGCACCGGATCTTCGGCCGGCAGGGTGAGCACCTGACCCTGAACGTCCCGGTGAGTTTCACCGAGGCGGCGCTGGGCGCGGAGATCAAGGTCCCGACGCTGGACGGTCTCCCGGTCACGGTCCGGATCCCGGCCGGTACGGCGAACGGCAGCAAGCTGCGCGTCCGCGGTAAGGGTTCGGTGCGCCGGGACGGGACGAAGGGCGACCTGCTGCTCACCCTCGAGGTGCAGGTGCCGCACGAGTTGACCGACGAGCAGAAGGAAAAGCTGCAGGAGTTCAACTCGGCGTCCGACCATCCTGATCTGCGGGCCGGGTTGTTCGGGAGTTCCTGATGGGCATCCCGTTCAGCCAGGTGCCGACCTGGGACGACCGCACCCCGATCTACGTGATCTCGGTGGCGGCCCAGCTGGCCGGCATGCATCCGCAGACGTTGCGCCAGTACGACCGGCTCGGCCTGGTGGTGCCGAGCCGGGCGTCCGGCCGCGGCCGGCGGTATTCGGCGTACGACGTGGCGAAGCTGAGGTATGTGCAACATCTCAGTCAGGAAGAAGGCGTCAACCTGGCGGGAATTCGGCACATTCTCGCGCTACAGTCCGAAGTGGAGGACCTGCGGAAGCGGGTCAACCAGCTACTGGCAGAGGTCCAGCGCGGTGTCGGCGTCTCGCGACGTCCCGCCGCCAGCCGGGTCTTCTCCGCCGGTCCCGCGGGCGACGTGATCGCCATGGGCCGGCAGCAGACGACCACCCGGTGGATCCGCACCCAGCCTCTGGAACTCGGCTCGCGCTGATCCCCCGCCACAACAGAGCCACCGGAGACGTTCCGAACCCACCCCTCGGAGTCTCCGGCCTGGTGGAGGTCGTCGTTCCCCCTCGACGCCTCCGCAAGTCGAAGGTGCGTCACCCCCCGACGCCCTTCGGCCACCGCAGGGTGGTCCCTTCCAGGACCGCCCTGCGGTTCTCTCGTTCACGCCCTGTTCCTGTTGCCCAGGGCGACCGACCGCCTACCCTGGCCAGGTGACGCTGATGCTGGAGACGGACCGGCTCGTGATCCGGGACTGGGAGGAAGACGACGCCGACGCCGCGCTGGAGATCTACGGCTCCGCCGACGTGGCGCCCTGGCTGTCACCCGCCATCGACAAGGTGCCGGATGCCGCGACCATGCGTTTGATCCTGCAGTCCTGGATCGAGGCCCAGCCGAACTTCGTGGTTCCGGCCGGGCGCTGGGCGGTCGCCCGCAAGGACGACGGCGAGGTCGTCGGCGCACTGCTGATCCGGTTGCTCCCGCCGTACGAGGAGGATCTGGAGATCGGCTGGCAGTTGCGGCCGAGCGCCTGGGGTCACGGGTACGCGACCGAGGCGAGCCGTGCGCTGATGCACTGGGCGTTCAGCGGCGGCGAGGTCGACGAGCTGTTCGCGGTCGCCCGGCCGAACAACAAGCGCGCGATCGCGACCGCCAAACGCCTCGGCATGGAGTGGGTCGGCGAGACCGACAAGTACTACGACCTCAGCCTCCAGGTGTACCGCATCCGCGCGTCCGAGTTCAGCGCCTGACGGACCCTGGTTCAGCCCTGACATTCTCCAGAGTTGAGTGGAATGGACTCAACTTTGGATAAGTTGTATCTAGTGACTGTTTGTTGCTGGGAACGAAAGGCTGGAACCAGATGGACGTTCAGCGGTTGACGACGCTGGCCCGGGAAACCCTGTCGGTCGCGATCCGTCAGACCTCCGCGGCGGGCAACCCGACCGTGGAACCGATTCACTTGCTGTCCGCGCTGCTCGCGCAGCCCGAAGGTACGACGATCGGCCTGCTCGAGGCGGCCGGCGGCGACGTCGACGCGGTCCGCCGGAAGACTGCCGAGCAGCTGAGCCGGCTGCCGAAGGCGAGCGGGGGCAGTGTGCAGGCACCGAGCCTGTCGCCGAAGACCTCCGACGTACTGAATCAGGCGGAGCAGCGCGCGCTCGGACTGGGTGATGAATACGTATCCACCGAGCACCTGCTGATCGCGCTCGCCACCGTCGAGGGGGCGGCGCAGAGTGCGCTCGGCGTGACGGCGGACGCGCTGCTGAAGGCGTTCGACGAGATGCGCGGCAACCGGCGGATCACCTCCCCGGAGGCCGAAGGCACCACCAAGACTCTGGAGAAGTACGGCGTCGACCTGACGCAGCGCGCCAAGGACGGCAAGCTCGACCCGGTGATCGGCCGGGACTCCGAGATCCGGCGTGTGGTCCAGGTGCTGTCGCGTCGTACCAAGAACAACCCGGTGCTGATCGGCGAGCCCGGCGTCGGCAAGACCGCCGTCGTCGAGGGGCTGGCCCAGCGGATCATCGCGGGCGACGTCCCCGAGTCGCTGCGCGGCCGCCGGCTGATCAGCCTGGACCTCGGCGCGATGGTCGCGGGCGCGAAGTACCGCGGTGAGTTCGAGGAGCGGCTGAAGGCGGTGCTGACCGAGATCAAGGAGTCGGACGGCCAGATCATCACGTTCATCGACGAGCTGCACACGGTCGTCGGCGCCGGCGCGTCCGGTGAGGGCGCGATGGATGCCGGCAACATGCTCAAGCCGATGCTGGCCCGCGGCGAGCTGCGGATGATCGGCGCCACCACGCTGGACGAGTACCGGACCCGGATCGAGAAGGACCCGGCGCTGGAGCGCCGGTTCCAGCAGGTGTTCGTCGGTGAGCCGTCGGTCGAGGACTCGATCGCGATCCTGCGCGGCCTGAAGGAGCGCTACGAGGCGCACCACAAGGTCGCGATCTCCGACTCGGCGCTGGTTGCCGCGGCGACGCTGTCGAACCGGTACATCACCGGCCGGCAGTTGCCCGACAAGGCGATCGACCTGGTCGACGAGGCCGCGTCCCGGCTGCGGATGGAGATCGACTCGTCCCCGGTCGAGATCGACTCGCTGCGGCGGACCGTCGACCGGTTGAAGATGGAGGAGCTGGCGCTGTCCCGCGAGGACGACGCCTCGTCGCAGGAGCGGCTGGAGCGGCTGCGTGCCGACCTCGCCGACCGCGAGGAGGAGCTGCGCGCGCTGGAGGCCCGCTGGGAGCGGGAGAAGTCCGGACTGAACCGGGTCGGCGAGATCAAGGAGCGGATCGACGAGCTCCGCGGCCAGGCCGAGCGCGCCCAGCGTGACGGTGACCTGGAGACGGCGTCCCGGCTGCTGTACGGCGAGATCCCGCAGCTCACCAAGGAGCTCGAGGTGGCCGACGCCGAGGAAGAGGTTGCCGAAGGCCCCGAAGCGATGGTGAACGAGGAGGTCGGCCCGACCGAGATCGCCGAGGTGATCGCGATGTGGACCGGGATCCCGACCGGCCGGCTGCTCGAGGGCGAGACCGGCAAGCTGCTCCGGATGGAGGACGAGCTCGGGCACCGGCTGATCGGTCAGCGCGAGGCGGTCAAGGCCGTCAGCGACGCCGTACGCCGGGCGCGGGCCGGCATCTCCGACCCCGACCGGCCGACCGGAAGCTTCCTGTTCCTCGGTCCGACCGGTGTCGGCAAGACCGAGCTGGCGAAGGCGCTCGCGGACTTCCTGTTCGACGACGAGCGGGCGATGGTCCGCATCGACATGTCGGAGTACGGCGAGAAGCACAGCGTCGCGCGGCTGGTCGGCGCGCCGCCCGGGTACGTCGGGTACGAGGAGGGCGGCCAGCTGACCGAGGCGGTCCGGCGGCGTCCGTACTCGGTGATCCTGCTCGACGAGGTGGAGAAGGCGCACCCCGAGGTCTTCGACATCCTGCTGCAGGTGCTCGACGACGGGCGGCTGACCGACGGCCAGGGCCGGACGGTCGACTTCCGGAACGTGATCCTGATCCTGACCAGCAACCTGGGGTCGGCGTACCTGGCCGACGTCACGCTCGACGACAAGATCAAGCGCGACCAGGTGATGGCGACCGTGCGGCAGTCGTTCAAGCCGGAGTTCATCAACCGGCTGGACGAGATCGTGCTGTTCGACGCGCTCGGCAGCGAGGAGCTGACGCAGATCGTCGGGCTGCAGATCAACGCGCTGCAGCGCCGGCTGGCCGACCGCCGGATCACGCTGGAGGTCGACGAGGGCGCGATGGAGTGGCTGGCGTTGACCGGGTACGACCCGGTGTACGGCGCCCGTCCGCTGCGCCGGCTGGTGCAGTCCGCGATCGGCGACGAGCTCGCCCGCGGTCTGCTGGACGGTTCGATCCGCGACGGCGAGACCGTCCGGGTGATGCTCAACGAATCCAAGGACGCGCTGGAAGTCTCCGCCGCACGCTGAGAACTGGGGCCCGGTTGTTTGCCGGGCCCCTTTCTATGCGGTCTGGTAGCTCAGCGCGATGACACCCGACGGCAGGGTGTCCTGCTGGACCAGCTTCAGCTCGGTGCGTGGACCCGACAGCTTGGTCCCGGTGCCGAGCACGATCGGGTGCAGCAGGATGTCGAGTTGGTCGACCATGCCGTTCTCCAGCAGCGTGTGCAGCAGTGCAGGGTTGCCGTACATCATGATGTCGCCGCCGTCCTGCTTCTTGATCCGCTCGAGCGCCGCGATCGCGTCGCCCTCGAGGAGGGTCGCGTTCCAGGTCAGCTCGCCGGTCAAGGTGCTGGAGGCAACAAGTTTCGGCAGTTCGCGCAGGCGGTCCGCGTACGGTCCCTCCGCGTCACCCCAGGCGGCAGAGAACATCTCATAGGTACGGCGCCCGCACAGGAAGTAGTCGCACGACGCCAGCTTCTCGACGGATCGCCGTACCGCCTCCTCCCCGAAGTACGGCTGCGCCCAGCCGCCGAACGGCGTACCGCCGAAGCCGCCCGGGTCTTCCACCACACCGTCGAGTGTCATCAGGGTCGAAGCGATGATCTTGCGCATGATTCTCCTCTCGTCAGGTGTGTAGACCGGCGGCCCGGCCGAAAGGAATCGGGGAGAATGGGACCGTGACTTCGCGGGCCGACTGGACGAACACCACCCACGACTGGGCGGCCTCGGTCGACCAGGCGCACCTGGAGGCGATCCGCGCGGATCCGGCGCGGTACGCGCCCGGCGGCGTCCGGCATCTGCTGCTCGAGGTGCTCGCCTACCCGGACGACGAGGCGGAGTCGACCGGCGCGCGCGGGCGCTGCGAGGTCGAGCTGTACGGCGACGGGTCGATCGCGGTCACCGACTACGGGCGCGGGACCGACACCCGGGTCGACGAGCGCGGGAACGTCGTGAAGAAGCCGATCATGGCGACCAAGGACCTGCGGTTCTTCGACGACCCGGCCGCGCCGTCGCTGCCGGACGGGCACCCGCGGCGCGGGATGTCCGTGGTCGCCGCGCTGAGCGAGTGGCTCGTGCACACGAACCGGCGGGCGAACGGCGCCTGGACCCAGCGGTACGAGTACGGCGTACCGGTCGGTGGGCTGGAGCCGATCGCGCCGGACGGGACCACCGGGACCACCGTGCACTTCCGCCCGATCGCGGGCCTCGCGCCGCTGGATGGGTTCCCGCACCTCGACATCTCCGTCGTCCGGCTTGGGTGATCTGGGAGGATCGAGGGACACGGGGGGTCGTGGAAGGAAGATCGATGACAGGGCAGCACGGCGACGAACCGGGGCCGTACAGCGGGCTGTTCGGTAGCGTTCCGGATTCGTACAGCTACCGTCCGGCCGTCCGGCCGAAGCAGGTGACGATCGCCGCGGTCATCTCCGCCGGGCTGGGCGCGATGTGCCTGCTGCTCGCCGTCCTCACGCTGACGTCCGCGGGCGACCAGATCTCCGAAGTTCTCACCGGTTCCCGCGGCAACACCCCGGTCGCGGTCGCGGCCGCCCTGGTCTGCGCGTTCATCTACCTGGTCCCGGCGGTCTACGTCCGCAAGCGGTACGCGTGGGCGCGGTACGTCCTGATCGGCGTCGCCGCGATGGGCATCGCCGGCGGCCTGATGGCGCTGCCCGCGAGCCTGCTCGGGCTGGCCATCCATGTGGCCCTGCTGATCCTGATGCTGCAGCGTCCCACCAAACTGTGGTTCCAGCACCGCTGACCTCCCGGGAGACCCGCATGGAGATCTGGATCAACCCCGCCTGCTCGAAATGCCGCGCCGCCACCAAGGCGTTCGACGAGGCCGGTATCGACTACACCGTACGCCGCTACCTCGACGATCCGCCGACCACCGAGGAACTGACCGCCGTCCTCGCACGCCTCAACCTCGAGCCGTGGGACATCGTCCGCACCAACGAACCCGAGGCCGCGCCGCTCCGCGACCTCCCGCGCGACGAGGCGAACCGCGCCGCCTGGATCCAGGCTCTCGCCGACACCCCGATCCTGATCCAGCGCCCGATCATCACCGCGGACGACGACACCACCGCCGTCGCCCGCGACCCGGAAACCCTCGCTCAGTTCCTGCCTTAGAGCTTCTGCAGCCGGGTGAGGGCTTCCTGGAGGACCTCGGGTCGCTTGCAGAACGCCCAGCGGACCAGGGGTTTCCCGGCCTCGACGTTGTCGTAGAAGACCTGGTGGGGGATCGCCACCACGCCGGCCTTCTCCGGGAGCTGACGGCAGAAGTCGATGCCGTCGGTGTACCCGAGCGGGCGGATGTCGGTGGTGATGAAGTACGTCGCCGCCGGGCGGTGGACCTCGAAGCCGAGCTCGCCGAGGCCGTCGGCGAGCAGGTCGCGGCGGGCCCGGAGATCGGCGCGCAGCCGGTCGTAGTAGTCGTTGCCGAGGGCAAGTGCATCCGCGACGGCGGGCTGGAACGGGGCGCCCGATGTATAGGTCAGGAACTGTTTCGCGGTGTTCACCGCGGTCACCACCTCCGGCGACCCGGTGACCCAGCCGATCTTCCACCCGGTGACCGCGAACGTCTTCCCGGCGCTGCTGATCGACACGGTCCGCTCGGCCATCCCGTCGTACGACGCCAGCGGCCGGTGCGTGCCGTCGTACACCAGGTGCTCGTAGACCTCGTCGGTGATCACGACCAGGTCGTGTTCGAGGGCGATCGCGCAGATGCCGCGCAGTTCCTCGTCGGTGAGGACGGTGCCGGTCGGGTTGTGCGGTGAGTTGATCAGCAGCACCTTCGTCCGCGGCGTGACCGCGGCGCGCAGCTCGTCGAGATCCAGCCGGTACGACGGAGCGCGCAGCGTGACCGGGATCCGGCGGCCGCCGGCGAAGGCGATGCCGGCCGCGTACGAGTCGTAGTACGGCTCGAGGGCGATCACCTCGTCGCCGGGTTCGACGTACGCGAGCAGGGCGGCGGCGATCGCCTCGGTGGCGCCGGTGGTGACCAGGACCTGGGTGTCGGGGTCGTACGTGAGCCCGTAGAACCGCTGCTGGTGGTCGACGATCGCCTGCCGGAGCGCGGGGATGCCGCGACCCGGCGGGTACTGGTTCGCGCCGGCGCGGATCGCCGCGATCGCGCCTTCCAGCAACGAGTCCGGCCCGTCCTGGTCCGGGAATCCCTGGCCGAGGTTCACCGACCCGGTCGCCACCGCCAGCGCGGACATCTCCGCGAAGATCGTCGTACCGAGGCCGTCCAACCGCTCAGCGTGTGCGCGCATCCCTCAACCCTCGACTGCGGTGACCATGTGCGCAAGCCAGGCGCGCGCGGTGACGCGGTCGGGCTTGCTGAAGGCGGCCTCGAGGTCGTTCTCGACCTTGCGGATCGCGGGTGCGGCCTCGGCCAGCCGGCGTTCGCCGCCCGCGGTGAGGTGCACCTGCTGGGTACGGCGGTCCTTCGGGTTCGGGCGCCGCTCGACGAGGCCGGCCCGCTCCATCCCGGTGATCAGCTCGTTCGCGGACTGCCGCGTCGTACCGACCACCCGTCCCACCTCGGCGACGGTGAGGCCGGGGTCCTTCTGCACACACAGCAGCGTCCCGTACTGCTGCACGGACAGCTCGTGCTCGGCGAGCGCGGCCGCCAACGCCGACCGCATGCTCAGCCAGGCGTGCCGCACCAAGAAGGTCACACACCCGGTCTCGTCGTTGGGCTCCATGCACCACATTCTGCCGAAAAGGAGATTGACAGGTTCCTGTCAATCGAGGATGATCGGAAACCTCGTCAGGGTCCTGTCAATTATAGGAGACTTCGTGTCCACCATCGACCCGTCCCAGAGTCCAAGCCAACAACGCCGCATCCTCGCCGTCCTGGTCGTCTCGGCCGTCCTGATCTGGATCGACTCGACCGTCCTCGGAATCGCCCTCGAACGCCTCGCCGACCCGGTCAACGGGCTCGGCGCCACGCCCGGCCAGCTCCAGTGGGCGGTCGGGATCTACTCGCTGCTGTTCGCCACCGCGCTCTTCCTGGCCGGCGCCCTCGGCGACCGGTACGGGCATCGCACCGTGCTGATGACCGGCCTGCTGGTCTTCGGTGCCGCCTCCGCCTGGGCCGCCTGGGCGACCGGCCCGGTCGGCCTGATCCTGGCCCGTGCCACGATGGGCCTCGGTGGCGCGCTGATCATGCCGACGTCGATGGCGATCATCGGCTGGACCTTTCCACCGGAACGCCGGGCCGGCGCCATCGCGATCTGGTCGTCCTCCGCGGGTGTCGGCGTCGCCGTCGGCCCGGTGCTCGGCGGCCTGCTGATCGACCACTTCTGGTGGGGCTCGGTCTTCACCATCAACCTGCCGATCGTCGTCCTCGGCCTGATCGGCGCGGCCGTCGTACTGCCGAACCCGCGCAGCCCGCGGCGCCGCCGGCTCGACCCGCTCGGCCTCGGCCTGTCCACGCTCGGACTGCTCGGCCTGTCGTACGGCCTGATCGAAGGCGGCCACCAGGGCGGCTGGGACCGCTGGCAGGTGTGGGCGAGTATCGGTGCCGGTCTCGTTCTGCTCGCCGGGTTTCTGTTCTCCGAATGGCGTGAGCGCGAACCGAGCTTCGACCCGCGGCTGTTCGGCAACCGCCGGTTCGCGGCCGGGAACTTCGCGCTCGCCGCGGTTTTCCTGACCATCACCGGGCAGAGCTTCTACCTCGCGTTCTACCTCCAGGGCGCCCGCGGGATGACGGCGCTGGAGGCCGGGCTGATGTCGCTGCCCGGTGCGGTCGGCGTGATCGTCGGCGCCCCGCTCGGCGCTCGCCTGGCCGCCGGCCTCGGTGTCGCGAAGGTCTCCGGTACGGCGATCCTCACGCTCGCGTTGTGCTTCACCGCCAACCTGCTGTACGACGTGAACACCTCGCTGATCGTCATCGGGATCGTCGGCGGCCTGGCCGGACTCGCGATCGGGATGACCGTGGCGCCGACCACCGCGGCCGTGATGGCGACGCTGCCGATGGACCGGATCGGTGCCGGGTCCGCGGTCAACAACGCCCTCCGTCAGGTGGGCAGCGTGCTCGGCGTCGCCGTACTCGGGACCGTCGTGTCCTCGACGTACCAGCACCGGATCGCCCCGTCGCTGACCGGTCTGCCGAACGGTGACGCCATCGGTGCGTCGGCCGAGGCGACCCGGCACGCGGCCGCGCTCCTGCACCGTCCGGACCTGGTGCGGACCGCGAACGACACGTTCGTGCACGCGATGCACCTCGCGGCCGGGGTGGCCGCCGGGTTCGTGCTTACCGGCGCGATCGTGCTGGGGCTCGCGTTCCGGGTCCCCAGGCCATCACAATCGGGCGTCGCGGACAGCGCTGAGCGGGAGAGCGCCGGGATCGGCTGATTGTGATGGCCCGGGGATCCGCCTGCGCACCATGAAGACGTCGACCGGGTCCTCGCTGTCCAGCACGAACCCGTGCCGCTCGTAGAGCTTCCGCGCCGGGCTGCCTTGCAGGACGTTCAGCCAGACGTCGTCGTCGCGGTCCAGCACCGACCGCAGTACGCCGGAGCCGATGCCGCGGCCCTGGTACTGCGGGGCCAGGTAGAAGTGCTCCAGCCAGAGGCGGTCGGCGGGGCGCAGGGTGACGGATCCGGCGAAGTCGCCGGCGACCTCGATGATCCGGGTGTGCTCCGGGGCGTACGCGTCCCGGAGGCGCTGCCGGACGCGGTGCTCGTCGTACCGGCCGAGGCGTTCCAGGTCGGGGCGCATGACGACGGCGCGGAGCTCGGCGAGCCGCTCGAGGTCGTCGGCGGTCGCGGGGCGCAGACTCCAGGTCATGGCTGAGCACTTTCGGCAGTCGGGTCGTGGGTCATGCGGGGCGTGGCTCCGGGCGGAGGGCGCGGAGCCAGAGTTCGGTCTGCGCGATGTGGGCGGAGGCGGCGGTCGCGGCGGCGGCCGGGTCGCGGGTCTCGATCGCGGCCAGGATCGCGCGGTGACCACGGTCGCTGGTCCGCTTGATCGCGTCGAAGTCGGCGCCCGGCTCGAAGATCCGGTAGTGCCCGCCGCGGCCGCGGATCACGTCGGTGAGCGCCGTGACGGTCGGGTTCCCGCCGGCGCTGCAGATCAGGCCGTGGAACTCCGCGTCCAGGTGCTGGATCTCGGTCGCGTCGGTGGTCGCCTCCAGCCGGTCGAGGACCTGGCCGAGCTTCGCGGCCAGCCCCGGGTCCTGGCGGGCGGCCGCGGCGGCGGTGGCGTGCGACTCGAGCACCCGGCGTACCTCGAGCAGTTCGAGGACGCCCTCGAGCGGGATCAGCTCGACCGAGAGCGAGAACCGGCTGATGATCGCCGCCGGGTCGAGCGCCGAGACGTACGTCCCCGAGCCGTGCCGGGACTCGATCACGCCCAGCGCGCCGAGCGACCGGACCGCCTCCCGCAGCGAGCTCCTGGACACCCCCAGGTGGTCGCACAACTCCGGCTCCGGCGGGAACTTCGCCCCCGGCCCGAGCTCCCCGGACGCGATCATCTGCCGCAACCCGGCCAGCGCCTTGTCCGTAGCAGCCATCCCCTCACCTCCCCCCGAAGCGTAAGTCCTCAGACCACTCCTGGTCACGTCAGCCTGCTTTCCGCGTGACGACACGCCGCTTCCGTGTGATTCATCAGATGTTTACTCGGAGGAAGCCGGGCACGTCCGCCGCCCGCCAGCGACGTTCGGCGAGCTGCTCGGACGCCGCGCCGGGAGTCACCCAGACGGTCGTCATCCCGCGCTCGTGCGGCAGCGCGAGGTTCACCTCGAGGTCGTCGAACATCACCGCCCGCGCCGGGTCGATCCCGAACCGGGCGAGAAACGCGTCCAGGCTCCCGGCGTACGGCTTCGGGACCAGTTCGCCCGCGAGGATGTCGAACACGCCGTCGATGTGCTCGCCCAGCCCGAGCCGGGCGAGCACCTGCTCCGCGTGGTACGCCGACCCGTTCGTGTACACGTACCGCCGACCCGGCAACTCTCCCAGTACGCCGGTCAGCGCCGGGTCCGGCCCGATCACCGAGTAGTCGATGGTGTGTTCCCAGGCCAGGTAGTCGTGCGGGTCGACGGACCGGGTGTTCATCAGACCGCGCAGGGTTGTCCCATGCTCCGCGACGAGCTCGGTCTGCAGGCGTCGGGTCTCGGCCTCGTCGGCGTCGAACAACTCGGCCAGGTAGGCACGGATGCGGACGTTCATCTGATCCGCGAGCCCGGTGTCCGGCGGGTACAAAGTGTTGTCGAGATCGAGAACCCAGGTGTCGATGTCCGCCAGCACCCTGCCAATGTAGGTGACAGACTGGGAGCGTCATCGACGGAGGGTTGGAAGATGCCGACTGCGCTCGTGACCGGGCCGGCGACCGGGATCGGTCGGGCGTTCGCGGAGAAGCTGGCGAGCGAGGGGTACGACCTCGTGCTGGTTTCCCGGGACGAGGCGCGGCTGAAGGAGGTCGGGGCCGAGATCGCGCGGCGGCACGGCGTCGAGTGCGAGGTGCTGGCCGCGGACCTGACCGACCGGGACGAGCTGGCCCGGGTCGAGGAACGCTTCCGGACCGGGCCGATCGAGGTACTGGTGAACAACGCCGGCTTCGGGCAGAAGAAGCCCTTCTGGGAGAACCCGGTCGACGTCGAGGAGAAGCAGCTCGACCTGCTGGTTCGCGTCGTACTGCGGCTCACGCACGCCGCCGTTCTCCCGATGATCGAGCGCGGCTCGGGTGCGGTGATCAACGTGTCCTCGGTCGCGGGGTTCCTGCAGCGGAACATCTACAGCGCGCACAAGTCCTGGGTGACGACCTTCTCCGCCGGGCTGGCGACCGGGCTGCACGCCACCGACGTGAAGGTAATGGCGTTGTGCCCCGGATTCGTGCACACCGAGTTCCACGAGCGGATGCAGATGGACAAGTCGGTCATCCCGTCGTTCATGTGGCTGGACGCGACCGAGCTGGTGGACGCGGCCTGGAAGGACCTGATGCGCGGCAAGGCGATCTCGATCCCGAGCCGCCGCTACAAGCTGATCGCGGCCGCCGCGCGGTTCACCCCGCGGGCGCTGATCGCCCGGGTGTCAACCGTCGGACTGGACGGCCGCCGCCGGTCGTAGTGCTTCGTAGAGCGTCTTGCCGAGCGCCGCGGCGTACTTGTCGGTCTCCGTGGCCGTCGGCGTCTCCCCGGTGAAGTTCACCTCGAACCCGCGCTGGAAACACGCTCCGAACAGCAACGCTGCCGCTGCCGGGACGTCGGCGGTACGCCGGATCCGTCCGAGCTTCTGCTCCTCGCGCAGGTAGCGGATCAGGCCCTCCTGCGCCCGATGCGGGCCGGCGTTCAGCTCCTGCAACCGGAGCCGGTGCGCGGCCAGCAGTTCGCGGGACGAGAACAGCGACACCAGGATCGGGAAACCCTCGACGTAGAAGTCGATCGCGATCCGCGCCAGCCGGGCCAGGTTGCCGCGCACGGTTCCGCTGCCGGGGTTGCCGATCAGCTCCTTCAGCGAGCCGGGCAGCTCGGGCATCCGTTCGTGCAGGACCGCGAGCAGGATCGCGGACTTGTCCGCGAAGTGCTTGTAGAGCGCGGCCTCGGAGTACCCGGCGACCTGTGCGATCGACCGGGTGGTGGCCCGCGCGTACCCCTGGGTGCGCAGCACGTCCGCGGCCGCGTCCAGGATCTCCTCCCGTGTCCCCACGCCCGCACCTTACCTTGACAGGTTGGTGAGTGTTCACTAACCATGGTGAGTGAGTGTTTACTAACCTGGAGGGGTGACGATGAAGCTGGTGGTTCTCGGGGCGTCCGGGCGGATCGGGACCGAGGTGGTGCGCCAGGCGGTGGCGGCGGGCCATGCGGTGACGGCCGTCGTACGCGAAGGCTCGACCCTGCAGGTGCCGCTCCCGGAGCTCCGCCTGGTCGCGGCCCGCGCCGGCGTCGCCGGCGGCCTGACCGAGGTGGTGACCGCGGACGTGATGGACCCGGCCTCGATCGGCCCGGTCCTGGAGGGTCACGACGCCGTACTGTCCGCGCTCGGGCCGCGTCCGAAGGGGCCGAGCGACATCCTGACGTCGAGTGCCCGGAGCACCCTGCGGGCATTGGAGGACAGCGGCGTACGCCGGTACGTCGTGGTCAGCGTCGCCGGCATCCACACGGGCAACGACGGCCCGGTCACGAAGTACGTCGTGAAACCGCTCATCCAGCGGCTGCTGCGCGAGTCGTTCGCGGACGCGCGCCGGATGGAGGAACTGATCGCCGCGAGTCAGCTCGACTGGACGATCGTGTGCCCGCCGCGGCTGACGAACGGAACCGCGAAGGGCACGATGCGCAGCAACACCGAAGGCACGGTGCGCGGCGGCTTCACGATCACCCGCGCGGACGTTGCTGCCTACATGCTCGACGCCGTCGACAACGCAGCCCTGAACCGTAAGACCGCGCTGATCGCCAACTGACCTCTCGGAAAGGCCACGAACGGAGTACAGGTCTTTCGACCCTGTTGCCGGGCGACGACGAGTCGTCATCGTGCTACTTAGTGCGCTCGTGGGGGCCGCCAAGACCGGCGGAGCGAGCGAGAAGGGGCCGGCCTCGGCTGCCCCGGGGGAGGCACGATGAACATCGCAGATCTCGCGCGCCGACGGGGCGGAGCGCAGCTGACTCGGCGGCTTGTCGCCGCGGCCCTTGCCGTTCTGGTCGTTCCGGCGGCGTTCACCGTCACGCTCGAACCCGCGGCGCTGGCCGCGGCCGGGCCGACGGCGGCGGCGGTGACGGCCGCCAACGGGACCACGACCTTGACCTACCGTGCCGCCGCGACGCGGGCGGGCAGGCTGCGCTACATCGTGGTGTCGATCCCGCCGGGTTCAGCGGGCAGCATCACCACGATCAACGGATCGATTCGCGCGGTCGCGCGGGGCGTACTGCTGTGGCGGCCTCGTACCGCGACGACCGTTGCTGCAGGCACCCGTCTCACCGTTCCGTTGTACGGCGTACGCCTGCCGGCCGACGGCCCGTGGCGACTGAGCTTCAGGGCCACGAGTACGACGGGCTCGGTGCTGTCCTCGGGGCGGCCGGTCCTCGTCCGTCCGGCGAACGTCCGGGTGACGGCGACCAACCCGGTCCCGGGGCGGAGGACGACACTCACCTACGCCGGCACGATCGGCCGCGCCGGCACCGTCTCGTCGGTCCGGATGAAGCTGCCGACCGGGGCGAAGGGGACGATGCGCAGCGTCAACGGAGCGCTCCGGGTCTCGGGCGGATACGCGACCTGGACACCGCGCCGGCGGCTCACGGTCCGCGGCGGCACCCGACTGGCAATCCCGGTCTACGGAGTCGCCCTGTCCAGGACCGCCGGCATCATGAGGCTGGCGATGGCGGTCCGCGGTTCGTCCGGGGCCGTCCTGATGGCGGGTACGGCGAGCCTGGCGGTCGTCACACCACCTGCGGCGATGCCCACGATCCCCGCCGGCTCCTTTCCTGCGATTCCGGCGGGTTGCCCGTCGGCCTGGCCGACGACGAGCGCGGAGAACGCGAAACCGGGGACGGCGGACTGGGTCATCCCGGCCAGGATGAACGGCCGGCTGGCGGCCTACCTGACCAAGGTCTCGGTGAGCTGCGGCGGCACCGTCGACCTCAAGGTGACCTCCGGGCGCCCGGTCAGCGTCGTCGCCTATCGGATGGGGTACTACCGGGGGCTCGGCGGCCGGGAGATCTGGCGTCGCGACCGGGTCCGGACGGTCGTACAGCCTGCTCCGACAATCGGTGGCACGGCCAACGGTCATCCGCTGCGGATGGCGTCCGCCGCGAACTGGTCGAAGACGCTAACCCTCCGGGTCGACCGGAACTGGGTGCCGGGCACCTATCTGATCAAGATCAGCGACGGCCGATACGCGTCGTACGCGCCGCTGACGGTTCGCGACGACACCCGCCACAAGCACGCACTGCTCATCCAGCAGGCGTCCACCACCTGGGAGGCATACAACTGGTATGGCGGCCGCAGCTTCTACAGCAGCGCGAAGACCGGCTCCGGCAGGCTGACCTTCGACCGTCCGTACGCCGAGGGGCAAGGGTCGGGGGAGTTCTTGCCGTTGGAGCAAGGATTGATCGTGTGGGCGGAGTCGAGAGGGCTGGACGTCACCTACTGGACCGACAACGACTTGGACGTGTACGGCGGCCAATTGGCAGCTCGGGCGCGGACCGTCTTCCTGCCGGGGCACGACGAGTACTACTCGTTGCGGATGCGGGCCTCGCTCAGCCAAGCAATCAAGCGCGGCGTCAACGTGGCCAGCTTCGGGGCGAATGCGGTGTACCGGCGAATCACCTTCACCAGCAGCACCCGCCGGGCCTGGGACGTCGACCGCTACACCGCCGGTGGGAACTCGACGCTCTGGCGCCATCTGGGTGACGGCTACGCGTCACAGCCGCTGCTGGGTGCCGAGTACTCGTGCGGCGTCTCCGCCGGGAATCTCCGCACCGGACGCAGTTGGCTGTTCCACGGGATTCCGGCCGGTACCGTCGTACCGGGCTTCCTCGCGGGCGAGGTCGATCGTCTCTGGCCGGACTTGTACCGGCCGCGTCACTTGGGCGTTCTCGCGAGCGGCAGCGCGATCTGTCGCTCGACCCACAGGTCGACACCGATGAACGTCACCGCCTTCGTGGCCCCGTCTGGTGCCCGGGTGTTCAACGGCTCCACGTTCACCTATGGCTGCTTCCTGGTGCGCCGTTGCCCGTCGAACCTCCGAGTACCTGTCCCGTCGGTGGCGTCGCGGCGGGTGGTCACCACAATGGTCACCAATGTCGCCAACTGGGTCAGCAGAGGGGCTTTGGCGACGTCCGCCAGCGCTTCTGCGCCTGCGTTGACGGTCACTGTCCCTGATGCCCAACTGCCCACGGACGGTGACTGATTCACCCGCTCGGTGGTCAGAGCTTCTCGGCGACCTCGGTGAGGACGGTGAGGGTTGCGGTGATCAGGGGGTGGTCGGCGCGGCTGGTGCGGACGGCGGCGTAGACGCGGCGGGTGGGCGCCGGTTCGGGGAGCGGGCGGATCAGGGCGAGGGTCGGCTCGGGTACGGCGAGACGGGGGACGAGCGAGACGCCGCCGCCGGCCGCGACCAGGGCGGCAACCGCGCGGAAGTCATCGGACTGGTGGACGACGCGGGGCTGGAAACCTGCTTGTTCGCAGGCGAGCAGGACGACGTCGCGGATCGGGTTGCCGGGCGCCGGCATCACCCAGTCGTCGTTCGCGAGCGCCTCGAGCTCGATCGCGGCGGGAGCGGGCGGCCCATCAGGAAGACCGGCGGCGGGGTGGGCCGGGGGGAGGACGGCGACGAAAGGCTCGGCGTACAGCGGGATGCGGGTCAGCCGGCGGTCGTCGGGGCGGGGCGAGCCGCGGTGCTCGACGGCGATCGCCAGGTCGGCGTCGCCGTCGAAGAGTTGGGTGATGCCCTGGTGGCCTTCGGCGTCCCGGACAACGAGGCTGAGGCCCGGGCTGGTCTCGCGCAGGCGGGTCAACGCCGGCGCGACCAGCAAGGTGATCGCGGTGGCGAAAGCCGTCACCCGGACCTCGCCGTTCGCGCCGTTCGCGTGCAGCCGCATCGCGTCCTCGGCGCGCTCGACCTCGGCGAGGATGGTGTCCGCGTGGGCCAGCAGCAGCCGGCCGGCGGACGTGATCGACACCCGTCGGCCGCGGCGTTCGAGCAGTTCCTGGCCGACCTCGGTCTCCAGGGCCGCCAGTTGCTGGGAGACCGCCGAGGGTGTCAGGTGCAGTACCTCGGCGGCCGCGGTCACGGTGCCGTGGTCAGCAAGCGCGCGCAACACCTTCAGGCGTCGTACCTCGATCACGGTCCTCAGCTTGGCACACCAGCGTGAGCTCGACCTCCGGCGGCGGCGCCGTACGGCGTTGACGCCAGCGGGCGACGGCGTCGCGGATCGGGCGGCGTTTCGGGACGTGCGGGTGCTGCGGGGCGTTCGGCATCGCGGAGTGGGTCTGTTCGTGGATCGACTTGATGACGGTGAACGGAACGTAGTGCATGTCTTCGACAGTAGGAATCGGACTATTGATACGTCCAATGAAAGTTATGCGCAGAATTGATGCAGCTGGTGCATGATTGGTCTTATGGAACTACGGCAGCTCAGGTCGTTCGTGACGGTGGCCGAGGAGATGAACGTCGGGCGCGCCGCCGTCCGGCTGCACCTGACCCAGCCGTCCCTCAGCCGGCAGATCGCCGCGCTGGAACGCGATCTGGGAGTCGAGCTGTTCGCGCGGGTGAAGCGCCGGTTCGTCCTGACGGCCGCGGGCGAGACCTTCCTCGCGGAGGCGCGCGACCTGTTGCGCCGGTCGGACGAGGCGGTGCGGGCGGCGCAGCGGACGCAGCGCGGTGAGCTCGGGACGTTGCGGCTGCGGTTCGTGCAGTCGGCGACGTTCGAAGTACTGCCCCGGCTGCTCGGCGCGTTCCGCCTGGCGTATCCCGAGGTCGTGCTGGACCTGGAGGCGTGGACGACGCTCCGGCAGACGGAGGCGTTGCGTGACGGGCGGATCGACGTCGGGCTGATGCGGCCGAGTGCGCCGGCCGGCGGGAGTGCCGTCGTACAGCTTGCGCCGACGCTGACGTCGCGGGTCGTCGCCGAGGACCCTGTCGTGGTGACGTTGCCGGCCCGGCACCGGCTGGCGCGGCGGAAACGGCTACGGCTGGCGGATCTCGCGGACGAGCCGTTCGTCTTCTACACGCGGTCGAGCGGGCCGGTCGTGTACGACACGATCGTCGGGTTCTGCCGCGCCGCCGGGTTCACGCCGCGGATCGAGCAGGAGGCGGCCGACGTCCAGACGATCGTGTCGCTGGTCGCGGCCGGGCTCGGCGTCTCGCTGCTGATTGGGCCGACACCGCCGTCGAACCCGGACGCGGTGGTGTACCGCGAGTTGTCCGACGACCTGCCGCCGTGGCGACTCTCCGTAGCCTGGTCGCCGGACAACCGTTCGCCCGTACTGGCGCGCTTCCTGGAGATCTTTTAGCCGAAGACGTCCGGGTCGCCGCCCGTGCGGACGCCGGTCTCGAGGTCCGCGATCGCGGCCATGTCGTCGTTGTCCAGCGCGAAGTCGAAGACCTCGAAGTTCTCCTTCATCCGGCTCGGCGTGACGGTCTTCGGGATCACCACGTTGCCGAGCTGCAGGTGCCAGCGGATCATCACCTGCGCCGACGACTTGCCGTACTTCGCACCGATCGAGTCCAGTGCCGCGTTGCCGAGCAACTGGCCGGACGCCAGCGGGCTCCACGCCTCGGTGACGATGTCGTTCTCGGCGTTGAACGCACGCAGCTCGTCCTGCGGCAGCGCCGGGTGCAACTCGATCTGGTTCACCGCCGGACGGATCGTGGTCTCCTCGAAGATCCGCCGAAGCGCGGGCTCGTGGAAGTTCGAGACGCCGATCGCACGGACGCGCTTGTCGGCGTACAGCTGCTCGAGCGCCTTCCAGGTGTCGACGTACAGGTCCCGCTGCAGCGACTGCCAGTGGATCAGGTACAGGTCGACGGTCTCCAGGCCGAGCTTGGCCAGGCTGCTGTCGAACGCCTTCAGCGTGCTGTCGTAGCCCTGGTCGGAGTTCCGCACCTTGGTGGTGATGAACAGCTCGTCACGCGGGAGACCGGACGCGGCGATCGCCCGGCCGACGCCGGCCTCGTTGCCGTACATGGCGGCGGTGTCGATGTGCCGGTAGCCGGTCTCGAAGGCCGTCGTCACCACGTCGGTGACGATCGCGTCCTCGACCTGCCAGACCCCCAGGCCCAGCTGCGGGATCTCGACGCCGTTGTCCAGAGTGATGGAGGGGACTGTACTCATCTGCCCATTCCACCCGGCAAAAGGTTTCCGGCCCAGTCATCTGACGTGTGACAACAACCTCATTAACCGGTAGTAACCACCGCGTAGGTCTTGGCGTTGGGCTCCAGGAAGCGGAGCAGCGCGCTGCCTTCCCGCTCCAGCTCCGCCTGCGTCTTCTTGAGCGTCTTGCCGAACGGCGTCAGGGTGAGAGTGGCCACACCACGCTTCAGGTCGCTCGTCCACAGCCCGGCGACGAAGCCGTCGACGGTGTACGTCGCCTTGACCCGGAGGTTCTTCGTGAACACGGCCGGCTTGTGCTCGTCGGCGATGATCCGCTCCCGCTTCGCGTGCGACAGCAGCACGTTGTCGAACTCCGGCAGGAACCGCACCGGCGCGGGCGTGTCCGCGTCCGGCCGGGGCGCGTCCGGTACGTCGTACAGCGTCTTGCCGTTCTCGTCCTGGAACGTCTCGAGCTCGACTTGGTCGAACAGCGGCTTGGCCTTCTGCAGACCGGACCACGTCTGGAAGTCCGCCGGAGTCGCCGGGCCGAACGCGGCGAGGTACCGCGTGACGAGCTCCCCGGGCTCGGCCGTCTTGTGGAGCTTCTTGCCGATCCACTCCTCGGCCGGGGTGAACTTCGAGTTCGCCGTCCAGGACCAGCGGACGTCGGCCGGGTGCATCACCAGCGGCACCATCATCCGCGTGCAGAAGCCGAGGGTGCGCTCGTTCACCTCCGGGAACTGCTGCTGCAGCGCGTCCCGCACTTCGGTGAAGGTCAACGGCTCCTTCGCCAGCAGCTTCTCTGCCGCCGCGACAACCTTGTCCGGCTCCAGCCCCGCGGCGCGCTCCCCGAGCACCTTCAACCCCGCCTCGAGCACCGGCGCCAAGGTCACCCGGAACCGCAGGTAGTCCGCCGCCGTCACCAGGTGCAGCGTCCCGCGCAGATACGTCGCCCGCACGACGTCCCGCCCGGCCACCGCCCGATCGAGCTCGGCCTCCTCAAACCCCTGGATCCGCGACCACAACCCGACGTACGGATGCTTGGCCTCCTGCCCCTGCAGCCCCCCGAGCCGCGCCACCATCTCGACCGCCGGCACGGCTTTCCGCTCCAGCAACAACTGCCGCGCCGACGTCGCCCGGTTGACCGCCCGCCCACTCATCACCACCATGCAGGCATCCTGCCAACCCCCACCGACAAATCACATGCTGCACACACCACCCGCCTGCCACCCTGGGGGCATGCCGTTCCTCCGCAGGCGGACCCGACTCTCCCTGACCCACGTCGCCGACCTCGAACCACCGTTGCCGGGTGACGAGCTCGTGAGCGTGTCTGTCGGTCCGCTCGGGGAGGCAGTCGCTCTGTGGGCAGCCGCCGACGCAGCCGCACTGCTGACGAGCGACTTCGGCCTCGGGCCACTCGCCCGGCCGGTCGCAGTACGCGCAGCCCTCTATGCGCCAGGCCTGAGCCACATGGTCGGGATTCCTGACTGCCGGTTCCGTTTCCCGACCGTCCAGCCGATGCCTGGCGGCGGATTCCTCCTCGTCGGGACCCGCGTCCCGTGGCGGGCGGACGGCGTACCGTCCAACGCGACCGTGTACGACGCGCCGGGGCAGCCGATCGCCGAAGGACTGCTCGGCGACGGCATCGAGCAGGTGCAGACGACCGCGTCGGGACAGGTATGGGTCGGCTACTCCGACGAGGGCGTCTACGGCAACCTCGGCTGGGGCGACGGTCCGGGCACCGAACCGATCGGAGCCCCCGGACTCATCAGGTACACGCGCGACCTGACCAGCGACTGGGAGTTCTCCTGCACCAGCCACGGGTTGCCACCGGTCGACGACTGCTACGCACTGAACGTGATCGGTGAGACGGCCTGGAGCTGCTACTACGCCGACTTTCCACTGGTGAAGGTAGGCGGTGAGACAGTGCGGGCCTGGCGCAACGAAGTCCAGAGAGTCACAGCGATCGCAGTCCATCAGGACCGCGTCGGTCTCTACGACGGACAGCGGCTCGTCGTTGCCCGTCTCGGGAGCGAGCAGCTGGCGATCGAGGACAAGTACGACGTGGTCCTACCGGACGGCGAGGCCCCTCCGCCGACCTCGAAGGTCGTCAGCCGAGGCTCGGTCATCCACGTCTTCGTGGGACGCAGTTGGTACCGCGCGGATCTGGCCGAACTGCCCAACTGAGAGCGTCACGGTCGGCCCGGTGACGTGGCTATCAGTGCGTCGGACTCCGGCTCGGCGACGACCCGCTTGATCAGGGCGCTGCTGTCGCAGTACATCCGCATCGGATGCGGTCGTCCCGATCGAGCAGGTCGAGGCTCGTGGTGTCTTTCGGCAGCCGAAGGCGTGGCCGCACCTTGCGGTAGGGCACCCGGGCGGGCTGCACCGTGCGGGATCTCCAGGCGCGTTGGCGCTCGGTCAGCTGTAGTCCTTCTCGTTGTACTTCGGGAGGTGGAGGAGCTGGCGGATCTGGGCGGACGGGGCCTTGTTGCCGGCGGCTGTCGCTTCTTTCAGGTGGTCGGCCATCTCGGACTTGGTGTCGGCGGCGGCGATCTTCAGCCAGTGCGGGCGGGCGGCGGCGTCGGCGTTCGCGAGGGCGCGGATCTGCTTCGAGACCGAGGTCGGCCAGGTGACCTTCAGCAGGGCGCGGGACTCGGCGAGGTTCGCGGCGGCGACCGCCTTCGCGCGGTTCTGCAGCGTCGTGACCGACATGTTCTCGTTCGCCGCCTTCTCGAAGCTCTCCAGCGCGACGTTGTACGGCCGGGTGATCTGCAGGTACTTCGCTCCCGCGGCGGCGAGGGTAGGTGCCGTCGGGGTCGTCCGTACGACCGGAGCAGACGTCGGCGGCTGGTACCGCGCCTCGTCGGGCGGCCGGGTCGTCGGTGCGCTGCTCGGCGAGGCGGGCGACGGCGCCGTGGTGGCCGGCCCCTCGTCGGCGCCGCATCCCGCGACGAACACTGCACTCACAACTCCGACAACGGCCACCAACTGGCGCATGAGGCTCCTCACCCGGGGACGGACCGGGTAACTCTAGCCCTCTTCGGCCAACGCGTTCCGGGCCTCGACGAACGCCGCGATCGCGCGCTCGACGTCCTCGGTGGAGTGCGCCGCGGACAGCTGCACCCGGATGCGCGCCTTGCCCTG
This sequence comes from Kribbella sp. NPDC051137, assembly GCF_040682535.1. Lineage (NCBI taxonomy): Bacteria > Bacillati > Actinomycetota > Actinomycetes > Propionibacteriales > Kribbellaceae > Kribbella > Kribbella sp. NPDC051137. The sequence goes on from NZ_JBFBBI010000003.1 coordinate 646,586, forward strand.
CGGTACGACGGGGTACGAGAAGCCGATCACGTAGATCCCGAGGTCGAGCAGCTTGTCCGCGAGCCGTCCGGCGGCCGCGGCGTCGCCGATCATCACCGGGGAGATCGGGTGGTCGCCGGGGAGGACGTCGAAGCCGGCTTCGGTCATCTTGGTGCGGAAGAGCGCGGTGTTGGCGGCGAGCTTGTCGCGGAGGGCGCTGGAGGTGCCGATCAGTTCCAGGGCCTTCAGTGACGCGGCGGTGACGGCCGGGGCGAGCGAGTTCGAGAACAGGTACGGGCGGGAACGCTGGCGGAGCAGCTCGACGATCTCGCGGCGGGCGGAGACGTAGCCGCCGGACGCGCCGCCGAGGGCCTTGCCGAGGGTGCCGGTGACGATGTCGACGCGGTCCTTCACCCCGAACAGCGACGGCGTACCGGCGCCGTCCGGGCCGACGAAGCCGACCGCGTGCGAGTCGTCCACCATCACCAGCGCGTCGTACCGCTCGGCCAGGTCGCAGATCTCGTCCAGCGGGGCGACGTACCCGTCCATCGAGAACACGCCGTCGGTGGCGATCAGCCGGTAGCGCGCGTCGGCGGCGTCCTTGAGCTGCGCCTCCAGATCGGCCATGTCGCGGTTCTTGTACCGGTAGCGCCGGGCCTTCGACAGCCGGACACCGTCGATGATGCTGGCGTGGTTCAGCTCGTCGGAGATGATCGCGTCCTCGGCGCCGAGCAGTGTCTCGAACAGGCCGCCGTTCGCGTCGAAGCAGGAGCTGTAGAGGATCGTGTCCTCGGTGCCGAGGAAGTTGCTCAGGGCACCTTCCAGGTCCTTGTGGATCTGCTGCGTACCGCAGATGAAGCGCACCGAGGAGAGCCCGAAGCCCCACCGGTCCAGGGCTTCCTTCGCCGCCGCGACGACCTCCGGGTGGTCGGACAGCCCGAGGTAGTTGTTCGCGCAGAAGTTCAGCACCTCGTTGCCGCTGGCAACCGAGATCAGCGACTGCTGCGGTGACGTGATCACCCGCTCGGACTTGTACAGCCCGGCGTCCCGGATCTCGCCGATGGTCGCCTTCAGGTCGTCCCGCATCCGCCCGAACATCAGTGCTTCTCCTCCAGCGTTTCCCGAGTCCAGTCCATGATCACCTTGCCGCACTGCCCCTGCCGCGCGACGTCGAACGCGCGCTCGAAGTCGCCGTACCCGAATCGATGGGTGATCACCGGCGTCAGGTCCAGGCCGCGCTCCAGCATCACCGACATCGAGTACCAGGTCTCGAACATCTCCCGGCCGTAGATGCCCTTGATGGTCAGCATGTTGAGCACCACCGTGCCCCAGTCGATCGCGATCTCGTCGGCCGGCAGCCCGAGCATCGCGACCTTGCCGCCGTGCGTCATGTTCGCGAGCAGCTCGCGGAGCGCGGCCGGCTGCCCGGACATCTCCATGCCGACGTCGAAGCCCTCGCGCATCCCGAGGCTCTGCTGGGCCTGTGCGATCGTTTCCTCGGCAACGTTCACCGCGCGGGTGACGCCGATCTTCCGGGCCAGGTCCAGCCGGTACTCCGACAGGTCGGTGATCACCACGTTCCGCGCACCGGCGTGCAGCGCGACGGCGGCGGCCATCACGCCGATCGGGCCGGCGCCGGTGATCAGCACGTCCTCGCCGACCAGCGGGAACGACAGTGCGGTGTGTACGGCGTTCCCGAACGGGTCGAAGATCGCGGCGACGTCGAGGTCGACCGGGTCCTTGTGGACCCAGGCGTTGGTGGCCGGCAGCGCGACGTACTCCGCGAACGCGCCCGGTACGTGGACGCCGAGGCCGCGGGTCTTGATGCACAGGTGGCGGCGGCCGGCGCGGCAGTTGCGGCAGCGGCCGCAGACCAAGTGGCCCTCGCCGCTGACCAGGTCACCGACCGCGACGTCGCGGACACCGACGCCGACCTCGACCACCTCGCCGCAGAACTCGTGCCCGGTCACCATCGGCACCGGGACGTTCTTCTGTGCCCACGGGTCCCAGTTCTGGATGTGCAGGTCGGTGCCGCACAACCCGGTCCGGAGGACCTTGATCAGTACCTCGTCGGCCTCGATCTTCGGCTCGGGAACGTCCTGCAGCCACAGGCCCGGCTTCGCCTCGGCCTTCACCAGCGCCTTCATGCCCACATCGTCGTCCGGGGCAACCACCGCCGTCCATCGACACGTCGTACACAGCCTTTGCAGTTCCTCTGCACACTCGTGGAACCGAGGTCATCTAAGCTCAAGGCTCATGAGCTACGACCGGGACGGACTGCTGGAGCAGGTCAAGACCAAGGCGATCGTGCACGGGAAGGTGACGCTGGCTTCCGGTAAGGAGGCCGACTACTACGTCGACCTCCGGCGGATCACGCTCGACGCGGCCGCCGCGCCGCTGATCGGCCCGGCGATGCTCGAGCTGACCAAGGACCTGGAGTACGACGCGGTCGGCGGCCTGACGCTCGGCGCGGACCCGGTCGCGATGTCGATGCTGCACGCTGCCGCCCAGCAGGGCCGGACGCTCGACGCGTTCGTGGTCCGGAAGGCCGAGAAGACGCACGGCCTGCAGCGCCGGATCGAGGGGCCGGACGTGAAGGGCCGCCGGGTGCTCGCGGTCGAGGACACGTCGACGACCGGCGGATCGGTGCTGACCGCGGTCGAGGCGCTCCGCGAGGCCGGCGCCGAGGTGGTCGCGGTCGCGGTGATCGTGGACCGCTCGACCGGCGCCCAGGAACGGGTCGAAGCAGAAGGGCTGGAATATCGGTCCGTGTTCGGCCTCGAGGACCTGGGGCTGAGCTGATGCAGTCCAGCACGATCGTGATCTTCCTGGTGGCACTCCTGGTCGCCGGGGGCATCTTCTATTTCAACTACTACCGGGCGAAGAAACGCCGTGAGCTGTTCGCCGGGTTCGCCCGCCAGCAGGGCTGGTCGTACCTGGAGTCCAACAACTCGCTGGCGGGTCAGTGGTCCGGTACGCCGTTCGACTCCGGCGACCACCGGCGGGTGCAGAACGTGCTGTCCGGCCCGTTCAACGGTCACCAAATGGTTGCCTTCGACTACAGCTACCAGACGCATTCGACCGACTCGAAGGGCCGCCGTACGACGACCACGCACAAGTTCGGCGTCGTCGTGCTGCAGCTGCCGGGGGCGTTGCCGCACCTGGAGGTCACGCACGAGGGCATCTTCGGCGGCGCGGTGGCGAACGCGCTCGGGTTCCGGGACCTGCAGTTCGAGAGCGACCAGTTCAACCGGGCGTTCCGGGTGAAGGCCGACGACGAGCGGTTCGGGCACGCGGTGGTGACGCCGCGGATGATGGAGCTGCTGCTGGCCCGCGGCGAGATCGGCTGGCGGATCGAGGGCAACTCGCTGGTCGGCTGGGACAAGGGCGCGCACGACCCGAACGAGGTGATGAACCGGCTCTCGCTGCTGGAACAGGTGGTCCAGCAGGTCCCGCCGTACGTCTGGCGCGACTACGCGGGAGTCGACCCGCGTCAGCAGTACCCCCAGCAGTAGACACTCTCTACCCGTAGAGTCGCGTACAGCACTGCCAACTCTCGGGAGCTCTTGTCATGCTTTGGGTCATCATCGCGATCGTCGCGGTCGTCGTCATCGTGGCGATCATGCTGATCACGTCGTACAACAGGTTCGTCAAGCAGCGGAACCTGATCCAGGAGTCGTGGCGGCAGATCGACGTCGAGCTGCACCGCCGGTACGACCTGATCCCGAACCTGGTCGAGACCGTCCGGGCGTACGCGGCGCACGAGCGGCACGTGTTCGAGGAGGTCGCGCGGCTGCGCACCCAGGCGGTGAACACGCAGGGCGCGAACCCGGAGCAGCGGGCGGCCGCGGAGGGTGAGCTGTCCGGTGCGCTGCGGCAGATGATGATCTCGGTCGAGCAGTACCCGCAGCTGCAGTCGAACCAGAACTTCCTCGGTCTGCAGCGCGAGCTGACCGACACCGAGGACCGGATCGCGGCCGGCCGCCGGTTCTACAACGCGAACGTCGGCGACTACAACACCCGGATCGAGGCGTTCCCGTCGAACCTGATCGCGAACGGCTTCAAGTTCGAGAAGGCCGGGTACTTCGAGGTCAAGGACGAGCAGGTCCGTGCGGTCCCGCAGGTCTCGTTCGGCACGATCGGCTCGGTCGCCGGTGAGCAGGCGCCGCCGCAGATGCAGCAGGGCGCCCCGTCGTCCGGCCAGATCCACCCGCAGATGCCGGGGGAGCAGGGCAACTACCCACAGCAGCAGATCCCGGGCGGTTACCAGCAGCAGCCGGCCCAGCAGCCGCCGTACCAGGGGCAGGCGTACCAGGGCCAGCAGGGGCAGGGCGGCTACCCGGCGCCGCAGCAGTCGCAGCAGGGCTACCAGGGAGAGCCACCGGTGGGCGGGCCGCCTGCGGGTTCCCCCGCGCCACAGGACGGACAGCCGCCATTCACCGGTGGCCAGTAGCACCGGTTCCCCGTGATCCAGGTCCCCCGAACCCGGACTCACTCCCAGTGCCAGGCCCGGTGTGACGGCGGTCAAGTCGCCACTTCCGGGCCTGCCCTCCCCCCGGTACCGGTGACAACCCTGTCCCAGTGACATACATCCGGCGTACATCGGCCTTCACGCCGGGCAGCACGGGATGCCACGATAGGTCGGTTCAAGAGTGGAGAGGTCGGGCGAGTGGACAGTCTGAGGTACGGGATCCTCGGACCTCTGCGGCTCGTCCACGCGCAGGGGCAGCCGCTGAAGGCCGCGAAACCCCGGCAACTGCTGGCCACGCTGCTGCTGCACCCGAACCGGTTCGTCTCCACCGATCTGATCGCGGACGCGCTCTGGGAGAACACCCCGCCGCGGTCCGCCACCGCCAACATCAGGACGTACGTCCGGGCGCTCCGCGGCGTGCTGCAGGACGCCGGGCTGCCCGCGCCGATCGATACCTCGGCGGCGGGCTACAGCATCGAGGTGGGCGTCGACGAGCTCGACGCCAGCCTGTTCGAGTCGCTGCTCGCCGAGGGCGGGCACCTTCGGGACGCCGGTGACGGCCGTCAGGCGATGCAGGTGCTGTCCCGGGCGTACTCGCTCTGGCGGGGCCGTCCGCTCGAGGACCTGCCGATGCCTGCGGCCTGGGAGGGGTCCATCGCCCGGTTGGAGGCGCAGCACCGAGGCCTGGTCGACAGTCTGCTGGACCTGCGTCTGGAGTACGGCGACGCGAGCGGTGCCGCCGTACTGCTGAGTGCACGGCTGACCGAGGACCCGTACGACGAGCAGCTGTGGCGGCGGCTGGTCGACGCGCTGGTGGCCGCGGGCCGGGTGGGCGAGGCGCGGGCGGCGTACGCGAAGGCCGTCCAGACGCTTGCCGACGAGCTGGACATCAAGCCGGGCCCTGAGCTGGAGGCCGCCGGTGCCCGCGCCGAGAACGGCCGCTCGGCCAACTGGCCCAACCCTGGCATCCCCGCCGACCGTACGGCGGACCGCCCGAGCCCGGTGGTGCAGCCGGGGCCCATGGCCGCTCCTGAGCTCAAAGACCCGGTAAGACCGCCCAGCCAGCTGCCCCTGGACCTGGCTGACTTCAGCGGACGCCAGGAGCTCGTGGAGCAGCTGCGGGATCTGGTCTGCGGCCGTGACCCGGTACGGCCGCCCGTGGCAGTCATTTCCGGTGCACCTGGCACCGGCAAGACCTCGCTGGCCGTGCGGCTCGGGCACCTGGTTCGGGAGTACTTCCCGGACGGCCAGATCTACCTGGACATGCACGGCGCGACCCACCCGCGCGACCCGGCCGGTGCGCTCACCGACCTGCTGCTGAGCCTGAATCTGCCGGACTTCGCGATCCCGACGGACCCGGAGCGGCGCTCCGCGATGCTGCGGTCCGAGCTGGCCAGCCGCCGGGTGCTGATCATCCTGGACGACGTGGCCACCGCCGGCCAGGTCACTCCGCTGATGCCCGGTACCGGTGCGTCGGCCGTGGTCGTGACGAGCCGCAACCGGCTGATGGACCTGGCCGGTGCGGACAGTACGCCGCTCGACACGTTCGACGACCGCGAGGCAGCCCGGCTGCTGGCGTCGGTCGCCGGCCCCGGCCGGATCGACCCGTCGTCGCCGGAGGCCGAGGAGATCCTCGCCGCCTGCGCGAACCTGCCGCTGGCGATCCGGATCGTCGGCAGCCGCCTGGCGCAACGGCCCGACCTCAGCGCGCGGGAACTGGCGCGGCGGCTGCGGGACGAGACGTCGCGGCTGGACGAGCTCAGCATCGGCGAACTCGCCGTACGGACCAGCGCGGACCTGAGCTACGACGCGCTAAGCCCTGGGGAAGCCCGGTTGTACCGGTTGATCGGGCATTTCGCGGTCGGTGTCTTCTCGGCGCGGGCGCTGGAGGCCGTGGCGTCGCCGGCCGCCGTACGGCGCAGTCTGGACCGGCTGATCGAGGTCAACCTGGTCCGGATCAGCTCGGTCGACCACCGCGGTACGGCGCGCTACCGGGTGCACGACCTGCTGCGGCTGCACGCGCTCGGCGTCGGTACGGACGAGGAGCGCGCACAGGCGGTCCGGGACGTGGAGACGGTCGTCGACGCGATCCTGAACAAGATCCGCCGCGCCAACAACGCGTTGTCGTTCGAGTACTTCGGCGTCCTCGAGCACACCGGTCCGCTGACAGCGCCGGACCCGTCGCCGTTCACCGAGACGGACGCGATCGCATGGTTCGACAGCGAGCGCAGTACGTTCGTGCCGGCCATCCGGGCCGCGGCGCAGAACGGGCTGCACGAGTACGCCTGGCGGATCGCCGCCGCCTGGGGGCCGTACCTGGACCTGCGGGCCGGCTTCGACGACTGGAACGGCTCGCACCAGCAGGGTCTGCGGAGCGCGATCGCGTGCGGCGACCGGCACGGCGAGGCGATCATGCACCGGAACCTCGGTCAGCTCGCGGTCTACCAGGACGACTGGGACACCGCTCGCCGGCACTTCGACGCCGCAGCGCAGGCGTTCGCCGAGGTCGGTGACCGGCTGGGTGAGGGCGTCGCTGCGGTCGGGCTCGGCACCTGGCTGCGGGAACGCGGCGAGCGGGACGCCGGGCTGGCGCAGTACGAGAAGGCGATCGAGGCGTTCGTCGAGGACGGCAACGCGAACGCCGAGGCACTGGCGCGGACCGCGGCCGCGAACGTGTACCTGGTCCGCGGCGACCTGGACACCGCCCGGCAGTACCTCGCACAGGCGTTCCTGATCGCCGTACGGCGGGCGGACGCGCACCGGGAGGCCAAGGTACGGCGGCGGATCGCGGCGCTCCGGGTGCACCAGGGTCGGCACGACGAGGCGGTCCGGCAGTTGCGCAAGGCGCTGGCGATCTTCGACGGGATGGGCGACGACCACTGCGCGGCGTACACCCGGGCGCTGCTCGGACGGGCGCTGATGGAGCGCGGTGAGGTGGCCGCGTCCCGGAGGACGCTGCTGGACGCGATCGACGTCGGCCACCGGCTGGGTGATCGCAGCGTGGAAGGCCAGGCCGCGCAGTACCTCGGTGAGCTCTATCTGTCGACCGGCAGCGTGGACAATGCCCGCCGTACCCTCGAACGCGCCGCGCGCGTGTGGCACCAGGCCGGCAACGACTCGGCCGCCGCCGACTGCCGCCGGCTGCTGGTCGGATCAGAAGCCGGCGCCGCGGCCGGCTGAATGTACGGCGCGTGTATCCGCGCGCGGCAGGATTCCGACCATGCCACGGCACGACCGGCCGAGGACGGGGGATCGGGGAGGACACCTATGGCCTGGGGGGAGGTTGCCGTGGAGCGCCGGAACGTCCCGCGGGTGGCTAACCCGCGGGACACCGAGGCGGCGCTGAACTGGCAGCTCGAACGTGTCGGTTCGGCGGCGTGGCTGGACTGGACGCTGAAGTTCCAGCGGATGGCCTTCGGCTACGCGCACGACAGCGGTTGGCACGACGCGGCCGATGCGGTGAGTTGGCTCGACCACCACGCCCTGCTCCGCGAAGGGGCCGCGCCACGGGGGGCGCTGGTCTGGTACCAGGCGGCTGACCGGATCCGGGTGGCCTGTTCGCTCGGCTCCGGCCAGGTGGTCGGCCCGCTACCGACCGGCCCTGTCGAGGTCGTCGACCTGCGGCAACTCAGCACCGACTGGGTCTGGTCGGAGCCGCACTTCCCGTTCGGCCATTAGGAGACTTGCCCTGGGGCACGTCAGCGAGGTGCGGCGTGCCGCGGTGCGTCGCCGCTGCTGTCGGGGGACCTGCGGTTGCGCCGCTTGGCCAGGAAGTACTCGACGACCATCGGGATCAGCGAGATCAGCACCAGCAGGACGAGCGCGGCCTCGAGGTTCTTGTGGATGAACTCGACGTTGCCGAGCGCGTGCCCGAGCAGCGTGATGCCCGGCGCCCAGATCACCGCGCCGACCCCGGTCCACAGGAAGAACTTCTTCGGGTCCATCCGCCCGGCGCCGGCGACGATCGTGATGAACGTCCGGACGATCGGCACGAACCGGGCCAGCACCAGCGCGCGCGGACCGTACCGCTCGAAGAACTCGTGCGTCTGCTCGATGTACTTCGGCTTCAGGATCCGCGCGTCCGGGTTCTTGAACAGCGACGTACCGAGGAACCGGCCGATGTAATAGCCGGACACGTTGCCGAGGAACGCGGCCACCGTGAGCATCACGCAGGCCAGCCAGAGCGGCACGTGGATCGTGCCCTGTGCGATGAACAGGCCCACCGCGAACAGCAGCGAGTCACCGGGCAGGATCGGGAACAGCACCCCGCACTCGATGAACACCACGATCAGCGTGCCCCAGAGGGCCCAGTCACCCAGCCAGTGCAGCAGGTACTCCGGGTTCATCCAGGAGGGCATCAGCATCGCGACAAGAGGAAGCACGCGGACAGGGTAGCGTCCCCACCTGTGCATGACCTGAGCAATGACGTACGGGGAGCTGACATGGTGGGGCCGAACGAGGTCGGCGTCGGGCCCTGGACGGGCGACCTGCCGGACGACCCGCGGTTCGATCCCGAGCTGCTCGCGCACGGTGACCGGCGGAACGTGGTCGACAAGTACCGCTACTGGAAGCTGGAGGCGATCGTCGCCGACCTGGACCGGCAGCGGAACCCGTTCCACGTCGCGATCGAGAACTGGCAGCACGACCTGAACATCGGCTCGGTGGTCCGGACCGCGAACGCCTTCCTGGCCGCCGAGGTCCACATCGTCGGCAACCGCAAGTGGAACCGCCGCGGCGCGATGGTCACCGACCGCTACCAGCACGTCCGCCATCACCCGACGCTCGCCGACCTGGCTGCTCACGCCGCGTCGCTGGAGCTGCCGATCATCGGCATTGACAACCTGCCGGGCTCGGTGCCCCTGGAGACGTACGACCTGCCGCGCGCATGCGTACTGCTCTTCGGTCAGGAGGGCCCCGGGCTGACGGACGAGGCCCACCAGGTGTGCACCTCCGTCCTCTCGATCGCCCAGTTCGGGTCCACCCGCTCTATCAATGCCAGCGCCGCCGCCGCGATCGCCATGCACGCCTGGATCCGCCGCCACACGTTCGGTCAGCCATCATCCCTACGCTGATGCTGAGGAGGCGTCATGTGGACTGACCACGCGATCTGGTGGCACCTGTACCCGCTCGGCTTCACCGGGGCCGAGTCCGCCGCCACGCCCGGTGTCGTACATCGCCTGCCGCAGGTGGAGAACTGGCTCGACTACGCGATCGACCTCGGTTGCTCGGGGTTGCTCCTCGGGCCGATCTTCGCCTCGGAGACCCACGGGTACGACACGGTCGACCACTTCCGCGTCGACCCGCGGCTCGGCGACGACGCCGACTTCGACCGGCTGATCGCCGCCGCGCACGCTCGGGGTCTGCGGGTCGCGCTCGACGGCGTCTTCAACCATGCCGCGCGGTCGTTCACGCATCCGGAGTGGTTCAGCGACGGCGTTTTCGAGGGACATGACCATCTGCCGGCCTTGGACCACAGCAACCCGGCGGTCGCTCAGTACGTCGGCGACGTCCTCCGGTACTGGAACGAGCGCGGCGTCGACGCGTGGCGCCTGGACGCGGCGTACGCCGTACCGCCCGGATTCTGGCGCTCCGTGCTGCCGCGGGACAAGGATGTCTGGTACTTCGGTGAGGTCATCCACGGCGACTACACGGCGTACGTGGAGAAGAGCGGGCTCGATTCCGTCACGCAGTACGAGCTGTGGAAGGCGATCTGGAGTTCGCTCAACGACCGCAACTTCTTCGAGCTGTCGTACGCCCTCGGGCGGCACAACGCGCTGTTGGACACGTTCGTGCCGCAGACGTTCGTCGGCAATCACGATGTGACCCGGCTTGCTTCCCGGCTCGAGGACGAGCGCCACCTGGGGCATGCGTTGGCGATCCTGTTCACCGTCGGCGGCGTACCGAGTGTGTATGCGGGGGACGAGCAGGCGTTCCGGGGGCTGAAGGAGGAGCGGGCCGGCGGGGACGACGCGATCCGGCCGGCGTTCCCGAGCGACCCGGACGAGCTGGCGCCGCACGGGTGGGCGACGTACCGCCTGCACCAGGAGCTGATCAGCGTACGGCGGCGTCATCCGTGGCTGGTGCGGGCCCGGACGAGCGTGGAGCATCTGACCAACACGGCGATCGCCTTGCGGAGCACGCACGGTGACGAGTGGGTCCTGTTGCTGCTCAACGTGTCGGACGAGGATCAGCAGTTTCCGCTCGCCGACACGCCGGTCGTCCCGGCGAACGGATGGAGATTCTTGACGAGTTCGTAACCTTCGGCCGGGCCGTCCCGTTGTTACTGACGACAGAAGTGAGGCCTTCTCGTCGCCCTGCGTTGGCGGCCGGGAACATGGGGGTTTTGTCGATGAACGCACTGTGGGACGAACTGATACACGAGCTGGGCACCGTGCGCGCGCTGAGCGCGGCGGCCCTGGAAGCGCGCTCGGAGACGTCGCGGGTCGCGCTGATCACGCTCCTGGACGCCGAGACCGCGGAGATCTCGGCGATCCTGGACAAGATCCTCCGCTCGTCGCAGGCGACGTCAGCGGCCTAGGACACGTCTCCCAATCCCACGTCTACTGCGGGGCACTCGGCACGGCATCTCGCCGCACGGGTGCAAAGGGAACGATGCTCCGCATCGACCCCTTCGCCCCCGCGCGCCGAGCTACCGCACCGAGCACCTCCTCGCGACGACGTGGGATTAGGAGACGTGCCCTAGAAGTGCCCTGACCGTTTGATTGAGCGTTTCGGTCGGGTCGTCCGGCTGGTCGAACGCGCGGTAGGCGATGTGCGCGTCCGGGCGGACGAGCAGGCAGCCCGCGTCCGGGATCTCACGCACGCGGGCCCAGTCGCCGTACAGGTCTTCCAGTTCGCGGCCCGGTCCGATCACGAGCGGTTCGATCGGTACGCCGAGGTGCTCGGACACGGACCTGGCCGCCTTCACCCAGGCGTCGCCGCCGATCCCGGTGAGCAACGTGAAGCGGCCCTTGCCGACCACGTCCAGCGTGCTGACGGTCTCTGACCCGCGGGTCAGCCAGCAGTGCGGGACGCGCGCACCCGGCCAGGTCGTCGGGTGGTAGTACAGCTCCGGGTCCTGCGCGTAGGACGGCTCCGGCGTACCGTCCGGGACGACCGCCGACGACATGTAGCGCTGGCCGAGCTCGACGCCGTGCGCGTTGAACTCGTAGTCCTTGAGCTCGATCGCCTTGCGTAGCTCCTCGCGCTGCGCGGCTCCGGCCGCTGTGTCGTCCTTGCGGGACTCGATCGTCCACCCGTCCGGCGCGTCCGGCGTCATCCCGAGGGCGCGGAAGATCTGGCCGAACTGGGTGCGGCTCTTGTTGGCGCGGTCAACGATCTGCCGGGCGATCGGGACGCGCTCGGCGTCGTAGGTCGCGAGCAGCTTCGGCGAGGCCTGTTCGTTGAGGACCAGGGCAAGCTTCCACGCCAGGTTGTACGCGTCCTGGATGGAGGTGTTCGAGCCGAGACCGTTGCTCGGCGGGTGCCGGTGGATCGCGTCGCCCATACAGAACACCCGGCCGTTCGAGGCCTTCTCGGCGTACATGTGGTTCACGCTCCACACCGACGTACCCTTCAGCTTCACGTCGATGGTGTCGTCGCCGACCAGATTGTGGACGATCTCGGTCGCCATCGCCTCGTCGACGACCGGAGCCGGCTGGGTGATGTCGTAGCCCCAGACGATCAGCCACTCGTTCCACGGCCGGACCATGCGGACCAGGCCGGCGCCGATGCCGCCGATCTGCGCGCCGGGCTGCAGGACCCAGTACAGGACGCTCGGGCGATGCGCGACGTACCGGCTGAGATCGGCCTCGAACACGATGTTCATCGAACCCTCGAGGTCCATCGCGCCGGCCATCGGGAGCCCGATGTCCTGCGCCACCTTGCTCCGCCCGCCGTCCGCGCCGATCAGGTACTTCGCCCGGATCTGGTACGTCGTACCGCTCAGCCGGTCGCGTACCGTCGCGGTGACGCCGTCCGCGTCCTGCTCGAGCTTCTCGTACTCCGTGTTGAAGCGGAGCCGCGCGCCGCGGGCGGCCGCCGTACTGACGAGGATCGGCTCGAAGAGGGTCTGCGGGAGGTCCATCGGCAGGCACGGACTCGCCTCGGTGTAGTCGGCGAGCCGGCGCGGATGCGTACCCCACGTGCGGATCCGGCCGATCTCCTCGCCCGCGAGACTGGTGCAGAACGCGGTCTGTCCCATCAGGTGGTGAGCGGTCCCCTTGCCGACGACCTCGTCCTCGATGCCCATGTCGCGCATCAGCTCGACCGTTCGCTGGTTGGTGATGTGGGCACGGGGCGTGTTGGCGGTCCAGCCGTACCGGGTGAGGACGATGTTGTCGACGCCGTACGTCGAGAGGAAGAGCGAGGCTGCACCGCCGGCCGGGCCGCTGCCGACGATCAGCACATCGGTCGTGATCATTGCCGGGTCTCCTCGGTGGTCGCCAGTACGAGGTCGTAATCGACCCTGTAGAAGGTCTTGCCGTCTTCCTCGTGCTCTGTGAAGTCGGCGATCAGGGACTGCTTCACGCCGAACACCGCATCGGTGTCGAGGTACTCGTCGCCGCTGGCGAACACGTGCGTGATGAGACGTGCGTATCCGGGTGCCGTGACCATGAAGTGGATATGTGCCGGGCGCATCGGACCGCGGCCTGCGGCGCGTAGCAGCTCGCCCACCGGGCCGTCGTCCGGAATCGGGTACGCGACCGGCTTCACCGCCCAGAACCGGTAGTTGCCCTCGGCATCGGTCGTCAGGTGAGCGCGGTTCTGCGGGCGGTCGAGGTCCTTCTGTACGTCGTAGAACCCGTCCTCGTCGGCCTGCCACGTCTCGACCAGCGCGCCGGCGATCGGCTCGCCCTTGGTGTTCAGGACCCGCCCGCTCACCAGGCACGGCTGTCCCGGGGCGCCGTTCGAGATGTCGTCGCCGAGCTCTACCTCAGGTGAACCCTCGACGAAGAACGGCCCGAACACGGTTGACTGGGTGGCTTCCACGGGCTTGCGGTTGCCCAGACCGACGGTGAGCATCGACAGGCCGAGTACGTCCGCCAGCAGCACGAACTCTTGCCGCGTGCCGGTCGAGATCTGGCCTGTCCTGGTCAGGAAGTCGATCGCCGTGAAGTACTCGTCCTCGGTGAGATCCACCTCCCGCGCAAACGCATGCAGGTGCCGGACGAGCGCGCTCATCACTTCCTTGTAGCGCTCGCTCCCGCTACTCGCAAAGCTGGCAACGACCGCGTCGGTCAGCTCATCGTCCCGCAGATCCATCCATCCTCCTCAAGGCCGCACACCGTCCCAAGCCCGCACCAAGATCTCCTGCACTACCTCCGCCGACTCGCCGAATCGGTCGGTTGCCTCATCGACCTGCTCGCGCCGCAGTCCCAGCTCCCGCAAACTCACGGCCAGCCCTGCCCTCTGAAAAAGCTGGAACAACTCCCGCGCCAGTCCGCCGTCCGCCTCGTCTTCGCCCAACGCAGCTGCCAGGCGTGCGGCGCTCTGGGGGACTGTGGGAGCCTTGACGCGGGCAACCTGTGGAAGTACAGCTGCGTGTGTCTCCGCATGCGGCAAGTTGTAGGTCCCACCAAGCAAGTGGCACAGCTTGTGGTGCAGCCCGGTCCCGGCTGTCGCCAACGCGGAGCCCGCGAGGCACGCGCCGTACAAGAGAGTGCCCCGAGCCTCCAAGTCCTCAGGCTCCACCAACACCGCCCGCAGACCGGCGCTCAACGCCCGCAGGCCCTCGACCGCGATCACCTCGGTGATCGGATCGGCCTTCGGCGTCCAGACGGCCTCCACGCAGTGCGCCATCGCATTCGCCACGCTCGCGGCAGTCACCTTCACCGGCAACCCTTGGCTCAACATCGAGTCATAAACCACCACCCGCGGCAGAACACGCGCATCTACCCCCGTCGTCTTGCTCCCACCCGACGTCTCTCCCCACACCGGCGTCATCTCCGACCCGGCATAGGTAGTAGGCACCGCAACGACCACGACCTCAGCGGCGCTGGTGAGGGCGACTGCTTTTGCGAGGCCGATTGCCGAGCCGCCTCCGATGGCGACGATTGCGTCTGCGTTCGCTTCTCGTGCTGTGGTGCGGGCTGCGTCCGCGAGTCCGGTCGGGACGTGTTGGGTGACCCCGTCGATCCGGCCGGCGAAGCGCTCGCTCAGCTGCTGTTCGACCGCGTCGGCGGCCGCTCGGGCGGACCTGGTCGCCACGACGAGCACCCGGCGTACGCCGAGGGCCGCGACCTCGTCACCCACCTGGGCCAGCGTGCCCGCCCCGAACACCACCCGCCCCGGCCAGAACGTGTGCACGAACGACCCCGGTGCGCCCTCAACTGGACGAGGCATCAGCAGCTCCGCTATGATTTCGCTCTGCGAATAGTTCTTCTTTCAACGAAAAGCAGGCTAGCCGATGGCGAGTGACGCGTCTACAGGCACGTTCCTCCAGGGCCTCGACCGCGGCCTCGCGGTGATCCGGGCGTTCTCGGCCTCCACCCCCTCACTGACTCTCAGCGAAGTCGCGCGCGCGGTCGGCATCACGCCCGCGACCGCCCGGCGGATCCTGCTCACGCTGGAAGAGCTCGGCTACGTCCGCAGTGACAACCGCCGCTTCTCCCTCACCCCGCGCGTCCTCGCTCTCGGCTGGGCCTACCTGTCCTCACTGGACCTGGGCGAACTCGCCGGCCCGTTCATGGAGGAGCTCACCGCCAAGACCCGGGAGTCGTGCTCGATCGCGACCCTCGACCTCCCCGACATCGTGTACGTCGCCCGCGTGCCGACCAGCCGGATCATGACAGTCGCCCTCGGTGTCGGCGCCCGCCTCCCGGCCTACCCGACCTCGATGGGCCGCGTACTGCTCGCCGGCTTGCCTGACGCCGAGGTCACGTCGTACGTCGACTCCCTCCAGGCCGAGCCGCTCACCGACCGCACGCTCACCGCCGCCGCCGACCTCCGCGCGACGATCACCAAGGCGCGCACTGACGGCTATGCCCTGGTCGACCAGGAACTCGAGCTCGGCCTCCGCTCGATCGCGGTCCCGATCCGTAACGCTCGCGGCCGGGTCATCGCCGCCCTGAACGTCTCGGCGCATGCCTCCCGCTCGACCCCGACCTCACTCTGCGAAGACTTCCTGCCCCATCTCCGGGCAGCCGCCGACCAGATCACCACCGCGCTGACCCATCGCGGCCAGCTCTGAGCTTTCCGGAAGCCACCCTTCCGGAATCTGGTCTAGCGTTCGAACCTATGGACCACACGTTCGTGGGCGAGATCATCGAATGGCGCGGCCCGGCGCCGTACTACTTCGTGACCGTGCCGCCCGAAACCGGCGACGCCCTGCGAGCCGCTGCCGCGGAGTCGGGTCCCGCGTGGGGCGCGGTCCCGGTCCGTGCCTCGCTCCTCGGAGTCGAGTGGACGACCTCGCTCTGGTCGCGGGACGGTGGTCATCTCCTTCCGCTGAAGGACGCGGTACGCAAGCCCGCCGGTCTCGGCGCCGGCGACACGGTGGAGCTCCACGTCAGCTTCGACCCCCGCAAACACCGGCAGCCGCGACCGCGCCAGGCCCCGAGGCGGATGTCCCCGGTGTCCGCAGTGCCCGCGGTGGGCTCGCGTGAGCTTGTCCGGCCCGAGCAGCTCACCGTCGTCCCGGCCAACCAGGCGACGTGGAGCGATCTGCAGGCGATCTTCGGGGAGACCGGCGACACGGCCCGCTGCTGGTGCCAGCGCTTCCGGATGCTCCCCAAGGAGTCGTGGGCCTCGGAGGGCCCCGAAGAACTCGCCGCCCGCCTCCGAGACCAGACCGCCTGCGACCAACCGAACACCCCAAGAACCACAGGCCTCATCGCCTACCTCAACGCCACGCCCCCGGCTGGCGCGACCCCGGCCGGCGCGAACCGGGCCGGCGCGAACCCGGATCGCATGGGCTCGGATCGCGTGGACTCGGGTGGCGCGAGCTTCGGAGGCGTGGATGCGGGTGCCGTAGACCCGGGTGGCGTCGGCTTGGGGCGTGTGGACCCGGGTGGTGGGGGAGTGGGGCGTGGGGTGGCGGTGGGGTGGTGTGCGGTGGCGCCGCGGGCGGGGTATGCGCGGTTGGTCCGGGACTTTCGGGTGCCGTGGTTGGGGCGGGACGAGGACAAGGCGGATGGCTCCGTGTGGGCGGTGACCTGTTTCGTCACTCGGCTCGGGTACCGGCGGCGGGGGATCAGCCGGCTGCTGGCAGCGGCCGCGGTCGGGTTCGCCCGCGAGGGCGGGGCCCGCGCGATCGAGGGGTATCCGGATCTGGTCGACGGCGGATTCGTCGGGAGTCTCGCGACCTTCGCCGACGCCGGATTCGCCGAGGTGAGCCGGCCCGGCAACCGTCGTGCCGTTATGCGGATCGACTTCTGAGGTCTTCGAGGATCTCCACGTAGTGTGGGTTGGTCATGATGCCGAGCAGGTTGCCGAACGGGTCCACCACCGACGCCGTCCGGAACCCGGTGTTGCTGCCTCGCTCGACGACGTCCTCGTTGACGGTCGCACCCAGCTCGACCAGCCGGGCCAGCGTGCCCTCGAGGTCGTCGACGTGCCAGTACATGATCGCGCCGGCCGCCGTCCCGACCTGCTGCGTCGCGTACTTGGCGTCGATGATCCCCAACTCCGCCTGCAGATCCCCGAGCCGGAACTCCACGTACGCCGGCGCCTCCGCGCTGGGCACGGCGTAGTACGCCTCGACGCCCAGCAGCTTCTCGTACCAGTCCCGCGCCGCCTTCACGTCGGCGGCGTAGAAGCTGACGGTCGCAAGTCCTCGCAACATCGTGGTGGTCCTCTCGCAGGTCTTCCTGGTTGACGACCACCACGATTCCAGCCAAAGTGCTCACCCAGTGAGCACTTTGTTCAGTCGGTCTGGGTGACCTTGCGCAGGCCGCGGGGGGCGTCCGGGTCCAGGCCGAGCTTGCGGGCCAGGAGCTCGATCGCGCGCTGGGCCGGGATGACCAGGGCGAGCGGTGCGAGGGTCTCGGGGAGGTCCGGGCCTGTCAGGTTCACGTCGCAGCGGGCCGCGAACGTCGGGTCGCCGCCGATGCCGAGGATCTTGCTGCCCTTCTCGCGGACCAGACCGGCCAGCTCGGTCATGCCGGGCAGCGCCGGGCCTTCGCCGGCCGCGACCAGGATGGTCACCAGGTCGGAGTCGACGACCGCGATCGGGCCGTGCTTGAGGTCGGCGTACGAGAGTCCGCGGACCGGCTGCAGGCAGGTCTCCTCGAGCTTCAGCGCCACCTCGAGCGTCGTACCGAAGGTCAGCCCACGCCCGCTCGCGAGCACGTCGTGCGCGCCCGCCAGCAACTCCGCGGCCGCCTCGACCGAACCCGACAGCATCTTGGTCGCCGCGTCCGGAACCCGGGCGATGTCCGCGTCCAGCGTCCCCGGCCGCGGTGCCAGCGCGTCCACAGCCACCGTGATCGCGGCCAGCTGGGTCGTGTACGTCTTGGTCGCCGGTACCGCGAGCTCCTTGCCGGCCTGAGTGATCAGCGCGACGTCGGCCGTCGACGCCAGCGGGCTGTTCCCGTCGTTCGTGATCCCGACGATCGCGGCTCCGTTGCGCTTCGCCCACTCGGCCGTGTCGACGATCTCCTGGGTGGCGCCGGACTGGCTGACCGCGACGACCAGCGAGTTCGAGAGGTCGAGGTTCGCCCCGTACAGCGTCGCTACCGACGGAGCGGCCAGCGACGCCTGCCGGCCGGCGTGGATCTCGGTCAGGTAGCGCCCGTACACGCCCGCGTTGTCCGAGGAGCCGCGGGCGACGAAGATCACGTTCCGGCGCCCGGCGGCCAGCCGGGTGATGTCGTGCCGCAGCGGCAGAACATGCTCGAACGTCGCCGCGAGCGCGGCCGGCTGCTCGGCGATCTCGGCCGCCATCCGGGTTTCCTGGGAGGGGACAGACACCACTGCGATCACTGGTCCTATCTGGTCTTAACAGGTATGCTGCGCACGATAGCAGTGAGCGGCGCCCCGGGGCACCCCCGAGGTCCGCCCAGGTCTGGAGGATCGAGATTCCATGGTGGCGACCAAGCGGGCCCAGGTCCGATCGGTGCTGGAACGGCTGATCGATGTCGAGCTGCATCCCGGGGACCCGATCCCCTCCGAGCGCGCCCTGGTGGACAAGCTGAACGTCTCCCGGGTGACCGTCCGGCAGGCGATCAGCGACCTGGTCGAGTCCGGCGCACTCGAACGGGTGCACGGCAAGGGGACCTTCGTCACCGGCCCCCAGGTCGACTCCCAGCTGCACCTCACCTCGTTCTCCCGGGAGATGCGGGCCCGCGGGCTCGAGCCCGGGACCGTGGTGCTGTCGGCGAGCGAGATCGAGGCGTCCGACGAGACCGCCAAGGGCCTGCGGGTGGCCAAGGGCACGAAGGTGATCCGGGTCGAGCGGCTCCGGACCGCCGACGCGTCGCCGATGGCGTACGAGGTCGGCTACTACCCGTCCGCGCTCTTCCCCGGCCTGCTCGGCCGCGAGCTCGGCACCCTGTACGACGTCTTCGCGAGTGAGTACGACGTCGTCGTCACCTCCGGCGAGCAGACCGTTCGGGCGGACAACGCCGACGGTCATGTCGCCCGGGTGCTCGGCGTGGCCCGGCGGGCACCCCTGCTGGTCCTCGAGCGCACCACGTTCGCCGGCCGCAAGGTGGTCGAACTGTCCTGGTCGGCGTACCGCGCCGATCGCTACCGGCTGCACATGGCCCTGACTCCGCGTGGCCCGCGAACCGGGTCCGCCTGACCGGCGCCGGAGCGCCCTCCGTCGCCGGAGGATACCCGGACGCCACGAACTGGATAAATCCTGTTCACCAACTGGTCTGCATCCCTGTCGATCGCTCCCCGGCCACCGGGCCGGTTCGTCAGGTGGGCCGCCGGATCCGACGAAGTGCCCGGCGGCGATACTGGAGCCGAACCCACAAGAACTGTGTTGTGAGGAGTACCGCGAGACATGCCTATTGCAACCCCTGAGGTCTACGCCGAGATGCTGGACAAGGCCAAGCAGAACCGCTTCGCCTACCCGGCCATCAATGTCAGCTCCTCGCAGACGCTGAACGCCGCGATCCGCGGTTTCGCCGAGGCGGGCTCGGACGGCATCATCCAGGTCTCCACCGGCGGTGCGGAGTACCTGTCCGGTCCGACCATCAAGAACATGGTCTCCGGCGCCGTCGCGCTGGCCGCCTACGCGCACGAGGTCGCCAAGAACTACCCGGTGAACATCGCGCTGCACACCGACCACTGCCCGAAGGACAAGCTGGACGGCTTCGTCCGCCCGCTGCTGGAGATCTCCGCCGAGCGCGTCGCCCGCGGTGAGAACCCGCTGTTCCAGTCGCACATGTGGGACGGCTCGGCGGTGCCGCTGACCGAGAACCTGGAGATCGCCAAGGAGCTGCTGGCCAAGGCCGCCGCGGCGAAGATCGTCCTGGAGATCGAGGTCGGCGTCGTCGGTGGCGAGGAGGACGGTGTCGCCAACGAGATCAACGAGAAGCTGTACACCACCGTCGAGGACGGCTTGGCCACGGTCGAGGCGCTCGGCACCGGCGAGAACGGTCGCTACCTGACCGCGCTGACCTTCGGCAACGTGCACGGCGTCTACAAGCCGGGTGCGGTCAAGCTGCGCCCGGAGATCCTGGCCGAGATCCAGGACCAGGTCGGCGCCAAGCTCGGCAAGGAGCGCCCGTTCGACCTGGTGTTCCACGGTGGCTCCGGCTCGACGCTCGAGGAGATCCGTGCCGCGGTCGACAACGGCGTCATCAAGATGAACGTCGACACCGACACGCAGTACGCGTTCACCCGGCCGGCGGCCGCGCACATGTTCCTCAACTACGACGGTGTGCTGAAGGTCGACGGCGAGGTCGGTAACAAGAAGGCCTACGACCCGCGGGCGTGGGGCAAGGCGGCCGAAGAGGGCATGGGGAAGCGCGTCGGCGAGGCGTGCGAGAACCTGCGCTCCACCGGCACGTCGCTGAACGCCTGACCTACCGGCAATTCTTGTTGCGATCAGGCCCGTCCTGGAGACTTTCCCGGGGCGGGCCTGTCCCATCTGCTGAGCGACTGCGTGGATGAAGTTGGCAAGCAAGGGTGACTCCTCTCGTCATCGCACCCGGGCCAGGTCGAAATGCCGGATGCCGGTACGGCGGGCTGCCCGGGTGAACGTGGTTCGGATGCGGTCGGCCACGGTCGCGGGGTCGTCGAGATCGGTCCAGGAGATCCAGCAGTGCTCGACGGGTCGCGGCCCGTCGTCGCTCGCCGGCTCGGTCGGTGCGTCTTCGGGGTCGGAATCCTCGCTGTAGAAGGGAAAGCGCGGCTCGAACTCGACGACGGTGCGTTCGTCGGGGAACCACAGGCCTTCGACGGCGGGATCATCGGCGTCCGGTTGCTCGGCGTCGGGTGGTGGTATCGGGCTGGGGGCGGGGAGCCCGGCGTCGGCGAGGATGTAGCGCAGGCGTGACTCGGCGATCGAGGCGGCGCCGGTGAGCTGGTCCAGGACCTTGAGAGCGCGCTTGTTGCCGTGGTCAAGGAACGTGATCGCCTGACGGAGCGCGCGGCGATCGACCGTGCCTGTGTAGACGGCGGCGTCGGCGAGCACGATCGCGGGCAGGGCCGGTGCGGTCGCCGCGACCTCGACGATCGCGCGGGCCGGCGAGACCATCCGCAGTGTGTTCCACAGCTGGAGGCCGGGACCTACCGGATCGCGGATGTGGCGGTGGACGCCGCGGACCCGTCCGGAGCGGCCGTCAGGCGCTGTGATGTGCACGCGAGTCAGGTCGAGACCCCAGACAGGTAAGGCATGGAGGGCCGCGGCCGACTGGTGACTCGCGAAAACGTCGGGACCGCTCGCACGGAGCACGCGGTAGGCGCGGCGGAGGTGCAGGATCTCGTCGGTGACGAGCATCAGGGATCTTCGGGCGGCATACGTCCCGCGGCGGATCCGCCGCCACTGGCCCGATCTCAGCAGGGCGTCGATGTCACTGTCGGCATATCCGCAGGCACGCGCGTCGGCCCGGGTGAAGACACCGCCCCGGATCGACGCCATCACGGCGAGTTGAGGATTCATGCCCTAGAACTTGCCGCGATTCACCCCCGCGCCGACGGCCGACTTTCAATCTGTGGAGAACTCGTGCCGGACCCACACGTTCGGCTCGACGTACACGGCGCGGTCGGCGCGCACATCACACTCCACCGGCACCAGCGCACCGTCTACCTCGACCGGTCCGGTGCTGTCGAACGGCAGACCGGTCCGGCGACGCCATTCGCCCAACGACCCGGCGATCACCCAGGACGCGGGCGCGACACCGGCGATCCGGCCACCGGCGCGGACGTGGGTGCGGAGCCAAGGATCAGTGGGCAGACCGTCAGGTCGCGTCCGGGCGGCGTACTCCTGCATCGGGACGACGGGCTCGAGATGCTTGCGGGTCGGGCGGACCGGGGCGTCCAGCGCGAAGAGTCCGAGGGAGGCAGCCGCTTCGCGCAGGGCGGAGAGGAGCAGCGCGGCGACACCTTCACCCTGGAAGTCGCGGGCAACGCTGATGTTCAGCGCACAGGCGACGTCCGGGCGGACGTTGTTGCGGGCATCAGCAAACGCCCGGACGACGACCTGCTCCCAGCCGCCGGCCGGAAACGGATCACGGCCGGCGGACGAGAGCTGGACCGCGTGCGCGTCACCGACCGGACGGCCGTCGGACGTCGCGATCAGGCAGGTTGACGGGAACGTGGTGACCGTCTGCCGGAAGTACGCCTCGGACACCCGGTTGTGGCGCATGAACGCGGGCCAGGGGCCCGCGTCGAAGTCGGCGTGGGCCAGGTCCGGGCGAGCGGCGACCGTGGAGATGTCGAGGCGACGGCCCGAGGGGAGCGAAAAGGGCATAAAAAATGCCCGTCATGTGTCTATGACGAGCTCCGCGCGGGTTGGTACCCAGGGTTGCCAGAGGAGCGGCATGTTGGCCTCGGACGGGGTGCGGTTGCCTTTGCGCTCGTTGCACGAGGCATGGGCGGCGACCGCGTTCAGCCACTCGGTGCGGCCGCCCCTGGACCTGGGTTGGACATGGTCCATGGTGTCGGCGTTCTCCAGGCCGCAGTAGGCGCAGCGGAACTTGTCGCGCCGGAGGACGCCGTGCTTGCTGTACTTCATCCGGCCGGCCGCGTAGCGCCAGTGCGTCACGACGTACCGGACCAGCCGGAGGACGCGTGGGACCGGAAAAGGGCCGATAGTTCGCTCTCCGTGCGCCTCTTCGACCACTGCGACCTCGCGGACCAGCATCCGGATGGCGTGCTGGATCGAGACGGTGTGCAGCGGTTCGTACGACGCGTTCAGGACTATGACGCTCATCCGGTGCCTCCTTCCGGCCGTAGCTGGGAACCACGGCGGTTTGACGCGAGGGTCTCAAGCATCCGTGGCCGCCGGGTGAACGGTCAACGGATTTCGCCAGACGGTCACGTGCCGGTACGGCTGCGTGATCGGCGAAGATGTGTCTATGGAATTGAACAATCTGCTCTCCGGCCCACCCGAGACACTACTACCGGTCGACCCGGCCGCGGCGGAACTCGCCGACGGGGCCGCTCCGGCGGACGTCGCCGCCAAGTACCCGACGTCCTCGCTGGCCTGGGCGGTGCTCGCCGAGGGGGCGCTCGCGGACGGCCGGACCGTCGAGGGGTACGCGTACGCGCGGACCGGCTACCACCGGGCGCTGGACCTGCTCCGGCGGAACGGCTGGAAGGGTCACGGCCCGGTCCCGTGGGAGCACGAGCCGAACCGCGGCTTCCTGCGCGCGCTGGCGGCGCTGGGCAAGGCCGCGGCGCTGATCGACGAGAAGGACGAGGCCGAGCGCTGCGCCACCTTCTTGCGCGACTCGTCGCCGACGGCTGCCGACGCGCTGAGCTGAAACCTGCTTGTGGGGTTGGTTTCCCGGCGGGATGATCTGCCGGGTGACCAGCCCTTACGCGCAGGACGGATTCGCCGCCGGGTTCGACTGGGGGCCGGTCGGCGCCGAGGTGGTTGCCGGGGACATCGTCGCGGTCGTCGACGTGCTGTCGTTCACGACGGCGGTGACGGTCGCGGTCGATCGCGGCATCGACGTGTACCCGTATCGCTGGCGTGACGAGTCCGCCGTCGGCTACGCCGAGCGGTACGGCGCGACGCTGGCGGTCGGGCGTTCCGCGGCTGGACCGGACGGCGTGAGTCTGTCGCCGGCGTCGATCCGGCGAGTGACCGGAATCACCAAGCTGGTGCTGCCGTCGCCGAACGGATCGACGATCGCGAAGCAGCTGAGTGATACCGGCGCGACGGTCGTCGCGGTGTCGTTGCGTAACCGGCGGGCCGCCGCGGACTGGGTCGCCGAACAGATCGCGCACGGCGCGGACCGGCGGCCCAGAGTGGTGGCGATCGCCGCGGGGGAGAGGTGGCGCGACGGGTCGCTCCGGCCGGCGGTCGAGGATCTCTGGGGCGCCGGCGGGTTCCTCAGCGCGCTGGGTGCCGACGGTCTCTCCCCGGAGGCGCGAGCGGCTGTGGCGGCGTACGACGCGGTCGCGGACGAGCTGACCGCCCTCTTGCACGAGTGCGCCGGCGGCCGGGAGCTCACGCAGTACGGCTTCGCCGAGGACGTGGCGATCGCGGCCGAGGTGGACACGAGCGATGTAGTGCCGGTGCTGGTGGACGGTAGACTGTTCCGGTCAACCTGAACCACACGAGGTTTCTGCCCGTTGACAGTGCCGACAAGCGGCGAGCGTCCCCGCTTCTTGTCGAACATGGACGGTTCTAGGCGGACGGACAGACCGGCGAAGCTGGACGCCCACGGTCGGGTCCCCGCCCCTTCGGGCAGCGGAAGGTCACACCGTGCCGGCTCTCACCGGACGGATCGGCGCGCCCACTTACGCAGCGGTACTGCGTACTCCCGGCGCCTGGAAGTTCTATTTCGCGGCGGCCCCGGCCCGGATCGGGATCGCGATGACGGGCCTCGGCATCGTCTGGCTGGTGCACGGATCGACCGGCTCGTACGCCGCGGCCGGCAGCGTCACCGGCGGCTTCGCCGTCGCCGAGGCGGTCGCCGGACCACAGGTCGCCCGGTTGATCGACCGATTCGGTCAGACCCGGATGCTGCCGTTCACCTTGCTCGCGCACGCGACGACGATGGCGCTGCTCATCACCCTCACGGTCACCGGCGCACCCCTGTGGGCGCTGGTCCTGACAGGTGTCCTCGCCGGTGGCTCACTGCCGCAGGTGAGCGCGCAGACGGGTGCCCGCTGGGCGTACGCGCTCCGCGAGACACCGCTGCTGTCGTCGGCGTTCGCACTGGAAGCCCTGAGCGTCGGTGTGGCGTTCATGGTCGGTCCCGGGCTGGTCGGCATCGTGAGTTCGTCGGCAACGCCGGCGGCCGGGTCGATGCTCGCCACGGGCCTGCTGCTGGCCGGTGGATTCCTGCTGGCGATGCAACGGGGTACCGCGCCACCGCCGACCACAGCGGGTCAGCACGAGGGAGCCAAGCGCCTGCTGCACAAGCGGTTTGCCGGCCTGGTGGGTACGAATGTCGGCATCGGCCTGTTCTTCGGCAGCATGCAGGTGTCCGTGACAGCTTTCGCGGTCTCCCGGGGGACACCCGGACTGGCCGGTCCCCTCTACAGCATCACCAGTCTGGTCAGCCTGTTCGCAGGATTCGCTTACGGTGCAAGGCGTTGGCGCACGGCCCCGGAGACGCAGTTCGTGATCGCGTTCGTCTGGCTTGCGGTCAGCTGCGTGCCATTGCTCGCGGTGCACACGCCACTGGCGGCTGCGCTCGCGTTGGCCCTGCCTGGCTTGGCCATCGCGCCGTTCCAGACGCTGTCCGCGGTGCTGACCGAGTCGGCGGTCGAGCCGGCGATCCTCACGCAGGCGTTCACCTGGATCAACTCGGGTGGTGCGGCCGGCATCGCGCTCGGGTCCGCGTTCGCCGGATGGGTCGTCGACGGCCACAGCGCGCAGTACGGGTTCCTGGTCGCGTTGGCGGCGGCAACCAGTGCGTTGGTGATGGCGTTGACGGTGAAGCTCAGCGGTAGGTGACCTGGCGTTCGGCGGCGGCGCGGGCCGCGTACTCCGCCGGCGTGAGGCCGATCTGCTGCTTGAACTCCTTGGAGAAGTGAGCCTGGTCGAAGTAGCCGAGCGACGCGGACAGCTCCGCGAGCTCGGCGACCTCGCCGTTGGCCAGCAGTTCCGCGCCGTCGTGCAGCCGGTACCGGCGGAGCACCCACTTGGGGCCGACCCCGACGTACCGCCGGAACAGCCGCTGCAGGGTGCGGATCGGTACGTCGAACCGCTCGGTGATCTCGTCGACGCGGGCCACCGAACGGTCGGCCGCCATCGTCGACACGATCTCCCGGACCAGCTCGTACGACGGGTCCGGCGGGGCCAGGTGGTCGCGTAGGAACGCCTCGAACACCGCGCGCCGCCGGACGTCGGACTCGGCCTCGAACACCAGGTCCGCGAGCCGGTCGCCGTCCGGGAAGACCGCGGTCAACGGCAGCACCTCGTCGCGGAACGAGCCGACGTCCAGCCCGGTGATCGCGCCGAACCCGCCGGCCCAGAACTTCACCCCGAACGCCCGCCCGCGCCCGGACAGCTCGCGCTCGAACTTCCGCGTGCAGACACCGTTCACGAACGCGCCGCCCGGCTGCTCGAACGTCACGTTCACCGCCGGGAACGGCAGCACCTCGGCCGTGTACGGCGCGTCCAGGTCCCACTCGACGATCCAGTACCACTCCACGAACCGCCCGGCCTCCGGCCCCGCCGCGAGCCGGCTGAGCGAACGATGCCGGGCCTGCTCGCGGGGGTGCAGGATGCCTCTCTCGCTGTCGGCTGGATGGGTCAAGGCTCCCTGTCGCTTTCTTACAAGACCGGCACGGCACCCAGCGCGTTGACTGGGAACATGACGAACACGGTAAACCCCATCCCCGACGGTTATCACTCGCTGGCGCCGTACCTCGCGGTCGCGGACGGTGCGAAGGCGATCGAGTTCTACCAGGAGGTGTTCGGCGCCGAGGTGGTCAGCCGGCAGGACATGCCGGACGGGCGGGTCGGGCAGGCCGAGTTGCGGTTCGGCAACTCGATGCTGCAACTCAGCGACGAGATGCCGCAGATCGGGCTGCGGGCGCCGAACGGCGAGTGGGTGCACTCGTCGCTGGTGCACTACGTGCCGGACGTGGACGCGACGTACACGAAGGCGATCGAGGCCGGGGCGAAGTCGGTGGCGGAGGTGCAGACGTTCATGACCGGGGACCGGTTCGGGACGGTGATCGACCCGTTCGGGCATCGCTGGGCGATCCTGACGAAGGTGGAGGACGTGACACCGGAGGAAGCCGACCGGCGGGTCAAGGAGTGGCTGGCGAGCAACCCGCAGGAACTCAAGGAATGAGCCTGTCTTCCTCGACAACAAGGAAGCGGCCCGCCGGAACCGTCCCCTGCGGCAGTTTCGGCGGGCCGCTGACTAAGAGTGTGCACGTGATCACGCTAAATGGCAACCCGTCAGTTGAGTGAACAGTGATTCCGGAGGTTGTGGACAAGCCCGAAACTCGGCACCCGCGGTCCGGTAGGCTTTGGTCGCAAGAGCCTGGATGCGTCGCCGGATGAATGTCCGGTGAACGTCTCCGGGCTTCACCGTTTCCAGTACCGGCCGCCACGGGGTGTGAGGCCGGTGCGTGATGAGGAGGGCTGAGATGCCCGCAATCGTGCTCGTCGGCGCCCAGTGGGGCGATGAGGGCAAAGGCAAGGCGACCGATCTGCTCGGCAACACGGGCGAGGTCATCGACTACGTGGTGAAGTTCAACGGCGGCAACAACGCCGGCCACACGGTCGTGATCGGGTCCGAGAAGTACGCGCTGCACCTGCTCCCGAGCGGCATCCTCACACCGGGTGTGACCCCGGTGATCGGCAACGGGGTCGTGGTCGACCTCAGCGTGCTGTTCGAGGAGCTCGACGCGCTGCAGGCGCGCGGAGTGGACCCGTCGCGGCTGGTGGTCAGCGCGAGCGCGCACGTGATCCCGCCGTACAACCGGACCCTCGACAAGGTCGCCGAGCGGTTCCTCGGCAGCCGCAAGATCGGTACGACGGGGCGCGGGATCGGCCCGACGTACGCCGACAAGATGAACCGGATCGGGATCCGGATCCAGGACCTCTACGACGAGAAGATCCTCGAGCAGAAGGTCACCGGTGCGCTGGAGCAGAAGAACCAGCTGCTGGTGAAGGTGTACAACCGGCGCGCGGTCGAGATCCATGAGGTGCTCGACGAGCTGCTCGGGTACGCGGACCGCCTGAAGCCGATGGTCGCGGACACCGGCCTGCTGCTGAACCAGGCCCTCGACGACGGCAAGACCGTGCTGATGGAGGCCGGTCAGGCGACCCTGCTGGACGTCGACCACGGCACTTACCCGTTCGTCACCTCGTCGAACGCGATCTCCGCCGGCGCCTGCACCGGCACGGGCATCCCGCCGACCCGGATCGACCGCGTGATGGCGGTCGTCAAGGCCTACACCACCCGCGTCGGCGAGGGCCCGTTCCCGACCGAGCTGCTGGACGCGGACGGCGAATGGCTGCGTACCCAGGGCGCCGAGTTCGGCGTCACCACCGGCCGGCCGCGGCGCTGCGGCTGGTACGACTCGGTGATCGCCCGGTACGCCGCCCGTGTGAACGGTGTCTCGGACTTCGTGCTGACCAAGCTCGACACACTCACCGGCCGCGAGCGGATCCCGGTCTGCGTCGCGTACGACGTGAACGGGGTGCGGCACGACGAAATGCCGATGACCCAGACCGACTTCCACCACGCGGCCCCGGTCTACGAAGAGTTCGACGGCTGGTCGGACGACATCACGGGCTGCCGTTCCTTCGAGGACCTGCCGAAGGAGGCGCAGACCTACGTGCGCGCGGTCGAGTCGCTCAGCGGGGCCCGGATCTCCGCGATCGGCGTCGGCCCGGAGCGCAGCCAGATCGTCCAGCTGTGAGCCTCGGCCTCCCCGTCGTCAGTTGCCGATGACGGGGAGGTCGCGGATGAACGGTGCGTTGCGGAGGTCGCCGAGCGACGGGCGGTGGATGTTCGGGGTCGCGATCGGCTTCCGCGCCCACGCGGCGCCCTGACCCTGCGTGGCCTGGTAGAACGTGAAGGCACCGATCGCCAGCAGTACGACGGCCATCAGCCCGGAGAACCAGTGCGCCCGGAACGTGTTCCGGGCCGTGATATGCGCGCCGCGGCGCAGCGAGCTGCCACCGGGGCCCCACCAGGAGCAGAACAGCCCGGTCAGAGCCGCCGTACCGAAGCCGATCGCCGACAGCGGCTGCCAGTCGAGTCCGTGCGCCGAGGCAGCGATGCCGGTGACGATGCCGCCGACGACGATCGCCGTGAGCAGCGGCAGGATCAGGCAGGGCAGCGTGATCAGTACGGCGGTGGCGAGCTGCAGCGGGCTGGCCGCGGCTGCGACGACACCGTCGGACCTGCCGGACCGGCCGCGCACCTGACGGCGTCGCATCAGCGCGGTACTCGACCGGTCGACCGTTCGCGCCAGGACCAGCAGGATGATCGCGACTGCCGTGCCGAAGCCGGGCGTGAACGCGATCAGCCCGGTCAGCGCGACCATGAAGCCGATGACGACCGCCGAACGGCGACCGGTCGGCGGTGACTTGACCGGCTTCTCAGGCTGCGGCTGCGACGGCTGCACCGGGCCAGGCTGTGACGGCTGCACAGGCATCAGCTGTGACGGCTGCTGGTACGGGACCGGCGGGCCGCTCTGGTACGGCGCCGGAGCGTACGGCCCAGGACCGTAAGACCCAGCACCGTAGGCCCCCGCGCTGTAAGGGTCCGGGGCGTACGGTGCGGCGGCATACGGTGCCGGCTCGGCGAGCGGAGGCTTGGCAGAGACCTCGCGAAGCTTGTCCCGGATCGGCGCGAACGCGGACAGCGGCGGGATCACCGAGGGCACGAGTTGGGCAACCTGAGTCGGCGTTGGCTCTTCGGCCGGCGGGGCCTCGGTCGGCATGAGCTTCGTGACCAGTCTCGTCGGCGGTACGGCGGCCACCGTCGGATCGGCATCGCCCTCCGCACGGGGCAGGAGCGCGTCGCGGCCCTCGGCGTACCGGCTGAGGCCCGTCATGATCTCGTCCTGCGTCGGACGGTCGGCCTTGTCGGGGGAGAGCGCGGCCGCGAGCAGGGGCTTCAGCCGCGGGTCCAGGCCATCCAGGTCGGCCTGTCCGGAGTGCACACGCGCCAGCACGGCCTCGAACGGGCCCTTGCCGAACGGGCGGCGTCCGGTCGCCGCGAACGCCACGGTGGCTGCCCAGCCCCACCAGTCGGCGGACTGCGACACCATCTCGCCCTCGATGAGCTCAGGCGCCAGATAGCCCGGCGTACCGATCACAAGACCGGTCTGGGTGAGCCGTAGGTCGTCGGCGGCCTGGGCGATGCCGAAGTCGATCATCACCGGCTTGCCGTTGCACATCATCACGTTGCCGGGCTTGAGGTCGCGGTGGATCACACCAGCCGCGTGGATCGCCTGCAGCGACTCAGCCAGGCAACCGGCGAGCGGGAGCCACTTACGCGGGGTCAGCGGACCACGGTCGTCCACCTGCTCGTCCAGCGGACGCCCAGGCACGAAACGGGTGACCAGGTAGGGCTGCTGGCCCTCCAGGTCGTGGTCGAGGATGCCGGCCACGCCAGGGTGGTTGACCTTCTGCAGTGTGGTCGCTTCGCGCTGCAAGCGGGCCCGTGCGATCGGGTCGTGCGCCACGTGCGATCGCAGTACCTTCAGCGCCACCTCCTGGCGCTCCGGGCCTTCGGCCAGATACACGACACCCATGCCGCCCTGTCCGAGCCGCCGGATCAACCGGTACGGCCCGACCCGCTCCTCCACCTCCTCTTCACGGGTGGAAGGCGGTCCCCCTGAGACTGACATGGCATCTACGGTACGTCCCCGGCAGACCAGACCGTCCTGATGACCTCAGAGGTAATCGTCCGGATTCAGTCTGTGCCCGAAGCTGGAGGCATGGGACAGAAATCGAAGGCTTACGCGATCGCCTACCTGCGCAACGTCCGGATGGGCGACGCCATCGTCGAGTACCTCGAGCGGATCGACGAGACGCTCGCGCCGTACGACGGTCATTTCATCGTGCACGGCGCCGCGCCCGAGCGGATCGAGGGCGACTGGGACGGTGCCCCGATCGTGATCGAGTTCCCGGACTACGACCACCTCAAGGACTGGTACGAGTCCCCCGACTACCGCGAGATCCTCCCGCTGCGAACCGGCAACTCCGACGGCGTGGTGATCTTCGTCGAGGGCGTCGACCGCACCCACCGCGCTACCGACGTACTAGGGCATGTCTCCTGATCCCACGCCTACTGCGGGGCACTCGGCACGGCACCTCGCCGCACGGGTGCAAAGGGAACGATGCTCCGCATCGACCCCTTCGCCCCCGCGCGCCGAGCTACCGCACCGAGCACCTCCTCGCTACGACGTGGGATCAGGAGACATGCCCTAGTGTCCTGAACCAGCCGAGGATCTGCGGATAGGCGAGCTCCGCGGTGCTGTTGTGGTCGACCGGGCCGACGTCGGTGATCGTGCTGGGGACGCCGAGCTTCGCGCGGCAGTTGACCGAATTGGCCGGCGGTACGTCGTGGTCCGCGGCGCCCGTGAAGAACCGGATCGGGACGCGCGGCGTCCAGTCGGTGCAGATCGTGTCGGCGGTGCGGAGCCGCTCACCGAGAGCTCCGGTGGGATGGGCGAGGCTCCGCAGGAACTCCGGGCGAACCAGCTTGCCCGGGTCGGCCGGGAGTGCGGCGGCGATCTCCTGCACGGTGTGGTCGCCGTCGAAGAGCGCGTCGACGACCTTGTCGTACGGTGGCAGGAATACCTCGGACGGGTCCTTGTACAGGTCCATCAGCCGGCTCCAGGACGTCAGAAAGTAGCCGAGGTACAGCGTCGCGACGAACGGGCTGACCCGGCCGTCGACCAGTGCCGGCAGTTCGACGCCGAGCAGGTCGAGCGGTCCGGCGACCGGCGCCATCGCGCGCAGTCCGAAGCCGGCGACCTGTCCGCGTTGCAGCGCCCGGCCGAGGCCGAGGGTGATCCGGCCGCCTTCGGAGAATCCGGTGACCAGTACGTCGGGCCGCACCGATCGGCCGCGGAGCGCGGTGAGTGTGCGAGCCGCGAGC
This sequence comes from Kribbella sp. NPDC051137, assembly GCF_040682535.1. NCBI lineage: Bacteria > Bacillati > Actinomycetota > Actinomycetes > Propionibacteriales > Kribbellaceae > Kribbella > Kribbella sp. NPDC051137. The sequence goes on from NZ_JBFBBI010000003.1 coordinate 678,194, forward strand.
AACTGGTCGGCGGCGGCGCTGACCTCGGACGCGGTGTCGCCGTACGGATGCCGGCCGGGGCCGACCCCGAGACCGAGCAGGTCGGGCGCGGCGACCGCGAACCCGGCACCGGCGAACATCAGGCTGCGCACGCGATCGGGTGCGGTGCGCAGTACCGAGGCGGTGGTGTTGCGGGTCGCGTTCGTACCGTGCAGGAACGTCACGAGATCCAGCCGCCGGCTGCCGTTCCGTGGCAGTGCGACGAGGCCGCTCGCCGTCGTCGGCTGACCTTGCGGCGTGATCGTGCGGTAGACGACCCGATACGCGTCGACACCGTACTTGGCCGGACCCGGCTTCATCCCTGTCGTCTGCAGGTACTGCGTCAACTCCGGCGCAGACAGGTGCTCCACAGGAGTCACGGACACGACCGAGCCGCGCCGGGCGTGCCCAGGCGGCTCGACAGCGGTGGCGGGCGTCGTCGTACCGGCGACCAGGACGGAGGCGCAGGCGCCCAGGGCTGTGAGCTTGGCGAGGTTCATTGATCCAGCGAACCGCTCTCCGTCGGCCGCCACGATGGTGCTACTTCCACCTCGGTGGTGGTGCTGGCATCCGCGACGGTGCTGGAGTTGACCGCTCAGGCAAGGTGGCCAGATCTTGATGCACAGAGGCTTTCCGGCCACTGGTCGGTCGAGCGTCCAGGCCGGTTGGCTAGGGGTATGCGAATCGAGATCTTGGTGTTCGACGGTGTGGACGAGATGGACGTGATGGGGCCGTTCGAGGTGTGGAGCCATGCTTCGCGGCGGCCTGGGTTCCACGTGGCGCTGGTGGGGCTGGACGGGCCGGCTGAGGTGACCGGGCAGCACGGGCTGCGGTTCAAGGCGCCGGAGGGGCTGGGGCGGCCGGACGCGTTGTTCGTGCCTGGCGGCGGATGGATGAATCGTGCGGAGAAGGGCAGTTGGGCCGAAGCGCGGCGGGGTGTGATGACGGCCCGGATCGCCGCACTGGCGCCGTCATTGCGGTGGATCGGCTCAGTCTGTACGGGGTCGATGCTGCTCGCCGAGGCCGGCCTCGTGGCGGGCCGGCCAGCCACGACGAACCGCGGCGCCTGGTCCGAGCTGGAGGCTTTCGGCGCTGCTCTGAAGACCAGCCGGGTCGTCGACGACGGCACGCTGATCACCGCGGGCGGCATCACGTCAGGGATCGACCTGGCGCTGTACGTCGTGGAACGTGAACTCGGCGCGGATGTCGCCGACGGGATCGCGGGCGCGATGGAGTACACCCGCGATCGGGACGTGTGGACCTCAGCCGGCGAGCTCCGGGTACGCCGCAGTTAGGTCCATCGCGGCGGCCGCCTTCGCGGTGCGGGCAGTGTCGTCTGCGAGGACCTCGTACGCGCCGCTCTCGATGCCGTCCAGCGCGGCCTTCGCGATGTCCTCCGGGCGGGACTTCGGCGCGGTCACGGCCGTCGTCATGTCGGTGTCGACGTACCCCATGTGCAGGCCGGTGACGCCGATGCCACGGTTCAGCAGTTCCAGGCGGATGGCGTTGGTCTGCAGCCAGAGCGCGGCCTTGGTGGCGGAGTACGCGCCGTGCCGGGCGATCCAGGACAGGGCCGAGTGCGCGTTGAGGATGTGGCCTCCGCCGTTCCGCTCGATGATCGGGACGAACGCCCGGGTGAGCTGCAGCGGGCCGAAGAAGTTCGCGTCGAAGACCGCGCGGATGTCGTCGATCGAGCTGTCCAGGTAGTTGTCCGGCGCGCCGGCGCCGGCGTTGTTGATCAGCACCGTGACGTCCGGCGCGGCCGCCGCGAGCGCGTCGACGGACGCTTGGTCGGTGACTTCGAGCGGCAGCGGGACGACCCGCGGGTCGCTGCTCGGCTTCGGCGCGCGGGCGGTCGCGTACACCTTTGCAACGCCGCGGGTCAGCAGGTCGTCGACGATCGCGCGGCCGATCCCGCGCTGCCCGCCGGTGACCAGGACGACGGCGCCTTCGAGTGATGTCATGGGGAACTCCTCAATGGAAACTGATCTGTTTCTAGCACCGTAAACCGATCGGTTTATGGATTCAAATTCAGCCGGTACCCTCGAAGGCATGAGCACTTCCGCGACTCCCCGTGAACGGCTGCTGGACGCCGCGGGCGAACTCTTCTACCGCGACGGCGTCAACATCGGAGTGGACGCGCTCTGCAAGGCGGCCGGGGTGTCGAAGAAGTCGATGTACCAGCTGTTCCGTTCGAAGGACGAGCTGATCGCGGAGAGTCTCGCGAGCCGCGGTCCGGGCTACCAGACGCTGCTCCGGCCGGGCGCGGAGGACGACCGGTCGCCGCGGGAGCGGATCCTCACCGTGTTCGAGCGCCAGGACGCGATGGTGGCTGAAGGCAACTACCTCGGCTGCCCGTACGTGAGCACCGCGGTGGAGCTGAAGAATCCGGAGCACCCGGGGTCCGTGGTGGCGCGGTACTTCAAGCAGCAGCTGACCGACTTCTTCCACCGCGAGCTGGCGCAGGCCGGCGCGGAGGACCCGGCCACGCTGGCGATCCAGCTGACGATGATCTTCGACGGCGCCAGCGCCCGGGCCGTGGTCCGCGCGCAGCCACTCGGCGGCATCGGCGCCGCAACCGCGGCCGCCCTACTGGACGCGGCCGGCGTGCGCGCGCCGGAGTTGGCTCTGCACTGATCCTGCGTGGAGTGGGACAAAAGCGCCTTTTGTTCCAGTGAGTTCCGGTACCGGCGGGGTCTTGACCCTGGCCGTCGTACGTCGTGAAACTGCCGTGGAAACCGCTGTCCTACCGCCCCCGAAGACAGGACACCGCCCATGCGAAAGCTCTCCCTCGTCCTGGCCGCCGCATTGCTGGCCGGGACCCTCAGCAGCCCGTCCGCCCAGGCCGCGGACGCGCCGGCAACGTTCACTCATCCCGGTGTCGGCGTCAGCCAGGCCCAGCTCGACTTCGTGCGCACCAAGGTGCAGGCCGGCGCCCAGCCGTGGACCGACGCCTTCAACCAGGCCAAGAGCAGCTCGTACGCATCCCTCTCCCGTACGCCGAAACCACGCGCGATCGTGGAGTGCGGTCCGTACTCGAACCCGAACTACGGCTGCACCGACGAACGTGAGGACGCGATCGCGGCGTACACCGATGCGCTGCTCTGGTACCTCACCAGGGACGACCGCTACGCGCAGAAGTCCATCCAGCTGATGGATGCGTGGTCGGCGACCATCCAGGACCACACGAACAGCAACGCTCCCCTGCAGACCGCCTGGGCCGGGTCGTCGTGGCCGAAGGCCGCGGAGATCATCAAGTACGAGTACGGCAACTGGCCGAACGCCGGACGCTTCGCCACCATGCTCCGGAACGTCTACGTGCCGAAGATCATCAACGGCTCGAACTCCAACGGCAACTGGGAGTTGAGCATGACCGAGGCGCTGCAGGGCATTGGTGTGTTCCTGGAGGACAAGGCGATCTACGACAAGGCGATCGCGCTCTACCGGCTGCGGGTGCCGGCGTACGTGTACTTGGAGTCGGACGGTGCGCTGCCGAAGACCGTGCCGAGCCAGAACCTCAACACCCGCGACAAGATCGTCAGCTACTGGCAGGGCCAGGGGACGTTCGTCACCGGTCTCACGCAGGAGACGTGCCGCGACTTCACCCACACCGGCTACGGCATCTCGTCGATCTCACACGTGCTGGAGACGGCCCGCATCCAGGGCGTCGACATGTACCCGGAGTTCGGTGAGCGGCTGCGGCAGGCGCTCGGCTTCCAGTCCAAGTGGGAGCGGAACCTGGAGCCCGTGCCGTCCTGGCTGTGCAAGGGCACGCTGAACCGGGGCCTCGGTCCGATCACCGAGGTGGGCTACAACGCACTGCACACGCGCCTGGGCATTGCGATGACGAACACCCAGGCCCTGACTGAGTCACGTCGCCCGGCTGGTTCCAACAACCTGTTCGTTGCCTGGGAGACCCTGACCCACGCGGAGAACCCGTCCTAGCAGTGCGCTTCGCCGCGCTTCCAGTAGCCCTGGAACGAGATGGCCGACTTCGGCATCCCGACCGCGTTCACGAGGTGGCGGCGTACCTCTTTGATCATCGACGATTCACCGGCGACCCAGGCGTAGTCCGGGTCGAACGGCAGAGCTGCTGACTTCACTGCGTCCACAAGGGATCCCTCAGTGACCCACGTGACGTCAGCAGCACCTGCCAACGGCCGTACGTCGGCCGCGTCGGGTACGGCGACGAACACCGTGGCATGTACGGCGGCAGGCAGCTCCTCCAGGATCCCGGCCAGTGCGGGGAGCGCGGTCTCGTCCGCTACGAGCAACCGGCGGACACTGGTCGCCGGTGGGACGTAGTCGACGCCGGAGTGCAGTAGACCCTTCGTGCTGGTCGTGTCGACCGCGAACGGCAGCAGCAGGCCTACCTGATCGCCCAGCTCGGCTTCACTCACCCAGGCCGAGGCGGGCCCGTTCACGCCGTGCAGGACGAACTCCACGTCCAGCTCGGCCACCTCAGGGCGCAATGCGCGCACGGTGTAGGTCCGCATGACGAAACGCTCGTCGACGGGCTGCGCGCACCAGTCGGCGTACCACTCGGGCCCGGCGGGTAGCCGGATCGCGCTGCCGTTCGGCGGGGAGAGCAGGACCTTGATGCGCTGGTCCGGGCCGGCGCTGACCGCCTCCGCGATCCGCGGTGCGACGAACGTCACGCGGCGCAGGTGCGGGCTCAGGTCGTCGACGGCCGCCACGGTGGCCAGGATCGAATCGAACACGATCGGTCGCTCGAGCACAGTCGTCATGGCTTGGGGTTTCTCCATAAACTTCGCAGGGGAGGAACGTGCGGACCCGAGGGCGGCCGGGTTATGGTGAGTCGTCTAGAGGTTAGCCTTACCTAAGAGGATCCCGAAAGTCCAATGCCCCCGCCCACTGCCACGGCCGACTCCGGCCCGGAGACCGCTGCCCCCTCGCGCCCTCGGCGGACCCGGCGGACCCGGCGGACCCGGCGGACCCGGCGGACCACTCTGGTCGCCGGCCTGCTCGGCTGCGCGGTCCTGCTGGTGCTCGTCTGTCTGCTCAGCATCGCGATCGGCTCCAAGCAGATTCCGCTGTCCACGGTGCTCGACGCGCTGCGGCACTACGACGAGACGAACACCGATCAGGTGATTGTCCGCTCGCTGCGCGTACCGCGGACCCTGATCGGCCTGCTGGTCGGCGCCGCGCTCGGGCTGTCCGGCGCGCTGATGCAGGGCGTGACCAGGAACCCGCTGGCCGATCCGGGCATCCTCGGCGTGAACGGCGGTGCCGCGTTGTTCGTTGTCGGCGGCATCTACTGGTTCGGGATGTCCTCGCTGACGTCGTACGTCTGGCTCGCGTTCCTCGGGGCGGCCGCCGCGTCGGTCGCCGTCTATCTGCTCGGCTCGATGGGCCGGGAGGGTGCTACGCCGGTGAAGCTGGCGCTCGCCGGTGCGGCGCTGACCGCGATGCTCGGGTCGTTGACGACGGCGTTGCTGATCGGCGACGTCGACACGTTCGACCAGTTCCGGTTCTGGTCGGTGGGGTCGTTCGCCGGTCGCGGCCCGGACATCGCGAAGCAGGTGGCGCCGTTCATCCTGGTCGGGATCGTGCTGGCGTTGTTCTGCGGGCGGGTGCTGAACGCGTTGTCGCTGGGGGACGACGTGGCGAAGTCGCTCGGCCAGCGGGTCGGACTCGCCCGCGCCTTCGTCGCGGTGGTCGTCGTACTGCTCGCCGGCGCGGCGACCGCGGCGGCCGGACCGATCGGATTCGTCGGACTGACCATCCCGCACGTGGCGCGGCTGGTGACCGGCCCGGACTACCGGTGGATCCTGCCGTACTCCGCTCTGTTGGCGCCGATCCTGCTGCTCGGGTCCGACGTGATCGGCCGCGTCGTCGCGCTGCCGGGCGAACTGCAGGTCGGCATCGTGACTGCAGTCCTCGGAGCACCCTTCTTCATCATCCTCGTACGCCGTCGGAAACTGGCCGACCTGTGACGGCCGAAGCAGTACAGGTCGTCGCCAGGGCTCGCGTAGCTCGGCAGGCTCGATCGGCGCTCGTCATCGCCGTACTCGCGGTCGTGGTGTTCGCGGTGTTCTGCGTCTCGTTGTCGCTCGGGGACTTCAAGATCCCGGTGGTCGACGTCGTGAAGACGCTCTTCGGCGGCGGCGACCACGCGACCGAGTTCATCGTGAACAAGCTTCGGTTGCCCAGAGCACTGACCGGACTGCTGGTCGGCGCGGCGCTCGGGCTGTCCGGTGCGATCTTCCAGAACATCGCCCGGAACCCGCTGGCCAGCCCCGACATCATCGGTGTGACGTACGGCGCCAGCGCGTTCGCCGTGCTCGGCATCGTGACGCTCGGACTGACGGGTGTCGCGGTGTCGGCGCTCGCGATCGCGGGTGCGGTGCTGACCGCGTTCCTGATGTACGTGCTCGCCTGGCGGCACGGGGTGTCGAGCTACCGGCTGATCCTGATCGGGATCGGCATCGGCGCGATCGCGACCAGCATCACGTCGTACCTGCTGACGAAGGCCCGGGTGGAGATCGCGCAGCAAGCGCTGGTCTGGCTGACCGGGAGCCTGAACGGGCGGGACTGGTCGAACGTACGGTCGCTGGCGATCACGTTCGTGGTCCTGCTGCCGTGCATCGTGTTCCTGGTGCAGCAGTTGCGGATCCTGCAGCTCGGCGACGAGACGGCGTACGGGCTGGGGCTGCGGGTCGAGGCGTCGCGGCTCGGGCTGATCGTGATCGCCGTACTGCTCGCCGCGGTGGCGACGGCGGCGGCCGGGCCGATCGGGTTCGTGGCGTTCGTGGCGCCGCCGATCGCGCGCCGGCTGACCCGGTCGCCCGGGCCGGCGATGATCACGTCCGGTCTGCTCGGAGCGCTGGTCGTGTCGGTGTCGGACCTGGTCGCGCAGCACGCGTTCGGCGACACCCAGTTGCCGGTCGGGGTGGTGACGGGTGTGGTCGGTGCGCCGTACCTGATGTTCCTGCTGGCCCGGGCCAATCGGGTCGGGAGTGGTGGCTGAGAATGGAGGAGAAGTCCGTGGAACACAGCTTGGCCGCCGACGGTCTAGCGGTCGGTTACGACCAGCGGGAGATCATCCACGACCTGTCGGTGCGGATCCCGACCGGGAAGATCACGGTCATCGTCGGCGCCAACGCGTGCGGCAAGTCGACGTTGCTGAAGACGCTGGCGCGGTTGCTGAAGCCGTCGCGCGGATCGGTGCTGCTGGACGGGAAGAGCATCCAGCAGATCCCGACCCGCGAGGTGGCGACCAAGCTCGGGCTGCTGCCGCAGTCGCCGACCGCGCCGGAGGGGATCACGGTCGCGGACCTGGTCGGCCGTGGGCGGTACCCACGGACCCGCTGGATCCGGCAGTGGTCCCGCGCCGACGACGAGGCGGTCGCGGCCGCGATGACCGCGACCGACGTGCTGTCGATCGCGGACCGGCCGATCGACGAGCTGTCCGGTGGCCAGCGGCAGCGGGTGTGGATCGCGATGGCACTCGCGCAGGAGACCGACATCCTGCTGCTGGACGAGCCGACGACGTTCCTGGACCTGACCCACCAGTTCGACGTCCTGGATCTGCTGGCCGACCTGAACAGGTCCGACGACCGGACGATCGTGCTGGTGCTGCACGACCTCAACCAGGCCTGCCGGTTCGGCGACCACCTGATCGCGATGAAGGACGGCGCGATCGTTGCCGAGGGCAACCCGTCGGAGGTGATCACCGAGGCCGTCGTCCAGGATGTGTTCGGCCTGGCCGTCAAGGTCGTCCCGGACCCGGTCGCCGGCACCCCGATGGTGGTCCCGATCGGTCGCCACACGACCCGTTCCGCCGTCGCGAGCCCGGCGGCCGCCGCCCTCGCCGCCAGCGCGGCCGCGAACGGAGTGTGCCGCCCCACCGATCGCTGAGGTTGTCCACAGACCGGCGGAAGGGCTCGGTTTCTGTCCGTCCGGCTGGTTATGGTTGCGGGCATGTTGTCAGCGCTCGGTTATCACCGGTCCGTCCTGGCGGTCGTCCGCCGGGTCGACGAGCGTGCGTGGACGGCGTTGCACGGCGGTCCGGAGGAGTCGCTCGACGACGTGCTGCTGCGGAACGCGTACCGCTTGGAGGCCGACGTGCATCCGGACGTCTTCCGTGCGGGTGAGCGGGCCGCGCGGGCGCTCGAGCTGGACGCGGGCGTCGACTACTACCAGGTGAGCGGCGAGCCGAATGCGTCCTACCTGCATCAGGCGGGCAAGGCAGTGGTCCTGTTCCAGGGTGCGTTGCTCGACCGGCTGGACGAGGACGAGTTGGCCGCGGTGATCGGGCACGAGTTGGCGCACCGGTTGTTGTGGCAGGCCGACGACGGTGCGTACCTCGCGGTCGATCGGCTGCTCGACGCGGCGGCCGGTGACGCCCGTACGCCGTCGCAGTACCTGGAGACGCACCGGCGGTGGTCGCTCGCGACGGAGCTGTTCGCGGACCGGGGTGCGTTGACGGCGTGCGGTGACCTGCGTACGGCCATCCGTGCGCTGCTGAAGCTGGAGACCGGACTGAGTACGGCGGACCCGGACGCGTACCTGCGTCAGGCGGAGTCGCTCGACCTCCGATCGGGCAGCCGCGGTACGTCGCATCCCGAGGCGGTCGGGCGTGCCTGGGCGTTGAAGAACTGGCTGGCCGGCGAGGACGTCGAGGCATTGGTGACGGGACCGCTCGACGTGGATGCGCCGGACCTGCTGGACGCGGGGCTGTTGCGGGAGTTGAGCCGGGACTTCGCCGCGGCGATCGCGCAGACCGAGGGCCTGCGGACGGACACGATCGCGACCGCGGCCGCCGGATTCGCGGATCCGCCGGGGCCGCTCGGCGTACCGGGGGGCGCGGTGCGCTTCGACGAGCCGTTGGCGATGCGTCCGGTGGACGGCGCGCCCTTGCCGCGGCCCAGACCGTTGGCTGCCTCAACGATCCGCTATCTGTGCTACCTGCTGCTGGATCTCGCAACCGCCGATCCGGACCTCGGCGACGCCGGCCTGGTCGCGTCCCTGGTCGTCGCCCGCCGTTCGGGTCTCAGCGGGTACGTCGATGTCGCCGACGACGAGCTCGGCTGGAGCGACAAGCACCGCGTGCGACTCGTCCAGGCAGCCGCGGAGGTGGTCGGATGAGCGCCGAGGATCTCGTCGCACTGGCCGTCTCGCAAGGTGGACTGGGCAACGACGCGCTGCTGGCGGCGGTGCTGCCGTTGTTCCACCAGACCGCCGCCGTGCACGAGCGCGGGCTGGTGGCGCCCTTGCGCGGGCTGGATCGGATCACGATCGACGAGCAGAGCCGGCTCGGGTTCGCGGCCGAGGACGCAGGGCGTCCGACGCTCGCGACGCAGCAGATCGACGCCCTGCAAGGGAAACGGCCGACCGCGGTCGAGGTGGTGGCGCATCGGCAGTCCGATCTCGACCTCGGCGCGGACGGCGGGCGCGCGCGGACCGTCGTACCCGAGACAATTGCCGCGCCGACGTTGGTGGCCGGCTGGCAGAGCTGGGAGCACGTGGTCGGGCACCACGATCAGCTCACCGACATCTTCAGCCTCGGACAGTTGCTGCTCGCGCTCGGATGCGGTCTGGATCTGTCCAGGGCCGCGGACGTCGCGACCCTGATCGATGCCCGGGGCAACCTGTATCAGCTGGACCCGGACCTGCATCCGGTGATCGTCTCGGTGGCCGCGCAGATGGCGGAGCCCGACCGGCACCGGCGGGCGCAGGACCTGCGGTCGCTGATCGAGCAGCTCGAGAACTACCGCGACCAGCCGCTGGACTTCGACGTCGAGGCGGTCGTCCGCGGCGTCGCGGACCGGCGTACCGCCGTGCTCGGTGCGCTCCGCGACCGGCTCTTCGACCTCTCCCGGCGCAATCGGCTGATCAACTTCCGCCCGACCGCGCAGACGCTGAACCTCACCGAGGTGTCGGTGCCGCTGATGCTCGACGTCCGGAACATCCGCCCCGAGCAGCTGTTCACCTGGCGCGACGACCTGGCCGGGCAGCTGTTGAAGAAGGCGCAGCCGCTCGGCAAGTGGATCCGGTACGACGAGGCGCCGTACGCCGCGAACACCCTGGACAAGCTGATCTCGACGGCGCGCCGGGACAAGGCCGACTACGGGTTGGACCAGTTGCGGCTGGTGCCGGCGTTCCTGCGCTGGCACGACCTGAAGAACGACCGCGACACCCGGCTCGCGTCGCCGCTGGTGCTGGCGAAGGTGGAGCTGACGAAGAAGCGCGGCGTCCGGGATTCGTACACGCTGCGGATCTCCGATCCGATCGCCGAGGTGAACCCGACGCTGCGGCACAGTCTGCGGCAGCTGTACGGGATCTCGCTGCCGGAGACCGTCGACCTGTCGGCGCCGGGCGCCCTCCGGGAGCTGCACGAGCGGTTGGCGAAGGAGATCCAGGCGACCGAGCCGGGACTGCGGCTGCACCTGCGGGAGAAGCCGCGGATCGATCTGGTGCGGCAGCGCGCGGTGACGCGATTGCGGACGTACAACCGGCGCCGGCATGGGAACCTGCCGACCGGGTTCGGCGGGAGGCAATACCCGTACTCGTACCGCCGGTCCGACTACCAGCCGCTCGGCGTGCAGATCTTCCGGACGCAGATCGCGCACCAGACGCTGCCGCTCGGGGTCGCGCTCGGCGAGGAGCCGCGGCGGCCGACGGCGATCGAGACCGACACGTACTCGCTCGACACCGACGGCGGGCCGTACTCCTGGGACGTCGACCTGTGCGCGGTCTCGTTGGCGAACTTCAACTACCGCACGCTCGGGCTGGTCCGGGACTACGACGAGCTGCTGACGGGTGCGGAGTCGGCGCCGTCGTTCGACCAGCTGTTCTCGGACCGGCCGCGGCCGGTGGGGAGCGAGCTGCCGGAGCTGCCGCCCGGCGAGCGGTATCTGGTGGTGCCGGCGGACGGGTCGCAGGTGGCGGCGATCGCGCGGGCGCGGCGGGGCGAGAGCTTCGTGATCCAGGGCCCGCCCGGGACCGGGAAGTCGCAGACGATCACGAACCTGATCGCGGACTTCGTCGCGCGCGGGAAGCGGGTGCTGTTCGTCTGCCAGAAACGGGCTGCGCTCGATGTTGTGCATGCCCGGCTGGCGAGTCGGCGGCTGGACGGGTTGTGCGCGCTGATCCACGACTCCCAGGGCGACAAGAAGGCGTTCGTTCACGGGCTGCGAGAGACGTACGACGCGTGGCTGCCGGCGAAGGACGATCTGGACGCGTTGACGGAGCGGCGTACGGCGTTGGTCGCTCGCGTTGAACGACTACTGGCGACGGTGGACGAGTTCGAAAGGCAACTGGCTGACGGCGAGCCCCGCCTCCGAGAGGTAGTCGACCGACTCGCCGAGCTAAGTCAGCACGCCTGGGATGCGAACGCCCGCTCCACCGACTCGATCGCGGGGCGGAACGTGCCTGCCTCGCATCTCCTCCCTTCTGTTGGGGAGTGGTGGGTGGCTCGTGCTGCGGTGCATGAGGTGGCGCAGGCCCTGGCTGCGGCTGAGCCGGCCAGCGGTGGCGTGCTGGCGCGGAGTTCTCTGGCGTACCTGGCGCGGTGGGACGAGGCGGATGTGGCGGGGGCGGCGCGGCGGCTGCGAGAGAAGTGGGATGCGGTCTCCGCGGCGTGGGAGCTAGAGGACGTCGCCGTACGGGAAACGCTGGAATTGGCACAGCTCGGGCGGCTGTTGGAGCCGTTGGCGCGGCTCGACAAGGAGGAGGCGATCGTTCCGCGGTCGACCGCGGCGCGGGCGTTGGCGGACGCGGCGGACGAGCGGGCGCGGCTGGTCAAGGCCGAGCGTGCCGCCTGGAAGGAGGCCGCCGGCTGGCGGGAGCCGCTCGACCCGGCCGATGCCCGCTCCGCACTGAAGGTTGCCCAAAGCAAGGAAGGTGGTGCGTTCTCGTTCCTCAGCGGCGACTGGCGACGGGTGAAACACCTGGTCCGGGACCGCTTCGACGCCACGACGCGCACCGTCCAGCCTTCCGTCACCGAGATCCTCACCGATCTCGTCGCCGCCCAGTCCGCCACCGCGGCCGTCGCCGAACACGCCGAGCAGACCCGCCACGACTGGGCCACCGACGCTCCGCGCGACCTGATCGACCAGCTCGCGGCAGCCCGCAAGGCCGTCCCCGACTGGCGCGCCGTCCTCGACGACACCGCTCGCCTCGCCCGCCTGGCCGACGTCCTCGACGACGCCACCGCCGCCGCTCGGGACCTGCTGGCCGACCACTGGGACACGCTGACCGTCGACGAGCTCCGCGACCTGGCGGATCGCCTGGCCGCCGAGAGTCCCGTCGTACGGGCGATCGGCCCGAAACTTCGGGACCTGGCCACGGCGCCGACGTCCGTGCTCACCGCCGTACGCCGGCTCGACGGCACGCCTGACCAGCTCGAGTACGCCGTGTGTGCGGCGGAGTGGGAACACGCCCGCTCCGCCGCCCCGTTGCAGCTCTCGTCGGCGCGCGTCGACGCGATCGTCGGCGAGCTGAGCATGGTGTACGACGACCTCGCCGACCTGAACGCGCAGGTCGTGGTCGCACAGGTCCGGCGCCGCTTCCTCGCCGAGGTCGCGCACTCCGAGCAGAGCGTCACCGGGATGTCGGCGGAGGACCGCGAACGCAAGAAGACGTTCGCGACCGGGCGCCGCGAGCTCGAGCACGAGTTCGGCAAGGTGATGCGCTACCGGTCGATCCGCGACCTGGCCTCCGGCCCGCCCGGAGAGGTGGTCGCGATGCTCCGGCCGGTGTGGCTGATGAGCCCGTCGTCGGTGTCCGACACGTTGCCGCTGACAGCTTCCTTCGACGTCGTGGTGTACGACGAGGCCAGCCAGATCCCCGTGGAGGAGGCGATTCCGGCGCTGCACCGGGCGCCGCAGCTGATCGTTGTCGGCGACCAGATGCAGCTGCCGCCGACGCAGTACTTCCGGGTGCAGAGCGACGACGCGGACGAGGAGCAGCTCGGCATCGCCCTGACCGAGGACAGCTTCCTCTCGATCAGTGCGCTCCGGCTGGCGTCGACGATGCTGACCTGGCACTACCGGAGCCGGTCCGAGGCGTTGATCTCGTTCAGCAACGCGGCGTTCTACCAAGGCAAGCTGGCGACCGTGCCGGACCGGTTGCCGCCGCACACCGCGCCGCCGTGGACACTGCGCTCGGACTCTCCCGCGTCGGACGTCTGCGAGAGCATCCTCGCCGGCAGCATCACTGCGGTGCGGCTCGTCGACGGTGTGTACGTGCGGCGCACCAACCCGGCCGAGGCGCGCTGGATCGCGTCGCTGGTGCGGGAGTTGCTGGTCCGCGAGACCGGGAAGAGCATCGGCATCGTGGCGTTCTCGGAAGCGCAGCAGGGGGAGATCGAGCGGGCGCTGGCCGAGCTGGCCGAGGGCGATCCGGAGTTCGCCGACCTGTACGAGGCGGAGCAGGTGCGGACACAGGGCGAGCAAGACGCCGGGCTGTTCGTGAAGAACCTGGAGAACGTGCAGGGCGACGAGCGGGACATCATCCTGATGAGCGTCTGCTATGCGGCCGGCCCGGACGGGCGGATGCTGATGAACTTCGGCCCGATCAACACCTCGGGTGGCGAGAAGCGGCTGAACGTGATCTTCAGCCGGGCCCGCGAGCACATGGTGATCGTGAGCAGTATCGAGCCTGACGCGATCACCAACACCTACAACGACGGCGCGAACACGCTGCGAAGGTTCCTCGGGTACGCAGCGGCCGTGTCGCGCGGAGACCAGCAGGCCGTGAAGGCCGCACTCGCTTCGTACAACCTCAGGACCGTCGGCGGGAAACGGCAGGCGACTCCGGTGGTCGAGCAGCTCGCGGCCGCGCTGGAAGCACGCGGCGTGGAGGTCGACGTGGCGGTGGGGGAGTCGGTGTTCCGGTGCGACCTCGCGCTGAAGCTTCCCGAGGACAGCGGGTACCGGCTCGCGGTTCTTGTGGACACGCCGGATCGCGTCGCGGCCGACACGTTGCTCGAGCGCCTCACCACGCACCCGAGCGCGTTGACGACCACCGGCTGGCGGGTCCACCACGTGCTCACCACGGACTGGACCCGTTCGCCGGAGGCCGTCGTCTCACAGCTGCTCGACGAACTTCATCGCCCGGTCGACTGAGCGTTCTCGATCAGGAGCTTGGCGGCCACTGTCGCGCCGTCGGTCTTGATGAGCCCGCTCACCTCGCGGGCTTGCTGGGTGGCGGCGAGTGCCGTGCCGAGCGCCGACGACAGCGAGTCGACGGTCGGTGCCTTGTCCGCGGCGCCGATGCCCAACGCGGCAACACGGGAGGCCCAGTACGGCTGGTCGGCGATCAGCGGCACAACAACCTGCGGTACGCCGGCCCGCGCGGCCGTGGTCGTCGTACCGGCGCCGCCGTGGTGCACGACCGCCGCAACTCGGGGGAACAGGGCCTGTTGGTTGACCTCGCCGATGACGAAGCTGTCGTCCGCGTCGAGTTCCGCCCAGCCGCGGCTGAGCAGTACGCGGCGACCGTGGGCGCGGGCTGCCTCGATCGTGGTCCGGGCGATGTCCTTCGGCGCGTACGACGCCATGCTGCCGAAACCGACGTACACCGGTGGCTCACCGGCGTCCAGGAAGGCCTGCAGGTCGTCCGGGAGCGGACGGTCGTCGGGCAGGATCCAGGCGCCGGTTTGGACGACGTCGAGGTCGGTCATGCCTGCCGACGGGCACAGGGTCGGGTCGGCGGCGAGCCAGGGGTGTTCGGTGAACACGTAGTCGCGGACGTTCGCGACCGGTGGCAGCCCGATCGCGGCCCGCTGCTCGTTGAGGGCCGGGCCGTACAGCTCGTTCACGCGGCGGGCGTCGTACTCCCACTGCTCACGTCGGTCGGTGACGTCGTCCGGGGTCGGCGTACCGGGTCGTGCTCCCGGTGCGTGGTGCTGGGACGGGATCCCGCCCAGGTGGAAGCCCGCCAGTACGTAGCCGATGCCGAGCTTCTCGGCGACGTCCCGCGCACCGGCCGGCATCAGCCCGGTCGCCACGATCGCGTCAGCGCCCGGTGCGACCCGCCCGAGCGTCTCGAACCGCGCCGCGACGAGCCGGGCGGCCATCTCGAAAGCAGGATGCTTCCCTGACGTCGATTTCGGCGCGGTGACCACCGAACGCACCGAGGGGCCGAGCGGCTCGATCGGTACGCCGGCCCGGGCCAGCAGCTCCTCGAAGTCACCTTCCGGTGGTGCACAGACTGTTGCCTCGGCCCCCAATTCCTGGAGCGCCACCGCAAGCCCCGCCAACGGCTCGACGTCCCCGCGGGATCCCCAGGTTGCCAGCACAAAACGCACGCGTTCATTCCTCTCGTAGGCCGACCAGCCCATCATTCTCCGAGAACGACCGGGGCTTGCGGCAAGTCCCCCGGCCCGCTATACGTTGGAAGTAGAGGGTGACGATCAGCCCGGCGAGGAGCGCGCCGAGGATGCCGAGGATCAGGTCGCCCAGGGTGTCGGTGTAGGCGGTCCGGAGCTCGGGAGAGGTGCGGACGAAGGCGGCGTACTCGCCCACCTCCCACACGACCGCGGCGGTGGTGCCGAAGCCGAGCGCGACGAAGACCGTGACGGCGCGGGAGAGATCGCGTGGCGCGAACGCCAGCAGGACGCCGGCGGTGAGGAACGCCCAGAGGACGAAGTGCATCGCGTCGTCCCACCAGTCGACGGTGTCGAACAGGTCGAGCCGGTTGCCGAGCAGGTCGATCGTCCACGGCAGCGTCATCAGCAGGTCTGCCGCCCACGGGAACGCGCGCCTGCCGCGTGCCCACCAGTACAGCGGCAGCGCGATCCCGCCGATCGGGTAGACGACCAGCCGCGCGGTCGAGGCCTTTCCCTTGATACCGCTCAGCTCCGGCCAGATCAGTGCCGCGAGCAACAATGCGAACAGCAGCACCTTCACCGCCAGAGCAGCCTTCTTCGTCATGCCCCACAGTCAACCGGTCCGCCGGCCTGGGCGGATGAGTACAACTACCGGACATGAATCAGCCGGCGGCGACCGTCGTGGTCGCCGCCGGCTGTCTGTTCGGGGTTCAGCTGACGCTGATCAGGTCCACCACGAAGATCAGGGTCTCCCCGGGCTTGATCGCGTTGCCCGCGCCGCGGTCGCCGTAGCCCAGGTGCGGCGGGATGACCAGCTTGCGCCGGCCGCCGACCTTCATACCCTGGACACCGGTGTCCCAGCCCTGGATGACCTGGCCGACGCCGAGCTGGAACGCCAGCGGGGCGCCGCGGTTGTACGACGCGTCGAACTCCTCGCCGGTGGAGTGCGCGACGCCCACGTAGTGCACGTTCACCCGGGAACCGGCCTTGGCCTCGGCGCCGTCACCCTCGGTGATGTCGGTGATCTCGAGATCCGCCGGCGGCGGCCCGTCCGGAAAGTCGATCTCTGGCTTCTCAGTCATGTCTCCAGCTAAGCAGAAAGTGCGGGGAAAGTTCCGATCGGGTTCCTGTTGGAGGTGATCGGGACGGTCTAGGCTCTCGAACACGAGGTCGACCAATGGGGGTGGGCCGAGGCGACGAGGAGTCCGACCATGCCCGAGCCGGTGACCCAGACTCTCGACGTACCTGGAGCGACGCTGACGTACGACGTCCGCGGCGACCTCGCGAACCGGCCGGTGCTGCTGATCATCGGCTCGCCGATGGCAGCCAGCGGCTTCCCGACGCTGGCCTCGCACTTCGAGGACCGGACCGTCGTCACGTACGACCCGCGCGGCGTCGAGCGGAGCGTCCGCACCGGCGAGCTGACCGAACTCTCGCCGGAGGACCACGCCTCGGACCTCGCCGCACTGATCGAACACCTGGACGTCGGCCCGGTCGACCTGTTCGCGAGCAGCGGTGGCGCGGTGAACGCCCTGGCCCTGACTGCCCGCCGCCCCGACCTGATCCGGCGCGTGGTCCCGCACGAGCCGCCGCTGGCCGGCATCCTCCCGGACCACGAGGCCGCCACGGCCGCGGTCGAGGACATCTACGCGACGTACCAGCGCGACGGCCTGGGACCCGGGATGGCGAAGTTCATCACGCTGGTGATGTACGACGGGGAGATCTCCGCCGACTACTCCCGGCAGCCTGCCCCGGACCCGGCGATGTTCGGCCTGCCGACCGAGGACGACGGCAAGCGCGACGACGCCCTGATCGGGCAGAACCTGCGCGGCTGTACGTCGTACCAGCCGGACTTCGAGGCGCTGGCGAAGGCGAAGGACCGGATCGTCATCGGTGTCGGCGAGGAATCGGAGAACGCTCTCGCGGGCCGCGGCGGCAAGGCGGTGGCCGAACGGCTCGGTCTGACACCGGTCGTGTTCCCGAGCGGCCACGGCGGCTTCCTCGGCAACGAATACGGCCAGCCCGGCAAACCGCTCGAGTTCGCAGCCAAGCTCCGCGAGGTCCTTGGGTAACCTAGCTCTCTGTGATCAAAGCCCTGGTTTTGGTGATCGGCCTGCTGACGTCTCCTACCCCCGAAACCTATGCGCAGTATTCCTTGATGTTCGAGAAGTCCGCGGGCCAGTACTTCGCGGGCGACACCGCAGCGGGCCAATGGGCCTGGACGCCGCTGTCGGCCACCGAGTCCGACATCTCGTGGGGTGATCCCAAGTCCTGGCCGCCTGCCTCCGCCGAACACTTCATCCACGACGGCGACTGGGTCCTCCTCGACGGCTACAACGACGGCGCCGGCCGGCCGCTCACGCAGGTCCAGCGCGTCACCTCCGAGAAGATCGGCGACGCCAACTGCACCAACCTGCAGCCGATCCCCTCCGCAGGCGGCCGCCAGCACTACGTGAAATGGACCATCCCCAGCACCGGCTACTGCCTGGACGCCACCGGCACCATCAAACCCCCGAACGGCTCCACCACAGTCAACTTCCGCCACCTGCAGAAGTGGTCGCCCCCGCACGCCTGCTCCAATCCCTACTTCACCGGCCAGACCTGCATCACCCAGTTCGAGCAGTGGTGGGACGACAACCAACACCCCTACTCCCTCCAGCTCTCCCGCACCCTGGAGCTCGCGAAGGGCCTAGGCATGTCCTTCACCAACCACACCACAGTCCCCCTGGAGTGGAACGCAACCGGCCGCTACTACTGGCACTACTGAATACCTAGGCACCGAACGCGAATCGGCCGCGATACCGTTGAGCGTGCGCATGACCGACGTCTTGTCGACCGAAGATATTGATCGCATCGCCGCTGAGGCGAGCGAGAGCGAGACGCCTGAGACGCTGGCGGCAGTCTTGGTCGCTGCGGTGGACGATGGCCGGTTGGCCGACGCCGCGGACGCCGGGTATGCGCTGAGTGTGGCGGCTGAAATCGCCACGGACACCGACGAGCCGGAGACCGCGATGGCGCTCGCGGAGCGCGCCATCGAGGCCTGCGAGCGATCCGGGGACAAATCGATCAGCTACCCGTTGGCCACTCGTGCGGACGCGCTTTCCTCGCCGGCCGTGACGAGGAGGCGGTGACACAGCTCGCTGCCCTGCGTGAACGGCTGACCGAGGACCCCGATGCAGCGATGCTCGTCGGTGAGGTTCTCGTCGCGAACGGGCACGCGGAGGTCGCGGAGGAATGGCTGACCGAGGCGCTCGACGTTGTTCTCCGGCGTCAGGACGAACTGGAGTCAAAGCCTTCGGATCCGGCGTACGACCATGTCGCGATGGTGTCGTTCGAAGTGCTGCAGGCCCGGCACGGTGTGCGGCATGAGCTCGGGCTTCCCCATGATGAGTACGACGATCTCGCGGACGAGCTGATGGAGGAGTTGGAGGACTCGCTGGACGACGGCGCGGTGGTCCTCTTCTTGCCGCAGCCCGAGTACGACGAAGCTCTACGCAGCTGGCCGGACCTCGCGGCCGATCACGGCGCAACCTGGGACGAGCATCGAGCAACCACAGAGCAAGAGCTCCGGATGCGAGCCGAGCACAGCGCAGGTGGCTTGGGCGTAATTCCCGGCACGGCCGACGCCCTGGCAGAGTTCGCGAGAACGGCCGGTAGCGAGCAGATCAACGCCGCCACGATCCAGGCCCACCGCGACTCCTTGGTCGACTCAGGCATCGCCCCAATACCTTGGCCGCCAGGCCGAAACGACCCCTGCTGGTGCGGCTCGGAGAGCAAGTACAAGAAGTGCTGCCTGCCACGCGTGTAGTGACGAGACGCGTCTAGCTGGAGCGGAGCGGCAGCCGCTCGCCGCTACCAGGCTGACTAGGTCGCTGTGCGAGCAGAAGACCGGCTCTCTCCCTCCTCAGAGCCGGTCTCCTGGCACTCGGGCTATTTCGACAACTTGCCCTCGAAGTGGCTGCCCTCGTAGTCCCAGCCCGGGGCGATCTCGAGCTGCAGCGTCGAGCTCGCGTTGGCCTTCGGGATCGCAAAGCCGTACCGGGCGGTCTTCTTCTTGCCGGGCAGGATCGAGCCTTCGAAGCCACCGCCGAGGTTCTGATCGGTGTCGAACACCGATTCGGCCTGGTCCCCGTTCGGCCCACTCGCGAGCTTCACGTCGACGAGCCCGGTGTCGAACGTGTTGCTGGAACCGTTCTGAAGAGTGACCGTGACGATGACGCCGACGTCCCCAGGCTTACCTCCGGCGGCATACTGGCCGATCCGGAACCGCTTCAGGCTGGTCACCTGAACCTTCATCCCGTCGCTGTACTCGAACCACTGCGTCGCCCCCACCTTCGCAACGCGATCGTCATCCGTCGGGGTAGCTGTCGGCTCCGCGCTCGCCGGTGGCTCGGTCGCTGCCGCGGAGGTCTGAGACACTGACGGCGACGAAGCCGTAGCGGGTGCCTCGGCCTTGGTAGCCGTGCTCTCCTTCGTCGCCTCGCCAAGACCATTCGCCAGTACGGCGGCGCAGCCGCCCACGAACACGACGAATGCCACCGCCACCACGATCACGACGTTGCGCAAGGCCCGACGCTTCTTAACAGGCGGCCCAGGCTGATATTGCGAGTTTTGCTGGTACTGAGACATTCGTGTCCCCCCAAATGTGCTGGATTGTTGATATCGGAAGCGCTAGCGGCTTGCCCGCATCGCGGCGAGCCCGGCGACCGTCGAGTGCAGATGTCGCAGTTCAGAGATCGTGGGCGAGAGTTCGTACGAGTGGTGGTGGCAGGCCTGGCTCAAGGCAGTCCACGCATACTCCGCCGTTCGGCTGAAGCCGGTCTCATCAAGCGCCTTCAGTACTGAGAGCCTCGATCGCATCCGGACCGGGAACGGCATAGGGGCGACGAGCTGTTCGCAATGGGCCTCGATCTCGTCCTCAAGCGCCTGCCTGGTAAGGAACGCGGCGATCCTGATCCGACGTGGAGTCGCTGCCTGCTCGCCGGCCAGGATCGCCCCGGCGTACTCCAGTTCGCTCGTCACTTCCGCTGCCCGAGGATGTCGTCGACCGTCCGGCGAAGATCCTCGATCGCGCCGTCGACAGAACCAGTCAACCCTTCGTGCACCGCCTTGCGGCAGATTCCCAGGGTCCGGTTGCGGTAGGCGGTTCGCTGCCAACCGTTCAAGCCGAAGGACTTGTCGCCGAACACCGCGAGGGCGACCTTGTTGCTTGTCGTCGACGCCGAGTCCCAAGTGGCTTCGACCTTGTGTCTGGACGTGCCCTTGCTGAGCTGTTTGAAGAAGTGCACCTCGTGCGCTGCGGCCTCGACCGCCAGCCGCACGTACCCCGGAAACGCCTTGGTGATCACCGTCTGAGGGACCGCTTTGTCCTTCAGCAGTTCCTGGGCGTCCTCGATGTAACGACGGGCTGGCGACTGACAGGGGACGACCTGGACCATGGAGTCGACGCCCCGTTCGACGTTGACGATCCTGGCCTCTGGCGCTGTACGGCGTACCGCCTGGGTCAACCGGTCATCATGCGAGAACACGATCACCTGTCGATCCTTCGCGTACTCGACCAGGATCTCGGCCAAGCCGTCTACCTTTGCCGGATCCATCGCCTGGACCGGGTCGTCCAGCACGACGAACCGCAGAGGACTCGCGGGCATAGCTGCCCTGGGCAGGAACAACGCCATCGCGATGGCGTTGAGTTCTCCCTGGCTCATCACTGGCAGTGCGTCGGCCGGCTCACCGTCGACACGGGCCGCGAGCTTGACTGTGCCACGGTTTCGCTGGCCCGACAGGGTGATCGCGTCGAGGTCGATGTTGCTTTCCTTGCGGAGATGGCTCCAGACCCACTTGGCCTTCTCTGCGAGTGGCTCGAGTCGCTGGTTGCGCAACTGCTCGGCGTTGGTCTTCAGCCAGCTCTGTGAGGCCCTCGCGTCGTGCAAGTCCTGGGCGCTCGCCTCGGCGGCGCCGCGAAGCTTGACCCACTCCAGTACATCCCCGACGAGGTCCCGCCAGGTATCGTCCCGCTCGCTGAGCGCGGCTGTCGCTTCGTCGCGAAGCCGGGTGAGGACGTCTACCACCGACGTGACTCTTACCGCCAGGTGCCGTGCAAACTCCGCATCTGCCTCGGGCGCTTCCCGCCACGCCTTCAGAACTGCTCGTGCCTCGGTGAGCGTCGGGAGGCCCAGTTCACCGTCCGCGGAGGACAGTTCCGGTACGTCGACCAGCGCGCGAGCGGCAGCGCGCCGTGCAGCGAGGTCTTCGCGGGCGGAACGAAGGGCGACGACAGACGCGCGATCCGCGGCCAAGTCGGCCTGAGCCCTTTCGTGCCAGTCGTTGTCCAGCACGTTGCCGCTGCAGACAGGGCAGACCTGGTCTCCGTGCTGGCTGTGGAACTGCAGCGCCATTTCGAGCAGCCGGCTCCGGGACTCTGTGTGGGTCGACGCGTCGTCGGCCAGCTCTGTCAACTGTTGCACAGCCCTCAGGAGCTCGTCGGACGCGGACTCGACGGCGTGCCTGTCCGGCACCGACATGTTCGTGATGCCGCGAAGCTGCTCACCGATCCCATCAGTCGCCGCGTCGCCGAGCGTCAGGTTTTTCACGAGGTCGAGGTCAGGCTTCTGCTTGCCGAGCTGACCAACTACGGCCTGCGCCCGGGCGTCGTCGACGTGCTCCAGCCTGCGCTTGAGAGCGCTTTTGGATGCGCTAGCCTTGTCCGAGGCGACCTTCAGGTGCTTGACCTGTGTGTTGAGCCGGTCGATTCCGTCGGCGATCCGGTCGAGTCCGAGAATGCTCTCCAGAGAGCGGTACAGGTCGGTCTGCGTTCCCTCCAGGCGCTGGCTGAGTTCGTCGTACGAGAGGATGGGGCGATACAGCTCGAGGGCTGTTCCCCAGCCGAGTGCGCCAACGCCCGACGTCCGGGTTTTGCCGTGCCGCTGCGTCCAAATCTTCGCGTCGTGCAGGCCGTCGTCCGTCGCCCACTCGACGCCGATCTCTGTACGGCCGTGGACCTCCTCGGCAAGCGCGATCCGGACCCGTGCGCTCTGTACGTGATGCAGGTTGCGCCATGAGTTCGTCCAGAACGCCTTCTTGCCTTTCCAGCGGTAGCTCTCACCCGTGAGTGCGAACTCGAGGGCTTCGGAGAAGCTCGACTTCCCGGAGCCGTTGCGTCCGGCCACGACGGTCAAGCCCGGACCGGGGTGCAGGTCGAGGCGCGCCTCCGCGCCGATCCCGCGAAACCCCGACACCGTGATGGATGTCAGGAACGCCCTAACAGGCTCCGCGTCCGTGCTCGCTGTCTTCGCCGATTTGCCCGTGGTGCTCGACTCGCCGTCGGTGCCGAACTCATCCGAGAGAGCCTCGTCACTGTCCATCGCAGCGAGAACGAGCATCTTCTGACGCTCGGTCAACGCTGGGTCCCGATCGGCCAAGGCCACGACGGTGTCAACCACCGACTCGTCGTCCCCCGGTGCAGCCTGCTGACCATCGGCCGTTCCGTCCGTCATCCTCGCAACCCCCTCGTCTTCGTGAACGGCACTATGACAGCATTGCCTGTGAACGATGTCAACAGACAATTTTCGATGGTGTGTGTACACGAGCCGTCTTCTCGACTAGGCTCATGCACGTAAACGGGACCAGGAGGTGGCGATGGAGCGACCGGATGCCGAGGGTGCTGAGGGCGCAGGCACTGTGTCGTCGGTTGGCATTGCGCGTCTTGCGGGCGTCGGTCGGGCCGCGGTGAGCAATTGGCGTCGGCGATATGCCGACTTCCCGGAGCCCGTCGGTGGAACGCCTACCAGTCCGTCGTTCGACCTCGCGGCGGTCGAGCGGTGGCTGATGGCGCAAGGCAAGTTGCCGGAGGTAAGCGCGCCCGACCGTGCGTGGCGGGAGATTGCGGCTGCGTCCGGTGGACCCGACCTTGGTGGGGCGCTCTGGCTAGCGGGCTTGATGCTGTTCCATCGATCGATCGCGGGTGATGCGTGGAGTGCTGTTCCGCCACCGAGTTCGCTCGCTGCATCGGCCGGCATGGTGAACCGTGAGGCCGAAGTGCTGTTTCGTGGCGAGTTGCCCGATGCCTGGCTGCCTCGACACTTGGTCGTGCTCTCTGCCGCCGCTGGAGTGGCTGGTGACCCAGCGGAGATCTTCGAACACTTCTACGCCTTGTATCTCAGGGCGAGAGGCGCGACCTCTGACTATGTGACGCCGGTAAGTGTTGCACGCCTGATGCTGTCCTTGACCGATGCTGCCAACAGCACCTCGGACCCGGCCCGACCAGTTGCAGATGTCATGGACCTCGCGTGTGGGATGGGATCGCTGCTGGTGGAGGCGGCCCGCGCCCATCACGACGTACGGATCCTCGGCCAGGATCTCGATCCGACTGCAGCCTGTATCGCGCAAGTCCGGCTCTTGTTCACATCGAAGGAGCAATCAGCCGTCATCCGGGTTGGGGATTCGCTGCGGACGGACGCGTTCCCGGGGGAGCGTGTCGATCTCGTCGTTTCGAATCCACCGTTCGGCCTGCACGACTGGGCTGACGACCAACTGACCTTTGATCCGCGCTGGGAGTACGGCGGTCTTCCACCGAGGACTGAACCCGAATTGGCGTGGGTGCAGGATGCGCTAGCTCATCTGCGCCCTGGTGGCCAAGCTGTCCTACTGATGCCGCCAGTAGCAGCGTGGCGTTCTGCCGGTCGCCGGATTCGCGGCGAGTTGTTACGCCGCGGCGTCGTTCGGGCCGTGGTCGCCTTGCCGTCGGGCCTTCTTCCCGCGACCTCGGTCGGGTTGCACCTCTGGGTGCTTCGGCGACCGGCGGATAGCCAGGTCACCGATCGTGTGCTAATGATCGACGCCTCTCGGCTGGAACAGCCAACAGCGGAGGCAGTGATCGAGCTCGCGGTTCCGGCCTGGCGGTCATACGAGCGTGAGCCCGCGTCGGTCAACGAACAGGCTGGGCTCGTGAAGCTTGTCCCGGTGATCGACCTGCTGGACGAGGAGGTCGACCTCACGCCTGCTCGACACCTAACGGTTGCCGAGGATGAACAACGTGATCCGACCGAGTTGTTGGCCTCAGGCGAACAGGTACTCAAGCGCCTGCGCGAAGTCGCCGAAAATATGCCGACTCTCATGCCTGCCATGCCGCCTGCATTGTCCGAGATTCGGGGGCTATCACTGGATGAGCTCGTGCGCACCGGAACCGTTGAGGTCGTTCGTGGGTACTCCCGGGTCAGTGTTGATGCCGAGAGCGCATCCGAGCCCGGCGTGACCGGCGGAGACGTTGTTCGCGGCAGTGGGCCGAGTGGCCGGGCGCCGGGGACGGCAATACGGATCGAGTCGGGCGACGTCCTCGTGCCGGCACTCGGGGCGTCTGTCGTCGCGCGGGTGGCGACGGCTGAACAGATCGGCGTACGGATCGGCCAGAATGTCAGCCTCATCCGAGTTGATGCGGAGAGGGTCGACCCGTGGTTCCTGGCGGGCATGCTGACCGCGCCGACCAACCGCCGCGAGGCAACGCGCCAGTCGTCCGGCACCAGCATCGTCCGGGTCAACCTGAAACGGCTCCAGGTCCCGCTATTGCCGGTCGAGCAGCAACGACGGTACGGCGAGGCCTTCAGGCGGCTGATCGAGTTCGACGCGATGGTGGAGCGGGCGGCCGGCGAAACCCACCGACTGGTGCAGGAACTTTCCATGGCGCTGACCCGCGGGAGCCTTGTTCCCGAGTGCGGTGCATGAGATGACAATGTGTAGTCGACGCACGTTCCGTTGTAACAGTGCGAAGCGTGTGGACGATCGAGTCGATGAGACGAAAGACCGGGGAGAGGGAATCCGTTGAGCGACACCACGCCGAAGAATCTGGCGAACTTCATCTGGCAGGTCGCAGACCTGCTGCGGGGGGACTACAAACGCTCCGACTACGGCAAGGTCATCCTGCCGTTCACCGTCCTCCGCCGCCTCGAGTGCGTCCTGGAACCGACGCGTGAGGCCGTCCTCAAAGAAGCCGGGAAGTGGGCCGATCGCAATGTCGATCTTGCTCGGTTCCTGACCAGGCAGTCAGGTCAAAGCTTCTACAACCTCACGAAGCTGTCGCTGACGTCGGTCGCGAACGCGCCCGACGATGCTGTCGCCAACCTGAATGCCTACGTCAATGGATTCTCGGCAAACGCGCAGGCCGTCTTCGAAAAGTTCCGGTTCGCCGAGCAGGTTGCCTATCTGGCGGAGGCCGGCCTTCTCCACTTGGTCGTTGCGCGCTTCGCCGACGTCGATCTGCACCCGAACGGCGTCTCGAACCACGAGATGGGCTACGTGTTCGAGGAGTTGATCCGGAAGTTCGCTGAAGACTCGAACGAGACCGCCGGTGAGCACTTCACACCCCGTGAGGTCATCAAGTTGATGGCCGGCCTTCTGATTGCCCCCGACCTCACCGATCTGCAGGTTCCCGGCATGAGCCGCAAGGTCTATGACCCGGCCTGTGGAACGGGCGGCATGCTGACTGCGGCGGAGGAGTTCATCCTGTCGCACAACTCGCAGGGGCAGGTCTTCTCGTTCGGTCAAGAGCTCAACCCGGAGTCCTGGGCTATCTGTCGCTCCGACCTGATGATCAAGAACCAGGATCCGGACAACATCAAGCTCGGCAACTCGTTCACCAACGACCAGCTGCAGCACGAGAAGTTCGACTACATGCTGTCCAACCCACCGTTTGGTGTGGAGTGGAAGAAGGCCCAAGCCGAGATAGTCGACGAGGCCAACGACCTCGGCATGCGCGGCCGCTTCGGCGCCGGCCTCCCGCGCATCAACGACGGGTCGTTGCTGTTCCTCCAACACATGATCTCGAAAATGCGCCCCGTAGGCGAGGGCGGCAGCCGACTCGCAATCGTCTTCAACGGCTCGCCACTCTTCACCGGCGCCGCAGAGTCCGGCGAGTCGAAGATCCGTCAATGGATCCTCGAGAACGACTGGCTCGAAGCGATCGTCGCGCTGCCGGACCAACTCTTCTACAACACCGGAATCTCGACCTACTTCTGGATCCTCACCAACCGCAAGGCCCCTGCCCACCGCGGCAAAGTCGTCCTACTCGACGCCCGCGATCACTGGGCCAAGATGCGGAAGTCGCTCGGTGACAAGCGCAAGTACATCACCGACGAGCAGATCGAGGAGATCCACCGCCTGTACGCCGACGCACTGTCGGTCGCCGACAACCCAGACCACGAGCTGCACGGAAAGGTGAAGGTCTTCCGCAACGAGGACTTCGGCTACCACCGCATCACCGTCGAGCGCCCCCTCAAGCTCCGCTTCGAGGTCACGGAAGAGGCACTCACCGACCTCGAACTCACCCTGAAGTCCGGCAAAACCACCTCGAAGTACGGCGATCGCGACGCCCTACTCGCCGCCCTCAAGACCCTCGTCGGCAACGAACCATCGTTCAATAAGACCGAATTCGCCGCCACCCTCCGATCCGCCCTATCCGACCTGAGCAAGTTGCCGGCACCCGTCGACAAGGCCGTATGGAACGCAGTGTCTGTCCGAGACCGAGAGGGCCAGATCCAACTCAAGAAGGGCCAACCCGAGCCCGACCCAGACCTCCGCGACTACGAGAACGTGCCCCTCGAGGAAGACATCGGCGCCTACCTGGAACGCGAGGTCCTCCCACACGTCCCCGACGCCTGGATCGACCACACCAAAACCAAGATCGGCTACGAAATCCCCTTCACTCGCCACTTCTACGTCTACACTCCACCCCGCCCCCTAGCAGAAATCGACGCCGAACTCCGCGAACTCGAATCCGAGATCCAAGAACTCCTGGGAGAGGTGACGTCGTGACGTCTGCCTGGAGCATCTTCGAGGGTTCGACTGACCTTCCTGCTGGTTGGGATCTGGTACGTATACGTGACGTGGCCTCGTTGACGAACGGTTACCCGTTCTCCTCCGACGACTTTGCGCCGAGTGGTGATCTGCCATTAGTTCGGATACGCGACCTGTTAACGAACTCCTTTGAAACGTTCGTCAGCGGCGAGTCTCCAAGAGATGCACGGATCGACGACGGCGACCTCATCATCGGTATGGATGGCGACTTCAATGTGCGACTTTGGAAGCGCGGTCCTGCCGCGTTAAATCAGCGACTTTGTTGTTTGCGTCCGAGGCAAGGAACCGATATCCGATTCCTCGCGTATGCCCTTCCGAGGGCTCTGTCTGTAATCAACGATCTGACGTTCTCGACAACGGTTAAGCATCTATCGTCTTCCCAGGTTCTCAGTGAGCGAATTCCGTGGCCCCAAGTGGAGGAGCAGCAGCGCATCGCTGACTTCCTCGATGACCGTATCTCTGAGATCGACAGATTGATGGCAGTTAAGGAGGCGACAGTCGCAAGACTGGATGAGCGACGGGTTGCTCTCATCAGCCAAAGATGTTTCAGGGGCGTTCACGGAGAGCCTCTGCGAGCCAGCGGCATCGGCCCGATCGGTGACATTCCCGAGAGTTGGCATGTTGCCCGGAACAAGCTCATCTTGCGAGAGATGGCTGACCTTTCGCGGCATGGCGACGAGGAACTGCTGAGTGTCTCGCATATTACAGGCATAACGCCTCGTAGCGAAAAGAATGTTTACATGTTCCTGGCGGAGTCGATGGAAGGGTACAAGAGGGTCAGGCCAGCCGACCTGGTCATCAACACTCTGTGGGCATGGATGGGGGCTCTCGGGGTCAGCAAGTTCTCAGGTATTGTCAGCCCCGCTTACGGAGTGTATGAATTCACGACGCAGGATGCTGTTCCCGAATATTTCGACCTACTCTATCGAACCCCAGAGTATGTGTGCGAGATGACCCGCTATTCAAAGGGCGTGTGGACTTCTCGCCTGCGTCTCTATCCTGAGGCGTTCTTGAGTTTGCGGGTTCCGTTGCCTTCACGAGCGGAGCAAATTGAGATCGTCACAACGATTGAGAAAGAGCTCGAGCCAGACAGGCACTTACGGGATGCGATCCTTCGCTCGATTAGGCTCCTGGAGGAGCGTCGGTCGGCGCTCATATCGGCTGCAGTCACGGGGCAGATTGATGTGACTACGGCGAGGGGAGTTGGGGTGGCGTGAGTCGGGGACATTCGGAGTTGGCGTTTGAGGAGGCTGTGGAGGGGGCTCTGCTTGCCTCTGGCTGGGTGAAGGGGTGGGCTGATACCTACGACCCGGAGCTTGGGCTCGATCCGGGGCAATTGTTGCCGTTTGTGCAGACGGTGCAGCCGGATGTGTGGGAGCAGCTGGTGCAATTCGCCGGCGGTCACCTCGATGTGGCTGAGAGAGACTTGGTCACGGTCGTCGCGAAGGCACTCGATCAGCGCGGTGTTCTTGATGTGTTGCGGAATGGGATCAAGGACCGTGGCGTCCGGATCCGGCTTGCCTACTTCCGGCCGGCCCATACCGTTGCCGATGATGCGCTTGTCGAGTACCAGCAGAACCGTCTGTCAGTTACCCGACAGCTGCGGTACAGCGCCGACTCGACCAAGGCGCTCGACCTCGGGTTGTTCGTCAACGGGATCCCGGTTGCTACGGCCGAGCTGAAGAACCCGCTCACCGGGCAGACTGTTGAGGACGCCAAGGACCAGTATCGGAGCGACCGCGACCCGAAGGAGTTGCTCTTCGCGCGGCGTGCGTTGGTGCACTTCGCCGTCGATCCTGAGTTGGTGTTCGTCACGACTCGCCTGCGCGGCAAGGACACCGTGTTCCTCCCGTTCAACCAGGGCACGGGCGGACCGGGGAACGTCGGTGGTGCGGGGAACCCAGTTGTCGAGGAGGACGGCTCCGGCTACAGGACGGCGTACCTGTGGGAAGAGACGTGGCAGTTCGACAACTGGCTCGATTTGCTCAAGCGGTTCCTTCATATTGAAGACCCGAGTACCTCGCGTTCACGAGGTCGAGCGAACGGTCGGAGCAGTGTTCATGACCGTCCGCTGATTTTCCCGCGCTATCACCAGTGGCATGCGGTACGTCGGCTCACCGAGCATGCCGCTCGTCACGGCTCCGGCAACAACTACCTGGTCATGCACTCGGCCGGGTCCGGTAAGTCGAACACGATCGGCTGGTTGGCGCATCGGCTGTCGACACTGCACGGGTCCGCCGACGTTGGCGCGCTGGATGATGACGCCGTACGTGGTGGACGAGTCGCCGCGAACGAGCCGGTGTTTCACAAGGTGGTCGTCATCACCGACCGCTCTGTTCTGGACAAGCAGTTGCAGGACACGATCTACCAGTTCGACCACACGCCGGGCGTCGTTGAGCGCATCACCGGGGTCGGTGGATCGAAGTCGAGCGAGGTGGCCAAGGCTCTGTCCAACACGGCGACGAAGATCGTTATCGTCACTGTGCAGACCTTCCCGTACGTCCTTGAAGGCGTCTCCAGCCTGGCGGAGAAGCGCATCGCGGTGATTGTCGACGAGGCTCACTCGGGTCAGTCCGGCGACTCGGTGACGAAGCTGAAGAAGGTGCTCCGAGGTCTCGGCGCGGAGGAGTCTGGCGACGATGAGGATCCCCTGACTTCGTCGGCGATGGCCCGCGGCCGTCATCCCAACCTGTCGTACTTCGCCTTCACGGCGACTCCCAAGGAGAAGACACTCCAGCTGTTCGGCATCGATGATGCTGTTGGTAACAAGCGAGCGTTCCACATTTACTCGATGCGGCAGGCGATCGAGGAGGGGTTCATCCTCGACGTGCTGCGGAACTACGCCACGTACAAAACCTACTGGCGGATCGCGAAGGACGGCGCCGAGGACATCGAGGTCAATCCGGACAAGGCAGGCAGCGAGTTGGCTCGCCTCGTCTATCTCGACCCGGCCACGATGCTGGCTCACGCCGAGGTGATCCTGCGGCACTTCCAGGCGAACACACGACGCCAGATGGGCAGTCGAGCCAAGGCGATGGTCGTGACGCGCTCGCGGGAAAGCGCGGTGCGGATGTACCAGGCGCTGCGCCAGAAGATCGACGACCTCAGTATCGCGGACCCTGGCCTACTCGTCGCGTTCTCCGGCAACCTGACGGTCGATGGCGTCGAGTACACCGAGCCTGGGATCAACGGTCTGTCCGAAAGCGAGTTGCCTGAGGCATTCGCCTACACCCGTGCGGACGATCCGAACGCCAGAGCGCGTACTGGAGAGAACGGCGGTGCTCCGCAGCGAACGGAATACCGGATCCTCGTTGTCGCCGACAAGTACCAGACCGGATTCGATCAGCCCCTGCTGACCACGATGTACGTCGAGAAGCCGCTGGCCAGCGTCGCCGCCGTACAGACGTTGTCGCGACTGAACCGCACGCATCCGCTGAAGAGCCAGGAGGACCTCTTCGTCCTGGACTTCGCCAACGAGGCGGAGGAAATCCAGAAGGCGTTCAAGCCGTATTACGAGGAGGCTGTCACCACCCCGGTCGATCCGAACCTGCTCTACGACAAGCAGCGAGCCGTCATGGACCATCAGCTCATCCTCGAATCGGAGCTGGAATCGTTCGCTGAGGCCTACCTCGCGTCCCAACCCGGCTCGGTGGTTGAGGACGGTGGACGGAGCTGGGAGCGCAAGCACGCGGACCTGTATCGGCACATTGATCCGGCGGCCGAACGGTTCGAACGGCTGGCATCGGAGGATCGCGAGGCGGCAGAGCTCTTCAGGGGTGATCTGTCGGACTACGTTCGCAAGTACGGGTTCTTAGCGCAGGTCATGCAGTTCACCGACGTCGACCTCGAGCGGCTGTACCTGTATGGCAAACACCTGCTCAATCGCTTGCCCGCGCGTCGTAACCCAAGCCTGGACATCGGCGACATCGACCTCACGCACCTGCGTGTCAGCAAGACCGGTGAGCATGACGTAGGCCTCGAGCCTGAGGGCGAGCAACTGTTGCCGGGGTTCAACGAAGGCGGCGCCGGCATCATGCGGGATCCCAAGACGGCACTGCTGTCCGAGCTGATCGAGGATTTCAACAATCGCTATGGGCTCGGTCTGAGCGAGGCCGACAAGCTCATGTACGAGGAGCGGGTGACCGCCGCGATCGAGGACCCCGACCTTCAGCAGGCTGCCCTTGCAAGCCGTAACGAGGGCGATTTCGAGATGCCGTTCAACAAGCGCTTCCAGGACATCATGGTTGAGCGGGCGGAGGCCGACACCAAGTTCACCGAGAAGTACTTCTCGGACAGCGAATTCCAGAGCCGTCTCACCCGGGAGGCACGTAAGGCCGCTTACCGGATGATCCGCCGTCGGCACAATGTGTCGGAGGGTGGCTGAATCGCTGCGCGTGGACGCGGAGGGTAGTCGGCGGCAGACTGTTCGGTGAAACCTGGGGAGGAGAAGCGTGCCTGAGCAGTCGAAGGTCATTGCCGGCCGTTATGAGCTGACCGCGCCGATCAAGCACGGAGGGATGGGGGAGGTCTGGCGCGGGTATGACACGGTGCTTGACCGCGACATCGCGGTCAAGCTGATCCGTCCGCAGATCATCGCGTCGGACGAGGACCGCGAGGAACTTGTCGGACGGTTTCGGCGCGAAGCTCGGGTAACGGCCAAGGTCGAGCATCCGGGCGTGCCTGCCGTGTACGACGCTGCTTTCGATGGGAGCACTGATCAACTCTTCATCGTCATGCAGTTGGTGCATGGCGTGTCTGTTTCCGATGTGCTCGCCGAACGGGGCGCGTTGCCTGTGCCCTGGGCCGCATCGGTTGGCGCCCAGATCTGCTCGGTGCTGAGCTATGCCCACGCGGTGCCGATCGTGCATCGGGATCTGAAGCCCGGCAACGTCATGATCGCGCGCGGTGGGGTCGTCAAGGTACTGGACTTCGGTATTGCTGCCTTGCTGCGCAACGACATCACCAAACTCACCTCAACTGGGCGGGTGGTGGGCACCAAACCGTACATGTCGCCGGAGCAGATCCGGAATCTCCCGGTCACGCCGCAGACTGACCTGTACGCGTTCGGCTGTCTCCTGCACGAGATGTTGAGCGGACAGCGGGTCTTCGACGCCGAGGATGAGATCGCGTTGATGTACCAACATCTCGAAGACGACCCGAAACCGCTGCGCGAGCTGGATCCTGAGATCCCTCGCGCCCTGGAGAAGCTCGTACTTGATCTTCTTGCCAAGCATCCCGCTGATCGTCCGGAGAACGCGTGGGCCGTGTACGACAGGCTCGCTCCGCTGCTCCCTGCGATCGACAGGAGCTCGCCTGACGCCGAGCAGCCCGCCGGCGTCATCCCGGACCCGACGCGGCCGTACCGGCGCCCGGCGGCACCGCGGCCGCAGCCCGCCGATCGGCCGCAACCGTCGATACCTGTGCCGTCAGCTCCCAAGATCGACAACGCTCAGATCGAACAGGCACTGGCCGAGGCCGAGTCGCTGATCGTAGACGAGCGTTTCACCCAAGCGTCCGACCTGCTGAGCGAGCTACTGCCGAGCGCGTCGTCGACGTTCGGGCCGGAGAACGCGGCCGTCCTCGACCTCCGAATTAGGTTCGCCGCAGCGTTGTTCCTCGGCGGCGACTACCGCAAGGCTGCACCAGAGTTCGACGGCCTGGCCACTACCGTAGCCAAGCTCGACGGACCTGAGAGCGAGGAAGTCCTGGAGTATCGGCGGCAGGCAGCCGTGTGTCGCATCGCCCTTGGCGAATCACTCCGTGCACTGACTGAGCTCGAATCGATCTTGGCTGTTTACGAACGTGTTCATTCGAACGGGCGCGAGTACCTCGAACTGCGTCTGAGCTTGGCCCGCCTTCGGCTAGGCGTCGGGCAGGATCAGCTCGCGCGCGAGCAGTTGCGTGAGCTGTTCCGGGACGCCCGAGATCGTTTGGGAGACGAAGACGATCTGACCGCCGAGATCGCCGCCCTACTTTCGCGCTTGCAGAACGAGTCCGATGTGTGAGCCCGGGCGCAGCACACCTCACGCTCACCCAACTGCGTACGCTCTCACTTCAGGAGTCGATGATGGATGACGATATTCAGTTGATTAGTGACGGCGAAGGTTTGGCGGTCATTGGGGATCCGATGGCTGTCGAGCGCTTCCTCGTTTCTGAGGGCCTGCCGTCGACGGAGCTCGGTCTGCCACGGCTCGGATCTGTGCTGAGCGCAGGGTCCGCGACTGCACAGGCCGGTTCTGAGATCGCGGCCAACTCTGGCCGCTGGGTGAAGCTGACCAAGGAGTCCGCACAGCGCATCCAAGAGCTCGGGCTGAGGAAGAACCCGAAGACGGGCCTCAGCACCGGCGCACTGAAGGGAAAGCACGGTCAGATCAAAGGATTCGTCGAATTTGCAAAAGGTCCGGGTGCGCTGCTGACCAACCCGGCGGTCCTGGCCGGGGCCGCGGGGATCATGGCACAGCTTGCGATGCAGCAGGCCATGAACGAGATCACCGAGTATCTGGCCACGATCGACAAGAAGCTCGACGACGTGCTCCGCGCCCAGAAGGACGGTGTGGTGGCCGACATGATCGGGGTTGATCTGGTGATCGAGGAGGCCATGACTATCCGGCAGGAGGTCGGCCGGGTCTCCGAGGTCACGTGGTCGAAGGTGCAGGCCACCACGATGACCATTGCACGAACTCAGGCGTACGCCTTGCGTCAGCTCGACGCGCTCGCGGAGAAGATCGAGAGTGAGACCAAGATCCCTGGGCTCGCCAAGAAGGTCCAGGAGGCGTGGCTCAAGGTTCAGGAATGGCTCGCCGTTCTGGCCCGCTGCTTCCAGCTCCAGGACGCGATCGCGGTGCTCGAACTCGACCGCGTGCTGGATGCGTCGCCCGATGATCTGGATCGGCATCGCCTCGGACTCCGGGCCGCCCGCAACAACCGTTTGGAGCTCATTTCACGGAGCACCGAGCATCTGATGGCCCGCATGGATGCGGCCGCCGGCACGGCCAACGCGAAGGTGCTGCTGCACCCGTCGGCCTCGCGGGATGTGGTGGATTCGAGAAACCACGTCGCGAACGCGGTCATCGATTTCCACGGGCGGCTGGGGATCGAGCGCGGTCGAGAGTCGTTGGAGGCGAGACGTTGGGTGGACGCGGCCACGGACGCGCGAGACAAGGCGCTCGATGCGGGTGTGGGCGGTATAGATGCCGCCAGACGCCTCGGTGGCGAGACTTTCGACCGGGCCAAGTCGACGACTGGCGGATTCTCCAACCGGATCGCCGAGCGAGCGCTACGTCGCCGCAGGGACGAGGCTCAGGACGAGCAAGACTGAGCGACGCCGACGTCCGCGGTGGGGACTACCATCGATCCAGTCTCCGATGGATCAGTCCAACCTGAGATGAGCGTTGATCTCCTTAACCCTTTCTGCGAGGAAGGGCTGTTCAACGACCTCGACGCCGGCAGCGTGCAGCAGCTCAGCTCCTTCGCAGTCGACGAAGATTGAGGGTTCTCGCCAGGCGAAAACAACTCGGGGGATGCCGGCGGTGAGGATGAGTTCGGTGCAGGTTCGGGGGCGGGAGGCTCGTTTACTGCACGGCTCGAGGCTGGTGTAGATGGTGGCGGTGCGGAGGCGGGAGTCGTCCGGCGGGATCTTGGTGAGTGCGGTCTCTTCGGCGTGGTCGTGGGGATCAGTTTCCCGGGAGTAGCCGGTGGCGAGGACATCGCCATCGCTGCTGACGATGATCGCGCCGACGCAGAAGGCCGTCGACGACGGCGGGCAGGAACGGGACAGGTCGATCGCCTGCACGAGCCAATGGCGATCGTCGACGTCAGGCATTGGCCGCATCTCCGGGGAGGTAGCGAAGGAGCACAACGTCGCCGATCTGCCTCACCTCGGCGAGCTGCATTCGGTTGGCAGGGTTCTGCGGGAAGGCAGCATCGCTTACGAAGCGTGGAGCCCTGCTGTCCCCGATGAAGAACGGGGCGACCACGAGGTGGATCTCGTCGGCGAGGCCTGCCGCCAGGAACTGAGTGTGGATCGTGCCGCCGCCCTCGACCATCAGACGTTTCACGCCGCGTCTGGCGAGATCGTCGAGGACAAGGCCGAGGTCCACCTCTGCGCCAACGTCGACGACATCGCTCACGCCCTCCACCGCTGCGTTCGCCTTGGCGACGGCAGCGGTTGGGACGTAGACGATCTTGTCGACGTCACCAGTGGCGAAGAACTTCGAGGCTGCATCGAAGTCTCCACTGGTGCTGAGCGTGACCTTGATCGGCGACTCGGTCTGGCCTGCTTCGACACGGCGCTGACGGCGGTCATCGGACCGAACGAGCAGTCGGGGATTGTCGCGGCGGATCGTGTTGGCTCCGACGAGGATGGCGTCGACGTCGGCGCGGACGTCGTCTACCCGGTCGAAGTCTTCGTCGTTGGACAGCAGGAGACGCTCGTTGGTGTTGTCGTCGATGTAGCCGTCGATTGAGGCCGCCACCGACAGCAGTACGTATGGGCGTTCGGTCACAAATGGTCTCCTTCGTCATTGCCGACAAGATCATCAATCATGTACACGAAATCATCCGTCATATGCTCGATTGCGGTCTGGCCGGCACTGCCGTCGAGCGCCGAGCAGCTGATCAGCCTCTCGCGGGTGCTCTCAGTCATCCAGTCTGAGAGGCCCGGCGTGCGGAGGCATTGAGGATAAATCGCCTCGGCCGAGCCGCCACTAGCACCTAATGGCAAGATCTTCTTCCCCATCAACGCAGCGATGTCCGCCTCCGCTTGAGTGCCACTTCTGCCGCCGACGGTCACGACGTACTCGGCGTCGAGAACCACGTTTCGACGGCCGAAGATCACTACAGCTCCGCGCGGACCTGGCGGTTGGTAATGATCCGCAATGTGAGTGATCACCTCGATGCCCACCCCGATCGGACCATGGTTCACCAGAAGCCGCCGGACCACGACCAGCCGAGCCATCGACCGCACGAAGGCGTCGATGACTTCGGGACTTCGTTCCGGTCGCTCGGCTCCCGCAGATGGCGATCCGAGTGCTCGTCGCATCCGAACCGTCGACTCGGGTACGGGTCGGTCCTGCAACGGAGCCCGAGTTTCTGACGAGCTCTCGCTCGTCGCGGACAGAGGAGACCAAGGTGTCCGCCGGTGCCAGACCCATCAGCATCCGTGCGTCGTCAGGCACCTGCAGTCCCTCTGCAATGCGGGTGAGCACGTTGATGTCTGATACCTGGCCATGACGCGTTCCTCGTATCCAGTTCGATACGTCTGAGCGATCGTGCTCGGTCAACAGCGCGACCTGCGTCTGAGTGCACTCGATGAAATAACCGAGATACGTGCGGAACAGTTCGGCGGCACTCTTCAAGCACTATATGCGTGCCTACCTGGCGAAGCCTGCCGAAGTGAACGAAGCTGTCATGAACGACGTGCAGCCCTAGGTATCCATCGGCGACACCGAATGGATCACCAGGAGGCAGTCGCTGGCCAATGTGATGGCCGCCCGGTCGTAGGCGGGATCTCGGGGTGTAGTCCAACTTCGGGGCCTGCTAGGAGCACCGAAAGGGGTGGTCCCG
Organism: Kribbella sp. NPDC051137; assembly: GCF_040682535.1. Lineage (NCBI taxonomy): Bacteria > Bacillati > Actinomycetota > Actinomycetes > Propionibacteriales > Kribbellaceae > Kribbella > Kribbella sp. NPDC051137. Next base: position 714,918 of record NZ_JBFBBI010000003.1, read on the forward strand.
GATCCCGGAGCGCTGACGACGGCGACAGAGAGTACGAAGACTGGGGCACCGACTACGAATTCTTGGCTTGGATGTGGCACGAGCTCTATCAGGATGGACCGACTCCGCGCCGCGGCAACCAGTTCGGGGTGAGTGAACGGCAGGCTCGAACGCCGCAGGCCACCGGAGATCGCTGAGGTTCGGACGGCTGCTTCGCCGTCGCCGATGCCAGTCGTCGTCACCACGCTCTGCTCGGCTTAGGACGCCCGGGTGGGCCTTCATTCGCGAGCGCCAGCGAGCAACTCGTCGGCGGCAGCCGACAAGTCCGGGCGCCAGCCCCGGGGGCGGGTGGGAGCGCGCGGAGCGGGTGCGGGAGGGAGCGCAGCGACCGGAGCGCCGGCGGAGCACGCGGGGGGCTACCGCCTCACCTCCTGTCCACCGCCTCACCTCCTGTCCACCGCCTCACCTCCTGTCCACCGCCTCACCCCGTGGGACGTCTCGGGTTGACGGCGGCTGTTCGTCGGGGAGCACGCTAGGGTGGGCGTCCGTGAAGGTTTTGGTGATCGGGTCTGGTGGGCGCGAGCATGCTCTGGCCTGGGCGTTGGCTCAGGATGCGGAGGTTGAGCAGGTGGTGGCGGCTCCGGGGAATCCGGGGATCGCCGCGCTGCGGCCGGTGTACGACGGGCAGACCGTCGGGTGCCGGGACGTGGACGCCGAGGACCACGACGCGGTGGTCGCGCTGGCCCGGGAGTTGGACGCGGACCTGGTCGTCGTAGGGCCGGAGGCGCCGCTGGTGGCGGGGCTCGCCGATCCGCTCAGGGATGCCGGGATCGCCGTTTTCGGGCCGTCCCGGGAGGCCGCGCAGATCGAGGGGTCGAAGGCGTTCGCGAAGGACGTGATGGCGTGCGCGAGCGTGCCGACCGGCCGCGCGTACGTGTGCACCACGCCCGAGGAGGCGGCGACCGCGATCGACGCGTTCGGGCCGCCGTACGTCGTGAAGGACGACGGGCTCGCCGCGGGGAAGGGCGTCGTGGTGACGTCGGACCGCGAGGCGGCGCTGCAGCACGCGGCGGAGTGCGACCAGGTGCTGATCGAGGAGTACCTCGACGGTCCCGAGGTGTCGCTGTTCGCGATCACCGACGGTACGACGGTACTGCCGATGCAGCCGGCGCAGGACTTCAAGCGGCTCGGCGACAACGACGAGGGCCCGAACACCGGCGGTATGGGCGCGTACACACCGTTGCCGTGGGCACCGGACGACCTGGTCGCCGAGATCACCGAGAAGGTGCTGCAGCCGACGATCGACGAGCTCCGGCACCGGGGTACGCCGTTCAGCGGCCTGCTGTACGCCGGTCTCGCGCTGACGTCACGCGGTGTCCGGGTGATCGAGTTCAACTGCCGCTTCGGGGACCCGGAGACGCAGGCGCTGCTGCCGATGCTGAAGACCCCGCTCGGTGGCCTGCTGTACGCCGCCGCGACCGGCAAGCTCGCCGACCAGGGCGACCTCAGCTGGCGGAACGCGTCCGCGGTCGCGGTCGTGGTGGCCGCGAAGAAGTACCCGGCCAGCCCGCGGAAGGGCGACGTGATCGCGGGGATCGACCAGGCCGAGAACGACGACGTCCGCGTCTTCCACGCCGGTACGGCGATCGAGGACGACGAGCTGGTGACGTCCGGCGGCCGGGTGCTCGCGGTGAGCGCGGTCGGCAAGGACCTCGCCGAGGCACGGCAGCGCGCGTACGCGGCGGTCGGCCAGATCCGGATCAAGGGCTCCCAGCACCGCACCGACATCGCGCTCAAGGCCGAGCGCGGACAGATCACCGTTTGAGACACGCTCTGAGCCAGGACGCGACAGAACCGCCGGCCCAGGCGCGGTCGGCGGTTCTGTCTGTCTCGGGGTCGGAAGCCGTGGTCAGGCGGCGTGCGGCTGACCGGTCAGCCTCGGCATCACCTCGGTGTTCGCGGGCACGGTGCGCAGGTGCGCGTACCCGAGAGCCGAGAGGATCAGCAGCAGCCCGGCGGCCGCGAAGGCGGCGATCGCGGCGATGAAGGCGATCTCCCCCATCTTCCAGAACGCGTAGGCGTTCAGCAGCAGGCCGCGCAGGGTCTCACCGCGGAACACGGTCTGGACCTGGCCGGCGAGCTTGGCGTCGTTCGGGTTGGCGAGCGACTCGGCGGACAGTTGCGCGTAGGTCTTGCCGCCGCCGATCGACTGGATGTGGACGGCGATGTAGTGGTTGGCGTAGGCCTCGGCCTGGGCGCCGTTCACCAGTTGCTGCCCGGCGTACTGCGACAGGTACGGCTTGATCGCCGGGTCGTTGAGCGAGTCGCTGCCCGCCTTCGGGAAGTAGATCTGCTGGGCGGCGAGCTGATCGTGGACCTGGTTGTCGACGAAGTTGTGCGCCCACAGCAGCAGCGCGCCGGCGGCGACCATGACGATCGCGAGAACCAGCCCGGCGGAGGTGAGCAGCGCGTCGAACGTCTTGCGGCGCATGATGTCTTCCTTTCGGCCCGCGGTCTTCGGGGCCGCGGAGTGTGGATGGCCTGTACTCCGAGTGTTCGGCAGCAGCAGCCATCACCGACAGGCACCGAAAGACCTCCGCGCGAGGGTCCAAGTACCCCGCCTGCCAGGACCTCTAGGTGCCGGCCGACGGGCCGATCGAGCCGTCGAAGGTGTTGTCCCGGACCGGGTTGACCGGGTCGATCTTCGGCATCTCCGGCAGCGGGTTGGCCAGCATCTCCCGCAGCCGGTCGTCCGCGATCCCCGGTACGCCGAGCACCGCCACCCGGCGTACTCCGGTCCCCGGATGCGCGAGGAGTTCGCGGTACGTCGAGCTGAACCAGCGGAGGAACCGGAGCTGCCCCTTCGCGCGGACCGCCGTACCGAGGTCCGCGACCGCCGGTGTCGCCGCGACCGCGGTGAGGAACTCGGGCACGGTGAGGCCGCTCTCCGGCACCAGCGCGAGCGCCGCCGCCTCGACCGGGTACGTCGACTCGGTCCGGACGACCTTGACCCGCTGCCGCCGGTACGCGATCTCCAGCCGCCCGTCGCCGGCCAGCGTGACGAACACCACTACCGCGGCGCGCTCGGCGCCGCCGACCAGGTACGCGACCTCGTACGGCGTCAGCCTGTCCATCTGTTCATGGTGTCCTGTAAACAGGTCAGAATTCGATGGAACCGGATCAGTGGGTCGGGGGTGTAGGTGGGTATGGAGACCGAGGGGCTGCGGGAGTTCTACAGCGCCCACCAGCCGCGGCTGGTGGGTGTCGTCTCGCTGCTGACCGGATCGCGCGCCGAAGCCGAGGACATCGTGCAGGAGGCGTTCGTCCGGTTGGTGCCCCGCTGGGAGAAGGTGTCGCGGTACGACGCTCCCGAGGCCTGGGTGCGGCTGGTCGCGATGCGGCTGGCGGCGAACAGGCACCGGGACGGCAACCGGGTCAGCCAGCTGTTCCACCGGCTGCCCGCGGAGCACGTCCCGGACCATGCCGACGGATACTCGGGCGACCTCGAGCAGGCTCTCGCCGGCCTGCCGATGCCGACCCGCCAGGTCGTCGTCCTCCATTACGTCTGCGACCTGAGCGTGGCTCAGGTGGCGGACACGCTCGGGATCGCGGAAGGCACGGTCAAGTCGCGCCTCTCCCGCGCCCGGGACGCCCTGTCCGAATCTTTGCTGTTGAGGAGTGACGACCATGCCTGAGCTGCAGGAAGACCTGCAGGCGCTGGCCGACCGCCGCGCCGCCGAGTCCACCGGGGACTTCGAGTCGGTACTGGTCGCGGCCCGGACCCGCAAGCGCCGCCGGACCGCCGGCCTGACCGTGATCGGAGCAGCCGCGGTGGTCGCGGCGGTGGCCATCATCCCTACGCTCCGCCCTGCTGCTAACAACGCCCCGGTGGCCGGTAGCCCGGTTCCGACCAACGCGGTCGTGCCGCCGACGGTCGAGTCGCATCCGAACGCGCAGCAGCTGCCGAAGGTCGTCGGCCCGCTGGCGCTGCGGACGTCGACGGTGGCGCCCGGTGCCCAGTTCGTGGCGGGGCTCCCCGACAAGGTGGCGCGTGGCGCCGCGTTCTCGCTGTCCTCGGTCTCGCAGCCGGACAAGTCGCTGTACACGCTGGTGGCCAAGGTCGGTTCGGCCGCGCCGTACGCGATCCCGATGACCGGTGAGATGGGCGTCGCGATGCCGTCGTACAACGGCACGGGCCCGTTCACGCTGGCACTGCCGAAGGGCCTGCCGGCCGGTTCGTACCAGGTCTGCACGCTGTCCGGTGCCCGGCTCTGCAGTCTGGTGACGGTCAAGTAGTCGCCGTCTGGGAGAATGGGGCTCGTGACCAAGCCCCGGATCCCCAACGTTCTCGCCGCCCGCTACGCCAGTCTCTCGATGGCGGAGCTGTGGTCGCCGGAGCACAAGATCGTGCTCGAGCGGAAGCTCTGGGTCGCCGTACTGCGGGCCCAGAGCGCGCTCGGCGTCCCGGTGCCGGACGGTGTGGTCGAGGACTACGAGCGGGTGATCGACCAGGTGGACCTGGGGTCGATCGCCGAGCGTGAGCGGGTCACGCGGCACGACGTGAAGGCGCGGATCGAGGAGTTCAGCGCGCTCGCCGGACACGAGCACATCCACAAGGGGATGACCAGCCGTGACCTGACCGAGAACGTTGAACAGTTGCAGATCCGCGCCGGCCTCGAGCTGGTCCGGGACCGGGCGGTGGCGACCGCCGCCAAGCTCGGCCAGCTGGCCGCCGACCACGCGGCGCTGGTGATGACCGGGCGTTCGCACAACGTCGCCGCGCAGGCGACCACGCTGGGCAAGCGGTTCGCGTCGGCCGCGGACGAGCTGCTGGTCGCGATCGCGCGGGTCGAGGAGCTGATCGAGCGGTATCCGCTGCGCGGTATCAAGGGCCCGGTGGGGACGTCGCAGGACATGCTGGACCTGTTCGGCGGCGACGCGGAGAAACTCGCCACGCTGGAGACCACGATCGCCCAGCATCTCGGGTTCAACAACGCGCTGACCAGCGTCGGGCAGGTGTACCCGCGGTCCCTCGACTACGAGGTCGTGTCCGCGCTGGTGCAGCTCGCCGCCGGCCCGTCCAGCCTGGCGACGACGATCCGGCTGATGGCCGGGCACGAGCTGGTGACCGAAGGGTTCAAGGAGGGCCAGGTCGGGTCCTCGGCGATGCCGCACAAGATGAACACCCGGTCCTGCGAGCGGGTCAACGGCCTGACCGTCATCCTCCGCGGGTACGCGTCGATGGCCGGTGAGCTGGCCGGCAACCAGTGGAACGAGGGCGACGTCTTCTGCTCCGTCGTACGGCGGGTCGCGCTGCCGGACGCGTTCTTCGCGCTGGACGGGTTGTTCGAGACGTTCCTGACCGTGCTCGACGAGTTCGGGGCGTACCCGGCGGTCGTGGCGCGCGAGCTGGAGCGGTACCTGCCGTTCCTGACCACGACCAAGGTGCTGATGGCCGCGGTGAAGAACGGCGTCGGCCGGGAGACCGCGCACGAGGTGATCAAGGAGCACGCGGTCGCCACCGCGCTCGACCTCCGCAAGGGCCTCGCGACGAACGACCTGTTCCACCGCCTCGGCACCGACGGCCGCCTCGGCCTCACTGAGGAACAGATCGTCGGCATCGTCGGCGAGCCGCTGTCGTTCACCGGCGCGGCCGTCGCCCAGGTCGGCGCGGTCGTCGCGAAGATCGACGAGCTCGCCAAGCGCTACCCGGAGGCGGCCGCCTACACGCCGGGTGACATCCTCTAGTTCGTGTTCGCACCGCTCACCTGGTTTCTCGTCGCCTCGTCGCTGGCAGCGATGGTGTACGCCGTCGTGCTGGCCGCGCGGAACAAGCGGATCGACTGGCCCGTGCTCGGGGCGATCGGCGTCGTCGAGGTCGGGCTGCTCGCACAGCTGGTCGTCGGGATCGTCCAGTTCAGCGGTACCGACCGGGACGTGTCCGGGCCGTTCTTCATCGGGTACCTGATCGGTTCGCTGATCATCCTGCCGATCGGGGCGTTCTGGGCGCTGGCCGAGAGCAGCCGCTGGGGTGCGGGGGTGCTGGCGATCGCCTGCCTGGTGATCCCGATCCTCGAGCTCCGGCTGCACGACGTGTGGACGGCCTGAGATGGGCGATCCGGCAGCCACCAAGCACGGACCCGGGCGGATCCTGATCGCGGTGTACGGCGTGTTCGCGCTGGCGGCGACCGCGCGGGCCGGCGTACAGATCGCGACCAAGTTCCACGAGGCGCCGCTCGCCTACCTGTTGTCGGCCGTTGCCGCGGTCATCTACATCGCCGCGACGTTCGCGCTGGCGAAGGCGACGAAGGTGTCCCGCAAGGTGGCGACGACCGCGATCGTGATCGAGCTGGTCGGCGTGATCAGCATCGGCGCGTTCAGCTACGCCGTACCGGACGACTTTCCGGACGCGACCGTGTGGTCGCACTTAGGTCAGGGGTACGGGTTCGTCCCGCTGGTGCTGCCCGTGCTCGGCCTGCTCTGGCTCCGTCGCACCCGGTAACTGCCAGGAAACTGCCAGCCACGCGCAGGGGCTGACTCAGGTTCACCGGACAGCATCGGTGGCATGGAGATTCCAGGTCAGCCTCGGGTCGAGATCGTCGTACCCGTCAAGAACGAGGAGAACGACCTCGGCCCGAACATCCGGCGGCTCCGTGAGTTCCTCGACACCGCCTTCCCGTTTCCGGCCGAGGTCTGCATCGCGGACAACGGAAGTACGGACGCGACATATGAGATCGGCATGCTGCTCGCGAGCGAGCTGCCCGGGGTCCGGATCGTCCGGCTCGAGCAGTCCGGCCGCGGCCGTGCGCTGAAGCAGGTCTGGTCCGCGAGCACCGCCGAGGTGCTCGCGTACATGGACGTCGACCTGTCCACGAACCTGAACGCCCTGCTGCCGCTGGTCGCACCGCTGCTCGCCGGGCACAGTGACGTTGCCATCGGCACCCGGTTGGCGAAGAGCTCCCGGGTGGTCCGGCGGCCGAAGCGGGAGTTCATCTCGCGCTCGTACAACCTGTTGCTGAGGGCAATGCTCAGCGCGCACTTCTCGGACGCGCAGTGCGGCTTCAAGGCGATCCGCGCCGACGTGGCGCGGGAGCTGCTGCCGCTGGTCGAGGACACGAGCTGGTTCTTCGACACCGAGCTGCTGGTGCTGGCCGAGAAGGCCGGGCTGCGGATCCACGAAGTACCGGTGGACTGGATCGACGACCTGGACTCCCGGGTCGCGATCGCGAAGACGGTCGGCGAGGACCTGCGGGGGATCGCCCGGCTGATGCGCAGCCGGGTGGACCTGGAACCCGTCCGGCAGAAGTACGGACGGCCGCGGATGCTCGATCCGCGGACGGCGCTCGCTGCGCGGGTACTGCGGTTCTGCGCGATCGGCGTGCTGAGTACGGCGGCGTACGCGCTGATCTACCTGATCCTGCGGCAGGGCATGCCGGCGCAGGTGGCGAACCTGGTGGCGTTGCTGATCACCGCGATCGGCAACACCACGCTGAACCGGCGGTTCACGTTCGGCGTCCGCGGCGTGGAAGGCCGGTGGCGGCACCAGTTGCGCGGGCTGGTCGCGTTCGGGATCGGCTGGAGCCTGACCGCAGCGTCGCTGTGGCTGCTGCACACCGCGGTCACCTCGCCGCACCAAGCGGTGGAGATCACCGTGCTGACCGTCGCCAACCTGGCCGCGACCGTCGTCCGGTTCAGCCTCTTCCAGGCGTGGGTGTTCGACGACGACGCCCCCACGATCCCCACCTTCGAACCACCGGTTCTCGAGAACACCCGGAGCAACTGACGATGACCACGGTCTCCGATCCCGTCGAGGCGACACGGCCGCGCGCGATCACCACGCAGTACACCCTGAGCCGGGACAAGATCCTGTACGGCGGCCTGCTGGCGCTGACGGCGATCGCGTACCTGTGGGGTCTGTCCAAGAACGGCTACGCGAACGAGTACTACGCCGCCGCGGTCCAGGCCGGGTCGAAGAGCTGGAAGGCCTGGTTCTTCGGGTCGTTCGACTCGTCGAGCTTCATCACCGTCGACAAGACCCCGGCCTCGCTGTGGGTGATGGGTCTGTCCGGGCGCATCTTCGGCTTCAACAGCTGGAGCATGCTGGTCCCCGAGGCGCTGATGGGCGTCGCGAGCGTCGGCTTCGTGTACGTGTCGGTCCGCCGGTGGTTCTCCGCGAACGCCGGCTTGCTGGCCGGAGCGATCCTCGCGCTGACGCCGGTCGCCGTATTGATGTTCCGGTTCAACAACCCGGACGCGCTGCTGATCCTGCTGCTCTGCGCCGGTGCGTGGGCGATCACGCGGGCGATCGACTCGGTGCAGCACTCCGCGCGATGGATGATCCTGGCCGGTTCGCTGGTCGGGTTCGGGTTCCTGGCCAAGATGCTGCAGGCGTTCCTGATCCTCCCGGCGTTCGGCATCGCGTACCTGGTGGTCGGCAAACCCAAGCTGGGCAAGCGGATCCTGCACTTGGTCCTGGCGACGGTCTCGCTGATCGTGAGCGCCGGCTGGTGGGTCGCGATCGTCGAACTGCTGCCGGCGTCGGCGCGGCCGTACATCGGCGGCTCGCAGAACAACAGCATCCTCGAACTGACACTCGGCTACAACGGCCTCGGCCGGCTCAGCGGCAATGAGACCGGGTCGGTCGGTGGTGGAGGCGGCGGCAACGGTGGCGGCGGCATGTGGGGTGGCGCGGCCGGCGTACAGCGGCTGTTCGGTGGTGAGTTCGCCTCGCAGATCGCGTGGCTGCTGCCAGCGGCTCTGCTCGGCACCGTCGTACTGGTCGTTGCCGCAGGCAAAGCTCCGCGGACGGACCGGAAGCGCGCGTTCGCACTGCTGTGGGGCGGCTGGCTGCTCGGCACCGGGCTGGTCTTCAGCTACATGCAGGGGATCATCCACAGCTACTACATGATCGCGTTGGCGCCGGCGATCGGCGCGGTGATCGGTGCTGCGATGTCGGTGCTCTGGAAACGGCGTACAGAGTGGCTGCCGCGGGCCGTATTGGCAGGAGGAATCCTGCTGACGGCCGGGTGGAGCTTCGCACTGCTGAAGCAGACGCCGTCGTGGCAGCCGTGGCTGCGCTGGACGGTGCTGCTGACCGGCGTACTCGGTGCCGGGCTGTTGATGCTGTTGCCTGAGTTGAAGCTGCACCGTACGGCGGCTCGCCGGGCGGGGTTGTTCACGGCTGCGGTGCTCACGGTGACCGCTTTGGCTGGGCCGACGGCGTACTCCGTGGCCACGATCAACTCGGCGCACACCGGCGCGCTGCCCTCGGCCGGACCGTCCGGAGCCGGCGGAATGGGCCGGATGGGCGGTATGGGTGGTGGGCCCGGCGGTGGTGGCATGGGTACGCCGCCTGGTCAGACCGGCACCGGAACTGGCACCGGAACCGGCACCGGAACCGGCAGAGGCACCGGCGGGACTGGGACTGGTACTGAGGCTGGGACCATGCGCGGTGGTGGCATGGGCGGTGTCGGCGGATTCCTTGGTGGTGGTGGGATCAGCGGGGTCTCGAGTGAGCTGATCACGCTGTTGCAGCAGCGGGCGAAGGGGTACACCTGGGCCGCCGCTGCCGTGACCGCGAACGGTGCCGCTCCGATGCAGATCGCGTCCGGTGAGCCGATCATGGCGATCGGCGGGTTCAACGGGACCGACCCGGCGCCCTCGATGGCGGAGTTCAAGGAACTGGTTGCCCAGGGCAAGATCCACTACTTCGTCGGGAGTGGTGGCGGGATGGGCGGATTCGGGGGGCGCGGCGGCGATGGTACGTCCAGCGAGATCGCCAACTGGGTGAACCAGAACTTCAAGTCCCAGACCGTCGGTGGCACCACCGTCTACGACCTCTCGAGTGGAACAGGAGCATGAATATGAAGCAGTCCCCAGAAGCCCAATTCCAGGCCGCGAGAACCTCCCAAACCCCCGGCCAACCGAGCACACCCCAGGCGGGCGTACCCCAGGCGGGCGCACCTCAGGCGGGTGCGGGTTACGAGCCGGGTGATGCGCGGCCGGGCGTGGGGCAGCACGCGGGTCCCGCGCAGCATCCCGGCGCCGGGCAGTCGGGCGTCGGGCCCCAGGTGGGTGCGGGGCAGCAGGCTGCTGTCGCACAGCAGGCCGATGCGGTGGCCGGGGGTGCTGGGCGCAAGCGGCCCAGCAACTTGATGCTGGCTGGGGCCGGGTCGGTGCTTGCGGTGCTGGCGTTCCTGGGTGGGATGGCTGTGGGGCATTCGTGGGACGGGAGCAGCAACCAGCAGGGGCAGTTCGGTGGGCCGGGTGGTGGTCGCGGCGGCTTCCCGGGCAACAGGCAGGGCTTCGGCAACGGAACGGGCCAGAACGGGACTGGGCAGAACGGGACCGGGCAAGGGTTCGGGACGGGAAACGGGACTCAGCAGGGGAACCAGCAGGGGATCGTGCCAGGGAACGGGACCCAGCAAGGAACGCAGGGGCAGACGCAGACGAGCTGAACCTCGGCTGAACTAGACAGCCCGGCGGGCCTCGAGCGGACAACTCGGCCCGCCGGGCGTTGGTTTGGACGGGTGTCTAGGACACGAAGGGTTCACCTGACCGCCGGGTGGGGTAAGGATCGGGGCGTGGAATGGTCGAACGTCACCTGGTTCCTGACCGCGCTCGGCGCGGTCGTCGTACTGATCACGCGCGTCCGGCTCGGTGGGACTGTTGTCGACGGCACCGGTCACGGCGCCGGACGACACGGGTACTCGGCCATCCTGCTGCGGCTGCACACGATCGTCGGCGTGATCACGCTGATCGGCTGGGTCGTTGCCCTGGCCATCGGTCGCCGGGAGATCGCTCTGGTGATGCTGGCCGGCTGGTGGACACTGACCGTGGTCGGACTGTTGCTGCTCGCCCGTTGGTTGCCGAGCGGAGGCAAGCACTCGGAGGACACACAGAGTGATTCCTGGGGTTCCGGGGCGGGACTGTCCGTGCTCGGCCACGTCGGCATGCTGCTCGGCGTCTGCTACTTCACGTTCGTAGCCGTCACGGACCGTCTCTGAGTCCGGCGATCAGCGCCGTCACGGACCGTCGTACGGCGGCCTCGAACGCGGCCGGCGTCAGCGTCGCCCCGGTCCCCGCGACCCGGTCGTACATCAATCCGTCGAGCATCGCGGCGACCGGCCACGCCGCCCCTTCCGGATCGGGTACGCCGAGCCCGGCCAGCACCTGCGCCAGCATCGAGCGCAACTGCCGCCCGCCCTCGTCGATCGCGGCCCGCAGCTCGGGCTGACGGCTCGCCTCCAGCGACAGCTCGTACCGGGCGACCAGGTCGTCCGGCCGGTTCTGTGCGAGCCCGGCCGTCATCGCGACCATCAGCTCGACCGGATCCGCCCCGGGAGGCGGCATCCCGGTGACGTCCCGCGCGAGCATCCGCCGTACGCAGGCGGTCAGCAAGGCGTTCCGGGTCCGCAGGTAGTACGACGTGGACCCCGGCGGCAGGCCCGCCTCGGTGTCGACGGCCCGGTGCGTGAGCCCGCGCAACCCGCGGGTGGCGACCAGGTGGATCGCGGCGTCCGCGATCGCGTCCTGCCGGTCCGCCCCCCGTGGCACTGTCACGCCGGACAGTCTCGCACTTCCCAGCCGGACTCTACGGATGTAGAGTCGAGGATATGAGTACGGCGATCGTGGTCGGAGCGGGTATCGGAGGGGTGACCGCGGCCGTCGCGCTGCAGCGCCGCGGCTGGCAGGTCACGGTGCTGGAGCGGGCCGCGGAGCTGGGCGAGGTCGGAGCCGGGATCTCGGTCTGGCCCTCGGCGGTCGCCGTGCTCGAGGAGCTCGGGGTGAAGGGCGTCGAGAAGGTGTCGGTGCCGTCCAAGCCGGCCGGCATGCGCAAGCCCGACGGGCGCTGGGTGGTGAGCGCGGCGGAGCTCGGCGTGGAGATCCCGGTGATGATCCACCGGGCTCAGCTGCACGACCTGATCACCGCCGGGTTCGGCCCGGCGGTCACGGTCCGGACCGGGTACGACGTACGCACGGTCGCCCAGGACGCGGACGGCGTGACGGTGAACGACGAGCTGCGGGCCGATCTCCTGGTCGCCGCGGACGGGATCCGCAGCATGGTGCGCAGGACGTTGTACCCGCAGTACGCCGGACCGCGGTACGCCGGGTTCACGGCGTACCGCGGGATCGCGGACGTCGAGCTGGACGACGGCGGCGGCGAGACCTGGGGCCGTGGGCAACTGTTCGGGTTCGCGCGGCTGATCGACGGGCGGTACTACTGGTACGGGACCGCGAACCAGTCGGCCGGGACGACGAGCGAGCCGACCGTGTTCGAGAGCTGGCACGACCCGATCCCGCGGCTGATCGCGGGCAGCGAGAAGGTCCTGCAGAACGACATCTACGACCTGACGCTCCCGCTGGTGCCGTTCGTGCAGGGCCGGGTGGTGCTGCTCGGCGATGCGGCGCACGCGATGACGCCGAACCTGGGCCGCGGCGCCTGCTCCGCGATCGAGGACGCCGGCGCCTTGGACAGGCACCTCCGCGACGGCGACCTGCACACAGCGCTGACCGCCTACGACGCCGAGCGCCGCCCCGCCACCACCAAGCTGGTGAAACGCTCCCGCTCCCTCGGCCGCCTCGCCCAAACCGAGAACCCGCTCGTCTGCACTCTCCGCGAGGGCCTGTTCACCCTCGGCGGGAAACTGATGTCCCTGCGCGCCCGGAAGTGACCGGGTGGAAGAATCGCCTGCGTGACCACACCTCCGCAGGCCCCTGAGATTCCTGGTGCGAAGCACATCCACTCCGGCAAGGTCCGGGATCTGTACGAGCTGGAGTCCGGCGACCTGCTGATGGTGGCCAGCGACCGGATGAGTGCGTTCGACTGGATCCTGGAGACGCCGATCCCGGACAAGGGCAAGGTGCTCACCGCGATGAGCCTGTGGTGGTTCGAGCAGCTCGACGTACCGAACCACATCGTCTCCACCGACGTGCCGGAAGAGGTCGCCGGGCGGGCCGTGGTGTGCGAGAAGCTCGCGATGTTCCCGGTCGAGTGCGTGGCCCGCGGGTACCTGAGCGGCTCCGGCCTGCTGGACTACAACGCGACCGGCGCGGTCTGCGGGATCCCGCTGCCGAGCGGGCTGGTCGAGGGCTCCCGCCTGGAGACCCCGATCTTCACCCCGGCCACCAAGGCCGAGCTGGGCGAGCACGACGAGAACGTCTCGTACGACGCAGTGGTGGAAACGGTCGGCGCCGGCATCGCGGCCGCCCTGCGCGACACGACCCTCGACGTCTACGCGCGGGCCCGCGCGACGGCCGAGGAGCGCGGGATCATCCTGGCGGACACCAAGTTCGAGTTCGGCGCCCGCGCGGACGGCACGATCGTGCTGGCCGACGAGGTGCTGACGCCGGACTCGAGCCGGTTCTGGCCGGCCGACCAGTGGGAGCCGGGCAAGCAGCAGCCGTCGTACGACAAGCAGATCGTGCGGGACTGGCTGCAGTTCGAGTCCGGCTGGGACCGGAAGTCGGGTGAGGCCCCGCCGCCGTTGTCGGACGAGGTCGTCGAGCGGACGCGGGCGGCGTACATCGGCGCCTACGAGCAGCTCAGCGGCCGCACTTTCGAGGGCTAAAAAGCACTCACGCCGAGTGCGAGCAGGACGAAGCGGGCGCCGCGGCCGACCAGGACGGACAGGGTGAACACCCACGTCCGCATCCGGGAGGCCCCGCCGATCAGCGCGACGCCGTACAGCGGGGGAATGCCGACGAACGCGCTCAGCAGCGTGACCGGCGCTCCCCACCGGCTGTCGCTCATCGCGTCCAGCAACCGCTTGCTCAGATCGCGGTTCCACTGGACGAATCGCCCCCAGCGAGTGTCCAGGTTGACCGGCTTGGGCTCTTTCTTCGCCTTGCGGGCCGCGTAGTCCGGCCGGTGCCGGACGGCGAGGAACATCGCGACCTTGCCGATGGTCTGACCGATCGAGACGCCGATCGCGGCGACCACCGGGTTCAGGGCATGGGTGGCGCCGAGCGCGAGGACGTACGCCTCCGCGTTCATCACCGGTACGACGGCGGACCCGATGCCGAAGCCCACTGCCAGTGCCAGTTGCCAGACCCACATAACTCCGAGGCTAAGCGCAATCCAGGCCGTTGCCATGGAACCCAGGCCTACTTCGGGGAGGGGCCAGGGTTACTACCCATCAGTGCCCCTCCTCTGGTACGGCGGCCCGGCGGCCGCAGATGATCGTGATCAGCCGGTACGACGAGACGACCTTCACCACCAGCGCGGCCACCGCGATCGTGTACGGCAGCCACTGCGCACCGGTCTGACCGGCGACGACCAGTGAGATCACCACGGCCGCGGTGTTCATCGCCTTGGCGGGCTTGGACCAGTTCCAGAGGTAGATCGGCCGGTCGACCTTGTAGAAGTAGTTCGGGCTGAGCATCCACGGCCAGAGCAGGAACGAGAACGTCAGCATCGTGTCCAGTACGCCGAACTGGATCAGGTAGATCGCCAGCGGCCCGATGGTCGCGGGGTACGTCGCCATGAACGCCGCGGCCAGCAGGAACGAGCACGCCCGGTCGCAGACGATGTCGAACACGGCGCCGGACAGCGACTCCTCGTTCCGCCGGCGGGCCACCCAGCCGTCGAGGCTGTCGCCGAACCAGTACGAGAAGTACCCGATCACGAGCCAGGTCAGTTCGCCGGTGCGGAACGCATAGGTGGCGACCGCCATCGCGATCACGGTGCGGACCAGCGTGATCCGGTTCGGTACGCCGAGCAGGAGTGCCGGGCGGATCGCCAGGGGGAGTGTGGTCATCAGGCCGCCCTCAGGTTCTCGGGATCGAGTGCGTCCCGGAGTCGGTTGCGAAGCAGGAAGCCGGCGTCGGCTGCGATGCCCACCCACTCCAGCCAGTTCGGTGTCAGCGCGTTCATCAGGCAGTCCCCGTCTGCTCGGCGACGCGGTCCAGCGCGCTGTCCAGCCAGCGTAGATCGGCGTCCAGGTGGGCCACGGTGTACTCGCGGACCAGCGGGGAGGTCGGGTCGTCGTCGGCCGGCGCCTCGCGCAGCTCCCGGATCCGGCGCAGGTGGCTGGCGCGCTGGCGGGCGAGGAACCCGGCCGCGTCGCCGCCGGTACGGATCGCCGCCACGAGCTTCCGCAGTATCTCGTCCGCGCTGCCCCAGGCCGGCGGGACCGGGGCGTGCAGCCAGTCGGCGAGGTGGTCGCGGCCCTTCGCGGTGAGTGCGTAGACGGTCCGGTCCGGGCCGCCGCCGGCGGTCTTGTCGACGACCTCGACCAGTCCGTTCCGCTCCAGCCGGCCGAGCGTCGTGTACACCTGGCCGAACGCCAGCGGGCGGCTGTCCGGGAACCAGGCGTCGTGCCCGCGTTTCACGTCGTACCCGTGAGCCGGCCCCCCGGACAGCAGCCCGAGCACGAGCTCCGCTGTCGCCATGCGAAGGACTATACAGCGCGTGTATGTACTGAGTGAGTAGTCCGGATGCGGGAGTTCCGTGCCGCGGTCGGTAGGATTCAGGCGTCACCCCGCAACGAACCTGGAGTAGTCAGTGGCTCGCGTTGTCGTCGACGTCATGCTCAAGCCCGAGATCCTCGACCCGCAGGGCAAGGCGGTGCACGGCGCGTTCGGCCGGCTCGGCTTCGACGGCGTGGCCGATGTCCGGCAGGGAAAGCGCTTCGAGATCACCCTGGACGGTGAGGCGACCGAGGAGCGGGTCGCCGAGATCCGGAAGGCCGCGGACACCCTGCTGGCCAACCCGGTGATCGAGGACTACGTGCTGCACGTGGAGAGCGACCAGTGAAGATCGGAGTCGTCACCTTCCCGGGTTCGCTGGACGACGTGGACGCCCGGCGGGCCGCCGCGGTGGCCGGTGCCGAGGCGGTCGCGCTCTGGCACGGCGACGCGGACCTGCACGGCGTGGACGCGGTCGTGCTGCCCGGCGGGTTCTCGTACGGCGACTATCTGCGCGCCGGTGCCATCTCCCGGTTCGCGCCGGTGATGGAGACGATCATCGCGAAGGCGGGCCAGGGGATGCCGGTGCTCGGCATCTGCAACGGCTTCCAGGTGCTGTGCGAGTCGCACCTGCTGCCCGGCGCGCTGATCAAGAACCACCACCGCAAGTTCGTCTGCAAGGACCAGCCCCTGCGGATCGAGAACAACCGCACCGCGTGGACCAGCGACTACGACGCGAACCACGAGGTCACGATCGTGCTGAAGAACCAGGACGGTTCGTACGTCGCGGACGAGGCGACGCTGGACCGGCTGGAGGGCGAGGGGCGCGTGGTGGCGCGGTACCTCGGCAACCCGAACGGTTCGTACCGCGACATCGCGGGCATCACCAACGAGCGCGGCAACGTGGTCGGCCTGATGCCGCACCCGGAGCACGCCGTCGAGACACTGACCGGCCCGACCACGGACGGCCTGGGCTTCTTCACCTCGGTGCTGAAGGCCGTCGTCGCCGGCTGATGAGCTGGTCGGGGGCGCGACGGGTACTCCTCGGCGTCGCGGCGCTCGCCGCCGCCATCGGCGGCACCACCACCGCGGCGGACGCGGCTCCTTCGAGCCTGTTCGCGAAGGTCGTGGTCGTCGGGGTTCCCGGCCTGACCTGGAGTGATGTGCAGGCGTCGCCCGAGTTGACCGCGCTGGTGGACCAGGCGCACGTGGGGTCGATCTCGGTGAAGACCGCGGGGCCGCACACGTGTCCGATCGACGGCTGGCTGACGATCAGCGCGGGGACCCGGGCCTGGGGGAACGTGCCGGGCCAGCCGTGTGGTGAGCTGCCCGCGGTGACCGCCGGCAAGGTGGACAACTGGCAGACGTACGTCGACCGCCAGGCCGAACACCACACCGGCGCCCCGATCGGCCGACTCGGCCAGACCGGCTACCCGATCTGCGGCTTCGGCCCGGGTGCCGCGATCGCGCTCGCGAAGACCGACGGTTCCGTCGCCAACTGGCAGCCCACGTTCGACCCGTCCCGGCTGGCGAAGCCGGACTGCGGCGACGCGATCGTCGACGCCGGCGCGATGCCGCCGCGGGAAGGCCGGCCCGAGGCCCGGAAGAAGGTCGCGGACCTGGTCGCCCAGGCACGCGCGGCCGGTGGCTGGGTCCTGCTGGTCGGCATCAGCCAGGAAGTCCTGAACGCGCACAAGCAGACCCTCGTCGCGATGCAGCTCCCACCGGACAATGGTCCGCGCTGGCTGACCAGCGACAGCACCCGGCGTCCCGGGCTGATCCAGCTCACCGACATCACCGCGACAATCCTCAAGGGCCGCACACCGGCCACCGTGGACCCGGCAGGCGAAGCGACTGCAAGCCCGCTGGACGGCAGCGAGATCCACTTCACCGGTGACCTCCACACCGACGCGTCGGCCGTGATCGCTGACCGCTTGGGTGCCAACCAGCGCTACGAACAGCCCCGCCCGATGCTGTTCTTCGTTGCGCTGACGATCGTCGGCGCCGAAGTACTCGCCATGATCTGGTTCCTGGTACGCCGCTCGCCCGCGTCCCGCCGCGTCGCGGTCTTCACGCTCCTCGTCCAGGGCGGCTTCTACATCGCGGTCTTCCTGGCACAGGCCACGGTCTGGTGGCGCTGGCCGGCCCCCGGGTTCTCCCTGTACGCCGTGACGATCGGTATCAGTGTCCTGTCCGCGATCCTCGCCCAGGTGCTGCTCAAGAAGTACGCGTACTTCGGCCTCGCGCTGGCGGCGTACCTGCTGTTGCTCGTCGACGGCGTACTCGGGACACCGATGCAGCTGGGAAGCATGTTCGCCGACGGTCCTGTGATCGGCGGGCGGTTCTACGGCTTCGGTAACTCGACGTTCCCGGCGTTGGCTCTCGGGGCGCTCGTCACGGCCGGGTGGGCCGCGCACCGGCTGCTCGACAGGAGCAAGCTGCAGGCCGCGGTCGCCGTACTGGTCATCGGCGGCGCTGCGATCATCGTGGACGGCACGCCGGGCTGGGGCACCGACTTCGGCGGCATCCTGGCGCTCACGCCGGCGGTGCTGTTGATGGCCTGGTTGACCTGGCGTGGCAGCCTCTCCCTGCGCGCACTGATCACTGTCGGTGTGCTCGGCGTAGTGGCTGTCACGGCTGTCGCGTTCCTGGACTACCTGCGGCCGGCGGACCAGCGCACGCATTTCGGGACGTTCTTCGCCCGGGTGCTCGACGGCGACGTCGACGACGTGTTCATCCGCAAGCTGCAGATGGCCGTGATGTTCTTCCACGGTCCGACCGGCTGGGCGATGCTGATCGCGGTACTGCTGTGCGTGTGCGCCACGGTGTTCCCGGACCGCGTTCCGTCGCAGGCGTACCGCGACTTCTACCGGAGCAGCCCGATGGTCCGGCCGACCCTGCTGGCGCTGTCCGTGTGCGGCATCGTCGGCATGCTGCTGAACGACGCGGGCGTCGCCGTGCCCGCGATCATGGCCGGCTTCGCCGTCCCCATCCTGGTGGCCCACCTCCTGGCTTCCCACCGGCCAGCTACCGTTTCACCTGAGTCCCACCTAGTGCAGGAGTCCTGAGTTGTCGACCGACACCGTTAGCAACGCCAACAGCACGCCGGACGTCGAGCAGCCGTGGGCTGAGCTCGGACTGAAGCCGGACGAGTATCAGCGGATCCGGGACATCCTGGGCCGGCGCCCTACCAGTTGTGAGCTGGCCATGTACTCGGTGATGTGGAGCGAGCACTGCTCGTACAAGTCGTCGAAGGTGCACCTGCGCAAGTTCGGCGAGATCCCGCAGGAGACCCCGGCCGGGAAGATGCTGGCCGGCATCGGTGAGAACGCGGGCGTCATCGACATCGGCGAGGGGTACGCCGTCACGTTCAAGGTCGAGTCGCACAACCATCCGTCGTACGTCGAGCCGTACCAGGGTGCGGCGACCGGGGTCGGCGGCATCGTCCGGGACATCCTGGCGATGGGCGCCCGCCCGGTCGCGGTGATGGACCCGCTGCGGTTCGGTCCGCTGGACGCGCCGGACACCAAGCGCGTGCTGCCGGGGATCGTGTCCGGCGTCGGCGGTTACGGCAACAGCCTGGGCCTGCCGAACGTCGGCGGCGAGGTCGTCTTCGACCCGACGTACGCCGGGAACCCGCTGGTGAACGCGCTCTGCGTCGGCGTCATGCGGCACGAGGACCTGCACCTCGCGAACGCGACCGGCCTGGGCAACCAGATCATCCTGTACGGCGCGAAGACCGGCGGTGACGGGATCGGCGGCGTGTCCGTGCTGGCGTCGGAGACGTTCGCCGACGGTGGCCCGACCAAGCGGCCGGCCGTCCAGGTGGGCGACCCGTTCATGGAGAAGCTGCTGATCGAGTGCACGCTCGAGCTGTTCCAGGCGAACGTGGTCGAGGGCATCCAGGACCTCGGCGGCGCGGGGCTGTCCTGCGCGACGTCCGAGCTGGCCAGCGCGGGCGACGGCGGCATGCACGTCTCGCTGGACAAGGTGCCGCTCCGGGACGCGTCGCTCGCTCCGGAAGAGATCCTGATGAGCGAGTCGCAAGAACGCATGATGGCGGTCGTCACCCCGGACAACGTCGAAGCGTTCCTGAAGATCTGTGCGAAGTGGGACGTGCAGGCCGACGTGATCGGCGAGGTCACCGACACCGGCCGGCTCGAGATCGACTGGCACGGCGAGCGGGTGGTCGACGTACCGCCGCGGACCGTCGCGCACGAGGGACCCGTCTACGACCGCCCGTTCGCCCGGCCGGAGTGGCAGGACGAGCTGCAGGCGGACGGCGCCGAGAAGTTGCCGCGGGCAACCAGCGGCGCGGAGCTCCGGGACACCCTGCTGCGCTTGGTGGCATCTCCCAACCTCTGCGACAAGTCGTGGGTCACGGACCAATACGACCGGTACGTCCTGGGCAACTCGGTGCTCGCGCAGCCCGAGGACAGCGGCATGATCCGGGTCGACGAGACCAGCGGCCTCGGCGTCGCGGTGTCCACCGACTGCAACGGCCGGTTCGCCAAGCTCGACCCGTACACCGGCGCGAAGCTGGCGCTGGCCGAGTCGTACCGGAACGTCGCCACCACCGGCGCCCGGCCGGTCGCGGTCACCGACTGCCTGAACTTCGGCTCGCCCGAGGACCCGGCGGTGATGTGGCAGTTCGTCGAGGCCATCCGCGGCCTGGTCGACGCCTGCAAGGAGCTCGGCATGCCGGTCACCGGCGGGAACGTGTCGTTCTACAACCAGACCGGCGAGACCCCGATCCTGCCGACCCCGGTCGTCGGCGTGCTGGGCGTGATCGACGACGTGACCCGGCGTACGCCGATCGGGTTCACCGCCGAGATGGAGGGGCACCAGCTGTACCTGCTGGGGACGACGGAGGACGAGCTGTCCGGGTCCGAGTGGGCGCACGTCGTCCACGGGCACCTCGGCGGCCGGCCGCCGGCGGTGGACCTGGAGGCGGAGAAGCAGCTCGCCGACATCCTGATCAACGCGTCCCGGGACGGCCTGATCGACGCCGCGCACGACGTCAGCGACGGCGGTGTCGCGCAGACGCTGGTCGAGTCGGCGCTGCGCGGCGGCGTCGGTGCGCGGGTGTGGGCGCCGGACGGGCTGGACCCGTTCCTGTTCCTGTTCGCGGAATCGGCCGGCCGGGCGGTCGTCGCCGTACCGCGGACCGAGGAGGTGCGGTTCACCGACATGTGCACCGCACGCCGCTTCCCGCACGCGAAGATCGGCGTCATCACCGGCGACACTCTCGACGTGCAGGACCAGTTCGAGGTGCCGCTGACCGAGCTGCGGACGGCCTGGACCGCGACCCTTCCCGCGGTGCTGAACTGACCGACTTCAAGGGGTGACCCGGCCACTGCCCGGGTCACCCCTTCTGCTGGCAGCGGTTCTTTGTCAGCCGACCAGCGCCACGCGCTCGGTCGCCACGGTCAGGACCTGGGCGAGTCCGGCCTTGTCCTGGTGACGACCGGCAACGGTGAGCTCGATGTAGGCCCGCTTGCCGCTCTCGAAGGTGTCGACGAAGCGGGTGGTGACCAGGCGCTGACCGCGGGCGCCGTCGCGGTAGGTGTAGCTGATCTCGGTGTAGGCGACCCGTGGCATGGACCAGCCGACCTTCGACGGCGCGGTGCCGGCGGTGCGGGACACCAGCTTGAAGCCGGTCACGCCCTTCAGCGCGTGGATCCGCTGGTCGGCGGCGCGGCTCGTGCTGACCTTGCCGCCGAGCCCGCCGTTGACGCGGAGCATCCAGGTGTTCGAGCTGTCGGTGAACTTCGCCTGCTGCCGGCTCAGCTGGGTGAACTTCCACCCCTTCGGCGCGTAAACCGCGACGTTGCAGTTGCCGGGCACTCCCCAGCACTTGTAGGTGAACCGCAGGGCGGCCGCCTTGAGCGCGGGCTTGGCCTGGGCGGCGACCGCGACGGTCCGGGACGGGACGGCGGCGTCACTCGGTGCGATGCCCAGAAGCAGCCCCGCCGCGCTGAGGATCGCGGCGCCGGCGAGTACGCGTGCGGTGAGCTTCTTGTTCATGGTCGTTCCTTCGTGGTCAGGGGCTCCGTGCGGCCCGTCAGGATCAGAGATGGCTTGGCGGACGGCCGGGGTTGAGTGCCGAAAATGTGAGCAGCGTCTCCGTCGGGCAGACCAACTCGCCCGCCCGATCAAGCGTCTGAAGACGCCTTTCACGGCGTCTGGCACACTCGATGGACGAGGGTGAGGTGAGGCGGATGGCAGAACGGCGACCGGTGAAACCGGCCGACCTGATCGGGTTGGCGACGGCGGCCGGGCAGGAGGCGCGCGAGGTCGCGACCCGACGGCGGATGGTCAACATCCGCCTCACCGACGAGGAGCGGCACAGCTGTACGGACGAGCTGGCCGAGCAGTTCGCGATCGGCCGGCTGGACGAGGACGAGCTGCACCGGCGGGTGGATCTGCTGAACGACGCGGTGACACACGGCGACCTGATCCCGGTCTTCGCGGGCCTCCCGACCCCGTCGTTGTACAAGCCCGCGCCGCGGACACCGGGGAAGTGGCGATGGGCGGCGTTCATCGGCGCGGTGTGGATGGCGTTGCCGTTCGCGCTGGCAGGGCTGCTGTTCCTCGTGTTCGGGCGGGAGGTCGCGGCCGCGATCTTCGGGTTGCCCGCACTCGCCTGGGTGTTCTTCGCGTACCGCTGGGCCTCCCGCCCGAAGCGCGACGAGCAGCGGAAGCAGTCAGGCGCCTAGCGTCGACTCGCGCGTGATCAGGCGGGCGGGGAGTTCCAGTACGCCGCGGTGCCGCTTGCCTGCGATCGCCTGGAGCAGCAGGGACGCGGCGCGCCGGCCGAGGTCCTCGAGGCGGGGGTCGACGGTGGTGAGCGGCGGCCGACTGGCCATCGCCATCACCGACCAGTTGTCGTAGCCGGTGACCGCGATGTCGTCGGGGACCGCGTGGCCGAGCTCACGGAGCCGGTCGCAGACGCCGCGAGCGATCTGGTCGCTGCCGCAGCTGATCGCGTCCGGGCGCTGTCGCAGGATCACCTCGGTTGCCTGGCGCCCCCATCGTTCGCTCCACTCGCCGTACAGCGGCTCGCCGCAGAGGGCGTCGCCGGCGGCGCTGACGACCGCCTCGGCGCGGGCCGTGGCGGAGCGGTGGTTGACGGGACCGGTGATGTGCGCGATCCGCTGCCGGCCGAGACTCAGCAGATGCGTGATCGCGGCCGTCGCACCGCCGGCGTCGTCGACGATCACCGAGGCGTCGGTCGGGTTGCTCGACGGGGCGAGCGCGTACACGACCGGGAGCGGCACGTCGATCGGCGGCCGCGGTTCGGTACGGCGGCCCGTGACGACGAACCCGTCGACGCCGCGGGCGACCATCGAACGTAGGTATGTCAGCTCGCGGAGCGGATCGTCGCGGGTGTCGCACAGGACGGTGGCCAACTGGCCGGCGCTGAGCACGTCCTCGACGCCGCGCATGATCGGAATGCTGAATCGGCCGGTGCTGTCGGTGGTCACCAGCGCCACGGTGTACGTGCGGCCGGACGACAGCGCGCGGCCCCGGGCGTCCGGGGTGAACCCGAGCTGCTCAGCGGCACGGCGTACCCGGTCCCTGGTCTCCTGACTCAGCTGGCCGGTGTTGTTGAGCGCCTTCGACGCGGTCCCCGCGGACACGCCGGCGAGCGCGGCGACATCAGCCATTCGCACTGCTGGCGGCCTCATACACGTTTCCTCTCGGTCTGTTGCCGAAGCCTAGCAGGGCAACCTGGAGAACCTTGCTGACCTGCGCTTCAGTGTTGACCGAAGGAGGTTCTAGTCCTACGTTGTCAACGACGGAAAACGTGTGCGGTCTTTCCGTCGGTGTGATGTCCGCCCCCGTCACCCGAAAGGCACACCCATGTCCGATCCCACTCCCGAAGGACTGCCCCGACGTGACTTCCTCGGTGTCTCTCTCGCCGCGGCGGTGCTCGTGACGAGTTCCGCTACCGCCGCTCCTCCCTCCGGTCCGCCGGCGAGCCGCGGCGGGCACTACGTCCCGCAACGTGCACCGCTGCGCCCTGTCCCGTTCCAGAAGCTCCCGCCGGGCGCGATCGAGCCCCGCGGCTGGCTCGCGCAACAGCTCGAGTTGCAGGTCAACGGCCTCTGCGGGCGGTACGACGAGATCTCGGACTTCCTGGTCTACGACACGAACGGCTGGGTCGACCCTGCGCTGGGTGCGTGGGAGGAGCTGCCGTACTGGCTGCGCGGGTTCGGCGACCTCGGCTACGTCACCGGCGACACCGGCGTACTGACCAGGACGCAGCGGTGGATGGACGGGATCCTCGCCACCCAGGCGGCCGACGGATGGTTCGGTCCGGAGCGGTTGCGGACCTCGCTGGAGAACGGGCCCGACTTCTGGCCGGGCATGCCGCTGCTGGCGGCGTTCCGGTCCTGGTACGAGTACTCCGGCGACGAGCGGGTCATTCCGTTCATGACGAAGTACTTGCGGTTCCAGAACACGCAGCCGCCGGAAGTCTTCAACCGGTCGTGGGGTGCGTTCCGCTGGGGCGACAACATCGACAGCGCCTACTGGCTGTACAACCGCACCGGTGAGCAGTGGCTGCTCGATCTGGTGACGAAGATGCACAACGGGTCGGCGGACTACGTGCACGGCATCCCCACGTGGCACAACGTCAACCTCGCGCAGGGATTCCGCGAGCCGTTGCAGTACTGGCTGTTGTCCGGAGACGCCGAGCACCGGGAGGCGACGTACCGGAACTATGCGACGGTCATGGGCCTCTACGGGCAGTTCCCGGGCGGCGGGTACGCCGGCGACGAGAACTCGCGTCCTGGGTTCGGTGATCCGCGGCAGGGGTTCGAGACGTGCGGGATCGTCGAGCTGATGCACAGCTGCGAAATGCTCACCCGGTTCACCGGGGACGTCGCCTGGACGGACAGGTGCGAGGAGCTCGCGTTCAACTCGTTGCCGGCGTCGTACGATCCGCGGCAACAGGTGATGCACTACATCACGTGTGCGAACAGCGTGCAGCTCGACGACCATCCGAAGCACGGTCAGTTCCAGAACGCGTTCCCGATGGGCTCCTACAAGTACGGCGTGCACCAGTACAGGTGTTGCCCGCACAACTACGGCATGGGCTGGCCGTACTACGTGCAGGAGCTGTGGCTGGCCACTACGGACAACGGTCTCGCTGCGTCGATGTACGCCGCCAGCAAGGTCACGGCGACGGTTGGAACGGGTGAGACCGTGTCTGTCGTACAGGACACGGAGTACCCGTTCTCGGACACCATCACGTTCACCGTGCAGACACAGCGACCGGTGCGGTTCCCCTTCTATCTAAGGCGTCCCGGTTGGGCACATGACGCGTCGGTGAAGGTCAACGGGGAGCAGGTGCGCACGACTGGCGACTGGATGAAGGTCGAGCGCACCTGGCATCCGGGTGACCGCGTTGAGCTGAAGCTGCCGATGCGCACCACCACACGCGTCTGGAGCGACAACCACGACTCGGTGTCCGTCGACCGCGGCCCGCTGACGTACTCGCTGCAGATCGACGAGCGGTACGAGCGCATCGGCGGCTCGGAGGCCTGGCCGGAGCTGTCGGTGTACCCGGAGTCCCCATGGAACTACGGTCTCGTCGCGGGCGCCTCGTTTGACGTCGTACGCCGGGAAGGTGGCGACAACCCGTTCACACAGGACGGCGTACCGCTGGCACTCACCACGCAGGCCCAGCGGATCCCGCAGTGGGAAACGGACACCGAGGACGTCGTAGGGCTGCTGCAGCAGAGCCCTGCGCTTTCAGAGCAGCCCGTGGAGACCGTGACCCTCATACCGATGGGGGCGGCCCGGCTGCGGATCACGTCGTTCCCACAGGTGTCTGCGAAGGGTGAGGAGTGGATCTACCGCACCCGGATCACCGCGTCGCATGTGAACGACGGCGACTCGCTGGAGGCGCCCGACTCGGGCCGTACGCCGGAATCGTCCGCCGACACCTCGATCCCGCGCTTCACGTGGTGGGACCGCCGCGGGACGACGGAGTGGATCGAGTACGACCTGCGCGAGGTGCGGGAGCTGTCGAGCGTCTCGGCGTACTGGTACGACGACACCGGCTCCGGTCAGTGCCGCGTACCCGAGTCCTGGCGAGTCCTGTGGCTGGCCGGCGACACCTGGCGCGCAGTGGAGAACACCACGCCGTACGGCGTAGCGCCCGACCAGCTCAACACCACGACGTTCGCGCCAGTACGCGCGCAGCATGTCCGAGTGGAGGCCGCCCTACGCCCGACCTACTCGGGAGGATTGCTGCTTTTGACATTCGGCTGACCGCCTGGGTGCTGCGAGAATCACCTGTTGTGGCGAAGGATCCGTTCCTGGAGCAGGCGCTCCTGAAGCACCTGCAGTTCGCGCCGCTGAGTCGTGCGGAGCTGGTCCGTCGGACCGGCGCCGCCGACCAGCGCGTGCAGGCCGCCTTGGACGAGCTGGTCCGCCGGACGCACGTCGTACGGCGGCCGCAGGACGGTCTTCCGGAGGACTACGAGCTGACGCCGGCCGGCAGCGGGCAGCTGACGGCAGATCCCGAGGAACTGCCGTTCAAGGTCATGGGGAAGCTCTTCGGCGCGAGCGCCTCCGAGCTGAAGCTGGTTGCGGAGTCGGGGGACGAGCGGAAGCTGCTGCTGTCCGACGACGACAGGACGGTCTGCGCGAACGCCTTGGCACATCAGTTCGCCCTCGGCCGGATCGATAAGGACGAACACGCCCGGCGGACCGATCTGCTCTTCGCCGCCCGCGTCCGTGCCGAGCTGTACGCCGTGTTCGAAGGTCTCCCGCTACCTGAACTCGCCGATCCGGCCGCGGACCGGTCCTGGGTCCTACCGTTCGTCCTCAGCCTGGCCGTCCTCTTTGCCGTAGTTCTGGTGCTCTCGCAGTTGAACTAGCCTGTGGGCGTGGAGCCTGTGCTGAGGTTGGCTGTGGTGGGGGATGGTCCGGCGGTGGCTGCGTTGGCCCGGGCAGCGGTGGAGGTGCAGTTTCCGGCGTACTACGACGCCGTGCAGACGGCCAGTGCGGCCGAGCACATCACCACGCTGGACACTGCCCTGATCGACGACGGCACCTACTACGTGCTGGAGGCGGCCGGCGAGGTCGTCGCGTGTGGCGGGTGGAGCCGGCGGAACAAGCTGTTCAACGCCAGTACGGCGGGCGCCGACAGCCGGCTGCTGGATCCCGCGACCGAGCCGGCCCGGATCCGGGCGATGTTCGTCCGGGCGGACTGGACGCGCCGGGGGCTCGGGCGGGCGATTCTCACCGCCTGTACCGAGGCTGCGCGCGCGGAGGGGTTCACCCGGCTCGCACTGATGGCGACACTGCCCGGCGTACCGCTCTACAAGGCTTTCGGCTTCACCGAGGTGGAGGACGCCCAGCTACCGATGCCGGACGGGACCATGCTCCCCGGCGTCGCGATGGAACGACCGATCGAGGAGAACGCATGACCGCAGGTACTACTGTCACCGCACCGGACGGCACCGAGGTCGTGCTCGGTGAGATCGGCACCCGCGTGCTGCTGAAGAACTCACGGGTCCGTGTCTGGGAGGTAGAGCTGCAGCCCGGTACGGCGCAGGGCTGGCACCTGCACCACAACCCGTACGTCGTCCTCTGCCTGTCGACGTCGCCGTGTCACATGGACTGGCTGGACGGCAGCCCGGCCCGGCACCTGAGCGAGACCGTCGGCGGGTCGGTCTACCGGCCTGTCTCGCCGGTGCACATGCTCACCAACGACGGGGGCGCGTTGTACCTCAACCGCCTCATCGAGCTGCTGGACCTGGGCGAGGAGGCGTCCGGCGACCCGTACTTCGCGGTGTCCGGCGTACCTGCCGAGGCGGGCTTCGAGCAGGCCGGTGAGATCCCCACGAAGGTCGTGGTCGACGAGGACGACGTACGCGTCCAGCACCTGACGCCCGAGGCGGGCGAGTCCTACACCTGGCACACGGGCGCATACCCGGCTGTTGTCGTCGACCTGGACCTGTCGAGCCCGGACGTGACCTACCTGGAGCCAGGGCAGTCCTACACCCTTCCTGCGAAGCCGGAGCGCACCTCGGGCTTCAACCTGGTCGAGCTGCGCTACTACAGCAAGCCTCGCACCTGAGCCGCGTCCCGGGCTGCCAACGCTGCGGCGGTATCGACCTGACTCAGGTCGGCCTGCCGTAGGCGGGCCTTCACCAGGGGCACCTGCGGACCGACAGCGCTCAGCTCGGTCACACCGAGAGCTGCGAGCAGTACGGCGGCCTGCGGGTCGCTGGCGAGGTCACCGCAGACAGCCACGCGTACACCCGCCGTACGGACCACGTGGTCGATCAGCTGGAGCACCGCGGGGTCCAGGCCGTCCGCGAGTGGCGCTACGGCGGCGTTGGTGCGATCAGCGGCCGTCGTGTACTGCGTGAGGTCGTTGGTGCCGATGCTGACGAAGTCGAGGTCCTTCGCGAGGGTGGCGACGCGGAGGGCGGCCGCCGGAACCTCGACCATGATGCCGACCTCGAGGTTGTCCCGCGGGCCGAGCTCGTGCAGCGCCCAGTCGACCTCGTCGGCGGTCGTCACCATCGGGAACATCACGTGCACCGGCGTCTCGGCCGCCGTACGCCGGATGGCCGCGAGCTGATCGCGGAGCAGCTCCGGCCGACGGCGGAACACGCGCAGGCCGCGTTCGCCCAGGAACGGGTTCGGCTCGCGCTCCTGCGGGAGGAACGGGAGCGGCTTGTCGCCGCCGATGTCCCAGGTGCGGATCGTGATCGGCTTGTTCCCGAGCGCCCGGGCGATGTCGAGGAACACCTCGGCCTGCTCGTCGGCGCTCGGCGCCGTACGCCGGTCCCCGAACAGCACCTCGGTCCGCACCAGGCCCGACCCGTCCGCGCCCCGCACCTCCACGGCGTCCTGCACGACGCCGACATTCACGAGTACGTCGACGGTCCGCCCGTCGCGGGTCGTCGCCGGCAATGCCGCGTCCGCGATCGCCCGCTCGCGCTCACCCAGCCGCTCGGCAATCGTCGCCCGCACCGCGGCCTCGTCGGGCGCCGTGTCGAACACCCCGGTCCGGGCGTCGAACGCCACCACGGTCCCGGCCCGCACCGCGACGTCCCCGATCCCGGTCACCAGCGGAATCCCGCGGGACCGAGCCACGATCACCCCATGCCCGGTCGTCCCCGCCGCCCGCACCGCGATGCCCGCGACCTCGGTCGCGTCAACCGTCGCTGCCGTGGCCGCGTCCAGCTCAGGTACGACGAGAATTCCGTGCGCGGATGTGTCGTCGGTGACGCCGGCCAGCAGTCGCAGCACGCGGTCCCGCACCGCGCGGACGTCCTGCGCTCGTTCTTGCTGGTACGGATCGTCCAGCGACTCGAAGGTAGCGGCCAACCCGTCGTAGGTCTGCTTCCACGCGACCGGCGCCGACGTACCGCCCGCGATCGCCGCGCGGACTTCCGCCAACAGCGCGCGATCGTTCAGCAGTGCGAGGTGTGCCTCGAAGATCCCGCCACCGTCGACCAACGCCCGCAGCTCGTCGCCCGCGACCCGAACCGCGTCGTCCAACCGTGCACCTTCGTTGTCCCCGGCAACATAGCCGCCGAGATCAACCGAAGCGTCGACAAGCACGGCAGGCCCGATCGCCACATCCAGTCCGGATCCTCCTGTCAAGGGAGGCGCGACCACATCACCGAAATTGTCCGCAGCAAGCTCTTCGACCGCCGCCAGCACCTCGGCAGCCTGTGGCCCGCTGGCCCCCACCCGCAACCGATGTCCCTGTTGCGCATTCAGCGTCGCAACCATGCTCAAACTGCCGGCATCGACCGGACCCTTCCCGGTGTCGAGATCGGTCAGCGAGACTACAGCGTCAAATCCGTTGACCAGACCAACCAACCGGGCAGCCGGCCGGGCGTGCAAGCCGTGCTCGTTCCCGACCACGACCTCAACGCTGTGATCAGAAGCAGCAACCGCTTCCGCAGCAACAGGCGCCGCATCCCCGAGATGGTCCTGCTTACCGACCAGGCCCCGTGCGGCCTCCGCCGCAACGGCATCCAGCGAAGCGCCTGTGGACGCCGTCACCACGGCCGCCACCAGGCCCTCGACCAGCGGGGCGCTCGTCAGCCGGACATGCTCGGCGACGGAGGGATCGACGAACTCCAGCGCCATCTCGGCACTCAGCACCGCCGACCCGAGGTCCAGC
The DNA here is from genome assembly GCF_040682535.1 of Kribbella sp. NPDC051137. Lineage (NCBI taxonomy): Bacteria > Bacillati > Actinomycetota > Actinomycetes > Propionibacteriales > Kribbellaceae > Kribbella > Kribbella sp. NPDC051137. The sequence goes on from NZ_JBFBBI010000003.1 coordinate 744,475, forward strand.
AGCACCAGTACGCCGTCCGGGCTGTCCGCGGTCCCGAGCGCCTCCGCGACCGCCATCGCGTCGGTCCCGAACGTCGTCGCGTCCAGCCCCGCAGCCACCGCGATCACCGGACGCTTGTCCTCGGCAACCATTTCGGCAGCGAGGCCGACCGCAGCGTCGGCCAGCGCCCGGCTGTGCGACACCACCACGATCCCGATCATGAGAGCGTGCGCGCCGCGGACTCCAAGATCAGCGTCGTACTGGTCGCTCCCGGATCCTGATGCCCGGCGCTGCGCTCACCGAGGTAGCTGGCCCGACCCTTGCGGGCCACCATCGGCACGGTCGCGTCCCGTCCCTGCGCGGCCGCCTCCGCCGCGGCGCCCAACGCCGTACCGAGATCCGCCCCGCCGGCCACGGCGTCGTCGTACGCCGTCAACGCCGGCGCCCACGCGTCGTACATCGTCTTGTCGCCGAGCTCCGCCTTGCCCCGGGCGAGGACACCCTCGACGCCGGCATGCAGGGCCTTCCCGACCGTCTCGGGCAACGGATCGACCCCGGCCAGCGCGGTCCCGAACCGCAGGAAGAACGTCCCGTACAGCGGCCCGCTCGCCCCGCCGACCTTGCTGACCAGCGTCATCCCGGCCTTCTTCAGCAACTCGTCGACCGACCCGAACGACGTACCGTCCAGCACCTCGACGATCGCCTGGAACCCGCGATCCATGTTGGCCCCGTGGTCCGCATCCCCGATCGCCGAGTCCAGCTCGGTCAGGTACGCCGCGTTCTCATGCAGACTCTGCGCGGCATCACGCAGCCAGTTGACGAAGGAATCGACTCCCATGCTCACGCGCCCCAGCGTAGGCCGGGGGTGTTCACCGGGGCGTCCCAGAGACGTACCAGTTCGTCGTCCACTTTCAGGAGTGTGACGGAGCAGCCGGCCATCTCGAGCGAGGTGATGTAGTTGCCGACCAGGGAGCGGGCGACCGTGATACCGGCCCGGTCGAGGAGCTGGGCGACCTCGTTGTACATCACGTACAGCTCGATCAGCGGCGTACCGCCCATGCCGTTGACGAACGCGATCACCGAGTCCCCTTGGGTGTAAGGGAGATCGGAGACCACCGGGTCGACCAGCAGTTCGGCGATCTCGCGGGCCGGGGCCAGCGGGAGGCGTTGCCGTCCGGGCTCGCCGTGGATGCCGATGCCGACCTCCATCTCGTTCTCGGCGAGGTCGAACGTCGGCTTGCCCGCGGCCGGGACCGTGCACGACGTGAGCGCCATGCCCATGCTGCGGCCGTTGTCGTTGACCCGCTTCGCCAGGTCCGCGACCTCCTGCAGCGGACGGCCCTCCTCGGCGGCGGCGCCGACGATCTTCTCCAGCAGTACGGTCACGCCGACGCCGCGCCGGCCCGCGGTGTAGAGGCTGTCCTGGACGGCGACGTCGTCGTTCGTCACCACCGACAGCACCTCGGTGCCGGCGTCGGCCGCGGCCAGCTCGGCGGCCATCTCGAAGTTCATCACGTCGCCGGTGTAGTTCTTCACGATGTGCAGTACGCCGGCGCCGGCGTCGACGGCCTTCGTCGCGGCCATCATCTGGTCCGGCACCGGGGACGTGAACACCTCACCCGCGCAGGCCGCGTCCAGCATCCCGGCCCCGACGAATCCGCCGTGCATCGGCTCGTGCCCGGACCCGCCGCCGGAGATCAGCCCGACCTTCCCGGGTCTCGGGGCGTCCTTGCGGTAGACGATCCGGTTCTCCAGGTCGACCCGCAGCCGGTCCGGGTGCGCCGCCGCCATCCCGCGCAGCGCTTCACTCACGACATCGGCCGGGTCGTTGATGAGCTTCTTCATGCCCCCAATCTGAGCACACGACCGCCCGGAACGGGAGACCTTCCGTCAGGCGGCCTCGACCTCGGAGAGCAATGGGATCGTCCGGATCGGCTTGCTCGCCGTGAGCATGACGGCACCCACGCCGAGCAGGGCGCCGAACACCAGCAGCGCGTTGCGCGCGCCCAGCACCGAGAGGAAGACGCCGCCGAGGAACGGCGCCAACGGGCCGGCGGTGTTGGACATGAACATCATCGCGCTCTGCGCCCGGCCCTGGAGGTGGTCCGGCGTGATCAGCATCTGGTACCCGAACAGGCCGGAGTTCAGCGCCGGCAACAGGAACATCGCGAGCGCCGGCAATACGATCAGGAGCGCCGGGTGCGTGGTCGCAGCGGTCGCCGCGAAGGTCACCGTGACCACCCAGCCGGCGACGATCGTGATCTTCCCGGTGCTGTACGTCGCCAGCAGCCGGGGTGCCGCGAACGCGCCGAGCAGCCCGCCGACCCCCATCGCCGTCTCCAGCAACCCGATCACCGACGGCCGTACGCCACGCTGCTGCATGCTGAGGATCAGCACCAGGATGGTGCCGTTGGCGGCGAAGTTGAGCAGCGTCGCGGTGACGGCGATGATCCGCAGGTCGCGTTGGCGCAGCAGCCAGGCCAGTCCGGAGCGGATCGCCTTCAGGATCGGCTCGTGCGTACCGCCCTCGGGCTTCGCGGCAGGCAGCGGGTGCCGGATCGTCGTCAGCATGATCGCCATCACCAGGTACGACACCGCGTCGGCAGCGACCGGGATCGCGCGACCGATCGAGAACAGCAGGCCGCCGAGCGGAGCCCCGGCGAGACCTGCCAGGTTCTGCCGGCCGTGCGCGGCGGCGAGCGCCGTACCGATGTCCTCCGGAGCGACGATCTGGCGCAGCGCGCCGGACTCGGCCGGCATGAACAGGGCGTACCCGGCGCCGTTGAGCAGGCCGACCAGCAACAGGTGCGGGAGGGTCAGGTGCCCGAGCCACGCGGCGACCGCGACCGAGCCGAACAGGACGGCACCGAGGAAGGTGTAGCCGACCAGGATCCGCCGTCGGCTCCAGCGGTCTGCCAGCGCACCGCCCGGCAGCGCGACCAGGAGTGTGCCGAGCGAGGACGCCGTACCGACCAGACCGGCCTGCACCGGCGAACCGGTGATGGCCAGGCCGAGCAGTGTGAAGACGAACGAGCTCATCGCGGAGCCCAGCGAGCTGACCGTCTGACCGGTCAGCAACTTCAGATAATCGCCGTTGTGCAGCAACCCCCGGGCGGACATAGCTCGGAGGGTATGCCTGGATCAGTCCAGATATCAGACCTGATCCATTGCACGTTGATGCAAATCAAAGACCTGCACCCACCCCACCGCCCTGGTCGGTCAGTCCTTCGGGCGGAGCAGCGGGCGCACGACCTCGCGGGCGTCGTGGATCCGGGACTTGACCGTGCCCAGCGGGGCCCCGACCTCGGCGGCGATCTCCTCGTACGACAGCCCGTAGACGTCCCGCAGTACCAGCGGGGTGACCATCTGCGGACGGTCCCGCTCGAGGGTCTCCAGCGCCTCCAGGAGGTCCAGGCGGGTGCCGGCGATCACGCTCGTGGTGCGCGGGTCCGGCTTTTCCATCTGCTCCGGGTTATGGGCGGCCTGCGCGGAGCGTTTCAGCTTGCGGTACGTCGAGCGGGCGGAGTTGGCCGCGACGGAGTGCACCCACGTGGAGAAGCTGCTGCGACCGGAGTACGTGTTGATCTTGGTCGCGATGTTCAGCAGGGCCTCCTGCGCCGCGTCCTCCGCGTCGGCGGAGTACGGCAGGACGCTCCGGCAGATCCGCAGGACGCGCGGATGCACCTGCCGGAGCAGGTCGTCCATCGCGTTCTTGTCGCCCGCCTGCGCTGCCTCCGCCAGGGTGGCGAGGTCGTCGGTCGGGCTGGTGCTCTCGCTCATCTGCGCCTTTGCTCTCGACGGGCCCCGGTAAGGGACACTCCAATGACCCATAATGCCTTGTATGGGGGTCCCAACCAGACTCGGTCGGTACGTCGTGCGCCGACGCCTGGGCTCAGGCGGTTTCGCGACGGTCTGGCTCGCGCACGACGAGCAGCTCGACGCCGAGGTGGCGATCAAGGTGCTGGCCGACAACTGGGGCCATGACGACTCGGTCCGGCACCGGTTCCTCGAGGAGGGCCGGTTCCTGCGCCGGGTCGAGTCCGAGCATGTCGTCCAGGTGCACGACGTCGGCGAACTCGAGGACGGCCGCCCGTTCCTCGTGCTCACGTACGCCGACCGCGGCACGCTGGCGGACCGCCTGAAACAGCAGCCGCTGCCGTTGCCCGAGGCGGTCGACGTCGTCGTCCAGGTCGGCCGCGGCCTGCAGGCGCTGCACCGGCGCGGGCTGCTGCACCGCGACGTGAAGCCGGCCAACGTACTGTTCCGCAGCACCGACGACGGCGAGCGGGCGGTGCTGTCCGACCTCGGCCTCGGCAAGTCGCTCGACGAGGTGTCGCGGATCACCATGCCGGGCGGGACACCGTCGTACGTCGCCCCGGAGCAGGCGCTGGGGGAGCGGCTCGACCAGCGCGCCGACCAGTACTCGCTGGGCGCCGTGGCGTACGCCGCTCTCACCGGGCGGTCGCCGCACCAGGTGGACGGGCTGGGCGCGGCCAGCCGGGTGCAGGTGGCGCCGCCGCCGAGCTCACTCGGGTTCGAGCTGCCGGAGCAGGTCGACGCGGCGATCGTCCGCGCCCTGGACCCGGACCGCGAGAAGCGCTGGCCGGACGTCCAGTCGTTCACCAAGCAGCTCGTCGGCGCGCTCGACGAGAACACCCGCGACTTCCCGCTCGCCGAGCGCGAGACCGTCCAGGTCGCCGACAAGCCCGAGGACGACGCGGACAAGACCGCCCTGAGCGACGAGAACCAGCCGACGGTCGTGAAGACGGTGGAGCCGTCGGAGGTCGCGGAACCGGTTGAGCCTGCTACTGAGGCGGCACCCGTCGTACCTGCGAAGAAGAAGCGCCGGCGCGGGCGTTGGGTGGTCGCCGCACTGCTCGCGCTCGTGGTGGGCGCCGGGGCCGGGTACGGCGGCCAGTGGTACCTGTCCAACCGCAAGGTGATCCCGGTCGGCGTGAAGGGCTTCCAGGTGAACCTCCCGCGTGCCTGGGCGCACTCCATGGCCACGTCGACGTGGACCGTGCCGGGCGGCAACGGCACCGCTCCGGCGTTTCGGGTCAGCGAGGACGCGAACTGGTCGGGCCAGACACCGGGAGTGTTCGTCGGCGTCTCCAGCACCAAGCTGGCGCTGCCGGACAGCAGCCAGTGCGAGAACGTCGGGTCGCCATCGCCTCCGCACACGGTCCGTGGACACTCGGTCACGGACCGGGTTTCCACCAACTGCTTCGGTGCGGATATCGTGCTGCTCCAGCGAGTCGTCGATCACGGGGACGGCAGCTCGCTACTCGTTCAGGTGGTCGTGCCCGGGGCCGACTCGGTCCGCGCCACCGAGATCGCTGACACGGTGCAGTACACCCCCTAGGACGTCCCCATGCGTTTCCCGACCGAACGGCTCCGGCCTTCGCCGGCGCTGATCCAGTCCGTACGCCAGAAGTTCTACCGAATCCGCTCCACGATCTTCCGTACCATCTGGCCCGTCGACTGAGGCCCCGGCACGGTCAGCCAGGTGATGCCCAGGGCAACCGCCCACAGGCCGCCTCCCAGCCAGCCCAGCACGTGCAGCCCGCTGACGAAGCTGGGCGCGTGGCCGACCACACCGCCGTACACCCCGATGCCAAGGGCCCCCACGGCCTGCCGGCTGGTGTTGTTGACTCCACTGGCGAAGCCCGCGCGGTCTGCTGGCAGTGCGGCGATGGCTGCATGCACCACGGCAGCCGTCAGGAACCCCATACCGATGCCTAGGCCCAATTGGACGGGTATGACGGCCGCGTAACTGCTGTGGTCGTTCACCTGGAGCAGACAGAGCGACCCGGCGACACCTAACGCCAGTCCTATGGTCATAGGGAGCCGTGGGCCGAAGCGGGCGGTGATACGGCCGGAGATCGGTCCGAGTACTGCTAGCGGGAGGAAGAGTGGGATGAGTTCCAGGCCGGCCCGGAACGCCTTCTGGGAAAGGTGCTCCTGCAGGTAGAGCGTCAGCACCAGCACCGTGCCGAGGCCGACGAAGTTCATCAGCCCGGCGACCACATTGGCGCCGACGAAGTCCTTACCGATCCGCAGCCTCGACGTACGGCGTTCCTGGTGAGGCTGCCGCTGCGGTATCAGCCGCCACGCCAGTGGGAGCCCGACCGCGATGATCGGCAGGTTGATCAGGAACACGGCCCGCCAGCCAAGCCCGGCTACCAGAGCACCGCCGAGCAGAGGGCCGGAGGGCAGCGCCAGGGCGCCGGCGCCTGACCAGATACCGACAGCGCGTGCTCTTGCGGCGCTGTCGACGTACAGGTCTGTTATGACGGCAAGCGTGCCCGGCAGCAGCAGTGCCGCGCCTACGCCCTGTACTGCTCGGGCAGCGACCAGGAACTCGATACTTGGCGCCAGACCGCACGCGAGCGAGGCCCCGCCGAACACAGCGAGCCCTGTGAGTACGACGCGTCTGTGGCCGACCCGGTCGCCCAACGCTCCGCAAGGGAGCAGTAGGCCGGCCAGGGCGATCATGTACGCCGCTACCACCCACTGTTGCCCCGCCAGACTGGTGACGAGGTCGACACGGATCGTCGGCAGTGCCACGTTGACGACGGTCACGTCCAGCTGAATCAGGAAGATACCGACGCACAGCAGTGCAAGGAGCATGCTTCCCAAGTTCCCATCTCAACGCTTCGGGCGCGGTCGAAATGTGCCGGTGTCAGCATGGAGGCATGGACGGAGACGCGGATGTAGCACGTGTGGCAGCCCTGATGGCCGAGCCCGCACGCGCGAAGGTCCTGATGGCGCTGGCTGACGGCAGAGCACTCCCTGCCTCGCTATTGGCGTCAGAAGCGGGCGTGTCGCCGCAAACGGTCAGCGCGCACCTCCACAAGCTCCTGGACGGCGGTCTGGTCACAGTGGAGCGTTCCGGCCGCCACAGGTACTACGGCCTCGCCGGACCCGAGGTAGCCGCGGCCGTAGAAGCCCTGGCCCGCCTGGCCAAGCCCCAACCGATCACGTCTCTCCGCCAGAGCACCCGAGCCGCAGCCCTCCGAGAAGCCCGCACCTGCTACGACCACCTGGCCGGAAGGCTCGGCGTTGCACTTCTCGAAGGCCTGGTACGCCGAGGTGCCCTGATCCGCACCGACGGAGGCCAAGGCACCGAACGCCGCCCCACCGACCCCCTGGCCCAACAACTCCCCGACGGCCCGTACGCCCTGGGCCCCAACGCCACGGAGGTCTTCGCCGAGCTAGGAGTAGACGTAACGGCGCAGCCCACCCGCCGCCCGCTGCTGAGGTTCTGCGTCGACTGGAGCGAACAACGCCACCACCTAGCAGGCCAACTGGGCGCCGCCACCACCCAAGCCCTCTTGACCCGCAACTGGCTGCACCGCCGCCCCAACCAACGCGCTGTCGACCTCTCCGACGCCGGCCGCCGGGCGCTGGCGGCGGTCTTATGACGCAGAGAGCGGGCTGTCGCGGCGCTCGACGCTCTTCGTGGCGTGGTCCAGGACGTCCTGCAGTGCGCCCTTGTCCTGCGGGAGCCCGGTCGAACTCATCTCCACTGCGCAGTTGCCGCTGTCGTCGGCAACCCACCGGACGATGACGTACCGCAGAACGCCCTCCGGTGACTGGTCCGGCGGCGGCACGTACGTGTAGGAGATCGTCGCGTAGTCGGTGTCCACTTCGTGCGACAGCAGGTTGAGCATCTGGTCGGCCGAGAGACGGTTCAGTTCCGCGATCCGGACCTGCATCGACACTGCCGGCGGTCGCTTGATCGTGAAGCCGCCCTCGATCCGGATCCACCGCTTGCCGGTCGGATCGGTGAACCGCCCGGTCTTCGGTGGGTACGGCTGCGTCAGCCCCCAGCCGTCCGGCACCCGCAGAGTGATCCGGGACTTGACCACGCCCTTCACGGAGAACGTCTGGCTCCGGTAGCTGAGGTCCCCCGCCTCCAGCGCCGGCGAGTCGTCGTACGTCACCTTGCGCGGCGTCGGGGCCGTGGTCGGCGTGGGCGACGTACTCACGGAACTCCTCGGCAACGGCGCCGCCGTACCCGCCAAGCTCGGCTCAGCGGTGAGGAACAGGCCGGCCCCGTATCCGCCTGCCCCACCCGCCGCGGCAAGGCCCAGCAACCCGGCGCCCAGCATCGTGCGCCTGGTGACAGTCCTCGCCATGCCCCCACCTCCCCAGATCTCCCTAAGAGAAGACACCTGAGCACCCTCTCAGGTTGCACCGGGGAGGTAACAATTCCGTGAAAGACAGCTCCTAATCGTTCTCGCTGACCGAGGCGGAGGCCTTCTGGAGGATCTCCTTGAGGGCCGGGGCGTCTTCGGGGATGCCGGTGATGCTCATCGAGATGTCGGCGAGCTCGCCGCTGATCGCGATGAAGCGGACGATGACGTAGCGCAGGGTGTCGCCGGGGATGAACGTGTAGATCAGCGTGCCGACCGCCCGGGAGCGGCCGTCGTCGCCGGTGATCACGTCGTTGCTCTGCTCGACGATCCGGACGTCGTTCTCCGGGGCTTGGCTCTTCCGCAGGTCGATGATCAGCTGGGCGATCGCGTCCTTCGGCGTCTGGGTGGCCGGCTCGAGCGCCTGGACGCGCACCCCGTGTTGCCTGTCCTTGTCCACGAACTTGACCTCGTCCGTCCGCTTCGGGTCCCGGGTCAGCCCCCAACCCTGCGGTATGTCGATGGACAGCTGGACGGGCTGCTGCTCCTTCGGATGTACGGTGAACGTGCGGTTGGCGTAGTCGAGGCCGGGCTGCAGCGGGTCGGCGTTGTTGGGGACCGGGGTCTTCACCGGGAGGGAGGGCTCGGTCGGAGTCGGTGTCGGGGTGGGGGAGGGGGACACCGTGCCGAGCGGACCGGCGGTGCCGGAGGCGGTGGGGCCGGGGGTGTTCCAGCGGTCGCCGGCGTAGTAGCCGCCGCCGACGCCGAGGGCCAAGGCCAGCAACAGCAGGCCGACCAGGAGGACTCGTCTCACGCGGGCACCGGTCCACGAGTGGGCGTCACGGACTCGCCGGACCGCGGCACGACGCGCGTCGTACCGGCCGGATGCGGGAAGGCGGTCGCGGGCACGGGGTCATCTTCTCAGGCGACCGAGGCACGGGCCCAAAACCCCGGCGGCCGGCCCGGAGTCGTTTTCACACCGGTATCGACTGAATCCTTTCAACGAGGCCTTGACACCCTCCCGGGCCGTACGTACCGTCCCGGTGACAAAAGTAACACGATCCTGCGGTTACTTCACATCCCTGGCCGGTATCTCGGCGCTCAGGAGGAACCATGGCACTCGATCGGTCCGTCAGCCGTAGGCGGCTCCTGCAGTTCGCCGGCGGGGCTACCGTCGCGACCGCGCTCGGCGGCGCGCTGGCGGCGTGCGGCGGGAGCAGCGGCGGTACGTCGTCCGGCGGCACGCTGAAGGTGATCGGCGTCGGCGACCAGGAGCCGGGCCTGCGCAAGGTGCTCGGTTCGTACAAGGCGGCGCACTCGGGCTTCGACTTCAACCTCTCGTTCGCGCCGGCGGACCAGGTGCAGACCGCGCTCCGTACGCAGCTCGCCGGCGGCAACGCGCCCGACGTACACGTGGTCTATCCGGGCAGCGGCAGTGCGATGTCGATGGTCCAGCTGAGCAAGGCCGGGCTGCTCGCGGACCTCAGCGGCCAGTCGTGGACGCAGAAGGTGCCGGCCGGGTTCAAGGGTGCGTTCCAGAACGACGGCAAGACGTACATCTTCTCGCCCGGGTCGAGCATGCTCGGCGCGATCTACAACAAGAAGGCGTTCGCGACCGCGGGCGTCGAGCCGCCGACCACCTGGTCCGAGCTGCTCGCGGTCTGCGAGAAGCTGAAGCAGAAGGGCATCGTGCCGATCGCCCTCGGCGCGCAGACCCCGTGGATCACGCAGCTGATCCCGTACGCGCTGGTGCCCGGCACGGTCTACGCGAAGACGCCGGACTTCGACGACAAGATGAGCGCGGGCCAGGCGTCGTTCGCGGACTCGGGCTGGGTCGACGCGATGAACAAGTACCTCGAACTGCAGAAGAAGGGGTACTTCAACGACAACCCGAACGGTACGACGTACGAGCAGGCCACCTCGATGGTCGCGACCGGGAAGGCGGCGATGGCGGTCCAGGTGTCCGCCGTACTGTCCGCGTTCCGCGCCGCGGCGACGACACCGGACGACCTGTCGATGTTCCCGTTCCCGTCGACGGATGTTGCCGCCGACAACTGGATCCCGGCCGGCGTGGTGGTCGGCATCGCGGTCAGCGCGAAGAGCAAGAAGGCGGACGAGGCGAAGAGCTTCGTGGAGTACTGCGGCCAGCAGGACAACCTGAACGCCTGGGCCGAGGCCGTCTCCTGCGTCCCGCTGTACGGCGACGCCAAGGTCGACCCCGCCCTCACGTCGTTCCTCCCCCTGCTGAAGGCGAACAAGGCCGTCCCGTTCATGGACCAGCGCTGGCCGAACGCCGAAGTACAACCGACCCATTTCGCCGTGGTCCAACAACTCCTCGGCGGCAAGACCACCGTCCAGGACGCCCTGAAGAAGATGGACGACGCATACAAGAAGGGCGCATGACGGCTTCGGCGGTGCAGGTGCGAGTGGCGGCCAAGCGCACCAGGCGGCGTGGGCGGATTGCGCCGCCGTGGTGGTTTGCGGTGCCGGCTGTGCTTGTGTATGCGCTGGTGGTGTTGTACCCGAGCATTGCCGGGGCGGGATCGGCGTTCACGGACTGGTCGGGCGTGGGGAGCGCCAAGGCATTCGTTGGGATCGCCAACTTCAAGCAGCTGGTGCGCGATGATCAGGCGCTGGGGGCGTTGCGGAACACGCTGCTGCTGACAGTGGCGATCGTCGTGGTGCAGAACGGGATCGGGCTGCTGCTCGCGCTCGGTGTGCACACGCGGATCCGGAGCCGGATGGTGCTCCGGCTGGTGTTCTTCGCGCCGGTCGTGGTGAGTCCGGTGATGGTTTCCTTCCTGTGGAAGTTCGTCTACAACCCGGCGCCGGACGCGGGGCTGAACGCCGCGCTCGGGGCGGTCGGACTCGGCGGGTTGCGGCAGGACTGGCTGGGGAATCCGTCGCTCGCGCTCTGGTCGGTCGCGTTCACGGTGATCTGGCAGTGCGCCGGGTACTCGATGGTGATCTTCCTCGCCGGGCTCGAAGGCGTACCGGCCGAGCTGCACGAGTCCGCGATGGTCGACGGTGCCGGCACGGTCGCGCGGTTCCGGCACATCACCTGGCCGCTGCTCGCGCCGGCCGTGACGATCAACGTGATGCTGTCGACGGTCGGCGGGCTGACGTTGTTCACGCAGATCATCGCGATGACGAACGGCGGGCCGGGGTACGCCACCGACACGTTGTCGACCGTGCTGTACAAGCAGGCCTTCGTCTACGGGAAGTTCGGCTACAGCACCGCGGTCGCGCTGGTGCTCGCGATCTTCGTCGCAGCGGTCACGTTCCTGCAGATCGGGTACCTGAGGTCGAGGGAGACGACAGCATGAAGTACCGCCCACGCACGTTCCTGCTCGAGGTCGTGATGATCGTGGTCGCGATCGCGTTCCTGTTCCCGGTGTACGTACTGGTGACGCTGGCCTTCAAGGACCCGCAGCAGATCGCGAACAAGCCCCTCGGACTGCCGTCACCACCGAGCGTCGGCAGCTTCGGCGAGGCGTGGCGCGAGGCGGGACTCGGATCGGCGCTGCTGAACAGCACCCTGATCACGGTCGCGAGCGTCCTACTGCTGATCGCGGCCGGCTCCCTCGCGGCGTACTTCCTCGCCCGTACGGCGACCCGCCTGAGCTACGGGCTCTACATCCTGTTCCTGGTCGGGATCATCCTGCCGTTCCAGCTCGGGATGATCCCGCTGTACAAGCTGGTCGACGACCTCGGCCTGCTCGGGACGTACCAGGGGATGATCCTCTTCTACACCGGGATCCAGTTGCCGTTCACGGTGTTCCTCTACACCGGCTTCATCCGCTCGCTGCCGGCCGACTACACGAACGCAGCACTCATCGACGGTGCGTCACATCTGCAGGCCTTCATGCATGTGATCTTCCCGCTGCTTCGACCGATCACCGGCACGGTCCTGATCCTGAACGCGGTCCAGATCTGGAACGACTTCTTCACCCCGCTGCTGTACCTGGGCGGCTCCGGCCGCGAGACCGTTCCGGTCCGGGTGTTTGCCTTCGTCAACCAGTACACGTCGAACTACGGCCTGGTCGCGGCGGGCCTGATCCTGGCCGCGCTCCCGATCCTGCTGTTGTTCCTGATCCTGCAGCGGTACGTCATCCGCGGCTTCGCCTCCGGCCTCAAGGGCTGACCGATGTAACGCGGACCCTCCCGGTCCCGATAGACGAGCAGGTGCGCCGTGGCGTCGATGGAGCACACTGGGAGGGCTCCGTCGACGCCGTACGGCGCACCTCGAGCGTCCAGGGCATGTCTCAGTAGACCTCGATGCGGTCCAGGCTGATGACCGCGCTCGTCGAGGACGGGTTCTTGTCGCCGGTGACGCGGACGCGGACCGTGTGCGGACCGGAGGGCAGCGTGGGGCTGATGTACATCAGCTGTTCGCCGACCCGGATCGAGCTGTAGTAGTCGACGCGCTGCTCCGGACCGCCGTCGACCGAGATCGCGGCGATGCCGTTGCCGGTGTCGGCGACGCTCAGCAGCGCGACGCGGGTGCCGGTGAAGCTGATCGTGGCGGTCGCGTTCGGCTCCCAGCTCCAGTGGTCGTTGCCCCAGAAGCACTGGTTGCCGCAGCCCGACCCGGAGCTCCAGGCGCCGGTGTAGGCAACGGCGGCGTCGGTGTCGTTGATCCAGTAGTTCGACGAGCCCGGGTCACCCGACGGCAGGTTCTGCGTCGCGCCGGCGGCCAGCGGGCGGCCGAGGTTCGGCGTACCGTCCGCGTTCCAGGTGATCTTCTGGATCCGCGTGGTGCGGAATGAATACGTATACACGCTGGTGTTCTTGCCGTGGTACGCGATCCAGTCCTCGGTGCCGTCCGGTGACTTGAAGAATGAGTGGTGCCCGGGTCCCCAGACGCCGGTGTCGTCGTTGCGGGAGAAGATCGGGCCGGCGTGCTGCACCCAGTTCGACGCGACCATCGGGTCGGCGCCGTTCGCGATGCTCTTCATCCACAGTTGGTAGTCCGGCTTGCCGGTGTCGCACGTCGAGTAGGTCAGGAACGTGCGCGTCGCGCCGTACAGCGGGGTGGGGCCCTCGCGCACCTCGCTGCACCCGCCGTCGGCCGGGATCGCGACCCGGTTGCCGGTGGACGTCCACGGGTTGCTCATCCGGACGATGTACAGCTGCGCCGGGCCGCCCTGGCCGCGGCCCGGGCCGGTCCAGACGAAGTACTGCTGCCCGTTGATCGTGAACGGTTCGCCGTCGATCGCGTACTCGCCGAAGTCGGCGATCTTCGCCTTGAAGCTGTACGGCCCGAGCGGGTCGTCGCCGGCCGACTCGAGGACGTACATCCGGTGGTTGGCGTCCACGCCGTCGGAGGCCGTGTAGTAGATGTACCAGCGGCCGCCGACGTGCCGGAACGCCGGCGCCCACATCTGCGTGTTCCGGCTGGGGTCGGAGTCCCGCCAGACGACCTGTTCGGGCTGGACGAGCAGCGTCGCGGCGCTGGTGGACGACCAGATCCCGATCCGGTCGCCGCGGGTGGTCGCGACGTAGTACTTCCCGTTGTAGAACATCATCGACGGATCGGCCGACGGGTTCACCGGGTTCCGGAACGTCTGCGACGTCACTGCTTTCTCCTGGATCTCGGCGGCCGGTGCGGTCGGCGCGAGTACGCCGAGCAGTAGTACGGCGGCTGCGGCAACACGGAGCAGTCTCATGGGCATGCACCTCTCGAAACCTGGGGGCGGACCGGTCTCGCTTTCGGTTGTACCGGCTACTTCCAACGTTGTAAACCTTTTGCACAGGAACCGCGGTCCAGGAGCCGGCGTCGTACCGCACATGAAGCTCAAGGTGCGGGTCGTGCACTACCGGCACGACTGCTGGTACGCCGACATCGACGACGCCGAGGACCGGCAGCCGGACGACCCGTTCTGGTACGCCGACTGCCGCACGCAGGCCGAGGCGATCATCCTCGCCTGCTCGCAACTCGCCACCCTCACCACGGCCACCACCACCCCGTGCCGCCTGAGCGAGACCCCTGCCCAAGTCGCCTAGCCTGGCCCCGGCCCAGCTGGACCAGCGGCGTCGGCGCTGTGGATAACTTCAGTAGGCTGTGGATATGTGGGTGATTGCTGTGGACAACGACAATGCAAGCTGTGGATTGTTGGTGCGGATGCACGTGCAGTCCGGCTGGTGAGAGAGCGGTTGTCGCGGGGGTGTTTCGGTGGTGGGATGAGGCCGTGCGCCGGATGAAACTTTACGAAGATTTGTGCGTGACATCCGGTGCGTCGGATCGTTGATCCGTCAGGTATGGATCGACGGCAGCGGATCGCTGTTCACTCGAAGGGACCCGCTCGTGCACAAGTTCAACTCACCGCCTGACTGGCCCGAGCCGCCGACTGACGAATGGCGTCCGCCGGTCGGCTGGCAACCTGACCCGGCCTGGCCGGCGGCCCCGAAGGGCTGGCGGTTCTGGCTGAGTCGCAGCGGGCGGCGCAGCAGTGGGCCGATCGGTGCCTACGGCGCCGTGGATGCCGGCCGCCTCGAGCTCGCCACCGTCGATCCGGGCCTGCTGCTGATGCATTCCTGATCGACCGCAAGGACCTTCGGCTCCCGTGCGCCTCGGCGTCCGGGAGCCGACTTGTGTCCGCCTTCGGCCAGGGGCTGGCGTACTCTTATCGCGATCTGGTGTTATGTTACCAGCGCAGATAACACTCACCCTGGAGGCGGTACGTGGGCTGGATCGGGCTCGACCTCGGCACGCAAAGTGTGCGGGCCGTGCTGGCCGACGCCAAGGGGCAGGTGCTGTCCCGGGCGGCGCGACCGCTGACCAGTCACCGCGACGGCGTCCGGCACGAGCAGGATCCGCAGGAGTGGTTGACCGCCGTCGACGCGGTTCTCGCCGAGGTCGGCACCCGTGGCGTCGACGGTATCGCCATCTGCTCCACCTCCGGCACCTTCCTGCTCACCGACCGCTCCGGCCGAGCGGTCACCCCGGCCCTGATGTACGACGACGCCCGCGCGGCCGCCCGCCGCGAGCAGATCGTCGACGCGGACCCCGACCGCTGGGCGATCAGCATGCAGCCGACCTGGGCGCTGCCGAAGATCCTCGACCTGGACCTCACCGACCGCCGCGTCGCCCACAGCGCCGACTTCGTCGCGGCCCATCTCGTCGGCGGTCCGGTCGCGACCGACACGAGCCACGCCCTCAAGAGCGGCTACGACCTGGTCGCCGAGTCCTGGCCGACGGCCGCGTTCGGCAAGCTCGGCCTGCCGCTCGAAGCCTTCCCCGAGGTTGTTCGCCCCGGCTCCGAACTCGGCCGCACGCCCGACGGCATCCCGGTCTTCGCGGGGATGACCGACGGCTGCGCCGCCCAGATCGCCGCCGGCGCGCTCGCCCCCGGCGCCTGGAACTCGGTCCTCGGTACGACGCTGGTCCTCAAAGGTGTCAGCGTCGACCTGATCAGCGACCCGACCGGCGCGGTCTACAGCCATCGGCACCCGGATGGCGGCTGGCTTCCCGGCGGTGCCTCCAGCTCCGGCGCCGGCGTACTCACCGAACTCCTGCCCGGCGCCGACCTCGACGCCCTGGATCACGCGGCCTACCCCGTTGATGCCGTCACCTACCCGCTCACCAAGACCGGCGAGCGGTTCCCGTTCGTGGCGCCGCAGGCGGAGCGGTTCACGCTGGGCCGCACGCCTGACGAGCTGCATACGTATTCAGCGGTGCTGCAGGGGGTCGCGTTCGTCGAGCGGCTCGCGTTCGAGCACCTGGAGAGGCTTGGCGCGGACCCGGTCCGGTCGGTCTCGCTGACAGGCGGCGCGACCCGCAGCGGGTACTGGAACCAGTTGCGCGCCGACGTTCTCGGCGTACCGGTAGAACTTCCGGCCGTTCCGGATCCGGCGTACGGGATGGCTGTGCTCGCGGCGTCCGGCGGCCACGACCTTGCCGGTACGGCGCGACGGATGGTGCGGGTGGACCGGGTACTCGAGCCGCGCGGGGAACGACTCGACGATCTGTACGGCGACTTCGTCGCGGAGCTCGACCGCCGGGGGTACCGGGGATGAGAACGACGATCGTGCTGGCCCGCCACGGGCGGACCGAATGGCACCACGGCAACCGGTACACCGGCTCGACCGACCTCCCGATCGACGAGGTCGGCGGCCGGCAGGCGCAGCTGCTCAAGGAGTGGGCGCTCGACTATGCACCGGACGCGTTGTGGTGTTCGCCGATGCTCCGGGCCCGGCAGACCATCGCGCCGTTGGCCGAGGCGCTGCACCTCGAGCCGACGCTCGACGCCCGGCTGCGTGAGGTCGACTTCGGTTCCGCCGAGGGCAAGATGCTCGGCGAGCTGCCGCCCGCGGTCGGCAAGGCGTTCGAGCTCGACCCTGTGCGCGACCACTTCCCCGGCGGCGAGGATCCGGTCGCGGCGGCCGACCGGGTGCACGAGGTCTTCGACGAGATCGGGCGCCGGCACCAGGGGCAGAAGGTGTTCGCGGTCGCGCACAACACGCTGATCCGGCTGCTCGTCTGCAGGGTGCTGGGGCTGCGGCTGAACGACTACCGCAGACTGCTACCTGCGCTCGGTCCCGCGGCGTTGGTGCGTTTCCGGTGGCAGGACGGCACAGTGGGTCTCGAGGCGTACAACGTTCCTCCTCTACGTTTGGAGACCCTGGCATGACATCGGATGTCGACGGCGACACCGCCGAACTCAGCCGTCCCGCGCGCCGCCAGGCCGAGATCGCGGCGTACGTCGTGAAGCACGGCTCGGTGTCGGCGAACGATCTGGTCGAGGCGTTCGGCGTGAGCGTGATGACCGTGCATCGCGACCTGGACGAGCTCGAGCGGCAGGGCGTGGTCCGCAAGTACCGCGGCGGCGTCAGCGCGCAGCCGACGAGCGTCTTCGAGAGCAACGTGGCGTACCGGCTGAACACCGCACACGCCGAGAAGCTCGCGATCGCCCGGCACGCGCGGACGATGATCGAGCCGGGGATGTCGGTGATGCTCGACGACTCGACCAGTGCGCTGGCGCTGGTGGACCTGTTCGAGGACATCACGCCGTTGACCGTGGCAACGAACTTCCTGCCCGCGATCACCAAGCTGGCGCAGCTCCGCGACATCACGCTGCTGGCGCTCGGCGGGATCTACTCCGCAACCCACGACTCGTTCGGCGGGATGCCGTGCGCGGAGGCGGTCGAGGCGCTGCACACCGATCTGCTGTTCTGCTCGGTCTCCGCGGTGTCGCCGACGCACGCGTTCCACCAGGAGGAGGAGATCGTCCTGGTGAAGCGGGCGATGCTGCGCTCGGCGAAGACCAAGGTGCTGATGGTCGACCACGGCAAGCTGCAACGCACCGCGCTGCACCGGCTCGCCCCGCTGGCCGACTTCGACATCGTGATCGTCGACGAGAAGACCCCGAAGGACCTGATCGACGCACTGCGCGACCACGGCGCGACCGTGGAGGTCGCCGAACTCTAGGAGGGGGAGTGCATGGACGTCGGCGTCGACGTAGGCACCACCGTTACGAAGGCCGTCGCGTTCGACGACGCCGGCCGCCCGCTCGCCGTGGCCTCGCGACCGACCACGCTCGTGCACCGCGGTACCGGGCGATTCGAGCACGAGACCGCCGAGGTAGTTGCTTCGGTCAACGAGGTGGTCCGCGAGCTCGCGGCCTCCGTCGGTACGCGGCCCGGCGTACTGGCGATCACCGCACAAGGTGACGGCCTGTGGCTGGTCGACGCCGAAGGTGGGCCCGTGCGCCCGGCGATCTCCTGGCTGGACGCGCGGAGCAGCCCGATCCTCGAGCGGTGGACCGTGGACGGAGTGGCGGAACACGTGTTCCGACGTTCCGGAAACCGGATGTTCCCGGGGGCTTCCGGGCCGTTGCTCGCGGCGGTGCTTGCCGAAGAGCCGGAGGTGCTCGAGGCGGCAGGGACGGCGGCGTACTGCAAGGACGTGGTGATGCAGGCGCTGACGGGAGTGCGGGCGACGGATGTCTCCGACGCGTCGGCACCCTTCCTCGACCCCAGGACCGGGCAGTACGACGACGAGGCGCTGGCAGCCACGGGGCTCAGCTGCGTACGGAATCTGCTCGCGCCGGTGGAAGCAGCGGGACCAACCGGTGAGCTGCGCGACGACACGAGTGGCATGGCCGCGGGCACGCGGGTATCTGCCGGCCCGTACGATCTGCCGGCGGCGGCCGCGGGGGCCGGTGTGACCGAGGTAGGCGATGCGCTGCTGACCGTCGGTACGACGTTAGCCTGCCAGGTCGTCACCCGGGATCTTCCCGTCGACGACGAGCCGGCCGGCCTGTTCCTCGGCACCTGGACGCCAGGTGTCTGGCTGCGCGCGATGCCGGCAATGGTCGGTACGGCGGCACTCGACCGGGTGCTCGCACTCGTTGGCGCGACCACCGATCAACTGCCGGCACTGCTCGCGGACAGCCGGCCCGGCGCCGCCGGCGTGACCGTACTGCCCTACCTGTCGGAGGCCGGCGAACGCGCCCCGTTCGTCGACACCCGAGCCCGCGGCACGATCGACGGCGTCTCGCTCTCGACGACGACGGCCGACCTGGTCCGCGCCACCTGCGAGGGCATCGCGTACGCAGCCCGGCACTGCCTCGAAGCGGCGGGCTGGACGGGCCGGGTCACGGTGTGCGGCGGTGGGGCCCGGAGCAGCGAATGGACGCAGATCCTCGCCGACGTGCTGAACGCACCCCTGCACACCGCCGAGGCCGAACAGGTCGCCGCCCGCGGCGCGGTGATCTGCGCCCGCCGCGCGACCGACCCGGACAGCGCAGGCCCGGAATGGATCGCCGAGACCCGCCAGGTCGACCCGGATCCGGCCCGCGTCGCGTTCTACGCCGAGGGCTACGCCCACTACCTCCGCCGGATCGAGGCGGCCCGCCCGCGCTGGTCCGACCCCGCACCAACGTTCACAGGAGATCGATGAGAACCGTCAAGACGCTGCTCGCCGGCGACCACTTCGTCCGCAACGACCTGCTCGCCGCCGCGTTGCGGACGATCCCGGACGTCGCGTTCGACTTCCGGGAGGTCACGCTGCCCTGGCCGCTGACGCCGTACGGACGGGTGGCCGAGGTAGACGAGGCGAGTGACGCGGAGGACGAGCTGATCGAGGCCCTGGCCGGTGTCGAGCTCGCCGTCACACAGATGGGACCGTTCACCGAACGCGTGCTGGACGCCGCGCCGGACCTCCGGTACCTGGTCGTCTGCCGTGGCGGGCCGGTGAACGTGAACGTCGCCGCCGCCGCGCACCGGGGGATCGCCGTGGCGTCCACGCCCGGCCGCAACGCGGTCGCGGCCGCCGAACACGCGGTCGCGTTGACGATGGGTGCCCTGCGCAACCTTCCGCGGTTGCAACGAACCCTGGAGCAGGGCGAGTGGCGCTCCGACCTCTACGCGTACGACGAGTGCGGCGGCGAGCTCGACGGCTCGACGGTCGGCCTGATCGGGTACGGCGCGATCGGCCGGCGGGTCGCCCGCGTGATGCTCGCCTTCGGCGCCCACGTCCTGGTGTCGGACCCGTACGTCGAGCAGGCGCCGGACGGCATCGAACTCGTCGGACTCGACGAACTGCTGCGCCGATCCGACGTGGTCAGCCTGCACGCACGCCTCACCGACCAGACCCGCGGCATGATCGGCGCCGAACAACTTGCGGCGATGCGGCGCGGCGCCGTACTGGTGAACACGGCACGCGGCGGTCTGCTCGACTACGACGCGACCGTGGACGCGCTGGAGTCGGGGCAGTTGGGCGCCGCGGCGTTCGACGTGTTCCCCGCCGAACCGGTGCCGGCGGGGGCGCGGCTGCTGACCGCGCCGAACGTCGTGATGACGCCGCACCTGGCCGGCGCGACCCGGCAGACCGCCCAGCGCGCCGGATCGATCGCCGCCGCGGCGGTCGCGGCTTTCCTCGAAGGAAAGGACCCTGCGGGACTGTGCTGATGCGACGCCTCCGGCGCCGCGAGTGCGCGGGTAAGGCGGGCACAGGGCGCGGATCATGAAACTTGCTACCTCGAGTACCTGGACCGAACTACTTCTGCTGCTGATCGCGTTCGTGCTGTCGATGGTGATCGGCATCGAGCGCCAGGTGCGGCAGAAGAGCGCCGGGATGCGGACTCACACGCTGGTCGGCACCGGCGCCGCGCTGTTCACCTTGGTGTCCGGCTTCGGGTTCAACGCCGTGCTCGGCACCGAGGTGAACCTCGACCCGTCCCGGATCGCGGCGCAGATCGTCTCCGGTGTCGGCTTCCTCGGCGCGGGCGTGATCTTCATGCGCCGGGACGTGGTCCGCGGGCTGACCACGGCGGCGACGATCTGGATGACCGCCGCGATCGGAATGGCCTGCGGCGCGGGAATGCCGGTCCTCGCAGGGGCCGCGACCGTGCTGCACCTGGTCGCGGTCGGCCCGTTCGCGCGGCTCGGGCGGTTCCTGCCGTCGCCGGACCGGCGGCGCGTCGTGACGGTGCGGTACGAGGACGGTTCCGGCGTACTGCGGTCGATCCTGGGAACCGCGACGTCGATGGGGTTCCAGGCGTCGGTGCTCGGCACCGAGGTCCATCGCGACGGCGGGCGTCCGCAGATCCGGGCGGCGATGCGGTTCTCCGGGCGGGTCCCGTTGCAGGATCTGGTGCTGGCGTTGAACGATCTGGACGGCGTGACCGGCGTACGGCTGCGGAACGACGACGATGATTGATCACGATGTGATTTCGCTGTGAAAATCACAGACTTTCTCTATACCTAACCATCATTCGGTGATAATTTCACCGGCATGTCCACCGCTGCGAACCCCGTTGACCTCCGCGAACTGGCCGTCAGGCTGGCGATCGCGGCCGGGGAGGAACTGCTCGCCCGGCAGCGCGGGGTGTCGATCGACGCGGCCGGTGTCGAGACCAAGAGCTCCGCGAGCGACCCGGTCAGCGCGGCCGACCGCGCCTCCGAGAAGCTGATCGTCGACGGCATCGGCGCGGCTCGGCCGGGTGACGGAATCCTCGGCGAGGAAGGGACTTCGCGGCCGTCGGCGACCGGCCTGACCTGGGTGATCGACCCGCTCGACGGCACCGTCAACTACCTGTACGGCCGCGCCGACTGGAGCATCTCGATCGCCGTCGAGGACGCCGACGGCGCAATCGCCGGCGCCGTCCACCAACCCCGCACCGGCACCACCTGGTCCGCAACCCGCTCCACCGGCGCCTACCGCTCCGACCCACCGGCCGACCCGGCCGACCCGGCCGACCCGGTGAACCCGGTGAACCCGGTGAACCCGGTGAACCCGGTGAACCTGGCCGACCTGAGCGTCGAGGTGAGCGCCGAGGCGGCCGGCCGAGCCCGTCGCGAGTCGGCGCCGGGCGCGCGGCGTCTTGGTCCGCCGCGGGAGCGGTTGTTGGAGACGGCCTTGGTCAGCACGGGTTTCTCCTATCTTCCCGAGCGCCGCGCCGAGCAGGCCGCCGTACTGCAGGACGTGTTGCCGGCCGTGCGTGACATCCGCCGCGGCGGATCCGCCGCCCTCGACCTGTGCTCGGTCGCCGACGGTACGGCGGACGCGTACTACGAGCACGTCATCCAACCCTGGGACGTCGCCGCCGGCGCGCTGATCGCCCGCGAGGCCGGTGCCACCGTCGTACGGGCGTTCCCCCAAGGCATCCTGGCCGCCGTACCGTCGGTGGCCGAACCGTTGCTGGAGCTACTCAACAGGAGGTCGGTGTGACGGTAGTGGACCTGCCGGCCCGCGCTCATCCGGACGAACAAGCGGTTGCCGGCAGCAATGATCAGCTGAAACGCCGGCGGCGCCGCGAGTACGGTCTGTTCGCGTTGCTGGTGGCACCGAACCTGCTGGTGATCGCGGTGTTCGCGTACTGGCCGATCATCTACAACGCGTTCCTCAGCCTGACCGACTGGAACATGATCGCGGCCCGCCCGAAGTTCGTCGGACTGGTGAACTACGGCCGGACCCTGACCGATCCCGCGTTCCACAAGACGCTCTGGGTGACGCTGCTGTTCACCGGCCTGATCGTGGCCGGCAGCCTGGTGATCGGGCTCGCGCTGGCGTTCCTGTTCAACCTGCCGCTGAAGGGACGCGGCGCGGTCCGGACGATCGCGTTCGCCCCGCACATCCTGTCCGGCGCTGCGGTCGCGACCATCTGGGCGTTCATCTTCGACCCCGGGTACGGCCTGATGCGGGCGCTGGTCGAACCGCTCGGCGGCGAGCCGCCGGACTGGCTGAACAACTCCGACTGGGCGCTGCCCGGCCTGGTCATCGTGTACCTGTGGAAGAACGTCGGGTTCGCCGCGCTGATCTACCTCGCCGGGCTGCAGGGCTTGCCGAAGGAGCTCGACGAAGCCGCCGCGATCGACGGCGCCTCGACCTGGACCCGGTTCCGGTCGATCAAGCTCCCGTTGCTTGCCCCGATCACCTTCTTCCTGCTGATCACCACGGTGATCGGCACGTTCCAGGCGTTCGACGTGATCGCCGTACTGACCGGCGGTGGCCCTGGTGACGCCACCACCACGCTCAGCTGGTCGATCTACAACGAAGGCTTCCAGGCGTTCAACGCGGGCCGCGCGGCGACGCTGTCGATCATCATGTTCGTCATCCTGCTGCTGGTCACCGCCGTGCAGGCCCGGGTGATGGAGAGGCGGGTGCACTACCGATGAAGGCACGCGCGATCCAGTACGTCGTACTGGTCGGTGTGGCGGCCGTGTTCCTGGGACCGCTGTACTGGTTGCTGTCCACGGCGTTCAAGGACCCGGCCCAGATCTACCAGTGGCCGCCGGCCTGGTGGCCGCACCTGACCTGGGAGAACTTCAGCCTGGCGTGGAAGGCCGCGCCGTTCGACCGGTTCTTCCTGAACTCCACGATCATCACGGTCGTCGGTACGGCGCTGAAGGTGGTGAACGCCGTACTGACCGCGTACGCCTTCGCCTACCTGCGGTTCCCGGGCAAGAAGTTCCTGTTCTTCGCGGTGCTCGGCGCGATGATGGTGCCGGGCCACGTGACGCTGCTGCCGAACTACCTGACGGTCGCGTCGCTCGGCTGGATCAACACGTACGCCGGCCTGATCATCCCGGGTATCGGGTCCGCGTTCGCGACCTTCCTGATGCGCCAGCACTTCCTGACGTTGCCCACCGAGGTGACGGACGCGGCTGCGGTCGACGGTGCGGGACATCTGCGCACGTTGTGGCGAGTGGTGCTGCCGATGTCGCAGCCGATGCTCATCACGGTCGTGGTGATCACCGCCGTCGAGGAGTGGAACAACTTCGTCTGGCCGCTGATCGTCACGAACACCGCGTCGATGCGGACGCTGCCCGTCGGGCTCCTGATCCTCAAGGACGAGGAGGGCCTGGCGGCCTGGGGCACGATCATGGCCGGCACCCTGCTGGTGCTCGCGCCGATGCTGGTGATCTTCCTGATCGCCCAGCGGTACATCGTCGGCGGGATCACCGCGGGAGCTCTGAAGGGATGAGCATGAGGCGCAGGATGTTCTTGGGGCTCGCGGCCGGTACGACGCTCGCGGGCTGCGGGTACCGCTCGGTGGACGCGATCTACTCGCAGCCGGCCGGTAAAGTGCCGGCGCAGTACGCCAACCGCACCCGGGTCGTGTTCTGGTCGCCGTACGGCGGCGCGAACGGCAAGGCGGTCGACAAACTCGTTGCCAAGTTCAACGATGCGCAGGACGACGTGTTCGTCGAGGTGCAGTTCCAGGGCAGCTACGACGACGTCGCGCAGAAGGTCGCGGCCGCCCTGGTCGCGAAGCAGGCGCCGGACGTCGCCGTACTGTCGGACGTCACGTGGGAACGGTTCTTCCTGAACGACGCGCTCGAGCCGCTGAACGGGTACTTCGACGACGGTTTCGGCCCGGGTGTCTACCAGGAGAAGCTGTTCGGCGAGTACGTCGTCAAGGGTAAGAGCTGGGCGGTGCCGTTCGCCCGCAGTACGCCGATCCTCTACTACAACCGGGACGCGTTCGAGAAGGCCGGACTGCCGGACCGGGCGCCGCGGACCTGGAGCGAGCTGCGGTCGTGGGTGCCGTCGCTGGCCAAGGTGCAGTCCGGCGGGCGGTCGATGCGGACGATCGCGTTCGCGAAGATCGACGGCGACTGGCAGTTCCAGGGGAACGTGTGGCAGTTCGGCGGTGCGTACTCGCACGGGCTGGATGTGACCATCGACCAGGCCGGGGCGGTCGCGGCCGGCGAGTGGCAGCGGTCGATGGTGCACGACCTCGGGGCGGCGTACATGGCGAGCAGCCCGAGTACGGACTTCGCGAACGGGCTGGTCGGCGTGATCCAGGAGTCGACCGGCGGCATGAAGACCATCACCAGCAAGGCGAAGTTCAAGGTCGGCGCCGGGTTCATCCCGTCCGAGGTGGCGTCCGGGCTGGCCACCGGCGGCGGCGGGATCGGGATGCTGCGGAACATCTCCGACGAGCGCAAGCAGGCGGCGGCGACGTTCCTGCGGTTCCTCGCCCGGCCGGAGAACTCGGCGTGGTGGACCACGCAGACCGGGTACCTGCCGGTGGTGAACAAGGCGCGCGAGGACCCCGAGCTGAAGAAGCTGATCGGCGAGCAGCCGAACTACGGAGTGGCGATCGCGCAACTGCAGAACGCCCGGCAGCAGGACGCGATCCGGCTGTACGGGCGGAACGCGAACGTGCAGATCTACACCGGGCTGCAGCAGATCTACGCGGACAACGCGAAACCGCAACAGGTGTTCGGCTCGGTCGCGAAGCGGCTGAACGCGATCGGCGACGAGGTCAGACGGCAATACGAGGAGAAGGTGCTGTGATCATCACCGGCCACCGGGGCGCGCTCGGGACCGAACCCGAGAACACGCTGCGATCGTTCCGCCGGGCGGTCGCGGACGGCTGCGACGAGATCGAGCTCGACCTGCGGGTGAGTGCGGACGGCGAGCTCGTCATCATGCACGACGCGACCGTCGACCGGACGACGTCCGGGTCGGGGGAGGTTTCTTCGCTGACGCTCGCCGAGTTGCGGGCGCTGGACGCGGGCGACGGCGAGCGGATCCCCACGTGGGCGGAGACGGTCGCTGCCGTCGACGTACGGATCCAGGCCGAGGTGAAGGCGGAGGCCGCCGTACCGTTGCTCGCCCAGTCGTTGAAGTCGGATCCGGCGCTGGCGGCGCGGACCATCGTCACGTCGTTCGACCCGGAGATCCTGGTCGCGGTCCGGGAGCTGTTCCCCGAGGTGGAGACCGGTCACATCTTCGGTCGCACGCCTCCGGTGGCCGAGGTGATCACCCGGACCCGGGCCGCCGGCGCCACCTGGTCGATGTGCGGCATCGCCGACCTCACCGCTGCCGGTGTCGCGGAGCTGAAGGCCGCCGGCCTGAAGGTCACCGCCTGGCCGGTCCCCGACGCCTCAGCGCTGTCCACCGCCACCGCCCTCGGCGTCGACGGCATCACCACCGACAACCCCCACCTGCTCCACACAACCTGACCCCGGACTCCCTGCCGCCGCACGCGGCGTTAGACAGGTCACACATTCCAACGTCTGAATTTGTTCTTCCGTGGAACATAAATGTGTGATTGCCTATTCCGCATGGGAATCAGCATCGGTGTGGTCGGAGCGGGCCAGTTCGCCCCCTCGTTCCTGCGGTTGTGGTCGGCGCACCCGGACGTGTCCGAGGTGCGGCTGACCGACGTCATCCCGGAACGGACAGCGGAGATGGCCGCCAAGCAGGGCATCAAGGTGACGCACGCGTCGTTCGAGGAGATGCTCGAGTCGGACGTCGACGCGGTCGCGATCTTCACGCAGCGCTGGCTGCACGGGGAGATGGCGATCAAGGCGCTCGAGGCCGGGAAGCACGTGTACTCCACGGTCCCGATGGCGATCGAGGCCGACCAGATCGCCCGGATCATCGAGCTGGTGAAGGAGACCGGCCTCACCTACATGATGGGTGAGACCAGCTTCTACTACCCGTCCTCGGTGTACTGCCGGCAGAAGCTCGCCGACGGCGCGTTCGGCCGGGTGTTCTACTCCGAGGGCGACTACGTCCACGACATGGACCTCGGGTTCTACGCCGCGTACCAGTACTCCGGCGGCGAGGACTGGAAGAAGACCGCGTCGTTCCCGCCGCTGCTCTACCCGACGCATGCCGTCGGCAACGTTCTGTCGGTGACCGGTCAGCACGCCACCCACGTGTCGGCGATCGGCGTCAAGGACGACCGCGGCGACGGCGTCTTCGACAAGGACGTCAGCCAGTTCGACAACGACTTCTCGAACGCGACCGCACTGTTCAAGCTCGCCGACGGCGGCATCATGCGCACCAACGAGATGCGCCGCGTCGGGTACCCGTCGCACATCCGTGAGTCCCGGCTGCGCGTGTTCGGCACCGAGGGCAGCTTCGAGCAGCTCGCCACCACGACGGTCTGGCAGAACAAGCAAGGCGTCGAGGACGTCAGCCACCTGATGGAGACGAAGCCGACCGGCGACGACGCCGACCTGGCGAACGTCGACCCGGCGCTGCGGGACGCGTTCCGCTCCGGACTCTCCCCGGTGCACGACCGCTCCCGGCTGCCGAAGGAGTTCGACGGCCTGCACAACGGCCACGAGGGCTCGCACCACTTCCTCGCCGACGACTTCGTCCGCGCGGTCGCCGACAAGACCCTGCCGCCGATCAACGCCTGGGTCTCCGCCCGCTACACCCTGCCCGGGATCTTCGCGCACCAGTCCGCCCTGCAGGGCGGCGTACAGCTGGAGATCCCGGACCACGGCGACGCCCCTGAGTGACATAGCGACAGGACATGGTCCAGCCCGCGAGGATCCGCCGCGCGTAAGCACCCGGCGGATCCGCCGAGCAAGAGGACCATCTCCTGTCGTTCGGTACGGTGGACCATGGCTCTCGACCTCTTCGCCGGAATTTCCGTCCGTGACTACGAGACCGCCGTTGCCTGGTACGAGAAGCTGTTGGGCGCGCCGCCGAGTTTCCTGCCGAACGACGTCGAGGCGGTGTGGGAGCTCGGCGATCACCAGTACCTGTACATCGAGGTCGTCCCGGAGCATGCCGGGCATGCGCAGCACACGCTGTTCGTCGAGGACTTCGACGGGACGTTGAAGGGGATCGCCGAGCGCGGGATCGAGCCGGACGTGCGCGAGACCTACGAGAACGGCGTACGGCATGCGACCTTCCACGACCCGGACGGGAACGAGGTCTCGTACGGCGGCGCGCCGTTGGAGTGATGTTCAGGTAGGAGACGCTCGGGTCGGGTTGCGGCGTACCCGGGGTGAACGTAGGAACGTCCTATGACCCTGCGACGCCTGGGCCTGTCCGCCCTCTGCCTCTCCCTGACCCTCGGTGGTACGACCGCGATCGCCACCCCGCCGACCGCCCGGCTCCCGCTCGGGCCGGCGAACCTGACCGAGACCCGCGACACCCGCACCCTGCAACCGGGCGTCACGCTCACGACCATCGTCCGCGGCCACGCCGACAGCAGCGCCGGCTGGACGGTCGAGATCGCGATCCCGTCCTCCTCGCCCGACCCGGACACGCCGGCCGCCGCGCTCTCCGACCAGGCCGGCGCCGACAAGGCCGCCGCCAAGCTCCGTGCGGCCGGACTGGACCCGCGCGTCGAGGACGTGCCGACGCCGAAGCTCGCCGACGCCGGCGGGAACAGCCTCGGGTACCGCGTCCGCGTCGGCCTGTTCGGGACCAAGGCCGAGGCCGACGCGCTGCGCGCCAAGGTGATCGCGGCCGGTCTGAACGGCTCCAGCCTGTACACCGGCTGGGACGGCGAACCCGACGACATCGCAGCCTCGACCGGCCCGTGGCACGTGCAGGTACTGACGATCGACCCGAAGACGTTCCGCGGCACGCTCGACGCGACGTACGGCCCGGACATCGAGCGGCGCGAGACCACCAGCGAGCTCGCGACCCTGGCCGGGGAAACCGCCGCGGTGAACGCAGGCTTCTTCGTCCTCGACCCCAAGTCCGGCGCACCCGGCGACCCGGCCGGCCTCGGCGTGTACGACGGCCGCCTGCTCAGCGAACCCACCAACGGCCGCCCGGCCCTCGTCCTCGGCCCGAGCGGTACGTCGGTCGGCCGCTTCACCTGGCGCGGCTCCGTCGGCAAGCTCCCGCTCGACGGGCTGAACCGGTACCCGGGCCTGATCCGCAACTGCGGCGGTACGGCGGACGACCTGCCGACGTCGAAGCCGATGCACGACACGACGTGTACCGATCCGGACGAGCTGATCGCCTTCGACCCGTCGTACGGCGCTGCGACCCCGACCGGTCCCGGTGCCGAGGTGGTGCTGGATCGCCGCGGCATCGTCACCGAGATCCGGTCCGCCCGCGGCGGCACGATCCCCGCCGGCGGCCGTGCCGTCCAGGCGACCGGCAACCTCGTCGCCCCGCTGCTGGCCACCGCCCGTCTCGGCGAGCCGCTCCCGATCCGCGCGACCCTGCTCGACGACCGCGGGCGACCGGTCCCGCTGACCCGCCGTACGACGATCGTGAACGGCGGCCCCGAACTCGTCCGCGACGGCCGCGTCAACGTGACCGCCGCCGCCGACGGCATGGTCCAGGCGACGCCGAGCTTCTACTACGGCTGGGTCCACAAGCGAAACCCGCGCACCATCGCCGGCGTCGACGACCACGGCCGCACCGTCCTGATCACCGCCGACGGCCGCAACGTCAACAGCCTCGGCCTCTCGATCTCCGAGGCCGCCGCGGTCGCCAAGTCCTTCCACCTCACCCAAGCCATCAACCTGGACGGCGGCGGCTCCACCACCATGGTCGCCAACGGCACCGTCCTCAACACCCCCTCCGACACCACCGGCGAACGCCCCGTCGGCGACGCCCTCGTCATCACCAAGTAGTTGTTGTCCGGGTGGGAGCGCACGTACGTGCAGAGGTGGCAAGCCCCCGCGTGCTCCGCAGCCGCTAGCTTCGTCGCTCCGCTCCTCAGACGCGCCTGCTCCGCGCGCTCCCACCCGCCCCGGGCTGGCGCCCGGCTCTTGCGAGCTGCCGCTCGCGGATGACTGCATAAGCGGAGGCAATGCGTAGGCTGCGCTTGCGTGGAAGCGCAGCGGGCGGTAACGGGTCAACGCTGACGTGATACGTCGCGCCGCCTCGCGCGATGCGAAGGCGCCACCCCGGCACCCCGGTACCACTCACCACGGCAGGCCTTATGCACCACCTCTGCATATGCAGTCGCCCGGGGGTGGGTGGGAGCGCGCGGAGCGGACGCGTCTGAGGTGCGGAGCGACGAAGCTAGCGGCTGCGGAGCACGCCGCGGGGCTTATCACCTCCACCCGGGTTTCCTACTCGCGTACGGCGATATCGTCCAAGGCAGACCACGGGAGGACTCGCGCCGTGATCGTGCGGCGGTCTTCGAGGGCGGCTCGGAGTAGGCGGTGGATGCCGTCGAGGATTGTCACGCGGTTGTCGGGGCGGCGTACGACGTCGATCGGGTGGCTGAGGTCGGCCGCCAGGGTGCGTTCGTACTGGGCGTGGTACGTGGCAGGGTCCGCGGCCACTTGGCGGGGCGTGACGTGGAACGGGCCGTCGTACGCCCAGAACGGCAGGTCGAGGTGGTGTGCCAGGTCGGCGACCGGGAGTTCGACGACTGGGAGGTCGAGGGCGTGGAGGCGGTCCAGGGACCAGTGGAAGTCGAGGATGTACGCCGTGAGCTCCGGCGGGATGGGGAGCGGGAACGGGCGCCGGGTTGCCGCGGTGGTGGGCGGCGGGGCGTCGGTCATTCGTAGATTCTGCGGAGGCGGAGTGTCATCGAGTTCTCGATGTGCTGGGTCATCGCGGTCTCGGCGCGGACCGGGTCGCCGGAGGTGATCGCCTCGACCAGCATGTGGTGTTCGCTGAGGACTTCGGGGCCGATGTCGCGGTTGTAGTGCAGCCGGAAGATGTGCAGGTGGCAGTGGGTCCGCTCGAAGGCCAGCCGCACCTGCTCGCTCCCGGACAGCGACGCGATCAACGAGTGGAACCGGTTGTCGTGCACGGTCAGTGACTTGTACCCGGCGTAGTCGATCGAGGTCGGCTCGACCGCGGTGGCCAGCTCGGCCTGCAACTGCTCGACTCCTTCGGGAGAGATCAACTCGGCCGCCCGCCGAGCAGCCCATGGCTCGAGCAGCAGCCGGAACCGGTACAGATCGTCGAACTCCTCGAGCGACAGCAGCGGTGTCGCGCGGTAACCCTTCAGCGGCTCCTTGACCGCGAGCCCTTCCGACTCCAGCCGGGCCAGAGCCTCCCGGACCGGCGTGGACGACACCTGGAACTCGCGGGCCAGCCCGTCGATCGAGATCCGCGCTCCGGGACGGATGACGTGGTCCATCAGCATCGTCTTGATGGCCTCGTACACGTCGTCGGCGAGCATCTGCCGCCGGAGCAGCCGCCGGTCCACCGGCGCCACTGGCTCGGTCATCAGGTGTCTCCGGATTCTGGTCGCGGGCTTGACCCCACCGGTCAGGTTTCGGCAGGGTAACACTGGTAATCATGCATCATGCACGATTTCGGCCCGGCCTAGCTATGGGGAGTCACGAACGATGGTGAGGTTCGAACAGATCGGCGTGCTGCCCGAGCCCGGGGACAATGTCGCGATCGCCTCCCGGCGGCTGGACGCCGGCACCGAGGTGGAGCTCGGCGGTACGGCGGTCACGCTGCCGCACACCGTGCTCGAGGGGCACCGCTTCGTGGTCGCCCCGGTCGCGACCGGCGAGGCACTGACCTCGTGGAACACCGCGTTCGCGCGCGCGTCCCGCGACCTGGTGCCGGGCGATTACGTCTGTACGCCGACCAGCCTCGCCGCGGTGACTGCCCGTGGTGTGGAGGGGCTGCCGGCGGAACCGAGCGCGACCAACGAGCCGCTCGACCCCTACGAACTCGACGAGGATGCGCTCAACTTCGGCGCCCAGGTGACGAGCCACGAGCAGCCCGGCACGTTCCTCGGCTACCCGCGCGAGCAGGGCCCGGCCGGCACCCGGAACCACGTCCTACTGCTGGCCACGAGCTCCCGCAGCAGCGGGTTCGTCACCGAGCTCGCGCGGCGCTTCGACGGCGCGGCAGCCGGTGACGGCGTCGCACCGGTCGCGCACACCGAGGGTGGCGAGGACGAGGTACCGAACAACCTGCACTTCCTGCTCGCCACGCTCGGCGGCTTCGCGCTGAACCCGAACGTGGGCGCGGTGCTGATCGTCGACACCGAGGGCGATGTCGTCTCCGGCCAGAAGATCAAGGAGTTCCTGGCCGAGAACAACTATCCGTCGATCAAGGTGCCGCACGCGTACTTCACCCGCAGCGGCGGTTTCGAGCACGACCTGGCGGCGGCCGGTGCGCTGATCGAGCCTTGGCTGCCGATCGTGGATGCCCAGCCGCGCGTCGAGGTGCCGCTCGCCGACCTCAAGATCGCCCTGCAGTGCGGTGGAAGTGATGCGTTTTCCGGAATTTCCGCGAACCCGCTCGCCGGTCAGGTGAGCGCGGAGATCATCCGCCACGGTGGTACGGCGGTGCTCGCGGAGACCGACGAGCTGATCGGCGCCGAGCCGTACGTGCTGAAGAACGTCCGCGATCTCGCCACCGCGAAACGTTTTCTCGCCACGATCAAGTCGTTCAAGGAACGCGTCGGCTGGCACGGGCACACCGCCGAGGGCAACCCGTCCGGCGGCAACGTCTACCGTGGGCTCTACAACATCGTGCTGAAGTCGATCGGCGCTGCCCGCAAGTTGCCGCGTGAGGTGCGGCTTGACCACGTGATCGACTACGGCGAGCCGCTGCCCGGCGACGGCTACATCTTCATGGACAGCCCCGGCAACGACCTGGAGTCGGTGGCCGGCCAGATCGGCAGCGGCTGCAACCTGATCTTCTTCACCACCGGCAACGGCTCGATCACCAACTTCCCGTTCGTCCCGACGCTCAAGTTCGTCACGACGACCGCGCGGTACGAGCGGTTGCACGCCGAGATGGACGTCGACGCCGGCAAGTACCTGACCGGTATGTCGATGGCGGACCTGACCGCGGAGACGTTCGACCTCGTCGTACGGGTGGCATCCGGAGAGAAGAGCGCGGGCGAGCGCGCCGGGCACAGCCAGGTGTCGATCTGGCGGAACTGGAAGCAGACCGGCCCACGCGAGGGCATCTCGATCAGCACCGACGGGCGAATGGCGCGCAAGCTCGCCGACCTGCCGGTCGAGGACCGCGACGCCCCGCTCGACGGGCTGCCGCACCGCGGCCTGACCTCCGACGGCCGCACGCTTGCCGGCCTTCTGAAGGTCGACGACCGCCTCGTCCCGGAGGCCGTCGGCCTGATCCTCCCGACCAGCCTGTGCTCCGGGCAGATCGCGTTGCGGATCGCGGCGCAGGCCGAGCTGGAGAAGTGGGCCGGCGACGCGGTCACCCGGATGGTGGCGCTTCCGCACACCGAGGGCTGCGGCAGCAGCGGTGGCGCGTCGGAGGAGACGTTCGCGCGCATCATGCTCGGCTACCTGCTGCACCCGAACACCCGGATGGCGCTGCTCCTCGAGCACGGCTGCGAGAAGACGCACAACGACTACTTCCGCTCGCGGCTGGTGGAGGCGGGCGCGGACCCGGCGCGGTTCGGCTGGGCGAGTATCCAGGCGGACGGCGGCCTCGACGCGGTCGGCGGGAAGGTCAAGGACTGGTTCAGCAGCTTCGACCTGCCGGCTCCGATCGAGCAGGACGGTGACCTCGGCGCGCTCACGGTCGGCCTGGAAGCACGCGGCCCGTTGCCGGACGAGACCGCCGAGGCGCTGGCGCTGATCGGGCAGGAGATCGTCGGCTCCGGCGGTTCCGTCGTACTGTCGTCGCGTGGTGCCCTGCTGGCGCACGACGGCTTCCGTACGGCGGCGTTCGGAAGCGACGAGGCGGCCGGGCCGACGGTCGCGCACGGTCAGCGGCTCGCGGCGCCGGGGTGGCACGTGATGCGGATGCCCGGTACGGACTGGATGGAGACGGCGACCGGCTTCGGCGCGACCGGCGTACAGCAGATCCTCGCGCATGTTGCCGGCGGCACCTTGTCGGCGCAGCGGTTCGTGCCGGTCGTCGAGTTCAGCAACGACCCGGAGACGGTGGCGGCGTACGGCGACGACCTGGACGCGGTGGCCACCGGTGACGCGGCCGAGCAGGCCCGGATCGGGCTGGACACGGTCGCCGCGGTCGCAAGCCGGCGGCTCGTCCCCAAGGCGGTTGCCTCCGGCAACATAGGTTTCCAGATCACCCGCGGTTTGCTCGGGACGTCGATGTGAGAGGCATGTCCATGCACTTGGTCCGTTATCTGTCCCCGGTCGACGGCCGGCCCGTTCCCGGTGTCCGCACCGGTGACTCGGTGGCTCCGCTCGAAGGGGTGAACTCCTTCGCCGAACTGCTCCGGCTGCCGCTCGACGAGTTGCAGGCCGCGGTCGGCAAGGTCGGCGCGGAGGTGCCCGTCGACGGGCTGAAGTTCCTGCCGCCGATCGACGGCCGCGGCGAGGTGTGGTGCGCGGGCGTGACGTACGAGCGGTCCCGCGGCGCGCGGATGGAGGAGAGCAGCGAGCAGTCGGTGTACGACAAGGTCTACACCGCCGACCGGCCCGAGCTGTTCCAGAAGGCGCCGGCCTGGCGGGTCGTCGTCGACCGCGAGCCGGTCGGGATCCGCTCCGACTCCGGGCACGACGTACCCGAGCCGGAGCTCGCGGTCGTTGCCAACAGTCACGGCGAGATCGTTGGCTTCACCATCTGTAACGACATGAGCTCGCGGTCGATCGAAGGCGTGAACCCGCTGTACGTGCCGCAGGCGAAGCTGTTCGCCGGCGGGTGCGCGCTGGCGTCGGGGATCCGCCCGGTGTGGGAGGTCGCCGACCCGAAGGCACTCGGGATCAACCTGGTGATCCGGCGCGGCGAGGACGAGGTGTTCAGCGGTACGACGTCCACCGAGAAACTCGTCCGCGACCTCAAGGACCTGATCGACGCGCTGTTCCTGCCGAACGACTTCCCCGACGGCGTCATCCTCGCCACCGGCACCGGCATCGTCCCCGAACTCG
Source organism: Kribbella sp. NPDC051137 (assembly GCF_040682535.1). NCBI lineage: Bacteria > Bacillati > Actinomycetota > Actinomycetes > Propionibacteriales > Kribbellaceae > Kribbella > Kribbella sp. NPDC051137. The sequence goes on from NZ_JBFBBI010000003.1 coordinate 778,563, forward strand.
ACTTCGCCCTCGCCGAAGGTGACGTCATCACGATCACCATCGACGAACTGGGCACCCTCACCAACCCGGTGGCGGTCGGCACCGAACCGTTCGCGTTCCTCGCAACCGACAACCTGGAAGGAATCCGATGACGCAGGACACCACGCCCGCCGAGCTCGAGCAGGCGCTCGCCGCCGCGGCTGCGGCCGCACCCGCCTTCGGGGCAGCCGAGCCGGCCGTACGCGCCGGGTGGATCCGTGCGGTGGCGGACGCGCTGGACGCCGCCTCCGGTGAACTGGTGCCGATCGCGATCCGCGAGTCTTCCCTCCCCGAGGCCCGTCTGACCGGCGAGGTCGCCCGCAGTACCGGGCAGCTGCGGATGTTCGCGGACGCGCTCCAGGAGGGCTCGCTCCTCGAAGTCACCATCGACACCAAGGACCCGCAGGCAAAGCCTGTCCCGCGCCCGGACCTGCGCCGCGTCCTCGTCCCGCTCGGCCCCGTCCTGGTGTTTGCCGCCAGCAACTTCCCGTTCGCGTTCAGCGTCTGCGGCGGCGACACCGCCTCGGCGCTGGCCGCGGGCTGCCCCGTGATCGTCAAGGCGCACCCGGGCCACCCGGAGCTGTCGGTACGGACGGCCGAGGTGATGATCGACGCGCTGAAGCAGGCCGGCGCCCCGGACGGCACGTTCGGGCTGATCTCCGGCTTCGACGTCGGCGTCACCGCGCTCAAGGACCCGCGGATCACCGCCGCCGGATTCACCGGCTCGGTGCCGGCCGGCAAGGCACTGCACGAGATCGCGGTCAGCCGCCCGGAGCCGATCCCGTTCTACGGCGAGCTCGGCAGCCTCAACCCGGTGTTCGTCACGCAGGCCGCGATCGATGCCCGCGGCAAGGACATCGCGAGCGGGTACGTCGGCTCGTTCACGCTCGGCGTCGGCCAGTTCTGCACCAAGCCCGGCCTGCTCTTCCTGCCGAGCGGCCACGGCCTGCAGGACCAGCTCGTCGAGGCGACCGGCAGCGTTGCCGAAGCCCCGATGCTGAACGACCGGATCAAGGACGGCTTCACCTCCGGCCTCGACCGGCTGGAGAAGGTCGACGGCATCCACGTCTGGTCCGCCGGCGCCGCGACCCTGCTGCAGACCACGGTCCCCGAGCTGCTGGCCCGCCGCGACGAGATCCTCGAGGAGTGCTTCGGCCCGGTGTCGATCGTCGTCGAGTACGCCTCGCCGGACGAACTGCACGCGGCGATCGAGGCGTTCGACGGCAACCTGACCGCGACCCTGCACGCGGAGGACTCGGACGCCGACCTGGCCCGTGACCTGCTCCCGAAGCTGACCGCGCGCGCCGGGCGCGTGCTGTGGAACGGCTGGCCGACCGGCGTCGCCGTGTCCTGGGCCCAGCACCACGGCGGCCCGTTCCCGTCGACGGTCGGGTCGATCCACACCAGCGTCGGCGTCACCGCGGCCCGCCGGTTCCAGCGCCCGGTCGCGTACCAGGACGCGCCCGACGCCGTACTGCCCGACGTACTCAAGGACTCGAACCCGGCCGGGATCACCCGCCGGGTGAACGGAACCGTGACCACAGACGAGGTGACGCGATGAGCGACGAGCCGACTGTTGACGAGCCGGACCAGCCGATCGGCCGGCGGAGCTTCGACCACTGGTTCGGTGAGAAGGGCCGCAACGGGTTCATCCACCGGTCGTGGATGAAGTCGCAGGGCTTCACCGAGGAGGTGTTCGACGGCCGCCCGGTGATCGGGATCTGCAACACCTGGTCCGAGCTCACCCCGTGCAACGCGCACCTGCGGCGGCTCGCCGAGTCGGTCAAGCGCGGCGTCTGGCAGGCCGGCGGGTTCCCGGTGGAGTTCCCGGTGATGTCGCTCGGCGAGACGCTGCTGCGACCGACCGCGATGCTGTTCCGGAACCTGCTCAGCATGGACGTCGAGGAGTCGCTGCGCGGCAACCCGATCGACGGCGTCGTCCTGCTGACCGGCTGCGACAAGACCACTCCCGGCTCGATCATGGGCGCCGCGAGCGTCGACCTGCCGACGATCGTGGTCACCGGCGGTCCGATGTTGAACGGTAAATTCCGCGGCTGCGACATCGGCTCCGGTACGGCGGTGTGGCGGTTCACCCAGGACCTCAACGCCGGCCGGATGTCCGCGGAGGACTTCGCCGCGGCCGAGGCCGGGCAGTCCCGCAGCAACGGGCACTGCATGACGATGGGTACGGCGTCCACGATGGCCTGCATGGCCGAGGCGCTCGGCCTGCAGCTGACCGGGTCCGCGGCGATCCCAGCGGTCGACTCGCGGCGGTACGTCGTCGCGCAGAAGTCCGGGCAGCGGATCGTCGAGATGGTCAAGGAAGACCTGAAGATCAGCGACGTGCTGACCCGGGACGCGTTCGCGAACGCGGTCCGGGCGAACGCGGCGATCGGCGGCTCGACGAACTTCGTCATCCACCTGCTCGCGATCGCCGGCCGGGTCGGCGTCGACGTGACGCTGGACGACATCGACGAGTGGGCCCGCGGCGTCCCGTGGCTGGTCGACCTGCAGCCGTCCGGGAAGTACCTGATGGAGGACTTCTACTACGCCGGCGGGCTGCCCGCGGTGCTGAAGGAGATCCTGCCACTGCTCAAGACCGAGGCGATCACGGTCACCGGCCGGACGATCGGCGAGAACGTCGCGAACGCCGAGCGGATCGAGGCGACGTACCCCGGCGCGGCGCCGGGCAGCCAGACGTACGCCGTCATCCGGCCGGTCGGCGATCCGCTGGGCAGTGGCGCGGGAACCGCCGTACTGAAGGGGAATCTCGCGCCGGACGGTGCGGTCATCAAGCAGTCGGCCGCCTCCGAGCGGCTGTTGCGGCACCGGGGGAAGGCGCTGGTGTTCAGCAGCATCGAGGAGTACGACAAGGCGGTCGAGGACCCGGACCTGGACGTCGATGAGGACACCGTGCTGGTCCTGCAGAACGCCGGGCCGCGCGGGTACCCGGGGATGCCGGAGGTCGGCAACATGACGATCCCGCGGAAACTTGCGGAAATCGGTGTCGACGACATGGTGCGAATCTCGGACGCCCGGATGAGCGGCACGGCGTACGGCACCGTGGTCCTGCACGTCACCCCCGAGGCAGCCGTCGGCGGTCCGCTCGCGCTGGTCCGCACCGGCGACTGGATCGAACTCGACGTACCGGCCCGGCGCTTGCACCTGGACGTCTCCGACGAGGAACTCGAGAAGCGCCGCGCCGACTGGCAACCACCCACACCCCCGACGGATCGCGGCTGGGCCCGGCTCTACGTGGACCACGTGACCCAGGCCAACCAAGGCTGCGACCTCGACTTCCTCGTCGGCCGCACCGGGTCCGCCGTGGGCCGCCAGAGCCACTGATGGACTGGGGACCGTTCGAGGCGATCCGTGGGCTGCGGCCCGCGGGGACACTTCCTCAGGTGACTCCGATCCGGCGGATCCTCACGGATCTGCCGGTATCGGTGGATCCGTACGCCGACGCCCTGGCGGCACTTGCTCCCCTACAGGAGCGGGTGCGCCCGGGGGCGCGGATCGCGGTGACCGCCGGCAGTCGGGGGATCCGGGACCTGGTGCCGGTGGTGAGGGCAGCCGTGGACTGGCTACGAGAGGCCGGCGCCGAGCCGTTCGTGACGCCCGCCATGGGCTCGCACGGAGGCGCTACCGCCGACGGCCAGCGGGAGATGCTCGAAGGACTGGGCATCACCCCGGAAACCGTTGGCTGCCCGATCGAGGCAACCATGGAAACCGTTGTCGTCGGTACCTTGCCCGACGGCACCGAGGTCCACCACGACGCGATCGCTGCGAAGGCCGACGGGGTGTTGCTGGTCAACCGGATCAAACCGCACACCGACTTCCGCGGGCCGATCGAGAGCGGTATCGCGAAGATCCTCGCGATCGGACTCGGCAACCACCGCGGCGCCGCTTCCCTGCATGCCGGCGGCATCCCGTCCCTCGGCGGCAACATCGAGGCCGCCGCCCGGATGATCGTTGCGCAAGGCAAAATTCTCGGCGGCCTGGCGATCCTCGAGAACGCCGAGGACCGCACCGCCTCGGTCGAACTGCTGGATCCGGAAGGTATCGCGGAAACGGCAGAAAACGCTCTACTGCAAAGAGCGTCCAGTCTGCTCGGCCGGCTGCCGTTCGATCAGCTCGACGTGCTGGTGATCGACGAGCTCGGCAAGGACAAGTCCGGCGCCGGCATGGACACCAACGTGATCGGCCGCTGCTGGGTGCACGGCATCCCCGAGTTCGGCTCGCCGGACATCGCCGCGATCAGCGTGCACTCGCTGACCCCGGCGTCCCACGGGAACGCGTCCGGCCTCGGTCTGGCCGACGTGATCCCGGCGCGGCTGCTCGAGCAGATCGACTTCAAGGCGAGTTACGTGAACGCGTTGACCTCGGGCGCCGGCGGTGCGCGACGTTCGCGGCTGCCGATGGTGATGGAGGACGACGAGGCCGCCGTACTCGCGGCCGTGACGATGTGCGGACGGCGGCACTGGTCCGAGCTCCGGCTGGCCCGGATCAAGGACACCCTGTCGCCGAACGAGCTGATGGTGACACCGGCCCTGCTGACCGAGGCGGCCGAACGATTCGACCTGGAGATCACCGGTACGGCGCGCGACCTGACGCCGGCCGGCCGACTCGGACCCTGGAGCGAGAGATGAACCTTCGCGAAGCACGTGCCCTGCTCTCCGACCGCGGCTTCCGGCCCGGCGAAACGTCGACGAAGACGTTTTCCGACGGTTCGCCGTACAAGGTCGAGATCCCGTCCTGCGAGGGCCCGCGGGTGATGACCGCGGTCCTCGAGGAGGCGAAGGACCGCGGCGTCACGGTCGACCGGGTGTCGCAGGGCAGCGGTGTGATGATGCTGACCGACGGCGAGATCGAGGAGATGCTGTCGCTCGGTGCGTCCGAGGGCGTCGAGGTGTGCCTGTTCCTCGGCCCGCGCGGGTCCTGGGACATCGGCGGCCAGGCGAAGGTCTCGGCGGCGGTCGGTGGCGTTGCCCGAGGCAACGACCAGGTGGCGGCGTCGTTGTGCGACGCGTACCGCGCGGTCGAGCTCGGCGTACGGAGCCTGCTGGTCGGCGACATCGGCGTACTGGAGATCATCGGCCAGCTGAAGCTCGAGGGTGAGCTGCCCGCCGATCTGGTGCTGAAGACGTCGGTACTGATGCCGTTGCCGAACGCGCCGACCGCGCAGCTGTACGAACGCCTCGGCGCGACCAGCCTGAACGTGTCGACCGACCTGCCGGTGCCGGTGCTCGCAGAGATCCGTTCGGTGACGACGGTGCCGATCGACATGTACATCGAGGTCCCCGACGACCAGGGCGGCCACGTCCGGTTCTACGACGTACCGGAGATCGTCCGGGTCGCGGCCCCGGTGTACCTGAAGATGGGGCTGCGGAACGCGCCGAACATCTACCCGGTCGGCGCGCACCTGGCCGGTACGGCGGAAGCCCTCGGACGCGAGCGCGTCCGCCGGGCCGAGCTGATCCTGCGGCTGCTCGCGGAGCAAGATGAGGGATGAGTTCCTGGACCGGCTCCGGTCGGTCCTCGGTGACGTCGTCGACGACCCGGACATCCTGGACAGTCATCGCAACGATCACGCCACCTTCTGTACGGCGGGTGTGCCGCGGGCGTTGGTGCGGCCAACGAGTACGACCGAGGTGCAGGAGGTCCTGCGGCTGGCGTCCGAGTTCCGGGTCCCGGTGGTCACGCAGGGCGCCCGGACCGGGCTGTCCGGTGCCGCGAACGCGGTCGACGGGTGCCTGCTGCTGTCGACCGCGCGGCTGAACCGGATCCTGGAGATCTCCGTCGAGGACCAGGTCGCCGTCGTCCAGCCAGGTGTCGTGAACGCCTCGCTGTCCCGCGCGGTTCTGGAGCAGGGCCTGTTCTACCCGCCCGACCCGTCGTCGTGGGAGATGTCGACGATCGGCGGGAACATCGCCACGAACGCGGGCGGCCTGTGCTGCGTGAAGTACGGCGTGACGTCGGACTTCATCCGCGGCCTGGAGGTCGTGCTGGCGTCCGGCGAGGTCGTACGCACCGGCCGGCGTCCCGCGAAGGGAGTCGCCGGCTACGACCTGACCCGGCTGATCGTCGGCTCCGAAGGCACACTCGGCATCGTCACCGAGGCGACACTCGCACTCCGACCTGCCCCCGAGGCCGCCCTCACCGCGGCCGCGACCTTCCGCACCATCGAGGACGGCATCGCCGCGGCAGCCGCCGTGATGGCCGCCGGGCTGAGCCCGTCCCTGCTGGAGTTCCTCGACCAACTGACCCTGCGGGCGATCCAGGACTACCGGGACATGGGACTTCCGAGCGATGCCGGCTCGATGCTGATCGCCCAGTCCGACCGGGGAGCGCGGGCAGCCGACGACGTGGCCCGGGTGGCCGAGATCTGCTCGGCGCACGGTGCGGTGGACGTCGCGGAGGCGTCGGACGCCGAGGAGTCGCAGATGCTCCTGGAGGCGCGTCGGCTGGTGAACCCGGCGCTCGAGCGGCTGGGTATCACGCTGATCGACGACGTTTCGGTCCCGCGTTCACAGCTGGTCACGCTGCTGCGCGGCATCGCCGACATCGGCACGCAGTACGACGTCATGATCTTCTGCCCCGGCCACGTCGGCGACGGGAACATGCACCCGACCGTGGTCTTCGATCGGGACGACGCGGCGGCCGAGGCGCGGGCGTTGCAGGCGTTCGGGGCGGTGATGGAGCTGGGGCTGCGGCTCGGTGGGACGATCACCGGCGAACACGGGATCGGCACGTTGAAGGCGGGTTGGCTGGAGACCGAGCTGGGGCCGGTCGGACTCGAGTTGCACCGGCGGGTCAAGGCCGCGTTCGACCCGCTGAACCTGTTGAACCCCGGGAAGGTGTTGTTGTGATGGATGCTTCCGCCGTACGTCCGTCGGCGCGGCAGGTCGCGTGGCAGCGGCAGGAGCTCACTGCCTTCGTGCATTTCGGGCCGAACACGTTCACGGACCTGGAGTGGGGGACCGGGCTGGACGATCCGACGGCGTTCGCTCCGTCCGCCCTGGACTGTTCGCAGTGGGTGTCGACGCTGGTCTCCGCGGGATTCAAGAGCGTGATCCTGACGGCGAAGCACCACGACGGGTTCTGCCTGTGGCCCAGCAAGTTCCTCGAGCACTCAGTTGCCGCGTCGTACGGGCGTGACGTGGTCGGGGAGCTGTCGGCCGCCTGCCAGGACGCGGGCCTTGGCTTCGGCGTGTACCTGTCGCCGGCGGACCTCTACCAGGAGAAGGCGCCCGGCGGGTACTACGGCAACGGCAGCCCGGCGGTGCCGTCGCGGGTCGGCGAGTTCGAGTACGTCGTCGACGACTACAACCGGTTCTATCTGAACCAGCTCCACGAGTTGCTGACGTCGTACGGGCCGATCTCCGAGGTGTGGCTGGACGGGGCGAACCCGACCAGCAGCGCGCAGAGCTACGCGTTCGACGACTGGTTCGACCTGATCCGGCGGCTGGCGCCGGACGCGACGATCGCGGTCGGCGGACCGGACGTGCGGTGGGTCGGCAACGAGGACGGGTTCGCGCGCGAGACCGAGTGGAGCGTCGTACCGTTCGCTGACGGCGCGATGGTTGCGGAGCAGACGGCGCGGGACGTTGCCGGGCCGGAGCAGCTGGCGAAGGCGGACGAGTTGCGCTGGTACCCGGCGGAGGTCGACGTGTCGATCCGGCCCGGCTGGTTCTACCACGCCGCGGAAGACGACGCGGTCAAGCAGGTCCCGGAACTCCTGGACATCTATCGCAGGTCGGTCGGCCGGAACGCCGTACTCCTCCTCAACATCCCGCCGGACCGGCGCGGTCTGTTCGCCGATCCTGATGTTGCGGCGTTGACGGCGTTCGGCGCCGCGGTGCGCGAGTACTACGACGCGGATCTGGTGCTGCCGGCAACCATCAACGTGGTGGACCTGCGGGAGAACATCGAGCAGGGCCAGCAGATCTCGTCCTTCGCCGTGGATGCGTTGCTCGACGGGTCGTGGCAGGAGATCGCGACCGGCACCACGATCGGGCATCGCCGTCTGCTCGTGGTGCCACCCGTTGCGCCGACCGACGTACGGGTCCGCGTCTTGTCGGCTCGCGCCGAAGCCGAGGTGGAGCTGTCGGTCCACTTCGACCCGACGATCGGCTAGTCCCCCTGCCCGGAGTCGAACCAGGAACCGAGCCTTCGGAGGGCCCGGTGTGATTCCGTCACCAGGGGGAATCCGTCCTGTACGCGTTACTCCTGCACGGATACGACACGCGTCCAGTCGGCACACTCGGATTCACACCACACGTGATCCCCGCGGTGCGCGATCCGATCCCGCTGCACGTGCCCGCAGGCCAGCAGCACCCGTCGCATCGAGTGACCTTGCGCGACCGGAGCACCGGTCCTGCCACCAGGCACTCGCTTCCTGTTCCTGAGGTCGGCCATGGCCGGTCCTCCTCTCTTGTCTGATCGTTACTACGTGCAGAAGGCAGGATTCGAACCTGCTCAGCCCGAAGGCAACGGGTTTACAAGCCGTCCCGCCTCTCCCACGACGGTGCTTCTGCAAGCTGGCAGGGTGGCTGGTCCATCCCAGCCACCCAGCGGTGAGAGCGAGATTCGAACTCGCGGGCCGGGACGACACCCGGCCGACGGTTTAGCAAACCGCTGCCCCTACCAACAGGCGGACCTCACCCGAGAGGGTGTCTGAGGTTCCTGCCGTGTCCCCTGTGCACGGCAGGAACCTGTTCAGCCCTTGACGCAGATGACCTGCTTGAGGTGGGCGACTACCTCGACCAGGTCGGACTGGGCCGCGATGACCGAGTCGATGTCCTTGTAGGCGGCCGGGATCTCGTCGATCACGCCGGCGTCCTTCCGGGACTCGACGCCGTCCGTCTGGGCGACCAGGTCCGCGACCGTGTACCGGCGCTTCGCCTCGGTGCGGCTCATCCGCCGGCCTGCCCCGTGCGAGGCCGAGAGGAACGAACGCTCCGAGCCGAGCCCACGGACGACGTACGACCCGGTCCCCATCGACCCCGGGATCAGCCCGAGATCCCCGCGCCCGGCCCGGATCGCACCCTTGCGGGTGACGAGCAGGTCGAGCCCGTCGAACTGCTCCTCCGCCACGTAGTTGTGGTGGCACGAGATCGGCTGCTCGAACCGTACGTCGACCTCGAACGACTCCCGCACCGCCTGCATCAAGAGCGCGAGCATCACCGCACGGTTCCGGGCGGCGTACTCCTGCGCCCACGTGAGGTCCCGGCGGTACGCGTCCATCTCCGGCGTACCGGACAGGAACACCGCCAGGTTGCGGTCCGGGAGGTCCGCGTTGTGCGGCAGCTCCCGGGCGATCCGCATGTGCCGCTCCGCCAGTTCCTTGCCGATGTTCCGGCTGCCGGAGTGCAGCATCAGCCACACGCGGTCCTCGTCGTCGAGGCACACCTCGATGAAGTGGTTGCCGCCGCCCAGCGAACCCATCTGCTGCTTCGCCTTGCGCTCACGGTCCTGCACCCCGTCGTGCAGGCTCGTGAACAGGCCCCACAGCTTGTCCCACGGACGCGGGTCCAGACCGAGCCGACGTACGCCGACCGGGTCCTCGTGCGCCCGGAATCCGACCGGTACGGCGGCCTCGATCCGGGACCGGATCGCCGACAGGTCGTCCGGCAGGTCCGCGGCCGTCAGCGAGGTCAGTACGCCCTCCATACCGCACCCGATGTCGACACCGACCGCGGCCGGCGACACCGCCTGGTACATCGCGATCACCGACCCGACCGTCGCACCCTTACCGAGGTGCACGTCGGGCATCACCCGGATGCCGTGCACCCACGGCAGCGCCGCGATGTTCCGCAGCTGCTGCAGCGCCTGCGCGTCGACCTCGTACTCCTGCGCCCACATGAGCGTGGAGCTCTTCGCCCCACTCAGCTCAACCGGAAGCTCCACGTTCATCTCCTTCACCTCTCCTCGATCGTGTACATGCGGCAGAGCAGGGTCTTGAACCCTGACGCCCCGTTGAGGGACAGACCGTTTTCGAGACGGTTGCCGGTAGGCCGAAACTCGGCTTACTCTGCCAGGCCGTCGCCGCGACGGCGTACAGCTGCCAGGGCAGGGCTCGAACCTGCGGGGCCTCGGGTCAGAACCGAGGGTGGGTCACCGTCGCCCACCTGGCATCGCGCTCTGCCGCGACACCTGACGGGCCGGGGTCAGAGCGCTATCTCTGCACGGGAAGGGATCCACGGCTGCCACAACAGCGGCATGCCGGCCTCTTCCGGTGTGCGCGAGCCCTTCTTCTCGTTACACGCCGCGTGCGCGGCGACGGCGTTCATCCACTCGCCGCGTCCACCTCTGGACCGTGGAACCACGTGATCCATCGTGGTGGCGCCCGGCTGACCGCAGTACGCGCAGGTGTACTTGTCACGCTTCAGTACGCCGGCCCGGGTGTACTGCAGGCGACCACCGGCGTACCGCCACTTCATCACGACGTACCGGACGAGGCGGAGCACCCGGGGGAGCGGGAACGGTCCGATGCTGGCGCCGTCGTGGGCCTCCTCGACGACGGCGACCTCCCGGACGAGCATCCGGATGGCGTGCGGGATCGACACGACGTGCAGCTGCTCGTACGAGGCGTTCAGGACGATCACACCGCTCATGTGGTTCCTCGTCCTCTCCAGTGTGCCCGACCGGCGGTCAGCAGGTCGGGGAATCTCGGTGTCGGTCAGGTCGTGCGGCCCCAGGGATTCGAACCCTGAACCTCCTGGTCCTAAGCCAGGCGCCTCTCCCAGTTGGGCCAGAGCCGCGGGGGTACGCCGTACTCCGCGTGAGTACGCCGTACCGCAGGGTGTCCGGCGGGGCTCGAACCCGCTTCCTCCGGGGCCACATCCCGGTGCCTCGCCCACTTCGACCTCGGACACAGCACGCCCGGCAGGATTCGAACCTGCAGCCTCCTGCTTCGTAGGCAGGCGCTCTCTCCGGTTGAGCCACGGGCGTCCGGTGCCCTGTGCCGGATGTACTGCGGATTTCCGTCACAGGGCACGCTTGTGGCGCCCGCTCGGCCGGTAGCTGAGCATCCTGCGGGCGCCTGGTCCAGCTGGGAGGACTCGAACCTCCGATCTCCTCAACCCAAATGAGGCGGCCTGGCCACTGGCCTACAGCTGGTAATTGCGACAAATGTCCAGTTGTCATTGTTCATGCCGATATCCGTGAATACCGGAAAGCACCGATGGAGGGAATCGAACCCTCATGACGCGGGTTTGGAATCCGGTCCGCAACCATTGCACACCGGCGATGGCCCGAGTTCGGGCAAAAGAAAAGAGCCGCCTGCTGCCGGTACCCGGCTCAGACGGCTCCTGGAGTCTCCCCACTCGGAGATCACCCAGGCGGACCGCCCACACGCGGGCTGAGCTGGTGGTAGTAGTTGGCCTCATCGCCCACGGATCGCAGGCACGCCGACAAAGCCATGCGGCCGGGCCGCCAGGCTTCACTCAGGATGCGCTTTCCGAACACGATCTCTCCTCAAGGTCTAGGTCTTGCGGGAATTAGTCTCACCCAACCCCACCACCCAAGTCAACGCATTTCCCAAACAATTTGTTCCACCCCCATTTCCCACCCCTACGACGCCCACAACCCCACCCCAGTTCCCCCACATCGCCCCCGCCCGCCACCAACCCGCCCGCAATACCCGCCCCACCCCACCCGCCCCACCCACCCGAACCGGCCCACCGTCCCCGCCCACCTGAACCGGCCCACCGTCCCCGCCCACCTGAACCGGCCCACCGTCCCCGCCGCGACCGGCCTACCCGAGCCGCCCACCCCAGCCGCCCCTCAACCAGCCCACCCGAGCCGCCCCCGCCGTGCCGCCTCGACCGGCCCACCCGAGCCGCCGACCCGTGCCTGCCCCGACCGGCCCCGCCGAGCCGCCCCACCGAGCCGCCCCACCGAGCCGCCCCACCGAGCCGCCCCACCGAGCCGGCCCGCCTTCGTGACAGCTGTTCGCGGCCCTTGTGCATGAGATCCGTACGCAGGGACCCCGCAGTAACGGATCTCGTGCACAAGGTCCCGCCGTGCCGGGGCACCTCGAGTTGGGGAGGATCTCGTCCCGATTCGGGCGGGAAATCCTCCCCAGACGCGACTGCCCAGCAGCGAGAGCGGCGACAGACAGCAGACACCCCGCCAACCGGGACACGGCCTACAGCCCACACCCCACGACAAGGCAGACCCCACCCGCACCGTGAACAGCACCTATGTGCCCACTGCCCCCTCACCTGCCCCCGCGTGCAACCGGACGTCGTAGCCGCAGAGGTCCTGCCGGCCCGCAGCTCCCGAAAGGTGATCCCGACCACGCCGTACGCTCACAGACCGAACCGATTCGGAATCCTCCCCCTCCTCCCGCTACACTCTTGCCGCAGCACCCGCCGCCTTAGCTCAGTCGGCAGAGCGTCTCACTCGTAATGAGAAGGTCGTCGGTTCGATTCCGACAGGCGGCTCCACTCCGGTAGACGGAGAAACCCCAGGTCACGGCGTACATGACCTGGGGTTCTGTATGTCCCGGCTGTCTCGTGGTGCGGCTCATGGTGCGAGTTTGCTAACGCCCTTGCTAACAGGGCACCAGCGCGGACGCCTCCGGACCCTCGTCCTCGTCTGTCTCGTCATCCTCGTCCGGCTCGGCGTTAGCAGGCTCCGACTTCGCAGCCGCAGCAGCGAAGATGCCGGCGACACCAGCCGCGTGAGTTCGGATCACGTGGGCATAGATCCGGAGGGTGATCGCCGGGTCGGCGTGGCCCAGGCGCTCAGCCACCACGTGCACCGGCACACCAGCGATGAGAAGCAACGTCGCATGCACGTGGCGCAGATCGTGGAGTCGCGCGTGCGGGAGTGGCGTGACCGGAGCTTTGTCGGAGTCAGGCGTGTTGTACGCACGGATGACCTTGCCCATGAGCTGGGTGACAGTGTCGGGGTAGATCGGCTCTCCAAGCCCGGTCGTGAACACGTGTCCCGTGTCAGGCCATGCCTCCCCGACCTTGGACTGATCCGCCATCTGGCGTCGCCGGTGTGCCTTGAGTTCCCTGACGGTGTCGGGATCGATGCTCACCGTCCGCTCTCTGCCGCCCTTGGTCGTGCCTTCGATCCGCTCACCTTCCACGATGCCGACCGAACCGCGGATTCGGACCGCCGGCGCTTTCCAGTCCACGTCAGCCCAGCGCAGGTTCAGCAGCTCGCCACGCCGCGCGCCCGTGTATGCCGCTAGTCGATAGAACGCCCGGAGACGATGGTTCGCCATCAGGCCGAGGAAGAGGCGAAGCTCATCGGCGGTCCAGACCTCGACGGACGGTCGAGCGGTACGACGGGGACGCTTGGCACGGTCCGCCGGGTTGGTCGACAGCACGCCCTCGAACTTCACGGCGTCGTTGAATGCCTTCCGCAGTACGGCGTGCACCTTGTCGACGGTCGCTCTGGACAGTGGCTTGCCGTCGACTCGGCCACCCTTGAGGAGATCCTGGTAGAGCTTGGTCAACGTGGTGGGCCGGATCGCTTGGAGACGCTGCTTCCCGATCCGGGGTTCTACGTACTGGCGCATGAGCCAGCGATAGCCGGCCAACGTCCGCGGCTTGGTCTCCAGGGCGTGAGCGTCGAGCCAGTCACCCAGGTACTCCTTCACTGTGACTGCCGAACGGTCGACGTACTCACCTCGTCGCGCTGCACGTCTAGCGTCGTCGCGGGCTTCCTTGGCCTCGTCCTCAGTTGCGAAGCCTCCGACCCACTTGGGCCTGCTGACGCCTGTATCGGGATCCATGACCCGGATGACGTACGACCAGGTGTTGCCCCGCTTCATGACGCCGTCCTTGAGCTTGCCCATCAGGCGGCCCGGTCCAGGTCGGCGACGAACTCCATGAGATCGGCGGAGCGGATCAGACGCGAGCTGTCGATCTTGACCGACCGCAGCGCGCCGGACTGGATGAGCTGGTAGACCTTCGCCCTGCTGACGCCAAGTGCCTCGGCCACTTCAGGAACGCGGTACAGGAGCTTGATCTCTGGCATGGTGATCCCTCGTGATCAGGCCGCAGATGCGGCGATGTCAGTTGCCGAATTGGTGTTGCCAGGTGGTGCGCCGGGTGGGTTGGCGCGTTGTTTGGCTTGCTCGTACTGCGTGCGCCAGCGGATGCGGGTGGCGATCGCGTCGGCGAGAACTTCTTTGTGCGTTGGGATGCGGCGCGGCCCCTCTTCGCCGGGCCGGATGGGCTTCCAGATGAACCGGGGCGCTTCGGGGTCGTCGGTGTGGGTGGCCAGCTCGTTCTGGTCGTCCATCTCGACTCCGGCGGCGGCGAGGGTTTGGCGGATGACCTCGGAGCGGTCGGCGCGGTGTTCGGTGAGGGTCTTGCCGGTCCACTGGCGGGAGACGAGGACGCGTCGACCGCCGAGGCCGAGGTGTGCGCGGTCGTGGGCCTTGGAGTCGCACTCGCCCGGCGTCGTGCTGCCGTCCGCGTTCTTCGGTGTCACGCCGTGCCGGAGCCAGTTGGCGCACTCGGGTGAGCAGGGCAGGACGCGGACGTGTGCGTGAAGTCGGTTGATGTGGGCTCGTTGGGCCGGGTGGAGTTCGTCCAGGTCGTCGCCGTAGGTCTCGCCGATTGCCTTGCCGAGGTACTTCGTCAGGTAGCCGATGGCCTTGCCGACCTTGGCGTCCGTATCGGCGACGATGCCTTGGTAGTCGATCTGTGTGCCGAACCGGACGACGTGCGCAGGCTGGGCCGCCGGGTCGGCGTCGAGGTCGTCCAGAGCCTGTTCCCAGGTCGGGAGGAGGGCGCCGGTCGACGGGTCCACGAAAGCGCCGGCCATCTCGTCCCACACCGGCAGCTGCGGACTCGAGGCGCAGCCATAGGCCGGCCGTCGATGGCTTGGCCACCACACTTGGTGGTACGTCGCCTTGGCCACTTCCCGGACCGTGTCGCGGGCGACCGTGCCCCGTACGGCGGCGTGCAGGTGTGGCGCTAGACGCTTCTGCGACTCGACCACGGCGAAGTACTGCGCCTTGTAGCCCGCGCACCGGCGAAGGTTCTGGATGAACCGATCGATCAGCTTCGGGAAGTGCAGCGCGTCGAGCGCGGCCCGGCGGTAGTTGTAGGTGTCGGGGTCGACCGGAGTGGAAAGCAACGGCGAGTTCTGTCCGTGAATCACACCGCACTCGCACGGCACCAGGCCCTTACCCTCCACACGGTGTGGCAGCCGGTGCGTTGCGCCGTACGAGCCGAGGGTGAGCGTGATGAACATCGACGGCCGGTAGGTCTTACCGTTCGGGGCTGTGAAGGTCGCGCCAACCGTCCGCTTGTCCATCTCGACCTTGGGGAGGTCGGCGGCGTCCTGGCGTCGCCGGGTCGAGCGGACGCGGCGCGAGGCGTCGAAGTCGTCAGACGCGGGCTCGTCGTCTGCATCCGCCGGCACCTCGGGTTCGGAGTCGCGGTGCCAGCCCTCACGGCACTGCTGCATACGAAGACGACGGTTCGCCGCAGCACAAGGCGGACACTTGCTGACCAGCGTGGAACCGCACGACACCCCTACCACTCGGTCAGTGCCGGTCTGTGTGTCGAACACCCTGTTGAGCACCGGACGTACGCAGACGCCGTTGGTCACGGCCAGATCCCGTACAACGTCGAGCGGGAACAGGTCCAGGGTGGTCTGTGCGGTCGTGGTCATGCCGCCGTCCTCCAGAGTGCAGCGGGGCCGTCGAGGACCACGCTGAGCGCCCGGTCCACATCGGTGCCGAAGGCAAGTTCTTCACGGATGGCGTCGCGCTCGTCCTCCGTCGTACGACCCCAGACGCCGTGCTCGTCCGCGACGATGGCGGCAGCGAGGCAGGATCGGACGACCGGGCAGAAGGCGCACAAGTCCTTCGGGTCAGACGTACGGCGGATGCCGCGCGTCGACTCGTCTTGGGGGTAGAAGTCGTCGGTGTCGAGGTAGCCGGCGCAGTACGCCTTGCCCTGCCAACGAACGTCGATCCGCTGCACAAGCGAAGCCCGCGACGTCTTGGACAGCCCGGGCACCAGCGGGAGGACGAGCTGACCGGGGATCTGCCGTCGAGCGGTCATGCTGCTACTCCTTCCGGGGTTGGGAGACGTTCGCCAGCGCCGATCAGATCCGGCGCGTAGGTGGTGACGAGGTCGGCAATGTCGTCGTCGGTGATGTGGGAGAACCGGACGCGGATGGGTTCGGTCTCGCCGTCGACGGCGACGTATCCGATGCCGGGCAGGGTTTCGGGGATCTTGTCGCAGCGTGCGCCCCGCTCGCGGGCACCTTCGGCGAGGACGAGTCGAACTTGCTCGGCTTCTGCCATCCGCAGCGCCAGCCGGGTCGGGAACAGATCGCGGAACGGGAGGACTTCCTTGCGTGGATCTTGCAGCGCGCCCACCACGGTGATGCCAACCGCTCGGCCCTGTGACAGCAGCAGTGAGAACGCCTTGGCAATCCGCTTCTTCATCGCCGGATCAGTGACGTACGCCGTGAGAGAAGCCAGCTCATCCGCGACCAGGACGATGAATGGTTCATCGCGACTCGGCTTGAGGAGGCGGGACAAGCCGCGGAGCTTGCCCTGTCGCCGGCGCATGATGGCCACCAGATCTTCAAGCAGGTTTGCGAATGCCTCTTCGTACTCGGCATCGCTAGCGCCATCCATCGCCGGATCGGAGCCGTAGCAGAACCGATGGAACAACCGCCGGCCAAGAGCGAGCTCCATGCCGCCCTTGGGGTCGAGCACCCACAGTTGTACCAGACCCGACCGGATGCCGGGGGCGAGTGCCGCGATGATCGACCAGAGCACCGAGCCCTTGCCTGCACCGGTCGCACCGGCCACCAGTAGATGCGTGTAGAGCAACCGCAGCCGGAACATCGGCCCGTCCTCACGCCGCGCCACGTCGAGCGCCTGGAGGTTCGGCGATTCAGCCGGAGTAATCGGGGCGACGATCTCCCGTAGCGGGTCGTTGGTCAGGAACCACAGCACGAGCCGATCGGTACGCCGAGGCAGTGCCCAGGCGAAGAGACGGGCCATCCAGCCCTCTGTGCCACCCGGCCACCACGCCGGGATCATCGAGGCGGCCGAACGGACGCGGCAGTCCTCAGCGCCGAAGGTGCGTGCCAACCGCTCGGAGTGCTCGGCGTAGTCGGTGAGGATCTGACCCGGCAGCAGCCGGACGGTCACCTGATCGACCGTGCCCGACGATCGGACGTTGACGATCCGGGGAACGTACGTCCGATCGTCGAGGCGCACCGTGAGGTTGAGCGCCCGCATCGTCGTGTCCCAACGGGTCCGGTACTCCATGAAGCGTCGCCGTGAGCCACGCAGCCGCCAGACGATCCGCTGCGCGAACGAGTCGGGCCAACGCCAGCGCCAACCGGCCAGGCCTGACGCCGGTACAGCCGCAGTGGCAATGACCAACCACGCCTGTCCACCGGTCCAGAGCTGGTAGCCCTTGAGAGCCAGCAGCGGTACGACGACGAAGGCCGGGTGCCGGATCAGCCAGCCCGCCGCACGGACGACCGCCCGCAGGCAGTACCAGATGACGACCCACTTGAGCCGGATGGCGACCGCGGGGGACCGGAAGTTCACCGGCCCCGTCCCGACCTCCTTGCCCTTGATCTTCGCCATCTCGATCAGTCCCCGTTCGGTCGTGAGTCATCACAGAGCACCGGCTCGGCCGGGAGGCGGAGGGTGTACTTCGGGCACGGACCCGGCGTATGCCGGCGCTTGCCGCAGAACGGACAGGGACCGGTCTTCGCACCGCCGTCCGGGACGCCGCAATAGCCGATCTCGTCGCCATCCGCGCGGACGAAAACCTCCCTCGCCGGCCGCCCGCAGGTGCAGAGTTCCCCCGACGCAGCCAGACGCCAGGGAGTCATCACAACCACCCCTCTGAGTAGAGGACGCGACCGCCCGGGCGGTCCGTGGGAAGGTCCTCGTCCTCTTCCTCGTCGTCGTAGCTGTCGTCCTCCCACGGGTCGCCGTCCTCGTCGGAGTCGGAGAGCCATGCCTGATGCTGGTTGAGCCAGGTGCGCGCCTCGAAGCGAACGAACTTGCTCGGATCGCCCGTCAGCAGCTCGCTCAGCAGGAATGCCGCGCGACCGTTCTGGTAGGCCAGGTACTGACCGGGGTCAACGCTCTCCGCGACGCTCATGGTCAGGCCGCCTTTTGCTCAGTCGCGCCAGAGCCCGGCATGTTCTTGGGTGCGCGGATACCCATGCAGCGGAAGCTCCAGCCCTGACGGGCGCGGCAGCGGTGAGAGCGGCCCTCGTCCGGAGCCGAGCAGCCCCGGGTGTCGACCCACGGCGCAGCGGTCATGCCTTGCAGCTCGATCGCCGTGAACGGCAGACCCGGCAGTGCCGGCGGGAGTACCGGCTGAACCTTGGCGATGATCCGAACGGTGAAAGTCCGGTCCGCTTTGCGCGCCTCCGGGTCACCGTCCATCACGTCGAGCGTCCAGACCGGGAGGCCGGAGTCCTCGTCGATGGTCTGTACAGCGTTGGTCTTCGTGGACTTCTCGAAGTCCCGAGCCAGCGTCACCTCCGACACCGCGAACAGCCCGTGCGGGAACGTGTCGCCGAACTCGACCGTGATCCTTCTCGGCATACCCATGATGGCTTAGACCCCTTCATTGGATTCGTACCAACGTTTGGTACAAGACCAATCTTTACCCTGGGGTTGGCGTGAAGTCAAGGAAATGGGACCATTGGTTGGTACGAACCAGGAGGTTCTTTCGAATGGCACAGTCAGCACCGCTCTACCAGCGCATCGCAGCCGAGCTGCGCGAGCAGATCCGCACCGGCAAGATCAAGGCCGGCGAACGCCTGCCGACCGAGCAAGACCTCATGGCCTCGCACGACGTATCCCGCAACACCGTCCGCCTTGCGCTCGGGATGCTCCAGAACGAGGGCATGATCACGAGCACGCCAGGACGCGGCACGATCGTGCGCGAGCGGATCATGGCCGACTATCACGCCACCTGGGCCGAGACCCGCGACCGTCGCGCCAGCGACCAGGCCGACGCCTTCCAGTCCGAGATGGCTGAACAGGGTCGCCATGCCGAGTACCGCGATTTCGCGATGAGCCTCGAAGTGGCCGGCCCCGACTTCTCCAATCGTCTCCAGGTGGAGCAGGGCGATGCGTTGGTGTCCCGCGGCTTCGTCCGGTACGCCGACAATCAGCCGCTCAGCATCCAGGTCAGCTACTACCCGATGGATATTGCCCAGGCGGCCGGCCTGGTCGTGCCGAACGACGTTCCTGGCGGCGCGATTCGAGCGATGGCCAAGGTCGGGCACGAGGAGATCGGCTACCGCGATGAGATCACCGCGCGCATGCCGACCCCGGACGAGGCCCGCAAGCTCCAGCTCGGCTCGGGGACACCGGTCATCGTTTACGCCCGCACGACGTACAGCGACAGTCGCCCGCTTCGTCTGACGCTGACGACCTTCGCGAGCGACCGGAACCGCGTCATCTACGAACTCGGCGACGTACGCGCCTATCTCGCCCAAGAAGGCGCCGAAGCATGATCATCGAGCGTGCCGACGCCGACGACCTGGGCGTGATCCTCGCCCTCCGCACCGAGGCCAGCGAGTGGCTAGCGCAACGCGGCGTTGATCAATGGGCTGTCGCGTGGCCGAACCCGGAGGAGCAGAACCGCCGCATCCTCGCCAGTATCGAGGCCGGCGAAACCTGGATGGTCCGCGACGAGAACGAAGCCACCATGGCCACCCTCGCCCTAGACACCTTCTCGGACCCGCGCCTCTGGACCCCCGAAGAACAAGCCGACCCGGCGATGTACATGCACCGCCTCATCGTCCGCCGCAAGCATGCCGGCCTAGGCACCGAAATCATGGACTGGGCCTGCCATCGAGCCCACCGCCTCGGCCTCCACTGGCTCCGCATCGACGTGTGGACCGACAACACCGACCTCCACAACTACTACCTCCACAACGGCTTCAAACACGTCCGGACGCTCGATCTCACGGACTACCCATCCGGTGCACTCTTTCAACGGCCGGCCGAAGCAATGATGAGGGAACTGTGATCGCGCGTAACTATGTGAGTTGCCCTGGCTGTGGGAGGTTGACCGCGATCCGAGTGGGGCTCGGTTATGCAAAGCGCCAGCGGATTCTCGTTCACTGTCCGGCGTGCTCTTCGAGTATTCGCGGCATGGTCACGTTAAGTGATGACGGCGGTGGCGGTATCGAGTTCGATGTTCCTGTTGTCTCTGAGCCTGAGAACTGGAATGACGCTCAGTCAATCACGACCCATCCAGACTTCCCGACGGACCCCTCCGCCACGATCGAATCGCCGTTCATTTCAGCGTCGATGGCGTTCGGTGGTGATTTCATGAGATTTAGTAAAATTCTCGGCGAATTCCACTCGTTTGCCGATCAAGCTTGGCCAATTCTGGAACGAGCCTACGGGTTCTATCTGCAAGAGAAATGGGATCTATTTGATCGCGCAATGGCTGAATTGCTGGGGAAGGAAAATTGGCCCGACGAGGTATCCATGCTTAGGCGCTATGACGTTCTGCACCGCGTCTTGTCCGTCGGGCTGCTCCCGCTGGGGCCGAGTGGGGATTACCCAGTAGCCAAGAAGGAGATCTGGGCGGTGAGCCGCGCGTCGATCCAGTCTTTCGGCGAGTACTGCGCAGCAATCGATGACTCCGAACTCGCCAAGCTTCAGCGGAGACTGTTCGATCAGATTCGCCGCATGATGGAGCACCGCGCGATCTGGTCGCCTGCGTTAGCGTTGACCTATCTAGATGTGCTAGGCCGGAGGATCCCGAACGAGTGGCGTCTCCCTGGGGATGATTTTCACATCCTGCGCGACGCCTACCGTCAGAACTATGAGGTCTGCTGCCAGATTCTCTGGCTGGTGGTCGCGGCGAAGAATACTGAAGAAGGACGACCTGCGGCCGAAATATGCTCCCCTGACTATTCCTTCGGATGGGTCCCGCAAGCGGAGGGAGGCAAGAAGCTTCCCAAGACGCTCGCGCAATACAAGAAGGCCACTTCCGAGGTGAAAGAATTGTATCTTGACAAGTTTCCTTCTACTCGGGACGCCTGGGATGCGATCTTCAACCGGAGCATCCGCAATGCAATTGCTCATGCTGACGCAGATTTCGTGATCGAGACCGGAATGATAGCGACCGGCAAAGGTGATGACCTGTCCTATATGGATTTCGTCAAATCGACCGTGGGGCAGATGCAGATGCAGATGCTGATGCTGTTCATCGACTACGTGAAGCTCTGTCGGATCTATGGCCATGCGGGCCGCGCGGCCAAGGCGAGTCAGGCCTAGCGGCGGTGGGCATCGTCCAACGCACTCACTTGTGAGAGGAGCCACGGGCATGGGCGACGCGGGTCAGGTGGGGGAGCGGATTGCCCTGCTTCGCAAGCACCGGCAGTTGACCCAGCACGGCCTTGCCACGCTGGCGAACGTCTCCTACAGCCTGCTGACCAAGGTCGAGAGCGGAAGCCGTCCCGCGAGTGAGGGGTTCGTGGCGGCATGTGCACGAGCGCTCGGCGTCGAAATCTCAGTCCTGCTTGGCGATTCAGCTCCCGAGACGACACAGGACCAACGGTTGGGTCAGATGCTCGGCCGGGTGCGCACCCAGCTGGATCTCTACGACCTGGACCCGGACGAGACCATCACGCCGCGTCCGTTGCCCGTCCTTCGCGAGGCAGTCCGGGTAGCCAACGTGGTTGGTCAGGCGGCCCGCTACGAGTCAATGACTCCGGTCCTGCCCGGTCTATACGCCGAACTGCACGCGGCGGCGAACACCTGGACCGGGACCGATCGGGCCGATGCTTGGGGTCTGCTGGCCGAGGCGTACCGCTGCGCACACACGGTTGGTATCGCGGCCGGTTATCCCGACTTGTCGTTGATCGCGCTGAACCGGATGGATTGGGCAGCCCGGCAGGCAGGTGATCGGGCACCGGCGCTTCGTGCGGCCCGCGAGTACCTGCGGATCACGGCTTACCTGCGTCGCCATGACTACGAGACCTCGTGGCACCTGAACAACGCTGGCCGAGCCCACCTCGAGGGGACCGACCCGAAGACGCCCGGCGCGTTGATCGCATCCGGTCAACTGAACCTCGGCGCGGCCGTCCTGTCGGCACGCGCTGGCGACGCATCCGCCGTACGCGACTACCTCAACGAGGCCGAGCGGCACGCCGACCTAACCGGCGAAGACCTCGAAACCTTCTGGTTCGGATTCGGCCCCACCAACGTCGCCGTACACCGCGTCATCACAATGATCGAACTCGGCGACTACTCCCACGCCATCCACCTCGGCGAGTTCATCCAGTTCCCCAGCGGCTGGCTCCCGAGCCGGATTGGACACCACCACTTCGACCTCGCCCGCGCCTACCAACGCCTGAACCTGCCTGACCAGGCACTGCGCCATCTTCAGATCGCCCGCCGCGTCGCACCAGGCCAAGCCCGCCGGCACCCACTGGTCCGCGGTGTGGTGCAAGACCTCCTCCACACCTCCCGCCACCCGTCCGAGTCGCTTACCCGCTACGCAGCCTGGATCGGTCTCTGACAGGCCGCGGAGACTTTCACAAGCTGTGAAAGTCGCCCCCCGAACGCATCGCCAGTCTTGATTACGTAGCGCACTGAAGCCGCTACCGAGGCTCTTGCTTCGACCTCAACAACAACGGGTGCAGATCATGCTTACGGCGTTCGCGATCCTTCTCCTTCTCGGTGCCGTCCTGGACGGAACCCTCCTCCCCTTGCTGGTGCGGAGCCGGGTCCTGTGAGCGCGCCGGCCACCGAGCAGCCGCTACGACGGGTGTGCGTCTGGCTCGGCGAACATCTGGTCATCGACCACGTCTCGGACCCGGCGTCTGCGTCGGACTTCGAGGCCGCGATGCGCCGCCGGTTCGCGAGCCTTCGTGTCACCAACGAGGAGGCGACCGGCCAATGACCGACAAGCCAGCCGCCGTTGGCTACGTCAACGCAAGCCTCCTGATCACCGACTCCGAGTTGGAGCGGGTCCGCATGGAGGTTGCGCGGTTCGCCAGCGAATGGGGCTACGCGCTCACCTACATCCACGTCGAAGACCCGTCGACCGCACCCGATGCCTTTCACGGCCTCGTGCAACAGGTCACGGCCCTGGACATCACCACTGTCCTGATCCCGAGCCTCCTCCACTTCGCCAGCCTCGGCAGCCCCGTCGAAGTGAAGAACCGCCTCGAACACCTCATCGGCGGCCGAGTCATCCCCACCACCACCCCATAGCGGCGAGGCCGGCGTGCCGATCCCTGCATCCGCGCCGGTCACGCCCACCACCCCGCGCCCTTGCCCCGGCCTCGTCCTCACACCTCTGGGCAAGGGCGCGGTCATGTCCAGACCCCAACGATTGGACACGCGATGCCAAAACCCAACCAGCCATCGCGACAGCCCTGCCCCACCTGCAACGGCAAGCGATGGATCGTCGTACAGAAAACCCGCATCAAGAACGGCAAGGTAGTCACCGAGCCAGAGCATGAGCCGTGCAAAGAATGTGGCGGGTTCGGCTGGATCAACTAGCAAGCAGAGAGCGCTGTTGACTGCCGGCCCAGGAGCGATCAGGCGCGGCCTAGACCTCAAACCTAGATCACAGTGTCGTCACCGGTTCGTTGGTTGCGAGGCCGCGCATGTATCGCCTCCTCGGGTCGATGCCGCTGAAGCCATTTGCGAGCTGCCTCCTTCCTAAAGCCGCGCTGGTGGAGAACATCGAGCGCGGCTTCTCGAATGGCTCGCTCCCTGTCTACACCGTCGAGGTACTCCCTCATACGCGCGGTTACTTCGTCATGGTCGACGTCGTAGCGGCCGTTGACCTTCTGAGCGAAAAGCGGCAGAAGCTTGTAGTAACGGCGCTCGCTAATCCCGATCTGTGTCCAGGGATAGCGATCGGGATGCTCGCTCTTCCGGTGTTGCATGACGACGATGTTTGCCTTCCGGCGCACGTATCGCCGTGTAGCCTCGGCGCCTTGAGCTGGATCGAACCCAGGCCGGATCAGTTGCTCAAGCAGCGCGGCGGCAGCCCATCGCTTATCGGGTGCACCGATGCCGCGTTGGACACGCTCGACTGGCTTCTCGTAGGCCTTAGCTACGGCGTCCAGCAGACCTGGATCTTGCCCCTCTACGTATCCATGCCAATAGCCCTTTAGGACGACCTGGCACGCGACCTCTTGCGGTGTTGATGCCGCGTCGACAGTGATTGTCGGAATCCCGTGGCCATGGACCGCCTTGGCGAGCCTGCTCCATGACTGATGGACCGGACGCTTAACCTCCTCGGTCCAGATCCTCGCGCTGAAGGCCCAGCCTGCGGGTTGTTGCGTCATCGGAGCCACGATCAGGACTGGTTCGGACGCTGCGAGCGGCAAGCTCTGCCCGTCGGTCAAAGCGGGGTCCAGGAGCGGTTGTAGGAGCCGTCCTTCGTCCTCGGTCGCGTCCGTTACCCAAACCAGGCGGCGAGTGACTTGGAACCACCATCCCTCTACAGGGACCCCAAGAATCGGCACGCTGATTCGAACGGTGGGGTCCATCGCCCGGCGTAGGAGTCCGTTCAACTGCACAGGGTCTACATGCGTACCGAGCCAGTGGAGCACACGGTCACTCGTCAAGAATCCGGAACGTACTGCACCAGCGAGGATCTGACCGGCGACGTTAAGCGCATCGGCGGTAGTCAAGGTCGTGGGTCTCGGATCTGAGAGGGGCAGGACCTGCATGATGGTGGCGTGCTGAGGATCAACGGGGTCAGGAATTGGCCATATCCCGTCGACAGCCTCATGTGAGCCGACAATCAGATCGGGGAGGGCCACGAACGGCATGCCCTTGGGCTCGAAGGTTTCGGTTGCTAGGCGCGGAGCGTGGAAGCTGCGGCCGGCCATGATCTCCACTTCATGGCCCGCTCGGGAAACGGCATCCTCGACGGTCTGGAGGTCAATATGCCCGCCGACTCGTTGAGCGACGTAGTCAACGAGGCTCTCGGACCAATGTCCCATCTGGGCAGTATACGAAGGTGTGAAGAGCTACGTTGAAAGTTGGAGCGCGCGGCTGGGTGTTGCCCGGTCGAGTCTCCACCCGTGCGATACAGGCCAAAAGTCGGCGGACTTCTGTTCGTGCGGGCTGCCGGTATGGAATCGGCAGGACGAGGCCCGCCAGGCGTTCGCGCTGGTCAAGCGGGGGCAGACGCTCGGGTTCAGTGCTCTAGTCCTCGACCTCGCCGCGACTGTGACCCTCGCACTGGCAGGACAGCCCTGGGTCGCCGGCATCCTGGCGACTCCGTTGCTAGCCATAGTCGCCATCTTTGTGACCGGTAGATACCAGCCCGCCCGATTGCCCGCCCCTCAGACCGACGGCCCGAGCGCGCCCTCTGCCGAGCTGACCTCTTAAGGATCAAGGCGCGCCGCAAGCGGCGCGCAGCGCGGCCCGGGCTTACGACCTCCGGCCGACGCCCTCCGCCGCGCGTTTCCATCTGCGTCTCCCGGAAACCCGAGTCCCCACCCCCGACCTCATCGTCTACTCACGAACTGTCGGCGGTTGGTTCGTCCTCCTGGCCGCTCGATTGTCCGGCCAGCCCGGCGCGCGTCAAGAGCGCTCCGCGTCCCTTCGGGATCGGCAAGCCGACTCTTGACCCGCACCGTGCTGACCTGGATTGGCAGCTATCAGGAGGACGGGGCAGGTCTGGATGTCTAAGCTTGCTTCCGGTTCTGCTCACGAAGCTGTCGCACGTCGCGAACGATGTGAAGGAGCGACGTTCTCCGCTCCAAGTGGAAGGCGCCAAGGCCAATGAGTTGCGTAGATCCGAGAATTCCCCACGAGGCGAACAGCGTGCAGACGCCGAAGACTAGTCCACGTGTCGTGGAGTAGCCATTCGGCAGAACTGGCCACACTAGAGCGGCCGTTAGCGACGCTAGCGAACCGGCTGCGCAGACAAACGCCACGATCTTGTATGGCCGAGACACAGCAGGGACGCCACCTTTGGCGTGCTCCAGGAGAACGAGGTACTCAGGGCTGAGCAGCGTGATTAAAAGAGTATGAGCGGCGATAACGATGGCAGCGAGTGCGACCAGCGCAGCGACATAGGCGAGCAGGATGGTTGGCGCGGTATCGCCGATCTTGTCGATCTGGCCAACAAGAAAGCCGAGGACGGCTCCTATCGGCACGCTGATCAAGAAGTCGGATGCCAGCAGTACGCTCCCCGCCGGGGTATAGCGCAGGCTCTCTTTTGTGGTCTTGGCTGGCGGGGCGGCTTCAGCTGGCCTGTTCGAGTCAGCCATGGTCTGAACCTCCTCCCTACTCACCGGGGTTGGTCAACTCCTCTGAGAGTTGGCTCAACTCCTCGGCCAGCGTCTGGCGGTCGACCTCGCCTGACTCGGGATCTACGGGTAGTTCAGCCAGGTCGGTCGACCCGGACATGCCGGTCGTATATACAGTCTCCACCTCGCCACCGACGGTTTCTCGCTGTCCGACCACGGTGCCGTCTCCGTAGCCACGGTCGACATGGTCGAGCAGCTCGCGAACGATCTCCGCGTCGGTGTCGATATCTTCAGATCGTAGATCCAGGTTGGCGGAGCTTAGGCGGGCGGATTCGATCAGGTTTTCAACGCTCGGCCGGCCTTCGTAGTTCGGGTTGGGGCGCAGAACGCGCACGCGGAGACGGGTCACCCGTGTGACGGACCGCCGCCACTCAGCGAACGTTTGACTTTGCTGGACCGCCTCGACCGTCCAGCCGTCTTGCTCGGTTGACTCACGAAGCAGAGTCCGGAGTGCACCCACGAAGCTGTTGATCCGGATAAAAGGGCTGCGGATCTGAAATACGACGAGCAGATCATCTACCCCGACAGCGAACGGAGCGGCGACTCCACCGGGGACTTCGACCTCCTCAAAGTCCTGAATCTCTGGATCCCAGAGGTCCTCGGCGTGTGTGCTCTCAAAACCGAGCCTACCGACCAGTGCGCCAGAGATACGCTGCAACCCACCGACTCGCCATGTGCGCTGGTAGCGCTCCACCGCGAGTCCAGACGACAGCGCCGTCGCAACTGCTTCGCCTGGATCCGTGAGCAACGACGGCTGTGCCGGGGGCACGATTCGCGCCCGCGCGACCTTCCCAACCCCGCGAGTGGCCATCTTCGGAATGTAGCGGAATGATGGCGTTCCGACAGCATGGAGCGCGGGTCGCTGCGTACAAAGCCACAGTCGTCGGTCCGAGGGAGGCTACCTCCCACACTTGCTAACAATGGTGCTAACAAGGCGGTGGATGCGAGGAGACAACTGTGGAGTGCCGTGCCTTCTGCGGTGACGCTGGCACTCTTGGCGGAGCAGGGCTGGACGCCCGTCGCGGGACTCGTAATGAGAAGGTCGTCGGTTCAATTCCGACAGGCGGCTCCACCCAAACCCCCAGGTCAGAGACCACCCTCCGACGCTGGGAGTTCGTCGTACCCGGCCTCGATCGTCTCCGGTGCCCCCCGTGGTGCCGCCGACGCGTACCCCAGGATCCGCGGAACCACCTTCGGATCAGCCCGGACCCGAGCCAGACCGACGCCACCGTATGGCGCAGATCGTGAACCCGAAGCTTGGGAACACCGATCGCTGGCCTGGGTTGGCAGCTATCGGGGGACCGGGCAGGTGTGGGCGACACTCAGGGGTGATCGTGTCGGCGTCGTTCAAGCACTCCGCGCCACTCGTCCCTCGGTACCAGCCTGGAGTCTGCCAACTCGGCGGCAATCATGCCGTACTGCTGACGGTTGAGGCGCACAACGACTGAGCGCCCTTCATCGGCGAGCGACACGATGTCGTGTCCGGCGATGTCCCAAGCGGTGGCGTCGTAGGCCCAAGGCGCGAACTTCACGAAGGCAGACCAGACCTCATCGCCGGCGTTGTCGATGACTCCGGTCTGTGCGTAGCCGTCATGTTCGATCCGACCGGTCCGAGCAGAGACACCTCGGAGGACTTCGGCGGCAGCGCTGACGTCCGGCGGCAGTCGGCCGCACTTTCAAACTGGCTACGCCAGGCGAGACGTGCCCGCGAGCGGCCCCGAACGGCCCACAATGACCCGCGACCGGTGAGCACGTTCGGGTGCTCAGGATCGCGAGTCGCTGGGCTGTCTGTACTCGGCGTGACGGACTCTTAATGAGAAGGTCGTCGGTTCGATTCCGACAGGCGGCTGACCCACACCCCAGGTCAGAGCACTGATGACCTGGGGTTCTGCATGTTCGGGCATGATGGCGAGGGTGAGCCTTGAGCGTGCAACGGACGCCGAAGTTGCGAAGCGGCAGGCGGCAGCCGCGTCGATGGCATCGGCGCTGACCCGAGCAGGCTTCGCCGTGCACGTCGCCGAGGGTGTGGGCACCTCGATCCCCGGCGTGGAGATCGTGGTAGACCCGTTTCGAGCCGACGAGGGCGGAGGCGTGTACGTCGGCTGGCACGTGGGCGGAGAACTCGTTGAGGACTTCTCCGCGCCGCTGCTCGCTCAAGACTGGACGCACCCAGCTCTCACGCTCCATGGCGCGATCGCGGAAGCGATGTACGACGCCCTGATGCGCGTGCTCGTGGCCTCGGGATTCGACGTCGTACCGACTGACAACGACATGAGCCCGCTCAGCATCAAGCTAATTGTCTGACTGATCGGCAGACAGATCGAGACGTATCTGCGGTACCCCTTGACCGTGGCTGCGGCGGAATCTCTCCAGGTCCAGGTCGTGCCAGCTCTGCTGCAGCGCCACGGCCGGCCGCGCGAGATTGCTGACGGGCTTCAGCTTCAGGACGAGGAACTTCTCTGAACCTGGTGAGGAGCTCTGGTCGCTCGAAGTGCACGGTCACGAAGAACCCCTTCGTGGTTCGGTGCTGGCTGACACGCAGGACGCGTAACCATGCCGCCGCGGAAGGGCGGCGCCATTGGGCATGCCGCGCGTCCTTCCCGGTGACCGCGGACTAGTGAGTGCCTTCGGGTGGTTGGTGGGGGAAGTGTTTGTGGAGGAGGGTGATGTCGTGGTGGTCGGTTTCGCGGAGTTCGTAGCCGGTGTGGTTCTGTAGGGCGAACTCCGGGTGTTCGCAGCGGACCGGGAGGCCGGCAATTTCGCCGCGGCCTGAGAGGTCCTCGGGGGTGAAGAGGAACGGTGTGTTGACGCTGCCGTAGTGGAGGCGGCCGTCGGGTAACCGTTCGTACAGGTGGAGGTCCAGGCGGCGGCTGGTGCCGTCGTGGAGGACGAAGTTCCAGGGGCGGTCGCCGGGCCAGGGGTGGAGGCGGTCCATGCCTTCGGTGGCGAGTGCGGCGACGAGAGCTTCGAAGTCGGCCGCGTCGACCCAGAGGTCGAGATCGGCGTGCGTTCGCGTCTGGCGACCGACGAGCGCGTCGACCGCCCAGCCGCCGCCGACGCAGGCGTCGACTCCGTGCGTTTGCAAGGCCGCGATCAGCGTCCGCGCCGTCTCCGGCGGCATGGTGTAGTCCGGCACGATGTCAGTCCGAGCGGCCCTTGAGGCGACGGTGGAGGGCTCGTTGGGCTTCGCGGGTGGCTTCGCGTTCGGCGAGGGTCTGGCGTTTGTCCCAGGTCTTCTTGCCGCGCGCCAGGGCGATCTCGACCTTGGCGTGGCCGTCCTTGAAGTACAGGGTGATCGGGACGATCGTCAGGCCGCTCTCGTTGACCTTGCGTTCGATCTTGTCGATCTGGGCGCGGTGCAGCAGCAGTTTCCGCTTGCGACGGGACCCGCCTTCGAACCAGCGCGACTGGGAGTACTGCGGGATGTGTACGCCGTGCAGCCAGATCTCCCGCTCCTCGACCATCGCGAACCCGCCGACCAGCGAGGCCCGCCCGGCCCGGAGCGCCTTCACCTCGGGACCCTGCAGCACGATCCCGGCCTCCCAGGACTCGCCCAGCTGGTACTCGTGCGCAGCCTTCCGGTTCCGGGCGACCACGGGGTTGGCGTCGGGTTTCTTCACACACCGATTCTGCCCTGTAGTGGACACGGCCCCCAGACCAGGCAACACTTCCTCACTCGGAGGGGGTGAGCAGGTGCGGGTTGGGCTTGCGCTGTTGGGGGCCGTCGCGCTCACCGGATGTACGTCGGTCAATCCGGCGCGCACGCCGACGCCACAGCCGACCGCAAAGTCGACGCCGGAGCCGACGCGCGAGGTGGCGCCGCAGCGGTTCCGGATCGTGCCTGACGATTACCACGTGCCGTACGCCGGTACTGCGCAGGACGGCCGGAAGTTCTTCCTCAGCGACGAGCTGTTCGCGGGCAACGCCGGCTACGTCGGCCTGTACCTGTGGAACGCAGACGGCACGTTCGACGAGGTGAAGGCCGACGTGGTACGCCGTACCCCCGGCGTACCACCCGCCCAAGCGGCCTCCGCCGGCGCGGATGCGCTGATCAAGTCCCGCCTCGCCGAGCTGGGCAACTACAAACTCGAACCCATCGACGTAGCGCCGTTCACCACGAAGGTCGACGGCACCACCTTCGGCTGGATCCTCGACCAGTTCGAAGGTCAGTACTCGATCCACATCGAACCAGGCGACTTCATCGCGTACTACGCGCCCTGGGACGGCCTCGGGTACGACACCTGACCGTTCTCCAGATAGACCGTCCCGCCGGTACGTCGACACGCCGCAACGCGGGCGTACTGCTCAGGATCGAGAAGCCGCGCGGCCTCCTCGAGCGGCACGAACCGGAACTCGGCCGCTTCGTCCGCCTGCAGCGTGATCCGCTCGACGTCTCCCGGCGACAGCACCCCGCCGTCGAAGAGCAGGGCGACAACCTCGGAGAAGTCGCCGGATCGAGCGATCCAGTCGACCGCGAGCAGCGCGCCAGGCTCCACCTCGAGCCCGATCTCCTCGAACACCTCACGCCGAGGCGCGGCGCGCGGCGACTCGTCACGTTCGACCGCTCCGCCGGGGAGGTCCCAGGTCGGCTTGTACGGCGGCTTGAGGATCAGCAGCCGGTCCGCGCCGTCGGTGAACAGGCAGTCCGCGGCCATCCGCTTGGTCGGGAGCTTCGCGGTGAAATGATCGGCACTCACCTCGCCAGCCAAGCACAGGAGGATCGGATGTTCCTGCTTCAGATGTCAGGCGTGCCGGGGGCCGGGAAGTCGACGGTGGCTGCGCATGTCGTCGCGAAGTACGGTGCAGTCGCGGTCGACTACGACGTGATCAAGTCGGCCGTTCTCGACGCGGGGTTCGACCTCGGCGCGAGCACCAAGGCGGCGTACGAGGTGATGTACGCGATGGCAGGGCACCTGCTCGCCCAGGGGCGGGACGTGGTGATGGACAGTCCGTGCGGCTGGCAACGGATCGTGGACAAGGGGACCGCTATCGCCGCGGAGCAAGGCGCGGTCTACCGGTACGTCGAGTGTCAGGTGCACGACCTGAAGCAGCTGGACGAGCGGCTCCGGCAGCGGCCGCGGCTGCGTACGCACCGGCCCAGCCTGGACCAACCGCCGGCGGATGCCGGAAACGAACCCGTGGACGGCGAAACCGTGTTCCGCGCATGGATGGAGAAGGTGCACCGCCCCGCGGACAACTACCTCCAGCTGAACATGGACCGCCCGCTCGCCGACGTGCTCCCTGAGGTCGACGCCTACCTGAATCAGTAGGACGTCCAGAGCGCCAGCCACTGCTCGGCGCCCCAGGCTTCGTAGCGTTCTACCTCGGTGAAGCCGAGTTTGGTTGCCAGACGCATCGATGCGGTGTTGGCGGTCTGCGTGCTGAGGACCACCGGCACTCCGGGGCGCGCGTCGGCGAACCAGGCGAGCGCCGCCGCGCAGGCCTCGGCTGCGTAGCCGCGACCCCAGGACGACGGCAGGAACAGGTAACCCAGTTCGACTTCGGCGAGATCGGACCGCGGTTCGTCCGCGTCGCGCTGGTCGAGGGTGACAGTGCCGATCATCGCGCCGTCGAGCTCCACGACGAACAATCCGGTACGGCGACCTGGTACCTGCGGGAGTTTCTCCTCGAGTAGATCCCGCGGCTGGGCGCCGCCGACGTACGTGCCGACCTCTGGCGAGGCGAGCAGTTCGATGAACGCCGTACGGTCCCGGGCCTCGGGCTCACGCAGTACGAGGCGCTCGGTCGTGATCGGGGCAGGCGGCCAGGCGACGGACTGAAGCTCGCTCTTCACGGGAGCCACCGCCGGACGACTTCGTCGGCGACCGCGTCGATCGTGCGGTCCGCGGTACTGACTGTGTAGTCGCTGATGTCGTCGGCGCTGAGCTGGGCGGACAGCTCGGACGCACGCCGGACAAGGTGATCCAGGCTGTCACCGGCCTCGCGACCTCGCTGCCGGATGCGGTCCGCGAGGTCGGTGTCCGAGGCGTCCAGGCGGCAGATCACCACAGGTCCGCCGACGGCCGTTTCCAGCAGTCGCCGCTCGGCCGGGTTCTCGACAACGCCCGCGACGACGAGCCGACGGTGACCGGCCTCGCGGTAGTTCGACCAGATGACCGACAGGTTGGTCGCCTTCAGCCGCGCCTGGTGCGGGTCGTCGGCCGGCGGCGGCCAGGCGGCGCCGAGCAGGTCCAGGTCCGCGAAGGCCGGCGCGAGTTCGAGATCGATGCAGCGGTCGAACACCCGCCAGCCGACCGTGGTCTTGCCGACGCCCGGCGGGCCGGAGAGTACGAGAGCTGTCTGCACCCTGCGATGATCCCGGTCCGCCCGGTCGACGGCAACGCGATTCAGTCGACCAGCTCGGGGTCGTCCATGAACATCCGGACGTCCTGCGGGCAGCGGCAGGCGGCGGCGATCTTCCCGGCCCAGACGAGCGCCTCCTCGCGGGTCGGGACCGAGACGATCATCACCCCGCCGATCAGCTCCTTGCTCTCCGGGTACGGGCCGTCCATCACCAGCCCGTCCGTGCCGACCACGGCGTGTCCCACACCGGCGGAGTAGTCGAACCCGCCGGTGAACCGCAGTACGCCGGCCTCCTGCGCCTCGCGGACGACGGCGTGCGCAGCCTTGCCCACCTCCGGGAAGTCCTCCTCCGGGATGTGGTCCATAGCGCCGTTCTCGAACGAGATCAGGTACCGCGACATCTCATCACTCCTTGTCCTCGGCGACGGTCGCCGCTCACCCCTGCAACGAACGCCGCACCCCGGATCCGACAGCTGCTCCGCAGAATCTCGTCCCATTGTGTCGAGGTCGCGTGCTTGAATGCGTGAATGGAGCTGGTTACTCGTGTAGCAGACGAGGAGCGCTGGGACGACCTGGTGGAGCTCTTCGGCCCCAGCGGCGGGACCCGCGGCTGCTGGTGCATGGCCCGCCGGCTGCCTTCCGCGGTGGTCGCGGCGAACGGCAACGCGGAGAACCGCGCCGCGCTCGAGGAGTTCGTCCGCGCCGGTGAGCCGGTCGGCCTGATCGGGTACGTCGACCAGCGCCCGGCGGTCTGGTGCGCGGTTGCGCCGCGGAGCGAGTACTACGCGATCGTGCACTCGCGCACGCTTCCGATCGATGACGTGGACGACCCGTCGATCTGGGCGATCAACTGCCTGTTCGTGAAGAACGGCTACCGCGGCCGCGGCCTGACCACACCGATGGTCGAGGCCGCCGTCGACCACGCCCGCACCTCTGGCGCCCGGCTGGTCGAGGCGTACCCGGTCATGTCCATGCCCGGGGACCCCGGCCGCGGCGTCCTGAGCACATTCCTCGCCGCCGGCTTCACCCCTTACGCCGAAGCCCGCACTACCGCGAAACGCAACATCGTCGTCCGCCGGACCGTCTGAGCGGCTACCAGCTCCACTCGTCTCCATTGAGGATGAAGCTCCAGGCCCGACCGCTCAAGCCGTGGGTGAGGTAGTCGACCGCGGGCACAGCGATCGGCGGGTACGGCATCAGGCCGAGCCGACGTACGGCGTCCTCGGGGGTGAACCAGCCCGCCTCCATCACCAAGCCGTCCGGGTCGTCGATTGCGAACCCGGGGTCAGCTACGTCGACGACGTAGTTCCAGGACTGTGAGGTGACACGCCCGTCGGCCGTCGTCTGCGTTCTCCAGACGAGTTCGAGATCGTCCGCGGACACGTGTAGACCCGACTCCTCCCGCAGCTCCCGGACCGCGCCGGCCGCTGGGGTTTCGCCGTCCTCGACGGCTCCGCTCGGGAGGTTCCAGTGCGGCGCGCCCCACGCGTGGTACTCCTCACGCACCAGCGCGACCAGCCCGTCGTACCGCGCGATCACGCCCGCGTACTGCTGCATCCCGGAACTCTACAGGTGTGCGAGCACGTCCTCGTGGGGCCAGGTCTGGGTGAGGACGTTGGTGAGCAGGGCATCGGGGGAGGTGGTGATGTAGGGGGTGTGGTCGGGGTCGCGGACGGTGGCGGTCGCGGGGGTGGGGAACAGGCCCCACGGGGCGATCTCGTTGGCGACCACGCCGTCCAGGCGGAGGTCGGCGTACTCCGGCTCCCACCAGACCGCGAACGTCTGCGGTAGCTGGTCCGGGTGGATTCCGAGCCAGAGGCCGTACGTGACCTTGAAGCCGCCGTCGAGCTGGACCGGGAGCAGCGCTCGGACGAACGCGCCCACGCCGGGGACCTGCATCATCACGGATTCCTCAGCTGTGCCATGGCTCAACCAGGTGCCGGGGGTGTGGTCGCGGTCCGGCAGGGCCAGCACAGGGGTTGGCAGGGTGAAGCGGTGGTGGCGGTTATGCGCGTCGAGGGCGCGGCCGCAGCTCGGGCAATCGGGCATGAGGGGAGTATGCCGTTACGGAAGGCGAGCGTCCGGAATGGGGGTTAGCGTGCGGAGCATGGCTGAGAGCGAGTGGGTTTCTCCGTGGTGGGAGCCGCCGGTGGCCGGCGATGACGCCGGGCAGCTGGTGGGGGCGTTGGACCGGTTGCGAACGACGTTCCGGTACAAGGTGGACGGGCTCGATACCGAGGGCCTCAACACCCGGATCGGGGCCTCGTCGATCACGCTCGGCGGGTTGCTGAAGCACCTGGCGGCGAACGAGGACTACCTGTTCGACGTGAAGTTCCGTGGGAAGCCGATGGGCGGGCCGTGGCTGGAGAACGGGTGGCGGGACGACAACGACTGGGAGTTCAACTCGGCCGTCGACGACACCCCGGAGGAGTTGTACGCGCTGTGGGACGGCGCGGTTGCGCGGTCGCGGGCGACGCTGGCCGCGGCGATCGCTGACGGCGGGCTCGATCAGCCGGCCGACATCGCCTGGCCGGACGGGCAGCACGCGAGCCTGCGGCGGCTCGTGTGCGACCTGGTCGAGGAGTACGGGCGGCACACCGGGCACGCGGACCTGATCCGTGAGGCCGTCGACGGCCGGGTCGGTGAGGACCCGCCGCGCGACTGGAAGCCCGTCGGCCCGAAGACCGCCTGACGCGGCTACTTGACCCGCTGCAGCGTCCCGTCCGGCGCGACGCCGACCACCGTCGTCGTCCCGTCCACGGTCAGGTTCAGCAGCATCCGGTCACCCCGCCACGAGGTCGTGTACGAGACCTTCGCATTGCTGCGCGTCGGCGCGATCACGGACAGCACGGTCGCGTTCTCCCCGGACCGGTTGAACTTCACCACCGGCGCCGGCTGCCGCTTGTCGATGGTCCTGTAGTGCCAGCCCTGGATCGGGTCCTGCTCCCCGCTGGTCACCTCGATCGGCGTCGTCTCCTGCCGGTACGGGATCTGCAGCAACGTCGTCTTCACCCGATCACCCGGCCGTGCCGCCACCGCCCGGTCGTTGCCGCTGACAACCACCTGCTGGTCCGCCGGCAGATGCCACAGCGCGGAGTACTCCTGCTCCGCGTCCGACGTGCCGCGATCCAGCACCACCATCAGGTCCGGGTCCTTCAGTACGAGCACGTCCCGGGTCCGGTCGACGCCCGCCCCCGGTGAGTCGTGCAGTTCGTAGAACTCCGACGTCGCCTTGAGCGACGACCGCACCAGCTCGGTCTCCGGATGCCCGGTCGCCGACTTCACGGTCAGCTCGTTGTGCGCGAACTGGCTTCTCGCCCAGAATCGCCAGTCGTCCGCCTTGTACCCGGCGTGCCCGCCGTCGATCAGGATGTCGCGCCCGTGCGAGGTGTACGTGATCGACGTGTGGTCGTTGTGCCCGTGCAGCTTCTGCGACGGGCCGAACCGGATGCTGTACGTCGACTCCTGCGTGAAGGCCCGCGTCTCGCCCCACCCGGTCCGCCCGAAGATGTACCCGGCGTCGAAGATCCCGATCCGCTGCGTCGGACGGATCCCGCGCGCGCCGAGCGTACCGGCGTACTCGAGCACCGTCCCCGTGACCGGCACCGTCCTGACCACCTCGGAGTCGCCGAGCTGGGGCAGGTTCCCGAGCGAGTTCGTCGCCAGTGCGAGCCACTTCGCGAGCTCCCGCCGGCGCGCCATGATCGTCGTCCCGGGGTCCACTCCGCACTTCCGTAGGACGTCGACCGCACGGCCCCACAGGGCGTAGTTGAACTGGGCGTACCCGGTCGACTGTTCGTTGGTCGACCCCTGGGTGTCGATCGAGGTCTTGAT
This sequence comes from Kribbella sp. NPDC051137, assembly GCF_040682535.1. Taxonomy (NCBI): domain Bacteria; kingdom Bacillati; phylum Actinomycetota; class Actinomycetes; order Propionibacteriales; family Kribbellaceae; genus Kribbella; species Kribbella sp. NPDC051137. Next base: position 815,007 of record NZ_JBFBBI010000003.1, read on the forward strand.
CGCGGTGGTCAGCCGGTTGGCGGCGACCTTCTTCAGATCGCTCCGCATCAACGTGCAGCCGATCCCGAACAGCGCGATGCTCTCGTCGGTGCCGTGGTTCCAGTCGCCGCTGTAGTTCTTCTGCAGGAACCACGCGTGGTCGAGCAGCGCCTTGTCGAGCCAGGCATACGTGAGCGGCAACTTTCCGACGTGCAGCCCCGACAGCACCGCCTGGCGCAGGCAGATCAGCACGTTGGTGCGGTGCATCGTCGACTCGTACGCGCCGACGTCGGACTTCCACGAGTAGGGGTTGTCGTTCACCCAGTCCCGGGCGATCGTGCTGACCCGCTGAAGCGCGGCCTTGTCGCCGCGTCCGCCGGCCGCGATTCCTTGCCCGAGCCAACGAAGCGAGTGCAGCCACATGTACCAGCTCGGGTTGTTGTCCGGGTTCAGTCGCCAGTTGATGTTGCCGCGGCCGTCGCCGACCTTGGTCGGTGGCGTCGTACCCCAGGTGAAGGTGTCCTTGTACAGGTTGGCGAGCGGGTTCGTCCGATCGATCCCGCTGTACGCCGGACACGTGTAGACGTCGCGCCGCACCGGCGTCGTCGGTGGTGGGGTCGGCGGTTCGGGGGTCTGGCTCATGGTCGGGTCCGGCGCCGCCTCCGGCTCGGTCCCGCCCCACGGCGCGACCAGCACGACGGCCAGTACGGCGGCGCTCGCGAGCAGTGCGGCCGTGAGTCGCAGCGTCGTCCTGGTGCGCAGATGTCTCGCGGGCATCGTCTCCCCCTTGTCCAGTTCTGGCCTATACCTGAATTCGGGCAGACCGGTGCCGAAAGCAAGTGCGGTGTGGTGATGGATCTGACCGTGCGGCGTCAAAGGTTGCTGCTGGCATCAAGCCGTCAGCTCGTCGCGATCGGTTCCCCCCAGGCCAGATCGGTTGTTCTACCCAATAGATGTCGCGAGCACCCGATAAAGTTGCTCCGGATCGACGGCTTCGGTTCCGGCTGCCCGTTCGGGCAGCCTCAGCCGTGCCGGATCGCCTTAGTGGCCGGCGATCGCGTCGGCGATCAGGGCGTTACGGGCGGAGCTGCCGGTCGGCTCGCTGGTGTGGACGCCGTCGCGCAGGTACTGGGCGGGTCCGTTCGGCTGCGAGTCGAGAAACTCGGCCCACTGGACGATCCGCAGGTTCGAGTGCAGGAGGGCGGCCTGCTCCAGCTGCCGGTTGATCCAGGCGCTGTTCGCGAGGTCGGCGTCCCGGACGGAGGCCGGCTGCTTGGTACGGCTCGCGTACACGTTCACCCAGTAGACCGTTCGGTCCGGCCCGGCGATCCGCATCGCTCGCTCGACCTGCGCGGCGAACGCGGGCGGGTCGAAGATGTCGTTCGTACCCACCGCCATCACGATCCGCCGCGGCAGCCCGTAGTTGCGCGACCAGTCCTCGAGCGCGTCGACCGCCGCGGACGCGGGCTGCCCGGACCAGTCGTGCACCGCGATCAAGTCGCCGCCGCGATCCGTCAGCAGCCGCTCCAGCGCGGAGCTGTCCTGGACGGCGATGCTGTCGCCGAACATGAAGATGCCGTCGAACGCGAGCACGTCGCGGATCTGGTCCTCGGAGGAGATCCGGTGCAGCAGGCCCTGCCAGGGCCCGAGGGTGCCGGAGCCGTACGGGCCGGGACCCCTGGTCGGCACGCTGTACGACGCCCCGCCGACGAGGGTGTCGGAACTCGTCGTCCGCGGTTCGAGTACGACGAACACGCCGCCGAGCCCCGCGACGACCAGCAGCGTGACGACGATCGCGAGCAGCGATCCGAAGAACGCCCGGACCGCCGACACCTCCGTCGTCCCGCCCTGTTGCACACTCCCCGCCTTTCGTTCGCTTCGCACACTGACATGACGCGATGACCCCAGGATTCGCTGCATGCCTGCCCACCCCCGATGTGCAGGAAGCGAACCCCCCGGTTCCCTTCCTGCCCCCAGCATCCCCGACGACTCAAGTCCTTGGATAGGTTTTCGGCCATGCCGGAACTCACCGACCTCCGCGCCCTCGAGCGCACCCGCCTCGCCCACCTGGTCGCCCGCCGTATCCCGGAGGCGGCCGCGCTGCACACCCGGGACTTCACGATCGTCACGCCCAGCGGACTGGTCTGGACGAAGTCGGAGTACCTCGGCGGCATCGAGTCCGGCGAGATCAACTACCGCCGATTCGAACCGGTCGGCGAGATCGACGTGCTGATGGACGGCGCGGTCGCCGTACTGCGGTACCGCTCGGCCATCGAGATCGGCGTCAACGGCCGCGAACCCGGCCCGCTCAGCGCCTGGCACCTCGACTGCTACCGCCACACCGACGCCGGCTGGCAGGTGCAGTGGTCACAGGCGACGGAGATCAGGTGACCCGCAGGCCGAGCCGAACCTGAGCTCAGCCGGCGATCTCCGCCTGGCTGCGCTCGACGCAGAACTCGTTCCCCTCGGGGTCCTTCATCGTCACCCAGCCGCGCCCGTCCGGGCGCCGGTGGTCCTCGTGGATCGTCCCGCCGAGCCCCGCGATCCGCTCGACCTCCGCGTCCCGCGTCCGTTCGGTCGGACCCCAGTCGAGATGCACCCGGTTCTTGACGCTCTTGCCTTCCGGTACGGCGATGAACAGCAGCCCGGGCACCGGATCGGGTGCCACCACGAGCACCTCGTCGTCACCCGGTGCGTCCCCGTCGCCGAGCGGCCAGCCGGTCACGGTACTCCAGAACCGCGCCAGCTCGTACGGGTTCGCCGCATCGATCGTAATGTGTCGCAATTTCATGCCCAGACCTTAATCACTTGGCCGTCCACGGGGTCTCGCGGACTGTCGGCGGGCGGGTCTACTGTGCGGATCATGGGCGCCGGACCACAAGGTCCGGCCAGTTTGGGGGAAGGACGATCCGATGGCATCCCGGCTCAATCCGTACATCCAGTTCCAGAACGAGGCGCGCGCCGCTATGGAGTTCTACCAGGGCGTTTTCGGCGGCGAGGTGTCGTCGAACACCTTCAAGGAGTTCGGCTCCGGCCACGGCCCGGAGGACGACGAGCTGCTGATGCACAGTCAGCTCGAGACGCCGAGCGGCTTCACGCTGATGGCGGCCGACACCCCGCAGGGCATGTCGTACAACCCGGGCGAGAACATCTCGATCAGCCTCAGCGGTGACGGCGACGAGCTGCGCGACTACTACGCGAAGCTGTCCGAGGGCGGCAAGGTCACGGTGCCGCTGGAGAAGCAGATGTGGGGCGACGAGTTCGGCATGGTCACCGACAAGTTCGGGATCAACTGGATGGTCAACATCGCGGGCTGACGACGTACCTTCCCGGGGAAATCCGGTGTCCCCGGGAAGGTGTTTCCCGCAAGCTTGACCGGTATGGGACTCAACGACCTGCTCTTCGACCCCATCCGGCACAACAACTGGGCGACCGGGAGCCTGATCGAGTTCTGCCGCGCCCAGGACCTGACCGCCGACCAGCTGGAGGTCACCGGCGTCGGCACGTACGGCGGCATCCTGGCGACCCTCGACCACATCGTCCGCTGCGACGGCAGCTACCTGCGTCGGATCGCCGACCGGCCGCTGCCGTACGTCGACAGCGAACCGGCGGCGGACCTGGAGACGCTGGCCGGCTGGAACGCCGAGGCCGGCGACCTCTGGGAGTACTTCCTGACCCAGCCGATCGACGTCGAACGCGTGCTGATCGTCGACGGCAACACCCGCGGGACCCGCGTCGGCATCTTCGTCGCGCAGGCGATCAACCACGCCAACCACCACCGCGAGCAGGTCTGCGCGATCCTCACCGGCTTCGGCATCGAGCCGCCGGACATCCAGGCGTGGGAGTACGCCTGGCAGTCCGAGCGCATCTGGGACCTCTAGCTGCCGGCGACAGCTTGCATCAGGCCCGGTTCGTACGAACCGCCGAGCTGGTCGAGGGTGACTGCCATCCGGTTGGTGGCGTTGATCATCGCGATCAGCGTCACCAGCGCGATCAGCTGGTCCTCGTCGTAGTACTTGGCGGCGCGCGCCCAGGTCTCGTCGGACACGCCCTCGGACGCGTCGGCAATCCGGGTCGCCTCCTCGGTGAGCGCCAGCGCGGCGCGCTCCTCCTCGGTGAAGACCGTCGAGTGCCGCCAGCCCGCGACCAGGTTCAGCCGGGTCGCGGTCTCGCCCGCGGCGGCCGCCTCCTTCGAATGGATGTCGATACAGTTCCCGCAGCCGTTGATCTGGCTCGCGCGCAGCATCACCAGGTTCTGTAGCGAATGCGGCAGGGCGGGCTGGACCAGCGTGTGCACCGCGTACAGCCGCTTGGCGAGCTTGGCGCCGAACGCGTTCTGCATCAGGTCGATCCGGGTTTCCATCGTCATCGTCCTCACTCGTGCGATCTACTGGACGAACACGAGATGCTCGTGGGGCGCGTTGTGTGACGTGACGAGCGCCATACTCGCCGGAATGTCACAGGAACGGCGCGGCCGGCATCTGATGGGTGACACACGTGCGTACTGAGGGAGCCGTCGAATGACCGGTACCGATCGAGCCACCGAGATCTTCGTTGCCCATCGCAACCTCCTGTTCACGGTCGCCTACGAGCTGCTCGGCTCGGCCGCGGACGCCGAGGACGTCCTTCAGGAGACCTGGCTGCGCTGGGTCGGCGTCGACCTCGACATCGTGCAGGACCAGCGCGCGTACCTGGTCCGGATCGCCAGCCGGCAGGCCCTCCAGCGGCTCCGCACCCTCGGCCGCCGGCGGGAGTCGTACGTCGGCCCGTGGCTGCCCGAACCGCTGCTCACCGCGCCGGACGTCGCCGAAGACGTCGAACTGGCCGACAGCGTCTCGATGGCGATGCTGCTCGTCCTCGAAACCCTGAAACCGACCGAACGCGCGGTCTTCGTCCTCCGCGAGGTCTTCGGCCTCGAGTACGACGAGATCGCGCAGGCTGTGGACAAGAAGCCGGACGCCGTCCGCCAGATCGCCCACCGCGCCCGCTCCCACGTGGCCGCCCGCCGCCCGCGCGGCCCAGTCTCCGCCGACGAGACCCGGGACGCGCTGGCGGCGTTTCAGCGCGCCGTCACCACGGGTGACATCCAGGGCCTCGTCGACATCCTCGCCCCCGATGTCGTCTTCCTCGGCGACGGCGGCGGCGTGGTCCAGGCCCTTCCGCGTCCGGTGGTCGGCGCCGAGAAGGTCGCCCGCCTGCTGGCCCTGGCCGTCGAGAACCTGACCGAAGCCACCTTCGAAACCACCCAGATCAACGGCCGCCCCGCCCTCCTCCTCCGCTTCACCGACGAGGTCGACACCGTCACCGTCCTACACGTCGAAAACGGCAAGATCACCGGCCTCTACGCCGTCCGCAACCCCGCCAAACTCTCCCACCTCTCCGAGCAGGTAACCCTCCGCCGCTAGGTCCTGACCGTGGCCGATTCGCTGCGATGGCACTTCGGACACCTCTGCGGACGCGCTGTCCGATGTACTGGAGGCCGTCCGCCTCCGCGGCGAGGAAATTGACTGTGTGCTCGAACGGTGTATCTGGGACGACGGTCACGGCTCGACGGTGAGCTCGAGCGGCTCCGAGAGCAGGTGCCCGCTGGTCTCGGTCTGGAGCGAGACGACCAGCCCCCATCGCCCGGGTGGAACAGCGTAGCCGAGGTCGGGAACCAGAGAGGCCGTACCGATCAGGGCCGGCACGAGGCTGCTCTGGTGCGGTTCGATCGGGAACCCGATTCGCGGCGCGTTATGTGGACCGACGTACCGCCCGACCACGTCGCCGGAGCCGTCGATCACGGCGGTATACAAGTCACCGGCGGTGACCAGGACCTGCTGATGCGTGGTCCGGTTCCGCACCAGCACGTCCTGCTTGTCGTGGTATCCGGAGCGAATCGTCAACGGAGCCGAGACTTCCACGACAAGCCCGAAGGCTTCGGCTGGCGCTCGGTCTCCGGGCTCGGCCAGACAACGAGCGCCCCCGGCGCCTGCTCGCGATATCGCAGCAGGTCAAGCCGCAAACTCTCCCAACCGGGCACTTCTACTCCAGTAACTCCGCGATCCGAGTCGCCAGGACCAGATCCATTCCGCCGTCGACGCGGACGAAGACCGACCCGCCACCCGCTCGGCGCGCGAGCTGAATCGTCAGGGTCGGCGTCCCTGCCAGCGGATATTCGAACCAGCCGCCGTCGTCACTCGTGCCGTCCAACGCACCCGTCAGCGCGGACTCGTCCAGCTCGTCGTAGGCGTACCCGATGAACGAACTGATCCCCCGCAGCACTCGTACGACGTGCTGCTCGTCCACGCGGCCCTCGACGTGCGCGACCTCGTCGAACGGGTCTCTGGCCCGTGCGCGGGTCAGCTGTCCGGTTTGCGGGTCGTACGTATCGATCCCGTACGCGCCTGCAAGCGCAGGCAACGCGCTGGTCGCCTCCCAGCCGTATGCCAACGTCAGTCCGACGAACCGATCGGCAAGATCTGTACGCCCCCACGGCTTCCGCCACTCGAGATCCTCATGCCACGGAGCGATCCTGTCCGCAAGCTCCGGCCACCGCCGCAACAGCTCGCCTCGAAACGCCAAGACCCGCTCGTCCGGCTCCAACCCGTCGGCGTCTTCGTCAGCCAGCCGATCGGCCAGATCCTGAGAATCCTCGGCGACTCCCGTCACCCAGAAATACAGGTCATAACTCACATCGGCCAAGCTATCTCACAGGCTTTGTCGGCCGGGCCCAGCCGCGGACTCCATGCTGCGGACGCTGTTGGACGCCCGCAGTTCGTACCGCCGAAATCCGGTCGTCCGAAGGCGCCTTGGTGGCTGATGATGGCGGGATGCCTGAACGACATACGCGTCCGGTGCCCGGTGGGCGGGCGGTTTATCTGACTGAGCGGCTTTGGGAGTTGGTGGTGGGGCTTCCGGTTGAGGCTGTGCCGATCGAGAGTATTCGGGAGTTCGACGAGGACTGCTGGTTCGGCGGGCGGGCGGTGACGTGCCGGATGGTGGCTCGGCATGCTGAGCTGATCCAGAAGGCGGACCTGCGGTATCCGGTGATTCTGTCGGCCGACGGGCGGTTGATGGACGGTGGGCATCGGATCGCGAAGGCGTGGTTGAGCGGGGCGACAACCGTCGACGCGGTGCGTTTCGTCGTCGACCCCGAACCGGACCACATCCTGTGGGATCAGGCCGACTGACTACTTCACGAGTTGGTTGGATTCGGGGACGGGGGTGAGGGGTGTGCCGGTGGTGAGGTAGTGGGTGAGGTTTTCCACCACCAGGTTGGCCATCGCGGTGCGGGTGGGCTGGGTGGCGGAGCCTACGTGGGGAAGAAGTACGGCGTTGGGGAGCGTCAGGAGGTCGGGGTGGACCTTCGGCTCGTGTTCGAAGACGTCGAGGCCGGCGGCTTGGATGGTGTTCGTGCGGAGGGCGTCGACCAGAGCCTGCTCGTCGACGACCGTGCCGCGGGCCACGTTGATGAGGATGCCGTCGGGGCCCAGCGCCTTCAGGACCTCGGCGTCGACGAGGTGACGGGTCGCCGGGCCGCCGGGGATGACGATCATCAGGGTGTCGACGGCGGCGGCCATCTCGACGAGGGACGGGTAGTACCGGTAGTCGACCGGCTTCGGGTTGCGGTTGTGGTACGCGACCGAGATGCCGAACGGCTGGACCCGATCGGCGATCGCCTGGCCGATCCGCCCGAGGCCGAGGATGCCCATCCGGCGGCCGTGCATGGTTGCGCGGGTCAACGGGTACGGCGTCCCGTCCGCCCACTTGCCGTCGCGGAGATACCTCTCGGCCTGACCGAGCTCGCGGACCGTCATCAGCAGCAGGCCCAGCGCGGTGTCGGCGACCTCGTCGTCCAGGACACCCGGCGTGTTCGTCACGATCACTCCGCGCTCGGCGGCAGCCGCCGCGTCGATGCGGTCGTACCCGACGCCGAAGCTGGCCACCAGCCGCACGCCGGGAAGCCGGTCGAGCCACGGCCCGTCGATCGTCGTACCACCGGTGGCGACGGCAACGATCTCGTCCCTGCGGGCCGCGAGGACGGCGTCGGGGTCTGCCTCCTCCCAGAGCCGGATCAGCTCGCAATGACCGTTGAGCCCGGCGGCCACGGCGTCGTTCATCGGTCCTGGCATCAGCACGACTGGAAGTCCCATGCGTTCATCCTCGACGACGGGCCCGACCCGCACCAGGAACCCGACCGGCACTTCTCAGGAACTGGACCGGAACCGAAGTTCACCCCCGCTTTCCCGCCCGGGCCTGTTGCGGCGGCCGATCGAACGGCGACGATCAGGACAGGAGGTCATCATGATCATCGACTGCGCGTACTACCGGGACGGACGCCGCCAGCACGTCGAGGCGATGTCGGTCGCCGAGGCGGCCGCGAGCTGCCGGGCCGGCGGGTTCGTCTGGCTGGGCATGTTCGAGCCCACCACCGAGGAACTCGCCGAGGTCAGAGAGAACTTCGGCCTGCACGAACTGGCCGTCGAGGATGCGCAGACGTTCCACCTCCGACCCAAGGTCGAGCCGTACGAGGGCGACATCCGGCTGGTCATCCTGCGCACCGCCCGGTACGACGACGCCCGCGAGGAGGTCGACTTCGGCGAGGTCAGCGTGTTCGTCGGCCCGTCGTTCGTGATCACCGTCCGCCAGGGCGTGGCGAGCGACCTGCACGGCGCCCGGATCCGCCTCGAACAGCGCCCTGAACTGCTCGAGTGCGGCACCAGTTCCGTGCTGTGGGCGATCCTCGACCAGGTCGTCGACGGGTACGGCCCGGTGGTCGCGGAGCTGGAGCGCGACATCGAGGAGGTGGAGCGGACGGTTTTCGCGGGCTCGGTCGCCCCGACGGAGCGGATCTACTTCCTGCGCCGCGAGGTCACCGACTTCTACCGCGCGGTCCACCCGCTGCTCGCCGTACTCGCGACCCTCGAACGCGACGCCCGCGACACCTCGCTGCTGCCGTACTTCCGCGACGTCCACGACCACCTGGTGCTGGTCAACGAGGAGGTCGCCGCGCAACGCGACCTGCTGGCCACGGTGCTGGAGGCGAACATGGCGGTGATCGGCGTCGAGCAGACCAAGGTCAGCGTCCAGCAGAACGCCACGATCGAGCGGCTGACGATCCTCGCGACCGTGTTCCTGCCGCTGACCTTCGTGACCGGGTTCTTCGGCCAGAACTTCGCCTGGCTCACCGAACGGATCGGCCAGGAGTGGGACTTCTTCGTACTGGGCATCGGCGGTCTCGTCTTACCGTGCATCGCGCTGCTGATCTGGGTCCGCCGCCAACGCGCGGCCCGTGACGTCGGTTGAGGTACAGTCCGAACACGTGACGCCTGCCGACAGCCGTGAGCTGGAGAACCTCATCCTGCGGTACGCCGAGCTGGTGGACGACGGGGACTTCGCCGGAGTGGCCGAGCTCCTGGCGGACACGACGTACCAGGGGAGTGGGTCCCCGCTGCAAGGCCGAGCCGAGATCGAGCAATGGTTCCGCGACACGTTGATCGTCTATCCGGACGGTACGCCGCGGACGCAGCACGTCACGACGAACATCGCGATCGAGGCTGACGGCCACGACGCGGCGGAGGCTCGCTCGTACGTCACCGTTCTGCAGGCGTTGCCCGGTGACGCGCCGCAGATCATCGCGGCGGGGCGCTACCGCGACCGTTTCGAGCGCCGTGAGGGTGACTGGCGCTGGACGGAGCGTACGGTCAAGATCCGGCTGGTCGGCGACGTCAGCAAGCACCTGCGGTCGTGAAGCCGCAGTTGATCGTCCTGCGAGGCACTCCGGCTCCAGGAAGACTGCTCGGAGGATCTGCTGGACGAACCTCGTCCAGCAGATCCTGACCGAGACGGGACCAGGGCCTGTCTGACGCGCCCTAAGCGGTGGTCCAGCCGCCGAGCGCCAGATCGGCGACGACGACAGGCTGACCCGTAGCGAGGGACTGGTTCGCGGCGATGCCGACCGCGACCGCCCGTACGCCGTCGTGGACGTCGGCCGCCCGTCCCAGCGGATCGTTGCCAGCGCCAACGAACAGGTCGGCGTACAGCAGCTTGTCGCCGCCGCCGTGGCCGCCCTCGCCGCGCGGGATCTCGACCTCGACCGCGGTCGCCCAGTGTTTCTGCAGGACGAGCCGCTCACCGTTGGTACGGACGTCGCCCGCGATCACCCGGTCCGACGGGTAGCTCGGGTCGATCTGGTCGTCGACGACCGCGGCCCGCTCCACCACTTCCAGTTCGGCGCGACCGAGCGTGCCGTTGACCGAGACCCGGTAGCCCTCCCACGGGGAGTGCGCGTTCAGCGAGTAGCTCAGCCGGGCGCCGTTCGCGTACTCCGCGATCACCGACATGTTGTCCTCGATCGTGATGCCGGGCGCGAACACGTCCTGGTCGCGCAGGTACCCGTCGTACTTCTCGGCCTCGTAGTACAGCTGGCGGTTGGTGTCGTCGGTGCGCAGGTCGAGCAGCCACGGGTCGTTGGCCGAACCATCGATTGTGCCGCGCGCCGGGCGCTCGCCCATACCTCGGGCCGCGGCGTTCTCGGAACCGTAGAACGACAGCCCGCCGGAGGCGAACACGCGGGTCGGCTGCGAGGCGATCCACCAGTTCACCAGGTCGAAGTGGTGCGACGCCTTGTGGATCAGCAGGCCGCCGGAGTTCTTCTTCTCGCGGTGCCAGCGTCGGAAGTAGTCCGCGCCGTGCCGGGTGTCCAGCACCCACTGGAACTCGACGCTGGTGACCTGCCCGATCTCGCCGTCCTGGATCACCTGGCGGAGCGCGCTGTTCCGCGGCGAGTACCGGTAGTTGAACGTGACGACGACGGACTTGCCGGACTCGTTCATCGCGTCGACGATCTGCCGGGTGCCGTCGGCGTCGATGGTCAGCGGCTTCTCGACGATCACGTCGGCGCCGGCGCGCAGCAGCCGCGACACCACCGAGGCGTGCGTGTAGTCGGGACTGGTCACCACCACGCGGTCGACGGACTGCTCCTTGACCATCCGCTCGAGGTCGTCGGCACCGTACTGCGGGAGCTCGGGGCCGCCCAGCTCGGTCAGCTTGGCCTGGTGGAACGCGAGCCGGCCCGGGTTCGGGTCGAGCAGGGCGACGAGTTCGGCCTCCTCCGGGTGCTCCTGGAGGATGGCGCGGATGTACGACTGCGCTCGCGATCCGGTTCCGGCGACTGCGTAGCGTCTGGGCACGGCGGGCTCCTTCTACTCGTGTAGATCGCAACGCTAGCAACCGCTTTCCAAGCCGGTCAACCGTCGTACCATCTCTGCATGCCGAAGGATCCGGTCACCCGGAACGACGTCGCGGAGTACGCCGGCGTGAGCACCGCCGTGGTCAGCTACGTCGTGAACGAGGGCCCGCGGAAGGTCGCGCCCGAGACCCGGGACCGGGTGCTGGAGGCGATCCGCGCGCTCGGCTACCGGCCGAACGCGACTGCCCGGGCGCTCCGGATGGGCACCACGCGGACGTTCGGGCTGATCACGCCGGACGGCGGCAACCCGCTGTTCGCGGAGCTCGCGAAGGCGATCGACCGCGAGGCGGCGGCGCGCGGGTACGTCGTACTGCAGACCAGCGCCGACGGGGACCCGGAGACCGAGAACGCGAAGATCGCCGAACTGCTCACCCGCCAGGTCAGCGGCCTGATCCTGGTGGCGCCGACCGAGGACCCGGACCTGCGGGACGTCGAGGTCCCGGTGATCGCGGTGAACCGCCGGCTGCCGGCGGTCAGCTCGGTGCGGCCCGCGTACCTCGACGGAGCCCGGCTCGGAGTCGAGCACCTGATCTCGCACGGCCACCGGCGGATCGGCCTGGTGATCGGCGGCGCCGGGCATCCCGAACGCGAACTCGGCTGGCGCACCGCGCTGGCGACCGCGGCGCTGCCGGAAGGACCGGTCGTCCGCGCCCCGTTCTCCCGCGAAGGCGGGTACTGGGCGGGGCGGGTCCTGCTCCGCCACGAGCCGACCGCGATCTTCGCGAGCTCCGACCTGCAGGCGATCGGCGTCCTGCGGGCGCTGCACGAGGCGGGGGCGGACGTCCCCGGGGACGTCGCGGTGGTGGCGTTCGACGGTACGCCGGAAACGGAGTACACCTGGCCGCCGCTGACCGTCGTACGGCAGCCGGTCGAAGCCCTCGCCCGGGAGGCGGTCCGGCGGCTGATCGAGGGTGAGGAGTCGGTCGAGGCCCTGACCGTCCCGACCGACCTGGTCCGCCGGAGGTCCTGCGGCTGCTAGAGGGTGCCGACGTCCTCGAAGATCAGCGCGGTGCGGGTCGCGAGGACTTCGGGGATGGCTTGAAGTTTCTCCAGGACGAGGCGGCGTAGGCCTTCGTTGTCGGCCGCGCGGACCAGCAGGATCGCGTCGAAGTCGCCGCCGACCAGCGCCATGTGCTTGATCTCCGGGATCGCCTGGAGCTGCTTGCGGAGCGTCCGCCACGAGCTCTGCCGGAGACTCAGCGTGACGTACGCCGAGGTGCCGAGGCCGAGCCGGAGCGGGTCGACGGTGACCGTGAATCCGGTGATCACGCCGGTGTTCGTGAGCCGCTCGACCCGGGCGTACGCGTTCGCGCGGGAGATGTGCACCTCGTCGGCGAGCGCCCGGATGGACAGCCGTCCGTCCCGGCCGAGGGCCTCGATGATCAGCCGATCGATCTCGTCGAGCGCCGGGGCGACGACAATCTGTCCAGGACCGGCCCGGTGGACGATCACCTCGTCGGACATCCGTACGACCTCCTGCGCGTGAACTGCGACCAAACGTCTCTCAATAATTCCAGCCATAGATCAACTTGGCCAGGAGGGACGACGATATGGCTACCGTCCGTCTCCTGCGCTGGAGGGTCCATGACCACCGTCTCGGAGCAGTTGCTCCCCTCCGCGGAACCCGTCTGTCTGATCGACCAGAACGGCGTACCGCACGAAAACCCGTCGTACGAGCTGCCGACCAGGGAGCGGCTGGTCGACGGCTACACACAGTTGGTCAAGGCCCGCCGGTTCAACGACCAGGCGAGTGCGCTGGTCCGCCAGGGACGGCTGGCGGTCTACCCGTCGTCGTACGGGCAGGAGGCCTGCCAGATCGCCGCCACGATGGTGCTCCGCGAGGACGACTGGCTGTTCCCGACGTACCGCGACTCGGCCGCGATCATGAGCCGCGGCGTCGACCCGATCGAGACGCTGACGCTGCTCCGCGGCGACTGGCACTCGGGCTACGACCCGTACGAGCACAAGGTCGCGCCGCAGTCGACCCCGCTCGCGACCCAGCTCCCGCACGCGGTCGGGGTCGCGCACGCGGCCCGGCTGAAGGGTGAGGACACCGTCGTGATGGCGCTGGTCGGCGACGGGGGCACCAGCGAGGGCGACTTCCACGAGGCGCTCAACTTCGCGGCGGTGTTCCGGGCGCCGGTGGTGTTCTTCGTCCAGAACAACGAGTACGCGATCTCGGTGCCGCTCGCCAGGCAGAGCGCCGCGCCGTCGCTCGCGCACAAGGGAATCGGGTACGGCATTCCTGGCGAACGGGCCGATGGCAACGATCTGGCCGGGCTGCTCGCGGTGCTCGGAAAAGCCGTGGAGAAAGCGCGTTCCGGTGAAGGGCCGCAGTTGATCGAGGCGCACACGTACCGGGTCCAGGCGCACACGAACGCCGACGACGCGACCCGGTACCGGGAGGACGCCGAGGTCGCGCCGTGGCTCGACCGCGACCCGATCGACCGGCTGACGACGTACCTGTCGCAGAACGGCGGACTGGACGACGAGGTACGGCGGGGCGCGGAGGAAACGCTGTACGAATTTCCGAACAGCTGCGTTCCGGGCTGATGCCGGAGCCCGAGGTGGAGCCGGCCGAGCTGTTCGCCTACCTGTACGCCGAGCAGACGCAGCAGCTGCGCGAGCAGGCCGCTTTCCTGCACGACGAGCTGGCCCGAGAGGAGGCCTGACGATGACGCACACGAAGATCTCGATGGCGCAGGCGCTCAACCAGGCGCTCCGCGACGCGATGGCCGCCGACGACACCGTGGTGATGTTCGGCGAGGACGTCGGCGCGCTCGGCGGCGTGTTCCGGATCACCGACGGGCTGACCGCGGAGTTCGGCGAGAACCGCTGTTTCGACACTCCGCTGGCCGAGGCCGGCATCGTCGGGACGGCGGTCGGGATGGCGATGAACGGGATGCGCCCGGTGGTCGAGATGCAGTTCGACGCGTTCGGGTACCCGGCGTTCGAGCAGGTCGTCTCGCACGTCGCGAAGATGCGCAACCGGACCCGTGGGAAGGTCACGCTGCCGATGGTGATCCGGATTCCGTACGGCGGCGGGATCGGCGGCGTCGAGCACCACAGCGATTCGTCGGAGAGCTACTTCGCGCACACTCCGGGGCTCACCGTGGTGACTCCGGCGACGGTCGCGGACGCCTACGGGTTGTTGCGCAAGGCAATCGAGTTCCCCGATCCGGTCGTGTTCATGGAGCCGAAGAAGCTCTACTGGGCGAAGGAGGAGGTCGATCTCACCGAGGCGGTGCCGGCTATCGGGCGAGCGTCCGTACGGCGGGAAGGCGCGGACGCGACGCTGATCGCGTACGGGCCGGCGGTGCCGGTCGCGCTGGAGGCCGCGGAGGTCGCGGCGGCGGAGGGACGACAGCTGACCGTGGTGGACCTGCGATCGGTGGTGCCGTTCGACGAGGAGACTGTGTGCGCGGCAGTACGGCGTACCGGGCGGGCCGTTGTGGTCGCGGAGGCCAGCGGGTTCGCGAGCGTGTCGTCGGAGATCGTTGCCCGGGTCACCGAGAAGTGCTTCCACTCGCTGGCCGCGCCGGTGCGGCGGGTGACCGCGTTCGACATTCCGTTCCCGCCGCCGAAGCTGGAGAAGTACCAGCTGCCGAGTGTGGACCGGATCCTCGACGCGGTCGACGACCTGCAGTGGGAGGATTCGTGAACACGTTCCTGCTCCCCGACCTCGGTGAAGGGCTGACCGAGGCGGAGATCGTGCGCTGGCTGGTGAAGGTCGGCGATGTGGTCGCCGTCGACACGCCGATCGCCGAGGTCGAGACGGCCAAGTCGATCGTCGAGCTGCCGTCGCCGTACGCCGGGGTGATCGAGGAGTTGCACGGTGAGCCGGGCACGACGGTCCCGGTCGGGCGGCCGCTGATAACGGTCGGGGACGCCGCGGGGGCGGCGTACCGCGAGGAGGAGCGGGCCGGGTCGGGGAACGTCCTGGTCGGCTACGGGACGGTCGAGTCGGACGGCGCGGGACGCCGTCGGAAACCTCGGGTTTCCGGAGTTTCCGGCGTTTCGGAAAACGTTTCTCCGGCGCGGGTGCCGTTGGTGATTTCGCCGCTCGTGCGGCGGATGGCGCGGGACGCCGGGATCGATCTCCACGAGTTGACCGGGTCGGGTCCGGACGGACTGATTGTCCGCCGCGACGTGGAACACGCGATCGCGTTCCGTACCCGACCTGAGCCTGTCGCGCAGCCGGCTCGTGAGGACCGGACCGGTCTCGACGAGTTGCGCCGTACGCCGATGAGTGGGTTCCGCAAGGCGGTCGTCGCGACGTTGACGCGGAGCCGCGCGGAGATTCCCGAGGCGACCACCTGGGTCGACGTGGACGCGACCGCACTCGTCGAGCTCCGCGCATCGTTGCGGACGGCAACGGACCCGGGGCCGGGTCTACTCGCGTTGATGGCCCGCTTCGTGGTCGCCGGGCTGCTCAAGTACCCGGAGCTCAACGGGTACGTCGACACCGCACGCGAGGAACTCGTCCAGTACGACGGGGTGAACCTCGGGCTGGCAGCGCAGACGGACCGCGGCCTCGTCGTACCGGCGGTCGGGAACGCCCACACGTTGACGACCCGTGGGCTGGACGCGGAGATCCGCCGGCTGACCACGTCCGCGCGGGACGGGCGGCTGACCCAGCAGGAGCTGACGTCCGGGACGTTCACGCTGAACAACTACGGCAGCTTCGGTGTGGACGGCAGCGCGGCGATCATCAACCATCCGCAGGTCGCGATCCTCGGCGTCGGCCGGATCATCGACCGGCCGTGGGTGGTCGACGGCGAGATCGCGGTCCGCAAGCTGACCCAGCTGTCGCTCGTCTTCGACCACCGCGTCTGCGACGGCGGCACCGCGGCGGCCTTCCTCCGCTTCGTCGCCGACGCGTTCGAGAACCCGGCGTCCGCGTTCGCGGATCTCTAATGTCCTGACCCGGGCACTAGAAGATCTGCCGCGGCCGGAGGCCGACCAGGATCACCCGGAGCCCGGAGGCGAAACGAGCCTCCGGGCCGGCAGCGCTCTCGCGGTTCAGGTACGCCGCCAAGTGGCCGGCGTCGACACCCATCCGGTCCGCCGACTTCGACGCCCAGCGCAGTTCGCTGAGACCGCTGCGGCGTACCACCGAGAGCCACGCCGAGTCCGCGACGGCTGAGCCGATCAGGTAGTGGATGACGGCGGACACCGCCGAGTCCAAGTGCGTGCCTTTGAAGCCGGCCGCGGCCAAGATGCCTTGTACGCGGTCGGTGAGAGCCTGGTAGTTCGGCCCGAGCCCGGCGTGGGTCGGAAGGAGTCGCGCGGCCCACGGGTGCTCCCACAAGGCCCGGTACGCCGCCGTCAGGACGCCGGTCACCTGCTCGCGCCAGTCGCCCTCGGTCTCGACGAAGGCGTCGGCAAGCACGGTATCGACGATCAACTCGAGTAGATCGTCCTTGGTCGCGATCCGCCAGTACAGCGCGGACGTCGCCGCGGTGCCGAGCTCGGCCGCCATCACCCGCATCGAGAACGTGTCCAGCCCGTCCCGGTCCAGCACCCGGATCGCCGCCGCGACGATGTCCTCCCGGCTCAGCCGGCTCCGCGTCGGCTCGGGCTCGTCCCGCAACCACACCGATCCGAGCGCCGTCCGTCGATCTGCCTCACGCACTGAAACAGTGTGTCACAACCGAGAACACCGTTTCACAACCAAAGTCGGGCAGCCCGCGACCTCCGTACGACGACCTGCGCGCCGTACCGGCGAAGACTCGAAGACATGACGATCAACCGCGCTCAGTTCCTCGCTCTCGGGGCAGCCGCAGCTACGGCGGCGACGGTGACACCAGCCACCGCCGCGCCCTATCGGCTCACGCTCAAGGGCGTCGCTTACGACACCGGTGGCGGTCCCGACGACAGCCGTGCGCGCTGGCGGCACAGCCTGATGCGCGGCGAGATCCACGCTGTTCGGCACCGGCTGCACGCGAACTGGGTCAGCATCTACGGCAGCGACGTACGCCGGCTGATCGAGACCGCGACCGCTGCGCTCGAGGAAGGGCTGACGGTGTCGATCCAGCCGCGGTCGTTCGACGAGCCGCAGCCGGCGGAGCTGGAGAAGCTTCGGCAGGTCGCGGTCGCGGCGGAGCAGTTGCGCCACCGCTACGACCGGGAGGTGATCCTGGTCGTCGGGTGCGAGTTCATGCTGTTCACGCCGGGGATCGTGCCGGGCGCGAGCTTCTTCGAGCGGGTCGAGTACCTCTCCGGAGGCGGGTACGACATGGCCGAGCTCCAACGGAAGTTCCGCGCCTTCACGGCCCGCATGGTGAAGGTTGCCCGCAGCAACTTCCGGGGGCGGGTGACGTACGGCGCGGCGTCGGATCTCGAGCAGGTGGACTGGTCGGTCTTCGACATCGTCGGGCTGGACTACTACTCGTACCACCCGGACCGTGCCGGCCACGCGAAGGAGCTGGCCCCGTTCCGGCGGTGGCGCAAGCCGATCCTGATCCTGGAGTTCGGCTGCTGCACGTTCACCGGCGCGGCGAAGCTGGGCGGGATGGGATGGGACATCGTCGACTACAGCGGCGACGTCCCGGTCATCCCGCCGCAATACGTCCGCAACGAACAGGAGCAGGCGGACCACCTGACCGACATGCTGCAGGTCTTCACGGAGCAGGGCTTCCTGGGTGCGTCGCCGTACACGTTCATCTCACCCGATGCACCGCACCGCCCACACGACCGTCCCCACGACGAGGACATGGCCGCCTTCAGCCTCTGCAAGGTCCTCCGCTACGAAGACCAGAACCCGGCGTCCCCGTACCACTGGCTCCCGAAGAAGTCGTTCCACGCGGTGTCACGGCAGTATGCGGCGTCCTAGGGTGATCAGTGGCTTCCTTCAAGGACTAGGGCGGGGCCGTGGCTGGTGCGGTCCAGCAGGCCGGAGATGAGGGCGACAAGCAGACCGGCGACGGCGAGCGCAGCGCCGACCCAATTGGGTGCTGTGTAGCCGAGGCCGCGCTCGATGGTGAGGCCGCCGAGGTATGCGCCTACTGCGTTGCCCAGGTTGAAGGCGGCGATGTTGGCCGCGGACGCCAGCGCGGGAGCACCTTGCGCCTTGTCCATGACGCGTTTCTGGAGCGGGGCGACCGTGGCGAAGCCGGCTGCGCCGAAGAGCGCGATTGTGATCGCAGAGGGGACCTTGGCGTGTGCAGTGAAGACAAACACCACCAGTACTCCGGCCAGCACGGTAAGGATCAGGTACAGGCTCGGCATGAGCGACCGGTCCGCGGCCTTACCGCCGAGCAGGTTGCCTACAACGAGACCGCCGCCGAACAGCACCAGCAACCAGGTCACCGCACTCGCAGAAAAGCCTGCGACCTCGGTCATCATCGGCGCGATGTAGGTGAACGACGCGAACACACCCGCGAAGCCCAGGGCAGTCATAGCGAGCGCCAGCCACACCTGCAGGCTCTTGAACACCGCCAGCTCGCTCTTCAGACCAGGGCCTTCAGCAGAGCCCTGCCGCGGTACCAGGAACACAATGCCCAGCAGGCCGACCACACCGAGCGCGGTGACCGCCCAGAACGTCGACCGCCACCCGAACTGCTGCCCGAGCGCGGTCCCACCCGGTACGCCGAGCACGTTGGCGATCGTCAGCCCGGTGAACATCAGCGCGATCGCACTCGCCTGCTTCGCCTTCGGTACCAGCGAAGCGGCCACGACCGATCCGACACCGAAGAACGCTCCGTGGGAAAGCGCCGCAACGATCCGCCCGGTCATCAGCACGCCGTACGACGGAGCGACCGCGGAGAGCAGGTTGCCCGCGATGAAGACGCCCATCAGCGCGATCAGCACGGTCTTGCGGGAGACCTTGGAGCCGATCGCGGTGAGCAGCGGGGCGCCGACCACGACGCCCAGCGCGTAGCCGGAGATGAGCAGTCCGGCGGACGGGATGCTGACGCCGAAGTCGGTGGCGACCTCGGGGAGCAGCCCCATGATGACGAACTCGGTGGTGCCGATCCCGAAAGCGCCGATGGCGAGCGCGAGGAGGGCCGCGGGCATGGGTTCTTGTCTCCCTCGAATGTAGTCTTACGACTGTTACCGGCGTGCGCGATAGTTGCACACGCGGGCTATTGCATAAGCGCTATGATTGCGCATGCAAGCGTGATGTTCAAGTGGAGGTTGTCGTGGGACTACCGGATGACGCCGCGGAGGCGCGGGCGCAGGGGTGGCGAACCCTGGCTGCGCTGCATGCCCGGATCGAGGACGAGCTCGAGCGCGCGCTGCAGAAGGAGCACGGCCTGTCCGTGAGCGAGTACAGCGTGCTCGACGTGCTGGCGCGGCAGGACGACTATCACCTGCGGATGAACCAGCTCTCGAACGCAGTAGTGCTCAGCCAGTCCGCTACTACCCGCCTGGTGAACCGCCTGGAGGACCGCAAGCTGCTGCAGCGGTACCTGTGCCCGACGGACCGGCGCGGTATCTACACGGAGGTCACCGAGGCCGGTCGGGCGCTGCTCGACCAGGCCCAGCCGACACATGACGCCGTACTGACGTCTGCGCTGTCGAACGCCGCCGAGCTACCTGAGCTGTCCCCGCTGGTGC
This sequence comes from Kribbella sp. NPDC051137, assembly GCF_040682535.1. Lineage (NCBI taxonomy): Bacteria > Bacillati > Actinomycetota > Actinomycetes > Propionibacteriales > Kribbellaceae > Kribbella > Kribbella sp. NPDC051137. Next base: position 834,781 of record NZ_JBFBBI010000003.1, read on the forward strand.
GTGCGCTGGGGAAGCTCCCGCTGACGGTGTGACGTGGCCGCCCGCAAGTACGACAACCGCAAGCTGTACGTCCTGTTGATGGGCAGCTGTGCCACGTTGATCATCCTGGCCTGGTTCGTCGTCCGGCTGTTCTCGATCCCGGCGGCCGTCGCGATGAGTGCGGTCGCCGCGGTGCTGCCGCCGGCCGCCGTGATCGTCGCGAACTGGGGTCAGGACAAGCGCTGATCCGGATTCCCGGGCGTCGGGTCGAGGTACAGATGCCGGATGCTCGGGTGCTTCCGGCGTACCTCGACGTCGATCTTCTCGGCGAGTTGCTCGATCGCGGCGCCGGTCGTCCCGGAGTCGACCAGGTCGACGGTCGCGACGACCAGCACCTGGTCCGGGGCGAGCTGCAGGCTGAGCAGTTCGAGGACGTCGACGATGCCGGGCTCGGCGCTGATGATCGTGCGGACGTCGCGCTGGACGTCGGCCGGTAGCGCACGCCCGATCAGCATCGCCTTGTTGTCGCGGCCGAGGACGAACGCGACGACGATCAGCAGTACGCCGATCGCGATCGAGGCGGCGGCGTCCCAGACGTGCTGGCCGGTGACGACCGCGAGCGTCACGCCGACGGCGGCGAGCAGCAGACCGATCATCGCCGCGGTGTCCTCGAAGGCCACGGTCTTCACCGCCGGCTCCGCGATCCGGAGCTGCTGCAGCAGCGGTACGCCGGCCGCGCGGGCTTCCCGCCGGAGCTGGAGAACCGCGCGCCACCAGGACGATCCCTCGAACACGAACGAGATCCCGAGCACCGGGTAGATCACCGCGAGTGCCGCGATCGGCTCGGGCGCGAAGATCGATCGCAGGCCTTCGGTGATCGAGAAGCCGGCTCCGAGTACGAAGATGCCGACGGCGGCGAGCAGCGCCCAGAAGTACCGTTCCATCCCGTAGCCGAAGGGATGCCGCGCGTCGGCCGGCTTGCGGCTGCGGTGCAGCGCGGTCAGCAGGAAGACCTGGTTGAGCGTGTCCGCGACCGAGTGTGCCGCCTCCGCGAGCAATGCGGTCGATCCGGACAGCAGGCCGGCGACGACCTTGGCGATGGCGATCGCCAGGTTCGCTGTACCCGCCAGCAGGACTGTGCCGTCCGACTCTTCGTCAGCCATCCCCTCCGCGTGCCCGCAGCCCGCCGGACCGAAACAGGACGTCGATGAAAGCCGCGGCCAGTGGGTCAGGGGTGCTGCGCGTGTACGCCGTGAGCGTGCGGCGCACGGGTGGGTCCGTGCGGAGGACGTGGCCGTCGAAGTCCTTCGGGAGGATGTTGTCCGGTACCAAGGCGGGGCCCAGCCCGGCCGCGGCGAGTGCGGGCGCTGCCGCTGTCTGCTCTGTGCGTACGGCGATGCGTGGTTCGAACCCGGCTTGTGCGCAAGCGTTGTCGAGGACGTCCGCGAGTCCGTGTCCCGGCGCGTAGTGCACCCAGGAACGGTCCGCGAGATCCTGCAGCTTGACTGTGCTCCCGGTCGCGGCCGGGTCGTCGGCGGCGACCACGACGACCAGCTCCTCGGTGCCGAGTACGTGCGTGACGCCCGGCCAGTTCGCGGGCTCGGGTCCGACCGCGAGGTCGGCCTGGCCGGCGTGCATCGCGTCGACGAGCTCCTCGGTATGGCGGTGCTCGAAGAGCCGGATGCCGACGTTCGGACGAGTCTGACGCCAGCGGCGGAGCGCCGCGGGGAGCACGCCGAGCGTGATCGAGTAGAGCGTCGCGATCTGCAGCTCGCCGACTTCGAGGCCCGCGGCCTGCCGGGCGGCGCATCGGGCTCGCTCCGCGTCGGCCAGCGCCGCGCGGGCGTGCGGGAGCATCGCGCGGCCGGTCGGGGTGAGACGGACGCTGCGCGGCAGTCGTTCGAGCAGCGGGCCGCCCGCGGAGCGTTCGAGCGCGCGGATCTGGTGGGAGAGCGCGGGCTGCGTCACGTGCAGGAGCTCGGCGGCCTTGGTGAACGACCCTTCGCCGATCACAGTGACGAAGTACTCGAGCTGCCGCAGAGTTGTCATGAACTGAGCTTATGGGTTCGGTGAAAACTATGCCTTGGATTTATCTCCGCAGCTCAGCGAGGCTGTCGGTATGGAGAACGTTGCGTTGGTGGTCGGAGCCCGGGGAGTGATCGGGACGAATCTGGTCGAGCATCTGGCGTCGCTGCCGGACTGGCGGGTGGTCGGGCTGTCGCGGCGCGGCGGCACCGACGTACCCGGACGGGTTCGGCAGGTCGCGGTGGACCTGCTCGATCCGGACGACACCCGCGAGAAGCTGGCGGGGCTGTCCGACGTGACGCACGTGTTCTACGTCGCCTACCAGGACCGGCCGACGTGGGCAGAACTCGTGCCGCCGAACCTGGCGATGCTGGTCAACGTCGTGGACGCGATCGAGCCCGTCGCGCACGGGTTGCGGCACGTCAGCCTGATGCAGGGGTACAAGGTGTACGGCGCGCACCTCGGCCCGTTCAAGACGCCTGCCCGGGAGGACGATCCGCCGCATCTGCCGCCTGAGTTCAACGTCGACCAGCAGCAGTTCCTGACGGCGCGCCAGCAGGGGAAGTCCTGGACGTGGTCCGCGCTGCGGCCTTCCGTGGTTGGCGGTTCGGCGCTCGGGAATCCGATGAACCTCGCGGTCGCGATCGCCGTCTACGCCTCGCTCTCGAAGGAACTCGGCGTACCGCTGCGGTTTCCGGGCAAGCCGGGGGCGTACCACTCGCTGCTGGAGCTGACCGACGCCGGATTGTTGGCCAAGGCAACGGTATGGGCGGCGACCGCGCCGGCCGCGGCGAACCAGGCGTTCAACATCACGAACGGCGATCTGTTCCGGTGGAGCGAGTTGTGGCCGAAGCTCGGCGCGTGGTTCGGGATGGAGGTCGCGCCGCCGCTGCAGATGTCGTTGCAGGACGCGATGGCGGACAAGGAGCCGGCCTGGAAACAGCTGCAGGCGACGCACGGCCTGGCCGCGACGTCGTTCGCCGAGGTGTCCTCGTGGCCGTTCGCGGACTTCGTGTTCGGGTGGGACTACGACTTCTTCGCGGACGCCTCGAAGTCGCGACGGGCCGGCTTCCACGAGTACGTCGACACCGAGCAGATGTTCTACCGGATCTTCGCCGACCTCCGGCGGCAGCGCGTCATTCCGTGAATGTGGCATGCTCCGGGCTGTGACTGCGATGGGTGCGGGAAAGCTGCTCGGGACGAACCTTCGGGCGCGGCGGGACGAGCAGGGCATCTCGCTGTCCGAGCTGGCCCGGCGGTCCGGGATCGCGAAGGGCACGCTGTCCCAGTTGGAGTCCGGAGCGGGGAACCCGACGATCGAAACAGTGTTCAGTTTGTCGAACGCTCTCGGCATCCCGGTGTCGGCGTTGCTGGCCGAGTCGCCGGCCTCCGGCGTGGTCCTGGTGCGGTCCGCGGACGTCGACGTACTGTCCGGCGACGCCATCGACCTGCGGATGCTCCGGCGGCTGGAGCACCCGGGCGGGCTGTTCGAGATCTACCACCAGGAGATCCGCCCTGGCGCGGTTCAGCACTCGGACGGGCATCCGGGCACCGAGCACCACGTCGTACTGTCGGGATGCCTACGCATCAACACCCATGGGCAGAACGCGGAACTCGGGCCGGGGGACTACCTCGCGTTCCGGGCGGCCGGGGAGCATTCGTACGAGGCCGTGGACGGCCCGGTGCGGTCGGTGCTGCTGCTCGAGTACCCGCCCGACGTGTACCCGGCGGCCGGTGGCGGGCCGCATCTGCCGGGATAGTTCCGGAAAAGGTCCGGGAGAAGTCCGGTTGGGTGCATTGACCGGTCGTCGAGACCGCGCGTAATCTCGGTATCGTTCATTTTAGCGAACGCACAGCCGAGGAGGCCGTCATGCACCGGTCCGCGACACCCGACGTGGTGGTGGTCGGCGCGGGCATGGTCGGGGCCGCGTGCGCGGAGGCGCTGTCGGCGGCCGGTGTGCGGGTGCTGGTGATCGACCGCGACGGGCCGGCCGCGGGGACGACGTCGGCGGGTGAGGGCAACGTGCTGGTCTCGGACAAGGAGCCGGGCCCGGAGCTCGAGCTGGCGGTCGCGTCGCGTGCGGAGTGGGACGTGGTGCGCGACCGGCTGTCGGCGCGGGTGGCGGACGTGGAGTGGGAGGCGAAGGGCGGCGTCGTGGTGGCGACGGGCGACCCTGAGCCGCTGACCGCGTTCGCCGCGAAGCAGCGCGAGGCCGGGGTCGACGCGCGCGTGATCACGCGCGCGGAGGTCTTCGAGCTCGAGCCGCTGCTCACCCCGCGGGTGACGATCGGGGTGCACTATCCGGACGACGCGCAGGTGCAGCCGGTGCTGGCGGCGACCGCGTTCCTGACGGCGGTCCGCGAGCGCGGCGGCGAGGTGCGATCGGGGGTCACCGCGCTCGGGATCCGGCAGTCGCGCGGCCGGGTCGTCGGCGTCGAGACGTCGGACGGCGACATCGCCTGCGGCGCGGTGCTGAACGCCTGCGGTCCGTGGTCGGGCGCGTTCAGCGCGGCGGCCGGCGCGCGGATCGAGGTGCTGCCGCGCCGCGGGATGATCCTCGTGACGGCGCCGCTGCCCGAGTGCGTGCGGCACAAGGTGTACGACGCGGACTATGTCGGCGCGGTCGGCAGCGGGGACGCGGAGTTGCAGACGTCGACCGTGGTCGAGTCGACGCGGGCCGGGACGGTGTTGATCGGTTCCAGCCGGGAGCGCATCGGGTTCGACGAGACGATCCGGGTGCGGGTGCTGCGGGAGCTGGCTCGGAAGGCCGTGGGGCTGTTCCCGTTCCTGGGCGACGTGCAGGTGATGCGCGCGTACGGCGGGTTCCGTCCGTACGCGCCGGATCATCTGCCGGTGATCGGGGAGGACCCGCGGGTGCACGGTCTGTGGCATGCGACCGGTCACGAAGGCGCCGGCATCGGGCTGGCGCCGGCGACCGGGCGGTTGATCACGGAGCAGTTCCTCGGGCTCGTTCCACATCTCGACCCGGCACCGTTCCGGGTGGACCGCCCGGCGGTGGTCGCGGCATGACCGCCTATCAACGCCCACGCGCAGGGGACCCGGCCGAGGTCGGTACGCCGCCCACGTTCGAGGTCACCGTCGACGGTCAGCCGGTGACGGCGCAGGCCGGTCAGACCGTGGCCGCCGTACTGATGGCGAACGGCCACGACACCTGGCGGACCACCCGGATCCACAACCGTCCACGCGGGGTCTTCTGCGGCATCGGCGCCTGCCAGGACTGTCTCGTCACCCTCAACAACACCGCCGACACCCGAGCCTGCCAACGCACCATCACCCCAGGCGACACCATCACCACCCAGCCACTCACCCTCCTACCCACCCCTGGCACCACCACCCCTGGCACCACCACGAGTGCCGGCGCCGGCTCGCAGGACCCAGTGGGCGCTGGGGTGCGGGAGGTTGTGGTGGTGGGGGCTGGTCCGGCGGGGGTTGCTGCTGCGCTTGCGGCTGCGGATGGTGGGGCGGAGGTGCTGCTGGTCGACAACGGGCGGGCTGTCGGTGGACAGTACAACCGGCAGTTGCCGGAGGAGTTCGCCGCGCGGCGGCCGGATCGGTTGCAGCACGAGTGGAAGGCGTTCGCGGCGCAGCGGGACCGGCTCCTCGGCCATCCGCGGATCGCGTACCTGCCGGAGACCTCGATCTGGGCTCTGGAAGGACTCCGCCTCTGGGCTCAGACCGGCCCGGCAGACGCACCCGGCCGGCAGCCGTTCGCCATCGACGCGAAGGCCGTCGTGCTCGCGACCGGTGCCTACGATCGTGTGCTTCCGTTCCCTGGTTGGGATCTCCCGGGCGTCTACACCGCGGGCGCCGCCCAAGCCCTCGCCAAGGGGCAGCGCATCGCCGTCGGCCACCGGGTGCTCGTCGCGGGCACCGGCCCGTTCCTGCTGCCGGTGGCCGAGTCTCTGCTCGGTGTCGGTGCGCAGGTGCTCGCACTCCTCGAAGCCAACACGCTGAAGACCGTCCGCGCCGGCTGGTCCACCGACGTATTAGTTGCCCCGAGCAAACTCAGGGAAGCGGCCGGGTACGGCGCGTTGCTCGCCCGGCACCGGGTCCCGCTCCGGCACGGCTGGACGGTGCTCGCCGCGCACGGTTCCGACCACGTCGAGGCCGCCACGATCGCCCGCCTGGACGAGAACTGGCGCCCGCTGCGCGGGACCGAACGCCAGGTCGACGTCGACGCGATCTGCCTCGGCTTCGGCTTCACCGCCAACCTGGAGCTGGCGGTGTCCGCCCGCTGCGCCCTGGGCACCGGCCCCGACGGCGGCCCGGCCGTCTCCGTGGACGCCAACCAGCAGACGACCACCGCCGGGCACTTCGCCGCCGGAGAGCTCACCGGCATCGGCGGTGCCGCGCTCTCCGCCGCGGAAGGTGCTGTCGCCGGTGCCGCGGCCGCCCGCCACGCACGGTCCGCAGCTCAACCGCCGCTACGCACCACCCTGGATCCGGCCGTCGCCAAGGGCCGCCGGTTCGCGGCCGCACTCGCCAAGGCGTATCCGGTCCGCGACGGTTGGAAGACCTGGAGTACGGCGGAAACGCTCGTCTGCCGGTGCGAGGAGGTGACCCGCGGCGAGCTCGAGGCCGCCGCGGACGATCGCGGCCTGCAGGACGGCCGCGCGATGAAGCTCAGTAGTCGCGCCGGGCTCGGTCTGTGCCAGGGGCGGGTGTGCTCGCGCACCGTCGCCGCACTGCTCGCCGGCCCGGGCGACCTACCGAAGCCGAGCATGAAACGACCGATCGCCGTACCGGTACGGCTGCGGGATCTGGCCGCCGCCGAGGTCGCCCAGCCGGCAGTAACAGCCGAGCCGGCAGGAACAGCCGAGTCAGCAGAAACGATGGAGGAACAATGACCGAGAAGCTGGACGGCGTGATCGTCGCGACCGCCCTGCCGTACGCCGAGGACGCGTCGGCGCCGGCCGGGCTGCGGCCGGACCTGGACAAGTACGCCGAGCACTGCCGCTGGCTGGTGGACAACGGCTGCCGCGGCGTTGGGCCGAACGGATCCCTCGGCGAGTACTCGTCGCTCACCGACGACGAGCGTCGCGCCGTCGCGAAGACCGCGATCGAGGCGGTCGGAGACGACGGCATCGTGGTCGTCGGTGTGCACGGTGTCGGTTCGCACCAGGCGCGGGCGTGGGCGGAGAAGGCCGCCGAGGACGGTGCGCACGGCGTACTGTGCCTGCCCCCGACGATGTACCGCGCGAACCGCGGCGAGGTGATCGCGCACTTCACCGAGGTGGCGAAGGCCGGACTGCCGGTGATGGTCTACAACAACCCGCTGGACACCAAGGTCGACCTGACGCCGGACCTGCTCGCCGAGATCGCGCAGATCGAGAACGTCGTCGCGGTGAAGGAGTTCTCCGGTGACGTCCGGCGGATCCTGGAGATCCGCGAGCTGGCGCCGGATCTGGCCGTGATCGCAGGCGCCGACGACCTCACGCTGGAGGCCTTGCTGATGGGCGCGACCGGCTGGTTCGCCGGTTTCCCGAACGTCTTCCCGAAGGAATCGGTCCGGTTGTACGACCTTGCCCTCGAAGGCAAGCTGGAGGAGGCACGCGCGCTGTACGAGCCGCTGGTCGCCGCGTTCCGGTGGGACTCGCGGACCGAGTTCGTGCAGGCGATCAAGTACGGCATGGACTACGTCGGACGGTTCGGCGGACCGTGCCGGCCCCCGCGCGGGCCGTTGGTGCCCGAGCACGTCGCGCAGCTGGAGCAGGACATGAAGAAAGCAGTGGAGTCGCTGGCATGAGGTCCGTCCGGACGATCAGTGCGATCGACTCGCACACCGAGGGCATGCCGACCCGCGTCGTGACCGGCGGGGTCGGCGTCGTACCGGGTGCGACGATGGCCGAGAAGCGCGAGTACTTCATCAAGCACCTGGACGACCTGCGGTTGTTCCTGATGAACGAGCCGCGTGGTCACGCCGCGATGAGCGGAGCGATCCTGCAGCCGCCGACCCGCTCCGATGCGGACTGGGGTGTGCTGTACATCGAGGTCTCCGGCCTGCTGCCGATGTGCGGTCACGGCACGATCGGCGTCGCGACCGTGCTGGTCGAGTCCGGTATGGTCACGGTCACCGAGCCGGTCACACAGGTCCGGCTGGACACGCCCGCCGGTCTCGTCGTCGTTGACGTTGCCGTGAGCAACGGCCGGGCGGAGCACGTGACGCTGCGGAACGTCGCGTCGTACTCGCACGCGCTGGACGCCTCGGTCGACGTGGCCGGACTGGGGAAGGTCACGTACGACCTGGCGTACGGCGGGAACTTCTACGCGATCCTGCCGCTGGAGCAACTCGGCATCCCGTTCGACCGCGCCGAGAAGGACCGGATCCTGCAGGCGGGCCTGGACATCATGGACGCGATCAACGCCGCCGACCGCCCGGTGCATCCGCTCGATCCCGGGATCAACGGGTGCAAACACGTCCAGTTCACCGCGCCGGGCGAGGACGGCGCGGACTCCCGCAACGCGATGGCGATCCACCCCGGCTGGTTCGACCGGTCACCGTGCGGCACGGGTACGTCCGCCCGGATGGCGCAACTCCACGCCCGCGGCGAGCTTGCCCTCGACGCGGACTTCGTCAACGAGTCCTTCATCGGCACCCGCTTCACCGGCCGCCTGATCGAGGAAACCACGGTCGGCCCGCACCCGGCCGTCATCCCCACCGTGACCGGCCGAGCCTGGATCACCGGCACCGCGAACTACCTGCTCGACCCCGACGACCCGTTCCCCACAGGCTTCGTGTTGTAGCGCGGGGTCAGCGGTGGAGTTTGGACTGCCAGTCGTCGGGGACGTTGCCGCCGGGGACCGGTTGGGTCTCGGGGCGGGAGGCCGGCGGGGCGAGGTCGGGGCCGTCGTAGTACTGGGACTCGCCGTAGTGCCAGAACCAGTCCTCGCCGGGTTCGAAGCTGCGGACGATCGGGTGGCCGGACTCGGCGGCGTGGGCGGAGGCGTGCTGGGCGGGGGACGAGTCGCAGCAGCCGATGTGACCGCACTGGGCGCAGCGCCGCAGGTGGAACCACCAGCCGCCGGCGTCCAGGCACTCGACGCAGCCGGTGCCACTCGGCGGGACGGTGCTGTCGATACCCGGCGTTCCAGAAGTCATACCGCACATCCTGTCCGCTCCCCGCCCCCTGGACAAGGAACGGCTACTCGGGCCACGCCGAGTTCTTGATGACGTCGACGAAGTCCGTACGCCGGAATCCGGGGACGAAGTGTTCGAGGACGTCGGCCTTCACGTTGCCGAAGGTGGTCGCGGGGCGGTCCTGGATACCGGTCGTGAACGCCTCCAGGATGCGGGGCTTGAAGTCCGGCCGGGGATGCGCCGCGGTCACGGCGGACCGTTCGGCGTCGGTGATCGCGTCGTACCCGATGCCGAGCACGTCCAGTTCGACGCCGCGGGTGACGAGGGCGATCTCGGCGGACAGGTGGAGCGGGATCTCCGGGGTGGTGTGCAACGCGATCGCCGTCCACACCCGGTCGGCCGGGTCACCGGAGATGCCGTGGGCGTTGAGGAAACGGCGGGCCTCGTCGGCGCCGTCGATCTCGAAGCGCTGGTCCGTACGGCGGTACTGCTCGGTCAGGCCGAGGTCGTGGAACATCGCGCCGACGTACAGGAGTTCCGGGTCGTAGCTGAGGTCGCGGCCGCGGAGGGAGCCGAACAGGAACACGCGGCGGGAGTGGTCGAAGAGGAGCGGGGTGGCGGCGCTGCGGACGAGTTCGGTCGCCTCGCGGGCGAGTGTGCTGTCCGGGATCCGGATGCCGGCGATCTCCTCGGTCATGGTGCGTCCTTTCGTGGGTGGAGCTCCAGATTCGCGGGCGTGGGTAGACTGCCGCCATGTCCTTCTCGCCAGCCGAACCACATATTCGGACACGCCGGGTCGCGTTCGTCGTGTACGACGGGGTGACGCTGCTGGACGTCACCGGACCGCTCGAGGTCCTGCATCAGGCGAACCGCGGGACTCCGCGGTACGAGGTGGTGCTGGTGTCCGCGCGGAGTGGAGAGGTACGGAGCGCGTCGGGCGTCTCGTTGGCGGGTGTCATCACGACGGCGGGAGCCGGTGTGGTGGACACCGTGGTGGTCGCGGGCGCGGATCACCTGGTGGATCGCGTGCCCGAGGACGTGCTGGAGGTGACCGCGACGCTGGTCCAGGACGCCGACCGGGTCGCCTCCGTCTGCAGCGGGGCGTTCGTGCTGGCCGAGCTCGGAATGCTGGACGGACGACGGGCGACCACGCACTGGCGGCATGCGGCAGCGTTGGCGCGGAAGTATCCGCGGGTGCGCGTCGAGCCGGATGCGCTGCACCTCGCCGACGGGCGGTACGTGACCTCGGCCGGGATCAGCGCCGGCATAGACCTCACACTCGCGCTGGTGGAGTCGGACCACGGCGCCGACCTGGCCCGGGCGGTGGCCCGTGAGCTGGTGGTGTTCATGCAGCGCCCGGGCGGCCAGTCGCAGTTCTCGACCGCGATGGCGACCCCGCCGCCGCGGACAGACCAATTGCGGGCGATCACCGACGCGGTCATCGCCGACCCGGCCGCCGACCACACGCTGCCGAACCTCGCGGCCGCGGCTGCGGTCAGTCCGCGTCACTTGACCCGCTTGTTCCAGACCGAGTTCGACACGTCCCCGGCCCGCTGGGTCGAACGCGTACGGCTCGATCGCGCGCAGCAACTCCTGCTCGACGGCCACAACATCACCGCGGCCGCACGCCTCAGCGGCCTGGGCAGCGACGAAACCCTCCGCCGCGCGTTCGCCCGCCATCTCGGCACCACGCCCACGGAGTACCTGCGCCGATTCAGATCCGGCGTACGAACAGGACACTAGCTGGCCGCTACCTCCGCGAAGCTCAACGCATGACAACACAGCAGATCCCGGGCGGTAAGTCGACCATCACTCCGTACGTCGTCGTCAAGGGCGCGGACAAGTTCCTGGACTTCGTGGAGCGGACGTTCGAGGTGCAGGCGTCGGGGCGGTTCCTGAACGAGGACGGGACCGTCGGGCACGCGGAGATCACCGTCGGCGAGTCGGTGCTGATGACCTTCGACGCGGCGCCCGAGTGGCCGAACACGCCCGCGTTCCTCAGCGTGTACGTCGACGACGTCGAGCGGACGTACCGGCGGGCGATCGAGGCCGGCGCGACGGTCGTCACCGAGCTGATGTACTCCGGGATCACCGGCGACCGCGGCGGCCGGGTGCAGGACCCGACCGGCAACATCTGGTGGCTCCAGACGCACGTCGAGGATGTTGACCCGGGCAACCTTCCGGCCTTGTTCGCGGACCCGGCCGAGGCCGCGCTGATGCGGAAGGCCCAAGAGACCTTCGCCGCCGCAATGGGAGGCTAACCGGCAAGTCGTACCGGTTGGCCCGGGCGGAGTTGGGCGCAGGCGTCCAGGTCGGCGGCGGCGACGTACGCGATGACCGGGTAGCCGCCGGTCACCGGGTGGTCGGCGAGGAAGATGACCGGGGTCCCGGACGGGGGGATCTGGACGGCGCCGTGGGTCATGCCCTCGCTGGCCAGTTCGCCGGTGCGGGCGCGTTCCAGCGGCACGCCGTCGAGGCGTACGCCGACGCGGTTGCTGTTGGTGCTCACGCTGTAGACCTGGGTGAGAAGGGATTCCCAGCCGGCATCGGTGAACCAGTCCCGTCGTGGACCGGGCGTCACGCGCAGCACCACCTCACCGGCGGCCGGGTGGGCGACCGGGGCCAGGTCCACCCCGGGCATCGGGTTCTCCGACGAGCCGACCGGCAGCGTCTGCCCAGCCACCAAAGGCGAAGGGCCGAGGCCGGAGAGCAGATCGGTGGAGCGGGAGCCCAGGACGGGTGGGACGTCGATGCCGCCGCGGACCGCGACGTACGTGCGGAGACCGCTGGTGGGCGGCCCGAAACGCAGAACCTGCCCCGACCTCAGCACAGCGGGAGCATTCAGTGGTACGCCGGTGCACGGGGCGCCGGTGATGGCGACGACGACATCGCCGTCCGCGTGCAGGGCGAGACCGCCGTAGGTCACCTCCAGAGCGGCCGCACCGTCGTGGTTGCCGACCAGCCGGTTCGCCAACGCGTAGGAGGCCCGGTCGCAGGCGCCCGACGCCGGCACCCCGAGCGCGGCCTGGCCGGCCCGTCCGAGGTCCTGGATCGTTGCCAACGGCCCCGTTGTCAGAACGGTCAGGCTGCTCATCCACGACCTGCGTCGACGAACCGGACCCGGCGGCCGGGGTGCAGCAGGGCGGCGGGCTCGCGGGACGAGTCGAAGATCCGCACCACCGTCCGGCCGATCAACTGCCATCCGCCGGGGGACTCGCGCGGGTAGACGCCGCTGAACTCGCCGCCCAGCGCGACAGCCCCGGCCGGGACCTTCGTCCGGGGCGACGGCCGGCGCGGGATGTTCCACTCCCCGGCCGCGGTCAGGTAGCCGAACCCCGGGGCGAAGCCGGAGAAGGCGACGGTCCACTCCTCGGCGGTGTGGCGGGCGACGACGTCCTCCGGGGTGCAGCCGAGCAACTCGGCGACGTTGCCCAGGTCCTCGCCGTCGTACACGACCGGGATGCCGATCAGGTCCCCGGCGGTCCGGCGGTCCCGGGCGGGGGTGAGGCGCCGGAGAGCGTGCGACAAGGCGGTCGTACTGCCGCTCGTGGTGACCAGGATCGTCCGCGCGGCCGGGACGATGTCGACGACGCCGGCCGGCGGATCGGCGGTCAGTGCGGCGTAGTACCCGAGGACCTCGTCGAGGTCGTCCAGCTCCACCAGCACGGCCTGCTGACCCGAAGGGAGAATCCGCATCAGCCCGTGAACGGGCGCACCGGCACGCCCGCTCCCTCCAGCGCGCCGCGCACGCGCCGCGCGATCTCGACAGCCCCCGGAGTGTCGCCGTGGACGCAGATCGACGCCGCTTCGACGACGAACGAGCCGCCGGAGTGGTCGCGGATCGCCCGCCCGGTCGCCATCGCCGTGCACCGGGTCGCGATCTCGTCCGCGTCGTGCAGCACGGAGCCGGCCTCGCGCCGCGGAACCAACGTGCCGGACGGTGTGTACGCACGGTCCGCGAACGCCTCGTGCACGACGCTCAGGCCGGCCTCGGCGGCCAGCCGAAGCCACGCGGAGCCGGGCAGGCCGAGGACCGGGAGCGTCCGGTCGTACTCGGCGACCGCGGTCACCACGGCGGTGGCCTGCTCCATGTGGTGGCCGATCGTGTTGTAGAGCGCCCCGTGCGGCTTCACGTACCGGACCTGGCCGCCCGCGATCCGTGCGAAGGCATCCAGGGCGCCGATCTGGTACAGCACCTCGTCGCGCAGCACGTCCGGGGCGACGTCCACGTGGCGCCGTCCGAAGCCGGCCTTGTCGGCGTATCCGACGTGGGCGCCGATGGCGACGCCGCGCTCGACCGCCTCGGCCGTCACCCGGCGCATGATCGACGGGTCCCCGGCGTGGAACCCACAGGCCACGTTCGCGCTGGTCACGACCTCGAGCAGCGCCGAGTCGTCACCCATCGACCAGCAACCGAAGCCCTCGCCCATGTCCGCGTTGAGGTCCATGAGCCCGAGCGTAGGGATTGTTGAACAATCCTGCAAGAGCCTTGTTCCACTTTTTCCGCCCACCTGGGATGATGCAGAGATGACTGAGACCGGCCGCCAGGCCTGGCTGCGGACCGTCGCCGCCGACGTCGCGCGGCTGGACCGGAGCAGCTCGGCGGAGCGTGCTGCCGACATCCTGCGGCGCAGCATCACCGAGGGTGCGCTGCCGCCCGGCGCGCAGCTGTCCGAGGTCGAGCTGACCGAGGTCCTGGAGGTCAGCCGGAACACGCTCCGCGAGGCCTTCCGGCTGCTCACCCACGAAGGCCTGCTGGTCTACAAGCTGCACCGCGGCGTGTTCGTCCCGGAGCTCGGCGAGCAGGACGTGATCGACCTCTACCGGCTGCGCCGCGTCCTCGAGGTGGACGTTGTCCGCGGGCTGTCCGGGCGCGACCCGGAGCTGCCCGCGAGCCGCCTGGAGCCGCTGCACGACGACGTCGAGGTGGCCGAGGCCGCCGCCCGGGCGGACCGCTGGCCGGCCGTGGGTACGGCGAACATGCGCTTCCACGAGCACCTGATCGGCCTGGCCGACAGCTCGCGGATGGACGCGATGACCGGCCGGCTGCTCGCCGAACTGCGGCTGCTGTTCCACGTGATCGCGGCGCCGCGCGAGCTGCACGAGCCGTACATCGAGCGGAACCGCGGCCTGCTCGAACTGCTCGAGGCCCGCAAGTACGACGAGGCCGCCGAGGACCTGCACCAGTACCTCCTCGACTCCGAGCACGGCATCCTGGCCGCCTTCCGGGATAAGGGCTTGCAAACCCCGGCCGCCACCTGAGTTGATGAGTCAAACCGTCAGCAGCAAAGGGGAGTACAGGTCATGACCGATGACGCCCGGACCGACCAGACGCCGAAGTCCTACCGCCCGATCGACGCCAAGGGATTCCGGGACTTCATCTCCCGCGGCTGGGGGCCGGTCGACCGGTCGGTGGCGGTGCCGGAGGGGCTCGCGGAGGCGGCCGCGGAGCACCGGCGGAAGCTCGCCGCGGCACTGCCGGGCCGCCGGATCGCGCTCGGCGCGGGCCGGGCCCCGGTCCGGTCGAACGACACCGACTACCAGTTCCGCGCGGACAGCGACTTCGTCTGGCTGACCGGCTGCCAGGCCGAGGGCGCGGTCCTGGTCATCTCCGGCGACGGCGACGCGACGCTGTACCTGCGCGAGACCGCAGGCCCGGACGAGGCGGACTTCTTCGCGAACGCGCGCGACGGTGAGCTGTGGATCGGGCCGGTGCCGGGCCTGAAGGACTGGTCGGACGCGCTGCAGATCGCCTGCCGCCCGCTCGACGAGCTGCCCGCCGCGGTGCGCGGCGCCGTACCGTTCATGCTGTCGGTGCCCGGAGTGGAGCCGATGCTGGACGCCCTGGTCCGGACGTCGCCCACCGACGGCAACGCGCTGCGGCAGAGCATCGCCGAGCTGCGCCGGATCAAGGACGACTGGGAGCTCGACCAGCTCCGCGAGGCGGTCGCGGCCAGCGTGCTGGCGTTCGGCGACGTCGCGAGCGAGCTGCCGGAGGCGATCCGCGGCGGCGGTGAGCGCTGGCTGCAGGGCACCTTCGACCGGCGCGCGCGGACCGCGGGCAACGGCGTCGGCTACGCGTCGATCGTTGCCGCTGGCAACCACGCGCCGGTGCTGCACTGGGTCCGCAACGACGGCCCGGTGAACGAGGGCGACGTGATTCTGCTCGACGCCGGCGTCGAGACCCGCACGCTCTACACCGCCGACGTGACCCGGACGTTCCCGGCCACCGGCGAGTACACGGCGGCACAGCGGCAGGTGCACGACCTGGTGCACAAGGCGCAGCTCGCCTCGCTGGAGGCGGTCAAGGTCGGGGCGCCGTACCGCGCCTTCCAGCACGAGGCGTTGCGGGTGCTGGCCGAGGGCCTGCGGGACTGGGGCCTGCTGGACGTCTCGATGGACGAGCTGCTCGGCCCGGACGGCCAGCAGCACCGCCGGTACATCGTCTGCGGCACCGGCCACTACATCGGCCTCGACGTCCACGACTGCGACGCGTCCCGGCCGGAGGCCTACTTCGCCGGCACCATCGAGGCGGGGATGGCGCTCGCGGTCGAGCCGGGCCTGTACTTCCACCCGAACGACGAGACCGTGCCGCCCGAGCTGCGCGGGATCGGGATCCGGATCGAGGACAACGTGGTGGTGCACGAGGACCGGCTGGAGATCCTCACCGAGGACCTGCCGATCACCACCGACGGGCTGGAGCAGTGGACCCGCTCGCATCTCGGGAAGTAATCAAGATTACCGATCACGAACAGTAACGTTCGCCGTCGCCCCACGATGTACAGGGCGGGGGAGGGCTGATCTCGGCTCGGCGCGTGGCAGTGGGGGGCCACGTACCACGCGCCAAGCCGAGGCGGCCTCGACCGGGCCAGGGGGACCCGGCATCCCCGGGTACGGGGAGTAGTCATCATGAACCTACGGGTGCGCGTAATGAACTGCGGCGACCGGCATTGGTACGCCGACATCGACGACGCCGACGATCCGCAACCGGACGATCCGTTCTGGTACGTCGACAACTGCCGGAGCCAGGGGCAGGCGCTGGAGACGGCCTGTACCGAGCTCCGGCTGATGTCCGGCCGGCTGGTCCGCGGCGATCAGCTGGACCGGGTGCTGGAAATCACCGGCGTCCCGGTCTGACGGATCAGACCGATCAGGTCGGGGATACGGCGGCGCAGCTGCTGCCGCGCTTCGGTACGTCCCGCGCGGTCAGGTAGTCGTCGATCGTCGACCGCATGCAGGCGCTCGTGCTGTAACTGCCGTGCCCCCAGCCTTCGTACGTGACGAGTACGCCGTTCTTGCCGAGCTGGCGTGCCACGCTCCGGGCCCAGTTGTAGCCGGTCGCCGGATCGTGGACCGTGCCCGCGAGCAGGATCGGTGTCCTGAGGTCCCGGACATCCAGAACGTGCTGCGGGTTGTTAGCCGGCGGCTGGCCGAGACAGATCGACACGGCCATCAGCTGGCCCGGGTAGCGCATGTCCGGATTGTTCCGGGCCAGCCGGTCGAGCTGAGCGGCGTACTCCCGGTAGGAGCGCACCGGGAGGTTCCAGTCCTGGCAGAACACCGCCAGCGGGTACGACGCCAACCCCGTCGGGGTCGGTGCCTGACCGGTCGGCGGGGCACTGGTGTCCAGCTGCTTCAACATGTCGGCAAGAGCCGCCCACTCCGGGTCGTAGAGCAACTTGAACGCCCTGAAGCTCAGGTTGAACGGCGTGATGGGGACGGTCGGGTGCTGCGGGTCCGGCACCGCGCCGCGGTCCGCCCGAGCGAGCAGGCCCGCCCACAGGGTGTGGATGTCGCGGCCGTGCAGCGCACAGGTGTCCGTCGCGTCGCACCACTTCACGAACTCGCTGAACGAGTCCTGCGCCGCTTCCGCCTGCTGGTCGAGGAACTTGCGGGTCGGGGAGGCACTGTGGTCGCTGATACCTTCCAGGACCATCGCGCGGACCCGGCCCGGATACGTCTCGGCATACTGTCCACCGAGCACGGTGCCGTACGAGCTGCCGTGGAACGAGATCGTGGACTCACCAAGCGCCTGCCGGACGGCGTCGAGGTCGCGCACCGTCTGCCAGGTGTCGAGGTGGTCGTACACCGGACCGGTGTGCTCGCGGCAGTCCGTGGCGAGCTGCCGGTTGTAGCTGATCGTCCCGGTGAAGCCGGCCGCGCTCCTGATGATCGGCGACGGCTGCTTCGCGAGGAGCTCGGCCGAGCACTTCACCGGGTTACTGCGTCCGACGCCGCGCGGGTCGAAGCTGACGATGTCGAAGCGGTCCTGCAGTTCGGCGCTGAACCGCGACATCCCGGTCTTGATCCGATCGACCCCGGAGTCACCGGGGCCGCCCGGCCCGAACACGAGCACGCCCACCCGCTCACCGGGCGCCGCTGCCTGCCGCCTCGCCACTGCGAGGCCGAAGGTCGGTCCGCCCGGGTTCCGCCAGTCGACGGGTACCTGCAAGGTCGCGCACTGTGATCCCTTCACCTCGGCGGGATCGTCTCTGCCTTCAGGTTTGCAGTCGGTCCACTGCAGGCGCGGCTCGGCCGAGGCGGCGGTCGTCAGCCCGACGGTCGCCATGCCGAGTACTGCGGCACCCACGAGGGTGCGTCGGATGAATTTCATGCGAACGATCGTTCGGCAATCGCTTGCTGCAGGCATCCGGGACCAGCCCCGCCGGCACCCCGAACCCGGCGTGGGGGGCTTGTGAGGGTCGGGGGCGAGGGCCGGATTGACGGCGCCCCGCAGACCGCCGTACCGTCCACAACGTCAGTCAGTTCAACAAGCCGCATGAACCCGTGCGGGAGAGTCCCGGGGCACCGGGCGCCGTAGGAGCAACTCTCCCCAAGAATCTCTCAGGCACCTTCACCGCGCGGGCGAGGCACCTCTGGAAGACATCCGTCTGACAGAGCGGGGAGGACACCAAACGGTCAACGGCGACCGGAAGGAACCTCCACACGATGGCGATCAGCGTCTTCGACCTGTTCAGTATCGGGATCGGTCCGTCGAGCTCCCACACCGTGGGGCCGATGCGCGCCGCCCGCACGTTCGCACTCGGCCTCGCCGACGACGGCCTGCTGGCCGCGACGGCGACCGTCGAGTCCCAGCTGTTCGGGTCGCTCGGGGCCACCGGCCACGGGCACGGCAGCAACAAGGCGGTCATCCTCGGGCTCGAGGGCGAGGACCCCGAGACGATCGTGACGCACTCCGTCGACGCCCGGGTCGAGACGATCCGCGAGCGCGGCCGGCTGCTGCTCGCTGGCGTCCGGGAGATCGCGTTCGACGAGCACCGCGACCTGGTGATGCACCGCCGCAAGGCGCTCCCGTACCACCCGAACGGGATGATCTTCGTCGCCCGCGACGACCAGGGCGCGGTCCTGCGGGAACGCACGTACTACTCGGTCGGCGGCGGCTTCGTGGTCGACGAGAACGCCGCCGCGGGGGACCGGATCGTGCCGGACACCACTCCGCTGAAGTACCCGTTCAGCACCGGCGCCGAGCTGCTCGACCGGTGCCGGGAGTCGCAGCTGCCGGTCAGCGAGGTGATGCTCGCGAACGAGCTGGCCTGGCGGACCGAGGACGAGATCCGCGACGGACTGCTGCGGATCTGGCAGGTGATGCAGGACTGCGTCCGCGAGGGCTGCGAGACCGAGGGCATCCTGCCCGGCGGTCTGAAGGTGCCGCGCCGCGCACACGCCCTGCACCGCAAGCTCAGCCAGGACCCGTGGTCGGTCGACCCGCTCAAGGTGATGGACTGGGTGAACCTGTTCGCGCTCGCGGTCAACGAGCAGAACGCGTCCGGCGGGCGGATCGTCACCGCGCCGACGAACGGTGCCGCCGGCATCATCCCGGCCGTCCTGCACTACTACCGGCGGTTCGTGCCCGGGGCGACCGACGACGGCGCGGTCCGGTTCCTGCTGACGGCCGGCGCGATCGGTGTGCTGTACAAGGAGAACGCCTCGATCTCCGGCGCCGAGGTCGGCTGCCAGGGCGAGGTCGGCTCGGCCTGCTCGATGGCCGCCGCCGGTCTCTGCGAGGTGCTCGGCGGTACGCCGCAACAGGTCGAGAACGCCGCGGAGATCGCGATGGAGCACAACCTCGGCCTGACCTGCGACCCGGTCGGCGGGCTGGTGCAGATCCCGTGCATCGAGCGGAACGCGATGGCGTCGGTGAAGGCGATCAACGCGGCCCGGATGGCGATGCACGGCGACGGCGTGCACGTGGTCACGCTCGACAAGGTGATCAAGACGATGCGCGAGACCGGCCGGGACATGAAGGTCAAGTACAAGGAGACCTCCCGCGGCGGGCTCGCGGTGAACGTCATCGAGTGCTGATCACCACGGCCTCGTCACCCGAACGAACTTCAGCAACGAATCAACTGCGCGGGACACCAGGGACCGGCAGTACCAGGCTGTGCCGGGTCCGGCGCGGAATACTGGACGGCATGGGTGAGCTCGGGAAGACGTTGCATGCCTGGCGGGACCGGGTGACGCCCGCCGAGGTCGGGCTGCCGACCGGCGGGACCCGGCGTGCGCCCGGCCTCCGGCGCGAGGAGCTGGCGCTGCTCGCCGGGCTCTCGGTCGACTACATCGTCCGGCTGGAACAGGGTCGCTCGGACTCGCCGTCCGCCCAGGTGCTGACCGCGCTGGCCCGGGCGCTCCGGCTGTCCGATGCCGAGCGCAACCATCTGTTCGCGCTGGCCGGCGAGGTGGAGCCGTCGCCCGGGCGGATCTCGGCGTACGTCCCGCCGGGGGTGCAGCGGATCGTCGACCAGCTGGACGGCGCGCCGTTGTGCGTGTGCGACGCGGCCTGGACGGCGATCAGCTGGAACCCGATGTTCGCCGCGCTCGCCGGTGACCCGTCGCCGTGGCACGGCCGGCAGCGCAACATCATCTACCGGCACTTCCTGATGCCCGGCGACCGGTTCGAGCAGACGCCCGAGCAGCGGCGGGACTTCCGAATCGCGATGGTCACGGACCTGCGCGCGTCGGTCGCCCGGTACCCGCACGACCCGGATCTGCGGGCGCTGATCGAGGAGCTGTGCGCCGTACCGGAGTTCGCGGTGCTGTGGGACCAGCCGGTGATCGGGTTCCACCGGTCCGAGCGGAAGGTCGTCCGGCATCCGGAGGTCGGGACGTTCGCGATCGACTGCGACGTGCTGTCCGTGCCGGGCAGCGATCTGCGGATCGTCGTCTACACCGCGGCGCCGAACAGCGAGGCGGCCGAGAAGCTCCGGTTGTTGTCGGTGATCGGCCTGCAGGAGCTGACCCGCTGACGCACCGCATTGCTACGAACGCGTAACCAGTACCGCAATTCCCGGAAGGTCTCGCTTTGGCGTGGAATTTCTTCCAAGGGCTGTTTGAAACGACTGGTCTGCCGATACCCTGCGGGACTTGTGAACGCGATGCCCGCCACGGCTACCCGCCGCCCGCCCTGGCAGCACCCGCGGCGCCGCCAGGTCGCCGCCGGCGTCGGCATCCTGCTGCTCGGGTACCTCGCGCTGTTCTTCACCGCGTTGCTCGGCGGCCCGCGGATCGGGGCGCCGTTCCTGCCGCTCCCCGGCGGCGGCCCGGACCCGGCCACCCCGGTCGCCGGCCCGCAGCCCGGTCAGCCGTCCCAGAACGTCGCGATCCCGCACCAGGCCACGTCGACCCCGGCGACCACCCCGGCGCCGACGCCCACCGCCGTACCGACGCCGTTGCTCAGCGCCACCGATCCGCCCGAGGTCGTGCGGTCGGCCGGCAGCACATTCACGCCGTACCCGACCCGGCCGGGCGAGACGCCGACGCCGGAGATCGTCGAGTCCACGGGCCCGACGCATCCGCCGGTCACCGAGCGCCCGCCGACGGACCCGGCGACGACCGTGCCGACCGCGCAGCCGACCGCATCGCCGACCGCGGACCCGACGAGGTCCCCGACGACCAGCCCGACCACTCCCACCACCTCGCCGACCACGCCGGACGACCCCGGCAAGCCCAGCAGCGTCGGCGGCTTCCTCGGCCGCCTACTACACAAACTCGGCCTCTAGTACGCCTCGACCTCGGTGAGGGTGGCGTTGCCGTTCGGTTGGGGCTGGAGGTTGATCTGCCAGCCCTGGGCGGGGGTGAAGGTCTGCTCGAACTTCTTGAACGAGCAGTCCGAGCGGAACTTGCGGTGCTGCGGATCCCAGTCGGAGCCGCTCTTGAAGTACAGGTGATAGGTGCCGCCGATCCGGTTCACCGTGATCGTCCCGGCGGCCCGGAGGTAGACCATGATCTGCGGGCTGCCAGGTGGCCGTCCGTCGTTCACGATCGAGATCGCGACGTCCTTCGCCGTACCGTTGGTGATCTTCAGCCGGCCCGACCCCGCGGTACCGCGGCGGACCAGGACCTCGCCGCTCGCCGGCCGCTCCTCCTTCGGCGCCGGTCCCGGATCCGGCAGCGTGGTGCCGAACCTCAGCTTCAGCTCCGTCAGTTGGGTGAGCGCCGTACTCAGGTCGGTGCGCAACTGCCGTTGCACCTTCTGCGAGGTGTACGCGACCCCGCCGCAGCGCGCGTCGTCCTCGGTCTGGCCCAAGGTGCTGGTCAGCCGGGTCGCCGCGACGCCGATCCGCGTCTGCAGGAGTTGGTGTACGGCGCTCAGCCGGGAGGTCACGGTCAACGCCGCCAGCCGGATCGCGATCGTGTTCAGCGACTGCGCCAGCGTGGTGATCGCCACGCCCAGCCCCTCCGCGGTCCGCACCCGGGTCAGTGGCCGCGCCGATCCGCCCAGCACCTGGTCGATCCGGGTCAGCTCCGCCTGGTACGCCGACGTACCCAGCGGCCCGGCCGTCGGTACGGTCGCCGCCGGCGCCGGCGCGGAGCTACTCGAAGCCGACGTGACCGGGTCCGGACGTCGCGGATCGGCACCGCAGCCGGTCAGCAGGCACAACCCGACACACAGCGCAGCCCAGCGCCTCATCCCCACCCCCAGGTCCCCACCCTCGAGACACCAGCATAGGTGGTGTCATCAATCCCGAGCAGCAGGACGGACGAACGGGAACGCCAGCGTGCTGCGGATGTTCTGGCCGGTCAGCATCATCATCACCCGGTCAACGCCGATGCCGAGCCCGCCGGTCGGCGGCATCGCGTACTCCAGCGCGGACAGGAAGTCCTCGTCCAGCGACATCGCCTCGGGATCGCCGGCGGCGGCCTTCAGCGACTGCTCGGTGAGCCGCCGGCGCTGCTCGACCGGGTCGACGAGTTCGGAGTACGCCGTACCGATCTCGGCGCCGAACGCGACCAGGTCCCAGCGCTCGGCGAGCCGCGGTTCGGAACGATGGTTCCGGGTCAGCGGCGACGTCTCCAGCGGGAAGTCCGTGTAGAACGTCGGCAGCATCGTGTTCGGCTCGACGAGCTCGTCGTACAGCTCCAGCACCAGCTCGCCCGCGGTCATGTCGAAGGTCGTGTGTACGCCGTGATCCGCGCACAGCTCGCGCAGTCGCTCGACCGGAGTGTCGACGTCCACGCACACCCCGGCGGCCTGGCCGACCGCGTCGTGCACGGTGACCACCGGCCATTCGCCGGAGATGTCGATCTCCTCGCCGTCCCGCCGTACGACAGGCTTCCCGTACACCGCGGTGGCCACCTCGATCAGCAGCTCGCGGGTCAGCTCGCGCATCACCACGTAGTCGGCGTACGGCTGGTAGGCCTCGACCGAGGTGAACTCCGGGTTGTGGGTCGCGTCCGCGCCCTCGTTGCGGAAGTTCCGGTTCAGCTCGAAGATCTTGCCCATCCCGCCGACGCTCAGCCGCTTCAGGAACAGCTCCGGCGCGATCCGCAGGAACAGGTCGGTGTCGTAGGCGTTGATGTGGGTGACGAACGGCCGGGCGTTCGCGCCGCCGTGCACCGCCTGCAGCATCGGCGTCTCCACCTCGATGAACCCGCGGGTCTCGAAACCGTTGCGCAGGGCCCGGACCGCGGCGCTGCGCTGCTGCATCATCCGCAGCGAGTCCGGGTTCATCACCAGGTCGATGTGCCGCTGCCGGACCCGTGCCTCCGGGTCGGTGAAGCCCTTCCGCTTGTCCGGCAACGGGTGCAGGCACTTCGCGGCCATCGCCCAGGTCGTGACCTCGATCGACAGCTCGCCGCGCCGGCTGGTGACGATCTCGCCGGTCACGCTGACGTGGTCGCCGATGTCGACAAGTCGCCGCCACTGGTCGAGCGGTTCCGCGCCGCAGGACCCGGTGGTGAGCATCACCTGCAGCTGCGTCGACCCGTCCTGCAGCTGGGCGAACGACAGACCGCCGTGGTCCCGCATCCGCAGCACCCGGCCCGTCACCGAGACGACGTGGCCGGTGTGACGATCCGGCGGCAGGTTCGGGTACAGCTCGCGGACGCGTTCCAGGGTTTCGGTCCGCGGCACGCTGACCGGGTACGGATCGATGCCCGCGGCAACGAGTTCGGCGAGCTTGGTGCGCCGGATCTGCTCCTGCTCGGTGAGCTTGCGGGCCGGCAGCACGGGGCGCAGCAGCTCCACCTCCTGCTCCCGGACGGCGGCGGCGAACGACCCGCCGTCGGTGGCCATGATCGCGTGCCGTTCGCCTGCCTCGACGCTGTCGACCCGTGTCCACGGCCGCGGCGCGGGCAGGAAGCCTTCCGCCGTACCGGCGGCGAGAACGACCTGCGCCAGCGACGCTCCGCGCGCGTAGCACATCAGCCGCGGCGACCAGCGGGGCAGGTACTTCTCGTTCGACTGGTACAGACTCTCCAGCTGCCAGAAGCGCGACGCCGCGGTCAGCAACGCGTTCGTGGCCCGCAGCACCGGGCCGGCGCCGACCCGCTCGGCGTCGCTGAAGATCTCCCGGAACATCGCGAAGTTCAGCGAGATCCGGTGGATGCCGAGGTCGCTGCTCGCGTCGATCAGCGACGTGACCATGAACTCCATCAGGCCGTTCGCGGACTCCGGGTCGCGGCGCATCAGGTCCAGCGACACACCGCGCACTCCCCACGGCACGAACGACAGCAGCCCGCGAACCGTACCCTCGGCGTCCCGCGCGATCACCATCACGCAGCGTGCGTCGGCCGGGTCGCCGAGCCGCCCGAGCGCCATCGAGAACCCGCGCTCGGTCCGCGCCCCGCGCCACTTCTCGGTGAGATGGACGTACTCCGCCAGCGCTTCGGGGGACAGGTCGCCGTGCCGGACCACCTCGGCGTGGTACCCGGCCCGCTGGACCCGGGTCACCGCCTGGCGGACAGGGCGCATCGTCCGGCCCTCGAGAGTGAAGTCCGCCACGTCGATGATCGCCTCGTCGCCCATCGACAGCGCGCGCAGACCTGCGTCGACGTACGCCTGCGCAGCCTCCTCGCTGGCCGACAGCACCGCGGGGGACCAGCCGTACCGCCGGGCTTCGGCGATCCATCGCTGGATCGCGGCCGGCCAGGCGACCGGGTCGCCGAGCGGGTCGCCGCTGGCCAGGCTGACGCCGTTGACCACCCGGTACGCGATCGCGGCCTCGTTGTCCGGGGCGAACACGACCGCCTTGTCGCGGCGGGTCGCGAAGTACCCGAGGGAGTCCCGCTCGCCGTGCAGCAGGAGCAGCCGGCGTACCTCGAGCTCCTCGGGCTGGGTCAGGTACCGGACGCGTTGCACGGAGCGGAGAAAGATCCAGAACGCGACCACCAGCGAGGCCGCGGAGATCGCGCCGACGGTGAGACCGATCCAGCCGTGGCCCTCGTGACCGCCCATCTTGCTCCGGGACTGGCCGAGGGCGGCGATCACCGCCCAGCCGATCTTCTGCCGTTGTCCGCTGAGCGTCCGTGGGAAGAGCTGGGTGAGCGTGATGCTGACCGCGATCGAGATCAGCATGCCGAAGACCAGCGCGCCGATCGCGAGCCGCCGGCTACCGGGCGCGAGCCGGGCCGGGAACGCGCCGCGGATCGTCCACAGCAGTACGACGATGCCCGCGACCACGACCGCCTGCACGATGCCCCACTCGAGGTCCTGCACGCTGGCCGGACCGAAGTCGCGGAGCAGTTCCGCGTCCGTCGGGTTCGCCAGCCGGACACTGGTGAAGGCGATGCCGGCGACCTGTGCGAGCAGCCACAGCGCTTCGAAGACCCACAGCACCCAGAGCAGAGCGGCCCGCTTGCCGCGCAGCAGTGCGCTGCCGACGACGGCGAGGTAGACGGCGGAGAAGATCGTGTGCCCGGCCGGAATCCCGATGAAGTCGAAGCCGATGTCGACGTGCTTGACGAACTTCGGAGCCGCGAAACGCAACGGGATCGCAATGAACGACCAGACCGAGGCCAGCACGACGACGCGGCCCACCCAGACCGCTGCCCGATGCTTCCAGACCGGCACTACCGCAACTTGTTCCGACCGCACCAGCCGATCATCCCATTAGTTTGCTGAGACTTTGGTCGAGCTAGCACTACCTCGACAGTACAGCTGACGCCACAGTCAAGACTTTGGTTGACATGCGACGGTGCTGACATGGTTCATGTGCCCTATCGTCTGCTCCGCAATCTGATGCTCGCGGCCGCCGTGCTGTACTGCAGCCTGCTGCTGGAGGCGGCCGCGGGGTTTCCGCTGGACGTGCATCACTCGTTCCTGAGCGAGCTGGGCGCATTAGACCAATCAACGAGTTTCCTGGCCCGGGCGATGGATCTGACCACGGGCGTGTTGCTGGTGGTCGCCGTACTGGTGGCACGTCCCGCGGTGCGCGGTCGGCGGGGGCTATTGGTCAGTACGGCCGCCTTCGCGCTCGGGACGTTGTTCGACGCGCTGTCGCCGATGGACTGTGCACCGTCGGCCAGTGAGGTCTGCCGGACGGCCGAGGCGAACGGGCAGTCCGGTGTGGGCCTGGTGCTGCACGAGGTGACCTCCACGATCGCAGGTCTCGGCAGCATCGCCTTGGGCGTCTATGCACTGCTCGCACTCCGGAAGGCCGGGTGGGGCGGCGCCCGGGGCCGGGCGGTCGCCGTACTGGCGGCTGGTGTTGCTGTGACACAGTCCTGGCTCGGTCTGCAGACGGCGAGCGACGTACTGACCGGTGACGCCCTGGATGCGCCGGGCATCCTGCAGCGGGCGTCGGTGCTGCTGGTTTCCTTGTTGCTGGGGACATTGCTACCAGCCCTGAGGCACGCTTGTGTCGATGAGCATGACGTGGATCGTGGTGCCCGGCTTGGCCGTAGCCCCGGAGGAGTTCGGGCGGGTAGCCGAGCTGCTGCCCGCTGAGGATCTCCGCGTGATCGACCCATGGCGTACGCCGGTCACCTCGGACGTCGATGCGCTACGGGCCGCGGCCCGGGTGCCGTCGGGCGTCCAGGTCGGGCTGATCGGGCATTCGATCGGCGGGCTCGCCGTACTGCGGTGGGCGTTGACGCGCCCGGGCGAGGTGTCCCGGCTGGTCCTCGTCGACAGCAGCCTCCCGTCGGAGACAGGGTGGCAGCCGTTCTACCCGGGACAGCGTGGCGATCAGGCGACCCGGTCTGTGGTGCGCTTCCTCGGACAGGTCGGCGTACCGCAGCTGGTCGGGCCTACGGTACGACGGTTGAGCGTCCGGTTCGGCAGTACGTCGAACCGGGACCCGTTGTCCAAGGCAACCGCCAAGGAACGGTACGCCGGACAGGACTCGTGGCTGATCTTCTGGGACGAGCTGTCCGCCAGCTGGGAGCTGGCGGCCGAGGTGGCGAAGCTCGTGGCCGCACCGGTCGACACAGTCCCACCGACCGCGATGCTGGTGGCGACCGGCGGAATGGCCCGCTTCACCGCCAAGAGCTGGCTGTCCGGCCAACGGAAACTCGCCGCCGCCCTCGGCGCCACCGTCGAAGTCGTGCCCGACTCGGAGCACCTGGTCCACCTGGACCGCCCGGACGCTATCGCCACCGCCGTCCGTCGGCTGTAGACTCGACTGAAACAGTCGTGGCAGTAATTTTCCGTAGTGGATGTGAACGATGAGTGATCGCATTCCGTGGGACCTGCGGTGCCGGTGGTTCTTCGACGACGTCCGGGTGCACTGGCGCCGGATCCATCGCCTCTACGTCGGCCGCGCCTACGGCTGGGGCAAGCGGTGATCGTCATCACGTGCTCGGCGTGTGATCGGCGCATGCTGCTGCCGTTGAGCATGGTGACGGGCCTGGACCGCCGGCTCGATCTGGCGGGACAGGTGCAGTACGAGCTCAGCTACACCTGCTGGTGCGGCATGCCCGGTGTGAAGGTGGTCGCAGGGCCTAGGTAGTGCTGGTCATCGCCGGTGTCGGGAGCTTGCGCTGCCACACCTCGTCCAGTGCCATCCGCATCGCGCCCGTGACTACCGCGTCCTCGGCCAGAGCGGACAGCTCCAGCTTCGGGTGATTGAGCGTCAGCAGCCGCAGCTGGTCCGAGATCGCGTCCAGCAGTACGGCGCCGGCGCGGGCGACACCGCCGCCGATGACGACCGCGGTCGGGTCCAGCACGAGGACCGACGGAGCCAACGCCCGCGCGAACGTCCGAGCCACCTGCTGTACGACGGCCTGCGCGACCGGGTCACGCTCCGCGGCCGCGGCGAACACGTCCGCGGTGTCGAGTTGCTCACCGCCGAGCTCAGCCAGCCGCGACTTCGGGTTGTCCAGCGCGGCCTGACGTCCGAGCGCCGCGATCGCCTCCGAGCCGACCGCACGCTCGAGCGGCCCGCGGCTGTCCTCCGGGTTGATCACGTCGTCGTTGTCGGTCGCGATGAAGCCGATCTCACCGGCCGCCCCGGTCCCGCGGTGCAGCCGTCCGTCGATGACGATGCCCGCGCCGAGCCGCTCGCCCCACTGGACCGCCAGCAGTGTCCCGGTGCCGCCACGCGCGGCCGCGATCGCCAGGGCCGCCAGGTTCGCGTCGTTGTCCAGCATCACCGGGCAGTCGAGCAGGCCGCGCAGGTGCTTGATCAGGTCGACCGCCGACCAGCCCGGCACGCTCGGCACCAGTTGGACGCGGCCGGTGTGCTCGTCGACGATGCCGGGGCTGGCGGCGACCACGGCGGCGATGTCCTCGGCCGGCACCTCGGCCTCGGCCAGGGCCTCGTCGATGACCTCGCCGATCACGCCGAGCAGTTCCTGGGCGGACCAGCCCGGTCCGGAGCGGCGTACCAGCGAGAGCTTGCGGCCCGCCAGGTCGGAGACGCCGACGGTCACCCGGTGCGGGCCGACGTCCAGTCCGAGCACCGGCGCCGCGCGGCCGCGCAGCGAGACGCGGATCGCCGGGCGGCCGAGCGAACGGTCCGCGGAGTCGGGTCCGTGCTGCTGCAGCCAGCCGGCGTCGAGCAGCTCGTCCACGGCCTGGGCGACGGTCGGCCGGGCCAGCCCGGTGCGCTCGACCAGCTCGGCGACGCGCAACGGTGCGGGCGCGGACCGACGGACCGCGTCCAGGACCGAGGCGACATTGATCCGCCGCAGCATCGTCGTACCGCCGCCGCCGACCGTTCCCTTGCCCATGTCCGACCCCTTGCCTGCCACCCGCACAGTATACGGAGCGAGCGTTCGTAAATACTGTCCAATCCGCGCGCCGACTGGCGGATGCCGGTGCGTGCGTCGACAACTATCACCCCGGGAGGGCCGCAGGCTCCAATACACGCACCCTGCCCGAAATCAGCACTGATCAGTCCTGCAGAACCGACCGGGCGAAACTGCTCAGTGCCTCCCGGTCCGGTTGCTGGGTCTTGGTCATCAGACTGGCCACGTGCTTCTCGACCGTCCGCGGCGAGATGTGCAGCCGGGACGCGATCGACTTGTTCCCGATCCGGTCCACCAGCAACCGGCAGACCTCGTACTCGCGGGTGGTCACTCCGAGCTGCCGCAGGTACGCCGGAACCTGCTCCGACCCGGTCCGCCGCTGGGAGACGGTCGCACCGAGTTGCCGCATCAGCCCGCGGCAGGCACTCGCGACCGCGGTGATGCCCGCGGTGTGGAAGTACTCCTCGGCCAGCCGCAACCACGCGACAGGATCACCCCAGCCGTCCGCGGCGGCCGGTTCCGCCACCATCCGCAGCCCGAGGTGCTGCGCCAGCGGGAACAGCGACGCTGTCTCTGTCGCCTCCTGCAGCTTCGCGCTGGCCGCGTCACCCTGCCCGTCGCGGCCGAGCAGCACGGCGTGTGCGAACTGGACGAACTGCTTGTTCCACCGCATCCCGCTCGCCGCGGTCGCGGTGACCGCCTCGAAGTGCGCCCAGCCGTTGCGCCCGGACAGCACGCCGAGCAGCAAGGCCAGCCCGTTCTTGCCGGTCAGGTGCAGGGTGGTCGGGTTCTGGGCGTCGAACGCGAGTGCCTGCGCCAGCTCGGAGTCGGCCAGGTCGCGGTTCTCCTCCATCAGCGCACAGAAGGTCCGGGCCAGCCCGTAGGAGTACGGCAGTTCGTACGACGCCCGCTCGCCGCCCCAGTGCGCGACCTCCGCCAGTGCCGCCTCCATCGCGGACCGCCGGCCCTGGTGGGCCTCCAGCATTGCCTTGATGGCGAGGAAGTACGTCGCGAACCGGCCCATCCGCAGCCGCCGGGTGACCTCCATGCCCTCGGCGATGATCTCGGCGGCTCGCGGGTACTCGGACCGCAGGATCGCCTGCTGGCCGAGGATGGCGTCCACGTCGTACATCAGCTGGATCGCGCCGATCCGCTGCGCCTGCTGCCGGGCTCGCTCGAGCTCGACGATGCTGCCGTCGGCGAGGCAGATGGTGCCGGCCTGGAAGTAGTGCGAGGTGACCCGCTGAAGGACCATCCCGTGGTTCTCGGCGATCTGCCGGGCCCGGTGGAAGTAGTCGATCGACCGGTCCAGGTCGTGCTCGCGGGCCAGAATGCCCAGCAGTTGCAGGGCTTCGCAGGCCACCTCGGGCAGGTCGGCGCGTTCGGCCGCCGCGGCGGCGCGGGTGGCCAGCTCGGTCGCGACCTGGATCCGCCGGGGACTCTGTCGGGCGAGCTCGAGGTTGGCGGCGACCCCGTCGACCGGCGCGAGATCGGCGTCCCCGGGATCGGTGCCGAGCAACGAGCGAGCGGCCGCGACATGGTCGAGCGCGACCAACGTGCGTCCCGCCATCATCTCGGCGTTCGCGAACTGGACGTGCAGCGCGGCGAGCTTGCGGCTGTCGAGATTGCGGTCGGCGAGCTCGTCGACGGTCGCGGCGTGCGCGGCGATGTGCTCGAAGCCGCCGGTCGCACTGAGCGCGAGCAGCAGCGAGCCGAGCACCTCGGCCCGGTAGCCGACGTCGGGATCGGCGGCGAGCAACGTGTTCGCGCGGTCCAGCAGGTTGGTCGCCGACCCGGTCGAGCCGTCGTCGAACGACCGGCGTCCGGCGAGCGCGAACAGCCGGCCGGCGCGGATGGGTTCGCCGCCGGCCTCGGCGAGTTCGGCGACCATCGGGCACCACTCGCCCGGCAGTCCTGGATGCAGTTCCTCGACCGCGTCCGCGCAGCGTTGGGCCAAGTTGGCGCGTTCGGTCGGCGTCAGACCGGCGAGCAGCGACTCAGCGGTGAGCGGATGCCGGAACGCGTACCAGTCCGGCGCCGGCTCGTCCGGACCGACCAGCTGAGCGGCGACGCCGGCCCGGAGCGTTGCCAGCAGCAAGCGTTCGTCCGTCCCGGTCGCCTCGCGGACGACACTCAGCGGGAACCGGTGCCCGATCACGGCCGCCAGCACGAGGATGTCCCGCGACTGTGGACCGAGCTGCGCGGTACGGCTGCTGATACTCCGGACGACAGCGGGCGGCACATTCGTCTGCAGGTCGTCGATGACCTGCACGCCGTCCGGCCCGGACACAAGCTGTCCGCTGCGGTTCGCCTCTTGCAGCAGTTCCTCAACGACAAAAGGGATGCCGGCGCTGTCGGCCCACAGCTGATCGGCGAGCTGCTCCGGCACGCTCTCGACCGGAACCTCCAGGCAACCCGCGGCAAGCTCGGCCACCTCGCCGCGCTGTAACGGTTGCAGCTCGACCAATTGCGCGGCGCCGCGTTGCGCCGACAGCTGTGCCAGTTCGTAGGCCGCGCACATCTCGGACCGCAGCGTGGCTACGAGCGCGACCGGCTGGTCCTCCAAGTTGTCGAGCAGGTACTCGATGACGGCCAGCGTCTCGGGGTCGGAGCCATGGAGGTCCTCGAGAACGAGCAGACAGCCGCGGTCCCGACCTACCAGCGTCAGGAGTCGCAGTACTGCCTCTCCGAGTACAACCGGTGACGCAGCGGTGTCGTGTGCGGTGCCGTCGTCCCAGTCCGGGACGAGGCGGCCGAGCACCTGCCGGTATGGCCCGAGGCCTTCTGCCGCGGGCATCTCGCCGCGCCGGATCAACGACAGCAGCGCCTCGGTGAACGGGCGGAAGGCAACCATCGTGCCGATCGCGCCGACCCGTCCACGCAGCATCGCAAGGCCGGTGTCGAGAGCCTGGGTGGTGGCGGCCGCGGCCAACCGGCTCTTGCCGATGCCGGGTTCGCCGACCAGGAACATCGCACCGCCGCTGCCGCTGCGGGCTCCGGTCAGCAGACGGTGGAGAGCCTCGATCTCCTCGTCCCTGCCGACCACGACGGGCGAACGGGTCTGCATGCTGCCAACTGTATAGAGATCCGGCTGCCGCCGCAGGTACGTCGTGCAGGTGGCCGGCCACGCTGGAGCGCGGCCGGCCACCGGTCAGACGTTCGCTGGCTCCGGCCGGCGAATCACCGGACCTAGATGCCGCCGTACGGCCAGCCGTTGGCCGTCATGACGGCAACTGCCGCGGCGCCCATGCCGACGTACGCCGCGAGGGCGATCGCTCCGGCGCGGACCCGATGCCACCTCGACGTCGTGATCGGAGCGGACTGAACGTTGTGCTGCTGAACATCGTGCTGCTGGGCGGTCATGCTGTAACCCCTTGTCACACAGTGGGTCCCGATCCTGTGCCAGACCGCGACCCGGCGGTTGGTTGGAGCAGCAGCACGGACGGAACCCGCTCGGGGAACGCAAGACGGAGCAGCCCGTACCCGATCCCTGCCAGACCGGTCAGCAGGCCTGGAGACGGTACGTTGTTGGGCGTCCCGCACTGCGGTCCGTACTGCTCTACTGCCGCGAGCACCAGCCCGGCACGACGTCGTCGCGCCGCCTCTGTGGCCGGATACTCACGTGCGGCGAGCCACAGCAGTGGCTCCACCGCGCCGAGCTCGCCGTGGCACAGACTCAGGTCGGCGAGCACCGGACGTTCGGTTGCGGCTCTCACGTAGGCGTCGAGATCCGCGGGGACTCCTGCCGATGCCCTGGCCAGGGCGGTGCCGGCATCGCCCCAGCACCACCCGTGGCCAGCTGGACCGTTCCGGCGGTCCAGATCAGCAGCCGCGCGCGCAGCATCGAGGTACCGGTCGCCGGGTACGCCGTACTGGCCGAGCGCCCACGCGATCCCCTGGAAGCCACGAGCGAAGCCATGGTCCGCTGCTACTCGGCCATGGAGGCCGCTTTCTACTGTGGCAACCAGGTGGTCGGCGTAGCGCTCGGCCAGCCGGCCGGCGGCCGGAAAGCCTTGTACTGCTTGCATCGCGGCCAGCCCGCCCGCCGCACCAGCGGCGTACGACGGGAACTCTGTTGGGTCCGGCACGAGCCGCTCACTGACCTCCAGCGACGCGGCCAGCCAGTCGTTGAGGTCGTTGTCGTCGAGGAGCGCGGCCAGCCGGCTGAGGCCGTAGCTGAGGCCACCGAGTCCGTGGAAGCCGGAACTGGCGCACTCCGGGTCTTCGGCGAGTGTCTCGAGTAGTCGGGGGATCGGCCGGATCGCGTCGCGGGCCAGCTCGCAGTACTTCTGCGCCCCGGTCAGTACGCCGATCTGCGCGAGGAACAGCGCCGTACCGGTGTAGCCGTTGGACAGGCCGGCGCCCAGTTGACGGACAGACCAGTGACGGTCGTCGACCAGTTCGAGACCGAGCCAGTTGGCCGCGCCACCGGGTTCGCTGACGACCTGCGCCATGATCTCGTCGGCGATGTCCGCGGCCGCCGCAAGGAACTGATCGGGGTCCGCCTCGCTGGTCCCCACGTGCGGCCGGACCGCCGTACCGGTGTGCGTGATCGGCTCGGGCCGGGTGGCGAGCGACGCGGAGATCAGCCAGGTCTGGCGGTGCTCGTCGATGTCGCCGAGGTTCGCGACCTTGGCCCGGACCGCGGCTAGGCCGTCGACGGCCAGGACGTCGGCGATCCGGGTGCCGTCGGAGGCCCAGACGTCCCGGCTGTCCGGGCGCGCGGTGAACAGCGGTACGTCGCCGGCCC
The DNA here is from genome assembly GCF_040682535.1 of Kribbella sp. NPDC051137. NCBI lineage: Bacteria > Bacillati > Actinomycetota > Actinomycetes > Propionibacteriales > Kribbellaceae > Kribbella > Kribbella sp. NPDC051137. The sequence continues at coordinate 868,063 of NZ_JBFBBI010000003.1, forward strand.
ACAGGTCGGACAGCTCGTACGGGACGAACGCCTGCAGCGACTCGTCCGCGTCCCACAACAGGTCCAGCAGCTGACTCCGGCCGACCGCGTCCCGCAGTACCTCGGGGTGCGTCGACTCGTCCAGCAGACCCGTGTAGAGACTGATCGGCCGCGGTACGAAGCGGACCTGGTCCGAAGCGCACTGCGCCAGCAGCCCGTCCAGGTCCTCACTGTCGCGGACGATCGCCTCGTACGCGGTCCGGAACCCTGTGAGTACGGCGTTCTCGTGCTCTCGCGGCTCGATCGCGGTCCCGTCGAGCGACGGCCGGTTGACGGCCCGGTCCGTCCGGTCGGGACGACGTACCAGATGCATCGAGTCCAGGCCGGCGTCCGCCCAGTCCACCACGCTCCGCGACGTCAGTGGACCGGCGTCGCCACCAAGCCCGCGGTACACAGACTGCAGGAGGGCCCGGTACGCCGGATCGCCGGTCGCCGTCACCTGGCTCGGGTGGAACAGCGTCTCCACGTCAACCAGCACCGGCTGGTCGCCCGCCGCGATCAGGTTCTCGAAGTGGATGTCGGTGCCGTCCAGCACGTACAGCAACGCCAGCAGCGCGCCCTGGCGGTGGTGGAACCGGCGGACGCCGGACAGGTCCTCGCAGGGCTCGTGGACGACGAACTCCAGCCAGCCGTAGCCGTCGCGGGGGACGAGCCGGACCGTGCGGATGCCGAGCGAGGTCCGGGCGTTCAGCCAGTCGACGAAGGCGTTGAAGTGTCCGTGCAGCTCGACAGGCCGGGGCTTGTAGACCAGCCGCTGTCCGCTCGCGAACGTCAGGATCGCGGTCGACCGGCCACCCTGGTGGGTGTCACCGACCGGTTCGATCGCTACCAGCGCTCCGGGGTCCCGGCCGTCGAACAGGCCTGCGACGAGCGCCCCACGGTCCTCGGCCAGTCGCGCCAGCAGCTCGAGGTGACCCTCGACGCCCTGCCGGCACGACTCGCCGAGAACCCGGGCCAGGACCGGGTAAGCGGCCAGGAACTCCGCCAGCTCGTTTCCTCCGACGAGGTGGTCGGTGAAGTTGAGGAAACGTGCAGCGGAGGTGTCACCGGCCAGCTCTCCCCGGTCCCGGGCCCCGGCCAGCTCGCGGACCAGAGTCCGCGCGGCCAGCTTTACCAGGCGGAGACCGAGATGGTGCAGGAACGCCTCGGCCAGTACGCCGCTGTGCCCCGCCGCGGCCAGGTCCTGCCGGGCGGAGTCCAGCAGCGGCTGCAGACAACGCATGAGCGCCTGCCGCCAGTCCGTGCCGGACCCACCCGCTGCCGTGGCCGCCCCACCTGATGTGTGGCCGCCGCCGGCACCGGTCCCTGCGGGGTCTCGACCGGCGGCAGGCGCGCTCGGTGGGAGGGAGGTACTGCGCTCCACGTACTCGGCCCAGGCCGGCGCCGACTGCGTCAGTGCGGTGCCCAGCTCCTGCGGCCGCAGGCCCGCCGACCACCAGGTCTTGCAGCGGTCGGTCCTGGTGGGCCGGGTGGTCGCGGAGTCGAGCACGCGCTCAGGCTGTCATCGCGGGCCGGGGCGGTGCATGGGTGATCAGCACCCATATTTAGGCCGCTGCACAGCCCCGAACTTTGGGTGACGACTCCCCATGCGCGAACCGGACCCGCGCTGTCACTGTGGGTGCGTGCTCACCACTGTCGCTCCCGGACTGCCCGTCTCGGCTCACTCTGTGTTGGACGTCGTACCGCAGCTGCCCGGTCAGTCGGCTGCGGCCGCGCTCCGGGAGACAGCGGAGGTGGCACTGACTGCCGACAACCTCGGATACCGTCGCTTCTGGCTCGATGAGCAGCACGGTGTCCGAGGTGTCGGTGGCGCAGCACCCGCGGTGATCGCGGCGATCCTGGCCGCGCGGACCGACCGGATCCGGCTGGGCGCCGGCGGCCTCCCACTGACCAACCACCAGCCGCTCGTGGTCGCGGAGCAGTTCGCCGCTCTCGCCGCGGCGTACCCGAGCCGGATCGACCTCGGCGTCGCGGAGCAGTGCGCCGTACTCGAACCCGGTCCTCATGGCACGTTCCAGCAGCGGCTGGACGAGCTACGTGGGTTGCTGCAGGACGGTACGCCGGGCACGGGCGACGTGCGGCTGGCCCTTGCCGGTCCGCCGCCGCCGGTCTTCGTACTGGCGGATGACCCGGGTACTGCGGCGGCTGCCGCCGTACGGGGGCTTCCGGTGTTCGTGACGCACCATCGGGCGCCTGCGGTAACAGCTGCCACCGTGGCGGCGTACCGGAAACACTTTGTGGGGCACAGCGGGCCCTACCTCGCTGTCACAGTCGGCGTGGTGGCAGCCGGCTCCGACGAGGAGGCCCTGACGCGCTTCGCGGAGTACGTCCGCGTCAGCTCGCGGCTGGCCGCGGCGGGGCCGGGGGCGACACCGGCCGAGCTGGTGGCGTTGCTGAAGCCTGCACTGACCGGCCCGGAGCGAGCCCTTGCCGAACAGTTGCTGGCGGACCCAGGCCATGTTGTCGGCTCTCGCGCGACCGTGGCGAGCCGGCTGGGCGCCCTGGTCGCCGAGACTGCGGCAGACGAGGTCATGCTCGTCCCACTGGCCTTCGACGGACTGATCCGGTCAGCGATCCTCCGTACTGTCGCCGCCGGTCTGACCAAGGTCAGCCGGACGCTCCCGGAGCCCTTGGTCGCCAGCGCCTAGTGTGGGTACAAACCCATCGAAAGGCAGGCTCATGTCACGAGAGCGCGAAGTCGTCGAGGCTTGTCCGACCGAACTGTTCATCGGCGGAAAGTGGGTCGCCGCCGGCAAGACCTTCGCTGTCGAGGACCCGGCCACCGGTACGACGCTCTGCGACGTGGCCGATGCGAGCCCGGCCGACGGCAAGGCCGCCCTCGACGCGGCCGTCGCCGTACAGGCGGAGTGGGCCGCGACACCGCCGCGGGAGCGCGGCGAGATCCTGCGCCGGACGTACGAGCTGATGACCGAGCAGGCCGACGACCTGGCGCTGCTGATGACGCTGGAGATGGGCAAGCCGGTCGCCGAGTCGAAGGGCGAGATCGCCTACGCGGCCGACTTCTTCCGGTGGTTCGCCGAGGAGGCGGTGCGGATCGACGGCGGCTACCAGATCGCTCCGAACGGCGCGAGCCGCTTCCTCGTGATGCGGCAGCCGGTCGGGCCGTGCCTGCTGATCACGCCGTGGAACTTCCCGGCCGCGATGGGCGCCCGCAAGATCGGCCCGGCGGTCGCGGCCGGCTGCACGATGGTCATCAAGCCCGCGTCCCAGACGCCGCTGTCGATGCTCAAGCTGGCCGAACTGATGACCGAGGCGGGCCTCCCGGCGGGCGTGCTGAACGTCGTCACCACGCAGGACGCCGGCGGCGTGATGGAGCCGCTGATCCGCGACGGCCGGGCCCGCAAACTGTCCTTCACCGGCTCCACCCAGGTCGGCCGGAAGCTGCTCGAGCAGGCGTCCGGCCAGGTACTGCGGACCAGCATGGAGCTCGGCGGGAACGCGCCGCTCCTGGTGTTCGAGGACGCCGACCTGGACAAGGCGGTCGGCGGCGCGATGCTGGCCAAGATGCGCAACGGCGGCGAGGCCTGTACGGCGGCCAACCGGATCTACGTGCAGTCCTCGGTGATGGAGCCGTTCGCGGCGAAGCTGACCGAGCGGATGGCCGCGCTGAAGGTCGGCCGCGGCACCGAGGCCGGCGTCGACGTCGGTCCGCTGATCGACGGTAAGCAGCGCGACAAGGTGGCCGACCTGGTCGCCGACGCGATCGCCCGCGGTGCCCGCACGCTGACCGGCGGAGCGGTTGCCGCAGGCAACGGGTACTTCTACCAGCCGACGGTGCTGGCCGACGTACCGGAGACCGCGCGGCTGCAGAAGGAGGAGATCTTCGGGCCGGTCGCGCCGCTGACCGCCTTCGAGACCGAGGACGACGCCGTACGGATGGCGAACGACACCGAGTTCGGCCTGGTGTCGTACGTGTTCACCAAGGACCTGGGCCGCGCCCTCCGCGTCTCCGAACGCCTGGAAGCCGGCATGATCGGCCTCAACCAGGGCATCGTCTCCAACCCGGCGGCCCCCTTCGGCGGCGTCAAACAATCCGGCCTCGGCCGCGAGGGCGGCACTGTAGGCATCGACGAGTACCTCGAGGTCAAGTACGTCGCGGTCAACGTCGACTAGAGCCAAGGAATGTATTAGAAGAAAGAAAGAAAGAAAGAAGAGATTTAGAGTGGTGTCCGGCTCCGGTGATCGCCCGGAGGTTTGCCGCGCACCTCACGGAAGTCTGTCGGCCAGGCGGGTTGGGGAGGATTTCCGCCCGGATCGGCAAGAAATGCTCCCCACGCCAGGCGAGGTACGCCGACCCAACCACTCATCTAAATCTCTCTTCTTTCTCTTTCTTTGTTCTTTGGTGGCTATCTTTCGACCAGTTGGGTGACGGTGACGAGTTTGTAGCCGCGGGTGCGGAGTTCGCGGACTATTGGTCCTACGGCTTGGGCTGTGTAGGGAGCGTTGTCGCCGCCGTGCATGTGGAGGACGACGATCGATCCGTTCTGCACGTGGTCCAGGACCTGCTTGATGATCGGCTGTGCCGACTTGGTGAACCCGTCTCCGCCCGGCACGTCCCCGCCGACCGCGGTGACGCCGGCGGGGGCGAGTTCATGCAGCGCGGTCGCGTCGTAGCAGTCGCCGGGGAAGCGGAACCACCTGGTCGCGTGCGGATCCACACGGTCCAGCTCCACGATGGCCCGGCGTACGTCGGAGAGCATCTGGCCGGGTGGCACTGTCCCCAGGCCGTAGCAGTTGTTGGTGAAGCCGCGGTGGTCGTAAGTGTGCGTGCCCAGCTCGAACAGCGGGTCCGCGGCCAGCTCCTTCGTCACCTGTGGGTACTGCTCCATCCACATGCCAGTCAGGAACAGGGTGGCCGGAGCGTGCAGTGAGCGAAGCTCCTCGATCAGTGCCTTGTTGTAGTACGACTTGACCCTGCCGGAGACCAGCCGTCGCCGCATGAGGGCCGTGAGGTCCGCGTCGAACGTCAACGCGACCTCCTTCTTGTCCCGCGGCCCGTGGTCGAGCACAGGCATCACCTGGGCGTTCTTGGACGTGCCGGGCTTCACCTGCACCGGGGCCAGCGTCGGCCGTACGGGTTTCGCCGTACGGACCGGCTCAACGGGCGCACGGGTCTGCGGCGGCACTCCAGCTGTCTGCTTGGCGTCACTACACCCGACAAGCGTCAGCAACAGGGCACCGACCGCAACACGCTTCCCCCAAGTCACCTGCTCACTGTACGAGATCGTTCGCCGACCGCAGTACGGGTACGTCGACCTGGGCGGGAGCGGGTGCACCGGTGACGTGGAACGTGTGGGTCTCGCCCGCGGAGAGGGTGACTAGGCAGGAGTCGACCCGCGCGGTGGCGTCCAGGCGGTCCGGGAACAGGGCCAGGTCCTTCGCCAGGGCGGTTGCGGTCACCGTGACCTCGTATCCGTCGGCGGTCGGGCTGACCGCGGAGGTGTAGGCGTCGGTGGTGAGCTGCAGCTCGGTGTCCTCGACGAAGTACCAGTACGCCGTCTCGCCGTCGCCTGCGCGCACCTCTACGTACTCCTCCGACGGCTTGCCCGCAACGGCAACCGACTCCGGGAGCTCGTTGACGGCAGCAGAGCGAGCCGCGATCTCGATCGCGAAAGTCTCCTGGGCCAGGACCTCTGCACCCGTGGTCGATCGCCGGCGGACCGTGATCTCCGTCGTCCACGGCGCATCAGTGTCGTTGTGCGCGGCAACGACCAGCCCGTCCTCACGCGGCTGGACGGTGAGCAGCCGGTCGGCGTACACGCGCTTCAACGCGTACCACAACGGCTTCCGGATGCCGTGCCCGTCGACCGCGGCCCAGGAGACGACCGGCCAGTTGTCGTTCAGCTGCCAGACCACCGCGCCGGTGTTCAACGGGAACAGCGACCGGAAGTGCTCGATGCCGTAGGCAACCGCCCGCGCCTGGTTCAGCTGCGTCGTCCAGTGCCAGTCGTCGATGTTCTTCCACACCGGCAGGTGATCCCCGAGCCCGCGTTCCAGCTTGAGGTTGCCCTCGAAAGCCTTCTGGTGCACGAGCATCTGTGAGCCGTAAGGATCGAGCGGTACGTCGTGCACGACCGACGTCAGCGTCGACCACGCCGGCGGCCCCTGGAAACCGAATTCGGAAACGAAACGGGGCTTGTACTTGCGGTACGTCGTGTAGTCCACCTGGTTCCACACGTCCCAGATGTGCATGGTCCCGTGCCGGTCGTCGTTCGGGTGGATGAACTGGTCGAACGAGTACGGGCTGCCGGCCGAGTACGGCGTCCGGGGGTCCAGCTCCGCCACGATGCGCGGCAGCAGGTCCAGGTAGTACCCGGCACCCCACGGCCTGCCGGCGAGCGGTACCCGCCAGCTCCACTCGACGTACCCCCAGATGTTCTCGTTGTTGCCGTTCCACACCGCGAGGCTCGCGTGCTTGCTCAGCCGCGTGACGGCCTCCCGGGCCTCGGCCTCGACCTCGCTCCACAGCGGCTCGTCCTCGGAGTACGCCGCGCACGCGAACAGGAAGTCCTGCCAGACCAGGATGCCCAGCTCGTCGCAGACGTCGTAGAACTCCTCGCTCTCGTAGATCCCGCCGCCCCAGACGCGCAGCAGGTTCATGCCCGCACCCACCGCGTCCTCGATCGAGGTGCGGTACGTCGAGGCGTCCAGCCGGGTGACGAAAGCGTTGTCCGGAATCCAGTTCGCGCCGCGGACGTACACCGGCTTGCCGTTCACCGAGAGCACGAACGGCGTACCGTCGTTGTCCGGGGCAACGTTCACGGAGATGTTCCGGAAGCCGACCCGGCCGTGCCAGTCGTCCTCGTTCAGCGTCACGGTCACGTCGTACAGCGGCTGCTCGCCGTGGCCGCGCGGCCACCAGACGTCCACCGCGGAAACCGTGTTCACGAGCTCCACGGTGTCGGTTCCGGGCTTGATCGTGACCGATTCCTGCGTGCCGCCAACCTCTACGGCCACAGTGGCGTCGGCCGCACCGTCAGCCCAGTCCAGCGAGACGAAAGTCTTGAGTACGCCATCCGTGCCGTCCACCTGTGCCAGCGGGCGGACGGCGGAGATGCGCACCCCGGACCAGGACTCGATCCGGATCGGCCGCCAGATGCCCGCGGTCGCGACGTCCGGTCCCCAGTCCCAGCCGAAGTTCGACGCCATCTTGCGGAGCTCGTTGTACGGGTGCAGGTTGGTGTGCGGCCAACTACCGCGCTTCTCCCGCTCCGCCTCGGCCGCCGTCACCGGGCCCTCGAACTCGATCACCAGCTCGTTGTCCCCAGCAACCAGTACGCCGGTGACGTCGAACCGGTACGACCGGTGCTGGTTCGCGGTCCGGCCAAGCTCCTGGCCGTTCAGCGTGACGGTCGCGACCGTGTCCAAGCCGTCCGCGACCAGCTCCTGCCGGTCGTTGCCGTCAGCAACCCAGTTGAATCTACTCGTGTAGCTCCACCGGGTACGGCCGATCCAGTGCAGCTTCGACTCGTTGTCGCCGTCGAAGGGGTCCGGGATCTCGCCGGCCGCGAGCAGGTCCGTGTGCACCTCACCGGGCACGGTAGCGGCCACCGCGCGGCCGATCAGGCCGTCCGGCGCCGGACCCTCGACCGCGTGCACGGTCCAGGCGGCACCGCCGGCGGTGGTCAGGTCGAGGGTCTTGAGCGATGTCACAGTGAGGCTCCAGGAGAGATGAACCGGTTTAGTGAAACTGCACCGCTCCCCGCCGAAAACGGGGAGCGGTGGAAAGACCTCAGATGTCCAGGACGTACCGGCGCCACAGATCGGCGAGCGCCCGGTGTCCGGCGGGGGACGGGTGGACACCGTCACCGGCCAGTGCGGCCGGCCCGGCGGACGCCGCCTGCTTGGTCAGCTCGACATCGGTCGGCACCAGGATCGCGCCATACTCGACGGCGAGCTTCCGGACCACCTCGAGCTTCGGGTCCAGGTCCTCGCGCCATGCGTCCTGCCCGTCCTTGACCGGCAGTAAGAACGGCTCCATCAGCACCACCGGACAGGACAGCGGATCGAGCAGCGAGCGGTACGACGCCTCGAAGGACTCGGCGGTCGTCGGGTCGTTCTCGTCGTACCGCCGCCAGGTGTCGTTGATCCCGATCAGGATCGACACCAGCGCCGGGTCGTGGGCCAGTACGTCGTCGGCCCACCGGGCGGCCAGATCGACCGCCCGGTTGCCGCTGATGCCGGCGTTGACGATCGTCGGCCGGTTGTCGCCGAGGTCGTCGTACAGCGTGCGGACGTATCCGTCACCGAGTCCGGCAGGGTCGGTACGGCGGCCGCAGTCGGTCACCGAGTCCCCGGCGAACACCACGGTCCGCCGGGGGTCCAGAACGATGCTCACAGGGTGGCCGCCGTCACATCCCAGTCGTCGGGCAGGATCGGTGCGACCTCGACCGTGCTCTGCACGTCGACGAACGCGCCGGTGTCGATCGAGTCGGTGACCGAGGCCATCACGTCGACGATGTGGAAGGCCAGCGCCCCGGTCGCCCGGTGCGGCCGGTCGGCCCGGATGGCGCGCGCCATCTCGAGGACGCCGGTACCGCGCTGCGCGACCGCCTTGGTCTCCGCGATCGTCTCCCAGTCCTCGGCGCCGCGACGACGGATCTTGATCGCGCCGTCGAACCCGTTCGGGTCCGGCACGGCGAGCGTCGCCTCGGAGCCGGTGATCTCGACGAACCCGGCCCGCGGCAGCGGCGAGTCGAAGCTGAAGATGCTCTGCGACGACTGCCCCGACTCGAACTTCGCGATCGCGCTGACATGCGTCGGCACGGTCACGTCGAAGTCCGTCCCGGCCAGCGGGCCGGAGCCGATGGTCCGCTTCTCACGAGACTTGGACCCGATCCCGGCCACCGCGGCGACCGGGCCGAACAGCTGGACCAGCGTGGTCAGGTAGTACGGGCCGATGTCCCAGAGCGGGCCCGCGCCCTCCTGGAACAGGAACGCCGGGTTCGGGTGCCAGGACTCCGGGCCGGGGGACTGCATCAGCGTGAGCGCGGTCAGCGGCGTACCGATGTCACCGCGCTCGATGATCCGCCGGGACTCCTGCAGTCCCGGGCCGAGGATGGTGTCCGGCGCGCAACCGAGCCGGACACCCGCGTCCTTCGCCGTGGCCAGCAGCTTGAGGCCGCTGTCCTGGTCCAGGGAGAACGGCTTCTCGCTCCACACATGCTTGCCGGAGGCAACGGCCGCGAGCGCGACCTCGACGTGCGCGACCGGGATGGTCAGGTTGACCACGATCTCGACGTCCGGGTTGTTCAGCACCACCTCGGGACCCCCGTGGGCCTCGATGCCGTACTCCTTGGCCTTCGCCTCGGCCGCCTCCGGCCGCAGGTCGCCGATCGCGACGACCTTCAGGTCCGGGAAGCTCTGCATGCTCTTGATGTAGGCGTCGGAGATCACTCCGGCGCCGATCACACCTACGCCGACCGAACTCATTCAGGCGCACCCTCTCCGGTCAGGAACGCGTACGAGCCCTCGACCGCGTCGAAGATCTCGCCGGTGAAGTCGTCGAGCTCGACGACCCGCAGGGCCTGCGGTGCCGCGGCCAGGATGTCCCGGACCGCGATGGTGCCGTCGCCGACCGCGACCTGCGCCTTGTTGTTCAGCGTCCCGTCGCCGTCCTTGACGTGGATCGCGGTGACCCGCTCGCCGAACTTCTTCAGCAGCGCCGGTACGTCGGCACCGCCGACCGCGGCCCAGTACGTGTCGACCTCGACGATCACCTCGTCGGCCAGGTTGTCGACCAGGATCTCCAGCCCGTGCGCGCCGTCGACCTTCGACTCGAGCTCGAACTGGTGGTTGTGGTAGCCGACCGTGATGCCGTGCTCGGCGGCCTCCTTGGCGGCCTGGTTCAGGCCGGCGGCGATCTCCTTGATGCCGTCGGCGGACTGCCAGCGCGCCGGGTCGGTGTGCGGGTCGATCACCGTGCCGATGCCGAGCCGCTTCGCCGCGGCGTAGATCGGGGCGCTGTCCTCGCGGAGCAGGCCGGCGTGCGTGGTCGGGGCCGAGAGACCGTGCTTGGGCAGCGCCTCGGCGAGGCGATCGGCGAAGGCCGTCACGCCGAAGGGCTCGACCTTGGTGTAGCCGATCTCCGCGATCCGGGCCAGGGTGCCGTCGAAGTCTTCCTCGAGCTTGCCCCGGACCGTGTACAGCTGGAGGGACAGGTGGTCCTTTGCGACCATGGTTTCTCCTTGTCGGCGGCGCGTCGCCCGCTGCCCTGGGGGTTTGCGCCGTCTGATAAGCCGAACCGGTTAAGTAACGAAGGAAACCGTATCCCACGGCGGCCCGTCCACACCACCCTCCGCCCAACGACTGGGCGGTCACCTGAGGGTTTCCCAAGAGTGTGGGGTTTACCAAACTGTCACCTTGTGTGGCCGGGTGATGACAGAGCGTTCGATCGGCGCGACACTGGAGATCCGGACCGGTTTGTCCGGGCGCCCGGTGAGGAGGGTGTCGTGTCTCATGTGACGATCAAGGAGATCGCGCGGCGGTGCGGGGTCTCGCAAGGGGCGGTCTCGTACGCCCTCAACAACCGGCCCGGCGTCTCGGCGGCCACCCGGGCGCGGGTGCTGCGGGTCGCCGCCGAGCTGGAATGGGTGCCGAACACGGCCGCCCGGCAACTGTCCGCGGCGCGCAGCGAGACGTTCGGACTGGTGCTCGCGCGGACCCCGCAGACGCTGGTCGAGGAGCCGTACTTCATGGGCTTCGTCGGCGGCGTCGAGTCGGTCCTCGCGGAGCACGCGTACGCGTTGTCCCTGCAGGTGGTGGCCGACCTCGGCGCGGAGCTCGCGACGTACCGGAAATGGGCCGCCGAGCGACGCGTCGACGGCGTGATCGTGGTCGACCTGCGGGTCGGCGACCCGCGGATCCCGGTACTGCGGAAACTCGGGCTGCCGGCCGTCCTGGTCGGGGACCCGGCGCTTGCGGAGGACATGCCGTGTGTGTGGACGGACAGTACGGCGGCGATGACCGCGGCGCTCGACCACGTCGCGTCCCTCGGGCACCAGGTGATCGCGCGGATCGCCGGGCCGCCCGAGTTCGGCGACGTGTGGATCCGCGACCAGGCCTTCGACAGCGCCGTACGGCGGCTCGGGCTGACCGCCGTCACCCGGCACACCGACTACTCCGCGGCGGCCGGAGCCGATGCGACGCGGGAGGTGCTGGCCGGGCGCCCGACCGCGATCGTCTACGACAACGACCTGATGGCGGTCGCCGGACTGGCCGTCGTGCAGGGGTTGGGCCTGCGCGTCCCGGACGACCTCACGCTGGTCGCCTGGGACGACTCGACCCTGTGCCGGATCACGCATCCGACGCTGACCGCACTCAGCCACAACGTCGTCGGGTACGGCGCGGAGGTCGGCCGCCGGCTGTTCGACGTACTGGCCGGTGCTCGGCCGGAGGCGCACCTGTACTCGACGCCGCTGCTGATCATCCGGGAGAGCTCGGCGCGGTGCAGGCCGTGACCGTGACCGGTACGCCGTTGACCGCGGCGGTGCCGGCCGTCGGATCCGTGAGTGCGGTGTCGGTGATGTCGTTGATGCTCGGGCCGGCGACCTGATTCGCGACGGTCAGCCGGGCACCGTCCCGGTTGTGCCCGAACCCATGCGGCAGGCTGACCACGCCGCGCATGATGTCGTTGCTGGCAGCAACTTCCACGGAGATCGAGCCGGCCGCGGAGGTGACCGTGACCAGCTGGCCGTCCGCGAGGTCGCGGTCGGCCAGGTCATCCGGGTGCATCAGCAACTGGTGCCGCGGCCGGCCCTTCACCAGCCGGGCCGAGTTGTGCATCCAGGAGTTGTTGTTCCGCAGGTGCCGGCGGCCGATCAGCAACAGGTCGTCGGCGGACAACGGCTGCAGGGCGTCCAGCCGCGGGAGGTCGTCGAGGATCATCCGCTGCGCCAGGTCGACCCGCTTCGACGTCCGGTGCAAGGCCTGTGGCAACGCCGGCTGCAGTGGTCCGAGGTCGATGCCACCCGGTGACCGGCGCAGTTTCCCGACCGACAGCCGGTACGGGCCGATCCGCAGCCCGGCGTCGACGATCCACCGTGGCGGTGTGCGCAGCCGGGCCGTCGCCTCGGCGCGACGCCGGCTCCAGGGAGTACGTCGTACCAGCGCGAGCCCGAGATCGCGGAAGATCTCCCAGTCGTGCCGCGCCGTCGCGGGCTTCGGGAGGACGGCGTCGTTCCAGCGGGCCGTGTTCCGGACCGCCAGCTGGTGGAAGACGATGTCGTAATGGTCCCGCTCGAGCGGGGGCGCCGGCGGCAGGATCACGTCGGCGTGCCGGGTCGTCTCGTTGATGTACGGATCCACCGCGACCATGAAGTCCAGCGACCCGAGCGCCTCGTCCAGCCGGCGGCCGTCCGGGGTCGACAGCACCGGGTTGCCGGCGACCGTCAGCAGCGCCCGGATCTGCCCGTCGCCGGGTGTCAGGATCTCCTCGGCCATCGTCGACACCGGCAGTTCACCGCCGAACTCGGGCAGCCCACGGACCCGGCTCTTCCACACGCCGACGTGCCCGCGGCCCAGGCCGAGCAGCGTGTTCACCGCCGGCCGCGGGAACATCGTGCCGCCGGGGCGGTCGAGATTGCCGGTGACGATGTTGAGCACCTGGATCGCCCACTGGCAGATCGCCCCGAACTGCTGCGTCGACACCCCGACCCGCCCGTAGCAGGCGGCCCGCTCGGCCGTCCCGAACTCGGTCGCCACCCGCCGGATCACGTCGGCCGGGATCCCGGTGATCGCGGCCGCGCGTTCCGGAGTCCACTTCTCCACCTCGGCCTCGACCGTCGCCAGGCCGTCGACGTACTCCGCGGGATGCGCGAAACCCTGGGAGATCACCTCGTGGATCAGGGCGAGCAGGAATGCCGCGTCGGTGCCCGGCCGGACGAAATGGTGCTCGTCCGAAACCGCCGCGGTCTCGGTACGGCGCGGATCGACGACGACCACTTTTCCGCCGCGTTTCCGCAACTCCTTCAATCGTTTTCCGAAACCCGGGGCGGTCATCATGCTGCCGTTCGACGCGAGCGGATTCGCGCCGAGCACCAACAGGTACGACGTCCGGTCGATGTCCGGCACCGGGACCATCAACTGGTGCCCGTACAGCAGGTACGACGAGAGCATCTGCGGGAGCTGGTCGATCGACGTCGCGCTGAACCGGTTGCGGGTGCGCAGTTGCCGGACCATCGTCGGCATGTGGGTGAGCGCGCCGAGGCTGTGCACGTTCGGGTTGCCCAGATAGACGCCGACCGAATTCCGCCCGTGCTCCCGCTGGATCTGCGTCAGCCGGTCGGCGATCAGCTCGTACGCCGCGTCCCAGGCGATCGGCTGCCAGCCGTCGGTCGTCCGGCGTACCGGCGTCGTCAACCGGTCCGGGTCGTCCTGGAGATCGCGGAGCGCGACCGCCTTCGGGCAGATGTGGCCACGGGACAGCGGATCCGACTCGTCGCCGCGGATGTCGGTCACCCGGCCGTCTTCGACAGTCACCAGCACACCGCAGATCGCTTCGCACAGGTTGCAGGACGTCCGCCGTACGGTCATCCACCCAAACTACCCTCGGGTAGCCCCGCTCGCTACGAGTCGAAGCGTGCCTCGTCGAGGCGGCCGAGGATCGCGTCCACGGTCTCGCCGACCGACAGGTCCGAGTTGTCCAGCCACAATCCGCGCCGCGGACTGAACGCGTGCAGCTCGTAGTCGAGCTCGTCGACGAGGTGGCGCGCGCCGCCGAGCCGGTCGGAGATCACCTCCGGCCGCGGCGTCAGGACGACCAGATACCGCGGCCTGGTCCGGATCCCGTCCAGGAACTCGCGCAGCAACTCGCCGATCACCACGTCCTGCAGTACGACGGTGAACCCGGCGCGCGCGTACTCGTCGGCGGCCAGGCAGGCGAGCCGGTAGCGCAGTTGCAGCTGGCGTTGCGCCACGATCACGTCGTCGGCCATCGAGGCCTGCCCACTCACGATCATCCGCCGGAAAACGTCCCCCCGCAGATGCACGCCGTACTGGAACCTCTCGGCGAGCATCTGGGACACCGACGACTTCCCCGCCGCCATGATTCCGCTGACGACGATCACCCCCTCGGACTCCATGCGGCGATGGTGCCACGTGCCGCTGGGGTTTTGGCCCGGCGTCGGCGATTCTTGTCGAAAACCCAGGTTTGTAAGGGGTTGAGCTGCTACTCGAGCAATGACTCGACGTGCTGCCGCATCAGCTGACGGACACGGGTGGGGGTGGTGCGTTCCGGCTGGATCGCCGCATGCAGGGCGAGCCCGTCGAGCAGCGCGTGCAACCGCTCGGTCTCACGCCGTACGTCGAGGCCGTCCTTCAACAGGCCGGCGTCGGACAACGCCCGGACCAGCGACGCGCACAGTTCGCGGAGCTGGTTGTGCACGGTGTCGGTATGAGCATGCAGTGTGCCGGCGCCGGTCTCGGCCTGGGCCTGCGCCATGAACGCCAGCCAGATGTCGAACTCCGCCCGCCGCTCCTCGTCCAGCGGCAGCACCTCGTCGAGGTAGCGCAGCACGATGCTCGGGACGCTGCCTTTCGCGTCGATCGCGCTGATCCGCTCGGTGACCCGACGCGACACCAGGTCCATCGCGAAGCTGAGCAGTCCGTCCTGGTCGGGGAAGTAGTAGCGGACGGCGCCCGCGGACCAGCCGGCCTCGGCGGCGATGGTGCGCACCGACGCGGACCGGATCCCGTCCCGGCGGACCACCCGCCAGAGCGCTTCGGCGATCTCCTCGCGGCGGGTGGCGTGGTCGACGATCTTCGGCATGGAATCCGTTTTAGCACAGCTGTGTTAGTCTCGTTTACAACACAGTCGTATTGAAACAAATCCCTGAAGGGGGAAACCCGTGCTGCTCGCTGTGATCGCCGCGTGTGAGATCGGCTTCTGGGTCCTGCTGGCCGCCGGCCTGGTGACGCGGTACCTGCTGCGGCTGCGCCGGACCGGGATGGTGCTGCTCGCCGCCCTGCCGCTGGTCGACGTGGTGCTGCTGGTCGCGAGCGTCGTGGACATCCAGCGCGGTGCGGCGCCGTCGCTCAAGCATTCGCTGGCCGCGATCTTCGTCGGTGTCAGTGTCGGCTTCGGCCATCAGACGCTGAAGTGGGCGGACAAGTGGGCCGCGCATTTCCTGGCGGGTGCGCCGCGCCCGCCGAAGCTGCCGAAGAAGGGCCCTGAGCGCGCCCGGCACGAGCGAGCCGGCTGGCTCCGGCACCTGATCTCGTACGTCGTCGGCGTCGGCATCATGCTGCTGCTCGGCGTGCTCTCCGGTCGCGGGTGGGACGCGCTGCTCGCCCCCGCGGGTCCGTGGACCCTCGTGCTCGTGATCGACGCGATCGTCTCGTTCAGCTACTCCTTCAGCGGAACTGCGGAGAAGCAATCGGTGTAACCTCCCCGGTCCGCGCGGTCACTCGTCGTACATTTCCGGCATGACAACGGTTGGGCGGATCTGGGCTGCGGTGACCGGGTTGATCGTCGTGCTGGGGATCGTGATCCAGTTGCTCGTCACCGCGAACGGGCACGAGGGGTTCTTCCCGGACAACCCGGAGCGGGTCTTCAACGTCTTCGCGTACTTCACCATCCAGTCGAACCTGCTGCTCGGCGGTACGGCGCTGATGCTCGCGGCGCAGGCGGATCGCCCGCAGACCGTGCTCTTCAAGACGCTCCGGCTGAACGGTGTGCTGTGCATCGCGGTGACCGGCATCGTCTACCACGCGGTGCTCGCCGGACTGGGCGACCTGCACGGATGGGCGGAGGTGTCGAACTTCCTGCTGCACACCGCGACCCCGGTGGCCGGCGTACTGGGATGGTTGCTGTTCGGTCCGCGCGGGACGATCGACTGGCGGATCGTCGGGTGGTCGGTCGTGTACCCGCTGCTCTGGCTGGTGTTCACGCTGATCCGCGGCGCGTTCGTGCACTTCTACCCGTACCCGTTCGTCGACGTCGACGAGCACGGATACTGGCGCGTTCTACTGAACTGTCTGCTGGTGGCGGTACTGTTCCTGGCTCTGGCGGCCGGGGCGAACACGCTCGACCGCCGCTTGCGCCGGAAGAGAACCGTCGAAAGGTAGACCCGTGCTGGTGACCTCGCGCTCGTACGCCGAGTACGAAGCGATGTTCGACCTGAAGGAACTTCCCGAGTCCGTGCTCGACTGCTGCGCGGGAGGCGCCGGCTTCACCGCCGAGGCCGCGGCCCGCGGGGTGGACGCGATCGCCGTCGATCCGGCGTACGAGCTGGATCATTCCGAGCTCGTCGACAGTGTCCGGAAGAGCCTGCCGGCCACGTCCGGCATCGTGGACGAGCACCAGGGGAGCTTCGTCTGGCACTGGTACGGGTCGCCGGAGCGGAAGGACCAGTACCGGATCGAGGCGGCCGACCGGTTCCTGCAGGACGTCGCGGAGGCGCCGGAGCGGTACGTCGCCGCGGAGCTGCCCGAGCTGCCGTTCGGGGACCGGCGGTTCGAGCTGGTGCTGTGCTCGCACCTGCTGTTCACCTGGGCCGACAAGTACGACCGGGACTGGCACGCGGCCGCATTGCGGGAGCTGATCCGGGTCAGCAACGCCGAGGTGCGGATCTTCCCGCTCGTGCTGCAGGGCGACGGCGAGCCGATCGCGTGGTTGCCGGAGCTGCTGGAGTCGCTCGAGGGCGTGACCTGCGAGATCCGCAAGGTCCCCTACGAGTTCCAGGTTGGTGCGAACGAGATGCTGGTCGTCACCCGCGATTGAGGTGACGCCGGGTGCCGGGCAGGCGGTGGGAGGACGGTCGACCTACCACCCGCCCGGCATCACCGGGTCAGCGAAGGAACCGGGTCAGCGGAGGAACCGGCCGCAGACCGGCCACGGGGAGGCGCCGCGCTGCGAGTACAGCTTCTTCGCCCGCATCAGCTGCTCGCCGGCCGACGCGTTCGTCGGGTTGCCGGAGCCGCCGACGCTGCGCCAGGTCTGCAGGTCGAACTGGAACAGGCCGTAGTAGCCGCCGGAGTTCACAGCGCGCGGGTTGCCGCTGGACTCGCAGTTCGCGACCTTGGCCCAGGCGCCGCTGAGGTTCGCCTTGCCGCCGTTGCTCGCCTTCGGGCGGTCCGCGGAGCGGCTCGTCCGGTAGGAGTCGGACTTCTTCGTGTCGGACTTGCGGGTCTCCGCCTTCGGAGTGATCCGCGGGGCCTGGTCCTCGCTGGCGGAGGGGGTGCCGTCGAGGGTCAGCGTCTGCCCGATCAGGATCAGGTTCGGGTCCTGCAGGTGGTTGATCCGGGCCAGCTCCTGCCAGTTCGCACCGTTGGCCTGTGCGATCTGCGAGAGGGTGTCACCGGCCTTCACCGTGTAGTTGTCGGCCGCGAAGGCCGAGGCCGCTCCGGCGGCGGTGATGCCGGCTCCCAGACCGGCGATCGAGATGGTTCGGGCCACCCGGCGAGTGCTTCGCCGGGCGCGCGCATGTCGAGCCTTGGACATCTGAAATTGCTCCTTGTGAGCTTGGGCATGGTGGAGCACACCAGGCCCCCCGTGCAGGGGTGGGGGCAAACGGACCCGTTTCACTGCAGGTAACAGGACAGCGTCCGAATGGTCACGCCCCGGTAACGGCGCGACCTGAGTCATCCTCGGTGAGGTCTGGCGGAAACGCAAGTCCAGATCGGAATCTGCGCCGAATTTTTCCTGGCGTTGACGTTCCGAAACCCCAACAACAGAACGGTTTCCGGCCTCGACACGCCGATCCACGAGGGCCTGAAACCGATCGGTTTAGGGGTGTTCGAAATAGCGTTCCGGGACCAGTTCCAGGGTCAGATTCCGGACCGTTTCACGCTCAGCATCCGGCCATGACTCCCACACGTCACGGGCCCACCTGAGCAGGGTCGACTCAACCTCGTCGACCCCTCCGGCGGTCAGGACGTCGTACGCCGTCAACTCGCCGACGCGGGCCGGCGGGACGAGTCGCGGCCAGTCGTCGTAGGAGTTCGCCATGATGCCGTGCGCGGTCCGGACCGCGAGGTTCCCGGAGCCGCGCTCGAGGAACATGTAGAGGCCGTTGAGGGCGAACACCGGGCCGATCGGAGGGGCGTCCGGGTGGACGTGCTGGGCGCCGTACGCGTCGATCCGGAGCTGGTGCAGGTAGCCGAGCCGCGCGGTGTTCGCGATCTCGAAGCCGAGCAGCTCGCCGGCGGCCTCCGCGCACTCGGGCGTCGCGTTGTACTTCGTCGTCCCCGGCCACGCGGAGCGGGGCAGCACGGCGCGGCAGCCTGGACAAACTGTCGACGGTTGCGTGTCATCCGCGGAGTTCACTCGTTGATCGAAGCACGGGTACCGCCGCCCGGCACGTGGGTTTCGGCCCTGGGGGGCGGGCGAGGCGACGGATGTGATGGGGGCAGCAGCTGTGATCCGAGTGGCACTCGGCCATCGCGGCACGTTGGTGCGTGGTGCACTGGCCGCGGTGCTGGGACGGGAGAACGACCTGGACGTGGTGGCGGACGTGGACCGCTCCGAGGACGTGCTCCAGGTGGCCGGCCGGCGTCCGGACGTGTTCCTGCTCGACCCGCAGCTGCCGGGCCGGATCCGGATCGAGGAGCTCTGCCGCAAACTCGCCGGGCGCGGAGTCCTCGTGCTGATCGACCACGAGGCGATCCCGGCGACCAGCCTCGCGCTGGTCAAGCAGGCGCCGCGGATCGGGCTGATCGCCACCGACGCGACCACCGACCAGCTGGTGCAGGCGGTCCGCGACGTGGCGAAGGGGCTGCCCGTGGTCGACGTGCGGTTGGCTGTGGCCGCTCTGAAGGCCGGGGACAACCCGTTGACCGATCGTGAGTGCGAGGTGCTGCGTCAGGTCACCACCGGCGCGACGGCCCAGGAAGTGGCCCGGACGCTCAGCCTGAGCACGGGCACCGTTCGCAACTACCTGTCGCGGATCCTCGCGAAGACGGGTTCGCGGAGCCGTATCGAGGCGATCCGGAAGGCCTACGAGGCCGGCTGGATCTGAGTGCTCGGACTCCAGCTGCCGTGCAGGTCGCGGTACATCGGGGACGTGCGCATCAGCGCGGCGTGGGTGCCGAGCGTGGCCTGGTTGCCGTCCAGGACCAGGATGCGGCGGGCGCGCAGCGCGGAGCTGATCCGGTGCGCGATCACGATCAACGTGCCGGGCCGGTTCGCGAACGCCTCCTCGGCCTGACGTTCTGCCTCCGGGTCGAGGAAGCAGGTCGCCTCGTCGAGGACGACGAGCGGCGCCGGTGACAGGTACGCGCGGACCAGCGCCAGCAGCTGCTTCTCGCCGGCGGACAGTTCGCTCGGCTTCACCTCGGCGTCCGGTCCGCCGATCCGCTCGACCAGCCGGTCGGCGCCGATCGCCTGGACGGCGCGCTCGAGCTGCGCATCTGTTGCGTAGGGCAACAAGTAGGTGAGGTTGTCGCGGACGGAGCCGGTGAAGACGTACGCCTCCTGCGGGATCAGCACCCGGGTCCGCGCCAGCCGCGCGGTGCTGATCTCGGTCGGCGGTGCGCCGCCGAGCAGCAGCCGCCCGCCGGTCGGTGCCAGCATCCCGCAGACCAGCCCGGCCAGCGTCGACTTCCCGATACCGCTCGGCCCGACGACGGCCAGGTGCTCGCCCTCGGCGATCGTCAGCTCGAGGTTGTCCAGGACCGGGTCCGCCTTCGGCCCGTACGCGAAGGTCAGCCCGCGCAGCCGGACCTGGTACCCGGTGACCTCGTCGACAGGTCGCTCGCGTTCCGCCGGGGTCGACGTGTCGAGGATCCGGCCGAGCGTGATCACGTACCGCAGACCGCTGTCACCCAAGGCGTTCATGACCGTGTTCAACGCGGGCTGTAATCCGATCAGTACGTAGGTCAGCCCGCCGAGCAACGTGCCCGTGCTGACGCCACGTCCGACCAGCCACGGCCCGGTCGCGAGCAGGATCAGCAACGGCAGCCAACCGCCGACGGCGAAACACAACGTCCGCAACGCCGACACCTTCGCCAATGCTCGCTCGGCCGACGCGTGGGCCTGGATCGGCTGCCCCACAAGCCATTCGGCGTACTCCTCGGTCCCGGTTGCGGTGATGTCCCGCACCCCGCCGAACACCATGCCCGCGGATGCCGCCAGCTCCTCGTCCGCGGCCAGCGACGCCCGCACCCGGTCCGCCGCCATCCCGAGCACCGCCAGCGACAACGCGAACCCGAGCAGGAACGGCGGTACGACGAACGCCGCGACGACCGGTGCCAACGACAACAGTCCCGTGAGTACGCCGAACAACGTCACGGCGAAACTCCGCAGCACCAGGACCAGCCCGGCGAACGTGTCGCGGACGATCTCGACCTGCCGGTTCAGCCGCGCCACCGCGCCGTCGTCGCCGGTCCGCAGCGCGCCGCCGACGACCCGCCGGACCAGATCGTCCCGCAGCGGCTCGACCAGGTCGCCGAGCCGCCCGTACACCTGCCGCGCCCCGGCCGCGCCGAGTCCTGCCGTCGCGACCAGCCCGCCGAGCCAGGCGATGCCCTGCCAGGCGTGCCCTCCGAGAAAGCTGTCCGTCGCCCGCGCCACCGCGATCCCGTACACCGCCGTCGGCAGGATCTCCGGAACCGACCACCCGACCAACCTGAGTGTGGCCCTCTTCCGCAGCGCACCCGCGCCGTACGACAGTTCCCGTTTCATGCGAAGACGGCTCGGTACGACGCGTTCTGCCAGAGGTCGGCGTGCGGGGCGAGGGCGCGGACGCGGCCGTGGTCGAGCCAGAGGACCAGGTCGGCGCGGGCCGCGGTGGCGGGACGGTGGGTGACGATCAGGCGGGTGCGGTGCCGGCGGTCCTCGGTGAGGGTGCGGGTGATCTGGCGTTCGGTCGCGGTGTCCAGGCTGGACGTGGCGTCGTCGAGGACCAGCAGCCGGCGGGCCGGCCAGGCACGGGCCAGGCCCAGGCGCTGGCGTTCGCCGCCGGACATCGGTGCCTTGCGCAACGAGGTGAAGTACCCGTCGGGCAGCCGGCCGACGAAGTCGTGGGCGTGTGTGGCGCGGGCCGCGGCGAGCGTCCGGACCGGGCTGACCGCGTGCGGGTCGATCGCCTCGCCGATCGTCCGGCCGATGAGCTGCGGCCGTTCGAACGCGCAGCCGACCGCGTGCCGCAGGACGTGCCTGCTGACCGCCTGCAGCGGTACGCCGTCCAGCGACACCTGGCCGGTCGACGGGTCCCGCAGCCGGGCCGCGACTGCCGCGAGGACGGACTTCCCGGCGCCGCTCGGGCCGACGACCGCGACCGTGACGCCGCCGGGCAGGTCGAGGTTCACGTTGTCCAGCAGGACGTTCCCGTTCGCGACGACGCTGACCCCGTCGAACGTCAGCTGGCCGGAGCCGCGCGGCAGCGACAGCGTGCCGTGGGCGACCGGCTCGATCGCGATCACCTCGGCGGACCGCCGCACGCCTGCCTTGGCACGGGCGAGCTCGCCGAGGACACCGGTCAGGTTCCCGAGCCCCGCCCCGAGGACGGCGTACTGCGAGGCGGCGAACAGCTCGCCCGCGGTGACGTTGCCGGCCACCAGTTGCAGGCCGCCGACGGCCAGTACGGCGACCAGGACGAGCGGGCCGACGACCGCGGCCTGCGCGCCGGAGCGGGCCAGGATCCGCCAGGTGACGACACCGTGCCGGTGCAGCTCGGGGAGCAGACCGAGGACGCGGCGCTCCTCGAGGTCCGTCGTACCGGCGGACTGGATGGTGCGGATGCCGGTCAGCGACTCGGACAGCAGCGCCGCGATCCGGCCCTGGGTCTCCTGGTAGGCGAGGCTGACGCCGGCGGTGCGCTTCGCGAAGGTCCAGAGCACGAGGATCACCAGCAGCACGCCGCCGAAGAACGCGGCCGCGAGCCAGGGGTCGATGACGGCCAGCAGGACCAGGCTGCCGAGCGGGGGAGCGGTCGCGGCGATCGCCGTCACCGCGGCCGGTCCGGCCTGGGCGGCGTCGGTCGCGTTGGCCGAGACCCGGGTGACCAGGTCGCCGGTCTCGAAGTCGCGGGAGCCGTCCGGGCCGCCGTGGACGACGTGCCGGACCAGCCGGTTCCGCAGCCAGGCGGTCGTCTCGGCGACGCAGGCGGCGCCCGCGAAGGCATCGACGATGCTGGCCGCGATCCCGAGCCCGATCAGCGAGGCCGCGACGATCAGCCAGCGGACGTAGCCGTCCCCGGCCACGATCGAGTCGACCGAACGTCCCAGAACGGTTGGCAGCGCCAACGTGACACCGCTCCCGATCAACGCGTTCAGCCCGATCAGCGGAAGCCAGCCGCGTCCGTGTTTGGTGACCTCCTTGAACGTGATCACGTGTCGAGTCCGGTCTGGTGGGCGAGGAAGGCGAGGATGTCGGCGGCCAGGTTGATCCCGCCGGTGGTGTGGCCGGCGTCCTGCTCGAAGCGCAGCAGGATCGGTCGCGGACCGGCGGTCGCGTACTGCAGCGCCGCGGTCAGCTTCCTTGCGTGCAACGGATCCACGCGGGTGTCGTTCCCGAACGCGGTCAGCAGCACGGCCGGGTACTTCACCCCGTCGACGACCCGGTGGTACGGCGAGTAGGAGTACAGGCTGCGGAAGTCGTCGGCGTTCCGGACCGTGCCGTACTCCGCGGTCCAGCGCTCGCCGAGCCCGGAGAGTTCGTAGCGGACCATGTCGGTCAACGGCGCCGAGCAGACCGCGGCGGCGAACAGTTCAGGACGCTGGGTGAGTGCGGCGGCGGTGAGTAGCCCGCCGTTCGACTCGCCGCAGATCGCGAGTTGGTCAGCGGTGGTCCAGCCGTCGGCGATGAGGCGCTCCGCCGCGCCGATGAAGGCGTCGATGACGCGCTGCTTGTCGTGCCGGGTGCCGGCGGGGAGGTTCGCGGTCACGAAGCACCCGCCCGCTTCCACCCAGGCCAGCGCGAACGCGGAGTACGTCGGGGTCAGCTCCTGCCCGAAGCCGCCGTACCCGTAGAGGATGGTGGGGCCGGGCTTGCCGATGATGTGGAGGCCGGTCGGCAGGGCGCGGGCTTCGGTCGGCTGGTCGGTGCTGGGGTCGTAGCAGCGGACGGTCGGCGGGGTCACGCTGTCCGTGTAGGTGTACCAGGCTCGATTGCCGTCGGCGCTGAGCGATCCGACGGACCCATAGCCCGGGAGGTCGACCGTACCGCGGCTTTCGCCGGTCAACCGGTCGTGCACGGTGATCTCGGTGGCCGTGCTGACCACTACGACGTCGTCCAGGATCGCCAGGCCGGTCAGCGGCCGCTCCGGCCGGAGGTAGTCGTGCCAGACCGTCGGCGCGGCCGGGTCGCCGACGCAGATCCGCCCCGGCATCACGACGTACAGCCGGCCGTCCGGACCCACCGACATGATCGTGGGGTCCGTGGTCGGGATGTGCTCCGGCGCCGAATCGGTCGCCAGGTCCTGGAACCACAGGTCGGTCGGCGTACAGATCGTCAGCCAACGGTCCGCGCTGAGTTCCAGCCCGTACGTCGCCTCGTCCGCGAGGATCGTGGCGTCGTCGGTACCGCCCAGCGTGTGCAGGCGTACCTGGCGGAAGCGGACGTAGTAGAAGGTGCGGTTGTCCGGGAGCCAGGCGACGGGGGAGTACCGGCAGCCGTCGAGCGGGCCGTCGATCAGCTGACCGCTGTCGACGTCGAGGACGGACAGCGTGGACTCCTCGGTGCCGCCTCTGGACAGCTGGAACGCGACCTTGCTGCCGTCCGGCGACGGCTGCCACGCGTCGAGCGTCGTCAGCCCACTCGGATCCAGTTGCCGTACGTCGATCAGCGGCGTCTCGTCGGCGAACAGTACGGCGTGCCGCCCGGCGTCGCGGCGCAGGGTGAAACAGCGCTCGCCGCGCCGGACCGGCGTGGACACGCTGCTGACGGCGGACAGCGCGCGGACGCGGTTCTTCCAGCGGAACCTGGTGCTCAGCGAAGCGGCGTACGTCAACCACAACTCGTCCTGGCCCCGCTGCCACGCCTCGGCGGCGGACGGGTCCTCGAGCCGGCGGTACGGATCCGCAACGGTAGTGCCGTGCACCTGCTCCACGAGCGTCAGACGCTCGGCGCATGGATGAGACTGCACGGAATCGATCACCTCACTTCTCCCCTCTCCCACCAACACAACGAGCCCACCGGCCCGGAGCTACCCCACAGACAGGTCGGCCCCGGGCGGGAATCCCCGCCCAGGGCCTCATGACCTGGCGTTGCAGGTGCCGTGGATCAGTGGCAGAGCAGCAGGCTCAGGTTGCTCGGGGTCTGCGAAGCGCAGCCCAGCACGGTCAGCGTGGAGCCGCCGTGGTGGTGGCCGTGGTGGCCGTAACCCGGGGTCTCGAGGCCCTGAAGGTCGAGAAGTGCCATGTGTTTACACCTCCTTCGGTGCGGTTCGTCGGGATGTGGACTCGGACCACTGGGGAGGTCCGAGGAACGGGAGGGACACCGGCGCGTCATGGAACGCCGTGCCGAGGGCCAGCAGTACGCCGGCCGATCCGGTCGCCAGGTCCATCGAGAGACGGAGCAGCTGGTTGCCCGGGTACGCGAGACCGCCCGCGAACGGCATCGCGTGCCAGCCGAGCCCGAATACCAGGTCGTCGACAGCCCCATTGAGAGGCGTATCGCCGAGCGCGGCGGCCGTGAGGAGCACGCCGGCGCGACCCATGAAGAGGCCTGGCTGGACGTAGTACGAACAATGGGTGACACGCTCGAGCTCGTCGAGGATCGTGCTCAGCTCGTCGGACGGCCGGTGCCGCAGGTACCGCTCGAGGACCAGCGCGATCCCGGCCGAGCCCTCTTCGAGGTACGGCAGCGTCCGCCAGCCCTGGTTGACCTGGCGCATCCCGTCCTCGGTGAGCACGGTCCGCTTCAGGTCCTGCCGGAGCGCGACCTCCGCGAGGTCGAGCAGCCCGGTGTCGCCGAGCCGCTCGAACGCGTCGAGGAACAGCAGCGCCGGCCCGGACGACCCGTACATCAGCCCGGCCCGCGCGTACTGGCCGCCGCTGAGCTCCGGTACGTCGGCCTCGAGACGATCCGCGACCAGGTCGAGGACCCGGACGGCCTGTGCCCGGAGCGCGGGCTCGGTGTCGAAGTGCAGCAGGTTCAGACCGATGCCGGCCAGGCCGGAGTGCAGCCCGAG
The DNA here is from genome assembly GCF_040682535.1 of Kribbella sp. NPDC051137. NCBI lineage: Bacteria > Bacillati > Actinomycetota > Actinomycetes > Propionibacteriales > Kribbellaceae > Kribbella > Kribbella sp. NPDC051137. The sequence continues at coordinate 893,193 of NZ_JBFBBI010000003.1, forward strand.
CTCGCGGGTGCTCCAGTCGTCGGCGAGGGTGCGCTCGACCAGGTCCAGCGCGTCCTGGCGGTGCCCGAGCTCGTCGAGTACGTGCGCGACGCCGTGCAGCCCGTCGTACAGCCCGGGCCCGGCCGCGGTAGCGAAGGCCCGCTTCCGGAGCCAGTCGTCGTACTCCGGGAACCGTCCGGCGCCCGTCTTCGCGAGCGCGTACAGCACACCGGCCGCGCCGGTCGCGAGGTCGATGCCGCCGATGCCGCCGCCGTCGCGGAACTGCGCGATGTCGCCGGGGAACAACCGGTCGGTGCGTTCCGGGGTGGCGCTCGCGACGATCGATCTTGTGAGGGCCGCGCGGACGTCGGCCCAGGCGGCCTTACCGGGAACGGCGACGTCGTCGAGGTCGTTGGTGGTGCCGGCGCCGACGATCGTCCGGACCGCGTCGTCGAGCGTCGCGCGCGGCACCGGGAAGGTCTCCGCGATCAGGTCCGCGAGGTGGGACGCCTTACCGGGATGGAGATTCAGCAGAATGGTTGCCTGTGGCGCATAAACGCCGAGCGCGATGCAGGCGAGCGCGTACCGGTCGACGTCGACGCCCTGCCGGTCCTGCGGCGCGGCGTACCCGGGGTGGGCCAGCGTCGAGCGGGCCTGGTCCTCCGCCTTCGTCGCGACCTCGAAGTCGATCAGCGTGAGCTTGCCGTTCACGTCGAGCAGCAGGTTGTCGGGGTGCAGATCGCAGAACACCACACCGCGCTCGTGCAGCTGCCCGACGGCTTCGCCGACCTTGGCGACCATCGCGGTCGCCCATTCGGCGTACGCCGCCTTGTCTGCCGGGGAGGCGTCCGGATGCGTCAGCGGGTACCGGCGGACGAGCTCGCGTTGCAGCGACACCGAGTCGATGTGCTCCTGGACGAGGAAGTGGTGCTCGCCGAGCTGCAGGTAGTCGTGGGTCTTCGGCACCGCGTCGAGACCGTCGAGCTGCTCGAGGATGTCGCGCTCGTGGGCGATCCGGGTCACGGCGTCCCGGCCGGCCAGGTCCAGCCCGGCGTGCGGACGGCCTTCCTTGAGTACGACGCGGTCGCCGCTCTCGTTGTGGTGGCCGAGGTACACGCCGCCGCCGTTCGAGAACTGGATGACGCCGTCGATCGTGTACGCGAGGTCGTTGGTGGTGACCGCGTTGCGCGCGTCCAGGTGCGGCTGCAGGAAGTCCGGGAGCTGCACCCAGGGCGGTGTGACGAAGGTCGGGCCGCGGTGGTCCGGGACCAGGTTGCCGTGCACGTCCTCGATCGCCAGCACACGTTCGCCGGCCGGGGACAGGCAGTAGCGGCTGACGAAGGCGCCGTACCGGACGAACAGCGGTCCTTCGGCGTAGCGCAGATCGCTCAGGATATAAGGGCCTTCGACGCCACGCAGTACGTCGTTCAGCTCCTTGAGGACCAGCTCGAGCTGCGCGTCGTCGGTCGGGTAGATGGTCACCAGCTTGCCGCTCGACCCGCGGGGTGCGGCCTTCGAGTTCGTCATCACCAGCACGGCCTCGTTGCGCAGGAACTTGAACGCGATGCCGCGCGGGACGCAGTAGTCCCAGACCGCCGCGAGCGTCCGCTCGACGTCCTGCAGGCGTGCGGACACGTGGATCTTCCAGCCCTGCTGGGGCAGCCGCAGGCCGTCGGGTGCGTAGTGCATCCACTGCTCACCCGGCACGTGCTGCCACCCGTCCGGGACCGGTCGCTGCGTGATCGCGAAGTCCGGATGCGCGGCGCCCCGGTTGGCCGGCGTCTCGTAGAACCGACGATCCGCAAGGCAGTAGAACTCGTAGCTCTCGTACATGACTGTCCGACCCCCCTTCGTGGTGCCCCACAAATCCTGAAGGTCTTTCAGTGCCTGACGTAGTGCACGATGTCATCACTCTGATGTGAAGAACGCACATACTACGAGTGAGTAAGTAAACACTCTTCGTTACGATCCGGTCGGTTCTGAGCGTGAAAAGCGCCGTAACAACATGTCAATGCGCGACAGTCACGTCACGACGCGTAACTTCACCTTGCCCCGGTCGTGCGTGCGCCGCTAGGCGCTCGGGTAGGTGTGCACCTCGGTGGCCTTGAGGGTGGTGTGCAGGGCCTGGCCGGGGGTCAGGTGGAGATCGGCCACGGCCGCCGCGGTGATGTCGGCCAGGACGTCGGCGGGGCCGCTCGGGGAGGCGTCCAGGCGCACTCGGACAGTGTGGGCATGTTGCTCGATACCGGTGACGACGGCGGGCCAGGTGTTGCGGGGGCTGCCGGACGGAGGCTCGGTGTACAAGCTGACCGCCGTTGGTGGGAAGGCGACATGGACCGCGCCGCCGGCTGGCTCCGCAAGGGTGATCGAGCCTCCGTCGGACAGCGTGACGGTCGTGCCGGCAGCCGTGCCCCGGTAGAGGTTGAGCCCCACCAGTTGGGCCACGTAGTCCGTGCGCGGACGGTGTGCTACCTCTGTCGGCTTACCTTCTTGAACCACCTGACCGTTCTCGATGATGACCAGCCGGTCCGCCAGCACCATGGCATCGAGTGGGTCGTGCGTGACGAGCAGGGTGCGGCCTTCGAAGCGGGAGAGGTGCTGGGCGAGCTCCGCGCGGACGTGGAGCGTCGTACTGGCGTCCAGTGCGGCCAGGGGCTCGTCCAGCAGCAGTACTTCGGGTTCTGTGGCCAAGGCACGTGCCAGTGCGACGCGTTGGGCCTGGCCGCCGGACAGGGCGCGGGGCTTCGTGCGCGCGTACTCCGAGAGGCCGACGATGTTCAGCCAGCGCCCGGCCTCGGTGCGGGCCGTTTGTTTCTCCACGCCGCGCGCACGGAGCCCGAACGCCACGTTCTCCAGGCAGCTCAGGTGGTTGAAGAGCAGGTAGTCCTGGAACACCACGCCGATCGGGCGATGGTCCGGCGTACGGAAAACACGCGGCGGCTCATCCCACACCGTGGAGTCCAGTGCGATGCGTCCACCGTCCAGGGCGAGCAGTCCGGAGATGGCGCGCAACGCGGTGGTCTTGCCGGCGCCGTTGGGTCCTAGGAGTGCCACAACCTCACCTGGCTCGACAGCCAGATCGAGTGCGAGGCTGAAGGCGCCCCGGCGTACCTGTAGGTCTGCGTGCAGGGTCATCGCAGCCCACTGATCCAGCGCTCGCGCAGTGACGCCAGTACGACGACCGAGACGAGCAGGAGCACCAGACTGAGGACAACCGCGATGTCCGGGTCGGTCTCCAACGCCAGGTAGACGGCCAGCGGCATGGTCGTCGTACGCCCGGGGAAGTTGCCCGCGAACGTGATGGTGGCGCCGAACTCGCCCAGCGCCCGCGCCCAGCACAACACCATGCCGGCGACGACCCCCGGTGCGATCGACGGCAGTGTCACGCGCCGGAACGTCGTCCAGCGACCGGCCCTGAGCGTGGCGGCTGCTTCCTCGTACCGCGGGTCCGCAGCGCGCAGAGCGCCCTCCACCGAGATCACCAGGAACGGCATGGCCACGAACGCCTCAGCCACGACCACACCGGCTGTGGTGAACGGCAAAGAGATGCCGAACCACGAGTCGAGGTATTGGCCGACCAGCCCGCGTCGCCCCAGCACTAGAAGTAGAGCTACGCCGCCGACAACAGGAGGGAGCACCAAAGGCACCGTTACGAGGGCTCTGATGACACTTCGTCCCGGTAGCCCACCTCGGGCGAGCAGCCACGCCAACGGGACGCCTAGCAGTACGCACAGCACGGTGGCAGAGGTGGCGCACACCAGTGACAGCCTCAGCGCCTGCCAGACGTCAGCACTGAACAGACGCCCCGGGAGTGTCGACCACGGGGCTTGTGTGAGCAGACCGATCAGCGGGACGAGAAGGAACGCCAGCCCGAGCAGCGCAGGCAGCAGGAGTGCGAGGGGCAACCGCCCGGTCGTACTCCTGCCTCGGCGGCTCACGGCGCGTCGAAGCCCGCGGCGGTCAGGACCGCCTTTCCCTTGGCGGACAGCACGTAGTCGACGAACGCCTTGGCGCCGTTGGGGTTCGGCGCCTTGGTCAGTGTGGCGATCGGGTACTCGTTGACCGCCTTGCTCGCCTCGGGGAACTCGATGCCGTCGACCTTGTCCTTCGCGGACTGTACGTCGGTCTTGTAGACCAGGGCCGCGTCGACCTCGTCGAGGCTGACCTTGGTGAGCGCTGCCTTCACGTCCTTCTCCAGAGTGTCCGGCTGCGCGGTGAGACCGGCGGCCTTGAACACCTTCTGCGCGGCCGCACCGCACGGCACCTCAGGGGCGCACAACGCGATCTTCTTGTTCTTGTCGGTGAAGTCCTTCAGGCCGGTGACGTGGCCCGGGTTGCCCTTCGGTACGGCGATCTCCAGCGTGTTCTTCACGAACGTGGTCGGCGTGTTCTTGTCGGTCACCTGGTCCATGTTCTTCGGCGCCGCGGAGGCGAACACGTCAGCGGGCGCACCCTTGCCGATCTGCTGCGCGAGCGCCGAGCTGGCGTCGAAGCTGAAGTTCACCTTCACGCCGGGGTGCGCGGCCTCGAAGTCCTTGCCGAGCTGGGTGAACGTCCCGGTGAGCGAGGCGGCGGCGAACACGTTGATCTCGCCGGACACCGACGGCGTACCGGAGGCCGACGGGGAGGTGGACGATGCCGGGCTGTCACTCCCGCAGCCGACGAGGGCGAAGGCGGCGACGGCGGCCAGCGCGGCGAACGCGGTACGGCGCAACATCAGGCCTCCGGGATCTCGACGACGACGTGGGTGGACTTGATCGAGGCGACCGCGATCACGCCGGGCTCCAGCCCGAGCTCGTCTGCGGCCTCGCGGCTCATCAGCGACACCACCCGGAACGGCCCGGCCTGCATCTCGACCTGCGCCATCACGCCGTCCTTGAGTACCCGGGTGACGATCCCGCGCATCCGGTTCCGCGCCGAGGCGGCCGTGGTGTTCCCGGGCTCCGGTGAGTCCGCCAGCTCCTGGGCGAACGCGGCGAGCGCCTGCCCCGCGATCGCCATCCGCCCGTTCTCCTGGCTCGACGGCAGCCGGCCCTGATCGATCCAGCGGCGCACGGTGTCGTCACTGACGCCCAGCAGCGCCGCCGCCTCACTTACCCGCAAACTCGGCACGAGAGACAGCATACGTCCGCAGATACGGATTGATGCCAGCTTGTCCACAGTCACGGATTCGTGACGGAAAGTCGCGGCCGATCCTCGTAAGTTAATGGGCATGAGCACAACGGCGATGCGTGACTACCTGGACGGGCCGCACAAGGCGGCGCGGGACGCCGTGCGGGCCGCGCTGGCCGAGCACGCGGACCTGAAGGACCTCGCGGTGCAACTGCCGCGCGACGAGTACCGGGACCGGGTCCTCGACCTGCTGCTGGAGTCGGCCGCGGCCGGGCTGCCCGCCCGCGGATATCCGAAGGAGTACGGCGGCGAGGCGGACCTCGGCGGGTTCATCGCGGCCTTCGAGACGCTGGCCTTCGGCGACCTGTCGCTGATGGTCAAGGCCGGTGTGCAGTTCGGGCTGTTCGCCGGCGCGATCCTGCACCTCGGCACCGAGCGGCACCACGAGCGGTATCTGGCGGACGCGATCAGCGGTCGGCTGCTCGGCTGCTTCGCGATGACCGAGACCGGTCACGGGTCGAACGTGCAGGCCCTCGGCACGACGGCGACGTACGACGACGCCACGGGAGAGTTCGTCGTCCACACGCCGACCGCGGCGGCACGCAAGGACTACATCGGGAACGCGGCCCGGCACGGGCGGATGGCGGCCGTGTTCGCGCAGTTGGTGGTCGGCGGGGAGAGTCACGGCGTGCACTGCCTGCTGGTGCCGATCCGGGACGCCGACGGCGCGACGCTGCCGGGGGTGACGCTGTCCGACTGCGGGCCGAAGCTCGGGCTGAACGGGGTGGACAACGGGCGGATCGTCTTCGACCAGGTGCGGGTGCCGCGAGAGGCGCTGCTGGACAGGTATGCCCAAGTCGATGCCGGCGGCAACTACACCAGCCCGATCGAGAACCCGGACCGCCGGTTCTTCACGATGCTCGGGACGCTGGTGCAGGGCCGGGTGTCGGTCGGCGGCGCGGCGATCAACGCGAGCAAGGTCGCGCTCACGATCGCGGTTCGGTACGGCGCCCGTCGCCGGCAGTTCGGGGCACCGGGGAGCAGCGAGGAGACGCTGCTGCTCGACTACCGGATGCACCAACGCCGGCTGCTGCCGCTGCTCGCCCGGACGTATGCACTGCACTTCGCGCAGGCCGAGTTGGTGCAGGAGTTCGCGCGGGTGTTCAGCGCCGACAGGGTCGGCGAGCGGGACGAGCACGACCGGCGGGCGCTGGAGGCGCAGGCCGCCGGGACGAAGGCGCTCGGCACCTGGCATGCGACCGAGACGATCCAGCTGTGCCGCGAGGCCTGCGGTGGGGCGGGATACCTCGCGGAGAACCGGCTGGCCACGTTGAAGGCGGACACCGACGTCTTCACCACGTTCGAGGGCGACAACACCGTCCTGCTGCAGTTGGTGGCGAAGGGGTTGCTGACCGACTACCGGCGGTCGTTCGGTGAGCTGGACCCGTTGGGTATGGCCCGGTTCGTGGCGGCGCAGGCGGTGGAGATCGCGGTCGAGAAGGCGGCTCTCCGCCCGTTGATCGAGCGGCTGCGGGACGTCGTACCGAACCGGAGCGACGCCGGGGATCCGGATGCCGGGCTGCGGGACGACGCCTATCACTCGGGTCTGCTCCGGTATCGCGAGGAACACATGCTGTCCGGGGTGGCGCGGCGGCTGAAGGCGGGCGTCGACGCCGGCGACGATGCGTTCGACGTGTTCAACCGGTGCCAGGACCACGTGATCGCGGCCGGGAGGGCACACGTCGACCGGGTGGTGCTCGAGGCGTTCCAGTCCGCCGTGCAGGAAGCGCCGGACGAGCTTCGCCCGGTGTTGCAGGACCTGTACGACCTGCATGCCCTGGTGACCATCGAGGCGGAGCGCGCCTGGTACCTCGAGCACGGCCGGCTCTCACCGGGCCGCTCGAAGGCGATCACGGCGCTGGTCAACGACCTCTGCGCGACCGTCCGCCCGGCCGCGGTGGACCTGGTCGACGCCTTCGGCGTACCGGGCGCGGCGGTGGACGTGCCCATCGTTGTACCGTCACAGCATGAGTGAGTCGATCGAACCTGTGTCGGCTGCTGAGGCCGCCCGCGAGCTTGCCCGGGTGTTGCTGGAGCAGGCGGATGCTCTGGATCTGCACGACCTGCGGGCGACCGCCGCGATCGAGAACGTCCGGGTGCAGGCCCGGGTGCTGGCGGACGCCGTGCACGAGCGCGGCTGGGGCGACATCTTCCTCGGGATCGACTCGTACGACCCCGACGAGCTGGACGACCTGCCGCTCGGTCCGGACGACTTCGACGACCCCGCCGACTACCGGGAGATCGTCGGGGGCGGCGCGCTGGACGACCTGGACGAGCTCGAGGAACCGATGCTCCCGCAGAACGGGGTGCGGCTCAGCTACCAGGCGCGCTACGACTACGTGGTCACCGACCCGGAGGCGTTCGTGCAGTACGTGCGCAGCCGGGCGGAGGACGCCCCGGACGACGCGCTGACCGACGACGCGATCGACGACATCGAGGACGCCCAGACCGCGTTCGAGCTGCTCTGCTACCTGGACGGGATGGGCTCGAAGGCGTACGAGTCGTTCGGCCTGCTGCCGGGTGGCGGCGAGGAGTCCCACAAGGTTGTCCGGTTCTCCCTCTGGGACCTCGACCCGACCCGGCGCGACGACACCTACCCCTACTAGAAAGACCGCCCGCTGTACTGGTCCCCAGCAGCACCGGTACAGCGGACGGTCTCCAGAAAGAAACGCCGACCGCGTCGGGTGTTGGTCGCCACCTCACTGGCGACCAACACCCCACCGACACGGCCGGCGTCCTGCTGTTGCCCCGAGAGGGCAAGTGGCCCGAAGGAGGGCGGGCCCGAGACCCATTCCGCGGCCGGCAGGGGAGGTACAGTCCGGTCGCGGACGGGAGTGCATCGGGAACCACCTGGACCCAGTGCCGGCGACCCGTCCGTCGCCGACAAGAGAAACCTGTCATGCGGCTCGGGCTACCGGGAATCCTCCGGTTCAAACATTTGCATTGCCTTTGAAGTAAGCAACGCTCAGTAAAAGTTCCTTCACTTTCCGTAGAGATGTTGCCTGTCGCAACAACAATGCTCTGGACAACTGGTCAGATTTTCAGCAGTTTTGCCGGCCGTCGGCACCCGGCGACGGGTGGTCAGGCGAGTTCGAGTTCGGTTGCCGGGCGGGGTGGGACCTCGCCGTAGGTCGTGGTGCGCTGGCGGGCCGGGCGGCCGGCGGCGTCCGCCATCGCGGTCAGCTCGGCGATCGACTTGCGGCTGCCGTGCTTGGAGCCCGCCATCCGGCTGATCGTCTCCTCCATCAGCGTGCCGCCGATGTCGTTCACGCCGCCGTTCAGGACCGCGACGCAGCCGTCGACACCGAGCTTCACCCAGGAGCACTGGATGTTGTCGATCCGGCCGTGCAGCATGATCCGCGCCATCGCGTGCACCGCCCGGTTCTCGTCGTACGTCGGGCCCGGGCGGGCGATGCCGGCCAGGTAGATCGGTGAGTTCTGGTGGATGAACGGCAGCAGCACGAACTCGGTGAAGCCACCGGTCTCGTCCTGCACCGCGGCGATCGTGCGCAGGTGCTGCACCCAGTGGTGCGGGGCGTCGACGTGGCCGTACATCATCGTCGAACTGGACGGCAGACCGACCCGGTGCGCGGTGCTGATCACCTCGATCCAGCTTGCCGTCGGCAACTTCCCCTTGGTGAGGATCCAGCGCACGTCGTCGTCGAGGATCTCGGCCGCGGTACCGGGGATGCTGTCCAGGCCGGCCTCCTTCACCGAGATCAGGAACTCCTCGACGGACAGACCGGTGCGGACCGAGCCGTTGATGATCTCCATCGGGGAGTAGGCGTGCACGTGCATGTCCGGGACCCGGTCCTTCACCGCGCGGACCAGGTCGGCGTACGCCGTACCCGGGAGGTCGGGGTGGATGCCGCCCTGCATACAGACTTCGGTCGCACCGATCACCCAGGCCTCCTCGGCGCGCTGCCCGACCTCGTCCATCGAGAGCGAGTACGCGTCCGCGTCGGTCCGCCGCTGCGCGAACGCACAGAACCGGCAGCCGGTGTAGCAGACGTTGGTGAAGTTGATGTTCCGGTTCACCACATAGGTGACGTCGTCGCCGACCGTGGCCTTCCGCAACTCGTCCGCGATCCGCGCCAACTGGTCCAGGGCCGGCCCGGTCGCCGTCATCAGCGTCAACGCCTGCTCGTCGGAGAGCCCGGCGGGGTCGCGCTCGGCAGCGGCCAGCGCTTCCTTGACGTCGCCTTCAAGACGTTCTGGAGCGGTTCGACCGGCCACGTCCTCGCGGAGGGTGTCCCAGTCGCCGTAGGCGGCGTCGAAGTCGGAGCGGGTTTCGGTGCGGCGGCCTTCGGTGTCGATGGCCGTGTGGAGGTCGGTGCGGCCGACGCTGTCCCAGCCGCCGTCGGGCTCCTGCCACGGGAGACCGACCGGCATCGCCGCCTCGTTGGCCAGGCCGGTGGCCGGGTCGACCAACGCCTCGACGTGTGAGATCAATCGCGGGTCGAGCCACGGCTCCCGCAGGTATTCCGGGTGCGTCGTCAACCGCTCCCGCAACACGAACCCCGCATCGGCGGTCACCTTCGCGAGGTCGTCGATCTGCGGCCACGGCCGCTCAGGGTTCACGTGGTCGGGCGTCAGCGGCGACACCCCGCCGAAGTCGTCGACACCGGCATCCAGCAACTGCCGGCATTCAGCCAGATCGACCAGGTTGGGCGGCGCCTGCACCCGGACCCGCGGACCGAGCACGATCCGCGTCGCGGCGATCGCCGCCAGCCACTCGTCCAGCGGTACGTCGGCGTCGTTGCGCATCGCCGTGTCCGGTTTCACCCGGAAACCCTGAATGATGATCTCCTGCAGCCCGTTGTACTGCCGCGCGATCTTCCGGAGCGCGAAAACGGATTCCGAACGTTCCGAAAGCGTTTCCCCGATCCCGATCAGCAGCCCGGTCGTGAACGGAACGTTCGACCGCCCAGCGTCCTCGAGCACCCGCAGCCGGACGGCCGGGTCCTTGTCCGGCGAGCCGAAGTGCGGCTGGCCCTTCTCCTCGAACAGCCGTCGCGACGTGGTCTCGAGCATCATCCCCATGCTCGGCGCGACCGGCTTCAGCCGCTGCAGGTCCTGCCACGACATCACGCCCGGGTTCAGGTGCGGCAGCAGCCCGGTCTCCTCGAGCACCCGGATCGCCATCGCCCGTACGTAGTCCAGCGTGCTGTCGTACCCGGCCTCCTCCAGCCACGTCCGGGCCGCGTCCCACCGTTGCTCCGGCGCGTCCCCGAGCGTGAACAGCGCCTCCTTGCAGCCCATCGCCGCACCCTGCCGCGCGATCTCCAGCACCTCGTCCGGCGACAGGTAGGGCGCGTGCACCCGGCCCGGCGTGGTCGCGAACGTGCAGTAGTGACAGCGGTCCCGGCAGAGCCGCGTCAGCGGGACGAAGACCTTCTTCGAGTACGTGATCACCCCCGGACGGCCGGCGTCGGCCAGGCCCTGGTCGCGGACCCGCGCCGCGGTCGCCATCAGCGCGGTGAGGGCGTCGCCGGTCGCGCCGAGCAGTACCTCCACCTCCGCCGGGTCGAGGGTCTTGCCGTCGTCGGCACGCTTCAGCGCACGCCGCATCGCAGTCGTCAGTTCAGTGGCCACGGAATCCGAGAATAAGTTGCGGAAAACGGTTGATCCCGCGATTCCGGGAACCAAAATCAATCCGTACGGACGTCCTGATAGATTGCTGTTCGTGCAGGTCAGACAGGGTGTCGACGGTCGCCGCAGACGCGGTGAGCAGCGCCGGAGCGAGCTGCTGGCGGCAACTCTGTCCGTGATAGAACGCGACGGAGTCGCAGGTGTCAGCCATCGTGCGGTGGCCGCGGAGGCCGCTGTCTCGCTCGCCTCGATCACCTACCACTTTCCGACCCTGGACGCTCTGCTGGTCGCGGCGCTGCAGTCGGCCGCGGAGGACCTCGCCGTCGAGCTGGACGGCCGCGGGAGCGAGCTCGGCGCCCGCCCGGCCGACGAGTTGGCGCGACTGATCGAGCACAGCGTCGTACGCCGTCGTGGCCGGACGCTGGCGCTCTACGAGCTGTACCTCTATGCGGCACGGCGACCCGAGTTGCGGGAGTCGGCGCGGGCGTGGCTGGAACCGCTGACCGAGATCGCGCGAACGTTCACAGCCGATCCGGAGAAGGCCCGCCTGCTGGTCGCGGCACTTGACGGCCTGCTGATGCAGGCGTTGATCGGTGCGCGGAAGGTGGACCGGCGGGATCTCGCCGCACTGCTCGAAGTGCTGAGGTAGCGCAGGAGCTACCCGTGGTCGGGTGCGCAGGCCAGCGTCCGGCAACGCTTCTGCCAGTTGGCTGGACCCATGCTGAGGTTGTCTGTCGGAGCGCTGCGCACCAGGTGGCAGCTGTTCGCGGGTGCTGTCGTGGCCGTGGCACTCGGTGTCGGCCTGGTGCAGTCGGATCTGCAGATCCTGGCGGCCACCGATCACCCGCTCCTCCCGTCCGGCCTGTCGGCGTACCAACGGGCCCAGGTGCGTGAGGGGTACGTCGGAGCCGCGACCTTGCTCGGAATGTCGGTCATGCTCGCCGTCTTCCTGAGCGTCTTCATCGTGAGTACGACGTTCGGGTTCATGACCGTGCAGCGGCGGCGCGAGTTCGGGCTGCTCCGACTGGTCGGAGCGCAGCGCGGCTACCTGTGCGTGATGGTGGTGGTCGAGGCTGCGCTGCTCGGGGCGGCCGGCAGCGTTCTAGGTGTACCGGTCGGGGCGTTGGCGACCTGGGCGCAGTCGTGGCTGCTGATCGAACTGGGCATGCTGCCGTCCTGGTTCGACGCGCCGTGGGATCCGGGTGCGGTCTGGGCAGCGATGATCATCGGCGTCTGTACGGCGTTGGCCGGAGTCCTCGCCGCTGCCTGGCGGGCGTCGCGGATCAGGCCGCTGGAGGCCGTCGTCGAGGGACAGGCCGCGCGCCGGGTGATGACGGGCTGGCGCTGGTTCTGGGGCCTGTCGGCCGCTTTCTGCACCGTACTGCTGGTGATCGTGGCGCAGGCCGCGCGGGATCTGGTCGCCGGGTTGATGATCGGCCTGGTCGTGATGATCAGCGGATCCGTCGCGTTGAGCCAGCTGAGCCCGGTCGTGGTACCGCTGGCCGGCCGGCTCCCCGCGATCGTTGTCCGCGGCAACTTGATCGCGGACCTCGCACGTGCCGGCGTGCTGCACGCGGTACGCCGGAGTGCGGCCACCGCGGCGCCGTTGATCGTGCTGGTCGGCCTGGTGGTCGGGATGTGGGGCACGTTCGGGTCGCTCGCCAAAGCCGTCGGCGTCGAGCAGCAGCGGCTGGTCACCGCCGACGTCGTACTCGACCACCCGATCGCGCCCGGGCCCGGGATCGCGGCCGCGTCGGTGCAGACCGCCGTACCGATCGTCGTCACGAACGGTCGGAAAACGGTGTATTCCGAGGCGATCGGGATCGATCCGGCGGCGTACCAGGCGACGCACAGGCTGCGCCCGCGCAAGGGATCGCTGGACCGGCTGACCGGGAACACGATTGCGATCGGCCCGGGCATGGCGGTCGAGGGGTACAAGCTCGGGTCGACGCTCAAGGTTGCGCTTGGCAACAAACGGACGACCGTCCGGGTGGTCGCGATCATGCCGGAAACGCTGGATGTGAGTGAGAACTTCTTCGTTCCGCGGACCTTGCTGCCGGCCGGCGGGCGGACCGAGACACTGGTGAAGCTCGCGCCGGGCGGGGCCCTGGACGGGCAGCCCGTGAAGAAGTGGGCGGCCGCCCGAGGGGAGGCGCAGCAGCGCAGCAATGCGGACCTGTTCGCCGCGCTGATGGGCCTGGCCGGGATCTTCACGGCGGTGGCGGTCGTCAACGCGGTCGTGATGTCGACGGCCGACCGGCGCCAGGAGTTCACGCTGTCCCGGCTGGCCGGATTGACCCGCGGGCAGGTCGTCACGGTCGCGGTCGTCGAGTCGGCAACCGTTGTCGTGGTCGGCGTACTGCTCGGATCCCTCGTCGCGGCGGCCGCGCTCGCGGGGATCGCGGCCGGGCCTTACGGCCTTGCCGCGCTGGCGATTCCGTGGCGGCTGCTCGGGCTGATCTTCGGAGCGGCGCTGCTCGTGGTCGGCGGTACGGCGGCGCTCACCGCTTCGCGCGCGACGTCTCGCCCGCTCGGCACATCCCGAGCATGATGACGTGGTGGAACGGCCGGATCAGGTTGTAGTAGAACCGCCCGGCCGGCCGCAGGAACTTCACCAGCGTGACCACCTTGAAGGTCGCCGGCCGCTCGTTGTCGGTGATGAACGCGAGATACCCGACCAAATGATTGTCGGTCACCTCGAGCAGCAGGAACCGGTCCTCCTCGCCGCGTTTCACGGTGAAGAACGCGTTCTTCTCACCCGGCGTGAAACTCACCGTTTCCGGTCGCAGCCGGCGCGAGTCCGGTACGCCGGTGGTCTCCAGCCGGAGCACTGCGGCAACGGCCATCCGGACGGCGAACAATCCCTTGACCCACAAGGGGCTGTAGCTGAGCGCGCCCGCGACGAACTCCGGCAGCGTGAGGTCGCCGTGCGCCGTCTTCACATCGATCTCGTCGACGACCGGCACCAGGTCGTCGAGCTCGTGCAGCGTAGTAGTCATGGTCTCTCCATCAGTCGACGAGCCGCAGGACGAGGTCGTAGATCTCCCGCACGTCCTGCTTGCCGATCGGCGGCACGACCTGCTCGGCGCCGATCAGGATCAGGTACAGCAACTGTGCGAACCGATCCGGATCCACGTCCGTCTCCAGCCCGCCGCACAACTTCTTCAGGTACGCCGTCCGCGTCTTGTCCACCCGCTCCTGCGCGGCCCGGACCTCGGGATCCTGCAGTGCCCACGCCCGAACGGCGATCTCCAAGGCGGCGCTGTCCGGATCCGACAACACCAGCCGCAGCAGGTGCTGCAGCTTCGCGCCCGCGTCGTCCGTCCCCTCGACAAGGTCGATCAACCGCGTGGTGTAGCGCAGCTCGAAGTACTCCAGCAACGCCGCCTTGTACCCCGAGGCTCCCTTGAAGTGGTGGTAGTAGGACCCCTTGGTAACCCCCAACGCCCCGGTCAGTCGCTCGATCGTCACCGCCGGCGCTCCCTCCGCGGCCAGCAACTCCAACCCTGCGTCCAACCACTCGGTCCGGCTCACCATGCCGAGACCATACCATACCGTTTGGTATGGTCAGTCGACGGTCACCGAGGTGACGTGTGCGCTGCCCTCCAGGATCGTGAGGTCGTGGGTGGTCGTGTTGAAGGTGCCGAAAGCGTTTCCGGTGGACCAGAACACGTTTTCCACACCAGGGAGACGAGGAGCGAAGTGCAGTGCGCCGGTGTGGGCGTCGTAGTCGAAGCCGGTGAGTTGCACGACCGCGCCCCAGGACGCCATCGCCCGGGCGTAGTGGTGGCCGCATTCGGCCTCGTCGTACGGGTTGCGGCGTTCGCCGTCGTACCGCTGCCGGATATCCGCGATCACCTGCAGGCCTTCGTCGACCAGGCCCTCCGAGATCAGGCCGACGGCGAGGATGTGCTCGAAGCCGGTCATCACCTCGGTGAAGTACGGAAACGGGCGTTCCGGGCGGTTTCCGCGCGGGTAGCTGCACATCAGTACGGCGGACTCGTCGGCGCCGAGGACGTAGCTGCGCATGTGGTTGAAGTGCCCGCTGAACCCGGACAACCCGTTGTACCGAACGATGCTGCGCAGCGTGGCCGCGACGTTCGACTCGTCGAGCAGCGTCCCGAGTTGTGTGATCCGCGCGAGATGCTGCCCGACCAGCTGGTCGACGAGACAGCCGTCGCCGAGTTGCAGGACGGGATGCGTCGGATCCGGCGCACCGGCCCGCTCACGCAGACCAGGAGCGATGTCGTCCGCGGACGCCGGCGGCCGGATCTCGTGCCGGTAGTACTCGCCGTTGAAAAGCTGCGAGTCCATCCACGCACTACCGTTCTCGAACAGTTTCCGGCAGCGCGCCGCGAAGTCCGAGTCACCGAGGTACGTCGCCAACTCCTCGCAGGCCCGCAACGCCGCCAGGTACCACGACTGCATCTGCGGGTTCGGCCCGTAGTACTCGACGTCCATCGTGTTGTGCTGGCAGCCCTCCATCACGCCGTCGCGGTCCGCGTCCCACCCGCCCGGGATCCAGCAGAACTCGAGCGCCCGCCGCGCCGCCGGCCACAGCGACCGGAGCATGTCGTCGTCACCGCTCAGCCGCCAGTCCCGGTACAGCTTCACCAGGCACCCGAGCTGCCCGTCCGCGGCCGCGACCTTCCAGTTCCGAGCCTTCGTCGCCAGCGGCAGCCCGACCCGGAAACTCATCAGCCCGTTCTCGTCGGTCGCCTGCGCGAACTCGACCTCCCGCAGTGACCGCGCGATCTCGCCGAACAGGAACGGTGTGGCCTGCTCGTAGTTCCACACGTGCGTACAGCTCCCGAAGCAACTGCCTTCGTGGTCGGAGCAGCCCTCCCACCCGAAGAAGCGCCCGTCCGGCGTTCGGAAAACGGTTTGCGTCCGCAAGGTACTGAGGTTGAACAACGCCGCTTCCTTCACGGTGTCCGGCAGATCGCTGGACAGGAAGGCGCTGACGAACCCGACCGTACGACGCTCCAACTCGTCCAGCTGGGACCCGAACTGCCGCAGCACGTCCCAGGCGTCGTCGTACAAGGTCGTGTAGTGGTTCCCGACGAACTCCGGGTTCTCCCACCCGCGCCGGTTCGGGAAATGCCACCCGAGCAGGAACGTGAACCGCTCGGTCGCCCCGGCGGCGACGGTCCGCCGATCCGCGACCGAGGCAACCGGTGTCGCGGACTCGCTCACGCGTTCGTCGAGTTGCCCGTCGGCGGTGAAGTCGTCCCAGAAGTCCAGCAGGCTGTCGCCCCACGTCCGATCGGCCCAGCCGGTACGCCGGGACACGTCCGCCCCGTCGAGTACGCCGAGCGCGATCGAGCCGAACTGCTCCGCGTCCGCCGGCACGCCGCGGCTCCGCATCAGCACGCCCTCGACGCTCATGTCCCCGGTCCCGGCGGACGCCGTCGTGTTGTAGTTGCCCGCAGCAACGTCGTACGTGCCGTCGCGCCCGACGAAGTTCTGCAGCGCCCCGGCCACCGAGACGGTCAGATCCTCGGCGGACCTGTTCGTGACCGCGAACCGCAGGACCGCGACCGGCCAGGAGCTCGCCGCCACATCCGTCGGCACGAACGGGTTGAACGCCTCCAGGTCGACGTCGACCGGCACGTCGTCGTCCCGCAAGGACAGCCGCCCGAACGGATAGGCGGTCGCGAACGTCGCCTCGCGGAAGCGCGGCAGCCCGTGGTTCTGCGCCCCGCTCCCGTGCGCGCCCTCGTACTCGCTCAGGTCCAGCGGTCCCTCGACCGCCCGCGCGACCACCGGCCCGTCGGCGGACGCGGTGCGGATCGCGAAGAACGCCGTACCGGGGTGGAAGCCTTTCGCGGGACGGTTCACGACCTCCCAGTCGCGGAGGTTGCCGCGGCCGCCGAGGCTGACCGTGCCGGTGCCGATGCCGCCGAGCGGGAGGGCGATCCGGCGGAGGTTACGTCCGGTGTACGTACGCAGAGTAGGCCACATACATACCGACCCTAGACGCGGAAACCCGCCGGAGAAATCGTTCTCCGGCGGGTTGCGTAGACCAATCAGGCGTCGGCGACGGTGATCGCCTCGGCTTCGACCTCCGAGTGGTTCGCCGGCACCCGCAGGTGCGACAGCGGCTTCCAGCCGGTGGCCAGGACGCCGACCGCGAGCAGGACCGCGATCGCACCGACGTAGAACGGCAGCTGGATGTTGAACTCCTCGCCGAGCTTCCCGGCCAGCCACGGGGCGACCGCACCGCCGGAGAACCGGACGAAGGAGTACGCCGCGGAGGCGGTGCCGCGCTCGACCGGAGCCGCACCCATCACGGCCTCGGTGATCAGCGTGTTGTTGATGCCGAGGAACAGACCCGCGACGATCACCCCGATCGCCAGGACCGGCTTGTGGTGGGCGTACACACCCATCACCGCGAGGTCCACGGCGAACAGGAACAGCACAGTCATCGCGACCGGCAGTGTGCCGAACTTGGCCTGCAGCCGCGGCGCCACAAAGACCGAGGTGAAGGCGAGGCAGAGGCCCCAGCCGAAGAAGATCAGCCCGATCTGCCGCGCCGACATCGCCAGCGGGAACGGCGTGAACGCGAGCAGCGTGAAGAACCCGAAGTTGTAGAGCAGCGCAGTGACTGCCACGGTGGCGAGCGACCGGTGCCGGAGCGCCTTCAGCGGCTCGATGACCGACGTACGGCGGGCCTGCGGGGGCGAGGCGGGCAGCAGGAACGCGGTCGCGGCGAGCGCGATCGTCATCAGTACGGCGACGCCGAAGAACGGGCCGCGCCAGGAGATCGTGCCGAGCTCACCGCCGACCAGCGGGCCGGCCGCGATGCCGACGCCGAGGGCGGCCTCGTACAGGATGATCGCCTCGGCGACCGAGCCGGACGCCGAGTTCACGATGGTCGCGAGCGCGGTCGCGATGAACAGCGCGTTCCCGAGACCCCAGCCGGCCCGGAACGCGACGATCATGCCGATCGAGTTCGACAGGCCTGCCAGCGCACTGAACACGACGATGATCGCCAGGCCGATCAGCAGGGTGCGCTTGGCGCCGATCCGGCTGGAGACGGCGCCGGTGATCAGCATCGCCACCCCGATCACCGCCATGTAGCTGGTGAACAGCAGCGAGACCTGGGACGGACTCGCGTGCAGCTGCTCGGCGATCGGCTTGAGGATCGGGTCCACCAGGCCGATGCCCATGAACGCGATCACGCAGGCGAACGCGACCGCCCAGACGGATTTGGGCTGCTTCAGGAACGACGAGTTACTCACCGGGGTGTGTCCTCCAACGGTTCAAGGGTGAGAAGTCTGTGGATGACGGCGACGGCGGCCTCCAGGGTGGCGAGGTCGGTCGCGGGCAGCTGACGAAGGTGACCCGAGAGCGCCTCACCGGCCTGCCGGCGGGCGCTGCGCAGCTCGGCGAGACCCGCGTCGGTGAGACGGATCAGGCTCGCCCGGGAGTCGGCCGGATCCTGCGTCCGCACCACCGAGCCCTGCTCCTCGAGCCGCTGGACCAGGTTGGACATGGTCGGCTGCGACGTACGGTCCGCCTTCGCCAACTCACTGATCCGGGCCTCCCCGAGCTCGTCGAGCCGCCCCAGCACCCGCATCGCGGCGTGCGGCAGCGTGTTCACGTTCCGGGTGGCCAGCCGCGACAACCGCGTCGAGGCCACCACCAGCTCCTCGCCGAGCCGAGTCAGGTCAGTTGCGATCACAACCACAAATATACATAGCTTTGCTATGTATCTCTACCTCGGGCAGCGGTGAACCAGCTCACGTGGCGGGCGGTTCGTCGCATGACTCGACGAGCCATTGGTTGAGCGCCGCATCCCACCTCAGCAGCAACCAGCCGGTGCGTGCGACGGGCAGCCGTACGTCGGTCAGGCGCGCGGCCATGACCGTGGTGATCGTCTTCGGCGCCTGAAGGACGATCCGGGCGTCCCAATCCGCAACGGTGATCGCTCCGGCTGCGCGCAGTTCGGCGGCCGCGCGCTTCCTCGCCTTCCGGGAGAGCTTGTCGCGAACGGCCTTGTAGGCGTCCTCGCCGGCCCTGCTCGCTATTGCCTGCAGAAAAGGCAGCAGGGTGGAGCCGGCCAACGCGCCCAGGAGCAGTTCGGTCGCTCCGCGGTCGCCACCGGGATCGCCAGGAGAGCTGTCGCCGGATCGATGAGTCATGTCCGACATGATGCCAATCCGGACGGGCCGACTCGCGAGTGCGCGCGTCCGGCTGTCAGGGGCCGACATGGATCTGCGGTGCCCAGAGCTCAGGCGACTCGGGATACCTCGAGCGGACCCTGTTGACGGCGTTGTGCAGCGCGAGGGCGGTTCGGGAGATGTCCACGCCGCCGGCCGTAACAGCCGCGTAGAAGTCGTCGGCGACGGCCGTGGCCACGCCGTCGGTCACTGACCACAGCGTGCCGATGACATGCCGAAAACCCGCCATCCGGAACGCGCCCGCGAGGTGGAGGACCTCGTCGTCGAGACGGTCCGGGGCGATGCTGGTTCCGCAGGCCGAGAGGTAGGCGAGCTCGACGTTGCCGAGACGAAGACGGGCGATGTCGGCCACCGTCAGCGGGTCGGTCGCATGATCGTCAAGCACCAGATACCCGGGCACGACGCCGTCGGCAGGTCCGACAGCGTGAGAGGCGAAGTGCACCCAGCTGTGCCGTGACAGTGCTTCGAGCACGCTCGACCGCGTAGCCTGACGCCCTTCGAGGACTTGGCAATCGGGGACACGGACGACCAGCGCCGCAGTCTCCCCTCGTACCCCGGGAAGCTCGGGAAACCCGGATGCCGCCGGTACCGACACCACCAGCGGTACCGGCGGATGGGGGCTCGTCCCTACGGTCTCGACGAGACTTCGCAGCGTGGGCGCGTACGACGAGACGACGGCGTCGAGCACGCAGGCACCCGCCGTACCGTGACTGCCTGCGGCGTGCAACGGGAGCGCGCTCATCGGCCCGGTGGGGATCCACCACACTCGGGGCGGTTCACCTGCCGCAGGCGATCGCTGCGGCAGGGCGAGGGCTCGCAGAACCGGATCCGTGACTGCCATGGCCAGCCACGCGAGTGTTTGCTGGACCACCTGTTGTGCGGTGGCCCGGACAGCGGCCGGCAGATCACGGTGCCGCGCCTGGCTGACGGCGGAGCGGAACTCGTCGACGCGTCGAACCAGGTCGGCCTGGCTGAGCTCCGGGAGCGGCACGCTCGTCACGGTGCCGTCGTACACCAGGATCGCGTCGCAGCGCAGTCCGCTGACGTTGATCACGACGATCGGTGCGCTTCCCGGCACGCCGGACAGCAGCCTGTCGATCGGCAGCGGATCAAGGAACTTCCCGAAGCCTGGCAGAGAACGGATCGACTCGATCAGTCGCTCCCATTCCTCTGCGACGGCGTGCCGGTCGAGTCCTGGTAGCGCGACGCCGAATTTCGGGGTGGCGACAGTGGCGATACTGTCGTCCGCCGGCAGGTCGAGGGTGGACCGCAGCTCCTCGAACCGGCCGGCGAGATCCGGGTGCTGCTCGCGGAGATCGGTCAGCTCAGTTCGGGCGTCCAGGGCCTGGCCGAGCAGTACGCCGCGACCGTGCTCCAGCAGTTGCAGGGCCTGCTCGGGTGCCCCCAGCTGGATGGCGCAGGCGGCCGCGTCGCGAGCCAGACCCGAGATTCCCGCGAGTCCTCGTTCGCGGTCTGCGTGGGTCACGCGCCGCGGAGCGATCCGGGGCAACAGCCGCACGGCAAGCTCGAAGGGTTCCATCGCTGCCGACCAGTCGAGCCCGGACGACGTCGCCAGTTCGGCGAGTGCCCACTGCCACCCCGCCGTCACGCGGGTCCGGACCGGCGCGCCGGCATTAGTCGCCACTTGCCGGTAGGCGGCCTTGGCAGCCAGGCGCGCAGCCGCGTCGCCCTCGACGACCGCTTTGAACGAGAGCGCGGAACCGTAGGCAATGAGCGCATCCGCCCACAACACATGCCCATCAGGTACGGCGGCCGCGGCACTGGCGGCCGCCTGCGTCAGCTGATTCAACGCGGCGCGCTGCCGCCGCGGGAGCTGTGCTCGACGCCGTGACGAAAGGATCGAGCGGGTGGCGCGCCGGTCGGCTCGGACCGCCCCCAGGACCTCGCTCGGCTGACGGATGTCGATGGCCCGCAGCCCGGTCACCTGCATCAGGTTCATTCGCCGGACCGCGGTCAGAATGCTCAGCCGCTGAGGGCGATGAGGGTCACTCAGCGGCGTCGCACGGACGGCCATCTCGATGAGATCGGTGGCCTCCGCGAGATCCGTGGGTCGACTCCGGCTGCGAAATCGCCCAAGCAGGATTGCGGCGAGATTCGACTGGAACCGGGGTAGCAAGGGATCCGTCCGCGATGTCGCCGACAGCGCTGCCCGCGCACACTCGACGGCTTCGTCCAGGACGGCGCGATCGCGATCACCGACCGTCTGGTGCCGCATCCGCAAGGCCTCGCCGAGGTTCGAGCAGGCCCGGGCGAATTGAGCAGTGCCCGGTCGGGCACCCGCCACGGCCTCCCGGAACAGCTGGATCGCTTCGTCCAGCGTGGCCGAGTCGCCGTGCTGGACGAACAACGCGAGCAGCGCGTCGCCGAGGTTGCCGACCCGTGTCGAGCGGCGGTCGTCGGTCGGCGCGGTCACCCCGACGACAGACCGGATCGCCGCAAGGGACTCGGTCAGGTCCGCATCGGAGCGGGTCCGGAGCCATCGCAGTTGGAGGGCTCCACCGAGATTCGCCCGGAACGCCGACGTGAGCGGCGTCTCCTCGGACGGAAACATGGCCAGGGCCGCGCGGAACAGGTCGATGGCGCGGTCCAGGTCCGCCGGCTCGACGTATCGTTCGTACCTCGACCACAAGGCCGTGCCCAGTCCGTTCGAGGCGGCGCCGCGGAGGTCGACATTCACCGCGACGTCCAGCACCTCGGAGAACAAGGTGATCGCGGTTTCCAGGTACGGCAACTGGCCGGTGCTCTCGTACTGCCGGTGACGCTCCTCGGCGTCACCGCACAGTTCGAGCAGCATCAGGTAGCGGGGTGATCCCCACGGATCAGCAATCTCGGTCATCGCTCCGGTCGACGGCCCGGATCGCTGCCGGCATCGTCGATCCCGGACAGCGCGTTGCGGGCGAGGGCGTCACCGAGCGCGTCGCCGGCCCGCCGGAACCATTCCGCCGCCTCCTGATTGCGGCCCTGCGACAGAAGGTACAGCCCGAGATTGCCGATCGCGTCCTTGTTCCCGGCTGCCGCGGCCTTCTCGAACCAGACAGCGGCCTCGTCCACACGGCCCTGCGTCTTGAGGATCACGCCGAGGCGGTTCATCTCGATCGGTGAGCCGCCCTCTGCTGCCTGCCGAGCAGCCGTTTCCGACGGCAGGGTGGTGAACGAGACCTCTGGTTCCTGGCTGTTCCCGCCCTGGTTGTTGTTGTCGGGGCTTGTGCGCTGTCGACGACGACGGAAGATCACGGCAGTCCTCCTTGGCCAAGGTACCGAACTGTCTGCGTTCTATCTCAGGATCGCTGCGATCGGGGTCAAGCGCCCGCTTCGAGACAGAACTCGTTGTCGTCCGGGTCGGTGAGGATCACCCAGCCGCCGGGGGTTTTGGTACGGCGGTCGTCCTGGATGTGGGCGCCGAGGGACTGGAGGCGGGCCAGTTCGCCGGCCTGGGTGCCGTCCCGGGGGACCAGGTCCAGATGGAGGCGGTTCTTGGTGGTCTTCGTTTCCGGGACGCGGACGAAGACCAGGTTGACGCCGCCTTCGCCGCCCACGGTCCAGAACGGGTTGCCCGGCATGTCGTGGAAGGTCGCGGGGTGCCGGGTGGCCTGGCTCCAGAAGGCGGCCAGGCGTTGCGGATCGGTGCTGTCGAAGGTGATGTTCAGGATCGCGCTGCGCACGGTGCCTCCTCGGTGGTGATGTCTCGAGCGTGAACCGGTACGGCCGGGTTGATCAACCGCTGACCCGGTCGCCGGCCGCCGTGCGGAACAACGCGACGGGGATGCTGCCGCGGTGCAGGATGTGCGGGATGTCCGCCCACGGGTAGAGCGGCTCCGTGGCATCGAGGTTGCGGAGGCGGTGCAGGGCGCGTTCGGTGGGCGTGGACAGGCCGGCTGCCGCGGCGGGGGAGTACGGGATGTAGTCCTCGGGCGGTTGCGGCTTCATCTCCGGGTCGTGGCGTTTCAGCAGGATGCAGGTGTCGGCCGGGTCCAGGAGGCCGGCGTCGAGGGTCCAGTAGTCGATCACCACCGGACCGATCCGGCCGGATTCCTGCATCGCTTCGAAGATCGGCGCCGGGTGCACCGGCGACAGGAAGACCACGTCGGCCCAGCCGCACCCGAGCGGATACACCGGGGTGGCCAGCCGCTCGGGCCGTCCGTCGTACTTGCGGACCTCGCGTTCGTACACGTCGGGGTAGCGGTGCCGGAGTTGGTTGAGGGGAAGGATCTCGTCCCCGCGGATCTTGCCCGCGGCTTTGTAGAGAAGGGTCATACAAAAAAGCCTCCGCACACGGGAACGTGTCGGAGGCTGCCTGTTAATTATACGCGATCAGGTCGGCTCCGCGCACGGTCAAGCGGTAGACCACCTTGTGGCCGTCGCGGAGACCGACGATCAGCCCGGCGTCCCGGAGGATCCGCAGATGCCTGCCCACAGTGCCGAGTGACAGCCCGAACTCTGCGGCCAGTTCGCTCGCGGTTCCCGGACGGGACAGCCGGTCGAGCAGTTCGGCCCGGCCCCGGCCGATCAACCGTTCGAGCGCGACCCGTCCGTCGGCCGGCGCCTCGACCGCGGCACGTCCGGCCGGATACACCAGCGCGCACCCGGCCGTGCTCTCGCACAGCCAGGTACCGCTCGCCAACGTCACCGGGACGAACTGCAGACCCTCGTCGCCGATCTGCCGGTCCGCGCCCGGACGATGAGTGAACTGGATGCCGTCGGCACCGACCCAGCGGCTCCGCCGGCTCATCCCCTCCAGCGCCGCCGGCCAGCCGAACGCCGCGAGCAGCCCGGCCCGGTACATCACCTCGCGCTCCAATGCGGTACGCCGACGCGGCCAGTCCGGCGCCACGTGTCGCGACCAAACCCCCTGCAACGCCGACGCCAGCTTGTCGCCGAGGCCGGTCGTATCGAGCCAGCGCAGGTCCTGGTCGATCCAGCTGTGCTGTGCCGACACCTCACATCCGGCCCGGATCTCGGCGTCGGTCATCGCGCGGACGAGTTCGAGCTCGGACGCCAGCGACGTACCCATGCCGCCGCCGGGCGGTAGCGCGACGGCGTCCGGCAGCCATTTCGTGTGGCTGAGCAGGTCGGCCAGGCCGCGTAGGAACGGGTCGCGGGCGAGCTGCCGGTCGAAGGACCTGGCCGGTCGGCCGCCGAGACCGTGCCGGAGACGGATCGCCGTCCCGACAGTTTCCGCGAGCGGCGACAACGCGAATCTCGACCGGGACAGGGCCAGCGGGCTCAGTCTGAGCAGGGTCAACTTTCGCCTCCTCGCGAAGGATTCGCGACGCCGGGGATCAGTCCGCATTCTTGCGCAGGTGTCCTCGCCGCTGCGCCGTCCGGCGTTCCGCTCGTTCGCCGCCGGCCGGCTGGTCTCGCTGCTGGGCAGCTCGATGGCGCCGGTGGCGCTCGCGTTCGCGGTCCTCGACGCGTCCGGCGATCCGTCGCAGCTCGGTGTCGTGCTGACCGCGCGGATGGTCCCGATGCTGTGCTTCGTGCTGATCGGCGGCGCGGTGGCCGACCGGATTCCCCGGCGTACGGTGCTGATCGCCGCGCATGCGGGCGGAGCGGCCGCCCAGGGTGCGGTCGCCGTACTGCTGATCACGCACCACTACGGCCTCGTCGTGATCAGTGTGTTGAGTGCGGTCAACGGGATCCTGGATGCGTTCACCTCGCCGGCTTTGCGCGGGCTGGTTCCGGAGCTGGTGGAGAAGGAACAGCTTCGGAAAGCGAATTCGTTGCTGAGCTCGATCCGGAACGCCACCAAAATCGTCGGCCCGGCTCTTGCCGGGGTGTTGGTGGCGACCGCCGGCAGTGGGCCGACGATCGCTGTGGACGCGGTCAGCTACCTCTTGGCCGCACTTCTCCTGAGCCGGCTGCGCGTGGCAGGTCCGACGACGCCGCGGACTGCGCCGGTGCTGAACGACGTACGGCGTGGTTGGCAGGAGTTCCGCAGTATCCGCTGGGTGTGGGCGGTCACGCTGTCGTCCGCGGTGATGAACCTCGCGCAGACGGGCGTGTGGCAGGTGCTCGGTCCGCCGCTCACCGGTGAGAAGTTGTGGGGCTTCACGCTGAGCGCTCGCGGCGTCGGTCTGCTGGTGATGAGCGCCCTCATGTATCGCCTGGTTCTCCGGCACCTGCTGCGGGCCGGTCAGCTGATGAGCGTCCTCGGTGCCTTGCCGCTGGTGGCGCTCGGTCTCGGTGCCGGGCCGCCGTGGGTTCTGACAGCTGCATTTGTCGCGGGAGCCGGATTCTCGATCTCGGGGATCAGCTGGGACACGTCGTTGCAGGAACACGTCGATCGCGGAGTCCTGTCGCGGCTCGCGTCGATCGACGACCTGCTGTCGTTCGTCGCGATCCCGGCCGGGACCCTGGCGGCAGGGCCGCTCGCCGATCGGTTCGGGGCCCGGGATGTCACGCTCGTCGCCGCGCTCGTCTACGGCGCCGCGGCCTTGGGATCGCTGCTCTTCAAGGACGTTCGGCAACTGCCGCACGGCGCCGAGCGATCGGACACCACCGGCGGTGGACTACCGTATCTCGCGTGAACACGTCCGCGGGAGGCGAACGGGCCTCGGGGCGGCGGGTCGATCTGAACGCCGACTACCAGCCGCTCCGGGAGCGGGTGCGAGACGAGATCCGTGAACGGATCATCAACGGCGAGTACGGCCCCGGCGCACGGATCATCGAGCGCGAGATCGCCGCCGAGCTCGGGGTGTCCCGGATCCCGATCCGGGAGTCGCTGCGGATGCTCGAGATCGAGGGCTTCGTCGAGGTCCTGCCGCGGAAGGGCGTGGTCGTCAAGCAGTTGTCGCAGAACGACGTTGTGAAGCTCTTCGAGGTCCGTGAGGCACTTGAGGTGTTGGCGGTCCGGCTCGCGGCGTCGAACGCGTCAGACGCCGACATCACCCGGCTGCGGAAGCTGCTGGAGCGTGCGGAGAAGGCGGACGGGAAGGGTGCCGTCGACAAGGTGCAGCAGGCGACGTCGACTTCCACGACGAACTGATCAAGATATGCGGGAATGAGCTCCTGGGCAGTCTGCTCGAGCCGTTGCAGGGCCGGCTGCACTGGCTGTTCCGCCAGAACGCCCGCCCGGGCGACCTGGTCGCCGAGCACCGGGAGCTGCTCGAGTCAATCGCCTCGCGTGACTCGGACCGAGCCGCCGAGACCGCGCTGGCGCACGTTCAGACGAACCGCGACCGCGCCCTCGCGTGGCTCTTCGACGCTGAAAGCTCCTAGCCCACAAGGCGATCAAGGACGCCTGCTGGCTGCGGCGGCCGATTTCGCCCAGATCGAAGGCCGTGCCGCGGTGCGGATTCCGCAGGCCGCGCTGGTGTTCGCCGACCGGAACGCGGTCGTGGAGGGGTATTGGGATGATCGGTCGGGCGGGCCGATGCCGGGGTGCGAGTGGCTCCGGGTGTACGGCGGGGATGGTTGTCCCGGGGTGGCGGAGTTCGCTCCGATCGAACTCGGTGCGGTGCTGGGCATCTCGAGCGGTGCGGCCGCCTCGCTGATCGGGGAGGCGCTCGCGTTGCGGCATCCTGCCGCGGGTGCGGGCGGCGGTGCTGGCCGGGAAGGCGGTCGCGTGGCGAGCCCACAAGATCGCCGATGCCTGTATGTCGTTGTCCCTGGAGGCGGCGGCGATCGTGGACCGGCGGGTCGCGGGAATCGTGAACAGCGTGACATCGGGGAAGCTCGCGGCGATCACCAAGGCCGCCGTCCGAGAGGCCGACCCCGCCCGGACGCAGGCTGATGCCGAGGCCGCGGCGCGGACCCGCGGTGTGTTCGTCGCCCAGTCGGATGTTGACGGCACGAAACGGTTCTGGGTGCGGGCCGCGGCCGGCGCGGTGATCCGGTTCGACGCCACCATCGACGATCTGGCCCGCGCATTGGCCGCGCTCGGCGACACCGACACTCTCGACCAGCGCCGTGCGAAAGCGATCGACTGGATCGCCGATCCGGCCGCCGCGCACCAACTCCTGGACGTTGCCCGCCATCTCGCCCGAACCCAACCGGTCCAGCCGACCTCCGCATCTGCCGCTACCAGCGCCAGCAGCGCGACTGACAGTGCCGCAGCGTCTGACACCGCAGATCCTGCATGCTCGGGTACTACAAGCTCTGGTGACAACGACTGCGGCGAGGATGACCACGGCGAGGTCGGCTTCTCTGATTCACCCGGTGAAGTCGGCGGTCCGGCGCGCGGTGACACAGACGCATTCACCCGTCGGATGCTGGCGGGCACGCTGCGGGTCCGGCTCGCCGCGATCAAGCAGGATGCCTACCGCAACGGTCTCGGCAAGGACAGCAGCCGGCGGAACCGGCACACCCTGTACGTGCACCTCACCGACAAGATCCTCGCCACCGGGATCGGCGTACTCAGGGTCGAAGAACTGGGCCCGCAGTTTGCGAGCCAGTTGGGCGAACTGCTCGGCCACGACCAGGTTGTGGTCAAACCGGTCATCGACCTGCACGACCAGATCAGCGTCCGCAGCTAAGAGATCCCGGACAGGATCCGTGAACGGGTGCGGCTTCGCCACCCAGTAGATATGTTCCCCTACGGCGGCGCCGAAGCCACCCCACGGATGGACCAAGACCACATCACGCCGTACGACCACAGTTGCTCTCCTGGTCGAACAGGCCGCTGGCGCAACCGACGCCTGCCCACCGGCGCCATCGAATGGAGCAGCCCCACGGATTCACCTTCTGCGTCGACCACACCGGCACCCACCCCTGCCCATCAACGGTCGGCGGATCCCGACCCACAGCCACCCTGGATGGTGAAGAGTTGGTTCGTTTCCGTAGTTCGCACGGCAAGGTGGAGCTTGGCACCTGAAGCAGCTTGGCTGTCGGTCAGCCGTACGCGACGCTGCTTCGTGAGTACATGCCCTGGACTGGGCACCTTGGTGCGTGCACAATTCCTCCAGGCTCAGCTGGGGGAGACTCGCTCATGGACACCGTCGCCGTCTATGCAAATCGTAATTTCCAAAGGCTGTACGTCGCCGCGTGCGCCCTCTTTGCGCTGATCGGCGTCTTGATGTTCTTTGGCGGGCATCCGGTGCAGGGGAGCTTCGTTTTCGTCGTCTTCGTCGCCGGAGCCGTCCTGCAAGGCAGTCAACTGATCAGACCAAAACCGTTGTTCGAGCTCACTCCCGGTGGGCTGCGGCCGACCATCGGCGGCGTGGCGCCGTGGCAGGACATCGAGGACGTGGGTGCCGGAATGCTTGGGCGGGCAGGCCAGGTGGTCGGTGTGCGGCTCTCCACCTATTCCGGTTACCTTCAGTCGCTGCAGGCGAACCCACCGACGAAGAATGGCAGGATCCTCTCGCTGACCACGAGGTTCGTCGCCCAGCCGGCCAAGGACGACCCGACACTCAACCGCCTCCAGAAGGAGCGCGTCGCCCTCCTGACCTGGAGCCGCAACAAGACCGGCGGTTTGGACATCTACTGGCCACAACGGCTGCTCCCCGAAACCACCCTCACGCAGATTCGCGCCTACCAAGCCGCCGTGCTGAACCCCCGGGAGCGCTGACCGAAGCGGTCGACGGCTGGTTCAATACATCATGGTCAAGGCCGTCCTCGGAAGCACCGTGTTCTTCTTCGCGGCACCGTGCGTGGTGGCCGGAGTGCTGCCGTGGTGGATCAGCGGCTGGGCCGCCCCGCGCTTCTGGCTGGGTTTCGTGGTCGTCGCGGCGGGCGCGTTCGTCGTGCTGCGGGCCTTCGTCCGGTTCGTCCGTGAGGGGCGTGGGACGCCGGCGCCGGTTGCGCCGACCGAGGAGTTGGTCGTCGGCGGGGACTACCGGTTCGTCCGGAACCCGATGTACGTCGGCGTGGTCGCGGCGATCGGCGGCCAGGCGTTGGTGTTCCTCGACTGGCGGGTCTTTGGGTACGGCGTGATCGCCTGGGCGGTGATGGCGTCCTTCGTGCGCTGGTACGAGGAGCCGGTACTGCGCGAGCGGTACGGGCGGCAGTACGACGAGTACTGCCGTGCCGTGCCGGCGTGGATTCCGAGGGCTTCACGTCGGTAGCGAGCGCCCTGGCGATATCTGACGCACGGTAGCTGGCCGATCACGCTGGTGCCTCGTTCACGTGTCGTCGCTGCAGCGGTGCAAAATTGCATGGTTAATTGTTTGCAGTGAGTGCAAGTTTCTGCCTAGCCTGGTCGGGTGGGGGCAGAGGGTGGGCTGCGGGAACGCAAGAAGCTGCAGACGCGGGCGGCGCTGGCCGAGGCCGCGTTGCGGCTCGCGCTCGAGAAGGGTCCGGAGCACGTCACGGTCGAGGAGATCGCCGAGGCCGCCGACGTGTCGGTGCGGACCTTCTTCAACTACTTCCCGCACAAGGAGCACGCGATCCTCGGGCGGAACCCGGAGCACCTCGTGCGCGCACTGGAGCGGATCCGTACCGCGCCGCCGTACGAGTCGCCGCTGACCACGCTGTGGCTCGTCGTGCGCGACGTACTGCGCGACCTGGAGAGCGACGGCGAGCTGTCCCGGCGGGGCGAGCTGATCATGGGTAGCCCGACTCTGTTCCACCAGCTGATGCTGACCAGCATCGACGACGAGCGGCAGCTGACCGCCGCGCTCACCGAGCGGATGGGCGAACCGGCCGGGGCGGTCCGGCCCGCGCTGATCGTCAGCACCGCCGGGACCGCCTGCCGGGTGGTGATGGAGCTGCACAAGACCGCTCCGGACCGCCCGGTCACCGAACTGCTCGACGAAGCGTTCCATCTACTTGCCCAAGGCATCGACACCGCCTTCGGTGCGGACAACCAGAAAGGCACCTCATGACGACGACCTCGTCACCCACTCCGGAACCCGTGGGTGCGGTCAGTCCCTCACTGACGCCGCGGCAGACGATCCAGGCCATGTCCGGCCTGATGATGGGCCTGTTCGTGGCGATCCTGGCCGGCACGGTGGTGTCGACCGCACTGCCGCGGATCATCCACGACCTGGGGGCGAGTCAGTCGTCGTACACCTGGGTCGTGACGCTCGAGCTGCTGACCATGACGGCGACCGTGCCGCTGTGGGGCAAGCTCGCCGACCTGTACAACAACAAGCTCCTGATCCAGCTGTCGCTGAGCTTCTTCGTGGTCGGATCGCTGGTCGCCGGCTTCGCGCCGAACATCGAGGTGCTGCTCGGCAGCCGGGTCCTCCAGGGCCTCGGCGGCGGCGGCCTGACCGCGCTGGTGCAGATCGTGATGGCCGCGATCATCCCGCCGCGCGAGCTCGGCCGGTACTCCGGTGTCTTCGGCGCGATCTTCGCGTCGGCGACCGTCGGCGGGCCGCTGCTCGGCGGCTTCCTGGTCGACTCGCCGCTCGGCTGGCGGGCCTGCTTCCTGATCGGCGTACCGTTCGTGATCGCCGCGATGATCCTGCTGCAGCGCACGCTGAACCTGCCGACGGTCCGGCGCGACGTGAAGATCGACTGGTGGGGCGCGGTGCTGATCATGGGCGGCGTCAGCACGCTGCTGGTCTGGTCGTCGTTCGCCGGCAACAAGTTCGACTGGGTGTCCGGCTGGAGCTTCGCGCTGGTCGGGGCCGCGCTGGTCGTGCTGCTGGCCGCGGTCCTGGTCGAGCGCCGGCACCCCGAGCCGATCATCCCGATGGACCTGTTCCGGAACCGCACGGTCACGCTGGCGATCGTCGCGAGCGCGCTGGTCGGCGTCGCGATGTTCGCCGGGTCGGTGTTCCTCGCGCAGTACTTCCAGATCGCGCAGGGCTACTCGCCGACCAAGGCCGGCCTGATGAGCCTGCCGATGATCCTCGGAATGATGACCGCGTCCACGATCGCCGGTGCGCTGATCACGAAGTACGGCCGCTGGAAGATCTACCTGGTCGTCGGCAGTGTGCTGCTGCCGATCGGGCTCGGGCTGTTCGGCACGATCGACGCGCAGACGTCGAAGTACATGCTGTGGGGCTTCATGCTGGTGCTCGGCGTCGGCATCGGCCTGGTGATGCAGAACCTGGTGCTCGCGGCGCAGAACGACGTACCGGCCCGGGAGCTGGGCGCGGCGACGTCGGCGGTCAGCTTCTTCCGGAGCATGGGCGGCACCATCGGCGTCAGCGTCCTCGGCGCGATCCTGGCGAACAAGGTCACCCAGACCCTGAACCCCGGCGGTGCGTCGTCGGGCGGCGGGAGCGCCGTACCGAACATCAAGGACCTCCCGGAGCAGGTGCGGGTCGTCGTCGAGAACGCATACGGCGACGCGACCGCGGATCTGTTCATGATGTCGGTCCCGTTCGCGATCCTGGCCCTGATCGCGGTCCTCTTCATCAAGGAGAAGGCGCTGCTCACCACCTCTGGTGCCGAGCGCCGCGCCGCCGAGGAGCCTGACATCCTGGACGCATGATTGTTGCGTTCAGTATCAGCCCCGCGGCAGGCGACGAGACCGGAGGCGTGAGCGAGGCGGTGGCCGAGGCCATCCGCGTCGTTCGCGCCTCCGGTCTTCCCAACGAGACCAACGCGATGTTCACGAACATCGAGGGGGAGTGGGACGAGGTGATGGCGGTGGTGAAACAGGCCGTGGACGCGGTCGCCGCCGTCTCACCCCGGGTGAGCCTGGTCCTGAAGGCCGACATCCGCCCCGGCTACACCGGCCAACTGACCGCCAAGGTCGAGCGCATCGAGCAGGCGTTGGGCTAGTAGTACGACTCCTCGCTGACGGCTCGAAGGAGGGCGGCGCAGGGGTCGTCCGGGTACGGCGCGAGCAGCCGCAGATTGGTGCGGAGTCCTGGATGCGCTGTGTTCCAGCGGCGGTTGAGGTACTCCAGCGTGGCAACACGCTCGGTCCGGGCGCGCTGGTTGCGGTGGTAGAAGTGGACTTCGATGCCGCGTTCTTCATGGGTCGCGACGAGGTCGACGCCCGGAACGGCGAGAGGCTCATCGGCAGAGGCCCAGTGCTCGTCGAGCGGCTTCGGGCGTACCACCGCGTTCAACGCGCCGGCGTGGGTGACGACGAAGTGGTTCTCGGGTTCGGTCAGCAGCAGCGTCTTCTTCGACACTGCGAGCCCGGGGAGGCGTCGACCGTTCAGACCGAGCTCGGTGAGCCGGACGGATCGGGACAGCCGGCCGTCCGCCGTACCGATCAGCAATTCGCTGGACGAGACGGCTGCCCAGCCTTCGGTGGTGGCGACCAGTCGGAGGCGGGCATCTGCCGACAACTGCGTCTGGCCGTCCGCGGAGGCCGACCACAGGCCGGCAGCGTCGATCCACACGACAGCCGTGGAACTACACGGTACGAGGCGGTGGGGGACTCCGATGGTCTCCACCGGGTGCCTCCTGTACACCTGCCCGTCGGGAACGCCGACGATGTCGATCCGGTGAGTGCCGTCGCCCAGTTCCAGGAACGCGGCAGCTCGTGACCAGCCCATCCCGATCCGGAGAGCTGTGGAGTCGAGCCGCATCAGATCGAGCAGACCCGGGTCCGCGGCCGTGGCGGTGACCCGTTCGACGGGCGCCGCACGGAACGCCGCCAGCAGCCGCTGGTCGTTCGGCCTCGACGGTCGCCAGGTCTCGGACAGTCGGTGCGCCAGCGTCACCGCTCTCGCGATCGTCGCTTGATTCAGCTGCTGCCACAGGATGCCGTCGTCAGTCTCGGGCAGGCGGTCGCCGGAGGACTCCGCGAAGCTGCGGAGCAGGTCGAACAAGCAGCCGTGGGTGACGGCGTCCCGGAGCCGGCGTCGCAGCAGGGCGTCAGCTTCGGCGTACGTCGCCCGTGCGTACGAGCCGTCCGGATCCATGGCCAGGTACAGCTCGACCTGGGCAGTCAGCAACCAGTACAGCGTCCGGTCGCGTGGGTCCGAAGGGGCCAGTAGGTGCTGACGGCAGAACTCGTGGAGGGTGGAGAGCTCGCAGGCCAGGTGGCAGATCTCGTCGACCAGCTCCTGGTCACCGGCCGCGAGAATCTTCGCCTGCGCGATCTGTGCCAGCGGATGGCGTCCGAACGATGCGGCAACGGGTGCGACGCTCCGCATCCTGGGAGTGAACACTTCCGCGGCCGGGGACTGGGCGAGCTCGGCCAGCGCGGACGTGATGTCTTCGCGTCCACCGACATGCTGTTCCAGCCAGCGTTTGGCGACACCTGCGTAGTCGAAGTCGCGCAGCAGCCAGTCACGCCACACCTCCTCGAACAGGTAATGCGGAGGTGGGCCGGCGAGTTGCCGGACCACCTCCGGATTGCCGCGGTGGGCGGCTCCGACCAGCGACCGGCGGGCGTCTTCTCCTTCCCACCTGGCGCTCCGGCCGGCGAAGAACGACCGAGCACGTCGCTCTGCTCGCAGCAGGCCGCGCACGTATTCCTCACTCGACACACCGCTCAGTATTGCCGCAGGACGGACCTCACGCGGGCGGATTGAGCGCGGCGACGACGTCGGCGTAGCGGTTCTCGCGCTCGGCGTCGCGGAGGAAGCGGACGCGGTTGACCAGGATCTCGTCGGCGTCCGGGTTGTCCTGCAGGAGCTGCATCGTCTCGTCGGCGAACTCCGCCAGCGGCATGGCGTGCGGGTCGTTCTCCTGGTCGAGCATCGTGGTCTGGACCGCCGGCGGGACGAGCTCGATCACCTGGAGGTCGAGTTGGTGGCGGAGACTCTGGGTGTAGCTGTGGACGGCCGCCTTGGTCGCGGAGTACGTCGGGGTCATGACCAGCGGCACGAACGCCAGGCCCGAGGAAACCGTCATGATCACGCCGTCCTCCCGCTTCCGCAGGTGCGGCGTGAAGGCCGTGACGGTGCGGATCGTGCCGAGCAGGTTGATCGTGATGATCTGCTCGGACAGCGCCAGGTCGTGGTTCCGCAGGTCCTCCGGCTGCATGATGCCCGCCATCGTGATCAGCACGTTGAGGTCCGGGTACTTCGCGGTGACGGTCTCGTAGGCGGCGGCGATCGAGGCGGGATCGGCGACGTCGAGCTCGATGCCGTCGATGTGGTCCTCGGCGGCGATCTTCTCGAGCAGATCCTTGCGCCGGCCGCTGATGATCACGGTGTTGCCGAGGTCGCGGAAACGGCGGGCGAGCTCGAGGCCGATACCCGACGTACCGCCGGTCAGGAAAATGGTGTTTCCGGTCGTCTTCATGGCTCCAGCCTGTGGCTGGATGCCGTCGGCAACCAGGCTGAGCCCAGCCACTGCTCGGCAAGCAGTGGATAACGCGTCGCGGCCGTGGAGACTGGATCCATGGAGTACTCCGACCTGTCCGACTTCCTGCGCAAACGCCGCGAGGCCCTGCAGCCCGAAGACGTCGGCATGCCGCGCGGACGCCGCCGCCGTACGCCGGGTCTGCGGCGTGAGGAGGTCGCCGCGCTGGCGTCGATGTCGGCCGACTACTACAGCCGGCTCGAAGGCGGGCGCGGGCCGCAGCCGTCGGTGGAGATGCTCGGCGCGATCGCGCGAGCGCTGCGCCTGACGCTCGAGGAACGCGACCACCTGTTCCTGCTGGCCGGCCACGGTACGCCGCCGCGCACCACCCACACCGACCATGTCGATCCCGGGATGCTGCGGATCCTCGACCGGTTGCAGGACACCCCGGCGATGCTGCTGAACCGGCACGGCGAGACCGTCGCACAGACCCGGGCACACGTCGCGTTCGCCGGTGAGCAGACCAACTACGACGGCTTCGAACGCAGCGAGGTGTATCGGTGGTTCGCCCATCCGGAAGAGCGTGCTCTGTACGCCGAGCCCGAGGTGGGCACGCACAGCCGGCTGCTGGTGTCGAAGCTTCGGACCGTCGCCACCATCGACGGCCCGAAGTCGTACGCCGCGTCGCTCGTCGCCGAGTTGCGGAAGCTCAGCCCGGAGTTCCAGGAGATCTGGAACGCGCACGAGGTAGTCGTCGCGCACAGCAAGACCAAGCACTTCCGGCACCCGTCGGTGGGTGAGCTGGAGCTGTACTGCGAACTGATCGACAACCGCGACCAGCAGCAGACCTTGATCGTCTTCACCGCCGAACCGGGCAGCGAAAGCGCCGAGAAACTGCAACTGCTGAGTGTCCTGGGCAGCCAGGCGATGATGCCCTAGATTTCCGCGCATGAGAATCCTGCGTGTGGCCGCTCTCGCGGCAGGAGGTCTGTTGTTGATGTCCAGCGTCGTACCCGCACAGGCGCACGGCGAGCCGTCGTACCGCTGGGAGCTGACGCCGACCGGAACGACGGCGCAGTTCCGCGGGCTGGCGGCGGTCAGTAAGGACGTCGCCTGGGTCGGCGGTACGGCGGGGACCGTGCTGCGGACGGTCGACGGCGGGAAGCACTGGCAGAACGTCAGCCCGGCCGGGGCCGAGACGCTGCAGTTCCGGGACGTCGAGGCGTTCGACGCGCAGCGCGCGGTGGCGCTGACCATCGGCGAGGGTGAGGACTCCCGGGTGTACCGCACCGCCGATGGCGGGAAAACGTGGTCGGAAACTTTCCGGAACACGGATCCGAAGGCGTTCTACGACTGCATCGCGTTCAACGATGCCAAACATGGTCTGGCGATGAGCGACCCGGTGGACGGGAAGTTCCGGATCGCGGCGACGTCGGACGGCGGGAAGTCGTGGCACGTGCAGCCGACTGACGGGATGCCGGCTGCGCTGCCGGGCGAGGCGGGGTTCGCCGCCAGCGGGACCTGTTTGGTGGCGGGCGCCGGGCGTACGGCGTGGTTCGCGACCGGCGGCGGTGACCGGCCGCGGGTGTTCCGGACCTTCGACGGCGGCCGGCGGTGGACGGTGGCGGACTCGCCGATGGCGAGCGGGGCCGCGGCCGGAATCTTCAGTCTGGCGTTTCGGAACACGTTGTTCGGCGTTGCCGTCGGTGGGGACTTCACCAAGCCGACAGAGGCGGTGAACGCGGCATCCGTGACGTACGACGGCGGGCGCACGTGGAAGCTGGTGCCGGCGGATCGCGCGCCGAAGGGGTACCGGAGCGGCTCGCACTTCGTGCCGTGGTCGCCGACCACGGTGATCGCGGTCGGCCCGTCCGGGAGCGACGTCAGCCTGGACGGCGGGCGCAGCTGGAAGCAGTTCTACGACGGCAGCTTCGACAGCGTCGAATGCGCCGGCCACGGCACCAACGCCGGCTGCTGGGCCTCCGGCGCCCAGGGCGCAGTAGCCCGCCTGACCCACTAGAACCCCACCTCCCCTAACCCCGCGCCCCACCATGGTGTGTGGGTGGGGGCGGGTGGGTGTTTATCGGTGTTCAGGTGGGCGACACTCGGTTGTCGGGCATCGGTCGGGGGTTTTCCGGGACGATGAGATATGCGTAAATTGCTGACCGTTCTCGTGGGGTTGCTGATGATGGTTCCTGGAGTGGGCGCGGCTCAGGCCGATGTCGGGCGTCCGGGCCGGCCCTTGACCGTGATGACCTACAACATCCACCACGGCGCCGGTATCGACGGCGTCCTCGACCTGGAGCGGATCGCCGTACTGATCGAGCAGTCCAAGGCCGACGTGATCGGGCTGCAGGAGGTCGACCGGCACTGGGACGCCCGGAGCAACTGGGTCGACCAGCCTGCCTGGTTCGCGCAGCGGCTGAAGATGCACTACGCGTACGCCGCCAACCTCGACCTCCCGCCGAAGAACCCGGGCGAGCCGCGTCGCCAGTACGGGACCGCGATCCTCTCGAAGTATCCGATCCAGGACTTCGAGAACACCCTGCTGCCGCTCTACCCGACCGGTGAACAGCGCGGCCTCGCGGTGGCGAACATCACAGTGCGTGGCGCCAAACTGCGGTTCGCGAACACCCATCTGACCAGCAACAACAACGCCGAGCGGCTCGAGCAGGCGCAGAAGGTGGTCGAACTGCTCAGCGGCTCGACGACCCCGACCCTGCTGGTCGGCGACCTGAACGCGATCCCGACGGCTCCGGAGATCAAGACCTTGACCGCCGTGTACGACGACACCTGGGCGGAGGTCGGCGACGGCCCGGGGTACACGATCGAGGCGGACAACCCGACCAAGCGCATCGACTTCCAGCTGCACAGCGACGGCCTGCGGCCGGTGCGGGCCGTCGTACCGGTGACGCCGGCCTCGGACCATCTGCCGGTGCTCGCCTCGTTCGTTCTCAGCTGAATCAAGCTCCGCGAAAACGCCCCTCCGGCACCGGCCGGAGGGGCGTTTTTGTGCGCCCACCTGCGTCTTCGCGGAATTACAAGCTTGTAGTTTGTCAAGCCGACACACGGGTGAAACAAAGTTACTTGTGTGAAAGCTGTTCCCAATGGGGCTGTAGGCAACTAGTGTCGCGTATGTGGTCCAGGAGGACCAAAAGTTCACGAACCCTGGGGAAGGGGTTCGTGACCGGCGGAAGGAACGATCCCGATGCGGACGCCCCCAAGGGCCACGTCCGGCGAACGGGTCGCGAGTGCTGGGAAGACCGGACGGGCAGGCAAGCTGCTGCTCTCCGGGGTGCTCGCGATCTGCTTGGCCGGCTCGATGGCCGTGCCCACGCTCCCGGCCGAGGCTGCCAAGCCGAAGCCGCCGGTGATCCCGTCCAAGGCCGCGGTCGCGCGGGCCAAGCAGGCAGCCGCCTCGAAGGCCGCGCAGGTCGCCAAGATCGAGCGTGAGCTCGCCGCCGCGAACGCGCGGCTCGAGCAGCTCGGCGTCCAGTCCGGGATCGCGGACGAGGCGTACAACGGGGCCGTCTACCGGCTCCAGCAGGCCAAGACCGCGGCGGCCGCCGCCGCGGCCCGTGCCGCCGAGGCGGAGAAGACGCTCGCCACCCAGCGGCAGCAGATCGGCCGCTTCGCCGCCGCGTCGTACCAGGGTGGCGGTGACGTCGCGAAGCTCGCGCCGCTGTTCACCGCGGACGGCCCGCAGCAGCTGCTCGACTCGGCCGGTGCGGCGCACTCGGTGTCGGCCGCGATGCAGGGCTCGTACCTGCGGTTCTCGGCCACCCAGGTGATGACCAACCTGTTCAAGGTGCAGGCCGACCAGGCGGTCGTGAAGGTCAAGAAGGCCGCCGACGAGGCGGCCGCGGCGAAGAAGGCCGCCGAGGCCGCGGAGGCGGCGCAGGCAGCCGCGGTGACCGCGATCGGGGTCCAGCGGAAGAACTCGATCGCGCAGCTCGCCGTGCTGCAGAACATCTCGGTCAAGGTCGCCGCTCAGCGGCAGAAGGGCCTCGAGGAGCTCGCCCGGATCAAGGCCGCCGAGGAGGCGGCCCGCAAGGCGGCCGAGCTGAAGCGGCGGATCGCGGCCCGGGAGGCCGCGGAGCGCCGTGCGGAGGCGGCCGAACGCGCTCGCGAGGAGAAGGAAGCCCGCGAGGAGGCCCGGAAGAACCACGGCAAGAAGCCGAAGCACCACAAGCCGTCGAACGACGGCAACAGCGGCGGCGGCGGTGGTGGCGGCAACAACGGTGGTGGCGGCAACAACGATGGTGGCAGCTCCTCGGGACACGGCGGCGGGTCGGCGGCGGTCAGGTTCGCGATGCGGCAGCTCGGCGACATGTACCTCTGGGGCGCGACCGGCCCGAACCGCTGGGACTGCTCCGGGTTGACGATGGGCGCCTGGGAGAACGCCGGCGTACAGCTCCCGCATTACAGCGCGGCGCAGTACGAGCAGATCCAGCACATCCAGGAGGACGACCTCCGGCCCGGCGACCTGATCTTCTGGGCCCAGGACCCGAACGACCCGGCGACCATCCACCACGTCGCGATGTACATCGGCGGCGGCATGATGATCCACGCGCCCCGCACCGGCAAGCCGGTCCAGATCGACAGCGTCTACTACTGGATCCCCCCGAACTTCTTCGGTCGTCCGTAGTACGCGCCGTGCGGCGGGCCGGCCGGTTGGGTCAGGAGATGCGGTAGAGGGAGCCGCCGGCGGAGATGCCGACGGAGGTGCGGACGCTGCCCAGGGCCAGGTCGATGATGGTTGTGGTCCCGGAGGTGCGGACCTTGTAGGTGACGCCTTGGGTCGCTCTGGCAGGAACGATGAAGGAGAGGATCGAGGCGGCGTAGCCGGACCGGGCGAACATCAGGGTGGGTGCGGAGTTGCGCGTGGTGATCTTGGGGTAGTGCCAGCCCTGGATGGGGCTGGTCTGGCCCTGCTTGATCAGGATCGCCCCGGGCGGAAGGGCCTGCTTGTAGGGCACTTGGAACAGGATTGTCCGCGTGCTGTCGCCGGGCTTCATCGCGAGCGCGGTGGTGCGGGAGTAGACGGTGGCCTTCTGGTCCGACGGCAGGTGCCACAGCGTCTGGAACTGCTGCGCCGTGGTCGAGGTCGCGCGGTCCAGCGCGATGATCATGTCGGGGTCCTTCAGCACGAGCACGGCCCGGGTGCGGTTGATCCCCGCACCTGGAACGTCTTTGAACTCGTAGAAGTCCGAGTTCGCTGAAACCGCGGAGCGCGTCAACTTCGTCGCCGGGTA
The DNA here is from genome assembly GCF_040682535.1 of Kribbella sp. NPDC051137. Taxonomy (NCBI): domain Bacteria; kingdom Bacillati; phylum Actinomycetota; class Actinomycetes; order Propionibacteriales; family Kribbellaceae; genus Kribbella; species Kribbella sp. NPDC051137. The sequence goes on from NZ_JBFBBI010000003.1 coordinate 932,443, forward strand.
CTTCTCCGCGGACAGCGGTGTCGTCATCGTGCTGGCCGAGAACTGGCCCTTGGCCCACGTCCGCCACACGTCGTTCTGGTAGCCGGCATGGCCGCCGGTGATGAGAATGTCGCGGCCGCGCGCGGTGTAGGTGATGCCGGTGTGGTCGCTGTGGCCGTGCAGAGCGCGCGAGGGCCCGAACCGGATGCTGTACGTCGACTCCTGCGAGAACGGGCGGGTCTCTCCCCAGCCGGTGCGCCCGAAAACGTAGCCCGCGGAGTAGATGCCGACGCGCTGCTGCGGGGCGATTCCCTTGGTGCCGAGGGATCCGGCGTATTCGGTGGAGGTGCCGGCGAACTGTCCGGTGGCGATCAGTTCGGTGTCGCCGATCTGGTGCAGCTTGCCCAGTGAGTTCGTCGCGAGCGCGAGCCACTCCGCCAGCTTCGTCCGCCGGTCGGTGATCGTCGTGCCCGGATCGACCCCGCAGTCCTGCAGAACCGTGGCCGCCCGTCCCCACAGCGCGTAGTTGAACTGCGCATAGCCCGTCGACTGCTCGTTGGTCGCTCCCTGGTCGTCGATGGAGGTGGTGATGCCGGCGGCGAGGCGGTCCTGCGCGGTCTGCTTGTAGTCCGCGCGGTCCAGCGTGCAGCCGACGCCGAACAACGCGATGCTCTCGTCGGTGCCGTGGTTCCAGGCACCGGACCAGTTCGCGTTCAGGAACGAGGCGTGGTCGATCAGGGCCTGGTCGAGCCACGCATAGGCGGGCGGCAGCGTGGTTTGCCCGAGCCCGGACAAGACTGCCTGGCGCAGACAGATCAGCACGTTGGTCCGGTGCATCGTGGACTCCCACGCCCCGATGTCGGCCTTCCACGAGTACGGGTTGTCGGTGACCCAGTCCTTCGCGATCGCGGTGACCCGATCCATCGCGACAGTGTCACCGGTGCCGGCGGCGGTGATGCCCTGCCCGAGCCAGCGCAGCGAGTGGAGCCACATGTACCAGCTCGGGTTGTTGTAAGGGTTCAGCCGCCAGTTGACGTTGCCGTTGCCGTCGCCCACCTTGTACGGCGCGAACGTGCTCCAGGTGAAGGTGTCCTTGAGGAGGTTCGCTACCGGATTCGGGGCGTCGATCCCGCTGTAACCAGGACACGTGTACTTGCCGCCTGCCGCCAACGCGGTGCTGGAGGTGGTGAAGGCCTTGATGTCGGTCGCCGGCGCGGCGGTCGGCTTGACCACCGGGCTTCGGCCTGCGGCGAACTGGGCCACCTTCGGCTCCGGCAGATCCGGCCTGACGGCAATCCCGGCATGCCGGTCAACGTGGCGTGCCGACGAAGCAGCAGACGGCCCACCGCTGATCGCCAACGTCACCACGACGGCGGCAACCGAAGCCCCCGCGATCACCCCGGCCAACTTTGCAGACATCACAGCTTCCCCACCCTGTTCAAACCTTGATGCCGCTCCCCGCGGCCTCATCCCCCCGGCGACCGCATCATCGTTGTCAGCACTCTCCGCGTTACAGCCCCATCAGACGAGGCGGTGGCCGCCGTCGGTGTGGAGGACGGTGCCGGTGATGAAGCCGTTGCGGAGTAAGGCCAGGATGGCTTGGGCGATGTCTTCGGGACGCCCGATGCGGCCGACCGGCAGACGATCAGCCATTTCGGCAAGCCTTTTCGGGGCTTCGGAGCCGGCTACGTCCTGCCAGATAGGAGTGTCGACCCAGCCGGGGGAGACGACGTTCACGCGGAGCGGGGCCAGTTCGACCGCGAGTGCGGCGGCGAGGGAGGCGAGGGCGCCGTTGAGGGCCGCGAGCAACGACGCGCGCGGTCCGGGGCGGTACGCCGCGATGCCCGACGTGAACACGATCGACCCGCCGGGGGCGAGCCGCGGGGCGCCGTGCTTGGCGAGGAGCAGTGGTCCGATCAGCTTGGAGTCGATCGCGCCGCGGGCCGCGGTCACGTCGTACGAGAGGATCGGCTGGTAGGCGCCGCCGACGTCGGCCGCGGTGCTGACGATGTGGTCGATCGTCCCGGTGGTCGCGAACAGCCGCTCGATGTCCGGCTCGCGTCCGAGGTCCAGCTCGACGGTGTGTACGCCGAGCTCCCGCCGGACCGCGGCCAGCTTCTCCGGGGACCGCCCGGCGACGGTGACTTCGCTGCCCTCGGCAACGAGTTCGGCGGCGAGGGCACGGCCCATTCCTGAGTTTCCGCCGATGACGACAACGTGTTCCGGCACTGATTCTCCTTCGGTGGTTGACGTTTCGAGCCAACCACCGGAGTCGTCAGTCCACCACGACTTCCTGGCTAACGACCGTTAGGCCGGGGCTAACGGTCATCGCCCTCAGCACCGGATTGCTCGAGTCGGTGCGCCAGACCGCGGCGTACCGGGCGACCAGCGGGCGGCCTGCGAGCGGTCGCCAGACGACCTCCGCGTCCGCGGCGCGGCGCGACCCGAGGCTGATCGCGTCCCGCCGGACGAGCAGTGCGGACCGGAGCTGCGAGTGGCTCATGCTGATGTCGCTCAGCCGTACGCCGGGACCCAGGCGGCGCAGAGTCTCGTCGTGGAACTCCGGGGCGGAGGCGCGCGGTATCCAGATCAGCTCGAGACCGGTGAGGTCGTCGAGCCGGAGCTCGGGACGGTCCGCGAGCGGATGTGTTGCGGCGAGCAGGACGCCGAGCTCCTCGCTCGCCAGGTGCACGGAGGTGGTTGCTGCCGGCAACGTGACCGGCGTACGGACGAGGCCGAGGTCGATCTCGCCGTTGCCGAGCATCCGGAGCTGGTCGACGGTGGTGCCGGCCTGCAGCGTGACGGTGCTGTTCGGGAAGCGCTCGGTGGCGAGCTGTTCGAGGGCGGCCGGCAGCCGGCCGGGGATGCCGTTCAGCAGGCCCAGCCGGAGCACCGGCTCGTCCAGGCCGGCGGCCCGGCGGGTGTCCTTCAGCGCCAGGCCGGCCGCCTGCAGCGTCTCCCGTGCGCGGGCGAGGAAGACCTCACCGGCCGGGGTGAGCTCGACACCACGGCTGTGCCGGATCAGCAGCGTGGTGCCGACCTCGCGTTCGAGCTGTTTGATCTGCTGGCTGAGCGTCGGGGTGGAGATGTACAGCCGCTCCGCGGCCTTGCCGAAATGCAGTTCCTCGGCGACGCCCACGAAGTACCGCAACTGCCGAAGCTCCACCCGAACGATTATTTCAGGGAATCGCCACCAGTCGTCCCAGTGCGCTGCGGGCGTCGAGGGTTTCGTGGATCTCGACGACGTCGGCGAGCGGGTGGGTGGCATGGACGTACGGGCGGAGTTCGCCGGACTGCCACCGGCGGGTGACTTCGGCGATGTCGGCGCGGGCCGCGTCCGGGCGGGCGGTGCGCCAGCCCATGATCGAGACGCCGCTGACCGACTTGAAGCCGAACAGGGCGCCCGCGGGCACGGTCGGGAGCTCGGTGGTGATGGCGCCGTACGTGAGCATCGTGCCGAGCGGCCGGAGCAGCCCGAGGCCCTGCTCGAAGACCTTCCCGCCGACCGCGTCGAGTACCGCGTCGACGCCGTCGGGCGCGAGTTCGCGGACCTTGGCCGGCCAGTCCGGGTCGGTCAGGTCGACCGCCTCGGCTCCGAGCGAGCGGATGAAGTCCAGCCGGTGCGGGGAGGACGCCGTACCGATGATCGTCTTCGGGTCGTACGCGCGGGCGAGCTGAACGGCGAGGTGGCCGATGGTGCCGGCCGCGGAGTGGATGACCACCGTGCCGCCGGCCGGCAGGTGTGCGGTCTCGAGCAGCCGGAACGCGAGCGGCCCGGTCATCGGCATCATCGTCGCTTCGGCCGCGTCGGCGTCGTCCGGGATCGCGGCCAGGAAGGCGGCGTCCGCGAGCACCTGGTCCGCGAACGCGTCCTCGGCCAGCGATCCGACCCGCTGACCGACCGCGACCCCGGGTGGTACGTCGGGGCCGACGGCGGTGATCCGGCCGATCACCTCGCCGGTCAGCATGCCCGGGAGCGGCCGGTCCCACGGCGTGCCGCCGCGGCGCAGGACGGTGTCGATGGCGTTCGCGCCGATCGCCTCCGCCCGGATCAGGACCTGGCCGGGGCCGGGCTCGGGGACGGCGACCTCGTCGAGCTGGAGGACGTCGGGACCGCCGTGGCGGTGGTAACGCACAGCACGCATCGTGGGCTCTCCAAATAGTGGGTGCTATAAATAATGGGAGAATCCCACGATAACCGCGAGGAAAGGCGTTGCCAATAGAGTTGGTGGGGTGAAGAAGTCGCCGAACCATCGGCTGTCCGACCAGGTGCTGTTCGCGCTCGGCCGGGCGAGTCAGCATGCCCAGCGGCTGGTCCGGCAGCACATGACCGAAGGCGGCGTCCGGACGCTGCACTACCACGTGCTGGCGAGCCTGGCCGACGACGGCGAGGCGGTGCAGGCGACGCTCGCGGACCGGATCGGGATGGATCGCAGCGACCTGGTCACGCTGCTCGACGAGCTGGAGGAGCTGAAGATGCTGGCGCGGCGGGTCGACGCCGCGGACCGGCGCCGGAAGATCGTCGCGATCACGCCCGCCGGTGAGCAGCACCTGGAGGACATGGACCGGCTGATCCTCGGCGCGGAGGCGGACCTGCTGCAGCCGCTGACCGCGGCGGAACGCAAGACCCTGCTGAGCCTGCTCCGCCGCGTCTCAGGAGATTAGTGCCCGCCTTCGGCCTTCAGGCGGTTGAAGGAGGCGGTGATCTCCTCCTCGGCGGCCGTGCGGCCGACCCAGGTCGCGCCCTCGACGGACTTCCCGGGCTCGAGGTCCTTGTAGACCTCGAAGAAGTGCTGGATCTCCAGCCGGTCGAACTCCGGCAGGTGGTGGATGTCGCGCAGGTGCTCCTGGCGCGGGTCGCCGGCCGGGACGCAGACGACCTTGTCGTCCGGGCCCTTCTCGTCGGTCATCCGGAACATGCCGATCGCCCGGGCGCGGATCAGGCAGCCCGGGAAGGTCGGCTCCGGCAGCAGTACGAGCGCGTCCAGCGGGTCGCCGTCCTGACCGAGGGTGTCCTCGATGAACCCGTAGTCGGACGGGTACTGCGTCGCCGTGAACAGCGTGCGGTCGAGGCGCAGCCGGTTCGTCTTGTGGTCCAGCTCGTACTTGTTGCGGGTGCCCTTGGGGATCTCGATGAAGACGTCGAACTCCATACGGCAGATACTGTCACGGTTCCGACCGACCGAATGACAGGAGCAGCCCGGTGGCCCGACCTGCCCGTGCGGCATTCGTCACGCTTCTCGGTACGGCGCTGTGTGCCGGCCTGTGCACGAGCAGCGCCCGCGCCGTACCCGAGGCCGTGCAGCGCACGCAGCAGCAGGCGCCCGCCGTACTGGCCCCGGCCACCACGAAGGGTGCCGCGCCGACCGCGACGGGTGTCGCCGCCGCGCTTGCCCCGATCCTCAAGGACCCGTCGCTCGGCCCGCACCACGGCATCTACGTGTACGACGCCGCGCGCGGGAAGCCGGTGTTCTCGGTCGGCGCCGGTACGTCGTACACGCCGGCCTCCACGCTCAAGCTGCTGACCACCGTGTCGGCACTGGAAACGCTCGGCCCGGACCACACGTTCGCGACGAACGTGGTGAGCCTCGGGAAGGGCGCGATCGCACTGGTCGGCGGCGGTGATCCGCTGCTCGCGGTGAAGCCCTCCGCGAGCGACGGTTTCCCGGCCCGGGCCAACCTGCAGACGCTGGCCGCGAGTACGGCGAAAGCCCTCAAGGCGCAAGGCGTCGCGTCCGTCACCCTCGGGTACGACGCCACGCTGTTCAGCGGGCCGGCCGTGAACGCGCACTGGGAGGCCAACTACGTCCCCGAGGGTATTGCGGCGCCTACGTCGGCCCTTTGGGTCAACGAGGGCCGCATTGCTCCCGGTATGGCGAAGCGCTCGGCCTCACCGTCCCTGGCCGCGGCTCAGTCGTTCCAGAAGCTCCTGCAGCAGTACGGCATCAAGGTGGCTGCCGCCAAGCCGGTCGACGCGCCGTCCAACGCCGCGCTGCTGGCTCAGGTCAAGTCGCCCACGCTCGGGCAGATCGTGGAGTACATCAACCTGCACAGCGACAACGACGGTGCGGAGACGCTGCTGCGGCACGTGGGGATCGCTACCGGCAACGGCGGCTCGTACATCGGTGGCGTGAAGGGTGTACGCGCCACGCTGACCAAGCTGGGCCTGGATGTGTCCAAGGCGACCATCTACGACGGCAGCGGGCTCACACGGGCCAACAAGGTCCCGCTGGAGCTGCTGGCCGGTGCGGTCCGGGTAGCCGCGTCGAAGGACCACCCGGAGCTGCGGCACCTGCTGACCGGCCTCCCGATCGCAGGGTTCGACGGGAGCCTCCGGGAGCGGTTCACCACGGCCGGCACGAGCTTCGGGACCGGGCTGGTCCATGCGAAGACAGGGACGCTCACCAGCGTCCACAGCCTCGCTGGGTACGCCCTCGACCGCACAGGCACGCTCCTGGTGTTCGCGATCGCCAGTGACAGCGTTCCGGTGCCCAAGACCCTCGACGCGCGGGCAGCGCTCGACCGCGCCACGTCCGCGCTCGCGAATTGCGGCTGCTGATCAGCAGGCACATGTTGGGACATACCACTAGGGTCGTTGTATGAGTACGGCGGAAGGCGGGACCACGACCGAGATGGTCGACTGGCAGCTGGCGACCGGTGTGGCGCGGAAGCTGCTGCGCCCCGGTCCGGCGGTCAGCCGCGCGGAGGCGGACCAGGTGGTCGCCGACCTGCGGCAGTTCGCTGCCGAGTCCGAGGGACACGTCCGGGAGTTCACCGGGCTGCAGGCCACGTCGGCCAGCGCGCCGGTGGTGATCGTGGACCGGCCCGGGTGGGTACAGGCGAACGCGGACGGTTTCCGCACCGTCCTGCAGCCGCTGGCCGACAAGCTCCGCGAGAAGGCGGACCGGGCGGCTCTGGCGTCGGCGGTCGGCTCCCGGGTGACCGGGATCGAGGCGGGCGCGCTGCTGGCGTTCCTGTCGTCGCGGGTGCTCGGCCAGTTCGACCCGTTCTACCCGGCCCAGCCGGACCCGGACCGTCCCGGTGTGACGGGGCGCCTGCTGCTGGTGGCGCCCAACGTCGTACACGTGGAGTCCGAGCTGGACGTCGTCAAGCGGGACTTCCGGTTGTGGGTGTGCCTGCACGAGGAGACGCACCGGGTGCAGTTCACCGCCGTGCCGTGGCTCCGGGACCACCTGCGGTCGGAGATCGCTCTGTTCCTGGACCAGGCCGAGCTGGACGCTTCGGCGTACGCGGCGATGTTCCGGGAGGCCGTGCAGCGGCTGGGCCGGTCGGTGCGCGGCGAGGCCGAGCTGAGCCTGGTGGACCTCATGCAGTCCCCGGAGCAGCGTGCGGTGCTGGACAGGCTGACCGCGGTCATGTCGCTGCTGGAGGGCCACGCGGACTTCGTGATGGACGGGGTCGGGCCGTCGGTGATCCCGACGGTGGACAAGATCCGGGCCAAGTTCACGTCGCGGCGGGCCAGCGGGAACCCGGTGGATCAGTTGCTGAAGCGGCTGCTCGGCCTGGACGCCAAGCTGCGGCAGTACAAGGACGGTGCGGCGTTCGTACGCCGGGTCGTCGACCGGGTCGGCATGGAGGGCTTCAACCGGGTCTGGACCGGACCGAACACGCTGCCGACCAAGAACGAGATCGCGAACCCCGATGCCTGGGTCTCCCGACTCCACGGCTGAGGGCCTGGTCGCGCAGCGCCGCGGGAAGCTGCACCCCGCGGTTGCCCGGACCAGGGAGGCGGTGCGGGCAACGCTGAGCGAGCTGCCGCAAGGTACGACGGTCCTGGTGGCTTGCTCAGGCGGTACGGACTCGCTGGCGCTCGCGGCTGCCACCGCGTTCGAGGCTCCCAAGCTCGGGCTGCGGGCCGGCGCGGTCGTGGTGGACCACGGGCTGCAGGCCGACTCGGCCCAGGTGGCGGAGACGGCCGCTGAGCAGTGCCGGGTGCTCGGGCTGGACCCGGTCCGGGTGCGGGCCGTGACCGTGGGCTCGAACGGCGGGCCCGAGGCGGCGGCCAGGGCCGTGCGGTACGACGCTCTGCGTGAGGTGGCGGATGAGCTGGCAGCGGACGTCGTTCTGCTGGCGCACACGCGTGACGACCAGGCTGAGACCGTGCTACTCGGGTTGGGGCGGGGGTCCGGCGCGCGGTCGCTCGCGGGGATGGCCCCGGTCGTAGGGCTTTTGCGGCGGCCGTTCCTGGAGGTGCCACGGGCCACAACGGCGGCCGCGTGTGTCGCATCGGGGCTGCGGCCCTGGCACGACCCGCACAACGACGACCCGCAGTACGCCCGGGTCCGGGTGCGTCACGAGGTGCTCCCGGTGCTGGAGGAGGCGCTGGGACCCGGTGTGGTCGAGGCGCTCGCCCGTACGGCGGGCCTGCTGCGGGCGGACGCCGACGCGCTCGACCAGCTCGCCGCGGACGTTGCCGAGACCGCACTGAGCCGTACCGAGGGGCAGGTGCTCTGCGACACCGGCGTACTGCTGGAGGAGCCCGCCGCGATCCGTACGCGCGTCCTGCGTCAGGCCGCTCTGGAAGCCGGCTGCCGGGCCACGGACCTCACCGCCGGCCACGTGGCGGCCGTCGACGCGCTCGTCACCGACTGGCGCGGCCAGCGCTGGATCGATCTGCCCCAGGGCGTCCGGGCCGTCCGCCGGGGCGGATTCATCGCATTGGGTCCCGATGTGACAGGCTGACGCCGTGGATGCTTCGGACATCGAGAAGGACCTGAGCACGATCCATTACACCGAGGACCAGATCCTGGCGAAGCTGCGGGAACTGGCCGGGCGGATCGAGCAGGACTACGAGGGCAAGGACCTCCTCATCGTCGGCGTTCTCAAGGGAGCCGTGATGGTGATGGCGGACCTCGCCCGGTCGCTCACCCGGCACGTCGAGATGGACTGGATGGCGGTCTCGTCGTACGGCTCGGGGACCAAGTCGTCCGGCGTGGTCCGGATCCTGAAGGACCTGGACACCGACATCAGCGGCCGGCACGTGCTGATCGTCGAGGACATCATCGACACCGGCCTGACACTCACCTGGCTGGTCAGCAACCTGCAGTCCCGCGGCCCGGCCTCGGTGGAGATCTGCACCGCGTTCCGGAAGCCGGACGCGGCCGCGAAGATGGCGGTCCCGGTCAGGTACGTCGGGTTCGACCTGCCGGACGAGTTCGTCGTCGGGTACGGGCTGGACTACGCGGAGAAGTACCGGAACCTGCGCTGCGTGGCGACGCTGGCGCCGCACGTCTACTCCTGACGTCCGCACAAATACCTTCCCCACCCCTCCACCCCGGTCCGGCGAGCAGGCAGACTTGGCGGCAGCCTGTACAACGGGTCGCACCCGTCCTTTCGTGACCCTCGTGGTGTGTTGTCTTGTGCGACACGAGACACTTGGACTGGTGTTACCGTCACAAGCCCGCATATCCGGGCCTGCCGAGCTAGGAGGGACGGGGCCTCGGCCCCGATCATGGACGTGAAGCGCATCTTCCGCGGACCCCTGTTCTGGATCGTCGTCGCCTTCCTGGGCGTACTGGTGATCGGGCAGCTCCTGACCGGCTCGTCCGGATACAAGACCGAGTCCACCGGCCAGGTCGTCCAGCTGATCCAGCAGGCCAAGTCGTCGAGCGACAAGACGATCAAGTCGGTGACGCTGAACAACCCGGACGAACAGATCCAGGTCGAGAAGACCGACGGCACCAAGATCCAGGCGCACTACGTCGACGGCCAGGGCCAGAGCCTGGGCAGCGACATCCAGACCCTGTTCCAGGACGGCAAGATCGAGAAGTACGACGTGCAGAACCCGAAGCCGAGCTTCATCGGCCAGGTGTTCTCCACGCTGATCCCGTTCCTGCTGATCGCGGTTGTGTTCATCTTCCTGATGAACTCGATGCAGGGCGGCGGCTCCCGGGTGATGAGCTTCGCCAAGTCGAAGGCGAAGCTGGTGACCAAGGACACCCCGAAGACGACGTTCTCCGACGTCGCGGGTGTGGACGAGGCGATCGAGGAGCTGCAGGAGATCAAGGAGTTCCTGCAGGAGCCCGGCAAGTTCCAGGCCGTCGGCGCCAAGATCCCGAAGGGCGTGCTGCTCTACGGCCAGCCCGGTACCGGTAAGACCCTGCTGGCCCGTGCGGTGGCCGGCGAGGCCGGGGTGCCGTTCTACTCGATCTCCGGTTCGGACTTCGTCGAGATGTTCGTCGGTGTCGGCGCCTCCCGGGTCCGGGACCTGTTCGAGCAGGCCAAGACGAACGCCCCGGCGATCGTGTTCATCGACGAGATCGACGCCGTCGGCCGGCACCGCGGTGCGGGTCTCGGCGGCGGCCACGACGAGCGCGAGCAGACCCTGAACCAGCTGCTGGTCGAGATGGACGGCTTCGACGTCCGCGGCGGTGTGATCCTGATCGCGGCCACCAACCGGCCCGACGTCCTCGACCCGGCGCTGCTCCGGCCCGGCCGCTTCGACCGGCAGATCGCCGTCGACGCGCCGGACCTGCCCGGCCGGCAGAAGATCCTCAAGGTGCACGCGCGTGGCAAGCCGATGGCGCAGGACGTCGACCTGGTCGCCGTCGCCCGCCGGACGCCGGGTATGACCGGTGCCGACCTGGCCAACGTGCTGAACGAGGCGGCCCTGCTGACCGCCCGGTCGAACGCGCAGATCATCGACAACCGCGCGCTGGACGAGGCCATCGACCGCGTCATCGCCGGCCCGCAGCGCCGGACCCGGCTGATGTCGGACAAGGAGAAGGTGCTGACGGCGTACCACGAGGGCGGGCACGCCCTGGTCGCTGCCGCGCTGCCGCACTCCGACCCGGTGCAGAAGGTGACGATCCTGCCGCGTGGCCGCGCGCTCGGCTACACGATGGTGATGCCGGACGAGGACAAGTACTCGACCACCCGGTCCGAGATGCTGGACAAGCTGGCCTACATGCTCGGCGGCCGGGCCGCCGAGGAGATGGTCTTCCACGACCCGACCACGGGTGCGTCCAACGACATCGAGAAGGCGTCGGCGCTGGCCCGGGCGATGGTCACGCAGTACGGCATGACCGAGCGGCTCGGCGCGATCAAGTTCGGCCAGGACGGCAGTGAGCCGTTCCTGGGTCGTGACTTCGGCAGCCAGCGGAACTACTCCGAGGAGATCGCGGCCGCGGTCGACGAGGAGGTCGGCAAGCTGATCCTGAACGCGCACCAGGAGGCCTTCGACATCCTGGTCGAGAACCGGTCGGTCCTGGACCACCTGGTCGAGGAGCTGCTGGAGAAGGAGACCCTCGACAAGCATCAGATCGCCCGGATCTTCGAGCCGGTGATCATGCGGGAGCGGCGGCCGGCCTGGACCGGCTCGTCCACCCGGGTCCCGTCCGACCAGCCGCCGGTGATGCCGGTCCCGGCTGAGCAGAACGGGCACGAGGGCTCGCTCTCCGACGTGCTACCGGGCGGTTCGGTCGGTCCGGACGAGGCGATCCGCCCGCCGGACTACGGCAGCGGCCCGACCCCGCCGAACCACCAGTAACGCGTCACCGACAGCGTCGCCGCGAACGCCGCCACCCGGCCGGGTGGCGGCGTTCGCGTGTATCCGGCAGGTAGCGTTCCAGAGGTGACGTCACCGAAGTTCGACCACGCGCGGGCGGAGCGGGCGGTCCGCGAGCTGCTGATCGCGATCGGCGAGGACCCGGACCGCGAAGGGCTGCGGGACACGCCGGCCCGGGTGGCACGGTCGTACGCCGAGATCACCGCCGGGCTCGGCCAGGGCGCCGAGGACGTGCTGACCACCACGTTCGCGCTCGAGCACGACGAGATGGTGCTGGTGAAGGACATCGAGGTGTGGAGCCTGTGCGAGCACCATCTGGTGCCGTTCACGGGTGTCGCGCACGTCGGGTACATCCCCAGTCAGGACGGGCGGGTCACCGGACTGTCGAAGCTCGCCCGGCTCGTCGACGTGTACGCGAAGCGCCCGCAGGTCCAGGAACGGCTGACCACGCAGATCGCCGAGTCGCTGGTGGAGATCCTGCAGCCGCGCGGCGTGATCGTCGTGATCGAGTGCGAGCACCTGTGCATGACCATGCGCGGCGTCCGGAAACCGGGCGCCAAGACCATCACCTCCGCCGTCCGCGGCCAGCTCCGCAACCCCAGCACCCGCGCGGAAGCCATGAGTTTGATCGTGGGGTGAACCACCCGTAGCCCCGCAAGCCTTGATCTCGTTGAAGTTTGAGAGTCCGGGACTATGGACATTCTGTCGCTGAGCGTTTACTTTCCGTAGTGGTGCTTGGCCAACGGGGACCAGGTGCCGGTGTGAGGAGGACAGGATGTCGGGGCGTTTCCGGATCGGCGCCGCATTGACCGGGGTCGTCGTCCTGACGGCGGGCGGACTCGCGGCAGCGAACTGGGCCACCGCGGACACGCAGGCCGGGACCGCGCCGAAGACAGGGGTGAAGACGCCCGTCGACCCGCTGGTCGCGGAGACCCTGGAGTCCGAGCTCGGCTCCGACTCGGGTGTCGTCGGGACCTACTACGACGAGGCCGGCGAGCTGATCGTCGCGGTCTCGAACCTGTCGACCGCCGAACTGGTCCGGCAGGTCGGTGCGATCCCGCGGCTGGTCAAGTACACGGCCCGCCAGTTGAACGCCGTCCAGGGCGAGCTGAACCACCTCGCCACCACGTCCAGCGCCGGCAAGGTGCGCTCGTGGTACGTCGACCCGATCAGCGGGACCGTGGTCGTGTCGGTGCCGAAGAACGCGCACGACTCGATCACCGAGCGGTTCCTGTCCCGTGCCGAGGCGAACGGCGACCAGGTGACGGTGCGCCGGGTCTCCGGGACGGTCCGGACCACCGCGGACGACTTCAGCCTGCGCGGCGGCGTCCAGGTCGACAAGAACACCGGCTACGTCTGCTCGCTGGGCTTCAACGCACGGACCCGCCAGGGCGCACGGATCTTCCTGACCGCCGGCCACTGCACCTCCGGCAAGCCGTCGTTCTCCCGGAACGGGTACGTCCTCGGTGACACCTACACGTCGACGTTCCCGGGCAGCGACTTCGGCTCGGTCGGCGTGATCGACGGCTGGGACCAGCAGGGGTACGTCGAGGGCTGGGGCAACGGCAACGTCGCGGTCAAGGGGATCGCGGACGCCACCATCGGCTCCACGCTGTGCAAGTCCGGGAAGAGCACCGGCTGGACCTGCGGCCGGATCGTCGCCCGGAACGTGACCGTCAACTACGGCAACAACCGAGTGGTCCGCGGCCTGTTCCAGCACACCGCGTGCGTCGAGGCCGGCGACTCCGGCGGCGCCAACATGACCGGCAACTACGCGCAGGGCATCACCAGCGGCGCGGCCCTGATCGACGGCCAGTGCCTGGAGAAGTACGGCCAGACGAACGAGTCGTACGCGCAGCCGATCGCCGTCGTGCTGCGGTCCACGAAGTCACGCCTGGTCCTCGCCGACTGACCTCTCTGTAGGCCTTGGGGGTGCGGGCTACTACGGTGTGTGGGTGAGAACTGAGCCGTGGGGTCACGTCGACGGGTTGCCGGTGCTCGACCGGTGCCTCGTCATGGGTGTGGTGAACGTGACGCCGGACTCGTTCTCGGACGGCGGAGAGTGGTTCGAGCCGACCGCCGCGATCAAGCACGGCCGGGAGTTGCTGGCCGAGGGTGCGGACCTGCTCGACGTCGGCGGTGAGTCGACCCGCCCTCGGGCGGTCCGGCCGTCGCAGGAGGAGGAGATCCGCCGGGTGATCCCGGTCGTCGAGGCGCTCGCCGCGGACGGCGCGATCATCTCGGTCGACACCATGCGGTCCCGGGTCGCGGAGCTCGTCCTCGACGCCGGTGCCACGATGATCAACGACGTGTCCGGCGGGCTGGCCGATCCGGACATGCTGCCGCTGATCGCGGAGCGCGGCGCGCCGTACCTGTGCATGCATTGGCGCGGGCACTCGCTCGACATGCAGAACAAGGCGGAGTACGGCGATGTGGTCGCGGAGGTGATCGCCGAGCTCGCCGAGCGCCTCGAGGTGCTGCGCGCGGCCGGAATCGACCTGAACCGGGTCGCGCTCGACCCCGGGCTCGGGTTCGCGAAGAACGCGGACCACAACTGGGAGATTCTGCGCCGGTTGCGGGAATTCGCCGTACTGGAAAGACCGTTGCTGATCGGTGCGTCCCGGAAGACGTTCCTCGGTAGGCTGCTCGCCGACGAGCAGACCGGTGAACCCAGACCGGCCGTACGACGAGACGACGCGAGCGTGGCCGTATCCGCCCTGGCCGCCGCCGCGGGAGCCTGGTGTGTCCGGGCGCACGCGGTGGCACCGAACGTGGACGCGGTCCGGGTGGCGAAGAAATGGGGAACGGTATGACGGATGCACCACGGCAGGGCACGGGAGGCGATGCCGCACGTGGGGCGACCGTCGAGGACGTCGTACTGAACGCGAACACCGCGTTCTACAACGCGTTCGAGGCCGGCGATCTGGACCTGATGGCCGCGGTCTGGCTGCCGGAGCCGGATCCGGTCTGTATCCACCCCGGCAACGCGGCGATCTCCGGGTACGCCGAGATGATGCGGGCCTGGGCGATGATCTTCGCGAACACGCCGTACATCCAGTTCTTCCTCACCGACGTCCAGGTCCGGGTGGATGAAGACGTGGCCTACGTCACGTGTACGGAGAATGTCCTGTCGTCCGGTGAGGGCGCCCCGGAGGACGGGTTCGCGGGCGGAAAGGCGCTCGCGACCAACGTTTTCCGCCGAACTTCCGCCGGCTGGCGGTTGTGGATCCACCATGCCTCCCCGGTACTGTCGTCTGGGGGCCGACAGGAGGAGGCGGAATGAGCGGTCCCGTATCCCCTCCTGATGTGATCGAGATCCGGGGCATCCGCGGGTTCGGGCGCCACGGGGTGTTCGACCACGAGCGGGCCGACGGACAGGAGTTCGTCGTGGACGTCCGGCTGGAGCTGGACACCCGGCCCGCCGCGGCCTCCGACGACCTGGCCGACACCGTGAACTACGGGGTGGTGGCCGAGCGGGTGCACCAGGCGATCGAGACCGACCCGGTGGACCTGATCGAGACCCTCGCCCAGCGCATCGCCGATCTCTGTCTCGCCGACGAACGGGTGACAGCGACGGCCGTGACCATCCACAAACCCTCGGCGCCGATCACGGTGCCGTTCGACGACGTTGTCCTGACCGTGCAGCGCAGAGCCGGAGAATCCTCGTGACTGAGACCCCTAGTCCCCACGTCATCGACGCCGACACCCTGAGCGGCGGCCTGAAGCCGATCCGCCAGGTGATCCTGTCGCTCGGCAGCAATCTCGGCGACCGTGAGGCGAACCTGCAGGGCGCGGTCGACGCGCTGCGGGACACCCCGGACGTCGTCGTTGTCGAGGTCTCACCGGTGTACGAGACCGAACCGGTGGGCGGCCCGGACGAGTCCGGCCCGTACCTGAACATCGTGCTGCTCGCCGACAGCACGCTGGCGGTCGACCTGCTGCTGGAGCGCGCGCACGCGGTCGAGGAGGCGTTCGGCCGGGAGCGCAGCGTGCCGGGCGCGCCGCGGACCCTCGACATCGACCTGATCACCTACGGGCAGAAGACGATCGAGTCCGAGGAGCTGACGATCCCGCACCCGCGGGCGCATGAGCGGGCGTTCGTGCTGGCGCCGTGGCTCGACATCGAGCGGGACGCCGTTCTGCCCGGCCACGGCCCGGTCGCGGACCTGCTCGCGAAGGTCGGTACCGACGGTGTGACCAAGCTCGACATCGAGCTGCAGTAGTGGTGTCCGGCGGTACCGAGCCCGGCCGGGCGCCTCAGAAAGAGCCGCCCGAGGGCTCGGTGCGGCCGACGTCGCGCCGGCTGCTGGTCGCGATCGCCGTGCTCGGCCTCGCGATCGGCGTCACGCTGGTCAAGGTGGTCGAGGCCGACGGCGGCGTGGCGCCGGCGGTGTCCTGGCTGACGTTGGTCGCCTGGCTGTTCCTGGCCGCGCTGTTGTTCGTGGCCGCCCGCAACACCCATCAGCGGATCCAGGTGCGCCGGGAACGGATGGATCCGTCGCGCGCGGTGTTCCTGTTGATGATCGGGAAGGCAAGCGCGTTTGTCGGCGCGTTGTGCACCGGTGTTTACGCAGGGTTCGCGTTAAGCTTCGTCCGAGCGATTGGTTTTTCAGGGCCCCGTAACAGAGTGATCATGGCCGGTGCCGCGGCGGTGATCTCGGTGCTGGTCGTCACGGCCGGATTGTTGCTCGAACGGGCGTGTCGCATTCCCGACGACCCCGACGAGACCCCTTAGCATGGCGACCCATGGGGTCAAGGGGTAGCCGCCGTCGAACCAGGACCACAGTTCTCACCGTCGCCAACGGTCTGCTGATCGTTGTCTGTCTGGGTGTGAGTATCGCGCTCTTCTCGCAGAATGCCTGGATTCTCCGGGCCGCTGCGGGCGGGGCTGTGCTGGTCGCGATCGCTGCTTCCGTGCTGTTCCGGCACCAGTTGCTGGTGGAACGGCTGGCCCACTCCGACGAGCGCGCACAGGTCGCTCAGGAGTACTCGCGGATCACCAGCGCGCGGGTGGTGGAGAACGCCGAGTTCGTCGACCTCATGCAGCGCCGCCTGGACAAGATCGACCAGCGCCTGGACAAGATCGACCAGGAGGTCGCCACGGTCGTCGCGGCCGGCGACAAGCACTCGCAGGCCGACGCCCCGACCGTCGTGGACCTCAAGCTCCGGGGCCTGGCCGCCTCCTGATCACCCTGTAGGTTCGGCGGTGTGGATCTTGCGGAGTTGCTGAAGGTTGCCGGAGCCGCTGTCGACGTCGGACGGCGGGTGACCGAGCGGATGGCCCCGGGAGTGCTGACCTCGAAGGGCGACCGGGACATGGCGTCCGAGGTCGACTTCGCCGTCGAGCGGGAGGTCCGGGCGTTCCTCGAACGAGAGACGCCGGACCTCGGCGTACTGGGCGAGGAAGAGGGCGGCGCGACGGACGGGACCCGCTGGGTGCTGGACCCGATCGACGGCACGGTGAACTTCATCCACGGCGTACCGCTGTGGGCGATCTCGCTGGGCCTGATCCACGAGGGCCGCGCCGTCGCCGGTGTCATCGACCACCCCGCACTCGGTACGACGTACGCCGCCGCCGAAGGCCTCGGCGCGACCTGCAACGGGAAGCCGATCCGCGGCAGCGAGTGCACCGACCTGTCCGACGCGTTGGTTGCCGTAGGCGACTATGCCGTCGGGCCCGGCGCCGAGACGATCAACGCCGAGCGGGTCGCGCTCACCCGGAGTCTCTATCCGAGGGCGCAGCGGCTCCGGCAGATCGGCACCGCGGCCACCGCCCTGACCTGGACCGCCAACGGGTACTTCGACGCCACGATCATGTTCTCCAACAAGCCCTGGGACACCATGGCCGGGGTCGCGATCTGCCGGGAGGCCGGCGTCAGCGTGCTCGACCTGGACGGCACCCAGCACGCTCCCGAGTCCCGTGGCACCTTCGCGGTCGCGACCGGCCTGGCCGACCAACTGCTCGACCTGATCGCTAGGTCCGGCGTCTGAGGTCGGCATGGCAACCCTCGGAGTCATCGGCAGCGGCAACATCGGGTCCGTGGTGGCCTGGCTCGCCGTCGACGCGGGCCTCGACGTGGTGATGGCGAACTCGCGAGGCCCCGAAAGCCTGGCGGACAAGGTCCGCGACCTCGGCGTACGGGCCGGGACCGTCGACGAGGCCGCGCGGGCCGGGGACTGGGTGCTGGTGAGCATTCCGCTCGGACGGTACGCCGAGCTGCCGGTGGAGCCGTTCGCGGGCAAGGTCGTGCTGGACACGATGAACTACTACCCGCACCGGGACGGCCGGATCGATCGGCTCGACCGCGAGCTGGTGACGACGGCACAGCTGCTGCAGGAACGGCTGCCCGAGGCGCACACGGTGAAGGCCCTGAGCAACATCAGCGCCCGGAACATCGTGACGCTGGCCAGGCCCGCCGACGCGCCGGATCGCAGCGCGTTGCCGATCGCCGGCGACGACACGGACGCGAAGGCCGCGGCCACGACGTTGATGCAGACGATCGGCTTCGACGTGGTCGACGTGGGTCCGCTGAGCGAGAGCTGGCGGTTCGAGCCCGAGACGGCGGCGTACGTGACGCCGTACCTGTCGAAGGCGAGTACGGCGAAGGAACGCGCCGCCGGGAACGCCGATCCGGGGAAGCCGCTGCCGGTGGCCAAGCTCGTCCAGCTGATCGCGGCGGCACACCGTCCGCCGGTGGCCGGCCGCGAGTTCTGACGCGCTACTTGTCGATGTCGCCGACGACGAAGAACATGCTGCCGAGGATCGCGATCATGTCCGGGATCATCGTGCCGGGGAGCAGCGCGGGGAGGGCGGAGATGTTGTTGAAGCTGGCCGAGCGGAGTTTCAGCCGCCACGGGGTCTTGTCGCCGCGGGAGACCAGGTAGTACCCGTTGATGCCGAGCGGGCTCTCGGTCCAGGCGTACGTCTGCCCCTCGGGGACCTTGAGGATCTTCGGCAGCCGCACGTTGACCGGCCCGCCCGGCAGCGTGCGGAGCTTGTCGAGGCAGGCGTCGACCAGGTCGAGCGACACCTTCACCTGTTCGAGCAGTACGGCGAACCGTGCGAAGCAGTCGCCCTCCGGCCGGGTGACCACCCGCAGCACGTCCTGCAGGTCGCCGTACGCCAGGTAGGGCTCGTCGCGGCGCAGGTCGGCGTCCACCCCGGAGGCACGCGCGATCGGGCCGGAGACGCCGTACTGCGCGACGAGTTCGGGGGAGAGCTTGCCGACGCCGACGGTGCGGGCGCGGAAGATCTCGTTGCCGAGGATGATCTCCTCGATGTCGGGCAGCCGCTTGCGGACCGCGGCCGACGCGGCGGACGCGCGGCCGAGCCAGCCGTACGGGAGGTCCTCCTTCAGCCCGCCGACGCGGTTGAACATGTAGTGCATCCGGCCGCCGGACAGCTCCTCCATCACCGCCTGGATGGTCTCGCGCTCGCGGAACGCGTAGAACACCGGCGTGATCGCGCCCAGCTCGAGCGGGTAGGAGCCGAGGAACATCAGGTGGTTCAGCACCCGGTTCAGCTCGGCCAGCAGGGTGCGCAGCCAGACCGCGCGCTCCGGGACCTCGAGGTTCATCATCCGCTCGACCGCGAGCACCACGCCGAGCTCGTTCGCGAACGCCGACAGCCAGTCGTGCCGGTTCGCGAGCACGATGATCTGCCGGTAGTCGCGGACCTCGAAGAGCTTCTCGGCGCCGCGGTGCATGTAGCCGATGATCGGCTCGCAGCCGACGATCCGCTCACCGTCCAGCGTCAGCCGCAACCGCAGTACGCCGTGCGTCGCCGGGTGCTGCGGGCCGATGTTGAGCACCATGTCCGTGGTCGGCAGGTCCGAGCCGGCCCCGCCACGCTCGTACGCAGGGTCGAATCCAGCAGCTCCTGCCCCGACTCCGACCACTTTTTCCGTGCTCATGACCACTATCGTGACAGGCTTTACCCGTGGACGACCTCTTCGCACCCTCGGATGTCAGCTGGACGCCGGTCTCGCCGAAGCTGGCCACGCTGCGCCGGCTCAACGCGGGAATCATCGCCGGGCTGGTCGCGATCGCGGCGCTGCTCGCGCTCGGACTGACCGTGGGCTGGCTCTACGGCGTGCTCGCGGCGGTGGTGACCGCGCTCGTCCTCGGCTGGGCGTGGATCCTGATCGGGCGTAACCAGCGGTCCTGGAAGTACGCCGAGCGCGAGGACGAGCTGCTGGTCAGCCACGGGATCATGTTCCGCGAGCTGGTCGTCGTACCGTACGGCCGGATGCAGTTCGTGGACGTCACCGCCGGGCCGCTGGAGCGGGCGTACGGGATGGCCACGGTCGAGCTGCACACGGCCACGCCGGCCACCGACGCGAAGATCCCCGGGCTGCATCCCGACGAGGCGGGGCGGCTGCGTGACCGGTTGTCGGCCCTCGGCCAGTCGCAGGCGTGGGGCCTGTGACCCAGCAGGCTGTGGAGACCGTCGGGCAACGGCTCCACCCGCTGACCCCGTTCGTGAAGGGCTGGGGCTACTTCGTCGTCGCGGCCATCGCCCTGGTCAACAACGAGGGCCTGCGGCAGAACCTGACGTACGCCGGGATCGGCCTGGCCGCCGTCCTGGTCGGCGGGATCCTGCTCGGCGCGCTGTCCTGGTGGTTCACCAAGTGGCAGCTCACCGAGGATGCGATCCGGGTGGACAGCGGGTTCCTGTTCCGGCGGACGCGGATCATCCGGTTCGACCGGATCCAGGCGATCGACGTGGCGCAGCCGTTCGTCGCGCGGCTGTTCGGGATGGCCGAGCTGCGGATGGACGTGGCCGGCGGCGGCAAGAGCGACGGCAAGCTGAGCTTCTTCCGGTACGAGCACGCGCAGGAACTCCGTACGACGCTGCTGGTCCGTGCGAAGGGCCGGCAAGCCGCGGAACAGCAGGCGGCCGAGCAGCAGACCGAGGCCGTCGCCCCGCCGCTGCTGACCGTGCCGACCGGGCGCCTGCTCGGTGCGACGCTGCTGTCGTCCACCGTGGTCGGTAGTGCGGGTGGTCTGATCTGGTTGATCGTGGCGACGACCGTGCTGAACTTCCATGTCGGGTTGGTCGCCGGTGTGCCGCTGCTGCTCGGTGTGGTGCAGCCGATCTGGAAGCAGGTCGTCGGGAACCACGGGTTCACGCTGTCGGAGTCGACCCACGGTCTGCGCACCAAGCGCGGGCTGTTCGACGTCCAGCGGCAGACGATCCCGCCGGGCCGGGTACAGGGGCTGCTCATCACCGAGCCGCTGATCTGGCGACTACTGCGCTGGTCGCGGGTCGAGCTGGATATCGCCGGAGTAGCCGGTAAGCAGGACGACGCCGACGACCACATGGAGGGTGCGCAGCTGCTGCCGGTCGGCGACCGTGCCGAGGTGGCTTACGTGCTGGCGCGGATCCTTCCTGGGTTCGACATGAGCACCATCGAGCTGCACCCGGCTCCGGCACGCGCCAAGTGGCTGCGGCCGGTCGGCTGGCGTTACCTGGCGTACGGCGTCGACGAGCAGGTGATGGTCACCCGCCGCGGCTGGGTCAGCCGCCGTACCTCGATCGTGCTGCATCACAAGACGCAGTCCGTGCGCTTGGAGCAGGGGCCGATCCAACGGCGGCTGGGGCTCGCCAACGTGCATGTGGACACGCCGCTCGGTCCTACGGACGCGGTGGCGCTGCACCAGGATCAGGTGGACGCGGCGGCGCTGGTGGAGGCTCAGGCGGACAGGGCGCGCGCTGCCCGCCGTACGGTGTCTGCTCCGGTCGCCGTCCAGACCCAGCCGAAGCCACCCAGTCCGGAGGGGTCCAGCAGCTCGGCTGCTTCGCCGGCTGACGACAGCTCGGACAGGTAGCGCAACGGGTCCGTCTGAGCGAGCTCCAGCGGTGGCCTGCGCCCGGACACGCCCAGGGCAGTCAGAGCCTCGCGCTGCGAGATGAGGTGCCCGCCGACGGCGGCCGCGAGTGAGTCCAGCGCTACGTGTGCGGTGATGTCGCAGCTGCCGTCCGGCGTTGGGTCACACTCGTGGCCGTTGCGGAAGCCGGTCAGGGTCCCGTACGGCGGCCTGGTCGCCTTCTCGTGCCCGTAGTCGATCGCGAGAGCGAGGCTCCCCGGCCTGAGCCGACCGACGACGTCCGCCCAGGCCCGTTCACGAGCCAACCCCACCTCAGCCTGCTCACCCGCCGGCCACCACGTGTTGAGCCAGCGCAGATCGTTGCCCTCAACAACCGGACCTGGCGTCGAGTCGGCGAGCAGGTAACGGGGGACACCTGCGTCGTCCCACTCGACGACCTCGCACGGGATGTTGTCGAGCCATTCGTTCGCGATCACCAGCCCGGACAGCTGCGCGGGCAGTTCGTCGTCGAGTTCGATGCCGGTGACGGTCAGGCCTTCGGCCCGCAATACCTCGCCCAGCTCGCCGGAGCCGGCGCCGATGTCCACCACGACATCCAGCTCGAGCTGCCGGGCCAGCCGCGCGATCGCCCGGCCGAACAGCGGCGAGGCGTGCACCGACGTACGGAAGTGGGCAGCCGGCCGCTCCCGGCGGTAGAACCCGCCAGGCCCGTAGAGCGCCCGTTGCCAGGCCGCCCGGAAGTATTCGGTCATATGGACCAGACCGCTCCTAGGATCGGCGTCGTGGCGATCCTTCCAGAAGAGCTCGGTGTCATGTACGACGGCGAACCGGTGTTCGACGTCGTCGGTGCGGACCGGCCGTTCGGCGTCACGCCGGAGTGGCTGGACAGCACCCGGACGAAGGTGGCGGAGATCGTCGCCCGGGTACCGAACGACGACCCCACGAAGGGCCGGTCCGGTTACCGCGACGGCACGCCGCGACTGGCGAGCAACTTCTACTTCGTCGTCCGGAGCCTGCTGCCACCGCTCGGCATCGTGATCGGCGGCGCCCGCAACCTGGGCTGGCTGATCGCCTCCGAATGGCGGACCGAGCCGGAGACGATCTTGACCGACATCGAGGGCTGGGTGGCCGGGCCGACCGAGTTCGTCATCCCGTTCCCGTTGCGGAGCAAGCTCGACCCCGCGTTGCAGGAGCCGTACGTGCGCGCCTGCCGCGAGATGCTCGACCTGCTCGCCGGCGTCCCCGGCCTGGAGACCCGCAGGGCTGCGATGGCCACGATGCTGGACGACGTGCTGGCCGACCCGGAGTTCCTCGCTCTGCACACCAAGGAACTGCGGCCCGCGATGCTGAAGCGCTGGGCCGAGCGGTTCGGCGACGACCAGCTCCGCCGGGCGTTCCCGAACCTGTCCGGCAATCCGCTCGACCTGATGGTGTACGGCGTGAACCGGCTGCAGTCGGCGTACGACAAGATCGCCGCAGCCACGCCCGAGACCGAGCAGCCGTTCGCGGCGGAGCTGGGCGCCCTGCTCCGGCAGCTGGGGCGCACCAGTACGCCGGCCGGGCTGTCCTTCACCGGTCTCGGCCCGTCCGGCGCGGCCGACGTACAGAAGGCGCTCGACCAGAAGAAGGACGTGTTGACGCCGGCCGAGTGGCGGCGCCGGCAGCTGGACCGGATGAGCCGGGCCGTCGAGGCAGGCGTGCCGTACCAGGCACGCGAGTACCTGGCCGCGATGTACCAGGTCAGCGCCAGCTTCAACGGCCTGCCGAACCAGCCGGACGCCCCGAAGGACCTGCTGATGACCGTCGGCTTCGTCCGGCGGCTACGGGACCTCAACGCGCTCCGGCCGACCAGCCCGGCCGATGCCGCGGTGGACCCGGCCGGCACGCCGGACCCGCAGCGCGCGGACCCGCCGGTCGACGGCGACCCGATCGCCGACCTGAACGCGATGATCGGCCTCGGCCCGGTGAAGACCCGGGTGCACGAACTGGTCGCCGAGGCGCAGGTCGCCAAGCTCCGGATCGACGCCGGCCTGCGGCTGCCGAAGCCGATGGGCCACCTGGTGTTCAGCGGCAACCCGGGCACCGGCAAGACCACGGTCGCGCGGATCCTCGCCGAGGTGTACCGGGATTTGGGCATGCTCTCGTCCGGGCACCTGGTCGAGGTGGGCCGGGCCGACCTGGTCGCGTCGTACATCGGGCAGACGGCGCCGAAGGTGACCGAGGTGGTCGAGCGGGCGCTCGGCGGCGTGCTGTTCATCGACGAGGCGTACTCGCTCTACAACGACTCCGGGAAGGACTTCGGCCGGGAGGCGATCGCGACGCTGATCCAGCTGATGGAGAAGTACCGGGACAACCTGGTCGTGGTGATGGCCGGGTATCCCGGCGAGATGTACCAGCTGCTGGAGAGCAACCCGGGCGTGAAGTCGCGGATCCGGACATTCGTGAACTTCCCGGACTACACCGACACCGAGCTGCACAAGATCTTCCTGCACGCCGTCGAGCAGTCCGGGTTCGTGCTCGGCGAGGGTGTGTCCGGGCTGGTGCTGACCGGGTTGCAGAAGGTGCCGCGGGGGCCGGGGTTCGGCAACGCGCGGACGATCCGCACGCTGCTCGAGCGGATCGCGACGCTGCAGGCGGTCCGGCTGGCCGCGCTCGAGTCGCCCAGCCTGGAAGAGGTCCGGACCATCGAGCCGGCCGATGTCAGCAACCTGTCCGAGGAGAGCCTGCGGGACCTGCCGCGGAACCGGGACCCGCAGGCCGAGCTCGCCGCGATGACCGGCCTGACCGACGTGAAGGCCACCGTCCAGCGGCTCGCCGCCGAGGCCAAGGCCGACGTCCTGCGGGCGCAGGCGGGGATGCCGCCGCCGGAGCGTTCCCGGCACCTGATGTTCACCGGGAACCCGGGCACCGGGAAGACGACCGTGGCGCGGCTGGTCGCACAGATCTACCGGGACCTGGGCCTGCTCGGCGTCGGCCAACTGGTGGAGACGACCGCGACGAACATGGTCGGCGAGGCGTACGGGCGGACCGGTCCGAAGGTGCGGCGGCTGGTCGACCAGGCGCTCGGCGGGGTGCTGTTCGTCGACGAGGCGTACGCGTTCGCGGATCTGAGCGACCTCGGCCGCGAGGCGATCGCGACCTTGATCAAGCTGATGGAGGAGCACCGCGACGACCTGGTCGTGGTGCTCGCCGGGTACACCGAGCCGATGGAGCGGCTGTTCCAGCTGAACCCCGGGCTGCGCTCGCGGGTGCCGACGACGGTGGACTTCCCGGACTACTCGGAGCCGGAGCTGGAGCAGATCTTCGCGTACCTGGCCACCAAGGCCGGGTACGTGCCGGCCGAGGATGTGCTGGAGCGGATCGGTCCGCTGCTGCGGCAGGCGCGGAACGCCGAGGACTTCGGCAACGGCCGGGACGTCCGCAACCTGTTCGACGCGGTCGTCGCGCAGCAGGCGGTCCGGATCAACGCGCTGCGGGACCCGTCGGTCGAGCAGATCCGTGCGCTGACGGCCGCCGACGTACCGGCGGAGTGGCGGACCGCTGAAACGCCGGTGTCAATGGGGTTCCAGGTCAGGCGCTGAGCGGTACGGCGCCGAACTGGCGCCACACGCCCGCTGCGTCCTCCCGCCACAGGCCCAGCTCGGTCAGCTGGACTGTGGGCGCCGGTGTGGCGGCCAGGGCGGCGTTGGCCTCGGCCACGACCTCAGGGCCGCCCTGGGTGGACGAGGAGATGGTCAGGTGCGGGTGCGGATCCGGGAAGTCGCCGCCGTACGGCGGACACTCCGGGAAGGCCTCGAAGACCGTCAGGAGCAGTGCGCGGACCTGGTCGAACGGCTCCGGCTTCAACCACGCCGTACCGTTCGGGAACTGGCCCGCGGTCGGAAAGCTCAGCTCGAACGGCTTCACGGTGGACAGGGCGCCCTGCAGACGGGCCACGTCGTCGTCAGTCGGCTCAGCGACCCACGGGACCAGCACAGTCACGTGCGGCGGGATCAGCTCGGTCAACGGGACGTGAGGGCGTGCCGACGAGCGGGACACCGCCCGCCAGCGGTCCGTGTACGCCGCCAGTTCGGGCACTGTGATCAGGATCGCCGTCAATTCGGTCCGCGCAGCCCACGCTTCAGTCACCGCGCCATCCTCCCATCGCCTACGCTGACAAGTAGATCGTCTGGTACCCCGACGCGGGACTGGAACGAGAAGAGAGTGAGTGATGGAACGGATCGGCTTGATCGGAGCCGGCCGGGCCGGGACCGCCTTGGGAGCAGCCTTGGCGGCAGCCGGACATCCCCTGGTCGGAGTGACCGCGCGGTCGGACGCGTCCCTGGAACGCGCCGCCCGTCTTCTGCCTGCTGTCCCGGTACTGGCCGCCGACGAGGTCGTGGAGCGCGCTGACGTCGTACTGGTCGCCGTGCCGGACGACCGGATCCAGGACGTCGCGCGGACGCTCCCGTTGACCAGTGCCCAGTACGTCGTGCACTTGTCTGGAGCACACGGTCTGACGCCGCTGGCAGGGCTGGCCGCGACACCTGTTGCGCTGCACCCGGCCATGACGTTCCCAGGCGGCCCGGTGTCGCTGGACGGGGTCATGTTCACGGCAACGGCACCCGACGCGGCCCGGGAGCTCGTAGAGCGCCTGGTGAAGGCTCTTGGCGCCCAGGTGCAGTGGGTCGCCGACGACGAGCGCACGGCGTACCACGCCGGCTTGGTGCACGGTGCGAACCACCTGACCACCCTGGTCTGCCAAGCGGTCGCCGTACTGCGGGAAGCGGGCGTCGCCGACCCGGCGGCGACGCTCCGGCCCTTGCTGACCGCAACCCTCGACAACACGCTCCGATCCGGTCATCATGCGCTCACCGGGCCGATCGCCCGCGGCGATGTCGACACGGTGGCAGCACATCTGGCCGTACTGCGGGGCAGCACGCGCGACACCTACACCGCGCTGGCCAGGGCCACTGTGGAGATCGCGGACCGGCTGGACGCGGGAACAGTCGCTGGATTCAGCGAAGTACTGAACCGGACAGGGGAGGCACCGCGATGAGACTCACCCAGACCAAGGCCGAACTGCGGGCAGCGGCCGCGATCCGGCCCCGGGCGGTCGTGATGACCATGGGCGCCCTGCACGACGGGCATGCCGCGCTGCTGACCGAGGCCCGGGAACGGGTCGGTCCGGACGGCAGCGTCGTACTGACGATCTTCGTGAACCCGTTGCAGTTCGGGCCGACCGAGGACTTCGACCGGTACCCGCGGACGCTGGCCAGCGACCTGGCGATCGCGAAGAACGCCGGCGTCGACCTGGTGTTCAACCCGTCCCGGGACGAGCTGTACCCGAACGAGCCGTCGGTCACCGTGCACCCCGGGCCGCTCGCGGACGAGCTCGAGGGCGTGTTCCGGCCGGGCCACTTCTCCGGCGTACTCACGGTGGTGTCGAAGCTGCTGCACCTGACCGCGCCGGATCTCGCGCTGTTCGGCGAGAAGGACTACCAGCAGCTGACGCTGATCCGCGAGATGGTGTGCGACCTGGACATGGACGTCGACATCGTGCCGGTGCCGACCGTACGGGAGCCGGACGGGCTCGCGTTGTCCTCACGCAACCGCTACCTGAGCGAGACCGAGCGTGACGAGGCGCTGGTGCTGTACCGGGCGCTGAGTGCCGGCGCGAAGGCCGGGATGAACGGGCCGGACGCGGTGCTCGCCGCCGCCCAGGCCGAGCTGGAGGCGGTGCCGTCGGTGAAGATCGACTACCTCGCGCTGAGGGCGCCCGACCTCGGCCCGGTGATCGGCCCCGGCGAGGCCCGGATGCTGATCGCCGCCCGGGTGGGGCTGACCCGTCTCATTGACAACATTTCCATCACCCTCAGATGAAATCGGTTGATACGGTCGCCGAATGAGCGCTCCCGCTGTCCCGCGACGGCTGTCCGCGCCGGAACCCGGCTGGACCGATTCCGTCGACGTGGTGGTGATCGGGTCCGGGGTTGCCGGGCTGACTGCTGCCCTGAAAGCCCGTGAGCTCGGCTCCGTGCTGGTGGTGACCAAGGACGTCGTCGCGTCCGGGTCCACCCAGTGGGCCCAGGGCGGGATCGCCGCCGCCCTCGACCCGGAGGACTCGCCCGAGGAACACCTGCGGGACACGCTCGTCGCGGGTGCCGGGCTGAGCGACCCCGAGGCGGTCCGGGTGCTGGTCACCGAAGGCCCGGACGCGGTCCGGGACCTGATCGAGCTGGGGGCCCGCTTCGACACCCTGGCCGACGGCGAGATCTCGCTCGGCCGCGAGGGCGGCCACCACCGGAACCGGATCGCGCACGCCGGCGGCGACGCGACCGGCGCGGAGATCGAGCGGGCGCTGGTCGCCGCGGTCAAGCGCGCCAAGGAGATCCGGATCATCGAGCACGCGCTGGTGCTGGACCTGCTGACCGCCGCGGACGGCGCGATCGCGGGCGTCACCCTGCACGTGATGGGCGAGGGTCAACTGGACGGCGTCGGCGCGATCCGCGCCCGGGCGGTGATCCTGGCCTCCGGCGGGCTCGGGCAGTTGTATGCGGCAACGACCAACCCGAGCGTCTCGACCGGTGACGGGATGGCGCTCGCGCTGCGCGCCGGTGCGAAGGTCCGGGACCTGGAGTTCGTGCAGTTCCACCCGACCGTGCTGTGGCTGGGCAAGAGCGCGAAAGGCCAGCAGCCGTTGGTGTCCGAGGCGGTCCGGGGTGAGGGCGCGTTCCTTGTCGACCACACCGGGCAGCGTTTCATGCAAGGGCAGCACGAGCTGGCCGACCTGGCGCCGCGGGACATCGTGGCGAAGGCGATCATGCGCCAGATGCTTGCCACCGGCAAGGATCATGTGTACCTGGACGCCCGGCACTTCGGCGACGAGAAGTGGCGGGTCCGGTTCCCGACGATCCTGGCGTCCTGCCGCTCGCACGGCATCGACCCGGTGCGCGAGCTGATCCCGGTCGCGCCGGCCTGTCACTATTCGTCCGGCGGCGTCCGGACCGACCTGAACGGGCAGACCTCGGTCCCCGGGCTGTACGCGTGCGGCGAGGTCGCCTGCACCGGCGTGCACGGCGCGAACCGGCTCGCGTCGAACTCGCTGCTCGAAGGACTGGTGTTCGCCCGGCGGATCGCGGCGCACCTCGCGGACGGCCTGCCGGCGCAGCGCGAGCCGGTCGAGGACCGCCGTACGCCGGGGCTCGTGGACGCGGACGCCGTACCCGAGCTGCAGCGGGCGATGACCGTCGGCGCCGGAGTGATCCGGAGTGCCGCCGGACTGGCCGAGGCCGGGTCGACGATCGGCAAGCTGACCGAGCAGCCGGCCGCCGAGCCCGGGACGCCCGGCTGGGAGGCGACCAACCTGGTGACGGTCGCGTCCGCCCTGATCGCCGCGGCCACCGTCCGCGAGGAGAGCCGCGGCGCGCACTGGCGCGAGGACCACCCGGACCGCGATGATCTGCACTGGTTCGGCAGCCTGGACGTCACCCTCGACCAGCACGCCGTGCCGCACGCCACATTTGTTCCACGCGATCACGAGGAGAATGAGCGGCATGGATGAGACAGTCGATCGGCAGTGGGTCGGGGACCTCGTACGGGCGACCATCGAAGAGGACCTGGCCGGCGGCGTCGACGTGACGACCACGGCGACGGTGGACCCGGACCAGGTGTCGGTCGCCGAGCTGGTCGCCCGGGCGGACGGTGTGGTCGCCGGGCTGGAGATCGCCGAGCTGGTGCTCCGCCAGGTCGCGGCGCCGGACGAGCTCGAGATCGAGCACGCCGTCCGCGACGGTGCCGCCGTACGGGCGGGTGACCTGCTGCTGTCCGCCCGCGGCAAGACCCGGCAGCTGCTGACCGCGGAGCGCACCACGCTGAACCTGCTCTGTCACCTGAGCGGCGTCGCGACGCTGACCCGGCGCTGGGTGGAGGCGGTCGAGGGCACCGGCGCGGTCGTCCGCGACACCCGCAAGACGATGCCGCTGCTGCGGTCGCTGGAGAAGTACGCCGTGCGCTGCGGCGGCGGGAAGAACCACCGGATGGCGCTGTCCGACGCCGCGCTGATCAAGGACAACCACGTGGTCGCGGCCGGCGGTGTCGCGGAGGCGTTCCGGCTGGTCCGCAAGGCCTTCCCGGACATCTCGATCGAGGTCGAGGTGGACTCGATCGAGGACGCGCTGATCGCGGTCGAGTCCGGCGCGGAGCTGATCCTGCTGGACAACATGGACGTCCCGCTGCTCCGCGAGGCCGTCGAGAAGGTCGCCGGCCGGGCCCGCCTGGAGGCCTCCGGCGGACTCACCCTCGAGCAGGCCCGCGCGGTCGCCGAGACCGGCGTCGACTTCCTCGCCGTCGGCGCGCTGACGCACTCGGCCCCGGTGCTCGACATCGGCCTGGACCTGCGCGAAGTCTGATGTTGCTCACGGTCGCCGTCGAGAACACCAGGACGCTGGTCGGCCTGGTGTTCGAGGGGCCGGTCAAGCGGCACTGGTGGGTCGGTACGGACGACCGGCGTACCGCGGACGAGTGGGCCGTGCTGCTGCAGGGCCTGCTGAACGGTGAGGCTCCGGTGAGCGGGATCGCCGTGTGTTCCGCCGTACCGCATGTCCTGCACGAGCTGCGGGACGTCGTGGCGCGGTACTACCGCGACGTGCCGAGCATCGTCGTCGAGCCCGGCGTGCGGACCGGGCTGCCGGTGCTGGTCGACAACCCGCGCGAGGTCGGCACCGACCGGATCGCGAACGCGCTCGGGGCGCTGACGCTGGCCGGCGCGCCCTGCCTGGTGGTCGACGTCGGTACCGCGATCACCATCGACGTGGTCAACCCGGCCGGCGCGTTCGTCGGCGGAGTGATTGCCCCGGGCATCGAAACCGCGACCGACGCGCTCGGCCTGGCGGCCGCCCAGTTGCGCCGGGTGGAGCTGGTCCGGCCGCGCTCGGTGGTCGCGAAGAACACCGTCGAAGCGCTGCAGTCGGGCGCGATCCACGGTTTCGCGGCACTCGTCGACGGGCTGGTCTCCCGGATTCGGACCGAACAGTCGCTTGCCGGCGACACCCCGGTGGTGCTCACCGGAGCGCTCGCGTCGCTGCTCGACGGCCAACTGCACACGCACACCCGCAGCGAACCGCTCCTGCCCCTGCGCGGTTTGTATCAGGCGTTCGTCCGCAATTCCTCCTGAAAAAGCTCTTGTGCGCTTGAGGTGATCTGTCTCACTATGTAGGCAGCTGCATTGGGGGGAACCATGAAAGCTGCTTATCGGGTGCTGGCCGGTCTCGTGGCGATCGGCGTGGTGTTGCAGGCGATGTTCATCGCCTGGGGATTCTTCACGGTGGACAAGGACGTCGACGGCGGTGCGGTGATCGCCAAGAACTCGACGCCGGACGTCACCGGACTGTCGCTGCACGGCGCCTTCGGGATGACGCTCATCCCGATCGTCGCGTTGCTGCTGCTGATCGTGTCGTTCTTCGCGAAGGTCGACGGCGGTATCAAGTGGGCGTTGTTCGTGGTCGGGCTGGTCGTGCTGCAGATCGCGCTCGCGTTCGTGTCGTTCGGCGCGCCGGTCGTCGGCCTGCTGCACGGGCTGAACGCGTTCGCACTGGCGGCAGTCGCGAGCCTGGCATCCCGGCGGGCCTCCCGGGTCCACACACCGGCCACCGAGACCACCACCGTCTAGATGCTGTTGGCAACAAAACTGAGCGGTCGGCGCCGGTCGGTGCTGGCGGTCGTCGCGACGCTGGCGGTGCTGGCGCCGATCGGGTTCCTGTGGCAGCGGAGCCTGGTCCCGAACGACCTGTCGCCGATGTCGATGGGGTACGCCGACTACGGCGGCGGGCCGTCGTCGATGCACGTCCACCACGCCACGGACGTCAGCCAGCTGACAGGACCGGTCGACCGGACGCCTGACGTCGCCGTGGACCTGGTGGCGCGCAAGGAGCGCTTCGACCTCCCGGGCCGCGGCCCGACGGACGGCTACACGTTGAACCACACGTCACCCGGGCCCCGGATCGTCGCACAGCAAGGGGATCTGGTGCAGGTCACCCTGCACAACGAGAACATCGTCGCGGGTATCACCCTGCACTGGCACGGCGTCGACGTACCGAACGCCGAGGACGGTGTCGCGGGCGTGACGCAGGACGCGGTGCAGCCTGGACAGTCGTACGTCTACCGCTTCGTCGCGAAGGACGCCGGCACGTACTGGTACCACTCGCACCAGGTCTCCCACGATCAGGTATTGAAGGGTCTGTACGGCATATTGGTGGTGCAGCCAACGACACGAGATGTGATCGCGGCCGTGCACACGTACGGCCAGGTCCGGACCGTCAACGGCGAGTACGGCGAGCGACGTGTGCCGGCGCCGGGACCGACGGCGCGCGTCCGGGTGGTCAACACCGACAACGGGCCGATGGCGGTCTGGGTCGACGGGGCGCCCTACAAAGTGCTCGCGGTCGACGGCGCCGACGTGAATGCGCCGACCGAGATCCGCGGCCGGTCGGTACTGGTCACCGCGGGCGGCCGGATCGACCTCGAGGTGCCGACCGCGAAGGCGGTCCGGATCGGCCTCGGCGGCGGGCCGACCACGCTGGTGATCGGGAACGGCGACGCGCCGGCCGGTCCGGAACCTGCCGCTCGGGTCGACCTGCTCAGTTACGGCTCGCCGAAGCCGCTCGGGTTCGACCCGGCGAAGGCGGACCGGGTGTTCCGGTACGACATCGGCCGGCACTTCGGGTTCCTCGACGGCAAGCCCGGGCTGTGGTGGACGATCAACGGGCACCAGTACCCCGACGTACCGATGTTCGTGGTCAGCGAGGGCGACGTCGTCCGGATGGCGATCAGCAACACCTCGGGCCAGGTCCATCCGATGCACCTGCACGGCCGCCACGTCGTCGTACTGAGCCGCAACGGGGTGCGGGCGACCGGCAGCCCGTGGTGGACGGACTCGCTGAACGTCGAGGACAAGGAGACCTACGAGGTCGCGTTCGTGGCGGGCAATCCCGGCATCTGGATGGACCACTGCCACAACCTGCCGCACGCCGCCCAGGGCCTCGTCACGCACCTGATGTACGCCGGCGTGAGCACGAAGTACCACCTGGGCGGCGCACCCGGGAATCAGCCCGAATAGATCGGGCGGCCGACCGTGAGTGCTGTGCGGAGGACGTCGGGGAGGCTGTTGAACACCGAGTCCGGCTGGGTGCCGGTCGCGTCGAGTGTCTTCGAGAAGAACGCGCGGGCGGCCGCGGCGAGGGCGACGTCGAGTACGTCGCTGTCGGTCAGGCCGAGCGCCTTCAGTTGGTCGACGTCCGCCTGGGTGACCGAGTCGGCGCCCAACGCGACCTGGCGGGCGAACGCCATCACCGCGCGGTCGACGGGGTCGTTCGGCGGCTCTCCGGCCAGGGCCGCGACCTCGTCGGCGGTGTAGAACTTGTCCGCCAGCACCTGCCCGTGCGCGAGGCTGCAGTAGCTGGACCTCAGTGCGGTCGCCGCGGCCAGCGTGGCGAGTTCGTAGCGTCTCAGGTCCATCGATTCCTTGATCGCGCCGTTCAGCTGTTTCCACGCCTCGAACACGGCAGGTCGCGCGGCGAAGGTGCGGACGAAGTTGGGTACGTGTCCGGCCGCTGCCCGGTTCGCGTCGAAGAACGCGGGATCGTCGGGCGTGCTGATGAAAGCCATCGTGGTTCCCCCCTCTGTGGCTTCTCTCACGGTAGGTCCGGCATACCGATCCGGCAACGGGCGTGGAGGGTGGGCACCGTGCACTGGGTATGGTTCACCCGGTCAGTCGTGAGGCGGAGGTGGTCGGAGTGCGGCGAGTGCTCGCCGTAGCACTGGCGGTGCTGGCGGGGGCGTCCTGCCTGACAGCGTGTGCCTCGGACCCGGCGCCGACCGACGTCGCGGTGGCCTGGGCGCCCAAGGGCCGCCCGGCGATCGCGGTGACCTGGAAGGACACCGGCCAGCCGAACCGGATCACGATCGAGGGCGTGCTCAGCGAGAGCCCGTCGTACGTGAAGTACGTCCCGGCCGGCGATCCGAACCGGTGGGAGATCCCGACCTCGGAGTTCCCGCCCGACGGGAACTACAAGATCGTGGTGGCCACCGGCACGTCGCAGGGCGGCGTGACCAGCAAGCCGTCGAAGTCGCCGGTCTTCGACACCGACGGGCCGGTGCGGCCGAGCGGGGCCACGGTCGCGCAGCAGGGCCGCGGGGTGATGATCCGCTGGTCGGTGCCGGTCGCACCGCAGGACTTCACGCCGAACGACCCGCTCGACGTGAAGGGCAAGAAGACCCAGCGGTACGTGCCGATGGTCGGCCGCCCGGGTCAGCTGCTGAAGGCGATCGGCCCGGCGACCACGGCGAACCATCAGCTGATCAAGAGCATCAAACCGCCGTACGTCTTCCAGCTCGCGGCCCAGAACGAGTGGGGTACCCGGGCCGGCGGCGACGTCTTCGGGCTGACCAGCTCGATCAGTGGCACAGTCCCGCCGAAGGCGCAGTACGGCGTAGCGATCCGCGCCCGCGGACGGGTCATCCTGCACCAGGTCTCGTGCGACCTCGAGTCGCCGTGCATCACCCGGCGCGCGACTCCGGCCGGCGTACCGGTCGTGGTGCTGACGCAGGTCACGCCGGGCGCCCGCTGGACCCCGGCCGCCCGCGGCGCGACGACCGCGGGCGGGTACTACGACATCGCCGTACCGACGTCCGGGAGCCGTCCGTACAAGATCACCGTGCCGGTGACGGCCAAGGGCGGATCGTTCACGGGTACGTCGACGAGTCGGCCGGCGTACACCAAGACCGTGGTGCGGATCGCTTCCGCGGGGTTCGCGGGCGGCGACACCGCGAAGGCGAAGGGCTCGACGGTGACCGTCTCGGTGGCGGTGCAGCCGGCCATGAACACGACCGTGATGCTGCAGGCGTGGAACCGGCAGACCCGCCGGTGGATGCCCGCGAAGGCACTGGCGATGCGCAACGGCAAGGCCGCGCTGGCGTTCAAGGCCGGGCAGGCGGGCGACTTCGTCTACCGGATCGTGGTGCCGGGCGGGATGATGTTCGGCCGGCCGATGGACGGGATCGTCACGCCACAGCTACAGCTGCACATCCGCTGACTCGGCCGCGGCGGCCCCGGCGGCCCCGGTCGCCTCTGTCGACTCCGTCGTCCCGGCCGTCTCCGCCTGCTCGCGGCGGCGCTTGCGGACCTTGTGGACGACGTACAGCGCGACCGCGACCACCGCGATCGCGATCAGCGCGCCGACCGAGACCCGGCCGAAGATCTTGTCGGCGTTGTCGCCGATCTTGTACGCGACCACGCCGATCGTGGTCGCCCAGGCGATCCCGCCGGCCGCGTTCGCGGCCAGGAACCGCGGGTAGTGCATCCGCAGCATGCCGGCCATCGGACCCGCGAAGATCCGCAGCAGGGCGACCCAGCGGCCGAAGAACACCGTCCAGACGCCGTACTTGTGGAAATACTTCTCGGCCTTCACGATCCGGTCCTCGGAGAAGTGGTGGAACCGTTTGCCGAGCCGCTCGAACAGGCTGCGGCCCGCCTTCCGGCCGATGAAGTACCCGATCGAGTCGCCGATGATCGCGCCGAGCGCGGCCGCCAGGATCACGAACTCGATCTTCAGGTGGTGCTGCGAGGCGAGCAGCGCGGCCGCGATCAGCGTGGTCTCACCGGGCAGCGGCACCCCCATGCTCTCCACACCGATGACGAGTCCGACCACCAGGTACGCCAGTACGGCGACACCGGTCGGGATGGCGATGGCCTGAGCGATCAGCAGAGGTTCCCCCATGTACCCATAGTGACATCGACAGCCAACCGATTTGGTGCAGGGGCAACTATCTGGGGGTGATTTCAGGGTTGTGACCGTTCTCCGAGGGGACCTCGGCGGGAATCTTCGGTGCCTCCCCGGTGAACGCCTTGGTCACACTCTGCAGCGCTGAGGTGACCTCGGACGGGATCACCCAGAACGTGTTGCCAGGGCCCTTGGCGAGCTCGGGCAGCATCTGCAGGTACTGGTACGCGAGCAGCTTCGGGTCCGGGTCGTTGCGGTGGATCGCGTCGAACACGGTGTCGATCGCCTTCGCCTGGCCCTCGGCGCGCAGGATCGCGGCCTGCCGGTCGCCCTCCGCGGTCAGGATCCGGGACTGCCGCACGCCCTCGGCGTTGAGGATCGCGGCCCGCTTCTCCCGCTCGGCCCGCATCTGCTTCTCCATCGACTCCTTGATCGACGGCGGCGGCTCGATCGCCTTCAGCTCGACCCGGTTCACCCGGATCCCCCACTTGCCGGACGCCTCGTCGAGGACCCCGCGCAGGATCGAGTTGATGTGTTCGCGCGACGTCAGCGTCTTCTCCAGGTCCAGCGCGCCGATGACGTTCCGCAGCGTGGTCACGGTCAGCTGCTCGATCGCCTGGATGTAGTTCTGGATCTCGTACGCCGCGGCGCGCGGGTCGGTGACCTGGAAGTACAGCACCGTGTCGATGTGCACGACCAGGTTGTCCTCGGTGATCACCGAGTTCGGCTCGAACGACACCACCTGCTCGCGCAGGTCGATCAGCTGCCGGGGCCGGTCGACGAACGGGATCACCACGTTCAGCCCCGGTTCCAGCGTGCGCAGGTACCGCCCGAGGCGCTCGACGTTGCTGGCCCGGGCCTGCGGGACGATCCGTACCGTCCGCAGGACCAGGACGACGGCGAGAAATGCGACGACGATGCCGATGATCAGTGCGGCCATGGTTCCTCCTGGGGATGGACGAGGGCGGTGGCCCCCTCGATCGCGAAGACGTCGACCCTGGTCCCGGCGGGGATCTGCAGGTCCGGGTCGTAGGACCGGGCGCT
This sequence comes from Kribbella sp. NPDC051137, assembly GCF_040682535.1. NCBI lineage: Bacteria > Bacillati > Actinomycetota > Actinomycetes > Propionibacteriales > Kribbellaceae > Kribbella > Kribbella sp. NPDC051137. The sequence continues at coordinate 968,581 of NZ_JBFBBI010000003.1, forward strand.
CCACTCCTCGCCGCCGATCCGGACCCGGCCGGTGTCCCGGTCACAGGGTGCGAGGACGACGGCCTCCCGCCCGACCAGGGCGGCGACCCCGGTACGCAGTCCCGGGTGCCCCATCAGGTGCCGGCGCGCGACCGGGCGGACCAGGCCGATCATCGCGGCGGCGGTGACCGCGAACGCGACCACCTGGAAGCCGATACCGAGCCCGAGCGCGGCGGTACCGGCCGCCGCGACCGCGGCGACGGCGAGCAGGAGCAGGTCGAAGGTCGCTGTCATCAACTCGGCCGTGCCGAGGACGGCCGCGACGATCGACCACAGGATCCACGACTGCATGCGCAATACCTCTACTTCGAAGGTACTCCGACATACGCAACCAGGCAGCTAACGGTTCAGCTCTGCTCCGGACTCGGGACGACCGCGATCAGCGAAGTGACCTCCCGGGCCGCCGCGGGGTGACTGTTCGCGGTCCTGCCCTTCTTGTACCGATCGACGACCGCGTTCAGTTCCTCGTTGAACGCCTTCGCTTCGTCCTCGGTCAGCCAGAGCCGCGACCGGCTCATCGAGCTGGCGTCGTCCCAGGGGTCGTCGGCGTCCACCTCCAGGAACTGCTCGGCGACCGCGTCCATCGCCGTCCTGATCATCGCCTGGCTCGCCAGCCGGCCCGCGGTCGTGGATTGGCCGGAGATCACCAGACTGGAGGCGGGCGCCTTCCAGGGGCGTTCGCGGCCGTCCGCCGACTCGTCGGCGCGCTGGACGATGCCCCACTTCTCCAGTGCCCGCAGGTGGTAGCTCATCGCCGACGGGGTCAGCCCGGCGAGCTCCGCGCACTCGGTCGCGGTCAGCACCTTGCCGTTGAACAGTTCGTCGATGACCCGCTGCCGGGCCGGATGCGCGAGCGCGCGGATCGCCCGCGGATCGGTGATCACCAGCCGCTTCTTGGTACCCACGAGGTCAGCGTAGCGAACCGCTTGACGCCGTCAAATCTGAAGTGTTTACTTCATAACTGTGAAGCAAACACTTCAGACTTCGATCTGGTCGTACCGCGACATCCGGCTCGTGCTGCCGGCCCGCGCGCTGTCCTACGCCGGCGACTCGATCGCGATGATCGCGCTGATGCTGCGGGTCTCCGACGGTCACGGGCCGGCCGCGGTCACCGCGCTGCTGCTGGCGTTCGCCGTACCGACGGTGGCGATGATCCCGTTCGCGGGACGGATCGTGGACGGGTACGACTCGCGGACCGTCCTGGTCTGGTCGGGGTTGCTGCAGGTCGTCGCGGGCGTCGGGCTGGCGTTCGTGCACGACCTGGTCCACACGCTCGCGCTGGTCTGCGTACTGCAGCTCGGCCAGGCCGTCGCGGGTCCCGCCTGGGGCGCGCTGATCCCGCGGATCGTCGGCGAGGAACTGGTCGGCCGCAGCACCGGGGCCAGTCAGGCGCTGATCGGTGTCGCGACCCTGGCCGGCTCGGCCGCGGGCGGCGTCCTGGTCGGCTGGACCGGGAGCCGCGGCGCCCTGCTGGTCGACGCCGCCACCTTCCTGGTGCTGGTCCTCGTCGCCCGGCTCGTTCGCACCCGCCGCCGCCCCGAGCCCGGGAGCACAGTCGAGAAGGGCGGCGTGACGGCCGGGCTGCGCGCGATCTTCGACGACAGCATCCTGCGGATCCTGGTCCCGGCGCTCTGGCTGTTCGTGGTGGTCGGCGAGGCGGTCAACGTGGTCGAGGTCTTCCTGATCACCGGCGAACTCGGCCTCGGCCCCGCGCTGTACGGCGCCGCCGGCGCGGCGACCGGCCTCGGCGCCATCGCCGGCTCGTCGTACACCGGCCACCTGCACGGCGACCTGGGCCGGTCCCGTGCCGTCATCGGCGGTATGGCCGCGATCGGCGGATCCTGTGTGCTGATGGGCCTGGCCGGCAACATCGTCACGCTGATGATTGGCGCGACCACCATCGGTGTCGGCAGCGGAATGCTGAACGCCGCGACCAGCGCGCTCGTGGTGACCCGTGCACCCGAAACGCTGCGCGGCCGGGTGATCGCCGCCCTGAACGGGACGGTCCGCACGTTCAGCATCCTCGCCCTGCTGCTCGGCGGCACGGCGGCCGCGCTGCTCGGCCCGCGCGGGACGTTCGTGGCCTGCGGCCTGGCCTGCGCGGTGGCCGCGGCGGTCGCGGGCGTGCTCGTCGTACGAACAAAGGATTCGGAGCTGGAGGCGGTCAGTCACTAGCCTTAAGGCATGACTGATACACACGTGGACCCGGTGAACCCCGACAGCGGGCAGGACGACCTGCCCGAGCAGATGCGGGTCCGCCGGGAGAAGCGTGACCGCCTGCTGGCGGAAGGAGTGCCGCCGTACCCGATCTCGGTGCCGCGGACGCACCTGCTGAAGGACCTGCGGGAGAAGTACGACGCACAGGACCTGGAGGCCGACACCAGGACCGGCGAGCAGGTCTCGGTGACCGGCCGGGTGATCTTCCTGCGCAACACCGGCAAGCTCTGTTTCGTCCGGCTCCGCGAGGGCGACGGGACCGAGCTCCAGGTGATGCTGTCGCTGGCCGACCTCGGCGAGGAGGAGCTGGCCCGCTTCAAGCAGCTCGTCGACATCGGCGACCTGCTGGCGGTCCAGGGTGAGGTGATCACCAGCCGGCGCGGTGAGCTGTCCGTCCAGGCGACGGCGTGGCAGATGGCCGCGAAGACCCTCCGCCCGCTGCCGAACGAGCACAAGCCGCTCAGCGAAGAGGCCCGCGTCCGGATGCGGTACGTCGACCTGATCGTCCGCCCGGAGGCCCGGGAGATGGTCCGCGCCAAGGCCGCCGTACTGAAGGCACTGCGGGCGACGTACGACGGCCACGGCTTCGTCGAGGTCGAGACGCCGGTGCTGCAGCTGACCAACGGCGGTGCCGCGGCGCGCCCGTTCTCGACCCACCTGAACGCGTTCGACCAGGAGATGAAGCTCCGGATCGCGCTCGAGCTGGACCTGAAGCGGGCGATGATCGGCGGCGTCGACCGGGTCTACGAGATCGGCCGTACGTTCCGTAACGAGGGCCTGGACTCCACGCACTCGGCGGAATTCTCGATGATCGAGGCGTATCAGGCGTACGGCGATTACGACACGATGGCCGAGCTGATCCAGGAGCTGATCCGGAACTCCGGGCGCGCGATCGGCCGCACGTCGATCACCGCGCGCGACGGCCAGACCATCGACTTCGAGCAGCCGTTCCGGCACGCGACGCTTTTCGGGTTGCTGTCCGACGCGGTCGGCGAGAGCGTCGACGTGACCACCGACCTGGCCACGCTGCTGAAGTTGGCGGAGCAGCACGACGTCGAGCTGCAGCCCGGCCGGAATGCCGGCGAGATCGCGGTCGACTTGTTCGAGAAGCTCTGCGAGCACTCGCTGATCCAGCCCACCTTTGTCCGCGACTATCCGGAGTCGGCGCGGCCGCTGGCGAAGCCGCACCGGGAAATTCCGGGACTGGTCGAGGCCTGGGACCTGTTCGTGAACGGCGTCGAGCTCGGGGTCGCGTACTCGGAGCTGAACGATCCGGTGATCCAGCGCGATCGCCTGGAGGCGCAGTCGATCCAGGCCGCGGCCGGTGATCCGGAGGCGATGGAACTCGACGAGGACTTCCTCCGCGCAATGGAATTCGGCATGCCGCCGGCCGGTGGTATGGGGATGGGCCTGGACCGGTTGGTGATGCTGCTCACCGGTACCGGTATCCGGGAGACGATTCTGTTCCCGTTGCTCCGTCCGGAGTGATTCCGGTAGTTGCATAGCACAACGGACCCGATCCACAAATTCAGGGTCGAATTGATTCCGGTCCAGCCGGTTTCAGAAGTCGCGAATACTCTTGGTCACGACGGCTGCGCAGTGTTGATGAATGACACGGGCCGGGTTTGTGCGGTACAAATCAGGTGCTAACAATTCGGCGCGGAAAGGTTGTCATCGATGGCGCAAAGGGTGCAGGTGGTTCTCGAGGACGATCTCGACGGCGGTAAGGCCGACGAGACCGTCACTTTCGGGCTGGACGGAACGACCTACGAGATCGACCTGTCCAAGAAGAACGCCGCAAAACTTCGCGACGCCCTGGCCGCGTACGTCGGCAACGGCCGCCGGGTGGCCGGCCGCCGGGGCGCGGCGGGCCGGTCCCGCGGGCGCGGCGGGCGCTCGGCCTCGGACTCGGCGGACATCCGGGCCTGGGCCAAGGAGAACGGGTACGACGTCAGCGAGCGCGGCCGGATCTCGGCCGAGGTGCGCGCGGCGTACAACGAAGCCAAGTAATTTCCCAGCATCGCCGGTCCCGGCTCCCAATGTGGGGTGCCGGGGCCGTCCGCATTCCGGTTGTTTCACAGAGTGGGACGCGGGCGTGTCGGGTCCGGTGACTGACTCCGCAGGTAGTCCGGGGAATTCGCTGGTGGCGAACAAGCTGTCCGGGACTGGTCACGCGGGAACACGCTGGAGATCCGGTCGGTTGTTCCCTTGTGATGCCGCCCGGGTGGCCGGTGGAAGCGTGATCGGGTGTTCGCCGAGAGCGAGGCTGTCGGCACCGGGGACTAGCATGCAGGTACGGGGGTCGGCCAACACGGCACGTCCGACTCCTCTGAGGCAAGGAGCGCTTTGGCGATGTTTGAACGATTTACGGACCGCGCCCGTCGGGTAGTCGTCCTGGCTCAGGAAGAGGCCAGGATGCTCAGCCACAACTACATCGGGACCGAGCACATCCTGCTCGGCCTGATCCACGAGGGTGAGGGTGTCGCCGCCAAGGCTCTCGAGAGCCTGGGTATCTCGCTCGAGGCCGTTCGCTCCCAGGTCGAGGAGATCATCGGCCAGGGGCAGCAGGCACCGAGTGGGCACATCCCGTTCACCCCCCGCGCCAAGAAGGTGCTGGAGCTCTCCCTGCGTGAGGCCCTGCAACTGGGCCACAACTACATCGGCACCGAGCACATCCTGCTCGGCCTCATCCGCGAGGGTGAGGGTGTCGCCGCGCAGGTCCTGGTCAAGCTCGGTGCGGACCTGAACAAGGTCCGGCAGCAGGTCATCCAGCTGCTCAGCGGGTACCAGGGCAAGGAGACCACCGCGCCCGGCGCCGGGAGCCAGGGCGATGCCCCGAGCAGTTCCCTGGTGCTCGACCAGTTCGGCCGGAACTACACCCAGTCGGCCCGCGAGGCGAAGCTCGACCCGGTGATCGGCCGGGAGACCGAGATCGAGCGGGTCATGCAGGTGCTGTCCCGCCGTACCAAGAACAACCCTGTCCTGATCGGTGAGCCGGGCGTCGGCAAGACCGCCATCGTGGAAGGTCTGGCCCAGCAGATCGTCCGTGGTGACGTCCCGGAGACGCTGAAGGACAAGCAGATCTACTCCCTCGACCTGGGCGCCCTGGTGGCGGGTTCGCGCTACCGCGGTGACTTCGAGGAGCGCCTGAAGAAGGTGCTGAAGGAGATCCGCACCCGCGGCGACATCGTGCTGTTCATCGACGAGATCCACACCCTCGTCGGGGCCGGCGCGGCCGAGGGCGCGATCGACGCGGCGAGCATCCTGAAGCCGATGCTGGCCCGCGGCGAGCTGCAGACGATCGGCGCGACCACCCTCGACGAGTACCGCAAGTACGTCGAGAAGGACGCCGCGCTGGAGCGCCGGTTCCAGCCGATCCAGGTGGCCGAGCCCTCGATCGCGCACACGATCGAGATCCTCAAGGGCCTCCGCGACCGGTACGAGGCGCACCACCGGGTGACGATCACCGACGCCGCGCTGGTGAACGCCGCGCAGATGGCCGACCGGTACATCTCGGACCGGTTCCTGCCGGACAAGGCGATCGACCTGATCGACGAGGCCGGTGCCCGGCTCCGGATCCGCCGGATGACGGCTCCGCCGGACCTGCGCGAGTTCGACGAGAAGATCGCGACGGTCCGCCGGGAGAAGGAGTCGGCGATCGCCGCGCAGGACTTCGAGCGCGCCGCCCGGCTGCGGGACGACGAGAAGAAGCTGATCAACGCCAAGTCCGAGCGGGAGAAGCAGTGGAAGGCCGGCGACATGGACGTCGTCGCCGAGGTCGACGAGGAGCTGATCGCCGAGGTGCTCAGCACCGCGACCGGCATCCCGGTCTTCAAGCTGACCGAGGAGGAGTCCTCGCGGCTGCTGGACATGGAGAAGGAGCTGGCCAAGCGCTACATCGGCCAGACCGACGCGGTCAAGGCGCTGTCCCGCTCGATCCGGCGTACCCGCGCCGGTCTGAAGGACCCGCGCCGCCCGAGCGGCTCGTTCATCTTCGCCGGCCCGTCCGGCGTCGGTAAGACCGAGCTGTCCAAGGCGCTGACCGAGTTCCTGTTCGGCGACGAGAACGCGCTGATCAGCCTCGACATGTCGGAGTACTCGGAGAAGCACACCGCCTCCCGGCTGTTCGGCTCGCCTCCGGGGTACGTCGGCTACGAAGAGGGCGGTCAGCTGACCGAGAAGGTCCGCCGCAAGCCGTTCAGCGTGGTGCTGTTCGACGAGGTGGAGAAGGCCCACCCGGACATCTTCAACTCGCTGCTGCAGATCCTGGACGAAGGTCGGCTGACCGACGCCCAGGGCCGCGTGGTCGACTTCAAGAACACCGTGATCATCATGACCACGAACCTCGGCACCAAGGACATCGCGAAGGCGGTCTCCCTGGGCTTCTCGCAGGCGAGCGACACCACGTCGTCGTACGAGAAGATGAAGGGCAAGGTCACGGAGGAGCTCAAGCAGCACTTCCGTCCGGAGTTCCTGAACCGCGTCGACGAGATCGTGGTCTTCCACCAGCACACGATGGAGGACATCGTCCAGATCGTGGACCTGATGGTGGCCCAGATCGAGCAGCGGCTGAAGGACAAGGACATGGGCATCGAGCTCACGCCGGCGGCGAAGGAACTCGTCGCGAAGCGCGGCTTCGACCCGGTCCTGGGTGCCCGTCCGTTGCGCCGCGCGCTGCAGCGCGACGTCGAGGACGTGCTGGCCGAGAAGATCCTGTTCGGGGAGCTGCGTCCCGGCCAGATCGTCCTGGTCGACGCGGCACCGGAGGGCACGGTCAACGAGGACGGCCTGACCGAGTACTTCACCTTCACCGGGAACCAGAAGTCCTCGACCTCCGACCTGGAGCTCACGGACCTGACCACCGGCGGCGGCAGCACCGGCGTCCAGGACTCGTAACCACAACCGAACACCTCACCCGAGACGCTCGGCGGACCCTTCCGCCGGGCGTCTCGCACGTCCGCCCCCCGCCCCGCGCATCGCGTGCGGGAGCTGTGGTCCAGGCCGGATTTGTTTTTGGACGACTGGTCAGTACTGCGGGGTGCTTCGGCGTACCGGGGAGACACGCGAGATTTGCACGGAGGCTACTGATTGGTCGTATCGTCCTGCGGAGCGTGATCTTCCGGCTCGCGCGTACCGAGGTTTCGATGGGAAGATCGCGCGACTGCTGATGAAGCAGTTACCTACCGCCTGTCTACCGCGTTGTAACCCTGTGACCACGCTGTTCGGACCCGGACTGTCGGAAAGGGGGCCGGTGATGGAATCATCTCGTCGCATGGACGCTCCGCGTCTGCCGCTGACCCAGGAACCGGTCGCCGACACCGGTTCCTTTGGCGTGCGGCAGGCGGGCGGGGTGCTCGAACGGGCCCAGCGGATCGCCGACACACTCCGCGAGCAGGCCGAGCGCGAGAACGATCTCGCCCGCGACGAGGCGAGCCGGATCCGGGCCGCGAACGAGCGTCTGAAGGCCGACGCCGAAGCCGCCGCGAAGAAGCTCCGTGCCGACGCGATGACCGCCGCCCAGCGGGTCCTGAACGACGCCGAGCGAGCCGCCGAGCAGCTCCGTACGGAGTCCGAGGCCGAGGCCGCCCGAGTCCGCTCCGAGGCCACCGAGGCCGCCGAGCAGCTCCGCACCGAATCCACCACCGAAGCCGACCGGGTCCGCCGCGAGGCCGCCGCCGCAGCCGAACTGCTGACGTCGGAGTCGACCGCCGAGGCAGAGCGTGTCCGCTCCGAGGCCGCCGAAGTTGCCGCTCAACTGCGAGCCGAATCCACCGCCGAGGCCGAGCGGGTACGCCGGGACGCTGCCGCTGCGGCCGAGCTGCTGACGTCGGAGTCCACCGCCGAGGCCGAGCGGGTCCGCTCCGAGGCTGCTGCGGTTGCGGAGCGGGTGACGGCCGAGGCCGAGGCGGCCGCGGCGGCGTTGAAGGAGAAGAGCGAGGCAGAGGCAGCCGCGCTGACGGCGGCGAGTGAGGCGGCGGCCGAGAAGTTGCGGGCCGAGTCGCAGGCGGCGGCGGATCGCCGGATCGCGGAGGCGGAGGCCGCGGCCGAGCGGGTCAAGGACGAGGCCGACGAGCTGCTCGAGGACGCGCGGATGGCGCGCGAGTCGGCGCAGGCCGCCGTCGAGCGGGCCGGCAAGGAAGCACAGCAGCTGGTCGCGGACGCGGGCGAGCAGGCCGCGCTGGTGTCGCAGGCCGCCGTACGCAACGAGGCCGACCTGATCGCCCGCGCCGAGGCCGAGGCGAGCGAGCTCCGGGCCGCCGCCGAGCGCGAGGTCGAGACCGCCCGGGAGAAGTCCCGCGTGGAGATCGCGGAGGCGCATGCCGAGATCGAGCGGCTGCGCGGCGAGAACCGCACCGAGCTGGAGCGCCGTACGGCGGAGCTCGAGGAGACCGAGCGGGCCAAGCTGGCCGCGATCAAGCTGGAGATCGACAAGCTCCGGGCCGAGGCGGTCGCGGAGATCGCCGAGCGCAAGGCCGAGACCGAGGCCGGCAACGAGCGGCTGATGGCCGACGCCCGCGCCCAGGCCAAGCTGGTGGTCGACTCCATCGAGGCGGACCGGCGCGCCGCGGCGGGCGAGGCGCAGCGGATCCTGGACGAGGCGAACCAGACGGCCGAGGCCGCGCTCGCGGAGGCCGAGAAGCAGACGCAGTGGAGCAAGCAGACCGTCGACGGCCTGATCGCCGCAGCGGAGGCCGAGGCGCGGTCGATCCGCGACCAGGCCGCCGCCGACGCGGCCGAGCTGCTGAAGCAGAAGCGCGCGCACCTGCGCCGGGTGGTCGGCCGCTCGACCAGCCGGCTGAAGCAGACCCAGGAGACGATCGCCAAGGAGAACGCCGAGCTGACCCAGCTCGCCGAGACCACGCTGTACTCGGCCGGCGAGCGCGCGGAGGCGATGCTGGCGGACGCGGAGAAGCAGGCCGCGAAGGTCACCGCCCAGGCGCAGGCCCGCGCGGACCGGCTGAAGACCACCGCCGCGGAGGACGCCCGGGAGATCATCGAGCGGGCGAACCGTCGCGAGGCCGAGGCCGAGGCGAGTACGCAGGTACTGCGGGAGCGCGCCGCGAACGACCTGTCCGAGGCGCAGCGCCAGTCGCACGAGCTGATCCGCAAGTCCCGCGCCGAGGCCCAGCAGATCGAGGCCCAGGCCCGCGAGCACTCCGACGACCTGCGCGCGCAGGCCCGCAAACTTCTCGCCGACGCCGAGGCGAGGGTCGCGGCGCTGAACCAGCGCCGTGATGAGATCACCAAGGAGCTCACCCAGCTTTCGGGTGTGATCGAGGCACTCGCTGTACCGGGGTTCCGCCCAGGTGGTGGAATGTCCTCCAGTGAGGGTTCCACGGGGGAATCAGGATGAGGACGTGACAGTCAGATCCTTGTCAGTGACAATGTGTGATCCACCCACCCATCGAAGTGAGCATCGGAAAACATGAGCAGTGAAAGCCCAACCCCGTTCCGTACCGTTCTGCGTGGCTACGAGCCTGCCCAGGTGGATCAGCACATCCGTGAGCTGACCACCTCCCTGACCGCGTTGCAGCAGCAGTCCGAGCAGCTGCAGCGGCACGTCCAGGAGCTGCAGTCCCGCACGGACGCTGCGGAGGCGGCCGTCATCTCCGCCCAGGAGGACTCCAAGGACCGCACGCCCACCTTCACCGAGTTCGGTGAGCGTGTCGCGAAGATCCTGTCGCTGGCCGACGACGAGGCCCGTGACCTGGTGACCCGCGCCCGCACCGACGCGGAGGCGATCGTCGCCGACGCCGAGGCGCACGCGAAGAAGGTCCGCAAGGAGGCCGAGCAGTACTCCCTGGACTGGAAGAGCGAGGTGGACGCCGAGGCCGCCCGGATCCTCGAAGAGGCCCGGACCCAGGCCGACGACATGCGCGACGAGGCCGAGCGCGACGCCACCGCGCGGCGCAGCGAGGCGCAGGCGCTGTACGAGCAGGAGCGGGCCAAGTCCGCCCAGGCCGCGGCCGCCTTCGAGACCACCCTGGCCGAGCGCCGGGGCAAGGTCGAGCAGGAGTTCGCCGCCCGTACCGCGCTGGCCGAGCAGCAGCTGGCCGCCGTCACCGACCGCGCTGCTCAGGTGCAGCGGGAGGCCGACCGGTCCCGGTCCGAGGCGGAGCGCCTGGCCCAGCAGCAGCTGGCAGACGCGAACCGGCAGGCGCAGGAGATCGTCGCCGCCGCGAAGGACAAGTCCGAGCGGATCCGCGCCGAGTCCGAGCGCGAGCTCGCCGCCGCGACCCAGCGTCGGGACAGCATCAACGCGCAGCTGACCAACGTCCGCCAGATGCTGGCGACGCTGTCCGGCAGCCCCGCGATGCCGCTCGACCTGCTGGCCGACGACGACGAGGACGCCACCACCGGCAGCAAGAAGAACTGAAACACCAACCCCGTGAGAAGCCGGCTCGACTCCTCGAGCCGGCTTCTTGGTTGATGGACGTGTACGAGGCCGCCGACGCCAACGTCGCGGCGGCCGTCAGCCTGTTCGGCCGGTACGGCGCCGGCTCGGTGCTCGACGTACGCCCGGGTCTGCTGCTGGTCGCGGCGGCTTCGGAGTACGCCGGTGCCTTCCACAACGCGGCGCTGAGAACAGACCCGACCGCCGACCCGCACCGGGTCGTCGACGACATGCAGTCCTTCGGGCGGGCGCATCGGCGGGACATGGTGCTCTGGGCATCGACCCATCGAGACCAGGATCTGGCTGAGGTTGCTGAAGCACGCGGGCTGCGGATTCGTTCGACCGCGGTGGGGATGGCGCTTCGCACGCCGCCGACGGTGGAACAGCCCGGTGACATCGAGTTGGTTGCCGCCGACGTCGACGGGTTCGCCGCGGTGCATCGGGACGTTGTTGCCGACGTCGATGCCGTTCCGCAGTTCGCGAGTGCCGGTGTGTTGCTCGCGCCGGGTGTTTCCTCGCTGGTGGCCTATGCGGACGGTACGCCGGTGTCCTGCGCGATGGCCGTTCGCAGCGGACGTACGGCGGGGATCTACTGGGTCGCGACCCGTCCCGCGGCCCGGCGGCGCGGGTACGGGAGTCTGGTGACCGCAGCTGTCGCGCGACTCGGATTCGAGCAGGGCGCCGAGGTCGTCGTACTGCAGGCAACCGCGATGGGGGCGCCGGTCTACGGAGGCGCTCGGGTTCGAGGCGTTCACGGAATACCGGCGGTTCGGTCAGCCGGGCAGCCGGTAGTGGCCGTTCGCGAGGGGTTCTACCAGGCCGTCGGAGACGAGGCCGTCGAGGGCTCGTTCGCGTTGGGCGGCGTGGGGCCAGGCGGCGTCGAGGGTCGGCTTGGGAACGGGTGCGGTGGCCGCGCGGAGTACGGCGAGCAGGCGGCCGCGGGCCTGGCGGTCGGTGCCTTCGTAGGTCTGGCCGCGGCGGGGCGGGCCGTCGTACGGCGGGCTGCCGGCCAGGACCCAGGCGCAGTGCGAGCGGATCGGGCAGTCCGCGCAGTTCGGCGTGCGGGCGGTGCAGACCAGGGCGCCGAGCTCCATCGAGGCGACTGCCCAGCGGGCGGCGGTGGGTTCGTCCTCGGGGAGGGCGCTGACCGCCAGCCGCTGGTCGGCCGCGGTGGGGGAGACGGCGGGTTGCGCGACGCCGGTGAGCGAACGGGCGAGGACGCGCCGGACGTTCGTGTCGACGACGGCATGCCGCTGGCCGAACGCGAACGATGCGATCGCGGCCGCCGTGTACGTCCCGACGCCGGGCAGCGCCAGCAGGGCCTCGTGGTCGTCGGGGACCTCGCCGCCGTGACGCTCCACGATCGCCTGAGCGGCCGCATGCAGCCGTAGGGCGCGCCGGGGGTACCCGAGGCGGTCCCAGGCCCGCACAGCCTCACCTGGGGCCTCTGCGGCCAGGTCAGCCGGCGTCGGCCAGCGCTCCAGCCAGCGTTGGTACGCCGGGAGCACCCGATTGACCGGCGTCTGCTGCAACATGAACTCGCTGACCATCACCGCCCACGCCCCGGCGCCGGCCTCCCGCCAGGGCAGCACCCGCTTGTTGGCGTCGTACCACGTGAGCACAGGGGCATGGAGAGCTAACGGCGAGCCTGAGTGGTCCAGCACAGTGCCGATATTAGAGTGCGCTTCATGAGCAGTCTGCTCCGTCCGGTCGGGCACCTGCCCGCCAGCGTGTACTGGTTCCGGCGTGGACTTGTGCTCGCGGTCGTTGTGGTGCTGATCATCCTGATCTCGAACCTGTTCGGCGGCGGTGACGCGCAGAACGCGGCCGCCACGGATCCGCAGCCGAATCCGACGACCGCGCCGCCGGCCTCGGCCCCCAGTACGACGCCGACCACGAAGCCCACGAAGACGCCCACGGAGACACCCACCGGGACACCCACCACCCCGAAGCCGACGAAGACGACTCCGCCCACGGACCTGCCGTGCAAGCCGTCGGACCTGAACGTCGCCGCACTGCCGGCGAACCGCAAGATCGTCTCCGGCTCGATGCTGAACTTCGTCGTCCAGCTGACCCCGTCCGGTGACGGCTGCAAGGCGAGCACCGACAACCTGACCGTCACGGTGACGTCTGGCAAGGACCTGATCTGGAGCACCTCGCAGTGCGAGAAGGCGATCCAGAACGCCACCCTCGTCGTTGCCAAGGGCAAGCAGTCCGCCGTGACGGTGCCCTGGGACGGACACCGGTCCAGGCCTGGCTGTCTTCCGGGTCAACCGGTCGCCAAGCCTGGAACCTATGTCGTCAAGGCCGAGTACAACGGCCGCCTGTCCGGCGCCCAGGCCTTCCAGGTCGTGTAGGGCGATCAGCTTGCTTCGGCGGCCGCGGTCTCCGGCTGCTTGCGGAGGTGGCTCGGTGCCGCGAACAGCAGCGCCGCGACCAGTCCGATCAACAGCACGAGCGCGGGCAGGACGAGCGACTGCGCCATCGAGTCGCTGAACCCCTGTCGCACCATCGCCGGCAACTTCCCGCTGGAGAAGCCCTCCGCGGAAGCGCCTCCGCTCATCCCCGGCAGGTTGTGCGCCAGCCGCGACTCCATCAGTACGGCGATACTCGCGCTGCCGAGCACGGCACCGACCTGCCGCGTCGTGTTGTAGACGCCCGCGCCGGCGCCGGCCTGGTGCAGCGGGAGATTCCGGGTGGCCGTCGTACCGATCGGGGCCCACATGAACCCGTTCGCGACACCGAGCAGCGCGATCGGCAGCAGCAGGTGCCAGATCGGTACGTCGGGTTCGATCACCTGGCTCATCCAGAACATCGACCCCGCGCAGCACGCCAGCCCGAACCCGGCGATGAACCGCGGCGGCGTCCGGTCGACGAGCCGGCCGACGAACGGCGCGAGCGCGCCGGAGATGACCGCCATCGGGACCAGCAGCAGTGCCGATCGGGTCGGGGACAGGCCGCGGACCGCCTGCGCCCAGAGCATCAGCGGGAACGCCATCGCGGTGATCGCGAACCCGACCGTGGTGATCGCGACGTTCGCGAGCGAGAAGTTCCGTTCCTTGAACAGTCCGAGCGGCAGCAGCGGCTCGCCCTTGTTCCGGGACTGCCAGATCACGAAGCCCGCGAGTACGACGACACCGGCGATGATCAGCCCCCACACCGAGATCGGGCCGGTGATCGTGCCCCAGTTGTACTTCTGCCCCTCCTGGATCCCGAACACCAGCAGGAACAGTCCCGCCGCGCTCAGCACGACGCCGACCAGGTCGAACTTGTGCTCGTGCGTCGGCAGGTCCGGGACCAGCCGCAGCGCGAGGAAGAAGCCGACCACGCCGACCGGCGCGTTGATGAAGAAGATCCACTGCCAGCCGAGGCCGTCGACCAGGACGCCGCCGAGGATCGGGCCGACCAGTGTGGCCACGCCGGCGGTCGCGCCCCACAGGCTCATCGCCCGGCCGCGCTGGTTCGGCGGGAAGATCCGGGTGATGACGGCCATCGTCTGCGGCGTCATCATCGAGGCGCCGAGGCCCTGGAACACCCGGGCCACGATCAGCAGCTCGATCGTGTTCGTCAGGCCGCACCACACCGACGCCAGCGTGAACAGCGACAGTCCGGTCAGGTACAGCTTCTTCGGGCCGATCCGGTCGCCGAGGCGCCCGGTGATCAGCAGCGGTACGGCGTACGCGAGCAGGTACGCACTGGTCACCCAGACGACCGTGCCGACGTCCGAGCCGAGGTCCTCGAGGATCGCCGGGGTGGCGACCGAGACGATGGTCGAGTCGACCAGGATCATGAAGAAGCCGAGGACGAGCGCCCAGAGCGCCGGCCACGGCCGGATCTCCGGCCTCACTGTGTCTTGCGGGGATGCCATTCCAGGTCCTTGCTCTCGATACGTTCGATGGTGGTGAGCAGCCAGTCGCGTTCCGCCGCGGCCTGGCCGCGCAGGTAGTCGGCGACCATCCAGTACGGTTCCGGCACCCCGGTCGCCTCGGCCTTCGCGATCGTCCCGTTCACGTCGTCCAGCCAGCGGTCCAGGTCCTCGACCCGGCGGCGGAACCGCAGTACGGCGTCCTCGACGTCGAGGTTGTGCGCTTCGCTCAGTACCACCGGGAAGAGCGGGTATTCGTAGACATGCTGCTCGATGCCGAGCTCGACGCGCTCGCTGAGTGCGTCGCTGCCGGCCGGGGTGAGCTCGTACGTGGTCCGCTCGGGCCGGTTGCCGGCCCGGTCGGTCCCGGTCGCCCGGACGTACTCGTGCCGGGCCAGCCGCTCGACCGTGTGGTACAGCGAGCCGGGCCGCACCTTGACGATCCGGTGCTGCTCGCGGTTCATCAGCAGTTGGTACATCTCGTAGGCGTGCATCGGCCGTTCGCGCAGCAGCGCCAGCACCGCGATCGCCAGCGGGGTGAGCTCCGCCATGTCCTCCACCTGGATTGTTCCGTGCGAAATGTTCCACTTGGAGTATTAGGCCGTGTGAGCGGAAACGCAAGACGCCTCCGGCTCTTTCACGAACCGGAGGCGCCTGGTGACGATGTGCTACTACACGTAGCGCTCCAGGATGCTGGACTCGGCCAGCCGGGACAGGCCCTCGCGGACCGTGCGGGCCCGGTTCTCGCCGACGCCCTCGACCGTCTGCAGGTCGTCGATGCTTGCCGCCAGCAACTTCTGCAGGTGGCCGAAGTGGTCGATCAGCCGGTCGATCACTGCACCCGGCAGCCGCGGCACCTTGGCCAACAGCCGGTACCCGCGCGGGGTGACCGCGGCGTCCAGTTGCTCGGCGCCGCCGATCTGCAGCGCACGGGCGACCTGGCCGATGTCCAGCAGGTCGGTGGCGCTGACCGCGTCCAGCTCGAGCAGTACGTCGTCGGCAGTCTTGGCTCGGCGCCCGGTGGCCGGCGGCAGGTAGTCGCGGACGACCAGTTCGCGCTCGCCGGCGACGCCCGCGACGAGTTCGTTGAGCTGCAGGGTGAGCAGCCGGCCGTCGGTGCCGAGCTCGACGACGTACCCGTCGATCTCGGTGGCGATCCGGCGGACCATCTCCAGCCGCTGTGCGACCGCGGCGACGTCCCGGACCGTGACCAGGTCCTCGATCTCCAGGGCGGACAGGGTGCCGGACACCTCGTCCAGCCGGAGCTTGTAGCGCTCCAGCGTGGCGAGCGCCTGGTTCGCGCGGGACAGGATCGCGCCGGAGTCCTCGAGGACGTAACGCTGGTTGTCGACGTACAGCGCGATGATGTGCATCGACTGCGACACCGAGATCACCGGGAAGCCGGTCTGCCGGTGCACGCGGTCGGCGGTGCGGTGCCGGGTGCCGGTCTCCTGGGTCGCGATCGCCGGGTCCGGCATCAGGTGCACAGCCGCCCGGATCAACCGGGTGGCATCGCGGTCGAGGACGATCGCGCCGTCCATCTTGCTGAGCTCCCGCAGCCCGGTCGCGGTGAACTCGACGTCGATCTCGAAGCCGCCGGTGGAGATCGCGTCCACGGCCTTGTCGTGACCGAGCACGATCAGGGCGCCGGTCCGGCCCCGCAGAATTCGTTCCAGGCCTTCGCGTAGTTCGGTGCCCGGAGCCACCGCCGCGAGCGTCGCTCGCAGCTTGGCGCCGGGGCTGTTCTTGTCCGTGTTCGCCGCCACGGAACCTGAGTCTATGCGGTTCCGCGCACGCAGATGTGCGGATATCCGCCACCTCGCCCCGACGGGCGGTCGCGGTCCGGCGCCCGACGCCGGGTGCGCGTGCACTCGCTCGTGCATCTGACCGTGCAACACCCCGTTCCCGCCTGCGTCGGCGGGACGTCAGCGGTGTCAGGGGCAGCGGATGACCTGGCCGGCGTACGAGAGGCCGCCGCCGAATCCGAACAGCAGCACCGGCGCGCCGGACGGGATCTCGCGCTTCTCGACCAGCTTCGAGAGCGCGATCGGGATACTCGCGGCCGAGGTGTTGCCGGACTCCACGACGTCCTTGGCGACCACCGCGTTGACAGCACCGAGGCGCTTCGCGAGCGGCTCGATGATCCGCAGGTTCGCCTGGTGCAGGACGACGCCGCCCAGCTCCTCGGGCTTCAGGCCCGCCTTCTCGCAGACCTGCTGGGCGATCTGCGGCAGCTGGGTGG
This sequence comes from Kribbella sp. NPDC051137, assembly GCF_040682535.1. Lineage (NCBI taxonomy): Bacteria > Bacillati > Actinomycetota > Actinomycetes > Propionibacteriales > Kribbellaceae > Kribbella > Kribbella sp. NPDC051137. The sequence goes on from NZ_JBFBBI010000003.1 coordinate 985,339, forward strand.
TGGCCCAGCGGAAGACGCTCAGGCCCTCCTGGGCGAACGGGCCTTCGCGGCCCTCGATCCGGACCGCGTCGGACATCTCCGGCACCGAGCCCCAGACCACCGGGCCGACACCGGCAACGCCGCCGGTGTCGGCAGCGTCGTCAGTGTCGGCAGTGTCGTCCGCCACCAGCACCGCGGCGCCGGCACCGTCGCCGATCAGCACGCAGGTGGTGCGGTCGGTCCAGTCCGTCCAGTCGCTGAGCTTCTCGACGCCGATCACGATCGCCTTCGTCGCCGCGCCGGCGCGGATCGCCTGGTCGGCGGTCGCCAGCGCGTAGGCGAAACCGGAGCAGGCGGTGTTCAGGTCGATGGCGGCCGGGTTGCCGAGACCGAGCCGGGCGGCGACCCGGGCCGCGATGTTCGGCGACCGGTCGATCGCGGTGCAGGTGGCGACGATCACGTAGTCGATCTCGGTGACGTCCAGGCCGGCGTTCGCGATCGCCTTGTCGGCGGCCCGCCAGGCCATCTCGTCGACGGACTCGTCGGGCGCGGCGATCCGGCGTTCGCGGATCCCGACCCGGCTCTGGATCCACTCGTCGTTGGTCTCGACCATGGTGGCGAGCTCGTCGTTGGTGAGCACCCGCTCGGGCTGGTAGTGGCCGAGCGCGACAACTCTTGATCCGGTCATCTACCTGCTCCTGCGGGTTCGCGTCGGGCGTGGGGGCGCCCCCAGAGTACGTTCCCCGACCGGCTGCTGTTGATCCCCTGTCTCACACCTGTGGCGCGGAACACAGGCTCGTTACGCCAACCCGGCGGCGCTCAGGGCCGAGCGCAGGTCGGGCGCCGCGAAGGTGCGCAGACCGTACTTCTTCTGGATGTCCATCGGCTTCGCCTCGCGGCTGCGGTTCGGGATGTCGGCCGGGATGATCGCCTTGGTGAACCCGAGCCGGGCCGCCTCCGCCAGCCGCTTCTCCAGGCCGCCGACCCGGCGCACCTCACCGGCCAGGCCGACCTCGCCGATCGCGATCAGGCCGGGGTGGATCGGCTTGTCCATCACCGACGACGCGACCGCGATCGCCACCGACAGGTCCGCCACCGGCTCGGTGATCTTGACCCCGCCGACGGTCGCGACGTACACCTCCTGGTCGGTCAGCTTCAGCCCCGCGCGGTTGCCCAGGACGGCGAGCACCATCGCCACCCGGGAGGACTCCAGTCCGGACGTCGTACGCCGGGGTTGTGGCGCGGCCGACGGGCCGACGAGGGCCTGGACCTCGGCCAGCAGCGGCCGGCGGCCCTCCATCATCACGGTCACGCAGGTGCCGGCGACCGGCTCGGCGTGCTCGGAGACGAACAGTCCGGTCGGGTCGGTGACCTCGACGATCCCGGTGTCGACCATGTCGAAGCAGCCGACCTCGTCGGACGGGCCGAACCGGTTCTTGGTCGCGCGCACCATCCGGAATCCCGAGTGCCGGTCGCCGTCGAACGCCAGCACGACGTCGACCAGGTGCTCGAGCATCCGCGGACCGGCGATCGCGCCGTCCTTGGTCACGTGGCCGACCAGGACCACCGCGATGTGCCGCTCCTTGGCCAGCCGGACCAGAGCGCCGGTCACCTCGCGGACCTGGGTCACGCCGCCGGGCGCACCGTCGACCTCGGGGTGCGCCATGGTCTGCACGGAGTCGATCACCAGGAACGACGGCTCGACCGCGTCGACCTGGCCGACCACCGCGCCCAGGTCGGTCTCGGCGGCCAGGTACAGGTCGTCGACGAGGGCGTCCGTACGCCCGGCGCGCAGCCGCACCTGGGCGGCCGACTCCTCGCCGGACACGTACAGCGTGCGCTCGCCGCCGCGGGCGGACTGCGCCGCGACCTCGAGCAGCAGCGTGGACTTCCCGACGCCGGGCTCGCCCGCGAGCAGGATCACCGCGCCCGGCACCACGCCGCCGCCGAGCACCCGGTCCAGCTCGCCGATCCCGGTCGGCCGGGACTCGGCCTCGATCGCGGACACCTTGGCGATCGGCATCGCCGGCGAGGACACCGGACCGGCGGTGATCCGGGCGGCCTTCGGCGCCCCGACCTCGGCGACCGTGCCCCAGGCCTGGCACTCGCCGCACCGGCCGATCCACCGCGCCGAGGTCCACCCGCACTCCGAGCACGCGTACGCCGATTTGCCCTTCGCCTGAGTCGCCGCCTTCGCCATGGACCTCAACCTATTCGAGGCCGCCGACAAAACGCCTGAAGGCACGTTTCAGCCAGGTCCCGGCCTTCCGGTGCGGCGGGTCCTCGTCGACCGCCGGCAGCTCCGACGTACGCCGGGCGGCGTCGAGGTACTTGGTGAGGAGCTCGCTCTCCGAGGTACGCAACTGCCGGCTCTGTTCGAGCAGGACCAAGGCGCTCTCGAGGTTGCCCTCGGCGACCTCGGCGGAGCCCAGGTGCTGCAGGCAGCGGGCGTGGCCTTCGCGTTCGTCGATCTCGGCGTACAGGTGGGCGGCGTGCTCCCAGCGGCCGACGGCCTCGTTGCGGTTGCGCTGCATCCAGGCGGCGACACCGATGAGCTCCAGCGCGTGTGCCTCGCCGCTGACGTCACCTGCCGCGGTGGCGTGGGCGTGTGCGGGCCGCAGGTGTTCCAGTGCGCCCTCGCTGTCGTGCTGGTAGAGGTGCACGACCGCCAGGTTGATGGAAATCGCCACATCGGCAGCCAGGTCCGGGCCGGGCCGGCGGAGGCGGGCCTCGTCCAGACGGTCCCGTGCGTTCAGTACGGCCTCGTCGCGGTCGTTGCCGGCCGGTGCCCGATCCGCGATGGCCAGGTTCACCAAGGCCCGCTCCACCTGCCGCCGCATCTTCAGCGCGAACGCCGTACGGCCGTTGGCGCCGATGTTGTCCGAGACGCTCAGCCGGGCGTTGGCCGCGTCCAGATCACCCAGCATGCGGTACGCCGTTGCCGCGCGGGCTGCTGCGAGTTCGGAGAGGCTCCGGCGGCCGGCTGCTTCCGCTGCCGCGCTGAGCAGCTCACTGAGCTGAAGCAGCGCCTCCGGGTGCGGACGGCGTACGTACCAGGCCTCCAGTGCGTCGCAGATGCGGGCGTAGTCGTCGATGGAGTCGTTGTGAGGCTTCTCGTTCGCGAGCAGCTCCCAGAGCCGGTCCTCCTGCAGCGTGAACCATTCGGCAGCGGCCATGCCGCCGGCGTTGGAGCCGAGCGCGACCATCCACTGCTCCGCCTCTTCAGCAGCAACATGGAGGTCGCTCATGCCGAGCTGCCGACGGCGCCGGATCCGCTTGGCCCGGGCGCGCAGCCGGATCACGATCGTGACCACGAGCAGGAGCGCCACGGAGTACCCGGCCCACTGCACGCCGGTCTTCCCGAAGCTCTGGCTGAGGAGCTGCGACGACAGGTCGGTGAGTAACGCGATGGAGACGGCGCTGATGGTCAGGCCCACGTCCTGGATCAGCGACGGCTCTTCCCGTTCTTCCGCCGGCTTCGGCTGCTCCTCACTCATGGCCGGCTCCCTGTGGTCAGCCCACGCACCACGGTTCGCCAGAAGGACAGCAACAGCACCACAGGTACGACGGAGGCGACAACAGCCGCCGCCGCGACCGGTCCGCTCGACGTGGAGAACTGCCGCGCCTCACCCCACAGCACCAACGAGAGCGGCGTCGTACCGGGTCCACTGATCAGGAACCCAACGATGAAGTCGTTCCACACCAGGGCGAACTCCAACACCGCAACAGCGATCAGTGCGGGCCGATACGTCCGCTGCACAGTCGCCAATACTGCGCTCTGCCGCACCGGTCCCTGCAGGGCTTCAGACACGACAGCGGGCGGTGCCGACGCGAAGGCGGACCGCAGGAGCAGTACTGCGAACGGCAGACCAGCTGCCGCGTGGACCAGCGCCAGCGCGACCCGTGACCCGGCCAGGCCCGCTGCGTCGATCGCATCGCGCAAGGGAGCGGCGTACATCTGCACAGGTGTCACAGCGAGGACCACAAACACGGCCATCGCGACCCGGCCCAGCCGCGGCGGCAGACCGCCCCAAGCGACCAGGTACGCCGTAGGCACCGCAATCACCAGCAGTACCGCGGTCGCAGCCGTAGCAATGACCAGCGTGGACAGCAACGCTCGGAACAGCCCGACATTGGCCGCATCCGCGAGCGACGAGAACCCGAACCCCGACGGCGACCACCAGCCACGCAGCCCTGCCTCCCGTGGCGAGTGCAGTGCAGTGGCCACGAGTACTACGGCCGGAAACACCCACACCAGCGCCACAGCCGACCCGATGAACCACCCGAGCCGCCGTACCACCGGCCGCGGTCGAGGCTTTCTCGACGTTGGCTCCTGCGGTACGACGGAAACCGGCATCGCCCACCGCCGACGTCGCAGCCCGCGTACGCCGATCAGCCCGACAGCCGCGACGATCGCGAACAGTACGACACCCAACGCCGCCGTACGCCCGGAGTCCACATTGGACGTGGACGCCCGCCACCAGTTCAGCCCCAGTACGTCGGCAGACCGCTGCATGGACCCCGGTACGACGATCAGTACCAGGTCGAAGACCCGTACCGCGGCGATGACCAATGTCAGCGTGACCACACCGGTGATCGGGCGCAGTAGCGGGATCTCCAACGCCCACAGGCGTTTCCAGCCCCGTACTCCCTCGGCCGCGAGCGTCCGGGACATGTCGTCGGGTATCGCGTCCAGACCGGCGCGGAACAGCGACACGACGTACCCGAGCCACGTCCAGCCGAACGCCGACATCAGCACGATCCAGAACAAGCCAGGACCCAGCCACACCGGGCTGGAGCCGAACAGACGGGTCGAGATCGCAGTGATCGTCCCGCGTTCCGGTGTCGGGTCGAAGATCATCCGGAAGGTCGCACCGGACACCAGCACCGAGACCGCGAACGGAATCACCAGCGCGGGCTGCAGCAACGTCGTGACCGCCGGCAGTCGATAGCTCAGCAACGCAAGGGAAAACCCGACCGCGACTGTACCGAAGGCGATCAGCACCCAGAGCAGGCTGTTGCCGACGGCATGCAATGCGCCCGGGTCGCCGATCACCGCGAAGTTCCCGAGCCCGAAATGCTTGTTCGTGACGAACGCCTTCACCACGGTGACGCCGATCGGGATCAGCAGGACGCAACTGAGCAGCAGCGCCGGCAGCCCGAGCAGGAACGGTCCGGCCGGCCGCCGCGGTTTGCCCTGCACCGGCCGGCCGGTGATCTCCCGGCCGACGACCTCGAGCGACAGGCCGTTCGTCTGCAGCCCCATCAGCTCGTCTCCACCTTCCGCATCGCCCGCACCGCCGCGTCGACCGCGTCCGGCAAGGCGTCCGCGCCCCGGCCGCCCACCGCGATCAGGAAGTCCGTCAGCACCCGCCAGAGCCCGTTGATGCCGCCGAGCGCTCCGAGCAGGTCGGACAGGTCGAACTGCAGTTGCTCACCCGGCATCGTGAGCTGCTCCGCGAGCCGGGTGAGCTCGGGGGAGTACCCGGTGGTGCGCCCGTCGACCAGGAAACCGCCCTCGGCGATCCACGGATCGACGGCCTTCGGGTCGGCCAGCCGACGGACCAGGTCGCGCGAGTCGTCCGAGATCGGTGCCGTCAGCACCATCACGTCACCGCCCACGACGACCGGCGCCGCAGCCCCGTCGGACATCGGCGGGAACGTGAAGAGCGCGATGTCGTCGGGATCGGCGGCGAACGAGCGGACCACCGGCTCCGCGAAGTCGGACGCGAGCACCATCGCGGCCCTGCGATGCCCGAAAACCTCCACCAGGGCGTCCGGGAACTGCTGGACCAGTGACTCCTTCACACCACCCGCCAGCGCACCGGGTGCCGACCACATCGTGCCCAGCATCCGCAGTGCGGCCGCGAACTCCGGCTGCTGCGAGGGACGAGGATGGGCTGCCGTAGCGAGCCCGACGTACACCGAGGGCGCGATGCCCAGCAGGACGTTCTCCAGGAAGTCCGTGAGCACCCAGCCGTCTCCGGCGCCCAGGGCCAGCGGGGTTACGCCCGCCTCTATCAGTGTCCCGTTCAACTTCAGCCAGTCCGACCAATGCTGCGGTGGCTGTACGCCGACCTGCCGGAACACCGACGGGCGATACCAGACCGCGGACTTGTGCGCCGTCTTGAACGGAACGCCGTACGTCTGTCCCTTCTGCACCAGGAGGTCCCGCCAGAGTCTCGCCTGACCTCGTTGGGCGAGGTCGTCGGGCATCGGCGCCAGCTCCTGCCAGTGCTCCCGTACGAGGCCTGGCTGCGGCAGCATCACGACGTCCGGCCTCCTGGCGGCAGGGGCGTCGAAAGCTGTCGAGATGTCGTCGCCGAGTGGAATGACCTCCACCGGGTAGCTCAACGAGCCGAGACCGCCCAGGACCTTGTGGAACGCGCGTAGCTCCTCACCGCTCCAGCTGACGGCCACACGCACCGCACGGCGCAGTCCTAGGACGTCAGTGGAGCACCCGGTCAGCAAGAGCGTTGCTGCGGCTCCGAGGAACGTTCTGCGGCTACTCGGCATCGTCGAATCCAGTAGTACGGGTCGTGCTGGTCGTGATGAGCAGCAGGGCGACCGAGGCGAGGTCAGGGTTGGGCCGGATCGACAGAAGCGAGCCCCAGGTCGGCAGACCGTTCGCGTCCTCCAGCACGATCACCCGCGGGTAAGCGCCGAGCGCACGGGCCACACCGGCCAGCCGGCGACGCCCTGGCGTGATCTCGTGCGGGTAGCGATCCAGCACGTCCTCGAGCCCACAGCCGACGGCCTGTACCCGGCTCTGCTCGCGAGCGGCCTGCTTGGTGACCGCTTGCGTCGTGAGATGGCCGTGCACGACATTGCCGAGCACTGTCAGGTGTGGGAGCAGTCCGCCCTCGGCCGGTACCAGCCGGACCTGGCCGCCGGGCAGGACGATCGCGTTCGGCGGTGGATCCTCCAGACCGATCAGGAGGTCCGCCAGCCTGCGACGGTCGGCCGCATGCGGTACCACCACCGCACGCTGCTCACCTACGTCGATCCGGAGCCGCTCCGGCAGGCCCGGTACGCGTTCGAGCAGCAGTCCGTCCATCTGTGCCCGGCGCCTCCCACGACTGCCCCGTCGAATCGGTTCGTCAACCCTATGGGGATCGGGGGCCCATCCGCAGGCAATGGGGTGTCGCTCAGTAACCGCGGCTCCACAGGTTGACCGCGTAGTCGACCTCGACACCCGTGTGCGAGGCCAGGATCCGGCGGGCGTCCTCGGGGGTGAACTCGATCTTCACCACCGCCTCCAGGTCGGCCCGGCTCTCGAACCGCCAGCCCATGTCCAGCCGCGTGCGCTGCCAGCCGCGGTCCGCCCAGAACCTCTCCACCACGGGCGCCTTGATCATCGGGTACGACGTGCTGAACCACTGCCCGAACGTCGACCGGCTGCCGTCGTTGTCGATCACGAACGCGGTCCCGCCGCGGCGCATCACCCGGTCCAGTTCGGTCAACCCGGGCTCGCATCCCGGACCGAAGAAGTACGCCCACCGCGCGTGCATCACGTCCACCGACGCGTCCGGCACCGGCAGCCGCTGCGCCGATCCCTGCCGTACTTCGACGTTCGGCAACGACCGGGTACGCCGTCGGGCCGCGTCGACGAGGCCGCCGTGCGGCTCGACGCCGACCACCTTCGCGGCCGTCGCCGCGAACATCGGCAGGTAGAACCCGGTGCCGCAGCCGATGTCGAGCACGTTCCCACCGGCCCAGTCCCGGATCGCCCGCATCGCCGGCTCGATCACGCCGTTCGGGTCGACCGCCCGGTTCTCGATCTCGTACACCTTCGGGTGCTGCCAGATGTTCGGGCTCGGGATCCCGCCTTCCGCGATGCTCACAGCGTCAGACCCTAGCGACGGCCTGCTTGGTGGTGGCGGCCAGCAGTGCTGCCGGGACGAGCAGGATGCCGCAGAAGACCGCCAGCCAGTGGAAGCCGAGGTGTGCGAGCACCGGGCCGGCAGCTGTGCCCGAAAGGGAAGCCAGGATGCCCATCGTCAGGTCGGACAGCCCCTGCGCCGACGTACGGATCTCGTCCGGGACGGACCGCGACAGCAGGGCGGACCCCGCGACCAGACAGGCGGACCAGCCGAGGCCGAGCGTGAACAGCGCGAGCCCGGTGAGCGCATGCGCGTTGTCCGGCGCCACCGCGGCCAGCGTCATGGCCACGGCGAGGATGCCCAGGCCGATGCCGATCGTGGGGATGCGGCCGAGCCGGTCCGCCAGCCAGCCGGTCAGCGGGGACAGGGCGTACATGCCGGCCACGTGGCCGCTGATGACGAAGCCGACGATGGTCAGCGAAGCACCGTGGTGCCGCAGGTGGACCGAGGTCATCGACATCACACCGACCATCACCGCGTGCGCGGTGGCGATCGCCAGCAGGCCGAGCCGCGCGTGCGGGATGCTGACGACCCGGCGGAACGTCTCTGCCAGCGGCTGACGCTCCACCTTGCCCGGGCGCACCTGGCTGCGCATGCCCGTCCACACGGTGAGCGCACTGAGGCCGAACGCGACCACGGAGAACACGTACGGGCCGGCCAGCGCCAGGATGCCGAGCTTGCTGCCGACCGAGCCGCCGACCCCGGTCAGGTTCGGGCCGATGATCACGCCGATCGTGGTGGCCCAGACGACCAGACCGAGCGAGCGGGCGATCTTGCTGGGCTCGGCGTTGTCGGTGGCGGCGTACCGGGACTGGAGATTGGAGGCGTTGCCGCTGCCGAACAGACAGCCGGCCGCCAGCAGCAGGGCGAGCGAGCCGATCTGCGCGGCGAGGATCGTCAGCAGGGCACCGGCGAACGCGAGCCCGTAGCCGATCGTCAGCGAGACCCGGCGGCCGTGGGTCCGGGCGAGACCGGCCAGCGGTACGGCGACCGCCGCGGCGCCGAGGGTGGTCGAGGTGGCCACCAGGCCGGCGAGCGACGTCGAGCCGGAGACCTTCTCGGCGAGTAGGCCGGCGACCGCGAAGCCGCTGGCTGTCGCGACCCCGCCGAGGGCATTGCTGGTCACCAGGACCCGGAGAGTGGTCCGCTGCGGCACGCTTGTCACGGGCAAACCCTCTCATGAACCTGACACGGAAGCCGCTTATAGGATGGTCCTGACGTAATTCGACAAGCTTCCCCTGGAGTCCGGATGTCCGAGATCGCGATCGTTCCCGCACCGCGTGAGCTCACCGTCGAGGCGGGCCGGTGGATCACCGCCGACCCGATCGCCGACGCCGTCCGGGACGTGGTCGAGAACCTCGACGCGACCGAGTACCGGATCGACGTCGGCACCGGCGGGGCTCGGCTGACCGCGGGTTCCGAGGACGCGCTGCGGCACGCGGAGACGACGTACGCGCAGCTCGTGGAGGCTGCCGAACCGGCCGCGGACGGGAAGGTCGCCGTCCCGCTGGCGCACGTCGCGGACGCGCCGCGGTTCGGGTGGCGCGGGATGATGCTGGACGTCGCGCGGCACTTCATGCCGAAGGAGTTCGTGCTCAAGGTCATCGACGTACTCGCCCTGCACCGGCTGAACGTGCTGCACTTCCACCTCACCGACGACCAGGGCTGGCGGGTCGAGATCGCGGCGTACCCGAAGCTCACCGAGGTCGGCGGGTGGCGGGAGCACACGATGGTCGGGAAGATGACGCCCGGCCAGACCGAGTTCGAGTACGACGGGACCCGGCACGGCGGGTTCTACACCAAGGACGAGCTCCGCGAGATCGTCGCGTACGCCGCGGAGCGGGGGATCACGGTCGTCCCCGAGATCGACCTGCCGGGGCACATGCAGGCGGCGATCACGGCGTACCCGGAGCTCGGGAACCATCCGGACCGGCAGCTGAGCGTGCGGCCGTACTGGGGGATCAGCGAGGACGTGCTGAACGTCAACGACGCGACCGTCGAGTTCGTGAAGACCGTGCTGCGGGAGGTGCTGGAGATCTTCCCGTCGCCGTACGTGCACCTCGGCGGTGACGAGTGCCCGTCCGTGCAGTGGGCCGAGTCGGAGGCGGCACAGAAGCGGCAGGCCGAGCTCGGGCTGGACGAGCCGGGGCAGCTGCAGGGGTGGTTCACGGCCCAGGTCGCGGAGGTGCTGGCCGAGCAGGGGCGGCGGCTCGTCGGCTGGGACGAGATGGTCGAGACCGACTGCCCGAAGGACGCGGTCATCATGGCGTGGCGGAGCGCCGAGCGCGGCGAGGTGGCGGCGAAGGCCGGCCACGAGGTCGTGATGGCGCCGTGCGAGTCGGTGTACTTCGACTACTACCAGGGCGACCCGGCGACCGAGCCGCTGGCGATCGGCGGCGACATCCCGCTGCGGAAGGTGTACGACTTCGAGGTGGTCCCGGCGGCGCTGTCGCCGCAGGAGCAGGCGCTGATCGTCGGGACGCAGTGCCAGATCTGGACCGAGTACATGGAGGGACCGGAGCAGGTCGGGTACATGCTGCTGCCCCGGCTGTCCGCGTTCGCCGAGCGCGCCTGGGGCTCGCCGAAGACGTCGTACGACGAGTTCCTCACCCGCCTCCGCCCCCACCTGGCCCGGATCGAGAACCTCGGCCTCAACTACCGCCCCCTCGACTGACCCCCGCCGCCTGGTGGGGTAGACGTCGCGGGGCTGTCTGGCGAACGATGAACCGTCGGAAGGCCCGGGCTGGAGCGGAGGCGCGCAGATGACCGCGGTGGGACCCTTGGACGCGATGTTCCTCGGCGGGGAGACGCGCGAGCAGCCGATGCACGTCGGCGGGCTGATGCTGTTCGAGCTGCCGGAGGGCGCCGGGCGGGACCATGTGTTCCCGGAGAGTTCGCGGGACTTCGTGTCGCGGCTGTACCACGAGCTGGTGGCGGCCCCGGAGATGAACCCGTTGTTCGCCCGGCGGGTGCGGAACCGGGTGGTGGACCTCGGGTACTGGTCGTGGGAACAGGACGACGAGATCGACCTGGAGTACCACGTCCGGCTGTCCGCGCTGCCACGCCCGGGGCGGTACCGCGAACTGTTCGAACTCACGAGCCAGCTGCACGGCACGCTCCTCGACAGGCATCGCCCGCTGTGGGAGATGCACCTGATCGACGGCGTGGAGGGTCGCCGGTTCGCCGTCTACAGCAAGATCCACCACTCGATGATCGACGGCGTGACCGCCCTCCGTCTGATGCAGCAAACCCTCACCACGGACCCCGCGCGCACGCACATGCCGGCCACCTACGCCCTACCGGGCGGGCCGACCGCCGAAGGCGCTGCCGGCATGCCGACTCCGGGGGAGTTGCTGGCGGCCGTCGGCCGCATCCCGCGCCGGGCGTTCGGCTCCACGGCGCAGGCGGTTGGTGGTGCCGGGCGGTTGCTGGCGGATCTGGCGGGGTTGCCGGTGGCGGGGTTGCAGGGGTTGCTGCATTCGACGATGCCGTTCCAGGCGCCGCGGACTGTCTTCAACCAGGGAGTGACCGGGGCGCGGCGGTTCGCGGCTCAGTCCTGGCCGTTGGAGCGGCTGGAGAAGGTGCGGGCGATCACCGGCGCGACGCTCAACGACGTACTGCTCGCGATGTGTTCAGGTGCCCTGCGCAACTACCTGCTCGACCTGAACGCGCTCCCGGACAAGGCGCTGACGGCGATGGTCCCGGTCAACCTGCGGACCAAGGACAGCGGCCCCGGCGGCGGCAACTCGCTCGCCACGCTGATCGCCGACCTGGCCACCGACGTCGCCGACCCGGAGCGACGCATCCGCCGGATCATGGCGTCGACCGCGCAGGCGAAGAGCGTGCTGTCCGGCCTCACCCCGCTGCAGAACCTGGTCGTCGGCGCCCTCGGCTTCGCGGTTGCTGGACCCGGCGCGGTCCTTCCGGGCGTCGCCGGCCGTACGGCGCCGCCGTACAACATCGTGATCTCGAACGTCCCCGGCCCCACCGAGAGCCCGCTGTACTGGAACGGCTCCCGCCTGCTCGGTCTCTACCCGGTGAGCATCGTGATGAACGGCCAGGCGCTGAACATCAGCGTCACCAGCTACGCCCAGCAGCTCCACTTCGGCCTGATCGGCTGCCGCCGTACCGTCCCGCACCTGCAACGCATGCTCACCCACCTCGAAACCTCACTCGCCGAGCTGGAGAACATCAACTAGACCCGAACGATCCCGCTCGGAGTCTGGAAGACGGCCGCGACCAGGCCCGGCTGGCCGTTGGGCCCGACCCAGGCGACGTCGAGGTCGTCCAGCAGGTGGTCCGCCGGGTGGCCGATCCAGTCGGTGACCCGGGTCGGGTCGCCGGCGATCTCCAGGCCGGTCAGCTTCACGTCCTTGCCGCCGATCGACGGGTGCTCGCCGAGGTCGTCCCAGTGGATGAAGAACGGCAGTTGCGGGTCCGCGATCAGGCCCTTGACGCCGATCTGCCGCCAGGTCAGGTTCACTCCGTCGGGCCGGTGCCGGTTGCCGGGGACCGCCTGGCGGCCGAGGCGCTGCTCCATCGCCTCCATGTCGGTCACCTCGACGACCCAGCCGAGCCAGCCGCCGCCGAGCTCCTTGCGGGCCCGGACCGCCTGGCCGAACGGCGCCTTGTCCGACGCCGGGTGGTCGAGCACGTCGACCACCTCGATGTACCGGTCGTTCTCCAGCGGCAGGATGTGGTTCACCGTGCCGAACCGTGGATGCACCCCGCCGTCCACGAACTCGGCCCCGAGCAGCGCGGACAGCCGCTCGATGGTGGCCGCACAACCATCCGGTCCGCACGCGTACGACAAGTGATCCAGACGCATGCCAGCCATTCTGACCGCCCCCACCGACAACCGCCCCACCAGGGGTGTGTCGGACTAGGCTCAACCCATGCGCACAGTCGTCATCGGCGGTACCGGACACATCGGCACCTACCTGGTCCCGCAGTTGGTCGATCGAGGGCACGAGGTCACGGTGCTGAGCCGTGGCGAGCGTACGGCGTACCAGCCGGACGCGGCGTGGGACAAGGTCGAGCTGCTCCAGATCGACCGGGCCGCGGAGGATGCCGCGGGCACCTTCGGCGAGCGGGTGAGCGGCCTGGAGCCGGACATCGTCATCGACCTGATCTGCTTCACCGAGGACAGCGCCCGGCAGCTCGCCGAGGCGGTCACCGGGAAGGTCCAGCACTTCCTGCACTGCGGCACGATCTGGGTGCACGGGCCGAGCGTCACCGTCCCCACGCGCGAGGACGCCCCGCGCCGTCCCTTCGGCGACTACGGCATCCGGAAGGCCGCGATCGAGAAGTACCTGCTCAGCAAGGCTCCGGCGCTCCCGGTCACGATCATCCACCCGGGGCACATCTGCGGCCCGGGCTGGACCCCGATCAACCCGGCCGGCAACTTCGACCGCGCGGTCTACGAGACGCTGGCCAAGGGCGAGGAGCTGCAGCTGCCCAACTTCGGCCTGGAGACCGTCAACCCGGTCCACGCCGAGGACGTCGCAAGCCTCTTCACCGCCGCGATCGCCAGCCGCTCGACCGCGGTCGGCGAGAGCTTCCACGCCGTGGCGAGCGACGCGATCACGCTCCGTGGGTACGCCGAGCAGCTCGCCGCCTGGTACGGCCAGGAGGCCAACCTGACCTTCCACCCCTGGGACGAGTGGGCCGCCAAGCACCCGGACACCGCGCCGGCGACCCGCGACCACATCCAGCACAGCCCCAACTGCTCGATGGAGAAGGCCGCCCGGCTCCTCGGCTACCGCCCGCGCTACTCGGCGTTCGAGTCCGCGCTCGCGGGGATCAAGGCGCTCACGTAGAGGCAGGGTGCGGCAGCACCGGCCGGGCCGCTTCCAGGCGTTGGCGGCACAGGTCGGCCAGCACGTCGTACGCCTTGAGGCCCATCAGCGTCTGCAGCTCGACCTTGCTGGACTCGAAGACCGGCTCGACCGCGATGTGCGCCTCGGTGTTCCCGGTGCAGTACCAGTCCAGGTCGTGCCCGCCGGGGCCCCAGCCGCGCCGGTCGTACTCCCCGATCCCGACCTCGGTGTACGTCGTACCGTCCGGGCGCTCGACCTCGCGGAACGTCCGCCGGATCGGCAGCTGCCAGCACACGTCCGGCTTGGTCTCGACGAAGTGCACGCCGCGCTTCAGTGCCAGCCCGTGCAGCGCGCACCCGGCGCCGCCGGCGAAGCCCGGACGGTTCAGGAAGATGCACGCACCGTCCCAGACCCGGGTCTTCCGGTCGCCGTCGTCGTCGGTCTCCACCCAGCCGTTGGCGCGACCCTCCTTGCGGAACTGCCAGTCGTCCTTGCCGAGCTCCTTGACGTACTTCTTCACCCGCTTCTCGTCGTCCGCGTCGGAGAAGTGCGCACCGAGCGTGCAGCAGCCGTCGTTGGGACGGCCCTTGTAGATCCCCTGGCAGCCGCCGCCGAAGATGCAGGACCAGTTGGACGTCAACCAGGTCAGGTCGCAGCGGAAGACCTGGTCGGGGTCGTCGGGGTCGATGAACTCGACCCAGGCGCGGGGGAAGTCGAGCGAAACCTCAGGCACCTGGAAAGCCTACGCGCAACCGGGAACACACCGGTACTCCGGTTGTCCAGTAGCGTGAGGGTATGCGGCTCGGCGTACTCGACGTGGGATCAAACACCGTCCATCTGCTCGTGGTGGACGCGCATCGTGGTGCCGCGCCGTTGCCGGCGTACTCGCACAAGACCGAGCTCCGGCTGGCCGAGCACCTCGACAAGGACGGCAAGATCGACGGCTCCGGCGCCGACGGGCTGATCGCGTTCACCAAGGAGGCCGTGGAGCTCGCCGAGGACAAGGGCTGCGAGTCGGTGCTCGCGTTCGCCACCTCCGCGCTCCGCGAGGCGCCGAACGGCGAGAAGGTGCTGGCCCGCGTCCGCGCCGAGACCGGCGTGGACCTGGAGGTGCTCAGCGGCGAGGACGAGGCGCGGCTGACGTTCCTCGCCGTACGCCGGTGGTTCGGCTGGTCCTCGGGCCGGCTCGCCGTCTTCGACATAGGCGGCGGCTCGCTGGAGATCGCCGCCGGGTCGGACGAACAACCGACCGTGGCGGAGTCGGTCCAGCTCGGCGCGGGCCGGCTGACCCGGGAGGGGCTGACCGCGGACCCGCCCGACAAGGAGGAGGTCCGGGCGCTGCGTCGCCGGATCCGGATGGAGCTGGCCGCGGTCGCCGGTCCGGTACTGCGGGCCGGCAAGCCCCAGCGCTCCGTGGCCACCAGCAAGACCTTCCGCTCACTCGCCCGGATCACCGGCGCCGCACCGTCCGCCGACGGACCGTACGTGCCGCGCAGCCTGAGCCGGGACGACCTGGACGAATGGATCCCGAAGCTGACCAAGATGTCGGCCGCCGAACGGGCCGCCCTGCCCGGGGTCTCGGCCGGCCGGGCGTCCCAGCTGACCGCCGGCGCGCTGGTCGCCGACGCCGTGATGGACCTCTTCGACCTGCCCGCGCTGGAGGTCTGCCCGTGGGCGCTGCGCGAGGGTGTCATCCTGTCCCGGCTCGACCAGCTGCAACCCCGGTGAACCGATGAGCCCTCGTACGACCGCGAAGATCGGCCTGTCCACCGCCTCCGTCTACCCCGAGTCCACCGCCAGCGGGTTCGAGCTGGCCGCCCGGCTCGGGTACGACGGGGTCGAGGTGATGATCGGGATCGATCCGCTGAGCACCCAGATCGACGCGATCAAGCGACTCGTCGACTATCACCAGCTCCCCGTGCTCGCGCTGCACGCGCCGACGCTGCTGATCATGCAGCGGGTCTGGGGGACCGACCCGTGGAGCAAGCTCGAGCGCAGCGCCGAGGCGGCGAAGGAGCTCGGCGCGGACGTGGTCGTCGTGCACCCGCCGTTCCGCTGGCAGCGGGACTACGCGCGCGGGTTCGTCGAGGGGATCGCTCGGCTGGAGGCCGAGACGGGCGTGACTCTCGCGGTCGAGAACATGTACCCGTGGCGCGCGCCCGGCCGGGACCTGCAGGCGTACGCGCCGAGCTGGGACCCGACCGAGCAGACCTACGCGCACACCACGCTCGACCTGTCGCACGCGTCCACCGCCGAGCAGGACTGCGTCGAGCTGGCCGCGACGATGGGCAGGAGCCTCACGCACGTCCACCTCACCGACGGCACCGGTTCGGCGAAGGACGAGCACCTGGTCCCGGGCCGCGGAACGCAGCGCGCCGCCGACCTGCTCACCGAGCTGGCGAAGCAGGACTTCGGCGGGCACATCATCATCGAGATCAACACCCGCCGCGCGACCAGCCGCTCGGAGCGTGAGGTCGACCTGGTCGAGTCGCTGGAGTTCACCCGCCGGCACTTCGTGAAGACTCGGCGGACGCCGTTCGCGGTCACCCCGGAGGGCGAGATCTCGGAGCTGACGCCGTGACGCCCCGATGACCACCGAGCGGCGGACGCCGGGACGCCGCCCGGGCGGACCGGACACCCGCGGGGAGATCGTGCAGGCCGCCCGGGAATCCTTTGCGGACAAGGGATTCGCGGCCACCTCGATGCGGGCGGTCGCACGGCGGGCCGGTGTCGACGCGGCGCTCGTGCACCACTACTTCGACAGCAAGAACGAGCTGTTCATCGAGGCGTTGGCGCTGCCCGTCGACCCGCGCCGGATCGCCGCGCAGATCCTCGACGGGCCGGACGACGAGATCGGCCGCCGGATCGCGACCGCGTTCCTCGGGGTCTGGGAATCGCCGGACGGGCAGCAGCGGATGAAGGCGCTGTTCCGGAGCGCGCTGAGCAGCGACGAGGTGGCCCGGATGATGCGCGAAGGCATCACCGAGCTGATCATCCAGCCGGTCTCGGCCATGCTCGACGTACCGGACGCCAAGCTGCGGGTCGGCATGGTCGCGACGCAGCTGGTCGGGACCGCGGTCGTCCGGTACCTGGTCGGTCTCGAGCCGGTGGCGTCGGTCGACGCCGAGACGTTGATCGACCGGCTGGCGCCGGTCCTGCAGCAGCACCTGACCGGCTGATGGAGATCCCCGGCGACGCCGAGATCCGCGAGCTGCACCGCACGTACGCGCCGAGCCGCGAGGCGTTCGAGGTGGTGTTCGAGCACTGCCGGCTGGTGTGTTCGGTGGCGTCGCAGTTCTTCGCGGGGCTGGACGTCGACACCGATCTGGTCCGGGCGGGCGCACTGCTGCACGACATCGGGGTGTACCGGCTGGAGGCGTCGGCGTACGTGCGGCACGGCGTGCTGGGACACGAGTTGCTCGCGTCGCTCGGGCTCCCGCTGGAGGTCTGCCGGTTCTGCTCGTGCCACACCGGCGTCGGGATCACCCGGGACGACGTCGTCCGGCAGGGGCTGCCGATCCCGGTCGCGGACTACCTGCCGCGGACGCCGGAGGAGGAGCTGGTGATGTACGCGGACAAGTTCCACAGCAAGCGGACGCCGCCGGTCTTCCTCTCGGCGAATACGTATGCAACGGAGGTCCGCCGGTTCGGGCCGGAGAAGGTGCAGCGGTTCGGTGAGCTCCGGGAGCGGTACGGCGAACCGGCGCTGGGCGGGCTCAGTGCGGCGACGGGGTACGCGGTCGTCTGACCCCTTGCACCGGCTCGTCGGCAGGGGCTAAATTCATCATATGATGAAAAACTCGGTGAGCTGCCGCGACGTGGTCGTGGTGCGCGGCGAGCAGGAGGTACTGCACGGGATCGGTTTCGATCTCCGGACCGGGACCGTGACGGGTCTGCTCGGGCCGTCCGGTTGCGGGAAGACGACGCTGATCCGGGCGATCGTAGGCCTCCAGGCGCAGGTCACCGGCGAGGTGACGGTGCTCGGGCTGCTGGCCGGGGCGCCGAAGCTGCGCGGCCGGGTTGGCTACGTGACCCAGGAAGCCAGTGTGTACGGCGATCTGACCGTCACCGAGAACCTGCGCTTCTTCGCCGCGGTGCTCGGCGTGCCGGTGTCCGACGTGGCGCGGGTGATCGAGACCGTCGACCTCGTGTCGCACGCCGGTGTACGGGTCGACCGGCTGTCCGGCGGGCAGCGCTCGCGGGTGTCGCTGGCGGTCGCGCTGCTCGGCAGTCCCGAGCTGTTGGTGTTGGACGAGCCAACGGTCGGGCTGGATCCGGTGCTGCGGAGGGATCTCTGGCAGCTGTTCCACCGGCTGGCCGACGACGGCGCGGCGCTGCTGGTGTCCAGTCACGTGATGGACGAGGCGTCCCGCTGCGACCGCCTGCTGCTGATGCGCGAAGGGGAACTGCTCGCCGACGAGACTCCCGACGCGTTGCTCGCCTCGGCCGGTACGTCGGACATCGAGCAGGCGTTCCTGACCCTGATCGAGCAGAAGGAGGCGGCCCGATGACTCCGCGCGTGACTCTCGCCGTCGCCGCCCGGGTGATCACCCAGCTGCGGCGGGACCCGCGGACGGTGGCGCTGCTGATCGCGCTGCCGACCGTGTTCGTCACGTTGATGTGGTGGATGTTCCACGACGACCCAGTGGTCTTCGACCAGATCGGCGGGCCGCTGCTGGCGATCTTCCCGTCGATCGTGATGTTCGTGGTGACTGCGGTGACGACCCTGCGCGAACGGTCCGGCGGGACGTTGTCGCGGTTGTTCACGATGCCGATGGCGAGGCTGGACTTCCTGCTCGGGTACGCGCTCGCGTTCGCCCTGGTCGCCGTCGTACAGGCGGTCGTGCTGGTCTCGATCGCCCTCTATCTGTTGGGCTTGAACATCCAGGGCGCCGCCTGGCAGCTGGGCGTCGTCGCGGTTCTCGACGGCGTCCTCGGCGCCGCGCTCGGGCTGTTGTCCAGCGCGTTCGCGGCGACCGAGTTCCAGGCCGTGCAGATGATGCCCGCGATCATGATCCCGCAGATCCTGCTCTGCGGCCTGTTCGTCCCCCGGGACAGCCTGCCGTCGGTGCTGCACGCGCTGAGCGACGTACTCCCGCTGTCCTACGCAGTCGACGCCGTCCTGGGAGTTGCCAAGGGCAACGGCTTCACCACATCCACCGGCAACGACGCCCTCGTGGTCTTCGCCTTCATCCTCGCCGCCCTGGCCCTGGGCGCCGCCACCCTCCGCCGCCGCACCGCCTAGGCGTCGGCTCCCCAACCCGCTCGCGACCGCTGCTCAGGGGAGGGTGCGGACGACGTTGTCGAACTTGTCGAAGGCGGTGGCCTTGAGGGCGCTCGCGGGGGCTGTTGTCGGTTGGCTCAGCCAGATGTAGGCGAACCAGCCGTCGGTGACCGGGATATCGGTGTGGGCCGACGGGCCGATCTGCAGGTGGATCCTGGTCGCGGTACTGGCGACTCGTCCCCAGGCCCGCACTTCGTAGCACATCTTCGTGCCGCATTTCTGGCCGCCCAGGTCGGTACCGGTGTACAGGTCGGCGCGCTGCGAGCCCTTTGCGGGCGTGAGGATCGGGTCCTTGCCGCGGACGAGCGAGTCCAGGTCCAGGAACGCCGTACCTCGCATCACCATGCCACCGTCCAGTGAGTTCTTCTCGATCTCACAGGTGATCGCCTTCCGCCCGCTCGGGGAGACCGCGGTCAGCAGGATGCTCGGCCAGGTCTTCGAGCGCGCGGACGCGACGATGCGCCAGTTGGTGACGTCCACCCAGCTCTGCGCCGAGCAGTTCAGCAGTTGGGTGGCCGGGTCGGTCGGCACCGGGTCCTTCCGGAGTTTCGCCAGCAGAGCGGCCGTCGGCCGGTCCCCACCTGGAACGGTGCACAGCTGGATCCGCTTACTGCGCATGGGATTGGTGGTGGCGCGGTCCCCGGTGCGGTAGCCGCCGACCACGTTCTCCAACGGCCCCTTCAGATCGGGCAGCCGGAGAGTGCAGCGGCGGAGTGCCTCGGCGTTGGACACCGGTACGCCGACCGCGTCCTCGCCGCGGGGGATACCGGGGACCGGCTGGAAGTACGCCTCGTGCTTCTGCTCCTCCGCGACCGAAGGCTGACCGGCCCGGCTGTTCCCGGGCAGCAGGCTGACGGTGACCGCGACCGCCGCGACGGCGGCGACCGCCCCACTGACGGTGAGGATGCGCCGGTGCCGCCGGCCACGGTGGCCGCGGTCCAACAGGCCCACGGTGTCCAGCGGGTCGAACTGCTCGGCATCGGCGATCCGGCACAGCTCGGCGGTGACGTCTCGTACGTCGTCCATAGGGTTCTCCTTCACAGCGCCTGGCTTGCCCGGCGTTCGGCGATGGCTCGACGGAGAGTTTCGAGGCCGCGGGATGCTTGGCTTTTCACGGTCCCTTCGGAGCAGCCGAGGATTTCGGCGGTCTGCTCGACGGACAGGTCCTCGTAGTACCGCAGGACGACGCACGCGCGTTGCCGCGGGCCCAGCGAGCGCAGGACTTCCAGTACCTCGTCCCGCTCGGCGTGCCCGGCGGTGAAGTCGTCGGGCTCGGTGCGGTCCGGCAGGTCGGCGATCGCCACCTCCCGTCGCCACGGCCGGCGGCCGCCGTCGTACGCCGCGTTGACCACGACACGGCGTGCGTACGCGAACGGATTACCTGCCCGCCGGACCTTCGGCCACGCCAGGTACAGCTTGTAGAACGCGTCCTGGACGATGTCATCGGCCCGGTGTCGGTCGCCCACCACCAGAAACGCGGTTCGCCGCAAGGCCGTCGAGGTCTCCTCGACGAACTCGGCGAACTCCCGGTCCCGCTCCGCCATCAGTGCCTCCACTCCCCATCTCCACCCCAAGACGGAAAGGCCTGCCCACCAGGTTGCATCAGGCAGCGGTTCAGCCGGCGAGGTGGGCGACGCCCTCCCAGGCAGGGTCGGGGGTGGTGGTGAGGGTGACCTTGCCGTGTGGCCAGCCGGTGGTGGCGGCCTGGAGCTGGGCGTCCGCGGGGGTGGTGCCGTCGACGTAGTAGTGCAGGATGCGGACGCCCGCGGAGGTCTCGTGGGCGAGGAGGTTGCCGGAGCCGCCGAGGCGGTCGGTGAGGTGGTCCTCGAAGGCACGCAGTTCGTCCAGCATCTCGGACTCCGGCAGGCCGTCCTCGCGGACGACGGGGTACAGGATCGACACCGCGACGTGTGTGTCGAGGTGCGGCCGGCGGATCGAGCGCAGCGGGTACTCCGCGGTCGCGATCACCCGCTGCCCGTCCCGGGTCCCCTCGAGCATCTTCCAGGCCGGGCTGCCGTCGTCCAGCGTGTGCTCGGCCGCGAACCCGGCCACCGCCGGCAGCAGCTCCACCACGGGTACGGCGCCCGCCGGGGCGTCGGCGAGCGGGTCGATGGCGCCGACCCAGGTCTCCACCATCTCCTCGCCCAGCACCAGGTCCAGGATCAGGAACGTCACCCGCCGCTGCGTGTCCACCGACAGCGACGCGAACGCCGGATGATGGACACCGACGTGCACCGAGGCGGAGTCCGGCTCGATCGACACCACGGACTCGTCGATCGCGACCGGCGGCAGTCCGTCGAACTCGATCGTCACCGCGGGACCCGGCCGGCGCAGGTCGGCGTACTCCCAGACGCGGTCCGACGGCGGGGCCGCGCGCAACCAGCGGCGGGCGACCGCGCGCTGGGCGGGGTTGCCCGCGGCGGTCACGATCAGCACGTGCTCGGCGTGCAGCCCGGGGCCCAGCTCCCATTCGAGGTCGGGGTGGATGCGGCCGATCCGGTCGCTCAGGTCCGCGTTCGCGGCGGTCGGCTCGCGGCGGGCGACGGCGTTCGCGACCAGGTCGGCGCCGGACGTCGTCCACCAGGACCAGAACGCGCCGATCGGGTCGGCCTCCACGGCGTTCCGGCGACGACGCTTGAAGATGGGCATGAGCGCATCCTCTAACAACCAGGGGTGCGACTATCGAATCAGTGACGGTGCTGGTGTGGCCCCGGCAAGGATTGACGAGGAGGAACACGTAGTGCTTCGGCGAGTCCTGCTGGGTATGTCCCGCAGCCACCAGATCAAGAAGGCAGTGTCGTCGCTGCCGGTGTCCAGCGGCATCGTCGCGCGGTTCGTCGCCGGTGAGAGCGCTCCGGAGGCCGTGCTCGCCACCGAGAAGCTGGTCAGCAACGGACTGTGCGTCACCCTCGACCACCTCGGCGAGGACGTCACCGATCCGGCCGCCGCGACCGCCACCGCCGACGCGTACCTGGACCTGCTGAAGAAGCTCACCGCGGCCGGCCTGGCCGCGAACGCCGAGGTCTCGGTGAAGCTCTCCGCAGTCGGCCAGGCGCTCCCCGGCGACGGCGAGAAGATCGCGCTGGAGCACGCCCGCACGATCTGCCGCGCGGCCCGCAACGCCGGTACGACGGTCACCCTCGACATGGAGGACCACACCACCACCGACTCGACGCTGGGCATCCTCCGCGAGCTGCGCCAGGACTTCCCCGAAACCGGAGCGGTCCTGCAGGCGTACCTGCGGCGTACCGAGGGCGACTGCCGCGACCTGGCCCACCCGGGCTCCCGGGTCCGGCTGTGCAAGGGTGCGTACAAGGAGCCGGAGTCGGTCGCGTTCCAGGAGAAGCGGCAGGTCGACAAGGCGTACGTCCGGGCGATGAAGGTCCTGATGAACGGCGCGGGCTACCCGATGATCGCCTCGCACGACCCGCGGCTGATCTCGATCGCGGGCGCGCTGGCGGATCGGGCCGGCCGCAAGCCGGGCACCTTCGAGTACCAGATGCTGTACGGCATCCGCCCCGAGGAGCAGCTCCGGCTGGCCGGCCTCGGGCACACGGTGCGCATCTACGTCCCGTACGGCGCGGACTGGTACGGCTACCTGGTCCGCCGCCTCGCCGAGCGCCCCGCGAACCTGCAGTTCTTCGCCCGCTCCTTGATCAGCAAGAAGTAACACCGAGCCGGGCGGCTAACCTGAGCACCATGAGTGCAAAGGTGGCCGTCCTCGGGGCGGGTGTGATGGGGGAGACGTTGCTGTCCGGGCTGATTCGGGCCGGCCGGCGACCGGAGGACCTCCTGATCACCGAGCGCCGCCCGGAGCGCGCCGCCGAGCTGCGGGAGCGGTACGGCGTCGACGTGGTCTCCAACCTGGAGGCGGCGAAGCGGGCGGACACGCTGGTCCTGGTGGTGAAGCCGCAGGACATGCCGGACCTGCTCGCGGAGATCGCCCCGGCCGTGGAGCCGACCCAGACCGTGGTCTCGCTCGCCGCGGGTATCAGCACCACCTTCGTCGAGTCGCGGCTGCCCGACGGGGTCGCCGTGGTGCGGGTGATGCCGAACACGCCCGCCCTGGTCGACGAGGGGATGGCCGCGATCTCCCGCGGTGCGCACTGCGACGAGAGCCACCTCGAGCTGGCCGAGAGCCTGCTCGCGGCGACCGGCCGGGTGGTGCGGGTTCCGGAGAAGCAGCAGGACGCGGTGACCGCGATCTCCGGTTCGGGCCCGGCGTACATCTTCTTCGTGGTCGAGTCGATGATCGAGGCCGGCGTACACATGGGTCTGCCGCGGAACACCGCGACGGAGCTCGTCGTACAGACGGTGGTCGGGTCCGCGAAGCTGCTCCGCGAGACCGGCGAACACCCGACCGTGCTGCGGGAGCGCGTCACCTCGCCCGGCGGTACGACGGCAGCCGCGGTCCGCGAACTCGAGGACCACAAGGTCCGCGCCGCGTTCCTGTCCGCGATCGAGGCGGCCCGGAACCGTTCGCGCGATCTCGCCGCCGAATAACACCTGTCCCTCAGGTGGCGTTAAGGTGGGCCCCGCCGAGGTTTCCTGCCATGTTCGAGGGATTGAGTCCGCCCATGGGTAATGGTTCGGTCGAGCCTGTCACCAAGCCTGTACCAGCGCAGCAGGAGGTGCCGCAGCTCCCGTGGCGTGTGCCGCTGGACCCGGCGCCGTGGTGGGCCTGGGCCCTGTTCCTGCTGCCGTTCGTCGCCGTGCCGGCGTTGAACTCGTGGCTCTGGATGGGTGCCCGCGACATGCTCGCGGTCGGCCTGCTGACGATCATCGGCGCGTCCGTGGTGCGGGTCGCCGGCGGCGTGGTGCTGTACCGGGTCGAGCTGTTCCCGACCGGCCTGAAGGCGCGGACCAGCATGCTGATCCGCAGCCTGGCCTGGCAGGACGTCGGCAAGATCGAGATCGGCGAGGACAGCGTCGTACTCACCCGCGGGCCCGACGAGCACGAGATCAACGGCATCCCGACGGACCGTACCGCCGAGGTCGCCGCGGTGATGGAGGTGCTGCGGGAACGCTCCCTCACCACCCAGGTCCGCCGCCACCGCCCGCGCCCCGGCATCGGCACTGCCCTGGTCCTGCTCTACGTCGTGCTCTCGATCGGCGCCTTCATGCTCCGCTGGCACCTGGTGATCTGACCCACGGGCCCTCGCCGCTGACCCGCTCGACGGTGATGCGGGCGATCACGCCGGTGTCCCAGATCCCTTCGCCGAAAGGGAATTCCGGCAGTCCCAGGTAGCGCTGCGTCTCGCGGTCCATCAGCGCCTTGTACTCGTCCGGGATCCCCGGCCCCTCGAGCTTCGCCGTACCGCGCAGCACGAGGTACTGCGTGATCCCGCGCCAACCGACCTGGTCGTCCTGGATCAGCAGCGTCACGCGCGGATCGCGGAACAGGTTGCGGGTCTTGCGGTGCGGCGCCTGGATCCCGGCCAGTACGTCGTCGCCGTCGCGTTCCACCCACACGAGCGAGGCCTGCGGCGACCCGTCCGGGTCGATGGTGATGATCGTGGCGTTCTTCGGCTCGTCGAAGAGGCGATAGGCACTTTCGGGAATCATGCGGCAGACGCTAGACAGCACCGTGGGAACCCCCGGGTACCCTGACCGCTGTGTACGGTGTGGAACCCGGCGACGTCTTCCTGGCCGACTGTCCAGCGCGGCTCGCGGTCGAGGTGATCGCGGACAAGTGGTCGGTCGTGGTGCTGTGGGGGCTGAACGATCACGCCCGGCGGCACACCGAGCTGGTCGAGTTGATCGGTGGCATCTCGAAGAAGGTGCTCACGCAGACGCTCCGTCGGCTGCAGGCCAACGGCTTGGTCACCCGTACCGATCACGGCGGTGTCCCACCTCGCGTCGAGTACGACCTGACCGACCTCGGCCGCACGCTGATGGGGCCGATCCGGCTGCTCACGGAGTGGGCCGAAGAGAACGGAGAGGCGGTCCTCGCGGCGCAGGAGGCAGGATGAGCGCATGGACTTTTCTTTGTGGCCCGCGGCTTCCAGGAACTGGCAGTCTGTGCTCGAAGGCGCGGAGTACGCCGAACGGACCGGATGGCACGGGGTCTGGGTTGCCGACCATTTCATGCAGAACGGGGACGACCTCAGCGTCCCGGTGAACGAATGTCTCGCGTTGATCGCGGGGATCGTCGCGCGGACCGAGCGGGTGCGGGTCGGGTCGATGGTGCTCGGGAACACCTACCGGCATCCGGCTGTGGTGGCGAACGCGGCCGCGACGATCGACCAGATGGCGGGCGGTCGGTTCGTGCTCGGGATCGGGGCCGGGTGGCAGGTCAACGAGCACGAGGTGTACGGGATCGAGCTGCCGGCGATCGGCCCGCGGCTCAAGCGGTTCGAGGAAGCCTGTCAGGTGATCACGGGGCTGCTCACCCAGGAGCGTACGTCGTTCGACGGCAAGTACTACCAGTTGCAGGACGCGCCGTGCGAGCCCAAGCCTGCCAAGCTCCCGATTCTGATCGGGGCCTCCGGCGAGAAGGTTGCCCTGGGCATCGTTGCGAAGTATGCGGACGAGTGGAACCACTGGGGGCGGCCGGAGCTCGCGGCGCAGAAGGGTGCGGTGTTCGCCCAGCACTGCGAGCGACTGGGGCGGGATCCGCACGAGGTACGGCGGTCGGCCCAGACGTTCCTGGAGGTCGTCGTGCCCGGCGACGCCGAGGCCGCGGAGCGCAAACAGCGGCTCGAGAGCCGGGGGATGCACGTGATCATGGGGTCGGCGCAGGAAGTGCTCGACGTGGTGGCGCAGTACCCGGACGCGGGCATCGACGAACTGCTGGTGCCGGACGCGTTCCTGGGCGAGGGAATCCGGCGGTTCGACGCGTTGGAGCGGCTGCGCGAAGAGGTGTTAGCGAAGCTCTAGTGTCGCGACGACCGGCCAGTGGTCGCTCGGTACGCGACCTTCGGGACGGAAGTGGGAGACGGCCGCGTCGGTCACGGTCCACTCTGGGGTGACCAGGAGGTGGTCGATGCGGTCGTCGTCGACGGCGCCGGTGAAGTCGTGCCAGCTGCCACCTTCGGACAGCGGTACGGCGAGCCGCAGCCCGGCGTCGACCAGGGTCTTGACCGGCGGCGAGTCCGGGGTCGCGTTCAGGTCGCCCATCACGATCCACGGCAGCGATCCGGTGACCCAGCGGGCGATCAGCCTGGACGACTGCAGTTGCGCGACCTCGCCCGCGTGGTCGTAGTGCGTGTTGACGACGCCGACCGTCGTACCGTTGCGGTGCCGCAGCCAGACCAGGGTGGCGATCCGGGTCAGGTCGGCGTCCCACCCGATCGAGCCCGGCGTCCCCGGGTCGTCGGACAGCCAGCGGGTCTCGTGCCGCTCGATCCGCCAGTCGCCGGGCCGGACCAGGACGGGGGAGTGCTCACCGGCACTCATCCCGTCGTCCCGGCCGGCGCCGACGATCTCGTACTTCGGGAACCGCCAGCGCAGGTACTCGAGCTGGTCGGGCAGCACCTCCTGCAGCCCGACCACGTCGGCGTCCAGCGCTTCGATCGCCGCCACGGTCGCCTTCCGCCGTACCGGCCAGGCGTTGTCGCCGTCCGGTGCGGACGAGTTGCGGATGTTGAACGAAGCGGCGCGGATCTTCATCGGATTGGTCGCGGGGGATCCCGTCCTTCGAGACGGGAAGAATCGCGACTGCCTCCTTTCGGGATTGCGGGCAAATGTCGGTGCCGGCTGATTGGGTAGACGGCGTGTCCCGGTTTCGGATGTCCCCGACTCCCGCGCAGCAGGTTGCGTTGCTGGAGCAGTGTAAGCAGGCGCGGTACATGTGGAACCTTGCGCTCGAGCAGTGGTCGATGTGGACCGCCGACCAGGGCCCGACGCCAGGCTACGTCGAGCAGGCGCGGCAACTGACCGAGGCCCGCGCGGCCTTCGGGTGGCTGCGGGCTGGGTCGCAGACCGTGCAGCAGCAGGCGCTGCGGGACTTCGACCAGGCGGTCAAGAATTTCTGCTCCCGGACCCACCGGCGGCCGACGTGGCGAAAGGCCGGTCGGCACGAGGGCTTTCGCATCGTCGGGTCCCAGGCGTCGAGGATCGTGAGGCTGAACCGGAAGTGGGCGAAGATCAACGTACCGAAGGTCGGCTGGGTTCGGTTCCGGCTGTCCCGTCCTCTACCGGACGTGAAGTCATATCGCATCACTTGCGATGGATTGGGCCGGTGGCATGTCGCGTTCGCCGTCGTCCCGCCCCCGATCGAGGCGCCGGGCACGGGCGAGATCGTCGGAGTGGACCGCGGCGTCACGGTCTCGGCCGCGCTGTCCACCGGTGAACTCTTGTCGTGTCCGGGTCTGTCGAACCGTGAGCAGGAACGGCTGAAGCACCTGCAGCGTCGCTTGGCCCGGTGCTGTCGCGGCTCGAAGCGGCGGCTGCGGGTGAAGGCCGCGATCGCCAACCTGCACGCCTGCGCCACCGACCGGCGCAGGGACTGGGTGGAGAAAACCAGTACCGACCTCGCGCGACGCTTCGACGTCGTCAGGGTCGAAGACCTGCGTATCGCCCAGATGACCAGGCGCCCCAAACCCAAGCCCGACCCGCAACGACCGGGCACGTATGTGCCGAACCGGCGCCGCGCCAAAGCCGGCCTGAACCGCGGCATCCTGGCCAACGGTTGGGGCGACCTCGTGCGTCGTCTGGAGCAGAAGGCGCCAGGTCGAGTCGAGAAAGTGAACCCCGCGTACACGTCGCAGACCTGCAGCGCCTGCAGGCATTGCGCACCGGAGAACCGCGAGAACCAAGCGGTCTTCCGGTGCGTGGCCTGTGGGTACCAGGCTCATGCGGACGTAAACGCGGCCATCAACATCGCGGCCGGACGGGCCGACTGTGCACGCCGAGAGACGCCTGTACAGGTCTCGCCGACGCGTGAACCTCAACTCGCTACCTCCGCGTAGTGGTTGGAATCCCCGTCCCTGAAGGAGCGGGGAGGACGTCAAGGAGCAGATCCTGCCAAACCCATCGCCCGGGTCGCAGCCTGGAGCCGGGGCGTGCTCGCCTCCAGTGCCCGGTCCCGGCCCTGCGCGAGCAGGTGGTCGATCGCGCCCGGGTCGGTCGCCAGCCGCGCGTACTCCTTCTGCAGCGGCTCGACCACCGCCAGTACGGCGTCCGCGACGTCCTGCTTCAGGGCGCCGTACGACGTGTACGAGGCGGCCAGCTCGACCGGGTCGCCGGCGGTGCAGGCGGCCAGGATCTCCAGCAGGTTGGTGACGCCGGGCTTGTTCTTCTCGTCGTGCCGGACAACGTTTTCGGAATCGGTGACAGCGCGCATGATCTGCCGGCGGATCACGTCCGGCGGGTCCAGCAGCCGGATCGTGCCGACCGCGTCGTCGGCGTCGGACTTGCTCATCTTGGCGGTCGGGTTCTGCAGGTCCTTGACCCTGGTCGCCAGCGCCGCCTTGTTCAGCCGCGGTACGACGAACGTCTCGCCGTACTCGCGGTTGAACCGGATCGCGACGTCCCGGGCCAGTTCGACGTGCTGGTCCTGGTCACCGCCGACCGGCACCCGCTCCGCGCCGTACAGCAGGATGTCCGCGGCCATCAGGCACGGGTACGTGAACAGCGAGGCCCGCGTCATCGGGCGGCCCTTGCCCTTCTCCTTGTACTGGATCATCCGGGACAGCTCGCCGACGTACGACGTGCACTCGAGCAGGTACGCGAGCTGGGCGTGCGTGGGCACGTCGGACTGCACGAACACCGTGCCCTCCGGGACGCCGGCCGCGAGCATCAGCGTCGCGAACTCGCGGGTCAGCGTGGCGAGTCTTCGGGGATCGTGCTTGGTCGTCATCGCGTGCAGGTTCGCGACGAAGTAGAAACCGTCCGGGTCGGTGAACCGGCGGAGTGCGCCGAGGTGGTTGCCGAGCGTCAGCCGCCCGGACGGGGTGATGCCGGAAAGCGAGGTCATGATCGTGCCCTTCAGTGGTCGAGAGGCCCCACCGAGGGCAAACAAAAAGGCCGCCTCGGTGAGGCGGCCGTGGTGGCTGCGTGCGAACACGCGCTGGGATGGACCGCCCTAGGCGGCCCACCACAGCTGCAAGTTCGTGTTCACATCATCAGCTTAGCAGTGATTGAACGATCAGCTCGTTGCGGGCGTCCTGGCCCAGCGGCACCGACGGGTGGACTCCGTCGCGCAGGTAGTTGAGCAGCCGGTACGGCTTCACCCAGAGCCACTCGGCCCAGCGAATGATCCGCAGGTTCGGGTACTTGGTCTGCGCGTCGTACAGCTGCATGTTGAGCCACGCGCTGTTGCGCTGGTCGGCCTGCTGCACGGTCGCGGTCACGCTCCTGCGCACGACCTGGATGTCGACCCAGAACACGGTCCGGTCCCGGCCGGCGATGCTCATCGCACGGTCGACCTGGGCCCGGAACTTCGGCGGGTCGAAGATGTCGTTCGAGCCGCTGGCCATCAGGATCCGGCGCGGCAGCCCGTACGCCGACGCGGCCGCCTGCAGCGCGTCGACCGCGCCCGAGCTGGGCCGGCTGGACCAGTTGTTGACGGCGAGCTGGGTGCCGTTGCGGTTCAGCAGCCGGATCGCCAGCGCCTTGCCGTCCTGGACCGAGATGCTGTCGCCGAACATGAAGACGCCGTTGGTCTGCCGGGTCTTCTCGAACTGCGCGGCGGTGGAGATGGCGCGGGTGCTGTTCGTCCACGAGCCCGCGACGCCGGAGCCGTACGGACCGGTGGTCGAGGAGGTGGTGGCGGCGAACTCGACGGCCGCCGGTGCGGCGGCCGCGGTCTGGGCCGAGGCGGCGACCGACGCGGCGGCCGCGGCTGCGCCCACCGTGAAGATCTGCCGTCGGTTGGGTTTCATTTGCCTCACGGAAGAACTGTGGTCCCCTCGGATACCTACTCGCAAGTCCGGATCTCACTGTCCGCAGTCGGACCGTGCCGGAAGTCGTGCAGATTCTCCGGTTTCTCGGCAGAGAAGTGCAAAACCTGTAACGCTTTGCAGTCCGCCGCCGATGAATCGACTGTTGGACCACTGACGGGTCGGCGCGGCCAGGGAGGGGTGTCGCGCCGCCCGTTCGTCTGGGTCGTGTCTCCTGGTCAGGCGGTGGGCACCGGGCTGACGTCGATCGCGTCGAGCTCGGTGTAGCAGGCGCCCTTGGTGAACTTCACCGTGTTCCACCCCGCGTTCAGCGGCAGGTCGACCGCCGACTCCCCGAGCAGGTCCCAGCTGTACGACGGGTAGCTGACGGTCGCCGCCGTACCCCCGTTCGCGGACACCTGGTGGCTGCAGACCGTGCCCATCCCGTTGGCGCCGCGCGCCCGGATCCGGTACGTGCCGGCGCTGCCGACCTGGAACCGGAACGTCACCGAGCTGTCCGGGTAGTCGATGTAGCCGATCTTCGCCCCGCCGGAGGCCGACACGATCGACACCTTCTTCGCGTTCGTGACGGTCGCGTTCGCGGTCTGCTCGGCCTCGAACCGGGTGATCGGTACGCCGGTCAGCGCGCCGTACCAGCGGATCGCGGCCTTCGACGCGGCGCCGTAGTTCGGATGCCACATGTCGACGAAGTCGTACGGCTGGAACAGCCCGGAGTTCGCGTCGACGTAGTGCACGTGCGGGCCGGCGGCGGCGACGATGCCCGGGATCGTGGAGTTGAACGCCGCGACCCGGGCGTAGTGGTTCGGGTCGGCGAGCTGCGGGAGGTTCGCGACGAACAGCTGGACGTCCGGCAGGGTCGTGGTGATGGTGCCGATCAGCGTGGCCAGCTTGCCCGGTGCGGCACCCGCGGAGGTGTCGTCGTACATGTCGTTGGTGCCGATCTGCAGCGTGATCACGTCCGGCCGGTAGGTGGTCAGCCAGCCGGTGACGCTGCCCTGGATCTGGCCGATCGTCCAGCCGCCGTGCCCCTCGTGGTCGCGGTCGCCGAGTACGCCGGCCGGCCCGCTGGTCACCGACCCGACGAAGTCCACCGGTCGCCCGTCGGCGCGCAGCAACTGCCAGAGGTCGGCCCGGTACGCCGCGCCGACGGCGTCACCGCCCGCGGTGTTGGAGTCGCCCAACGGCATGATCCTGGTCGGTGTCGCTCTGTTGACCGGTACGGCTGGTTCGTCGGCGGCCGGCGCCGGGCCGAGAGTGAAGACCAGGGCGCCGAGACTGGCAAGGGCAGGCAAAGCACGAACGATCCCACGCATGGGCGTCTCCTTCGGGGCGGATGGCCCCGATCATCGGCACCCGCGCCCGCCGCGGCAATCTATTCGACCGGCCTGGAACCCGTCACCAGTTCGTCGATCAGCGGGCCGGCGATCGCCATCAGCCGCTCGGGCGGTACGTCGAGACCGTCGAGCTGGACCAGGTGCCGGGAGACGACCAGTCCGAGGGTCAGCGCACCGATCACGCCGGACCGCACCAGCGCGTCGTCACCGGGGAGCTGGTCGGCGATCTGCCGCTGCTGTGCGGTCATCGCCTTGCGGACCTCGCCGGCCGCTTCCGGGTGGCTGAACATCGCGCGCAACGCCGCCAGGGCCCCAACCGGCTCATCGGCCAGCTTCTCGGTGAGTGCGGCGGTGAGCTGCGCCGCGATCTCGTCGGGTGTGCCCTCGATCGCCCCGTCCGCCGGGATCGCTGCCGCCTGCGCGAACAACTGCTCCTTGGAGCCGAAGTACCGCATCACCAGCCCGGGATCGCTGCCCGCCCGGGCGGCGACCATCCGGACCGTGGTCCGGTCGAACCCGTGCTCACCGAACAACTCCCGTGCCGCGCTGAGGATCCTGCTCTCGGTCTGCCTGCGCGCCTCCGCCCTGGTGGTCACTGCTTCAGTCTACGCATGTTGACTCATCGGTGTTACGCTTTCAGTCAACAAGCGTAGACTGAAAGGGGTGGGTGATGGTTCAGACGATCGTGCTGGCCTTCCTGGCCGGGCTGATGGGGCTCAACGGCGTACCGCACTTCGTCACCGGGATCACCGGGCGCGAGTTCCCGAACCTGACCGGAAACTCCGCCACCAACAACGCCGTCGGCGGCCTCGTGGCGTTCGCGATCGCCGCCGTACTGCTGACGTTCGCCCACGTCGGCATGCACCCGTGGGCCGCCCTGGTCGCCGGCGCGACCGGCGCCCTCCTGATGACCGTCTTCCACGCCCGCCGCGGCGCCTACTGGCTGAGCAGACACTTCGGCAGGCCCCTTCCACAAGCTTGACGGTTAAGGTCAGGAGCATGAGTGGTGAGGCGTTGCTGGTGTTCGACGACGGGCTGACGGCGTACGACTTCGGCCGTGGGCATCCGATGAGTCCGATCCGGGTGGAGTTGACGATCAAGCTGGCCCGGGAGCTCGGCGTACTCGATCAGCTGAAGATCGTGCCCGCGCCGACCGCGGACGACGCGCTGCTCGAGACCGTGCACACCGCGGAGTACGTCGCCGCCGTGAAGCACGCCGGCGAGCACCCCGACGACGCCGACCCGGAGCACGGACTCGGTACGTCGGACACGTACTGCTTCCCGCGGATGCACGAGGTCTCCGCGCGGATCGCCGGCGCCTCGGTCGAGGCGGCCCGCGCGGTCTGGGAGGGCGACGTACTGCACGCCGCGAACATCGCCGGCGGTCTGCACCACGCGATGCCCAACCTGGCCAGCGGATTCTGCGTGTACAACGACCCGGCGATCGCGATCCGCTGGCTGCTCGACCACGGCGCGGAGCGGGTCGCGTACGTCGACGTGGACGTGCACCACGGGGACGGCGTACAGACGGTGTTCTACAACGACCCGCGCGTCCTCACGGTCAGCCTGCACGAGTCGCCCACCACGCTCTTCCCGGGGACAGGCAGTGCCGGCGAGACGGGCGGCCCGGACGCGGAAGGTACGGCGGTCAACGTCGCGCTGCCGCCCGGGACCGGGGATGCGGGCTGGTTGCGCGCGTTCCACGCCGTCGTACCGGACGTGGTGAAGGCGTTCCGGCCGCAGGTGCTCGTCACGCAGCACGGGTGCGACTCGCATGTCGAGGATCCGCTGGCGCATCTGACGAAGACCGTGGACGGGCAGCGGGCGGCGTACGTCGCGTTGCACGACCTCGCGCATCGGTTGACCGACGGCAAGTGGATCGCGACCGGTGGTGGCGGGTACGCGATCGTCGACGTGGTGCCGCGGGCGTGGACGCATCTGCTGGCGATCGTGGCCGGGAACCCGATCGACCCGGCGACGCCGGTTCCGGACGCTTGGCGCGAGGAGGTCCAGATGCGCTTCGGCCGGGTGGCTCCGCTGCGGATGACCGACGGCCGGGACCCTTCGTACGTGGACTGGTCGACGGGCTACAACCCGGACACCTGGCTCGACCGGGCGATCAAGGCGACGCGCGACGCGAGCTTCCCGTTGCTCGGGCTGGATCCTTCCTACTGAGTCACAGGAGTCCCCCTCTTTCCCATTCGTACCAACAGCCACTACGCTCGTTGTATGCACGGACGGAGGTGCCGGAGGGGAAGCCGGCGCACGATCCGTGCTGGAAGTGCGGTGCGCAATGGCATCAAAGAAGTCCGGTGGTGAGCAGCCGCTCGCCGAGGTGAAGTTCCTGACCGTGGCGGAAGTCGCCACGGCCATGCGCGTGTCCAAGATGACGGTGTACCGACTGGTGCACTCCGGTGAGCTGCCCGCGGTGCGGGTGGGTCGTTCGTTCCGGGTCTCCGAGGATGCCGTGCACGACTACCTCAAGGGCGCCTTCTTTCAGGCCGGATAACAACACACAGCGAAGGGGCCGGATCCGCGGATCCGGCCCCTTCGTCATGTCCGCAGCCCCCGAAGTGCGGCGGACGCCCGCTCGACGACCTCGTCCGGAAGTCCGGACCAGAGCTCGTGATGTGCGGCGGCGCTCGCCTTCACGGCCTTCTCGGCCAGGGCGATCCCCTCGTCGGTGAGGCGGATCTGCGTGCCGCGGCCGTCGGCCGGATCCGGCTCGCGGACCACGAGCCCCCGCCGTACCAGCTGGTTCGTCACGTTGCTCGTGCCGCCGGTGGACAGCAGCAGGGTCCGGCTGAGGTCGACCGGCTTCTGGCGGTACGGCGTACCCGCGCGGCGCAGCGCCACGATCACGTCGAACTCCGCCGTGGTCAGCCCCAGATCGCGGAGCACCCGCCGGGTGGCCTCGTGCAGTTCGCCGGCCAGCACCAGGATCCGCTTCGTCAGCTCGGTCGACGGATACAGCACCTCCGGCAGTTCCTGCTCCCAGGCGGTGATCAGCCGGTCCACCGGATCGTCGCTCATGGTTGACATCCTAGAAGGCTTTGCTGATAGCTTTCAGTAAAGCTTTCTACTGAGGGAGATGTTCGTGAGGCTGTTGCTCCGGGGCGGGACGGTGATCGACACCCATCCGGAGGTGGTCGTCCGCCGGGACACCGACGTATTGATCGAGGACGGCCGGATCGCGGCCGTGGGTCCCGGGATCGTCGCGGACGCCGAAGTGATCGACGCGCGCGAGCGGATCGTGCTGCCCGGGTTCGTCGACACGCATCGGCACCTGTGGCAGACGGCGCTGCGGGGGACCGTGGTGGACGCCGGGCTCGGGTCGTACTTCGAGGTGGTGCTCGGGGTGTACGGGTCGCGGTTCCGGGCGGAAGATGTTGCCACAGGCAATCTTGTCGGCGCGTTGGAGTGTTTGGATGCCGGGATCACCACCGTGCAGGACTACTCGCATGTGCAGCACACTCCCGAGCACGCCGACGCGGCGCTGGACGCGCTGGAGCGGAGCGGGATCCGGGCAGTGTTCGGGTACGGGCCGTCGCCGCTGAGCGGTGGTGCGGTGGACGCGGGGGAGATGCGGCGGATCATGGCGCGCCGGTCCGATCGGCTCGAGTTGGCTGTCGCGGCGATCGGGCCGTCGTTCGCGCCGTTCGAGACGGTGCGGGCGGACTGGGAGCTGGCGGACTCGCTGGGGGTGCCGGTCGTGGTGCACCTGAGCAGCAGTTCGGAGCTGCCGGATCCGGTGACGCGGTTGCGGGACGCGGGGCTCGCGCGGGCGAACACGCTGTACGTGCACGGCAACAAGCTGACGGACGCCGAGCTGAAGGTGATCGCGGGGACCGGCGCGGCGATGTCGACGACGCCGACCGTCGAGGCCCGGATGCAGATGGGTGACCCGCTGGCCGGACGGTTGCGGGCCGCCGGGGTGCGGTTCGGCCTGGGTATCGACGTGGTGACGACGGCCGGCGGCGACATGTTCCGGGCGATGCACGAAGTTCTCGCCCTTGGCTACGAGAGCTTCAGCGCCGCCGATGTCCTGCAACTGGCAACGTACGGTGGCGCCCAGGCACTCGGTCTGTCGCAGGTGGGATCGCTTGCTGTCGGCAACCACGCCGACCTGATCTTGCTCCGCACCACGGACCTCAACCTCGCCGGCGGCCTCCACGACCCGGTCGCCACCGTCGTCACCGCCGCCCACCCCGGCAACGTCGACACGGTCCTGGTAGGCGGCACCCCCGTCAAACACAACGGCCGCCTCACCAGCACACCGCCCAAAGCCGCACTGACCGCCCTCGCCGAGTCAACCGCCCACCTCACCTCCTGACCCCAATGGGTGGTGCAGGCCGACGTCTCCTCCGCGCGGGGCTTGAGGTTATCGGTTGAGGAGGGCGCGCAGGGCGGTGGTGATCTCTGTGGGGGACGTTTCCGCCATGAAGTGGCCTGCTGTGGTGGTTTGGTGGTGGAGGTCGGTGGTCCAGGTTTTCCAGCGGGCCGCGGCGTCGAAGCCCAGGGCGGCGCCCCAGTCCTGCTGGATCACCGTCACCGGCATCCGGAGCTTGTTGCCTGCGGCAAGATCCTCCTCGTCCTGGGCGACGTCGACGGTCGCCGACGCCCGGTAGTCCGCGACGATCGACGGTACGGCGTTCCGCGACGCCTCCAGGTACGCCGCCCGGACGTCGGCCGGGATCGCCCGCGGATCATTCGCCCAGACGTCGAGGAAGTACCCGAAGAACTCGTCCGCCGACGCCGCGATCATCCGCTCCGGCAGCCCCGGCGGCTGTGCCATCAGGTACAGGTGGAACCCGACCGCCGCACTCGCCCCGTGCATCACGTCCCACATGTCGAGCGTCGGCAGTACGTCGAGAATCATCAGGTGCGAGACGGCGTCCGGGTGGTCGAGTCCCGCCCGGAACGCCACCAGCGCACCCCGGTCGTGCCCGACGAGCCCGAACCGCGAATGCCCGAGGGCCGCGGCCACCGCGACCACGTCCGCCGCCATCTCCCGCTTCGAGTACCCGTCCGCCGGCTTGTCGCTGGCGCCGTACCCGCGTAGATCCGGACAGATCACGGTGTGGTCCGCCGCCAGGTCCCGCGCCACGTGCCGCCACATCACGTGCGTCTGCGGGAACCCGTGCAGCAACACCACCGGCGTTCCCGAACCCCCGACGGCGACGTTCAGCTCGACGTCGCCGGCCCCGCGCACCCGGGTGTACTCGAATCCTTCGATCTTCATGCCCCCAGCGTCGCGCCCGTCGATGAGCAACGGATGAGCGCTACCGTGGCCGGGTGGAGTTCGGGGTGCTCGGGCCGGTCGTGGCCTGGGATCGGCAGCAGGTCGATCTGAAGGGGCCGCGGCACCGGGCGGTGCTGGCGCGGTTGATCGTCGCGCGCGGGCGCGTCGTACCGGCGAGGGTGCTGGTCGACGACCTCTGGAGCGATCCGCCGGAGGGCGCGTTGAGCGCGCTGCGGACCTTCGTCGCGGCACTCCGGCGGGCGATCGAACCGGACCGGGCGCCACGGGCTCCGGCGCGGGTGCTGGTCACCGACGGCCCGGGGTATGCGTTGCGGACCGAGGCCGTCGACGCCTGGCGGTTCGAAAGCGTCGTCCGGGCGGCGTCGCCCACGCTGTCCGAGTTGCAGGATGCGCTGGGGTTGTGGCGCGGGCCGGCGTACGCCGAGTTCGCGGACGAGCCGTGGGCGCTACCGGAGCGGACCCGGTTGACCGAGTTGCGGTTGCGCGCCGTGGAGCGGATCGGGGAGACGCGGCTGGAGTCGGGCCTCGCGGCCGAGGCGGTGCCGGATCTCGATGCGCACGTTGCCGAGCATCCGTGGCGTGAGGACGCGTGGCGGTTGCTGGCGCTGGCGTTGTACCGGAGCGACCGGCAGGGCGACGCGCTCGCCGTACTGCGGCGCGCCCGGGAGACGCTGGTGGGGCAACTCGGGGTGGATCCCGGTCCCGCGCTGGCCCGGCTGGAGCGCGACATCCTCAACCAGGCAACACATCTCACGCCACCCGGCAACGCGCGGACGGAGACCGCCCCGCCCGGCAACGGTCGGGCCGAGATCGCCCCGCCCGGGCACGGCCGGGCGGAGGGCGCGCCGGCGGGGAACGTGTGGGCGGAGGCGGCCGCGGCGTACGACCGGGCTGTCGGTGGCACGCGGGCGCGGATCGAGTCGACCGTCGGGCTGTTGCGCAATCTCGCGGTCACCGGCGGGGGTGGGCTCGAGGCGGCACGCCGGCATCGGCTGGCCGCCGTACGGGCGGCCGAGGAGCTCGGCGATCCTGACGTGACCGCGCGCATCATCGGGGCGTACGACGTACCGGCGATCTGGACGCGCTCCGACGACGAGGCGCAGTCCGCGGCGATCGTGGCGGCGGCCGAACGGGTGCTGCCGACGCAGGACCATCCGAGCATCCGCGCCCGGCTGCTCGCCACGATCGCGCTCGAATCCCGCGGCTCGCGGGACATCCGCCCGCGTGAGGCCGCGCGCGAGGCCGAGCAGCTCGCGCGCGGTCTCGACGATCCGGCGCTGCTGGCGTTCACGTTGAACGGAGTCTTCATGCAGACGTGTTATCGCGCCGGCCTCGCACCGGAACGGGACGCGATCGGTGCGGAACTCGTCACGTTGTCGCAACGCCACAACCTCTTCACCTACGAGGTTCTCGGCCACCTGATCCGCCTGCAATCAGCCTGCGCCCGAGCCGACCACACAGCAGCAGACGACCACGCCGCGGCCGCCGACACCCTCGCCGTACGGCACGAACTCCCACTCGTCGAGGTCTTCACCCGCTGGTACGCCGCCCTCCGCGCCGACACCCCCGAGTCGTACCGCGCCGCCGCCACCCTCCTCACCAGCGCCGGCATGCCCGGCCTGGCCGAGGGCCTCCTCCCCCTGGCCCTAGCTACCCACGCCATCCGCCACAACCAACCCATCCCACCCGCCGACTACGGCCCCCACACCCCGTGGGTGCACGGAACGATCACGCCGGCCGCCCACCGCACCACCCGCGACGCCCCCCCACGGCGGCGCGGAGCCGCGGCGGGGCGGGGGAGTGCTTGAGCCGCCGGCTGGGTTGTTGCTCGAGGTGCATCTGGGGTTGGTCGTGCATGCGGCTCGGCGTTCGGAGGATGGTGAGTTGCTGGCGGTGGCCCAGGAGGCACTGGCGCCGGCGGCTGGTGAGCACGCTGCGGGCAGCGGCCTCGTCACGCTCGGCCCGGTCGCGGACTACCTCGGTTAAAGGTCGTCGGGCGAGGCGGACTCCGACGTGCGCTCGGACTGCCGGCGCAGCTCGTGATGCGACTGGTGGGCGGTCGTCCGGTACGCCTCTTCGTACGCCGCGAGCGCGCCCGCCACACCCGAGCTGCGGCCCCGGCGCTTGGCCCAGGACGCGAACCAGGTCAGGCCCGCGAGCACCACCACGACCCCCGCGAGGAACACGACGTACGCCATGCGATCCACGCTACCTCGCACTCCCAGCCGGCTCCCAGGAACCTTCCAGGGCCGTCGCAGACCGCTCCCTCAGGATGGAATCACCAACCCGAAGGAGGCTCCCGATGCCGATCCGAATCGTCAGAACCGTTGCCGTGGGCACCATCGCGACCCTGGGCCTGGCCGCCGTCGCCTTCACCCCCGCCGCCTACGCGAGCACCACCACGCGCACCGCCACCCCGCACCTGGCCGTCCTCACCAAGCCCGTCACTCCGGTCGCGGTCCGCAAGGCAGCCTAAAGGTCGAGACTCCAATCGTTGCAGCGCATCCAGTGCCCCTTCGGGTACTCGAAGTCGCGCTCGCCGAGTGCCGTGAACCCGGCCTTGCGGCACAACGCGTTGGACGCGGTGTTGGCCACGCCGGGGTACGCGTGCAGCGTCCGGTGTGAGCCCGACGCGGCCGCGACCTTCGCCACCTCGTGCACCGCCTCCGTGGCCAGTCCGCGTCCCTGGAACTCCGGCAGGATCGCCCATCCCGTCTCCCAGACGGTCTCGTCGCCCTCGGCGTGTTCCCAGTACCCGATCGAGCCGGCCCGCTCACCGGCGGCGGTGAGGATCACGAACATCTGCCCGGTGAACGCGTTGTCGACGTACTTGCGATGCCGGTCCCGCAACTTCTCGGGCGTCTCCGGACCACCGAGGTACGCCGTCATCTCGGGCGTGTTGCAGCGCTCGAGCAACTCGAAGTCCTGCTCACTCCAGCTGACCAGCGTCACCATGGACCCAGTACATCAGCGGCCACCGACAAGCTCAGCCGGGACGGCGGGCGCGGAAGGCCAGGGCGTGCGGAATGTCGTGCCCCGCGGGTTCCTCGAACCGCTCGACGACCAGCCCGCTCCCGATGATCGCGTTGAGGTAGTCGGCCAGCGTGAGATGCGACATACCGATCCGCCGCCGGATCCCGTCCTCGGCCCACCACGGCATCTCGGTGTGCCAGCCGGTCTGTCGGTACGTCTGGTACACGGTCCGCCGCCCGTCGTCCTCGTACACGACGTGCGGCCCGTTGAAGCACGGATGGACGCCGTACGCGACCAGCACACCCCCGGGCCGCAGCACCCGCGCGGCCTCCCGCAGTACGGCGCCGAAATCGTCGACGTCGGTCGAGATCCACAGCGTGATCGCGGTGTCGAACGACGCGTCCGCGAACGGCAGGACGGCGGCGTCGCCGTGCAGCAGCGGGCCGTCCGTGCGCATCCGGGCGCGCCGGAGCTGGTCGATCGAGAAGTCCAGGCCGACGACGCTCCGGCCGCTGGCGCGGATGCTGTCGAAGTTCCGCCCGGTGCCGCAGCCGATGTCCAGGCACGGGCCCGAACCGGGGCCGAGCAGTTCCAGCAGACCGGGCTGGTGAGGTGGCGCGTCGGCCCCGAAACGCTCGTCGTACCACTCCGCCAAGCCGTCGTACCGAGCCCGCATCCAGCCTCCCCAGGTAAGGTGCCAGTCTAGTAGAGGAGCCTGCTTTAGGTCGGACAAGCGACCTACGGGTAAGCTTTGCCGACGTTCTCTTTGAGTTTGGATGGTCCGACGTGGGTTCCGTTATCAAGAAGCGCCGTAAGCGTATGGCGAAGAAGAAGCACCGCAAGCTGCTGAAGAAGACGCGGGTGCAGCGCCGCAAGCTCGGCAAGTAAGTAGTTCTGCCGCGCCCGGTCCGGCTGGGGGTAGCTCGTGGCACAGGTGGTGATGGTGACCGGCGTCTCGCGGGACGCCGGTGCTCGCTGTGCTCGGAGACTGACCGAGGACCCGTCGATCGGCGCCGTGATCGGCGTCGACGTGGTCCCGCCGCGCGCGGAGCTCGGCCGGGTCCGGTTCGTCCGGGCCGACATCCGCAACCCGGTGATCGCCAAGGTGATCGCCGCTGAGGACGTGGACACGGTCGTCCACACCGGCGTCGTGGCCACCCCCGGCAGCGCCGGCGGCCGGTCGTCGATGAAGGAGATCAACGTCATCGGCACCATGCAGCTGCTCGCCGCGTGCCAGAAGGCGCCCGGCGTCGCGAAGCTGGTGGTGAAGTCCTCGACCACGGTGTACGGCGCGGGTCCGCGGGACCCGGCGATGTTCACCGAGGAGATGGCGCCGCGGGCGATCCATCACCACGGGCTGAGCAAGGACGCGGTCGAGGTCGAGGGGTACGTGCGGGGTTTCGCCCGGCGCCGCCCCGACGTCTGCGTCAGCACGCTCCGGATGGCGAACTGGATCGGCCCCAAGACAGACTCCCCGATCACCCGGTACTTCGGGCTCCCCGTCGTGCCGACGGTGTTCGGGTACGACGCGCGCCTGCAGTTCCTGCACGAGGACGACGGCGTCGAGGCGATCCGGCATGCCACCGTGCACGACCTGCCGGGGACGTTCAACCTGGCCGGTGACGGCGTACTGTCGCTGTCCCAGGCGATCCGCCGGCTCGGCCGGCCCACGCTCCGGCTGCCGTCGTTCACTGCTTCGAGTACGGCGGCCGTGGTGCGGCGGGCCCGGCTGGCGGACTTCTCGCCGGATCAGATCACGTTCCTGACGTACGGGCGGGGTGTGGACACGACGCGGATGCGCAGCGAGTTCGGGTTCGAGCCCGAGTACACGACCGCGGAGGCGTTCGACGACTTCCGCCGGTCGCTCGGCACCGGCGCGATGTCCCGGGCGTCCGGCCTGCTGCACGCCGGTCTGGGGGCACTCCGTGGCTGACGCCGACATCATCCCGATCGGCGCCGCCGGCCACCCCGGCCGCGGCAGCAGCCGCCGAACCACCCCCTCGTCAGCAGCTCGCTCCCTCGCAGGATCAAAGGCTCGCAAGAAGAACACGCCCCCCGACACCGAACCGCCAACCGCGACCTCCGGCGCCGCGAGCGCGAAGCGCGCGGCTGGGTCGGCTGAACCGGCGGGACGCCGCGGCGGAGCGGGGCGAGGCGTCAGTGGTCGGTCCGCCGCGGACGCTGCCGGCGGCTCCAGCAGCTCCGGCGGCTCGGGGGGCTCGGGCGGCGCCGTGGACAGCGGCGTGCCGGATGTCGACGGGCCGGACGTGTCCCTGGCGGGTGACGGCGGGCTCGACTTGGGCGGGCTGGACTTCGGGCGGCTCGAGCGGGGCGTGCGGGAGCTGTTCGGGGCGGACGGGGAGCGGCGGGTCGCGGAGTGGCTGGCGTTCCTGCGACGGCGGCTGACGGGTGAGTACGAGCTCGACGAGTTCGGGTACGACGCGGAGCTGACCGACCAGGTGCTGTTGCCGATGCTGCGGCCGATGGTGGAGAAGTGGTTCCGGGTCGAGGTGCGGGGAATCGAGAACATCCCGGCCGACGGCAGCGCACTGATCGTCGCGAACCACTCCGGCACGATGCCGCTCGACGGGCTGGTCAGCCAGGTCGTGGTCGCGGACCACACCGGCCGCCCGCTGCGTACGCTCGCGGCTGACCTGGTGTTCCAGACGCCGTTCGTCGGTGAGCTGTCCCGCAAGGGCGGCGCCACGCTGGCGAACAACGACGACGCCGAGCGGCTGCTCCGCCAGGGCAACCTGGTCGGCGTCTGGCCGGAGGGTTTCAAGGGCCTCGGCAAGCCGTTCTCCGAGCGGTACAAGCTGCAGCGCTTCGGCCGCGGCGGGTTCGTCAGCGCCGCGATGCGGACCGGCGTACCGATCGTGCCGTGCTCGATCGTCGGTGCCGAGGAGATCTATCCGCTGGTCGGCAACATCGCTTCACTGGCCCGGCTGCTGGGCGTCCCGTACATCCCGGTCACCCCGTTCTTCCCGCTGCTCGGCCCGCTCGGCCTGATCCCGTTGCCGTCCAAGTGGCTGATCGAGTTCGGCGAACCGATCCGGACCGACGACTTCGCCGACGGCGCCGCGGACGACCCGATGCTGGTCTTCAACGTCACCGACCAGGTCCGCGAAACCATCCAGCAGACCCTCTACACACTGCTCATGCAACGCCGCAGCGTCTTCTTCTAACCCCCGCACACCTGGCCCCCGCGCCACACTCCCGCGTCACGCGCCCGCGCTTCCGCGCCCGCGCTCCTTCCTCCACGTGAGGGGAAATCCGGCTCTCCTGAGCCGGATATCCCCTCGTGTTGTGGGTTCTCTGTTGGTAGTAGAGGGGCGAAGCACCAACACCAACGGATATCCCCTCGCGTGCGAGGGGCGACGGGGCAGCGTGGGCTCCGCGCACCTGGGGGCGTGGGCGCCGCGGCGCGGTGGGGACACCCGCGGGGAGGTGGGACACCGACGGGGAGGCGGGCTGCGCGGGGTGGAGACGACCCAGCCCCCGGCGCGAGCGCCGGGGGCTGGGGTGCTGAGGGCCTGCTACTTCCAGGGTGGAAGCAGAGTCTGGACCAGGCCAGGCAGGTTGATCAGCGGGGTGGTCGGGAACGGCCAGGGCCACGACGGTGTGGCCGGTGTCAACGTGGAAGGCAG
This sequence comes from Kribbella sp. NPDC051137, assembly GCF_040682535.1. Taxonomy (NCBI): domain Bacteria; kingdom Bacillati; phylum Actinomycetota; class Actinomycetes; order Propionibacteriales; family Kribbellaceae; genus Kribbella; species Kribbella sp. NPDC051137. The sequence continues at coordinate 1,028,365 of NZ_JBFBBI010000003.1, forward strand.
CACCGTAGGCGTCGCAATCGGCGAGTTTGACGACGACGGCTTGGGTGGAGTCTTCAGGACGGTCGGCGGCGGAGTAGCGGACTCCTCGAGGATCGTCGTGTTCGGCACATTGGTCGGCGTGGTGCCCGGTTGCTGCGAGGTCGAGTCCACCGGGGTCGGGATCGTCGACGAAGCCTTCGGGCTGGTCGACGAGGCCTTCACCGGGTCGCTCGGCTCGTTCACGCCGGGGGTGGTGCGGTTCGGATGGTTGCTCGTGGTGCTGCCGGTGCTCGGGGCTCCGGCGGCCGGCTTCGGCGCATCGCACTTCGGGCACGCGGCCGTGGTGAGTTGCGCCAGCTGCTCGATCGTGGCGAGCGCCTCGACACCGGACTTCAACGACTCCGGCGGGAGGTTCGGCGTCGCGCCCACCAAGGCCTGGCGGGCGCTGGTGATGAACGACGTGATCGCACTGATCGAGCTCTCGTCGCTGTTCTGCTGGTACGACGCGAGCAGCCGGGACACGCCCTTGCGGGCCTGCGCCGAGAAGTCGTCCAGCGTCGCGTTGATGGTGTCCACCGAACCGCCGTTGTCGGTCAGCTCGCGGACTTCGGACAACCTGGTCATCGCATGCTCGAGGTCGCGCCGGCCGCGGGAGTCGTCGCCGACACCCACATTGGTGGCCACGTTCTCGATACTGCGCTTCATCCCGTACAACGTGTCGCCGGGCATCGCCTGCTGGGCGGCGGCGGCAGAACCGATGCCACCTCCCAGCAGCACCAGCGCGGCTGTCGAGGCCACCAACCGGATCTTCCGGCCCTGGCGGCGGCGGATATCTGTCACGGACGCGCCAACGTCCTCGCTACCCGGCGGGTCGTCCGAGTCGTCTGGTGCGGTGTGCACCGTCAGCTGAGTCCCAGTGGTCGCCGCCCGCGCCGCCGCCTGCTCCATCAGGCGGTGCCGCAGCTCGGCACTGAACTCGGGTCGCGGTGCAACTGCGCCGGCGGTCCTCAGCCGTCCGACCAGCTCCACAGCTTCCAGCAACTCTGGATCGTCGCCCAGTCGCGCGGAGTGACGGGGCCCGTGATCGACGGCGTGCGCGAATGCCTCCGCGCGCGCTCGAGCCCTGTGTAGGTCACTCATGAGTTCTCGTTCTCCTCAATGGCCAGTCGGGGTCACCGACAGGTCCTCACCAGGCAAACGAGGTAACTCCCTGACTGGTTACGAAAGACGTTCGTTGTCATCCGCCTCATCTCAAGTCCTTGGGGATAACCTTCGCCAAGTGCCGCACGGCTCTCAGCTGGAGCTGCTTGACGGCGCCCTCGGATTTCTCCAGCGCCTTGGCCGTCTCGGCGATCGACAGGCCCGCGAAGAACCGCATCGTCAGGCAGTCACGTTGCTCGTCGGGCAGGCCGGCGACCGCGTCCCGGAGTACCTCCGCGGTGGCCGCGGCCAGCACGTCGATCTCCGGACCCTCGGTCTGCCGGTCGTGGGTCTCGATCTCGTCGGTGACCACCTCGAGCCGGACCCGGCCGGACTTGTAGTGGTCGGTGATCAGGTTCCGGGCGATCGTCACCAGCCAGGCGCCGAAATCCCGGCCCTGCCAGCGGAACGAGTCCAGCGCGCGGAGCGCCCGCACGAAGGTCTCGCTGGTCAGGTCCTCGGCGAGTGCCGACGACGACACCCGGGCGTAGATGTAGCGATAGACGGTGAGCGAGTACTCGTCGTACAGCTCACCGAAGGCACCGACGTCCCCGGCCTGGGCGCGATCGACGAGCTCTGCACGTCGCATCCCGTCCGGGCTTGGTTCCGGCGTGGTCAAGTTGTCTCCCCGTTCGACTGACACGTCGTTCGACACATCCGCGAATGGCCTCAGTAACTGAATCAGCACAGAGCGTTACCGCTCGGGCACGTGCTGTCAACAGGCTGGGGCGTGCCGCCTTCCGTCCGGTCCGATGGTCACGAATGCGCCAGCGGACTGCGTCCGGTGCAAAACGGAGCAGCCTGCTGTCGGGGAGTGGTACGTCGCGCATGAGGATCCCCGCGCGGACGGGTTTCTGCAGTGTGAGGTTCGACAGAAGCTCGGCCGCGAAGTCACCTGTATATCGGTGGTCACGCTCCGCTGCAACCGTTCTGGGCAAGCTGGTTGCTCCCGGCCCGGATCCCGGGCGTGACAGACTCGCCTGGTGAACGTGAATTTCGCGGACATCCTTCGTGACACAGCGCAACGTCACGGCGGGCGTCCCGCGCTGGTCGACGGGGATCGGCGGCTGACCTGGAGCGAGCTCGACCAGGCCGTCGACCGGACCGCGCAGGGGCTCGCCGCGGCCGGCCTGGTACCGGGCTACCGGGTGCTGCTCCTGGTTGCCAACAGCATCGAGTTCGTCACGTCCTACCTGGGCGTTCTCCGGGCCGGGCTGGTCGCCGTACCGCTGAACACCGGCCTCACCAAGCCCGAGCTGGCGACCGTCGCGGAGCACTCCGGGGCCCGGCTGGCGATCGTCGACGCGGTCCTCGCGGAGCGCGTCGAGGGGGTCCGGACGGTGGCCCCGGACGAGCTCCAGGGTGACGCTCCGTTACTTCCGGCGATCGACCCGGAGACCCTCGCGGTGCTCCTCTACACGTCCGGGACCAGTGGCGACCCGCGGGCCGCGATGCTCACCCATCGGGCACTTTCGGCGAATGTGCAGAACCTCACCCAGCTCGGCGAGGACCGGATGGGCCCCGAGGACGTGGTGCTCGGGGTGCTGCCGATGTTCCACGCGTTCGGCCTGAACGCGGTCCTCGGCTGGGCGGTCGCCACCGGCGCCGCGCTGATCGTCGAGCGCCGGTTCGACCCGGAGCAGACCCTCGGACTGATCGGCCGGTACGGCGTGACCCGGCTGCCGCTCGCCCCGCCGGCCCTGCACGCGCTGCTGTCCCGCCCGGACCTGCGGGAGGGGCTGAAGACGGTCAAGGTCGTGCTGACCGGGGCGTCCACCCTCGACCGTGGGCTGGCGGACCGGTTCGAAGCGGCGACCGGCCTGCACGTCCACCAGGGCTACGGGCTGACCGAGGCGTCCCCCGGCGTCACCACGACGCTCGGCGAGGCCGCTCCGAAGCCGGGCTCGGTCGGCCGGCCGCTGCCGAACGTCGAGCTCCGGATCGCCGACGAGCAGGGCGAGGACGTCGAGGGCGACGACCCGGGGGAGATCCTGATCCGCGGCGGCAACCTGTTCTCCGGCTACTGGCCGGACGGTGCCGACGGCCCGGACGCGGACGGCTGGTACCGGACCGGTGACGTCGGATACCTGGACGCCGACGGCGACCTGTTCCTGGTCGACCGGTTGCGCGAGCTGATCATCGTGTCCGGCTTCAACGTCTTCCCGAGCGAGGTCGAGGACGTCCTGGTGGGTGCTCCGGGCGTCCGCGAGGCCGCGGTGATCGGCGTACCGTCCGAGGAGACCGGCGAGGCGGTGAAGGCGTTCGTGGTGCCGTTGCCGGACGCATCGGTCGACGTCGCAACGGTCCGGGAGTACGCCGCGGCCCGGCTGGCCCGGTTCAAGTGCCCGGTGGAGATCGAGGTGGTGGAGCACCTGCCGCACTCGGTCACCGGCAAGGTCGCGAAGGGACGGCTGCGGGAGCGATGAGCAGGGTCTTGATGTATGGGAAACCAGGGTGTCATCTCTGCGACGACGCCCGGGAGATCATCCGGGCGGTCTGCGCCGAGGCGGGCGTGGAGTGGTCCGAGGTGGACATCACACAGGACGACCGGTTGTTCACGCAGTACGGCGAACAGATCCCGGTCACGTTCGTGGACGGCAAGCAGCACGACTTCTGGCGTGTGGACCCCGCTCGACTGCGAAAAGCGCTGATGAGGTAGGGGTCACTTTCGCCGATTTTGTTCTCACGTTCACAAGCTCCTAGAGTAAGAGAGCCGCCGGCCGTCAGACCGCGGTGAACCAACCGCTCCCAGGAGAATTGTGACGCGTGCCAGCAGCCGTCGCCCCGGCCCGCCGACGAGAACCGAACGCGGCATCCCCGAGGCGACTGTCGCGCGCTTGCCGGTCTACCTGCGGGCCCTGACCGCGCTCTCCGACGGTGGCACCGCCACCGCGTCGAGCGAGGACCTGGCGACCGCCGCGGGCGTGAACTCCGCCAAGCTCCGCAAGGACCTGTCCTACCTGGGCTCGTACGGCACCCGCGGCGTCGGGTACGACGTCGAGTACCTGCGCTACCAGATCGCCCGCGAGATCGGCGTCACCCAGGACTGGGCGGTCGTCATCGTCGGGATCGGAAACCTCGGCCACGCGCTGGCGAACTACTCCGGCTTCGGCACCCGGGGCTTCCGGATCGTCGCGCTGCTGGACGCCGACCCGACCCTGATCGGCGAGCGGATCGGCGACATGGAGGTCCGCGACTTCGCCGAGCTCGAGGACATCGTGAAGGCCGACCGGGTCTCGATCGGCGTCATCACCACCCCGGCCGGCCCGGCGCAGGAGGTGTGCGACCGGCTGGTCGCCGCCGGCGTCACCAGCATCCTGAACTTCGCGCCCGTGGTGCTGTCCGTGCCCGACGGCGTCGACATCCGCAAGGTGGACCTCTCGATCGAGTTGCAGATCCTGGCGTACCACGAACAACGAAAGTCCGGAGAGGCGGCGCTCCCCCAGGTGCCCGAACTACCAGCGCTGAACGGTCTGACGGACTTCCCCAGTGTCGGGGGAGGTGTGGGCGCATGAGCTACCTGGTCGTCGGCATCAGTCACCGGTCCGCTGCCATCGACGTCCTCGAGCGGGTCGCCCTGGACGCGGACGCCGCGACCAAGCTCGGGCTCGCGGTGCGGAACTCGCCCGCCGTCGCCGAGTCCGCGGTCGTTGCCACCTGCAACCGCACCGAGGTGTACGCGACCGTCGACCGGTTCCACGCCGGGATGGACGAGGTCACCGCGATCCTGTCGGACATCACCGGCGTACCGCTGCTGGATCTCGCCGAGCACCTGTACGTGCACTTCGAGGAGGGCGCGGTCGCGCACCTGTTCCAGGTCGCGGTCGGGCTGGACTCGATGATCGTCGGCGAGAGCCAGATCCTCGGCCAGCTCAAGGAGACGCTGCGGGCCGGCCAGGACAACGAGACCATCGCCACCGACCTGAACGCGCTGTTCCAGCACGCGTTGCGGGTCGGCAAGCGGGCTCGCACCGAGACCGGGATCGACTCGGCCGGCCGCTCGGTGGTCTCCGCCGGGCTGGAGGCCGTCGGTGGGACCGAAGGCCGCCGGGCGCTGATCGTCGGCGCCGGCTCGATGGCCTCGCTGGCCGCGCAGACCCTGATGAACGGCGGCGCGCGGAGCGTGACCGTTGCCAACCGCAACTACGACCGCGCGGTCGCGCTCACCGACCGGATCGGCGGTACGGCGATCAAGCTGGCCGGCGTACCGGACGCGCTGAAGGAAGCCGACCTGCTGGTGTCCTGCACCGGCGCCCGCGGTGTGGTGATCACCGAGGAGATGATCCGGGACGCCGCCGGCGACCGGCCGCTCGGCGTCCTCGACGTCGCCCTGCCGCGCGACGTCGCGCCCGAGGCGGCCCGGATCCCCGGCGTCACCCTGATCACGCTGGCCGACCTGGTCGGCACCGCGGGCGGCAGCGAGGCCGACATCGACGAGGTACGGCGGATCGTCGGCGAGGAGACCGGCGCGTTCGAGGCCACCCGGCGGGCCGCGTCGGTGGCGCCGACCGTGGTCGCGCTGCGGGCGATGGCCAGCTCGCTGGTCGACCAGGAGCTGGCCCGGCTGGAGCGCCGGCTGCCGGACCTGGACGAGCACGAGCGGCACGAGGTCGAGCGGACCATCCACCGGGTCGTCGACAAGGTGCTGCACAACCCGACGGTCCGGGTGAAGGAGCTCGGCGGCGACCCGGGCGGACCGACGTACGCCGACGCGCTCCGGCAACTGTTCGCACTCGACCAGGCGGCCGTGGACGCGGTCACCACTCCGAAGGGCGGTGAGCAGGCATGATCCGCCAGATTCGGCTTGGTACCCGCCGCTCCCAGCTGGCCACCGCACAGGCGACGCTGGTCGCGGACGCGCTGCGGAAGCTCGGCCACGAGGTCGAGCTGATCCCGATCTCCACCACCGGCGACAAGGACAAGGTGTCCCCGGTCGAGCAGATCGGCGGCACCGGCATCTACGTCAGCGCGCTCCGGGACGCGCTGCTGGCCGGCGACATCGACATCGCGGTGCACTCGCTCAAGGACCTCCCGACCGCGCCCGTCGACGGTCTGGTGATCGGCGCGATCCCGGTCCGCGAGGACCCGCGCGACGTACTGGTCGCCCGTGACGGGCTGACGCTCGGCGAGCTGCCGCGCGGCGCGGTGATCGGAACCGGTGCGCCGCGCCGGTCGGCGCAGATCGAGGCGCTCGGCCTGGGCATCGAGTGCACCGGCGTCCGCGGCAACGTGGACACCCGGATCGGCCTGGTCGCCGACGGCAAGGTCGACGCGGTGGTGCTGGCCCGTGCCGGGCTGGCCCGGCTGGGGCGGCTCGACGAGGCGACCGAGACGCTGGACCCGATCCAGATGCTGCCGTCGCCCGGACAGGGCGCGCTGGCCGTCGAGTGCCGCGCGGACGACACCGGCGTACTGGCTGCGCTGGCACCGCTGGAGGATGCCGCCACCCGCGCGTCGGTGACGGCGGAGCGGCAGCTGCTGGCGACCCTCGAGGCAGGGTGCACGGCGCCGGTCGGGGCCCTCGCCGAGGTGGTCGAGGGCGAGGACGGCCCGGAGCTGTGGCTGCGCGGCGCGCTCGGCCAGGAGGACGGCGTACGCCGGCTCTCGGCGAACGGGCCGGTGGACGACCCGGTGGCGCTCGGCAGGGCGCTGGCGAACGAGTTGCTGGAGCGAACATGACACCGGCACAGGGCACGAGCACAGCCCACAAGAAGGCCCAGAAGACGGCCCACAGGACGAGCACGAAAACGACGAGGGCGAAGGCAGACGTGAGCGCGAAGACAGCCGCAACCGCGGCACCGCAGAAGGCCGCGACCAGTACCGTCAAGCAGACCAAACCGCTCGGCCATGTCACGTTCGTCGGGGTCGGGCCTGGTGACCCGGCGCTGCTGACGCTGGCCGGTCGGGACGTGCTCGCGAACGCCGACGCGGTGGTTGTCGAGGGCCCCGAACACGACGCGTTCCTGGGCTACTGCAAGGCCGGCGTCGAGGTCGTGGACGGCTCCGGCGCCGAGGGCAGCCGGGCGCTCCGGGTGGCCGCCCGCGCGCGGCTGGTGGTGAAGACCGCGAAGACCGCGGCGAACGTGGTGCGACTGCTCAGCGGCGACCCGTTCACCTTCTCCAGCGGCGCCGAGGAGGCCGCCGCCTGCAAGAAGGCAGGGATCGCGTTCAACGTGGTCCCGGGGGTCAGCGAGCTGAGCGCGGTTCCGACGTACGCCGGGATCCCGCTGACGATGAAGGGCGACCGCGAGGTCACCGTCGTCGACCTGGCCGAGAACAAGCTCGACCTGACCCGCCTGCAGCCGAAGCAGACCCTGGTCCTGCTGAACGCCGTGGAGACTCTGAAGGAGACCGTCGCGGCCCTGGTCGAGGCCGGCTTCGACGCCGCCACCCCGGTCGCGGTGACCGTCGGCGGCACGACGACCTCGCAGACCAGCGTGGTCGGCACGCTGGAGACGATCATCACCGACCTGCGGACCGCGAAGGTCACCGGCGAGGCCGTGATCGTGGTCGGCGCGGTGGTCGAGCAGCGTGAGGCGCTGTCCTGGTTCGAGACCAAGCCGCTGTTCGGCTGGCGGATCCTGGTCCCGCGGACCAAGGACCAGGCCGGGCCGTTGATGGACCGGCTCCGTCGGTACGGCGCGATGCCCGAGGAGGTGCCGACGATCTCCGTCGAGCCGCCGCGGAACCCGCAGCAGATGGACAAGGCGATCCGCGGTCTGGTCGAGGGTCGCTACGAGTGGGTCGCGTTCACCTCGGTCAACGCGGTGAAGGCGGTCCGGGAGAAGTTCGACGAGTACGGGCTGGACGCGCGGGCGTTCTCCGGGCTGAAGATCGCCGCGGTCGGCGACAAGACCGCGGAGGCGATCGGGGCCTGGGGCATCCGTCCGGACCTGGTCCCGTCCGGTGAGCAGTCGGCCGCCGGGCTGGTCGAGGACTGGCCGCCGTACGACGAGCTGCTGGACCCGATCAACCGGGTCTTCCTGCCGCGCGCCGACATCGCCACCGAGACCCTGGTCGCGGGCCTGACCGATCTCGGCTGGGAGGTCGACGACGTGACGGCGTACCGGACCGTCCGGGCCGCCCCGCCGCCGGCGCCGACCCGCGAGGCGATCAAGTCCGGCAAGTTCGACGCGGTGGTGTTCACCTCGTCGTCCACGGTCCGGAACCTGGTCGGCATCGCCGGCAAGCCGCACGCGTCCACGGTGATCGCGGTGATCGGCCCGGCCACGCTGAAGACCGCCGAGGAGCACGGCCTGCGGGTCGACGCGATGGCCGAGACGCCGTCGGTCGAGGAGTTGGCCGACGCCCTGGCCCGGTTCGGTGCGGACCGCCGTGACACGATGGTGGAGGCCGGTGAACCGGTCACCCGTCCGTCCGAGCGCCGCTCGGGCTCGCGCCGAAAGAGCTGAAATGCCTGGATTCCCGGAAGTGAGGCCGCGCCGGCTCCGGTCGTCGGCGGCGATCCGCAGGCTGGTCGCGGAGACCACGCTGGAGCCGCGGCAGCTGATCCTGCCGATGTTCGTCCGGGAGGACGCCCGGGAGGCGATCCCGATCGCGTCGATGCCGGGCGTCGTCCAGCACACCCGGGACACCGCACGGAAGGCGGTCGCGGAGGCGGCGCAGCTCGGACTGGGCGGCGTGATGCTGTTCGGCGTACCGACCTCGAAGGACCCTGAGGGCTCGGGCGCGCTGGACCCCGAGGGGATCCTGAACGTGGCGATCGCCGACGCCCGGTCCGAGGTCGGCGACTCGCTGCTGGTGATGTCCGACCTCTGCCTGGACGAGTTCACCTCCCACGGGCACTGCGGCGTACTCGACGCCGAGGGCCGGGTGGACAACGACGCGACGCTGAAGATCTACGCGGAGATGGGCGTCGCGCAGGCGTCCGCCGGCGCGCACGTGGTCGGCCCGTCCGGGATGATGGACGGCCAGGTCGGCGTGGTCCGCAAGGCTTTGGACGCGGCCGGCTTCGTCGACACGGTGATCCTCGCGTACGCCGTGAAGTACGCGTCGGCGTTCTTCGGCCCGTTCCGCGAGGCCGTCGACTCGTCCCTCACCGGCGACCGGAAGACGTACCAGCAGGACAACGCCAACTCCCGCGACGCCATCCGCGAGGTCGACCTCGACATCGCCGAAGGCGCCGACATCGTGATGGTGAAGCCGGCCCTGGCGTACCTCGACATCATCCGTCAGGTCCGCGACCACGTGAACGTCCCGGTCGCGGCGTACAACATCTCCGGCGAGTACGCGATGGTCGAGGCCGCCGCCGCCAACGGCTGGATCGACCGCGAAGCAGCCATCGTCGAAACCCTCACCGCCATCCGCCGGGCCGGCGCCGACACCATCCTCACCTACTGGGCCACCGAAATGGCCCAGCAGCTCGCCAGCCGCTGACCCGCGACTGGTTGTCGCCACACAGCGTGAGGTCAGGCGACAAGCTATTGCTTGTTCCCTGACCCCGCCGAGCGTTCTCGGACTGGGTGCGCTGGGCTGTCGGTGGGGTTTGCTTGAGTGGGGTGCATGGAGAACCCGACAGCAGCGGTTGAGGTTTTACGTCAGGCGGGGGAGCGGGGGGATGCGGACGCGGTCGGAGCGGTGCTGGCCGACGACGTCGTCTTCCATTCGCCGCTGACCGATCGGCTCACGTTCCAGGGGCGCGACGAGGTGGTCGCGCTGCATCGCGACATCTTCGCCGTACTCGAAGACCTCCACACCGGCGAACCGCTGACCCGCGGCGACACCCAGGCGTTCTCGTTCCGCGCCCAGGTCCGGGGCGTGGAACTCGAGGCGATGAACCTGGTCCGTTGCGACGAGCACGGCAAGATCGCCGAACTGACCGTCTTCATCCGCCCACTCCCGGCCCTCGCCACCCTGTTCGCGACCCTCCCACCCCGAGTCTCCACCCGCCGCCGCGGCCCCCTCATCGGCACCCTCGTGGCCTGCGTAGGCGCCCCACTCGCCCTCGCCTTCCGCACCGCGGACCGCCTGGCCCCCAAGTTCCTCTAGCGGACGAGATAGGTTGTTGGAGGGAAACCCTTAGGTCCCCCCGTCGAGACGAGCCCGGTTGTGGCTCACGGACGAGGGAGGTACCCGATGAATGAGGTTGTCCTGCCGCCGGACGACGGTGTTGAGCAACTGTGCAGCAGGTTGCGGATCGACCGGGCTGATCGCGAGTCGACGCTCGCCGCGCGGCCGGATCCCGGCGAACATCCAGAGCTTTGGCGTGTGCTCGAACGGTCGTACCAAGTGCTGCTGGCACAGCTGGGGCGACGGGTCCCGGGGAATCCCGCGTGGGCGCCGTTGCCGGCAGCGACCGGAGCGGTGGGACGTCATCTGTTCGTGTGGGTGTTCCTCGCCGTCGTGCCGCACGTACGCGACTACCACGCGACCATCGGGCTCACTGATCGCGAATCGTGGGACTCGCTAGGTGCGCTGGGAGAAGAACTGGAGTTGTCACGTCGGCTGACCGGGCGGGCCGGGCTGGATGCCACTTGGGGACTGCCGTTGGTGTTCAGCGGTACGAGCTTCCGGCTCGGGCGGTTGGCCTTCGAGCGGCAGCCGCCTGGGGACGACAACGCCTGGAACACGCATGTGCCGGGCGATCGAACGCCGTTGACCAGCGCGGCGTGCGACGCGTCCTTCGCGCGCGCGATGGAACTCGCGGAACAGTGCGGCGGCCACGTCGACGGCTTCGTCTGCCATTCCTGGCTGATGGACGACCAGTTGCAGCGGTACTTGCCGACGACGTCGAACATCATCCGGTTCCAGCAGCGCTTCACCCGGTTCACCGACCGGGTGAAGGCTGACTGGGCACCCATCGAGCACGTGTTCCACCGCCGCTTCGACGGCGACGACGTACCGCCGTCCCTGCTCGATGAGCTGCCGCAACGTACGACTCTGGAACGCGCGGTCGTAACCCATCTCCGCTACGGCGGTCACTGGTACAACCGAACTGGGTGGATGCGCAGGCGCCGAACGCCTGTCCGTCATGCGCCTCGGCTCAGCCTTTGAGGCCGGTTTGGGCTAGGCCTTCGACGAATTGGCGTTGGGCGAGGATGAAGATGATGAGGACGGGGAGGGCGGAGAGGGTGGCGGCGGCCAGTTGGGTGTTCCACATGGGGCCGCCGTAGGCGTCGACGTACTGGGTGAGGGCCTGGGGGATGGTGAACTTCTGTTTGGAGGAGAGGAAGACGATCGGCTCCAGGTAGAGGTTCCAGCTGTGCAGGAACGTGAAGATCGCGACCGCGCCGATTGCCGGCCGGGCCAACGGTAGGCAGATGCGGTAGAAGAGGCCGAAGCGGCCCAGGCCGTCGACGCGGCCGGCTTCCTCGAGTTCGGCGGGGAGCGTGATGAAGAACTGGCGCATGATGAAGGTCGCCAGCACGCTGGGGGCACCGAGCATCGGGATCAGGATGAGCGGCCAGTGGGTGTCCACCAGGCCGAAGGCGTCGAACATCTTGTACAACGGGATGATCGTCACCTCGTTCGGGATCAGCAGCCCGGTCAGGACGACCAGGAACACAACCCCGGCGCCGCGGAACTTCACCCGGGCGAACGCGTACCCGGCGAGCGACGACACCGCCAGCGTCCCGATCGTCACCACCAGCGCGATGTAGAGGCTGTTCAGGTACTGCCGCCCGAACGGCTGCAGCTCGAACACCTGCTTGTAGGCGTCCAACGTCGGCGACCCCGGCAGCAGCGAGGGCGGAAACGCGAAGATCTCCGACACCGGCTTGAGCGACGTCGTCGCCATCCACCAGATCGGGAACACGAAGGGCACACAACACACCAGCAGTACGCCGTAGATCAGCAGCTTAAGCCTCATGGAACACCCACTTCTTACGCATCTGCCACTGGATCACCGTCAGCACCAGCACGATCAGGAACAGCACCAGCGACAGCGTCGCGCCGTACCCGAAGTGGTGGAACTGGAACGCCTGCTGGTAGAGGTAGTACACGAGCACCGTCGTCGACGTCCCCGGACCGCCCTGCGTCAGGACGGCGATCTGCGCGAACACCTGCAGCGACCCGACGATCGTCAGGATCATCGTCAGCAGGATCGTTGGGCTGATCAACGGTACGGTCACCCGCCGGAACCGCGCCCACGCCGACGCCCCGTCGATCCGGGCCGCCTCGTACAGCTCCGCCGGTACGCCCTGCAGCGCCGCCAGGAACAGCACCATGTTCAGCCCGACGTTCTTGAAGAGCTGTACGACGATCACCGACAGCATCGCCGTACCGCCGGAGCGCAGCCAGTTCGGCCCGTTGATACCGAAGACGTGCAGGAACGCGTTCACGCCGCCGTTGTCCTGCAGGAGGAAGCCCCACACGATCGTCCAGGCGACGAGCGTCACCACGACCGGCGAGAAGAACAACGTCCGGAACACCACGGTCCCGCGGAGCTTCTGATTCAGCAGTACGGCGAGGAACAGCGCCAGGCTGAGGTTCAGTACGACGAGCCCGACCGAGAACAGACCTGTTGCCCGCAGCACCGGCCCGAGTCGCTGGTCGTCCGCGAGCGCCTGGTAGTTGTCGCCGCCGACGAACTCGAACGTGCCGCCCAGCACGTTCCACTCGTGCACGCTGTACCAGACCACCAGCCCGAGCGGCACCAGGACGAACGTGACGATGCCGGCCAGCTGAGGCGCGACCATCAGCCAGCCCGCCAGCGTGTCCCGCCGGCGCATCGTCCAGTACGGCGCCCGCGCGGCCGGGCTGTCCGACCGCGTGGGCTTCTCCAACGTCAAGGTCATTTCGCCAGCAAGGGGTTGATCTTCGAGCAGACGCCGGACAGTACGGTCTTCACGTCGGCGTCCGGCTTCCACAACGGGTCAAGGGCGGCGCGCACCGTCTGCTGCAGCTCGGCGTACCCGGTGTGACTGGGCTTGATGGTGCCGTTTTCGATGCCCTTGACAACGACACTGTCGAGTTGGGCCGGCTTGAGCAGCGGGTTGGCCTTCGCGAGGGTGGCCGCGTTCAGCTCGGACTTGCGCGGCGGCGGGAAGTACTCCGCCAGCTTCGCCGAGTTCTGCGCGTTGCTGAAGTAGGCGAGGAACTGCTTCGCCGCATCCGCGTGCTTGCCGCGCTTGAACACGCCGATCCCGGCCTGCCCGACGACCGAGTAGTCACCGGCCGGACCCTTCGGCAGCGGCACCAGATCCCAATGGAACTTGGCCTTCTCGAGCAGCGCCGCCCGGCTGATCTGGGTCAGCACCATCGACGAGTCGCCGGCGAAGAAGTCCTTCGTGACGCCCGGCCCCGGCATGCCCTTGTCGGTGAAGATCATCTTGTGGACGAACGTCATCGCGTCCACCATCTGCGGCTGGTCGAACTGGCAGCTCTTGCCGTCCTCGCTCCACGGCCGCGCGCCCCACCCGGACCAGATCGCGTTCAGCGTGTCCCAGCCCTTGTAGTCGAAGTCGCCGACCACCAGGCCGCCCTTGCCGGTCTTGGCCTGTACGGCGGCGGCGGTCTTCGCGGCCTCGTCCCAGGTCCAGGTCCCGGAGGCGATCTGCTGCGCGGGCGACGGCCGCCCGGCCGCCTTCACCAGATCGGTGTTCACGAAGACGCCCAGCGGCGAGGTGGACAACGGGTACGCGTAGAGCTTGCCGTCCTTCTCCCAGTTGGCCGTCGTACTCGGGACCAGATCGGGGTCCTTGTCGATCGGCTCCAGCGCGCCGGAGCTGACGAAGTCCGGTGCGTTGGTCTCGAAGATCCACGCCAGGTCCGGGACGTTGCCGCCGCCGATCTGCGTGGTCAGCGTGGTCGTGTAGCTGTCGAACGGGATCGACTCGAAAGTGATCTTGCCGATCTCCGGGTGGTCCTTCTTGTAGGCGGCCGCGATCTGGTCGAACAACGCCAGATGCTTGGCGTTCGCGCTCCAGATCGTCATCCGCAGGTCGATCGGCGCTCCGGCGCTCGCGCCGGAGCCGGAGCCGCCGCCGCAGCCGGCCGCCACCAGCAGGGCGGCCGCGGACAACGCCGCTGTCAGTCGTTTCATCAGGGGACCTCCATCAGGTAACCGGAGCTCAGTAGCCGGAACTCAGTAACCGGCGATGGCCGGCCAGGCGAGTTCGATGCCCTGGGCAACCAGGTGGTCCTGGAACTCGCCGAGCAGGGCAGGGGTGGCGTGGACCGCGCGCGGACTGACACCGCGATCAAGGCAGAAGCCGGCGAGCAGGCCCGCGGCCTCGCCGATGTTCCACTCGACCGGGTGCAGCCGGTAACAGCCGTTGGTGATGTGCGTGGTGCCGAGGTTCTTGCTCGCGGGCAGCAGGTTCTCCACCCGCTGCGGGACCAGCGCCCCGAGCGGGATCCGGAACGGGCTGCTCGCCACGTCGATGTAGTTGTCCCCGCCGGTCGACGGGTGCAGGTCGATCCGGTACATCCCGATCCCGACGCTGTCGGCGTACTCCACGGCGCCCCGGGAACCGCGGACCGCGACCGACAGGTCCTGCTCGACGATCGTGTACGCCGCCTTGATCCGCCGCGACTCCCGGATGTACGGCGCCTGCGCGAGCCCGTCGGCGGATCCGACCAGGTCGCCGCGCAGCCGGAGCCCCGGGAACCCGGTACCGCCGTCGGGCCGGGGTGCCTCGGTCTGCAGCCAGTAGAACACCGCCTGGGACAGCTCCTTGGCCGCCGCGAGATGCTTCGCCGCATCCGGTACGTCGATCACCGGGCCCTCGAAGTAGTCGATCATCGGCCAGTTCACCAGGCAGATGTCGCTCGCGTACGCGCCGGGGACGAAGTGCCGGCGGGCCGCGATCCGGCGGAAGGTCCACAGGTTCAGGTCGCCGCCGCTGCGCCGCTGGTCCGCGACCACGGCGAGCGGGTCGTCGTCGGGGTTCGGGGTGAAGGACCGGTGTGAGCTCTCCAGGGTCCGGGGGTTCGGCGCCGTCCAGGACAGCAGCCGGTCGCCCCAGAAGTCCGGTTGGTAGTTCCGCCAGAAGGCGTAGTTGGCCGGCTTGTCGCCGACCTGGTCTCCGTCCACGTGGTCGACCGCGAAGCAGTACGACACCGCCTGCATGTTCAGCGGCTGCGCCTCGGCCGGCGCGCTCGGCTCCCCGGTCTCGTGCTGCGCCTCGAACCCGGTGACGTACTCCGTCCCGGTCAGCGGCAGCAGTTCGCCGGTCTCGGTCGCGTCGAGGATGTACGGCGCCGTGAGGGTGAGCTGCTCCCCGGTGTCCCGGTGCTGCACGGTGACCGCGGTGACCCGGTCGCCGTCGGTGTCGGCGGAGACCGGGCGGTACGGCTGCAGGACCTGCAGCCGGCGGCTGGCGCGGTACGGCGCGAGCATCTCGTCCAGTACGGCGACAGCGACGCGCGGCTCGTGACAGAGCTTCGACACGTACCCGGCGCCGGGGTTCAGGTGTGGATCCGCCCGGGACGCGACGGTCAACGGGTAGTGCCGGCGGTAGTAGTCGCGGATCCCGTCGCGCAACGCGCGGTACGACGCGGTGATGCCGAACTGCTCGACCCAGGAGTGTTCGTCCGGCGGGACAGCCTGGCTGGTCAGCTGACCGCCGAGCCAGTCGAACTCCTCGGTCAGGACCACCGACCGACCGGTCCGGAGCGCGGCCAGGGCCGCGGCAACGCCGCCGAGCCCACCGCCGACGACGAGAACATCTGTATGCATCTAGGCACCTTTGCTGGGCGGAGTGAGAGTGATTCCGTCGGTCAGGTCACAGGGGAGGAGCAGTTGCTGCTCTGTGGCGGTGCCGCTGAGGACGGCCTCGAGCAGCTCGACCGCGCGCAGCCCCATCGCCCGCCGCGGGACGTGGAAGCCGGAGAAGTCCAGGTCGCTGGCCGCGGGCCGGGTGGCATCGCCGAGCGTGACCACGGACAGGTCGCCGGGTACGTCGACGCCGCGCTCGGCGGCAGCGGCGTACAGCGCGATCGCGTCCGCGCGCTCCTCGACGAAGGCCGCGGTGATCTTGCGGTCGAGGAGGTCGTCGAGGACCTCGCCCGCTGAGCGGTCGGCGGTCGGCACGTGCGGTGCGCGCGCGCCGGCGGCCTCCCGGAAGCCGCGCATGCGGTCAGCCGACGACTCCGCGCCGCTGCCGAGCCCGGCGTACGCGATCCGCCGGTGGCCGAGCGCGCGGGCCTGTTCGACGACGGTGCGGGTGGCGCTGGTGTAGTCGGCGCCGACGTACGGCACCGGGCCGCCGGCGTCGTCGCGGCGGCCGACCGACACGAACGGGTACTCCTCGGCGATCAACCGGGCGAGCTCCTCGCCCGGGATCTGCCGACCGAGCAGGAGGCAACCGTCCGCGATCCGGAGCCGGTTGTTCTCGTGGAAGATCCGCCGCCGGCCCTCGGCCACCGGCGCGCTGGTGAACAGCAGCAGGTCCCAGCCGAGCCGCTCGGCGCAGTCCTCGATCCCGGCCATGAACGGGTGGTAGAAGTCGCCGCTGGCGCTCGGGAAGACCGACTCGTACGTGAACACGCCGAGGATCTGGTTGCGCTGCTGGGTCATCCGGCGGGCCAGCGGATCGGCCTGGTAGCCGGTCTCGCGGATCACCTTGAGCACCCGGTCCCGGGTCTCGGCCGGGATCCGCGCGGTGGCGTCGCTGCGGTTGTTCAGCACCAGCGAAACCGTCGTCTGACTGACCTTCGCCAGCCGCGCGATGTCGCGCTGGGTGAGCCGGGTCGCCTTGTCTGCCATCGTCGATCCTTCGCGGTAATACGGATTGCCGGGAACCGTAGAACAGTCCGCCGGTACCCGTCAAGAGCTGGAATTCGATGATAATTCGAATTATCACCGTCCAAGGTCTTGACCCGCCGAGAGCTGCCGCAGAAGACTCACCGCAGTCCGCTCGCAGCTAGGAGATCCCGCTATGTCTCTGAAACGCCGTACCGTCCTGCTCGGCGCCGTGGCCGCCACTACGATGACGTCGATGTCGATACCCGCCCGTGCCGCCGGCCTCCCGTTGCTGGCCGGACTCCCGGCCGGGGCGCCGGACCGGGGGTTGTTCGCGCCGGGGGAGCAGCGGTTCGCGCCGTACCTGGTGATCCTGGCTCCGATGGCGAACGACATCGTTACCAGTGACACCGTGGATGGCGATCCATACGGCTTCATGGCCGGTGGCTGGTGGCGGACGCCGGCTCAGCCGTACAACTCGCGCGTCCAGGAACACGTTTTCACCCTGAGCTGGTTCTACGCGAACGAGCGCGCCTGGAACCCGTACTACCGGGACAACGCGCTGCTCGGCCGGCTCGACGCCGCGTTGCAGCACTACATCGGGTTGCAGAACCCGGACGGGTCGTGGCCCGAGTACCACCCGGGCGAACAAGGAAAGGCGTCAAGCGGTTTCGGAATCGGATATCTGGCGAAGACGCTGGCCAACCTCCGGCAGGCGAACGCGCTTCCCGGCCGGCAGGCGCAGCTGGAGGTTGCCCTGCGCAAGGGAGTCGACTGGTACCTGGACCCGGGGAACTCGGTGGTCTGGGACGATCCGTTCGAGTACACCAACCAGGCGACCGCGGGGGTGGCCGGCTCGGCGCTGACGCTGAAGCTGCTGCCCGACCACGACCGGTCGCTGAAGCTCCAGGACCGGATCCGGTTCATCGCGAAGTGGGCGCAGAGCCCGGCCGGGTTCTTCTACGACCCGCGCGGGATGGACATCAACTACAACTTCGAGGTGATGCTTCCGGAGCTGGCCGAGCTGTACCTGCTCACCCGGAACCCGCAGCTCGCCACCATGGCGCGGCGGTTCGCCGACTGGTTCGGGTACAACCTGCTCCGGGAGCCCGACGGCTCCGGCTGGCTGACGTACTACGCCGTCTCGGACCGGACCGCGGAGGCGTTCTACGACGACGTGATCCCGGACCCGGACCGCACCATCCTCGGCTCGCACTTCGTCCCGGTCGCGCCGGACCTCGGCGCGTTCTTCACCTCCCGCGAGGACCAGACCGCATCCCGGCAGGCCTGGGCCGCGGACCCGGCCCCGGTGCCCGCGCTCGCGAAGCAGGACACGTCGCCGCGGATCATCGCGCACGCACCGTACGGCGAGACGATGCCGACCCGCGCCGCGAAGGAGGCAGCGATCGCGCGCCTGCCGTACCTGCGCAGCGATCACTTCACCGAGCGGCGGCACGACGACTACGGCAACCAGGACTACCTCTACGTACGCCGTCCCGGCCTCTATCTGGGCGCGTTCTTCGGGGACCGGCAGGGGAGCGGCGTGAAGGCCGGCACAGGATTCCTCTGGCACCCGGTCGCGGGCACGGTGATCCACGCCCAGCAGACAGCGACCGGGGCCTGGGCCACGGTCCTCGGAGGCAAGGCCGACGCGGAGACCAACCTCGTCGCCACGTACCCGTCGAACGACCTGGTCCGCTACCACACGCCCGACGGTTCGGTGGCGACCGAGCTGCTGGTCGGCCCGAACTCGGTCAGCCGCCGGGTCACCGCGACCGGCGCCGCGACCGAACAGATCCCGCTGGTACTGCAGCCGGACGACGAGGTCGTCTTCTCCGACGGGACCGTCGTGCCCTACAACCAGAGCCGCACCGCGACGGCCGACGGCCTGGTGATCCGCCGCGGCAAGGCCACGATCACGATCACCTGGTCGAGCCCCCGGACGGCGACCGTCAGCACGTCGTCCCGGACGTACCTCCGCGACGCCCGCCGCCGGATCCACGTGCTCCGGATCCCCCACGACGGAAACCTGGAAACCGTTGTACGAACGGTTTCCTAGACCCGGAACCTGAGCACCTGGCGACCCGGCGTACGACCGGTCAGGTAGACACGAAGTCCGTCCGGGGTGAGGCTGCCGCCCAGGTAGGTGTAGCGCTCGCCCGGGTCCATCGCGACCCGGGCGGCGCCGCTCCCCGGCCCGAACTCGATCCGGTCGGCGCCGACCGTGTAGCTCCCGGTTCCGGACACCAGTTGGTAGTTGCCGTTAGCATCCAGTTCGGAAACGCCGGAAAGCGTTCCGCCCGGGCGGAAGCACAGCTCGATCGCGTACGCCGTCTCGTCGCCGGCGAACTCGAACGTCAGGTCGAACCCGTCCGCGACCTCGGCCACCGTGACGTCGGTCCGCAACGTCCGGTACTGCTTCGGCCGGTGCGGGAAGTCCATCGACGCGTAGAACCGGCCCTCGGGCGTCAGCGCGTACAGGCCGTCGGGCCGCCGGTACCGCCTGGGCAGCGGCAGGTGGTACGGAACCTCGACCTCCTGCTGGAGCTTGAAGGTGCCCGGTCCGGTGCGCCGCAGCCCGTCGCTGCGGAAGTGCCCCGTGCTGAAGAACTGCGGGGACAGCCGCACGGAGTCGAGGATCGCCGAACCCGTGCGCAGCTTGAAGAAGGTCGGGTTGGTGGACAGCCCTGACGAGATCACCGGGATGTCGTGGAAGTCCGTGCCACCGAAGACCGTCGCCGTGCGGGCGCCGCGCCGTACCCGGACCGACGCCTGCGACGGGTAGTGCTGGGCGAAGTCGTCGGGCGCCGGTGCGGCGGCCGGAAGCGTCGCGGACAGCGACGGCCGTTCGAGGACCTCGGCCAGGAAATCGCCGAGCTCCCCGGTCCCGCGCGCTTCGATGCTCTTGGCGACAGTCGTGAACCGCCCGTCCCCGGTGTGCAGCGCGAGCTCGCGGAACTGGGTGAGATACCACCAGACCTCGCGGACGCCCTTCTGGTCCTGGCGGCGGGACGCGGTCGTGTCCACCTCGCCGTTCGGCTCGAGGAGGTAGAGGGTCACGTCGAGGTTGCGCCGTACGTAGTCCAGCAGGCCGGGCCTGTCGCGCAGCCACGCGATCGTGAGCAGGCACGGGTTCGTCACCTCGGCGGCGTACGTCGAACTCCGCTCGCTGTAGATCCCGTCCGGGGTCGCGTCGATGCCCTCGTCCAGCCACTCGTCGATCCGCGCGGTGTACCGCCGATCCGGGAACAGGTGGTTGGCCCGTGCCAGTGCCGCGGACACCTCCCACCGGTGGTTCGGCGTGTGGACGCCGCCGGTCGCCAACGCGGGCGCCGCCTTCTGCACGACCGACGCGAGCGTGGCCCGTAGGGCGGCGGTCGCCGGCTGACCGTCCGCGTCGAGCAGCGCGTACAGCATGCAGACGTCCTGGATCGCGAACGCGCTGTCGGGTGGCGAGTGCAGGTTGCCGACGTCGTACAGCCCGTCCTCGTGCTGCCGCGCCGCGAGCTGCTCTACGAGCCGGCCGAGCGGCTCCAGAAGCGACGTGTCGTGGTGGTACGTCGACCGGCCCCACACATACCCGGAGACCAGCCGCCGCGCCTTCCGGGCGACCGTACGGACGCTGTCGGCGGCGTTCCGGTAGTTCGCGAGCACCAGCGGGATCTGGGTCTGGTTGGCCTCGGTCAGCAGTGTCAGGAAGTCCTCGTCCACAGCTGTCACTTCAGCACGAGCAGCGCCCGGATGCAGGGCGCCGACCGCGACCGTGGTCAGCGAACCGGTCAGAAACGTACGTCGGAGCATCGGGGTCTCCCGTCGGTAAGCGGTTCCCAAATGTCCAGAACTGTCGCTGCGCCACTTTGTCCTGTCAAGACCGCGCGAACGACCGTATCCGGACACCCCGGCGAGCTGGCGAACCCTTGCATAAACCGGTTTCTCGTACTAGTTTCACCGGCCAGAGCAAACGCTTTCCGAATCATTTCCGCTGTTCCGGAGGTAACGAGACGATGAGTGCGCTGGGTGAGCTCGGCAGCCTCCGGGGGAAGAAGTCCGCAGGTCAGAAGAAGGACAACCTGGCCGGCTACCTCTTCCTCGCGCCCTGGCTGCTGGGCCTGTTCCTGATCACGATCGGCCCGATGCTGGCCTCGCTGTATCTGTCCTTCACGGACTACAACCTGATCCAGGCGCCGAAGTGGATCGGCCTGGAGAACTTCACCCGGATGCTGTCCGACCAGCGGCTGCACAACTCGCTGAAGGTGACGTTCACCTACGTGTTCGTGTCGGTTCCCCTGCAGCTGATGATCGCGCTGCTGCTCGCTGTGGTGCTGGACCGGGGCGTGCGCGGGATGGCATTTTATCGATCCATCTTCTACCTGCCGTCGCTGCTCGGCTCGAGCGTCGCTATCGCGATCCTCTGGCGGCAGGTGTTCGGCACCACCGGCCTGCTGAACCAGTTGCTCGACCTGTTCGGAATCCACGGAAAAGGCTGGATCTCCGACCCGAGTACCGCGCTCGGCACGCTGGTCGTGCTGAACGTCTGGACGTTCGGCTCGCCGATGGTGATCTTCCTGGCCGGGCTGAGACAGATCCCGTCGATGTACTACGAGGCGGCCGCGGTCGACGGCGCCGGGACGCTGCGCCGGTTCTTCAGTATCACGCTGCCGCTGCTGACGCCGATCGTGTTCTTCAACCTGGTGCTGCAGATCATCCACGCGTTCCAGTCGTTCACCCAGGCGTTCGTCGTCTCCGGGGGCAGCGGCGGGCCGTCGGACTCGACGATGTTCTTCACGCTGTACCTCTACGACCGGGGCTTCGGGAACTTCGACATGGGCTACGCCTCCGCGATGGCGTGGTTCCTGCTCGTGATCATCGGGGTCTTCACCGCCGCGAACTTCTTCGCCTCGAAGTACTGGGTGTTCTATGACGACTGAGACGCTGTCCCGTACCGTCGCCACCCGCCGGACCGCGGGCCTCAGCTGGGCCCGGATCCGGCCGCTGGTGATCCACGTCGTACTCGCCGGCTCGGCGCTGGTGATGCTCTACCCGGTGATCTGGATGGTGGTCAGCTCGCTGCGGCCGGGCAACGAGATCTTCCGCGACCCCGGCATCCTGATCAAGGACCTGCGGATCGAGAACTACCGGGTCGGCTGGAACGCGCTGACCGAGCCGTTCACCCGGTACCTGCTGAACTCGGCGCTGGTGGTGCTCGGCTCGATCCTCGGCAACCTGGTGTCCTGCTCGATGGCGGCGTACGCGTTCGCCCGGCTGGAGTTCACCGCGAAGAAGCTCTGGTTCGGGATCATGCTGCTCAGCATCATGCTGCCGATCCACGTGGTGATCGTGCCGCAGTACATCCTGTTCTCGAAGCTGGGCTGGATCAACACGGTGCTGCCGCTGATCGTGCCGAAGCTGCTCGCCACCGACGCGTTCTTCGTCTTCCTGATGGTGCAGTTCATCCGCGGCATCCCGCGCGAGCTGGACGAGGCCGCCCGGATCGACGGCTGCGGCAAGGCGTCGATCTTCCTCCGGATCATCCTGCCGCTGATGGTGCCGGCGCTGGCCACCACGACGATCTTCACGTTCATCTGGACCTGGAACGACTTCTTCAGCCAGCTGATCTACCTGACCGACCCGCACATGTACACCGTGCCGATCGCGCTCCGGTCGTTCGTCGACGCGACCTCCAGTTCGTCCTGGGGCTCGATGTTCGCGATGTCGGTGGTGTCGCTGGTCCCGGTCTTCCTCGCCTTCCTGCTCGGTCAGCGGTTCCTGATCAAGGGCATCGCCACCACCGGCATCAAGTAACCCCTGAAAGGTCATCACATGAGGCACATCCCCAAGGCCCTGACGGCCCTGGCGCTGGCCACCACGCTGCTGGCCGCCAGCGCGTGCGGCGGCGACTCCGGCGGCGGATCGTCGTCCGCGGACGGCGGCAAGGTCACGCTCCGATTCACCTGGTGGGGGTCGGACACCCGGACCAAGCTCACCCAGCAGGTGATCGACGCGTACCAGAAGGACCATCCGAACGTCACGATCAAGGGCGAGTTCGGCGACTGGTCCGGCTACTGGGACAAGCTCGCCACCACGGTCGCGGCGAACGACGCGCCGGACATCATCCAGATGGACGAGAAGTACCTGCGGGAGTACGCCGACCGCGGTGCGCTGCTCGACCTGAAGAAGGCGCAGGGCCTGGACACCGGCAAGTTCGAGCCGGACACGCTCGGCGCCGGCGAGTTCGACGGCGGGCTGTACGGGCTGAACGCCGGCATCAACTCGTTCGCGGTGGTCGTCAACCCGGCGGCGTTCAAGACCGCCGGCGTACCGGTCCCGGACGACAAGACCTGGACCTGGGACGACTTCGCCAAGACCGCCGCGGAGATCACCACCAAGACCGGCGGCAAGGTCACCGGCACCGGACCCCTCGGTACGAACGAGGCCGGCCTGAACCTGTGGGCGCGACAGCACGGCGAGTCGCTGTGGACCAAGGACGGCAAGCTCGGCGTCTCGCCGGAGACGACCACGGACTTCTTCAAGTACATCCTGAAGCTGCGGGACCAGAAGGCGATCCCGTCGGCCGAGGCGGTCTCCCAGGACATCAACGCGTCGCTCGACCAGTCCGCGTTCGCGACCGGCAAGCTCGCGATGAGCTTCATCTGGAGCAACCAGCTGGTGGCGTTCAGCAAGGCGACCGGCCAGCAGCTGAAGCTGCTCCGGATCCCGAGCGCGGACGGCAAGGCCGCCGACAACGGCTCGTACTACAAGGGCTCGATGTTCTGGTCGATCTCGTCGCGGACCAAGCACCAGAAGGAGGCCGCGGAGTTCGTCAACTACCTGGCGAACAGCACCGCCGCCGGCAACGTGCTGCTGGCCGAGCGGGGCGTGCCGCCGAACACCGAGGTGCGCGCCGAGGTGACGCCGAAGCTGCAGCCGGCCGACGCCGCGACCGCGAAGTTCATCCAGGACATCAAGCCGGATCTCGGCGACCCGTCGCCGGCCCCGCCGGTCGGTGGTGGACAGGTGGAGAAGATCATCCAGCGGTACACGACCGATGTACTGTTCGGGCGGCAGGCGCCGGACGCGGCCGCGAAGGCATTCCTGGACGAGGTCAAGGGTGGGCTCAAATAGTGTTGCTGACCGCAACTGATTGTCGATGACGGTGGCCCGCGTGGCCGTGGTGGGAATCCACGGCCACGGAGCCTCCCATGTCCGTAACGTCACCCGGCTGCCCGGTGCCGAGCTGGTCGCCGTCGCCGACCCGCAAGGCGGTGGCGACCTGCCGGACGGCGTCCAGGTGTACGCCGCGCTCGACGAGCTGCTGGCCGCCACCGAGGTCGACGTCGTGGTGATCTGTACGCCGATCCAGACGCACGTCCCGCTGGCGGAGCTGGCGATGCGGGCGGGTGCCGACGTACTGCTGGAGAAACCGCCGACGGCGTCGCTGGACGAGTTCGAGCAGCTCACCGCGGTGGTCGAGGAGACCGGGCGGGCGCTGCAGGTCGGCTTCCAGGCGCAGTCCTCCGAGGCCACGCTGACGCTGGCGAAGCTGATCGCCGACGGAGAGCTCGGCGAGCTCCGCGGGATCAGCGCGACCGGGAAGTGGGTCCGCAAGGCGCGCTACTTCCAGCGCGCCCGCTGGTCCGGGCGACGGCGGCTGGACGGCGTCGACGTCGTCGACGGCGCGGTGACGAACCCGCTCGCGCACGCGACCGCGGCCGCCCTGCTGCTGGACGGGTCGACCGGCGTGGACGACATCCGCTCGATCGAGACCGAGCTGTACCGGGCGAACCCGATCGAGTCGGACGACACGTCCTCGGTCCGGATCACCACCAGCCGCGGTACGCCGATCCTGATCGCGGTCACGCTGTGCGCCACCGAACACCTCGAGGCGTCGGTGATCGTCCACGGGTCGAAGCGGCGCGCGGTGCTCACGTACCAGTCGGACCTGATCGACGGCAGGAAGTACGGCCGCGCGGATCTGCTGGAGAATCTGCTCGCCCATCGGGCGGACCCCGCCGTGCCGCTGTACGTCCCGCTCGAGGCGACCGGCGGCTTCACCCGCGTCGTCGAGGCGGTGCGGACGGCGCCGGACCCGGCCGTCATTCCGCCAGACCTCATCCAGTGGGAGGGCGAAGGCCTGGACCGCCGCCCGATCCTGCAGGACGTGGAGAAGTGGATCGACCGCGCCTCCGACGAACTCGCGCTCTTCTCCGAGCTCGGCGCCCCCTGGGCGACCTGACACCGCCGCGCGGCGACGCGCTGGTCCGGCAAGCAAGGGTAACCTAACTTGCATAGGGTTCGAGTATGAGCGAACCCGTGCTGCAGATTCCGTTCGAGGACGCGTTCCGGTTCGACCCGTCGCCGACCTTCGCCGAGCTCCGGGAGCAGCAGCCGGTCGCGCGGGTGCGGACGCTGGCGGGGGCCGAGGTCTGGCTGGTGACGCGGTACGACGACGTGAAGCTGGTGCTGGCCGACCCGCGGTTCTCGCGGGCCGCGGTGGTGAAGCAGGGCGCGCCGCGGGTGGCGCTGGCCAAGCCGATGCCGAACAGCCTGACCACCACCGACCCGCCGGAACACACCCGGCTCCGGCGATTGGTGGTGCCAACGTTCGCGCACCGGAAGATCGAGCGCACCCGCCCGTGGGTCGCGGAGCTGTCCGCGCGGTTGGCCGAGGACGTCGCGCGGGCCGGTGACGGCGCCGACATCCGGCAACGGGTCGCGTTGCCGCTGCCGATCCAGGTGATCTGCCAGCTGCTCGGCGTACCGTACGAGGACCGCGCCCAGTTCCGGGAGTGGACCGAGCTCGGGTACAGCATGAAGATGGCCGAGAAGGACCTGGTCGAGGACGCGATGACCAACCTGACCGCCTACATCGAGGACCTGGTCACCAAGAAGCTCGCGAACATCGACGGACCGGCCGAGGACCTCCTCGACGAGCTGGTCCGCGCCCGCGAGGAGGGCGACCGGCTCAGTCAGGAAGAACTGATTGCCTTCGGCGTCAATCTGCTGGTCGCCGGGCACGAGACGTCCGCGAACCAGATCTCCAGTTGCGTCGCGACCCTCTTGCGCCGGCCGTCCAATTGGGCGCGGCTGGTGGCGGAGCCGGAACTGGTCCCGGCCGCGATCGAGGAGCTACTGCGGTTCAACAGGTTCAGCGAGGTCGGGCAGCTGCGGGTGGCGCTCGAGGACGTCGAGCTGCACGGCGTACGGATCAAGGCCGGCGACGGCGTGATGGCCGCGCTCAACGCGGCGAACCGGGATCCGCGCGCGTACGACGCGCCCGACGAGCTGCGGCTGGATCGCGCGGACAACAAGCACCTGTCGTTCGGCTTCGGTCCGCACTTCTGCCTCGGCGCGCAGCTCGCCCGGATCGAGCTGCAGGAGTCGCTGCTGGCGCTGGTCCGGCGGTTCCCGCGGCTGAGCCTCGCGAAGCCGGCCGAAGAGCTCGAGTGGCGTCGCGTCCTGGTCAGCGGTCTCGCAGAACTGCCGGTGAACCTCGGAGGTCCACCGGCAGCTGGGTGAATCAGTTCTGCGAGCTGAACACGAGGCCGTGCTCGGTCTCGTACTGCTCGATGAAACGCTTCGCCATCGGCTCGCTGCAGCTGACGGCCCGGGCGAGGTTCGCCGCGGTGCGCTCGTGGCCCTCCGGCCAGTCGGCCAGCATGTTCCACGCCCGCATGCGCTTCTTCTCGAGGTCGGTCGGCTCGGCGGGTTCCTCTTCGACCGGCTCGACGACCTTCGGGGTGGTGATCAGGGCCGGGGGCTGCGAATCCGTCGGGCCGGCGAACGGGGACGGGGGCTTCGGCTTCTCGACCAGCGGCTCCGCCTTGGGTTGCGGGGCGAACGGCTTCAGGCTGCTGCCCGCCGTACCGTTCACGACGTGCTCCGGCTCGCTCTCGTCCTCGACGACGACCGCTTCGGACACGTTCCCGCTGTCCGCGGGGTCCTGGTCGACGATCGCCATCAGCTCACCGGTCCAGGCGTCGTCGTCGCGCAGCCCGACCCCGGTGCCGTCCGCACGCCGTGGCTGCCCGCCCTCGAGCACCCAGACGGCAGCCGGTACGGCGGGCCGCTCCTCGGGCTCCGGCGGCGGCGAGATCGCCTTGGTCAGCTTGTTGGTGATGACCTCGTAGTTGATCCGCTCCTCGAGCATCCCGGCCAGCCGGTCCGGGTCGTACGTCGTCTCGGCGATCTTCGCCAGCCGCTCGTCCTGGTGCTCCGACCGGATGTACTCCGCGACGGTCCCGGCGATCGCCTCGCGACGGCTCCGGTTCCGGATCTGGTGATGCGCGGCCCGCAGGCTTTCGTACAACGTGTAGCCGTGCTCGATCGCCAGCGACCGCGCCAGCCAGGTGACCCGCGGCTCGCGGGCCCACTGGACGACGCCGTACACCGGGCCGGTGTCGCGCATCTGCCCGGCCCGCCGCAGTGCGTCGCGACGCCGGGCCGAGCTGTGGATCAGCCAGAGCACGTACGCGAACGCGGACAGGCCGCCGAAGCCGAAGGCCAGGAACCGCTCCTCCGGGCGCCAGTGCCCGACCACGTTGAACACGACCGCGACCAGTGCCGCGAAGAACGACATCGCGCGGTACGCGTACGCCTGCTCGCCCTTGCGCCGGCGCAGGTCGGCGAGCGCCGCGGTGGCCACACCGCCGAGCTCGAGCACCGCGACCGCGGGCGTGACGAGAATGATCTTGAGCAACGGCGAGAAGCCGTCGCTCGGCCAGGGGATGTGGGTCACGCCGGCCCAGACCTGGCCGACCAGCGCCGCGGCAGCCGCGGTCGCGTAGAAAGCGTAGGCGACTTTGTCCGCACCGGTGAGGGGTACGTTGACCAGTTCGCCAGTACTGGGATTGCTGGTGTTCTCCTGCAAGACGTGCTCTCCTGACCGGTTTGGGCTCTCCGGCAGTTCGTCGGTTGGGTGGTACGGCGGCCCCCATAGCGCGCTGCAAGAGGCTACCGGTTTCCGGCCCCGAACGGGGAGGCGAATCCGGAAACGTCTCGAACCATCCCCGGTCTTGTCCGGGTTCTAACCTGCGAATTCGCACCGCCCTCTAGTCTCGGGTGATGATCCGGACCTTCCGCTCGTTACCCGACCCGACCGCATTGGCCGCCGGCATAGGCCCGCGGTACGGCGTCACGTTCGTCCACTGCGAGCTGCGCCGGACACTCGTCAACGACGTGTACGAGCTGGCGACGGACGACGCGCGCTACGTCCTCAAGCTCTACCAGTACGGCCGGCGTACAGCGAACGAAATCCGTTGGGAGACAGGGCTTTCGGCGCATCTGGCCGCGGCTGGTCTGCGTACTCCGCACGTCGTCGAACTGCTCGACGGCGACACCGTCGGACTGCTGGAGACACCTGAAGGACCGCGCCCGTTCACCCTGCTCGGGTACGTCGAAGGGAGTACGCCGCAACCGCCTTTCAGCGACGAGCTGTACCACGCGTTCGGCCGGCAGGTCGCGAGATTTCACAACGCCGCGGAGAACTACACGTCGCCGTACTTCCGGCCGCCCGCGGAAGACGTCGAGCAAGCGCTCGAACAAATCCTCGCCGTCGACGACGCGGAGGAAAACCTGCTCCGGACTCTGGTGGCCGCAGTACGGAACAACGTCTCGCAGTACTCAACGGCAGGAACCTGCCACGGTGACGTCTCGATGGACAATGTTTTGTTGACGCCACAGGGACTTCTGTTGCTCGATTTCGACCTGGCCGCGCGCGGTTCGCTGGCGCCCGATTTCTGCGGTGTCGCGTCGACGCCGCACTGGGCGGCGTTCAAGGCCGGCTATCGGATCTACCGCCCGATCTCCGCCGAGGACGAGGCCGCGATCCCGTACCTGCAGATCGTCGCGCGGATCCTGAACCTGCGCTTCCATCTGGTCGACAAGCCGCGCTACCGGGGCACCGAGTCACGCGGCGAGGGCTGGGCGGCCGCGGAGTACGAAGGACTGCGCGCGGTTCACAGCGCGTTGCCAGGAAACGTGCAGCGCACCTGAGGACTGGCTGTTCATGCTGAGTGCATGAGGTTCGCGGCGCGGTCGTTGAGTGTGCGGGTCGCGGCGGCGATGGTGGTGCTGGTGGCGGTGGTGAGTATCGCGATCGGCGCATTGACGACCGCCGCGATCAGCTCGTACCTGACCAACCAGCTCGACGACAAGGTCAACGCCGCCCAGGGCCGCGCGGCCGGTGCGTTGTGGCACGGCGGTCCGCCGCCGGACGCACCGCACGGTCAGGACGCCGGCACGGTCACCGTCTACGTCCAGTCGTCCAGGCCGGTCGGCACCGTGATCACCTCGGACGGACAACTCACCGCGCTCTCGGACGACGCGATGAACCTTCTCGCTCAGTCGGCGGTCGACCAGAACAGTACGGTCGACGTCCCGGAGCTCGGCACGTACCGCGTCCGCGCGTCGAACGTCGGCACGGTCACCGTCATCGCGGGCCTGCCCACGAAGGACATCCAGAACACCGTCAACCGCCTGATCGGCTGGGAGGCGCTCTTCGGCGGTATCGGCGTCCTCACCGCGGGCGGTGTCGCGATCTTCGTCGTACGCCGTCAGCTCCGGCCGCTGCGCCAGGTCGCGCAGACCGCCCGGGAGGTGGCCGCCCTACCGCTCGACACCGGCGAGATCGGGGTCACCGCGCGGGTGCCGGACCAGCTCACCGACGAACGGACCGAGGTCGGCCAGGTCGCCGTCGCACTGAACACGCTGCTCGGGCACATGGAGGGGGCGCTCGACGCCCGGCACCGCAGCGAGCAGCAGGTCCGGCAGTTCGTCGCGGACGCGTCGCACGAGCTGCGGACGCCGCTCACCACGATCCACGGCTACGCGCAGCTGAGCCTGCACCAGCAGGATCCGGAGCTGTACACCCATGCGATGGGCAAGGTGATGGTCGAGACCACCCGGATGGCGTCGCTGGTCGAGGACCTGCTGCTGCTCGCCCGCCTCGACGCCGGCCGGCCGCTCGACCGCCGGCCGGTCGACCTGTCCCGGCTCGCCCGGGACTCGGTCGCCGACGCGGAAATAGTTGCCCCCAGCCACCATTGGGAGCTCGCCGTACCACCCGACCCGATCCTCGTGATCGGCGACGAGCAGCGCCTGCACCAGGTCGTCACGAACCTGCTCACGAACGCCCGCCGGCACACGCCCGCGGGTACCACCGTCACAGTGGCCGTCCGGCGTCTCGACCACACCGCCGTACTCACCGTCCACGACGACGGCCCCGGCATTCCGTCCGAGCTGCTCCCGAACGTCTTCCGGCGTTTCACCCGCGCCGACACCGCCCGTACCCGCGCCACCGGCGGCAGCGGCCTCGGTCTCTCCCTCGCCGAGTCCATCGCGCACGCCCACGCAGGCACCTTGACGCTCACGTCCAGGCCCGGCAGTACGACGTTCAGCCTCGCACTACCGGCCTGACCTCCGCTGGATCAGAGCTGAGCGGTCGGGGTGCCCGCGCCGTGCAGGAGAGTGTCGACGACCCGCGTGGCCAGGGTGTCGATGTCGGTCTTCTCGGCGTCGCCGCCCTGGGCGACCTCGTGGAGCAGGGCGTAGTACACCCGACGGACCCAGACGAGGTCGACGTCGTCGCGGAGTACGCCGGCCTGCTGCAGGCGGGCGAAGAGGCGGTCGCAGGAGGCGACGACACCGGCCATGATCTCGTCGCTCTCGCTGCCGTCGGCGGGCGCGCTGTTCATCGAGAAGCCCCAGGACACCTTCACCTGGAGCGCGTTCGCGGTTGCCTGGTAGAGCGCGACGAGTGGCGGCGCGGTGTCGAAGCGGGCGTCGTCGACGGCGCTCGCGAGTTGGCGGGACGCCCAGGTCTTCATTGTGGTGACCAGGGCCTCGCGGGTTGCGAACCGCCGGTGCACGGTCGTCCGGGCGACACCGGCCGCGGCGGCGATCGCCTCCATCGAGGCGGACGGGTTGCGGCTCAGGACGCGCTCGGCCGCTTCCAGGATGGTGCGCACGGTCCGCTCGGCGTCGCTGCGCAGGGGTCGGACGGTCATGCTCAGAGAATACCTGGGTGTCCTCTCTTTCGAGTTAGTTGCTACACAGTTGTAGCAAGTAGTAGCTTTGAAGCGTCACTCAAGATGCAAGAGGAGTTGTCATGGAGCTGCAGTTGAAGGACAAGACGGCGCTCGTCACCGGGGCAAGCCGGGGGATCGGGCTCGCGGTGGTCGAGCAGTTGACGGCCGAGGGCGTGCGGGTGGTCGCGGTCGCGCGGACGGTCACACCTGAGCTGCGCGGCACCGGCTCGTACGTCGTACCGGCGGATCTCGCCGCGGCGGACGGGCCGGAGCGTGCGGTCGCGGCGGCGCTCGCCGAGGTCGGGGAGCTGGATCTGCTGGTCAACAACGTCGGCGGTGGGGACGGCGAGTTGGCCGCCGGGTTCCTGAACCTGGACGACGAGGCGTGGCGGCAGTTGTTCGAGGTGAACTACTTCGCGACCGTACGGACGACCCGGGCGGCGCTGCCGAGCCTGCTGCGGCGGCGTGGGGCGATCGTGAACGTGTCGTCGAACAGCGCCCGCATGCCGTCCAGCGGGCCGGTGCCGTACACGACCGCGAAGGCGGCGCTGACCGCGCTGGGCAAGGCCCTCGCCGAGGAGTTCGGTCCGCAAGGCGTGCGCGTGAACACGGTGTCACCAGGCCCGGTGCGGACCGCGCTGTTGACGGACCCCGCCAAGTACGGCGGCCAGCTCGCACGGACACTGGGCATCTCCCACGAGGACCTGCTCGCGGCGCTGCCCCAGCAGACCGGCATGCTCACGGGCCGCCTGATCGAACCGGCCGAGGTCGCCGCACTCGTCGTACAGCTCTGCTCGCCAGTAACCGCCAGCATCGTCGGCGCCGACTACCTGATCGACGGCGGCATCGTGAAGACGGCTTGAGCTGCGGAACGCCGTACCCGCTCGAGGTACGGCGTTCCGTCGGGCTACTTGGTGCCGAAGGAGTAGACGGTGGTGGACCGGTAGGTCTCGCCGGGGCGGAGGACGGTGGACGGGAAGTTGGGGTGGTTGGGGGAGTCCGGGAAGTGCTGGGTCTCGAACGCGAAGGCGTCGCCCTGGCGGTAGGCCTTCTTGCCGATACCGAGGAACGTGCCGTCGAGGAAGTTGCCGCTGTAGAACTGCACGCCGGGCTGGTCGGTGTGGACCTCGAGGGTGCGGCCGTGCTCGGGCTCCCAGAAGCGGCCCGCGAGCCGCAGGCCTTCCTTGTCCGGCTGGTCGCCGAGCACGAAGTTGTGGTCGTACCCGCGGCCGAACACCAGTTGCTGGTGGTCGCCGCGGAGCCGGGCGCCGATCGCGGTCGGCCGGCTGAAGTCGAACGGCGTACCGGCGACCGGCGCGATCTCGCCGGTCGGGATCAGCGTCGCGTCGACCGGGGTGTACTTCGGGGCGTTCAGTTCGAGGACGTGGTCGTAGATCGTGCCGTTGCCCTCGCCGAGCAGGTTGAAGTAGCAGTGGTTGGTGAGGTTCACGATCGTCGGCTTGCCGGCGACCGTCGCGTGGTAGTCGATCCGCAGGTTGTCGCGGGTGTCCAGCGTGTACGTGACGGTGCTGGTGAGCTCACCGGGGAAGCCCATCTCGCCGTCCGGGCTGACGTAGGTGAACGCGACGCCCACGGACGAGTCGTCCTGGACGACCTTCGCCTTCCAGACCTTCTTGTCGAAGCCGATGGTGCCGCCGTGCAGCGCGTTCTCGCCGTTGTTGACCGGGATCTGGTACGACGTCCCGTCGAGTGTGAACTTGCCCTTGGCGATCCGGTTGCCGTACCGGCCGATGGTGGCGCCGAAGTACGGGCTGAGCTTCGCGTAGTCGGGCAGGTTGTCGAAGCCGAGGCTGATGTTCTCGGTGCGGCCGCGGCGGTCCGGGGTCTCGATCCGCTGCAGGGTCGCGCCCCAGGTCAGCATCGAGATCGTCACCCGGCCGTTCGTGAACGTGTACACGTCCACGCCTTGGCCGTCCGGGGTGGTGCCGAACGGGTCCTTGCGGATCTCGAGCTTGCCGTGGTGTGCGCCCATACCGTGCAACTTATCCGGCGTACCAGTGCGGCCGGCGGTTCGGGTGGCTGCTTCCGCGGTGCTGCTGAGAGCGCCCGCGGCGGCGGCACCGAGGCCCAGTGCGCCGGCGGTCCGGAGGACCTGGCGGCGGGGCAGGTGATCGGGCATCGCAATCCCCTCAATCGTTGTAGAGACTGACCTGGGCACGATAGGACGGCGCCGGATTGTTTGGAACAGTTCGTAACGGTTCGAATTCGTCCGATCTCTTCGGCGTGACCGGATCCGTCCGCCGGCCGCCCCGATCGAGCCTTCTGCGGTACGCCGTTCCGCGCGCATCCTGGTGGGCATGAGCCGAACCGCACTGATCGTGATCGACGTCCAGGAATCGTTCCGGGTCCGCCCGAACTGGCAGCTGGTGAACCACCCCGACATCGCCGACCGGGTGCAGCGCCTGGTGCGCGCCGCCCGCGAGCGGGACGAGCTGGTGGTGTGGGTGCTGCACACCGAACCCGGCACCGGTGGCGCGTTCGACCCGGCCGAGGGGCACGTCCGGCTGATCGACGGACTCGAGCCGTTGCCGGCCGAACCGATTCTGCGGAAAACGTCGCACAACGCCTTCACCACAACGAATCTTCAGCAATTACTGACTCAGGAACGCGTTTCCGAAATCGTTGTCTGCGGTATCCGGACCGAGCAGTGCTGCGAGACCACCGCCCGGGTCGGGTCGGATCTCGGGTACGACGTCGTGTTCGTCACCGAGGCGACCGCGACGATGGCGCTCGCGCACTGGTCGATCCGGGAGCGGGCATCGGTCGAGGAGATCCTCGCCGACCCGCTGACGCTGACCGCGGACCAGGTCGCCGAGCGCACCGAGTACGTCCTGGCCGGCCGGTTCGCCACCGTCCGCACCCTCGACGACCTCACCGGCGTACCCGTGGCATCCTGACCTGATGCGCCCCACCCGCGTGGTCTTCGTACTGGTGCCGCGACTCCACTTGCTCGATCTCGCCGGGCCGGCGCAGGTGTTCACGACCGCGGACGATTTCGGCTACGGGTACGACGTGTCGTACGTGGCGGAGTCCGACGAGGTCGCGACCGCGCAGGGGGTGCCGTTGCGGACCCGGTCCGAGTGGCCGGAGCTCGACCCGCGCGACCTGATCGTCGTACCGGGCTGGCGGTCGCCGCGGCTGTCGCCGGAGCCGCCGATCGGGCCGGACTTCCGGCGCCGGCTGCGGGCCCACCACGCGGCCGGCGGATCGGTCGCGAGCGTCTGCTCGGGCGCCGACGCGCTCGGCTGGGCCGGGCTGCTCGACGGCCGCCGGTTCACCACCCACCACGACCTGACCGACGAGCTGGCCGCCCGGTACCCGCGGGCGACCATCGTCCGGGACGTGCTGTACGTCGAGGACGACCGCGTGATCACGTCCGCCGGTATCGCCAGCGGTATCGACCTCGCGCTGCACCTGGTCGCGGTCGGCCGCGGCGCGGAGGCGGCCGCCCGGGTGGCGCGGGAGATGGTCGTGTACGCCCGGCGGAACGGCGACGAGCTGCAGGAGTCCGCGATGCTCCGGCACCGCGACCACCTGAGCGACCTCGCGCACCGCGTCCAGGACGTGATCGACGCGCGGTACGCCGACAAGCTCCCGCTCGCCGAACTGGCCGGGGACGTCGGCGTCAGCGAACGCACCCTGACCCGGATCTTCACCACCGCGACCGGCCTGACGCCGCTGCGCTACCAGCAACTACTGCGGGTGGAGCGCGCCGAGCACCTGATCGGCCACGGCAGCACGGTCGAGTCGGCAGCCCGATCGGTCGGCTTCGAGGACCCGCGAATGCTCCGCCGGTTACGGTCCCGCGTCTCTGTCTAGACCGGTACAACTTCCCCGGAACAGGCCGTGGAATTCACCCGCAGCTGACCAGCCGCATATGCGGACGCTCTCCGGCGGCGAGTTCGGCACGCACCAGCTCTGCGTTGCCGACAGCAACAGTCCCGTACGGCGCGGCCCGCCGACTCGCCACCCAGTCGATCAGGGCGGTCGGGTGGGCGATGTCGCCGGTGAAGTGCAGGAGATTCAGGTACCAGATGTCACGCCGGGTGGTCTCGTACCAAGCGTCTGTCCCGAGCTCGGCAGTCAGCCGGTCGCTGAAAGAGTCGGCGACCGAGCCGACCGGCTCCGCGCAGGCCATCACGGTTCCCGGGGTGAGCGTGAGTCCCGTGACCCGGAACGTCGCCGGGCCGGACAGCTTGGCGCGGGTGAGGGCCGATCGGTAACGGTCGGCGGTCGGATCGTCGGTAGGGATGTGTTCGCGGCGGGGTTCGAGGGCGCGGACCGTCAGGTGGGCGGAACCGAGCTGACCGGTCTGCCAGTGGTCCGGACCTGCCAACGCGGCCGCCTCGCGGGTGAGTACGTCGAGTGACCGGGCGAGCGCCGTACCGGGATCGGGCCGGAGGACGACCGACAGGGGCCAGCGGCCGCCCTCGCGGGGGACGGGCTCGCGGTGGTGGGTGCCGGCGGCGATCCGCGGGGCCGCGGACGTGAACAGCTGGTCGAACTTTGTGGTCACGATGGTGAAACCTCCTCAGGAGAGGTACGACGCAAGTACTGGACAGCTGGTTGGTGGGTAGATGACTGTGGGTCGCGACCGCTCAGGAGGGGGAGAGGACTCACCGAATGAAGCTCCGCTACGTGTTCAGCAGCATCATGTTGATGGCTCCGCTGGCGATGGTTGCCCCGGCAACCGCCGCACCACAGCCCGCACCACAGGCCCAAGCACCCGACCCGGCAGCCGCCGCGAAGGTGCCGTCGATGCTCCGCGACGCCGCCAAGGCCGCGGCAGCCAAGCAGGCCGGCGTGGCCGCGCGGGCGATGGGTGTCGAGAGCAACGGCCGGGTCGGCGTCCAGGTGTACGCCGCCGCGCCGATCACCGCCGCGCAACAGGCCCAGTTGACCGCGCTCGGCGTCTCCGTCGAGAAGAACGCCGCCGACTTCACGAGCACGATCGACCTGCCGACCACCGGCCTGGTCTCCGCCACCGTCCCGTCCGACAAGCTCGACGCCGTCGCCGCACTCGACTGGGTCAGCGCCCTGCGCCCGGCCCTGCGTCCCGCGGTGGACGCCGGCCCGATCACCGCCGAGGGCGTCCGGTTGCACCAGGCCGACAAGGCCCAGGCACGCGGACTGACCGGCCGCGGCCAGAAGATCGGCGTGATCTCCGGCGACGCCGACCACGTCGCGCAGGCGATCGCCGCGGGTGAGCTGCCCGCGGACACCAAGGTGCTGCAGAGCGCGTCGTACGACAACGACGAGGGCACCGCGATGATGGAGATCATCCACGACCTCGCGCCGGACGCGAAGCTGGCGTTCGCGAGCACCCTGGAGACGAACGCCGATTACTTCCAGGCGTTCCACGTACTGGCGGACGCGGGCGTCACGATGATCGCGGAGGACATCGCGCTGGACGACGAGCCGGTGTTCCAGCAGGGGCTGGGTGCCGCGACCGCCGAGGCGCTCGCCAAGCACGGCATCTGGGTCAGCTCGTCGTCCGGCAACCTCGGCAACCGGCACGCCCCGCGGGTGACCGCGGTCGGCACCGGCAAGGGCCCCGACGGCGTCACCGGCCCGTACACGGGCTGCCCGAAGGATCCCGGCAACGTGGTGAAGCTGCGCGGCGACGACACGACGTACGACCTGAATCTCCTGCCCGGTGCGGGGATCCTGCCGACGCTGCAGTGGAGTGAGCCGCGGGCGATCTACCCGACCGCCGGTCAGGGCGGGTTCACCGACCTGAACCTGTACCTGATGGACAGCACCGGCACCAAGTGCCTCGCGTCCAGCACGAACGTCCAGGCGAACGGCGTCGGCGACACGATCGAGCAGTTCCAGTACTTCAACACGACCGGCACGGCCCAGCGGGCGAAGCTCGTGGTGGACGTCGCGGGTACGTCGACCGCGCGGAAGGCGCCGACCCTCGACCTGCGCTGGCGGGCCCTGTCGGCCGGCGTGCAGACGCTCGACCCGACCGACGCGGCCGGCTCGCTGAACCCGGACTCGAACTACACGATCTTCGCCACCAGCGCGGGGGCCGTGAACTCGAGCGTGTCGACGGACCCGGCGACCGCCCCGGTGGAGCCGTACAGTGCCGCCGGTCCGGTGCAGCTCGTCACCACGACCCGCTGTCCGGGCAACCGGCCCGGTCCGTGCACCGGCGTACCGGGGATCGGCGCGCTGAGCTTCCCGGCACCGAACTGGCTGGCCGCCGACGGTGAGTCGGTCAGCGGCGCGGGCGGCTTCGGCTCCGGCACCTGCCCGACCAGCACCGAGGGCGCCTGCCGCTTCTTCGGTACGTCGGCCTCCGCACCGACCGCCGCGGGTGTCGCCGCACTGACCCGGCAGGAGTTCGGCGGCCGGCTCGCCCCGATCGCCCTGAACGCGCTGCTCGCGGCCAACGCCGTACACCGCGGCGAGCCGGGCTCCGGAGCCGGGGTACTGAACGCGAATTAAGAAGTCGTAGTGGTCCGATTGAGAACGAATTCAGTACTCGTATTCATGGACCGATGCCGCCATCCCCGGAAAGGATGGCGGCATGACTACACGTTTCGGGGTATTCGTACCGCAGGGCTGGAAGATGGATCTGGCCGAGATCGCCGACCCGATCGAGCAGTGGGAGGCGATGACCGCGGTCGCCAAGCGCGCCGACGAGCAGTCCTGGGACTCGATCTGGCTGTTCGACCACTTCCACACGGTGCCGGAGCCGAGTGACAACACCACGTTCGAGTGCTGGAGCGCGACCGCCGCGCTGGCCCGCGACACCAAGCGGGTGAACATCGGCCAGATGGTCGGCTGCAACGGCTACCGCAACCCGTCGCTGTACGCGAAGATCGCCTCCACCGTCGACGTCGCCAGCCACGGCCGCCTGTACGCCGGGATCGGCGCGGGCTGGTACGAGCACGAGTGGAAGGCCTACGGCTACGAGTGGACCGACATCCCGCAGCGGATGGCGGCGTTCCGCGAGGCGACCGAGATCATCTACAAGATGTGGACCGAGGACAAGCCGGTCTACAACGGCAAGTACTACTCGATCGACGCTCCGATCAACGAGCCGAAGGGCGTCCGCAAGCCGCACCCGAGCTTCTGGATCGGCGGCGGCGGCCCGAAGGTCACGCTGAAGCTGGTCGCGCAGTACGCCGACGCCGCGAACATCGGCGGCGGCAACCCGGAGACGTTCCGGGAGAAGGCGGACATCCTCCGCGGGCACTGCCAGAAGGTCGGCCGGGACTACGACGAGATCATCAAGTCGACGAACTTCAACATCTTCCCGATCGACAAGGGCGACGACCCGCAGAAGGCGACCGTGAAGGCGCTCGGGCCGATGAACCGGGAGAAGTTCGACCGGGACAACCTGATCGCGACCGAGGACGAGATCGCGGACAAGGTCGAGGCGGTCCTCGAGGCCGGCGCCGACTACGTGATCTTCTACGTCCCCGGCGTCGCGTACGACCTGGACCTGCTGGAGCGCGCCGAGAGAATCGCGAAGCGGTTCGCCTGACCAGATCCGGCCATGGCGGATGTAGGTCAGGGGTAACGGTGGACCGGGACTGAGGGCAACTGTCAGGGTGCCTGACGATGGCCTCGCGTGGGTCGGGGCATCGGAGGTGTCCGCCTGTGTTTTCCCGAATGTTCCGGACCGCGACGGGCCTGCTGACGGCGGCGGTCGTCGGTTCGCTGCTGTCGCCGACCGCAGCGCATGCCGGCACCGCACCGGGCGTCCAGCCGACGCCCGGTGCGACCAGCAAGCGCATCACGCTGGTCACCGGCGACGTCGCCGAGCTGACCACGAACTCGGCCGGCCAGGTCTCCGCCCGCCTGCTCGACGACGAGCCGTACTACTTCGGCACGTTCGACGGCGAGGTCACGCTGATCCCCGGAGAGGCGTACCCGCTGTTGTCCGCGGGCCGCCTCGACAAGCGCCTGTTCAACCTGACGGAGCTGGCCGCCCAGGGGTACGACGACGCGAGCAGCTCCACGCTTCCGCTGCTCGTCACCGGCTCCGCCGCCACGCTGCGCAGTACGGCCGCCACGGTCCGCCGTACCCTTCCCAGCGTCGGCAGCACCGCGGTCTCCGTGCAGAAGTCCGACGCGAAGGCGTTCTGGGACGGCGTCAGCGGGCCGGCCACGTTCAAGTCGAGCCAGATCAGCAAGATCTGGCTGGACGGCCGGACGCACGCCACCGACGAGCAGTCGATGCCGCAGATCGGCGCGCCGACGGCCTGGAAGCAGGGGTACGACGGCCACGGCGTGAAGGTCGCGGTCCTCGACACCGGGTACGACGCCGGGCATCCCGACCTCGCCAAGCAGGTCGTCGCGGCGGAGAGCTTCGTCCCGGACCAGGCGGTACAGGACCTGCACGGCCACGGCACGCACACCGCGTCGATCGTCGCCGGCCTCGGTACGGCGTCCGACGGCAAGCGGAAGGGCGTCGCGCCCGGCGCGGAGCTGCTGATCGGCAAGGTGCTCGACAACGGCGGCAGCGGTACCGACTCCGAGGCGATCGCCGGCATGGAGTGGGCCGTCCAGCAGGGCGCCAAGGTGATCAGCATGAGCCTGGGCGGGCTGCCGTCCGACGGCACCGACCCGATGAGCGAGGCCGTCGACCGGCTGGCCAAGTCCAGCGGCGCGTTGTTCGTGATCGCGGCCGGCAACGCCGGCGCCGAGCAGACCGTCGGCGCCCCGGGCGCGGCGTCCGAGGCGCTGACCGTCGGAGCGGTCGACCAGAACGACAAGCTGGCGAGCTTCTCCAGCCGCGGCCCGCGCCTCGGCGACGGCGCACTCAAGCCGGAGGTGACCGCGCCCGGCGTCGAGATCGCCGCGGCCCGCGCGGCCGGCACCGAGCAGGGCCACGTGCTCGGCCAGTACTACACCGCGATGAGCGGTACGTCGATGGCGACGCCGCACGTCGCGGGCGCCGCCGCGATCCTCGCGCAACGGCACCCGGACTGGACCGGCCCGCAGCTGAAGGCCGCGCTCGCGTCCACCGCCGTACCGTCCGCGGACGCCCGTACCGACCAGCAGGGCCTGGGCCGGATCGACATCCCGAACGCGCTCGACCCGAAGGTGCTGCCGGACACCGCCAACCTGTTCTTCGGCGACCTGTCCTGGACCGGCCCGACCGCCCCCGCGCCGGTCGACCGTACCGTTGCCTACCGCAACAACTCGGGCCGCCCCGTGACGCTCACGCTGTCCGTCGGCGCGCAGTCCGCGGCCGGCGTACCGGCCGGGCTCACCGTGAGCCCGACCCGGTTGACGATCCCGGCCGGCGGTACGGCGTCCGCGACCGTGACGCTCGACCTCGCGAAGACCCGGGCCGGTGACTACGCCGGCGTACTGACCGCCAAGGCCGGCGGAGCGGCGTACCGGACCGGGCTCGGGTTCGCGGCCGGTGGGCGGCTGAACCAGGTGACCGTGAAGGCGATCGGCCGCGACGGGCAGCCTGCCACCACGAAGGCGGGGGCGAGCGGTGTCCAGTTGTGGAACCAGGACACCGGCGACGTCACCGCGATCGCTTTCGACCAGACCGGCACCCGCGTCCTCGACGTACCGACCGGGCGCTACAGCGTGATGGCGTACGCGGTCGGCGGCGACGAGGCCGACTGGGCCAACTCGCTGACGCTGCTCGGTGACCCGGACGCGTGGATCGACGGCGACCGGACGTTCACCTTCGACGCCCGGACCGCGCACAAGGTGACGATCAAGACCCCGAAGCCGGCCGACGCGCAGAGCATCGGTGTCGCCTGGCACCGCAAGGTCGGTGACCGGGACGCGGTGTCCGGCTGGGCGTTCAACGGCAAGATCGCGAACGGCGTGTACGTGCAGGACTTCGGAAAGGTTGCCAACGGCACCTTCCAGGTCGTGCAGCGCTGGGACCTCGCGCAGCCGCAGCTGACCGTCGACCTGCCCGGCACCGGAAAGCTCCCGACTCCCGGCCCGGGCTCGTCGCGGACCGTGTACGTCGGCAACGGGACCCTGCCGCTGTCGAACGGCGGCGACGGCACGCCCGCGGAGCTGGCTGCCGCCAAGGACAGCATCGCGCTGATCCGCTGGGGCGGGTACTCCAAGACGGTCGCGCAGGTCCAGGCCGCGAAGGCGGCCGGCGCCAAGGTGGTGTTCCTCTACAACGAGGCGCCCGGCTGGTGGGGCACCTCGACCGAGCAGGGCATCCCGGTCTACATCCTGCAGTCCGTCCAGGGGAAGCAGCTCATCGAAGCCCTCGCGAAGGGCCCGGTGTCGCTGCAGCTGAGCGGCGTCCGCGACAGCACCTACCGGTACGACGTGGCGCTCGGCCCGTCGGTCGTGAAGGGCGGCCTGACGTACGACGTCGCGAAGATGAACCCGGCCGTCGTGACGACCGACTTCCAGCAGAACGACGCGTTCTGGCTGCACGGCGACAAGCGGGTCGCGCACCTTCCGGGGATCGCCACGGGGTTGACGGCGTCCAGGACGATCGCGGCCGCGGTCAAGCGGACCGACTACCTCGTCACCGACGTGAAGGGTGTGACGTGGGACGAGCAGACCTCCGCGGGCGAGTGGAACGAGACCGGGTTCGAGTCGACGATCCCGCGGTCGTACCGGCCGGGCGAGCACGTCACGCGCGGCTGGTGGGAGCCGCTGACGCGTCCCGCCGTACCGGGGTTGTCCGATGCGCCGGGTGACGTGGCGCAGGGCTGGCCGCCGGCGCGGTTCGAGAACGCGCTGCGGATCGCGATTCCGCAGTACGTCAGCGGGGACCGGAGCGTGTTCGGCTGGGGCGACCGCGGTGACGTGACGAGTATGACGCTGAGCAGCGACGGGGTGCGGTTGGGCAGCAAGAACTGGTCGGTCGCACAGTTCGCGGTCCCGGCGAAGGCGGCCTGGTACGACCTGACCCTCGACCAGAAGCGCGGGCCGAACAGCTGGGCGAAGACCTCCACGTCGACGCACACCCAGTGGCACTTCCTGTCGGCGCCGTCGCGGAGCACCGCCGAACTACCGCTGGTGCAGGTCGACTACAAGCACACGAACGGGTGGCTCGAGCTGACACCGCGGTATCAGCCGGGCGTCCGGGGCGTGGGGCTGTTCCGCACTACCGCGGAGATCTCCTTCGACGGGAAGACCTGGCAGAAACTCCCGCTGGCCGGTTTCGGAACGTTCCGAACACGTGTTCCGGCCGGTTCCTACCCGAGCATCCGGGTGACTGCCACGGACCTGATCGGGAACAGCATCACGCAGACGATCGACCGCGCCTGGCAGAACTG
Source organism: Kribbella sp. NPDC051137 (assembly GCF_040682535.1). Lineage (NCBI taxonomy): Bacteria > Bacillati > Actinomycetota > Actinomycetes > Propionibacteriales > Kribbellaceae > Kribbella > Kribbella sp. NPDC051137. The sequence goes on from NZ_JBFBBI010000003.1 coordinate 1,070,475, forward strand.
AACGTTAAAAGGGCGACGCCACGAAGCCGGGGGGAGGTGCTCCGTGGCGTCGCCAGGGGCGCGCCGAGGGAGGGGTGGGGGCAGGCGCGCCGGTCTTCGGTTGGTTGGGAGGATCAGCTCCCGAGGACGCCTCCGCCGAGGACGCCCAGCAGGCCGAGCAGCGAGAGCAGGTTACGGATGACCTGGTCCACGGCCTTCGTACCGCCGGTCTGGTAGGCGGTCACGCACTTCTGCAGCTGTGCCTGCGTCGGCTTGGTGATCGTCACCTTCGCCATCTCGGTCTGACAGTACGTTGTGGCCGTCTGCAACTCGTGCAGGGTGCTGCCGACGGTGCCGACGATCAGGCCGGCGGCCGTCTTGAGCGTTGCGACGCCGGGCGGCGTGGTGGTCGTGGTGGGTGTCGTCGGCTTGGCCGTCGGCGTCGGGGTCGGCACCACCGGCGGCGGGGTGGCCGTCGGCTTGCCGGTCGGCTTCTCGGTCGTCGGCCGCGGGGTCGGCGTCGCGGTCGGTCGGGTGCCGCCGCGCTCGTCGGTGATGACCGGCGTCGGCGTGGCCGGCGGCGGCGTCGGGATGTCGCGCGCCTGCGGCAGGTCCTTGTCGGTCGGCGGGTTGATCGTCTGGTCGCCGATCTGGTCGCCGGCCTTCAGGTCGTCGTCACCCGTCGAACCGTTGCCGACCGCGATCCAGCTGCCGCCCGCGTACGCCTTGGCGATGCTGATCACCAGGTCGGCGTACTGCTGCGAGTGGTTGTAGCGCAGGACCGCCGCGTTCAGGTCGCTCGCCTTCGACAGGTCGGTGTTGCCGGAGCACAGGTACACCCCGGTCGACAGCGCCGCGTCGTTGATGTCCTGCGGGTTCCGCACGCCGTCGGCGTCGCCGTCCACCCCGACAGCTCGCCAGGTGCTGGGGATGAACTGCATCGGTCCGACCGCGCGGTCGAACGCCCCGTCGCCGTCGAACGCGCCCGCGTCGGTGTCGGCGATCTTCGCCGTCCCCGCGGAGCCGTCCAGCCGCGGACCGTAGATGCCCGGTACCGCGACGCCCTTGGAGTTCAGCGAGTTGCCGCCGAACCGGCCGTGGTTGGACTCGACCCGGCCGATCGCGGCCACCAGCGTCCACGGCAGGTGACAGCCCGGGTCCGCCTGCGCCAGCAGTTGCTGGGCGCGCGAGTAGGCCTTCAGCGCGGCGTTCGGAATGCCGTTGCCGGACAGCCCCGAGACCACCTGGTTCGGCTGCTCGCCGGGGTCGACCCCCGGCCCGACGGTGCCCGGCACCGGCACGTTCGCCGGCTGCGCGATCGGTTGCTTCGGCACGACGACCGGGTTGTTCCCGGACAGTCCGTTCTCCAGCGACGCGGTGGCGATCACCGGATTGTCCGTGGCACTGACGGTGAACGCACTCGCGAACAACGCCACCGGGATCAGCGGCGCCACCTGACGCCACCCGCTACCCGAGGCGCGGCGCTTGCCCTTCGCCATCGATGATTCCCCTCCGTGACTCATCGACCGGTCCGGCCCCACGCTGCGGACAGTCTGTGCGTCTTGTCGGTTGCCGTCGTAATAGGTCTAACGTCCGCCCCGTTGCGTGGGTTACGCGCCGGACCCAGACCGTCTACGTGCGGTCACCGAGTATCCATACTGGCGCGTAACAAAGCCTGTGTGAACCCCCTGGGAACGATCGGGACCGGAAATCTGCCCTGCCCTGGTGATCGGCCCTTGTGACCACGGGGGGAGAATGGCCGGCGTGCCCGATCACACAGAACAGTCCGCCAAGCTCTTCGCCAGGGCCTTCACTGTCACGCCGGGCGGGGTCAACTCCCCGGTCCGGGCGTTCCGCGCCGTCGGCGGCGTACCGCGCTTCATGGCCTCCGGTGACGGATGTCACATGACCGACGTCGACGGCAACCGGTACCTCGACCTGGTCAGCTCCTGGGGTCCGCTGCTGCTCGGCCACGCCCACCCCGAGGTGATCGCCGCCGTCCAGGCCGCCGTCGCCCGCGGTACGTCGTTCGGTACGCCGAGCGAGACCGAGGTGCTGCTCGGCGAGGAGATCGTCGCGCGGACGCCGGTGGACAAGGTCCGGCTGGTGTCGTCCGGGACCGAGGCGACGATGTCCGCGCTGCGGCTGGCCCGCGGGTTCACCGGCCGCGCCAAGATCGTGAAGTTCGCCGGCTGCTACCACGGTCACGTGGACGCGCTGCTCGCCCAGGCCGGTTCCGGCGTACTGACGCTGGGCATTCCCGGGACCCCGGGCGTCACCGAGGCCACCACGGCGGACACGATCGTGCTGCCGTACAACGACCAGGCGGCCGTGACCGCGGCGTTCGCGGAGTACGGCGACCAGATCGCGGCCGTGATCACCGAGGCGGCGGCCGGCAACATGGGTGTCGTCCCGCCGCGCGACAACTTCAACGGCTTCCTCGCGGACATCTGCCGCAAGCACGGGGCGCTGTTCGTCTCCGACGAGGTGATGACCGGGTTCCGGATCACCAAGTCGGGCTGGTACGGCGTGGACGGCGTCCGGCCGGACCTGATGACGTTCGGCAAGGTGATGGGCGGCGGCTTCCCGGCCGCGGCGTTCGGCGGCCGCGCGGACGTGATGTCGCACCTCGCGCCGGAAGGGTCGGTCTACCAGGCCGGCACGCTGTCCGGGAACCCGATCGCCACCACCGCCGGGCTGACCACGCTGCGACTGGCCACCGACGAGGTGTACGCGAAGATCGACGAGACCTCGCTCACCATCCAGCGACTGGTCTCGACCGCGCTGGACAAGGAAGGTGTGCCGCACGTCATCTCCGCGGCCGGGAACCTCTTCAGCGTCTTCTTCGTGGAGTCCTCGGAGGGACCTGCCGAGATCCGGGACTTCGCCGGAGCCAGTGCCCAGGTGCTGCCCCGGTTCACGGCGTTCTTCCATGCGATGCTGGACGCCGGTGTCTACCTGCCGCCGAGTGCGTTCGAAGCCTGGTTCGTGAGCGCGGCGATCGACGACGACGCGCTCGCGGAGCTCGAGTCCGCCCTGGCGCCGGCGGCCCGGGCCGCGGCCGCGGTACAGAACTGAGAGGACAGCGGTGACCGAAACGACGGTCGTGCACCTGATGCGGCACGGCGAGGTGCACAACCCGACCGGTGTGCTGTACGGCCGGATCCCCGGGTACCACCTGTCCGAGCTCGGCCGGCAGATGGCCGAGCGGGTCGCCGAGCACGTCAAGGGCCGCGACATCGTGCACCTGGTCTGCTCGCCGCTGGAGCGCGCCCAGGAGACGATGGAGCCGATCGCCAAGGTGTTCGGGATCACCCCGGACATCGACGAGCGGGTGATCGAGGCCGCGAACCTGTTCGAGGGCAAGAAGTTCGGCGTCGGTGACGGCGCGCTGAAGAACCCGAGCGCCTGGTGGCTGCTGCGGAACCCGTGGAAGCCGTCCTGGGGCGAGCCGTACCAGCAGCTCGTCCGCCGGATGCGGGACGCGGTCGAGACCGCTCGCGAGAAGGCTGCCGGGCACGAGGCGCTGATCGTGTCGCACCAGCTGCCGATCTGGGTCGTCCGCTCCGCGATCGAGGGCCGCCGGATGCTCCACGACCCGCGCAAACGGCAATGCAGCCTGGCGAGTTTGACGTCGTTCACCTTCCACGGCGACCAGATCGTGTCGGTCGGTTACTCGGAGCCCGCGAAGGATCTGCTGCCCGTGAAGGACCAGAAGAAGTTCGTCGGAGGAGCCTGATGCGTCGCGTCGTAGTGCTGGTCGCCGGTGTGCTGCTGGCGGTGACCGCGTGCTCGTCGGGCCAGCAGGCGGCGCAGAACCGGCAGGGCCAGGCGGGTTTCGTCAGCGGCAACGGGAACGTGTCGATGTTCGCGGCCGCCGACCGCAAGGTCGCGCCCGAGCTGACCGGCAAGACCCTGGACGGCAAGACCTGGACCCTGTCGGAGCAGAAGGGCAAGGTCGTCGTCCTGAACGTGTGGGGCTCCTGGTGCCCGCCCTGTCGCAAGGAGGCGCCGGATCTGGTTGCCGCGGCCAAGGAGCTCGGGTCGTCGGTGCAGTTCGTCGGGCTGAACACCCGTGATCTCGATCCGGCGCCCGCGAAGAAGTTCGTCCAGGAGTTCGGGGTGCCGTACCCGAACGTCTACGACCCGAACGGCAAGGCCCTGCTGCGGTTCCGCGGTCAGATCTCGCCGGCGGCGATCCCGACCACGCTGGTGATCGACAAGTCCGGCAAGGTCGCCGGGCGGGTCGTCGGTGAGGTGACCAAGCAAACGTTGCTGGGCATGGTGAAGGACGCCGGTTGAGCTGATGGGACAGTGGTTCGCCTCGTCGATGACGGGCTCGATGCTGGTCGCGCTGCCGATCGCGGTGCTGGCCGGAGCGATCTCGTTCTTCTCGCCGTGCGTCGTACCGCTGCTGCCCGGCTATCTCTCGTACGTCACCGGCCTGTCCGCCGCCGAGCTCGGCTCCGCGAAGCGCGGCCGGATGCTGGCCGGTACGGCGTTGTTCGTGGCCGGGTTCTCCGCCGTGTTCATCCTCACCGGCGTGCTGTTCGGCAAGGCCGGTGACCTGCTGATCGACCACCAGACCGCGATCACCCGGGTGCTCGGCGGGCTCACCGTCGTGCTCGGGGTCGTGTTCCTCGGCGGCTTCGGGTTCCTGCAGAAGGACGTCCGGGTGCACCGGGTGCCGGCGGTCGGGATCGCCGCCGCGCCGCTGCTCGGCGTACTCTTCGGATTCGGCTGGACGCCGTGCATCGGTCCGACGCTCGGGACCGTGATGACGCTGGCCACCACCCAGGGCAGCACCGGGCGCGGCGCGGCGCTCGCGTTCGTGTTCAGCCTCGGGCTGGGGATCCCGTTCATCGTGGCGGCGCTGGCGTTCCGGCGGATGCTGGCCGCGGTGGCCTGGGTCCGCAAGCACCAGCTGCTGGTGATCCGGATCGGCGGCGTACTGATGATCGCGGTGGGACTGCTGCTGCTGACAGGAGTGTGGGACTCGATGACCGCGGACCTTCGGCAGTGGGTCGCCAACTTCGGGTCGGCGGTGTGACGTGACCGAGGTCAAGGACTCCATCACCGCACCGACCGGCAACTCCGGCAACGAGCCGCCGCCCGCGCTCGGCCTGGTCGGCTGGCTGCGCTGGACCTGGCGGCAGCTGACCTCGATGAAGACCGCGCTGGTGCTGCTGTTCCTGCTCGCGCTCGGCGCGGTGCCCGGTTCGCTGATCCCGCAGACCCCGATCGACCCGATCAAGGTGTCGGACTTCCTCACCGCGCACCCGAAGCTCGGCCCGCTGTACGACAAGCTCGGGCTCTTCGACGTCTACAAGTCCGCCTGGTTCTCGGCGATCTACCTGCTGCTGTTCATCTCGTTGATCGGCTGCGTCGTACCGCGGCTGTCCGTGTACTTCAAGGCGTTGCGGTCCCGGCCGCCGAAGCCGCCGCGGAACCTGAACCGGCTGCCCGGCTACCAGCGCTTCGAGGTCGACGCCGCGGGGGACGTGCTGGAGCAGGCGGCGCGCGAACTGAAGCGCCGCCGCTTCCGCATCCAGTCGTACGACGGGGCGGTCGCGGCCGAGCGTGGCTACCTCCGCGAGGCCGGCAACCTGCTCTTCCACTTCTCGCTGATCCTGGCCCTGATCGGCGTCGCCTGGGGCTCCCTGTTCGGGTACCGCGGCTCCGTACTGGTTGTCGTCGGCAACGGTTTCTCCAACTCGGTGGCGCAGTACGACGACTTCACCCCGGGCCGGGCCTTCAGCGGCGACAACGACCTGCCGCCGTTCTCGCTGACCGTCAAGGACTTCCAGGTGAAGTTCCAGCAGGACGGCCCGCAGAAGGGCGCGGCGCGCGAGTTCAAGGCGCAATTGTCCTACCAGGAGTCGCCGGACGCGGCCGAGAAGTCGTACCTGCTCGAGGTCAACCACCCGCTCCAGGTGGACGGCAGCAGCGTCTACCTGATCGGCCACGGCTACGCGCCGCGGGTGACGGTCCGCGACGGCCAGGGCAACGTGGCGTTCTCCGGGCCGGCACCGTTCCTGCCGCAGGACGGCAACTTCTCGTCGTTCGGCGTGGTCAAGGCCCCGGACGCGCGGCCGCTCACCCTCGGCTTCGAGGGGTTCTTCCTGCCGACCGCGGTGATCGGGCCGAGCGGCCCGGTGTCGGTGTTCCCCGACTCGCTGAACCCGGCGCTGGTGATGACCGGGTACTACGGCCGTCCGCAGCCGGAGACCGGGAAACCCGAGTCCGTGTACCAGCTGGACAAGTCGAAGCTGACGCAGTTCACCAAGGACGGCGACAAGTGGCGCTTCCAGCTCGCACCGGGCCAGAGCGTCGCGCTGCCGGACAAGGCCGGGTCGATCACGTTCGACGGATACAGCCGCTGGGTGAAGCTGCAGGTCAGCCACACGCCCGGGACCGGGCTGGCGCTGGCCGGCATACTGCTGGCGATCCTCGGCCTGATGGGCTCGCTGTTCGTGCATCCGCGGCGTACCTGGGTGCGCGTCCGCGAGCAGGACGGGCGTACCGTGGTCGAGGTCGCCGGTCTGGACCGTGGCCCCGAGCGGGGGCTCGGTGAGGAGATCCAGGCCGTCACGGACCGCTTGAAACCTTCGAGCAACCAGGAGCAGCCATGACCCCGGAGACCTATGCACACGTCTCCAACCTGCTGATCCCCACCGCCACGGTGATCTACGCCCTGGCGATGGTCTCGCACGCCATGGAATGGGCCCTCGGCCGCGCCGCGGTCGCCCGCAAGACGGCGCCCGCCGAGCAGGCGGAAGCGCAGGTCCTGGTCAGCTCCGCCGCCACAGCGAACTCCGCCACGGTCTCCGCCGGCGTGGGGACGACCACCGGCGTGGGTACGGCCACCGCTGTCGGCACGACCTCCGCCGCTGGTGGCTCGGGTGCCTCCTCCACCTCTGGCGCCGCGGGCGCCGCGACCGAGCGGTTGGATGCCGCGAGCCGGATCGGGTTGCTGCTGACCTGGATGGGCTTCGTGTTCCACCTCGGCGGTGTGGTGACCCGCGGCCTCGCGGCCGGGCGGGTGCCGTGGGGGAACATGTACGAGTTCTCGATCACCGCCTCGCTCGCGGTGGCGATCGTCTACCTGATCTTCGTGCAGCGCTACAAGCTCCAGTGGCTCGGCCTCGGCGTGACGCTGGTGGTCGCCAGCGTCCTCGGCCTCGCCTCGCTGGCGCTCTACACCCCGGCCGGCCCGCTCGTCCCGGCCCTGCACTCGTACTGGCTGGTCCTGCACGTGTCCGCGGCCGCGACGTCCGGCGGCGGCTTCACCGTCGGCGGCCTGATCTCGGTGCTGTACCTGCTGAAGGCCCGCGCCGAGCGCCGGGTCCTCGAGGGCGGCACGATGTCGACGGCCCTGCGCCGGCTGCCGAGCGCCGAGTCGATGGACGGTACGGCGTACAAGGTGCTGGCGTTCTCGTTCCCGCTATGGACCTTCGCGGTGCTGGTCGCCGGGCCGATCTGGGCGCAGTACGCCTGGGGCCGCTACTGGGGCTGGGACCCGAAGGAAGTCTGGTCGCTGGTGACCTGGGTGGTGTACGCCGCCTACCTGCACGCCCGCGCCACCGCGGGCTGGCGGGGCCGTCGGGCCGCGACGATCGCGATCGTCGGCTGGTTCGTGTTCCTGTTCAACTTCGTCGGCGTGAACCTGTTGGTCTCCGGCATGCACTCCTACGCCGGGGTGTGACATGAAGGAGTTCGGCATCTACACCGGCCTCCGGGCCGGGCTGTTCGCGGTCTGCCTCGGGGTGCTCTGGCTGGCGCTGCACAGCTGGCTGTCGATCTGGCCGATCGCGCTGCTGGCGCTGATCGTGTCCGCGATCCTGTCGATCTTCGTGCTCCGGGCCGCCCGTGACCGGCTGGCCGGCAAGATCGACACCCGGGCCGCGAAGATCTCCTCCCGCCTCGAGCAGGCCCGCTCCGCCGAGGACGACGACTAACCACCCACGTCGCTCGGTTCAGCGCGGGCAGGGTGTCGTTCGCCGTGACGACAACCGCCCAAACGCCTCCACCCCGACCCAACCGGCATCCCGGCACCGGCCCGGCCCGGCGCCAACCCGCCAAGCGGGCGGGGGCTGAGACCCCTGGTCGGGGCCGCGCACAGGCAATATCAGGTCCCCGGCCACCAGGACCTGTCTCAGGGCACGCCAGCTTGACTGCACGCTGCCCAACGCCGTACCAGTGATTGACTGGTACGGAGAGTGACCTATGCCACTCGTGAATTCCGGGCAAATTCGTTTGTGCACTCCTTCACATGAGTCGTAACGTAGTGGATGAAACGAAACGGTTTCGTTCCATCGTGATGATGCGGCTACGCAGGGTGATTGATGTGGAGACAGCGCGGCAGCGGCCCCGGGTCGAAGGCGGGCGCGAGGAGGAGATCCTCGACGCGACCGTCGCGGTGGTGGCCGAGCTCGGCTACGACCGGCTGACGATGGACGCGGTGGCGACCGCGGCGAAGGCCAGCAAGGCCACGCTGTACCGGCGCTGGTCCACCAAGGCCGAGCTGGTCGTGGACGCGATCAGCCGGGCCAAGGGCTGCCCGATGCCGGAGGACGTCGACACCGGCAGCCTGCGTGGCGACCTGATCTCGATGGCCTGCGGCGACGGCGGTTTCACCGACGAGCTGCCGATGTCCGTGGTGGCCGGCCTGCTGACCGCGCTGCACCGCGACGACGACCTGCAGAAGGCCTTCCGGGAGCGCTTCCTGGCGCCGCGGAACGCGCTGACCAGCAAGGTGTACGAGCGGGCCGTCGCGCGCGGCGAGATCGCACCCGAGGTGGACGTCGAGCTGCTGTCGGTGACGCTGCCCGCGGTGATCATCCACCACGCCTACATCCTCGGCGTCGAGCCGACCGACGAACTCATCCTCCGAGTGATCGACAACGTGATCATGCCTGCGGCGCGGGGGTCGCAGGCGAGCTGAACCGGTGAGGGGCCGGTTCGCGACCTAGACAGTCTGCCAAGAGGGGAAGTCTTTCTTATGTCCGAAGGAACCATCAACGCCGATCCGCCGGAAGGACGGCCGGTCGACACCGTGGCCGAGGCCCCGGCGCACGGCCACCGCAACCTCGGCATCGCGCTCGCACTGATCTGCATGGCGCAGCTGATGGTGGTGCTGGACGGCACGATCGTGAACATCGCGCTGCCGCACATCAAGGACGCGCTCGGCTTCAGCGACGCCTCGCTGCCGTGGGTGGTGAACGCGTACGCGCTGGCGTTCGGCGGTCTGCTGCTGCTCGGCGGCCGGATCGGCGACATCCTCGGTCGCCGCAAGGTGTTCGTGGTCGGCGTCGTGCTGTTCGGCCTGGCGTCGTTCGTCGGCGGTATCGCGCAGAGCGAGGGCGTGCTGCTGACCAGCCGCATCCTGCAGGGTGTCGCGGCCGCGATGGCCTCGCCGAACGCGCTGGCACTCATCACCACGACGTTCCCGGCCGGCAAGGAGCGCAACAGCGCGATGGGCGTGTACGCCGCGATGTCCGGCGCCGGTGCGGCCGTCGGCTTGATCCTCGGCGGTGCGCTGACCGAGGCGTCGTGGCGCTGGACGTTCTTCATCAACACGCCGATCGGCCTGCTGGTCGCGGTGCTGGCGTTCCGCTTCCTCGGTGAGTCGGAGCGGCAGACGGGCAAGTTCGACCTGGCCGGCGCGATCACCGGGACGGCGGGTCTCACCTCGCTCGTCTACGGCCTGACGCACGCGGCCACGAACGGCTGGGGCGACACCTGGACGCTGATCTTCATCTTCGCCGGCCTGGCGCTGATCGGCGCCTTCCTGGCGATCGAGGCCCGTTCGCGGCACGCGCTGATGCCGTTCCGGATCCTGGCCAACAAGACCCGTGGCGTGAGCTTCTTCGTGATGCTGATCGTCGGCGCGGCGATGTTCTCGATGTTCTACTTCCTGGGCATCTTCGTGCAGTCGATCATGGGCTACAGCGCGCTGAAGACCGGCGTCTCGTTCCTGCCGTTCAGTGTCGGCATCGTGGTCGCGGCGCAGGTCGCGTCGGCGCTGGTGGCGCGGATCGACCCGCGCTGGATCGTCGGTGCGGGTGGCGTGTTCGTCGCGGCCGGCATGTTCGGGTTCAGCCGGCTCGAGGTGGACTCGACGTACCTGACCCACCTGCTGCCGTACATCTTGGTGCTGTCGTTCGGGATGGGCCTGATCTTCGTGCCGCTGACGCTGACCGCGGTCAGCGGGGTCGCGGCGGAGGATTCGGGTGTCGGCTCCGCGGTACTGAACACCGTGCAGCAGATCGGTGGTGCGGTCGGCCTGGCGCTGCTCGGGACGATCTCCACGAACGCGATCAAGGACAAGTTCGCCGAGCTGGCCCCGGGCCTGCAGAAGGCGGCCGAGTCCGGGCAGTCGCCGGAGCAGATCAAGCAGCTGCAGGGGCAGTTCACGGCGCTGGCCACGACGCACGGGTTCACCCGCGCGTTCCTGTGGTCGTCGTTCCTGGCGCTCGGCGCGGGCCTGATCACGCTGATCGGCCTGTCGATCAAGCACAAGGACCTGGCCAACGACGGCCAGAGCCCGGTCCACATGGGCTGATGAATCTCGAAGGGCCCTGCTTCCCGGGAGGGGGGAAGCAGGGCCCTTCGTCTGTTGCCTTCCTGCGTCGTCAGAGCGGTTTGCGCATCACCAGTTCACGGCGTACGCCGTCGGCCATCAGGTCGCCGGGCTCATCGGTGTCGACGTACCCGTGGCGGAGGTAGAGGTTGTGCGCCGGGTCGTTGCCGGGGACAACGGAGAGCTCGAGGGCGGTGGCGCCGGTGCCGCGGGCCCAGTCCTCGACGGCCCGCATCAGCGCGTTGCCGACGCCCTTGCCGCGGCCTTCCGGTGCGACCCACATCGAGACCAGCTCGGCCTTGTCACCGTCGGGGAATCCTCCGGCCATTCCGGCCGGCGTACCGTCGATGCTCGCGATCACCTGGTAGGCGCCCGGCTCGGAGAGCCGCTGCCGCCAGCGGTCCTCGGGCGCGTCGGCCCAGTCCTCGTACCGCGAGCCGAACGCGAACGCGGCCTCCTGCAGCGCGGCCAGGCGGAGGTCGCGCCAGGCCTTCCAGTCGTCCGGGCCGATTGCTTGTACGTCGATCACGTCGTACAGGATGCAACCGGCCCGGCCTCGGAGACCAGTCAGTTTCGGGGCGGGAACTTCGAGGAGACCCAGTCGCGGACGCCGCCGAGGCCCTCGCCGAGGTCGCGGAGCAGCTTGGCCAGCGGGTCCTGGGACCGGCTGAACGCCTCGGAGTACGACTTGGCCGCGTTCTTCGCCTCCTGCGAGATCGACGCGTCGGCGTCCTCCTGACGCTTCGGGTAGTCGCCGGACACGATCGTCGTGTACTCGCCCTCGTCCACCCAGCGGCGCAGCTCGTGCGCCCGGATCACGGCCAGCGGGTGCGACTGCGCCTCGAGCAGCAGCAGCTTCAGCACGCTGTCGCGCAGGTCGCCGGCGCTCTCGTACTCCGTGCCCTGGGCAAGGAACGCCGTGGTGTCCAGTTCGCCCAGCTGGCCGCCGCTGGCGAGCTTCATCTGCACCCGGAGCGCGACCGCCGGGTCCTGGGTCGCGAGCAGCCCGGCCCGGTCGCCGGACAGCTCCGCCTTGCGGGACCACTCGTGCAGCGCGGCGATGATCGCGCGCAGGCCGAGCGCGCCGATCGGCATCCAGTTGAACGCGCCGGTGAGCCGCATCAGCCACATCAGCAGCGACTGGTACAGCGCGTGGCCGCTCTGCGCGTGGCCGAGCTCGTGCCCGAGGACGAACCGCAGCTCCTCCTCGTCGAGACCCTGGAGGAGCGCGCTGTTCACCACGATGAACGGCTTGTCCATACCGATCGTGACCGCGTTCCAGATCGGGCTGTTGGTCACGAACAACTCGGGCAGCTCACGGACGTCGAGGGTGCTCGCCGCCTCGGTGTACAGCCGGTTCACGGTCGGGAACTGCCGCTCGTCGACCCGGATCGCCGACCCGAGGTACTGCAGCCGGAAGGCGCGCTCGTTGATCAGCCCCGACATCTTCCGCAGTACGTAGTCGAACCCCTTCAGCTGCCGCAGCGCCACCAGCGCGCCGCGGTCCGCGGGGTGCTCCCACGCCCGCGAGCTGATGTCGGTCAACGTCACCCGCTGCCGCGTCGGCCGATCACTGTTCTCGCTCATCGTTCCCCCTGCCCGGTCGTCATGGATTCCGACAGTAGCTCGCTTTCGGGGTCCTGCGGGGATTGAGCGCCCACGCGACCAGCAGGCTCGGCAGCCACCCGACCGGAACCGCCCACCACCGGATGTACGTCGCCGTCGCGAACGTCGTACCCACCGACAGCCCCGTACCGCAGAACCAGTACCAGACCGCCCGCCACCGCCCGCCCCGGCGGTACCCCACCCACCCGAGCAGCAGCGTCGCCGGCAGCGCGAGCGCCACCGCCCCGAAGGCCAGCACGGCAAGGATCAGCGCGACGTCAGATGGCGAGAACTCGATCGGTCCGAGGGGGATCATGCCTCCGATCCTCCCGATCGGTGGCCCGGTCACCGAGCGTAGGAATACTCAAATCGGCCTCCACGACTTAGCCTGGCCCGCATGAGTGAGGTTGACGGGGTGTGCCGCGAGGTCGATCGCCGCGACGAGAAGGCCCGGGCCTGGGTGTCGGAGGCGATCCGGATCGTGGACGCCGACGCGAACCGGAGCGCGGACACGCACCTGCACGTGTTCCCGATGCCGGAAGGTACCGGTGTGGACCTGTACCTCAAGGACGAGTCCGTGCACCCGACCGGTTCGCTCAAGCACCGCCTGGCCCGGTCGCTGTTCCTGTACGCACTCTGCAACGGCTGGATCCACGAGGGCACCACGGTGATCGAGGCGTCCAGCGGCTCCACCGCGGTCAGCGAGGCGTACTTCGCGCGGCTGCTCGGCCTCCCGTTCGTCGCCGTGATGCCGCGCTCGACCAGCCCCGAGAAGGTCGAGCTGATCGAGTTCTACGGCGGCCGCTGCCACTTCGTCGAACGCTCCGGCCAGATCTACGGCGAGGCCAAGCGGCTCGCCGAGGAGACCGGCGGGCACTACATGGACCAGTTCACGTACGCCGAACGTGCGACCGACTGGCGCGGCAACAACAACATCGCCGAGTCGATCTTCGGGCAGCTCTCCCTGGAACAGCACCCGATCCCGACCTGGATCGTCGTCGGCGCCGGCACCGGTGGTACGTCGGCCACCATCGGCCGGTACGTCCGCTACCAGCGCCACGAGACCTCGGTCGCGGTCGTCGACCCCGAGAACTCCGCGTTCTTCCCGGCCTTCGAAGCCGGCGACCACGAGTTCTCCACCGGCCGCCCGTCCCGGATCGAAGGCATCGGCCGCCCCCGCGTCGAACCCTCCTTCGTCCTCGGCGTCGTCGACCGGATGATCTCCGTCCCCGACGCCGCCTCGATCGCCGCGATGCGCTTCTGCTCCCGCGTCACCGGCCGCCTGGTCGGCGGCTCCACCGGCACCAACCTCTGGGGCTCGTTGCGCCTGGCCGCCGAGATGCGCCGTACGGGCGCCCGCGGAAGCATCGTGACGCTGCTGTGCGACAGCGGCGAACGCTACGGCAACACCTACTACGACGACGCCTGGCTCCGCACCAGCGGCATCGACATCACCCCCTACGCCACCACCCTCGAAACCTTCGCCACCACCGGCCACTGGACCGAACCGGAGTAACTCGCGCCCACGGGCGAACGGGAGGTGCCGGCCGGGCAGGCCGGCTGCCGCCGGCGGGTGACGGCTTGGCTCGGGCCCGTAGGTGGAGCGGGAGGTGATGGCCGGGCGCGTGTGGCTTACCGCCGGGTGCCTCGGGCAAGTGGTGGGCTTTTGCGGCACCCTGTGCGGGTGGGTGCACGCCTGGCGGCCAGCCCCCACGCACCCTGCCCGAAGCGGGGACGAGCCCAGCGGGGCGGCGACCTTGTGCATCAAGTCCGCACGATCGGGGACTGCGCGTGCGGATCTGGTGCACAAAGACGTCGAGGGCTGGGCGCTGGGGCCGCCTCGACCTTCTACTTCAAGGCTTACGTGAGCGGCATTGGGGCTAGGGCACCAGGGCGAGTTTGCCGATTGTGGTGCGGGACTCCAGGGCGATGAGTGCCTCGGGGCCGTCGGGCAAGGGGTAGGTGGTTGGGGCCGTGGGGGTGAGGACTCCTGCGGCGATCAGGGCGAAGAGTTCGGTGAGGACTTCGCCGTACACGTGGGGTGTGTGCTGGATCAGGGCGCCGAGGTTCAGGCCGATCACATGGACCTGATGTTTGTAGACCAGGTCCCAGTTCGTGACGGGTGAGACGCCGGCGGCGAGGCCGTAGACGACTACTCGGCCGGTGACTGGCTTGGTTACCTCGAGGCTGGTTGTGAGGGTGGTTGACTCGAGGGAGAGGTCGACGCCGGCGGTCAGGTCGAGGATGTCGGTGGACAGGGTGGGGGAGCGCGAGTCCAGGACGTGGTCCGCGCCCAGGGAGCGGATGGCGTCGTGCTTTTCCGGGGAAGCCGTGGCGATGACCGTGGCCCCGTAGTGCTTGGCGATGCGGACGGCGGCTTGGCCGGTGGCGCCGGCGGCGGCTTGGACGAGGACGGTTTCGCCGGCTTTCAGGCCGCCCAGTGGGCGTAGGGCTGCGAGAGCGGTCGGCCAGTTGACGACCAACCCGAGCGCCTGCGCGTCCTCCCACCCGGGCGGCACGGGGAGCGCGGCGACGGCGGGCAGTACGGCGTACTCCGCGAACGCCCCTCCGCCGATACACACCCCGATCACGTGCATGCCAACCGCAAGCCCAACACCCGCCCCGGTGCCGGCGCCCGCCCCTCCGCCGACGCCTTCCGCAGCGCCGCCTTCGCCGAGGGTGACGATCTGCCCGGCGGCTTCGATTCCGGCGGTGTACGGCGGTTGTGGGCCGCCCGCGAACGTGCCGTAGGACTGTGAGATGTCGACGTAGTTCACCCCGGCGGCGGTGACCCGGACGAGTATCTCGCCCGGTCCGGGGCGGGGGACCGGCTCGTCGGTCAGCTTGAGATCCTGCGGTCCGTCCAGCGACGTCTGCACCAGCGCCTGCATCCCATACCCCTTTGTTGGTCGATCGACCAACAAAGCCTGGCATCGCCGGACCGAGGCGTCAAGATAAACTTGGTCGATCGACCAACAAACCTCGGAGGAGCGGATGGCGACCCGCGGCAGACCGCGTACGTTCGACCCGGACATCGCCCTGCGCCAGGCCCTCGACGTCTTCTGGGAACGCGGCTACGAGGGCACCTCGCTGAGCGACCTCGCCGAGGCGATGGGCATCCGGTCGGCCAGCATCTATGCGTACTTCGGCAGCAAGGAGGGCCTGTTCCGCCAGGTCATGAGCCTGTACGGCGCCACCGCCGGCGAGCCGCCCCGCCGGGCGCTCCGTGACGGCGCGACCGCCCGCGAGGCGATCCACGCCATGCTGCGAGCGACCGCGGACCAGATCACGCACCCCGAGCACCCGCACTACTGCATGCTGATCCTCGCTGCACCCACCGGCGCCGTCGAGAACCACGCCGTACGCCAATTCCTCGCTGACGGCCGCCACGGCATGTACGAGGAGATCCGCGAGCGCCTCGCCGACGACGTACCGCCGGCCCGGCTCGACGCGATCGCCCGCTACTACACGACCGTCGTTCAAGGCCTGTCCGTCCAGGCTCGCGACGGCGCCACCCGCGCCGAACTGGAGACCGTCATCACCTGCGCGATGGCCGCCTGGGACGCGCTGTGACGCGCATCCTCGTCACCGGCATGTCCGGCGCCGGCAAGACCACGGTCCTCGACGAACTCGCGCGCCGCGGCCACCACACCGTCGACACCGACTACGACGGCTGGACCCGCCCCGACGGCACCTGGGACGAGCCCCGGATGCACCGGTTGCTGACGGATCCCGACGTGATCGTCTCAGGCACCGTCGAGAACCAAGGCGCCTTCTACGGCCGCTTCCACCATGTCGTCCTGTTCACCGCGCCGCTCGAGATCCTGATCGACCGAGTACGCCGCCGCACCAACAACCCGTACGGCCGAACCTCCACAGAACAAGCCGAAATCGCCCAGTACGTCGAAACCGTCGAGCCCCTGCTCCGCCAGGGCGCAACCGTCGAACTCGACACCCGCCAACCGGTATCCACCCTCGCTGACACCATCGAGCGCCTGATCACCCAAGCGTCCTGAACCGCCCCGGGCTCTCGCCGTGCGCGCGCTTGAACGCGTGCGCGAACGCGAACTCGGACGTGTACCCGACCTGCCGCCCGACCGCCCCCACGGGCGCAGTGGTCGTCCGGAGGAGTTCCGAGGCGCGCGCCATCCGCCACCATGTCAGGTACGCGAGCGGCGGTTGCCCCGTCCTGCTGGTGAACCGCCGCGAGAACGCCGACCGCGACAGCCCAGCCTCAGCCGCGAGCGTTGCCACGGTCCACCCGACCTCCGGGTGGTCGTGGATCGCCTGCAGGGCTCGCGCGACGGGCGGATCGTGCAGGGCGGCCGCCCAACCGCTGGTCTCGGTGTCCAGGTGGCGGCGCAGTACGCCGAGAAGCACCAGGTCGAGGAGGGCAGGGAGTACGGCGTCGACGCCGGGCCGCTCCGTCTGTAGTTCGGTCCGCAAGAGTTCGAGGACCGACCGCAACCACCGCCCGCCTGACTCCGCGGGCAGGTGGATGACGTCCGGCAGCGCGCTCAGTGCGGGATGAACGCGCCGCCGGTCGACGGCGTACGCCCCGCAGATCAACGTGGTCCCGGGGCCGTTCACGGGCTCCGGCTGGAGCGACGTGAGCGGTGGCGACGTACGCCGGGTGGTCGTCGGCCCGTCGGCGATCCCGTGTGCCGCGCCGTGCGGGAAGAATGCGAGGTCGCCCGGGCCGAGCACGAGCGGCTCGCCGGACTCGGGGAACAGCCAGCAGGTCCCGCGGACCACTGCGTGGAATCCGACGGCCTCGCTCGCCGCGAAGGCCCGCCCGAACCGGCCGGGCAGCTGGACGTACGACGAGTGCGGCCTCCCGGTGCGCATCAGCCGGACCGCGTCTGACAGAACATCCATGCGTCCGATGCTAGGCAGGACGATCACGTATGCAGAAGGCACATTCAAGCATTCATCGTCGCAACAGTGGTTCTTAGGTTGAGAGCATGGATGAAGCGATCGCCGTGTACGGCGGCAACGGATACCAAGGCAAGCTCGTACTCGCGGAGTTGGTGGCGCGCGGGATCCGCCCGATTCCGGTCGGCCGGGACCGGGCGCGACTGAGCGCCGCGGCGCTGGCGGTCGGGCTCGACGACCCGGAGATCCGGGTCGCGGCGCTGGAGGATGAAGCGGCGCTCGTGGCGGCGTTCGAGGACGTGGAGGCGGTGATCAACTGCGCGGGTCCGTTCACCGGCACCGGGCGTCGCGTGATCCGGGCAGCGGCGGCCGCGAGGACGCCGTACGTCGACACGGCGGGCGAGCAGGAATACGTCAAGAGCGTGTTCGACACCTTCGCCGGCGCTCCGGTGAGTGTCGTGCCGGCGGCCAACGACGGCTGTGTGCCGGTCGATCTGCTCGCACACCTGATGGCCGGCGAGGTACGGCGTACCGACCGGATCGTGCTCACCCACGTGATCGCGGGCGGCGGCGGACCGTCGCGCGGGTCGCTCCGATCGGCTCTCGGAACGCTGGATTCCCTTGTTTCCGGCGGTTTCACCTACGTCGACGGCGAGTGGCGTACGGCGGTACCCGCGTCCGTGGAGCAGGTGACGCTACCGGGCCACGACCGGCCGACCGACGTCGTCCGGCTGCCGTTGTGCGAGGTGGTCACGATCCCCCGACATGTTGCCGTGGGCAACGTGGAAAGCGTTGTCGAGGCGGTCGTGGGTGAGCGCCTTCGGACGCCGATCCCGCCCGAACTGATCGAGACGTTGCCCGACGGCCCGAGCGCCGAGGCACGTGCCGGTCAGCGATTCACTTATGTCGTGGACGTCTGGCGTGCCGGCGAGATCGTCTCCCGAGGTGTGGTGGAGGGCGTCGACACGTACGGAACGACGGCGGTCATCGCGGTGGAGGCTGCGCGACGGCTCGGGGCCGGTGGTGCGCCACGTGGAGTGCTCGCGCCGGCGAATGCGTTTTCTGCGGCGGATTTCCTGAATTTCCTCGGCTCTGCGGGTCTTCGGTGGTCTATGCGTCCTTGAGGATCCACGCGAGGAGATCGCGGACGTCTTCAGCGCGTTCGGTGGGCGTGCTGTACGTCGTGGGGGTGCCGGGGGATTCGCGGATGGCGAGGGCTTCGCGGGCGAGCTTGTGCCAGCGGGGGTCGAGGGAGTCGATGACGTATCGGCCGGCGCCGCTCTTCGAGGTGAGGGTGCGGGTGGTGAGGAGGTGGTGCAGGCGGGGTGCGCCGAGGGTGACCCAGGCGACGTGGGCGTCGTTGCGGCCGGCGGTGGCCAGGTCGGCGGTCGCGATCCGGTCGGCGATGGCGCGCCAGTAGGTGTCGAGGTTGGTCCGGGTGTACGAGATCAGGTCGTCGAGGTTCGTGTAGACCGGCGGGAGTTCGCCGCGGACGATCACCGCGCGCTCGGCCAGTTCGTGCCAGGTGACGAGGTTGATGTCGCAGGTGCCCTCCGGGTCGAACGTGCCCTGGAAGAACACCGGGCGCGTCCCGAGGGTTGCCGGATCGGCGGCCAGATCGGCCGGCGTGCAGTGGAATCCGTCGAAGGTCAGGTCGGCCTTGGCCGCGTCGTGGATCTCCTGCAGGACGGCGTCTTCTGGAATTTCCTTCCAGACCGCGACGAAATCGACGTCACTCCCGGGGAAGAACTCGCCCCAGCAAATCGACCCGTGCAGGAACAGTCCGATCAGCCGGCCCGGGAGGCGGCGGTCCGCTTCGGTCAGGAAACGCCCGGTCAGGTCCGCGACCACACCCGGCAAGCTCATGCCGCCGAAGCCTACCCAAGCAGACCGGACAGCCGTGGTGACGGCGCCAGGTGGTCGGGTCGGGCGCGTGGGGAGAGTGGCTAGGTGGGCGGGCTGGTAGGTCGTGGTGACGGGGCCTGCGTGGGTGGGGCGGGTGGGGGTGGTGGTGGCTGGTTAAGGCAGGCGGTTTGTTATGTCGTCGGCAAGTTTGCCGAGTAGGCGGCCGAGTTCGGAGCGGTCGTGGGCCGGCCAGTCGGCGACGACGTCGCGGAACCAGCCGATGATCGTCGAGGTGTAGCGGTTCGCCGCCTCGGCGCCGGTCTCGGTGGCCTCGATCAGGCTGGCCCGGCGGTCGCTCGGGTCCGCGACGCGGCGGACCAGCCCGCGCTGCTCGAGCGCCTGCACCTGGCGGGTGACGTGCGGGCCGACGACCTGCATCCGGTCGGCGATCTCCCCGACCCGGAGCGGGCCGTCGGCCATCGCCAGCGTCAGCAGGATCGACATCGCCGGCCGGTCCAGCGTCAGCCCGGTCGCCTCGGTCGCGCGCTGCACGACCTGGCCGCGGCTGATCGCGGTACTCATCCGCATCAGTCGCGGCAGGAAGTCGAGCTCGTCCGCCACTTGATTACCTACCTTAGGTATGTATACCGTGAAGACAATTACCTACCTAAGGTATCTATTTCCGGAAGGGATCTCCACCATGACCACTGTGCTCATCTCGGGAGCCAGCATCGCCGGCCCCGCACTGGCCTACTGGCTCGACCGCTACGGGTTCGAAGTGACCGTGGTGGAGCGGTCGGACGCGGTTCGCGGCGGCGGGTATCCGATCGACATCCGCGGGACCGCGCGCGACGTGGTCGACCGGATGGGGCTGCTCCCGCAGCTGCGGAAGGCGCACGTCGGCACCCGGCGGATCTCGTTCGTCGACCCGGACGGTACGCCGATCGCGGCGCTGGAGCCCGAGACGCTGACCGGCGGCGACGACGGCCTGGACCTCGAGGTGCGGCGGGGAGATCTGGCCGACGCGCTCTACGCGCCGATCAGGGATCGCGTCGAGTTCCGGTTCGGTGACTCGATCGCACGCCTGGACGATCGCGGCGACCGGGTCGACGTGGAGTTCGAGAGCGGCACGGCGCGGAGCTTCGACCTGGTCGTCGGCGCCGACGGCCTGCACTCGAACACCCGGCGGCTCGTCTTCGGGCCGGAGGAGCAGTTCCACCGGTACATCGGGTACGCGTTCGCCGGGTTCACGATGCCCAACGATTTGGGGCTGTCGCACGAAGGCGTCGTCTGGAACGTGCCGGGTCGGGCTGCCGTGTTCTACGCGCAGGAGCCGGACCAGCCCGTGCACGGCTTCCTCACGTTCCGCCAGCAGGAACCGCCGTACAACGCTTTCCGAAACCCGGAAAACCAGCGCGAACTGGTTTCCGCCCAGTTTCCGGAGCGGAGCTGGCACGTCCCGCGGCTGGTGCAGGCGATGGGCGAGGCGGCCGACCTGTTCTTCGACGTGGTCAGCCAGATCCACATGCCGGCCTGGTCACGCGGACGAGTCGCGCTGGTCGGCGACGCGGCGTACGCGACGTCGTTCCTGTCCGGCCAGGGGTCGAGCGTGGCGTTGGTCGGTGCGTACGTGCTGGCCGGCGAGCTGGCGACGTACGCCGACCACGCCGAGGCGTTCACCGCCTACGAACAGCGGATCCGCGGTTTCGTCGAGCAGAACCAGGCCCTGGTCGACGCAGGCCGGGTCAGCCTGGCACCCGAGACCCAGGAACTCATCGACGCCCGCAATGCCGCGCTGAGGGCAGGAGCACCAGCTACGGCCGAAGGGCACGCCGCCGCTCACAGTGCGTTGGTGCTACCCACCTATCGCCGGCTGAGCGGGTCATGCGCTGAATGAAACGTCGGGACCGCGCCCCACTACTACATCACCGTCGTCCGGAGCCTCTGCGTGATGGCGAGGCGGACGGTGATTGTCAGGCAGAGGCAAGCCTGTGCTGTGCCGGCCAGGACCATCGAGGTGCGGGGGCCCAGGTGTTCGACGAGGGTGCCTACGAGGGGGCCGCCCACGGTGGTGCCGCCGTAGAAGGTCAGTACGTAGATGGCCATGATCCGGCCGCGCATCGTGGGTGGTGAGGCCAGTTGGACGGTGGAGTTGGCGGAGGCGTTGACCAGCATCGTCGTGGCGCCGATGGCGACCAGCGTCGCGCAGAACACGAGTTGTGTCGGGGCGGCCGCGGCCGTCACATAGAGCAGCGAGAGTATCGCGGCGAACAGCATCAAGATGCGTAGTCGTGTGCGTCCGAGCCGGGCCGAGAGCAGTGCGCCGAGCAGTGCGCCAGTCGCTACGACGGTGTTGAAGAGGCCGTAGCCGCCGGGGCCGTTGCGGAAGACGGTCCTGGCGTACGGCGCGAGTACGACAGGCAGATTCGCGGTGAAGATTCCGAAGGTGCTGACGAGAACAGTCGGCCAGAGGATGTCGGCCCGCCGGACCGCGTACCGGAATCCCGCACGCAGTGGAGCGCGCTGCGCAGGCGGGGTTCGTACGTCGTCGCCGCGCATCCTGGCCAGCGCCACGATGGGTACGACGTACGACGCCGCGGTGATGACGAACGACCAGCCGACGCCGGCCACGCCCATCAGGAGGCCGCTCAGTGCCGGGCCGACAAGCCCTGCGAGTTGTAGCGCCGCACTGTTGAGGCTGACCGCGTTGCGCAGCTGCCCCGGGCCGACGAGTTCGTGCACGAACGCCTGCCGTGCGGGTGTGCTGAGGGCAGCGGTAACTCCAGTGCCCAGGGCGATCAGCTGTACCTGCCACACCCGTACCGCGTGTGACAGGGTCAGTCCGGCCAGCAGCGCCGCGATAAGGGCGAATCCGACGTACGAGATCTGCACGATCCGGCGCATCGGCCAGCGGTCGGCGAGTGCTCCGCCGGCCACCGTCAGCAGGAGCGTAGGCAAGCTCTGCAGTGCGACGGTCAGTCCCACCGTGGCAGGGCTGCCGGTCAGGCTCAGCACGAGCCAGTCCTGCGCGATACGGAGCACCCATGAGCCTGTGCTCGAACTGACGCTCCCGGCCAGGTACAGCCGGAAGTCACGGCTCCGCAGTGAGCTGAACGTGGCCCTGCGTTGAGGGGACGCCAAGGCCCCCGTGCGGCTCATCGGGATCCCGTTGGCGAGAAGTCAGCTGCCCAGGGCGAGGCCCAGTCCGAGGCCGACGGCGTAGAGAAGTTCGGTGAGGCCGGTGTACTTCAGTACGGGGATCAGCGCCGGGCCGACCGCGTCGCTGAGGATCACCCGGGTGGACTTGATCGCCAGGGGGACGGCGATGAAGGCCAGCAGCGCCCACGGTGTCGCCACGGCCGAGACGGCGGCCAGCACGAACGCAAGGGCCGTCAGTGCGGCGTACAGGCGGCGGGAGTTGGCCGCTCCGAGGACCACGGCCAGCGTGCGCTTGCCGGTCACCGAGTCGGTCGGGATGTCGCGGAGGTTGTTGGCGACCAGCAGCGCGCAGGCGATCGAGCCGACCGACACCGCGCCCGCGACGGCCGTCCAGTGCAGCGTCTCGGCCTGGACGTACGTCGTACCGAGCACGGCGACGAGGCCGAAGAACAGGAAGACGCTGACCTCGCCGAGGGCGCGGTAGCCGTACGGCTTCTTGCCGCCCGTGTAGAACCACGCGCCGAGCAGTGACGCGGCACCGGCGACCAGCAGCCACCATGTGGTCGTGGCGCACAGCACGATGCCGAGCGCGGCGCCGACGCCGAAGCAGGTGAACGCGGCCGTCTTCACGGCGCCCGGAGTGGCGACCTTGGAGCCGACCAGGCGGAGCGGGCCGACGCGGTTCTCGTCGGTACCGCGGATCCCGTCGCTGTAGTCGTTGGCGTAGTTGACGCCGATCTGCAGCGCGAGCGCGACGCCGAGAGCCAGCAGCGCCTTCCACCAGACGAAGCCGTCCAGGAACGCGGCAGCGCCGGTTCCGACAAGCACGGGGGAGATCGCGGCGGGCAAGGTGCGGGGGCGGGCGCCTTCGATCCACTGGGCAGGGGTAGCCATGAGCGTCGATTCTGTCAGCCACACGGGCAACCGGACGCGGCGGCCCGGTTGTGTGGCTTGGTTGTGTGGCTCGGTCGGGTGGCCCGGGACTCCGACGTGCTGCGAGCCGACCGTGGGCCGTACGCTCGGTGTGACATGTCTACCTTGCGGCTGATTCCCGGTACGCCGGATGCGGTGTTGACGGCGCTGAGCGACGTACTCGAGGGGAGCGGTACGCCGTTCGCGCCCGTGCCGGAGGACGCGGTCGGGGCCGCGCGGGTGCACCAGGCGGCGGCGCCGGACGAGCCGCTCGAGGACGACTGCGCTGTGGTGCTGACCACGTCCGGCTCCTCGGGTGAGCCGAAGGGCGTGCTGCTCTCGCGGGACGCGCTGATCGCCTCCGCGGTCGCCACCCACGACCGGCTCGGCGGACCCGGGCAATGGCTGCTGCCGATGAAGCCGTACTTCGTCGGCGGCCTGCAGATCCTCACCCGCTCGCTGGTCGCCGGTACGACGCCGGTCCCGGTCGGCGACAGCTTCACCGCCGCGGCCGGCCGGCTCACCGGCGACCGCCGGTACACCGCGATGGTCCCGACGCAGCTGGCGCGGTACCTCGACACGGACCTGGAAGCGCTGCGGTCGTTCGACGCGATCATCATCGGCGGGGCCTCGACGCCGGAGCCGCTCAAACTGCGCGCGCGGGACGCCGGCGTGACCGCGATCCCGGCGTACGGGATGACCGAGACCGGCAGCGGCTGCGTGTACGCCGGAGTGCCGCTGGACGGTACGTCGATCGACCTGGACGACGGGCGGATCCTGATCAAGGGCAGCACGCTGTTCTCCGGGTACCGGCTGCGCCCGGAGCTGACCGCCGACGTACTGCGCGACGGCTGGTTCCGTACGCAGGACCGCGGTGAGCTGGTGGACGGACGGCTGCGGGTTGTCGGCCGGGTGGACGACGTGGTGATCTCCGGCGGCGTGAACGTGACCCTGACCACGGTGCAGGCGCGGTTGCTCGAACACCCCCGGGTGAAGGACGCCGTCGTGCTGGGAGCTCCTGACGCGGAGTGGGGGACCCGGGTGGTCGCCTTCGTCGTCGGCGAGCCTGCGCGGGACGAGGTCCGCGACTGGGTCAGCGAGACGCTACCGCGGACCTGGGCGCCGCGGGACGTCGTACAGCTTGAGGCGTTGCCGATGCTTGCTTCGGGCAAGGTCGACCGGCAGCGGCTGCTGGAGGGCCTGCGGTGATCACGTACTCGCTCGGGATGAAGAACAAGTTCCGCGGCATCACGGTGCGCGAGGGCATGCTGTACGAGGGCCCTGCGGGCTGGGCGGAGTGGAGCCCGTTCCTGGACTACGACGACGCCACGTGCGTCTCCTGGCTGCGTGCGGCGCGTGAAGCAGCCGAGGACGGGTGGCCGGCACCAGTACGCGACCAGGTCCCAGTCAACTGCACTGTGCCGGCGATAGGTCCCGAGAAGGCGGCGGCGATCGTCAGAGCATCGGGATGCGGTACGGCGAAGGTAAAGGTGGCTGAGCCGGGTCAGACCCTCGCTGACGACCTGGACCGTTTGGAAGCGGTACGGGATGCCATAGGCAACGGAAACGTCCGCATCGACGCCAACGGGCTGTGGTCGGTCGACCAGGCACTGCAGAGCCTCAAAGAGCTGCAGCGGTTCGAGTTGGAGTACGTCGAGCAGCCCTGCGCGACTGTGGAGGAGCTGGCGGAGGTCAGGCGGCGTACGGACGTGCCTGTTGCGGCTGACGAGTCCATCCGCCGGGCCGAGGACCCGCTGCGGGTCAAGGAGCTCGACGCGGCCGATATCGCCGTACTGAAGGTGCAGCCGATCGGTGGTGTTCGTGCGTGCCTGGACATCGCAGAACAGATCGGTCTGCCCGTTGTGGTGTCTTCCGCGCTGGAAACCTCAGTAGGTATCGCGGCCGGCATTGCGCTCGCAGCTGCGCTTCCTGAGCTGCCGTACGCGTGTGGGCTGGCCACGGTCTCGATGTTTACGCAAGAGGTCGTCGCAGAACCCTTGTTGCCTGTCAACGGGTTCCTGCCGGTCAAACGCGTCGCCCCGGATCCCCGGCTACTACAGGCCGCCCGTGCTGATGCTGAGCGGACCAGGGCGTGGGAAGAGCGCCTGTCCCGAGTAAGGAGTGCCGGATGAACCCGTCCACAGCGTTCGCGACTGTGGTGGTCGACGAGCTGATCCGCTGCGGTGTCCGCGAGGCCGTGGTGTCGCCTGGCTCCCGGAGCGCGCCCCTGGCGTTGGCACTGGCGGCAGCGGACCGGGACGGGCGGCTGCGCTTGCACGTGCGCATCGACGAACGTACTGCGGGCTTCCTGGCGATCGGGTTGATGCGCGGTACGGGTCTACCGGTGCCCGTTGTGACGACGTCGGGTACTGCGGTGGCCAATCTGCACCCCGCGGTGCTGGAGGCGTCGCACAGTGGACTCCCGCTGATCGTGCTGAGCGCCGACCGACCGCCTGCGTTGCGAGGCAGCGGGGCGAATCAGACGACTGACCAGCTGAAGGTGTTCGGGTCTGCGGTCCGGCAGTTCCACGAGATGGGTACGCCGGTGCGTGAGCTGGGGCAGGTCGCGTACTGGCGGTCGCAGGTCGCGCGGGCGGTGGCCAACGCAACAGGTGCTCGGTCTGCGGCTCCTGGGCCTGTGCAGCTGAACTGCCCGTTCAGTGAGCCGTTGGTGCCTACCGAGGGCCCCGACTGGCCTGAGCCGCTGACAGGTCGCAGTACTGGGCCATGGACGGCTGTGCACGCTGCGAATGCGCAACCTGCGGCAGTGTCTCCAGGGCCGAGGACCGTGGTGGTTGCCGGAGACGGGGCTTCACAGGCAGCGCGGTTGGCTGCGGAGGCAGGGCGGTGGCCGTTGTTCGCGGAACCGTCGAGTCGGGCGCGCACGGGGCCGTCGTTGATCTCGTTGTACCGGTTGCTGCTACAGGCAAGTGAACTGGCCGGGGAGATCGAGCGGGTGCTGGTGTTCGGGCACCCAACGCTGTCGCGGCCGATTTCGCAGTTGCTGGCACGGGCCGACGTACAGGTGATCGTGGTCTCGCCGACCGGGTTGTGGCCGGACCCGGCGCACCGGGCGGCATCGGTGGTGACCGGGCTGGAGGTCACCGCGCCCGATACGACCGACTGGCTCGCACGGTGGCAGGCTGCCGACCAGGCGGCCCGGCCGGAGGTCGACAAGCTGCTCGCGGACAGCCTGAGCGGCCCGCGGGTCGCCCAGCTCGTCGGCGAGGCGGTCGGTGCCGACGGCATGCTGGTCGTCGCCTCCTCGAACCCGGTCCGCGACCTCGACCTCGCCTCGGTCGTGCCGATCCGGACCATCGCCAACCGCGGCCTGGCCGGGATCGACGGCACGATCTCGACCGCCGTCGGCGCCGCGCTCGCGAACGCGGGCCCGACGTACGCGCTGATCGGGGACCTGGCGTTCCTGCACGACAGCAACGGCCTGGTGATCGGACCGGACGAGGCCCGCCCGGACCTGCGGATCGTCGTCGTCAACGACAACGGCGGCGGCATCTTCTCGACCCTCGAACAAGGCGACCCGAGTCACGCCGCGCACTTCGAGCGCGTCTTCGGTACGCCGCACGACGTGGACCTGTCCGCACTCTGCGCCGCCAGCGGTACGCCGTACACGCTGGTGCGGACGGCTGACGAGCTCAGCGCCGCTCTTGTGCCGACGGTGGCCGGGCTGGATGTGGTCGAGGTACGCATCGACCGTGCCGGCCACCGGCCGCTGAGCCGGTCGCTGGTGGACGTGCTCAAGCAGCTGTAACCGGGACCTTCCGCGCCGGCTGCAGCGTGCGGAGGTGGTTGAGCAGTGGCAGGGCGATCGCGATCACGAGAGCCGTCGTCGTCAGGATCGGGATCGTCGCACCGCGCAGCGACGAGTTGAGCGGTGCGGCGATCGTGAAGATCAGGCTGACCGCGGTGATGATCGTGGTCAACCGCCGGCCGGGCCGGGCGACGGCCAGGAACGGCAGGCACCAGAGGAAGTACCAGTCGTGCGCACTCGGCCCCAGGACGACAACCGCGAGCAGGGCGACTCCCACAGCCCGCGCTGCGTAGTGGATGGACGACCTGAGGCTCAGCCAGGCGATCAGGCTCAGTGCGGCGATCATGCCGATCAGCCTGACGATCTGTAGAGCCTGTGCGGCGGCAGTGTCCTCGCCCAACCAGCCGAGTACGCCGGACGCCGCCATACCGATCAGATTGGCGATAGAGAACGGGGAACGGACCAGCCCCGGTACGTCGAGAGCACCGAGCCAGCCGGAGCCCACACCGGTCAGAGCGCCGATGGTGACGAGTGTCAGCACCGAGACGGCGCCTGCGATCACCAGGCTGGCGAAACGGTGCAGCCGGCCTGCCAGCGGGCTCATGACCGCAGCGATGGCTATTGCGACCAGCCCGCCCGGGAGCTTTACCGCGGCAGCAACACCTGCCAGTACGGCCGCCGTACCCCAACGACCCGTCAGTGCGAGTGCGAACGCGCTACAGGCGAGTCCCAGCATCAGGATGTCGTTGTGGGCGGCGCCGATGCCGTGGGTGATCAGCATGGGATTCAGGACGACCAGCCAGGTGGCAAAGGCCGCGTCGACGCGGCAGGCGGTCGCAAGGCGCGGTACGGCCCAGGCGATGAGGACTATGCCGAGTACGGCGAGCAGGCGGTGCGCCAGCATCAGTAGGTACGGGTTCATGCTCAGGTGGGCGACCAGGCCGCCGTACGCGAGTGGAAGGGGACCGTACGGTGCGGGGGTCTGCATCCACATCGGGTCGACGGCCTCGACGATGTGGCCGGACAGTACGCCGGGTCCTACGTCGTACGGGTTGTAACCCTTCGCTACCAGCGCGCCCTGGGCCGCGTAGCTCCAGGCGTCCCGGCTGAACAGCGGCGGCGCCAGCAGCAGCGGGACGCTCCAGTACGCCGTCATCCGAAGCAGATGGAGCCGTTCGCCGGCCATCACCCGCCGGCCGGCGGACAGCCAGGCCCAGGCCATCAGCCCGAGCCCGGCGACCATGAACGTCAACCCGACCATTCGCCCGGCCAGCGAGTCCCGCAGCGGGAACGAGGCCACCCAGGACGACTGCGGCACCACCGACGTCACCAGACTGGCGACAGCGACGACGACCGCCCCGACGACCCCACGGACCATCGGCGAGCGCATGGCGGCACCGTAGCGCCGCCATGCAACCGCCTGATGAACGCTAGGCAGATTCCTTCCGGAAGGTTCTTGCGCCGACAGCTAGTCCGATGATCGTCAGCAGGACGACCCAGAACAGGCCCCACAGGGACGCCGAGCTCGTGATGTCGCCGCGGAACAGGGCGCGGACGCCGTTGACCACGTGCTTCAGCGGGCTGATGTCGGACAGCCGCTGCAGCCACTTCGGGCCGATCTGCATCGGCAGCAGGATGCCGGACAGCAGCAGGAGCGGCATG
Organism: Kribbella sp. NPDC051137; assembly: GCF_040682535.1. Taxonomy (NCBI): domain Bacteria; kingdom Bacillati; phylum Actinomycetota; class Actinomycetes; order Propionibacteriales; family Kribbellaceae; genus Kribbella; species Kribbella sp. NPDC051137. The sequence goes on from NZ_JBFBBI010000003.1 coordinate 1,098,863, forward strand.
GCGATCCCGTTCAGCAGTGGGGCGAGCGCGTCCTCGCTCTTGGTGATGAGCGCGACGGAGTACGACAGTGAGGCGAACGTGGCGCCGAGCAGCGCGACGATCACCAGCGACAGCAGGACGCCGCCCCACGGCGCACGCAGGCCGAGGGGGAGTGCGGCGAGCAGCAGCAGGACCGACTGCACGACCAGTACGACGACGTCGCGCAGCACCCGCCCGGCCATCAGCGCGATCCGCGACGCCGGGGTGACCCGGTCCGCCTCGATCACGCCGGCCCGGTACTCCGCGATCAGGCCGAAGCCGACGAACATCGCGCCGAACATGCCGAGCTGCACGATCAGGCCGGGGATGAACACCTGGTACGCGTTCGTCGTGTGCCCCTGGCTGATCTGCGCGGTGATCGGCTTCAGCAGCGGGCCGAACAGGAACAGGTACATCAACGGCTGGCTGAGCATCAGGATCGACCACATCGGGTTCCGCAGCGACATCCGCATCGCCCGGTGGAACACGATCCACGTCTCGCGGAGGACGGTCATGCTGCGGTCTCCTTGTCTTCCTCGGGCTTGGTGTCCTCGTCGCGGAGGGATCGGCCGGTCATGGTCAGGAACACGTCGTCGAGCGTCGGGCGGTGCACCTCGACGCCGTGCAGTTCGATGCCCTGGGCATCGATCGAGCGGAGCAGCCCGGGCAGCACCGAGCCGCCGCGCGGGATCCGGAACCCGACCACGTCGTCCTCGGCCCCGACCTCGACGGCACCGTCGAGCTCGCGGACGATCTTCATCACCGCCGGCGCCTGCGCGGCGTCCGCGATGCTCAGCCGGACCGCGTCGCCGGAGACCTGCTGCTTCAGGTTGTCCGGCGTACCGGAGGCGACGATCCGGCCGTGGTCGATGACCAGGATCCGGTCGCAGAGTGCGTCCGCCTCGTCCAGGTAGTGCGTGGTCAGGAAGATCGTCGCGCCGCGGTCCCGCAGGCCGCGGATGTGCTCCCAGAGGTTCGCCCGCGCCTGTGGGTCGAGGCCGGTGGTCGGCTCGTCCAGGAAGATCAGCTTCGGGTCGTGGATCAGGCCCATCACGATGTCCAGCCGGCGCCGCTGGCCGCCGGACAGCGTCTTGCACTGCCGCCGCCACAGCCCCGGCAGGTCGAGCTCCTCGAACAGCCGCTGCCCGTCCGCGGTGGCCTTCGCCTTCGGTACGCCGTACAGCCGGGCGTGGTCGACCACCTCGTCGCCGGCCACCGCCTCGGGCAGCGTGGAGCCGCTCTGCGGGACGTACCCGATCCCTCGCCGTACCCCGACCGGGTCCTTCGCGAGGTCGTAGCCGACCACCGTCGCGGTCCCGCTGGTCGGCTTGATCAGCGTCGCCAGCATCCGCATCGTCGTGGTCTTGCCGGCCCCGTTGGGCCCGAGAAAGCCGACGATCTCCCCGTCGGCCACCTCCAGATCAACTCCTTGGACGGCCTGGACCGCCCCCCGCTTGGTCTTGAACGTCCGCACCAGCCCGCGCGCTTCGATCATCATGCGAGCCAGTGTCGGTGATCAACATTGACTAGTCAATGTTGATTATCAGAATGAACGGCGGGATCAGGTGGCCCGTGGGGGCGGATCCGGGATCTCGCCCCAGTGCGTCACCATGCCCGGGTACGGCGCCCAGTCGGCGGGCTCGCCGGCGAACGCGTAGGCGCCGTCGCGGATCCGGTCCAGGAACTCCCGGGTCCACTGCAGCTCACCGTTGTCGCGGGCGGTGGTGATCCGGAACATCTCGACCACGTGGTTCGGCGTACCGGGATCCTCGAGGATCGCGCGTTCGGAGAACGGCTCGGACTTCAGCCACGACTCCAGCTGGCTGATCCGCGCCTCCAGCGCCGCGATCACCTCGTCGCGATGCAGCGACCACATGAAGCTGATCGTGGCCTGCATCTTGTCCGGGTGGAACCCGTCGACGGTCCACAGCATGCCGCGCAGCAGCGAGAAGTACTCCGTCTCGCCGTCCGCGGTGAGCTTGTACGACGTGCGTCCGGGCCGGTGCGCGCCGTCCTGCTCGATCTCCTGCAGGTACCCGTGCTTGGCGAGCGTCCGGAGGCCGGTGTAGATCGAGCCGGGGTTGATGTTCGCCCAGTCCTGCACGTTCCAGGTCAGCAGCTCGCGGCGCAGCTGGTACCCGTAGGCCGGCTGGAAGATCCGCACGACGCCGAGCAGCAACAACCGGGTGGTGGACATGTTCGCAGTGTAATTCCGGGCGACCGTGCGGGCCGGAAGGCGTACGCTCCGCTGCATGGATGTCCGGGTGACGAGCGATCCGCAGGCTTTCGAGCAGGCCGTCTTCCCTTTCCTGCAACAGGATCCGGTGCTGCACACGATCATCATGAGCAACGTCCACGAGCGCGCGAGCGGTACGGCGCAGTCCGAGGACGAGCCGTCGTACTTCGTGTCCGTGCACGCCCCGGACGTCGTCGGCGTCGCGATGCGGACGCCGGGGCGCGGGGTGTACGTCGGTGCGCTACGCGAGGACCTCGCGGAGCCGATCGCCGACGCGTATGCCGACGTTCTACCGCGGTTGCAGGGTGTCGCGGGTGACCGGCCGGCGGCGCACCGGTTCGGACGGCGCTGGTGCGAGCTTCGCGGCGGCGCGGCGACCGAGACGCGCGGCACCCGGCTGCACAAGCTGGTCGAGCTCACGCCGCTCACGGCGGAAGGTGGCCCGCGCCCGATGCGGGCCGACGACCTCGACCTGGTCGCCGCCTGGGGCGAGGGCTTCGCCGCCGAGATCGCCGACCAGGTCGGGACCGACAACCACGAGTGGGCCGAGCGGCGGCTCGCGGAGCACACGCTGTGGATCTGGGAGGCGAACGGCGAACCGGTCAGCATGGCCGGCCACCGCCTGCCGCTGTACGGCGTCTGCCGCGTGGGTCCGGTCTACACCCCACCGGAGCACCGCCGGCACGGCTACGCCGGCGCCCTCACCAGCCACGTCACCGCCAACATCCTTGCCGCCGGCAACCAGGCCTGCCTCTACACGGACCTGGCCAACCCGACGTCCAACAAGATCTACCACCAGGCGGGCTACCGCCCGGTGGCAGATTTCGTCGACGTCGAGTTCAGCTGATCTCGGTCGACTCGCCCGGGGCGAGGCCGAGGTAGGGGCGTTCGTCGGTGTTGAGGAACCGGGAGAACATGCTCAGGCCGATCGGGCTGAGCAGGCCGTCGTGGATGCCGACGAGCTGCTGCGACTTCACCGTGCGGGCGTAGTCGACAGCCGGCGGCAGGGCGAACCACGGGCCGGAGATCGGCACCAGGTTCGTGTGGACGGCACGGTCGGGCTGGGTGAACGAGTCGCCCGGGTGGTAGACGGCGTCGTCGATCAGGAAGCCGACGTTCTCGCACGGCACGCCCCACTCGGGCAGGATCACCGCGTGGTCCTTGCCGTAGGCACTGACCGAGAACCCGGCCGCCTCGAACGACTGTCCGTCCGCGACCACGTGCACCCGGTCGCCCAGCGCGGTCAGCTGTGCCGCGACCCCCGCGTTCGTGTAGACCGGTACGTCGAGCGCGGCGACCCGGTCGACGTCCAGGTGGTCCTGGTGCTCGTGCGTGACCAGGATCGCGTCGGCCTTCTCGAAGACGGCGTCCTCACTGAACGACCCCGGGTCGACCAGCAGCGTCTTGCCGTCCTTCTCCAGGCGGACACAGGCGTGTGCGAACTTGGTGAGCTTCAACTCAATCTCCTAGAGCGTCTCGCATCGGTACCAGCTTGGCGTTCGTCTCGGCCAGTTCGGCGTCCGGGTTCGACCCCGCGACGATGCCGGCGCCGGCGAACAGCCGCATCCGGCGGGGGTCCTCCGGGTCGGCCTGGCCGCAGCGCAGCGCGATGCACCACTCGCCGTCGCCGTCCGCGTCCATCCACCCGACCGGTCCGCTGAACCGGCCGCGCTGCATGCCCTCGATCTCGCCGATCAGGTCCCGCGCGACCGGGGTCGGCGTACCGCAGACCGCCGCGGACGGGTGCAGCGCGGCGGCCAGGCCGAGCGCGGAGGCGCCGTTGTTCGCGACGCCGGCGACATCGGTGGCCAGGTGCATCACGTTCGGCAGGTGCAGCACGAACGGCGTCTCCGGGACGTTCATCGACGAGCAGTGCGGCTCGAGCGCGTCGGCGACCGAGCGGACCGCGAACTCGTGCTCCTCGAGGTCCTTCGAGGACCGCGCCAGCGACGCGGCCAGTGCCAGGTCGTGCGCGTCGTCCCCGGTACGGCGGATCGTCCCGGCCAGCACCCGGGACGTGATCAGGCCCTTCTCCCGGCGGACCAGCAGCTCGGGGGTCGCGCCGATCAGGCCGTCGACGGAGAACGTCCAGCAGTTCGGGTACGCGGTCGCGAGCCGGTGCAGCGGCCAGCGCAGGTCGATCGGCTGCTCGGCGATCGCGATCAGGTCGCGGGCCAGCACCACCTTGTCCAGGTCGCCCGCGGTGATCCGGCGGACCGCGTCGGCGACGATGCTCGACCAGGCGGTCCCGGTCCGGGCGCCGTCGGCGAACGTCACGTCGTACACCGGCGACGGCTCGTGCACCCGCAGCTCAGGCGGCGCGGCCAGCGAACTGGCCGGCGAGACCGTCGTCACCCAGGTGCTGCCGCCCCGGCGGCCGACGATCACCTCGGGGACCACCAGCTCGCCCGGGTCCTGGTCGGTGAAGCCGAAGGACCCGAAACAGACCAGCCCGGAGCCCGGTACGCCGAGCTCGTCGCGGACCACCGCGGCCCCGACCAGCTCCTGCCACCAGCGCGCGGCCTCCTCGAAGCGGTTGCTCCCGGCAACGTCCAGCCGGGCGGCGACGCCCCAGCCGACGTGGCCGTCGCCCCGCCGTACCCACGCGAGCCCGCCGTCGTCCGGCAGATGGTCGAGCAGGTGCGCCGACACGCCGTCCACCGGTTGACTGCGAACCACCAACTGCGGTGCGGGGCCTCGGGTCGCGAGGGCCGCACGGCTACCTGGAGATGCACTCACGAAATGCAAGAGTATGCCTCCCGTCCCTCGGCCCCGTGCTCGCGTGATGAACCTCGCGTCCTGCACCGCCCTCCGCACACCATCTCCGGCGCCCAGGTGGGCACCTCGCTGTGTTGGAGGGCGGGGCACGATGAAACCCGCATCGAGCCCCGCCCTCCGCCTTGCGATGCACCCACCTGGACACCGGAGCTGGCGCACGGATGACGGTGCAGGACACTAGACAGGTGACCCGCGCAGACCTGAGCAAACAGCCGCACGACGTGGCGGCCATGTTCGACAACGTGGCCGAGGGGTACGACCGGACCAACGCGGTCGCGACGATGGGGCTGGAGAAGCTGTACTGGCGGCCCGCGACGCTGGCCGAGATCGCGCCGCGGAAGGGGCTGAAGATCCTCGACCTGGCGGCCGGCACCGGCGCGTCCAGCATCAACCTGCGCGAGTCCGGCGCCGAGGTGGTGTCCTGCGACTTCTCGGTCGGCATGCTCACGGTCGGCAAGCGCCGGCACCCCGAGCTGGACCTGATCGCCGGGGACGCGCTCCGGCTGCCGTTCGCGGACGAGTCCTTCGACGTGGTGACGATCTCCTGGGCGCTGCGGAACGTGAACGACGTACCGCTGGCGCTCCGCGAGATGCTCCGGGTCACCCGGCCCGGCGGGCGGCTCGTCGTGCTCGAGCAGTCGCACCCGACCTGGAAGCCGTTCCGGGTGGTGTACCTGGAGTACATGATGCGCGCGGTGCCCGCGGTCGCGAAGGTCGTGTCGACGAACCCCGAGGCGTACGAGTACCTGGCCGAGTCGACCCGCGCCTGGCTGCCGCAGGAGCCGCTGGCCCGGGCGATCGAGGAGGCCGGCTGGACCCGCGTGCAATGGCGCAACCTGACCGGCGGCCTGGTCGCCATCCACCGGGCCGTCAAGCCCAGTTAATTACGCAACGGAAATTATGCGAAATTGGCTTGCCCGCAAGGCGGTTGGGGCGAGTTTCGTGTCCACGTCAGGCAGTCCTAGACTGTCGAGTGAAGAGTGCTCGTGAAGTCGTTCACGAGCGCACACGCCCCCCAAGAACATCCAGGCCGGAGAGATGAGCCAGAGCGTGCCGAGCGGGCAGCAGGCGGAGACCGCCGATGTGATCGTCGTCGGTGCCGGACCCGCCGGATCGGCAGCCGCGTACCACCTGGCGAACGCCGGTCTCGACGTACTGCTGCTGGAGAAGACCGCGTTCCCGCGGGAGAAGGTGTGCGGTGACGGGCTGACCCCGCGCGGCACCAAGCAGCTGATCAACATGGGCATCGACATCTCCGAAGAGGCCGGCTGGATCCGCAACTACGGCCTCCGGATCCAGGGCGCCGGACACCAGTTGCAGCTCGACTGGCCGGATCTGGCCAGCCACCCGAACTACGGCCTGACCCGGAACCGGATGGACTTCGACGACATGCTCGCCCGGCAGGCCGTGAAGGCCGGGGCGCGGCTGCGCGAGCGGACCAACGTCAGCGGCCCGATCCTCGACGACCGCGGGCACATCGTCGGTGTCACCGCGAAGCCGGTCGACGACAACGGCCGCCGGGCCGGCGCCGACCTCGAGTTCCGGGCGCCGCTGGTGATGGCGGCCGACGGCAACTCGTCCCGGCTGAGCATCGCGATGGGCCTGCACAAGCGCGACGACCGCCCGATGGGTGTGGCGGTCCGGACGTACTTCACCAGCCCGCGGACCGACGACGACTACCTGGAGTCCTGGCTGGAGCTGTGGGCCGACGACCCGAAGCAGCCGGGCGGGAAGGTGCTGCTGCCCGGGTACGGCTGGATCTTCGGGATGGGCGACGGCACGGTCAACGTCGGCCTCGGCATCCTGAACACCTCCGAGGCGTTCGGCAAGGTCGACTACGCCGACCTGCTGAAGGCGTGGCTGAAGAACACGCCGGAGGAGTGGCAGTTCCGCGACGAGTTCCAGACCATCCCGATCCGCGGGGCGGCGCTGCCGATGGGCTTCAACCGGCAGCCGCACTACACCCGCGGCCTGATGCTGCTCGGCGACGCCGGCGGCATGGTCAACCCGTTCAACGGCGAGGGCATCCCGTACGCGATGGAGTCCGGGGCGTTCGCCGCCGAGGTCGCCGCCCAGGCCCTGCGCCGGCAGCCGAACCAGCGCGAGCGCGCGTTGTCGGCGTACCCGAAGGCGCTCAAGCAGGAGTACGGCGGCTACTACACGCTCGGCCGGATCTTCGTGAAGCTGATCGGAAATCCGGAGGTGATGCGGCTCTGCACGAAGTACGGTCTGCCGCGCACCACCCTGATGAAGTTCACCCTGAAGTTGCTTGCCAACCTCACCGACCCGCGTGACGGGGACGTCATGGACAAGATCATCAACGGGCTCACCAAGCTGGCTCCCGCCGCCTGAGCGGCGGGGCGAGTGAGCTGAGCCACAGCGGTACTGATAACAACAGACACAGACAGACAAAGACACAGACAGACCACCGGCTGAAGGAGGGAGCACGCAGCGATGCACCCCTACACACCGATTCTTGCTCTTGGTGTGCTCGCGCTGCTCTTCGTGGCGGGCAGCATCACCGTGAGTGCGCTGGTCGGCCCGAAGCGGTACAACCGGGCCAGGCTGGACTCGTACGAGTGCGGCATCGAACCGACCCCGCAGCCGGTCGGCGGCGGCCGCTTCCCGGTGAAGTACTACATCACCGCGATGCTGTTCATCGTGTTCGACATCGAGATCATCTTCCTCTACCCCTGGGCCGTCGCCTTCGACCAGATGGCGATGTTCGGGCTGGTCGAGATGGTCATCTTCATCGTCACCGTCTTCATCGCCTACACCTACGTGTGGCGTCGCGGCGGACTGGAGTGGGACTGACATGGGTCTTGAGGAACAGCTTCCGGCAGGCGTCCTGCTGAGCACGGTCGAAGGACTGCTCGGCTACATGCGCAAGGCCTCGTTGTGGCCGGCAACCTTCGGGCTGGCCTGCTGCGCGATCGAGATGATGACCACCGGTGCGCCGCGGTACGACGCGGCCCGGTTCGGCATGGAGGTCTTCCGGGCGTCGCCGCGGCAGGCCGACCTGATGATCGTGGCCGGCCGGGTGAGCCAGAAGATGGCCCCGGTGCTGCGCCAGATCTACGACCAGATGCCCGGCCCGAAGTGGGTGCTGGCGATGGGCGTCTGCGCCTCCTCGGGCGGCATGTTCAACAACTACGCGATCGTGCAGGGCGTGGACCACGTGGTCCCGGTCGACATGTACCTGCCGGGCTGCCCGCCGCGGCCGGAGATGCTGCTGGACGCGTTCCTGAAGATCCACGACCAGATCCAGCACATGAAGCTCGGCGCGCACAAGAAGGCGCTGCAGACCGAGCAGGAGGCCGCGGCCCTGACCGCCGCGCCGACGATCGAGATGAAGGGTCTGCTGCGATGAGCGACTCCCAGCCGGAGAACCTTCCGGCGACCTCGGCGGCGAGCGACGCGCAGACGCCGCAGGCCGAGGTGATCGACCAGCGCGAGGGCATGTTCGGTGTCCGCGGTACCGGTGACACCTCCGGCTTCGGCGGCCTCAAGCGCCAGGTCGCGCTGCCCGGGGCCACCCCGCGGCCGTACGGCTCCTGGTTCGACGGCGCGGTGGACCGGCTCGAGGGCCTGACCACCGCGGGCGCGATCGAGAAGGTCGTCGTCGACCGCGGCGAGCTGACCCTGCACATCAAGCGCGAGCACATCGTCGAGGTGTGTCAGCAGCTGCGGGACGACGAGGCGCTGCGGTTCGAGTTCTGCTCCGGCGTCAGCGGGGTGCACTACCCGCACGAGACCGGCCGCGAGCTGCACGCCGTCTACCACTTCCTGTCGATCACCCACAACCGCCGGATCCGGCTGGAGGTGGCGGCGCCCGACAGCGACCCGCACATCCCGTCGATCGTCTCGGTCTACCCGGCCAACGACTGGCACGAGCGGGAGACCTGGGACATGTTCGGCATCGTCTTCGACGGGCACCCGGCGCTGACCCGGGTCCTGATGCCCGACGACTGGCCGGGACACCCGCAGCGCAAGGACTACCCGCTCGGCGGTATCGACGTCGAGTACAAGGGCGCCGTCATCCCGCCGCCCGACACGCGGAGGTCGTACAACTGATGACCACTACAGACCCGTACGCGACGACCCGGGACACCACCGAGGGCAAGGTCTTCACCGTCACCGGCCAGGACTGGGACTCGGTGGTCTCCGGCCTCGGCGAGGAGCCGGAAGAGCGCGTCGTCGTCAACATGGGCCCGCAGCACCCGTCCACGCACGGCGTACTGCGGCTGATCCTGGAGCTCGACGGTGAGAACGTGACCGAGGCCCGGTGCGGCATCGGCTACCTGCACACCGGTATCGAGAAGAACATGGAGTTCCGCTCCTGGACGCAGGGCGTCACGTTCTGCACCCGGATGGACTACCTGTCGCCGTTCTACAACGAGGCGGCGTACTGCCTGTCGGTCGAGCGCCTGCTCGGGATCGAGGACCAGATCCCGGAGAAGGCGAACGTCATGCGCGTGCTGCTGATGGAGCTCAACCGGATCAGCAGCCACCTGGTCTGTATCGCCACCGGCGGTATGGAGATCGGTGCGCTGACCGTGATGACGATCGGCTTCCGCGAGCGCGAGAAGACCCTGGACCTGTTCGAGCTGATCACCGGGCTGCGGATGAACCACGCGTTCATCCGGCCGGGCGGCGTCGCGCAGGACCTGCCGCCGGGTGCGCTGGACAACATCCGGGAGTACATCACCTGGATGAACAAGCACCTGGGCGAGTACGCCGAGCTCTGCAACGCGAACCCGATCTTCAAGGCCCGGCTGCAGAACGTCGGCTACCTGGACCTGGCCGGCTGCATGGCGCTCGGTATCTCCGGCCCGACGGTGCGTTCCACCGGGTACGCGATGGACCTGCGCAAGACCCAGCCGTACTGCGGGTACGAGACGTACGACTTCGACGTACCGACCTGGGACAGCTCCGACGCCTACGGCCGCTTCCGGGTCCGGCTGCAGGAGATGCACGAGTCGCTGAAGATCGTCGAGCAGTGCGCCGACCGGCTGGAGAAGATGGACGGCCAGCCGGTGATGGTCGCCGACAAGAAGATCGGCTGGCCGAGCCAGCTGGCGGTCGGCGCCGACGGGATGGGCAACTCGCTCGACCACATCAAGCACATCATGGGCGAGTCGATGGAAGCCCTGATCCACCACTTCAAGCTGGTCACCGAGGGCTTCCGGGTCCCGGCCGGCCAGGCCTACGTGGCGATCGAGTCGCCGCGTGGCGAGATGGGTGCGCACGTCGTCTCCGACGGCGGCACCAAGCCGTTCCGGGTGCACTTCCGTGACCCGTCCTTCGCAAACCTGCAGGCGATGCCGATCATGTGCGAGGGCGGCCAGGTCGCCGACGTGATCGTCGCCGTCGCCAGCCTTGACCCGGTGATGGGTGGAGTGGACCGCTAAATGGCCGAGAACCACACGACTGCTACCGACAAGACCGTGCCGTACAGCACGGGCGACTCGAAGATCACCGAGACCACGATCGCGGAGTTGCGCGAGATCGCGGCCCGGTATCCCGAGGCCCGGTCGGCGCTGCTGCCGATGCTGCACCTGGTGCAGTCGGTCGAGGGCCGGGTCACCCCGGAGGGCATCGAGGCCTGTGCCGACCTGCTCGGGCTGACCGGCGCCGAGGTGTCCGCGGTGGCCACCTTCTACACGATGTACAAGCGCCGTCCGGTCGGCGACTACCACGTCGGCGTCTGCACGAACACGCTGTGCGCGGTGATGGGCGGCGACCTGATCTTCGAGCGGCTGAAGCAGCACCTCGACGTCGGCAACGACGAGACCACCGAGGACGGCAAGGTCACCCTCGAGCACCTCGAGTGCAACGCGGCCTGCGACTACGCGCCGGTGATGATGGTCAACTGGGAGTTCTTCGACGACATGACGCCGGAGACCGCCACCCAGCTGGTCGACGACCTGCGGGCCGGCACCGAGGTGAAGTCGCCGCGCGGTGCCACGATCTGCACCTGGCGTGAGGCCGAGCGCGTGCTGGCCGGCTTCCCGGACGGCCGCGCCGACGAAGGCCCGACCGGCGGCAAGGCCACGCTGGCCGGCCTCCGGCTGGCCCGCGAGCGCAACTGGTCGGCCCCGAACGGCTCCGAGACCCCGAAGGAGGGCTGACGATGACCACGCTGACTCCGGTCCTGTCCGACAACTGGGACCAGATCAACGCCTGGCAGCTGGCGTCGTACCAGCGCACCGGCGGGTACGACGCGCTGCGCAAGGCGCTCGCGATGCAGCCGGCGGACGTCGTCGCCACGGTCAAGGACTCCGGTCTGCGCGGCCGCGGCGGCGCGGGCTTCCCGACCGGGATGAAGTGGTCGTTCATCCCGCAGGACAACCCGAAGCCGAAGTACCTGGTGGTGAACGCGGACGAGTCCGAGCCGGGCACCTGCAAGGACATCCCGCTGATGATGGCCTCGCCGCACACGCTGGTCGAGGGCGTCATCATCGCGTCCTACGCGATCCGCGCCTCGGCGGCCTTCATCTACGTGCGCGGTGAAGTGCTGCACGTGATCCGCCGGCTGCAGCAGGCGGTCCAGGAGGCCAAGGACGCCGGCTACATCGGCACGGACATCCTCGGCAGCGGCTACGACCTGGACGTCATCGTGCACGCCGGCGCCGGCGCCTACATCTGCGGCGAGGAGACGGCGCTGCTGGACTCGCTGGAAGGACGTCGCGGTCAACCTCGGCTGCGTCCTCCCTTCCCGGCCGTCGCCGGTCTGTACGGGTGCCCCACTGTCATCAACAACGTCGAGTCGATCGCATCCGTTCCCGTGATCATCAAGAACGGTGCGGACTGGTTCGGCTCGATGGGCACCGAGAAGTCCAAGGGCATGACGCTGTACTCGCTGTCCGGGCACGTCACCCGCCCTGGGCAGTACGAGGCGCCGCTCGGCATCACGCTGCGCGAGCTGCTGGACATGGCCGGCGGGGTCCGTGCGGGCCACCAGCTGAAGTTCTGGACGCCGGGCGGTTCGTCGACGCCGCTGCTGACCGCGGAGCACCTCGACGTACCGCTGGACTACGAGGGCGTCGGCGGTGTCGGCTCGATGCTCGGTACGAAGGCGCTGCAGATCTTCGACGAGACCACCTGCGTGGTGCGCGCCGTACTGCGCTGGACCGAGTTCTACAAGCACGAGTCCTGCGGCAAGTGCACCCCGTGCCGCGAGGGCACCTGGTGGCTGGTGCAGATCCTCGAGCGGCTCGAGGCCGGCAAGGGGTCCGAGGAGGACCTGGACACCCTGCTCGACCTGTCCGAGAACATCCTCGGCCGGGCCTTCTGTGCGCTCGGTGACGGTGCCACGGCGCCGATCACCAGCTCGATCCAGCACTTCAAGGACGAGTACCTGGCGCACTTCGAGCACGGCGGCTGCCCGCTCGACCCGATGGCAAGCACTGTCTTCGCGACTGCTGGAGCTAGCGCATGACGATCCAAGCGAACCCACCGGCCGGTGCCGAGGTGGAGCGGACCGACCTGGTCACCGTGACCATCGACGACATCGAGGTCAAGGTCCCGAAGAACACGATGCTGATCCGGGCCGCGGAGCAGATCGGGATCCAGATCCCGCGGTTCTGCGACCATCCGCTGCTGGACCCGGTCGGCGCCTGCCGGCAGTGCTTGGTCGAGATCACCGATGCCGGTAACGGCCGGGGCATGCCCAAGCCGCAGGCCTCCTGCACGATCGCGGTTGCCGACGGCATGGTGGTCCGGACCCAGGTTTCCTCACCCGTCGCCGACAAGGCGCAGCACGGGCAGATGGAGTTCCTGCTCATCAACCACCCGCTGGACTGCCCGGTCTGCGACAAGGGCGGCGAGTGCCCGCTGCAGAACCAGGCGATGAGCAACGGCGCCGGTGAGTCCCGGTTCACCGAGGTGAAGCGGACCTACCCGAAGCCGATCAACATCTCGGCCGAGGTGCTGCTGGACCGCGAGCGCTGCATCCTGTGTGCGCGCTGCACCCGGTTCTCCGAGCAGATCGCCGGTGACCCGTTCATCGCGCTGATCGAGCGCGGAGCGCTGCAGCAGGTCGGCATCTACGAGAAGGAGCCCTTCGAGAGCTACTTCTCCGGCAACACCATCCAGATCTGCCCGGTCGGTGCGCTGACGAGTGCGGCGTACCGCTTCCGCTCCCGGCCGTTCGACCTGGTGTCGGTGCCGTCGGTGGCCGAGCACGACTCGTCCGGCGCGGCGATCCGGATCGACTACCGGCGCGGCAAGGTGATGCGCCGGCTGTCCGGCGACGACCCGCAGGTCAACGAGGAGTGGATCTCCGACAAGGACCGGTTCGCGTTCCAGTACGCGAGCACCGGCGACCGGCTGACGCACCCGCTGATCCGCGAGGACGGCGAGCTGCGGCCGGCCTCCTGGCCGGAGGCGCTGACCTTCGCCGCGGCGAAGCTGACCGCGGCGCACGGCAGCGCGGCGGTGCTGACCGGCGGCCGGCTGACCGTCGAGGACGCCTACGCGTACTCGAAGTTCGCCCGGGTCGCGCTCGGCACCAACGACATCGACTTCCGGGCCCGGCCGCACTCCGCGGAGGAGGCCGACTTCCTGGCCGCCGCGGTGGCCGGCACCGGTCTCGGTACGACGTTCGCGGACCTGGAGAAGGCCGACACGGTGCTGTTCGCCGGGTTCGAGCCGGAAGAGGAAGCGCCGTCGGTGTTCCTGCGGGTCCGCAAGGGCGTGAAGACGCACGGCACCAAGGTGTTCACGGTCGCGGCGTACGCGTCGCGCGGTGTGGAGAAGCTCGGCGGCGTCGTCGTCCCCGCGTCGCCCGGCACCGAGGCCGCCGTACTCGCGGACCTCGGCAACGCCGGTGAGGCCGGGGCGGCTGCCCGGGGCGCGCTCGGCGCGGACTCGATCATCGTCGTCGGCGAGCGGCTGGCGAGCGCGCCGGGCGGGTACTCGGCCGCGCTGCGGCTGGCGCTCGACACCGGTGCGCAGCTGGCCTGGATCCCGCGGCGTGCGGGTGACCGGGCCGCGCTCGAGGCGGGCTGCCTGCCGGGCCTGCTGCCCGGCGGCCGGCTGGTCGCCGACCCGCAGGCGCGGGTCGACATGCAGGCCGCGTGGGGCGTCGAGAACCTGCCCGCCGAGAACGGCAAGGACCTGACCGAGATCATCGCCAACGCGGGATCCCTGCAGGCACTGGTCGTCGCGGGTGTCGAGATCGACGACCTGCCCGACCCGGCCGCGGCGCTGGCCGCGCTCGAGGCGGCGCCGTTCGTGGTCAGCTTCGAGGTCCGCAACTCGCAGGTCACGGAGTACGCCGACGTGGTCTTCCCGGTCGTGCCGACGGTCGAGAAGTCCGGCACCTTCGTGAACTGGGAGGGCCGTGAGCGGCCGTTCCCGGTGGTGCTCAAGGTGCCGGCCGCGATGCCGGACACCCGGGCGCTCGCCGCGCTCGCACAGGAGATGGGCACGCCGCTCGGCTTCAGCACCCCTGAGGGTGCGAAGCAGGAGTTCGACGAGCTCGGCCGCTGGGACGGCGAGCGCGCGCAGGAGCCGACGTACCAGGCCGGTCCGGCGCTCGGCGCGTTCGACTCCACCCGGCTCGCGACCTGGCGGATGCTGATCGACGACAGCCGGGCCTGCGACGGCGAACCGCACCTGACCGCGACCGCGCGCAAGCCGGTCGCCCGGATCTCGCTCACCACCGCACACCGGATCGGTGTCGCCGACGGGGACGAGTTGGCGGTGAGCACCGACGCCGGGAGCATCCGGCTGCCGGTGGTGATCACCCCGATGACCGACAACGTGGTCTGGCTGCCGACGAACTCGGCCGACTCCCACGTCCGCCGGTCGTTGCACGCTGACCATGGCTCGATCGTGACGATCGCCGGAGGGAACGCATGAACATCCCGCTCGCGGTACCTGACGCGGGGGTCGGGCACGACCCGTGGTGGGTCATCCTGATCAAGGTCCTCTTCATCTTCGTCTTCCTCGTCGTGCTGACGCTGTTCAACATCTGGTGGGAACGCCGGGTCGTTGCGCGGATGCAGCACCGGATCGGCCCGAACGTGCACGGACCCGCGGGTCTGCTGCAGTCGCTGGCCGACGGCGTCAAGCTGATGCTGAAGGAAGACCTGATGCCCAAGGGCGTCGACAAGGTCGTCTTCATCCTGGCGCCCGCGATCGTCGCGATCCCGGCCTTCCTCACCTTCGCGGTGATCCCGTTCGGGCCGACGGTGCGGATCCCCTGGACCGACACCTACACCCGGCTGCAGCTCACCGACCTGCCGGTCTCGGTGCTGTACGTGATGGCGGTCGCCTCGATCGGCATCTACGGCATCGTGCTCGGCGGCTGGTCGTCGAACTCGACGTACTCGCTGCTCGGCGGTCTGCGCTCCAGCGCCCAGATGATCTCGTACGAGGTCGCGATGGGCCTGGCGCTGGTCACGGTGTTCCTGTTCGCCGGCTCGCTGTCCACCTCGGAGATCGTGGCCGCGCAGGGGCACCAGACCGTGCACTGGTTCGGGGCGTCGATCCCGCTGCCCGGGTGGTACGGGTTCCTGCTGTTCCCGTCGTTCGTGATCTACGTGATCTCGATGGTCGGCGAGACCAACCGGGCGCCGTTCGACCTCCCGGAGGCCGAGGGCGAGCTGGTCGCGGGCTTCCTGACCGAGTACTCCTCGATCAAGTACGCGATGTTCTTCCTCGCCGAGTACATCAACATGGCGACCGTGTCGGCGCTGGCCACCACGCTGTTCCTCGGCGGCTGGCGGGCCCCGTGGCCGATCTCGATCTGGGACGGCGCGAACTCGGGCTACTGGCCGGTGCTGTGGTTCATGGGCAAGCTGATGTGCTTCATCTTCTTCTACATCTGGCTGCGCGGAACGCTGCCGCGACTGCGCTACGACCAGTTCATGAAGCTCGGCTGGAAGATCCTGATCCCGGTCTCGCTGGTCTGGATCCTGCTGGTCGCCACCGTCCGCGCGGTCGGCCGGGAGACGAACTTCAGCCGGACCACGCTGCTGGTCGCCGCCGCGATCGTGCTGGTGATCGCGATCGTCAGCATGTTCGTCCCGGCCAAGCCCAAGCCCGAGAAGGCGGAGGTGGCCGACGGCAAGGACTTCGACGCCTTCGCGGGCGGCTTCCCGGTGCCACCACCAATGGCCGTCAACACCCACAGCCAGAGCAAGGAAGGCAGCCGTGGCTAGTGTCAAAGAGTCCCTCTGGGACCCGGTAGCCGGTTTCGGCGTCACCTTCCGGACGATGTTCCGGAAGGTGTTCACCGAGCAGTACCCGTTCGAGAAGAAGCCCACCGCACCCCGGTTCCACGGCCGGCACCAGCTGAACCGCTGGCCGGACGGGCTGGAGAAGTGCGTCGGCTGCGAGCTGTGCGCGTGGGCCTGCCCCGCGGACGCGATCTACGTCGAGGGCGCCTCGAACACCGAGGGTGACCGGTTCTCGCCGGGCGAGCGGTACGGCCGGGTGTACCAGATCAACTACCTGCGCTGCATCCTCTGCGGGCTGTGCATCGAGGCGTGCCCGACCCGGGCGCTCACGATGACCAACGAGTACGAGCTGGCCGACAGCAGCCGCGAGTCCCTCATCTACGAGAAGAAGGACCTGCTGGCGCCGCTGCTCCCGGGCATGCAGGAGCCGCCGCACGAGATGCAGCTCGGCAAGACCGAGAAGGACTACTACCTCGGTCTCACCGGTGCCGCGACCAAGGCCGAGGGGAGTGACGCGAAGTGATCGGTCTCGTCACCGGCCCGCAGGTCGCGTTCTGGCTGCTGGCCCCGGTCATGATCCTGGCCGCGATCGGCATGGTGCTGGTCCGGAAGGCGGTGCACTCGGCGCTGCTGCTGGCGACCGTGATGATCTGCCTCGCGGTGCAGTACGCCGCGCAGGACGCACCGTTCCTGTTCGCCGTCCAGATCATCGTCTACACCGGCGCGATCCTGATGCTGTTCCTGTTCGTGCTGATGCTGGTCGGCGTCGACGCGTCGGACTCGCTGGTCGAGACCATCCGCGGTCAGCGGCTGCTCGCCGGGATCGCCTTCCTGGCCTTCGGCGTCCTGCTGATCGCCGCGGTCGGCAACGCGATCTACGGGCACCCGACCGGCCTCGCCGACGCGCAGCCGGACGGCAACCCGAAGGGCATCGCGCAGCTGCTGTTCGGCAAGTACGTGTTCGCGTTCGAGGTCACCTCGGCGCTGCTGATCACCGCGGCGATGGGCGCGATGATGCTGGCGCACCGCGAGCGGCTGACCAAGAAGAAGACGCAGCGCGACCACGCCGAGGAGCGGATCCGCAAGTACGCGGAGCAGGGCATCCACCCCGGCCCGCTGCCGACTCCCGGTGTGCTCGCCCGGCACAACGCCGTCGACACCCCGGCGCTGCTGCCGGACGGGTCGATCGCACCGACCTCGGTTTCGCGTGTGCTGCAGGCACGTGGCACCGTGTTCCCCGAAGCCGAGGAGCGGGCGGACGTCGAAGAGGTCCGCGAACTCGACCTCGGCGAGGCGTACCCGTCCGAGGCGGAGAGCACCGACACGACCGGATTCGTCGGACAGGAGGACAAGAAGTGACCACCGAGCCGTATATCGTGCTCGCCGCGATCCTGTTCAGTATCGGTGCGCTCGGCGTGCTGGTCCGGCGGAACGCGATCGTCGTCTTCATGTGTGTCGAGCTGATGCTGAACGCGACCAACCTCGCGTTCGTCAGCTTCGCCCGCCAGCACGGCAACCTCGACGGCCAGATCGCCGCCTTCTTCGTGATGGTGGTGGCCGCGGCCGAGGTGGTTATCGGGCTGGCCATCATCATGGCCATCTTCCGCACCCGTCGTTCGGCCTCGGTCGACGACGCCAACCTGCTCAAGTACTGAGGTAGCAACCGATGAGTCATGAGCTGACGTGGCTGCTGGTCGCGGTACCGGCACTGTCCGCGGCGATCCTGCTGCTCGGTGGCAAGGCCACCAACGCGTGGGGTCACCTGCTGGGCACGCTGGCGCCGGTGATCTCGTTCGCCTTCGGCGTCGTGCTGTTCTTCCAGATGCGTGGCAGGTCCGGCGAGGACCGGTCCGAGACGGTGCGGCTGTTCGAGTGGTTCTCGGTCGGCCACATCAAGGTCGACTTCACGCTGCTGATCGACCCGCTGTCGATCCTGTTCGTGCTGCTGATCACCGGTGTGGGTTCGCTGATCCACATCTACTCGATCGGCTACATGGAGCACGACCCGCGGCGGCGCCGGTTCTTCGGGTACCTGAACCTGTTCATCGCCTCGATGCTGCTGCTGGTGCTGGCCGCCGACTACCTGCTGGTCTTCGTCGGCTGGGAGGGCGTCGGTCTGGCGTCGTACCTGCTGATCGGCTTCTGGCAGCACAAGAACTCGGCTGCGGTCGCCGCCAAGAAGGCCTTCGTGGTGAACCGGGTCGGTGACATCGGCCTCTCGCTCGCGGTGATGAGCATGTGGGCGCTGTTCGGCTCGTCGGCCTTCGCCTCGGTGAACGCCGGTGCCGGGCACCTGTCCAAGACCTGGGCCACGCTGCTCGGCCTGATGCTGCTGCTCGCCGCCTGCGGCAAGTCCGCGCAGGTGCCGCTGCAGTCCTGGCTGCTGGACGCGATGGAGGGCCCGACCCCGGTGTCGGCGCTGATCCACGCGGCGACCATGGTCACCGCCGGCGTCTACCTGGTGGTCCGCTCGCACGCGATCTACGCGGTCACCGACGCGGCGTCGACCGCGGTGGTGATCGTCGGTACGGTCACCGCGCTCGCGGGTGCGATCATCGGTTGCGCCAAGGACGACATCAAGAAGGCGCTCGCCGGTTCGACGATGAGCCAGATCGGCTACATGATGCTCGCCGCCGGCCTCGGCCCGGTCGGGTACGTGTTCGCGATCTTCCACCTGCTCACGCACGGCTTCTTCAAGGCCAACATGTTCCTCGGTGCCGGCTCGGTGATGCACGGCATGAACGACGACGTGAACATGCGGCACTACGGTGCGCTGCGGACGCCGATGAAGATCACCTTCGTGACGTTCGCGTTCGGTTACCTGGCGATCCTCGGCATCCCGCCGTGGGCCGGCTTCTTCAGCAAGGACAAGATCATCGAGGCCGCGTTCGCGGACAACACGGTGATCGGCCTGTGTGCCCTGCTCGGTGCCGGCATCACCGCGTTCTACATGTCGCGGGTGATGCTGATGACGTTCTTCGGCAAGAAGCGCT
Organism: Kribbella sp. NPDC051137; assembly: GCF_040682535.1. Taxonomy (NCBI): domain Bacteria; kingdom Bacillati; phylum Actinomycetota; class Actinomycetes; order Propionibacteriales; family Kribbellaceae; genus Kribbella; species Kribbella sp. NPDC051137. Next base: position 1,118,077 of record NZ_JBFBBI010000003.1, read on the forward strand.
GGGCGGACGACGTGCATCCGCACGAGTCGCCGAAGGTGATGACGTGGCCGCTGATCATCCTGGCCGCGCTCTCGCTCGGCGGCGGTGCGCTGTACTTCGTCGGGCACTGGATCGTGAACTGGCTCGAGCCGATCGTCGGCCACGAGGAGGCACACCCGCCGCTGAACGCGACGGTGATGACGATCATCACGCTCGCGGTCGTCGCGGTGGGCATCGCGATCGCGGTGCTGATGTACCGCCGGGACATCCCGCGGGAGGCACCGGCCGGTTCCCCGGTCACCACGTTCGCGCGCCGTGACCTGTTCGGCGACGCGCTCAACGAGGCGCTCTTCATGCGTCCCGGGCAGTACCTGACCCGGACGCTGGTCTGGCTCGACAACCGGGGCGTCGACGGCCTGGTGAACGGGCTGGCCGCACTGTTCGGCGGACTGTCCGGCCGGCTCCGCCGGTTCCAGACGGGCTTCGTCCGTTCGTACGCACTCAGCATGGTCTTCGGCGCCGCATTCGTGGTCGTCGCCCTCCTCGCGGTGAGGTTGTCGTGAACATCGGTTGGCTGACCCTGTTACTGCTCCTGCCGTTCGTCGGGGCCATCGCGACGATGCTGGTGCCGAAGGCGAAGGCGCTGACGGCCAAGCAGGTCGCGCTCGGGTTCTCGCTCGTGACGCTGGTACTGACCGTGATCGTCGCGATCGGGTACCACCGCAACGGCGCCGCGGACTACGCCGAGACGCACACCTGGATCAAGGCGTTCGGCGCGCACTACGCGCTCGGCCTCGACGGTCTCGGCATCGTCATGGTGGTGCTGACCGCGCTGCTGTCGCCGATCGTGATCATCGCGTCCTGGAACGACGCCGCACACGGCCGCTGGTCGGAGAAGTCGTTCTTCGCCTGGATCCTCGGCCTGGAGGCACTGTCGATCGGCGTCTTCTCCGCCACCGACGTGTTCCTCTTCTACGTGCTGTTCGAGGCCACGCTGATTCCGATGTACTTCCTGATCGGCGGCTTCGGCGGCCCGCAGCGTTCGTACGCCGCGGTGAAGTTCCTGCTCTACTCGCTGCTCGGCGGTCTGCTGATGCTGGCGTCGGTCGTCGGCCTGTACGTCGTCTCGGCGAAGCACGGCGCCCCGTCGTACCTGCTGGCCGACATGGTGAAGCTGGACATCAGCCAGAACACCGAGCGCTGGCTGTTCCTCGGGTTCTTCTTCGCGTTCGCGGTGAAGGCGCCGATGGTGCCGTTCCACACCTGGCTGCCGGACGCGGCCGGTGAGGCGACGCCGGGTACGTCGGTGCTGCTGGTCGGCATCCTGGACAAGATCGGCACCTTCGGGATGATCCGGTTCTGCCTGGGCCTGTTCCCGAACGCGTCCCAGTGGGCCACTCCGGTGATCCTGGTGCTGGCCCTGATCTCGGTCCTGTACGGCGCCCTGCTGGCGATCGGGCAGACCGACATCAAGCGGCTGATCGCGTACACGTCGATCTCGCACTTCGGCTTCATCGTGATGGGCATCTTCGCGCTGACGTCGCAGGGCCTGACCGGGTCGACGCTGTACATGTTCAACCACGGTCTCTCCACCGCGGCGCTGTTCCTGGTCGCCGGGTACCTGATCTCCCGGCGTGGGTCCGCCCGGATCGCCGACTACGGCGGTGTCGAGAAGGTCGCGCCGGTACTGGCCGGAACCTTCCTGTTCGCCGGCCTGTCCAGCCTGGCGCTGCCCGGCCTGTCGCCGTTCATCTCCGAGTTCATGGTGCTGGCCGGGACGTTCAGCCGGCACAAGGTGATCGCGGTGATCGCGGTGCTCGGGATCGTGCTGGCCGCGCTGTACATCCTGCTGATGTACCAACGCACGATGACCGGTCCGGTCCGCGACGGGATCGAGAAGCTGAAGGACCTGAACCCGCGTGAGGTGCTGGCGATCGCACCGCTCGTGATCCTGATCATCGGGCTGGGCATCTTCCCGAAGCCGATCGTCGACATCATCAAGCCCGCGGTCGACTCGACCATGCAGCGGGTGGGCGTGACCGACAAGGCACCGCAGATCCCCGTGACGGAGGGACAGAAGTGACCGCGATGTTGCTGCCGCTGGCGGACTTCACGAAGCCCAGCATCGAGTACGGCGAACTGGCTCCGCTGTTCGTCGTCTTCGGTGCGGCTGCCGTCGGCGTCCTGGTCGAGGCGTTCCTGCCGCGACCGCTGCGGCACCTGGTGCAGTTGGCGATCACGGTGGTCGCCGTGGTCGCGGCCGGCGTACTGACCGGCATCGAGATGCACAAGGGCAAGGAACTGGTCGCCGCCCAGGGCGCGATCGCGATCGACGGCCCGGCGCTGTTCACCTGGATCATCCTGCTGGCGCTGACGCTGATCAGCGTGCTGCTGTTCGCCGAGCGGTCGATCGACGGCGGCCTGTCGGCGTTCGCCGGCCAGGCGGCCGCGGTCCCGGGCTCGGAGGCCGAGCGGGAGGGCACGGCGGCCCGCGTCGAGCACACCGAGATCTTCCCACTGACGCTGTTCGCGGCCGGCGGCATGATGCTGTTCGCGGCCTCGAACGACCTGCTGATCCTGTTCGTCGCGCTCGAGGTCTTCTCGCTGCCGCTGTACCTGCTCTGCGGCCTGGCGCGCCGTCGCCGGCTGATCTCGCAAGAAGCCGCGATGAAGTACTTCCTGCTCGGTGCGTTCTCGTCGGCGTTCCTGCTGTTCGGTATCGCGCTGCTCTACGGGTACGCCGGCACCATGTCGCTCGGCGGGATCGCGGACGCGCTGGGTACCCAGACCGGCGGCGACACGATCCTGCTGGCCGGTACCGGTCTGCTGGGTGTCGGCCTGCTGTTCAAGGTCGGCGGCGTACCGTTCCACTCCTGGACGCCGGACGTGTACCAGGGCGCTCCGACGCCGGTCACCGGTTTCATGGCGGCCTGCACCAAGATCGCCGCTTTCGTCGGCCTGATGCGGGTCTTCTACGTCGCACTCGGCGGAACGCGCTGGGACTGGGCGCCGATGATGTGGATCGTCGCGATCCTCACCATGGTGGTCGGTTCGATCGTCGCGATCACCCAGACCGACGTGAAGCGGATGCTGGCGTACTCGTCGATCGCGCACGCGGGCTTCCTGCTGACCGCGTTCGTCGGCCTCGCGCAGGCGGGCAACGGCGTGCACAACGGGATCACCTCGACCCAGGCGGTGCTGTTCTACCTGGTCTCGTACGGCTTCCCGACGATCGGCGCGTTCGCGGTCGTCACGCTGGTCCGGGACGCGGGCGGCGAGGCGACGCACCTGTCCCGCTGGGCCGGCCTGGGCAAGAAGTCGCCGCTGCTGGCCGGCATCTTCGCGTTCTTCCTGCTGTCCTTCGCCGGCATCCCGCTGACCGCGGGCTTCACCGGCAAGTGGGCGGTCTTCAGCGCGGCCTGGACCGGCGGCGCCTGGCCGCTGGTCGTGGTCGCGGTGCTGTCCAGCCTGGTCGCCGCGTTCTTCTACATCCGGGTGATCGTGCTGATGTTCTTCTCCGACCTGCCGGCCGACGCGCCGGACGTGGCACTGCCGGGCTGGCAGACCACGTCGGCGGTGGCGCTGGGTCTCGCCGCCACGGTGGTGCTCGGTCTGGTTCCCGGACCGGTGCTCGACCTGGCGGCCCGAGCTGGTGAGTTCATCCGTTGAGTCCGACCCCGCTGCCGGCCGAGAGCCTGGGACTCGAGTTTGCCGACTCAGGCCTCGAGTCCCGGGTTCGCGCTGGGCTGGAGGCCGTCGAGCAGGTACTGCGTGACGCCAGCCAGTCCGAGGCGCCGTTCGTCACCGCCGCCGCCCAGAACGTCATGTTCGTCGGCGGCAAGCGGTTCCGGCCGCTGCTGGTGCTGATGGCGGCCGAGTTCGGCCCGGACCCGGCCGCGGCCGAGGTGGTGAAGGCCGCGGCGGTCGTCGAGCTGACGCACGTCGCGACGCTGCACCACGACGACGTGATGGACGAGGCGGCGCTGCGCCGCGGCTCGGCGACCGCGAACGCCCGCTGGGACAACTCGATCGCGATCCTGTCCGGCGACTGGTTGTTCGCCCGGGCCTCCGACCTGGTCGCGGACCTCGGCCCGGAGGCGGTCCGGATCCAGGCACGCACCTTCGGCCGGCTGGTCGAGGGGCAGATCCGGGAGACGCTCGGGGTCGGCGAAGGCCAGGACCCGCTCAAGCACTACCTGTCGGTGATCTCCGACAAGACCGGCTCGCTGTTCGCCACGTCGGTGCTGTTCGGCGCCCGGTTCGCCGGCGCCTCGGTGGAGATCCAGGAGGCGCTGCAGACCTTCGCCGAGGAGATCGGCATGGCCTTCCAGCTCGCGGACGACATCCTCGACATCGCCTCGGAGTCCGACCAGTCCGGCAAGACCCCGGGCACCGATCTGCGCGAGGGCGTGCCGACCCTGCCGGTGCTGATCTTCCGCGCCCAGGCCGACCCGGAGAACCCGGCCGACGCCCGGCTCCTCGAACTGCTCGACTCGGACCTGTCCGACGACGACCGCCTCACGGAGACGCTGGACCTGCTCCGCGCGCACCCGTCGTTCCGCCAGGCCGAGGACGACGTCCGCCGCCGCGCCGCCGACGCCCGCAAACTCCTCACCACCCTCCCCGAGGGCCCCGCCCGCGACGCCCTCGACGCCCTCTGCGACCTGGTCGTCACCCGCTCCGCCTGAGGGGATGAGCTCGAGCTGCAGCGGTCTTAAGGTTGGCGGATGGTCAGCACACTCGTGGGTGGTGCGGTCGCCTTGGTGGGATCGATCATCGGCATCCTGCTTAGTCAGCGACTTCAGCGAAAGAGCACTCGGGACGTACAGATTCTCGAGGCCAAGGTGCGGATCTTCGGCGAGTGCACCGAGGCGCTGTACGAATACACCCGAGCGAACTTCGGCCGTGCGAGAGCTCGTATAGAGGGGCGACCGGAGAGCGTCCGAGAGACGCTCCGTCAGGAGGTGTACCGCTGTGAAGCCCGAGCTCGATCGGCGATCGGCCAAGCTGTCTACCTAAGTGGAAGCAACGGTCTGGACGATGGCTTCGAGTCGGTGCACAAAGCAGTGCACGCCTTCAGCAAAGCGGCCGACCAGGGTGAGCTCGAGCATCGCCATCAACTGGTCCAGAAGGACCTGAAGATCATTCTGCGAACCGTACGCGCGGACCTGCAGAGATAGCTGTTGGCGCGAGGCCCGACCAACTAGAACACGTCTCGCCGACGGGCGGCGTGAGGTCGGCCGTCGGGGTCGTAGACGTGGTGGGCGAGCCAGCCTGCCCAGCGCGACGTCGTACGGCCGAGGGGTTTCGGTCGGTGGGGGCGGATGCGACCCGGGGGTCGTGGTCCCCGGCGGTTGTCGGCGTACCAGTGGTCGAGGGTTGCGGCGGCTGTCTGCCATTGGGTGAAGCCGGTGGCCAGATCCAGGTCGGGGTCGGTGATGCCCAGGTGTTCGGACCAGAGCTGTGATCGTAGTGAGCGGGCGAGGTCGGGGGAGTCGATCGCGCAGGTCAGCTCGCTGTCGCTGGTCCAGGACCTGCGGTTGAAGTTGTCGGATCCGCAGGTCATCCAGCGGTCGTCGACGATGCAGACCTTCGCGTGGACGTAGATCGGTACGCCGTCCTCGTTCTCGAGGTCGTAGATGGCGAACCTGTCGGAGTGCAGCCGGCGCAACGCCTCGAGTTGCGCGTACCGGGCGGGCGGTCCGCTGAACCGGCCGTCGTGGTCGAGGTACCGCGGCACGACGGCGATGATCCGCAGCGCGGGCGATCGTTCCAGTGCCTCCCGGAACACGTCGGCCACCGTCCGCGACCAGAGGTACTGGTCTTCCACGTAGACGAGCGACTCCGCGCGGCCGAACGCCTTCAGGTATGCCCGCGCGATGCTGTGCTCACCCCGCGGCGCGAACGGGAACCCGGGGTGCTTGTGCGCGTACGTCCGCAGCACCTGGACCGCGTGCGGGCCGGCCGCCGGCGGATCGGGGAAGCTTTCCGGCAGCTTGCCCGGGTGTCGGGGCATCCGGGCCAGCCGCTGCATCAGCATCCGGTACGGCGTCCGCCGGTCGAGTGGATGCCGATCGTCCCAGCGCTCGACGAAGCAGCGCAGCAGGATCCCCACCACCGGCCCGCGGAGCTCGAGCATCAGGTCGTGCCACGGCGCCCGGGACCCGTACCGGCGATCCATCAGCGCGGGCTGCGGATCGCCGAGGTGCCGTTCGTCGTCGCGGCGCCCGTGGCACAGGTCGATGCCGCCGACGAAGGCGACGTCGGCCGCCGGAGCGTCCCGGTGCCGGATGACGAACAGCTTCTGGTGGTGCGAGGCCAGCCGACGGACCCGCTGGTCCAGCAGCACCTCGCCGCCGGCCTCGTTGAGCTCGGTGCCGAAGTGCTCGTTCTCCTGCGAGTTGAAGTTCAGCCGGTCGGAGTGCGAGCGCCACATCAGCGCGCGGACCTGTACCCCCGAGCGGGCGAGGTCGCACAGCACCTGGCCGATCGACGGCCCGTCGTCGGTCAGCCTCTCGTTCGGATCGCCGCGCCAGTCGGTGAAGAACACCTGGTCACCGGACCGCAGTCCGCGCAGTTCGTCGTACAGCCGCTGGAAGTACGTCGCTCCGTGCACCAGCGGCCGGACCAGGTTGCCCTCGGTCCAGGCACCGTCGGAGTCGATGTCCGTCGCCGGGTTGCCGCGTTCGGTCGCCGTCAGGAACCAGTCGTGTGCCACCAGACCCCGGTGCCCGGATCAGCGCCGCCCATGCCGTGAGGTCTGTGCGGTGCGGCGACTGTGTGCGATGCTGTGCCGACTATGGGTAAGGCTGTGGATCAGGCTGTGCTGACGCCCGCGTCGCTGGCGCAGCAGGTGCTGGGGCGGTTGCCGGCGTTGACGGACCGGCTGGTCGCGATCATCTACGCGCAGAATCCGGCGTACCTGGAGCTGGACTCGGTGCCGCGGCAGGACCTGTGGCGGTCCTGTCATGACAACGTCGCGCAGGTCGTGCAGATGATCGCCGGCGGCGACGACCGGTTCGACGCGGCGCAGGCGACCGGGCGCCGGCGGGCGGAGCAGCGGATGCCGTTGGACGACGTGCTGAAGTCGTTCCGGCTCGGTGGGCGGTTGGTGTGGGAGGCGCTGATCGACGAGGCCCGGGCGCAGGGGACCGCCGAGTCCGAGGTGCTGCTGGACGTGGCCGGCAAGGTCTGGGAGGTCGTCGACCGTACGTCGTCGCAGGTGGCCACGGCGTACCACGCCGCCGAACGGTACCTGGTCCGCGCCGACGAGCAGCGCCGCTCGACCCTCTGGGAGGGCCTGCTGCAGGGGCGGGCGAACCGCGCCTTCGTCCAGGACGCGGCCAGCGTCCTCGACGTACCGGTGAACGGCCCGTACGTCGTGGTGGCGATCGACAACCTGGTCGACGACGACTGTACGACGACGTCGTTCGCGCGCCGGCTCGCCGGGATCCGGGTGCCGTCCGCGTGGCAGGTGCGCCCGCAGGCCGTCGTCGGGTTGATTGCCCTCGGCACCGAATCCGTAGATGCGGTACTGCGGTTGCTGCGGGAACTCGTAGATGCGCCGGCAGGGCTGTCCGGAGTGGTCGCAGGTCTGGCGGAGGTGGATGTCGCGTACCGGCAGGCGCTGCTGGCCCGCCGTACCCTCACGCCCGGCCGGATCGACGTTGCCGCCTTGCCCGAGCACCTGCCGGAGGCCTTGTTGCTGAGCGCACCCGAGCTGGCCGACCAGCTGATCCGGACCTGGCTGATGCCGTTGACAACGACGTCCGCCCCGGAACGTGAACTGTTACTGGACACCTTGGACAAGTGGGTCCTGTCCGCCGGATCGGTCCGCCGTACGGCGGAGCTCGCACACTGTCACCGGAACACGGTCCTCAACCGCCTGCACAGGGTCGAGCAGATCACCGGGCGTGACATCACGGAGAACGGCTCCCAGTTGGAGCTCGGCCTTGCGCTGAAGGCTTTCCGGCTCTTCCCCGCGTGACGGAACGCCCTGCTGTGCGTTGTGCACAGTGAAGGTACTGAAAACCTGGGCATTGCGGCTATCCCGCCGCTTCGCCGCCGGTGCCAGACTGCGTTCCCAGCATTGCCAGAGCCCGGAGGTCCCGCATGACCGAACACCGTCGATCGTTGGCGTCACCAAGCGAAGAGAAGCCCGGTCTGCTGGGGCGCCGGCGGGTCCTCGGGTACCTGATCGCCGCACCGACGCTCGCGGTCGGGGTGAGCTGGCTGGTCAACGACTCCGACCCGCGGCCGGCCGACGCCGCCGTACCGTCGCTGGCGCAGCCGGCGGACGTCTTCGACCTCGGCGACCTGCAGAACCTGGCCGCCGCGCCGACCTCCGGCCTGATCACGGTCGAGCTGCGCACCGACGGTACGGCGCACTTCGCGGTGCCGCGGGCCGAGGTCGGGCAGGGCATCACGACCGCGTTCGCGATGATCGTCGCCGAGGAGCTGGACCTGCCGATCGAGAAGGTCGAGATCTCGCTCGCGGACGCCCGCCCGGAGCTGTTGATGAACCAGCTGACCGGCGGCTCGAACTCGATGCGCAGCATGTACGTCCCGGTCCGCACGGCCGCCGCGATCACACGCCAGCGGCTGATCGAGGTGGCCGCGCTGCAGTGGGGTGTCGCGGTCGACAAGGTGACTGCGGCCGCCGGGGTGCTGACCGGGCCGAACGGGCTGACCGCGACGTACGGCGCGCTGGCCACGGCGGCGGCGGTCACGAAGACCGTCAAGGTGGCCGCCCAGCTGAAGGCCAAGGCCGACTTCAAGGTGCTGGGCAAGCCGCACAACCGGGTCGACGCGCACGCGATCGTCACCGGCCGTAAGCAGTTCGCGATGGACCTGCACGTCAAGGGTGCGAAGCCGACGATGGTGGCCCGGCCGCCGACGATCAACGGCACGCTGCGCGGCATCAACAACCTCGCGGCGCTGCGGGCGCTGCCGGGTGTCACCGATGTCGTTGGCATCACCCATGGTGTGGCGATCCGTGCGGACACGTTCGGGCAGTGCATCGACGCGATCCAGAAGGTCGACGCGACCTGGGGCCCGGGCACCGTCGACGACGAGTCCGACGCCACCGTGCTGAAGAAGCTGCGTGCCGCGCAGCTGCCGATGGCCGTCCCGCCGCTGCTGGCGCAGACGATCGACGCCGAGTTCGTGTTCGCGTTCGCCAGCAACAGCCCGCTGGAGCCGGACTGCGCGATCGCGGACGTCCGCGCGGACAGTGCCGAGATCTGGTCCAGCCTGAAGGTGCCGATCGTCGCCCAGGAGGACATCGCCAAGCAGCTGGGGCTGCCGGTCGACGCGGTCAAGGTGCACGTCGTGCAGGGCGGCGGCTCGTTCGGCCGGCACCTGTTCCACGATGTCGCGGCCGAGGCGGCGGAGATCTCGCAGAAGATGGGTAAGCCGGTCAAGCTGTCCTGGTCGCGGACGGACAACTTCCGGCAGGGCCGCACGCACCCGATGAGTACGTCGCGGGTCCGGGTGAACTACGCCGCCGGCAACGTGATCAGCTACGAGCAGCGGCACACCAGCGTGCAGACGGACTTCGGCCACGGGCTCGGCGAGATGCTCACGGCGTACGCGGCCGACCTGCCGATCGCCGGCAACCTGTCGTTCGCGGAGTCGATCTTCGAGCTCACCCAGACATCGCCGTACAACTTCGGCGTGACGACGCAGCTGCTGAACGAGGTCCCGCTGAAGTTCAACACCGGCAGCATGCGGAACATCTACTCGCCGAACGTGGTCTGCGCCGAGGAGCTGATGGTCGACCAGCTGGCCGCGAAGATGGGCCAGGACCCGGTCCGGTTCCGCCGGAGCTTCCTGAAGGACCAGCGGCTGCTCGCCGTACTGGACAAGGCGGCCGAGGTCGGCAACTGGGGCAAGGCGATGCCGAAGGGTACGGCGCAGGGCATCGGCGTGCACTCGGAGTACCGGGCCGCGGTCGCGACGCTGGTCGAGATCGACTGCCGGCCGGCGACGGTGGACCGGCCGCTGCCCGTCGAGGGGGTGACCGGGCCGCGGGTGACCAAGGCGGTGATCGTCGTCGACCCCGGGTTCTGCATCAACCCGAAGGGCCTGGAGGCGCAGATGTTCGGCGGCCTGCAGGACGCGATCGCGCTGGCGCTGACGTCCAGCCTGCACATCAAGGACGGCATCCCGCTCGAGGGCAGCTGGGACAACTACTTCTACACCCGGGAGTGGAACTCGCCGCTCGACGTACAGGTGGTGATCATGCCGAACACCAGCGACAGCCCGAGCGGTGCCGGCGAGCTGGCGGTGGCGCCGGCGTTCGCCGCGGTCGCGTGTGCGTACGCCCGGGCGACCGGCACGCTGCCGAAGTACTTCCCGATCAACCACGGCACGCTCGGGTTCGAGCCGCTGCCGGTGCAGCCGTCCACCCCGCAGTCGCCGACCGACGGCCTCGACCACACGTTCTGAGGAACCCATGCCAACTCACACCTTCAAGCTCAACGGCAAGCAGATCAGCGTCGACGCCGAGGACTCGGTGCGGCTGCTGTGGGTGCTGCGAGACCTGCTCGGCGTCACCGGACCGAAGTACGGCTGCGCGCTGAACGTGTGCAAGGCCTGCACCTCGCACATCAACGGCAAGGCGTTCAACCCGTGCTCGGTGCCGGTGAAGGACGTCTCCTCGAGCGACGAGATCACCACGATCGAAGGGCTGCCGGACACCGTCGGCAAGGACCTGCACCCGATGCAGGAGGCCTGGCTGGAGTACGACGTGGCGCAGTGCGGATACTGCCAGCCCGGGCAGATCATGGCGGCGGTCGCGAAGGTGAAGCAGGTTCGTGCGGAGGGCCGCGAGATCACCGACGCGGACCTCGACGAGCTGCGCAACATCTGCCGCTGCGGGACGTACACGCGGATCCGCGAAGCGGTGAAGGCCGGCGCGGAGCACATGGGTGCGTGACGTCCTCGCGACCGTCCGCGAGTGGTACGCGTCCGGCGAACGGTTCGCGCTGGCGACGGTGATCGACACGTTCCGGTCGGCGCCGCGCCAACCGGGGGCGACGATGGCGGTGTCCGCGGACGGCGTGGTCGTGGGCAGTGTGTCGGGCGGCTGTGTCGAAGGCGACGTCTATGCGGTGGCGCAGGAGGTCATCCGCTCGGGCGTTCCGGTGGTCCGCCGGTACGGAATCTCCGACGACGACGTCTTCGCGGTCGGGCTGACCTGCGGCGGCGTGCTCGACGTACTCGTGGAGCCTGTGGACCGGGTGTCGTTCGCGGAGTTCGGCGCGGTCGCGGAGGCGGTCGGGTCGGGCCGGCCGATGGCGGTGGCGACGGTGGTCACGGCGGGCGAGCGCCTGGGCCGGCGCCTCGTCATCGGCCAACCAAGCAGTGGCAGTCTCGGCGACCCCGGGCTCGACGACGCGGTGGCCGAGGACGCGCTCGGGATGCTCGGCAGCGGTTCCACCGGGATCCGCAGGTACGGCGCGCGCGGCGAGTGCGACCGGACCGAGGTCGCGGTGTTCGTGCAGGCACTGGCGCCGCCGCCGCGGATGTTCGTCTTCGGCGCGATCGACTTCGCGGCGGCCGTCGCGCGGGTCGGGAAGTTCCTCGGGTACCACGTGACCGTGTGCGACGCCCGCGGCGTGTTCGCGACCCGGGCGCGCTTCCCGGAGGCGGACGAGGTGGTGGTCGACTGGCCGCACCGGTTCCTGGCGGGCGAGCTGGACACGGTGGACAGCCGTACGGCGTTGTGCGTGCTGACGCATGACCCGAAGTTCGACGTACCGCTGCTGGAGCTGGCGTTGCGGACGGACGCCGGGTACGTCGGGGCGATGGGGTCGCGGCGTACCCACGAGGACCGGCTGGTGCGGTTGCGGGCCGCGGGGTTGACCGAGGGCGAGCTGGCCCGGATGTCGTCGCCGACCGGGCTGGACCTCGGCGCGCGGACGCCCGAGGAGACGGCGATCTCGATCGCGGCGGAGATCATCGCACGCCGGTCCGCCGCGAGCGCCAGTCCGTTGTCGACGACCACCGGCCGGATCCATGGCGGGACCCGACCGGCCGCGCTCAGTGGGACGGCAGCTCGGTAGGAACACTCGCCGGGCGGTGGACTTCGACGTACCCGCCGTCGGGCCGCCGGATGATCCGGCCGGTCTCGATGCCGTGTTCGGCGATCGCGGTGTCGCTCTGCTGCAGGCCGAGGCAGATGCGACGGGTGAGGAACAACGCCGCGGGCGGGCCGACGACCAGCAGCACCTGGAACGCGCGCAGCAGCAGGTTCATCGAGAGATGGAACTGGACCGCGATCGTGTCCGCCCCCGCGGCCGCCCAGAGCACGCCGTAGAACGTCATCCCGGCGACGCCGATCCCGGTCCGGATCGGGTTGTCGCGCGGCCGCTCGAGGACGTGGTGGTCCCTCTTGTCACCGGTCAGCCGCTCGTCGATGAACGGCCAGCCGGCGACGAGCGCGAGGAACAACGTGCAGACTCCGACCGGCAGCAGCACCGCCAGGCTGATCGTCCTGCCCCACACGACGACCTCCCAGCCCGGCGCGAGCCGGAGCGAACCGTCGAGGAACGCGAGGTACCAGGCCGGGCCGACTCCGGCCGAGACGGCCGCGGGATCGGCCGGCCCGTAGAGCCAGACCGGGTTGATCGTCGCCGTCGCGCCCATCACGATCGCGACCCCGGCCACGAACGCGAACAGGCCCGCCCCCTGCACCGCGGCGACCTTGGCCGTCTTCGTCCGTCCGTCGGCGTACTGCGCAGGCTCGCGCCTCAGCCCGAGGAACGCACCGGCGGCGAAGAGCAGCAGCAGTACGACGGGAAGCACGATGACGTGCAGCGGATAGAACCGCGAGATCACGTCACCCGGGAACTCGCCGCCGAACAGGACGTACGACAGGGCGGATCCGACGAACGGCGTCGCCTGCAGGACGCCGTCGAGTACGGCGAGACTCGTACCGGATGCCATGTCGTCCGGCAGCGACGTGCCAGTGAGAGCTGCGCCGAGCGTGATGACCAGCAGGCCGAAGACGACGAGCCAGTTCAGCCGACGCGGACGGCGGAAACCGGAGGTGAAGAACAGCCGCAACAGGTGCAGCGTGATCGCCGCGACCATGATCAGCGTGGACCAGTGGTGGACCTGCCGCACCAGCAGGCCGCCGCGAACGTCGAACGACAGCCGCAACGTCGAGTCCAACGCCCGCGACATCGGCAGGCCGCGCAACGGGGCGTACGTTCCGTCGTACACGACCTGGCTGACGGACGGCTCGTAGTACACCGTCAGCACCACGCCGGAGACGATGAGCATGAGGAAGCTGTAGAAGGCAATCTGGCCGAACAGCAACGACCAGTGATCCGGAAACACCCGCGCTCGAAGGCCACTCCAAGGACGCCTCATACCCTTACGACACCGCAGCGCGGGAGAGTGTGACGCGCCGTGGCACACCTCACGTCTGGCCGGTTCCGGTCGGAGTACGGACAGTGGTTGCCGGTCGACGGCGGGTGGAACTCCCGGCCGTTAGGGTCGTCCGATGACCGAACGTAGTTTGGCCGGTGGCCGGTACGTCCTGGGCGAGCGGCCGCTCGGTGCGGGCGGCATGGGGACCGTCTGGAAGGCTTTCGACACCGTGCTGCACCGCGAGGTCGCGGTGAAGGAACTGCGCATCCCCGACGGGCTGAACGCTGTCGAGCAGGACAAGCTACGGATGCGGGCGCTGCGCGAGGCGCGGGCCGCCGCCGGGCTCGATCATCCGGCGATCGTGACGATCCACGACGTGATCGACGAGGGCGGGCGGCCGTGGATCGTGATGAAGCTGCTGCCGGGGCGCTCGCTCGACCAGGTGGTGCAGGCACACGGTCCGTTGAGTCCGCGGCGGGCGGCCGAGCTCGGCGTACGGCTGATCGAGGCGTTGAGCGCGGCGCACGGGAACGGCGTACTGCACCGGGACGTGAAGCCGCAGAACCTTATGCTCGGCGGCGACGACCGCTGGATGCTCACGGACTTCGGGATCGCCTCGGTGGCCGGCGCCACGCGGACGCTGACCGGCACCGGGATCGTCACCGGGACCCTCGGGTACGTCGCCCCGGAACGGATGTCCGGTGCCGAACCGGGCGCGCCGGCGGACCTGTGGGCACTCGGGGCGACGCTGTACTTCGCCGTCGAGGGCCGGAACGCGTACGACCACGACGACCTGCCGGCGATGATCGCCGCCGTCCTCACCCGCGACCCCGCCCCGATGCGCCTGGCCGGCCCGCTGGCACCGGTGATCCACGGCCTGATGCAACGTGATCCGGCGGCACGGTTGACCGCCGCGGCGGCGCGCGAACAGCTGCAGGCGGTGGCCGGCGGCTACCCGACCTTCGAAACGCCCACCCAGAAGATCAGCACCGGCACCAAGGTTCTGCACACCGGACCGGTCCCGCACACCGAGCCGGTCCCGCCCGCCGAACCGTCGACACCTGCGCTGCGCGCCGGGCACTGGTTGGCGGCTGTGTTGACGGGGAGTGTCTTCACCCAGCTCATGCTCTTCGCGAGCTCGGCGGTCAGCGGCATGCCGTACTGGATCGGCGGGATGATGGCGGGGGCAACCGTCCTCGGCCTGGTGCTGGGCCGGGTTGTCGCGCGCTGGTTCGAGGGTCTGCTGGGAACGACGGCCGCGCTCACCGCGGCCGCACTCCTGATCGGTGAGTCGATTGTTGGCGGCGCCATCGTTCTGGAGTACGACCGCCCGCTGCCCGCCGCGATCCTGTGCACGATCGCGCTCTTCTCCTTCCCGCCTGCCTACCGTCTCGCGACGTCCCTCCTGCGCGCCGTCGCGCCTTCGCACGACCCGGTCCGGCTCCGCAAGACCCGGCGCCGCAACGGCATCATCGCTTCGGTGCTCGGCTGTCTGCTCGTGGGTGCCTGCATCGGGCTCAGCATCGCGCTCCACCTGAGCGATGTCACCCCGCAGTTCGCCATGAGCTTCCTCGGCGGCGCCCTCGCGCTCACCGCCCTGGTGGCACTCCCCACGCTCCGTCGCACCCGGCTGCCGCGGGCGCCGCGGGCCGGTGTCGTCACGACCGTCGTCATACTCCTCGTCATCCCGATCCTCGTCGCCGTCCGCTCGACGGTCTACGCCGTCCAGGCACTCGACGACTTCGAGCGAGCACCCGACATCTGTACGTCGACCGCGTTGTCGCAGAAGGCCGTCGCGGTGCTCCTGCCCGACCCGCCGGACCTCGACGAGAGCACGTACTCCGACTCGGTCGACTGCACGTGGTCGCGCGACGACAGCGTCGGCGGGCTCTGGATCACCGTGTACCGGTACGGCAACGAGCGGATCGCGGCGCGGCGGATCGCCGAACGCAAGCACGACGACGGAGGCGTCCTGCTCGATCTGGCCGACGGCGGCCTCCGGCAGTCCGACTCGTACTCCGACAGCGCGGAGTGCACCGTCGTCGTACGGATCGACAACCTGCTCCTGAAGCTGGAGCTCACCCGCCCGTCCGACGCCGGCGAACCGGACGCCCAGCAGCTGATCACCCTGGCGGAGGACCTGCTGCCGGACATCCAGTCCCAACGCTGACCGGTTCCAGCGAGTACTCGTGAGGGACGATCAGGTACGGCGGACCGCCAGCCCGTCGATCTGGTAGACCTTCCCGGCGGTCGTCGTCCGCAGCAGCACCGAACCCGTCAGGAACGTCGCCGGCACCGGCAGCGGGACGATCGCCTGGTACGCCAGGCTGGCGGAAGCGAGGTTGACCGTACCGACGGCCTTCCCGTTGTAGTAGACGGTGAGTGCGCCGCACGTGCTGCATCGGGTCGCGACCAGGAAGAGTCGTTTGGCCTGCACGCTGCTACGCGCGATGGCGACGCCGGCCGCCTTGGTGGAGGTCGCGGTGCCCAGGTAGTACACACGGTTGCTCGCCCGCGTCCAGCCCGCGGTGACGCTCATCGCCCGGTCATCCGACGGCCTGGAGAAGCAGCGGTCGGCGGTCCAGGCGGACACGTTGCCGAACCCGTCGCGAGCCCGGACCGACACGCAGTACTCGTACCCCGGAACGAGGCCGATCTGGACGCTGGTGGCCGACGTCCCCGACTTCACCGGGGCGTACCCGCCGAAGGCGCCCGCGGTCGGCGCGATCCGCCAGCGGCTGTCATACGACTTGACCGGGGTGCCGCTGTTGTCCGCCGCCGTGTACGTGACGGTGGCGGTGGGAGCCGTCGTCGCGTCGAAGGCCGGTCCGGTGATCCGCACGTTCGGCGGGGTCGCGTCGACGTTCACTGTGTGGAAGGACACGCTGGCGTGGTCCTCGCCGTCGATGGCCTTGAGCCGGAGGGTGTGCAGTCCGGTCGGAACGTTGTTCCGCACGAACTCCCCGGCGCAGGGTGCGTACGGTTCGGCGTCGAACTGGCAGTAGGTGCGCGACGCGACACCGCCGTCGAAGAGCATCAGCACGTTCGGACCCGACGGGCCGTAGGTCGGCGAGATCATGGCCCGCGGCCCCTGCCACATGGCCGAGCCGATTCGGTCGGTGCCTTGTGTGCGGTAGACGGTGCGGCCCGCACCGACAGAGCCGTCGGTACCGACCGGAAGGTCCACCAGGGCGCTGCCCCCGAACGCGATCGGCTGGGTCATCAGCAGTTCGGTGCCGTCGGGGTACCAGCTGAGGTACGTGGGTCGCTGCTCGGTCGGCGTCCCGCGTCTCGGCGTCCCACCGCCGACCGGGATCACGGCCGGCGCGTTGCCGTCGATGTAGCCGATCCAGCGGCCGTCGGGTGAGGCGGTCGGCATGATGCCCTGCTCGGTACCGGCGTACGTGCCGAGGATCGCCCCGCCGGCCCGCGGCTGGACCCGGGCCAGCCGGCTCGTGGCCGCGTCCTTGACGATCAGTTCGCTGCCGTCCGGGGACCAGGTAGGCATCGAGAGGCCGCAGCCGACCTGGACCGGGGTGCCGCCGAGCCGCGGCACGATCTCGATACAGGATGACGAGTCCGGCTGCAGCCGTTCGTAGGCGATCTTCGACTCGTCGGGCGAGTACGCCAGCCGGATGATGCCGCTGGAGCCGCCGAGGACCTTGACGGGCGCCCCGGGCGAGAAGTCGGCCCCGGTCCGCCAGATCTCGGACTGCCCCCGCACGAAGGCGAGCTCGCGCCCGTCGGGCGAGGAGGCGACGACGTCGCCGATCACCTGGGTGGGGCCGTCCGGCGCGATCGGCACGACCTGCTGCCCGTTCGGATCGGCGATCTGGCCCGCGTACGTGAGGGTGTTGCCGTTCTCCAGCCAGACCGTGTGGCCGACGGTGATCGACCGGTTGACCGTCGGCCGCCGGATCGGAGTACTCGCAGCGCCTTCGCCTTCGGCGTTCACCGCGGTGACGGAGTACGTCGCACCCGGGACGGTGCGCGACTCGTGCCACTGGTACCCGACATCGTTCCAGGCGGGCTGCCAGGGTACGACGGTGTCGACGCCGTCAAACCCGACCCGATGGATGTTGTAGCCGGTGACGGCATCGTCGTTTGCGTCCGGAGCCGGGGTCCAGCGCAGGTCGATCCCGGTCAGGGTTGCGGCCAGCTTCACGTCCACCGGGGCGGACGGCAGCTTGGCCGAACGGCTGGCGGCGGTCGGGGCGGCGTCAGCTGGGGTGGGCAGGATCGAGGCCAGTCCGACGGCGGCCAGCGCGATCGGTACCACGGCTCGGAGGGTGATGCGCATGGGCACCTCGAATCGGTGTGCGACAGCCGGAGGCTCTCGTCCGCCTCGTATATCGATGCACCGGCACCGCTGTTACGGCGACTGCAGCAAGCTGCAACGCCTCAGGCCGCGGAGGCGGTGAGGGCGGCGCGTTCGAGGGCGAGGGTGCGGCGGCGGGTGTGCATGCTGTCGAAGGTGAACAGGGCGAGGGCCACCCAGACGAGGCCGAAGCCGGCCCAGCGCATCGTGGTCATCTGTTCGTGGAAGATCACCAAGCCGCAGATGAACTGCATGATCGGGGCGATGTAGTTCAGCAGACCGAGCGTGGTCATCGAGACGCGGGTCGCGGCGGCGCCGAAGAGCAGCAGCGGTACGGCGGTGATCGGGCCGGTCAGGAGGACCAGCACGAGGTACGCCGTGCCGTGGTGCGTGACCGTGCTGTCGCCCTGGAGGCCGAGGATCAGGATCGCCGCGGCCGCGAGCGGGGCGACGGTGCCGGACTCGATCGCCATGCCCTCGATGGCCCCGGCGCCGGCCTGCTTCTTGGCGAGGCCGTAGAAGCCGAACGAGAAGGTCAGGATGATCGCCACCCACGGCGGCCGGCCGTTCTCGATCGTCAGTCCGACGACCGCGACGAACGCGATCCCGAGCGCGGTCCACTGCACCGGGCGGAGGTGCTCCTTCAGGACGAAGACGCCGAGCAGGACGGTGAACAGCGGGGTGATGAAGTACCCGAGCGAGGTCTCAACGACGTGGCCGTGGCCGACACCCCAGATGTACGTGCCCCAGTTCGCCGAGATCAGGAACGCCGCGGCGATCAACGGCCACCGCCGGCGGGGTTCCGCGAGCAGTGCCTTCACCTGCGCGAACTTCCGCAGTACCGCGACCAGGATCACGATCGTGACCAGCGACCAGAGGATGCGGTGGGCCAGCAGTTCGATCGCGCCGGAGTGGTCGAGGAGCTTCCAGTACAGCGGGAACATGCCCCAGATCAGGTACGCGGTGAAGCCGTAGGTGAAACCTTTTCGCTGTTCGGGCACGGCGTTCAGCGTAAGCCCCGGCGACAGTCGCATCCAACTACTTTGCTCATGACGTGAGACACCCTGGTCCGATGCGGTTGGATAGAGGGGTACAGACGAGGAGGCGCGTGTGGGTGTGAGGACCGGTCTGGTCTCGGTGACGTTCCGCCAGTTGGCCGTCGACCAAGTGGTCGAGGTCGCGGCGGAGTCCGGGCTCTCGGCGATCGAATGGGGCGGTGACATCCATGTCCCGCTCGGCAACCTGGTGAACGCCAAGCGCGTCCGGAACCTCACCGAGGTGCACGGCCTGCAGGTGGCGGCGTACGGCTCGTACCTGCGGGCCGGCAGCGTCGACCGGGAGGAGATGCGGTCCGCGGTGGCCACCGCGGAGGCGCTCGGCGCGCCCCGGATCCGGGTCTGGGCCGGCAACGTCGGCACGGCGGACGCCGGCGTGGGCGACCGGATGGCGGTCACCCGCGGGCTCGGCGAGCTCGCCGACATGGCCGCCGGGTCGGGGATCGAGATCGCGATGGAGTTCCACCGGAACACGCTCACCGACGAGGTGGATTCGACGATCACGCTGCTGCTCGACGTCGGCGCGCCGAACCTCAAGACGTACTGGCAGCCGCCGGTCGACCTCGACGATGCGGAGTGCCTGCAGCAGCTCGAGTCGTTGATGCCCTGGTTGAGCACGGTGCACGTGTTCTCCTGGTGGCCGTCCAACAACCGGCTGCCGCTGGCAGCCCGCGAGTCCCTGTGGCGCCCGGTCCTCGAGCGGCTGGCCGCGGAGCCCCGCGAGATCAACGCGCTCCTCGAGTTCGTCGCCGACGACTCCACCGAGCAGTTCACCCGGGACGCCGCCGACCTGCACAGCTGGGTCTAGGGCACCGGTTCGTACAGCCCGATGGCGAGCTTGCCGCCGGTCGGTTTGCCGGCGTTGACGTAGAAGTCGACGGTCTTCGGCTCGGTCTGGGCTTCCTCGGTGGTCCAGCGGAAGCCGCCGGATCGCGGTCCGTCCTGGTGGGCGGTCAGGCCGTCCCAGCGGGTCCAGACGGTGGGGCCGACGTCGACGCTGCCGAAGGTCCAGAGGAACGGCGTACCGACCGGCGAGGTCAGCGAGACCTTTCCCGCCGTCGCAGGGACCACGACCGAGCGGACGAACCGGTAGCGGGTGCCGTCGGCCTCCCTCACGCGGTCGAAGTCGATCCCGTTCTGCGTGATCTGCGGCCCGGCGTCGTACACCGCGACCCCGATCCGCGCCTTCGCCGACATCGGCACCTCGTGTCCGTCCTTGTCCACCAGCCGCGCAGTCACCGCCACCGGGCGACCAGGTGGTGCGGTCAGCTGGAGCTGACTGCTGAGGTCCCGCTGCAGCTCGTCACCGTACGCGCTGTCGCAGTTCACGACGGTCCCGTCCCCGAACCGCACCTGCACCCGATACTCCGTCCTCAATGCGGCCCACGGAACCACGTAGTCGTCCTGTGTCGAGACCACCTGGACGACGACCGACCGGCTCTTCGGGACGACGCTGGTCGCGACCTCCTTCTGACCGCGGTTGCCGATCACCGCGCCGAGCCGGGTCTGATAGCCCACCTGCTGCCGGAACCGCAGCCCGTTGCTCGCGTAGTCGTCCGGCTTGGCCGGTCCGGACGGCTTGCCGCCGGTGCCGCCCGACTTGTCGGTGTAGATGCCGACCCCGAGCTGCTGCTTCGCATCCGCCAGCGGGCGGCCGTCCGTGGTGAACAGATCCACCGTGACCTTGGCCGGCTTGCCGATCGGCGCGTCGGCCCAGAGCGCGGTCACCGCGGGCAGGCTGTAGTTGTTCGGGTGGCCGTCGTCCTGGCAGAAGTTGTGGCTGACGTCGTGTCCGTTCACACGGACCCAGGCCGCGGCGTCGGCATCCTGCTTGCAGTAGGCAATGAATTTGACGTCCTTCGACGTCGGCGTCCAGGTGAACTCGACGTGGTTCTCGCCGACCTTGCCGGCCCAGCCCTTGACCAGTGGCTGGCCGTCGCTCACACCTGGCAGCGTGAAGCCGTTCTGCGTGTACGACGGTGTTCTGGCGGGGTCGGGCTGCGAGGGCGAGAGCACACCCGGTACGACCGTGATCGCGAGGGCGACCGCAGCGGCGGCCGCGCCGAGAGCGGTGACGGTACGGCGCTGCTTCGTGCGGCGGATCTTGTGCCGTACGCCGGGGAGCAGGTCGCCCTGGTGCCGGTCGGCGTCGGCGGCGCGGGTGCTGAGCTCGTCGCGGAGGTCTTGGAGGTTCATCGCGGGGTCTCCAGGTCTGCCGGCGTCGTACCCAAGGCTGGATCGAGACGGAGTTTGGCCAGGGCCTTGGCGGTCTGGCTCTTGACGGTGCCGACGCTGCTGCCCATCAGGCGCGCGGTCTCGGCCTCGGTGAGGTCCTCGTAGAAGCGCAGGACGACGACGGCGCGTTGCCGGCGGGGGAGGCGACCGATCGCGTCCCACAGGTCCAGGCCGTCCTCGGTGCGCGGAGCGGGCGTGTCCGGGAGGTCCGCGGTCGGGATCTCGCCGTTCCAGCGCCGGCGCCACCAGGACGAGTACGTCGTGACCAGGATCCGGCGGACGTACGGCTCCGGGTTGTCCTCGCGGATCTTCGCCCAATGGAACCAGGCTTTCGCGAGCGCGGTCTGGACGAGATCCTCGGCGAGCGCGTGGTCGCGGGTCAGCAGGTAGGCAGTCCGGACCAGGGCCTGCGAGCGGGCCCCGACGAACGCGTCGAAACTCGTCGTCCCGTCGGTGGACACCGCTCTCACCCCCGCCGTCATCACGCCGTCGTCGATGCTCACATCCTGTCGGACCATCTGGGTCGGGCAGATGGTTGCCCCGCCGGGCTCGGCAAGGTGAGCGGCCGGTGACGGAAAGTTTCCGTGACTACTGGCCAAGGGGTGGAAAGTGCCGGGATGCTGGTGCGCGACAGGTTCCCTTCACCGCCCCGGAGGTTGTTCCGATGTCCCTCACCCGACCCCTGCCGCGGCTGCTCGCCGTACTGTTGCTGTTCGCGGCGACCCTCACCACGTCACAGGTCCTGGCCACCACGGTCGCGCACGCCGACGGCTGCTACACGTGGGGCCGTACGCTCAGCCAGGGCACGTCCGGCGAGGACGTGCGTCAGCTCCAGATCCGCGTCGCCGGCTGGCCCGGGTACGGCGCTCATCTCGCGATCGACGGATCCTTCGGGCCCGCGACGAAGGCCGCCGTGCAGCGGTTCCAGTCGGCGTACGGGCTGGTGTCCGACGGGATCGCCGGACCCGCGACGTACAGCAAGATCTACGCGCTGCAGGACGACGACTGCACGCCGATCCACTTCACGTACGCCGAACTCGACGACGGGTGCGGCGGTTCCGGGTTCGACGGCGGGCCGCTCTCCGAGGCCGCGACGAAGGCGAACGCGCTCCGCACCATGTGGCAGCTGGAGGCGCTCCGGCACGCACTGGGCGATCAGCCGCTCACTATTTCCAGCGGTTTCCGGAGCATTCCGTGCAACCGTTCCGTCGGCGGCGCCAGCAACAGCGAACACCTCACGGGCCGGGCCGCCGACCTCACCGGCGTCCACTCCTTCTGCACCATGGCCAAGGAAGCCCGCAACCACGGCTTCGGCGGCATCTTCGGCCCGGGCTACCCCGATCACAACGACCACACCCACGTAGACATCCGCACCAGCAACACCTGGTCCGCCCCGAACTGCGGGATCTAGATCAGCTGGCTGATCGTGTGGATGATCAGGCCGACGAGGGCTCCTACGACGGTGCCGTTGATGCGGATGAACTGGAGGTCGCGGCCGACGTGGAGTTCGATGCGGGCGGCGGCTTCGCGGCCGTCCCAGCGCTCGATGGTGTCGGAAATGACCGAAACGATCTCCGTTCCGTACGTGCGGACGACGTAGCCGACGGCCTCGGCGGCGCGGGTGTCGACCCTGGCGCGCAGGGTTTCGTCGTTCTGCAGGCGGTCGCCGAGGTCGTGCAGGACCTTGATGCCACGGATGCGGAGCGTGCTGTTCGGGTCGTTGATCGAGTCGATCAGCGCGGTCCGCATCGCGTCCCACACGGCGGTCAGGCTGTTGCCCATGTCGGGGTGCGTGAGCATCCGCGCCTTCCACGCCTCGAAGCGTTCCATCGTCTCCGGGTCGTGCTGCAGGTCGTCGGCCAGCTGCCCGAGCAGCCGGTCGACGGCTCGGCGGGCGGGATGCGTCTGGCTGTCCCGTACGTCGGCCAGCCACGCGAGCGCCTCGCGGTGGATCCGGTCGACCACGAGCCGGTCCACCCACTGCGGCGACCACCGCGGCGCGCGCGGGCCGACCACGTCCGCGAGCAGGTCCCGGTTGTCGGCCAGCCAGTCGTACGCCTCCACCATCAGCAGGTCGAACAGCGCGTGATGCGCCCCGTCCTCCACCACCGACTGCACGAAGTGCCCGGCGATCGGGCTCAGCGGCTCCTTCACGAACCGCGGCAGCAGCGACCCGCGGACGAACGCCGCCACGTCGTCGTCGCCGAGCTTCGGCAGCGCCGCGCCGACCGTCCGGGCGCCCTCGGCCACGATCCGCTCGGCATGGTTGCCGTCGGCGAGCCACTCGCCGACCCGGCGGCTGATCTCCGCGGTCCGCATCTTCTCCGCGACGACCTCCTCGGAGAGGAAGTTCTCGGTCACGAACTGTTCGAGGCTCTCCGCCAGGCTGTCCTTGCGGGTCGGCACGATCGCGGTGTGCGGGATCGGCAGCCCGAGCGGATGCCGGAACAACGCGGTCACCGCGAACCAGTCCGCCAGCGCACCCACCATCGCCGCCTCGGACGCCGCGTTCAGGTACGCCCAGCCGCCGGTCCGGTGCAGCGTCGCCACGTAGATCGCCGCGGCCAGCACCAGCAGGGCCAGTGCCACCGAGCGCATCCGCCGCAGCCCGCGCCGCCGTACCAGATCGGCCGCGCCCAACGTCAAGGTCGCCATACCCCGATCTAACCAAGTCCCCGGTCAGGAAACCCTCAGGCAAGTACCTGATTCGCCCCTCGGCGTTCCATCAGGCCCGAGACGACGGCCAGGACCAGGCCGGCCAGGGCGAGGCCGGCGCCGAGGCGGCTGGGCCATTCGTAGCCGTAGCCGGCGGCCAGGACGACACCGCCGAGCCAGGCGCCGAGCGCGTTCGCGATGTTCAGCGTCGAGTGGTTCAGCGACGCGGCCAGGGACTGGCCCTCGTGGGCGACGTCCATCAGGCGGGTCTGCAGCGCCGGCACCAGGATGCTCGCGGAGCAGCCCATCGCGAACACCGCGACCAGTGCCCCGGGCCGGGTCTGCGCGAGCCAGCCGAACGTTCCCAGTACGACGGCCACCGCGACCAGGCCGCCGTACACGCTGCCCATCAGCGAACGGTCCGCCAGCCGCCCGCCGAGGACGGTGCCGACCGTCATGCCGACGCCGTACACGCCGAGCACGATCGTCACCGCGGACTCGGAGAAACCGGCCAGTTCCGTCATCGTCGGCGTGATGTAGGAGTACGTCGCGAACATCCCGCCGAAGCCGACCATCCCGACCAGCAGCGCCATCCACACCTGGGGCCGGGCCAGGGCGCTGAGCTCGCTGCGGACGTTCACGTCGCTCCCGACCGGCTGCGGCGGCACCCAGAACCAGACCGCGACCAGCGTCAGCAGCCCGAGGACGCCGACCGCGAGGAACGGCACCTGCCACCCGTACCGCTGCCCGAGCAGGGTCGTCACCGGTACGCCGACGATGTTCGCGACCGGGAGTCCGACCATGGTCATCGACACCGCCCGCGCCCGCCGCTCGGGCACCACCATCGAGGAGCCGACCACCGCGCCGATCCCGAAGAACGCCCCGTGCGGCAGCCCGGACAGGAACCGCGCGGCCATCAGGAACTCGTAGCTCGAGGCAACGGACGACAGCACGTTGCCAACCACGAAAACCGCCATCAGGCCAAGCAGCAAGCGTTTTCTTCCCGTTCTCGCACCGAGCGCCGCGATCACCGGAGCGCCGACCACGACGCCCAGCGCGTACGCCGAGACGACATGGCCGGCGGTCGGGATCGAGATCCGGACTCCGTCCGCGATCTGCGGGAGCAGCCCCATCGTGACGAACTCGGTGGTCCCGATCGCGAAACCACCGGTCGCCAGCGCGAACAACGCCAGGTTGACGTGCCGCGCAGTACGGCTGTCAGGAGCGAACGAACTTGTCACACCTGATTGTCGCAGAGATCAGCAGGGCCACCGCGAGCAGGGCGAACACCGCGTTGCCGATCAGGTCGACGGTCCTCGAGGCGTCGAAGACCGGGCTCTCCGGGAACGCGTGCCATGCGTAGGTGAGCATCGCGCCGCCCGCGGCGGCCAGCGCGTGCATCCGGGTCCAGCCCGCCCGCCGCGACCAGGCGACGAACAGCCCGATCGCGAGGACGTCGATCGCGAGCGACACCGCCGCGCAGAGCCAGCCGTTCTTGAGTTCGTCGTTCGCGAGCATCCAGCCGCTGCTGATCACGAGCGCGGCGACGCCGACGATCCACGCGGCCGGGACGGATCCGCTGGTACGGCGGGGCGCGCGACGGCCGACCAGGACCGCGAGGGCGATCAGTACGGCGACCGCGACCGCGACGCCGAGGTTCTGCCCGACGGAGGCGCGGAACGAGTCGTTCGTGTACCCGAACGCGGTGGTCGCGACGACGCCGACGACGAAGAGCACGGCGTACACGCTGAGCCCGAGTTTGCCGAGCCACGGCTCGCGCGGGCGACGGGACAGTGACTCCATCACGACGATCGGGACCGTGATGCTCCACAGCGTGTGCAGGCCGAGGACCATCAGCGTCCACGGGGCGCCCATACCGAGGAACGAGATGTGGCCCGGGTCGAGGAGCCGGAGGCCGGCGTAGTTCGGGTTGAACAGTGACTGGGTGGTGATGCCTTCCTCGATCACGCCGTACGCGAGCGCCAGGATCAGGATGCTCGGGTAGCCCCAGCCGCGGCGGCGGGCCACCTCGCGGATCAGGACCGCCCCGCCCCCGTACAGCGGCGCCAGGCCGGCCAGGGCGAACAGGGCACTGATCGGGATGTTCCCGAGCAGGAACTCGGCGACCATCGGGGACAGGAAGAACAGGCCGAGAGCCGGCAGTCCGCGCCGCACGCCGCTACGTCGGGGAGCGGCCACCACGTTCGTCTTCGTCATGGTCGTCACTCTGGTCGCGACGGGCGTCCGCCGCGGATGCGATCCGTCCCGATTACGGGCTGACGTCCGGTCCGGTCCGGTGCCTGACGGATGTCACGGTCTCGGGGTTCAATCAGGGTTGAAATGCCTATACGGCGTATAGGGAATGCGTTCTAATTGTTTTCATGAGGACGAAGGAGCGGATCACCGCGGCGGCGACGTACCTGCTGACCGAGCACGGTGCGGCCGGGGTGACGATGCGGAAGGTGGCCGCCGCGGTCGGGATCACGCCGATGGCGATCTACCAGTACTTTCCCGACCGGGAGACGTTGCTGAACGCGGTCGCGGACGCGGCGTTCGCCGAACTGGTGCGGCGCTGGGAGTCGGCGGACCGGCCGGTCGCGGCGGACGAGCGGCTGCGGGAGATGCTGATCGACCACGTCGACTTCGCGCTGGAGCAGCCGCGGCTGTACGACTACATGTTCACCGAACGGCGTGACCAGGCGCGGCAGTTCCCCGAGGACTTCCGGGCGCGGCGGTCGCCGACGTTCAACCTGGTCGCCGACGCGGTCGGCGCCGGCGTCGAGCAGGACCTGTTCCGCGACGAGGACGTCTGGGAGACGAGCCTGATGTTCGCGGCGCTCCTGCACGGGTTGATCCAGCTCCACCACGGCGACCGCATCGGCATGCCGGACGACGCCTTCCGAACACTCTGCCTCCGCCTGGGCGAAAGGATGATCGATGAACTCCGGAAATGAGGGTCCCGCCCGGGTGCAGGCGGCGGGGCGGGCGCGGTTGGTAGGGGTGTGGGCGTGGGTCGCGGGAGTGTCAGCCGCGGTTGCCACCGGGGTGCTGCTGTTCTTGGGGTCGGGGTTGCACACGCTTCCTGCGCTGACTTGGTCCGCGGCGGTGCCGGTGTTCTTCGTGGCACCGTTGCTGCGGGCGCGGGCGGCAGGGATGGCTGCGTTTGCGGGGTGGTTCCTGGGGTTGAGCAACCTGGTGCGGTACCTGCTGACGGACCTCGAGCTTCCGGCTGTCGCGCTCGGGTTCTTGGCGGCGTTGGCGGCGGTGTTCGCGCTGACCGTGCTGTTCTTCAGGGCGCTGGTGGTGCGCGGGCATCCGGTGATGGCGGCGTTGGCGGCGCCCGCTTTGTGGGCAGCCCTCGACTATCTGATCGCGAACTTCTCCCCGCACGGAGCGTTCACGAGTCTCGCGTACACGCAGGCGGATGTTGCCCCGATCAACCAGATCGTCTCGCTGACAGGCCCGTGGGGCTTGAGCTTCCTGCTGCTGCTTCCGGCCGCGGTGATCGCAGCCCGCCGATGGATCCTGGTCGGCGTCCTGGTGGTAGTTGCCGCAGGCACCTGCTTGTACGGTGTCGCGCGACTCGGCCACACCACCGCTCCGCAGCTGAAGATCGCCGTACTGTCCGCCGAGGGTGCTGACGATGCGGGCTGGCCGGATGCGGGAGGTCCGGTGATCCTTGACCGCTACCGCCCACTGATCGTCGACGCCGCAAAGCAGGGCGCGCAGATCGTCCTGCTCCCGGAGAAGATGATCGACGTTCACGACGGTCAGCTGCCGCCCCTCTTCCAAGAGCTTGCCACTAGCAACAAGATTCAGCTGGTCGTCGGTCTCGGCGGCGACCACAACCGCGCGCTGATCTTCCACCCCGACGGCAGTACGCCGACGTCGTACGACAAGCACCACCTGATCCCCGGCCTCGAGTCGTACCCGCGGGGTGACCACCTGGCGACGTACGACGGCTGGGGGCTGATGATCTGCAAGGACATGGACTTCCCGGCGCTCGCCCGCCAGTACGGCAAGCTCGGCACGGGTCTGCTGCTGGTCCCCGCGCTCGACTTCGTCGACGACGGGTGGCTGCACAGCCGGATGGCGATCCTGCGCGGTATCGAGAACGGCGTCCCGATCGCCCGCGACGGCAGCAAGGGCCGCCTCACCCTGACCGACGCGTACGGCCGCGTCGTCGCCGAGACGACGGCCCCGGCCGACGCCCCCGCGACGCTGATCGGCGAGCTCCGCCCGGGTATCGACCGTACCGTCTACACCGCCTGGGGAGACTGGTTCGCCTGGCTGTGTGGGCTGGTCGTGCTGGCCGGAGTGGTGCTGTTGAGTCGGCGTGGTGGGCGTGGGAGCATCCGGCATGGCCAACTTCGGGGACTACCAGTTGCAGATCTACCTGCAGGGGATGCTGCAAGGGACGACGCCGGAGATCACCACGGATCTGGCCCGGCTGGAGTCGCAGGCGGCCGGGAAGCTGCCGGTCGAAGCGATGGGGTACATCGTGCCGAGCGCGGGCAGCGGAGCGACCGCCCGCGCGAACCAGGCGGCGTTCGACCGCTGGCGCCTGGCACCACGGATGCTCCGCGGCAGCACGGACCGTGACCTGTCCTGCACGGTCCTCGGTACGTCGATGCCCGCCCCGGTGCTGGTCGCGCCGATCGGCGTCCAGACCCTGGCGCACCCGGACGGCGAACTCGCGACCTCCCGCGCGGCGGACGCCCTCGGCCTCACGTACACGCACTCGACCCAGGCCAGCCACGCGATCGAGCAGATCGAGGCGGCGAACAAGTGGTTCCAGCTGTACTACCCGACCGACCGCGACGTCTGCCTGAGCTTCCTGCGGCGCGCGAAGGCGGCCGGGTACGCCGTACTCGTGGTGACGCTCGACACCGGGACGATCGGCTGGCGGCCGGCCGATCTGGACCGCGGGTTCCTGCCGTTCCTGAAGGGGGAGGGGCTGGCGAACTACTTCAGCGACCCCGCGTTCCAGGCGAAGCTGGTGAAGCCGGTCGCCGAGGACCCGGGGGCGGCGGTGATGCACTGGGCGCAGATGTTCCCGAACGTCGGGCTCGCGTGGGACGACCTGTCGTTCCTGCGCGACAACTGGGACGGGCCGATCGTGCTGAAGGGCATCACCCACGTCGAGGACGCCAAGGTCGCGGCCGAGCACGGCGTCGACGGGATCGTGGTCTCGAACCACGGCGGCCGCCAGGTCGACGGCGCCGTCGCCGCGCTCGATGCGCTGCCGGCGATCTCCGACGCCGTCGGCGAGCAGGTCACGATCCTGTTCGACTCCGGCGTTCGCACGGGCGCCGACGCGGCGAAGGCGCTCGCGCTCGGCGCGAAAGCCGTCCTGCTCGGCCGGCCGCTGCTGTACGGCCTGGCGCTAGCGGGACAGGCCGGGGTCGAGCACGTCCTCCGCTGCTTCCTCGCCGAACTCGACCTCACCCTGGCCCTCTCCGGCTACGCCAACCACCGCGAACTGAACCGCGACTCGGTGGTGCGGAGCTAGGAGGTAGCACAGGTGCTACCGTTTGAGCGTGGATGCGTTGGGCCTGCGGGAGTTACGGCAGCACGCGAGTGACCTGGTGCGCCGGGCCGAGTCTGGTGAGCGCCTGCTGATCACCGTGTCGGGCCGGCCCGCTGCCGTGCTCGGGCCGCCGGAGCGTGACCACTGGCGGCGGTACGAGCAGGTCGCCGATGTACTGCGTCGCCGAACCGACGAGGACTGGGCAACCGATCGCGAACTCGTCGACCACAACCTGGCAGACCCGTCGGAGCCGAACCGGTGAGAGCGCTGCTCGACACCAGCGTCCTCATCGAGGGCTTGGACGACCCGATCGACGGGGACCTCGCGATCAGCACCATCAGCTTGGCCGAGCTGCATTTCGGCGTGCTGGTGGCCCAGTCGGCTGAACTTCGGGCGGCGAGGTTGCGCCGCCTTGCCGGAATCGAGCGTGCGTTTGACGCACTGCCAGTGACGGACGCCGTCGCTCGAATGTACGGGACCGTCGCGGCGGCGGTCGCAGCCGGCGGGCGGCGACCAAAGGCCCGGGCGTTCGACCTGGTCATCGCCGCCACCGCGGCCGCCCACGATGCTGTCCTGTACACCCGCAACCCGAAGGACTTCGCCGGTCTCGAGGACCTGGTGGGAGTTGTCGGTCTGTGAAGGCTGTTGTTTTCGATCTCGACAACACGTTGTTCGACCACACCGGGTCCGCCGGGCGGGCGCTTCGGGCGTGGATCGCGGAGCTCGGGGTGGTGCCGACGGACGAGTTGGTCGCCGAGTGGTTCGAGATCGAGGACCGGGTGTACGACGCGTACCTTCGGCGCGAGCTCACGCACCAAGGCCAGCGGCGGGCGCGGTTGCGGGCATTTCTGCCGGTTCTCGGGCGCGAGGTGCCGGCGACGGATGCCGAACTGGACGTGGTGTTCGAGGGATACCTGCAGCAGTACCGCGGCAACTGGGTCGCGTTCCCGGACGCGCGGCCCACGTTGGAGGTTGCTCGGGGCAACGGATGGCGGATCGGGGTGCTGACCAACGGGAACACCGTGCAACAGAACGCGAAACTCAAGGCAATCGGTCTCGCGGAGCTGGTGGATGTGGTGTGTGCTTCCGAATCGCTCGGCGTCAGCAAGCCCGATCCGTTGGCGTACCAACATGTTTGTGAAGCGCTTGGTGTGGAGCCGTCAGATGCGCTGATGATCGGCGACAACCTGGAGCTGGACGTGCTGGCACCGCAGGCCGCCGGGTTGAGCGCCCGGCACCTGGACCGCGCCACCGGTGGCACGCTGCTGGACCTGCTCTCCGACGATCCGCCGCCCCACCACTCGCCGAAGAACTAGAAGTCGCGCCCCGGGGTGGGCTTGGTGCCGCCCATGACGTCGCCGATGCCTTCCTTGCCGTTGATGATCCAGAACAGGATGAAGTAGGCGATGAACCCGGCCGCGAGACCGACCGAGTACCAGCCGAACATCGCCTTGTCCTTGAACAACCCGAGCACGGCCGCCCCACCGACGGCCGCGATCACCGACGAGATGTCCGAGAGCGCTGCCCGGTCCGTACGGCGTACCAGCGTGCGGTAGGTGATCCAGCCGACGACCACTCCGAAACAGAGGGCGCCCAGTGCCGCGATCGTCATGGCGATTCCCTTCCTAGGGACTCCGAGCTAGGACCGCTCGAGCGTCAGATCCATCGAACAGAACGGGGTGTAGACGAGCCCGGCGATGTTGCCCTTCCGGAGCAGGTCGATGCGGGTCCGGTAGAGCGCCGTACCGACGCTCGCTCCGGCGGACCCGACGAAGTGCCGGTAGAAGTTCAGCGCGACCTCGCCCGCGACGCGCTGGGAGACCGAGATCTCGGTGCCGATCACGCCCGCGGCGTGCAGACCCGCGAACGCGTCCACGAAACTCACCACGTCCGAAGGCTGCAGTGCCGCGGTCTCGCAGCCGTTGATGAACACCAGCGGCGCCGTCTCACTCCAGTGCGCCGAACCCCAACCGCCGGCCTCGTGCCACGCCCCGAGCGAGCCGGGCGCGATCCGCGTGTCCTGCCCGATCTCCAGGTACGGCGTGACGACGTCGGCCTGCATCTCCGTCCGGCCGTGGCAGTAGAAGTACGCCAACGGCAACTGTGGATCCGCCAACGCGGTCTCGAGGGCGGCTTTGTCATCGCACGGCACCAGCCGGAACTGCCCGGCGAAGCACGCTGCGAGGTCGGTGAAGTGCGTCGTCGTCAAGGCCGCGTTCAGCGCCAGGCTGCGCGCCGCCACGGCCTGCGCCGGCTCGACCACCTTGATGCTCGTCCGCAGGATGCCGGTCCGCACGGAGGGCGGCTGCTCGATCAGGTGCCGGAAGCCCCAGAACCCGTACGGACAAATGACGTTCAGCCCGTGCGACTCCTCCGCCGGGCACCGCGCCGGATAGTCCCGCAGTTCTGCCGACCGGGTGTCCCAGTCCTCCAGCAGCGGACAGAGCTCGCCGTCCTCCTCCGGATCCCGCGGGATGTCGTAGATCAACGCCCACGGGAACACCGTGTACGTCGCCCGCGTGATCTGGATCTTCGCTCGCTCGGCCAGGTGCTCCCGCAGGTACGCCCGGTCCGCCACATCCGGTACGACGGCCTGCCACAACTGCGCTCCGCTCAGCGCCATGCGCCGTAGGTCGGTGATGAACCCGGCCGCGGGCTTGCGATTCTGGTCGTCGTACTGGGACTTGTTGCCCTTGGCGCCTAACGTGATCTCGGTAAGGCGCTTGCGGATCGCGGTCAGGACGGTCGTCGCCTGCTGGTCGGAGACCGTGACGGCGATCGCCCGGTCGCCGTTGTTGACGACGATCTTGTGCGTGCCGCTCGGTCCGTCGTTGGTGAGGACGTTCAACCGCCGCTCCGGCAACTCGATCGATCGGGCGACGTCGTCGGTCAGTGAGTAGTCGACCATGCCCTTGATGTGTCCGGTACGGCGCCCGCGGCGCTCCACGTCGAAGTCGATCCGTGCCGACTGTACGGCGTTGTTCCGGTGGTACAGCGTGACCCGAAGGGCCGCCGGACCGAGCGTTTCCACGGTCCGGAACGGGACGTACAGGTACGTGCTCGCGCCGGTCAGCGGAAGAGTGAGCCGGTACGGCCCGGGGTCGACCGTGACGTCACTACTGCTGACCACGACGTCGAACCGGTATCCCTCGGCGTCGTCGGGTTCGTCCAGCTGGAGCGGGACGGGATTGATGATGACCGAGTCCTCGACGAGCGGGCCGACGTCGATGCGGATCTGGTACCCGCCGTCCGGCCGCAGCGGGGTCGTCGTACTCAGCAACTGCCGCTCCGAGTCGGTCAGCGCCACGTTGAGCACCCGGGGTGCGGGCGTCGGCTCCGTCTGGACGAACGACCACGAGAGGCCGCCCGGCCGGAGCAGAGCGCCGAACGTGAGCCTGGACAAGGACTGCGCGATGAAGGCAGCACTGCGCGCGTCGCCACTGTCGGCCGGCGTCAGGCTGACCTCCGCGGAGGTGCCGGACAGCTGATGGTCAGGGATGGACTCGAGGGCTGTCCGGCGGCTGATCGCGCTGAGGTCCAACGTCGTTCCGTCGTCGAAGGCAACCATCGCCGGCACGTCGTAGAACCGCTTGTAGAACAGGTCGACCACCCGCTGCGTGGCATCCACGTCCGGGATCGACAAGGTCAGCCCCACGCGGGACAGGTCAACCGGCCATTCGATCGGCTCGGCCGGGGCCAGATCGGCATGGTCCCGCCAGGTGTCTCTCGCATCCTCGAGCCGCAATGGCTGCGCCGGATTCCCTTGTGCTGACAGGCGGACGACGTCCGGCAGGCCTTCCAACGTGTCCAGTTGGTTGTCGTCGAGGTACAGCTCCTCGAGCGGCAACTCCGCGAGTACGGCGAGCGCGTCCGACGTGAGGTGGTTGCCCGACAGATCCAGCCGGCGCAGCGCGCGCAACTGCGAAAAGGCTTCGGGTAGCGTCAACAGCTCGTTGCCACTCAGGTCGAGTGCGGTGAGCGTCGGCGGACCGGGAGCGGTGGCGAGTTCGGACAGCTTGTTGTCGGCCGCGTCCAGGATCAGCAAGCCAGGTACTTCGGCGAGCGGCGTGAGGTCGCTCAGGAGGTTGCCGGAGACATCGATCCGCTGCAACTCCTGGCAGTTCGCGATCTCGGGCGGGATCGCCCGGAGGCGGTTGCCGGAGACATCGAGCAGGCGCAATGCGGCTGCCTGCCCGATGTTGGCGGGCAGCGCGGTCAGCCGGTTCCCCGCGAGGATCAGGCGTTGCAGGCGCGTCGCGTCATACAGCCAGGCGGGCGGCAGCTCGGCCAGCTGGTTGCCGCTCAGGTCGAGGCTGGTGAGGAACCCGAGGGACGGCACATGGTCCGGCAGCGCGTGCAGTCCGAGCCGGCGCAGCGACAGGTGCCCGGACCGCTGCCAGTCCTGGGCCTCCATGGCCGCGGAGACCCGCGCGACATCGTCCGCCTGGTTCGCGGCGCCGCTCATGGACGGACGTCAGACGGCTCCATACCGCCCCCCTACCGTGATTCCCCCTCAGGAGTTCTCACGATAGGGGTTTGCCGCCGGAAGTAACAGAGCGTGAGTCAGGCCACTGTCCAGGTGTCCGCGCCGGTCACCAAGGCCTGCAGATCGCCGGAGCCCTGGGCTTCCTGGGCGGTGACGATCTGCTGGCGGACCAGGTCGTCGTACGCCGGGCGGTCGACGTCGCGGAAGACGCCGACCGGGGCCCGGTGCAGCACGCCGCCGTCGGTGAGCCGCGACAGTGCGAACGCGTACGCCGGGTCGTCGACATGCGCGTCGTGCACCACCAGATCGGCCTCGCCGTTCGGCAGCGAAGCGATCTCACGGACCGCGAGGGACGCGAACCCGTCGCGGACCACGCCGAGCCGCCCGTCCGTGCCGAAGCGGATCGGTTCGCCGTGGACGAGCGGGATGATCGCGTCGTCCCGGGTCTCCGGGTCCTTGAACGCCTCGAACGCGTTGTCGTTGAAGATCGGGCAGTTCTGGTAGATCTCCACGAACGCCGTACCGCGGTGCTCGGCCGCGGCCCGCAGCACCGACGTGAGGTGCTTGCGGTCCGAGTCGACGGTCCGCGCGACGAACGTCGCCTCCGCGCCGAGCGCCAGCGAGACCGGGTTGAACGGGTTGTCCACCGACCCCATCGGCGTCGACTTCGTCACCTTGCCGGGCTCCGAGGTCGGCGAGTACTGACCCTTGGTGAGCCCGTAGATCCGGTTGTTGAACAGCAGGATCTTGAGGTTCACGTTCCGCCGCAGCGTGTGGATCAGGTGGTTGCCGCCGATCGACAGCGCGTCCCCGTCACCGGTCACCACCCAGACGCTCAGATCGGGACGCGCGGTCGCCAGACCGGTCGCGATCGCCGGCGCGCGGCCGTGGATCGAGTGCATGCCGTACGTCGACAGGTAGTACGGGAACCGGGACGAGCACCCGATCCCGGAGACGATCGCGACGTTCTCGCGCTTGATCCCGAGCTCGGGCAGGAAGCCCTGGAAGGCCGCGAGCACGGCGTAGTCGCCGCAGCCGGGGCACCAGCGGACCTCCTGGTCCGACACGTATTCCTTGCGGTTCTGCGGCTCGGTCGCGGGCGGAACGTTCCGCAGGCCGTCGGGCAGGCTCGGCATGCCGAGCTCTACGGCGCTCATCGTGCACCCTCCTTGAGATGGCCGTTCTGGTCGGCCAGTGCTTCACCGTGCTTCAGGGCGGCGGCCGCGGTGCCGAGGTGCCGCGCGTCGTCGTCGATGCCCTCGGTCTCCTCGACCAGGTTGCCGAT
This sequence comes from Kribbella sp. NPDC051137, assembly GCF_040682535.1. Taxonomy (NCBI): domain Bacteria; kingdom Bacillati; phylum Actinomycetota; class Actinomycetes; order Propionibacteriales; family Kribbellaceae; genus Kribbella; species Kribbella sp. NPDC051137. Next base: position 1,153,000 of record NZ_JBFBBI010000003.1, read on the forward strand.
CACCTCGGCCAGCTCCGCGGCGCCCAGCGGCATCCCGCGGACCTGCGCGTACGAGACCACGTCCACCAGGTACTTCGAGCGCAGCAGCATCGCCAGCTGGCCGAGGTTCATCTCCGGGACGAGGACCTTCTCGTACGACTTCAGCACGTCGCCGAGGTTCGAGGGGAACGGGTTCAGGTGCCGCAGGTGCGCGTGCGCGACCTTGCCGCCGACCGTGCGGACCCGGCGGACACCGGCGCCGATCGGGCCGTACGTCGAACCCCACCCGAGCACCAGGACCTTCGCCGTACCGTCCGGGTCGTCCACCTCGACCGGCGGGATCGAGCGCGCGACCGCGTCCACCTTCGCCTGCCGGGTGCGGATCATCAGGTCGTGGTTGGCCGGGTCGTAGGAGATGTTCCCGGTCTTGTCCTCCTTCTCCAGACCGCCGATCCGGTGGTCCAGGCCCGCGGTCCCCGGGACCGCCCAGGCACGGGCCAGGGTCTCCGGGTCGCGCAGGTAGGGAAGGTACTTGCCGTCGGGCGTGTTCGGCGCGGTCGTGAAGTCCGGGTCGATCGTCGGCAGGTCCTCGACGACCGGGATCTGCCACGGCTCGGACCCGTTCGCCAGGTAGCCGTCGGACAGCACGATCACCGGCGTCCGGTAGGTGATCGCGATCCGGGCCGCCTCGATCGCGATCGCGAAGCAGTCCGCGGGGGACTGGGCGGCGAGCACCGGTAGCGGCGCCTCGCCGTTCCGCCCGAACATCACCTGCAGCAGGTCGGCCTGCTCGGTCTTGGTCGGCATCCCGGTGGACGGGCCGGCGCGCTGGATGTCGCAGATCACCAGCGGCAGCTCGAGCATCACGCCGAGGCCGATCGTCTCGGACTTCAGGCTGATACCCGGGCCGGACGACGTGGTCACGCCGAGCGCCCCGCCGAACGACGCGCCCAGGGCGGCGCCGACGCCGGCGATCTCGTCCTCGGCCTGGATCGTGGTGACGTTGAACCGCTTGAGCTTGGACAGCTCGTGCAGCACGTCGGAGGCCGGGGTGATCGGGTACGCGCCGAGCACCAGCGGCAGACCGGCTCGCTGCGCACCGGCCACCAGGCCGTACGCCAGCGCCAGGTTGCCGGAGATGTTCCGGTAGGTCCCGGTCGCCATCCGGGCCGGCTTCACCTCGTACCGGACCGAGAACTCCTCGGCGGTCTCCCCGAAGTTGTAGCCTGCGCGGAAGGCCGCGATGTTCGCGTCCCGGATGTCCGGCGCCTTCGCGAACTTCGTCTCCAGGAACGTGATCGTCGACTCGACCGGCCGCTGGAACAGCCAGGACACCAGGCCGAGCGCGTACATGTTCTTCGCCCGGGACGCGTCCTTGCGGGTCAGCCCGAACTCCTTGACCGACTCCACCGTCATCCCGGTCAGGTTCAGCGGTACGACGTGCCAGCCGTCGAGCTCACCGGTCTCCAGCGGGTTCTCGTCGTACCCGATCCGCTTCAGGTTGCGCGCGGTGAAGTCGGCGGTGTCGACGATCAGCGTCGCGCCCCGCGGCACGTCCTTCAAGTTGGCCTTCAGGGCGGCCGGGTTCATCGCGATCAGGACGTCGGGCGCGTCGCCCGGCGTCAGGATGTCGTGATCGGCGAAATGCAACTGGAAGGAGCTGACCCCGGGCAGGGTTCCGGCTGGTGCGCGGATCTCCGCCGGGAAGTTGGGCAACGTCGACAGGTCATTGCCGAACGACGCCGTTTCCGCTGTGAACCGGTCCCCCGTGAGCTGCATCCCGTCACCGGAGTCGCCGGCGAACCGGATCACCACGCGGTCGAGCTGCTTGACCTCGATGGTCACTGTTCTGTTCATCTCCAAGTCGAAGCTTGGGTCGGCCTGCCGCGTCGTGGGCGACACGTCGATCCCCCCAGTCAGGGCGATAACCCCAATATTAGTTCGCCCTTAGAACGGAACCATGCGGAAGCCCCGGTGGTCCACAGCCTGGGACGCGGTGTGAGAAGCCCCTCCGGTCCGGTAAGGGGGTGTCTCACCCTCCGCGAACGTTCGGTTGCGATCCGGAGTGAGAACCGGCAGGGTGGCGGCAACTGCTTGCGACTTCAGGGAGCTGTGTGATGCGCCGACTGCCGGCCGGACTGCTAGCTGGACTGCTGATGGTGCTGCTGCTCGGCTGCGTGGTCCCGGGCGCGTCCGCGGTCCCGTCGCCGGTGCGCGCCGTGAAGATCACCAGCATTCGTACGACGGACGCGACCAAGGGCGTGATCACCGTCGTCGGCACGCTGACCCCGGCGCCCGCGAACGGGACCCGGATCCCGCTGCACCAGTGGATCCCGTCCCAGAAGCGCTGGCAGGAGATCGCGCACGGCTACTCGACCGGCAGCAGCGTGACGATCACCACGGTCCAGCCCGGGTCGATCCGGACCTACCGGATCGCGGTCGGGGCGCAGGCGCCGTACGCCGCGGCGCTGTCGCCGATGATCTCCTTCAAACACTACGTGTGGCGGGGGCTGTTCAAGAAGGGCGTGGTCGCGGTCGGCGGGGCCGGGCAGCCGCAGTTCAACGTCGTACCGCCGAAGGAGGGGCCGCGGCGGTCCGAGGCAGACCTGCTGGCGGACCAGGGCGGGTACGTCTGGGGCGAAGTCGACTCGACCGGCTGCCGGTACTCGCGCACCTGGCTCGGCAACCTGACCGACGGACTGGTCCGGGTTTCGCTGCACAACGGGACCACGGCGGTCACCTCGGTCCGCATGCAGCAGGAGACCGAGCGCTGGCTGAACTACGACATCGCCGGCATCACCCGCCTCCGCCTCCAGGTCGCCGACATCCGCTCCGGCTACGGCCCGTACGTCTCGATCGACTCCTCACTGCTCTGCACGAACTAGACTGCTGCCCGTGTCGGACAGCTATGGGGTCGTCGCCGCGGTGGTCGCGCTCGGCCTGGTCGGGCTGGTCGGGGCGTTCGCACTGAACAAGGCGCTGACGGTCACGTATCCGACCGAGGGCAAGCTGAAGACGTACGAGTCCGGCGTCGACCCGGTCGGCGAGGGATGGGCCCAGGTCCACATCCGGTACTACCTGTTCGCGTACCTCTACGTGATCTTCGCCGTCGACGCGATCTACCTGTTCCCCTGGGCCACCATCTTCAGCACACTCGGCTTCGCCACCCTGATCGAGATGTTCGTCTTCCTGGCTTTCGTCGCGGTCGGCCTGCTGTACGCCTACCGTAAGGGCGTACTGCGCTGGACCTGACCGAGGAGCGACGAACGTGCAGAGCTGGCTGGACGAGAACCTCACGGACCTGATCACCAAGCACGGCGTCCCGGCGGCGTCGGTCGCGGTGCTGGCCGGCGGCGTGGTGAGTACGGCGGCCGCGGGCATCCTGAACCGGAACACCGGCGTCGAGGCCACCACCGACTCGGTCTTCCAGATCGGGTCGATCACCAAACTCTGGACGACCACGCTGGTCATGCAGCTGGTTGCCGACGGCAAGCTGGACCTGGACCGGCCGGTCCGCGAGTACCTGCCCGGCTTCCGGCTCGCCGACGAGGCGGCCGCCGCGGCGATCACCCCGCGGCAGCTGCTCACGCACTCCAGCGGGTTCTCGGGCGACGCGTTCACGCCGACGTCCCGCGGCGACGACGCGGTCGAGCTGTTCGTCGACGACGTACTGCCCGGGCTGCCGCAGGAGGTCCCGCCCGGCGCCGGGTTCTCGTACAACAACTCGGGTTTCGTGGTGCTCGGCCGGATCGCCGAGGTGCTGCGGGGCAAGCCGTACCACCAGCTGATCCGCGAGCAGATCGCCGTACCGCTCGAGCTGGAGCACGTCGCGACGATCCCGGACGAGGCCCTGCTGTACCGCGCCGCGCTCGGGCACATCGCACCGAAGCCGGGGGACCCGCTGCAGGCGGCGCCGATGTGGAGCCTGGTGCACGCGATGGCGCCGGCCGGGTCGCTGCTGGCGATGAGCGCGGGCGACCTGCTGACGTTCGGGCGTGCGTACCTGGACGCGACGCTGCTCGACCGGGAGACCGTCGACCGGTTGTGGGAGCCACAGGTCGACGTACCGTCGATCGGCGGGTTCGCGGACCACTGGGGCCTGGGCTGGATGATCTTCGACCTCGACGGCGGCCGGCTGTACGGCCACGACGGCGGCACGGTCGGCCAGTCGGCGTTCTTCCGGCTCGCCCCGGAGCAGGGCGTCGCGGTGGTGCTGCTCACCAACGGCGGCGACACGGGCGCGCTGTACGACGAACTCGTCGGGCACGTGCTCCGCGAGACGACGGGGATCGAGTTGGCGGCCCGTCCGGTGCCGCCCGAGGAGCCGGTGCGGGTCCCGGCGGAGCTGGTCACCGGTCGCTACACCGGCGTACTCCAGCAGTCGACGGTGAGTGTCGAGGACGGGGAGTTCTGGGTGCTCGACGAGCCGGTCAGCGAGGAGGCGCGGGCGCTGATGCCGGAGTCGCGGCGGATCCGGCTGGTCGGGCTCGACGAGACCCGGCTGATCGCCGCCGAGCCGGAGCGCGGGGTGCACGAGGTGCTGGCGTTCCGGAGCCCGGCGGACGGTCGCGCGGCGTATCTGTTCCGGGGCGGGCGGCTGACGCCGCGGAGTAACTGAGAGTCATTCCACTTTCTGTTGCCTGATCACCGCTTGTGATTGCGTCGGGCAACAAGCGTCAGTTTCAAGCGTTCTGTTCAACGGAATGCGTACACCCGGTCGCCAAGCGCAGGGTTGCGAGCTATGGTGATTACTCGGGGGAACGGGGCGAATACGTGGTGGTGAGGCTATGTCGTGGCAACTGTGGGTAGTGATCGCGCTAGCTGCAGCCGGGGTCGTGTTGCTGGCCGCAGCCCGGATGCGGCACGCCCGCCAGGTCTTCGACGACATCACTGAGCCCGAACGTCCCCGGGTCGAGGAGACCCAGGCCGACGAGCTGGCCCGCGCCCGCGCCCGCCACGTCACCCACGAGCAGGGCCACCGCCGCCACGGCTAGGGTGCGTCTCAGGCGTCTTCGAGCAGACCGTCCCGTCGTGCGACCGCGGCGGCTTCGGTGCGGGAGCGGACGCCGAGCTTGGCGAGGATGTTCGAGACGTGCACGCTGACCGTCTTCTCGCTGATGTACAGCTCTCGCGCCAGCTGCCGGTTCGTCCGGCCCTCGGCGAGCAGCCGCAGTACTTCGGTCTCCCGTGAGGTCAGCGCACTCGCGCCGTGCGGATCACCGCCACCCGCCTCCTCCAGCAGCGGCCGCGCGCTCAGCTCCCGCCCGACGTCCGCGGCCAGCGCGGCCTGCTCGTTGGCCTCCGCAACCCGCCCCGCGGCCCGCAGCGCCGCCGACAACCGGACCCGCGACCACGCCTGCTCGAACACGTACCCGTACCCGAACGCGTCCGTCGTCCGCTGCCACGCGGCGACGTGGTCCTCCGGCGTCGGCGCGTCGACCCCGGCCAGCCAGCGCAGCCGATCCCACTCCGACTCCAGCCGGGCCAGCCACGCCAGCCCCTCGACCCCCATCAACCGCCCCGGCGGCAGCCCCTTCTCCGCGGTCGCCTGGCCCGCGGACACCAGCTCCGCCCCGCGCGCGACCAGCTCCGCGGCGGCCGACGGCTCACCGACGGCCCGGTGACACAGCAACTGCAACCCGAGCGTCGCGAACCGGATCCGGCCGAGGAACCACTCGGTCTGGAACACGTCCGCGCACAGCGTGGTCACGTCCGCGACCAGCTTCTCGGCCGCGGCCGGCTTGTCGAGCGCGCGGTACGCGTCCACGGCCGGCTGCAACCCGATGATCGGCAGCATGATGTCCAGGTCCCACCACTTGCGGGACAGCTCGAACTCCTCCGCGACCGTGGTGTCGCCGCGCCCGCCGCGGACCGAGAACTCGACCGCCCGCAGCGCGGCCCCCGCCGCAGCCGGCGTCATCGAGTCGGTCCGCGCGGTCGCCGACGCGTCGTCCCACTCGCCGAGCATGAACTGGGTCAGCGCCAGCATCCGCCGCGCGTCGAACCCGTACGCCGCCCACTGCCGCCCGAGCTCACCGGCGCGCTTGGTCGCGAACGACAGCGCCGCCTTCGCGTTCAGCAGATCGCCCTGCTCATACCGCGTCGACCCGAGCAGGAACCGGCTCCGCACCTCCGCGGCCGGGTCGCCGGTCAGCTGCGCCCGTACGGCGGCCTCCTCGAGCTGCTTGGCCGCCGTCTCCGGGTCGCCGGCCCGGCGGCGCAGCTGGGCGAGCGTGATGCCGGCGTCGCTGGCCGCGGACTCCTGGCCGGCCTCGCGGGCGATCTCCAGCGCCTTGTGTGCCCAGCGCTCGGCCTCCATCGGGCGGCCCAGCGCGTCCGAGACCCGCGCGTACAGCGAGGCGACCTGGGCCTTGAAGACACTCGCCGGCTCGTCGCTGACCAGCTTCTGCGCCTGCGAGACAGCCTCGTTGGACTCCTGGTCGTTGTCGATGATCAGCGCGATGTCGGCCAGCGGCAGCAGCAGCTCGGCGCGCTGCCGCTTCGGCGCGTCGGCCGGCAGCTCGGCCAGCGCCTTCCGGAGCAGCTTGAGGGCGCGCAGGTGCTGCGAGGACAACGTGGCCGCGGTCGCGGTGTCGACGATCAGCCAGGTCTTGTCGACCGTGGTCGTCGGCGCCGCGTTCGGGAACAGCTCGAGCGCCATCTCGTAGTGCTTCAGCGCCTCCTGCGGCGCCGCGACCGACAGCGCCTCCTGCCCGGCCCGGACCCGGGCCTCGAACGCCGTCGCCAGATCGTGCGACCGGGTCGCGTGCCCGGCCAGCTCGGCGGCCGTGCCCGCGACGGTCTGGTTCTCCAGGGCCTGCACGTACGCCGCGTGCTCGCGGACGCGCTCGCCCGGCAGCAGGTCGTCGTACACGGCCTCGGCCAGCAGCGCGTGCCGGAAGTAGTACCGATCACTGGTCGGTACGTCGATGATGTGGGCGTCGATCAGCTCCCGCAGCGCCTCGTCGAGCTCGCGGTCCGGGAGGTTCGCCACCGCGGTGAGCAGCGTGTGCGGGACGCGGCGCCCGGCGACCGCGATCACCCGGGCCACCTGGCGGGCGTTGTCGGACAGCGGGTCGAGCCGCACCAGCAGCAGATCGGCGAGATCCGGCGGCACGCCGTCGTTGTCGCCCATCGAGGCCGCCGCCGCCAGCTCCTCGGTGAAGAACGCGTTGCCGCCGGCCCGCTCCAGGATCCGGCGCTCCTCCTCGGCGGGCAGCGGATCGGTCAGCAGCGAGTGCAGCAGCGTCCGGGCCTCGTCGGCGTCGAGGGGCAGCAGGTTGACCCGGCGCACCCGCGGATTCCGCGACCACTCGGCGATCGGGCGGCGGAGCGGATGCCGGCGGTGCAGGTCGTCGCTGCGGTACGAGACCACCAGGGCGAGACGCTGCGAGGTCAGCCGGGTGATCAGGAAACCGATCAGGTCCCGGGTCGAGTCGTCGGCCCAGTGCGCGTCCTCGATGATCACCAGCAGCGGCTCGCTGGTGGACAACGCGGTGAACGCGCCGAGCACCGCGTCGAACAGCGCCGCCCGGTCCAGCTGGCCCTCCTGCTGCGGCGCGGGCTGGGCGCCGAGCAGCCGGTGCGCGGGCAGCAACCGGCCGATCGCCGGGAAGTTCGTCAGTACGCCCTCGACCAGGTCTGGCCGGTCACCGGCCAGCCGGCCGAAGATCTCCGAGAACGGCTGGTACGGCAGGCCGGCGTCGCCGAAGTCGGTGCAGTGCCCGACCAGTACGCCGAAACCGCGCTCGTGGGCCCCGGTCGCGACCTCGTCCAGCATCCGGGTCTTGCCGACGCCGGCGTCACCGGACAGCAGCACGGCACCGGCGCGGCGCGTCTTCGCGTCGTCCACGGCGCTGAGCAGGGCGGCCATCTCGGACGAGCGGCCGACGAGAGGTGTCGAGTTCCAGGGCACGTCGTCCATCTTCGCCCCTGGCGCCGACACAAATCGACGGCATCCCGTTCCGTGGTGTCTCCCAGTCGCAGAAACGCCGTCCCTGATCACGATTTCTCGATCAGGGACGGCGGTCTCGGCGGTCATGCGACGGGACGGGGACGAAGGGCGTGCCGCGGCTTCGGCTCGGTGGCCTTCACCGTGCGCTCCCGGCGGTTCGCGGCCCGGTAGTCACGCTTGGCGCGCTCCAGGCGGTACGCCGCCTCCGCTCGCATCGAATCGGGGGTCAGTGGAACTGTGATCATGGTGTGTCCCTCCCTTCAGGCTTTCCGGCCGAACAGGTGGCTGATGGTCCGGCGGCCGCGGTTGCCCGAGTGGCCGCGGTGCTGCCGGAAGTCGCGGCTGAGGCGCTCCCTGCGGTAGTCGACCTCTGCCTTGACGCTTGCGTTGGTGAACATGTGTTCCTCCGTTGTTCTGCGCCGGCTCCCTGCCGACACCCTTAATCTGCTCGTCTGAGGTGGGCCCGCACATCGGAACTCCTCCCTATCCCCGCCGTAGGCAGACCCCTAGGTGCGCTCAGGCAGTCCTAGGACCCCTGAAAAGACGGTGGCGCGGCCGGCTCTCGGGGAGCCGGCCGCGCCGGGGGAAGGGGGTCTTGGGCGGTGAACGTGCGGTCACATCGCGGGCCGGGCCCGGAGTTCGGGCGCGCAGGGCTGGGGCGGCTGCGGTACACGCTTACGGAACCACGAGGGACGCTGGAAGTCGCGACGGATCCGCTCTTGGCGATACTTCATCTCCGCCTGAACCGCGGCGGTCGAGTAAACAAACATGGTCTCCTCCGGCTGCTCTCGCTGCTGAGAAAACAGTCCGTCTCTGAGGAGACTCCTCACATCAGCACAACTCCCTATGCCTCGGGCAACTACACCCTTAGGGCATGTCAGCTGTTGTAGGTGAGGTTGAGCTCGTAGTGGGTCGGGTCGAGGAGTTCGTCGGCGTACTCGGCGACCTGGTCGGTGGCGGTCCAGCTGGTGCGGGTGGTGTGCAGGAACCAGGTGCCTTCGGGGCGGTCGAGGTGGCCTGCTTCGACGGGAGTGAGGGGACGGCCGCGGAGGCGTTGTTCGCAGTGGTCGAGGTACAGCCCCGCGCGGTTCAGCGTGACGCTGATCGAGCCGTTGTCGAGTCCGCGTTCGGGCAGGTCCCGCAGGGCGTCCACCGCCGGGACGTGGCTGCGTTCGAGCGAGATCGCCGTACCGTCGGTGAGTTGCCGGACGCGTTCGATCACCACGAACGACGCCGACGCGAGCTCGAGCCGCGCGGCGAGCTCCGGGTCCTCCTCGAGCTCGATCCGTACCGTCCGCATCCGCGTCTCGACGCCCTGCTCGGACAGCGCATGCGTCCATCCGAGCCGCCCGTCCAACGGCCGCCCGTCGAACAGCACGTACGAACCCTTCCCGGTCCGTGTGGCGATCAGCTCGTCCTCGGCGAGTACGGCGAGTGCCGCGCGGACCGTGTTGCGGCTGACGGCGAAGCGCCGCGCCAGCTCGACCTCGCCCGGCAGTTGCGTTCCCGGCTGTACGACGCCGGACTTGATCTCCCGCGCCAGCACCCGCGCCACCCGTTCGTGCTTGAGCCGGATCATCGCAACTGCTCCACGCTCACGATCTCCAGCATCGGCGCGTACAACCGCATCAGGTCGATCGCCTTCGCATGGTTCTCCGCGGTGGACCCGGCGCACGCCTCCTCCACCACCTGCACCTGTACGCCGGCGTCGACCGCGGCCAGCGCCGTACTGATCACGCAGCAGTCGGTCGCCACCCCGGCCAGCACCAGCCGCCCGTCGACCCGCGCCGCCAGCTCGGGGCCCCAGGCGCCGAACGTCGTCTTGTCCAGCGTCGGGGCGCCTTCGAACTCGTCCACCAACTGGTAGTCCGCCGCATCGGCCGGCTGCAACGCGAAGGGGAACGCTTCGTAATACCCCACCCACGCCCCGTCAGGTTTTTCCGGCGCGACGAACCGCGTGAACACCACGTCGGGCGAGAACAGCTTGATCAGCTCCCGCGCCGGTTCCACCACCCGGCGGAAGTCCGGCGTCGCCCACCCCGACGAAGGATCCGCGAAGATCCGCTGCAGATCGATCAGCGCCAGCACGTGTCACGCCTCCTGACGCCGTACGGCGGACCGGCCGCCGAACCACTGCGCGACGAACCCGATCACCAGCGCGGCCAGGACGCCGAGGTTCGCGAACGCCCACGCGCCGTCCTTGCCGCCGAGCCCGAACGCCCCGAGCAGGTACCCCTGCCAGGTCAGCCAGGACGCGTACGTGTTCGTGACCAGTCCCCAGCCGATGCCGGTGGCAACGATCATCGTGACCACCGGCAGCCACCGGATGTCGCCGTACCGCCCGCTCGGCCGGTACAGGTCGTCCTCCGCGTAGTCGCGGCGGCGCGACGCGATGTCGGCCAGCATGATCCCGCACCAGGCCGCGATCGGCACGCCGAGCGTGATCAGGAATCCCTGGAACTGCCCGAGGAACTTCCCGCCGTAGAACACCACGTAGATCGTGCCGGCGATCATCACCACGCCGTCGACGAACGCGGCGACGTACCGTTTCACAGGCAGCCCGAGAGACAGCAGCGCGAGCCCGGACGAGTAGATGTCGAGCACCGCCCCGCCGACCAGCCCGAGCACCGCGACGATCACGAACGGCACCAGGAACCAGGTCGGCAACGTCGCCGCCAGCGCACCGATCGGGTCCGCGCTGATCGCGGTGCTCAGATCCTTCGACGACCCGGCGAGTAGCAGCCCGAACGCCAGCAGTACGACGGGAGCGACCGAGCCGCCGAACGTCGTCCAGCCGACCACGCCGCGGCTCGACGCCCGGCGCGGGAGGTACCGCGAGTAGTCCGCCGCCGCGTTCACCCAGCCCAGCCCGAAGCCGGTCATCAGGAACACGAGCGCGCCGATCACCGCCTGGGCGGAACCGTTCGGAATGTCCGAAACCGTTTTCCAATGGATCTGGTCGGCGACCAGGACCATGTAGACGACGGTCAGTACGCCGGTGACCACCGTGATCACCGTCTGCGCCCGCATGATCAGGTCGAACCCGAGTACGCCGCACGCCACCGTCAGCAGCCCGACCACGACCAGCGCGATCACCTTGGTCAGCGCGCCGCCGCCCCAGCCGAGCCGGTCGAACACGGTCGCGGTCGCGAGCGTCGCGAGGATCGTCAGCACCGTCTCCCAGCCGACCGTCAGCAACCAGGAAACCAGCGCCGGAAACTTGTTTCCCCGGACCCCGAACGCGGCCCGGCTGAGCACCATCGTCGGCGCCGAACCACGTTTTCCGGCCAGCGCGATCAGCCCGCAGAGCAGGAACGAGAACACCACGCCGATCAACCCGGCGACCACCGCCTGCCAGAGCGAGATCCCGAAACCGAGCGCGAACGCGCCGTAGCTCAGTCCCAGCACGGACACGTTGGCCCCGAACCACGGCCAGAACAGCTGGCTCGGGCGGCCCTTCCGGTCCGCGTCCGCGATCACGTTCAGCCCGTTGCTCTCGACGGAGAGCGCGCGGGTCTGCTGCACCTCGACCTGATCGGTCATGTCGGCTCCTTTAGGGACCTGTTCAGTCCTGTTCAAAACGACGGTAGGACGCGGCTCCGGAGCGGTCAACGAGTTATAGGCTGATCTCATGGCCGAGACCGAACTGGGGATGCCGACCGTGCGGCCGGCCGTGGGCGCGCTGACGAAGCTCGCACCGGAGCCGGTCCGGTACCTGCTGAACTGGGGCCGGAAGTACTCGCTCTGGGTGTTCAACTTCGGCCTCGCCTGCTGCGCGATCGAGTTCATCGCGGCCTCGATGGGCCGGCACGACTTCATCCGGCTCGGCGTGATCCCGTTCGCGCCCGGCCCGCGGCAGGCCGACCTGATGGTGGTGTCCGGCACGGTCACCGACAAGATGGCGCCCGCGATCAAGCGGCTGTACGACCAGATGCCGGAGCCGAAGTACGTGATCAGCTTCGGCTCCTGCTCGAACTCCGGCGGCCCGTACTGGGACTCGTACTGCGTGACCAAGGGCGTCGACCAGATCATCCCGGTGGACGTGTACGTGCCCGGCTGCCCGCCGCGGCCGGAGGCGCTGTTGCAGGGCATCCTCAAGTTGCAGGAGAAGATCGCGGGCGAGACCGTCGCGAGCCGGTACGAGGAGCCGTCGGCGGCCGCCCTGACCCGGGGCCTGGTGCAGCCTTGACCTCCGACGCTGTCGAGGCGCTGACCGGCGCCGGGATCGCCGCGACGTCCGCGAGCAGCTTCGGGCCGGTCGCGATCGACGTACCGGCATCGGCGTGGGTCGCGGCCCATGAGGTACTGCGGGACGCGGTCGGGTTCACGTTCTTCGATTTCCTGAGCGCGTCGGACGAGCTCAAGGACGGGTTCCGGGTGGTGTCGCACCTCGCGGACTTCTGGGGCGGGGCGCACGTCGACCATGTGCTGGTGCGGACGCTGGTGCCGCGCGACAACGCCGTACTGCCGACGCTGACCGAGGTGTACGCCGGGGCGAACTGGCACGAGCGGGAGACGCACGAGATGTTCGGGATCGCCTTCGACGGGCATCCGAACCTGACCACACTGCTGCTCCCGGACGAGTTCGAGGGACACCCGCTGCGCAAGGAGTTCGTGCTCGCCTCCCGGGTCGCCAAGCCGTGGCCCGGCGCCAAGGAGCCGGGCGAGTCCGACCACGCCCCCGCCGGCGCCCCCAGCCGCCGCCGCACCCTGCCACCCGGCGTCCCCGACCCCGAAACCTGGGGCCCCCGCCCACCCGGCTCCGCGAACCCCGACCCCCTCGCCCCCGCCGAAGCCGCCTCCACCCCCGCCCGCCCCCGCCGAGGAGGCAGCCCGGGCGAACGCCGCACCCGCCGCCAAACCCCCACACCATCCGACACCGCACCGCCCGCGTCCGCGGGGGAGGACGCAGGCGAGTCGTAGGCTGGGCCGTTGTGATTCCTAGTGCTGAAGAGCTGGCCGGCTGGACGTTGGAGCGGCAGCATCCGGTCACGCGGGGCTGGGTGGACGACGCGCGACGGCTGGCGATCCTCGCCGAGGAGCATGCCGCGCTGGACATCCTGCTGGCCGAGGACCTCGACGTCGCCGCCGCGCGGGCGCAACGGCTGGCGCCGGGCAAGCCGGCCGAGTCGATGCTGAACCGCTGGGTTGCTGCAGGCAACGACCTGCGGGCGATGTTCAGCATCCGCTTCGAGAACCTGAACCCGGCGAAGCCGTTCGTCGACGCCACCCCGATGACCCGCTCCCCGGAGCCGTCCGACCTCCCCGCGATCGCCGCCGCGGCCCGCGAGTACTACGGCATCCACCACCCGCTGTACGTCCGCCTCTGGACCGCCGACGCCGGCATCGACGGCACCACCCCCGACCGCCGGTTCCTCGGCGCACCGATCGGCGACCTGCGCCCGTACGACGGACCGCCCGGCCTGGCGCTCCGCCCGGCGAAGACCGTCGACCACTACGAGGACGCCCGCCGCGCGTACGCCGCCGTCGACGCCGAACACCCGCACCACGCGGAGGAGGCGACCCTCCAGGACCTCGACGACCTGCAGGAATCCGCCGACGACGGCCTCCTGTACGACATCACCGTGAACGACGAGTGGGCCGGGTACGCCGCCGCGATCATCAAGCCCGACGACGCGCTCGGCCTCCCCGCGTACGTCGTCCGCGAGCTGATCCTCGCCCCCGAGCACCGCGGCCACGGCTACGGCCCGCACCTGAGCACCCTCCTGGCGCAGGCCCTCCCCGACCCCACCCGCATCCTGATCGGCACCATCCACTCCGCCAACCACGCCGCCCGCACAGCCGCCCTCAAATCCGGCCGCCAAGACGTAGGCGGCTGGGTTCAACTCGCCCTCTGACCCAGCCGCTCGACTGCTCAGGCCGCCGAACCATTCGCCACGAGTCGGCTCGTGTTCGTCAGGGGTGTGCCGGGGTGTAGTAGAAGACCTCTTCACGGGTGATGCGGCCGGACTCGACTGTGCAGAGGGAGAGTTTGGTGGTGTGGGTGGTGTTGTGGTGGAAGGTGAAGCGGATGGCGAAGTGGTCGTCCGTGACGAGGGGGCCCAGTACGTCGATGGCGTCGTACTGGATGCCGGCCGTTTGCCGGCGGGCGTGGTCGAGGATGGCGTCGGTGCCTTTGATCTCGATCTCCTCGCCGCCGGTTTCCAGGGGTGCGACGCGGACCATGTCAGGGGCGGTGAGGGCGAGCGCTTCGGTGAGCCGGCCTGCGGACAGGGCCGCGGTGTACTGCTGGGCGACCTCTGCTGTTGTCGGGACGCGGAACTCGGCGGCGTGATCGGCGGCCCATTCGGCGAACGTGCGCGCCGGGCGGCCGGTCAGTTCGGCGACCGTGGTGGTGACCGGTTCGGGGTTGTCGACGAGTGAGGCCCAGTACTTGACCGAGCTGTCGGCGAGGATCGGGTCGGCGCCGAGGTCGAGCATCGCCTGCCGGGCCGCGGCGTCGTCGAGCGCCTCGATCCGCATCGGCTTGCCGACGGTGCGCGCGATGGTGCGGATCTGCTCGGCCTGGGTCAGCGCCTCGGGGCCGGTGATCTCGTACGTCCGGCCGATGTGGTGGTCGTCGAGCAGGGTGAGTACGGCGACCGCGGCGATGTCGCGCTCGTGGATCAGCGATCGCGCCGCCTCGGGTGACGCGACGCGGACGACGTCGGCGGTGCGGAAGTCGTCCGCCCAGTTCTGCGCGTTGACGGCGAACCCGCTCGGGCGGACGAACGTCCGGTCCCGGTCCTGCAGCAGCTGCTCGACGTCACCCCACACGCCGCCGGACTCCGCGTTCAGTGACGACAGGTAGACGACGCGCCGGGGGAGTTCGCGGACCACAGCGGCGGCGCCGTCGGCGCTGAACGACGGCCACAGCAGGAACGCCGCGTCCACGCCGTCCGCGGCCCGTCGTACGGCGGCGGGATCGGTGATGTCGCCCTGGACCAGCTCGACGTCGGGCGGGAGCGCGGCGCGTTCCGGCGTACGGACGAGGGCCCGGACCGACACGCCGGCCGCGCGCAGCCCGTCGACGACGGGTCGGCCGACGCGGCCGGTGGCTCCGGTGACAAGGATTGTTCTCATGAACCCCACCCTCGGACCTGAACGTTGGTTGAGGTCAAGCCGCAACCACTAGGCTGATCGTCATGCTGGAGTTCGTGGTGCGGGTGGTGGGCGTACTGGTCGCCTTCCTGGTGGCGCCCTTGCTGGTCGGCCAGGCCGAGCACAAGGTGATGGCGCACATGCAGTCACGGCTCGGCCCGATGTACGCGGGCGGGTTCCACGGCTGGGCGCAGCTGGTCGCGGACGGCGTGAAGTTCGTCCAGAAGGAGAGCGTGGTCCCGGCCGCCGCGGACAAGCGGGTGTTCGAATGGGCGCCGGTGGTCGCGATCCTGCCGTACCTCGCCGCGCTGGCCGCGATCCCGCTGGCGCCGGGGCTGGTCGGCGCGGACCTCGACTCCGGGCTGTTCTTCGTGCTCGCGGTGATGAGCATCGGCGTACTGGGGTCGCTGATGGCGGGCTGGGGGAGCGGGAACAAGTACAGCCTGCTCGGCGGGCTCCGGGTGGCGGCGCAGCTGATGAGCTACGAGCTGCCGTTCGTGCTGTCCGCGGCCAGCGTCGCGGTGGCCGCCGGATCGCTGAGCTTGACCGGGATCGCCCACGCGTGGAATCCGTGGTGGCTGCTGTGGCAGCTGCCGGGCATGATCGTGTTCTTCGTCGCCGGCCTGGCCGAACTGCAACGGCCGCCGTTCGACATGCCGGTCGCGGACTCCGAGGTGATCTTCGGTCCGTACACGGAGTACACCGGGCTCCGGTTCGCGATGTTCCTGCTGGCCGAGTACGCCGGGATCGTCGTACTCGCGGGACTCACTACAGTGCTGTTCCTCGGCGGCTGGAGCGGTCCGGGGCCGGAGTCGATCGGGTGGATCTGGACGCTGCTGAAGGTGGCCCTCGTGTCGGTCGTGGTGATCTGGGTGCGGGTGTCCTTCCCGCGGATGCGCGCCGACCAGCTGCAGAAGCTCGCCTGGCAGGGCCTGGTGCCGGTGGCGCTGCTGCAGCTCGCGCTCACCGGCATCGGCGTCGTTCTGTTCTAAGGAGTTGCGAGCGCCTCGGTCGGGGAGAGCCGGGAGGCTCGTACGGCGGGGTAGAGGCCGGCCAGGGCACCGATGACCAGGGTGGCGAGGACCCCACCCGCGAGCGCCCAGACCGGGATGACGGTGAGCCAGTTCTGGTACGACGCGTACGCCGCCGTCACCGCTGATCCGAGGAGTGCGCCGCCCAGGCCGCCGAGCGCGGAGAGCAGCAGCGACTCGGTGAGGAACTGGGTGCGGATCTGCGCGCGGGTGGCGCCGAGCGAACGCCGGAGACCGATCTCGGCGCGGCGTTCGAGCACCGAGATCACCATGATGTTCGCGACGCCGACCCCGCCGACCAGCAGCGCGACGGCGCCGAGGCCGAGCAGCAGGCCTGTGAACGCCTGCCCGGCGGCCTGTTTCGCGGCGAGCGCGTCGGAGGGGCGGGAGACCTCGACCTCGTTCGGGGCCTCGGGGTTGGCCGTTGCCCCGAGCACCGACCTGACCGCTGCTACCTGGGTGTCGTCGGATCGGGTGTAGATCGTGGTCGGGTGCCCGTCGAAGGACAGCTTCCCGCTGGCCGCGGGCCAGCCCATCAGGGCCGCGCTGTCCAGCTCCGGGGCGAGGGCGGCCGGCTCGAGGATGCCGAGCACGGTGAACCAGGTGTTGCCGATCAGGACCTGGACGTCCGGGCCGGCCTTGGTGATCCCGAGCCGGTCCGCGGCGGCCGCGCCGAGAACGGTCGCCGGAAAGTTTCCGGTAGCGGTGTCCAGCCATTTCCCGCTGCGGACCGTCGCGCCGATCGTGTCGAGCAGGTTGGGGCGGGCGGCGTACGCGATGATGCCGTTCGTCTGCACGTCCGGGATCTTGTTGGTCCGGTACACCGAGGCGTCGTCGACCTTGCCGATCGCCGACTCGGCCCGCACGGGGGCGATCCGGGCGACCATCTCTTCCGCGGTCAACGGCAACTGCGCGTCGCCGCCGGTCAGCCGGGTGCCTGGTGTCACGGTCAGCAGGTTGGTGCCCAACGCATCCAGCTGCCCGTCGAGCTGCGCCCGCGACGACGACGAGATCCCTACCACGGCAACCATCGCCGCGATCCCGATCGCAATCCCCAGCGCCGACAGCAGCGCCCTGGTGGGCCGCGTCCGCAACCCCACCGCCCCGACCCGCACCACGTCCCGCAAACCCAACGCCGCGGGCTTGAGCTCCCGGGCACCTTGTGCACGACGTCCGTACGTTTCGTCCGCCGGCGTACGGAGGTGGTGCACAGAGTCGTGATTCATGCGTGGACCTCCTCGACTATGTGGCCGTCGCGCATGTGGAGCCGGCGGGGGAGGGAGGCGGCGATGTCGCGGTCGTGGGTGATGACGATGACGGTGGTGCCGCCGGCGTGCAGGTCGCGGAGGAGCTGCATGACGCCGGCGCCGGAGGCGGAGTCGAGTGCTCCGGTGGGTTCGTCGGCCAGCAGTACGGCGGGTTCGCCGGCGACGGCCCGGGCGACCGCGACGCGTTGGCGCTCGCCGCCCGAGAGCTCGTGGGGTTCGTGGCGCAACCGATGGCCGAGTCCGACCCGCTCCAACGCGGCGGCAGCCCGTTTCCGGCGGGCCGGCAATCGCAGCCCGGAGT
Source organism: Kribbella sp. NPDC051137 (assembly GCF_040682535.1). Classification (NCBI taxonomy): domain Bacteria; kingdom Bacillati; phylum Actinomycetota; class Actinomycetes; order Propionibacteriales; family Kribbellaceae; genus Kribbella; species Kribbella sp. NPDC051137. The sequence goes on from NZ_JBFBBI010000003.1 coordinate 1,170,634, forward strand.
ACAGCAATCCGTCCGCCACGTTGTCGACCGCCCGTACGCCGGCCGCGAGGTGGAACTGCTGGAACACGAACCCGATCCGGCTCGCGCGTAACGCCGACAGCCCCGCGTCGGACAGCCGTGCCACGTCGTACCGGTCGATCCGGACCGTCCCGGAGGTCGGCCGGTCGAGGGTCCCGAGCACGTTCAGCATCGTCGACTTCCCGGAGCCGGACGGCCCGACGATCGCGACGAGTTCGCCGCGCTCGATCCGCAGGCTCACCCCGCCGAGCGCCCGCACCCCGCCGGCGTACACCTTCGTCACGTCCTGCAACTCGATCATTTGGGGATCCCCACCGTCGTCCCGGCGGTGATCCCGGTGCCGCTGATCTCGACCTGCCCGCTCGCGAACAGCCCGGTCTTCACCGGCACGTACCGCGACGTCGTACCGTCGGTGACCTCGACGCCGAAGCCGCCCTCGCGGAGCGCGACCAGCGCCGCGACCGGGACGGTCAGCACGTTCTTGCGCTCCGACGCGGTGAACGTGACGTCGGTGGCCGCGGACGTCCACGCCGCCACCGCCTTCTGGTCGGCGATCGCGACGATCACCTGGATCTTGGTCTCCGGGTCCTTGTCCGGGCTGTCCGCCGGGATCACCACCGTGGAAACTTTCTGAATCTTTCCGACAACGCTTTCCCCGTTCGGCAGCGCGATCGACGTCGCCGCGCCCGTCACCGCGAGCCGCTGATCCGCCGCGTCCAGCTGCGCGGTGACCGCGCGGGTCGTCCCGGTGTAGTTGAGCACCGGCTGGTTCGGCCCGAGCGGCGACCCTTCCTCCGCCGGCACGCTGTCCACCCGGATGTGTCCGGGCGCGAACAGCACGCTGCCCAGCTCGACCACACCCGTCTCGTCCAGCCCGAGATCGTCCTGCCACGCCTTCACCGCGGTCGCCGTGGCCTCCGTGTACTCGTCGTCGACGGTGAACCCGGTGTATCCCATCGCCTGCAGGTTCTGCTCGAGCTGCAGTACGTCGGTGCCCTCGGTCCCGACCGCGAGTCTGCGATAGGCAGGCAACGCGCCGTACAGCAGCGTGGTCGGCTTGTTGTCGATGCTGTAGACGGTGTTCCCGCGCCGCAGCTCCTGCCCGCTGTCCGGTACGGCGGTGACCGTGCCGGCGACCCGGTTGACCGCCGCGGTCGTGGTGCCGAAGCCGAGCGTGCCGTCCTGCGTCTCGGTGTCCTTCAGGGTCTGCTGCGTGACCTTGGTGGTGTTGACCGGGAGCGGCTGCGCGGCCTGATGTGTGGCCTGGCCGGCATCGCCGCGGTTCACCAGGAAGACGCTTGCGGCGCCGCCGGCGGCGAGCACCGCGACCGCAGTGATCGCCTTCCGCATCACCGCGCCGCCAGGATGCTCTGGCACGCGTCCTGCGCCTTCTTGAAGTCCGGGTCGTCCGCGACGCCCGGGCCGATCATGATCCCGGGCTGGTCCGGCTTCGGGTCCGGAAACTTCTCGACACCGTTTTTCCGCATGCATTCCGCGTATTTCCGGCCGTTCTCCTGCTGCTGCGGGTTCGCGCTGCCCTGGGACTGCGGGTTGTACTGCCGGCACGCCTCCATGGCCTTCTGCACCTGGTCCCGGGTGACGCCGGAGTTCTTGTCGAACTTCAGCATCGGACCCTTGCCCGGCTCCGGGTCCGGCACGTTCAGACCGTGCTCCCGCAGGCACTGGGTGAACTTGACCGCCATCTCGTCCTGGCTGAGGCTGGCCGGCGCACTGCTCGCCGAAGTGGACTGCGGTTCCCCGCCGGACGCGACCTGGGCATCGGGCTTGTCGGCTCCGCACCCGGTCAGGATCAGGCCGGCCGCCAGAACGGAAAGCGTGATGGCGGAAACGGCCCGGATGGTGATGTGCATCGCTGCTCCTCTCGTTTCCGGAAACCCTGCTCGGAACACCGTTTCCGGACCGTTTCCGAGGACGGAAACACCGGGGAAACAGCGCCGTCGGGCACCATGGGGTGCGTGCGGGTACTGGTGGTCGAGGACGAACCGTTGCTGGCGGCAGCGATCGCGGAGTGGTTGCGCGACGACGCGCACGCCGTCGACGTGACCGGTGACGGCGCCGCCGCCCTCGAGCGGCTGACCGTGAACGGGTACGACGTACTCGTCCTGGACCGCGACATCCCGGTCGTGCACGGCGACGAGGTGTGCCGGCAACTGGTGGCGTCCGGATCGGCCACCCGGGTGCTGATGCTGACCGCGGCCGCCGCGGTGACGGACCGGGTGGAGGGCCTCGGGCTCGGGGCGGACGACTACCTGACCAAGCCGTTCGCGTTCGCCGAGCTGGCCGCCCGGGTGCTCGCGCTCGGCCGCCGCAGCCGCCCGGCCGACCCGCCCGTACTGCGTCGTGCCGGGGTCGCACTGGACCCCGCGCGGCACGAGGTGTTCCGCGACGGCCGGTACGTGCCGTTGTCGAAGAAGGAGTTCGCCGTACTCGCGGAGCTGCTGCGGGCCGACGGCGCGACGGTGTCGGCCGAACAACTGCTGGAGAAGGCATGGGACGAGCACGTGGACCCGTTCACGGGGGCGGTACGACTGACGATCCTGAAGCTGCGCCGGAAGCTCGGCGAGCCGGGGCTCGTGGAGACCGTCACCGGCGTCGGCTACCGCATCCCCTGAGGAAGCTCTCCCTGCGCGGCCGCCTGACCCTGCTGTACGGCGGCCTCTTCCTCGTCGCCGGTGTGCTGCTGCTCGGCGTCACCTACGCCCTCTTCAGCGCGAACCTCGGCCAGCAGTACCGCGTGATCATGAAGGGCACGTACTTGAGCCCGGAGTCCGGCCGGACCGCCCCGCCGCCTCCGTCGAACGACGTGTACGTGATGAACAAGGACGGCGCCGTACTCACGGGCTCCGATGCCGAGCGGGTGATGCAGCAGCAGCGCGAGCAGGTGCGGCAAGCAGCGATCAAGTCGATGCTGACGCAGGGGAGCATCGCACTCCTCGCTGTCGGTGCACTGGCTGCTGGATTCGGCTGGCTGGTCGCAGGGCGGGTCCTGGCGCCGTTGCATCGGGTGACGGATACGGCTCGCCGGATTGCGGCTTCGCCCGCGGCGTTGCACGAGCGGATCGGCCTGCGCGGCCCCGACGACGAGGTGAAGAACCTGGCGGACGCGTTCGACACGATGGTCGAGCGGCTGGACCATTCGTTCGACGGCCAGCGCCGGTTCGTCGCGAACGCCTCCCATGAGCTGCGTACGCCGTTGACGCTCGGCCGTGCGCTCGTCGAGGTCGCGATGCATCGGCGTACGGCGTCCGCGGACGTGAAGGAGCTGGGCGAGAGCCTGCTGACCATCAACGCCCGGCACGAACAGCTGATCGAGGGCCTGCTGATCCTCGCGGACTCGGAGAAGCAGTTGACCGCGGTCTACCCGGTGAACCTGAGCGACGTCGTCACTCACGTCGCGGGCCAGCTCTCGAGCGAGGCCGCCGCGGCCGGCGTCGAGCTGATCCGCGGTCCGGGCGACGCGCCGACCAAGGGCGACGCGCTGCTGCTGGAACGCCTCGTCCACAACCTGGTCGAGAACGGCATCCGCCACAACCAGCCTGACGGCGAACGCTGGGTTCGCGTGCTCAGCAAGCGCACCGCCGACCACGTGCAGGTCGTTGTCACCAACACCGGCCCCGAGATCCCGCCGTACGAGGTGGAGAGTCTGTTCAAGCCGTTCTACCGCCTCGGCGCCGAGCGGCTGGTCGGCGGGAAGGGTGCCGGGCTCGGACTGTCGATCGTCCGGTCGGTGGCGGAGGCGCACGGCGGCACCGTGGACGCCGTACCGCGCGCCGGAGGCGGTCTGGAAATTACTGTGGTGCTGCCTGTCGATCCAGGGTGAGGCCGTTCGTGTAGGTGACGAGAAGGAGGAGGACACCATGAACCAGTACGTGCTCAGCATCTACCAGCCCGACGGGCCGCCGCCCGCGCCCGAGATCCTCGACCCGATCATGCGCGACCTCGACGTCCTCAACACGGACCTCAGGGAGGCCGGCGTCTGGGTGTTCGACGCCGGCATGCACCCGCCCGAGACCGCGACCGTGCTGCGGGCGAAGGGCGACGAGGTCCTGGTGACCGACGGCCCGTTCACCGAGGGCAAGGAACACCTGGGCGGCTTCATCGTGATCCGGGTCGAGGACCTCGACGCCGCACTGCACTGGGGACGCCGTCTCGCCAAGGTGCTCGGCCTCCCGGTAGAGGTCCGGCCCTCGCAGTCGTGACCCCGGATCTCGCAGCGATCTTCCGGGCCGAGCACGGGCGCGCGGTGGCGGTGCTGACCCGCGTGTTCGGCGACCTGGAGATCGCCGAGGACGCCGTCCAGGACGCGTTCGCCGCGGCGCTGGAGAAGTGGCCGGCGACCGGCGTACCGCCGAGTCCGGCCGGCTGGATCATCACGACCGCGCGGAACCGCGCGATCGATCGCCTGCGCCGGGAGTCGGCGCGGGCGGACAAACACGCCCAGGCGGCGCTGCTGCACGCCGAGGCCGAGCCGGTGGAGGAGGGTGCCGTGCACGACGACCGCCTGCGGCTGATCTTCACCTGCTGCCACCCGGCCCTCGCGCTGAACGTCCGGGTCGCGCTCACACTCCGGATGCTCGGCGGCCTCAGTACGGCGGAGATCGCCCGCGCGTTCCTGGTCCCGGAGCCGACGATGGCGCAGCGGCTGGTCCGCGCGAAGGCGAAGATCAGGGTCGCGGGGATCCCGTACCGCGTCCCGTACGAGGCGGATCTGCCGGAGCGCGTCCGTGGAGTCCTGGCGGTCGTGTACCTGATCTTCAACGAGGGGTACGCCGCCTCGTCCGGCGAGACCCTGGTCCGTGACGAGCTCGCGCTCGAGGCGATCCGGCTCGGCCGGCTGCTCGTCGACCTGATGCCGGACGAACCCGAGGCGGTCGGGCTGCTCGCGCTGATGCTGCTGCAGCAGTCCCGCCGCCCGGCGCGGGTCGCCCCCGACGGCTCGCTGATCCGCCTCCGCGACCAGGACCGCGCCCTCTGGGACCGCGCCCTGATCACCGAAGGACATGCGCTGGTACGTCGCTGCCTCCGCCGCAATCAGCCGGGTCCGTATCAGCTCCAGGCGGCGATCAACGCCGTACACGCGGACGCCGCCACCGCCGAGGCGACCGACTGGGCCCAGATCCTGCAGCTCTACAACCACCTGCTGGCACTCGACCCAACCCCGGTCGTCGCTCTCAACCGGGCCGTCGTCGTCGCCGAGGTGGAAGGCCCGGCCGCCGCTCTCGCGCTCGTCGACGACCTCTCCCTGGACAGCTACTACCTTTTCCACGCCATCCGCGCCGACCTCCTCACCCGACTCGGCCGGACGGCGGAAGCACAGGCGGCGTACGAATCCGCCCTCACCCACAACACCAACCAGGCCGAACAGGCCTTCCTGATACAGGCAGCGGAGCGCGGCATGGGACGCTAGTGTCCTGTTAAGCGACGGGAGGTGGAGTGTGGGGCTGCCTGGTAAGGGGCTGGTCGAGGGGTTGAAGGTCACTGCGCGGACGCTGGCCCGGCGATCCGTCACCGAGCAGTACCCGGACGTCCAGCCGGAACTGCCGCCGCGCAGCCGGGGCGTGATCGCACTGATGGAGGAGAACTGCACCTCCTGCATGCTGTGCGCCCGGGAATGTCCGAGCTGGTGCATCTACATCGACTCGCACACCGAGACCGCGCCGTCGGTCGGTGAGCAGGCCCGCGAGCGCAGCCGGAACGTGCTGGACCGGTTCGCGATCGACTTCAGCCTCTGCATGTACTGCGGGATCTGCATCGAGGCCTGCCCGTTCGACGCGCTGTTCTGGTCGCCGGAGTTCGAGTACGCCGAGACCGACATCCGCAACCTGACCCACGAGAAGGAGCGGCTCCGCGACTGGATGTGGACCGTTCCGGCGCCGCAGCCCATCGACCCCGGCCCAGCCGCCGAGGACACCGAGGACGCCGAGTGACAACGGTCCTGTTCTCCGTCGCCGGTGCGGTGGCGGTCGCCGCCGCCGTGCTGGTCGTCACGTCCCGCCGGATCGTGCACGCCGCGCTCTGGCTGGTGGTCGCGCTCGGCGCGGTGGCCGGCTGCTTCGGCGCGCTGCGGGCGGAGTTCGTGGCGCTGGTCCAGATCCTCGTGTACGTCGGCGCGATCGTCGTACTCGTGCTGTTCGCGCTGATGCTCACCAAGGCCCCGACGAACCCGCTGCCCGAGCTGACCACCGGCCGCAGCCCGTTCGCGGCCGTGCTGGCCGGCGTCCTCGCGGTGCTCCTCGGCACCGGCGTCGTCCTTGCCTTCGGCAACGAGAAGGTCAAGCCGGTGGCCGACGGCTCCGCGACCGCGGTCGGGACCCAGGTGTTCAAGCACTGGGTGCTGCCGTTCGAGGTACTGTCCGTTCTCCTGCTCGCCGCGCTGATCGGCGCGATCGCCCTCTCCCAGCGGAAGAAGGAGGACTGACATGCCGTTGGTCCTCCCGCTGCTGCTGGCAGTGGTGCTGTTCTGCGTCGGCGTGTACGGCGTGCTCGCCCGGCGGAACGTGATCACGCTGCTGATGTCGTTCGAGCTGATGCTGAACGCCGTCAACCTGAACCTCGTCGCCTTCGACGCCTGGCGGGTGACCGAGGCGACCGGCCAGACCCTTGCGGTGTTCGTGATCACGCTCGCCGCGGCCGAGATCGGGCTGGGGCTGGCGATCCTGCTGCTGCTGTTCCGCGGCCACGGTCACGTCGACGCCGACGCGGCCCGGGACCTCCTCGAGCGTGAGGAGGCCTCGTGATCGGCACCGCCTGGCGGGTAGTCGGCGTCGGCTTCTCGCTCCTCGTCGTCCTGTCCGCCGCCTTGCTGTACGGCGTGACACCGCAGCAGGTCGAGGCCGCCGGCGGCGCCATGATCGGCGAGGACTTCGCTTTCGCGTACGAGTTCCGCACCGACGGGCTGACCGTGCTGATGCTCGCCGTGGTCGGTGTGGTGTCGGCGTGCGTGCAGGTCTACTCGATCGGCTACGTCCGCGAGCGGGTCGCGTCGTACACGGCGCTCGTCACGCTCTTCACCGCGGCGATGGTGACCGTGGTCGTGTCGGACAACCTGTTCCTGCTGCTGATCGGCTGGGAGGTGATGGGCGCCTGCTCGTACCTGCTGATCGGCCACTACTGGGAACGCCGGGACGCCCGCGCCGGTGCGATGAAGGCGTTCCTGATGACCAGGTTCGCCGATGTCGGCTTTCTGTTCGGGATCTTCGTGCTCGGCGTCGGCTATCACACGTTCCGGATCTCCGAGCTCGGCAGCGGTCCGATCGAGCCGCACACGTTGACGATCGGGACATTGCTGCTGCTCGTCGGGGTGGTCGGGAAGTCGGCGCAGGTTCCGCTGCAGACCTGGCTCCCGGACGCGATGCCCGGCCCGAGCCCGGTGAGCGCGCTGATCCACGCCGCCACGATGGTTGCCGCGGGCGTCTTCCTGATCGCCCGGCTGTTCGACCTGTTCGTCAAGGCCGAGACCACGCTGACCGTGCTGGCCGTGGTCGCCTGCGTGACGATGCTGTTCGCGGCGTCCTGCGCGATGGCGGCGGTCGAGGTGAAGCGGGTGCTGGCCTGGTCGACGGTGAGCCAGTTGGCGATCATGTTCTCGGGCCTCGCGCTCGGTACCCGCGACGGGCGGCACGCGGCGCTCTTCCACCTGTTGACGCACGCGGCCTTCAAGGGCCTGCTGTTCCTCTGCGCGGGCGTCCTGCTGCATCAGGTCGGCAGCGCGGCGTTCGTCGTACTGCGGAAGTACTCGCGGCGGGGTGCGCTGCGGAAGCGGCTGCCGGTGACGTTCGTGACGATGACGGTCGGCCTCGCGGCGCTGGCCGGCGTACCGGGGCTGTCCGGGTTCTTCTCCAAGGACGCCGTGGTCGAAGCGGCCTGGAAGACGGCACGGGACGGTTCGGCGGTCGGCTGGATCGTGCTGGTGTCGGTCTGCGTGACCGCGATGATGACCGCGTTCTACTGCGTCCGTCTGTGGTTGTGGGTCTTCTTCCGTACCCCGGCCGTGGTCGGTGCGGTCGGGGCGTTCGAGGACGACGACGCGATGGCGGACCTGGACGAGCCGGACGTGCGCAAGCTCCGCGAGGGGGCGTGGCTGATGCTGGCGCCGATGGTTCTGCTCGCGCTCGGGGCGATCGGGCTCGGGTACACCGACGGCGTGCACGTGAACTGGCCGATCGCGGGGATCACGACCGTCCTCGCGGTGCTCGGCGCGCTGCCGGCGTACTCGCTGTGGCGGCGCGGCGCGGACCCGCGGCCGTTGCTGCTGGAACGTGAGTACGGCGTGGATCCGGCGTACCAGCGGGTGGTCGTGGTGCCGGTGCGATGGCTGGCCCGGTTGACCGTCGGTGGGGATCAGGACGTGATCGGGGCGTACGTCCGGGCGACCGGGCGGGCGGGTGTGCTTGCCTCGGCCGGGTTCCGGAAGTTGCAGACGGGGAACGTGCAGTCGTACCTGACGGCGGCGGTGGTCGGGGTGGTCGCGCTCGCGATCCTGGCGGGGGTGATCGGGTCGTGAGTCAGTGGTTGCTGATCGCGCTGGTGGCGGTCCCGGCGGTGACCGCGGGGGTGCTGTGGGGGCTGCCCGCCGTGCTGGGGGAGCGGGTCGCGGCGATCGTCGGGTCGGCGGTGTCGGGACTGGTGCTGGTCGGGTCGGTGGTCCTGTGGTGGGACATGCGTCGTCCGCACTGTCCGTGCACTGCAACCTCCATCTTCGTGGGCTTTGAATCGCCGCCGCGGAACTTGCCCGGCAAGTTGTTGCCGTACGCCCAGACCGACGTGTCCTGGATCCCGCAGCTCGACGTCCGCTTTCATCTCGCGGTCGACGGCATCTCGATGCCGCTCATCACGCTCACCGCGCTGCTCGTGCTTCTCTGCAGCCTGTACTCCCTGAAGATCACGCCGAAGATCGGCCGGATGCGCTCGCTGATCGCGCTGCTGCTGCTCATCGAGACCGGCGTGATCGGGACCTTCGCGGCCGCCGACCTGGTGCTGTTCTTCGTGTTCTTCGAGATCGTGCTGATCCCGATGTGGCTGGTGATCGACATCTGGGGCGATCACCACGACCGGGCCGGGCGGCGCCGGGCGGCGAACACGTTCGTGCTGATGACCGTGCTCGGCTCCGCGTTGATGCTGCTCGGGTTCCTGCTGATCCACCGGCAGACCGGGACGTTCGACGTGGCGTTCCTCGGCGAGCACCCGCTGCGCGGCGGGCACGGCATCCCGCTCGCCGCGGCGGTGCTGATCGCGGTCGGGCTGGCTGTGAAGATGCCACTCTGGCCGCTGCACATCTGGCTGCCGGACGCGCACGCGAAGGCGCCGACGGTCGGCTCGGTGCTGCTGGCCGGCGTACTGCTGAAGCTCGGCAGCTACGGCATGATCCGGGTCCTGCTGCCGATCCTGCCCGGGGCGACCGCCACCATCGCGCCGTACCTGGCCGGGTTCTCGGTGGTCGCGATCGTCGCCGGATCGCTCGCCTGCCTGGCGCAGACCGATGTGAAGCGGCTGATCGCGTACTCCAGCGTCGGGCACATGGGCTTCATCGGGCTCGGCATCGCGACGATGTCGCCGGAAGGGCTGAACGGCGCGTTGTACGCGAACATCGCGCACGGCGTCATCACCGGGCTGCTGTTCTTCCTGGCCGGGGCGATCAAGGACCGGCACGACACCAGCGACCTGCGGGCGATCGGCCGCGCGCTGTACGCCCGGCTGCCGCGGATCAGCGGCCTGCTCGCGTACGCGAGCCTGGCGTCGCTCGGGCTGCCGGGGCTGGCCGGGTTCTGGGGCGAGATGCTGATCCTGCTCGGCGCGTACCACCCGGCGGACTCGTTGCCGCGGACAACGTTCGTGGTATTGATGGTGATCGCCGGGCTGGGCGCCGTACTGACCGCCGCGTACTTCCTCCGGCTGATCCGGAACCTCTGCCAGGGCGACCCGGCCGAGTACCCGGCGGCCGCGTTCGCGGTCGACCTGAGCCGGATCGAGTTCGCCACCTTCGCGCCGCTCGCCGTACTCACCGTCGTCCTGGGCCTGTGGCCGTTCACGCTGCTCAACGAGTGGATGGTCCTATGACGCTTACTTGGACCGACTGGCAGGCCGTCGCCGTGCCGTTGGTGCTGGCGATCGGCGCGATCGCCGTCCTGCTCGTCGACAGCTTCTGGAAGAGCGCGCCGGCCGAGCTGCGGCACACCGTCGTCACGTTGCTGACCAGCGTGGTGATCCTGTTCGGGCTCGTGTTCGTGCTGGCGCAGCGGGACGACGTCAAGCCCGCGTTCTGCCGTCCGGCGGTCGAGGGGCCGGCGGAGTGCAGCCTGGTGTACGAGCCGTTGACCGCCGGGCTGTGGGCGGTGCTGCTGATCGGCGGGCTCGGCGTGGTCGGGTTGTCGACGTACCGGCTGCTCGCGAAGGACGTGCCGATCGGGGAGTACCACTTCCTGCTGCTGAGTGCGCTCACCGGCGCGACGGTGCTCGCGGGCGCGAGGGACCTGGCGACGCTGGTGATCGCCCTCGAGGTGGTGTCGCTGCCGACGTTCGCGATGGTCGGGCTGCGCCGCGACCGGCGCGGGTCCGAGGGCGCGCTGAAGGCGTTCCTGGTATCGGTGCTGTCGACCGCGGTGATGCTGTTCGGCGTCTCCTACCTGTACGGCGTGACCGGCTCGCTGTACCTGACCACGATCGCGAACCGGCTCAGCGGGCTCGACTCGAACCTCGCCCGGGTGGCGTTCGCGGCCGGGCTGTTCGTGATCGTCGGGTTCGCGTTCAAGATCGCGGCGGTGCCGTTCCACGCCTGGCTCCCGGACACGTACGTCGGTGCGCCGGTCGAGGTCACCACGTTCCTCGCGGTGGTGTCGAAGTCGGCCGGGGTCGCCGGGCTGCTGGTGCTCGTCACGTCCGGGATCGCGCCGGCCGGTTCGGAACTGCGGACCGTGGTGGCGATCCTGGCGGCGGTGACGATGACCGTCGGGAACCTCGCGGCCCTGCGCCAGGTCGAGGCGGTCCGGCTGCTCGCCTGGTCCTCGATCGGACAGGTCGGCTTCCTGCTCGCACCGCTGGCCGTCGGTGATGCGCAGGCCGTCGTCGGATACCTGGCGGCGTACGTCGTGGTGACGCTGGGCGCGTTCGGAGCCGTCGCCGTGGTGCAGCGGCACCGCGCGGCCGGTCTGCTCACCGACTACCGCGGGATGGTCCGCTCGGAGCCGGGGCTGGCGGTCGCGCTGATCTTCTTCCTCGTGGTGCTGGCCGGGCTGCCGCCGGGTCTTGCGGGGCTGTTCACGAAATTCGCGGCGTTCCAGGCGGTGATCGACGCGCACCTCGGCTGGCTGGCGATCGTGATGGCGATCAACGTGATGATCGGGCTGGCCGTGTACCTGCGCTGGATCGCCGAGCTCTTCCGGCTGCCCGCCGACGACCCGTTCTCGGTCGACATCGAGACCCCGGCCGTCGCCATGCTCACCGCCTGCGCCGCGCTGACCGGGGTCCTGTCGATCCTCCCGAGCATCATGTTCGCGCTGGTCACCTGACAGGTTCCGGTCAGGCTGGTTCGATGGACCGCCGGGGTCGGTAACTTGCGGTGGGTGAAAGCGCGAGGAATTGTCGGAGTCGCACTGCTGCTCACACTCACCGCCTGCGGCGGCTCGACGAAGGGCGGGGCGTCCACGCCGACGACCCCGCCAGCAACATCAGCCACGGCGCCCTCGACATCCACGCCCTCGAGCACCGCGGCGACGACGCCGACTGCTCCGGCGGTTCCGGCTGCGAAGGACGGGCAGAACTACAAGGCCTGCGTGGACGGCATCTGTGAGGTGCTGGTCCGGACGAAGGCTGTCATCAACCTCAACGGCGACAAGTTCACCGCGACGGTTGCCAAAGGCACGCTCAAGCTCACCGACGCGAAGGGATACATCTCGCTGAGCCGGACCGGCTCGTCCTCCAGCCGCAGGGGCAACGGGAGCGTCGGCGGCGCGGCCGGCGGTATCGCCGCGGTCCAGTGGAACGACGGCGACGGACCGGTCCACATCGCGACGCTGACGTACGCCGAGGGCGACACGGTCATCGTGAGGTTCAGGAAGGGGTAGTCCGCGCCAGGAAGTCCTCGTACTGCGTCGACACCCGCCGCCACAGGACGTCGCGGTCGGCGTCGGTGTAGTGCGGGAGCGGCAGGCGGAACACGTCCGCGAGCGCGGTGAGGTAGTCGGCGCGGTTGTCCAGCAGACGGTTGTCGACGCGGTCGGCGAAGGTCTCGCTCAGCCCGATGGAACGCAGTACGACAACGGATTCCGGCGTACGGCGGAAAGCGGACGCGAGCCGTACGAAGCCCGACTTCGGATCCGCGGACAACTCCGTGTGCTTCGCGGCGAAGGCTTCGAGGGGGACAGGGGACGCCTCGAAGTCCATGCCGATCAGGTTCGCCCGCGGGTCGTGGTCGAGGCGCCAGCCGTCGGCGATCTCGGACGGGCGCAGCCGCAAGGTGAACGGGTGCTGCTCGGACGCGCCCGTCTCGAGCGGCATCGGGTGGCGCAGGCCATCGCCGAGGCCGGCGTCGACCAGCCACACCCGCTCCGGGTCCTCGACCAGTCCGCGCACCGTGAGCACCATGTGACTGCCGTCGACGCCGCCGGGACGGTTGACCGTCTGCACGCCGCCGCGGTGCAGTTGCACGCGGTACCCGAGCTCGGTCAGCAGCAGCGCGAACGTGCCGTTCAGCTGGAAGCAGTACCCGCCCGTTTCCCGCGCGACGATCCGTTTCGCCACTTCCTCCGGGTCGAGAGGACCGCCGGGCGTCACCTGGTACTGCACGGTCTCGTACGGGATCTGGTCCACGAAGGCCTCGTGGAGCTGCGTCAACGCCTCCAGCCGGGGCGGTCCGTCGTACCCGTCGATCCCGATTCGTTGCAGCAGCGCCTCGGTGTCCATGCGCCTTAGGGTAGGCAAGGTGATCGACGTCCTCGACGGAACTGCAGCTATTGCCATCGCCGGTGAGCTCGGTCAGGTGTTCGCCGCGGCCTTCGGCCCGGAGGAGGACACCGAACGGTTCACCGCCGAGACCCTTCCGAAGCACGCGGCCCGCGACGACTTTCGCCTGGTGACGGCCAGAACCCCGCGTCCGACCGGCGTCCTGGGCTCGTCCGGGATCCCGGGGCAAGCCGGTGTGGCGGGCCTGGGCAGCGGGTCGCTGGATGTCGCCGGTGTGATGGGCGGGAGCGGACCGCTCGTCGGGTTCGCGTACGGGTACACCGGGGAGCGCGGGCAGTGGTGGCCGGACCGGGTGGTGGAGGCGGTCGAGCCGGAGCTCGCGGCGGAGTGGGTCGGCGGACACTTCGAAGTCGTCGAACTCGCCGTACATCCGGACGCCCAGCGCCAGGGCCTCGGTACCGCGCTGATGACCGAGCTGATGCGCGACCTCCCGCACCGGCGGGCACTGCTCGGGACAGACGTCGACGACGGTCCGGCGCCGCGGCTGTACCGACGGTTGGGCTGGCAACTGCTCCACCCCGACCTCGGCTGGGGCAGCGCGCTCTACGGACTGGACAGAGGAGTGCCCAGCGGCGCCTGACCTGGCAGGGTATGCCCTATGACTGCTGAGCGGATCTATGTCGGGAGCTACACCACTCAGACCGGCGGTGGGGACGGGATCGCGGTCGGCCCGCTGGACGGGCTCGCCGTGGCGGCGACGATCGCCGACCCGTCGTTCCTGGTCAGATCCGCGGACGGGCGGTTCCTGTACGCGACCAACGAAGAGCAGGACGGGCAGGTCGCGGCGTTCGCGATCGGCGCGGACGGCGGCCTGGAGCTGCTCAACCAGCAGCCGACCGGCGGCGCGCACCCGTGCCACCTGGACATCGACCCTTCCGGGCAGTACCTGCTGTCCGCCAACTACTCCTCCGGCTCGGTCGCGATCCACCCGATCGGCGCGGACGGCTCGCTCGGCGAGGCCACGCAGATCCTGCAGCGCGAAGGATCCGGGCCGAACAAGGACCGCCAGGAAGGACCGCACGCGCACCAGATCGCGTTCGACATCGAGGGCGCCTACGTGTTCGACGTGGACCTCGGGTCCGACACCGTCTACTCGTCGACGCTCACCCCGGACGGCCGGCTGGAAGAGGTCGACCGGCTGCACGTCCACCCGGGCGCGGGTCCGCGGCACCTGGTGTTCCACCCGTCGGGCGTCGCGGCGTACTTGATCAACGAGCTCGACTCGACGCTCACCGTCTGCAGCTACGCAAACGGGAAGCTGCAGACCGTGCAGACCGCGTCGACCCGGCCAGCCGACTCGCCGGGAGAGAACTACCCCGCCGAGCTGCTGATCTCCGCCGACGGGCGCTTCCTCTACGGGTCGAACCGCGGCGACAACACCGTGGCGGTGTTCGCGGTCACCCCGGACGGGCTCAGCGTCGAGCTGGTGCAGACCATCTCCTCGGGCGGGAGCTGGCCGCGACACCTTGCCTTCAGCAACGACGGAACGGTGCTGTACGCCGCGAACGAGCAGTCCGACCAGATCGCGACGTTCAGCATCGACGACGGCCGGCTGACCGCGGCCGGTGAGCCCGTCAGCTGGCCGAAGCCGGTGTGCGTTCTGCCTGTCTAGACGAGCTTCTCGAAGAAGAACTCGTGCTTGAGGAAGGACACGTCGTACTCGTGACCCGGGTACGGCGGGTTCAGCTGTGCCGCCTGGAACAGCCGCCAGCCGTCCTTGAGCGCGTCCAGCCCGGTCGCGTACGGCGGTACGTCGCTGTCACCCGTCGTCGGGTGCGTCTCGCCGGTGCCGTCGTACGTCGACCATCCGACGACGCGGGCGTCCAGCGCGGACGAGGCCAGGTACAGCACCAGCACCTGCTGGCGAAGGCCGGTGCGCTGCGGGTTCTCGGCCGTGGCGGTCATGCCATCTCCTTCTTGTTGGCAGCGTGCGGGTTGTTGACGCGGTCGGCCACCACCCGCTGCGGGCGGTTGGTGACGCGGGTGACCCAGTAGTTCGGGTCGTACGTGTCGTCGCCGCTGATCGCGCGCCACATCAGGATCCGGTTGTACCGTTCGAGCCGGCCGGTGGCGTTCTCGTACCACGGGAAGTTCTGCTCAAGCTCGGCCGCGACCGCCTCGTCGTACAGGTCGTCGGTGTTCCAGAGCCGCACCTGGCGGACCGTCGGGTTGAAGCGGATCTTGAACATGTACCGGTCGACGTTGCTGTCGTTCTTGCGGCCGCCGTGCCAGATGCCGTGGTGCAGGAACTGGACGGTGCCGGCCGGGCAGACCAGGCGGGTCTGGCCGAGCAGGTTCTGGTACCGGCCGGTGTCGGACTCGTTCGTCCGGCGCAGGTGGCTGCCCGGGACGCTGAGCGTGCCGCCCATCTCGAGCGTGACGTCCTGGGGGTAGTACATGAGCTGTACGTCGAAGGCGTCGGTGCGGACGTCGATGATCGCGTCGCCGTGCAGGTTCTGCGCCTCGCCCTCGTTCGCCCGGCGGATGTGCACCGCGTGGTGGTCGACGGTCGGCTCGGGACCGACCAGGCTGTGGATCGCGCCCGCCACCTCCGGCAGTTGCACCAGCCGCTGGACGAACTCGCTGTCCACGAACGCCTCCGACAGCGGGGTGCCGTACGGAACGCCCGGGATGCCGTTGTTCAGGACCTCGATCGCCTGCTGGTTCATGTCGTCCGGTACGACGGCGTCCATCCGGAGGGCGCCGGTGGCGACGAAGTGCGCCATCTGCACCGAGGTGAGCAGGTGCTTGCGATGCGGTTGGGGCATGGAGACTCCCTGTTCGCGGTAGTGGTCACTACTCCTCCATTCTGCGAGGGATCGTTCTTTCTCCGCGTGGGTTGTGATCACTACTGGTGGTAAATTCTCACCGTGATCGAGTTGCATCTGGCGCAACCGCCGGAGGTCGTGAACGCCGGTTCCGGAATTCACGGAACACGTGTTCTGCGTGACGTCTTCCGGTTGCCGGACCTCTGGCAGCTGCACCTGTACAACTACTCGGCCGAGCTGACACTGCTGGGCGAAACGTTTTCCGTCGCGCCCGGATACGTTTCCCTGACGCCCGCCGGGACCCAGGTACGGTTCGACTACCGCGGGCGCTCCGAGCACCTGTACGCGCACTTCCGCCCGGTCCCCGTCGGCGAACCGTCGTACGTCCCGGTCGTCCAGGACGCCGGCGAGGCGGCGCCGTTGCTGTCCGGGCTGCTCCGGTCGGCGGTCGAGTCGTCGCCGTCCGGGTCGTCGCGGATGACGGCGGAGGTGTGGACCGCGCTGTGGCGGATCACCGAGCTGACACCGGCACCGGTCGAGTCCGGGCACCCGGCCGTCGCGGCGGCGATCGCGCACATCGAGGCGAACCTCGCCCAGCCGCTCACCGTTCCGGAACTGGCCAGGCTGGCCGGCGTCTCCCACAACCACCTGACCCGCCTCGTCCAGGCCGAGACCGGCTCCACGGTGATCGCCTACGTCCGCCGGCGGCGGATGATGCGGGCCCGGCATCTGCTGGTGTCGTCGACGCTGTCGATCCCGGCGATCGCCGCGTCCGTCGGCATCCCGGACCTGCAGGCCTTCAACAAGACCTGCCGGCGGGAACTGGGCGCCTCACCGCGGGCGGTCCGTAATGCGGTGGCCGGGGCCGGGCCGGGGGTCTAGCGTTCGGGACATGTACGAGCTGATCCCGGCCGGGGACGCCCCGCAGTACGACGCCGAGGCCGAGGTCCGGTTCGCCGAGGACTGGCCGGAGTTCATCTTCCACGACGCCGAGGTGCCGAAGTACCGCGAACGGCGGGTGCAGTACTTCCCCGAGTGGGAGTTCTACTTCGTCTCTGACGGCCGCCTGATCGCCGGCTGCTGGGGCGTGCCGCTCGCCTGGGACGGCACGGTCGAGGACCTGCCCGGCGGATTCACGGACGCGCTGGCGCGCTCGGTGACGTCGTACGAACAAGGCGTCGTGCCGAATACGTTCGTGCTGATGGCCGCCGCCGTACGCTCCGACGAACAAGGCCAAGGCCATGCCGGCCGCCTCATCACCGCCGTCCGGGACCACGCTGTCGCTCAGGGGCTGGGCCAGGTGATCGCGCCGGTCCGCCCGACCCTGAAGGCGAGCTACCCGCTCACCCCGATCGAAACCTTCATGACCTGGACCCGTCCCGACGGCCTTCCACTGGACCCCTGGCTCCGCACCCACGTCCGCCTCGGCGCCACCCTCCTCGCCCCGGCCCCCGCCTCCCAAACCATGACCGGCTCCGTCGCCGACTGGGAATCCTGGACCTCCATGCGCTTCCCCTCCACCGGCACCTACACAATCCCCGCCGGCCTCACCACGCTGGAAATCAACCGCGAGTCCGACACCGGCCTCTACATCGAACCCAACATCTGGCTCCGCCACAGGTAATGAGTACAGAGCGACAGGAGATGTCGGCTCGAAGCGACCAGGCCTACGCTCCCCCGGCCCGCTGATCGGGCGTAGCGGACATACATGTCCTGTCGCTGTGTCCCCCGATCTACGGCACCGCCAGGGCGGCCAGGCCGGTGGTGAGGATGCCTTTGGTGACCTGGAGGGCGTACGGCTCCTCGGGACCGGTGAGGGCCTGGTGGGACCAGCCGATGACGTCTTCGTACGCACGGACGTGCCGGTAGTAGTGCACCGCGTCCTCGTCGAGGCTGTGGGGGCCGTAGCCGGTGAGGAAGGCTTCCCGCTGGGCGTCCGTCGTCGGGCCGACGTCGCCCATCCCGCCGAGCATGAACATCAGGTCCTGCTCCCGCGGAGCGAAAATCACGTCGTCCCAGTCGATCAGGTGCAGCCCGCCGTCGAGCAGCACGTTGCCGAGATGCGGGTCGCCGTGGCACACGACGCGCGGTCCGGTCGGCGCCGGTGGACGGTTGGTGCAGAGGTCCGCGATGACGTCGTCGTACTGCTTCCACACCGCCGCGAGCTCATCCGCGACGTCCCCCTCCGGCGCCTCGAGCCGCCGGCGTACATCGTCGGCCACCGCGGGCATCCGCGCGTCGATGTGGCTGTGCTTCGGCAGCGCCTCCCGCAGCCGCGGCGGCGGTTCGGCGTCGTGCACGCGGCGGAGCAGTACGCCGTACTCCGACCACTGCTCGTCCGTCAGCCCCGCCTCCGCCGCCCGCGGACCGTCGATCCACGGCGTCACCGTCAGCCGCTTCTTCGCGTGCACGCTCCACAGCCCGCCCTCGGACGTCCGGATCATCTCCGGTACGCCGGGGAGCCCGCTGTCGGCGAGGAACGCCGCGACCTGATGCCCGGTGTTCGTCCCCGCGCCGCTCCACTTCACGGCGTACACGTTGGTGGCCGTCACGGCCCGCCACACCTGCGCCGCGACGTCCGCGCCGTACGCCACCGGTGTGAGCTGCACCACGTCAAGCCCGAAGTCCGCCAGCAACCACTTCCGCAGCAACGTCTCACCCACACCGGCCAGCATGCCCGCCAACCGCCCGCCGAGCGAGCCGATTACCGGGCGCCGCGGTCAGCGGTAGTTCACGAACTGGACGGCGAAGTCGTAGTCCTGGCCCTTGATCAGCGCCTGGACCGCCTGCAGGTCGTCGCGGCTCTTGCTGGACACCCGCAGTTCGTCGCCCTGGATCTGCGCCTTCACGCCCTTCGGGCCCTCGTCGCGGATCAGCTTCGAGATCTTCTTCGCGTTCTCCTGCGTGATGCCGGCGTCGATCGTGGCCACGATCTTGTAGATCTTCCCGGACAACTTCGGGTCGTCCGCCTCCAGCCCCTTCAACGAGATCTGCCGCTTCACCAGCTTGTCCTTGAACACGTCCAGAACGGCGCTCACCCGCTCCTCGGTGTTCGCCTGCATCTCGACCGACTCCCCGGACCACTTGATCCCGGCATCCACGTTCTTGAAGTCGAACCGCTGGCTGATCTCCTTCGCCGCCTGGTTGACGGCGTTGTCCACCTCCTGGTGATCCACCTTGTTCACGATGTCGAAGGAGGACTCCGAAGCCATGGGCACTACCTTTCCGATTTGCTGTCAGGGGCACTGTCTGTTGTATCGTCTCCCACGCCGGTTCACGAACCGGCAGCACCCCGGCGGGTTGCCCGAGCGGCCAAAGGGAGCAGACTGTAAATCTGTCGGCGTATGCCTACGCAGGTTCGAACCCTGCACCCGCCACTGGCTGAAAATGGCCTCTGACCTGCGGAAACGCGGATCAGAGGTCTTTTCGCTATGTCCGGCTGTGTCCGGCCGGCTACGGCGATCTACGGCCATCCGTGCGGAATCCGTGCGGAAGTTCCTCAGCTGTGCGCTAAGTGGTCAGGGGTTGGGCGGTCGAAGTGACGGACACGAATGACAGCGGGAACGGTCGGACAGACCGCGAGACTCTAAGTGGCGAGGAAGCCGCCGCAAGCTCTCCCAGGCCGGCCGATGCCCCGGCCGCGGGCTTCACAGCAGGACCGGCCCGACTGAGCACCTCCGGACCTTCTTCAATCGCGCTTGGCCTGGCGGAGAGAAGCGCGAGGATGCAGCGCGCGTTCGCTTCGAGCATGGTCCGCACCCCTGGTGTGGCTGGTGTGTTCGCCCAAATCCAGCGCACCGTAGGCGCGTCTTTTTCCGCACAAGTGAACACAGTCAGCGAGCGCTTCATCAACTCGGTTCGTCCGCAGCTGAACTCGGCTTTGGGGTCGTGGGCCAAGCCGTGGGTGAAGGAACTCTCGGAAGCGGCGGAGCGAATCCTTCGCATCGCTTGGCCTCCGAACCTCCGTCCGATTGCGGACGACCTGAGGCTCGGAAAGGTGCTTGAGGTGCTTGAGGTCGAGGGGATCCCGCTGTACCTCGTCCCGCGCGCGGAAACCGCGAAGGCACTCCTTGTCGCGGACGGTACAGCCGCCCGTAGAACAATTATCGGGCGGCGGTTTGACTCGATCATCGAGGACTGCGCAGCCGTGCTCGATCGATGCGTCAGCCCACAGACTTCAGCGGAGGTCTCGTTCATCAGAGCGGCGCTCGCCGCCATGAGCGCGGGGCATCACATCGCGGGGCAGGCATTGTCGGCGAATGTCCTTGATTCCATGCTGCGGACATGGCTCTCTGATGATGATCGGTCTCGGGTGACCAATCATTACAAGACGCCGAACGGTGACGTGCTCACTGAGGACATGGCTGTCCGTGAGGCGATGGTCATGCTGCCGATCTGGGCAGCGCACAAGCGATTTAAGCGCGACAAGGGCGACCCGGTTCCGTACGTCTTCAGCCGTCATGGTTCAGTGCACGCGGTGTCCACCCGCCAGTACAACAAGCGCAACGCCGCCTTGGCGCTGATGTTGGTCACTAGCTTGGTCGGGTTCGCCAATGGGCTGTAACGCGACAGCGCGAGATTGCCGCGACAACCGATGTGCTTGATTCCGACAACCGAGATGCCTCTGACCTGCGGTTCGCAGGGCAGAGGCATCCAGTGGCGATCCTCAGCCGATGGCTGAGGATCCTGCGCTCCAGGCGTCAGGCAGCCTGCTGATTGTCTGCTGACAATGCTGCTTCGACTCGTCGGCGAGCAGCCTCGTCCTGACCGTCGAGGCATTTGGCGTAGACCTTGAGCAGCACGTTGACGCTGTGGCCGGCCCACTCGGCTACCTGCGTCGCGGGAACGCCTGCGTTAAGCCAGAGTGACACGGCCGCGTGGCGGAGGTCGTACGGTCGTCTTGCGAGCAGCGAGACGGCTTGAGCTTCGCTGAGGGCCTTCTCACGAGCCTTGCTCCAGACGCGGGCGTAGGTGTTCGAGGACACCGGATTGCTGTACGGCGGCGGCAACGGGATGCCTGCCTTTCCGGTGCGGCTCACGAATAGACGTCCGCCTGGGCCCGGGCGGAATTCGGCAGTGTGCCGGCGCAGCAACTCGACCAGCTCCGGGCAGGCCGGTACGAGACGAGTCGCCTTGTCCGGCCGGTGCTTCAGACTCCGGTCCTCGCTTGCCTCGCCGTTGTCGGTCCACTCGGCTCCGGCGTGTTGCGTCGAGCCTGTCAGCAGCAATTCGCCCCAGCCTTCCTCGGGGATTCTGCAATCCGTCACGCGTAAGTGTTTCGCCTCGGATGGCCTCAGCCCGGCGAAGTAGAGACACCCGAAGAATGCCTCCAGTGCGGGGTAGATCTCTCGGACCGCTTGGAGGAGTGCCCTCGCTTGGATCGGGTTGGCGACGACACGTCGGTCAACGACGTCGGTGTTCTCCGGCTTGGTCCACTGCACCTTGTCGATCGGGTTTGCCTCGAACAGTTCCAGTTCCACGGCATACTCCAGTGCGCTGTAGAACGCAGACCGCTTCCGTGTGACCGTTGCGGGTGCCGCCGACTTGCCGTCGAGCTTCACGGCAAGCGCGTCGAGGACCCGGCGCATCACGAGAGCTTCCCGCAGCTTGGACAGATCGGGTGCACTGTCCGCGATCCACCGCAGCCGCGCCGCGTCAGCGCTCGGTGGCGTCGCCTCTGCAACCGAGTCACCACCGCGGGCGGCCTTGTTGAATGACCAATTCCGGAGGACCGAGCGAATCCGCTGCGTCTCATCAGCGCCCCGCTTCGGCAGCAACGCGACCGTCACCGTCGCGAGCGCCTCAGCGATGTTCTTACGGTGGCGCGGTGATGCATGCGGCCACTTGACGTCTACGAACTCTGCCGCGTGTTCGTACCAGGTACGTCGGCTCAGGTCTCGGAGCATCGTCTGTGGGAGGCCGCTCTCGATGTCGAACGGGACACCCTCACGGGCGGCCGTTGTCAGCTTCGATCGGAAGCTGTCGGCAAGCTTGCTGGTGGCAAACGTCTCCTGCGATCGCTTGCCAGCCACCTCCCACCTGACTGTGTAGGTCTTCCCGCGCTTCCCGGCGTAGGTGGTGATCTTGAATATGCGCACGTCGTAGGACAGCTTGTCGGCGCTCACGCAGCATCCTCCAGGCTCTCGAGCCAGCGTTCGTAGTCGGTGAGGCGGATTCGGATATCACCGTTCGGCAGCTTGATGCAGCGGGGCGCCTTCTTCGCGGCGCGCCAGTCGTAGAAGGTCGAGCGGGCTACGCCCAGGTCAGCGCACACGTCAGCGATCGTGAGGTGCGCCTGTCGCCGGGCAGGGGTTGCCGTGCTCACGCAGGTGTCTCCTTCGAGGTCGAGAGACAGTGACAAAAGTGACAAAACCCTGGTGGTGGGTGGTTGTGTCACTTTTGTCACTGCGTTGCGAGGACTGCGGGGTGGACTTCGTACGTCGAGGGCGGACGTCCCTTGGCGGGCTTGTCTGTGGCGTCGGGGCGGCGGATGTAGCCGTGGTCTTCGAGCAGGTTGAACGCGGGTTCCAGGTCGGCGGCTGAGGCGAATCGGGCGCGGCCGTGGAGGGAGCGGAGGGCATCTCGTCGGCTGATGGTGTGAAGTCCGGTCTTGTTGCACTGCTTGGTGATCCAGTCGAGGACTTCGCGGGCGGCGTCGAGGTCGGGGTGGGATTGGCCCATGAGGTCGTAGACGGCCAGGGCGTGGTCGAGGTAGTAGCGGCCGATGCGTTCGGCGGCGTGCATGGTGTCGGCGGTGATGGGGGTGGCGTAGCCGGTGGTGAAGGTGTGGGCGAGGTGGAGGAGGGCGGCGAGTCGGACGACGGTTCCGGCGAGTTTGGAGGCCCAGTCGGTGATGGGTGCGAGTTGTCCGGTCTGGGGGTGGAGTCGGGGTTCGATCCAGTCCTGGAAGTCGAGGAGGACTTGGCGGGCGTCGGGGGTGAGGTCGAGGGTGTGCGGGGTGTCGTGGTCGGCCAGGAGGAGGACGAGGGTGCGCAGTGCATCGCGGTAGGTCTGTTCGGTGGGTTCGGGGACGGGTTGGGCTTGGTTGTCGCGTTGTCCGACGGTGTTGACGGGCAGGCTGTAGAGGATGCGGGCCAGGACGCCTCGGTCGCGGAAGCCGGGTTGGGCGGCGAGGCCTTGCAGGGTGCCGGGTTGGGTGGTGACGCCGAGGGTGAGCGCGGGTCGTTCGATCGATTCGGCTTCGCGGCCTTTGCGGTCGACTTGGAGCTTGTCGCCGACGTGGCCTTTGAGGAACACGCCGAGGTTGGGGGCGGCGGAGTAGCGGGTCCCGGTGAGGGTGGCGAACACGTCTCCTTCGGCCGACAGGACAGCGATTCGGCCGCCGTGCGTGGCCATCAGGGATACGCACGACTCGGGGGTGACGTCGTCGGTCATGAGCCGGGGCACGGCAGGGACCGTGATCGCGGCGGCTTCCTTGGCGGCGGCGGTCGCGTCGGCCATTGCCTCGTGTGGGTTGGCGGTGGCGCGTTCGGCCTTCTTGGCCAGGTCTTCGGCGCGGGCGTGAGCGATCCGGGCGGCCAGCTCGGCTTCGACGCGCTGTTCTGCGGTGGTCTCCTGCAACGCGACTTCGGCGTCGGCCAGCGGACCGGTCATGGCCCGGAACACCGGCGACTTGCGCGACCCGGGCGGGAGCGCGGTGACGGTGTAGAGGTTGACCTGTTCCAGCCAGGACCGATCGACCTGCACGAGCACCTTGCCGCCTGCTGCTGTGGACAGGCAGGCCAGCGCCACCGACCCGGCCAGGTCGGCCGGGGTCTGGGTGGCTTCGGCCACCGCGGTCACCTGGTCGGCCAGCCAGCCAGGGAACACCTCGACCGGGAACGGCCGCAACAGCCGATCGGTCTTCAGCGGCACCGGGGCGCCGTCCCACACCGGCCCGTCCGACGTTGCCTGCGAGGTTGCGGGTGGCTCCCTCTGGCCGTGATGCCTTGGTGTGATCTGAAGATCTTGGGTGGTCCGGATCGGTGTCGGTCGCGTGATCGGTTCGGGGTCCCAGGGGTCTTCGGGCGGCTCGATCAGGTGCCAGTCGGGGATGTGTTCGGCGCTCATGCTGCGGCGATCCCTTCGTCGCGGAAGCCTCCGGTGATGGCGGCTCGGATGTCTCGGTCGCTTTGCTCGGCGAGATGTCCGGCGTCGGTCAATGCGGTGATGGCGCCGGCGTAGTCGATCGCGCCTGCCGCGACGAGCCGTGCGACGCCTCTGGCGGCTCCGTAGAGGGTGGTGCGGCGCTTGCCTTCGGGGGCGTTGCGTACGGCGTTGAGGTGGGCGTCCAGGAGCTTGGAGGGGTGGGAGATGCCCCGCGCCTGCCAGGTGGGCGGCAGGCCGGCGGGCGGGGTCTGGACGGGCTGTGCTGGCTGGGCTGGCTGGCAGGCGTCGAGGAGTCCGGGCGGGGGCATCTCCACGTCGGTGGCCGTGGTGCCCCACTGGTAGGGGCGGTGGGTGCGGTGGTGGATCGAGGGCGGCAGGACGACGTAGCCGCCGTCGGCCTTGATGTCGATCCCGGGCCGGTTCGGCATCGGGCGGGAGGCGATGTGGTGGCCGGGGTGGCGGTAGTACAGGTGCAGGCCGCCGGAGCCGGTGTGGACGTGCAGCGTGCGCGGCACGAGCCGCTCGGCCAGCAGGTCGGACAGGCTGTGGTCGCCGCCGTGTGCGGGGTCCACGTCCACCACGAGCAGCCCGGAGACGGCACCGGTGCGGACGGCGAGCTGTCCGCGCGGGACGGCGGCGACGATCGCGGCGACGCGGGCCGGGTCGGTGCTGGCGGCGTAGAACCCGTGGCAGGTCAGGTGCCCGCAGGTCGCCGGGTCGTGCCTGGCGGCCCCGTCGCTACTGGCCTGGCGGCAGGGTTCGCAGTTGGCCACGGGACGCTTGGAGCGTCCGAGTACGAACACCGGCCAGCCACGGTCGGCGGCTTGCAGGGCGGCGGTCAGCAGCGCTGTCACGGGGAAACTCCTCCTCGAGTCGCGGGGGTCAGGCGGCGCGGGTCGCCAGGGCGTGGTCGCACATCGGGCAGTCCGGGTCTGTGGCGTCGTGGTCGGCGTGGGCGATGCACGCTTCACACCGGCCGTCCGATGTGGGGATGCAGTAGTCCCAGACCACGCCGCACAGGTGGCAGCGGCGCCGTGCTCGCATGGCCTTATCGAGGGCGTTGAGCTGGTCCGGGGAGGCGACGCGGGACGGCTTGGCCAGGTCGAGGCGGTACAGCCACGCCCACCGCATCCCGTTGCGCCACACCAGCAGCGCGTACGGTTCGTGGCCGCCGGGGCACATCCGCATCGCCCGGAGCTGGCGGCGGGTGGCCAGGCCGGCGGGCGCCCACCGGAACCGGAACACCGGCGTCCCGTGGTGGTCCCAGCCGAGAGCCTGTTGGCCGTTCCACAGCTCGATCCAGCGCGACGCGGCCGGGTGCAGACTCGCCTTGTCCAGCAGACGCGCGGCCATCAGAAGTGCCACCACCGGCGGCGCCGTTCGGCCCGTTCGGCATGGTCGAGCCGGTCACCCACGGCGAGCGCTTCGGCGGTCTCGTTCTCGGTCGAGTACTGGGTGAAGTCCGTCAGCGCGGCCCGGTACTCCTCAGCCGGGGACAGCGCGTCCTCGGTGTCGGCGGGCTTGCGGGTCCTGCGGGAGTTGCGCGAGGTGTGGGTCATGACGGGTCGGTCTCCTGGATCGGTCGTGGGTCAGCGGTTGCGGCGGTTGCGGTGGTGGTCGATGAGTCGGCGGCCGATCCGGGTGCGTCGGCCGGTGCCTTTGCAGCGGCGGCAGTTGCGGAACGCCTTGCCGTGCGGGGCGCGGGACTTGCCCGAGCCTGCGCACTTGGTGCAGTTGGCGTAGGGGAAGATCAGGCAGCCGAGCAGGTACAGCGCGACGGCGGCCAGGCCTGTGCCGATCCAGACGGCGACGCGTTCGGTGTGGGTCAGCGGCTGGTGTTCGGTCACGATGCTGGCGGGCAGGACGGTCGCGGCGAACAGCCACAGGAGATGGTTCGCGGGCACCACAGTCAGTCACTTTCTGTAGTCGGTTGTGGGCGTGCCGGGTGGAGGCGGCGACCCTTGTGCGGGTCGTCTGCCGGGATCTGGGGTCGGGGTTAGCTGCCGGTGATCGGGTTAGGTTCCTCACTCGGCGAGTGAGATCGGGTGAATGTGGCCCTGACCTGCGGTTAGTTACCGAGTGAGCCGAGTTAACCGGGGCTGGAAACGGGCTGGTCGGAGCCGCTCAGAGCGGGTTTCCGGCCCCGGATCTCGGAGCTAACTGGCCAGCGGTTCGCGGGTCTCGCCGCCGTCACCGGGCGCGCCGGCGGCACGCTCCCGGAGCACGATCGCGTTACGGATGGTAGCCGGGTCGAGGGGGTAGCGGTTCCCGGTCGAGGGGACCTTGATGCCGTAGTCGGCGGCGAGGATCTCCCGCAGCGCCTTGCCGGTCAGGCTCTGGTACGGCCTCCAGGTCGGCGCGAGCCGCTTCAGCAGCGCGGGCACGTCGGCGATCGCGACCAGCTCGGTTTCGAGGACTTCGTCCAGGTCGGCGAGCAGATCGCGGGTCTCGATCGCGGGCCGCTCGCTGTCGGCCGGCGCGGGCATGTTGCGCTTCTTGATCGCGGCCAGCGCCCGCTCGATCAGCGGCGTGATCTGGTCGTTGTCCTTGGCAACCGACAGGAAGTACCACTGCACGATCTCCGACCGCGACGCGCTGAATCCCCGTGTGACCGCGGTTCCCCGGTCCTTACCGGCGATCAGGTCGGTGGCCCGGATGCCCTGCTTGTAAGCGCCCTGACCCAACAGGGCGTCGTTGGCGGTGTGGTCGGCGACGTAGAACGCGATGCCGTTGGTGGAGTTGCGGGTGATGTCACGCGGGATGGACGTGGCGGTCGGTGCCTGCGTCGAGGTGATCAGGTGAATTCCGCGCTTGCGGCCGAGCTGCACGATCTGAGTTGCGTAGTAGCTGATCTCCTTGCCGTACTCGGCGTGGTTGTAGGCCACGTGCGCTTCCTCGATCAGCGCCACGATCACGTGCAGGCCGACGTTCTTGTCGGCGATCTTGCGGTCAACCTCGGGGATCTCGTAGCGGTCGAGCAGGTCGCCGCGCGACTGCATCTCCTCGAAGAGTTCCTTCAGGTCGTCGCGGATCTGGCGCATCGAGTCGTCATCGGCACCCCGCACGTAGCGTGCGCAGCGCGGCCGGAACCGCTCGAAGTCGAAGTTCATGTCCGGCACCCAGATCCGCAGCTCCGCAGTCGGGTCGAGCGCGACACCCATCATCGCGACCCGGGCGGCGCTGGACTTGCCCTGCTCGGGTGCGCCACCGACGATCGTGTTCCGCCCGGTGATCGGCATGAAGATCTGGTCGCCGCGCAGCGTGCGCCCGGCCGGGATGCCCTTGAACACGTCCACCAGACCGCCTTCGAGCAGCGGGTACGGTCCGGCACCTTCTGCGAGCGCGCCCTTGTCGGCGACCCACAGGTCCAGGATTCCGGCCTCATCGCCCACGGTCGGCCACACCTCCGACGCGGCCCGATGCAGACCGGTCGCCAGATCGGTACGGCGCTTGCCGATCTCGGCAGCAGGCACACCGGCAGGCAGCCGCACCACCGCGTGCGTACCGCGGCCCAACTGCCGCGCCGGCGTGATGAACTGCAGCTTGTAGCCCTCCTTCAGGTAGCGGGTGATGTTCCCGATCCGCAGCGCATCCAGCGCCCGCGCGATCGTGGACTCATCCACGGTCGCCTCGTAGGTGTCATCGCTGGTCGTGACCAGCCAGTTCGGCGGCTCCGCGCGGCGCTTGCCCTCGCGGTACAGCGCGAGCACGAGCAGGAACGGCAGCGCGATCACGAACAGCCCCCACACGAACGTCACGGCGGCGATCACGAAACCGATCACGGCGAAGAACCCCAGCCACACGCCGGTGAACGATCCGTTGCCGGTGAGCTTGGTCAGCACGGCGATCACGAACACGGCCAGCGGGATACCGATGAGCGTCGCAGCGAGCACCTTCACCAGACCGATGAACAGCCGGGGCAGGTCCATCAACCGGCGGTGGCGCCGCTCGGTGGCCATCTCCTTGCGGTCGGACCACTCCTTCAGCGCCTCCCGGTCACCGACCGCCTCGGCGGCCTTGATCTGGCGCCGGTAGACACCCATCGTGGACGCATCCCACGCCCGCTTCGCGAACGACTCAGCACCCTGCACCACCGTCCAGGTGTGCCGCAACGTCGCCTTGCCCACCTTCACCGTCGGCTCGTGGGACTTGACCGCGACCGCCGCCGACTTCGCCACCCGCGCCGGCGCCATCGCACGGCGCACCACCACCGCACCACGCGACTCCAGCCGCCGATCGAGTTCGGCCGACTCCTCATCGGACAGCACGTGAACGCCGTCGTCGTCGCCACCGTCGCCGGTGTCGTGAACGTCGCTGTCGTTCACCGGCTCGACCCGTTCGGCGTTCACGTGAATGATCGGCCGAACCTCGTCCTGAACCTCGTCCTGAAAGCCGTCGTGAATGTCTTCGTGAACGTTGTCGTGAAGCCGGTGAACGTTGTTGTGGTTGGTGTCGTCGTGGTTCACGGGTGCCTCCGTCGGGTCTGAGCCGTTGGGGGTTGCGGAGTTCTCAGAAGGGGTGCTGGCGGCGGTGCTCATGCGGCACTCATCTCCGGGACGATTCGGGGGCCAGTCAGGTCGCCTACGTCGTGTCCGAGCGATTCGGCGACGGCGGCGACCAGGTCACGGGCGGCCGGCGGGGTGACGGCGTTGCCCAGCTGGCGGACCTTCTCGCGCTTGTTGCCCAGCACGACGTAGCCGGGGCTGAACGCCATACCCGCGCCGATCTCGTGCGGCTCCAGCATCCGGAACAGGCAGTCATCGACAGCCGGTGTCGAGTACTCGAGCAGCGATTGGTGCCCCGCGGTCGTCAGGGTCCGCAGCGTTTCACCAACAGGGGTGGACATTTCCGCGCCGTCACCCACGCTGGAGTTGTTGCGCATGACCAGCGCGAACCGGTCGTGCGCGGTGAACGTGCCGTGCGGGTCGTCGGTCGTACGGCTCGTGGCGTTGCCGTAGTAGGGCATCAACAGGCCGTGGTGGTTACCAGCGGCGGCGAACGTGTCGAACACCTGCCCGACACCCTTCGCGGTGTTGTTCGCCCGCAGCGGCACCACCAACGCTTCGGACTCGTTCGCGGTACGGGTCCGCATCACGTCCCAGACACCGGTCGCGGCGTCGTTCCAGGTCCCGCCCGCAGGGACCAGCAACGCGGACTCGTTGCGGGTCGTCTGGGTCCGCAGCACGGCCGTCACGGGAGCGGCCTGCTTGCCGTCGCGGCCCTCCATCGGCACCACCAGCGGCGCGCCCCGCTTGGCCTGACGCTCCAACGCGGCACCGATCCGCGCCATGGTCTTGGCGGCCAGCGGGCGGGTCTTGTCGCCGATCCGCTGACCGGGAATCGTCCAGTCGATCGCGGACGCGGCAGGCAGCCAACCGGGCTCCACGACCTGGTTGCGGCAGGCAACGCGCGGGCAGCGCCACACATACTGCGCCCGGTAGCGGCCCCACGCCTTGTCGGGCTTCTTCCACGCCTGCATCGCCCGCACCACCTCGTCACAACCAGGGCAGTAGGCCAGCGGCCGGGTCCACCGGTCCAGGTCCGGGCAGCGCGTCGTCCTCAGGTGCGCCACCGCGTACAGCCGATCCCGCGACTGCGGAGCGGGTCGCCCGCCGGCCTGCGCGTGCATGCTGTTGAGGTAGACGACGTGCAGGCAGTAGCCCAGCGCGTCCCACCCGGCCCGCCATGCGGGCCACATCACCCACTTCGCCGCGTCCACGACGTTCTCGATCAGCACGGCGGCGTAGCGGTGGTGCTCGGCGAACCTCAGCGGGTCGAACATCGACACCCGCGACCGCTCCGCCGCCTCCAGCGGCAACACCTGCCCGTACAGGTCAGGGGTTGCATCGACGTTGCGCTTGCGGCCCTTGGCCTGGGAGTGGTTCGTGCACTCAGGCGAGGCCCACAGCAGGTCCGTGCGCGGGTAGCGGCGCGGGTCAACCTGCGACAAGTCGGCACAGTCGTGGTCCGCGCCAGGGTGGTTGGTGTTGTGGGAGTCCACCGCGAGCCGCCAGTGATTCGCGGCCAGCCGCACCGACACACCCGGCACCATCACAGCACCCGTGGACGAGCCGCCGGCACCACAGAAAAGGTCAGTCAAGGTCAGCGTCATCGGTCGCTCTCCTTGTCGGTTACGACGCGGCGGCGCCTAGCGGCCAGCAGGAGTCCCACGCCACGCGGGTAGGAGATAGGGACGGCACCGGCAGCGATGGCCGCGATCCGCTCCGGCTCGGTCAGGAGGTAGTGCTCACGAATCGTGCCCTCGGCCTCGACCCACTCGCGCTTCTGGTCGAGCCGCGCGGCGAACTCGTGCAACTCCTGGCTTGTGGTCGCGAACAGGTGCGACCACTGCACGGCCTCGATCAGCACCTGACGGCGCATGTCATCCACGTAGACGGTCATCAGGCGGCCTTCCTCTCGATCGATTCGACAGCGGCGCTGGCGGCGAGCTGGTCGCGGACGCCGTTGGCGACCTTGGCGGACAGCCCGGCAGAGCAGCCGGTCGCGTTGCGTGCCCACGCCGGGGTTACCTCGTCCGGGGTGGTTCCTGCATCGACAGCGGCAAGGCCGGCGGCCACGTAATCGGCCAGCAGCATCCGGCCCGCCTTACCGCCCTTGCCAGGTTTGCGCGGCTGAGAAGTCCTGCGCGGCGACCGGGTGGCGGTGGTCTTCGGTGTGGTCTGGGGAGATGCCCCTCCTTCCGCCACAGGAGCCGATTCCAGCGCCTCAGGAGCGGGGGGCATCTCCCGGGTCACCACCGGCGTGATCAGCGGCTCGGCGGCCTTCAGCGGGTCGGCCAGCGCGGCGGCCTGCTCGGCCCGTAGCACCGCCTCGGTCAGCCGGTCCCGCAGCACCGGCGCGGTCTCGGCAGCGCAGTAGACCAGCACTGGCGGTACCGAGTGCAGTATGATCCCGGCCGCGTTCAGATGCGCCCACGACTGCCAGGTGTTCATGGCGAGCGTGGCAACGAAGGCGAACAGCTTCGTGCCGTTGATCCACCAACTGATCTTCGGGACCTGGTACCGGGCGGTGATCTGCTCGGCCCTCAGGACAGCGATCAGCACGAGGGAGACCATCGGGTCCAGCAGCCACGCGGCGACCCACGGCAGCGAGCCGAACGCGGCGCCCTGCGCGGCGAACGCCTGCACGTTGACCATCGTGAACGCCAACCCGAGCACGATCCCGGCCCACATGCACCGGTCGACCTGCGTGCGGATCGACTCGACGCGCAGCGCGACCACGTCCGGGTGCGTGGACAGCGCCCGTACCTGCGACGCTTCGACGGCCGACGCCCGGAGCTTTTCCACGCCGGTCGGCTTGCTGTTGCCAGCCGCAACGATCTCGGTCGCGGTCATCGTGTTACCTCGGCCACGCTCGGCAGGTTGTAGCCCTGAAGGTTGATCGCGGACTGTGCGGTCGCGAGTGCATTCCCGGTGTGGTGGCTCTGGTCGGCGGCCACGGTCAGCGCGTGGACTGCCATCGCCACACTGACGGCCGGGTCGCGGTTGTCGTCGTACACGTCGTAGGTGATCAGGGACCGCTCCAGGCCGTGTCCGAGCTGTCGAGCGAGCTGCGAGAGCGCCCCGGCGGCCTGCTTGAGCGACCCGAGCAGTTCGTAGACGACCGGGGCCGGGAGCGACTGACCGAGCGTCGCGTGGTTCAGCGCCCGCAGCGACTCGTACACCGCGTCTGTACGGTCCTGCATCTCCTCGATGTTCATCGCGGCTGACCTCCGGTGAGCTGACTGGCGACCCAGCCGCCCGCGTCGGTCAGCGTCGGAGTGGTGTGCAGGACGTGATCGCCGCGCCAGACGATCCACGCCGTTCCGAGTGCCGTACGGGGCGAGACGACCTGGATCAGGTCGTAGCCGCCGCACTTCCACCAGCCCAGATCGACCCGCACGAGCGTCGGCACGGGCGTCTCGGCAACCAGCTGCGCGGTCATGCGGCGTCCTCCGTCTCGGGTTCGCGGTTGGCGAGCTTGCGGGTCACTTCGAGCACTCGGCGTTCGGCCCGACGTACGCGCCGGCGGGCCAGAGGCAGCGCGTCCGGTCCCGCGTTGTCCAGCGCGATCTCGGCGTCGAGCAGGTTCATCTCGGCCTCGATCAGCGGCATCTCCCGATCGATCGCGGCCAGGTCGGCCGCGGTGGGCTCCTCGCCGCCGACCGGGGAAAGGTGGATGATGGTCATCAGGGTTGTGCTCCTTCTAGGCAATGGAATTGGTGCGACCCAGACGCCTCGGCGGGTGCAACCGCCGGGGCGTCGCTCGTGCTGATCAGCCGGTCCAGTGGTCGCCCTTGCGGGCTTCTTCCACGCCCTGTTGCTCGTGCAGGCCGTGTGCGTCTTGCCGCTGTCGTCGCGGACCTTCACCCACCAGCACGGCTGGTACTGGGTGGTCTTGCTGCCGGTGCGGATAGGGGTCGTACGGAATCCCTTGTCCACGACCGTCCCGGTGACACCGCAACCGGCCAGTGCGAGCACGGCCACTGCGACCGCGACACCGGCCCGGGTCAGGCGACGGCAGGTCATCGCCGCCACCACGGGAGCTTCTTCGCGGCGGCGTTGGCGGCGCCGTTGAGCTTCAGATACGTCGGGTCGTCGGCGGAGTCACAGCTGTACGAGTGCAAGGCGCTGAGCGCCTTCTTGTACTCCGCAACCGCCTTCTTCTGCTCGGCCGTGCTCGAGTGCTTGTTGTGCTTCATCTCGGTCTCCGTTTGGGGTGAGGATGTTCAGCGAAGCGAACCTCAGGTGCGCATCACAGTATCGATTTATCCGGAGTTGCGCAAGTGAGGTGCGGTACACTGATGCGGTGAGTGACTTGAGGGAAGACCTGTCAGCGGCGACCCGCCGATACCGACGAACCGAGTCCGCCCACGAGGAGGCTCGGCAGGAACTCATGGCAGCCGTACTCGCCGCACTGCGGGGAGGCGTGCCGCCGACGGAGGTGGAGCGACTGTCGCCGTTCACCGCCGCGTACATCCGCCGTACCGCCCGGGCTGAGGGCATTCCGCCGGCGGCGCCTGGCCCGAAGCGGGTCAGTTCCTGACTGGTCGGCTCGTTCATGTGTCCAGCGTCAAGGCGAAACGATCGATTGACGTGCACTCTGGAAGCTGCGCACTTTTGTGCGCATTAGCTGTGCTCGAAGGCGGTTCACTAGAAGGACCAACAACGAGGGGAAGTGCAGATGCACACAGGTGAGCGCATCGGGGCCTACCGCAAGCGGCGCGGCATGTCGCAAGACGCCCTGGCGGGACTCATCGGCATGTCGCGATCCTGGCTATCCCAGGTCGAACGCGGCATTCGTGGTGTCGATCGACTGTCGACCCTGAACGACCTGGCGACCGTCCTCCGCATCGACGTTGCCGACCTGATTGGGAGGGACTGGGTCCTCGCCCCGGACGCGCCGGAGCAGGTGACCGCGGTCGACGCGGTGCGCACGCAGCTTGCGAGCTATCACCACCTGCTGGGCGACCCGACGACTCCGTGGCCGCTGCCCCAGCTCCGGAACGGTGCGGTGCAGGTCAACCAGGCATACCAGGCGGCGAAGTACCGGCAGGCAACCGCGATGCTGCCAGACCTCGTCCAGGCCGCCGACGCGTACGACGGTTACCAAGGCCGTGACGGACGCGAGACGCACCTAGCCCGCTGCTCGGTCTACACCGCGGCCGCGAAGCTCCTAACGAAGGTCGGTGAGCACCAGCTCGGCTGGCTGGCCGCCGACCGCGCAACCCACGCGGCTCTAGCAGCCGAATCTAAGCCTGCGCAGGGAATGGCCGCGTATCAGGTGGTCATCGCGCTGCTGCGCAGCCAGCGAACCGACGACGCCGAACGCGTCGCCGTCCGATCCGCCGAAGGACTCATGGCACTTGCTGGCTCGGATGCTCCGGATGCCGCGTCATTGGCCGGTTCGCTGTGGCTCATCTCGTCCGTCATCGCCGCGCGCCGCTCCGACCGTGCAACGTCCAATGAGCGGTTGGCCGAAGCTACCCGACTTGCTGACCTCCTGGCCCACGACGGCAACCACTGGTGGACCGCATTCGGCCCGACCAATGTCCTGATCCACCGAGCGTCCGTCGCAGCCGAGTTCGGAGATCCGGCCGGCGTACTCCGGGTTGCAACCGAGGTCGACGCCGAAGCCATGCCAGCCGGTCTCCAGGGTCGCCGCTCTCGCCTGCATCTCGATCTCGCCTGGGCGCAAACCCAAGCCAAGAACGACATGGAAGCGGTCTTCCACCTCCAGCAGGCCGAGCGTGTCGCCCCCGAGTCGATCCGCTACCACACCATCGCTCGCGAGCTGGTCCGCGAGCTCCTCAAGCGCTCCCGCAAACCCACCCCAGCCCTGACCGCCATCGCAACCCGCGCAGGAGTCCTCGCGTGACCGACCGAACCCTGTACATCGTTACCTGCGGTGCTCCACTCGCCTCACGCGTCGGCGACGGCGTGCGAGAGGCACGCAGTCGAGGTTGGAACCCGTACGTGATCCCGACCGACGCGGCGCTGCCATGGCTCGAAGACCAGGATCTGAGCGGGGCTCCGATCATCACGGGCAACAGGAAACCGGGGGAGTCGAAGCGGACGCCGAAGGCGGATGCCGTGGCCGTCGTACCTCTGACCTTCAACTCACTGAACGCCTGGGCCAACGGCAACGCCACCACCTATCCGTTGACGACCCTCAGTGCTGCGCTTGGATCTCGAACGCCAACCGTCGCGGTGCCATTCGCGAAACACGATCTGGCTGGTCATCCAGCTTGGCTCGCCTCTCTCGCAGTCATCCGGTATGCCGGCGTCCGAGTTATCGACCCTCACGACGGAGCAACGGCCTCACTGGAGCCGGTCGCCTCTGGCACGGGAGATTCCGTAACTGGCCGGTTTCGGTGGGAATGGGTCTTTGGGGAGCTATCGATTTTAATGGCCAGGGTTTCGAGAGAGGGAAACGACGTGGTGGTTAGCGGTGGGTAGGTCTGTCGATTGCCCATTCTGCGGTCTTCGCGCGCCGAGCACGAAGGAGCATGTTTGGGCGCAGTGGATGCGTCAAACAGCTGGCGCGAAGGCTCTGCTGGCTGGTGCGCACGGCGAACGCGTCGCGGCGACACATGCCGTAACGAGGAAGAATTCCGAGGGTCGGTATGAATCGATAAGTGAGGACGTGGGGCATCGAGCGAGATGGCTCCCGAACATCACAGTCGACGTGTGTGGGAGCTGTAATAGCGGATGGATGAGTGGCTTGGAGGAGCAGGCAAAGGGAATTTTGGATCCCTTTCTGAGGAGCGCAGCATCGTTCCATTTGTCGAGAGATGACCTGCGCGTGCTTTCCACCTGGGCGACCAAGTCCTGGATGGCCTATGCGCTGGGTCGGCATGCCCAGTTCAACCCCTTCAGTGAAGCCGAGTATCGTGCGATGGCCGCGTCGCCTCGGCCGTTGGGGCGCAGTCGCATCTGGTTGATGCAGGCTGACGAGCCTTACAGTCAAGTCGCGTTGGCCCTCGAATCAACGCTTCTGAGTCCACTGGACGGACCGCCGCCGGATTTCGAGACTGTCCGGGATAACACGGCATACGCCTATCTTGCCGTCGGCTCGGTTGTCTTAGTCATGCTCCTAATGCCAGCCTGGGCATGCTCCGACGAAGCCTTCGATGCCTTCATGCTTCCGATCCCGTCCTCCGAGACGGTTCGACGTATCTGGCCGAATCCCTCTGCGCAGGACTTTCCGCTGGGTGTGATTCCGGATGGGGAGTTGGCCCGGTTCATCGGACTCGTGCCGCAAATATTCCCCGCTGTCAGCATGCCCGTGCATGGGCTGACGGACGTCGACACAGCTGACATTCTTCGCCAGTTTAGAGAGGGCGCGTCGGTCGGCGACCTCTGGAACCAGGGGCATATGCCACTGGTGGAAGAGTAAGTGGTCGTGCCCTGGCCGCGCACGCTGCTGACCAATTGGCGATCAGTGGGTTGAATTTACAGTGGCGTAGGAGAATTTGCCGCCAGCCGCAGTTGTCATCACGGCGCTGTCGTGGAGCTACTTGCGGTGTCGGTGTGACCCACGGCGTGCGCAGACGAAGAGGTAGGCGGCGTCGCGCTTGTGGCTTCGGCGAGTTGCGAGGAATGGCGCGAGCCCGCTGAATGCGCCGATCGCGCCTGCGGCCACCCCTGGTATGCCTCCAAAAAATCCGATAGCGATTCCTGCTAGCCCAGCACCGCTCGGAGCCACCAGTTGCCACGTACGATCGGTGCGAATCGTGCGCTCAAGCATTGCTGCGGAATCGTTGATCGAATGCGCTTTCTCGCTTAGTACATCGATCCTGCTTTCGAGGGATCGAGCACTCATCATCGCTGTGCGAACCTGCGCTCGGAGATCGGCGACAGCCTCGTCCTGCGATGCAGCGCGCGCAAGTGCGCTTACATCGGCATCTCGGAGTACAGGTATATCGGCCCATAGTGCCGCCTGGGCCGCACTGGAAAGTGTGTGCTTCTTTCGACTTAAGAGACGCGCCTCAAACGGGGAAGATGTCACGTATTCGGCGGCAAACACGTCCGCCGTCGTGACGCGTTCATTCAGGCGTTGGATGTAGTACGAGACTGCATCGTCCGTTACCTGGTTCTTCCACGGCCCATAGTCGTAATCTGAACTGTAAGGCTGCAGCATCATCGTTCGAAATGTGCGCTCCTCTTTGTCTAGCGAGTCGCGGTTGATATGCCCGTGTAACCAGAATTGTGGCCACTTCTCGTGGTCATCTCTTGCCGTGACGAAGAGGACTTCTCGTGCTGTGGGTCCTTCGAAGATCAATTGCGACTTCACCCACTCAACCAAGGATGGATCGTTTACATCTTCGGCGGTCAAGGTGTAGGCCGCATCTCCCCTGAGGGCCATTGCAACGTTATTTGGAACCGGAACGACGAGGCCGGCCTCGATGAGCTCTCTATATTGCAGTTGCCGCTGTGCTTCCGAGCGGAGACGATCTGCGCCGCGGTCCCTTGCTAGGCAGTCGAACACTTTGTCCGGCACGAGGACATGGTCGGCAAGGAACATGACCTGACCGAACAGTTGGACTGGATCTGTTCCGTCATTCCAGATCACGGTTGGTCGAGGTACCTGTCGAGTTCGCTCGCCTATGGCGCGGAATGTGAGCGCTGCCAAGTGGGCGACCCCTTCACGAGATCCTTGGTGGCCCGGATTGTCGGCAACCCTCGTCATGACGCGAGCCCGCAGCCGCCCAACGTCCAAGAGTGATGGCGTTGAAGTGTCGTCTTCCAGCTCGGAGATCTGGGAAGCCAGATATGAGATCGACACAGGTCTCGCTGCC
Source organism: Kribbella sp. NPDC051137 (assembly GCF_040682535.1). Lineage (NCBI taxonomy): Bacteria > Bacillati > Actinomycetota > Actinomycetes > Propionibacteriales > Kribbellaceae > Kribbella > Kribbella sp. NPDC051137. Next base: position 1,207,807 of record NZ_JBFBBI010000003.1, read on the forward strand.
GGTTTTCCCGACGGCATCCTGATCGGTGTGCCAGCGGGTAGATGACCTGTAAGAATGTCGATGTCTGCGACGGTGCTCGGGCTTAGATAGAGCTGGCCGTCCGGGTCGGGCGGAAGAGGTTCTCCGGGTTGCGAGAGCGGGCGCACATCGCCGTGGCAGTACTTGTACTTGCGCCCTGATCCGCACCAGCAGTCTTCGTTGCGTCCGAACGGGGCTAGGGGGTCCATGCTTCAAGCTACTACGTCGATGGCCGGGCCGGCGCCTTCTGCGCCGCGTACGGCGTTGGTGCCCGTTATCCGAGTGCGATCGCCCTCGTGCCTACTCATAACCCGGCGATTGCTCCGGCCGGACCATCAGTTCGGATAGCAGCTCACGTGCCGCTCAACGGATCACCAACACGCGAGTGGCGGGATCGGAGTCATTGTTCGAGAGGTCGTGCTCCAGTGCAGCGGCGTTCGAGATGTGTCGCTCGGGATCGTAGACAATGCCGATGATGGCTTGGCAGTCGGGGTGACGCTGGTATCGGTTCCAGTCGATCGCAAGTTCCTCGCCGACTTTCTTGTCGGTCAAACTGGGGCGCGTCATCTTTGTCTCAATGATTACGCCGGTCTCGCGAAGTAGGAAGTCCACGCGGGACGCTGCCCCTGCCTGTTTGGGTACTGCATCCTCTGGCCGCACATCGTCATACAGCAGCTGGAGGATTGCATGCACAAGGACTTGAAGGTCGGCCTCATTGGTGAGGGTCGGCCGTCGGACGCGGTCGTTCCCGGCAGCCCCTAATACGGCCAGGAACTCAGGGAGCCGGCGGAAGACGGCTGTGAGTTCGTCGAGCACTGTGACCACGGTCGTTTCGCCGTGCATGACGACGTTCAAGATCTCTCGCTGTGTCGCGAGTTCTTCTCGGCGATCTTCGAACGGATACGTCCAGCGGGGGAACACCGGGTTGGGGTTCTCTGGGTCATACAACGGACTGGTGGCAAGCGGCTCACTTAGAAATGCGCGCAGGCGTTTGATGACCGCGCCGCCCTCGTACATGTCGATGAATCGCGTACGCATATCACCCTCCGGGATCTCACGGAGCGCTGCCGCGTACCAGGTCAAGTAGAGGCGTTGCGCAGCTCTGATCTCTTGGATATCTGGGGGCGAGTCGAGCTGCCATCTCGACAGCCGGTCCTCGATATGCTCGCTCTCTTCAATCAGCTTCTCGATCCGGACTCGCTTCTGAGGGGCCTTGGGCATAGAACAATCCTGCACCGGTTCTGTGGTCTGTGCGGAACTAGTGCGGACGTTCGGCTCCTCGCGGGCGCTGGTGCAGGTCAGGGAGGTCCAATCAACCCTCTGTAAATCTGTCGGCGTATGCCTACGCAGGTTCGAACCCTGCACCCGCCACGAAGGCGATGGGCGACGTGTGTCGCGCACTTTGTGCGCTGACCGCGTCGCCTTCGTCGTTTTGTGCGGCTTCGCTGCGCTCGCCGCGAGCGGGGGCTCCGCCACCCGCACCCCCTCGCGGGGGGGGGTGGGGGGGCTCCGGGGGGGGGGTTGGTGGGTTGGTGGCGCGGGGTGGTTG